>NZ_CP064295.1:490000-2890000 GCF_015476115.1 Aegicerativicinus sediminis | reverse complement strand
AGAAGTTGAGGAACGAGACCACCTACGTAATTTTCAACCCCCTATTGATGGTGAAGAGATCATGACAACTTTCAATATTAGACCTTCCAAAGAGATTGGGATTATTAAGGAGTATATTAAAGAGGCAATACTTGAAGGGGTTATACCCAATGAATATGAGGCCGCTTACAATTTAATGATACAAAAAGGAAAAAAGTTAGGGCTTACTCCAGCATCAAATTCAACTGATAAAAATTGAAAATTTAAACAATGAGAAAGAGAGATAACAAATGGGTTATTGGATGGTTGCTTACAGGCTGCTTTTTAATCTTTGTTATGGTAATCATAGGGGGGATTACCAGATTAACTCACTCTGGATTATCAATTTCTGATTATAAGCTGATTACAGGTACTATTCCGCCAATGAATGATGCGGAATGGCATGAAGCCTTTGAATTGTATAAACAATATCCTGAATATCAAAAACTTAACACGCATTTTGAACTTGAAGATTTTAAAGACATCTATTTTTGGGAATGGCTTCACCGACTAATAGGTCGTTTAATTGGATTGGTATTCATTATCCCTTTTTTAGTTTTTCTATTCATAAAACAACTTACTACCAGCACCATTAAGAAATCCATAGTTTTATTATTTCTGGGTGGGTTTCAAGGATTTTTAGGTTGGTATATGGTAAAAAGCGGATTAATTGATCGGCCAGACGTAAGTCATTTTAGACTGGCCGCTCATTTAATAACCGCCTTTATAACGTTTGCCTATACACTATGGGTAGCTTTGGATTTAATTTTTCCAAATAAAAAACCAAGTAACGTTCCTATGAAAAAATTAATCCGTATTGGATTGGGAGCGATAATTCTCCAAATAATTTATGGCGCTTTTGTTGCGGGCTTAGATGCTGGATTTATTCACAATCATTGGCCATTAATGAGTGAGGGCAAATTTATGCATCCAACCATTTATATTGAACAGTCACCTCTTCTTAAAAACTTTATTGAAGGTAAAAGTGGAGTTCAATTCGTGCATCGCATTTTAGCCTATATCGTTGTTGGAATAGTGATTTGGATTTGGATGAAAGGACAACGTTTTAGCCTTACAACTTATCAGAAAAATAGTCTGAATTTATTATTAGCGGTTGTATTCCTTCAATTTTTATTAGGGGTACTTACCATAATTTACGCCGTTCCATTATGGTTAGGTATTGCACACCAAATAGGAGCCTTTTTCTTACTAGCTTCTATTACATTTAGTTTGCATAGATTTTCCAAATAGAAACAATTATTTTTACTTAAAATTTTATTCCCATGATATACCGTTTTAGAGTTTTATTAGATACTGAAGCCGAAGAAGATGTCTTTAGGGATATTGAAATCAGGGAAACAGATACTTTAGAGGATTTACATAACACCATAATCCAAGCTTTTGGGTTTGATGGTTCAGAAATGGCCTCTTTCTACATTAGTAATGAAGAGTGGGAACAAGGTGAAGAAGTTTCTCTTTTTGATCTAAGCGATGATGGTAATGCCCGTTTAATGAACGAAACCACTATCAACGATGTAGTTCATGAAGCCCAGACTAAACTTATTTATATCTACGATTTCTTTAAAATGTGGACATTTTTGGTTGAGCTCGGGGAAATTGTGGATGAAACTGAGGGTTTTGATTACCCGAATTTAATGTTCGCCCAAGGACAATTGCCAGACGAAGCTCCTGATAAGCAATTTGAAGGCGAAATGGAAGATGATTTTAATTTCGAAGAAGAAGATTTAGATAGTTATGAAGATTTCGATTTCGATGAAAATTGGAATTAATCTATAACCTATCGGTATTAACAGTTTCATAATTACGCTGAACAAATTCTAAAGCAAATTTTACGATTTCACCCATATTTTTAGACCTTTTAAAATTTAGGTCTTGGGTGTAATCAAAAATTGTCATTTTCAACTGTGTAACATTCTCTGGTGTAGATAACGTATCATTAACCATACAATTAACCAATTCATTAATTCGGTTTTGGTAGCTTATTAGTCTTTTGGCCACTATTGATCGCTCTTCAATCTTATATTGGTCAATAGATTCCTTTTGAAATTTTCGTTTAACTAATTCAACCATCTGATTATTTTCCTTGAAGAATTGAGGTCGATAAATGTTAAACTTGCCTTCATAGCACTGCTGGTCGAAATCAATGGCGCGAACTTTATAGACCACATGATCAAAATCGTGCGTAGGAACAATAACGTAATTATATGATCGCATATCACCAAGCAAGCGAATCATACATCGTTCGTTGAATTTTACAAACTCTTTAGCGATTTGGGATTTTTCAGGCTCCGTGCATTTTGGCAACATGTTTTTGATAAATTCATCCCCAGGAATACCAGCAATATGTTCTTCAATTAACGTATCCTTATAGACTAAAAAATTCAAATTATAAGGAGATAACATATGCTCTAATTCAATTCCATAAATTCGGGAAGCATCTGCCTTCTTCACATAGAAATAGGTAAAATTATCATTCAAGATATTTCGAACTTTAATCCTAAAGGGATTGCTATTTCCAAATGTGCAATAATCAACAGCATCAACGCTCAAAAAGGGGAAGGTCTTTTCATTACCGTCTGAATGTAAAATAGTATATACTTTTTTTAAACTAAGATCTATTTCTTGCCTATCAAATTCATTATAATATACCCTTATCCACAATGTATCTTCATCATTTCTATCATAAACTACTACTGAACCTTGAAACCTAAGCAAGTCCTCGTACAAAATAGGGAGTCTTACATTTCGCTTATAATCAGACAAATAAGTG
Organism: Aegicerativicinus sediminis; assembly: GCF_015476115.1. Taxonomy (GTDB): domain Bacteria; phylum Bacteroidota; class Bacteroidia; order Flavobacteriales; family Flavobacteriaceae; genus Aegicerativicinus; species Aegicerativicinus sediminis. The sequence goes on along the minus strand of NZ_CP064295.1, from coordinate 2,887,191 downwards.
TTTAGTAACTGAGATACAGGAAACGATGGTTTCTTTTTCGATATCTTTAAGTCTTGGGTACTCATATGCCTCCTAAATTACAGTTTTCTTAGGAATGCTGTAACAAATTTTAAAGGCTTTCGTCATACTTATAAACCAATCAAAACTAAATTCACCATTGGACACCATCCTTACCCTAAAAAATCTTACTAAAAAATTCGGAGCCCTCACTGCAGTTTCCGATTTAAGTTTTACCATTAACAAAGGCAATGTGTATGGCATCCTTGGCCCAAACGGCAGTGGTAAATCTACAACATTAGGCATTGTTCTCAATGTGGTTAATAGAACTTCTGGAGAATTTTACTGGTTCGATGGAAAGACAACCACACACGATGCACTTAAAAAAGTTGGGGCCATAATTGAAAGACCTAACTTTTATCCCTATATGTCCGCCGAACAGAATCTAAAATTAGTTTGCAGAATTAAGGAAGTCGATTTTAGTAAAATAGACGAAAAACTAGAGTTAGTTGGTTTATTGGATAGAAAACAAAGTAAATTTCAAACCTATTCTTTAGGTATGAAACAACGGTTGGCAATAGCCTCCGCCCTGCTTAATGACCCAGAAATACTTATTTTGGATGAGCCAACAAATGGTTTAGATCCACAAGGTATACATCAGATAAGGACATTGATTAAAAAAATTGCTAGTCAAGGAACTACCATTTTATTAGCATCGCATTTGTTGGATGAAGTTGAAAAGGTCTGCAGTCATGTTGTGGTATTACGTAAAGGGGTGAAGCTGTATTCCGGACGAGTCGATGAAATGATAAACAGCCATGGCTTTTTTGAATTAAAGTGCAATGATCAACAAAAACTGATAACATTTTTAGAATCTGAAGAGAGATTTGGTAAAATTTTGGTTGAAAATGATTTGGTGACTGCATTTTTAAATGAGCCTTTGGATGCCACTACATTTAATCAAATGATGTTTGAAAAAGGTTTGGTGCTTTCACACCTAGTTAAGAGAAAAGAGAGCCTAGAAGAACAATTCCTACAACTAACCGACAAAATCTAATCAACCTCCCATGCTAAGATTACTAAAATTAGAGCTTCAAAAACTGCTGCTTAGCCGCACTAGTAAAATACTCATTTTCGTCTCATTTATATTGCCATTTACGGTTTTAATCCTTTCATCAATTAAGATCGATTTTTTTGGATATTTCACTTTAGAACTGGGTGAATTGGGGATATTCAATTTTCCGATAATTTGGCATATTACCACCTTTTTTGCATCCCAGTTTAAATTTTTCTTTGCCATTGTCGTAGTGAGTATGATTGGTAATGAGTATAGCAATAAAACCATCAAACAAAATCTTATTGATGGTTTAAGCAAAAAAGAATTTATCCTTTCTAAATTTTCTACAATTGTTTTCTTTTCACTTGTAGCGACTATTTTAATTGGTGTAGCATCCTTATTAATTGGGCTTTATTACTCTAGCTATACTGAAGTCGGTATTATTTTTAGAGAAACTGAATTCTTGTTGGCTTACTTCTTAAAACTTGTAGCATTTTTTAGTCTATGTCTGTTTTTTGGGATGTTGGTAAAGCGCTCAGCCTTTGCTCTAGCGTTCCTCTTTATACTTTACATATTAGAATGGATAACCTTTGGGCTCATAACTTGGCAAACCAATGTAGACACCGCCAGCAATATTCAACGGTTTTTCCCACTTCACTCTATGTATAAATTAATAGATCAGCCTTTCCAAAGAATTATGTTGACAAAATTTCCCGATAAAGCTGAATTTTTCTATGACTATGGAGTGCACTGGTACGAAATTTTGATAGTTTTAACTTGGACTGCAGTATTTGTCTTTTTGTCCTACAAATTATTAAAGAAACGCGATTTATGATATATTTGGCAGCTACCGCTGTCTAAATGAAAAAAATTGCTTTTGGAATAATTATCCTGGCATTATCTTGCCTTAAACTTTACCCCCAGGGGGAGGCCTCTAACTGGTATTTTGGATACGGCGCAGGATTAAAATTTAATTCTGCCAATGGAATTGTAAATTCAGTTAGCAACGGTCAATTATCTACCAACGAGGGTTGTGCTAGTATGTCTGACTCTTTTGGAAATTTACTCTTTTACACAGATGGATCGGTAGTTTGGAATAGAAACCACGCGGTTATGGATAATGGTTCTGGACTTTTTGGTGATGCTTCCAGTACTCAATCAGCAATAGTTGTTCCTAAACCAAATGACTCTAATCTATACTATATTTTTACCGTTGACAATGGCCTAGATGGGGTTCATTTTGGATTAAATTATTCAATTGTTGACATCAGTGCAAATGGAGGATTAGGTCGAGTCACCGAAAAGAACACAAACCTACTGGGGTTTTCATCTGAAAAAATAACATCTGTTAAAAAGAATTGCGTAACTGGCTCTTTTTGGGTCGTCACCCTTTCCACAAACAATGGCGAAGTAGGGCTTTTAGATACCTTCCATGCGTATGAAATAACGGAAAATGGTGTTAATCCAAATGCAGTTAAATCTACTTTTGTTATGGGCAACAATGGTACCGGCGCTGATGACCTAAGAGGATATTTAGTTCTTTCTCCAGATGGCACTAAAATGGCTTCCGCAAATGCAAGGTCCGGGTTGTATTTATATAACTTTGATGATCAATCTGGAATTGTCTCCAACCAAATAAGATTACAATTAAACTCTCAGGCACCATATCCTTATGGTGTTGCATTTTCACCTAATAACAAATTACTGTATGTCCATTCCTCGAATGATTTTTTTGACCAAGGCAATCCTCAAAACCAAAATAACCCCTCTAGTCATTATTCAGTATTAACTCAATTTGATGTTTCACAAGGTAATGTTAATGGCACTGGAACGATAATCGATAGTAGAAATCTGTATCGAGGAGCCCTTCAACTTGGACCAGACGGTAAAATTTATCGTGCTTTAAGTTCAACTTATACCGTTGGGTATTCCTATCTAGGAGTCATCCGTAATCCTGATATACAAGGAATAGGTTGTAATTATTCTCATCAAGGCATAAGTATTGCGCCTAAAACATCTTCACAAGGACTTCCACCCTTTATTCAATCCTTGTTTGATGTAGATATTGATATTATTCAAAATGGCGAAAGCCAAGTGAGCATGATTTTATGCAAAGGAGACACTTATACTTTAGGTACAGATAACGTTCCTGGAAGCAGTTATAATTGGTCTAGAGACGGTCAACCACTTTCCGTTAATACATCCCAACTTGAAATTTCTGAGGGCGGATTATATGAATTACGTGTTATTCCACCCAACGGTGAGTGTCCTCTGGTGGGAAAAGCTTCAGTAATTGTTGCAGATAAACCATCTGTACAAAAATCCTCCTTGATTCAATGTGATGATGAACTAGGTGGAGATGGCATTTCATTATTTGATCTTAACCAAGCGGCTGAATCTTTAGCAGGTGATTTTATGAATAGGTCATTAATTTTTTATGATACCAACGAAGATGCACTAAATAATATTAATCCTTTAGATCCATATAGTTATCAAAACAAAACCAATCCACAAACCCTGTATGTGCGCGTTGTTGATACCGAAACTAAATGTTATAGCTTCACCGAATTAGAACTTAAAGTTAGCGTAACACAAACCCGTAATGTAACGATTGAAACTTGTGATGATGACGGCAATGAAGATGGCATTAATACATTCAACCTTGCGTCGATTGAAGATGATTTAATTGAAAACTCAAATTCGTCATATAATATTACCTTCTATCGCACCTACGAGGATGCACTTCTAGAGGATAACAAGCTTAATTCCAGTGTTAGAAACATTACTCCTAACAAAGATTTCATCTTTGCAAGAGTGGAAAACGACAATCAATGTTTTGGGATTAATGAAATAACTCTCATAGTGCATAATTTACCAAATGTTGAACCTGAATCAGAATATAAGTATTGCCTTAATTTTTCTCCAGATACCATAACCTTAGATCCTGGAATTCTTGAGGGTCACATTTCTGATTTCACCTACCAATGGTCAACTGGTGAAACCACCCCGACTATAGAGGTGAATACCGTTGGATCATATACCGTAATTGTAACAAATAATTTCAATTGCACCAAAGAACGAACTATCCGTGTAACCCCTTCAAATATTGCAACCATAGAGAATATTACGGTTAAAGATGTTTCAGATAACAATGAAATAGCCATTATGGTAAGTGGAGAGGGTGATTATGAATTTTCTCTTAATAACGAAAACGGACCATATCAAAATTCGAACGTATTGGAAGATGTTCCTGCTGGACTTCATACGGTATATATAAGAGATATTAATGGCTGTGGAATAATCGAAGATGTGGTTTCGGTCATCGGTTTTCCAAAATTCTTAACGCCGAACAATGATGGACATAATGATCGATGGAAAGTCTATGGAATGTCCGCAAACTTCCAATCTGAAAGTATCATATATATCTATGACCGTTACGGTAAACTGCTAAAGGAATTGAATTCTAGTGGCCCAGGGTGGGACGGGACTTATTTGGGAGAGATATTGCCTTCAACAGACTATTGGTTTTCAGTTTTATTAGAAGATGGGCGGTTATTCAAAGGCCATTTTTCACTTAGACGCTAATATTGTTAATTCCTTTATAAAGAAATTGTTCAGCATTTAAGAATATTTATAAATCGTAAATTTGTTGAATGCGATTTAAAATTGAATCTTCTTTCAAACCTACCGGGGATCAACCTGAAGCAATCAGACAATTAACCGAGGGCATCAATAACAAAGAAAAATACCAAACGCTATTAGGCGTTACTGGTTCTGGGAAAACCTTTACAGTAGCAAATGTTATTGAAAATGTTCAAAGACCGACCTTGGTATTGGCTCACAATAAAACTCTTGCTGCGCAATTATATTCTGAATTCAAACAATTTTTTCCAGATAATGCGGTGGAGTATTTTGTATCCTATTACGATTATTACCAGCCGGAGGCTTATATTCCAGTAACGGGCACCTATATTGAAAAGGACCTTTCAATTAATGAGGAAATTGAAAAAATGAGACTGAGTACGACCTCTTCACTCCTTTCAGGACGAAGAGATGTAATCGTAGTGGCCTCTGTTTCTTGTTTATATGGAATTGGAAACCCAATAGAGTTTCAAAAGAATGTCATTACAATCGAACGTGATCAGGTTATCCCTAGAACTAAACTGCTACAACAGTTTGTGCAAAGTCTCTATTCTAGGACTGAAGCAAATTTTAGCAATGGTAACTTTCGAATAAAGGGAGATACCGTTGACATTTTCCCTGGTTATTCTGACAATGCCTTCCGAATACACTTTTTTGGAGATGAAATAGAAGAAATTGAAGCCTTCAACGTTGAAACTAATGCTGTAATTGAGCGATATGATCGTTTGAATATTTATCCTGCCAACATGTTTGTAACGTCTCCAGAGGTTCTTCAAAATGCAATTCATGAAATTCAGGATGACTTAGTTAAACAACACGATTATTTTAAGGAAATTGGCAAGCACCTAGAGGCAAAACGACTTAAAGAACGTACAGAATTTGATCTCGAAATGATCCGTGAACTAGGTTACTGTTCAGGGATTGAGAATTATTCCCGCTACCTCGATGGACGACCACCGGGCACCCGGCCTTTCTGCCTGCTGGATTATTTCCCTAAGGATTATTTAATGGTTGTTGATGAAAGCCACGTTACGATTTCCCAGGTACATGCAATGTATGGGGGTGATCGTAGCAGAAAAGAAAATCTGGTTGAGTATGGATTTCGTTTGCCTGCCGCGATGGACAATAGGCCCTTAAAATTTGAAGAATTTGAGGCCCTACAGAATCAGGTTATTTATGTGAGTGCAACCCCAGCTGATTATGAACTTCAAAAGTCTAGCGGAGTTTATGTGGAACAAGTTATTCGGCCGACAGGCTTATTGGATCCAATTATAGAAGTTAGACCTAGCCTTAACCAAATTGACGACCTCATTGAAGAAATTCAACAAAGGGTTGAGAAAGACGAACGTGTTTTGGTGACCACCTTAACCAAGCGCATGGCTGAGGAACTAACAAAATACTTAGAGCGGATTCAAATAAGATGTCGTTATATACATAGTGATGTGGATACTTTGGAACGTGTTGAAATTATGCAAGATTTGAGGAAAGGACTTTTCGATGTGTTGGTTGGGGTAAATTTACTAAGAGAAGGATTAGATTTACCGGAAGTTTCCTTAGTAGCAATATTAGATGCTGATAAAGAAGGTTTTTTACGATCTAATCGAAGCCTTACACAAACCGTGGGTAGAGCGGCAAGGCATTTAAATGGTAAAGCAATTATGTACGCCGATATCATTACTGATAGTATGCAAAAAACCATTGACGAAACCAATTATAGACGTGACAAACAATTAGCTTTCAATAAGGAGCATAATATAACCCCTAAGGCCTTAAATAAGAGCTTAGATAATGTTTTGGCCAAGAATTCAGTTAGCACTTATAAATATGAATTAGACGCAAGAAAGGCCGCGGAACCAGAAAGTGAATATCTTACAAAACCAGAATTAGAGAAAAAAATTAGGGAAAAGAGAAAACAAATGGAACAAGCTGCCAAAGCACTTGATTTTATGGAGGCAGCTCGTTTTAGAGATGAACTGAAAGCCTATCAAGAAAAATTGGAAACCTTAAAAATTTAGTTGTATTGAATCTTAAAAATATCGATTAAGAAATCTGGTGGTACAATTTTATCCGGAAAACTTTCCATTAAATCCAATACCTTATTTATTGCTTCATGACCCAGCCCCATCCTTAAACCAAAATTGTGAAGTTTAACCAATTCTTTATCGGTACTATTACAATCTAGGTTCATTAATAAAACAAGGCGGTGAAACTGAACAATTCTTTCGCTATGCGATTTAAGGTGAACGTAGGTTACAGGATGCTCAAATAGATAATCGAAATCTTCTCTGGAAATTTCCAATTGCTTAGCCACTCCCAAAAGAAATCTGTATTCTATTGATTTAATATTCGCATCGGTTTGGGCAAAAGCAATCATTTCTGACAGCAAACTCAATTTTTCTTCTCGATTTATCATAGTGAGGTAGCCTGTGTTATACTGATATAAAGTTAATTAGAATGAAAATGTTGTTGTCGTTGATATAATGTATCTTATCGAAAAGTTTTTCGTACTTAATCGAATAAATTTTACGTTCATCAATCACCTTATATTAAACCTATGAGATTAACGGTAATTATCTTCGTTCTTTTGTCGGTTATTTCGACTTCAATTTATCCTCAAAGCACTGTTTCACAAAATGTTAGCAATTTTGAGCTATATGCACCGCAACTAAAAATTAACAAAAAAATTTGGGTGTATTTACCCGCAGATTATCAAAATTCTAGAAAACGCTATCCAGTAATTTATATGCATGATGGTCAAAACCTTTTTGATCGTGAAACGTCATATGCAGGAGAGTGGAAAATAGATGAATATTTCGATTCAAATAATACCTGCCAAGCTATTATTATAGGAATTGAACATGGAGGTGAAAAGCGGATTGATGAATTAACCCCTTTTGGTAATGATAAGTATGGCGGAGGTATGGGGGATAAATATTTAGATTTTATTGTAAATACTTTGAAACCATATGTAGATTCAAACTATAAAACAAAACAAAACAAAAAGCATACTACCATATTCGGTTCTTCCCTGGGGGGCCTAATTTCATTTTATGCAATTTTCAAACACCCTAAAGTGTTTGGAAATGCAGGGGTATTCTCACCATCATTCTGGTTTTCAGAGGAAATTTTCAATTATATAAAAGACTATAACATTGAATTAAAAGGAAAAGTATATTTTATGGTTGGTGATCAAGAAGGCGAAAATATGGTAGAAGATATGAAGCGTATGATAAGCCTATTAAAAAGGCTTCAACCAAAATTAAAAATTCACCAACATATTGTAATTAATGCAGAACATAATGAAAAGACTTGGTCCGAAGCCTTTCCTCAGGCAATACAATGGCTGAACAAGAAAAATAAAAATTAGATTCAAAAAAAAGCCGGAGAAATTTCTCCGGCTTTTTTTATAAAAATAGGTTAGACACCTGGTTTGATTCTTACGGGAACTTTAAATAAATCGTCAGAACCTTTATAGTTACATCCAATTTTTTTGTAGTTCAAGCGATTCTTAATGTAAGCCTGAACAGCTTCATTAGTAGACTCAACTGAAAGAACTACCAACTCGCCATTATCTGTTAAGGCAACCATTGCATGAGTTTGAATCTCTTCATTAATTTCAAGCCTTGGATTTTCTAATAATGCTTGAATTTCTTTACCAATTTTTTGGTTTTCAATTTTTGAATTTTCTGCTGCGTTGGGATTGCTTGCTGTGACTACTGTACTTACTGCCATAATTGCAACTAGTACTAAACTTTTGATTGTTTTCATAATTGTTCGTTTTAATAATTGATTGTACTTTATAGACGATAAGTTATCACGATTGTTACATAGTATTTTTCTATTTAACACTAATTAACATCGCAATGATGTGAATAACTCAATATTTGATGTGAAATATATATAACTGTTAACAAGATAGTTACCTCTTTTAACAGTGATTGAGTTAAAATAATCTTAAATAAAAGAATCACGGAATCGGTTTTTATTTAACTCAAAAGTATTCCGCTTTACTTTAACACAAGTAACCTTAAAATGAAGTAATTGTTAAGGTATTGATTTAAGAAAAAATTACCTGACTATTTATTGGAAAGAATATAGCTTAGAATATTTTCAAATTCTTCATCGAGACTGTTTTTTGGAGATTTTCGATTAGCCTTTCGATACCAATAATCGGCATTCCATTGGTCTCCTTCTCCCCTATGTAAGTAGGCATGCAACCAACTGCCAATAATATTATCCATATCCTGTGCAATGTCATGTGCTTTTTGCCATTCATTATTTGCATCATACCACAAACATTTTAACTGAAGGCTCCAAGACTCAGGTGGGGTTCCGTTACCTAAAGTATCCTTAAAATCTTCAATGGTTTTGGGTAAATCCATTTAAACAATTATTTCCCTTTTCCACCAATAGCTGCAATACCCAAAGCCAAAATTCCAAGACCAATAGTTATATATGAATTGGTATTATCCTGGGCCTCAATACCAAAATTACCAATCTTTAAAGAAGCTTCTGGAGCAATTAGTGTATAAATGCCATAAATCAAAAGGCCAATGCCCAAGGCGAACAATATGTTTTTAATAAGTTTATTCACGTCAAATTATTTAAAGATTAAATCGAAGATACAAATTGTTTAATTCAATTTTTGTCAATATACGTTCATAAAAAAACCAGCCTATGGCTGGTTTATAATTTAATATAAAAAGATATTAGCTTAAAACAGCTTGAACTTTATCTGCCGCTTCCTGAAATTCAGTAGCACTTAATACATCCAAACCGGAATTATCAATAAGTTCTTTTGCCAAATCTGCATTGGTTCCTTGTAATCTAACAATAATCGGAACTTTTATAGAATCTCCCATATTTTTATAAGCATCTACCACACCTTGTGCTACTCTATCACAACGCACAATACCACCAAAAATATTTATAAGGATTGCTTTTACATTCGGATCTTTTAAAATGATCCTAAAGGCTGCCTCTACCCTCTTCGCATCTGCTGTACCACCCACATCAAGGAAGTTTGCAGGTTCGCCTCCAGCTTGTTTAATTAGGTCCATAGTTGCCATTGCCAATCCTGCTCCGTTCACCATACATCCAACGTTTCCATCTAAATCCACATAATTTAGACCAACTTCTTTAGCTTCAACCTCAATTGGATTTTCTTCTCTTAAATCGCGAAGATCTACATAATCCTTATGTCTATATAGTGCATTATCATCTATAGTAACTTTCGCATCAACGGCCATAATCTTATCATCACTTGTTTTTAAAACAGGATTGATTTCAAAAAGTGAGGCGTCAGATTTAATATAGGCCGTGTATAAAGCAGTAACAAATTTCACCATTTCTTTAAAGGCTGTACCAGAAAGCCCCAAGTTAAAGGCAACTCTTCTAGCTTGAAATGGCATAAGACCAACAGCTGGATCTACTTCCTCAGTAAAGATTAAATGGGGAGTTTTCTCGGCAACTGTTTCAATATCCATACCTCCTTCAGTAGAATACATAATCATGTTACGTCCCTTAGCCCTATTTAAAAGAACCGACATATAAAATTCTTCTGGTTCGCTATCCCCTGGATAATATACGTCTTCCGCAATTAGAACCTGGTGAACTTTTTTACCTTCTTTTGAGGTTTGGGGAGTTATCAAGTTCATTCCAATGATTTCTCCTGCAATCTCTTCAACCTCCTTAATATTTTTGGCCAATTTTACACCACCACCTTTACCGCGGCCACCCGCATGTATCTGTGCCTTAACAACATGCCAACCTGTTCCTGTTTCTGCAGTTAACTGTTTAGCTGCAGCTACAGCCTCATGTTTGTTTTGTGCAACGATGCCGCGCTGAATGCGCACTCCGTAGGAGCTTAGAATCTCTTTTCCTTGGTATTCGTGTAAATTCATTCTGATTAAAATTTGAAGTCACAAAATTAAGGATACAACGGCTTTTTACCAATTTCTAACCTAATTAATACCCATGTAAAATTCATTTTAAAGAAAACTATTGATTTTTTAGAAAACCAATTAGAAAAAAGCTCTAATTTTGCGCCTTAATTAAATTTTTAACACTATGGAAAATAACACTTTACTGAAAATTGCAGAGGAATTCGGAAGTCCGGTTTATGTTTATGACGCTGAGAAAATAGTTTCTCAATACAAACGTCTTAGCTCAGCTTTCAGTAAGGTGAAGAAGTTGAAAATTAATTATGCTACGAAGGCGCTTTCAAATATTTCTGTCCTAAAGCTCTTTAATTCATTAGGTTCAGGTCTCGACACCGTATCTATACAAGAGGTTCAATTAGGTCTGAAAGCTGGATTTAATCCAAAGGACATCATTTTTACACCCAATGGGGTTTCTTTAAAAGAAATTGAAGAAGTTTCTGCTATGGGTGTACAAATTAATATTGATAATTTATCAATACTTGAACAGTTTGGTGCTAAGCACCCAAAAGTTCCTGTTTGCATACGTATTAATCCACATGTAATGGCCGGTGGTAACACCAATATTTCAGTGGGACATATTGATAGTAAATTTGGAATTTCTATTCACCAAATTCCATTATTACTAAGAATAGTAGAAAATACTAAAATGACCATTAATGGTATTCACATGCATACCGGAAGTGACATTTTAGATATAGACGTGTTCCTTTATGCTTCCGAAATTTTGTTTGATACTGCAAAACACTTTCCGGATTTGGAATTCATGGATTTCGGGTCAGGTTTTAAAGTTCCTTATAGTAAAGGAGATATTGAAACAAACATAGAGGAGCTAGGAGAAAAATTGACAAAACGTTTTAATCAGTTCTGTAAAGAATATGGTAAAACCTTAACCCTTGCTTTTGAACCGGGTAAATTTTTAGTGAGTGAGAGTGGTTTCTTTCTTACCAAAGTGAATGTCGTTAAGCAAACAACCTCGACTGTATTTGCGCAAGTCGATTCAGGTTTTAATCATTTGATAAGACCAATGTTATATGGCTCAAAACATGAGATTGAGAACATTTCTAACCCTGCCGGAAGAGAACGTTTTTATTCAGTCGTTGGTTACATCTGTGAAACAGATACGTTTGCCAATAACCGAAGAATTACTGAAATTAGTGAGGGAGATATTTTATGTTTTAAAAATGCTGGGGCATATTGTTTTACAATGGCCAGTAATTATAACAGTCGCTATAGACCTGCTGAGGTGCTTTGGTATAAAGGCAAAGCCCATTTAATTAGAAAACAAGAATCTTTTGAGGATATTCTTCGAAATCAAATAGAACTAGAAGCATTCTAGAGCCTATAACCCCTGTTTCCGGGTATCAATAATTCTAGATGGTTTTCATATATTTATGGAAACCATCTTCTTTTTTATGAGGTCCCTTATTTTATCAATTCCTTTTGTCTTAATATGTAATCTTGGTTTTGGGCAGGATATTTTACAAATTGCCCTAGCCTCTAACTCTCCTAAAATTGAAAAAGTAACAAACAATTTACAGCAATACAATTTGCAAATTTTGTTGACCACAATAACTAAAAATGGTGATTCCGTTTCATTTACTGATTATTCATTTCAAGTTAATGACAGTTCATACTACTATCCTGCAAGTACTGTGAAATTTCCAATTGCCGTATTGGCAATTGAAAAAATAAATTCTATTGAAAGTATTGATTTAGAAACACCTTATGTAATTGATGGTGACAGTATTGAACATTCAATTTTCAATGACATTAAAAACATTTTTGCCATTAGTAGCAATGAAGCCTTTAATCGCTTATTTGAATTTTTAGGAAAAGAAAACATAAACCAACGCCTAAGGGAACTTGAAGTAGGCCCCGTGAAAATAGAACATCGATTGTCTACTCCCAATTCTACAGACACCATTAATAAAAGTCTCCATTTCAAACCTAAAAAAGGCAATGAATATGTAGTAAAGAACGAAAATTCAAGACCAGTGAAACCTCTTCAAATGGATGGTATATTTAATGGCAAAGCATACTATTCTGATACGTTACTCGTGGAAGAACCAATGGATTTTTCAAAAAAGAACTATCTCCCTCTTCAAACGCTACATAATATAATGAAACGAGTAATTTACCCTTCAACTTTTAAAACAGATAAACAATTTAAAATAACTGATAATCAACATAAAACACTTCTTAAATTAATGCAAAATTTACCTAGAGATGCCGGTTTCGACCAACGAAAATTTCATGATAGTTTTGGTAAATTTTTCTTGTTCGGTGATTCAAAAGAAACAATGCCTAGGTCCATAAAAATTTATAACAAAGTTGGCTATGCTTATGGCACATTGACCGATTGCTCTTTTATTAAAGATTTCGGTCAGGATATTGAATATATTTTATCAGCCACATTGTATGTAAACCAAAACGGTATACTCAATGACAATCAGTATGATTATGATGAAATTGGGATTCCTTTTTTGGCTCAGTTAGGACGGGAAATACATGAATATTTAACTACTCATAAATGAAACAAATTACCTTATTAATTCTTATTTGTTCCACACTTAGTTTACCCTTATCTGGTCAAAGCAAGAGAAAACAAGCAAAACAAGCAAACCAATCAAAATCAATTTTAACAGATTCCATTTACCATAATTTAAAGTGGCGCAACATTGGTCCCTTTAGGGGAGGCAGAAGCGTTGCTTGTACAGGTGTAATAGGAAATCCACAGACATATTATTTTGGAAGTACTGGTGGAGGACTTTGGAAAACTACAGATGCAGGTACCACTTGGAAAAATATTTCAGATGGGTATTTTAAAACTGGTTCCGTAGGCGCCGTTTCCGTTTCAGAAAGCAATCCTAACGTTGTAATTGTCGGTATGGGTGAACATGCAGCGAGAGGGGTAATGACGTCTATGGGAGATGGAGTGTACAAATCGATGGATGCCGGCAAAACCTGGAAACATATCGGTTTAGATAATTCTCGACATATTTCAGATATTATTATTCATCCAAAAAATCCCGACATTATTTTAGTATCCGTTCAAGGTGCGCAATTTGGACCATCATCTGATAGAGGTGTTTATAAAACAATTGATGGTGGTAAATCTTGGTCTAAAACATTATATATAGACGATATAACCGGTGCTAGTGCGCTTAGCATGGACATGACAAACCCCACTATTTTATACGCTTCAATGTGGCAACACGAAAGAAAACCTTGGACCATAACTTCAGGTGGAAAAAACTCTGGATTATACAAATCGACTGATGGAGGTGATACCTGGGAAAAACTCTCGAAGGGATTACCGGAGGAATTTGGAAAATCTGGCATATCAGTTTCAAGGGCCAATCCTGAACGCATATTTGCAGTTCTAGAAGCCGAAGGAGAAAAAGCTGGAGTTTATAGATCAGACGATGCAGGAAAAACTTGGAAACAGATTAATAAAGACCGTATTAATATTACCCGTTCTTGGTATTATATGGAGATTTTCGCAGATCCAATTAATGAGAATACAGTCTATGTACTAAACGCCCCAGTTATGAAATCCATTGACGGCGGAAGGTCATTTCAAAATGTTCCAGTGCCACACGGTGATACACATGATTTATGGATAAACCCTTACGATAATACCAATTACATTAATTCTAATGATGGTGGCGCAAACATAACCTTTAATGATGGTAAAAGCTGGAGTACCCAAACCAATCAACCTACTTCACAATTTTATAGGGTTATTACCGATAATCAAATACCTTATAGAATTTATGGAGGACAACAAGACAATTCTTCCGTTATCATCAGTAGTGCCTCAAAAGATGGGGAAATTGGTTGGAAAGATTGGATTGAAGGACCTGGTTGTGAAAGTGCATTTTTGGCTTTTGATCCTGACAATCCAGAAATAGTCTATGGCGGTTGTTATCAAGGTATTATTGAACGTATAAATGTTCGTACAAAAGTTTCAAAATCAATTAAGGAATATCCTGAATTGGCCCTAAGTAAGGCCCCCGTTGATTTTAAATTCAGATTCAACTGGAATGCCCCAATCATTAGTTCACCACATGATAGGAATACCATTTACCATGCAGGTAATCGTGTATTTAAAACTACCGATACGGGTTTAAGCTGGAGTATTATAAGCCCTGATTTAACACGTAATGAAAAAGATAAGCAAGGCCCGGGAGGTGGACCATATACTAATGAAGCAGCAGGTGGAGAAAATTATAATACCATTATGTATCTAGTAGAGTCAACACACGAGAAAGGTGTTTTATATACAGGCTCTGATGATGGTTTAGTACATCTTACAAAAGATGGAGGAGCTAATTGGGAAAACATTACACCAAAAAATTTACCAGAGGGAATTATAAACAGTATTGAAATTTCACCTCATGATAAGGCTACAGCTTATATTGTTTTAATGAGATATAAATTTATGGACCTAGCTCCCTATGTCTACAAAACCACGGATTATGGAAAAAGCTGGAAAAAAATTGTCAATGGCCTAAATGAACCTCATTCTTTTCCTAGAGTAGTAAGGGAGGATCCAAATGTTAAAGGAGTATTATATGCTGGTACCGAAACCGGCTTATTTGTTTCAACTGATGATGGTAATAACTGGAGTAAATTTCAATTGAATCTTCCAATTGTTCCAATTAATGATTTAATTTTCAAAGATTCCGATTTAGTTGCCGCAACGGCCGGTAGGTCCTTTTGGATTTTGGATAATGTCAGTGGAACTCAATTACGAAATGGGAATGGGTATGAAGAGGTTACCTTATTCCAACCAAAAAATACTTACAGAATAAGATATAGAGGGAACTCTGAACCACAAAATTTTGCAGGATCAAATCCTAATTCAGGTGTTTCCATCGATTATTTTATCCCTGAAGGCAAAGACACCTTGGAAGTCACAATAGACATCTTGATAGACAATAAAGTAATTCGAAGTTATAGCAATAAAGAAAATAAAGAGTTCAAAACATGGGTTGGTGGACCATCTAAACCAAAACCAATTCCAACCAAAGTAGGCTTCAACAGAATTCAATGGGATTTTATGGGTAACGATTTACCTGGGGTAAACGGTGTTTTTGTATATGGTGATTATCAAGGCCATTCTTACCCTCCCGGAAATTATAGTGTAAGAATAAGTTTGAATGAGGAGAGGCAAGAAAAGTCGTTTACATTATTACCAAATCCAAAAATCGATACCACAGCGAAAGACTTTGAAGAACAACAATCTTATCTTTCTCAAATTGACGATTTAATCCGAAAAGTACACGATGCTGTAAATGCAATGCGCTCCGTTCGTTCTCAATTAAAGGATGATATTAATTTATTAGAGACCGAAAAAAGTGCAGATTCATTGGTTAGATTAGGTCAATCACTGGTAAAGCGAATTGATGAATGGGAAAAAAACCTAATCCAACCAGATCAAAAAACCTTTCAAGATGTTATTAATTTCAATAACAAACTAAATGCCGAATTGATGTATCTTAAAGGATCTCTTGATGAAGAAGATCCGAGGGTAACTAAAGGCTCAAAAGACCGGTTTGAAGATTTAAAAAAAGAGTGGCTGGAAGTTAAAAAGGAACATGATAATGTCCTGCTTCATGAAATGTCTGATTACAATAAACTATATAAACAGTTAGAATTGCCTGCACTTATATTAAAAAATTAATTTTCAAGACATAATGAGTTTAGATTTTCATGTCCATCCTAACATAAACTTGGCGGAAACTCTGCCTACGGAGTTCTACAGAAGCGAGACAGTGTTTGAGGCCCTTAAAGAAAAGGTGTTTTTAAAAACATGGCAATATGTGGGACATGAAAATTTAGTGCCCTTTGCCGGTTTTGTTCATCCCTTCATGTATTTAGAAAATTACGTTAATGAACCTTTATTATTGTCTAAAGATCATCTTAATAGGATTAATTGTATTAGTAATGTTTGTACCCATCGAGGGAATTTAGTTGTTCATGATTCTGGTCAATTGTCAGATTTACGTTGTATGTACCATGGACGCCGATTTTCAATAGATGGTACTTTTAAATCTATGCCTGAATTTGAGGACGCTGAAAATTTCCCTAGACCTTGTGACAATTTGAAACAGTTCTTGGTCGGTACTATGGAACCCTTCATTTTTGTTGGTCTAAAACCTTCCTTCGATTTTGATGAAATTGTAAAAATTATGGCAAAAAAAATTGGTTTTCTCCCTCTACTTTCTTTCTATGAGTATAAAAGCCGAAATAAGGACTATGAGGTTAATTGTCATTGGGCACTCTATTGTGATAATTATTTGGAAGGTTTCCACATTCCTTTTGTTCATGAAGATCTTAATAGTGTATTAGATTACGGCAATTATACAACCGAATTACACAATTATGCCTCGCTCCAAATAGGTTATGCCGATGAAGACGAGGAAGTGTTCAATTTGCCTGAAAACCATGAGGATTATGGCAAACATGTTGCAGCCTATTATTTTTGGGTTTTTCCCAATATGATGTTCAATTTTTATCCTTGGGGCTTATCAATAAATATAGTTTCCCCAATTAGTATAAATAAAACCAAGGTATCATTTATTACTTATGTGAATGATGAGAGTAAATTAGACAAAGGTGCCGGTGCCTTATTAGACAAAGTGGAGAAAGAAGATGAATTTGTTGTTGAACAAGTTCAAAAAGGTGTACAATCTCGTTTTTATTCAACTGGCCGTTTTTCCCCAAAAAGAGAACAAGGCGTGCATCATTTTCATCGATTATTGGCTAGGTTTATTTCCTCTTCCTAATCCTAACAGATTGAATATAGGTTTTAAAGAATATTCGGTATATTTTTAATTAAGTTAGCATTATGAAATTAAAATTCGACCATATCGCAATACCCGCTGCAGATTTACACTCCAGTGGAGAATTCTACAAAAATGTATTTGGATTAGAGGACATTCCCACACCTGGAAATAACCCTAAATTGCGTTGGTTTGGAATTGGCGGCCATACCCAACTTCATTTAATAAAAACAGAGGATATAGGTCGTCCCAAAAATAAGGAACAGCATTATGCCTTTGTTACCGACCAATTTGATGAAGTCTTAAATCGACTACATCAATTAAATATTCCATATGGAAATTTCCGAGGAGATTTAAATGCCATAAGTGAACGTGCGGATGGCGTGCGACAGGTATTTTTCCGAGACCCGAATGGACATTGGCTAGAAATTAATGACGCCTCTTATTAGGTAACAAACATCTTTTCCAATTACAGATGTAATAAAATTCGCTCTTTGTATTCCTTTTTTTCTATCTTTATTCATCTCCACTAGAATTATCGAATAATCCCCAAAGGACTATTTTATACAATTTGGCATACCCCATATTCCTGACTTACCTTATTTATTGGAATAATGAATTATTAGAATGTTGCAAAACTTACTGCAGTTTTTTGTTTGTAATAATTTAATTTTTAAACCACTTTCGAAATGGTTTAGAGTGCTCTTATTTAAACTCTCTATTAACTTCTGTATAAAATCTCTGCCTCTGATTTCCTTCCAGTCTCTACGGCTGTACTACCTACCCTATCACCTCGTAACCAACCTTTATAACTTTCAATATGCTATCAACAGTCCAATCAAAATTTCAGCCGGTCCAAGCGGCTAATCGAATTAATTCATTAGATGTAATTCGAGGAATTGCATTACTTGGAATTCTGCTTATGAATATTGCAGGCATGGGATTACCATTCGCCTATAGTGACCCTACCGTTTATGGCGGTGCCGATGGATGGAATCTAAAATCTTGGATTATGACCAATATGTTTTTCGAAGGCACCATGAGAGGGATGTTTTCAATGCTGTTTGGTGCAGGAGTAATTCTTCTAACTAGTCGATTAGAAAAAAATGGTGCAGGAATTAATACTGCGGATATCTATTACAGGAGGATCATATGGCTTTTTATCTTCGGACTCATACATGTTTACCTTTTGCTATGGGACGGCGAAATTCTTTATCCATATGCTTTGTGCGGCTTGTTCCTATTTCCTTTGCGAAATATTGTTCCCAAAAATTTGATCATTGGGGGTTTAATAATTCTTTTTTTAGGTACTCTTTGGAATTTTAGTGATTACCAAAATATGAAAACTCAAAAGGTTGAAGGCCTAGAAGCGGCAGCACTTAAAAAACAAGGAGATTCACTAAACCCAGAACAAACCGCAGCATTTGAAAAATGGGAAAAAATTACCAACAAAAAATCTGAAGAGGAATTACAAGAGGAAATTGCAGCCAGGCATGAAGGATATTGGTCTAATGTATTGCATAAGGTTAAAGAAAATCAATTTATGCAAACCTATGTTATGTACCGCTACTTCTTTTATGACATTATCGCGTTTATGATATTGGGCATGGCTTTTTTCAAATTACGGATATTCCATGCAGAAAAATCTAATAAGTTCTATCTGATAATGATGGCTATAGGGTATGCTATCGGACTTTCCATAAATTATTATGAAACGAGTGCGCTAATAAGTTCAAATTTCGACCCTATGGTTTCTGCCAAAACAAGCCTAACTTACGATATAGGTAGACTCACCATGACAATGGGGCATATTGGTTTAATAATGCTATTTGTAAAATCAGGGATTTTAAAATTCTTGCAAAAATCATTAGCAGCTGTTGGTAGAATGGCTTTAACCAATTATTTGATGCATTCTATTATTACGGGCATTATATTCCTAGGGTTTGGATTTAGCATGTTCGGAAAATTGGAGCGTCATGAATTGTATTACATTGTTTTTGCCATCTGGATTGCACAATTAATCTACAGTCCCATTTGGTTGAAATATTTTAAATATGGTCCATTTGAATGGTTGTGGCGCTCATTGACTTATGGAAAGAAACAACAATTTAAAATTTCAAGCACAAAAGACACTGGAGTAGATTAAACCAGAATTTCATTTCAACGTTAATAAAATGACAGAAAAGGTAATTAAAAAGCGAATCTTGTCGATAGACATATTAAGAGGATTTGTTATGGTAATCATGGCATTAGACCATGTCCGCGATTTTTTTCATTTAGAAGCCAATATAGACGACCCACTTAATTTAGACACTACGACTCCACTACTTTTTTTTACTCGTTGGATAACCCATTTATGCGCCCCAACTTTTGTTTTTCTATCTGGAACATCCATTTACTTACAGAGTTTAAGAAAGGCAGATAGGCAATTGAGTATATTTTTAATAAAACGTGGATTCTGGCTTATTTTGGTGGAATTAACCTTAATTACCTTCGCATGGACCTTCAACCCTGGGTTCAACCTTTTAATATTCCAAGTTATATGGGCCATTGGTATAAGCATGGTAGTAATTGGTGTTTTAAAAGCCATTAGAGCTTCCTATAGTCTAATCTTTTTTCTCGGTATTCTTATTGTTGCCACCCATAATGTTTTAGATTATCCAGAGGGTGCAGAAGGTTTTACTCCCGGATTTTGGTGGGATTTAATTCACCATGGTGTGTTTAAATTATACCCAATAATTGATAATCATTATCTCATAATGGTTTATCCCTTTTTGCCTTGGACGGGGGTGATGATGTTAGGATATGCTATCGGAAAACTTTACGAACCAACGTTTGAAGAAAAACGCAGACAAAATCTTCTCTACTATATTGGTTTCGGAGCCCTCATATTTTTTAGTATCGTAAGATGGTCTAATGTTTATGGAAATCCAATTCCTTGGGGACCACAGGGCAGAGGATTTTTATATACATTTTTCTCTTTTATAGATGTTACAAAATATCCACCGTCTCTGTTATTCTTATGCATCACCTTAGGTTTATCACTTATTCTTTTGGCCCTAGCTGAAAAATTAGACAATTGGTTATCGAAAGTATTAATAGTGTTTGGTAGAACAGCATTTTTCTATTACATCATACACCTATATGTTATTCATTTTGTAGCTACAATATTTTTCTTTAGCAGAGGAAATACAATTGCCGATGCTATGGAATATAACAAGAACATTCCTTTTCTTTTTGTGGCACCTGGTGAGGGGTTCGGTTTGTTGGGCACCTACATAGTTTGGATTTTGGTCGTTATGGGTCTTTATCCCTTTTGCAAACAATACGACATCTATAAAAGTAATAATAGGGAAAAATGGTGGCTCAGTTATCTATAAAATTTAAATGAATCGTAAAACACATCTTAGCGAACCTTTAGAATTACAAGAAGATGACCTAAAAAAGGAAATTGGATTATGGGGTTTAACGGCTAACATTATAAATATCGTTATAGGTGCAGGCATTTTTGTTTTACCCGCTATTATAGCTCAAAAAATGGGTTCCAGCAGTATTATTGCTTATTTATTCTGTGGAGCCCTAGCGATTTTAATAATGCTATGTTTTGCTGAAATTGGAAGTAAAATTATAAAAACTGGTGGATCTTATACCTACATAGAAACTGTCTTTGGACCTTATGCAGGATTTCTAGGTGGAAATTTGCTACTTGTAGGTTCCATATTATCAGATGCAGCAGTTTCAAATGCTTTAGTTGAAGTCTGCGCATCAATTTGGCCTATTTTTAACGAACCATGGTTACGCATTTCTTTTTTGGCCATCATATTTTTTGGATTGGCCTATATTAATATTTTAGGTGTTAAAACAGGAATTGGACTTGTAAAATTCACCACTATTGCCAAACTCCTTCCATTATTACTACTCGTCTCTTTTGGGTGGAAGGATGTTATCTTAAATAACTTGGTTTGGGATTCGCTACCATCTATTAAACAGCTTGGAGAAACTGCCTTAATTCTATTTTTTGCTTTTCAAGGAGGTGAGGTTGGGTTGAATGTCGCTGGTGAAGTGATAAAACCAAGAATAACCATTCCAAGAGCCATTTTTATGAGCATGGCTATTATAATGCTCTTTTATATGTTAGTTCAATTAGTGGCTCAAGGCGTTTTAGGTGATTCTTTAGCCCAACAAACTGGCGATCCCTTGGCGAAAACTGCACTTATTGTTTTTGGTAGTTTTGGCTTTATTTTATTATCCTTTGGTGCGGCTATTTCAATGTTTGGAACCCTTAGTGGAGTTTCCCTCAATAACCCACGACTGTTATATGCATTTGCAAGAGATAAAGTTATTCCAACTAAATCTTTGGCCAAAATCCATAAAAAATATGCAACTCCACATAATGCTATTATGTTATACACATTTTCTGGCTTTGTGGCAGCAACCCTTGGTGGGTTTGAACAACTCGCACAATCTGCAAGTTTATCCATATTACTTCTTTATTTAGGAGTAATTCTTGCTGTAATTCGATTAAGATTTATATATACACCTAAAAAGGAAGAATTTACAATTAAAGGAGGCTTATTGGTCCCAATATTGGCTGTAATTGTAATAGGCTATTTTTTAGCACATGCCTCCTCAACTCAAGTGGGAGTAACATTCTTAATGTTTGTAATATTCAGTTTTATCTATCTAATTAGTAAACGCATAAATAAATGAAAACCCTAATTTTTTTATTTGGCCTTTTATTTTCCTCAACTATAGGATTAGCACAAAATGGATCACTCCTTAAAACCAACAGAGTAATTTTACCAGATAGTCTTCAAAATAGGATTAAAAATGATAGCCTACTAAAAAGTTATCAGGAGCGAACCGAGTTATATAATATCAGGTATCTATCAGACGGACTAATCATTAGAGGTTATTTGGCCAAACCAAAAGAAAAAGGTACTTACCCAGTTATTGTATATAACAGAGGAGGCAACCGTGATTTCGGGGAATTGACTGATTTCAGGGCATCGGTATTATTAAACAAACTGGCCAGTTGGGGCTATGTGGTATTAGCCAGCAATTATAGAGGCAGCACTAATAGCGAAGGCAGGGAGGAATTTGGTGGTGCCGATGTGAATGATATTCTCAATCTAATACCATTAGCTGAAAAACTGGAGGAAGCCGATACAGAACGAATGGGTATTTACGGGCATAGTCGAGGCGGAATGATGACCTATCTTACTCTTACAAAAACCTGTAAATTCAAGGCGGCCGTTATTGGGGCCGGTTTAGCAAACGCCTATAGAAATATAGAAATGCGGCCGGAAATGGAGGAATATGTTTTTTCTCAACTAGTGCCCAAATACAAAGACAAAAAAGATGAAAGTTTACGCGCGAGGTCCGCAGTTTATTTTTCAGAAAAACTGTGTAAGACAACTCCATTAATGCTCTTACATGGAACTGCTGATTGGCGAGTGTCGCCATTGGACGCCTTACAAATGGCCGATTCACTATATGCAAAAAAACACCCCTTCCGACTTCATTTATATGAAGGTACAGATCATGGACTTAATGAATTTAGGCAGGAGGTCAATGAAGATATAAAAGAATTTTTTGAAAAGTATGTAAAAAATAACCAACCATGGCCAAGTCTAGAACCTCACGGAAGGTAGTGGTCTATGAACGAAAAATCTGAACTAAAATGATTATGGAAATGCTAATTATTGTACATTTAAAAGGCTATTCCCCCCTATCATATACTTATTACAACTTCTAACCAACCAATTATGAAGAAAAGGAACATTTTCCAGCTTTCAATTTCTATTCTGATTTTATACTTTCTTTTATCACCTTTTGAAATATTATCGCAAGAAAAAGTAGGTCGTCCAACCATAACTAATTATAAATACCAAGATTATGGGGCTAACCCCACCAATTGGTGGATCATAGAAGGAGATGACGGCATAATGTATTTTGCCAATGGTGCAGGCGTATTAGTATATGATGGTGTCAATTGGAGTGTAGTTACCCTTACAAACCAAGTGAGTCCTAGAAGTTTTGCTAAAGATTCCAATGGTAGAATTTATTTGAGTGCCGAAGGTGACTTTGGGTATTTAGAAACTAATCCCAAAGGGGAACTATATTTTATTTCATTAAAAAATAATGTTCCAGAGGAGCATCGAGATTTTGCAACTGTATGGGATTGTGATATAATAGACGATAAGGTGGTTTTTCGAACAACCGACAAATCTTTTATTTGGGACGGTGAAAATATTGACGTACTAATACCTAAAAACAATTTTCATCAAAGCGCTCAAGTAAATGGAGTAAATTATGTCAGAGTATGGAATGAAGGCCTATGTACTTATAAAGATGGAATAACTCAATTAGTCCCAGGTGGAGAATTGTTCGCTAATGAACGTGTATACCTAATGCTCCCATATGATGATACACGAATGTTATTAGGCACTAGGACAATGGGATTCTTTATTTATGATGGCAATACTTTTGAACCTTTTAAAACTGAGATTGATGAGTTTATCAAAGGGAGTATTTATTTACCTGGTATCGCCTTAGATAATGGAAATTTTATAGTCAATTCATTTAGCAATGGAGCTTACCTTATAGACCATAATGGAAAACTTATTCAATCGTTCACTCCAGGAAACGGATTGCAGGATGGCAGTGTAACTTATACGTATTTAGATTCTAGAGGCATATTATGGTTGGGCTTATTTAATGGTATTTCCCGTGTAGATTTAAATTCTCCGCTAACCTTTCTAGATACAAATATGGGTCTAGAAACCAACGTGGTTTGGGATACTGTTAAATTCAACGATCTCTTATATGTCGGCACAAACGATGGTATTTTTTATCTAGATGAGGATCGGAATACGTTCAAAAGAATTGAAGGCACAACCGGACAAACATATCTTTTCAAAATCATTAATGACAGATTGTACTCGGGCTCTGGCGATATAGGTTTTTTTGAATTAAAGGATAAGACTATAGAATTTGTCCGAAAAAGTATTAATTATGATTTCCGCTTTCAATATGTATTCGTCTCAGAATTTGATCCTAATAGAATTTTTGTGATTTTTCAAGAAGGGATCCAAAGCTTTTATTACAATAATTCAACCGAGCAATTTGAGGAAGAATCTAAAATTATAACAGTTACACCACAAGTTGTAAATATTAAGGAGCAATCTAAAGATGAATTTTGGTTCACCAGTTTAAAAAATGGCACCATCCTTAGAATTTATCCAAAATTTAATGGTGAACAAATGGATTTAGCGAATGCCGAAATTAAAGAGTATACCCAAGCAAACGGTTTGCCAGACAATCCAGTGGTATTTGTCGACCTTCTAGATGAAACCTATGTATTGTCACCAAATGGAACTTTTCTATTTAACCCAGAGACTGAGAGGTTTACACAAGGAGATAATCCTTTTGGTGATTTTACTGATTTAGGCTCCTTTACCTATCCTATTGAGGATACTGATGGTAAGATATTTTATCATACCAATGATGGACTAAATGTAGCTTTTAAAAATGGCCAAGGTGATGTAGTTGTGAATTCAGAAGCATTTCGGGATTTAAAAAATTGGACAATTTTTTCTATCAGACCAGAACCGCCAAAACCAAATGGTAATCAAATTATTTGGATTGCGGGTACGGATGGTATAATACGCTATGAAGGAAATTTAGAGTCTACCATGATTTCTAATTTCAACACAAAAATTAGAAATATATCTATCGCAGGTGATTCATTAATCTATGGTGGTGCAGGTAATTTGCCCAAAAACATCGATCTCAAATCTGGTGATAACACAATCACCTTTAATTATGCCGCCCCCCTATTTAAGTCTCAAAATAATGTAGAATACAGTACCTATCTAAAGGGATTCGATGACAAATGGTCAGATTGGACAAAGCAAACATCTAGGGAATATATTAATCTCCCCCCAGGGAATTATACCTTTAGCGCAAAGGCAAAAAGTTTGTATGGACATGTTACTCCTGAAATCTCGGTTCCCTTTTCAGTAGAAACGCCCTGGTATAAACAATGGTGGGCTTATATATTATATGCGATCGGTTTTCTATTATTGATTTACCTCATTGTTAACCGCCGCACCAAAATCCTTAAAATCCGACAAAAACTATTGGAGGAAAGTGTTGAAGCTCGAACTAAGGAAGTAAAACAGCGCATGGAGGAATTAGCCACAGTGAATGCTGTAAGTCAGGCTTTAACGGAAAAACTCCAATTGAAGGAACTTATTAAGATGGTAGGTGATGAAATGAAAAAGTTGTTTAAATCAGACATCACCTATTTAGCAATACTAGACCGAGACACCAATATAATTAGCTTCCCCTACCAAGATGGTGATAATATGGCCCCATTAAATTATGGCGAAGGATTAACTTCAAAAATCATAAAGACTGGTGAGCCCTTACTAATTAATAAAAACACCGATATTGATGCGGAATACGACAAAATGGGTGTTAAAACGGTTGGTTTAGGTGCCGTTTCTTATTTGGGCGTACCAATCCCTTCAGAAGATAATATAATTGGGGTGCTGAGTGTACAAAGCACCCAACAGGAAAATAGATTTAGTGAAGAAGACAAACGCTTATTGAGTACCATCGCTACTAATGTCGGTATAGCCATTCACAATGCTGAACTTTATGAAGAAGCCAAACAAGCTAAAGCACGAGCAGAGGATGCCAATGAAGCAAAAAGTGCATTTCTGTCTACGGTAAGTCACGAATTACGAACGCCTTTAACCTCTGTTTTAGGTTTTGCAAAAATTATTAGGAAACGATTAGAGGATAAGATATTCCCTGAAGTAAATGTGGAAGATCAGAAAATGAAACGCACCATGAAACAGGTAAGTGAAAACCTTGATGTTGTAGTTTCAGAAGGTGAACGCCTCACAACCTTGATCAATGATGTTCTAGATCTTGCGAAGATTGAATCTGGAAAGATGGAATGGAACATGAAACCGATTTTCCTTCAAGATGCTATTAGCAGAGCCGTTTCTAGTACCTCTTCCCTATTCGAACAAAAAGGAATATCACTTAAAAAGAATATCCCTTCCGACCTTCCATTGGTAAAAGCAGATGAAGACAAATTAATTCAAGTAGTAATTAATTTGCTATCAAATGCCGTGAAATTTACAGATAAAGGTAAAGTTACTATCGAGGCTTATTCTGAAAAGGATCAAATCATAGTGGAGGTTCAAGATACTGGTATCGGTATAGCAGAAAAGGATAAAAATAAAGTTTTTGAAAAATTCAGGCAGGCGGGTGATACGCTAACTGATAAACCAAAAGGAACCGGATTGGGATTACCTATTTGCCGTGAAATAATTGAACACCACGGTGGAATAATATGGATGAAGAGTGAACCAGGAGTAGGTAGTACATTTTTCTTTTCCATCCCAACCTTGGGAGAGAATATGGATCAACCTCCAATGCAATTAGAGCGTATCTTGAAAAGCTTGAAGCAACAGATAAAACACTCTTCCCTCAATACCGATATACTCGATAAACCAACCATTTTGGTGGTTGATGACGATACACCTATTAGGTCCCTGTTGAGACAAGAACTAAGTGAAGCAGGATTTAACGTAACTGAAGCTGCCAATGGAAAAGCAGCACTAGATATGGTGCGCAACTCCAAACCCGACCTTATAATATTGGATGTCATGATGCCAGAAATCAATGGTTTCGATGTAGCAGCGGTATTGAAAAATGATCCTGCCACAATGGACATCCCTATTATAATTCTCTCTATCGTGCAAGATAAAGAGAGGGGATTAAGAATAGGAGTAGATAGGTATCTAACAAAACCTATTAATACGGAACAATTATTCCATGAAGTAGATGTTTTGCTAGAGCAAGGTGTTTCTAAAAAGAAGGTAATGATTGTAGACCAAAATATTTCTGCAGTTAAATCATTATCGGATGTTCTTAGTGCTAGAGGCTATAAGGTGATGGAAAGTAATCCTGATAATTTATTTGAATCTGCATCTGAGTCTCAACCGGACATTATAATGCTCAATTCTGTTTTTAATGGAGACAAAGAGTTAATAAAGAAACTTAAACTTCAGAAAGGCATGGAAAATGTCATGTTCTTTATTTATGAATAACCAAAACCCTTATACACCTTAACTAAACATGGAGAAAAAAATATTAATCGTAGACGATGAATCTCACATTAGAATGCTTATTGAACAAACTTTGGAAGACCTAGAGGATGAGGGTGCCACCTTACTTTTTGCCGAAAATGGTGAGCAGGCACTTCAAATAATTACCGAGGAAGAACCAGATTTGGTGTTCTTGGATGTTATGATGCCCAAAATGAACGGAATGGATGTTTGCTATAAAATAAAAAAGGAACTGAACCTAAATAATGTGTATATCGTTTTATTAACTGCAAAGGGCCAAGAGGTTGATCGACAAAAGGGATTAGAAATGGGTGCTAATAGGTATATGACAAAACCCTTTGATCCAGATGAAATGTTGGACGTGGCTACAGAAATTCTCAACATTAACTAAATGGCTAATAACCATCAGCAAAATTTTTTAATTAAAACTTTAAGGAGTTCCTTAAAACGGAATCTAGAGTTCCAGTCACTTATTGAGGAACTTTCTACCAAGTTTGACTTGGAATTTTCTATTGAAAGTTCTGATGGCAACTTACTTATAGGATCATCTTCAAATTTCCCGAAATCCTATCAACTTTCTGAAAATGGTACGATTTACGGAACGCTACATTCTAGTGGACCGCAAGGTCAAATATTGGCAAATTTGGTAAAGTTTTTAATCTCAAAGGAAATTGAGAAAAAAGGTATTGGAATTGAAGTTCTAGGATTATATAGGGAAATCAATATGATTTATAATTTCAGTGAAAAAATTTCTGAAAAAATAGATCATAAATCAATTGCTGAAACCGCCCTTAATGAAGCCCAACAAATTATTGACATAACCCATGGCAGTGTATTTATTTTGGAGCATGAAACAGAGCAAGTCTTACAAACTGCTAGATTAGGTCATAACCCAAATCCAGAAAAAAGTATTGAAAACCAAACTCCTATACTAAAAGAATTAATCCTAAAAGGCACCTCCCTTATAGTCCCACAATCAGCTATAAAAACCAATTCGGCTTTAAATCATTTAAAGGCCGTTATGTATGCCCCACTAAAAGTTAAAAATCGGACATTGGGTCTTATCGTTTTAGGTAATGAAAATGAAAAAGAATTTACTGCTGCAGAGTTAAAATTACTTACAACTATTGCATTGCAATCTGCAGCTGCCATAGAAAGTGCTTTGCTTTACGAAAAGGGATTACGAGAAGCCCGAGAACGTGAAGAAGCCATAAGAACGGTTCATGCGGCCAGTCAAAAATTTGTTCCAAACCAATTTATAAAATCACTTGGAAAGGAGAATATAACCGAAGTTAATTTAGGCGACCAAGTAGAAAGGGATGTGACCGTAATGTTTGTTGATATTCGTGGATTTACAACACTTTCTGAAAACATGTCCCCTACCGAAAACTTTTTGTTCATCAATGCCTTTAATAAACGTATGGGACCTATTGTAAGGAAAAATGAAGGTTTTATCATGCAATATCTAGGTGATGGGTTTATGGCAATATTTCCTAAGGGTGCGCAAAATGCGTTAATGGCCTCCATTCATATGCAAATAGACCTAAAAGAATATAACAGAGAGCGCGAATCTAAAAAACGAAAACCAGTTAAAATTGGAATCGGTATG
The DNA here is from genome assembly GCF_015476115.1 of Aegicerativicinus sediminis. Lineage (GTDB taxonomy): Bacteria > Bacteroidota > Bacteroidia > Flavobacteriales > Flavobacteriaceae > Aegicerativicinus > Aegicerativicinus sediminis. Next base: position 2,858,002 of record NZ_CP064295.1, on the reverse strand, counting down.
CAGAATGGTAAATTGATTATGGGAATTACAGGGGATGTAGAGCGTATGGACGCAGCAATAATTTCTGACACAGTAAATACGGCGGCCCGTATTGAAGGTCTTTCTAAATATTATGGAGTTAATATATTGCTGACGGATTTATGTATGAGAAACATTACTGACAAGGAAAACTTCCATTTCAGATATCTGGGCCCAGTGAGGGTTCAAGGCAAACTGAAACCTATAGAGCTTTATGAGTGTATTGATGGTGATGACAAAAAGTTATTCAACCATAAACTAAAAACGATGAATACGTTTAAACAGGCTATGGACCTTTACTTTAAAAGAGAATTTGCAATGGCTGCAGTTACGTTTCAAAAAATAGTAAAAAAGAATAGCGAGGATAAGGTGGCAAAATTATTCCTTAATAAAGCCGCTCAATTAATTACCCAAGAAATCGCTGAGGATTGGCAAGGTATTGATTATATGGACAGTAAGTAAATTCTTTAGTCCTATGGCCAATTGCTGAGCAGGTATAAAATTAAATACTTGCTTAAATTAGACCTCAACAGATATTAATTTGAATCGTATTTTTTTATTTAGTTGAAAATCCTTCTTTAAATTAGAGGACACCTAAAACCATCCAAAACTTATTCTATGACCTCTGAAGCCTCCTCTTGGACCAAAAAAGAACTTCACCTGTATATTTTTCTAATGTGCGCCAATGCCGATTCTGAAGAATCTGAGGAGGAAATTGCTCTTATAAAATCTAAAACTGACGAACAAACTTTTGAAAAGATCTACAAGGAATTCTCGGAGGATTCTGAAGATGAGCGCTTTGAAAAAATTGAGGATGGCGTACACCAATTCCACTATTCTAACATGGAGTTAATACAATTAAGAAAGCAAATGACAGAAATCTTTGAAAAAGACAAAAAGTACACTCTCAGGGAACAAAATCTTGATCGTATTCTGGACAATTTACTTTATTGATTAATATTTAAACAACTCTTATCTCCTATTCTTCAATGAAATTAAAGTTTTCCAATCTTCTTTTCGTTCTTCTAATTATTATTCCATTAGGCTGCAAGAAATCAGATAAAATTGCAGTTGACTTTCTAATCACCAATGTTCGCGTATTGGATGTAGTTAATAATACCATCAACGAAAATCAAACTATTGCAGTCTTAGGAAATAGGATTGAAGCTATAGTATTGCAAGAGCATATAGAAAATTACCAAGCCAAAACAATTATTGATGGACAGGGAAATTTCGCAATGCCAGGTTTATGGGATAACCATGTTCACTTTAGAGGAGGTGATAGTCTCATTCCTGAAAATAAGCGCATGTTACCATTGTATATGTCTTATGGCATTACTACGGTTAGGGATGCTGGTGGAGATATAACAAATGCTGTATTGAAATGGAAAGAGGATATTGGGGATGGTTCATTGATCGGTCCAATGATTTTTACCTCTGGTCCCAAATTAGATGGTGAAAATGCTAGTTGGGAAGGCTCCTTGGTGGTTAGAAATAAGGATGAAGCTTATTCTGCTATAGATTCTTTGGAAAAATTAAAAACCGATTATGTGAAAATTTATGATAGTAAATTATCTAAGGAAGCTTTTTATGAAATTTTAAAAGAGTCTGAAAAACGAGGATTGATGACAACGGGGCACATGCCTTTATCATCAGATGTTTTAACAGCAACCAAACTTGGCCTGGATGGCACTGAACATCTATATTACATTTTAAAATCTTGTTCACCAAAAATGGATAGTATTGAACAGATCAATAAAGGGTACGGGATGTTGGGAGCAATTGCAGAAACTTATGATGAAAGCTGGGCTAATATGGTTTTTGATACCCTTGCGATGCGTAATCATTTTAATACACCAACCCTTTATATTGGCAATATATTATCCAATTTAGCAGATGACGACCATAGCAAGGATAGTCTTCTGCCTTATATGGGAAAAGGAATTGTTAAGACTTATGAAAGACGAATTAAGGCTGCCAAGGCCGCCAAATTATCACCCAATCGTCTTCGATCTTCAATGGGTCGCGATAAGTTTGCTCAAATGGTAAAACCAATGTTCGACGCTGGGATCCATATAATGGCGGGATCAGACTGTGGAGCCTACAATTCGTATGTATATCCAGGAGAGTCTTTAATTGGAGAATTAAAAGCTCTTGTAGAGGCCGGATTAACTACTCAAGAAGCCTTATTGACTTCAATTTATAACGGACCCCTATTTTTCAATGTAGAAAACGATTATGTTAGTTTGGAAGCCGGTAAAATTGCGGATATTTTATTATTGAAGAAAAATCCACTGGAACAAATCAACAATTTGGGCAGCATACAAACAGTTATATCCCATGGAAAGGCTAATGATAAGAATGAATTGTTTAAGATGTTTACATCGTCTTCCATGTAGGATTTATAGAACGATGCGAATTTTTATAAACCGAATTTGATATAAAATTCAGCATATTTCAAATTAATATTGCTAATTTTAAAAGACATACCCGCCCATTTCGTCCATAAATAACACCTAAAGAATAAATGAAATTGGCATTTTGCCATATACCAACCAAACCGATAATTATGGGAATTTTTTGGGATTTACTGCAGCAGGACGAACTGAACAAACAAGAAGAACAGGCCAAAGATTTAGAGGCACGGGTTACCAAATTGGAAAAGGATCTGGAAAATACTAGAGACATCCTTAAGAAAACATTGGCGGCCTTAGAAACTCATTTAGCCAAAGACATAGATGGTGATGGTCAATTAGGATAAGCTTTCCCAATCAGCCATAACGTTGATGTTCGATTTAAACCAGGTTAATGAAATCTGTTTTTAGAAAATTGAGGCAAACTTTTCTCTATAGCAATAAGGTATCTAAATATCTTTTGTACGCAGTCGGAGAGATTATCCTTGTTGTAATTGGTATCCTCATCGCATTACAAATCAATAACTGGAATGAAAAGCGGCAATCCCATGAGCTTGAGCACCAGTTATTAGAAAATTTCAAAACCTCACTACAAACGGATTTAAGTCTTGAAATAATTCCAAATATTCAGCAGTTAAAAGCAGACACTCTAAATTTGAATGTCCTTATAAACACCTTCAACAATAAATTACCCTATAACGACTCTCTTAAATATATTTTCGGAAGTGTGATGTACAGCAAAAGTTTTAAATATGAGGTCACGGCCTATAAAACTTTTGAAAATCTGGGTGTTGGAATTATCACAAATAAAGCCCTAAATGATTCCATCCTACACTTATATAATATGGACTATCCTGAACTTCAGAACAACATAGGCAACTTTACCAATAATCTTACAGAATTCAATCGCCCTTTGTTGAGGCGTTTGTTTAAATTAAAACAGGAGAGTTCAAATAGTATTTATTTCATTCCTGTAGATACACAAGAACTATATAAAAACGTTGAATTTTTAAATGTTCTTACAATTGCAAAACTGAATTTCACAAATATTATCAACCAAACTAATCACAATAAAAATAGAGTAGAACGCCTGATAGAAATGATTAATGAGGAATTAAAAAATTCCTCTTAGGCTTTGGATAGCCTTAAAAAGTAAATGTTTTAGATGGATTGAAATTATCATCAAACATTATGTAGGCATTTCCACTGGCCGCATCGTAAGGCGCCTTTTTTACAACTGAAGGATTAGACGGATAGGTACCATTATTAAAGGTTAAAGCCTTTAATTCTCCCCCGCTTCTTATCAAAATGGTTTTCCATCCATTCACCATCTCATTCTCAACCCAAATGGGCGGTTCCATCACAGTAAATTCAGTAATTACATTCGCCTCATGGTCTATTAGCACCATTGAACATCCACCGGTCCCACAAAAATAGGGAGACATAAACCGTATAAAATATTCATCTTTGCCATCTCCATTTAAATCAACAGCTGCATATTGAAACTTTCTGTCTTTTTCAGTTAGTCCATCCATATCTCCTTTGAGGTAATCTCTTGAAAGAAAATTGCGAATATTTGCTGCCATGATATCCTCTTGAGATTCCTCTTCCGGATTCTCTGCAACCTCCTTCAATTCAGAAGAAGATTCGTTTGAAACTTCCGGTTGATCAATTTCATTAGTTGTAACTGAAGTTGCTTCTGAATTTTCATTTTTACATCCCAAAAAAATACTAATAAACAATAATATAAGTAACTGTTTCATAACACTAAATTCAATTCAAAAAATTTATAAAATTCCATTTTAAATTTAGTCAATAATCTTCATTAATCCTTGATATTCATTTTAATTATGAATTTAATTTATTCTAATATTATAAGTATTTTCCTAACTTAACGACTTAATACCAGAATTTCATTATAGTTTGTAAGAGTCCCAAATAAAAACTTAACTCTCTCTATTAGTGCGAATTAACCGACTTTTAAATTGTATTGATGATTTCCTTTTTAAGAAAGCTAAGGCATCGCTTTTTGCAACAAAACCGTCTTACCCAATACATCATATACGCCCTAGGTGAAATTATTTTAGTGGTTATTGGTATTCTAATTGCTTTGCAAGTAAATAATTGGAATGTAGAGCGCATTAAAAATGAACGTTTCCTATTTGGACTAAAAGAACTTTATAAGGAAATTGAGGCCACTTATTACCAACAAAAAAGTATCTATGAGAAATCTAGATACCAGCTGGCCTTAATAGATAGTTTGATGCTTTATAAAGATGAAATCCCAGCAAACCGTATTCCTGCCATGCTACTTGTACTCGATCAATCGGGTATGGTTGAGGATCACGAAAATAATTGGATTAACCAATTTATAGAATTTGACCCTGCTTCACCGGAAAAAAATGAATTGGCTAAAGGGGTAATTAAATACCAAAACAGTTACAATTCTTATAGTCATAGCATCACATCTGTGAAAATGGAATATGCTATGCTAAATCATTTGAAAAGATATAACATTCCTGTATACCCCTTCCCTACTGGTACATCATACGAAAGGTTTATCTTTACTTATACCCAACTTTTTAATCCTCCAGACCTGAAAGCTAAAATCGATGCACTTTTACAAGATGATGCCTTTCTGGCAGATTTAATTACCATACAGGAAATTAAAAAAACAATAGGCCGATTTGTGGAAACCGTAGGATTAAATGGTGAATCTTTTCTTGATTATATTTCAACCTTCACACCAAATACAGATTATAGTTTTAAGAATATTGAAATAATCGGTAGCGCCACGGAATTTAAAAATTTTGGTGATGCCATCCCTATGCAAAAGGTATCTAAAGACGATTCTACCTGGGAAGTTGATCTTCCTCTAGAAGACGGCGAAATAAAATTTCGCACAGGGGCGGATTGGCTATTTGATTGGGGCCGAGGGGAATTTGATGAAAAAACCCTTTTATTTAAAGGTGGAAATATTTCGGTTAAAAAGGGTTTCTATCGAATTAGAGTTAATATTAAAGAAGATACCTATTCCCTTACACCTAAAAACCCAATCTAGACATGCTGAAAGTATTCAAAACCCTTAGGGGGAAATTATTAAACCAATCCAAATTTACAAGTTACATAGTTTACGCCCTTGGTGAAATTATTTTAGTGGTCATTGGTATTCTACTAGCACTTGAAATAAATAATTGGAACGAAAACCAAAAACTGCAACGGTTAGAGGTTAACTATTATGAAAATCTGCTGAGAGATCTTCAAAAAGATTCAATAGAATATTACTACAAAGAAAATAATGCCTTGAGAAATCAAGATAAGCTAACGAACATCCTCAATTTTATCGATGCTGACTATACTATTTCCAAAGCTAAAATTTCAGATGTCGAATGGGGAAGAGTAAACATTTTTAAGGACACTATGGCTTTGTACATTTCACTTTCACAATCTGGTTTTGTACAGTTCCCAAAGATTTATGAAAATACGATTTCCGATCTTCGGTCCACTGGAAACATAAAGCTGTTGCGTGATGAAAGCCTCAAAAATGCCTTGATTGAATATTACAATTTCGAAAAAATGTTTCAAGATTGGAATATTTCCTACATTCCTAACCGCACAGAAATTGATTTTATAATTAACCGAGTTTTACCTTTAGAGGCGAGAGTGGCTTATAATCATAGAAATGATAGTTTAATGTATGCAGGCTTGCGAATCAAGGATTCATACCCTGAATTTTTAACCGCAATTAAGAAGGAACCTGAATTGGAGGGCCTTGCCAAAGGCATGTACCATATACACTCCCGGATTATCAATCAATGTGATTCCCGTAATAGGGATTTATATCCTCTAATGGACAAGGTAAGACAAGAAATTAGCAGATTAAACTCTGAATAAAGTGGTTAGAATTTTTAAAAATTTAAGACAAAACTTTCTAATGAATAAACGGTTTACCAAATATATACTTTACGCTATTGGTGAAATTATACTTGTGGTAATAGGGATTCTAATAGCCATTCAACTTGATACTTGGAGAACCGAACGCAACAATCGTAATGTTGAACGCAACTATCTTCTAAACATGTTGGAAGAACTAAAAAGCGATAGTCTTTCTCACATAGGTGGTTGGGTAATGAGATACCCAGGCAAAATGGAGGGACTTAAAATTGCAAAGGACTTCTATTACGGTGAATATAAAATTTCTGATACTATTTCCTTTATGAATGCCATAGGAAAGGGCGGAATTGGAAGTGTTGGCAGTACCAGATTAGCCAATAGCACCTATCTAGATTTAGTTAGCACCGGAAATTTTGCACTTATACGTGATAAATCCCTGCGCCAACAGATTTCATATTATTACACCTATTTAGATTTTATTCTAGATTATTTGAACAGGCTTAGATCAGAATACCCAAAAAGATTAAATTCCTTCAGACCTTTTGATCCTGGAGACCCTGGAAGTTTTGATAAAAGAGATGTAACCCTATTTTATGAATCTATTCAAAAACCGGATATGATAGAACTTATCAACCAAGAACTTACCTATGGATATTCTGCAAATTTACGTTACAATGACAGTTATGAAATATGTATTAAACTATCAGATTCCATTAGGTCTTATTTAAAAAGAACCGAATAATGAAACTGTTTCGGAACATCCGTCAATCCTTAATCATGGAAAATAAAAATTACAAATACCTAAAATATGCCATAGGAGAAATTATTCTAGTCGTCATTGGTATTTTGATTGCTCTTCAAATAAATAACTGGAATGAAAACAAACATGAAAATAAGCGGCGTGAAATTTTAATGACGGAGCTCAGAAAGGACTTCTTATTCAATAAAGAACAGCTAGACTATGTATACAATGGCATCCATGAATCGATGACGAGCTCTAAAAAAATCATCGATATGTTCCCAATTAACGAGGAGACCAATTTGGATTCTTTATCCTTTTTATTGAGCAAGGGAAATGTATTTAGTTGGTACACTTTCAACCCTAGAAATGGAACCGTTAATAGCCTAATAAATACTTCATCATTTGAAATTATTGATAATCAAGAACTAAGAACACTTTTGGTTGGTTGGGAAGATGCCGTTAGCGATTATTCAGAGGACGAGATATTAGCAAACGAATTTCTCGCAAACCAACTAAATCCCTTCACTTTTAAGAATTTTGACTATGACTTCGACTTCAATAATTCAAAAAACGACTTATCTGTATTGCAGAATCTTGAATTTGAAAATTTAATAAAGGAACGACACAATACATTACGCTACATTGTAGAAGCGGGTGACAGAAACGATTACATTGTTCTAAAGGATATTATTAATAGGGTTTTAGAACTTACATCAAAAAATAACAATTAGCATGGGATTTCTGTTTAGGAAATTGCGTTTTGAAAATATCAAATATGCCAAGTCTTATAAATACTTTAAATACGCGATTGGAGAGATTATTCTAGTTGTTATTGGTATTTTAATTGCACTGCAGGTAAACAATTGGAATGAAGACAGAAAATCCAACAGAAGAGAAATATTGCTCCTAAAAAATGTATTGGGCAGTTTAGAGCGAGACTCCATCTTAATAGAGGATATTGATTCTAAAATCACTTCCATACAATACCTAAACAAATCCATTGAAAACTACTTAGTAAGCAATATAACTGAAGATAGTATTACGAAGCTCGAATATATTAGAAGGGCTCTTGTTTTTAGCCCGGTTACAAAAATTAATCACCCTGAATTATCAAATGAAGTGAGCCATCTCGACTTAAAAACTACTATACGAGCTTATTACCAGTCTATCGATAATCTTCAATTTACTATCACACATTTTAATGAATTTCAAGAGACTGTATTAAGACCGGCATTACGCGAAGGTTTTGCACATAATTATAGTTTCAGGTATAACGATGAGATTAAAACACCTCAAAACGTCGAAAACCTAATAAATAAGGAAAAATTCTTGGAACTAATAAAGGATCCTAAATTTCAACAAATTTTGTTTGAATGGAAAGTAAAAGCCATGGCTATAGGGTTTGTACTGGATTCCATCAAAATTGAAAATCTTGAATTCCAAAAAGAAGTTGTAAAAATATTGCAACCGTAACCCTAGGTTTTTTGCCTAATGTAGGAATATTCGAATATTATTCCGAAATTCCAATTCCAATAGCACTTACTCCCCAGTTTAGTTGATAGCATAAACCCCAAATTTATTAGCTATACCCACATTTGTCCGTGGTAACTAACCAACCTTTTGCTTCATAATGATCCACGTATTCCAAAGGCTAAGACGTCGTTTTTTAGACAACAACCGTTTTTCCAAATATCTATTGTACGCCATAGGAGAAATACTTCTGGTCGTTATCGGAATTTTAATAGCCTTGCAGGTAAATAATTGGAATGAGGGTCGTAAAGAGAAACATCTCTTAAATGATCACTTTTTGGCCATTATCTCAAATGTCAAATCTGATATCCAACAATTAGAAAAAGACGCAATTTTAAGAGATAGTCTAAGAGCAACAAATATTAAGGCTCGCAATCAGATCAAGGAGGGCCTTTTCGATATTGAAACATTAACTAATTCCTCAAGATTCTTTTTCGAGTTTTATTTCACCCCTAACAAAAGTGGATACGAAGCTTTAAAAAATTCGGGTTATATGGGCAAGATTACAAATACTAGAATTGATTCATTATTACATGGGTATTACGTTGGATTAGATAATCTGAGGGAGCGTGAAATAAGCTTCAATGTATTCATAGAAAATGTGGAATATGATTACCGCACCAAATTTTCTCCTTTACGCATATCGTTACTTATGGGAAAAGACTCATTGACGCAAATTGAAAAAAATGAACTATTAGAGAGTTATAAATCTAACTATTTCCAAGCGGGCATTCTCAGAACCTCAAGGCAAGGAACATCTTTGTACTACAGGCTTATTGAAAACGGTAAAGAATTGATTAAGGAATTAGAAAACAACTTCAATGAGTAGATTCTTTAATAAAATAAGGAAAACAATATTGGATTCTGGTCAAATGAAAAAATATAGCATTTATGCTTTGGGAGAGATCATCTTAGTCGTTATAGGCATTTTGATTGCGCTCCAAATAAATAATTGGAATGAAACTGAAAAGGCTAAAGCGAAGGAAGTTGAATCCCTGAAAAATTTGGTCCAAGATCTCAAGTTTGATTTAATCTCCTTTGAAAGAAACAAACAAACAATTACCGACATAGCAAAATCGTACCATCAATTGTACGAAATTGGAGTTAAGAATATCGATACCATTAAAATAAACACCCCCAATAATATCAGAAGATTACCATATTATAATCCGATCATAACTGATAAAAATCCATTGACAATTGGTGTTATTTCAAACGAAACCATAAAACAAGAAATTTTGAATTACTTCCGGGCCATGGTAGATATGAACGATAGCTATGGAGAATTCGAATATGTTATCCAAAGGAGATTACGCATCTTTTTAAGTGATAAACAAGTCCATGATTTACCGGGATGGTTTGAGAATAAGGACATGAGGTACAAAAGCGGGATATATAAAAATTTTATTAAAGCAGAAGATTTGGTAAAACTGTCAAAAACACCAGAGTTCCAGCAATTACTTCTGGAGGCTTCTATAAAGGCAGAAGAATCACTCATGGCACTAAACGCTCTTATGGAACAAAACAAAAAACTCATTGCCTCGATAGAAAACTCATTGCCAGAAAAATGATCAAATTCTTCAGACATATCCGAGAACGGTTAATTATGGAAAACAAAACCTTTAAATACTTTAAATACGCCATTGGGGAAATTATTTTGGTAGTCATTGGTATTTTAATAGCTCTTCAGGTGAACAATTGGAATGAGGAACAACGAGAAATTAAGCAAGGTGAACTCATTAAAAAGAATATCCATCAAGAATTTATCAAAAACCAAAAATTGCTTCAAGAATCAAAAAGGCTTAATGAGGAAGCATTAAATGCCAATCAATTATTAATTAATCTGGTAGGTGCGGAAAGACCGGAGTTGGCCAAATATAATCTAGACAGCCTCATTAACTCGTCTTTAATGGCTGAGACCTACCTCCCAACTAGTAACGCATTGCAAGACATAACGCAATCTGGTCGAATGAATTTACTTCAAGACGACGAGCTGAAAAATACAATATTGGATTGGAATGCCGCTCTAGACTTGTTTCGGGAATACAATCACTTACAATCCAATTGGTATAACAACCAATATTTCCCTTATATAATGCCAACAGTTTCTTTTAGGCAAATGGATATTTATAACAAGAAACCATGGGCCGGCAAGAGCAAATTAACTACAGATTATTATTCGATATTTCATGACATAAAATTTGAAAACCTCATGGAGAATAATTTGTATCTCATAGACTATATGCTCACCAAACTTAGGGACATAGAGAAATATCAGAAGAAAATCATTGAATTAACTAAACAGAAGTAGATATGCTCCGTTTATTTAAAAATAGTCGGTTAAGGTTGACATCCGGAAATAATGGAATGCGATATTTCAAATATGCCATTGGGGAAATTGTGTTAGTTGTTATTGGAATTTTGATAGCACTTAGCATCAATAATTGGAACCAATCCCGTTTAGACAAAAAGCAATCTATAGAGTACCATCAGCGGCTTATTGAAGATATGGACCGTGTTATAGAACGCAGCAATACACTCCTTGAAAGGGCAAATAGCACCTTAACATCAATCGTTAATTCTGTTGCTGTTCTTGAAAAAGGTAAAATTGAAACACCCAAGGAAAAGGCCGATCTAGACTATGCATTGGTATGGTTTTCACGATTCAACTATCAAACCCCCGATCTCTCTACTCTGGAAGAAATGAAAAGCAATGGAGACCTAAATCTTATTTATGATGTTAAACTAAGGAAACGAATTGTAGACTTTAACGGATACCTCTACACAGTTGCCGCGATTTACGACAACCTCGGAATGATTGTCCATGGCGACCTTTCCTATTTCGACAAGTTTATGAGGTCCTACATAAACCTAGAAAACTTGGATGTTAATTTCAATTATGACTTCGACCAAATGGTATCAGATCCCGAATTTATTAACCGTTTTTCCCGATTAGCAACGCATTGGAGAGGTAGTTCTTATTTCGCCGGGCAAGTAGAACGAGATGCGGTTAAATTAAAGGAAGAAATCCAAAACGAATTAGAAAAATTAAAATGATCAAATTCCTTAGAAACATACGCCGAAATTTATTGAGTCATGGTAAAACCTTTAACTATTTAAAATACGCCATTGGAGAAATTATTTTGGTTATGATAGGAATCCTTTTGGCTCTTCAGGTAAATAATTGGAATGAAAACAGAAAGATGAGGGCTTTTGAAAAGGAGATCTTAACCCTTATAGACCAGAACCTCTCCAGAGATTCGATTTTGTTGTCCATGGAGCGTTTAAAATGTTATGAAGGAATAACCTATACAGATAAATTATTAGAACAAGTAGCCCTAGCAAATTATAGTGATACCTTGAACGTTTGGATGGGGAAAATTATATCATTTGAAAGGTTTAAATCACAGTCAAGTGCATTTGAAGTATTAAAATCTAAAGGCTTTGAAAGCATATCTGACAATGAGCTTCGACTTGCATTGATTTCCTATTACGATGAAAGTCTTTTTAAACTTTATGAGAGTTTAAATGATGTTTTGCAATCTTTCAATACCGACTGGATTCCACTAATAAAAGAAGAATTTACCGATTTTAAATGGACAGAATATTGCATCCCTGTGAATGCAAAAGATTTATTTGATAAACCCTCAACCATTGTATTGTTTAAACTGTTCAAAGACAACAGAGCCGGTGAATTACGAAAAATGGACAGCTCCCTTGCCGAAATCCATCATATTCGAAATTTAATCAGAACCCATAAAAATGAATAAACTCGCTCATAACCAAAACAACAAATTGCAAAGGCCAAATCAAAAATTCGGCGGACCCTTATTTGCAAAAGCTGCTTTAAAGCTATCCAAATCTTATTACGGCAACTATGATCAAGTTTTTTAGAGGGATAAGACAACAATTAGTCATGGAAAACAAAACATCCAAATACCTTAAATATGCAATTGGAGAAATTTTATTGGTTGTCATTGGGATTTTGATTGCGCTTCAAATCAATAATTGGAATGAAGATAGAAAGCTCCGAAATACCGAACATTACTATTTGAAAGAACTCAAATCGGAATTCAAAAAAAATCTTAAGGAAATAAACAAGGTAATGGCAAGAAATAACGCTAACCTTGAAAACGCTCTACTACTTGCTAATTATTTAGCTTCCGACTCTATTACATTATCAAATTATGATTTTGATAAACATTTGTTTAAGTCAATCGTTACAGAAATTCAGTATAGACCCTCCCCTGGCACCTTAAACGAAATTCTTAATTCTGGTAAACTTGAAATAATATCGAATAAAACCCTACGCACAAAACTCTCTTCATGGGAGGCCGTACTGCTGAAAGTTAGGTTCCAAGAATTAGAACATGCTACACCAAGGCTAAAACTATTAGACCTTACTTATGCACAAGGTAATTTCAGGGAAGGTTATGCAGCTACTACCAATAAGACCCTTGATTTAAAACCCCGTTCCTCAAGTATACATAACAAAAAAGTTTTTAGAACAGATCAAGAATTCGATAATTTAATGTCTGTTTTTTATTTATCTGGACAGGCTTTAAATAATAATTATTACGAAGAATTAAAAGAGAAAATCGAAGGGATATTGGAATTGGTCGATTCAGAATTAAAGATCTATGATTAATTTTTTTAGAAACATGCGTAAATGAAATCTCAACCAACCATCCTAATACTATTCTTACTTCTACCAATAATCTGTTATTCACAGGAAACGTCCTTTAAAGAATACTCCTATTCCCAGTTTTTTGAGATGATTGAAGCTGAACAGGACAGTATTTTTAAACTAAAGGATGCCATCATTAAATACAATGGCAAAACCGATTCCTTGCGTACGACATACAAGGCCTCCTTTCAAGACCCAATTCCTATCCACAATCCAGAAGAAAAGTATATAATAGATAAGGTTATTGATCTGGAGAATGTGCATTTTACAACTAAATTTCAAAGAAGAGTAAAGGATTCTATTGACAGCTCGAATATTTTTTTCAGATCCGGTGCCCTTATAAATCTCCATTTTAAGAAAAGAGTTTTTTTTAGGAATGTAGCGGGATCGAGTATTTTTAATTGTGTTTTTGACGATGCCTTTTTTCTAGGGTATGGTGAACTATGTAATTATGATAGAGACTTCTGGAATAGAAAAGACATTAACATTCAAAGGAATCCTGACATCGGTAAAAATATCTTCGATAAGGGCATCTCATTCGCTTCTGGTCGTTGTCCTAAAAATGATGAAATAGGGCTTGGATTATCCATTTTTAAAAATAGAATTTACTCTCCCAAAACCACTTTCGGTGAAACAAATTATGGCACAAGAATTAATTCAGACAACCTATCGCATTTCGTAATAAATGAAAATACTTTTACAGGTGAAGGAACAGTTGGATTTTATGCCGAAAATTATGAAACCTATACCTTGGTTAAAAACAGTTATGAAAGTCCCAAAACTGAAATTGCCTTAACGGGTGAACACGATGCTTTAGTTATAAAAGAAAATAGCTTTAAAAGAGGTGTTTCACTTTCTTTAAATAATATCAAATCTTCCGATTTAATTGAATGGAAGCAATTTAAAAACAATATTATTTCATTTAACGCCTTTCAAAATTATGTGAGCCTTCTACCTGATGAGGAGTATTATGAAACTTTTACGGACTCTTTTACAACTTTATACAAGGAAAAACTCCGCTATCAAAATGCCGAAATTTATGGAGGAGAAGCTGCTCTTAGAGGAGTATTATATAAGCATTACCGAGAAAATTTTGATATGGTAAGTGCTAATGAGGTCTTTATGAATCTTAAGGATTTTGAGACACAACGCCTGGAGTATATATTCAATTCAAACCCATCCTTTGATACCTTCTTTACCTGGAAAGTCAATCAGTTTTTAAAGGAGTTCTCTAACTATGGCACCAAACCTTCAAAGGCCATTACCTTTTCCGTGTATGTAATTTTCTTTTTTGCAATTATTTATTTGTTTTTTCCAAATTCTTGGGATCGGCATGGCCGGAAACGCATTTTAAATCGTTATTCTTTTTTTATTAAGTATATGAGAAGGGACATGGGGATCCATGAAGTATATCTAGAAGATATGCAACCTGAGCTATTGGAGTACGAAGAATACAAAAACCTTGTTCAAAGCTCAGATAAAGCTATTCCCAAATTTTTTTCCATAACAGCACTTCCTATGTATAGATGGGCAGTATCAGGAACCAAACTCTACGCCTCTTTTTTAAGAAAGATAGACATCATGAAAGGAACATGGCAAGAATTGCCTTCACATAAACGTTTTGGAAAATCTATCCTATTAACGGGAGCTTTTTTCATCTCCCTAATTTATGATCTTTTTATCAAGGTGTTAAACGCTTTAATGCTTTCCATCAACACTTTTACTACGCTTGGTTTTGGGGAAATCCCCATTAAAGGCCTACCTCGCTACTTGGCAATTATACAAGGGTTTATTGGCTGGTTTATGTTGACGATATTCTCAGTATCACTCATTTCTCAATTGCTGAATTAACCATGATTAAATTTTTTAGGAACATACGCCAAACCTTGCTTATGGAAAATAAAACATCTAAATACATAAAATATGCAATCGGCGAAATTTCACTTGTCGTTATAGGTATATTGATTGCCCTTCAAATAAACAATTGGAATGAAGAACGGAAACTGAAGCTGAATGATCTTCAGCTATGTAAGGAATTGTTGAATGATGCCTTGGCAGACTCAATATTTTTTCAATCGAGACTTGTAGGATTAAATCAATTAAAAACGGCAGCTCGTTACATTCTTGAAAAACCCGAACTACGAAAACCCGATTCGATTATTTTAGAAATAGCGAATGAGGCCAATGGATTTTTCACCTATAGGGGATTCCGTTATTTATCAACTGTGGTAAGCAATGGAAAAAGCTACATGCAAGAGTTACAATCTAAATCGGTCATAAATGCATTAAGGCGTTATAATTTACAATATGATTATGTGGCGGGTTCTATACAACGATTGAATGCTTTAAATGAAAAGGAATTGAATCCCTTGCAAAAAAAGCATATGAATGATTTTATACTTTTAAAGGAAAACCCAAACCTAGAAACCTTAAATATGATGTACGATGATGAGGAGGTACAAAAATCCATCTTTCTTATCAATGATTATATAAATGACACTCTAAATCACCTTAATATCCTTCAATTAGATAATAGAGCTTTGATTGAAGCGCTGAGAGAACGGATTAAAAATGACTTGTAGACTATAGGCTGTTATTAGTTAAATATAAATGATCAAATTTTTTAGAAACATACGTCAGTCATTAATTATGGAGAAAAATACCGCCAAATACTTAAAATATGCAATAGGTGAAATCGTATTGGTAGTTATCGGAATCCTTATTGCCCTTCAAATAAACAATTGGAATGAGTTTAGAAAAGAACGGAATTTAGAACTCAATTTACTTGAAGGAGTTTTAAAAAGTGTAGTTTCAGACACGTCTAGGTTGAGTAATGAAATGACTCGTTTTAATGAATTGTTAGAATACGCCGATTATATAAAAATCAAATTTGATGATGGCAGTGCCTATGAGAAAAAACTCGATACAGCCTTCGCGCAAATTGCAATAAGCCACCTTTATACCCCAGATTATACCGCTTTTGATAGGATAACTAGTGTAGGAGTAGATATCATCAAAAACGATAGTTTAAGAAACTTAATGGTGCATTATTACGATACTTCTAGGCATTTATCTTTTGTTGAAACCTATTTTGAAAACTCTAAATATTACAGACAGCATATTTTCCCAAAATATTTTAAATCCTATAAATATGGACGAGAAGTTATCCCTGTGGATTATAATTCACTTAAAGAAAGTTCTGAGTTCAGGGTTGCTTTGGATTATAGCATAAATGATGCAAAATATTTTAAAAATTGGGCCCTACACCGTAGAGATGATGCAAAAAAATTAATCGCATTACTGAACGAAAATCTTAATCAATTACCTCATGATTAAATTTTTTAGGAACATACGCCAAACCTTGCTTATGGAAAATAAAACCTCTAATTATCTCACCTATGCCTTTGGTGAAATTGTATTAGTCGTTGTTGGTATTTTAATCGCCTTAGCCATCAATAACTGGAACGAAGAACGACAAATAGAACTTGGGCAAACACAATTTCTAAAAAGTCTAAAAGAAGACTTATCCAATGATCTAACACAGTTAAATAAGATAATTGAGTATCAAACCGGAAAATTAAAAACCGTTTCAGCATTACAAAAAGAGCTTCAAACCACCAAAAATTTTGGAAAAATTGAAACCTTGTTTACCCAATCACAATATGCTTCTAACGATACGTTTTTCGCTAACACTGGTACCTATACTACCTCCATTTCATCAGGTGCCATAGCTAATTTAACACCAGAGGCCTTAAAAATTGCAATTACAACTTTATACGAACGCTTTTATTACCGACTCACCTATAACGGAGAAGTTTACGACGACCGAACAAATGAAGTTGCCTTTAAACGAGGGGAATTTTATAATAAGATTGATAAAAAGTTGGTCAATCCTGAAGTTCTCAACTCTAGTGGATTTGCAAACTTAATTACAGTTTTACTGCACGATAATAACACCTATGTCGATTTAGCAAACCAAACACAAAGAGAAATTCTTAAAGTTTTAGAATTAATAAACCAAAGACTTAAGGAGTAGAAATGTTTAAGCTCTTTCGAAATATCCGTCAAACACTTCTCATGGAAAACAAAACATCCAAATACCTTAAATATGCCATTGGTGAAATTATTCTTGTTGTCATTGGAATTTTGATTGCGCTTCAAATAAATAATTGGAATGAAGATCGAAAGGATATTAAGAGGGAAAGCGGATTATTAACTTATGCTTTGGAAACTTTAAAAACAGACTCTCTCAGTATAGACAGCATAATTACAAGAACTGATAGGATTTTGAAGGTGCACGAGAACCTTATAAGGCTATCTAAAAAAGAAATTCTCCCAAAAGCTGTTGGCAATATAGATTTAATTAGAGCTTCAGAACCTAATGTACTTATAACAAAGAAAAATAGCCCGAATTTACCAAATGAAGTAAAGAAACTAGAGCTAAAAAAAGTGATTTTGGATTATTTTCTTGCCACCGAGTGGCTAGAATATACGATTCTAAATAATAATGCAATTATAGAACAATCGGTTAGGCCCTTCTTGGCTGAGAAAAAATTATTGAATTATGGAAACCAAATTCAAACAGATTTAACCCGATTGAATCTAATAAACGATGAGAAGTTTTTTGAGGCCTTTAAAGAGGACGACATACAACAAATTTTATTTGAGGCGGGTTTGAAGTTAAATATTATGAGAATGAATGCCCAACGAACATTAGAGAAGAATTACAATGTGCAAATGGCAGTAAAATCTTACCTAAAACAGAATGATTAAATTTTTCAGAAACATCCGTCAAACCTTGATTATGGAAAACAAGACATCCAAATACCTGAAATATGCCATTGGTGAAATTTTCCTAGTTGTGATTGGAATTTTAATCGCACTACAAATAAATAATTGGAATGAGCAACGTAAGGAAAGAAATCGAGAACAGGCTATTTTGAAGAACCTTCAAAACGAGTTCAAGGCAAATATCAACAATGTGAATGAAGCCTACAGCAGTTTTTATGAAGCTTATGAAGCCTCTTTACTTCTCCTGGAAATTATTAGTACTGATGAGGCAATTAATCCTGTATTGGTGGAGCAATTAATCGACGATATCATCAACAAAACGAAATCGCTTGATATCATCACCGGCTCAATTGATGAAATGCTCAATACTGGTTCTTTCAACTTGATCAGAAATCCCGATTTGAGAAAACAATTGTCTAATTGGTCGTTCTATAAAACCGATACGGAAGATGACATTGTTATTTATAGAGACTATTTATTCGACTTCTTTATTCCTTCATTAACCAATAAAGTTCAGTTGAGGAATATGAAAATTCCTGATTTTTTTGAGGACAACCTACAGTTAACCAAAATTTCAAAGTCTAATTTCAAAATTGATTATAACAAGACTATCAGGACGATCGAATTTGAAAATCAAGTTTATAATAATGCCTTAAATTATATGTATGCACTTAATTCATATGTCGTGTTCAAAAACTATTTAGAGAATACTGTAAAACTTATCGAAGCCAATATTAAATGATTAAATTCTTCCGTCAAATACGCCAATCCTTAGTTATGGAAAACAAAACCTCCAAATACCTTAAATATGCAATTGGCGAAATTTTCCTAGTTGTCATTGGGATTTTAATCGCACTACAAATAAATAATTGGAATGAAGACCGCATAGTGCGCTTAGAAGAACAAAAAATATTGAACCAATTAAAAAATGAATACCAACAGAATCTGGAACAATTAGATGAAAAAATCTATATGCGCGATAAAATGACCCTAGCAAGCACTGGTATTCTACACTATATCGACAACCCCGAAGAATATATTAAGGATAGTCTCTTGTATTATATGTTTAGACTAACTCAAGAACCCACTTTCGATCCTATACAGAACGACTTGGTAGTTTCTGGTAAATTAAGAATAATTAAAAATGATAGCTTGGCAATGATGCTTTCAAATTGGACCTCAGATGCTTATCAGGTACAAGAGTTGGAACGTAGTTGGCAAGAAATACGCAGGGATTTTATTTTGCCCCTCTTTATGACAAAAGATTTTGCGAGAAGTACAGTGTCTTACCTTCTTACAAATGGTTACACCCCAGATCATGCCTTAGATGATGATGTTTCCTTAGTTTATAACATTGAAATGAATGAGTTGGACCTTCTTAAGTCCTTAAAAGATAATACGATCGATTTTCAAAGTGCCGCCAGCACCTGTATTCTGTACAATAAAATTATCAACAGTCAGTCTTACGCCCTAAGAAACCGAATTATTAAAATTTTGAACCTGATAGATTCAGAAATTATAAATGATTAAATTTTTTAGAAATATTCGTCAAACCCTAATCATGCAAAACAATACATCTAAGTACCTAAAATATGCCATTGGCGAGATTTTCTTGGTAGTTATTGGGATTTTAATCGCCTTACAAATAAATAACCTAAATGAGCAGAGAAAAATTAATACCCAAGAAAAAAAATTGCTTGCCGAGTTAGCTAATAATTTAGATGAAAACTTAACCCTATTTGAAGAGTTTATTACCATTCAAACTGAAAGAATTCATCTTGCCGATAGCATTCTAAATCATTTTAAAAATAATACTGCAACGGAGTCATTGAGTAAAATTTTTTCTCCTCTAATTTGGAATGATAATTTAAATCTGTCTTTTTCAACATTCGAAACCATTAAAACTATTGGCTTTGATCTTATTAAAAATGACCAGATTAGGCGTGACATCATCGAACTATTTGAAGTTACTTATCCAGTCAGGTTAAATGCAATAACAAATACAGGGTCTAGCACTCAAAACATATACAATGAATGGTATTTTAAATATGGTCATGTTAGAGACAGAATTTTTAATTCCACCCAGTATAGAGGTGACGAAAACTACCAATCTATTGAAAATCTTATTCGATTTAGGAGTGGATGGAAGTCATCTATGATTGCTAATTGCATACGTGATATGGAGGAAACAAAAGCATTAAAACAGAATATTGAAAATTATTTAGAAGAAAGTGAATAAAAAAATAACTTTAACTGGTTTAGCTTCAATTGTTTTTAATGCGTGGAGAGAACCCTAATAATTATCGAAACCAAATGCTAATTATTACATAAATAGATTATTTCAATACCACAACCAAAAAATGATCAAATTTTTCCGTCAACTACGCCATTCTTTAATTATGGAAAACAAAACATCTAAATATTTAAAGTATGCCGTTGGTGAAATTGTATTAGTGGTGATCGGGATATTGATTGCTCTTCAAATAAACAATTGGAATGAAGTAAAGAAGTTAGAAGCAAAAACGCAAGAGTACTATGGGCAGTTATTAGACGATTTAAACAAGGATGTCAGTTTTGCGCATCAAATTATTGGAAAATTTAACAACTACTTAAATGATCTTACGACCTATACCAATTCATATTATCAAAATTCTGTACTTACACCTGAAGAGGCCTATAAACAAATCTCTGAGCTTCCGGTCTTATCCACCTCATTTACGTTCAACTCTAGTACTATAGAAACACTCCAAAACAGTGGTGATATCAGTCTAATTCCATCAGAAATAAGAAACCGATTAATCGATTTAAAACGTCAACAAGAGCTCACAATTATTAGGGCCAATTATACAAACGAAGGCAAAAACGCCATCATTCAAAACTTAAACCCTTTGCTAGGGTCCACAACCTTGATCGATAGGCTTAAGCATCAGCCAAAAATGAAAGAATTTTTGAAAATAGATGAAAATTTGAGAGAGGTACTTTTGGTCTATGAGGGAGTACATCGATGGAAGAGTGTGTCCGAACAAGAATCCGTATCTAATTTTCAAGATATGCTAAAGGAAATTGACACCATTATGAGGTTAATTAATACAGAATTAAAAGAATAATTGCAATTCAGAACTTTCAATGATAAAATTCTTTCGTCATATCCGTCAAAACCTAATTATTGAAAACAAAACATCTAAATATCTAAAGTATGCCGTTGGCGAAATTGTATTAGTGGTGATCGGGATATTGATTGCTCTTCAAATAAACAATTGGAATGAAGAAAGAAAGCAAAACAAACAAGAGATTATTTTTCTTCAAAATTTAAGGGATGACTTAATCACCCAAATCGAATCACAGGATATCTACATCAGTTTTGAATCTATTATTATTAAAAACCCCAAAGACATAATGTTGCATTATGAGCTTAATAAAGGGTTTAAAAACATGGATAGCATTTATCCAAAATTGAATGACTTAAGCGTTAGGTGGACATTTGTAAATTCCAACACTACTCTTCTAGAACTTATAAACTCAGGTGACATAAACATAATTAGCAACAAATCCTTAAAAAAAGAGCTCATTGAGTTTAATGAAATTGTAAAACGATTTGCCAGCAATACCATTAACAATAACACCAATTTAATTGACAATTATATAGTTCCAAATATTATCAACAACAGTGATTATGCTGCAACAGGCTATTCAAAGGAAATGAAAGAACAATTTCAAAAATACTTCCCAATGGGTTTTTTGCAATTGGATCAATTCAATCACAAGGAACTCGTTGATGCTAATTTAAACGAACCAAACAAAAGGCTTATGATGATAAACAATGTTGTTTTTAGAAGTGGCATGGCTAGTATGCAAAAAAGTGGCAATGAGACTCTAAAAGAAAAAGCAGTGCAACTGAAAAACCTTATCAATGAGGAATTAAATCGAAGATAAATTTATTAGTAACCAAGGACAAGCAATGCTAACAGAATTAAAATAAGCCTTAAAACAATAGACCTTATTTTAAAAATCTATGAATTGAATCTAACCCATTCAAAATTGTATAATACCGAACCATATGAAAAACAGCAGACGAAAATTCCTGGGAATGGGACTTGCCGCAGGTCTCACACCTCTACTAAGAGCCAATCCACTTAACTTACTTGCAGTAACTGAAAGTACCGAGAAACTAAGAATACTTATTCTGGGTGGTACCAGTTTCCTTGGCCCACATCAAATAGCCTATGCTTTAGAACGAGGTCATAAAGTAACCATATTCACAAGGGGTAAAACAGTACCGAAGTTCCATAAAAAACTATTTTCAAAAGTTGAAAAATTGGTTGGCGATAGGGAGGATAATTTGGAAGCGCTGAAAAACAGAACCTGGGATGTAGTCCTAGACAATTCAGGTCGTAAGGCTAAATGGACTGAGGATACTGCAAAGATTTTAAAGGATAAAGTCTCCTTATATCTCTATACCTCTTCCATCAGTGTTTATTATCCATATACGGGTACTGATTTCTCCGAAACCAGATCAATGGTGACTGAAATTCCAAAAAATGCAGATGAAAATGAAAAGGCGAACTACGAATTTGGGGTAATGAAAGCCAATTCTGAATTGGCTGCCATCCGAAACTTTGGGGCTAACAGAACCATCCTTGTAAGGCCAACACTCATTGTAGGACCTGGTGATACAACGGACAGGTTTCCGTATTGGGTGGCCAGAATCGAAAAGGGTGGCAATATCATCATTCCGGGAAAAGCAGATGAAGTAGTCCAATATATTGACGTGAGGGACTTGGCGGCATTTATGATTCATTTGGCTGAAAACAAAATAACCGGTGCATTTAATGCTTCCGGACCAGGGTTTGCCATGACAACTGCGGCCTTTGTTCATGGCATTCATGCTAGCTTTAATTCACCCGTGAATTATATTCAAATTGATGATCTTGAATTTTTAAGGGAGAATGGAATCATAGCCATTCAACCATGGGTGATTCAGTTACCAGAATATATGGGAATGTCTAAGAGTGATAACAGCAAGGCCATTGCGGCTGGACTAACGTTTAGACCGTTATCTAAAACTGTTGAGGCGACCAAAGAATGGTGGTATTCTGAAGCAGTATCCCAAGATCGACGTGATTCTATTTTAAACAATGAAAATTCCTTTATTCAAAAGGAAGAACAAATTTTGGAAAAATGGCGATCTAGAAAAAACTAATAATGATTAAGTTTTTCAGAACCATTCGTCAATCTCACATTATGGAAAATAAAACTTCCAAATACATAAAATATGCCGTTGGAGAAATTGTCTTAGTTGTCATTGGTATTTTGATTGCTTTACAAATCAATAATTGGAATGAAAGCAGAAAAGCCAATCTACTCCAAAATAAATTGCTAACCGAACTGTCAAAATCGTTGGAGGGCAATTGCAATGTCATGGTCCAAGATTCCTTAAAGAGAGTTTCATGGAATACCTCTAGCGATATAATAATATCGTTCATAGAACATGATGGAATCTATTCCGATTCTTTGAACCTACATTTCCAAAATGCTCGAAAACCAGGGACAAACCTAGCCTTATCCTCGGCAGGATATGAAGGTTTAAAAAATGCAGGTTTCAACATAGTTTCCTCAGATATTTTAAGAAACAATATCATAGAATTGTTTGAATTATCGCAGAAGAGTTTACTCGAGGAAATGACTTACTTTGAATCATTTCAACCAGATCGACAAACCCTGATTGACGAACTTTTCAGTTATGACGAATTGAAATTTGATCCCAACCAACCATTCGACATTCCCTTAATACCACATGATCATAATGCTTTAAAATACGATACAACCTATTTATCAATGATAAAGTCCGTGAAAGTACAGCGAAGTATTATTGGCGTTCTTCTAAATAAGAATTTAAAGGAGTCCCAAAGAGTGCTTCGCTTGATTAAACAAGAATTAGAATGATGAAATTCTTTAAAAATATACGTCAATCGTTAATCATGGAAAACAAAACTTCTCGCTATTTAAAATATGCAATTGGTGAAATTGTACTCGTAGTTGTAGGTATTTTAATAGCCTTACAAATTAACAATTGGAATGAGCATCGAAAAGAAAATGCTTTTGAAGCCAAAATGCTTATCGAATTACAAAACGGACTTTCTCAAAATATCCAGCAACTAAATAGGGCCGTTAGAGTAAATAAAGGAGCTATCACTTCTTGCGAAGTAATATTACAACACCTAGAAAATAATTTACCATATAATGATTCTCTCGATATTCATTTCTCGAAATCACTAGAGTGGTTCTATCCTTCTATTAATAACGCCTCTTATGAAAGCTTGAAGGAATATGGAATGCAATTAATTAAAAATGATTCTATAAAAGATGGGTTGAGAGGTGCATACGATATACAATGGTTGACAATTTTAAGCAATCGGCAAGAATTATATTTTTATAATACAGTCTCTCCTGCTTTGTCAACTTTGTTTGAGTCCTATGATTTTCGTGGTCCTATGCATCCAATAAACTATGATGCTTTAAAAACAAACAACACTTACAAACATATTTTAAGGACCCTGATTGCCAATAGAAAAGCCCAAATATTCTATTTTGGAGGATTTGCTAATAGCAGAAAAAACCTGATGGAAATGATAGATAAAGAAATAAAAAAATCAAAATGATCAAATTCTTCCGAAATATCCGGCAATCGTTAATCATGGAAAACAAAACTTCTCGCTATTTAAAATATGCAATTGGTGAAATAGTATTGGTTGTAATAGGAATTTTATTAGCCTTACAAATCAATATCTGGAACCAAGAGCGAAAACGCAAACAATTGGAACATGTATTACTTGAACAGCTAAAATCGGAAGTTCTTACAGTTTACGGAGATATGTATACAGATTATAATGTTTTGAGCCAAGGTCGAAACAGTCATTTTAATATAATGGATTATTTAGATGGTAAAATTGATTACAATGATAGCCTGGCTTTTGACTTTCATTTCGTAACCCAAGATGAATATATTTATCCAAAGGAAGCGGTATATAGCAGAATAAAAGAAGAAGGTCTGGATATTATTGAAAACGACACCATACGTAACCTAGTACAATCTTTATTTGAATCTCTTTTTCCACGCTTAAGCAAGGGCAATAGCTTTACACCGGATATTACAGAGACCTTCAACTCTTATTATTTAGAACATTTTAAACTTAATAGCGATTATACATTTCAATACAATAAGGTTTATGACAATGATACTGTGAGCGGAAGAATATTTCGGGATGAAGATAAGTATCCAATAACATTCGAAGAAAATGGCGTTAAAAGATATTATACGATGGGCTATTTACCATTAGATAATCAGTCGCTTAGAGAAGACCATAAATTTAGGCAGTTGCTTTACCAAACATTTCGTTATCGTAATTACAAACAATCGCGCTACAGGTCGGCTAAAGAGGTTATTAAAATGCTTACTCAACTAATCGACAAAGAATTAGATATACAGCATGATTAAATTCTTTAGACAAATCCGGCAATCGTTAATTATGGAAGACAAAAACGCTAAATATTTAAAATATGCTATAGGTGAAATAGTCTTAGTTGTTATTGGGATTTTAATCGCTCTACAAATTAACAATTGGAATGAGCATCGCAAAAATCAAATTACAAAACAGGTCTATCTTAAAAGTCTGATAGCTGAATTAAAAACTAATCTTGAAACATACATTAACGTACAAAACGGTTATGACAATCGCATTGCTTCATTTGACCATTTGTTTAATACAATAAACACAGTAGATGCTAACAAAGACAGTATTAAGTCAGCATTTAATAAGGCAGCGACATTTATTGGAATTACGATGATGAATAAAACTGCGTTTGATGAATTAATAAATTCCCAAAATTTTCAAGTTTTCGAAAAAGATCTTCGAGACAAAATATTGAACTATTACAATGAATTACATGATAAGATTGAAAGAATAAATATAGAGCTAGACGAACTTCGGGAATTAAGATTAGAGATGTATAAAAGTATGGATATTGCTTATGAATCTGGTTACAAAAACAAGGAAAACGTGGAAATAAGTGATTGGAAATCCAATCCTGATTCACCTCAATTTTTAAAAGCTACCAATTTTTTTGCAAGTCGAAAAAATATGCTTAGATATACTAGAAAGATGTTTGATGACTTAAGTGTAGAATCTGAAAAATTGATTGCTGAATTTGAAAAACACCTCAAGAATTAAATGAAATGATCAAATTCTTCCGTCAAATACGTCAAAGTTTAATTATGGAAAACAAAACCTCCAAGTATCTTAAATACGCCATTGGGGAAATTTTTCTGGTAGTAATAGGAATTATTATCGCCTTACAAATCAACAATTGGAATGAACAAAGAAAGTTAAAGTTTGATGAACAGGAAGCCTTGGTAAACATTAAAGAGGATTTCACATATAACAAAAAATTGTTACTTGATGTGATAAACGAGTCGGAAGAAACCATGCAATCGAGTTTGGTTATGCTTAATTATACCGGCAAAAAGCCTAAACCAGAAAGGGAACAATATTTTGACAGTTTAGTGAACAAAGTGATCACCTCGCCCTACTATTATCCAAGAAATGGGTTTTTGGATGACCTTATCAATTCAGGTAACTTGAGTATATTCAGAAGTGTTGATTTAAGAAATAGACTTTCTTCATGGAAACCTTTGATTGATAGGGTTCAAGCGAGATACGTTGGTTTAAGGGATTATCAGGATGGTCTTATCAATTACATTATTGAACATGGAAGTTGGCTAAACGCAGATGCCATGATGACGTTTGAAAGAGACATCGAGTTCCCTGAGTCGGGTTTCGATGTTGATAACCGAACAATGTTGTTGGATTTGAAGTTCGAAAATATGATTGAAAATAATGCCATTTATTTAGACAATTACAGGGGTGAACTTATAAATGCCCAGAAATTATTGGATAGCATACTTGCATTAATTGATGGACAAATGGGCACAACCCAATGATCAAATTTTTTCGACATATACGTCAAACCTTAATTATGGAAAATAAAACCTCCAAATATTTAAAATACGCCATTGGTGAAATTTTTCTGGTTGTTATAGGGATTTTGATTGCTCTTCAAATCAACAATTTGAATGAAGAACGAAAAGAATTTAATAAATCTAAGATCTATCGTAACAAGATTATTAATGATCTAATTGCCGACACTTTAAACGTAAATAATTTAATCAAATTTTGCAGTGAGATGGAAATGGAAGGAGAACATTATTTTTCCTATTTCAATCAAGGAAATATTGAAGTTGATAAATTAATTGATAGTTCAAATCAGGTGAATTTGGATTTTATGAGATATTTCCCTGTAAACTATACCTATTTGGACATGCAATCTTCAGGTAATTCCAATTTACTGAATGATAAGCAGAAACATGCACTGTTTGAGCTGTTTGAAACCCAAGATCAAATACAAATAATAATTGAAAAAAGCATTGTAAGAACTCTAAATCAAATGGATTTAAGGGATAAGGTTTTAGGATATCCTGATGATTTCTATACCAAAATTGGCCTAGTTGTAAGCAAAGAGGAAAAAGCAAAATGGTTGTTACACCAACATTTAAATTTTAGCACCAGACTTGGAATGTATGGTTATATCATACGATTTGGTAAAACTATAAAAGAACAGTCTAAGGAAGCTATTTTATTATTAAAAGATAATTCGGATTTATGATAAAATTCTTCCGAAACATCCGCCAAAATTTAATTATGGAAAACAAAAACGCTAAATATTTAAAATATGCCATAGGTGAAATAGTACTCGTTGTCATCGGTATTTTAATCGCTTTGCAGGTTAATAATTGGAACGAGAATAGAAAAATTCTAAAACAGGAAAAGGCGACAATTGCCAACCTTAAATTCGAATTTGAAAAGAACCTTGCAGATCTTGAAGGCCATATTAAAATCATCCAAAGTATCATTTCGGCCGGTAATACCTTATTAGAACATACTGGTCCCAATTATGAAAATGGCACCCTAAAAAATGTGGATAGTTTAATTAGTCTTACCCAGAGAATGTCCATTTGGGATCCAAGTCTTTACACCTTAAGTGATATTAAGAATTCCGGAAAATTATCCAATCTCTCCAATGAAGAATTAAAAGTCTATTTAATTGAGTGGGAAAGTTTTTATAGTAATTTATTGGATTGGGGAGATTTTTACACACAACGGGGAACAACTTATTTTGAATATTTAGTGGAAAATGCGAATTACAGAAACCTTAATTCAAATAGGTCAGCGCAATTACGCTCATCTAAATTCGAAGGATCTAATCAAAAATTACTAAGGATGGTTTCATTCGAAAATAGTTTAACAGATTGTGTATTTAGAAATAACTTTATTCTTGGCTTCTATAAAGAAGCTAAGGTTAAACTAACAACAATTATTGACCTGTGTGAAACCTACGAAGAGTAATTTGGTCTTAGGTTCCGCACTTTCCAAAGGAAGGTTTTAAACATGATAAAATTCTTCAGAAATATTCGTCAGACGTTACTAATGGAAAACAAAACCTCCAAATATCTTAAATACGCCATTGGGGAAATAATCCTAGTAGTTATCGGTATTTTAATTGCCTTGCAGATTAACAATTGGAATACCGATCGCCAATTAAACAAACAAGAGCAGGTCATTCTCAACCTATTAAAATCAGAGTTCACCTATAACAAGCACGAACTCAATAGAAATATTGAAAAGGCCGGTCGACTTAAAAATAGAGCTGATAGCTTACTAACTTTTTTTAATTCAGATCCAACACAATTAAATCAAAATGATTTAACATATAAAACCTTAGGACTAACTGCATATTCCACCTACGACCCATCTAATGGCGCACTTAATAATCTTATAAGTTCAGGGCAACTTAATTTGATAAAAAATGACAGCTTACGGCTAATACTTTCTAAATGGTCTGGAGAAGTTCAAGATGTAAAAGAGGACGAAAGTCGCCTTATGAAATATGGAGACACTTTTCTAGAACCCATCAGATTAAAATATTTGAATTATAAATCTGGTAGTACTTTTGACAGGAATCCTTTAGATATTCTAAAAAATCCGGAATTTGAAAATGTGGTTTTCAGAATATACAGAGGAGTCAATTATATCATCGAAAACTATGAGCTACTTGGCCACGAAATTGACCGAATATTAAGTATGGTTGACCAAGAATTGAGATGATAAGCTTTTTTAGAAATATCCGTCAATCATCACTTATGGAACCCAAAACATCTAAATACCTTAAATACGCCCTTGGGGAAATTATCTTGGTGGTCCTTGGTATTTTGATTGCATTACAGGTAAATAACTGGAATGAAACACGAAAAAACGATGCCCTCCAAAGACAGATTTTAGAACAAATCAAAATCAATTTATTGGAGGATAAAGCCAACCTTGAAGGAATTAAACAAAATGGATTAAAGGCAATGGCCTCAATAGATAACATCCTAGACAACAAAATTACTAGGAAATATCCGGACAGTATAAAATATTGGCTAGGGAATATCATCCAATTTGATCGTTTTCAACCTTTAACCAATGCCTATGAAGTGTTGAAGTCTAAAGGATTGGATATTATAGAAAATAAATATCTTGTTTTTTTACTAGGTCGGTTTTACGATGATAAGGCAACACATATTATAAAAGCCGTTGGAGATATAGAAAATGTTTTTGGCGACTATTGGCTAGAATTTCTTGAAAAGAATATGGTCAGCTTTAAATTCAAAGAGTTTGTGAAGTTAAGGGATGCTTCCATATTCCAAAATGATTTAGAAAAAAAGAATTTCCTAAAACTAACCCAAGATAATTACCTCGGCAGTACTATTTATTTAAATGAGGGCATTCAACTTATTGACCAAATCTTAATCCATATTCCTTAAACCAAAAAAAGCGAATTAATTAGAGGGAATTTTTGCTTAAAACCAACCCTTGATTGGATTAACATTCCAATTTAATTAATTAACTTTCAGTCCCCAGCCTTTTTAAATAAAGCAAGCGTAGTTCTAACTAACCAACCTTTTGAATCTATGAATTCTTTTTTCCGAAGAATTAGGCATGGACTTTTTCAGAATAAAAAATTCCTCAATTATTCATTATATGCCTTAGGCGAAATTATCCTTGTAGTAGCAGGAATCTTAATTGCCCTCCAGATAAATAATTGGAATGAGGAAAAAAAGGAAGCC
The DNA here is from genome assembly GCF_015476115.1 of Aegicerativicinus sediminis. GTDB lineage: Bacteria > Bacteroidota > Bacteroidia > Flavobacteriales > Flavobacteriaceae > Aegicerativicinus > Aegicerativicinus sediminis. Next base: position 2,827,706 of record NZ_CP064295.1, on the reverse strand, counting down.
AAAAGCCTTCACACAAATATTTTATCAATTAAAAATGACTTAGTTGAAGATTCAATTATTATAGAAGAAATACTATCTACACTACAAAAACAGGAACAAGCAGCTAAAAGAATAATTCCAGTTTTAGAGTCGGAGGATAAAATAATTAAGGATTCCTTAGAATTTATACTCGACTTCAATGAATTAACTACGACACCTATTATTATAGATCGAAACAATACATGGCAGCTATTAACCTCCAATGGGACATTGGCCGAATTTCCGGATCCCGAATTATTAGATATGCTTAATTATTATTATAACCGCACCAAAGAACTTGGTATAAATTTTACCAATTCAGCTAACCCGGTGCGCCTAGAACTTCGTAAACTGAAATACGAACTCTTTGAAGAAACTGAACACCGTAAATTTTTCCCAACCCCAAACCCTAAAGTACCTTCAAAAAAAGTTTACAATGCCATTTTTGAAGATAACCGAGTACTTCCGCTAGGCCGATATATTGGTAGCACAGCCTCTTATTTCGAAAAAGGATATGAAGATTTGCTTGCAAATGTTAATTCCTTGATTATCTATATAAGTAATCACTATGACCACTCTAAACAATGATAAAAATTTTTAGGTCCATCCGTCAGTCATTAATTATGGAACAGAACAATGCCCGATATTTAAAGTATGCCCTTGGTGAAATAGTTTTGGTTGTCGTTGGTATTCTTATTGCACTCCAGATTAATAATTGGAATGAGGATCAAAAGTTCCACAAACTAGAAATCAAAAAACTTAGGGAAATATCTAATTCCCTTATCCAAACCAAAGCGAACATACAGCAAGCACAAGAAGAAGACAGCCGGTGGATGCATTACAACGAGATAATACTCGAACATTTAGAATACAGAAAGCCATATACCCCTGAATTGGATGTTAGCTTTGGAAGTTATTTTTGGTTTTCTAGGCCTGAAATAGAATTTTCTGCCTTTGAACAATTGAAATCCACCGGATTAGACCTTGTTTCCAACGATCAATTACGCACAGAAATCGTTCGCCTATTTGAAAAAAGATTTCAATTAATTTATTCCGAAAACAATCAATGGAATCTTGAATATATTAACGTCACCTTGCCAATCCATTTAAAGTTATTTCGAAAGGTATTTCCAGAAACGTGGGTACCCGGAAATGACGAATATGCAAAACCGATTGATTATGATGGATTGCTCGACAATGATGAGTTTAAAAATTTGCTGGCAGAGAATATAGCCCTACGCAAGTTCGGAATTTCTTATTATGATATTGCTATTGAAGAATGCAATAACTTAATTAATTCAATAAGCACCGAAATAAATCGATTGGAAGATGAGTAAAATATGGAATAAATACCGACTAGATACTTTACTAAAAAACAAAATTTCTAAATATTTCATATATGCAATAGGTGAAATAGTATTGGTAGTCATAGGTATTTTAATAGCTCTACAGATCAATAATTGGAGTTCCTACAAAAATGATAGATTACTTGAAAAGCAATACCTCGAGAATTTTTTAAGAGACTTTAAAAACGATTCAAGCAGCTTAGCATACTTTTCAGATACCTATCCGAAAAAAATTGAGGTTCTTCTTCAAGCTAGAAAATATATCCATCAAGGGATAGAAATAAAAGATTCACTTGCATTTATTGACAATATGGGCTATGGTGGAGTTGGTAGCCGAGCATCAATGGTAGAGTCCAAAAGCACCTACGACGATATGATTAGTACTGGTAATTTACGTTTATTGAGTAATGAAAATCTTAAACAATCTATTCTATATTATTACCAAATGGTTGAGAACACCAAACTTTATTTGGGCAACCTAAGAACAGAATATGCAACTTTTATCAATTCCTTTTCTCCATATGACTCAAGGCATAGTTTTCAATTAGAACCAAAAGATGTGCAGCTAGCTTTTAAGGCTTTTAAGACAGACGAATTTTTAAGATTAACAAATTCTGAATTAACCTATGCCTATGCTTTTAGGGTTCGTGTGGATCTATTGTGTAAGATCAACTCTCATGTTATCAAAGAAATTAATAAAGAAATAAATCGGTTTGAGTATGATTAAATTCTTTAGATCTATACGCCAATCTTTAATTATGGATAACCAAACTTCAAGATATATTAAATATGCCATCGGAGAAATCGTATTGGTAGTAATAGGGATTTTAATTGCCTTACAGCTTAACAATCTAAATGATGACAGAAAAAATACCGCAGAAGAACTATTTATTCTTAACAGCCTAAATGACAATTTGCAGTCAGCCCTAAAACAATCAGATTATCAGATGTCTGTTGAAAAAGCCAATGTTTCTCGACTTATAGGTGTCTTAGGTTGGTCTAAAGACGGAACTTATATAAATTTAGATACCATTTCCGACTCCACATTTAGTAAAGCGTTATGGAATATAGGACCAGATATACCTATACTAAACACCTATACAAATCTCAAAAACAACAATAAAATAGGGCTTATAAGAAATCAGGAAATTACAGAAAAATTCACGCTTTTGGAAAGGAGTTTGGAGGAGTTAAAAGGCATGTTGGATGACAGATTAATTGTCCACCAAACCAGAATTGATGACATAGCGGAAAATGATATCAATTTTGTACGCTTCCTAAAATTGGAATTAAAGGAAATTGACATTTCTCAAGAGCCTATAAATGATTATGGTTCCTTACTCAAAAATCAACGCATCAGAAATCTACTGTCAATAAAATTAAGAATGACATTAGATGTTGTAGAAGATCGAGAATCTCTTAATAAGGAAATAACAGATTTGAAAAACCTTATTGAAAAAGAAATAAACAGACACAGATAGGAATTTCACAATAAAAACCTATTGAAATCAACATGCTAAAATTCTTTCGCAATATTCGAAAAACCTTGATTATGGAAAACAAAACTTCCAAATATCTAAAATATGCCATAGGTGAAATTGTGCTGGTTGTTATTGGGATTTTAATTGCACTTCAAATCAACAATTGGAGTGATCAGAGGAAATATGATGAAAGGATGCAATCTTTCCTAAAGAACATTCAGAAAGATTTAAAAATCGATATTGAAAATAGCCAAGAAAACCTAAAACTTATCAGAGAATATATTAATCTTCATAAAACATTTTTAACCACAACAGATTATTCTGCATTTCCCACAGATAGTTTGGAAAAATTACTTGACACGCGTTATTTCCGTTTTGAAACAAATCACACCACTTTTGAAAAAATCACTAATGGTGGCATCACCCAAATTTCCAATGACGAACCTCTTTCCGACAAGATTTATAACTATTATAACACGCTATTACAAAGAACGGAATTAATGAATTCCTGGGACCTCAATTCGTCTAGAAGTAAAGCTGAATTTATTTTTTCAGATGAAACCAATTTCGAAATTGACATTCGAAATTATGGATATGAAAATCCACAGGAAATCCCAATGGTTTTAGACAGCCAAACAAACCGAAAGAGAATGCTTGATATACTAACAAGGATTTATGTGAGGAACGAACTGAAGCTAGATTTATATCGAAAATCGAGGATAATGGAATATTTCGAAAATCGAAAAGACACAATTCAAGATTTAATTTCAGAGATTGATAAGGTCTTAGAAAACTATTAATGTAAACCTAAATGATTTCAATATTTAGAAAACTGAGGAAAGACCTTATTGAATCTAATAAAACCAAGCGATATATTAAATATGGCATAGGAGAGATTCTTCTAGTGGTTATTGGTATACTGATCGCCCTCCAAGTGAATAATTGGAATGAGAACCGCAAATCAGAAAAACGAAAAACAGCCTTATTATACGCCTTAAAATCTGAATTCGAACTGAATTTAGTGCAACTCGACAGTGTATTACTTTATGATAAAAAAGTAATAGAAAGTTCCTATAAAGCCTTAAAGCTTCAACCAACTGACCCCTTATTACAAAACCGTGATTCTATGAGGTGGTTAATACAAAATACCAGTTGGATTTGGACTTTTGACCCCCAGAATGGAGCCTTGCGATCTGGCATGTCATCAGGGGATATAAACCTTATAGAAAATGACACCTTGGTTAATATGCTATTCTCTTGGCAAGACTTAGTTGCAGATGCAAAGGAAAATGAAGATCGAACCTTGATGACTCGGCTTGAAGCAAAGCCTGTTATAGGGGCTTATGTTAGGAATGTGGATTATCGGGGAACCGAGTCAAAAATTTTAGGAGAAAGTAAATTTGAATCAGATTATATTGGTTTAATCAATGATCCCTTGTTTGAGGATTATATTTCGGATAGGTTAACAAGAACTTCTGAAGCTGTTAAGGAACTGGGGATGGTTAGAAAGTATAACCTTCAAATAATAAAAATGGTAGACGAAGAATTAAGAAGCGGAAATTGACTTAACCAGATAAAAATAAATATCAGAATGGGTAAAGTTTTTCCAAAACTACCGACATAGTTTTATAAGGATTTCTTAATTGTTTAACAATAATCCTGAAAGGCTTTATCTTTACTAAAATTCCATTTTACATGTTCCAGAAATATCTTCAAAATTGCCTCCTTGCAGCCATAATTTTTTCTCTTAACAGTTTTTCCGCTTTTTCGCAATCCAAGTTAAACGACAACCCAAAAATTGTAGTTGGTATAGTTGTCGACCAAATGGGTTACGGCCTGTTGCATAAATTCAAATCCAAATACGGAGAAAAAGGGTTTAACCGGCTGATCAATGAGGGTTTCAATTTTGAAAACCACAACTTTAATTATATACCTACAGTAACTGCTGCCGGACACGCCAGTATTTATACCGGAACAACACCAAGCGATCATGGCATCATCAATAATACGTGGTATAGTCGTGAAATAAAGAATCTAAATGATAACGTACGTGATCCGCAAGTACGATTATTAGGTATAGAACGTGACGATATTGTTGGTTCTTCACCCAATTATCTAATGGTTTCGACCATAGGTGATGAACTTAAAAAATCGAATGAAAATTCAAAAGTTGTCAGTGTTTCTTTAAAAGATAGAGCAGCCATATTGCCAGGTGGAAAAATGGCAGATGCTGCTTATTGGTACGACTGGCATTTTAGTCCGGGAAATTTTGTTAGTAGTTCTTTTTATTTTGAAGAGGTGCCAAAATGGGTAGAAAAATTCAATGAAGATGGAAGGGCCAGCAAGGCATTAGACTCAGTTTGGAACACAGTTTACCCTATAGAAAGTTATACAGAAAGTGCGCCAGATGACAATTCTTTCGAAAGAGCAATAGGAGGCAAACCCACACCAACTTTCCCTTACAATTTTCCAGAGTTACGAGAAGTATATAGGCAACAAAATGCCGAATATCAGCTCTTACTAATTTCTCCAGCCGGCAACTCAATGTTAACAGAATTTGGAATCCAAGCCATTGAAGAGGAAAAATTAGGCAAGGACAAGGATACCGATCTGTTTTGCATAAGTTATTCAGTAACAGATGTCATAGGACATACCTTCGGACCACAATCTGTGGAAATGGAAGATGTTATGATTCGGTTAGATAAGGAAATAGAAAAATTACTAGATTACCTGGATGATAATTTTGGTCAAGAAAATTATACGGCATTTATTACCTCAGACCATGGCGCAGGACCTCCTGCATCTCAACTTGCAGCCTTAGGCGAACCCACAGGTGTAATATCAAATAGGGTTTACCAAGACAGTATAAATTATCATTTGGCCAAAACTTATGGGTTAAAGCCTTGGGTAGAATATTTTGAAACAGAAAACCTATTCCTGCGCCGGGAATTAATTGAACATGAAAATTTAGACTTGTCTAAAATTCAAAAGGAGGTTGCAAATTACCTTTTAACTTTAGATGGAATTGCCTACGCTATTCCAGCAGGCAATTTGAACAAAGGAAAATTTGAGGGTAAAGTTGAAAATATGATTCAAAATGGATTTTATCCAGACCGATCAGGAGACGTTATGGTTGTCTATGATCATGGAACCATTCAAACCATCCGTCGAGTTTTAAATATTGAAGATGTAAAAGGATCTGTGCATGGATCACCTTATGAATATGATACCCATGTACCATTAATCTGGTTCGGTAAAGGCATAAAAAAAGGCACTTCGGCAGAACAGGTAGCGCCTACGGATATAGCACCAACTTTGGCTAAAATTTTGAAAGTTAAAATGTCTGAATCAGTAAAAGGAAAACCTTTAATGGAAATTTTTGAATGACTTGTTAATTATCTCTTGCCCTCGCAACTATTAGATTATTAAAATCGTTATCGTTAGCTAATATGTTATAAAATCCAATTATAAAATCTTTGGCTCTTCCATAGCTCTGCTCATTTTCGAAATAAGTTTTGTACTGTTCCATGGTCGCAAAAACCTCAGCCCTCTTTTCCAAAAATTCTTTACGCACTTGCTCTAAATAAACATTCCCTCGTTTAAATCCACGGTAATAGCGTTCGGTGACATTTTCAATTGGCAAAGGTTCTTTGCCAACCAAAGAAACAACGCCATAACTTGGATCAACTAGTCCACACAAATCAAAATCGTAAGGTATTGGAATAACGGGACCATCTAAGTACATAAGTTTTTGATTATGGCTATAGGCAGTAGAAAAATCGGTATTTCCAATCATAAACTGGAAAAATTCGTTCCGAACACAGTTTAAATTCTCTTGAGCCATCGGATGTACCTTACGTTTTACCTCCTTACCACCAAAACGATCGAGTACATTGTCAAAATCTTCAATTAAAAAACCTTTTATCTCGTATTCCTTAACCTTATTCCTAACCTCTTCAATCAACTTTATATCAACTAACCGAGTATTAAAATGGTATGGACTTATTAGCTCATAGATTTTATAAGCTAAAAATTCTTTGATGACGTCATCACTATTGCCTTTCTCCTTCAAACAAGGCATAACAACCTTAAGCTTTTTATCTTCTTCAAAAATGGTGTTTTTGCGTTGCGCCTTCTTAATTTTCAACTTTACTGGAGGAAAGTAACATTCCCTCAATCTAAAATTCCCCCTAACACGCATCTCAACATCTAACGTTTTCCATTCATCATCAGAGAAATATTTAAGCTTGGAATCGACATATGTACTATCATTGGTCTCTTTCTTGAGATCTTTTATAGAATAAGATAACTCGATAGGAAGAATAGCATCTGATTGAAACAATGGAGAAATCTTGCTCTCTTCAGCGGTTTTTAAATCATTTTGGGGGTATGAAATTTGATAAACCACTAAAAAAAGCAGCAATAATAAGTTGGTTACTTGCTTTTTCACGGGAATAAGGTTAGCTTTATAATGCTTAATTTAAGAAAAACTAACCATAAATCTCTATTTTTCCATAATAAATTTTAGGACGTGGGTCGTTTTAATCTTTTCTTTTTTAACGACTTACTTCTGTTACGAATACAATTTGGTGTTCAATGTAGACCTCACCTTATTAAGTATCGCAATTGTATTTCCATTGGTTTTTAGCATCCGTGGCTCCTTTAGACGTAGGGAAAAGGCTTTGGAACATTTAAGTCAATTTAGAAGTTCATTAAAAACAGTAAACAATTATATAAATAGCGATGTACGGCTTTCTGCTGAGCATAAGTCTGAAATGAAGCAGCTCCTATGCAATATTAGCACTCACACTTTAGAGCATCTAAAAAACAACACTACCGAATTAAACGAATTAGACGACACTGTAGATTATATAGAACAATTTATATCTAATTACAAAGAATCTCTTTCCGCAAAAAGTAAAGACCGGGTATTGCGCTATTTAAATGATCTTCAAGAGGCAATTGATAATCTTCATGCTATAAACACACATCGAACTCCGAGGAGCCTTAGAGCATATTGCCTGATTTTTATTTTTCTATTTCCCCTAATTTATGCACCAGTAATCATAAATAATGTTGGAGGAAATACACCTCATTTTATAAGTTTTGCTATTGTTATGGTCACCCAATTTATTTTGGTTTCTCTTTATAACATTCAAAACGATTTAGAATATCCTTTTGACAACAGAGGTTTAGATGATATCAATTTAGACGGTTTTAAGATGGACCGTAAAGAATGTCCCTAAACTATTAAGGTAAAAATCCCCTTTCCCCACCACTCCATCCCTCAGGATTAAAATCAATTTTAACAGTATTACACATCATTTAGAGCAAAAAGCATTACTGTTTTTTAATAATTTTTTGATAACTTCATCGCTAGGATGCGGATGGGCAGTACATTCCTAACCAATTCCTACAGCTTCCAAACGCTACTATTACCCTACCGCATTTAACTAACAGCTTTATATTAACAATAGTGGCAGGAATATTTAAGTCGACTTTTTTTCTCCCCATTTTACAATTAGTTCGCTGTCCACGAAATATCTATTTATATGGCTTTTAATAGGTTATATGAATTTATTCTCTCTTTTCTCCCCCTGATCCTGATAAATAGCATGTGGTCCCAAACCGATTACCAACATAATATGTAACAACTGAAACATCTAATATATAACAACAGTTAATTCCTCTTTTGAATTGTGAATAAGTCAACTAATATCATTTCGTGTACTATTAAAATAGTAATAGCACTTGCCATTATTTCAATAACTGCATGTAAGCAAACCACAAAAGCACCACCATTGCCGTATATGGCATCGGAGTATGAACAACCAAAAACTTTTGATTATAGCATTACTGAATCAGACTCTATCAAATGGCAAACTATTGATTACCCTGGCCTAGAAAAGATTCCTAAAATTAAGTTCGATATGGCAACTTTGCCTTCAAAGCCAATTGATATAGACAATGTCCATTCTATCAAGGGTGTCCCAACAACAGAGGTACTTAATTGGAACAACTTAACTTCTTCCAAGTTCGACTATGGAAGCTTACCCACCCAAGAATTGAAAATTAAAGTAAAAAAATTAGGGGCACCTACAGTTGAAAAGGCTGGCCCAACTACAGTTTCTTTCCAAAATTCAAGAGGTATTTATAATCTCGAAACATCTTTTGGACTACAAGGAAGTGTAACTACTGTTTTTAAAGACAAGAATAACTATATATGGTTTGGTGGAACAAGTTCGATTGTAAAATATGATTCTAACCAATTAGAAATTTATGGTATAGAACAAGGGTTTCAATTTAGCAATGTCCAGTCAATTTTTGAAGATTCTAAAGGTAGACTTTGGGTAGGTGATAATAACGATCTAACTTTTATAGATTTTGAAGCAAAACTAATCCATGTGTTTGTAGGCTTATTTCCTGCAGGAGATAGAACCTACACAATTTTTGAAGATAACCAAGGTAAAATTTGGGCCGGTGGATGGTTTACTGGTCTAAAAATTATCGATTTAGATAATAAAGAAGCAAAATTATTTTCGGTAGATCAAGGTTTACAAGACAATGGAATTTTGAATATTGATGTTGATGCAGAAAACAATGTTTGGATAAATACCAGGCAGGGTATAAATATCCTAAACTTTGAAAAAGGCTCGAATACCGTTATTAACAAAGACTCAAAGTACCCTATTAGTGGAGGCAGTAGCTTTTTAAGGGATAATAAAGGAAATTTATTTATTGGCCATAATGATGGGCTATATATTTTAAACCCGAATAAAACTTCAATTACCTTTTATACACGGGATAACATAAACGATAATTTTGGAGGAATAATTAGAATTATCCAAGACCATGAAGACAACTATTGGTTAGGTACATTTCAAGGAAATCTATTCTCCCTTAATTTAGATCAAAACCTATTTGAAAATTTTAAGTTAGGAGGGCAGCAATCAGCCATAATTTACAATATAGTAGAGGGCAATAACGGTCTCATTTGGTTTTCTAATGTCAATGGTGGTGGGATTTATTATTTGGATAGATATGGGTATAGACCTGGAAATTTTAATGCCACTAATGGCTTAGAAGATGGAAATGTATGGGGCACATTGGAAGATTACACGGGAAAAGTTTGGATTGGAACTTACAATGGAATTGACATCTATAACCCTAATACCGGTAATGTTCAACACCTATCACCAAATGATGGCCTTATAGCGGCTAGGGCTACAGGCTTAATGGAAGATTCTAATAATCGAATTTGGTCTTATAGCACCTTTGAAGGGATTAATATTATTGACCAACAAAATGGGACGATTCAGCATTTATTAGATAGTCGATTTTTTAATGACGATTTTAACATAAGTGAAATATTAGAAATAAATCCTAATGAATTTGTTTTGGGATCATTTGGTGGGGAAATTTACCTATTGAATGAAAATGACAATACTCTTAAAAAATTTGAATTAAATAACGCTAGTACTACTTATTGGGTAGATGGCATCACAATAGACAGCAAAAATCGAATCTGGATTGCTACACGAGAGGAAGGTGTAGCAATTATTAGTGAAGACTTTAAAACGCTTTCATGGGTAAAAGGTGAAACTGGATTATTAACAAACCAAACATCTTGTATCACTTCAAACGACAATGACATTTGGCTTGGTACCCAAAGAGGCGTTCAAAAGTTGAATATTCAAGACAAGTCATCCATAACTTTCACAAAAGATCAAGGACTTCCAGCAAACGATATCTATTCTATTAAAACGAACGGGAATGACATTTATGCTGGTTCTTCAAAAGGATTTACTAGAATAAGTTATATCCCAAATAAAGAAAATGACAGTAATCAATGGACTTTAAAATCTATTGGTTATGAACAAGGCTTAAATTACGTCGACGTTTCTCAAAATAGCATAAGTTTTGATAAAAAGGGTAGATTATGGGCTGGGGTGGAAAGTCAAATACTCACGGTAATAGAACTTCCAACTAATGATACCGTCCCACCAAATGCTTTTATAACAGGTTTTAAAATATTTGATAAAGAAGCCAAATTCACCACAAACACAGACAGTCTATGGAAACTAACTGAAAACGATAAAATATTGTCGACAAATGAAAAAGATATTCTTTATTCGGCTGGAGGTAATTCAGAGGAAAAACCCTCCACTTCCGAAATGACTTTCGCTGGTGTTGAAGGCCCTTATAACTTGCCAAAAAATTTAGAATTAAAGCCTGATAAAAACTTTATCAGTTTTGATTATATGGGGCTTCAATATAAAAACCAAGACAAAATATCATTTACGTATTTCCTTGAAGGACTTGACAAGACATGGTCACCGATTACAAAAGAGACGACAACTGAAAATTATCGGGACTTACCCGCGGGCAACTACACTTTTAAAGTTGCTGCAAAAAATGACAATAATATTTGGAGTAAACCTGCGGAATTCAATTTTACCATTCTACCATATTGGTGGCAAACATGGTGGGCCTACCTCCTATTTGCCTTAGTTGGCAGTGCCATTTTATGGCGTATCATTCAATACCGATCACAATGGCTTAAGAGAGAAAATAGATTGCTTGAAGAAAAAGTATCACTGAGGACTACTGAATTAAGACGAAAAATCAACCAATTAAAGGAAACTCAAAATCAGTTAATCCAATCTGAGAAAATGGCTTCTTTAGGTGAATTAACCGCTGGTATCGCACATGAAATTCAGAACCCATTAAACTTCGTCAACAACTTTTCTGAAATAAATAAAGAACTCATAGACGAGCTTCAAGATGAAATAAAAAAGGGGCGTATGGATGAGGCCTTTGAAATATCCACCGATATAAAAAATAATGAGGACAAAATAATCCACCATGGAAAACGGGCCGACTCTATCGTAAAAGGTATGTTGATGCATAGCCGTAACCATAGCGGCCAGAAAGAATTCACAGACATCAACGCCTTGTGCGATGAATATTTACGGCTTTCCTACCATGGTCTTAGGGCCAAAGACAAATCTTTTAACGCCACTATGGAAACGGAATTCGACCCTAGCATTAAGAAAGTTGAAATTGTGCCACAAGATATTGGTAGGGTTATTTTGAATTTGCTGAATAATGCATTTTATGCCGTTCAGGAAAAGGGCAAAATACTCAATGGCAACTTTGTTCCCAAGGTAAAAATTAGTACAGAGAAAGAGGATGGTAAAATCAAAATCAAGATTCAGGATAATGGTAATGGCATACCACAGACCGTTCAAGATAAAATATTCCAGCCATTTTTTACGACCAAATCTGCTGGTCATGGTACCGGATTAGGCCTTTCTCTATCATACGATATAATTAAGGCACATAATGGCATAATAACCTTAGACACAAAGGAAAATGAAGGAACCACATTTCAAATTGAAATTCCTGAAAATAAAAAATCTAATGATGGATAATCAACCTATAACTTTTGAAACAACATAGATGAAAGCAAAATCAATACATGGCTTTAGCACCGCTGAAATTGCATCCAATTTGGAACATGCTTTGGAAGATGGGTTTACCCCTTCCCTAGCTATTGCTTTTATTTCAAAAAGTCAAGACAGAAAGGCTATAACCAATTTGTTGGATGAAAAGGATATTATTGTTTTTGGTTGTACCACCAATGGTGAATTTATTGATGAAACTCCTGAAAAATTCTCTGCGGCCATATTATTGTTAGATTTAGACAAGGAGGCATTCCACGTGTATTTTGAAGAATTCACCGACCAGCAGTATTATAAGGTAGCAAAATCCATTGCTGAAAAAGCAAATGACAAATTTTCTAAACCTGCATTTTTAATTGGTATTAGTAACGTTGCTGCCAACGGCGAAGAGGTGTTGAACGGAATCGCTGAAGTAGTTGGAGAGGATGTGAACGCTTTTGGAGGTGGGGCTGGCGACGATTACGCCTTTACCGAAACCTTTGTATTTACTAATGAGAATGATAGTGAAAATGCAATCATTTGCATTGCCCTAGACGAAGCTAAAATAAAAGTAAAAGGTATTGCAACCTGTGGTTGGAAGGCTGTTGGGACTGAGAAAATCGTCACCAAAAGTGAAGGCAACCATGTGTATACAGTAGACGATACACCTGTTTTAGACCTTACTGCCAAATATGGTGGAATTGAAAATCCTACTCCTGAAAACCAAAACATCTTAGTAGAAATTGCTGCCAATTTTCCGTTGCAATTGCAGAGGGAAAAAGGTGATCCCATTATGCGACCAGGTTTGGTGGTAGATTGGTCGGATCGCTCATTTTACACAAGTGGTTCAGTACCACAAGGCTCAAAAGTGCGGTTTTCATTACCTCCCGATTTTGATGTAATGGATAAGGTTGTTCAAGGGGTTAAAAAACTCAAAGACAATGAGATGCCTGAAGCTGATGCCATCGTTGTTTTTAGTTGTGCCGGTAGAATACTGTCTTTGGGACCATTAATGAATAAAGAACTTGAAGGTATTAAAGAGGTATGGGATGTCCCCATGGCTGGCATGTTTAGCAATGCTGAATTAGGTAGGGCAACCGGAGGAAATTTAGAAATGCATAACCTAACCACTTGTTGTGTGGCCTTAAAAGAAATAAATTAAACCAAATAACTATGATTAAACTAACTGCACTATACGGACACCCAACGGACGAGAATGCCTTTGAAGAGTATTACAATAATCAACATATGGCTTTGGTAGATGTGCTTAAGGGCCATGAAAAAATGGAATTCACCAAATTTCTGAATGCTGCAGATGGATCACGTCCAGAATATTATCGTCTTGCCGAATTTTGGTTTAAAGACGTGGATGCACTTCAGAGTACATTGGGGTCGCCAGAAGGACAAGCTATAGCAAATGATTTAGCCAATTTTGCCACAGGTGGGGTAACCTTATTAACAGGGATTATTGATTAGTTAAAATTTAATGAATCAAAAGCTTTACATAAACTACCTATTTATATTCAATGAAAGGTATTTAACCCCCTTTACAAAACACTCTTTTAATCCGGTTCTATGAAAGCAAAATCGATCCACGGAAATTCTGTAAATGAAATTGAGAATGCCTTAAAAATGTCAATGAAGGATGGTTTTAAACCTAACGTTGCCATAATGTTCATTTCTGTGAAACAGGATCGGAAGACCATAACGGACATTTTTAGCAAAATGGATATTGAGCTGTTTGGCGCCACTTCCTGTGGAGAATTTGTTAATGGTATACAATCCGAAGGTGGAGCTGCGGGTTTGCTCCTAGAACTCTCCTCCGAAACCTATAAAATCGTTTTGGGAGACATAGGAGAAAATACAATGGAGCATGCAATTAAAGAAATTTCAGATGCTGCCCTTAAAAAGTTTAAAAACCCGTCCCTTATCGTGTGCAGCACTGGTATCAATGAAAACTTTGAGATGTTTAATGGCGAAGACATGGTTAAATCCTTTGAGAAATTTTTGGGTTCAGATAAAATTTTTATTGGCGGGATGGCCGGAGATGATTGGCAATTGGAAGCCACTTATGTGTTTACAAATTCTTATGAAAGTAGAAATGGTATTATTGCCCTCGTTCTAGATGCCGATGTCATATCTCTTCGAGGCATGGCTATTACAGGTTGGAAACCCATGGGTATTTCTAGGACAGTAACCAAAAGTGCAGGAAATCTGTTATATGAGGTTGAAGGTAAATCTGCTGTGGATATGTACTTCCGATACCTAGGCAAAGAAGAAAAATTAAATGATAAGAATTTCGATTTATTTGAGGAACTGTCGTTTGAATTCCCCTTTATAGTAGAACGAGAAAATGGAGAAACCATTTTAAAAACCCCAATGAAAATAGATTATGAAAAACATGCCCTGGTTATGGATATGGAAATGCCCGAAGGTTCTAAATTTTGGTTTACCATGCCTCCAGATTTTGACATAGTCGAAGACATATTGGAAAAAGCTGACCATTTAAAAAATTCAGCAGATGATACGGCTGATGCACTATTAGTATTTTCATGTGCTGGTCGTGCTCCAATTCTTGGACCATTTGCAACTCAAGAAAATGAAGGTTTAGCTGCTCTATGGAGTGCTCCAATGGCCGGATTTTTTACGTATGGGGAATACGGCAGGGCTTTAAATGGAAAACAAAACCTTCATTCCGGTGCCTGCTGTTGGGTAGCTTTAAAAGAAAATCATGCATAGCCAATTAGAGCACATATTAAATTGGGTTCAAAAAAGTGATTCTATTGCTTCTGAGGAAAAGGAATTGCTTATAAAGGCTATAAAAAAAGTAGATTCAGATCTTACCATTTCAGAATTTAAACTTGAGCGTACCGAGAAAGTTAAGCGGACAACAGCTATTCTTTTGGAAGAAACCATTGAGGAACTAGACCAAAAACGAAAAGCTATTGAAGAATCCAATAATGCTTTAAAACAATCTTTGGAAGAGCTCAAAGCCACCCAAGCCCAATTGATTCAATCTGAAAAAATGGCAAGCCTTGGTGAACTTACCGCTGGTATCGCCCATGAGATACAAAACCCATTGAACTTTGTAAACAACTTCAGTGAGGTTAGTAAGGAACTGCTTGAAGAAATGAAAGAGGAACTGGAAGAAGGGAATTTGGATGATGTCAAGGAAATCGCTGAAGATGTTATACAAAACCTTGAAAAGATTAACCATCATGGTAAACGAGCAGATGGCATTGTAAAGGGAATGCTGCAACATAGCCGCACCAATAAAGGGGAAAAGGAAGAAACAGATATCAATACATTGGTGGATGAATATGTTCGCTTGGCATACCATGGTTTAAGAGCTAAGGATAAAACCTTCAATGCATCCATAGAAACAAATTTTGATGACGATATCCCCAAGTTGAATATAATACCACAAGATGTTGGCAGGGTTATTTTGAATATTTTAAACAATGCCTTCTATGCCACCCAGGATAAGTACAAAAGCCTGCATGGAATTTTTGTACCGACCGTAAAGATCAAAACCAAAAATGAAAAGGGAAACATAACCATTTCTATTGAAGACAATGGCAACGGGATACCCCAAAACATTATAGACAAAATATTTCAGCCTTTTTTTACAACCAAACCAACTGGTCAGGGAACTGGTCTGGGATTGAGTCTGTGTTATGATATAATTAAGGCACATGGAGGTCAGATAGAAATGATAACCCAAGAAGGAATGGGAACAATTTTTCAAATTCAATTGCCTAAGAATTGATGAAAAAATGACCGAACAATATATAGATATGATCTCAATAGAGGCTAATATTGACAATTTAAATGAGCTCGCTTGGCAGACTAGAATAAATGATTCAGAAAAATCATTTGAATTCAGTGAAAAAGCAGTTCAGCTCGCTCGTGAAGCCAATTATAAAAAGGGTTTGGCTTTATCTCTTTGCCTTCATGGATTTTCCTACATAAGATTATTAAAAAATGATAAAGCATTACCTCTCCTTAAAGAATCTTTAAGCCTTTTTGAAACTCTTGGAGATATCAGAGGGCAAAGTATCTCATATGAGTATTTGGGAATTATCGAGCGTAACTGGGGTAATCTCGGATCTTCTTTGAATTTACTTTTAAAAAGTCATGAACTAGCTACTCTTTCAGGAACAAAAGAAACACTTACAACAGTTTGTTATCAGATAGGGGTTACTTATAAACACTTAGGCAATTATGAAAAAGCCCTAGATTATCTATTTGAAAGTCTGTCAATCGCAAAAAGTTTCGATTTTGAATTGATGGAAGGTTATTCGATCAATATTATTGGATTGGTCTACTTTGACAATGGCGATTATGAGCATGCATTGGAATACTTCAAAAAAGGATTGGCAATCAGACAAAAATCACACGACAAATGGGGTGAAGCTGGAAGTCTAGATAATATCGGATTTACTTTTTTGAAGTTAAAAGAATATGATCATGCAAAAAATTATTTCGAAAAAAGTCTTGAAATAAGTAAAACGACAGGAGACAATAAAGGGAGGGCTAATACCTTGTTACATCTTGCTGAAATTTATAAGGAGAGGGGAGAAATAAATGAGGCAAGAAAACTTGCTCACCAGAGCCTCGAAATAAGGCGTAATGGAGGTGATAAAAGAGGTGAAGTAGAAGCTATTTTATTTATTTCAAATCTCAATACCAAAAATATTGATGGTGATGAATTTACCTATAATTACCTTGAACAATCACTTAATATAGCAGAAGAAATTAATGCTAAAGATTTAATAAGCAAAGCACATTTTCATTTATATAAATTTCATAAAAAGAAAGAAAAATTCCATTTGGCATTATTTCATTTTGAGGAATATTTTAACAAAGAAAAAGAACTTCATAAAAATGCAATCGACCAAAAAATTTTAAATATTGAAACATCTTTTAAAGCTGAGGAAGCAAAAAAAGAAGCAGAAACTACCAAAAGGCGAAATGAAGAGTTAACAAGATTTAATGAAGAAATCAAAAATCAAAAGTTAAAGCTTGAACAAATCTTAGCTGAGCTCAAAGCCACCCAAGCCCAATTGATTCAATCTGAAAAAATGGCAAGCCTTGGTGAACTTACCGCTGGTATCGCCCATGAGATACAAAACCCATTGAACTTTGTCAACAACTTCAGTGAGGTTAGTAAGGAACTGCTTGAAGAAATGAAAGAGGAACTGGAAGAAGGTAATTTGGATGATGTCAAGGAAATCGCTAATGATGTAATACAAAACCTTGAAAAGATTAACCATCACGGTAAAAGAGCAGATGGCATCGTAAAGGGAATGCTGCAACATAGCCGCACCAATAAAGGTGAAAAGGAAGAAACGGATATCAATACATTGGTGGATGAATATGTTCGCTTGGCATACCATGGTTTAAGAGCTAAGGATAAAACCTTCAATGCATCCATAGAAACAAATTTTGATGACGATATCCCCAAGTTGAATATAATACCACAAGATGTTGGCAGGGTTATTTTGAATATTTTAAACAATGCCTTCTATGCCACCCAGGATAAGTACAAAAGCCTGCATGGAATTTTTGTACCGACCGTAAAGATCAAAACCAAAAATGAAAAGGGAAACATAACCATTTCTATTGAAGACAATGGCAACGGGATACCCCAAAACATTATAGACAAAATATTTCAGCCCTTTTTTACAACCAAACCAACTGGTCAGGGAACTGGTCTGGGATTGAGTTTAAGTTATGATATCATAAAGGCTCATGGAGGAAAACTGAATGTTGGCACAAGAGATAATGAAGGAACCACTTTTACAATTCAATTACCAAAAACCTAATTCAATGAGATTTCTAAGGATCATAATTCTTTTTGCAGTTCTTCCAAGTATCTCCTTGGGACAAGAATCTAGGTATTTGGATAGTTTGGAACAAATTATTCAGACAACCAACAATGATACCATTAAAATGGATACCTATAGAAATATGGGGTTCTATCTTCAAAATGGTCAGGTAGATAGTGCGGAGTATTACCATCAGAAACAGTTAGAGTATGCCGAGAAGCTGAATATGAAATTGTACGAGGCAGATGCCTACCAACAAATAGCCTACGTTAGATTATGGCAAAATGATTTATCTACTGCATTAACGAATTACAATAAGGCTTTAAAGATTGCTAATGAACCTAATAGTGCCGACATTGGATGGGGATACCAAAATTTCTCATTCTCCGAAAGCCCAGAAGAGGCAAGACTTTCAATTATTGGCATGCTGCATTATGAACTTTCAACCTTATACAGTGCATCCAGAATGGAGAGCCGTCAGAAAGAAGAACTTGAAAAAGCCATCGAAATAGGTGAAAAATTAAAGAATCAAAAAATACTATCACTATCCACTCGAGACCTTGCTACCATTTACGAGAACAATCAACAACCTGATTCTGCTTTGGCATATTATAATCAATCATTAAAATATTATAACAACTCACCCTACATTACCGGCCTATCAGGAACCTACCAAGGCATTAGCAGATATTATCTTAATAAGAGAGAATATGATTCTGCTTTACTATTTATAGAAAAATCAATTAAAGCTAATGAAGCTTCAAATGAACTTATTGGTTTATCTACTTCTTACTACAGTAAAGGAATGTTGTATTCAATTTTAGGGGTAAATGATTCTACGTTGTACTACACGAATAAAGGAATTGATGTTGCCGAAGAGATAAGCAATCAACAGAATTTAGCTACAGGTTACACCCTATTATCAAATATATATAAAAACTTAGAACAACCAGAGTCTGCATTGTACAATCTAGAAAAAGCGAAGACTTTAAATGATAGTTTAAATAATGACTACATAAATAAGTTGATTCAAATGCAAAACATCGGTTTTGAGGAGCAACTTAGGCTTAAACAAATTGCTGACGATCAGATTGCTTCACAAAACCGTTTAAAGATGATAGGGCTAATAGTGGCAATTGTAATAATTCTTTTTGTAGCTCTCTTCCTATACCGTAATAATCAACAAAAACAAAAATCCAACACCAAATTAGAAAACACCCTTTCAGATTTGCAAGCTGCACAAGCCCAATTGATTCAATCCGAAAAAATGGCCAGCCTTGGAGAACTTACTGCTGGTATAGCCCATGAAATACAAAATCCATTGAACTTCGTGAATAATTTTAGTGAAGTAAGCAAGGAACTAATGGAGGAAATAAAAGAAGAGTTGATTAATGGAAATTCAGAAAATGCTAAGCAATTGGCCCAAGATGTCATTAACAATCTCGATAAAATTAACCATCACGGTAAACGTGCCGAAACCATTGTAAAAGGCATGCTACTTCATAGCCGTGGCAACAAGGGAGAAAAGAAAGAAGTCAATCTAAATGCTTTAGTGGATGAATACATACGATTGGCATACCATGGTTTAAGGGCTAAGGATAAATCTTTTAATGCCACTATTGAAACTGATTTCGATTCTAATATTAAAAAATTTGAACTAGTTCCACAGGATATTGGTCGGGTAATACTCAATTTGTTGAACAATGCTTTTTATGCGGTTCATGAAAAGCAGTTAAAAATGAATGGCGCCTACAATCCTACTGTATCGGTAAGTACTAAACAAATTGGAAACAAAATAGATATTGAAGTAGGAGATAATGGGGATGGTATACCCAAAAACCTGAGAGATAAAATATTTCAACCATTTTTTACCACCAAACCGACTGGTCAGGGAACTGGTCTAGGATTAAGCTTAAGTTATGATATTATTAAAGCCCATAATGGCTCTATATATATTGATAGTGAAGAAAATAAAGGAACCGTCTTTAAAATTGAATTGCCTTACAGCAATTAACATATGAAACCTGAAGAAAAAAAGAAACGGCTTAGAGAAACTTATGACCAGTTCATAGATATCATGACCAATGGTGATAACCCAGAGGATTTGAAGCATCTTATATCCAAAAATTTTGCGGGTTATGGTACCACCATTGATGAAAAATTTTCAGACTATCTGGGGGTACTCAAAATGGTTAAACTTCAGGTGGAACAAGCCGAAGGTATGGTCACAGAATTTATTTGTCGACCCGTGTTCCGAGACTTTAGTGAAGAAAACAACCATGCAACGTTTATAGATGAATTTACCGTGCGTATAACAAGTAACGGTAACACTCAAGAAATACCATTGCGATTAAGCAGTATTTTGGTTGTTGAAGAAGGAAAATGGAAGATTAAACACTTCCATGGATCGATGGCTGTTGAAACTGAGAATGATACGTGGCATCAAGAGGAGTTCAAGCAAAAAATGGAAAAGCTCCAACAGCTTGTGGATCAAAAAACATCCGATCTCACCCAAAAAAATAGAGAGTTAGAAATAGAGGCTGCACTAGAACGGGTTCGAAGTAGAACCATGGCCATGCATCAAACTTCCGAATTACAAGAGGTCATCAATACGGTATACCAACAACTAACAAGTTTAAATTTAGATATTACGGGTGGTGCCTTTATTGCAATTAATGATGAAATAACACATGATATCTGTTGCTGGGGAGCTGGAGGCACAACAGATTATGTCGATAGGGTGCATATCCCACATATGGATATTCCAATTTATACGGAAATGATAAAGGGAATTGGCAAAGGTCCTGGATTCTTTACTGAATCTTTTACTCCAGAAGAAAAGCAGGAATTTTTCGATCGTCTTTTTCAAAATCCCCCCTACTCTGAATCCCCCAAAGAGTTAAAAGAAGAAGTGATGTCTAGAGAGGGTGGATATACACGTTCTTGTACAGTTTCTGAACATACAAGCATTTTTATCGTCAACCACCATGGACGGGAATTTTCGGAGGAAGATAACGCAATCCTCAAGCGGTTCGGAAAGGTATTCGAACAATCTTACACAAGATTTCTTGACTTGCAAAAAGCTGAAGCACAAGCAAGGCAGGCACAGATTGAAGCTGCTTTAGAACGGGTTAGGGGTAGGTCAATGGCGATGCATGAAAGTAAAGAATTAACTGAAGTTTCGGCTGAACTTTATAGGGAGCTCAAGAAACTTGGAGTTCCACTTTTAGGATGTGGGTTTGGTTTATGCACTAAAGAAAATGACTATGCTGAACATTGGATGCATGTGGAAGATGGCTTACTCCCTATGGTTAAGGTCCCAATAGACCTTGATGATGTACACCGTAAGATGTATCATTCATGGTTAAAGCAACAACCATGTACTATTGAGCTATCGGGAGAACAACTAACCCACCATTATACTAAAATGGCCGAGATTACCTATTTAAATTTGGCCATTGAAAAAATGAAAGAATCGGAAACCAAATTACCGGACTTTCAAAAAAATCATGTCATACCTTTTAAATATGGCTATACAATAATAGCCACTACAGAAAACTTTCCAGAGGACTCAATTTTTGGTCGATTCACCAAGGTTTTCGAACAAGCGTATACCCGATTCCAAGATCTAAAAAAAGCAGAAGCACAAGCAAGGGAGGCACATATTGAAGCTGCTTTAGAACGAGTTAGAAGCAAAGCCCTCGGAATGAATCAATCTTCCGATTTGTTGGACATCGTGGTTTCAATGCGCCAAGAATTTATTGCCCTAGAGCATGAAGCACATTATTTCTGGCATATGCTTTGGCTACCTGAAACCTATGAAAAGGCCATGACATCGGGAGATGGAAGTCAAATAGGAATGGTGATGGAACTCCCTAGACATATCCATGGAGAGATTCCACTTTTAGCTAATTGGGAAAAAGGTAATGACCCAATAGTTGTCTATGCAATGGATGTAGATGCCGCCATAGATTATGTAGATAAGATGATCACATTAGGGGATTTTAAAAAAGTAGATCCCCAAGCACCAACCTTAGATGATATAAGACATATTGGTGGTTTAACCTTTATAATGGCCCGTACCACTCACGGCGAAATTGGCTATAGCCTTCCTGGAAAAGTGGATAATCCGCCTATAGAAGCAAGAGATCTATTGGTGCGATTTGCAAAAGCTTTTGATTTTGCCCATAAACGCTTTCTTGATTTAAAACGTAAGGAAAAACAGGCCCGCAATGTAGAAATAGAATTAGCCTTAGAAAAAGTAAGGAGCCGCACCATGGCAATGCAGCATAGTGATGAACTACCTGAGGCGGCAAATCTTTTATTTACTGAAATTCAGGCGTTGGGGATTCCAGCTTGGAGTTGCGGTTACAACATTTTATCAGAAGACAAAACTTATAGTACCTGTATAATGAGTAGTGAGGGCGAGTTGCAGGAACCTTTCAAATTACCACTTACAGAACATATAAGCCTTCAACCGTGGCATCAAGCCATAGTTAATGGGGAAGATTATTTTGTATATGGTCAGGATGGAGAAGATTTGGTAGAACACTATCGGTATATGACCGCCTTACCAGAATTGAAAAACACCTTTGAACAATTTAAAAACGCAGGTCTAGAGCTGCCTAAGGCACAAATAAATCATTTGGCTAGATTCTCCCAAGGATTTTTACTCTTTATAACCTATGAACCTGTCCCTGAAGCCCACGATATATTTAAGCGATTTGCCAAAGTCTTTAACCAAACCTATACCCGTTTCCTGGACCTTAAAAAGGCCGAAGCTCAAGCTAGAGAGGCCCAAATAGAAGCTGCTTTGGAACGTGTTAGGGCCCAAGGGATGGCAATGCATCAAAGTTCTGAAATCAAAATAGCAACTCAGACTCTTCATGATCAACTTATTAATTTAGGTCTATTAGATGAATACGCTAAGGCCCAAATACAAGAGATTGAGGATGGTAGTGAGGTGGTTGTTATGTGGTCTACTAATTTTGGTGCAGCTGATGAAGATGTCTACTTCGAAATTGACGTGAATGACATTGCAAAATTTGGAGAATACTATCGATTTTATACCAGCATTCCTAAATCAGAAAGAAAACGAAACACCTTTGTTCTTAAATATAAAGGTGAGGAACTTACCGAATTAGTTGAATGGGCGGTAAAAAATGACATTGTTCAAAAAGAGGAAGGGGATCATTTATTACAGACCTTTGATGAATATTACGATCATTATGCTTTATTTTCTCACGGCTCCTTAGTCGTTTCAAAATTCGAACCACTAACCCCAGAACAATTTTCAATTCTTCAACGTTTTGCGGTGGTATTCGAGCAAACTTATATCCGTTTTCTAGATTTAAAGAAGGCAGAAGCTCAGGCCAGAGAATCTGAAATTCAATTGGCTTTAGAGCGGGTGCGTGCAAGATCTTTGGCCATGCACAAAAGTGAAGAATTGGCCGAAGCAGCCACAATTCTTTTCCAACAGGTAAAAGGATTGGGCATACCTCAATGGACCTGTGGATTTTGCATATTTGAAATAGATGATACAGAATTTACTTGGTATCCTGGCGGTGCAGACGGCGAGATACTTCAACCATCCAAGATCCCCCTATTAGAGCATCCCATTTTCAGACAATTCAACGAATCACGAAAACGCGGTGATGAACTCTATATTTATGAGAAATCCGGGGAAGTACAAGAAGATCATTATCGCTATATGCTAACGCTTCCGGTTGTAGGTGAATATCTACAAAGCCGTATAGATGCAGGTGAAGAGTTTCCAACGTTTCAAATTGATCATATTGTTAATTTTTCCCATGGCAATCTTATTTTCATCACTTATGAGCATGTCCCGGAAATGCATGATATATTCAAACGCTTTGGAAAAGTATTTGAACAAACCTATACCCGTTTTTTAGACTTGAAAAAGGCCGAAGCTCAAGCAAGAGAGGCCCAAATAGAAGCATCTCTTGAACGCGTTCGTTCAAAAGCTATGGCCATGCATAGTTCAAAAGATATTTCGGAAACTGTTGACCTATTTTTTAAGGAATTAAAAGTTCTAGGCATTGTTCCTATCCGTTGTGGGGTTGGAGAAATTGATGAGCAAAATCAAACGTCAAACCTTTCGGCTACAACCTCATCCAATCAAGGAGATTCATATGAGGTAATTGGCAAACTCAAATTGGCAGGGCACCCAGTTTTGGAACGAATTTTTCAACATTGGAAAATGCAGAAGGAATATCATCCGGAACTTAAAGGCACCAATTTGACCGATTATTATAAGGTAATGAATCCCCAAGTTAACTTCCCCGATTACCCTGAAGACATTATTCAATATGGTAGCTATTTCTATTTTAAAGAAGGGCTAGTCTTTGCTTGGACAGAAAAACAATTAAGTGATGAAGAATTAAAAATATTCCGTCGTTTTACATCGGTTATCTCTCTCACCTATCGCCGGTATATGGATCTCAAAGAAGCGGAAGCCCAAACCCGAGAAGCACAGATTGAAGCTGCCTTAGAGCGCGTTAGGTCTAGATCCATGGGCATGCAAAAAAGTGATGAATTGTTAAGTGTTGTCAAAACTTTATACGGTGAGTTTCAGAGTTTACAGGTCAATTTTGATGTGGTTGGAATTCATTTAATTCAGGATACATCTAAGGATTTACATCTATGGTTAAGTACAGCTGATGGATTGTATGATAATATTGTTCACTGGCCATATAAAGACATACGTATTTTCAGTGACGTTCATACATCCATTGAAACCGGAGAAATGTTTGAATCAACCTATTCAAAAGAAGAAACCAAAGAATTCTTCACTGAATATTTCAAGCTAAAATCGGTACCTAAAAATAGGAAGGCGGTCACAAAAAATGTAGAGGCTATTGAATGGATTGGTTCATTTTTATCCAATTCCGGTCTTTTACTTATGCGTTATACAAGTGGGGAATTTAGTCTGGAAGAGAAAGACATCGTTAAACGTTTTGCCAAAGTCTTCGAACAAACCTATACACGTTTCCTAGATCTTAAAAAGGCAGAACAACAAGCTCGTGAAGCACAGATTGAAGCTGCACTAGAAAGAGTTCGGAGTAGATCAATAGCGATGCAAAAATCTGAGGAGATTTCAGATATTGCTGGAAAGATTTTCACCGAACTAAGAGAGCTTGATCTGGCCTTAAATAGAGTTCTAATCTGGACCTTTAATCATGAAGAAAAATACACGACCTGGTGGTCTGCAAACCCAGAGGTAGAAAATACTGCAGAAAGTTACCGCATAGATTATAATGATAATCCCGTTTTCCTCAATTATCTTGAGGCTTGGAAGAAAAGAACGCCAATTCATTTGTTTACCTTATCGGGAGATGTTAAAAAACACTGGGAAGATCATTTGTTTGAACATACTGAACTGTCCCGACTACCAGAAGAGGTTAGAAAAGGCATGAGATCGGAAGGTACTCTCTATACAGTTAGTGTCATTAGTGATTATGGGCTGATGATGTCGGGAAGTTTAGAAACATTATCTCAAGTGAGCATCGATATAATTCAGCGCTTTGGACGTGTATTCCAGCAATCGTACACACGTTATCTAGACGTACAAAAAGCTGAAGCCCAAGCGAGGGAATCACAAATTGAAGTGGCTCTTGAAAAAGTACGAAGCCGAACCATGGCCATGCAAAAAGGAGAAGAATTAAAAGACGTGGTTGTGCTTTTATATAAAGAATTAATGTCGTTGGGAGTAACCAATTTCACAACTTGTGGTTATGTGGAAGTCAATGAAAAAACTGAACGACAATTAACCTACGTTACTCATCCTGGCGGGGACTCCTTAGGACTGTTTTATCTGCCATTAAAGGGAGATGATACTTTTGATGACCGCTATGCGGCCTGGAAAAGACAGCAAAAAATTTTCCATCAAAGCGTGGCTGGAGAAGTCCGTATTAAACATCTGGAATATGCGATAACTACTTTCAATTCCAAGGAAGCTGAAGAAATGGTGCGTAATGAATTTCCTGATCCTACGATTTTTTATTGCTTTAACTTTTCCCATGGATATTTGCATTTGGTTACTGGATCTTTATTAAAGCAGGAAGAAGAGGAAATACTGGCAAGATTCACAATAGTATTTGAACAAACTTATGCGCGTTTTCTTGATCTTAAAAAGGCAGAAGCACAAGCCCGAGAAGCCCAAATAGAAGCTGCTCTTGAACGTGTTAGGTCTAGGTCTATGGCCATGCGCAAAAGCGAGGAGTTAAGAGATGCGGCCAGCCTTCTTTATAAAGAATTGCGAAGTCTGGATATTGGAAAATTTTTAAACTGTGGTTACGTACTTATCGATGAGCACAATAAGGTTCAGAATGCTTGGATGACCCATACTGATGGGGCAATAAGAGAGGCTCATCAAATGCCTTTGGTTGGTGACGAAATCATGGATGAACGCTATGCTATGTGGAAGAAAAAAGTCGCAATATTTCACCAAAAAGTGGGAGGTGAAAAATTGAAAATTCATAATGCCTTTGCCACCGGGCAAAAAAATCCTGAAGAAAGTGCAAAGAATATGTTGTTGGATTTACCTGACCCTACGGTTTTTTATTTCGGTAATTTTTCTGAGGGTTATCTGCACCTTCTTGCTGAGGAAGAATTCAGTAAAGAATCAGAAAAAATTCTCTCGCGGTTCACTAAGGTATTTGAAAATACGTTTCGACGTTTCCTCGATTTACAAAAAGCAGAGGCCCAAGCACGCGAAGCACAGATTGAGGCAGCCCTTGAACGTGTAAGATCTAGAACTATGGGCATGCAGCAAAGTGATGAATTGGAAGAAGTAATTCAATTAGTCTTTGACCAGTTTGTCCAACTAAATATCAATTTGGATCATTCTGGTTTTATTTTAGATTACAAGACAAATGAAGACATGCATATTTGGTTGGCGGATAGAAACAAATTCAAATCTGAAATCTTCCTCCCTTATTTTGATTGCGCACACTGGAATAGTTTTATAAATGCAAAAAAAAATGGAGAACACTTTTTCGCAAACCTCTTGCAGCATGAGGAGAAAAATAAATTTTATAACGACCTTTTCAATTTGCTTCCTGATCCACCAAATGATCTCTTAAACATTTACCTAAGTAAACCTGCTTTGGCAATTTCAACTGTATTGTTAGACAATGTGGGACTTTACATCGAAAATTTTGATGGAATACCCTATACCGATGCCGAAAATGAAATTCTAATGCGTTTCGGAAAGGTATTTCAACAAACCTACACTCGATTCTTAGACCTTAAACGTGCGGAAGAACAAGCAAGAGAAGCACAAATAGAGGCTGCTCTAGAAAGGGTGCGTTCCAAAGCAATGGCAATGAGGAACAGTGAAGATATTTCTGAGGCTACTACAGTACTGTTTGATGAAGTTGAAAAGCTGAAAATAGAGACCATACGATGTGGAATCGTCATTGTCCATGAAAACAAAATAATGGATGCTTGGACCACTTCAATTGATAATAATTCACAAAAAATAAAGGTTACAGGCCAGATAGATATGACCATCCATCCACTCTTACTAGAAGTTTTTGAAGGATGGAAAAAACAAAGTCCTCCAGGGGAATATAAATTGGAAGGAAAGGACGGGAAAGCCTATTATGAAGCCTTAAGCCGGGAAGCGCAATACAGTTTGCCCGATTCGAAAGATGTGGAAGAAACCCATTACTGTACCTGGTTCAATTTTAAGGAAGGTAGCTTTTTTACATTTACAAAAGATCAATTACCAGAAATTGCCAGGGTTATTTTTGAACGTTTCGCCAAAGTTTTTGGGCTAACCTATCAACGTTATCGTGAACTTATTGAATCTGAAAAACGTGAAAAAGAGGCGCGAAAGCAAGCATCTTTAGATCGGGTACGTGGAGAAATTGCCAGCATGAGATCCACCGAGGACTTAGAGCGCATTACCCCTATAATTTGGGACGAACTTACCAACTTGGGAGTTCCTTTCTTTAGGTGTGGGGTGTTTATCATTGACGACATTGAGGATAACATTCAGTTACACCTTTCCGATCCTCATGGAAATTCATTGGGGTTAATGAATTTAGACTTCTCCACAAATAATATAACTAAGAATGTGGTTGAATCTTGGAGAACTCATGAAGTTTATAAGGAATATTGGAACAAACAAGATTTTATTAACTGGACTCAAGGTCTACAAGATTTAGGTAAAATTGAAACTACCACTAAATACCAAGGTGGTGATACCGCTCCTGAATCCTTGTATTTAAATTTTGTCCCATTTTCCCAAGGCATGCTTTATGTGGGAAATTTAGAACCCTTAAGTGATGAAAATATTGGGTTGGTAAGAAACTTAGCGGAATCCTTTTCCATAGCCTATGCGCGCTACGAAGACTTCAACAAACTTGAAAGAGCCAAAGCCAATATCGAAAAGGCACTAAAAGACCTAAAAGACACCCAAAAGCAATTGGTGCAATCTGAAAAAATGGCATCACTCGGTGAACTAACCGCAGGAATTGCGCATGAAATCCAAAACCCTTTGAACTTCGTCAACAACTTTTCTGAAGTGAGTTCAGAAATGATTGCAGAAATTAAGGAAGAACTGCAAAAAGGTGAAATGGAAGAAGTTGAGGCCTTACTACAGGATATTAGCGAGAATTTGGAAAAAATCAATCACCATGGCAAGCGTGCAGATTCCATTGTAAAGGGAATGTTAGAACATAGCCGAACAAGTACTGGCGAAAAAACACCGACTGACCTTAATAGCTTATGTGATGAATATCTTAGACTTTCGTACCATGGACTAAGGGCAAAAGACAAAACATTCAATGCTGACATTAAAACTAATTTTGAAGCTGATGTACCAAAAATAAAAGTCATTTCACAAGATATCGGTCGGGTATTATTGAATCTTATGAATAATGCGTTTTATGCATGTAGCAAAAAAGCGACCCATCTCAAATCCGAGAAATTAAAGGCAAATGGGAATGCAACTAGCATTATAGAAGAATTTAAACCTCAAGTTTATGTTGGTACATCCAAAATTGGGGACTTTGTTGAAATAGTGGTGGCGGATAATGGGGAAGGCATTTCTAATAATATAATTGAAAAGATTTTTCAACCTTTTTTCACAACCAAGCCCACAGGACAAGGAACTGGTTTAGGCTTAAGCCTTAGTTATGATATAATTAAAGCTCATGGGGGAGAAATTGAAGTCACCTCCGAAGTAGGAAAAGGAACAACATTTACAGTTAAGTTGCCCACAGAAGAAAATTAATGAAAGTAACTCCATCCATAGAAAAAGAAGTTTTAGAAGTGCATTCCTTATGGTTGCATAGCTACATCAATGGAGATGTTGAAACCTATAATTCCTATTTCGACGATAGCTTTCATTTTATAGGTTCAACCAATAATGAGGAGTTTTTAGGCCGAAAAGAGGCTACAGATTTTTTCAGGGTTACGGCGGATCAATTATCAGGCAAAACAGAGTTGAGAAATGAAACCAAAATAGTTGAAAGCATTGGTGACCTAATTTTTATCACCCACTTTTTCGATGCTTGGTTTTTAAATGAAAATGAATGGAACTACTACGGTCGATTTAGATGTTCAAATGCCTTAAAAGAGACTGAAGAAGGTTGGCGTTTTGTATACCAGCATTATTCAACACCAGATGCAAAAACGGATGAAGGTGAAACCATTGGTTACGATAAAATAAACCAAGAAAATCTTGAGTTAAAGGAAGCTGTTAAAAGACGGACCATTGAGTTAGAAGAGAAAAATAGAGCCTTAGAAATTGAAACCTCACTTGAAAAAGTTAGAAGCCGTACTATGGCTATGCAAGAAAGTAAAGAACTTTTAGAGGTAGCTAATGTATTACTCCAGCAAGTGACAAAACTTGGGGGAAAAATTTGGGGAACTGGTATTGGTTTGTGTGAGGATAATTCTGATACAGACAAATTCTTATTTGCCAATGAGAAAGGTATATTACTACCTGTTGAAATTCCTCACACCGAAGATTTAGTGCATAAAAAGAATTATAAAGCTTGGAAAAATGGCACATCTTCCCTAATACAATCGGCTGGCGGGAAAACTTTAAAAAAGCATTATGATTATATGCTATCCTTGCCAGAGACCAAACCCTTTTTCCAGACAATTTTAGATTCAGGCCTGCAATTTCCTGAATGGCAACAATGGAATATGGCTAGGTTCTCTAATGGTTATCTCCTTATTATTACACTCGACCCATATAACGACATTGAATTATTAGAACGCTTTGCCAAAGTCTTTGACCAAGCCTATACACGGTTCCTCGATCTCCAAAAAGCTGAAAAACAAGCAAGAGAAGCACAGATAGAAGCGTCATTGGAAAGGGTTAGGGCTAAATCTATGGCCATGCACAAAACAGATGAACTTCAAGATGTAGTGCGCACAGTAGCCGAAGAATTACAAAGAATGGGAGTAGTTTTAGATGTAGGGGGTGCCGTAATTTGCACTTATTTTGAAAATTCTAAAGACGTCATCCATTGGACGGCCTCCGATGACCCAACCCACCCATCGATACCTTTTTTTCTGCCATACTTTGAGGATACTCTTTTTGAAGAAGCATGGGAGTCAAAACTGCGTGGAGACACCTATTTTGCCAAAAACTTTTCTTTTGAAGTTAAAAATGCATGGTTCCGAAAAGCTTTCGAAGTTTCGGATTACAGACAATTACCCGAAGATTATAAAAAATTACTTCTAGAAAGTGAAAGTCATGCCATTGCATTTGCATGGGCGGAAAATTCGGCAATAATGATTCCTAATCTAGAAGGAAAATTACCCAATGAGGAAGAAAAAGATATTCTTATACGATTTGTCAGGGTTTTTGAACAAGCATACATTCGTTTTCTAGATCTACAAAAGGCTGAAAAACAAGCAAAAGAAGCACAAATTGAAGCCGCCTTGGAGCGCATTAGGGCTAGTGCCATGGCCATGCACCAAACAGAAGAGCTTCATCAGGTATTAGGTGTTTTATTTGAACAATTTGATATTTTAGGTATAAATCCTGCCTGGGCCCACTTAACTCTTGTAGATCTTGAGAAAAACTCCTTTACCTACCGAATTACTGGTCCTCAAGGAAAGCGTCATATGGCCGAACAAATAGTTTCTTTAGATGCAAGACCAGAATGGCAACATGCCGCTGAAGAATTTAAATCTGCTAAACCTAACAGTGTTACCGATTTACATTTTCCTAAATCTGTATTACCCCAAATTTGGGAATTATTCTCTGAAACCATTAATTCTTTTCCCAAAGGAGATGGTTTTAATCAGGATGATTTTCCAAATGGATTATATAGCACCCAAGGTTACCACAAATTTGGTTATATCGGTTTTAATCATTACAGACCGGCTACCGACGAAGAAAAGGATATCATCGCCAGGTTTGCAAAAGAATTCGGTCGTTTATACCAAAGGTACTTAGATATAAAAAAAGCAGAAGCTCAGGCTCGAGAAGCTAAAATTGAAGCCTCCTTAGAGAGGGTGCGGGCGCGGGCAATGGCTATGCATAATACAGATGAGCTAACAGATGTTTTATGTGTCCTTTTTGACCAGTTTGATGTATTAGGAATTAATCCTATTCTAACCCATTTAACACTAATGGATGAGGAGAATGAAACTTTTAGTCTAAGGATTACAACCACCGCTGAAAACCGCATTGTTGCAGAGCAAAAAATCGATATAAATGCTATAGACGCTTGGCAAAATTCGTTTCAAAATTGGAAAAATAGTGAACCTAATGCTGTTGATTGCATTGATTATAGTCCTGATCAATTGCCGTTGTTATGGGAACTTCTTCGGGAGGTAATGGATGCGTTACCTGAAGGGCATAAAATTTATCCAGAAGATTTCCCTGAGGGATTATACACTACCCAAGGTCATTTTAAATTCGGTTACATCGGGTTTAATCATGTACGGAGGGCCACCGATGAAGAAAAATCTATAATTGTTCGGTTCGCAAAAGAATTTGGCCGCACCTATCAACGCTTTTTGGAATTGCTAAAAGCAGAAGAACAAACAAGAGAAGCCCAGATAGAAGCTTCCTTGGAAAAAGTACGTGCAAAAGCAATGGCCATGCATAGCAGTGCGGATCTTTCTCCTGCAGCTAGCGTGATTTTCAGCGAATTAAAACGGCTTGGGATAAACACCATAAGAAGTGGGGTTGGTTTGCTTACTAGGGATTCTAGAAAGGTCGCATTATATTCTGCAGCAGCCTCTGAACAGGGAGATAATCTCCCGTTGGTTGGATGGGCTATGTTGGAAAACCACCGTGTCTTGGATGAGATGTATGAAAAATGGTTAGTAAACGAAGATTATTTCCCTATCCTTAAAGGCGAAGATTTAAAATCTTATTACAAACAGATAAAATCTAATTTCGAATTACCCCCGGAACAGGAGCAAGATTATGAACAATATGGATATTTTATTTGTTTCACCCATGGTTTGTTTTATGGTTGGTCTGAACAAGAATTTTCAGATCAAGAGAAAAATATTTTAAAGCGTTTTGCTTCTGTTGTTGACTTAACATTTAAACGCTTTTTCGACCTTCAAAAAGCAGAAGAACAAGCTAGAGAATCACAAATACAATTATCTCTAGAGCGCGTTAGGGCAAGGTCCATGGCCATGCAAAATTCGGATGAGTTACATGACGTTCTAAGCCTACTTTTTAAACAATTTGATGTTTTAGGTATTAAGCCTTTGAACGCATTTCTTAGCCTATTTGATATCGAACAAAACACCTTTACTTATCGTGCCACCGGTACGTCTGGCAGTAGAATGCAAACTCAACAAGTAGTTGATATGGATTCCTTGGATTATTGGAGGGAGCTGTCCAAAAAATGGCAGAATGACAAACAAGATTCCATTGAAGTTATTTTTTATCAACCTGAAATATTAGAAGAGGTTTTTGAACTATTAGATGAAACCTTTTCCGCCATGCCCGAAAATGAGCGACTGACCCTAGCGGATATTCCAAATGGTGGATATGCTGTCCATGGATATTGTAAGTTCGGATATATCGGTTATAATCACCTCCAACCACCAACCGAAGAACACAAACAAATCCTATTAAAATTTGCCAATGAATTTGGGCAGGTGTACCAACGATTTCTAGATATTCAAAAGGCAGAGGCTCAAGCACGCGAGGCCCAAATTGAGGCATCATTAGAAAGGGTAAGAAGTAGATCTTTGGCAATGCATAGTACATCTGAAATGCAGCTAGTAGCCAATGAAGTGTTGGAGCAACTATTACAATTAGGTCTTGAAATTGACGGCTTAGCAATGAGTGGTGTCATTGCTAATGAATCTGATTATGACGTTTGGGTTGGTGGTTCAAAAACAGAAAAACCTTTGCGTATTTCCTATAACAACAAAACTAAAGTTCAGCGGGATTATAATAAAATTATAAAGGAGCGACCAGAACTATTTACCAATACCTATTCGGGAAAATCCATGAAGGCCTATTTTAAACATCTTATGGCCAATAACGAATTTAATGCTGACCTTGAGGAAAAGATGTTAAACTGTTCCGCTTTTACAACTTCTTTAACCTTCATGAAAAATTCAGGTATGCAAATAGTCCGCTATACTGCGGAGCCATTTTCAGATGAATACAATACAATTTTAAAGAGGTTTGGTAAAGTATTTGAACAAGCCTATATCCGTTTCCTTGATCTTCAAAAATCAGAGGAACAAACACGTGAGGCCCAAATTGAAGCTGCCCTTGAAAGGGTTAGATCCAAAGCGATGGCCATGCACAAAAGTGAGGAATTATCCGATCTATCATTGGAATTAGTTAATCAGGTCCAAAAATTGGGGATTTCTTCTTGGTTCTGCGCCTTCAACATTTACGATGATCCTATTGAGGGTTCCTTAGAATGGGGCAGCAATGGTGAGGGAGTTTTTCCAAGGTACCGAACTCCAAGAGAAGGTGTTTTCCTAAAATATTTTGAAGCAGGTAAAAGAGGAGAAACCTTATTGATAAACGAAATTGGAGAAGATAAATGCCCGGCTCACTATGAATACCTTTGCTCCTTACCGGGAGTTGGAGATCAATTGTTGGAAATGAAGGCAAATGGTATCCCCTTCCCTACCTCACAAATTGATCATGTGGCGTTTTTTAAGTACGGTTATATCATTTTTATAACCTATGACCCAGTTCCAGAATCTCATGATACATTTAAACGCTTTGCAAAAGTTTTTGAACAAAGCTATACTCGATTCCTCGATCTTCAAAAATCGGAGGAACAAGCACGGGAGGCAGATATTCAATTAGGTCTTGAAAGAGTCAGGGCAAGTTCAATGGCCATGCAACAAAGTAATGATCTAGAATCTGTGGCCTCTGTGTTATTTAAGGAGTTAGATCGATTAGACCAAAACATTAACCGTTGTGGTATTGGCATTATCGATGAGGAATCCATGACAGCAGATGTTTGGTCTACAATGCATACCAATAACGGATTAGAAGTTTCTATATCGGGAAAAGAACCCTTAAATATTCATCCCTTATTGGAAGGGGCGTATAAGTCTTGGTTAAATAAGGAAGATTTTGAATTTAGATTATCTGCAGAGGAATATTCAAATTATCAAAAGATTGTAAATGCCGCTGATTTTAACCTTCCAAAAAATAAAAGTTCAGAAAAAGAACAGTTTTATTTTGCAACCTTCTTTAATTCTGGAGGAATTTATGCGTTTTCAGATAAGTCTCTCCCTGAAGAAACCCGACAGGTAATTATAAGATTCAATAAAGCCTTCGGTATGTCCTACCAACGCTTTCTTGACCTTCAAAAATCAGAAAAACAAGCAAGGGAGGCACGAATTGATCTAGCGGTTGAGCGAGTTCGTGCTAAGGCGCTGGCCATGAACAAATCTGAAGAAATCATGGAAGTCGTTGCCAAGCTTAAGGATGAAGTGATGGGTCTCGAAATCCCAAACGTGGTGGCAGCCACAATTTTTCTAAATGAAGGCAAGGATAAGGTGAGGATGTGGGACTTGTCAACCCTAGAGAAAGATGATAACGGTTATCAAATTCCGTTTGACATTTCCTTCAAACTAAAAAAGAAAGACCCTCATTTGTATGTAAAACGAGTATGGGATAATCCTAAAGATTATTTTATAGATAAACAGGATGAAAAAGATTTTATACGCATCGTTGAATGGTTAAAAGAAAACAACCAAGATAAAATTGCATCTGAGATTGAAGAATACATAGAAAATACACAATTAAAGCAACTATATCACGCTGTTAAGAGGCTGAATAATGGAAAATTGGCAATTGATTTAATGGATCCACCATCGGATGAAATGGAATCTATACTCACTAAAATGGGTGCGGCCTTCGATTTGGCTTACAAACGATTTGAAGATCTTGATAGAGCTGAAAAACGCGCAAAAGAGGCCCAAATTGAAGCAGCATTAGAACGGGTTAGAGCAAGAACCATGGCTATGCAACACAGTGAAGAACTTGCCGAAACAGCTGCTGTATTATTTCAGCAATTCAAGGAACTTGGCCATCGTCCTGAACGAATGAATATCGGGATAATAAAAGAAAGTGAGGATTTAATAGAATTTTGGTCTACGGAACAAGGGGGCAAACAAATACAAAAGCTATTTATTGCTTCTATCCATGAGCCAACAACAGTTAATAAGGTTTATAAGGCTTGGAAAAATAAAGAGAAAACTATTGAAATTGACCTTACTGGCAAAGACTTAAATAAATGGCTTAAATATTTAACAAAAGACATAGGGGTGCCTTTTAGTTCAGAATCGAAACCAACAAGAAGGATACATTCAGCGGCCTTCTTTTCTGAAGGGCTTATAATAATGTCCAACCCAACTGAACAAGATGAAGAATCCTTAAAATTATTAGAACGATTTGCCGCGGTTTTTGAACAAACATATACCAGGTTTCTAGACCTCAAACGTGCAGAAGAACAAGCAAGGGAAGCGCAAATAGAAGCAGCCTTGGAACGGGTTAGAGCTAAAACCATGGCCATGCATAGCAGCGATGGCTTACTGGATGTCATTCAAATAATATTTGAGCAATTAGTGCACTTGAATATTCCATTGAACAATGTAAGTTTTGGCACCAACATTCAAGATAAAGAATTAAAGTTTTGGATTGCGGCAAAAGGTATGCCTAAACCGATATTTTTTGAAGTTCCTTATATCAATAACCCTGCTCCAGATCGTGTTCGGGAAGCCCAGAAAAAAGGATTGGACTTTTTTGCAGATAAACTTACGCCAGAAGAAAACAGAATCTGGTTAGAGCATGTTTTTAAACATTCAGATTTTCAATCAGTATCAAAGGCAAACAAAGAATATAGTCTTAAAAGTCCCGGATATGCACGTTCAACCTTTATTCTTAATAGCATTAACCTTTATGTAGGCAATTATTACAATCAGCCATATACTAATGAAGAGAATAGTATTATAAGGAGATTTGCTAAAGTTTTTGAGCAAGCCTACACCCGTTTTATAGATCTCCAAAAGGCAGAGAAACAAGCAAAAGAGGCAATAAAACAGGCCGCCTTAGATAGAATTCGGGGTGAAATTGCCTCTATGCGGACACAAAAAGACTTACAACAAATAATACCCATCATATGGCGTGAATTAACCACCTTAGGTGTACCATTTTTTAGATGCGGTGTGTTTATAATTAATGGCGATAATAATGAGGTGGAGGTATACCTTTCAAATCCAAAAGGTGAAAGTTTGGCTGCCTGGACCTCCAAGTCTGAACAAATTGAATTATTCAATGAAATGGTTAATTCATGGAGAAAAAATCAGATTTATAAAACAGAATGGACTAAAAATGATTTTCTAAATTTTACCCAAACATTAATGGATCAGGGCCTTATTGAAGAACCCAAAAAATACATGGATAAGCACGAGGCACCTGAACACTTGGCCCTACAATTGATTCCTTTTAAGCAAGGCATGCTTTATATAGGAAGTGCCGAAAAGGTAAATGACGAACAATTAGCCTTGATAGAAGCTATTGCCCATGCATTCTCTATTGCCTATGCACGGTATGAGGATTTTATTAAACTAGAGGATGCCAAAAAGAAAGTTGACCAAACCTTAGATAATTTAAAAGCAGCCCAAGAACAATTAATACAGAGTGAAAAATTGGCAAGTTTGGGTCAATTAACTGCAGGTATTGCCCATGAAATAAAGAATCCTTTGAATTTCGTCAATAATTTTTCGGAAGTGAGCCAAGAACTTATTGATGAAGTTTTTGAAGAAATAGAAAGCCTAAAAGATCCTGAGGTAAAAAAAGATATTACTGAAATTTTGAAGGATGTAAAGGACAACCTCAAAAAAATACATATTCACGGAACTAGAGCTGACGGAATAGTTAAATCTATGTTGCAACACAGTAGATCCTCAGAAGGGAAGATGGAAATGCACCATTTTAACAACTTAGTTACAGAATATGTGAATTTAGCATACCATGGCATGAGGGCTAGTAAATCTCCCATTAGCGTAGACATCAAATTAGACTTGGATGACAAGGTGAAGGAATTGAAGGTGATTTCTGAAGATCTTTCGAGGGTAATTATCAATGTGTGTAATAATGGGTTTGATGCTATGAAGGAAAAACTATTTCTAAATTCGAATTCAGAATTTAAACCTTTATTAAAGATAAGAACTAGAGATACACAGGAAACTGTTGTTTTGGAAATTGAAGACAATGGGTTAGGAATTCCAGAATCCATAAAGGATAAAATCCTACAACCCTTCTTTACCACCAAAAAAGGCACAGCGGGTACCGGATTGGGTCTTTCAATAAGTCATGATATCATTAAAGCACATGGAGGAGAATTAAGAATTGACAGCGAGACTAATAAAGGAACTACATTTTGTATCTTATTACCTAAAAAAAATTCACCAACCATAGGCCTTAAACAATAAGAATATGAGTCAGGCATCAGAAAAAATAGAAAACATATCTCAAATTGAGGAACTGCAAAAACTAATTAAGCAGCGGGAGGCTGAGTTATCTCTAATTAATAGTGTACAAGAAGCCATTAAAAATAGAATGGATATGCAATCCATTTACGAAATGGTGGGTGAAAAAATTAGAGAATTATTCGATGCACAAGTAGCTGGGATTTCCATGTTTGATTTTGACAAAAATACAGAGGTATTCAAATATGGTTTTGAAAATGGCAAAAGATATAATTTCGAGCCTAGACCGATTTCTGGATTACGGTCATATTTAATTAAAACAAAGAAAACCTTATGGTTAGATAGGAATGTTGAGGAGGCCATTATAACCATTACAGGCAAAAAAGCCCAACCTGTAGAAGGTACAGAGGTCCCAAAGTGTATCCTCTATGTACCTCTCCTTTCAAATGATGCAGTACAGGGGTATGTAACTCTACAAAATACAGAAAAGGAGAATGCTTTTAGTTCAGCAGATATAAACTTATTAAATACTCTGGCAACAAGTCTTAGTCTTGGATTTGAAAATGGCAACCTCTTAAACCAAACTGAACAACGAAATGTAGAGTTATCGGTTATAAACAGCGTGCAACAAGGTTTGGTGGCGGAAATGGACATGCAGGGAATATATGATTTAGTCGGAGAACGTATACGAGAGGTATTTAATGCAGAAGTTACTGCAATTGTAACACTAAATTTAGATAAAGAAAAAGAATATTTTCAATACGCAAATGAAGAAGGCGAACGAATTTATCCCTCTCCAAGAAAATATGACAATGTCCGTCGTAAAATAGTAGATAGCTGTGAGCCCTTATTAATTAATGAAAATGCAGCAGAAGTAATGTCCGAAATCAACGGGCAACCCTTCAAGCCTGTCCCAGGAACCCGGATGGCCAAGTCAGCACTTTATGTTCCCTTAATGGTTGGTTCAAACATTAACGGATATGTTACCCTGCAGAATAACGAAATAGAAAATGCCTTTTCCGAAGATGATGTTCGACTTTTAAAAACCTTAGCCAACAGTATGAGTGTGGCCTTGGAAAATGCACGCCTTTTTAATGAAACTGAACAACGTAACGCCGAATTAGCTGTAATAAATAGTGTCCAGCAAGGCTTAGTAGCTGAAATGGATATCCAAGAAATCTACGATTTAGTAGGTGAAAAAATCCGAATTTTATTTGATTCCCAGGTGACGGCAATAGGAACCTTCGACGTCGAAAAAGAAATAGAAATTTTTAATTACGTTTTTGAGGATGGTAAAAGGTTTTATTTAGAACCTCGTAAATATGATAACCTACGTAGACATCTGATTGAGACACAAAAGTTGATTCATATTAAGGAAAATGCAACAGAGGCCAGAATGAGGTTTGGGGAAAAACGCAATGCGGCACCTGGAACCAAATTACCTCAATCAATGATCTATGTACCATTAATAATTGGGGACAAGGTAAAAGGCTATGTTACCTTACAAAACCTAGAACGGGAATATGCTTTTTCAGACTCTGATGAGCGATTGTTGTCTACCCTCGCAAACAGTATGAGTGTGGCACTTGAAAACGCACGGTTATTTAATGAAACTGAACAGAGAAATGCAGAGTTAGGGGTTATCAATAGCGTTCAACAAGGATTAGTAGCGGAAATGGATATGCAAGGTATCTACGACCTTGTAGGCGATCGAATCCGAAAAGTATTTAATGCCCAAGTAACGGGTATAGTCACATTAAACTTAGATGAGGAGAAAGAGTATTTTCAATATATTCATGAGGAAGGTGAACGTATATATCCTCCCCCTCGACTTTATGATAATGTACGTCGAAAGATTATTAAAGATCGAAAACCACTCCTTATCAATCAGAATGCGGCAGAAATAATGTCGAATTTAAATGGCAAGCCATTTAAAGCGGTCCCTGGTACCAAAATGGCCAAATCTGTGTTGTATGTTCCTTTGCTGATCGGAGAATCTGTAAAGGGTTATGTGTCCCTTCAAAATTTAGATAAGGAAAATGCCTTTTCAGAATCGGATGAGCGCCTATTAACTACCCTTGCAAATAGTATGAGTGTTGCATTGGAGAATGCACGACTCTTTAATGAAACTGAACAACGAAACGCCGAATTAGCCGTAATAAATAGTGTCCAACAGGGTCTGGTGGC
Source organism: Aegicerativicinus sediminis (assembly GCF_015476115.1). Classification (GTDB taxonomy): domain Bacteria; phylum Bacteroidota; class Bacteroidia; order Flavobacteriales; family Flavobacteriaceae; genus Aegicerativicinus; species Aegicerativicinus sediminis. Next base: position 2,787,465 of record NZ_CP064295.1, on the reverse strand, counting down.
TGAAATGGATATGCAGGGTATTTATGATTTGGTGGGTGAACGGATAAGACAGCTTTTTGATGCCCAGGTTACTGCAGTGGCAACATTCAATTACAAAAATAACACAGAGGAATTCCATTACATATTTGAAGATGGGGAACGTTTTAATATGGACCCACGGCCAATTGACAAATTTCGTCAAAGCCTTATTGATTCTAAAGAACTAATCTATCTTAATGAGAATGTTGATGAAATGTGGACCAAGATTACCGGGGAAATCCCTACGGTGGTCCCTGGCACAAAATTCACCAAATCTGCCTTGTATGTACCAATGATTGTTGGTAAGGAAGTCCGAGGATATGTGAGCCTACAAAATGTGGATAAGGAAAATGCATTTTCAGAATCAGATATTCGCTTGTTGGGCACTTTAGCCACTAGTATGACGGTGGCTCTTGAAAATGCTCGATTATTTAATGAATCTGAACAACGAAATGCCGAATTGGCCGTAATCAATTCTGTACAAGAAGGATTGGTTGGGGTAATGGATTTGCAAGGTGTTTATGATTTGGTCGGTAGTCGCTTATGCGATTTATTCGATGCCCAAGCAGTGGCAATAGCTTCTTTAAAACCTGATGAAGGCATAGAAGTTTTCAATTTTGTTTATGAAAATGGTTCCCTCCACAATCCAGAACCACGACCTTACAATGAAATTCGTAAAAATCTCATTGAAGCTAAGGAAGTTATTTGTATAAATACGGATGCTTCAAAATCGGCTAATTTAATCCCTGGTACAAAAGTTCCTAAATCCATGTTGTTTGTACCGCTCATTTTGGGGGACAAGGTTGAAGGCTACATCAGTCTTCAAAACTTGGACAAGGAGAATGCCTTTAGTGAATCGGATATTCGTTTATTATCTACACTTGCTAATAGTATGACGGTGGCATTGGAAAATGCCCATTTATTTAATGAAACTACTCGATTATTGGCAGAAACGGAGCAGCGCGCAAGTGAAATGCAAACGGTTAACAATATTAGCCGCGCCTTAGTTTCACAACTAGAATTAGATACTTTGATTAAACTAGTGGGTGAACAAATGTTGGAAACATTTAAGGCTGACATTGTTTATTTGGCCATTCATGACCTTAAAACCAACATGCTGAATTTCCCTTATTATTATGGAGACAATCCTTCAACCCGTCCCTTTGGAAATGGGATAACGGAAAAAATCATCCTTAGCAAAAAACCCCTTCTAATTAATGAAGATATGGAAAGGGCTTATGAGGAGATTGATGCCGAGAAAAAGGGGAAATCTGTTCAATCATACCTTGGCGTTCCCATTATAATCGGTGATATTGCTATTGGCGTGATTAGCGTTCAAAGTACAGAGCGACAAAATAGATTTACCGAAAACGACCTTAGACTGTTGAATACTATTGCTGCTAATGTAAGTGTGGCCATTCAAAATGCGGAGGCCTACGAAAAATTACAGGCGGCACTAAATGATTTAGAATCCGCCCAAGAACAATTGATACAACAAGAAAAACTTGCAAGCTTAGGGCAGTTAGCAGCTGGAATAGCCCATGAAATAAAAAATCCCCTAAATTTTGTCAACAATTTCTCCGAATTAAATCTAGAACTTATAGATGAAATTTATGAAGAATTAAAACTATTACCAACTGACGACCACACCAAGGAAATTGAAGGTATTCTAGATGATATAACCTCTAATTTAAAGAGAATCCATCAACATGGCTCAAGAGCAGATAGCATAGTAAAATCGATGCTTCAGCATAGCAGGGGCAGTAATGGGGTTCAAGAGAATATTAATTTGAATGATCTTGTAAAGGAGTACGTAAACTTGGCGTTCCATGGCATGCGAGCGGGTAAAAAACCAATCAATGTATCTATAGACTTACAATTGGAGGATGGCCTATCGCCAATTTCCTTGATAAGTGAAGATTTTAGTAGGGTAATATTAAACTTATGCAATAATGCTTTTGATGCCATGCACGAGAAAATAAACAAAGCAAAGCACAACCAAGAAAGTTATCATCCAAAATTAACCGTAAAGACCTATATAAAAGGAAAAAACACTATTTTAGAAGTTACCGATAACGGCTTAGGAATCCCTGAACAATTAAAAGCAAAAATTATGCAGCCCTTCTTTACCACCAAAAAAGGTACGGAAGGAACTGGATTAGGATTGTCTATTACCAACGATATTATTAAGGCACATGGAGGGGGGTTGGAAGTTGAGTCTCAACAAGGAAAAGAATCTTTTACAAAATTTAAAATAAGCTTAATTAATTAAAATTCACCACGAATGAAAGTACTGATCGTAGATGACGAAAGAGATGTAGAAACATTGTTCCGTCAAAAATTTAGAAAGGAAGTTAGAAACCACAATTTGGAACTAACATTCGCATTTTCTGGCCAAGAAGCATTAGATATTTTACAAAAAGAGGATCCGCCTAAGGTGGTCTATGTGTTTTCGGATATCAACATGCCAGGAATGACCGGTCTGGAATTGTTGGATAAAATAAAAGCAAAATTTCCTGGAATAACAGTAAGTATGATTTCCGCTTATGGGGACAGCGAAAACTATAACAAGGCGATACAATCAGGGGCCAAAGAATTTTTCACAAAGCCTATTGATTTTGAGTCTTTGAGAGGTGAAATAAAGCAACTTTTGTAGTTTTATTAAACTCCCTCTAAATCTAGAAATATAGTATTATGGTTAAAATAGGAAGAGTAACTATTGGTTTCTTCGTTTTTATTATGCTGTCTTTATGGTTTGTTTCTTGCAACCGAACCTCTGAAGCTCCGCCCTTTCCTGCTTGGGAAATGGAATACCAACAACCAATAACCAAAAAAATAACTTTTCCTGAACCAGAACCGATAGTTTGGGATTCGACCAAAACTATAAAATTGGGGGAATTACCCACTCAAGCCTTTGATTTGGACAAGTTACCATCCAAACCATTTATAATTGATGGTATCACCAATATTGAAGGACAAATTACAGAAGAACCTTTTGATTTAGACTCTTTACCTTCCATTCCATTTAATTTAGATAGCCTTCCTTCTTCTAAGATTAAAATAGATTTTCAACCTTTAGGAGATCCTGACATTAAAGAAGTTAGACCATTAACAATACCCCAAAATGCATCAAGAGGAGTACAGATGGCTGATATTGCTTTTGCTTTAGATGGAAATCCCAAGGCAATAATCACCGATAATGATGGATTCTTATGGATGGTTTCGACACAAAATATTGCACGTTTTGATTCAAATCATTTTGAAATCTATGGTAAGGATCAAGGATTAGGTTTAAACAATGGGTTTAATCTTTTTCAAGATTCCAAAAATAGACTTTGGGTGACTGGAAGAGGAAGCATATGGATACTTGATTTAAAAAATAAGTTAGTTGGTAAAATTTCCATCGATTTTCCTATTGAAGAAATATTTGGCATAATCGAAGACAGCAACGGTAATATATGGTGTTCTAATATCACTGAAGGATTTTTCATTTTTAACTTGGAGACTGGCCAGGTTAAAACAATAACTGAAAAGGAAGGTTTAATATCTGGTGTCCTTTCACAATATATAAGTCCGTTCCAGGATAGTAAAGGATTAATTTGGTTATCCTCTTTTAATGGGATAGATATCATTGATCCGAATTTAAAAACAAAAAGGACATTAAAATTTGAAAAACCAAAAGACTCTTTAAAGAATACGGTTTTAACTATAAAAGAAGATTCTAGTGGCAAAATTTGGATTGGGGGATTTGGTGGTGCCTACTACCTTGATAAAGAAAAAAAATTAATTGGAGATTTTCCGAACGAGCAAGGATCGGAATCGGCTTTAACTGTGCCGTACATTTTTGAGGATGATAGTAAAAATATATGGCTTTCAAGTGCAGCTGGTTTTCTGAGAAGATACGCACCTGAATACGGGACAGTTGAAAAAATTAAATTAATCGATGCGCAAAATCAAGCTCTTCGACCTATAGAGGAGGATTATCAAGGAAATATATGGGCTACTGTAAAATTTAATAATGGAGGATTATATCGTATTAATTTAAAAGATGGAAGACCTGGAAATTTTAATGATGATGATGGATTGATTAACAAAAGGGTATATAGCACAATCCAGAGAGAGGGTGGTAAAGTTTGGATAGGTACCGTAGAGGGAATAAATATTTATGATCCATTAACAAATTCAATAAAAACCTTTGGTGAAAACCAAAACCTTAAAAATCCTAACACTCCATACTTAGATCCTGACTCTAAAGGTAGAATTTGGGCATCGGGGGGCAATAATGGTGATGGCATATCCATTATAGACCCTGTCAAAAATACCATTCAACATATAACAAAAGAGCAAGGCCTAACCAAAAGATATAGACCAAAGGTCGAAGATTTGAATGGGGATATGTGGATAGGTGGTTTCGATGGAAACGTATTGCATTATGATATGGCAAATAACATAATTAGGGAATTTCAGATTACACAAAATGATAGCTTCTCAGCCATAAATAAATTGAAAGTAGACCTTGATGGTTACATTTGGGGTACTTCTACCAGACAAGGTATATTTAAGATATACCCTAAAAAACAAACGATTCAAATTTTTAAAACCGACCATGGATTATTATCCAATGTAGTCTATTATATCCAATCAACCCGTGATAATAAAATTTGGATTGGATCCAATAATGGCGTACAATTATTGGATCCTATCAATAGTAACATTACAAGTTTTCAAAAGGAACAGGGATTAGTTAATAACGAAACCTATGATATAAACATTTGGAAAAATAAAGTATATATAGGTACTGCTCAAGGCATAACAGTTTTAGAACCCATAATTAGAGAAGGACAAAAAGATACTTTTTTTTCAGCATATTCCATTGGAAAAGAGCAAGGTTTAAAATATCTAGATGTGGCTCTAGGAAGCACCTCATTTGACCAAAATGGACGTTATTGGGCTGGAATAGAAGGTGAAATTCTAACAAATATTGATCAAATTAAAAATGACCTAAATCCAATAAAAACTGAAATTACAGGATTAAATATTTTTGATGAAAAAATTGATTTCAATTCAGGTGATTTCCTCATTTCCAACAGAAAAAGTCAAGTCCGAAATTTAACAAAATCTGATACTATTTCCTCGAAATTGGTTTCCTCAAATACCTCTAAATATCAGGTTGTAAATGAATTAGAATACTCAAATATTTCAGGACCATACAACCTACCAACCGATTTAAAACTACCATTCAATCAAAATTATATTAGCTTTAGTTTTAATGCACTTGATTATTCTAACCCGAATTCTGTTGTTTCCCGTTACATATTGGAAGGCTATGACGAAGATTGGAGTCCAATTACCAAAGAAAGAAGTACCTCAAATTATATAGATTTACCTCCAGGTGATTATACTTTTAAGGTAGCTTCAAAAGGTTTTAACAATGTTTGGAGCGAACCAAAAGAATTTAGTTTCACAATTACACCTGCATGGTGGAAAACTTGGTGGGCTTATTTGTCTTACTTAATAATTCTATTATTAGTCTTTTATGTTATAAGAAACATTTATCGTTCCCAGATGCTGAAAAGAGAAAATAAAGTATTAGAGGAACGTGTAAATCTAAGAACCCAACAATTGGAAAAAAGCATTGAGGATCTAAAAGCCACCCAATCCCAATTGATACAATCTGAAAAAATGGCGAGTCTCGGTGAGTTAACCGCAGGGATTGCACATGAAATACAAAATCCACTCAACTTCGTCAACAATTTTGCCGAAGTGAATACAGAGCTTATTGAAGAATTAAAAGAAGAGCGCAAAAAACCAGACTCCGAAAGAGATCTTCAATTGGAGGATGAACTGTTAAGAGATATCGCTTCAAATGAGGAAAAAATTAAACATCATGGTAAACGTGCCGATGCCATCGTTAAGGGAATGCTACAACATAGTCGCAATAGTAGTTCCGATAAAGAGCTCACTGATATAAATAAGCTTGCTGATGAATATATGCGCTTGTCGTATCATGGATTGCGTGCTAGAGATAAATCGTTTGTAGCGGGTATGCATATGGATTTTGATGAATCTATACCAGAAATTTATGTAGCACCCCAAGATATAGGTCGCGTATTGTTGAATCTAATAAATAATGCCTATTATGCCGTCAACGCCAAGAAGAAGGTAGCACCTGATGGTTATAACCCTTCCGTTACTGTTGCCACAAGAATGGTAAATGACCATATCGAAATTGATGTCATTGATAATGGAAATGGTATTCCACAAGAGGTAATCGATAAGATTTTCCAACCCTTCTTTACCACCAAACCAAGTGGACAAGGAACTGGTTTAGGATTGTCGCTTTCCTATGACATTATAAAGGCCCACGGAGGTACACTGACGGTAAGATCTTCAGATGGAAGCCCAATTGATCTTGGTGCTATTGCGAAAGATGAATTAGGAAATGGCACCATTTTTACAATATCATTACCTATAAATGAATAAACGGATAAAAGTAAATAGCTCTGGATATGCACAAAAACGAAAAAATAACGTGAACTCAGCTATTTTTATATTAAATTTTGAACTTAAATAAACCCAATATATGTCTAAAATACTGGTTGTAGACGACGAACCGGATTTGGAGGTCCTCATTAAGCAGAAATTCAGGAAGCAAATTCGCCAAAAGGAATACGAATTTTATTTTGCCGAAAATGGAAATGAAGCACTGAAGAAGCTAAATGAGCTTCAAGATATTGATATTGTTCTAAGCGATATTAACATGCCAGAGATGGATGGTCTTACCTTACTTACTAAAATAAGCGAGTTTAAACCATTATTAAAATCTGTTATTGTTTCTGCTTATGGGGATATGGAGAATATCCGCACCGCTATGAACAGAGGGGCGTTTGATTTTATAACCAAACCGATAAATTTTGAAGATCTCACGCTAACAGTTGAAAAAACGCTTAAGCATGTCCGCCACATTAAAGAGACATTACAGGCTATAAAGGAAAATAATATTCTAAAAATGTATGTCGATGAAAACGTCCTAAACTTTATGGACAGTAGGGAATACGAATCGGCTATAACAGCAAATGAAACGATTGAAGCCAGCGTCATGTTTGCAGATTTATGTGGTTTCACAAAAATTAGTGAGAATGCTCCAGCAGATGTGGTTGTAGGTATGTTAAATACCTATTTCGATGTTATGGCAAAAGCCATCATTGACCATGGAGGAATCATCGACAAATTTATTGGGGATGCCGTTATGGCCGTCTTTAAAGGTGATTTTCATATCGATCATGCCATTGAAGCCGCTATTGCCGTTCGACGTGAGGTTAGAAAGCTTCCAAAAATCGAAGGTGAAAATGATTTTCAACCTAAAGTTTCCATAGGTATAAAAAGTGGGGAAATGATTTCCGGAAATATTGGATCATCAACCATAAAACGACTAGATTTTACCGTAGTTGGGGATACCGTTAATACAGCTGCTCGTTTGCAAGATGCGGCTGGACCGGACCAAATATTAATTTCTGAAGGTTGTTTCCAAAATGTAAAAGAGGCCTTCAACTGTAGTAAAATTGGAGAAATTACATTAAAAAATAAGGCCAAACCCCTCACAGTCTATGAGGTTTTAGAGTAATAAAACCCAATTGTGAGTCTTGATTTTTTTGGAAGTTTTAATTTCATGTTAATTCCAGTATTGTTCTAGTATTTTATCCCAATATTTTTAACATTTACATCCACACTTAATAATTAATAGCAGTTATGTTTCGAAACCTTTGTTATGTGACAGTTTTATCCCTTTTACTGTCATTACCGATTTATTCCCAGAAAAAAGAATTTACGAAAGAAGATTATCAAAAAGCCGCAGCATACTCTAGCCGCGAACTAAATTCTTTGATATTAAATGGTAGAGTCAACCCAAGCTGGTTAGAAAATGGAAACTTCTGGTATAAAGCTGATACTAGCGGTGGTGAAAAGTTCATCTTAGTTAATAATAAATCAGGGAAAAAATCCACTTATGATAAACTTGAAGATATACCTGGTTACAAGGCCTCTGTATTTCGTCAAGCTTCCAGAACTGAGGTTGTTTCACCCGATGGAAACAAATCGGCCTTTATAAAAGATTGGAATTTGTGGGTGCGTTATTTAGATAGTGGAAAAGAAGTGCAATTAACAAATGATGGTATCGAAAACTATGGTTACGCTACCGATAATGCAGGTTGGAGAAAGAGTGATAAACCCATTTTACTTTGGTCTCCAGATTCCAAAAAAATTGCAACCTATCAACAAGAACAACGACATGTAAGCGACATGTATTTAGTTACTACCAATCCTGGCGCACCTACTCTACAACAATGGAAATATCCTTTACCGCAGGACGAAAAAGTAATACAAATAGAAAGAGTCATCATCGAAGTTGATCAACCAAAGGTGATCCGTTTAGATATGCCTGCGGATCCACGTCGTGGAACTCTTTGCGATGATATAAGCTGTTCTGGTGCCTTTGATGATAACGAATGGAGTGAAGATGCAACTAAATTATATTTCGTATCATCTTCAAGAGATCACAAATCTGCCACAATGAGGGTAGCGGATGCATCTAACGGTGCTGTTCGGGATATTTTTAACGAAACTGTACCTACCCAATACGAATCTGGCCAAGGTTCTATCAACTGGACTTACCTAGATAAAAGCGATGAAATTATCTGGTTTTCTGAAAGAGACGATTGGGGGCATTTGTATATGTACGATGCCAAAAATGGGAACCTGAAGCATCAAATCACCAAAGGATCTTTTGCTTTGATGGAGATTTCATTTATAGATGAAACCAACAATAAAATTTATGCTTTGGTAAATGGATTTAATCCAAATGAAAATCCCTATTATTCCCATTTAATAAGTGTTGATTTCAATGGAAAAAACTTAAAAGACTTAACACCTGAGGTAGGAAATCACTCCATCTCTTGGTCTGCTAACCATGATTTTTTTGTTGATAATTATTCCACGCCAGTTACTCCCAATAAGGCCGTATTAAAAAATGCCAAGGGTAAGATTATTCAACCACTTGAACAAGCCGACATTTCAAAATTAAAAGAGGGAAATTGGAAAGCCCCTGAAATGATAACTGTAAAATCTGCAATTGGCAACTGGGACCTTTATGGGTTAATGTTTACACCTTCTACACTAGATCCGAATAAGAAATATCCTATAGTAAATTACGTTTATCCTGGTCCACAGGGTGGAAGTATGGGTTCCTGGTCTTTTTCTGCCGTAAGAAGGGATCATCAAGCCTTGGCAGAATTAGGTTTTATAGTCGTTGTATTAGAAGGTAGCTGTAATCCCGGACGCTCAAAATCGTTCCATGATTCTTGTTATGGTAGTTTGGCCGAAAACACACTACCCGATCAAATTAGCGGTATTAAACAACTGGCTCAAACACGTTCGTATATGGACTTAGATAGAGTTGGTATTTGGGGGCATTCAGGTGGTGGTTCAGCAACTGTTGCTGCACTATTTAAACATCCTGATTTTTACAAGGTCGGAGTGGCGCAATCTGGCAACCATGACAACAGAAATTATGAGGACGATTGGGGTGAGCGCTATATAGGCCTAATGGAAACAAATGATGATGGCACCTCTAATTATGGTGTGGAGGCTAACGCAGAATTTGCTTCAAATTTAAAAGGTCATTTATTATTGGCACATGGTGCCATGGATGACAACGTTCCACCTTATCATACGTTATTAGTTGTTGATGCCTTAGTGAAAGCAAATAAAGATTTCGATTTAATAATTTATCCACATGCTCGCCATGGGTATGGAAAAGACAATAGCTATATGCAAGGGCGTAGGTGGAATTATTTCGTTAAACACCTCTTAAATGCAGAAACACCAAAAGATTTCGTTGTCAAAAACTAAATAGTGATTTATTATACCTAAAAGGCTTTGGTTTCCCAAAGCCTTTTGTTTTTTGATTAGACTTCATTTTAAATTTTATATTAACTTTAAAGCTATCCACCCTATATGTGGATAGCTAACCAATGAACAATACCTTTCGTCGTTTCAGACGCCCTTTTCTGGCTAATGGTAAATTCGGAAAATACATGGTCTATGCGATTGGCGAAATTATCTTGGTAGTTATAGGAATCCTTATTGCTCTGCAAATTAATAATTGGAATGAAGCGCGTAAATTAAAGGTTGCAGAAAAAGAATTTTATGATGGAGTTAAAAATGATCTTACCCAAGATAAGGCCTACATTAAAACCGTATTAGCCTTAGCCCAAAAGAAAGATACAGTGTACAACATTATCAGTAATAACTTAAATAACTGGTACAACGAAAATCGAGCAGAGTTAGATTCACTTCTTACTATTTATTTTTCTTCCCAAAGGACCTTTTATCCTATCTCAGGTTCATTTGAAGCAGCAGTTTCCAGCAATGAAATTAATCGGTTTCAAAATAAGGAATTACGACAGGCGGTTACCAAATTGTATAATTCTACCTATGCCCGTTTGATGGACAATGCGGAAGATACTGACAATCGCTGGTTTTCAGTGGTTAAAAAATACAGTAGAATTCGAAGAACCGGTCATATCGGTGAAATGAATGAATTTCAAAGGGAAGAATTTTTAGACGACATATTTTACCATATGTATGGGCTGGATCATTATTCAAACAATCTAAAAAAAGCCATTGTTGCTATAGATTCATTGATAATTGCCCAATCAAAATTCTTGGCAAATTAATTTATGAGAACTTTACGTAACCTCAGGAAATCTATGTTAAACAATGAAAATGCCCGTCGCTATATGGTCTATGCCATAGGCGAAATTATTCTGGTAGTAATTGGTATATTATTGGCATTACAATTTAATAACTGGGCGGTGGAGGTAAAAAATCAAAAGGAAGAACAATTCTACCTCACCAAACTGCAACACAATCTGGCGCAAGATACTTTGTATCTAAGAAATAGGTTGAATACCCTCCAATTTACTGACAAAGTCTTAGATACAGTTAAAGCTGAAATATTTAATAGAGATTTGGATAGTTTCAGCAACCCTTCAACTGGATTAGCGATGGTTGGTGTCTACAAGTTTTCACCACAAACTTCAACTTTTGATAACCTTTTGTCTACTGGTAAATTGGAATTAATTAGGAATCAATCGTTAGTAGATTCCATTTTCACCTATTATAACGATTTAAAAAACTTCACCCTACAACGGAACGAATCCCTAGAAACTTACACCAGAGAAACAATAGGACCATACCTTTTAAAACAACCAGGAGGAATCTTTAGCATGAAAAAAATTCCGGATTCCTATCGATCAGATCCTTTCTTTATCAATGCGCTAGAATTCAGAAAAATATCTATTAGCGCATTGACAGACGATTACAAAGATGTTTTAAGCCGCTCCATCAATTTGATATCCTTAATTTCAAATGAATTAAAGAACTGATGCCAACAATTTTTCGAAAAATGCGAATTAAATTTTTAGGTAATAATAAAGCTAAATCCTATGCATTATATGCGATAGGTGAAATCATTTTAGTAGTAATAGGCATTTTATTAGCCTTACAAATCAACAACTGGCAGGAAAATAAAAAACTAAAAGAAGATGAAAACTATATCCTAAACGAAATTTTGGACAATTTACGACAAGATGAGATTCAAATAAAAGGGATTCTAGAAAGACGAATTAAGGCTCAGAAATCAATCGATCGGATTTTAAAAGATGTACCGCACCATATCAATAGAGATAGCTTTGAGGTGGATATGGGAAGAGTTATTACACTCGAACGATTTTACCCCATAAAAACGGCTTACGAAGTGTCTAAAGCTAAGGGCTTACAGATATCGAACAGGAGATTAAGAAGTGAAATTGCACAATATTACGAGTTTGAAATAAATCGGAGTAATAGTAGCATTAGGGATATAGAGAATGCGTTTGTCAATGACCTTCAAATTTTGGTAGATGCAAACTTTGATAATATAGATTACGGTAATCGAATTTATTTTTTAAACTTAGACGACCCTGCTTATCTAGAACTGGTTAAGAGAACCATAGTAAAATATAGAGCAAATCATTATTTAAGTCTAGAAAAGATAAAATCGTTTTACGGGGTTAACCACACATTGCAGCAGGCAATTAAAAAAGAATTGGACAGCTAGGATTAATTACAATCTAGGGTAGTTCTCATTTATTTAATTTTCAATATATTGATGAAACTTTCATTTAAATAAGTTTATAGCAAATGGATACCGAAACCATAATTTATGTAGTTGCCGCAGCCCTCGTATTGAGGGTTATTATTAAGGTAATTTTTAAATATCGCAAAGAAATGAAGAATAACACCAGTAGCGATTCAATTTAAGTGCCAAGTAAAACCGTTTGAAATGAACTAAAAACATACCTCTGCCATGAAAAAAATGCAACTAATTACCTCCCTCCTATTAATAGCATTTTTATTTACTGGATTTATTATAAGGTATAAATCAACCGTACCAAAAGTTTTCACGGAGGCAAATTTGGAAAGCCATATGTTGCCACTTGCGGATGCTTCAGTAAAAATTTCCCATGTTCCCGATTCTCAATACTACAAATTAAAGGAAACCAAGATTTACAAAACATATCCATTGTATTTACCCGGGCGAGAGCCAGAGGGGTATTATGAACAATTAAAAGGGTTAAATCCAGAAATAGCTTTTGACCAAAATCAATTAAAAACAGAGCAAGATTGGATAAAAGCTGGAGAACTAGTTTATGAATGGGGCCTTGACGTGGATCCTTTTGATTCTTTACAGTTGCAAGATTATCAGCACGATTTTGAAAAATTTAATATGCCGGTAACCAAAGATGGTATTGTGCCATTTTTTAAAGTGGTGATTCGCGAAAAAGGTAAGCTAGAGATTACAGGTAGGTCTTGTAATACATGTCATACCAAAGTAATGCCAGATGGAGGCATTTTAAAAGGAGGCCAAGGAAATTATCCATTTGATCAGAGTTTTGGGAACTCAATACGAAGTGCCCTTATTAACCCCAGTGTTCCTGATACCATGAAAACTCATATTGGCCAAAGATTCTCAGGAAATTTGTTTGGTGCTTATTGGATGGAATCTCCAGCCCAACAGAGGATGCGGATCATTTCTAATGATGATTTTATTGCCACATTAGAAAATACTTATGGCGGAGTAATGCACAGACACGGCACAGTTTTAGGCAGTCCTACCAGCATCCCAGATTTATATAATTTGAAAGAGAGAAAATATTTAGACCATACGGGTTTAGTGCAGAATAAAGGCCTTGTCGACATTATGTTATATGCCACTCTCAATGAAGAAGCTGACCGTATGGATAAATATAACGGCACTACTGTAATTAGGCGATGGCCGAGTGAAGATAAAAGTATCTATCAAAGATTTAGTAGATTTTCAGATGCACAATTATATGCCTTGGCACAATTTCTTACTAGTTTGGAAGCTCCTAAATCTCCAGAAAAATTTTCTGAAGATGAGCTTAAACAAGGCGAACGACTATTTGCAGAACAAGGTTGCGTAAGTTGCCATACCCCTCCGCTATATACGAATAACGCGCTTACTCCAGTGGACGGATTTGAAGTACCAAAAGAGCATAAAGCAAAATATAATGTTTTTGATATTTCGGTCGGTACCGACCCAACCCTAGCCTTGGAAAGTAGACGGGGAACTGGTTACTACAAAATACCAAGTTTAATTGGGGTGTGGAATCGGCAAGCTCTTCTACATAACGGAAGTATAAGGTCATTGGAGGAACTTTTAAATGCGGCCAGATTAAAAGATGATTACCAACCAAAGGGATTTTTTCCTGCTTGGAAAAAGGTTGGTCCTGTTTTGGGGCATCCATTCGGATTAGATTTGGCCGAAAATGACAAAAAGGCACTCATTTCATATCTTAAGTCCTTATGAAAAAGCTCGTAGTTCTTATAGGTCTAATTTCATACGTTCAAATAGTTGCCCAAACCGATGCTAGCAGTATAAAGGTTGATTTCCAAATAAAGAATGCTGGGATAATGGTAGATGGCCATTTTGATAGCATACAAGCACAACTATATCTAAAAAAAAACCAATGGGAATCTGCATCACTTTCAGGAAAAGTGTATGCAAAAACCATAAAAACAGGGATTGCCTTAAGAGATAAACACTTAATCAACGATGATTATTTTGATACACAGGCTTATCCCCTGATTACTTTAAATTCTATATCCCTAAAAGAGACTAAGAAAGGTAAATTGACCGGGAAATTTAATTTAAGGATAAGGGAAACAACCCAGTTAGTAGAAATACCGATAACATATACCCAAAATGGAAAATCAATTTTAGTTAAGGGACAATTTTCAATAAATCGCCAAGAATTTGGGGTTGGCGGTGATAGCTTTGTCTTGGCCGATGATGTACTCATACTATTTGAAGCAACCTTCCCTAAATGATTCCCTTTTTCAGAAAACTTAGACATTCGATGATTAGCAACAACAAAATCACCAAATACCTTATTTATGCCATAGGAGAATTATTTTTGGTGGTTTTGGGGATATTGATTGCTTTGCAGATCAACAAATGGAACGATAATAGGGTTTCAAAAAAAGAGGCTCAAAAACTGTATGTAAATTTAAAAAGGGATCTACAGGATGATATTGAACAGTTAGACTTCAATATTGTCCAAACCCAAGAACGAAATGTTCGGATAGATAGCATCATTAGCATATTGGCATCTCCAGACGATAGCAAACTTCCACAATTTATGCGTTACCAAATAGGCTTGATTTATGATAATTATTTCAGTACTTCTAGATCAACTTTTGATGAAGCAGTCGCATCTGGAAAAATCAATCTGATTGCAGTTGATAGTATTAGAAAAAAGCTGTTTCAATATTATGCTTTGAATTCGAATAACAGAAATAATGATAATTCAAATTTTTACGTCACGAATCAGTTGATTTTACCCATCATTACGAAAGAAATATTTGCAACTCAGCAGGGAATCCAAGTTATGTTCCAAAAGTCGTTTGACCTACCTCCGATAGACCTAAATGAATTGGCAAAAAACCAATCATACTTTCAGGCTTTAATCTATGCCAAATCTGATGGAATGCAGATTGAAGAATGGATTATGTATAAAAAAATGTCCCAAGGCTTAATTAATTCTATCGATAAGCTTGCGGATAGAAATGAGTGATATTTTATAAGCAAAAAAATTGGTTGTGAATGGTCAAAATATTTAGAAATATCCGGTTGAATCAACTGCGGGTCAATAGCACTTCCAAATACATACTTTATGCGTTAGGAGAAATACTATTGGTAGTAATAGGAATACTTATCGCCCTACGGGTAAATAACTGGAATGAAGAACGAAAAATTGCCAAAGAAATAGACAAGTTGGTGGGAGACATTGAAGAATACACTTCCTCAATGTTTAGCAATTCCAACAAATTATATTCAACCCTTGAAAGTTTTGATTCCATTTCAAAAAAAGTGATTGATGGTACTATTAATTCAAATGATACGACAGACATTCAATCATTAGAGAGGTTAATGTTTCAAGAACTAACCTCATACCCCTATGGAACAATAGATGGTAATTTTTTTAGAGGAACCTCGGTTACCAATCTTCTAGACAGAAAGCAGGATTTGTCTGGCCCATATTGGGATTTGATTTATAGTTTGGAAACATTAGTACAATCAAGTAATGAGTTCGAAAAATTCTCGGAAGAAATTAATGAAATCGCTCAAAAAAATCTAGATGCGTTTCTTGGAAAACCCGAACGGATAGACAAAGGCTATTTGAAGCAAACTATTTTGAACTTATTAGAAGATCCTAGTTTCATTACAAGGATGAGACAATTACACTTGCTGAATGAGGATATGATGTTTTCTGCAAATAATACAATGGGCAATATCGTGGAATTAAATATTAAAATTAAGGTGCTTCAAAACAATATTAAAGGAAATGAGACTATAGAATTTGCTGAAGGTTTCGGATTTTCACCTATGTTAAATATTGGGTGCGATAATGGACAATTCAAAGCTGATTCAAATCAACGATATTTTATTTTAATTTATAATTCAAAATACGACCGTATAAAAATTAAGGTTCCCAATAGAAATGCCCCAGAGATATCAATTCGAAAAAATGTGGTAAGACATATATTTTTAAATAAAGGGGATAGAATTGAAGTGGAAATTCCAAATGAATGTCCTACGACTTATGAATGCACTGGCAGAAATGTATTAGTCTATTGATTAATTAATCTGTAAATCAATAATGCTGCCCTTTTGGTTAAATTTTCAAAAGTATTCAGATTCACAGTTTCTTGAGGCGTATGGCCAAAATCTCCCATTGCCCCTAATCCATCTAAGCAATCAGTATACGCAGCTACAAAAGAGACATCCGCAGCACCCCGCTTTAAGGGATCATAAGGCTCAACCTTACCTTGTCCCAATGCTTGGCTAACCTGGCTTAATTCATCTAAAACTGCCATATTACCTTCTGTTGGGGCCATGGCAGGATAACTATCTATGAAGGAAATTTTGGCGGAAGTATTGGGTAAATTGTTAGCTGCAATTTCTCGCATCTTCGCTCTTGCATTTTCCTTTTGTTCTTCAGAAATAAAGCGTAGACCACCATAAACCACAGCAGTTTGGGCAACCACGTTACTTTTTCCAAATACATCACCCTTGCTTAATTCTTGTTGATAATTCATTTGTGTGCCGCCTAACAAAATACCTGGATTAAATGTTAAAAACTCTTCTCCTTTTACCTTATTATAAAATTCATTAATAATTCTAGACATTTCAAAAATTGCTCCCGCACCTACCCGATCACTAAAAATTTCAGAGGAATGGGCCCTAACACCACTGGTTTCAACCTTCCAATCAGATGAACCTCTTCTTGTAATGGTGGCTTCATTATATCCAGTTGAATTTTCAAAACCTAATGCAATGTCACTTCGCTTACCAGCATCTATCAAGGGTTTTCTACTAATAGAAAGCGGCTTACCAGTAGCTTCTTCATCTCCCGTAAACGCCGCAATTATTTGGGCATCCTTGAGCAACCCATTGTCTGCCAAAGCCTTTAAGGCGTATAAAATTATAACGTTACCACCCTTCATATCATTTCCTCCTGGGGCATGGGCAATACTATCGTTGACCATTGTAAATTCTTGAAATGGACTATCGGCCTCAAAAACCGTGTCTAAATGCCCAATAAGCAATACGCGTTTACCCCTATTTCCTTTTATCTCTGCAAACAAATGCCCTGCACGATTAACTTCCGACATATCTATCCAGGAAGTGTTAAAACCAATTTGTTCAAAGGCATCTCCAAACACCTTACCAACCTCTTTAACACCCTCATGATTCATGGTGCCGCTGTTAATATTCACAACCTCTTTAAGAAATTCTATAGCCTCTATATTGTTAGCTTCGACAGATTTTAAAATTTTCTTTTCGGTACGATTAAGTTTTTGGCCATAGGAAGCTGTAAGGTTACCAAATGAAACCAGAAGCAATAGCAATAAGAAATTTTTCATGAGAAAGGAGTTAATTTTATTCTACTTTAAAGCCGGCTCTAAAATAGACCTACAAACTTAAGGGTTACAAAAGAATAAAGAAACGATACTTTTCAAGACTTTTCAAAAAAATGAAATAAAGAAAAAACTTGCAAATTTTGTATATTTCAGACAGCTCTCCCCCACGAACTTCTTAAATACCGACTTACATTAATAATTAATTTTATGGCCAAACAGGTTTTAAATCCCCTTCTCCTTAGCATTGTTTTATTATTCCCATTCCTTCACTCCTATGGTCAATCTGAACAACCACCAAATATTTTATTGATTGTGGCAGATGACTTAGGTTATGCTGATCTAGGTTGTTTTGGTAGTGACATTGAAACACCAAATATTGATCAGTTAGCCGAAGAGGGAACCATTTATACCAATTATTATTCCATGCCCTCCTGTGCGCCCACCAGAGCATCTCTTCTTACAGGAGTTGACAACCATTTGGCTGGTGTTGGGTGTCAATTTTATCGACAAGAACATAAATGGGGTTATGAGGGGTATCTTACCGACCGTGTTAAAACAATCCCGGAAGTATTAAAAACTGTGGGGTACCAAACTTATATGGCAGGAAAATGGCATTTAGGAAAAAAAGATTATCAAAACCCACAAGCCAAAGGATTCGATAATTCATTTGTTCTCCTCCAAGGGGCGGGGAGTCATTACAGTAATGTAGGAATACAAAATAATGATCCTGTTTCTATTTACACGAACAATGGGAAACCTTCAGATTGGCCAAAAGGTGCTTACTCTACCCAAGTTTATACAGATTCACTTATAAAATACATTAAAGATGGGGCGGTAAAACGACAACCATTCTTTGCCTTTGCAGCCTATACTTCGCCTCATTGGCCTCTACAAGTAGATGAGGCTTATTGGAAAAAATATGAAGGTCGATATGACGAAGGGTACATTAAACTAAGAGAAAGAAATTTGCAGAGACTCAAAATCGCCGGAATTATCTCAGATAATCACCAATTACCTCCCCTTCACCCAAATATAGCCCCTTGGGATTCTTTATCACCCATGAAAAGAAAAATTGAAGCGCGAAAAATGGAACTTTATGCCGGAATGGTAGACAATCTGGATTATCATGTTGGAAGGCTTATTAAAGTTTTGAAGGATATGGGTGAATATGAAAACACAGTAATTGTGTTTGTAAGTGATAATGGTGCGGCTGCTGAAAATTTTTATTATAGACCCGGTTTCATGGAGCTTCTTCAAAAAGAATATTCAGATAAGTATGAAGATATGGGAACCCCAATCTCCTTTGTTTCCTATGACAAAGAATGGGCGGAAGCAGGTTCGGCCCCATTTCGATATCACAAACAATATTCCTATGAAGGAGGCTTAAGAGTGCCAATGATTATCAAATTACCTAATTCCAACAGAAAAGGACAAAAGGTGAAGGAATTTATGAAACTGACCGACTGGGCACCCACCTTCTATGAAATTGCAGGGGTTAAAAAATCATTTCAAGAGCTAACGGGAACATCTAGAAATTATACTGGCAAAAGTGCTTTACCGTATATGGTTGGTGCGACCGAAAAGATCCATGCAAGCGATGAAATATGGTCCATTGAACATGCCCTACGATCGATGATTCGTCAAGGAGATTGGAAATTGGTTCAATCATTTCGTCCTACAGACAATAGGGAATTCGAATTATATAATTTGAAAAATGACCCTATGGAAAGCCAGGATGTTAGTGGCCAATATCCCGATGTGAAAAAACGTCTGATTGCATTATGGCACCAAGGACAATCGGATATGCAAATCCTGGATAATTATGACGATTAATTTTTTACAAGACCAATTAGTAATTTTTTAGAAATAAGGATTTATTCAATATTCAAACAATAAGCAGGCCTAAATTTTTATCATTCCATTATTGAAATTCTTTTATGCCGTGGAAACGAGTTTTTCTAATGTTGTTCTAAGTTTTATAATTATTTTTTCCTTATCTTTTAGTTCTCCAAAAAAAATTCCCCCACCCCCTAAGGACACCCCAATTTTTCTAGTATTACCCTACTCGATTATGGTTATATTTTTTTACTAACCAAAACCTTAAACAATGAAAAAGTTTTTAGTTCTAGCCCTGATCCTACCCATCTTAATGTTTTCTCAAGAAGAAGATGGACCAATTCTAACCGTTTATCAATTTACCATTAAGGAAGGCCATCAAAAGAAATTTTATGATGGTATGGAAAAATGGAAAAAATGCTATGTAGATAATGGAGGAAAAAATGAATGGAATGTTTGGAATCGTTTACAAGGAAAAGGAAATGCAGTTGGGATAAGCTTTTTTAATGATAATTGGGCCGCTTTCGACGAAAATTCCGAACCACAAATTTCCGAAAAATGCGATCCTATAGTTTTTGCCGAAATAATGCCTGCCATAGAATCTTCAGAAACAACAATAAGTCGATTATTGCCACGGTGGACCAGAGAAACACCCACAAACCATCCCGTATTATGGATAACCTATTTTGATGTCGATAATGGAGCGGACTTCCGAAGTGTAGTGAATGACGTAAATTCTGTCTACAGAAAACATGCTAAAGATCGTATGGGAACTTGGTTTAATGTAATTGGGGGCGAAGGTCCAGATTACTTTGTTGTTTCAACGTTTGAAAATTTTGCAGCTATGGATGAAGATAATGATGGCCCTTGGGATTTTTATGCAAAGGAACATGGTGAAGCAAAAATGAATGA
Organism: Aegicerativicinus sediminis; assembly: GCF_015476115.1. GTDB lineage: Bacteria > Bacteroidota > Bacteroidia > Flavobacteriales > Flavobacteriaceae > Aegicerativicinus > Aegicerativicinus sediminis. The sequence goes on along the minus strand of NZ_CP064295.1, from coordinate 2,767,152 downwards.
AATGAGGAATAAATTTAGAAACTCGTTAGAAAAATCGTGGTCTTACATTTATAGAAGGAATGATAACTTAAGCCATAATAACAACTAGCACAACCTTTAACTAAGTTAATTTTAAGAGGCACCAATAGGTGCCTTTTATTTGTTATATTTATGTACTTACTAATCAACTCTTGATTCAAATTAATTCTAATGAAACGTATGCTAACAACAGCAATAGGAATTCTTATTGCCTTCAATTCTTTTTCCCAAAATTCAACAATTAATACTGAAAACACTCGCCTATTGGCTCAACCAGCCATTAGTGATTCCCAAATTGCATTTATTTATGCAGAGGATTTATGGGTTGCGAATAAAGATGGAAGCAACCCAAAGCGATTAACCATCGATAAAGGGGTTGAGGGGAGTCCTGTATTTTCTCCTGACGGAAAGACAATTGCTTTCAGTGCTAGTTACGACGGCAATAATGATGTTTTCGTAATCCCTTCATCAGGCGGCATTCCTAAACGTCTTACGTTTCATCCCGGCCCTGATTTAGTACGTGATTTTACTCCTGATGGAAAATCTGTATTATTTGGTTCCCAAAGAAAGGTATTTACCAACAGACATATTCAATTATTTACCGTAAGTGTGGATGGAGGAAAAATTACCCAATTACCAATCCCGAGAGCGTTTTGGGCAGCTTATAATAAAGATGGCTCAAAAATAGCCTATACCCCTGCCTATGAAGCTTTCAACCAATGGAAACATTATAGGGGTGGTACCGAATCCAAAATTTGGATTTTTGATACAAAGACCTATGATGTCGTAGAAATTCCAAAACCTCAAGGTGGAGCTAACGATACTAGACCTCAGTGGGTAGGTGATAAAGTGTATTTTAAAAGTGATAGAGATGGAGAATTTAATCTGTATAGTTATGATTTAAACTCCAAAACTGTTTCCCGACATACAAACTATAAAGATTTTCCTGTGCTAGATTTTGCCAGTAATGGAAGTGAACTATTATTTCAGCAAGCTGGTTACTTACATACTTTAAACCCTAATACAGATGCAACCCAACAACTAAAAATAGGTATTGCCACAGATTTATTAGAATTAAGACCACGATTTGTAAGTGGTAAAAGATATATCCGATCCGGTTCAGTTTCACCTACGGCTGCAAGAATAGTTGTAGATTTCAGAGGAGATGTTGTTACTGTTCCTGCTGAAAAAGGTGATACAGATAATATTACAAACACGCCAGGGGTGCATGAAAAAGAACCTACCTGGTCTCCAGACGGTAAGACAATTGCTTATTTTTCAGATGAAACTGGAGAATATGCACTGCATTTATATGACCAAAATGAACAAACTGCCACAAAAAAAATACCATTAAATGGGGCAGGATTTTATGCCAATATTCATTGGTCTCCAGATAGTAAAAAGTTGGCTTTCGTGGACAATAGCCGATCACTATATTTTCATAATAGGGAAACTAATAAAACTACGAAGGTCGCTTCCGATGTGCTATATACACCTGGGGTTTTCAGAGAATTATTTGGAGATTGGTCCTATGATTCCAATTGGTTAGTTTATACCCTTATTACTGAGACCAATTTTGAACGAGCCTATTTATATTCGTTAAAAGACGGAAAGAGTTATCCTGTTTCAGATGGTTATAGCAATGTCTCAGACCCAACTTTTGATGCCAGTGGAAAGTATTTATATATGACTGCCTCTACAGACGCAGGACCAGTGGTTAACTGGTTCGATCAGTCTAACCAGGATATGGAATTTACCAATAGCCTTTATCTTGTTACCCTTCAAAAAGACGTTACCTCACCTTTCTTCAAAGAAAATGACGTTGAAGTAATACAAAAAGAAGAAAAAGAAGAAGCTAAAAAGAAACGAGATGAAGAGAACCTTAAAGAACCTGCAAAACCAGAATTCAAAATTGATCTAGATGGTTTAGATCATAGAATTATAGACATTCCATTACCACCAGGCCTATATCACGATCTCTCTTCCCCTAAGGAAGGAGAATTGCTTTTTATTGAAGAAATACCGCATGGACAACAACCAGGCAAACTAAAAAAATATTCTTTAAAGGATAAAAAAGCAATTTCTATTATAGATGTAAACAGCTACGATCTCGCCGCAAATGGTGAAAAAGCATTTTATTATGTTAATGGCAGTTGGGGAATAACAACCCTTACCGAAAATCCAGATAAAAAGCCAATTAACGTAGATGGAATTCAAATTAAGATAAATCCCCAAGCGGAATTTAAAAATATATTCAATGAAGCTTGGCGAGTGAATAGAGATTATTTCTATGATCCAGGAATGCACGGAGTGGATTGGATCGATATGAAAAAGAAATACGAGCAATTCTTGCCAGATGTTGCCGCTAAAAGTGATCTCTATGAAGTTATGGAATGGATGTTTTCAGAATTGGCTGTTGGCCATCATAGATTCTCTTCAAGAGGTGATAGCATGAATGAAAGCCAAAATATTCAAGGTGGACTATTGGGTGCAGATTTTAAAATTGAAAATGATCTTTACAGAATCACTAAAATATATGGAGGATTAAATTGGAACCCGCAATTAAGATCACCTTTAACAGAACCTGGGGTAAACATTAATGTTGGCGATTATATATTGGCTGTGGATGGAAATGAGGTAAAAGGCACAGACAATTTTTATAAATTTTTCGAGAATTCTGCCAATAAAATTGTGACCCTGACAGTTAGTCCCACTACAAGTTTCAAGGATTCAAGAAAGGAGAAAGTTACCACAATTTCCAATGAATATGCCCTGAGAAATCGAGATTGGGTGGAAGGCAATATTAAAAAAGTTGATGCTGCCACAGGCGGAAAAGTTGCTTATGTATGGGTGCCTAATACTGCATATGCCGGCCATGAATATTTCAAACGTTATTTTTATCCACAGGCAAATAAGGATGCTATTATTGTTGATGAACGTTTTAATGGAGGCGGACAATTAGCAGATTATGTAATTGATATGCTAAAAAAACCTCTTCAATCTTATTGGAATTTTAGATATGGAGAAGATTTAAAAGCACCTAATGCTTCCATACAGGGACCAAAGGTTATGCTAATTGATGAGTATGCGGGGTCCGGTGGCGATTATTTACCTTGGATGTTCAGAAAATATAATGTTGGAACCTTAATCGGTACCCGCACATGGGGTGGATTGGTAGGCGTTTTGGGTTATCCAGAATTTATTGATGGTGGAATTGTTACTGCGCCTAATGTTGCCTTTTATTCTGAAAATGGATTCAGGGTTGAAAATGAAGGCGTGGCTCCTGATATAGAAGTACAGCAAACACCAAAGGATGTTATTGCAGGAAAAGATCCTCAATTAGAGAAAGCTATTGAAGTTATTTTAGAACAATTGAAGAAAAATCCCCCTAAAAAAATGGCTCGACCTCCTTATCCAATAAAAACTAAAAATTAAATCTCTTGGATGTTTTTGACATAGTTACTGTTATTGCGATTATTCTATTCGCACGATTAGGCGTAAGGCTTCTATCTAGATATATCAGTATGAAGAAAAGCAAAAAGAAAAACCATAATAAGGAAGAGGACATTTGAAATTATTCAGAAAATTTAGAATGCAACAAATAAAATCCCAGCAAATTATAAGGTATCTACTTTATGCCCTAGGTGAAATTATTTTGGTGGTTATCGGTATTCTAATAGCTCTGCAGATTAACGATTGGAATCAAACAAGGTTAGATCGAAAAAAGGAAGTCAATTATCTCGAAGAAATCAGAAATAATTTAGTGTCCGACTCCATCGATATTAGAGAGGTAATCGCGTTCAACGAAAAAAAAATTAAATTTTTCCAAGATTCAATCCCACAGCTCTTTTCAAAAGATAGTAGGCCTGAAAAACTGATTAAGGTTTTGGCAAGAAACTTTCTGAAAATTGTTCAATATAACATTCCACGTATTAATTCTACAGCTTTTGACAATTTGAAATCGGTGGAAAATTTGGCCATCATTGAAAATGAAGAATTACGCAATAGCCTCGTGTCCTACTATAATATATCCACTGAAGGCTTAGAAGAACGCATAAAACAGAAAACCCGCAATTTAACAGATTATGTTTCTCCAAAATTAACAACCTATGAATCCATCAAAGACGCGTTAAAACTGGATTCAAATTTTCCTAAGAATGATCAGCTAGATTATAAAAAAGACCAACAACTATTTGTGTATTTATTTGAAACAATTCCTTTATCAGAGGGTGTTATAGAAACTTGCAATTATTTGCTTAGTGAGATTGAAAGGCTTCTTGAACAGATTAATCAAGAAATTAATTACCTCGAAAAGTGAGCAGGTTATTGCGTTATTTCAAGTGGCAATCCTTTAATATGGGCAAAACAGGAAATTATATAAAATACGCTTTAGGAGAAATTATATTGGTGGTCATTGGTATTTTAATTGCCCTTCAAATAAATAATTGGAACAATTATAGAAATGAACGGAAAAAGGAATTGAACTATTTAAGGGAAATTAAGACCAATCTTAAATCCGACTCTTTAAAACTTAGGCAGGTCATTAATTTCAATGAAATGAAACAAGCGGTTTACGATACAATTATTAGAAGTTACGATCTTAATAATCCTCCTAAAAATCTCAATATTTATGTTCGCCAGCTGATACCAGTTATCGCAGAGTTTGATATGTATTCTATAAATTCAATTGCATTTAAGAATATGAATTCGGCAGATAACATAAGCATTATTTCCAACTTAGAATTGCGTCAAAAATTAACCTCATATTATTCAACAGACCCTGAATCTGTTCAAGAAAAAATAAAACTGAAAACCAGAGAATTGACGGCCTATTTAAGTCCAAAAATAATTACAAATGAAGGCATAAAACAATTTTATGGGTTTGAAAATGCCTTACCATCAATTTCTGCAAATGATTTCAGAAAAGATGAAATTATATTTGGTTTCATCAGTGAGGCCAAGGCAATGATGACGAACCAGACTATTGATTGTAATGATAGGCTTGAAAAAATAGAAAAACTTAAAGATCTTCTCGATTCAGAAATAGGAAAGCTAGAATAACGGATAAGGTTTAAAATTACTTATATGTGTTTATTGTAAAATTTGAAGCCAATTTGCGTTACAGACAAACAAAGATTGATTAGAACAAATTCAATTATAAATTTTAGTTGTTATTGAAATCGATTAAAACTAAAAACTATAAGGATGAGTTCTCATAAAAAAACTTTCGCCAGATTAGGTATGGCGGCTAAAGGTGCTGTGTATTGCATAATAGGAATATTAACCGCTATGGCAGCCTTTGGACAAGGCGGTCAAAAAGCTGGTAGTACGGGGGCACTTCAATATCTGACAAAGCAACCATTCGGTCAGGCTCTAATAATTTTGATGGGATTGGGACTTCTAGGATATGTATTTTGGAGATTTTACCAAACCTTTGCCAATCCTAAAAACCTAAGTAACGATTTTAAGGGTTATGCAATGAGAGTCGCCTACTTTATTAGTGGTCTGCTTTATGGTGGATTGGCAGTTTATGCTTTTAAATTGGCATTTTCAGGAGGCTCTAGCAGCAGCTCCTCCCTAACATCGACTTTATTATCCGGATCAAATGGAGATACCATTGCACTGATAGTAGGTATAGGAACAGGCATTAAAGCCATCTATGACTTATACCGAGCTTACTCCGGTAAATACAGGGAAGAAGTGCAGGAAACAGGAATGAACAGCAAAGAACAAAAGTTATTGATAAATTCAGGAAAATTCGGTCATACCGCTAGGGGTATTGTTTTTGCATTAATGGCATATTTAACAATAAGGTCAGGCCTAAACTCAAGCAACAACATTAGCACCCAAACAGACGCATTTAGTTATATACAAAATGAATTTGGTTCCATTGCCTTAGGATTCGTTGCAATTGGATTGATAGGTTATGGTATTTATATGTTTATTAAAGCAAAATACCCTTCTATTGCCGTAAGATGATTAGGTCGTAGACGTGAGATTGGTATAGAATATAAGTCCGTTTTTATAAAGATCATAAAACCCAAATTCTCGAGTACCCCACTGGGAATTCATTAATTTGGTATCCTTATGGAACACTTCTTTCTCATTTAATTCAGTAAATAGAGCATCCACATTTTCGGTTTCTATACGCAGCATAGGTCGGTCTACTTCAACCTCCCACTCCTTAGCATCATGCCATTGCAAATGAATTTGTATACCATCCCGAGCTATTCCCGCATATTTAGGCTCGTCCGGATCATCTGCAAAAAGAATATCGAAGCCTAGTTTATTCACATAAAAAAACAATGCAGCAACTACATTCTGAACTGGTAATACTGGATGAATATGCTTTAAATACCCTTTGTTTTCCATTACTGTCTTACTTTACCATTGAAAAAACTAGGACCAGAAGGAATAGGATTTCCAGATGCTCTCCGCATAACAACCAATTGACCACAATGCCAGATGGCATCTGAAATAGGTCCATTAATTTGATTCCAAAATGGGAATTCATTAGTTCCATTTGAACTTGGAAATACAGTCTTCATCTCATCCAGTTTTTTACCTTCATTAATAACATCAATAGCTTTTTGAAGATTTAGGAGAACTGCTTTACGCTTGGCTTCAAAAGATAATTCTTCCGCAGATCCTGAATTAGGCTGACTCAAAACACCATTCAAAATTACATTAGATAAACTATAAATATGGTTGACTGTATCCCCAAAAGATCTCCCACTTTCGCTAGGCTTATATAACAAATCTTCATCCTTTATAGTTTCTGTTGCCCAATAAAAACGAAATCCAAGCCCTTCAATAAGTCTTGTGACAACGGATTCAGCGGAATAGACTTCAGGATAATCCGAAATTTCCCTAAAAGGCAGTTGTTCGTTAGCCCTTTGAGAATATACAATAATTGGAAACAGGAATAGTGCTGCTAGTTTACCATAAATGTTGCGCATTAGTTAGTTTTTAAGTTCAGGAGTATTGGAAATTGTTGAAGTTCCATATTTATCAATAAGATAAATTAGTGAGGTCATTGTCGCTGCTCCAAGTTCCAATTCACGTTTGTTCACTGCATCAAAGGTATCATTGGAGGCATGGTGATGATCAAAATACCGTTGAGAATCTGGTCTTAAACCAGCCAATATCATTCCATCTTTTTTCAAAGGACCTATGTCAGCACCACTTCCACCCTTTTCAAAATAATGGATTAAATAAGGCTTAAATAATGATGCCCATTCTGAAATCTTGTTAAAAGAGGCATCATCGCAGTCAAAACTAAAGCCTCTAGGTGTAAAACCACCGCTATCACTTTCCAAGGCAAAAACATGGTTCTCGCCCTTTTGTTTTGCTACTTCAGCATATTTATTACCTCCCCTCATGCCGTTCTCTTCATTCATGAAAAGTACAACCCTAATGCTTCGTTTGGGTTTAATTCCAGAATTTTTCAATAATCTTAGCACATCCATTGATTGAACACAACCTGCACCATCATCATGGGAACCATCGCCCAAATCCCAAGAATCTAAATGCCCCCCAACAACCATAAATTCATCCGGAAATTCTGAACCGGTAATTTCTCCAATTACATTATAGGATTGAACATCGGCCAATTGCTGACAATGCTGCCTGAAAAAAAACTCTAAATCGGGAGACAGTTTCAACATATCGCTCAATAATTCTGCATCCTTTGTACTTATAGCCGCAGAAGGTATTCTTTGTTTTATTGGTAAATCTCCATAACTCATGGCGCCTGTATGGGGTAGATCATCGATTCGTAAATTCATAGATCTAACAATTACTCCAACTGCTCCCAACTTACCAGCCTCCATTGCGCCCGAATAACGTTGGTCCACACATCCACCATAAGCCGAAAATGTATTAATAAGATCTGCCTGCATAGGGCGGTTATAGAAGACAATTTTACCTTCCACCTTTTCCCTGCCCAATGCTTTTAATTCATCAATTCCCTTCACCTCAATAACATTACCCAATACACCCGCGCCTGGCGTAGCAATAGAACCTCCCAAAGCACAGATATTAACTTCGGTAGTTTTCCCTGGTTCCGTCTGGATATAGGCATATTCAGGTGCACCCCGAACCCATCTTGGGACCATAACCGGTTGTAACCACACTTTATCTAATCCAAGTTTTTCCAACTCAGTTTTAGTATATTCAACCGCTTTTTCCGCATTTAGGGATCCTGACAAGCGACCACCAATTTGGTTGGATAGATGATCTAACCAATGATAGCTCATTCCATCTGTTAACGAATTAGAATAAATAGATTTTATGATGTCTTCATCATTTTGAGCAGTTAATGTTATGGAAAAAACGGCAAAGGCAAATAGAAAAAAAAGGTTCTTCATGAAAAGTTAGTTCTTAGAATTATTTTAAAAGAAATTGAGTAATTGATTGCCAAAGTTAAATATTCTCGAAAAGATTTTTATTGGCTTTGCAGTTTTCGTTTATACTCATCTAGATTTGCCAAAATTTCCGGATTTAAGGAAGGTGGGACAATATCCTTATATTTCTTTAAGGTATTATACATAATCCTAGTGACAATGTAACGTGCTGCAGCCTTATTATCGGCAGGAATTGTATACCACGGGGCATGAGGTTTAGAAGTTTTGTTTATCGCTTCCTCATAACATTTATGGTATTCATCCCATAATTCGCGTTCCTTTAGGTCACTAGGGGAAAATTTCCAATTTTTTTCTGGCTTTTTAAGGCGTCTCAACAATCTATCTTTTTGCTCTTCTTTAGACAGATGAAGGAAAAATTTAAAAATTATGGTACCATTTTCTGCAAGTAGCTGCTCAAAATTCAATATTTGCTGAAAACGCATTTCCCAAAATGCCTGATCGATATCTTCCACTGAATGAATATTTGGTAATTTTTCATTCAAAATATATTGTGGATGCACTCTTGTCACCAAAACATTCTCATAATGAGTACGATTGAATATTCCGAATCTGCCTTTTTCTGGTAGTGCCACCATATGTCTCCATAGATAATTATGGCTTAACTCCAGATCTGTGGGCTGCTTAAAACTATGTACCGTAATACCCCGAGAATTAAAATCTTTGAAAACCTCACGTATCATACTATCCTTACCGGCTGTATCGATTCCTTGAAAACATACCAGGACAGAATACTTATCATGAGCATACATTACATCTTGAATTTTACCCAATTTAATTCGGGCAGTTTTCAAGGCTTTCTCCAAAGTATTTTTATCAGCTCCTAAGTCTACATTAGTAGGAACGGTTGATAGATCTATAGGCTTTCTAACAATAAACTGATTTATATCGACGGATTCCATATCATTCTAAAGTTTTGAAATTAAATATATGAAAGTAGAGAAATTCAAAATTTTCTTTAAAAATATGGTGTTTTATCGAATTTTTGTACATTTAATCCGCCCAAAACCTAATATAAACTTAATTACTATGAAAAAAACCTACTTTTTTATAGGGTGTTTTATTTCCTTTATTGCTGCATTTTCACAAGAAGATTGCAGTACGGCCCAAGCCCACATTGTATATGCATTCTCAAATTCTAAAACTGGATTAGATGCCAATAATGTTACCCATGTTAAGTATTATGGTAACAAAACCTTAGATGCTTTTGAACGAGTGCAAAAGGCACTGAAGTCCTGCGATTGCCCAGATGTTGGTGAATGGACCTACCAAGCTATCGAAAAATTAAAAAAATTAGACGCGACTGAGAAAATTGCGGATGCCAAGTATTTTGTTGGAAAAGCAAATGCCTATGCCCAAGATATCATTACGGCTTTAGATCTTTATACTGCAGGTGAATCCAGTGTATCAAATGAAGTAACTCAATTAGATTCAATTGAAGAGGAGCAATTGAGATTACAACAAGAACAAGAAGCGCTGAAAAAGAAACAAGAGCAGTTAAAACAAAAATTGGCAGAACAACAACAATTGGAACAATCCTTGGCCAAAGAACAGCTTATCGTTAAATCTGAAACGGCTTTGTCTAACAGTATAAAGGCTTATAATGACTTACTTTCGACTTGTGACTGCAAAAAAACTGTAGAACCTAAAAGAGAAAATAAAGAAATACTGAAAACTAAAAGTTTGGAAGAAATTAGAAAATACTACATCTCTTCCATCAAGAATATTACTTCTGATTACATAGCTACTTTAGATGAATGTGAAGATTAATTTTGTAGTTGAAATTAAATTATTTAGGCTGACCAAGTGGTCAGCCTTTTTTTTATTTTGAAGCGAATAACTTTACATCTGTTTCCGAGACTTCTGCTCCACCAAGAATAATCAATCGCTCTACTACATTTCGCAATTCACGGATGTTACCTGTCCAATCATATTCTTGAAGCAACCTAACTGCACTGTCTGAAAATTTCTTTTTCGCGGTGCCCTGTTCTGAAGCTATTTTATCCGTAAAATGATCAATTAAAATTGGAATATCTTCACGTCGGTCATTCAATGGTGGAACAGGAATTAAAATAACAGCTAATCTGTGATATAAATCTTCACGGAATTTTCCATCTTCAATTTCCTTCTTTAAATCCTTATTTGTAGCAGCCACCACCCTGACATCCACCTTTATATCTTTATCACTACCAACTCTTTGAACTTTATTTTCTTGAAGGGCACGTAATACTTTGGCTTGGGCTGAAAGACTCATGTCACCTATTTCATCCAAGAAAATTGTCCCTCCATTAGCTGCTTCAAATTTCCCAGCTCGATCTTTTACAGCACTTGTAAAAGCACCCTTAACATGTCCAAAAAGTTCGCTTTCAATTAATTCTGAAGGGATTGCTGCACAATTTACTTCGATAAGAGGTCCATTGGAACGATCACTTTTTTCATGTAGCCAATGCGCCACCAATTCTTTACCAGTTCCGTTTGAACCTGTTATTAAAACCCTTGCATCTGTTCCTGCAACTTTTTCAATAATATCTTTTATGTGTTGAATGGCATCGCTTTCACCTACCATTTGGTAATTCTTACTTACCTTTTTCTTCAACATTTTATTTTCGACTACCAACTCCTTTCGGTCCAATGCGTTTCTTACGGTATTCAATAGTCTATTTAAATCTGGCGGTTTTGAAATATAATCGTAAGCTCCCAAACGCATGGTATTTACCGCTGTGTCTAAATCGCCATGACCAGATATCATTACAATTGGTATTTCTGGTTTTAATTTTTTTACAGCTTCTAAAACTTCAACACCATCCATTTTTGGCATTTTAATATCGCATAGGACTAAGTCAAAATCTGTTTGCTTAATTTTTTCCATTCCTACCAAACCGTCCTCAGCTTCTTCAACTTCATAGGCCTCATTCTCTTCAGTGAGAATTTTAACCAATACTCTTCGGATTGCCGCTTCGTCTTCTATTAGTAATATTTTTGGCATGCTAAAATTTAAATTTTATTCCTGTTCTAAAATACATTGTATTGCGGTCATCAATGGTATAGATAGTATTTCTATCGTCATCTCTTAACCTAAAATCATTAAGAATTGTATAACCCGCATAACCGTAATACAATAAGTGTTCCGTAAAATAATATTCATAACCTAATCCTCCCAAAACTGTAGTCATGGAAATATTCTCTGCCAGTTTGCCATCTATCGTTTTGTTAGCCTGGATATTCGCAAAGAAGTTTTCTAGACCTACAAAGGCTTGTACATGGTTATTTTGATTGAATTTATAACGGATATTGGTTTTTGGTATTCCTAAAGTGTAAGTCCAATCAGGGTGAAATTCCCGATAATAATTGATTATTGGCAAGGGAAAATTTCTTCCTGGAGTGGAAGTATACAAAATGCCGAGGATAAAACGATCTCTCTTGCCATCATAATTTTCACTCTTTTTTCGATCCCTTATGGCATAACCAGAAAGCAAGTAAATTAAATCTTCATTGACTATCTCTGCCTCAAAATTGGAAACAATCCTCAACCCACCCCGAACACCAAATATCCAATCACTTTTTGTTTTAAAAAGATATCCCAAGCAGCCTTCGAACCGCTGTACAGAGCCTAAGTCCTCCGTTGAAAAAGGTACGTCCTGAAAATCTAACTTAATATAATGGTATTCTCCTCCGACCACCAAATAGTTTCCTTCACCCACCTTAATTGGAAGCTGAAACAAACCTCTAAAACGCTGTATCTCGTTATCGGATTTGTTATTCGGTACATAAAGATATTCTACCCTAAAAAGATCAGTGGTTTGGCACCAAATAGGAAATGATATCAATAACGGAATTAAACTTCTCCATAATTTAAAATGGATCATATAGAACTGTCGGAATTTGGCTTTGGTTGAAATAGATGAATATCCCTTTGAGGAAAAGGTATGGTAACTTTATGCTCTCTGAACAATTCATCAATCCTAAAACGTATTTCACTTTGAACAAATTGTGCTCTAAAGCCATCATTCAAGGTAAATACTACCTTAAAGTCTAAGGAACTTTCACCAAAATCCTTAAAGACCACCGTAACAGGCGGATCGCTTAGTACCTCAGGGTGCTCGGTAGCAGCCTGTGTAAGAAGATCTTTAACCAAATGAATATCACTTCCATATGCCACACCAACAGAAACAGAATCTCTTACCGTAGTTCCGTTTTGTGTCCAATTATAAAGACTATTGGTTAGATATAGATGATTAGGAATAACCAAAACTTTATTATCTATAGTAATGGTTCTTGTACTTCTCAACTTTATTTCCTCAACCTTGCCAATTCTCCCTTCAAGTTCGATAATATCACCAACATGTACCGTTTGGTCTATTAGTATAAATATTCCAGCAATTATATCCTGGAATAAGGTTTGCAAAGCTAAACCAATACCAATTAATAAGGCCGCTGAGGCTGCAAAAATACCGGTTACATTTACCCCCAAAGTATGGAAGGTAATTAGCATGATTATTAGATATACAACCCATCGCCCAAAGGAAAAGACGGCATCGAATTTCTTCTTATCATCAAATGGAAGATTACGGGTTAAGATTCTCCTTAATAATCGCAGGAGAACTGCCGTGAAAATAAGAACAACACAAAGAATAAGAACTGCCCGAACAGTTATTTCTACATCCTGTGTAACAGAAATAGAATAATCGAGAAATTCCTTAAATCGCTTCATGCATTAATACTTTAACCATTTAAACAACTCTTTGTAGCTTGGACGTTTACCATACATCAATATACCAACTCTATAAATTTTGGCAGCAAACCAAACCGTTAATAAAAAAGTTCCTATCAATAAGGCCAAAGATAATAGCTGTTGCCACACCGGAACCCCAAAAGGAATTCTCATCAACATAACCACTGGTGAGGTAAGCGGTATAAATGAAAACACAACTGATACGGTACCATGAGGATCTTCTATAACAGTAAATGCGCCGACATAAACAGCTAAAATTAAAGGTACCAAAATAGGCATCATAAATTGCTGAGTATCCGTTTCATTATCCACTGCGGCACCAATGGCTGCATATAAAGAGCTATATAATAAATAACCTCCCAAAAAGAACGCTACAAAAGCCAAAATAAGGTTTAAAATTGGAAGGTTGAAAAAGGCCGACATTCCATTAGCTATTTTTCCTTGAACAGCTGGGTCTTGTATTGCTTGATTAACAAGATCTTGCTGTGGACTTTGCATGGCAGCCAAATCAATACCAAAAACTGCAGAAACAATGATCATTGCAATTCCACCCAAAATTAACCAGATCACAAATTGTGTAATTCCAGCCAAAGAAGTTCCAATAATTTTGCCCATCATCAATTGAATTGGCTTTACAGATGAAATGATGATTTCAATAATCCTACTGGTTTTTTCTTCAATTACACTTCTCATTATCATATTACCATATATAATTATGAACATAAAAAGAAGATATCCCGATAACCCTCCAAAAGCCAATTTCAAAACATTATCAAGTTTTGAAGAAGTTTCACCTGAAAAGCTTTCTTGGTCTATATCTATCCGTACCCTAGAATTATTGATTTTGGCAACATCTACACCATTGCGCTGCATCTTTATCTGGGTGAGTTTCTGTTCAACAATATTTTCAAGTGCAGATATTACGGTTAAGGAGGGTGTTTCTTCAGAATAAAAGACAACACCATTAGTGAGTTCAAGGCTATCCTTACCTTTAGAGACGTAAAGAAGTCCATAGTCCTTATCCATCTTAACCAGACTCTTTGCATTCTCTAAACCGACATTCTCCCGAAACTTATAAGTTTCCAAATCCGTATTTACAAAAGCATCCTTGAGCAGCCCTGTTTCATCTAAAATGCTTATCGTACGCTCCTTACTATTATTTAAATTTGTTAAGTAAGCCACCACCATAATCAACGCAATAAAAATAAGCGGGCTCAAAATTGTCATTATTATAAAGGCTTTATTTCTAACCTTAGTAAGGTATTCGCGCTCTATAATTAATCCTAGGTGATTCATAATTAATTATTGCTTACCGTTTGAATAAAAATTTCATTTGCACTTGGAATAACCTCCACAAAATGGTGAACTTCAGACCTTCCTGTTAAATATCGTAACAAATCGTTAGAAGATTCTTCGGGTTTAAGTCTAATATTCAATTTTATATCGTCATGTAGGTTTTTAAAAGTTGCCGGCAACACCTCAAATTTAGATTTCAAATCTTGCGTTAAATCATCAACATCCGATGTTTGCAAGCCTACTTCAAACGTATTGGTTTTGTATTGCCGTTTAATGTCTATGAGTTTACCATCCAAAACCTTATTTGATTTATGGATTAATGCAATATGGTCACAAAGCTCTTCAACAGATTCCATTCTGTGGGTTGAAAAAATAACCGTAGCTCCTTCATTTCTCAATTGTAGTATCTCATCCTTAATAAGATTTGCATTAATAGGATCGAAACCTGAAAAGGGTTCATCAAAAATCAACAATTTTGGTTTGTGTAATACTGTAACTATAAACTGAATTTTTTGCGCCTGACCCTTACTCAATTCTTGAATTTTTCGGTTCCACCAATCGCCAATTTCTAATTTATCAAACCAATATTTCAATCTAGTCCTTGCCTCAGATTTGCTCAACCCCTTTAACTGAGCCAAATACAAGGCCTGTTCACCCACTTTCATGGTTTTGTATAATCCTCTTTCTTCTGGCAGATAACCAATATCCTCGATATGGGAGGATTTCAATGGTTCACCATCCAACATTACCGAGCCAGTATCTGACATAGTTATCTGATTGATAATACGAATAAATGTAGTTTTTCCAGCTCCGTTTGGACCCAAAAGTCCAAAAATACTTCCTTTAGGAACTGATATTGAAACGTTGTTAAGGGCCTTAAATTTTCCGAAGTTTTTGGAGACGGAGTCGGCAACCAATAGATTCTCCATAGAATGGAAATATGAGTTTTTTAGTTGTAGCTCGTAAAGATATTAAATGTAATCCTAGAACCTCAACATTATGTCGAAAAGTACCCTACCAACATAGTTAATGAACAACCTAAAAAAACAAAACCCACCCTTATCAAAAATAAGGATGGGAAAAAATTGCTATGAAAAAGAAAAATTACCACTAAATATTTAGTGATAGTCAAATATAGTACTTTTTATCAAAAAACAACTTTGTCAGGAAAACATATCCTTTACTTTTTCAAAAAAGGATTTATCAGAACTTTCCGGTTTAGGGTCGAAATGATCGTCGCTACGCATGTTTTCGAAGAATTCCCTCTGTTGTTTACTTAAGGTTTTCGGGGTCCAAACATTTACATGAACTAACAAATCCCCTGATCCATAACCGTTTATGCTGGGTATCCCCTTTCCTCTAAGCCTTAAAATTTTTCCGCTTTGTACACCTGCATCTAACTTAATACGAACCTTTCCGGATACCGTATCGATTTCTTTGGAGGCACCTAAAACCGCATCAGGAATACTAACATATAAATCATAATGGAGATTGTCCCCTTCGCGTTTCAATGTAGGGTGTTCATTTTCTTGTATGGCTACCAACAAATCGCCCGGGATACCATTTCCGGGAGCGTCATTACCTTTACCAGTAACCTTTAATTGCATACCATCTACAACACCAGCAGGGATTTTAACTGAGACAGTTTCTTCTACTAACTTCAATCCTTGTGCGTCTGCATCGGATGGTTTTTTATCAATTACCTCACCTGCTCCACCACATGCTGTACAGGGTGATGAAGTTTGCATTCTTCCTAAAATTGTATTGGTTATTCGGGTTACTTGACCGCTACCATTACAGCTAGTACATGTTTTATATGTGGTACCAGGTGCTTGAACTTTTCTTTTAACCTTGATTTTCTTTTCAACGCCATTTGCTATGTCTTCCAAATCTAGGTTTACACGAATACGAAGATTACTCCCTTTAACTCGTCTTTGACCTCCTCCAAAGCCTCCTCCGAAGCCCGAAAATCCTCCGCCAAAGGCACTGCCAAAAATGTCACCGAACTGACTGAAGATATCATCCATATTCATGCCGCCACCAAATCCACCGGCTCCTTCAAATGCTTGGTGACCAAATTGATCGTATCTCGCCCTTTTATCTGGATTACTCAATACTTCATAAGCCTCTGCAGCCTGTTTAAATTTGGTTTCTGCCTCTTTATTATCTGGATTTTTATCCGGGTGATATTTTATGGCTTTCTTTCGATAGGCCTTTTTAATTTCGTCAGCAGTTGCTCCTTTGCTTACGCCAAGTATATCGTAATAATCTTCTTTCATAAATAAATTTCTTTTGTTTCTTATTGACCTATCACCACTTTAGGATACCTAATTATCTTTTCTCCTAATTTGTATCCCTTTTCGATAACATCAATAATTTTGCCTTTTAATTCCTTGGAAGGGGCAGTAATTTGTGTGACTGCTTCATGAATTTCTGAATCGAAAGAGTCACCTTGGGTTACAGTCATTTCCTCCAACCCTTTATTTTTTAGAACATCACGTAATTTATTACTGATTAATTCTACTCCTTTAAGCAAACTTTTCTCATTGGTTTTTGAGATTTCTACATATGCCCGATCAAAATCATCTAGGACCGGCAATAATGAAACCATTACATCCTGATTAGCAGTTTTAAAAAGCTCAATTCGTTCCTTGGATGTACGCTTCTTGTAGTTTTCAAATTCTGCAAATAAACGCATGAATTTGTCGCGCTCCTTGCCAAGTTCCTCTTTTAATTTCTCCTCCTCAGTTGGCTCATCTAATTCAACATTATTTTGGTCATCTGTTTCAGAATGATTTTCTAATTGGTCATCTACCAAATTACCGTTTTCCGATTGATCGTTTATATCTTCAATTTTTTCGCTCATCTCTTTCAAAATTTTAACTCCATTGATGATGGCAAAAGTACTGCCATTATTGATAAAATTGTCAAAATGTCATATTCCAATTTTATAATTTCTTTAGCAAAAATGGAGTGAACTTATGGTTAGTTTTGTCCACCAAACACTAAAACTTTAAAAACATGAACTTTAATTTAGCAAAATACACGGCAATTGCTGCTGTAACCATTATGTCATTTAGCTGCAACGACAAAGCCAAAGAAGCTGAAACTTCAGAGGCTGAAACAGTTGCTGTTAGTGAAACTACAGGAATAGATTTCACGGTGGATACTACTAGCTCTAAAATAGAATGGAAAGGCTTTAAGCCAACCAGCCATCACTTCGGAACTGTAAGTATTGATGAAGGTTCTTTTAAAGTAAATAACGGTACCATTGAAAGCGGAATGTTTATTATAGATATGAACTCTATAGCGGTTAATGATTTAGAAGGAAACAGAAAAGCAAACCTTGAAAATCACCTTATGGGTACTGTTGAAGGAAAAGAGGGAGACTTCTTTAACGTAAGGGAATACCCTACTGCAACCTTTGAGATAACCGAATTTTCAAAGGGAGACGATGGAAAAACATTATTATCAGGTAACCTAAACTTGAAAGGAAAAAAGAATAATATCACCATCCCTGTAAACATCAATGAAAATGGCGAAAATGTTGTTTTAGAAAGTGAGCCTTTTACAATAGACAGAACAAAATGGGATGTTAATTTCGGTTCAAAATCTATTTTTGATAATCTTGGAGACAACTTTATCAATGATGATATTGAGTTAAAAATTACAATCAACGCCAATAAAGCATAGATTTTATAATAAGATCATAAAAAAGCCATTCAATTTTGAATGGCTTTTTTATTTATTTAAAAGTTCTTCCAAAGCTGGTTGAACGTTAGGATATTTAAAACTATATCCGGTTTCTTCAATTTTTGCTGAGCTCACACGTTGACTATCAAACAATAATTGATGCATTTCCCCTAAACCTAGTTTCATTATAGCCTTAGGAATGTTTGGCAAAACAAGGGGTTTATTTAAAACCTTGGCGATGGTTTCTGTCAGCTCTTTATTGGTTACAGGATTTGGCGCAACCGCGTTAAACACGCCTTCGAGCTCCTCTTCCAAAATATGTACCATAATACCGGCTAAATCTTCTATATGTATCCAAGATTGCCATTGATCACCGTTCCCAAATGCAGCCCCTAGTCCTAATTTAATTGGATGAACCATTTTGGGAAGAGCTCCCTCCTCATTATCCAGGACTAAACCAATCCTAACTATAGATACTTTAATGTTCAATTGATTGAATAAGTCAGCCTTACTTTCCCAGACTTCCACCGTTTTACCAAGAAAATTTGATGCTATTTCATCCGTACTTTCCTCATAATATTTGGTGAGCGAGGAAGGGTAAAGGCCAATCGCACTTGCCGAGATTACTTGCTGAACATCGCAATCCAATTGTTTTAATGATTTAAATAACAACTCCAAAGATTGGGTCCTGCTATTTATTATCTTTTGTTTATAGGATTTAGTCCAACGTTTTGCAATTGTAGCACCTGCCAAATTTATAATGACATCGACATCTTTAAAACATGCCAAATCAATTGTTCCTTTGTCAGGGTCCCACAGAAATCCCTGTCCAAATTTGGCCATATCGATAGAATCCTTAGAACGGGTTAGAAAATTAACATTCCAACCTATAGAAATGAGCTGTTCTATGATAGCGGCGCCTATTAAACCCGTTGCTCCTGTAATTAATACTCTCATCAACCCTAAAAATAAAAATTCCAATAACGGTAGTAAAACCTATTAAGTAAGGTTTAACACAAGCATTACACTATTTAAGGAAGTTTTAAGGCTCTCACCATTTCTCTCTTTCCAGGTGGCCCAGGAATTTTTTTGACATTAAATCCAGATGCCATCATAGCCCTTCTAACATCTCCTTTAGAAGAGTAAGTCACCAATACGCCACCAGGCGCCAATGAAGAATACATTTTTTTGAATATTTCCTCCGTCCAAAGTTCGGGCTGAACTCGGGGACCGAATGCATCAAAATAAATCAGGTCGAATTTATTTTCGTAAGTGATGTCGGAAAATAGTAATTGAACTTTTTCCAATGAAAAATTATCAGTAATTCTTTTAGGGATAGACCAAGGAATTTGGTGGATTTGTAAAAACATATCTTTATAATCTCCCAATAATTCCGGATAATTTAAATTAAGATATTCCTCTTCCTCCACCGGATAGGCCTCTACACCAATATAATTTACCTCAATCTCCAATTTTTCCAAATAAATGGAAGTTAACAGAACATTGAGGCCAGTACCCAAGCCAATTTCTAAAACATTAAATAAATTCTGGCCTACATTGTTATTCAGTACATAATTTAAGCCTGCATCGATATATACATGACGTGCTTCAGAAATAGCGCCATGTACGGAATGGTATTGCTCATTCCAATCAAGTATTTTAATAGTTTTAGAGCCGTCTCCGGTTTCTATAATTTTACGTTTCACTCACCGGAAACTAAA
Source organism: Aegicerativicinus sediminis (assembly GCF_015476115.1). Lineage (GTDB taxonomy): Bacteria > Bacteroidota > Bacteroidia > Flavobacteriales > Flavobacteriaceae > Aegicerativicinus > Aegicerativicinus sediminis. The sequence goes on along the minus strand of NZ_CP064295.1, from coordinate 2,747,269 downwards.
ACTCCATTCGCAACGAAACCAAAAGATTTTTTAGGTGTTGTAATTGCCGCAATTTCTTCTTCAGATTTGCCTGCATCCTCAGCTAAATGACGCTGATCTTCAATAGAAACCTCTTCCAAAAACGCATTACCATCTAAGATTACCTCTCTGCCATCAATATCCTTTGGAACAAAAAAACCATAGTCCTTAAATTTAACCATGACCTCTTCGCCTTCTGGCGTGTTGAGCGTCATCCAACAACCTTTAGCTTGACAAACTTTCACAACTTCTGCAGATAGTTTCATTGGGATGGTATCACCTAATTGCAAATTCTTAAACTTTTCTTCAGCATTATTCATTGCAAGGGCACCTTCACTAGAAATAGACTCCCCGAAAGATTTGTAACCACTTTCGGCAGTTGCCACTTCAATACTTATATTTTCTTCATTTGATTGCTCCTTTTCGTCAGATTTACATGAAACAACAGAAATTAGTAGAGTAGCAAGAACAATAGTTTTAAAGTAAGTCATTGATAGATAGTCTTAAAATTAGATTGTAAATATAATAGATTAAGCCTTGTTTTATAAAGCTTTGAAATGAATATTTATTATTTTCGCGTTAAATTTTAGGATGATGTTACAGGCAAATACTAAACCAATGAAAATTACTAAAGTAGAGACTTCCAAAATCGACAAAGTTGATTTTTCCAATCTGCCATTCGGCAGTGTTTTCACTGACCATATGGTTATTTGCGACTATAAAAATGGGCAATGGAGTGAACCATATATTAAGCCTTATAGTGAATTAACACTACAACCATCTGCAAGAGTCTTCCACTATGGCCAAGCAGTTTTTGAAGGAATGAAGGCTTATAAGGATTCTGATGGGAAAATTTGGATGTTTAGACCTGAAGATAATTTCATCCGTATTAACAAATCGGCCGCAAGATTGGCTATGCCTGAGCTTCCAAAGGAATATTTCTTTCAAAGTTTAGAGGCGTTGCTAAAATTGGAAAGTGATTGGATTAAACCTGGTAAAGGGAATTCTTTGTATATCCGACCATTTATGATTGCCTCTGACCCGATGATTGCTGCATCACCTGGAGAAGAATACAAATTTATTATTATATGCTCTCCCGCCCAATCTTATTATGCAGGAAAGGTAAAAGTAATGATAGCCCAAAAATATAGCCGTGCCGCTGATGGAGGTGTTGGTTTTGCGAAGGCTGCAGGAAATTATGCTAGCCAATTTTACCCTACCAATTTGGCTAAACAAAAAGGTTTTCAACAAGTAATTTGGACAGATGCAAATACCCACCAATTTCTTGAGGAAGCTGGTACCATGAATATCTTTTTTAGAATAGGTGACAAATTAATTACAGCACCTACCAATGATAGGATATTAGATGGTGTAACCCGGAAAAGTGTATTGCAAATTGCACAAGACAAAGGAATTGATTGTGAGGTCCGTCCGGTAAAAGTTGCAGAAATTATTGAAGCTGCCGAAAATAATAATTTATTGGAAGTTTTTGGAACGGGTACTGCCGCTGTAATAAGTGAAGTTAGTGCGGTTGGCTTTAAGGATAAGGTCTATGATCTTCCTACATTAGATAATGATTATGCCAGCATCATTAAAAATGCCATCTTCGAAATTCAATACAATGAGGCCGACGATCCTTATGGATGGCGTTATGCAGTCGATTAATTACCAAGTATCGATTCAATGTCAGGTTTAAAATAGTTAGGTCCTTTAAGGACCTTTCCGTCTTCACGGTAAATAGGTTGACCGTCAGCTCCTAACTTGCTCATATTGCTGCGTTGAATTTCTTCAAAAACTTCTTCTATTTTATGTTGAAGTCCGTGTTCAATTATTGTTCCGCACAATATATAAAGCATGTCTCCAAGAGCATCCGCAACTTCAACTAAGTCTCCATTATTAGCAGCTTCAAGGTACTCCTCATTTTCTTCACGCATCAACTTATATCGAAGCATATTTTTCTCAAGCCCCAAATCAGCAGACGGTGACTCTTTATATCCTAATTTAAAGGCGGTGTGGAAAGCTTTTACAGCATCAATTTTATCTTTCATAATAAGAGGATAAAAAACTTTAAATAATTTTGCAAATCTATAACTAGGTTAAAAGTAAAGATATGTTTAGTACGGGTCAATGGATTTTTGGGATTTTATTTGCCATTGCATTTATAATAATAATCGCCTACACCTATCGTAAGGATTTAAATTTACACCGTAAATATTATAAAGGCTCAGTTTGGATTCTTATTGCTTTTATTGCGTTCATTCTAATGATTGTTGCAATTAAATTTTTGTTTGTATAGAGGGGATTTCCCTGATTTTCTCATTCTCGTGAGGTAACCCTTAATTTTCTATATTTGTGGCATAGCTAATCTTCTCCTCAAATGAAAATCCTAAAATATTTCTTTTTTCTTCTCCTCATTCTCATCATTGGCACCTCAATTTATATAGCTGTACAACCTAATGAATTTGAGTTCAGTAGAAGCAAAATTATTGAAGCGCCCCCGGCAGTAGTGTTTAATAAGGTTAATGATTATAAATTTTGGCCCGAATTTTCACCTTGGATTGAAAAAGAGCCTACTTCTAAAATTACATATGGAGATACTACGGCAGGTAAACATGCCACCTATTCTTGGGATGGAGAAGTATTAGGTAAAGGAAAAATGGTAACCCTAGATTCTGATCCTTTTGATGAAATTGAACAAAAAATTGTCTTTATAGAACCCTTTAATTCTGAATCTAATATAGATTGGAAGTTTGAATCTGTAGAAAATGGCACTAAAGTAACTTGGGCTATGAGTGGAGAACAGGATTTTATGACGAAGATGTATACTACATTTATGGGGTCTATAGAACAAAATACGGCACCCGATTTTGAAAGGGGTTTGTTCAAACTAGATAGTATCGTTGTTGCTGATATGTCTAAATACACTTCATCAGTTAATGGTTTGGTAGACCATAGTGGCGGATTTTATATTTATACCACTAGCTCCTGCAAAATTGATGAAGTAGAAAGCAAAATGAGGGAGCTTATGCCAAAAGTTGGGGGCTATGCAATATCTAATAATATTTCATTTGCCGGTGCACCCTTCTCCTATATTCACAAATGGGATACAGAGAATAATGCCGCTATCATTTCATTTTGTATACCCACAACCTCTCGTGTTATAACATCTGAAGATGACATCCTTACTGGCCAACTAGAACCATTTAAAGCGGTTAAAGCAACCTTAAAAGGCAATTATGAACATCTTACTGAAACTTGGGAAAAGGCCTTGCAATACATCGAGCAGAACGAAATCTCCCAAATTCAAAATGGTCCAATGCTAGAGGTATACGTAACCGACCCAAACAAAAATCCAAATCCTGCGGAATGGATTACGGAAATTTATATCGCTGTGGATCAACAATAATATGAAAAACTTTTTGCTCGTATTTCTTGGGGGTGGTATTGGCAGTGGTTTTAGGTATCTACTGAGCCTATACTTGAATTCCCATAAAACAGGAATTCCCTATGGGACTTTTTTAGCAAATATTATCGGTAGCTTTTTAATTGGTTTAATCTTAGGCTGGGTGGCAAAAAACACCCACATTTCCCATCAATATACACTGATATTGGCAGTTGGCTTTTGTGGTGGATTCACTACTTTCTCAACCTTTGCTTATGAAAACCATGTCTTATTAAGGTCAGGCGATTTATTTAATTTTGCACTTTACACGTTGGGATCTTTGGTGGTAGGTTTTCTTGCCGTGTTTTTCGGAATGTTTTTAGTTCGTTAACGCCGGTTAATTAATACTAAATTTCTTTAAGCCAGCCTCAACTCTTACAGGTAAATAATTCTCTCGAGGAACTATAGGACAAGAGTAGTTCTCGTTATACACACAGTAAGGATTATACGCCTGGTTAAAATCTATCATCATATTTTTATCCGATGGTAAATCTAAATCTATATAACGTCCACCTCCATAAGTATCTTCACCATTTGTATCATCTAAAAATGGAATAAAAAGACGACTATCATCTTCCTCCTCAATGCCTTTATAGGCATTTAATTGAAATTTTTCACCATGAAGTTCGAAGGAAACGACACCGTACCGCACATATTCAGGCATTCTATCCGTTGTTGTTTTCATTCTGAAAGGCTGGGATTCGGGGGTTCGGATAAAGGTTGCTTTTACCAAATAGATAGAATCGAATGGGAAAAAATCTAGTGCTTCAAACTTCTTTAAATCGTTTGAGGTTAATGGCGATTTCGATGCATCCTTAAAGAGTGCATTCATATCTTTTTGAAATTGAGTCTCCCCAGGCACCTCTTTTTTACCTGAGTTACAAGACACTAATAAAACTAGACCTAAAACCATTAAAAAATATCTCATGGAAAAATTTTGTTGTACAAATTTGAAAAATTTGTTTAGTTTTGACGGAAACAATTCAAAATTGTTTCATTATTAAACTTTATAAAATGCAAATGTACGTCACTTCAATTAGAACCAATAAGCTTACCTGTAAAGGAAGTAATGGCCGTTCCATGATGTGATGTTTATAAAAATATTACGTTAATCAAGTCCGGCTTTTTAGCCGGATTTTTTTTGCTTATGAAACAAGTAATTCATTTTTTTTACCACATATTGGGGAAAGGATATATAAGGACTTTTCAAGGCCTTTCCAGGGAAGTTTGGTGGCTAGCATTAATAACACTGATCAACCGCTCTGGAACCATGGTAATCCCTTTTCTGTCACTTTATTTAAGGGAAAACCTTGAATTCACTGTGCCACAGATAGGATGGATTATGTCTTGTTTCGGATTAGGGTCTGTTGTAGGGTCTTGGCTAGGCGGGAAATTAACAGATATAATAGGCTTCTATAAAGTAATGGTTTACAGCCTATTATTAACCGGTATTCTATTCATTGGATTACAGTATGTAGACACTTTTGTTGGCTTATGTCTTGGAATTTTCTTGGTAATGTTAGTGGCGGATTCCTTTCGTCCTGCCATTTTTGTTGCATTAAACGCATACAGTAAACCAGAAAATAAAACGAGGTCCGTTACCCTAATTAGGTTGGCAATTAACCTCGGTTTTTCTGCAGGCCCGGCCATTGGTGGTATCATTATTACCTCGGTTGGTTATGCTGGATTGTTCTGGATTGATGGTATTACCTGTATTGCTGCTAGTTTTGTTTTAATTAATGTATTGCATCCCAAGAAGGCCAGAATATTAGACAGTGCAAAAAGTTTAAATCCGGTTTCGGCGTATTCAGATCGTCCATTTTTAATTTTCCTGGTAGCCATGGTGCTATTTGGCTGGGTGTTCCTACAGTATTTTTCAACTGTTCCACTTTATTATAAAGATGGTTTTGGCCTAAATGAATTTAAAATAGGATTGTTATTGGGATTAAATGGAATACTAATCTTCTTGTTAGAAATGCCCTTGATTAAATGGTTAGATCATTCAGGCAAATCCAAGATCGCTTTAATGATTATAAGTAGTTTTTTAGTAGGTTTAAGTTTCGTAATGCTACTTATACCAAATTTTGAAATTGTTTTAATCATCGGAATATTACTAATGACCCTCGGGGAAATGATCTTGTTTCCATTCTCCAATGCATTTGCTTTAGAACGTGCTAAAAAAGGAAGACAGGGTGAATACATGGCATTATATAGTATATCATTTTCTATTTCACACATTTTCGCACATAATTCAGGTATGCAATCCATAGCGGCAATCGGATACGAGAAAACTTGGTTGGCCATTATATTCCTGGCCCTAATATGTGTATTTTTATTGCTTCAATTAAGACGAAGTTTGGTTAAAGAAGCGACTTATGAAAGATGATAAAATAGTTGATGTTATAATTGTTGGTGGTGGTCCGATTGGGATAAACTGCGCTTTGGAATGCAAAAAGAATGGACTTTCATATGTAGTTCTAGAAAAAGGCCCGTTGACCAATTCTCTCTACAATTACCCAAAAAACATGACTTTTTTTTCGACTTCCGAACGCTTGGAAATCGATGACATACCTTTTATCAGTAAAAATCCGAAACCAAATAGAGATGAAGCCCTCGAATATTATAGACGAGTTACAACTTCGAATAAATTAAATATCCACCTATTTGAAAAGGTTATTTCCATTTCGGGAGAATTAGGTTCTTTTAATACAAAAACGGATATAGCTATTTATAAAAGCAGGTACATCATAATCGCAACAGGATTTTATGATATACCTAAAAACTTAAATGTACCAGGTGAGGAGTTACCGAAAGTTACACATTACTACAAAGAGCCTCACTTATATGTAATGCAAAATGTGGTGGTAGTAGGGGCAAGTAACTCTGCTGTAGATGCGGCCTTAGAAATATGGCGTAAAGGAGGTAATGTCACTATGGTTGTAAGGGGGGCAGAAATTGGATCAAGGGTTAAGTATTGGGTTCGTCCAGATATCGATAACCGCATTAAGGAAGAGAGCATTAACGCATATTTTAATTCGGAAATTGAAAAAATAGATGCTCATACTGTGACCATTAAAACGCCTGAAGGCTATGTTACTATCCCGAATGATTTTGTGGTCGCCTTAACTGGTTACCAACCCGATTTCGCATTTTTGAAATCTACAGGAATAGAACTTTCTAATGACTCTAAAAAACTTCCCAATTATAATCCTGAAACAATGGAAACTAACGTAGCTGGTGTTTTCTTAGCAGGAGTAATTTGCGGTGGCATGGAAACGCATAAATGGTTTATAGAAAATTCTAGAATCCATGCCAAACAAATTGTAAACCATATCGCTAAAGTTGAAGCCGTTAAAAGTTAAGTTCTCTAGATTAGGATTTTATTGTTTCATAGCAACTAGAACCTTGAAGAAATAGATCTTTTAATATACTCGTTCAACCCTACAATTAACATATAGTTTGTATATTCCGTTGGAAAACTAAATTGAATTTCAATGGTTAAATACCGATCCCTCTACCCCCTATTAGTTTTATTCTTTTCACTCATAATTGGTTTACAAACTCAAGCCCAAGATTATTTCTTAAAAAAATATGGTCCATTTGATCCTTATATCCCTTCACCGGAAGCATTTTTAGGGTATGGCATAGGGGAGCAGTATACACGTCATGATCGGATTGTTGCCTATATGAGAAAATTGGCAGAACTATCACCAAAGGCATCACTAGAGGTCTATGGTTATACCCATGAATCACGTGAACTTGTAATACTTACCATTAGCAACCCTCAGAATATTAATAATATTATTGAAATTCAAAAGGAACATCTGCAATTGGTTGATCCAAATGACAATTCTCCCATAAATACTAACACACCAATAGTTATACAATTAGGGTACAATGTTCATGGTAATGAGGCATCATCCTCTGAAGCGGCAATGCTAACAGCTTATACACTAGTCGCTTCACAACATCCCGAAATTGAGCGTTATTTGAAAAATGGAATTATTTTCATTGACCCAACCATAAACCCAGATGGCAGAGATAGGTTTGCCCAAGGGGCAAACAAATTCCGGTCCAACGAAAAAGTGGAGGACAGATGGGACGCTGAACACAATGAAACTTGGCCAATGGGAAGAACTAATCATTATTGGTTCGACCTTAATCGGGACTGGTTATTGGCAGTAAATCCGGAAAGCCAAGGAAAATTAAAATGGTTCCACAAATGGTACCCAAATGTTGTTACGGACTTTCACGAAATGGGTTCTAATAGTACTTATTTCTTTGAACCTATGAAACCAATTGGTTCTTTAGAACCAATCATGCCAAAAGAAAACTATGAGGATTTAAATGATTTGTTTGCTCCATATTACTCAGAGGCATTAGAAGAAATTGGCTCCTTTTATTACACAAAAGAGTCTTTTGATGGCACTTATCCTGGTTATGGATCGTCCTATCCTGATTTACAAGGGGGGCTGGCGCTACTTTTTGAGCAAGGTGGTTCATTTGGACTTAAGCGAGAGAACGATTTTGGTACAGTTGAATTTCCTTTCACAATAAGAAATCAATATGTCAATAGTTTAGCTACGGTTAAAGCTGCGGTGGAAAACAAATCCAAACTCTTGGCTTATCAAAAGGACTTCTTTAGATCTGCCGTTAAGGATAAGGTAAGTTCAGGTTTTGTTGGTTATGAATTTGGTGATCTCAGCGACAACAATAGAACTAAAGAATTTATTGATTTACTATTAAAACATAAAATCAAGGTTTATAAAAATAATGACCGTTTTACTGTACCAATGAACCAACCTCAACGTCGTATGGTTCAGACAATGTTTGAAACCTACAGAAAATATAGAGACAGTGCATTTTATGATGCGTCTGCCTGGAGTGTTGCTAATTTTTATAACATGCCTTACCGAGGGCTAAAATCAATAACAAAAGGAGAAGAAGTAAACACAACGAAAAATTTATACCCAGTTGAAAAGGTACCAATGGCCAATTATGCTTACCTAATTGATTGGCGTGATTACTATTCTCCAGGAGCAGTCTATCATTTACAAAGAAATGGCATTAAAGTTTCTTCATCCTTTAAACCATTAACCGTTAAAACCACTGTTGGTGAAAAGGAGTTTGGTTATGGCTCAATTTTGGTACCAGTTACACGACAGGAGAAGTCTGCCGACGAAGTTTATAAAATCATTAAGGAATGCCAAGAAAAATTTAATGTGCCTATTTATGCAGTTGAGACAGGATTTAGTGTTAAAGGCATTGATTTAGGAAGCAACAATTTTCAAAGATTAAAAACACCAAAAGTTGCCATGTTTATTGGGGAAGGACCTAATACTTATGTCAACGGCTATGAGGTCGGTGAAGTTTGGCATCTTCTTGATACTCGCTTTCATATGCCGGTAGTGAAAATTCCGGTAAAATACGTTAAAAGGGTGGATCTAAAGAAATACAACACTTTGATAATGGTAAGTGGCTCCTATAACGATATTGATTCAATTGGTAAAACGAAAATCTCCAATTGGGTAAAGGAAGGAAATACTTTAGTAACTATAGGTTCTGGAACTGCTTGGGCAATCAACAATAAATTGGTAAAGGAAAAACTTACTAAGCCTGAAAAGGAAAAGGATTCCCTTGAAAAAATAAAACGATTACCTTATGTAGATGCTACCGAGAATAGAGGCAGGGAGCAACTGGGCGGTGCTATAGTAGAAGTGGATTTAGATTTGACCCATCCAATAGGATTCGGCTATGTAAGAAAACAAATGCCGGTTTACAAAAACAACAATGTATTTCTACAACCAAGTAAAAACCCTTATTCAACCGTTGCTCAATATACCCAAGAACCCCACATAGATGGATTCATATCTAAAAAGAACTATGAGGAATTCTTGAAAAAATCTGCCTCTCTAATTGTTAGTTCAATTGGTAGTGGCAGGGTTGTAATGTTCGCTGACAATCCAAATTTTAGAGGTGCCTGGTATGGCACAAATAAACTGTTTCTGAATGCTTTGTTTCTAGGATCACATATTAATGTTCCACCAAGTTCTAACTAATTCAATAATGAAAAAACTAATCTTATTCTTTGGCCTATTTACCGCTTATTTTGCCAATTTAAATGCTCAAGAAATTTCTCAAGGACCATTTAGCCAATTGATTATTAGAGGAGTTACCCTCATAAACGGCGATGGTTCGCCGCCGAGAGGGCCTGTGGATATTGTTGTAGAGAATAATTTGATCAAAGAAATAAGAAATGTTGGTTTTCCAGGGGTGCCCATAAATGAGGCTAGGCGTCCTAAACTACAAAACGGTGGCTTTGAGCTGGATGCATCTGGGATGTATTTGTTGCCCGGTTTTATTGATATGCATGGACATATTGGCGGTGAGGCTCAAGGTGCAGACTGGGATTATGTTTTTAAGCTTTGGATGGCCCATGGTGTTACTACAGTACGGGAACCAAGTGGTCGGGGAATTGATTATGCCCTCGATTTGAAAAAAAGAAGTTCAACAAATGAAATAATTGCTCCAAGGGTATTTAGTTATACTGGTTTTGGACAAACCTCAAAGAGCTTCGATCCATTAAATGGACAACCCATAAGTACTCCAGAACAAGCTAGAATTTGGGTTAGGGCAAATGCTAAAAAAGGCGCAGATGGCATTAAATTTTTCGGGGCGGAGCCAGAAATAATGGCTGCCGCTTTGGATGAGAATAAAAAATTAGGGTTAGGGTCGGCTTGCCATCACGCACAATTGAGTGTTGCACGTTGGAATGTGTTGCATTCTGCAAGAGCAGGCTTAACATCTATGGAACATTGGTATGGGTTGCCCGAAGCCTTATTTACGGATAGAACCGTTCAAGATTATCCGTTGGACTACAATTACACCAATGAACAAGATCGTTTTGAAGAAGCAGGTAAACTATGGGCTCAGGCAGCTCCTCCTTATTCCGACCACTGGAATGAGGTAATGAATGAACTACTTTCACTTGATTTCACCTTAGATCCTACATTCAATATTTATGAGGCAAGTAGAGACTTGCAAAGAGCTAGGCGCGCGGAATGGCACGAAGATTATACACTACCGTCACTTTGGAAATTTTATGAACCAAGTAAAATAAGCCATGGTAGCTATTGGCATGATTGGGGTACTGAACAGGAAATAGCTTGGAAAAAAAATTACAACTTATGGATGACCTTTGTAAACGAATATAAAAATCGAGGCGGAAGGGTTACAACTGGTTCTGATTCTGGATTCATATACCAATTGTATGGGTTCGCCTATATCCGAGAATTGGAACTTTTAAGGGAGGCTGGCTTCCATCCTCTTGAGGTTATCCGTTCGGCAACTTTAAACGGTGCTGAAGCATTGGGTTGGGATGATAAAATAGGTTCGGTTCAAATAGGAAAACTAGCCGATTTTGTTATTGTTGAGGAAAATCCGTTGGTTAATTTAAAGGTCCTTTATGGTACAGGTGCAATTAGATTAACCGAAGAAAATGAGGTTGTTCGTGTTGGTGGTGTCAAATACACTATAAAAGATGGGATTATTTATGATGCCAAAGCACTTTTAAAAGATGTCAAAGATATGGTTGAGGCCGAAAAGACAAAACTTAATTGGAAACTTACCCAACCTGGGATTAAAAATTAATTTTTCTCTTAATCGGATTATATTTTACAACTTCCGAAAGAATTATTTGGGTTTTGCACTCCCCATACGTAATTAATTGATCAATAAACTTTTCAAGGTGGGTATGGTCATGTAAAATCACTTCCATTACAATATTTTCGTTTCCGGTAACCCTATAACAGTTAACCACCTCATCATATTTTACAACTCTTTCTAAAAAGGGTTTCAATTTACCCATGAAAGCCCTTAATGTAATTATAGCCTTTAATTGATATTGAACACCATATGGAGACACCATGGTTTTATAACCTTCTATAATACCCAAGTCTTCCATTTTCTTAATGCGCTCTGCTACTGCAGGAGAAGTAATGCCAACTTTACGTCCAATCTCGGCGTTAGACTGACGTGCATTGTCTTGTAGGCATTTAAGAATCTTCCAGTTTAAATCATCCAGTTTCATTATATAGTTTGCTAAGAATGAATTATTTAATTTTTAAAGCAAAATTACGTAAAAACTTTAAAATCAAAAGATTCTATTGAAGGGATAAACGTAAATTTGAAAAAAAGAAAAAGAAAATGTCTTACCACATCCCATCTCACCTACACGATTTGCCTATATATCGGAAGGCGTTGGACATTTTTAGCCTGTCCCGACGAATTTCTGAATACTTTTCATATGATTTATCTGATCTTCACCATGATGGATCAGAAAAAACTGGTATTTATTTTACTGGAGATATTGTTCAACAATCTATTTCTTTGGCACCTGAAATTGCTAAAGCAGAGGAGGCCCGATTTTCAGATCGCAAGTACAAACATGTTGCCAGTCTAAGTAGATTAACCAATTTGCTCTACCACACAAGTTATAGATTGGAGCGCTCTCACAGTCATGGAAAGGATTACTTACCCATACTGAGAAGAGAATTAAGGAAGTTTAAAAAACTTCAGCGTAACTGGTTGTTGACTCTATAATCATCACATCATATTAAATTTTCAAGGTTATAACTCTAGCCCTAAATTTTCAAGTCCTATCTTTACCATACTTTACAATGAATTATGGGAAAAAGATTAGATCATATTGCCCCTAAACTACAGGAGTTTATAAATGAACAAAAAGTCTTTTTTGTGGCAACGGCTATGGCAGAAGGCAATATCAATCTATCTCCTAAAGGATTGGATACCTTTAGAATAATTAATAAAAATGAAGTTGTTTGGTTAAATCTTACCGGTAGTGGCAATGAAACTGCCACCCATTTACTTCATAAAGATAGAATGACCATTATGTTTTGTGCATTTGTGGGCAAACCTCTAATTCTACGTTTATATGGAACGGCAAAAGCATTTAACGAAAATCATGAAGAATTTCATTCGTACTCCAAAATGTTCCCACAAATACCTGGTACTCGACAATTTGTTCGCATGAAAGTTAACTTAGTACAAACTTCATGTGGTTTTGGTGTGCCGCTTATGGATTTTAAATCGGAAAGAGAAGTTCTTACAGATTTCGCAACCATCAAAGGACAGCAAGGAATTAGACAATATTGGAAAGATAAAAATACCGTAAGCCTAGATGGCCATTCAACTGATATTAATCCGTAGCTGTGGAATCGACCACGGGTATAGCTAAAGGCAATTCACTTACCGGAGCATCCCAAACAATCTTCCAATCACCATCCAATTTTTCCCACAAGACGACGTAATTTCCTTTGTCGCTCATTGAAGGTATTGGTGATTTTTCATTTGCAACAAAATCAAGAGTGTAGGAACCTAATTCAGTAGCCAAATCTCCACTTAATTTAACATCTTGAGTATTCAGGGAAAAGTTCCATTTACCAATTTGAACATTTTGCTTCCAAACCTCCTTAAAGTTTTCTCTCCCCCTCAATGGAGTCATATTTGGCGGAAACTGAATTGCATTTGGGGCAAAGTGATTGGCAACAGAATCTATCTGACCTTCAGCGTACCAATTAGAAATCTTGGCATTCTTTGCTTCAATAATTTGTTTTACGTCATCAACATTTTCTTCTGGTGACGCTTCTTGTTGGTTTGTAGTGTTGATGCAGGATTGCATTATAACTACCACCAAAAACACAACTAATCTTAAAATTTTCATATGATGGTTGATTTAATGTTACTATTGTTCTGATAATATAACGATTATCACTAATGAAATATAATAAAATTCTTAAACTGCATCTTACTCCATACTGCACATGCGTATTCGAGCAAATTAAATCTGATATCCGTGGGTTGTAAAATATTATACATTATAAATGGCTAAAAGACCAATAGGTGTCGATTAAATTTTTAGTTTTTTTCGAAAATTATTGTATTACCTGAACCTAAGTCCTTAATCTTTGAACCGTTTTTTTCTTTCACATTATTACTGTCACCTTCTATCGTAATTGCAACTCCTTCAATATTCTGATAACTGTTATTTTCAATTAGATTGTTAAAACTATCATCGGAAATCCAAATCGCAGAACCATTAGCACGAGGCCAATTGGCTGACTGTCCCGTCGAAACTCCTGGAAAAGGTTGACGAACTTTTATATCTTTAAAAATATTGCCTTGAACAATTACCTGCTCAGCTCCATCGATCTTAAGTCCTAAACCAAATGCATTTTGTATAAGGTTATCTTTTACTATAATATCAGTAATACTTGATTTTCTATTGGATGTGCTATCATTCGGCATTGTAAATTTTTCAATAATAATGGGTAGACCTACAATAACAGAATCTTTATCGGCTATTCTGCTTAATAGAGATTTACTTATAAGCCTATGGCTTTTTACACTTATCTCATTACCAATGATGCTAACACCTTCACAAATTTTGGTGTCTTGTGGAAAATGGCTAACACGAATACCAATTACCGATCCTTCTATTAAATTTTTTTCAATGACCGTATTTTTACAACCCTTTAAAGTTCCCAAATTCACATTAATTGCTTCGCCAGGAAAATACATAATTGGCACACTTTCTGGAGACTCGGAAAGAATTTCATTATTGGTAAAGTGAATGTTCTCACCGTGAATTCCTATAGCATGGTAAACATCAATAAATAGATTATTAGTTATTAAAGTAAGTTCTTCCCCTCCTACTAATACCCGCATGCCATTAGAACTTCTAGTAAACTTATTATCAGTTATGAGATGACCTCCGATTGCTTGAATTATCGAATCATCCGAATTATCGTTTAGTTTCGAACTGACTTCAACCTCATACATGTTTCCAATGACTATTCCATGCCAGCACTGATCGAAGGTAAATCCTCTAATGGTCTGACGTGGCGCCAAAATATGAAAGCCTGTTTTACGAACTATTGAGGGTATTTCTTCATTCTTTAAATCAAGATCGTCATTAGACTCTGCGAATTCCTGCCATGTGGATGCTTGAAAAATTGTTCCTTTATTTGCACCAATCAAGGTTAAATCAGCCGTTTCTAATTTAATTCCATCCCCTACCCTATAAACTCCTTTTGGAAAGTAAATGGTATCATGAGGTTTAGCCCTGTTTATAGTGATTTGAATATTGGTACTATCTAAGGGTATATCACGTTTTGGTTGGGGCACCCATAAGGTATCTGGAGTAGCACTAGAAAATGTGGAAAATACTAAGAAGCAACATATTGACAGCCATATTTTCATCGCAATGGATTTGTTTTGAGTGTTCTTAAATATGCGCTATTAATTAGCTAATTATAATCTTAAGGAAAATGAAAGGTAAGGAAAATCCTAAAAAGCTGAAAACAATGCTAATACAGGTAAGCTTCAATTGTCCTACATATTTCTTCGATATTGACCACCAACTTCAAACAATGCCTGCGTTATTTGCCCAAGTGAACAAACTTTGGTTGCCTCCATCAGAGCCTCAAAAATATTTTCATTTTTTACAGCTGCTTCTTGTACTTTATGTAATTGTTCTTCTACCTCATTAAGGTTTCTTTGATGAAGAGATTTAAGGGTTTCAATTTGATTTTCTTTCTCTTCCTTGGTAGCCCGTATAACCTCCGCTGGCAAAATGGTAGGAGAGCCCTTACTGCTTAAAAATGTATTTACACCAATTATGGGATACTCACCGGTATGTTTCAAAGTTTCATAATACAAACTTTCTTCCTGAATTTTACCTCTTTGATACATGGTTTCCATTGCACCTAAAACCCCTCCCCTTTCTGTAATTCGATCAAATTCCATTAACACGGCTTCCTCAACCAATTCAGTCAATTCTTCTATGATAAATGAACCTTGAATTGGATTTTCATTTTTAGCCAAGCCTAACTCTTTATTTATTATCAATTGTATAGCCATTGCCCTACGCACAGATTCTTCCGTGGGTGTTGTAATTGCCTCATCATAGGCATTGGTATGTAAAGAATTACAATTGTCATAAATGGCATAAAGAGCCTGTAAGGTGGTTCTTATATCGTTAAAGTCTATTTCTTGGGCATGAAGACTTCTACCAGAGGTTTGAATATGGTATTTCAACATTTGGGCTCTAGAGTTGGCACCGTATTTAAGATTAAGCGCCTTGGCCCATATTCTGCGTGCAACTCGACCGATAACTGCATATTCTGGATCTATACCGTTGGAAAAGAAGAATGATAAATTTGGTCCAAATTCATTAATATCCATCCCTCGGCTTAGATAATATTCCACATAAGTAAATCCATTGGCCAAGGTAAAAGCCAATTGAGAAATAGGATTAGCCCCAGCTTCCGCAATATGGTAACCTGAAATGGATACGGAATAAAAATTCCGTATTTTATTTTGAATGAAATATTCCTGTACGTCACCCATTAAACGCAATGCAAATTCAGTGGAAAAAATACAGGTATTTTGCGCCTGATCTTCCTTCAAAATATCAGCCTGGACCGTTCCGCGTACTTGTGAAAGTGTTCTTGCCTTTATTCTTCCATAAACGTCCTTTGGAAGAACCATATCACCTGTAACACCCAACAACATTAAACCTAATCCATCATTGCCTTTAGGTATATCACCATGATACTTTGGTTGAGGCTGGTCTTTAAAAATATCATTCAATTTATTCTGAATCTCTTCTTCTAAACCATTTTCCTTAATATAGATTTCACACTGCTGATCAATAGCGGCATTCATGAAAAAACCTAAAAGCATAGGCGCCGGCCCATTAATAGTCATACTAACGGAGGTCATAGGATCAGCCAAATTAAATCCAGAATACAACTTCTTAGCATCATCTAAACAACAGATACTAACACCAGCATTTCCTATTTTACCATAAATATCAGGGCGATAATCAGGGTCGTTTCCATAAAGCGTTACCGAATCGAAGGCAGTGGATAAACGCTTGGCAGGCATATCTAAACTCACATAATGGAATCTCCTATTTGTTCGTTCTGGACCACCTTCACCAGCAAACATACGGGTTGGGTCCTCACCAGTTCTTTTAAAGGGATATAGTCCTGCGGTATAAGGAAATTCTCCTGGAACATTTTCCTGCAAAGTCCAATTTAATATATCCCCCCATGCCGCATATTTGGGTAACACAACTTTTGGTATCTGTAAATGGGATAGCGATTCTGTATGGGTCTCTATTGAAATCTGTTTATCGCGAACCTGAAACACATATTCTGGAGCCTTATATTTCTTAACTTTTTCAGGCCAACCCAAAATAGTCCCCCAATGATGCGGATTAAGATTCATTTTAATACGGTCGAATTCTTTACAGAGCAACTTTAAGAATTCTTTGTCTTCATCTTTTTCAGCTACTTCTAATAACTTCGAATCCTCCAATCCTGAAGTGGATAAAAACTTGTTTTCGGAAGAATTATGTATTTCTAAAACCCCTAAAATAGTAAGGTAAAGGCCATAAAGTTTTTGAGCGATAGTTGATTGCGCCTCCGATTGTTGATCATAATTTCGATTATTTTCTGCTATTTCAGAAAGGTAACGAACCCTTGCGGGTGGAATTATGTAAATTTTTTCACTGGGTAATTCCTTTAATTCAATTTTGGTTTTAAAGGATACTTCAGTTTTATTTTTAATAACCTTTAAAACTGAATGGTACAACCTATTCATTCCTGGATCATTGAATTGCGAGGCGATAGTTCCAAAAACTGGCAAGTCTTCTTCTTTAGCGTCCCAAAGCTGATGATTTCTAACAAATTGTTTTTTTACATCCCTCAGTGCGTCCTGAGCGCCCCGCTTATCAAATTTATTTATTGCTACGAGATCGGCGAAATCTAACATATCAATCTTCTCCAATTGGGTCGCAGCTCCAAATTCTGGAGTCATAACATAAAGGGAAACATCGCTATGTTCTATAATTTCAGTATCAGATTGTCCAATACCAGATGTTTCCAAAATGATTAAATCAAAAGCAGCCGCCTTAAGTATTTCTACGGCCTCTGCAATATGTTTGGATAGTGCTAGGTTTGATTGCCTCGTGGCCAAACTTCTCATATACACATTAGGGGAATTAATGGCATTCATTCGAATTCTGTCCCCTAATAATGCACCACCTGTTTTTCGTTTAGATGGGTCAACGGAAATTATGCCGACAGATTTTTGTGGAAAATCTTTAATAAAACGCCTCACCAATTCATCGACTAATGAAGATTTACCAGCACCTCCAGTTCCTGTAATACCTAAAACGGGAATGTTAGATTTAGTCGCTATTGAATGAACCTTCTCCATATCGTCTTTAGCGACTTCAGGAAAATTTTCAACAGAAGAAATAAGTCGAGCAATTGAGCCGGCATCTCTTTCTTTCAAATTGGTAAACTCACCATTCAAGTGATCACCAATGGGATAATCAGATTTCTCTACCAGATCGTTTATCATTCCCTGTAACCCGAGCTGCCTTCCATCGTCGGGAGAGTAAATTTTGGTTATTCCGTAATCCATCAATTCCTTGATTTCCTCTGGAAGAATTACACCACCGCCACCTCCAAATATTTTAATATGATCTGCTCCTTTTTCTTTAAGTAGATCATACATGTATTTAAAATATTCATTATGGCCACCTTGGTAAGATGTCATTGCTATGGCATGTGCATCCTCTTGAATGGCTGTATTTACAACCTCTTCGACGCTTCTATCATGTCCTAAATGAATCACCTCAACACCTGTTGCCTGGATAATCCTTCTCATGATATTAATAGAGGCATCGTGCCCATCAAATAATGAGGCCGCTGTAACAATTCTAATTTTATTCTTAGGTTTATAAGGAGGTGATTGATTCATTCTTAAAATAACAGTAAAATTCTTCGACAAATTTAAAGAATAATCAAAAATTTATACGATACATAACGAACTTTATAATTATTACCATACCCAACGCTGTCCTATTTCTAATACCTTATTTTTATCCAAAATCTGTTTATGACCGCTAACATTTTGCTAATCAGTTGTAAGGACCAACCAGGTATCATAGCAACCGTAACAACATTTATTCATCAGGAAGGCGGAAATATCGTTTATGTAGACCAATATGTAGATCGAGAAAATGGTGCCTTTTTTATGCGCTTGGAGACCGAGTTTAATCAAAATGATTTAAATTCTTTTCCTAAGGATAAATTCCAAAGTGAAATTGCCCATAAATTTCAAATGCAATGGACGGTTCATAATAAAGAGGAAAAAGTTAATATGGCAATATTTGTTTCCAAGTACAATCATTGCCTTTATGATTTATTAAGCCGACATAGTTCTGGAGAACTAGAGGTTCATATTCCACTTATCATTAGCAATCATAGAGACTTGGAACCAATTGCAAAAAGCTTTAATATCCCATTTTTTTGCATTGAAATAACAAAAGACAATAAGAAGGAAGCAGAATTTGAACAATTAGGGTTATTAAAAAAATTCCAAGTTGATTTTATAGTACTAGCCCGTTATATGCAAATTGTTTCAAATGTTTTAATTGAAGAATTTCCCAATAAAATCATAAACATACACCATTCATTTTTACCTGCCTTTATAGGAGCAAAACCTTATCATTCAGCATACAAAAGAGGTGTGAAAATTATTGGAGCCACATCGCATTATGTAACCACAGAGCTTGATGCCGGGCCAATAATTGAACAAGATGTAACGAGGGTTACTCATTCCCATTCCATTAAAGACTTTATTGCAAAGGGTCGAGATTTAGAGAAAATTGTTCTAGCGAATGCCGTTAAATTGCATATAGATCGTAAAGTAATGGTTTATAACAATAAAACAGTAATTTTTTATTAATGAGTCAATCATCTTTCCATGCTTGGATTGGATAAAAATTTTGATTTAATTCTTTTATATTTGTTGGAAACACGCCCTAAAATGAAACATAAACTTATTATTTTATTTAGCTCCCTATCACTATTTGCTTGCCAAGAATTACAAGACGTTGTGGCTCAACTACCCCAAGGAACTGTAACACCTACTGAAATTGCAGCAGGTCTGAGGCAGGCTTTAGATTTCGGCATAGATAAACAAGTATCTAAACTGGCATTAGAAGATGGATTTTATAAAAATAGTTTGGTAAAAATCTTATTGCCCGAAGAGTTAAGAAAAGTAGACAGGACATTAAGAGATATTGGATTAGGAAGTTTGGCAGACGAAGGACTTAAATTACTAAATAGAGCCGCTGAGGATGCGGTAAAAGAAGCAACCCCCATTTTCGTTGATGCAGTAAAAGGAATAACATTTCAAGATGCAAAGGCCATCTTATTAGGAGCTGATAATGCTGCAACATTATATTTGGAACAGAGAACTACTTCCCCACTTTATCAGAAATTCCATCCGGTAATCAGCAACTCATTTAGAAAAGTTGGTGCAGACAAAATTTGGACAGATTTAATTACTCGATATAATGCATTACCCCTTACTAAAGATGTGAATCCAGATTTAACTGACTACGTTACTAACGAAGCTTTGGATGGGGTTTTCACGATGATAGCGGTGGAAGAAAAAGAGATTAGAAATAAAGTATCCTCTCGAACAACTGATTTATTAAGGAGGGTCTTTCAATTACAAGATTAAATGAATGCCAACTATAAAATAGCCGTTGTTGGACCAATCCCACATGATACAATTAAAACTCATTATGGGGAGACAATTGTAAAATATGGCTGTGTTTCTCATCCAACTATAGCATTAGCCAAATTATTGGAAGGAATCGGTGAAATTATTCCCATTACCCACATACATAAAAAAGATGAGGTTAATATTAAAGCTATGTTCGCTGATTATGAGAATATTAATTTGAATGGCATTTATAGTGAAAAAGACCAGGGAACTGAGATAGAATTACGTTTTGTTGATCAAAACAACCGTATTGAAACTCAAAAAAGTAATATGAATCCAATTTCACCGGTAGATATAAAACCCTTTTTGGATGCGGATTGTTTCGTATTTGTTCCCATAACCGATTTTGAGATCCAATTAGAAACCTTAAAATATATAAAGGAAAATAGTCAAGCCTGTATAATTTTTGATGCCCATGGCCCAACTTCATTTGTGAATTCTGAAGGGAAACGTTTACGTAAATATTGGGAAGATAGAGATAATTGGCTTCCTCATATTGATATCCTTAAAATGAATTTAGAAGAATCTATTTGCAGCTGGATTGAGGGCGATTACACAAACGAGGAAGAACTTTACGACGAAAATAACACCGCCCATTTGGATAATTTTGCTGAATATGTTCTTAAAAAAGGATTGAAGGCCCTATATGTAACTTTAGATTCTAGAGGATGTGCGGTTTACACAAATGAGGAGGTAAATTTAACTAAAGATTTTGTTTCGTCAATACCAGTTAAAAACGTAATAGATACTACAGGTTGCGGTGATTCATTCGCGGGTGGTTTGGCATATGGTTTTACCCTCCATAATGACTTTATAAAGGCTGCTCAATTTGCAAATGCACTTGGAGCATTTAGGACCCAAGGTAAAGGTTTTGATGTTTTTAAATCACTTTCAGAAACTGAGGCAGTAATCGCAGAGAATTACTAGTCAATCTTGTCATATAGTCCATCAAAAGCAATTTTTGTTTCCTCTCCTTCAACAAAAGTCTCCCACAATTGCCGCACCGTACCATTTGCATTTTGTGTCCAAGTAATTTGATGGTAAACATTTTTACCATCTATATTTTTAAAGGAATCAGATTTCAATATCATTTGGTTAGCGATTTTTTCACCTTTTAAATGCAGACTGCCACCACCATTATCCAACCAAATTTGTTCCCACTTTCCGGTCTGTTGATTAAAGAAGTTATAACTTGTGCCAGTAAAAGAACCGTCACCTCCTACCCAATTTTCCTGAAGCACACAATTTCCCTGGACTTTCTTAATGCTATTTGAACCCACAATTTTTCCTGAAGGATTTGTCACTTTCCAATCGCCAAGCCAAAAATCAAATTGGGAGTGTTTTTCTGTGCAACAACTACAATTATTGTCTTGGGAAAACGAAATTGAGGTAATAAGGAAAAGTAGATAAAATGCCAATTTCATAAGATATTTTTGTAGTAATCCCATAAAGATACCTTTTAAACCTTTAACAGCACATTTGATAAATATTTTAATGATATTTTCGAATACAAACAATGATAATCTATCCTTAAGTTAGGCACTTAAATTGAGGTAAAAAGTTTTATTAACAAATTAAAGGATATCATTGGATTAATAAACAAATTAAACTATATTTAATGGTCAGTGGCTTAAAGATGAACAACTTAAACCATATATTAAATCAACATTTAGTTCTCCGCAACAAGTACAAGCAACTAATTGAACAAGCTTATAATTTGCGTGAAATAGATGCAGAATTGAGTGACATTTCAGCTTTTAATGCAATGAAATTGTTAAATAAGTTGAATAAATTCAAGTATTTCCATCCCACATTAAAATAATTCGATTTTTTTTACCAACTACACGTCTGTAAGTAAAGTTCCTTTCGTATATAAGGGAAACTGATACCGTATGTACCCTCAATATTGTAAAATAGGAAAAGTTACTAGTAGGGCTTCATTAAAATTAAGATTAAAACAACTGGAAGAACAATACCATCGATTTATGGAAGAGGCTTATAGCCTTATGTATATCGATTCAGGAATCAGTGATATTCTATTTTTTGAAGCTTTGCGACTTAAGAAACGACTTTTAAGGTTTAAAAGTCCAGTATAACACTTGAATCTATGAGCCTTCGGGCCTCTTTATGACATCCCTCAATTATAATAAGAGGTCTGATAGGTTCTAGAAATTATGCTCAGATAAAATAACCGCCATTTCTAATTGGATTTTTTCAGCCTCCTTCCTTGCAGCGACAATAAAATCCTCTCCTTTTGAAGCATAAATAATACCCCTAGAAGAATTTACAAGAAGTCCCACGTCTTCGGTTAAGCCATATTTACAAACGGATTGCAAATCTCCGCCTTGAGCTCCTACCCCAGGAATTAATAAAAAAGAATCCTTAACTATACTTCTTATTTCAGTCAAAAATTCAGCCTTGGTTGCACCCACCACATACATCAAATTTTCAGAATTTTGCCAACCCTTAGAAGTTTGCAACACTCTTTTGTACAACTCCTCGTTTTGAACTTTCAAGGTCTGAAAGTCATATGCCCCAGGATTTGAAGTTAAAGCCAATAGGATTGTAAATTTATCCTTAAAGGCTAGGAAAGGTTCAACTGAGTCCTTACCCATATATGGGGCTACAGTTAAACTATCAAAGCCTAGATCCTCAAAAAAGGATTTAGCGTAACGTGTACTGGTATTGCCAATATCACCACGTTTGGCATCGGCAATTGTAAATACTTTAGGATAATTTTCATTGAGATAATCTATGGTCTTTTTTAAAGAATTCCATCCATGTATACCATATGCCTCATAAAAGGCTGTATTAGGTTTATATGCAACTGCCAAATCATGAGTTGCTTCAATAATCGCCTTATTAAATTCAAAGATTGGATCTTCTAATTCAAGAAATCGATTTGGTACTTTTTCCAAATCCACATCTAAGCCAATACAAAGAAAGGAACGCTTTAATTTAATCTGTTCAATTAACTGTTCTTTAGTCATCTATAGCTTAAATTAATTCGTCTGAAGCCTTCAATTTTTCAGTGTTTTCCACCAACATTAACTCATCAATAATTCTCTGTATATCTCCATTGATAATATTCTGAAGATCGTATAGGGTAAGTCCTATCCTGTGATCGGTAACTCTACCTTGAGGGTAGTTGTAAGTTCTAATTTTTGCACTTCTATCCCCAGAGCTAACCATCGATCCGCGTTTTTCGGCATCCTCCGCTTGGCGTTTTTCCAACTCAAGATCATACAATCTAGATCGCAAAACCCTGAAGGCTTTTTCTTTGTTTTTGTGTTGTGATTTTTGATCCTGACATTGAGCAACGAGTCCCGTTGGAATATGGGTTAAACGAACGGCCGAATAGGTCGTATTTACGGACTGACCACCAGGTCCTGAAGAACAGAAAAAGTCGATTCTAACATCTTTAGGATCTATTTCAACATCAAATTCTTCTGCTTCCGGAAAAACCATTACTGTTGCAGCACTGGTATGCACGCGTCCCTGAGTCTCAGTCTGAGGCACACGTTGAACGCGATGAACTCCAGCTTCAAATTTCAAGGTTCCATATACATCCTCACCGGTAACTTCAAATTGAATTTCTTTATACCCTCCATTTGTTCCTTCATTAAAATCAACGACGTCAACTTTCCATCCTTTACTTTCGCAATATTTAGAATACATCCTGAATAAATCTCCCGCAAAAATACTCGCTTCATCACCACCAGTCCCTGCCCTTAGTTCCATTACGGCATTCTTTGAATCTTCTGGATCTTTAGGAATTAGCATATAACGAATTTTCTCTTCAAGTACTGGTAATTGCTCCTTAGCCTCATCATATTGCATTTTTGCCATTTCCAGCATTTCCTCATCCGAACCGTCTGCAATAATTTCTTCGGCTTCAGAAATACGATCTAACAAACGCTTATAATCTTCGCGTTTATCGACTAACTTCTTTAAGTCTTTATATTCCTTATTAAGAGCAATATATCGCTTCTGATCTGATATAATATCTGGCTGAATAATTAAATCGCTAACCTCATCAAAGCGCTGCTTTATAACATTTAATTTCTCTAACATTGGGGGTTAAAATTTGCGGGTCAAAAATACGACAATTTATCAATCCTTGTTAATAGCAAAAGACGTAATTGGAGACAGATTTATAAAATATCAATCCGTCCTCAACGTTAAAAAGTAATGATAAATAAAATCGCCTTAATATTTCAATTTTACCGGCCGCTCTGTTTTTGGTCCATGGGAGCAAATATTGTTCTAACCGTATTGAGTCCAAAGTTAGGCTATATCTTAATCATAAAAATTATGCTCGCTTTTTTTGCCTTTCACTTTATGCAAATTACTGGTCAGCAAAGAAGGATTAATTTTTTTAAAAGCCTTGGATTTACGACAATTTCCTTGTTTGCCCTTGCGATTCTCATGGATTTGGCGATAACATGTTGCTATCTGCTTTTAATTCATGAGTTCATCTAATCGGTTAAAGTTGAACAATTACGCCTATGCCTAATTGTTGTTTCCATTGTATTTTAGGACCTTCTATTACAGTTTCTCCTGCGTCGTTTTGTGAAGTTACCTTTATGTCGTCATCATAAATAAGGTGTGAGCCTAATTTCGCTAATACATATTGATTCACTTTCAGATTAAAATTCAATTCCCAATCAACGTCTATATTTCCGAAATTATTTATGTAATCTGAATATAAGCTAATACGGTTTGTTAATCCAATGTTTTCAAATATGGTTGTATTATACTCATTTGTAATTAGTATACCCAGCTCAGTCCTCATCAATTTCCCTTTGCTGATAATATTTCCTTCCTCATCGTAAACAGCAGGGGTAACACCAAATGCACCCTGATTGGCTAGACCCTGGTTTAATACCCAAGTGGACTTAAAAGTGAAAGGTGAGGCATATAAATTAAAATGCTGGATATTTGCGCCATACTCAGCCCCCACCCCTAAAAAGAAATAGGCTGGAGCCATTATAGTGGATATAATTTGGTCTGTATTTGGATATTTATAACCGTTAGTGAATTGAGTTCTGAAATTGAATTTACCCGAATAGTACCAGTTCGATATAGAATCTGTTCGGTATCCTAAAGTAGAATTAAATTCTAATTTATCATCAGTCTTGCGAATTCCGTTCCCACTTTGTTGGTTTATACCATAGCGCATCAATAATTCATTTTTCCAACGGATGAAACCCTTTTCAAATATTCTTGAAAAGTCTCCAGACATTACAGCAGAAATAGAATTTGCACCACCAGCATTCCAGTTTACGAATGCCACTTCACTGAGATCTAACCCTATAACATTTTTTTCAGTCCAGAAGGTCTTGCGGTAATATTTATACGGCAAATTATTTAGAGAAGTTTGAGAATTTAAAGTGCGAAACTTAACCTTACTTGGCTGAACAATATTTACGGGTTGAACAATTGGCCTATTCTGACCATAAGAAATAAAACAAAACCCAAGAACAAGTAGGAGAATGGATGCTTTATGAATTTTCGACATCGAGAGAACGTTTAGTTTAATAAATAAAACTGCCAAATTCTGATTTTAGTGTCAACATCTTATCTTTTGAAGATTCCACCCTTCCAATAACCTGAGCGTCAACATTAAAGGATTTTGAAATTGATATTATGTCTTCAGCAACACTCGGGCTAACATATAATTCCATGCGGTGACCACAATTAAACACTTGGTACATCTCCTTCCAGTCAGTTCCGGACTCTTCCTGAATTAATTTAAATAGTGGTGGTACCGGAAACATATTATCCTTAACAATATGCAAGGAATCTATGAAATGCAATATCTTGGTTTGTGCCCCTCCACTACAATGAACCATTCCATGTATTTCGGAAGAATTATATTTTTTTAAAATCGATTTTATTATTGGAGCATAGGTCCTGGTCGGTGACAAAACAAGTTTCCCAGCATCCAAGGGAGAATCTGTTACGGGATCCGTTAAAACCTTAGAACCAGAATAAACCAAATCTTGCGGCACGGAAGAATCGAAACTTTCAGGATATTTTGTAGCTAAATATTTAGAAAACACATCATGCCGTGCTGATGTTAAGCCATTGCTCCCCATTCCACCATTATATTCTTTTTCATAGGTAGATTTACCATATGAAGCAAGACCTACAATAACGTCCCCTTCTATAATATTGGCATTATCAATTACATCTTTTCTCTTCATTCGGGCGGTAACAGTTGAATCAACGATAATGGTTCTGACCAAATCTCCAACATCGGCTGTTTCGCCTCCAGTGGAGTGGATAACAACCCCAAAAGAATTTAATTCTTTAATAAGCTCCTCGGTACCATTAATAATTGCTGATATAACTTCTCCTGGAACCAAATTTTTATTCCTGCCAATCGTAGAAGAAAGCATAATATTGGACGTCGCTCCCACGCATAATAAGTCATCAACATTCATTATTAAGGCATCCTGGGCGATTCCCTTCCATACCGAAAGATCACCAGTTTCCTTCCAATACATATATGCGAGAGAACTTTTGGTACCTGCCCCATCTGCATGCATAACCAGGCAATGATCTTCACTACCTGTAAGATAGTCGGGAACAATTTTGCAAAATGCCTTGGGAAACAACCCTTTATCAATGTTCTTTATTGCTTTGTGCACATCTTCCTTAGATGCTGATACACCTCTTCCTGAATAACGATTGCTAAAATTATTTGACATTTCCCCGATTTGAAATGCAAAAATACATATTGTATTCAGTTATTAAAATGGTTAGATAATGTATTATGGAATAAAAAAAGACTGGCGCTTATAAAAGCACCAGTCTAATGATAAAACGTCAGTCAATTAAATAATTAACTAAAGTTCTATCGGATAATGAGATCTTTGTGTTTAGGTTTCTTTTAAGTCATTTAAATTTTCCTTTATAAGAGCCTCCATATGACATTAATCCTCATCTTTTTACGGATTTGGTTTGTATAACACAACGACCTCAAGTAATTGATTAATAGCAATTTAAATTTAACAAAATTAGTTCGATTTAAATGTACTTTACAAGTTAAATTATTGACTTCATAATCATTTTTCGCCTACCCAAAGATTAATACGACGAACTACACAGAATGCCATACTGCCAGTACGTATAGTTACTTAGTCTATCTGGTAAATAGCAATTCTCTGTATTTTGTTAGAGGCCAAAGTTCATCATCCACGAGTAACTCCAACTTGTCACAATGATACCTGATTTCATCGAAAAGAGGTTTAACTTTAGTGCAATAGGCCACCGCTTTTTTCTCTGCATCATCTATATTATTAGCAATTTTTCTTTCGTTTATCATCTCGGTTACCTTAGAATTGATCTGGGAAATTTGTTCCGAAATATCTTTTATAATATTCAATTGTTCCTCAGCATAATTATGAAAGGACTGACCGAATATTTCCTTCAATCCCTGGACGTTTTCAATAAGCGTATTTTGATATTTTACCGCAGTCGGAACAATATGGTTCCTTGCGATATCACCTAAAGTTCGTCCCTCTATTTGTACTTTTTTGGTGTATTCTTCCAATTCTATCTCGTAACGCGCCTCAGATTCCTTAAAGTTCATCACACCCAAATCATCAAACAACTTTAAAGCCGATTTACTAATTTTTGCCTTTAAAGCTTGTGGAGTGGTTTTGTTATTTGACAGTTTTCGCTTTTTGGCCTCCTTCTCCCACTCCGCACTATATCCATTCCCTTCAAATAAAATATTCTTTGATTCCTTTATATATTCCCTTATAACATTAAAAATGGCATCATCTTTTTTCATGTCTTTTTTATCAATTAAATGATCCACCTCTTTTTTAAAGTCCATTAATTGCTTGGCCACAATTGTATTGAGAATAGTCATGGGATTCGCACAATTTGCACTTGAACCCACAGCTCTGAATTCAAATTTATTACCAGTGAAGGCAAATGGAGAAGTTCGGTTTCTGTCCGTATTATCTAATAAAATTTCAGGAATCTTACCGACAACATTTAATTTGAGTTCAGTTTTTTCCTCTGGGGATAATTTACCATCGGTAACTTGCTCCAATTCTCCCAATACATCTGTTAACTGGGCCCCAATAAATATAGAAATAATTGCAGGCGGTGCTTCATTAGCCCCCAGCCTATGATCATTGCTCGCAGAAGCAACTGCAGCTCTCAACAATTCTTCATACTGGTGAACCGCTTTAATGGTATTTATGAAAAATGTTAGGAATTGCAAGTTACGCATCGGGGTTTTTCCTGGGCTCAAGAGATTAACACCAGTATCAGTTGACAGACTCCAATTATTATGTTTACCAGACCCATTTACACCGGCAAAAGGCTTTTCATGAAATAAAACCCTAAAATGATGTCGCTCCGCAATCTTATGCATAATATCCATCAACAAGGAATTATGGTCTACCGCTAAATTCGCCTCAGCATAAATAGGCGCAAGTTCAAATTGGTTCGGCGCCACTTCATTATGTCTTGTTTTAACTGGAATACCCAGAAGCAAACACTCATGTTCAAGGTCACGCATGAAAGCCAGGGCGCGATTAGGAATCGATCCAAAGTAATGATCGTCTAATTGCTGGCCTTTAGCGGGTGCATGCCCCAGAAGGGTTCGGCCAGTCATTACAATATCGGGTCTTGAGGTAACAAGTGCACTATCAACCAAAAAATATTCTTGTTCCCAGCCAAGCGAAGCATTTACTTTTTTTACGTTCTTATCAAAATAACGGCAAACATCAACAGCTGCTTGATCAACAGCCTGAAGAGCCCTGAGCAATGGAGTTTTATAATCTAATGCCTCACCTGTATAAGCCACAAAAACGGTAGGAATACAAAGCGTTGTACCAAAAACAAAGGCAGGCGAGGTTGGATCCCATGCAGTATATCCACGTGCCTCAAACGTATTTCTAATGCCACCATGTGGAAAACTAGAGGCATCTGGTTCTTGCTGCACTAATTGACTGCCTTCAAATTTTTCAATTGCTAAACCTTCACCAATGGGTTCAAAAAATGCATCATGCTTTTCTGCCGTTCCTCCAGTTAGAGGCTGAAACCAGTGCGTGTAATGAGTGGCCCCTTTAGAAATTGCCCATTCCTTCATACCTGTAGCAATATGATCGGCGGACATTCTATCAATTTTAGTTCCTTTTTCATTGGCACTTTTAATGCTTGCGTAGGCCTCCTTGCTTAGATATTGACGCATAGATAATTCATTAAAAACATTGGAACCAAAAATTAGTGATTTCCTATCCTTCTCATCAATCTCAACCGATTTGCGATTAGTACTTTCCTTAATCGCGTAAAATCTCAATGTAGACATCTTAAAAAATTTAGGGGTAAAGTTAAGATAAATTGCATTTTTTTTATTGAAACCTAATCAAAATTAGGGTATACATAATAATGTATTGTATTTAAAAGAAACCACCCCCTATCTTAAGTAGGTGTGAGATAAAATTTTTAATATTGTGACGATTTTTAAATAATAAATTATCTCATGAGCAAATCAAAACTGGAGTACATTTGGCTAGATGGTTATGAGCCAACTGCTAACCTAAGAAGTAAAACGAAGATTGAAGAAAATTTCAGTGGCAAATTAGAGGATTGTCCAATGTGGGCCTTTGATGGCTCATCAACTAAACAAGCAGAAGGTGGGTCTTCTGACTGTTTGTTAAAGCCAGTGGCAATTTTCCCGGACCCTGCTAGAAAAGATGCGTATTTAGTTATGACTGAAGTTCTTAGCCCAGACGGAACACCACATCCATCGAATGCAAGAGCCCTAATTGATGATGAAGATGATGATTTCTGGTTTGGTTTCGAGCAGGAATATTTCATTATGGACACACACACTCAATTACCATTAGGTTTCCCGGTTGGTGGTTATCCAGGACCTCAAGGTCTATACTATTGCTCCGTAGGTGGTAAAAACACACATGGTAGAGATATTGTTGAAGAGCATGCAGACTTATGCATTGAAGCAGGCATCAACTTCGAAGGTATTAACCAAGAAGTTGCATGTGGACAGTGGGAATTTCAAATTTTCGCCAAAGGTGCAAAAACTGCTGGGGACCACGTTTGGGTTGCTCGCTATTTATTAGATAGACTTACTGAAAAATACGGATATTACATTGAATATCACCCTAAACCAATTAAGGGAGACTGGAATGGTTCAGGTATGCACGCAAACTTTTCAAACACCACTTTAAGAACTGCTGGTTCTAAGGATGTTTATATGAAGATTTGTGAAGCTTTTAGACCTGTTACCAAAGAACATATTGAGGTTTATGGCGAGTTCAACGACCAACGTTTAACCGGTAAACACGAAACTGCTTCTATCAACGATTTCAGTTATGGAATTTCAGATAGGGGTGCTTCTATTAGAATACCAATTATGACGGTTGAAAAAGGATGGAAAGGATGGTTAGAAGATCGTCGTCCAGCATCTAATGGTGATCCATATAAAATTGCCGGGCGTATAGTTAAGACTGTGAAATCAGCACAGCTGAATTAATAGTTATTTTAAGTTGAAATGAAATACCCTCGACTTCGGTTGGGGGTATTTTTTTATTTAAATGCCAAGTAAAGGAAAAATATATAGCCACCTAAAATTATAAAACCCTTATACCTGCTAATCTCATATCGTACCGGAATTAACGACAGGGGCACAAGCGCAATAGCGAAACCAATCATCCAGATAATATCAGTTTCTAAAATTTGAGGTGTTTCAGGATTTACATGAATTGGCTTTATAATGCTTGTAATACCCAGAACTGAAGCGAGATTAAAAATATTGCTTCCTATTAAATTACCCAACGATATAGCCTTTTCACGTCTTAGTGCCGCAATTACAGAAGCAGCTAACTCTGGCACACTGGTACCTATTGCAATTACACTTACCGAAATAGCGAATTCACTAACACCTAAATAAGCAGCCAAAGTCCTAGATCCAGAAACCAGCCATTCTGAACCATAATATAGAGCAGCAGCCCCTATGAGCAACCAAATTGCTATTTTGAAATTTGAAGTTTCCGCCAAGGCCTCATCCACTTCTTCAATATTAATTTTTGTCCTTTTTCGGGAACCTCTAATTAGGATAAAAAGAAAAATAACCAATAAGGTTACAAGCAAAACTCCCTCGATAGCTTCAAGAGAATTACCTGAGGTTAATAGCCAATACACCAAGACAGACATAAATACCATCATGGGCCAATTATACTTATAGAAATCCCTATTCACTATTAAGGGAGAAATAATGGAGGTAATGGCCAATACCAACCCTATATTGGCAATATTTGAGCCGATGACATTTCCTAGCGCAATATCGGTTGACCCCTCAAGGGCAGCCGTTAAACTAACCCATAACTCGGGAGCTGAAGTGGCGAATGAAACAACAGTCATCCCTATCACCAATTTTGAAATTTTTAATTTAAACGAAAGGGCAACGGAGGAACGCACCAAATATTCACCACCAACAACCAGCAATGTTAATCCGAGAAAGATGAGAACTAAACTCATAAAAAATTTTTGCGAATATACTATATATCCAATTTAATCAAAGGATGCGAGGTGATTCTCAACAAGAACAAATTAATTTTAAAATTTAGTTAAACCGTTTACAACGATTGTCATAACAGCTCTAATTTTGAAATTAAATTTAAGCATCATGAAAACCAGAATGATTTTAAAAATTTCAGCTACAATTATTTCACTACTTTTTATCGGTTTGGTTTCGCATGATTTATTTGGAAAAAATCATACTGACCGAACAGAAAACCAACAGTTACGTCCTTCTGTCAATTTTTCAAATTCTTTAAATCCCCAGGAGGCGGATGTGATAATAACAATTGACAAAAACACTACGGATTCTGAATTTGAGGATATCAAAGAAATGCTGTCCGAGAATGGCATCAATGGTTCTTTTGAATCCATAGAACGAAATGATTTAGGAGAAATCACGGCTATTAGAATTGAAATGGTTTCAGATAATGGTCAATCATCTAATATCCAATTATCTTCTAATATGCCAATCGATACAATTAGTTTTGGCAGAAAGGGAGGTCAGATATTTGTAGAACAAAATGGAGCCAGTTTTGGTAATCTGGGATTATTGAGTAATCCTAATTTCTTTTCATTTGGATCACCAACAGACTCAATTTTTAGACAGCAGCTACAAAACTTAAATGGGTTTAATTTTGATGACTTTTTTAAAGATACAGATAAATTTATGTTCCAATTCGGAGATTCCACCAACATTGGAGATTTAATGAAACAAATGGAGTCTCAGTTCAATTCTATTAATTCAAAAAGATTTAATTATTCAATACAAAACGATCCTCGAGCAAGTGAGTATTTTGTAATTATTGATGGGCAAGAATCTAGTTACAACAATGCTCTAAAACTAGAAGAGCAAGGGCAAATTGAACAAATGGAAGTTTTGTCTCCCGAAAGAGGAAAATTGTTCTATGGCGAAAAGGCAAAATACGGCGCCATAATAATTTCCACAAAGTGATTTAAAACGACTAAAAATAATAACCCGCTGCATGGCGGGTATTTTTTTAACTAAATTTTTCGTTAAATAACTATACTTATAGTTGTATAACTATTTTTTTAGTTATATGTTTGAAACATCAATTGAAATACTTCTGCAAAAAGAGAACTTTAGATAGATGAAAAAATTAACTAACAAAGAAGAGGAGATAATGCATGTGCTTTGGAAATTAAAAAAAGCCTTCGTACGAGATGTTATGGAGGAGATGAAGGAAAGCACACCTCATTACAATACATTATCAACCATAATAAGAAATCTTGAAGAAAAGGGATACGTTTCTCACAACGCATATGGAAAGACTCACCAATACTACCCTATTGTAAGCAAAGAGTCTTATAAAAAAGGGTTTATGTCTTCCGCCATAGAGAACTATTTTAATAATAGCTATAAAAACGTAGTATCATTTTTTGCTAACGAAGAAAAAATTAGCGCGGATGAACTTCGGGAAATTATTGATCTAATAGAAAAAAAAGACAACGACAATGTATCTTCTTAAAGTCTCCATAATCCTAGGCATAGTTTACACGATATATTTCCTATTATTGAAGAAAACCAATTTAGCTGAATACCATCGTTGGTATTTTCTTGTAGGTATCCTATTTGCAATAATCCTCCCTACAATTACCATTGAACATACAGAAATTCGAGAAATACCCATAGTCGCTCAAACGATGATAAGTGAAGCAGAAGCCTCACAACCTTTCTACCAAAAAAGTACTGATGACACCTTTTCTTGGCTGGATTTGGCACCAATCTTATACTGGAGTGTAGTTGGATTTCTATTGCTTAGGTTTATAGTTAATTTAATCTCTGTAACTAGGCACCTGAAACAAACTTACCCTGATATTTTCGACGGATTAACTTATCATAGATCTAATGAGAAAATAATGCCCTTTTCATTCTTTACATATATTGTTTGTAATCCTTCTTTATTTTCAAATGAGGAACTAAAGTTAATATTCAAACATGAAAATGTACATGTATTGGGCCGGCATACATGGGACTTAATAATCGCTGAATTATTTGCAATTTTTTTGTGGTTTAATCCAATTGCTTGGCTACTTAAAAAAAGTATAGGAGAAAATCTTGAATTTATTGCTGATGCATCTGCAACAACGTATTCAAATTCAAAAATAAATTATCAAAAATTACTTTTAAAAACCACACTGGGTAATCAATCCCCAGTGCTTTCATCAACTTTTTTCAATTCAATAATCAAAAAACGAATAGTTATGTTACAACAACCTAAATCATCTAAAGCGCATTTATTGAAGTATGTTTTACTTATACCAATGTTTGCTATTTTTATTTTCACTTTTAATGCCACAACGGTTTACATAGATAAACCTATTGAAACTTTACCACAACAAAGTCCCCAAGATCAAAATGTGTTGCGTTTCACGGTTTCTAAAACGACTACAGAAAAACAAATGGCTACAATTTCAGAACTTCTTAAAAAGGAAGGGGCGACAATAACTTTTAAAGGAATAGAAAGAGATCGGAATGGGTATATAACCAGTATCGAAATAACCTACAAATCAAACACTTCCTCTGGAAACTTCAATCAAAATAATGATCAGCCCATTAAAGACATTATTATAGAAATGGATAGAGAAACAAAAGGGATTTCCTTCAAGTCTTCTAAGCATAGCATGTCCCAGACATTTGAAGTGGAGAAAGGAAAACCCCTTAGCAAAATTAAGGCGGATACTCTGGTTTTCATATCCAAGGATTCAAGTGATGTTCGGGTAATTGGTTCTGATAATGGGTCTAATGTTTATGTGTATAGAACTAACAGCCCACATGCATACAGCATTGTACAAAACGATTCTACGGAAAAAATAATGGTCTGGAATTCAGATAAAATATCGTCCACAGAAGAAGGTGTAAAATTCAATTTTGTAGCCACTGGGGATTCTAAATTCGTTTGGCGTCAAGATAGTACTCATACCGTTAAGGGTGATAAGGTGATTATTTACAATGGAACAAAAGCCAATTCTTCAAAGTCACCTAAGGCTATTAAATTAGAAGGCACCTCCGGTGATAAATTTTTCATGGTAAAAGATTCCGATGACAATACCCAAACAGTGAAAGGATATAGGATTCGAAAACCAAACGACGGTGTCTTTTTTATCCGTGATGGCAAAGGACTGAACACTTTCAAAATTGACAAAAACACCAAAAAAAGTGAATTGGATGAACTAAGTAAAAATTTAGATGAGGAAGGCCTAAAAGTTAAGTTCTCAAAGGTTAGAAGAAACTCAGACGGTGAAATAACACAATTAAAAATAAATCTGGAGAATGAGGAAGGCAATAAAGCATCCGCAATAAATAAAGGAAAAGATGGGATTCCATCGATTTATTTTGGACAAAATGGAGATGGCTTATTTATAAAATCAAATTGAAAGGTTTTAGGTCCTTTCCAACTGAAAAACGAAAATTTCTGTCATTCCGACTGGAATTTCCCCTAGAAAAATTACAATTTATTACATTTAATTGAATCATCAATTACTAAATTAAATTAAACTGTTTATTTATTGTTTCAATTTAAAATAGTTTAATCAATAGTAGTTATAATCTTATAGGCTATTTCATCCTTTTTCCATGGTTTTGTTGGTCAATTCTCTTAGGGATTATATTTTCGAAGTTCAATTCATCAATTAATCAATTTAAACCTAAGAACCATGATTACCATTATTATTGTACTCCTAGAATATCTAAACAACATGTTATAGATTTAAAAAGATCGCAGATACCTAACCGTTTGCGATTTTTTTTGTTTTTGTGATATCTTTATGGGAAACCAACCGCAATGAATAAAAAAGAATGGTTCAAGTTATTGGCAAAACTCAATAAAAAGATATTGCCTAGTTACACAAAAAAAGGACTAGATATTTCCAAGGCATCTAAACTTCAATTAGCCATTATTGCTTGGCGAAGCTATGTAACCCAAAGGGCGTTGGATTAAGATTTAATAATAAAAAAAGGGCGTCTAAGACGCCCTTTTCAATTTAATACAAGTTTATTCACTTTGTATTAACTTTCCACTTTTCTTTTTCCCATTTATATTTAAAACATAGAAAAGCATACGAGTTTGGCGCTCTTTCAATTTCACTTCTAAACTATTTGTACCCTTTACAAATTTACCTGAGTGAACTGATTGAATTTTTTGCCCTAAGATATTTACAAGGTCTAAAGTACCTTCGCCAGCTTCTGGGATATCAATAAGAAATTTCACACTATCCTCAAATGGATTTGGAAATGCCTTAACAAGGATATCTCCCTCAGCTTTTAATGTAGAATTTGTTTGAACAGGATCGACCAATGAAGCTGAAGCTTGCACTGATAAATCTTGATCACAAGTATTAATATTACCACTTTCGTCTATCGCAGTCCATGTCCGAGTGGTTCCATTATCACGATAGAAAAGTGTGATATTTTCAGTTGCAGAGCAATTATCTGAAGCGGTTACGTCTCCTATACCATCACAACCTGTAAAGGTTGGTGCAGTTCGATCTCTAACTATTATATTTTGTGTACAAGTAACAAAATTTCCACAAGCATCCTCAGCTCTCCAAGTTCTAACAATTATTTGTTGACATCCATTTGGTGTGGATTTGTCACTGTAAGTAATTACAGGATCACTACAAGTGTCTGTGGCAGTCATTTGTCCAGTATTAGCTGGATCCTCAGATTCATCACATTCAATAACAATATCCAATGGGCAATAAGTGATTACAGGGTCTGTTATATCCCTAACCGTGATGGTCTGGGTCACCTGGGAACTCTTGTTGCCGCAGTCGTCAACAGCCTCCCATGTCTTGGTCCTGACGTAGGTGCCGGTGCATGAGCCAGGGGTCGTGACATCGGATATCTCGTTCACGGTCGCTGTCGAGCACTCGTCGCTCGCGGTAGGCGCTGTGAACACAGGCTCCGACGGACAGTCGATCGTCGCATCCGCACCAGGGCTGGTCGTCCAGGTCGGAGAGGTGATGTCCCTAACCGTGATGGTCTGGGTCACTGGGAACTCTTGTTGCCGCAGTCGTCAACAGCCTCCCATGTCTTGGTCCTGACGTAGGTGCCGGTGCATGAGCCAGGGGTCGTGACATCGGATATCTCGTTCACGGTCGCTGTCGAGCACTCGTCGCTCGCGGTAGGCGCTGTGAACACAGGCTCCGACGGACAGTCGATCGTCGCATCCGCACCAGGGCTGGTCGTCCAGGTCGGAGAGGTGATGTCCCTAACCGTGATGGTCTGGGTCACCTGGGAACTCTTGTTGCCGCAGTCGTCAACAGCCTCCCATGTCTTGGTCCTGACGTAGGTGCCGGTGCATGAGCCAGGGGTCGTGACATCGGATATCTCGTTCACGGTCGCTGTCGAGCACTCGTCCGCTCGCGGTAGGCGCTGTGAACACAGGCTCCGACGGACAGTCGATCGTCGCATCCGCACCAGGGCTGGTCGTCCAGGTCGGAGAGGTGATGTCCCTAACCGTGATGGTCTGGGTCACCTGGGAACTCTTGTTGCCGCAGTCGTCAACAGCCTCCCATGTCTTGGTCCTGACGTAGGTGCCGGTGCATGAGCCAGGGGTCGTGACATCGGATATCTCGTTCACGGTCGCTGTCGAGCACTCGTCGCTCGCGGTAGGCGCTGTGAACACAGGCTCCGACGGACAGTCGATCGTCGCATCCGCACCAGGGCTGGTCGTCCAGGTCGGAGAGGTGATGTCCCTAACCGTGATGGTCTGGGTCACCTGGGAACTCTTGTTGCCGCAGTCGTCAACAGCCTCCCATGTCTTGGTCCTGACGTAGGTGCCGGTGCATGAGCCAGGGGTCGTGACATCGGATATCTCGTTCACGGTCGCTGTCGAGCACTCGTCGCTCGCGGTAGGCGCTGTGAACACAGGCTCCGACGGACAGTCGATCGTCGCATCCGCACCAGGGCTGGTCGTCCAGGTCGGAGAGGTGATGTCCCTAACCGTGATGGTCTGGGTCACCTGGGAACTCTTGTTGCCGCAGTCGTCAACAGCCTCCCATGTCTTGGTCCTGACGTAGGTGCCGGTGCATGAGCCAGGGGTCGTGACATCGGATATCTCGTTCACGGTCGCTGTCGAGCACTCGTCGCTCGCGGTAGGCGCTGTGAACACAGGCTCCGACGGACAGTCGATCGTCGCATCCGCACCAGGGCTGGTCGTCCAGGTCGGAGAGGTGATGTCCCTAACCGTGATGGTCTGGGTCACCTGGGAACTCTTGTTGCCGCAGTCGTCAACAGCCTCCCATGTCTTGGTCCTGACGTAGGTGCCGGTGCATGAGCCAGGGGTCGTGACATCGGATATCTCGTTCACGGTCGCTGTCGAGCACTCGTCGCTCGCGGTAGGCGCTGTGAACACAGGCTCCGACGGACAGTCGATCGTCGCATCCGCACCAGGGCTGGTCGTCCAGGTCGGAGAGGTGATGTCCCTAACCGTGATGGTCTGGGTCACCTGGGAACTCTTGTTGCCGCAGTCGTCAACAGCCTCCCATGTCTTGGTCCTGACGTAGGTGCCGGTGCATGAGCCAGGGGTCGTGACATCGGATATCTCGTTCACGGTCGCTGTCGAGCACTCGTCGCTCGCGGTAGGCGCTGTGAACACAGGCTCCGACGGACAGTCGATCGTCGCATCCGCACCAGGGCTGGTCGTCCAGGTCGGAGAGGTGATGTCCCTAACCGTGATGGTCTGGGTCACCTGGGAACTCTTGTTGCCGCAGTCGTCAACAGCCTCCCATGTCTTGGTCCTGACGTAGGTGCCGGTGCATGAGCCAGGGGTCGTGACATCGGATATCTCGTTCACGGTCGCTGTCGAGCACTCGTCGCTCGCGGTAGGCGCTGTGAACACAGGCTCCGACGGACAGTCGATCGTCGCATCCGCACCAGGGCTGGTCGTCCAGGTCGGAGAGGTAGAATCCTCAACACTAACAATTTTTTCACAAGACGTAACAAAAACATCGTTTGTTGTAGTAATTGTTAGTTTTACAGTATAAGAAATACCGCATCCTGTTCCCGCATCGACACTAACCTTAGCACCAGTGCCTGAGTCCCCTGATGAAATATTACCATTTCCAGTAACACTCCATTGATATTTATATCCATCGGGGATTATACTAGTGCTATTGGGCAGAACGGCATCATTTTCATATACATGCCCTGTCGATGACGGACAAACAAGACCAGGTCCAGCTACATTACATGGAGGCGGATTTATTACTGCCGCTGCAGATAACGATCTGTCTTGGTTTCCAACGGAAGTAAAATCTCCATTATTACCTTCATCCCACTGCAAAATTCTAGAATGGTAAGGTGAGCCACTGACCGCAGATGCCGAGTTTCCATCACCCCAATCCGTTTTTTTGGCTATATGGCCACTCCATGAAAGTATTAAATCACCGCCATCTGTTGTAAAGACAATACGAAGAACGGTAGTTGAAGATGCAGCGGCAAGGTCTCCTTGAGAAACATATGTCATAGAATTAATAGTACCATTCCAAATGGCCATTTTAGCTAAATTATCTGATTTTATAGCATTGAATGTATTTAAGGCATCATTTGGTACCCCGGAAAAATCAGGTTCTGGTATATCCGCAGTACTCTCTAAACCCATTCCACTATAACCCGAAGTAGGATCTATTGTTTCTTTTAGGTGATTAAAATTAGCGGCGTGGGTGCCTGGTTCATAATCCAGTAAATCGTAATATCCTATAAAATCAATTGCATTTGCGCTGGAATGCTTTATATCCCAAGCTATATCTATAGAATGGGTACCTGCCGGAATATTGGTAATGATTGCACGATAGGGAATTCCCCAACCCTCTACATAATGAGCGTTAGAAGCTCCAGCATTACCATTCTGCCAATCAACATTAACTAACGGCGAATCACCACTACCATTCCGCACCTGTTCCAAGCTTAATTTTGTGGGAGGAGGTGGCGACATCATATTAGTCGTTTCGGAGTTGGCATTAAGCGTCAACTCATATGTCTCAACGGTTTCCCATTTATCTTCCCCGGAGATAACTTCAGCCAAGGTATTGTTCGCATCCTCAAAAATTAAAGTAGGTTCAAGGAACCTTTGGTTGGTTTTTTGGCCAATAAATAAAGCTGAAAATACTAAAACGGTTAAAAAAATAGAAGCAGTTAGAATTTTAGGTTTCCGTTTCGGATTTTTCATTTTTCTGAAAAAAAATGTTTTCAAATTTTTCCAGCTGTAATCTGAATTTGTAAGTTTTGGTTTCATCCCTCTAAGTGTTTAGTTGGTTATTATGTTTAGTTAATAGCATTTCAAAACATTGGAACAACATTGCGGGGAAGATTAAATGCTGAACCCTTTTGTAAACTTTAAGTTCAAAAATGTCAGTGAGATAATTTAAGGGGAAGTCGATTCTCTCAATGACCTTTAGAAGACATGGGTATGCGCAATAGGTTTGTAGACCTTTTAAATTTTAATCGTGCTATTAATCAGGGAAGACAGAAACGTCCTGAAAACACAGGACATTTACTAATATGAAGCTACGATAATCTTAATGTTAATTTATGTTAAGTCGATAAAATGTCTATTTATTCGACATAATAACCAAAGGATTTTACATTAACTGTCTTGAAACCAAATACTTGTAGGTATTTTCATATAAATTCTAAAAACTGGTTACTATTTACATTTTTTTCGCCCCATTTGGAATAAGCTTTTACGACTCTTTAACTTTGTGTTTCCAACAAAATAAAATATATTTGCACCCTCAAAACGGCCTCGTGGCGCAACTGAATAGCGCATCTGATTACGGCTCAGAAGGTTACAGGTTTGAATCCTGTCGAGGTCACGGATAAATCCAACAATAAGAAAAAACGCCAAGCTCGCTTGAGCGTTTTTTTGTTGGTAGGATTTTCAAAGCGGAGCTTTGAGGATGTTTGAGCGCAGTGAAAACAATCCAACAAGAAGAAAGAGCATTGGGGAAATTGGTGCAGGGTGAGGACAATCCTATCGAGGTCACAATATTTTGAAAGGTTATTTACTGTAAAGTGGATAACCTTCTCTCATTCTATATAGTTTCCTCCTTAGCTTCTCGAATTAAAAGAAATCTAAAAAAATGATATTTTTTTTTTGAGAACTTAGATTTATACCACTTTTATTTCAAAATCTGCAATACTCGATAGCTCCTTGCAAACTTTCAGCATTTAAGATTAATTTTAGCTGTTTTCATGGTTGCTCGAAAAAGCTGCCTGTTTAATAAATTATTGAAATTTTCGTTGTAAACAAACCTTCATCTATTCAAACCACTACATGAGTATAAAAAATGCTGAGACCGATCGATTAGCTGTTGCGGACACTTATAAGAATTGGAAAAAATGGGGACCATATTTAGCTGAAAGGCAATGGGGCACCGTCCGCGAAGATTATAGCGTTAATGGGGATGCTTGGAATTTTGTAAATCACGATAAATCATATAGTAACGCCTACCGCTGGGGTGAAGAAGGAATCGCAGGTTTCTGCGATTCAAGGGAAATTCTTTGTCTTGCTCCTGCCTTCTGGAACGAAAAAGATTCTATTATAAAAGAGCGTTTGTTCGGACTTACAAATGGCGAGGGAAACCATGGAGAAGATGTCAAGGAATTATATTTCCATCAAATGTCCTCCCCTAGCCATAGTTATTGCAGATATCTTTATAAATACACACAAAACAAATTTCCTTATCACGAATTAGTTTCAAAAAATGCTAAACGCACAAGGGAAGAAAGTGAGTTTGAACTTTTAGATACTAAAAGCTTTAAAAACAGCGCCTATTTTGACTGTATTATAGAATATGCAAAAGATGATGTAAATGACCTTTTAATGAAGGTTACAGTAATCAATCGAGGGAAAAAAACGGCCAATATCCATGTTTTACCTCATCTATGGTTTAGGAATTTCTGGAAACACAACAGACGATACTCCAGACCAACCATTAAAAAAGTAGACAAAAATACAATTGAATCTAGAAGCACCCGAAATGGAAGGTATTTCTTGTATCACGAAAATGGGGATCAATTGTTTTGCGAAAATGAAACGAATAATGTTAGACTTTATAATGTCCCTAACGAAGTTAAGTATGTTAAGGATGGCATCAACAACCATGTTATACATGGACAGGCTAGCGTAAATCCGAAAAAAGTTGGGTCGAAATTCGCTGTCTGGCATAAGCTAACAATACAACCTGGAGAATCTAAAGAAATAAGAATTAGGCTTCGTAAAAAACGAGTAAGTGATCCTTGGAGCGATTTTGATTCAATTTTTGAACATAGAAAAAGTGAATGCGAAACTTTTTATGATGACCTCCTTCAACCACAAATCCAATCTCAACATAAGGATATTGCCCAAAAAGCTTTTTCAGGTTTGCTATGGAGTAAACAGTTTTATTATTACGATGTCTTTAAATGGTTGTTTGGGGGGCCTGGTGAAGCCAAACCTTACCGAGAATATCTTCGGAATTTTAGTTGGCAACATTTAACAAACCGCCATGTCATTTCCATGCCAGACAAATGGGAATATCCATGGTATGCGGCATGGGATTTAGCATTTCACATGGTTTCTTTTGTTGATATAGACCCCTATTTTGCGAAAGAACAATTGCTTTTGGTATTGCGGGAAAGTTATATGCACCCGAATGGGCAAATCCCTGCATACGAATGGAATTTCAGCGATGTCAATCCGCCTGTACATTCATGGGCTGTTTGGACCGTTTATGAAAAAGATAAAAAGTGTAAAGGCGATGGAGATACCGGCTTTTTAGAAAAGGCTTTTCAAAAATTACTGATTAACTTCACTTGGTGGGTTAACCAAAAAGACAAAAGTGGTGTAGATCTTTTTGAAGGAGGTTTTCTGGGACTAGATAACATAGGAGTTTTCGACCGTAATCAGATGCCTGAAGGAATTACACGTATGCAACAGGCTGATGCCACAAGCTGGATGGCAATGTTTACGCTCAATATGCTAAGGATGTCTTTGGAATTGGCAAAGAAAAATAAAGCTTACGAAGAGGCGGCGGCAAAGTTCTTTCGTCATTTTTTAAACATTGCTTGGGCCATGCACCATATAGGCAAAAAGGACATTTCCTTATGGGATGACCAAGACAACTTTTATTATGATGTGGTTGAAATGTCCACAGGAGTTTCAGACCGTTTACGAGTTAGATCTTTAGTTGGTATTATACCGCTATTTGCCGTTGAAGTAATACATAAGGATTTGTTTGATCAATTGAAGGAGTTTAAACTGAGAGCGGCTGAAATAGTAAGGACTCGCCCAGATTTAGCTTCATTAATTTCTCGAATTGAAGAGGAAAACGAAGATGGTAAATATTTATTCTCAATTATGCGAGGTTTCCGCATGGAGCATTTGCTAAAAAGACTACTAGATGAGGAAGAATTTTTATCAGATTACGGTATACGTTCCTTATCAAAATATCATGAAAATAATCCGTTTGTTTTTGAACATCATGGACAACACCGAATACAATATGAACCAGGCGAGAGCAAATCGGATATGTTCGGAGGTAATTCAAATTGGCGTGGCCCAATATGGATTCCTTTGAATTATATGATCATTCAAAGTCTCCGAAAATACTATACGTATTATGGTTCTAATTACACTTATGAATTTCCAACGGGATCCGAAAATAGGCTGAATCTTAACCAAATAGCAGATGAACTTAGCAAAAGATTAATTAAACTTTTCGAGCGAGACCAAAACGGAAAATTCCATTACCACGCAGAGGACCGTTTCGAATTGTTTTCTAAAGACCCTTATTTTAAAGACGAGCATTTCTTTTATGAGTTCTTTGATGGCGATACAGGAAAAGGCTTAGGAGCATCCCATCAAACGGGTTGGACTGCATTAATCGCAAATATTATAATGGAATTAGAACAAGCAGAAGATCGAAATTAAGATTTTCCAATATTATTAGGTTGATTTATTAAAATCCTAATAATTTAGGAATCACTAATTCATCTAACAATTCGGATTTGACTATCCATTATAAACTTATAAATATATGATACGCCCATATGTCTTGGCCGACACAAATTGGAAGCACCTAAAAGACACAACTTTCGATCTCGCAATACTACCATGGGGCGCAACTGAAGCACACAATTACCACCTTCCCTATTCAACTGATGTCGTCGAAGGCACATCGGTTGCCGAAGAGTCAGGACGAATTGCTTGGGAAAAGGGTGCTAAAGTCATCATATTACCGACCATACCCTTTGGTGTTAATACAGGTCAGCCTGATATTTACCTAGACATAAATCTTAACCCAAGTACACAATTTGCCATACTCAAGGACATACTCCAAGTATTAAACCGACAAGGGATTCAAAAATTTTTGATTCTAAACAGCCATGGAGGTAATAACTGGAAATCAATTCTTCGCGAATTAGGTCTAATCTATCCCGAAATGTTTTTGAGCTTTACAAACTGGTTTAAGGTGGTTGAAGGCAAATCTTATTTTGAAAACCCAGGCGATCATGCCGATGAAATGGAGACAAGTGTGATGCTATATTTAAAACCAGAATTGGTTTTACCCAAG
Source organism: Aegicerativicinus sediminis (assembly GCF_015476115.1). Classification (GTDB taxonomy): domain Bacteria; phylum Bacteroidota; class Bacteroidia; order Flavobacteriales; family Flavobacteriaceae; genus Aegicerativicinus; species Aegicerativicinus sediminis. Next base: position 2,702,985 of record NZ_CP064295.1, on the reverse strand, counting down.
AAGGAATGGGGAACAGGCAAACAAAAGAAAAATAAAATTCAAGGTTTTAATGAGGGATGGGTATGGACCGAAAGACCTTGGTCTAAAATTAGTGAAGATACTGGCGTTGGTGATCCTAGTACGGCCACAATAGATAAAGGAAAAGCATTTTTTGACGATGCTTGCAAGAAATTAGGTCAATTATTTTATGATATATCGATGGCAGATATTGAAAATTTATATGAATAAAAGAACTCATCTTTTCAGTAAGTAATTAAAGTGAAAATGACCGAAAATGTGATGGGTTGAATCTATTTCTGAAATCGAACATCTCGCTCGGGAACATATTTCATTAACCAAATAACTAAATTGCTTATTGATAAGGTATTTGCAAAAATTCATTACCTTTTATTACCCAAAATACACCTTAGCCTCCACTTCTTAATTTTCAAAATGTGGATAAGGATAAAGAAATAAATCGTAGAAAATTTATTGAATTGGGCGTACAAGGTTCAATGGCTGCTGGGATTTTAAGCTTACCAGGCGCAACTTTGTCTAGTTGTGTCACACCTGTATCCAAAACAGTAAATGGAGCCTGCTACCATGATTGTCCTGACACTTGCAGTTGGAAGGTTACTGCAAAGGATAATGTAGCTACAAGCGTTAAGGCGAGTAATGATAATCCATATACAAATGGGAAACTTTGCTCCAAAATGGATTATTTTTTAGAAGATGTTACCTATCATCCTGATAGAATTTTAACCCCACTTAAGCGCATCGGCAATAAAGGTGAAGGTAAATTTGAACCCATAAGTTGGGATAAGGCTTTGGCGGAAATTTCAACCAAACTTAAAACAATAATAGATGAAGATGGCGGAGAAGCAATTTTACCTTTCAGTTATGGTGGTAATGAGGGCTTGGTACAGAGACACGCAATTTCTGATCCCTTTTTTGCTTTATTGGGCGCTTCACAATTAGAAAAAACGATTTGTGGTGATGCTGGTATTGCCGGTTTAATGGCAGTAAATGGACAGACCACAGGAGTTCTTCCTGAAGATATTGTTCATAGCAAATACATTATCCTTTGGGGAACAAATCCAATAATTTCAAATCAACATTTATGGCCGCTAATTCAGAAAGCCAAAAAAGATGGTGCCAAAATTGTGGTGATTGACCCCTTTAAATCCCTTACCGCAAAAGAGGCTGATTGGCACATTCAACCAATACCAGGAACAGATACCGCCTTGGCTTTAGGTATGCTTAACGTTATTTTCTCAGAACAACTGGAGGACCAAGAGTATATTGAGAATTATACATCCGGCATCGAAGAATTAAGAGAACATGTAAGCTATTATACTCCCGATAATGTTGCTAAAATTTCAGGCTTAGATACGAATACCATAGTAACATTAGGAAAAGAATATGCCACAAACCCTCCCTCTCTCATTCGCGTCTTGGTTGGACTTGAGCATCAATCTAATGGGTCTTCGGCATACAGAGCTATTGCAATGTTACCTGCCGTAACTGGCGCTTGGCGTAAATTAGGCGGTGGTTTAATGCATATGACTTATGAGTTATTTGGCGAAAGTCTTAATTGGGAAAAGGGAATAATTGCTGAGGAACTTTTGAAGAAAAAGCCTACCAGATCAATCAACATGATTCAATTTGGAAAGGCTTTAAACAATATGGATTTAAATCCTCCTATAAAAGCACTTTTTGTTTTCAATGCGAACCCGGTGGTAACGATCCCAAATCAAAACCTTGTTATTAAGGGGATGGAACGACCAGACTTACTTACCATCGTTTTGGAACATTTTATAACTGATACTGCTCGCTACGCTGATTATGTCTTCCCTGCTACTTCTGTTATAGAGAACTGGGATCTTTATATTTCATGGGCCCAAACCTACGTTAATATAAATGAACCTGCAATTACCCCTGTGGGTGAGGCAAAACCAAATTCCGAGTTTTTTAGGTTACTGTCAAAAGCCATGGGGTTAAATGAACCATATCTGTATGAGCCCGATATAGATTTTGTAAAAAGCTTATTGAATAGCAATCATGAATTTTTAAAGGGAATTACTTTCAATTCTCTAAGAAAAACAGGTTGGGCGAAATTAAGGCTGCCTGAAAATTGGGTTCCTCATGAAAAAGGCAATTTCAATACGTTAAGTGGGAAGTGTATGTTATACAATCCAGAAATCAACCCTCCCCTTCCAGAGTACAATCAATTTGTTTACAGTGAAAAAGAGATGAGGGATTATCCCTTCCAATTATTGACCATTAAATCAACCAAGAATTTTTTGAATAGCAGCCATGCAAATATCAATCATCTTAGAAAAAAAGAAGGAATTCCTTTTTTAGACATAAATATTGAGGATGCAGAATTACAAAACTTTCAAAATGGTGATAAAGTAAAAGTCTATAATAATCGTGGTGAAGTAATTATCGCGGTAAAAGTAACAGATAAAGTTAAAAAAGGAGTGGTCTGCATGCCGCAAGGATATTGGCCGTCACTCATGGAAAATGGTAGTTCAGCTAATGCCCTTACCAATGACTTATTAACGGATATGGGGCGTGGAGGTGCAATACAGGAGGCAAGAGTAAACATTGTTAAGGCATAAAAGAAAGCAGCTCCTTAAGAATTTTTAGGTTTGCGTTTCAAATAAATGTTTCCTGCCAAGCCAATTATTATAAGTCCAATACCGAGCAAGGTAATGAACGAATAAATTTCCCCAAACCACAACACTCCAAGGATAATACTAAAAACTACTTCAATATATTTTAATGGTGCAATAACATTAGTTTCACCAATTTGAAACGCTTTTGTCATAAACAATTGTGCCAGATATCCTGAAATGCCAAGACTAGCAAGCACCAACCATTCTTGCACACTTGGTGTAGTCCAATTTGAAATTGTAAATATCCCACCAACGATTGTGGAAACCAACATAAAGAAATTTACAACCACTACAGGATGATCCCTATTCCCTATCATATGAATGCTTATATATACTAAACCAGCAAAAAAAGCAGAACACAAGCCCATTATTAGGCCAGTATAATCCATATCGAGTTCAAACTTACGCAGGACCACAACTCCTCCAAAAGCTATAAGAAAACAAAACCATTGCAATAATTTTACTTTCTCTTTCAATAAAAAAATGGCAAAAATTGCGGCAAAGATTGGTGAAATATATCTTAGGGAAACCGCAGTACCGACAGTTATATATTTCAAGGCGGAAAAGAAAAAGAACATAGACGTCAGTCCTACTGCACTTCTAAATAATAGCAACCCTTTTTGGTTACCAAAAAATGGAAGTCGATTTTTTATAATCAATGGTACTGTAAAAAAGAGTGTCCCTAACGACCTAAAAAAAATGATTTGATTTACACTTAATGATTCCAAATACTTAACACCAACATTCAAAAATGTAAATGCAAAAGCACTAAAAATCATATAAACAATTGCCTTATTATTCATTTAAATTAATATCCCAACCACATTTTTTGTGTTGAAGTTGTTTAGGGATAAAGATAAAATCTTATAATCAAGTTCAATTAGATAGCTCTTAAAAAGAATGGGCAATAATCGATTAACGCCATTTATTAATTGACTACAATTTGTACCTTTACGTAACTCCCTAAAAAAATGGTATTCTTTTAGGAATACCTTATGTAACCAATGTTACTGTTATGCCTCATGGAACTTAATAGTTTTGACCGTTCATTAAATAGACTATGTTAAAACGAATTTTTCCAATTTTAGATTGGCTACCCAATTATAAAACTTCTTATTTATCGGGGGATGTAACAGCCGGCTTAACTGTTGGCATAATGTTGATACCCCAAGGTATGGCCTATGCCATGATTGCTGGATTACCACCTGTTTTTGGGCTCTATGCGGCTTTACTACCACAAGTTGTGTATGCAATTATGGGCACTTCCAGACAATTGGCGGTCGGGCCAGTTGCTATGGATTCCCTTCTTGTGGCTTCTGGCTTAGGTGCTTTGGCACTATCAGGGATTGAAGAATATATTTCAATGGCCATTTTTTTGGCCCTATTTATGGGGACAATACAGTTTGCTTTGGGCTTACTGCGAATGGGGTTTTTAGTGAATTATCTTTCTAAACCTGTAATTAGTGGATTCACCTCTGCAGCTGCAATTATAATTGGCTTAAGTCAATTGAAACATTTGTTGGGTACTGAGATTCCATCAAGCAGTCATATACATACCCTTATTCAAAATACCATAGAAACATTAGGCACAACTAATTTAATTACTCTTGGCATAGGCATAATCGCGATAATATTAATTAAAGTTCTAAGGAAGGTACATAAGCAAATTCCTGGTGGACTAATTGCGGTAATGCTCGGAATAGGATTTGTTTACTTTTTAAACCTTGAATCTTTCGATGTAAAAATTGTAGGATCGATACCTGAAGGTCTACCCGGTTTTAATATACCTACCCTTGAGTGGTCTAGGGTTTCTGAACTTTTCCCAATTGCGATGACATTGGCCTTAATTGCTTTCATGGAAGCAATATCAGTAGCTAAAGCTGTGGAAGAACGGCATGATGATTATGAAGTTAATGCCAATAAAGAATTAATTGCCTTAGGAAGCTCTAACATAATAGGTTCCTTATTTCAATCTTATCCTACGACAGGGGGTTTTTCACGTACCGCCGTAAATGATCAGGCGGGAGCTAAAACAGGACTGGCAGCTGTAATTAGTGCACTTATTGTTGGATTAACCTTGTTATTCCTTACGCCACTTTTTTATTATTTGCCAAATGCCATATTAGCTGCAGTAGTTATGGTTGCAGTATTCGGATTAATCGATATTAATTATCCGAAACAATTGTTTAAATATAGAAAGGATGAGTTTTATCTATTATTATTCACTTTTACAATTACACTTTTTGTAGGCATAAAAGAGGGGATCTTATTGGGTGTTTTAGTTTCACTATTACTACTTGTATATCGAACTTCTAAGCCACACATAGCAATTCTAGGAAAAATATCTGGTACAGATTACTTTAGGAATATTCAGCGATTTGAAGAAGCTGAAATTGACAACGATTTATTGATTTTACGCTTTGATGCCCAAATCTATTTTGGAAATAAGGATTATTTCAAACAAGCTGTATTAAAAGAAATTAAATCCAAGGGAGAAGGTCTTATATGGGTAATATTAAATGCAGAGGCAATAAATTATATCGATAGTAGTGCAGCACACATGCTTAAACAATTACTTAAGGAACTAAATGAAAATGGTATTACATTGGTTATAGCCGGTGCAACTGGTCCGACGCGAGATATACTTTTTAGTAGTAGATTGGTTGATGACATTGGTAAAGACAATCTATATGTAAGTACCCTAGAGGCCTATCGCTCAATTAAACATGAGACTACCATTGAGCCGGTCCACAAACAAATTTCATTACAAAACAAGATGTAACCTAATACTAATCAAATACAATATCTGATGAAAATAGCTTCCTATATTTTAGCCCTCACTTTATTATCTCTTTCTATCATTGGTTGTGAAGATCCATTACCAGCTAAACAAATTGGGGTTGAAGAATTTAAGGAGAGGATCTCAACTGCAGATACCCTACAGTTAATAGATGTCCGTACGGCTGAAGAATTCAATGAAGGTCATATAGACCATGCCCAAAATATAGATTTTTTCCAAGAGGAGGAATTTCGAAATTATTTCGCTAATTATGATAGGGAAGAGCCTCTTTTTATCTATTGTCGATCTGGAAACCGCAGTCAAAAAGCCGCTTCTATATTAAAGGAAATGGGCTTTGAACATCTGTTTGATCTAAAGAATGGATATACGGCTTGGTCTGAAAACGACAACTAATTTAAATTGATCAATAATGGGCTCTTTTAAAGAAATAATTTCCCAAGATAAACCAGTATTGGTAGACTTTTTTGCAGAGTGGTGTGGGCCTTGTAAAATGATGCCTCCAATTCTAAAGGAAGTCAAGGCGACAATGGGTGAAAAAATTACAATTTTAAAGATTGATGTAGATAAAAATCAGTCGCTTGCAATGAAATATCAGATTAGAGGCGTACCAACATTGGCTGTATTCAAAAATGGCTCAATTATTTGGAGACAGTCTGGAGTCCAACAAGCATCTAACCTTATTAATCAACTTAAAACCTTCCTTTAAAAACTCAAAGAAGAATTGGTTATAAAACATAACACATTTAGCAAATTTTTAACTCGTCCCAAACTCCAAATTTTACCGTATTATTATTTTAAGGTTGTATTTTTGCGAAATTCTTAAAATAACTATTAAATAATAATTAAATGAACAAAATTAACCAACTTATCGTTTTTGTTTTAGTTACGACGTTTGGAGGTTTAACGACCTCAGCTCAACAGTTAGAAGTTGGGGCTGAATATGTTTTAATAATGGAAGATCAAAACCAGCCTAAGTATGTTAATCTTCCCTCAAAACGGGAAATTTTAAAGCGAGGTGCTATTGCCGATTATCAAGCTTTGAACGGAGTTAAAGTGGTTATTGAAAGTGTAGGCGATAACACAGATGAGCCGACCGTATTATTAAAGAGAAAAGATGGAAAACCGTTTTTTAGATTTTTTAATACTATTAAAGCAAATGTATCAAAGGCAGTAGAAAATGGTGAATTAGTACAAATATAATATCATTATGAGAACACTTGGATTAATAGGGGGTACATCATGGCACGCTACAGAAGCTTATTATCGTTTAATCAACGAAGCTGTTTCAAACGCCAAAAATGAACTTGAAAACCCACCCCTATTAATCCATAGTATAAACATTGCTCTAATGCGAACTGGAGACATAGACGCTATAAATAAAAAATATTTAGAAGTTGCAAGCAGTCTAGAACTTCAAGGGGCAGAAGGTATTGTTATATGCGCCAATACACCACACATGGTGTATGATTTTGTACAACCAAAAATTTCCATACCTATATTACATATTGCAGATGCCACTGCAAGGGAAGCAGTAAATAATGGCTATAAAACATTAGGTTTGTTAGGCACCAAACCTACGATGACAAAACCTTTCCTTAAAAACTGGCTTACTGAAAACTATAACCTTACAATTCAAATTCCTAGTGATGACAAAGACTTGTTAAAGGTTCATGATTTCATAGCTAATGAACTTACCAAAGGTATCTTTTCAGAGGAAGCCAAGACATTTTATTCCCAACAAATTAAAAACATGCACGAAAATGGTGCAGATGCCATAATTCTAGGATGTACTGAATTACCTTTACTCTTACACCAAAAAGACTTCGAAATACCGCTTCTTTCCACCACAGAATTACACGCAAAAATGGCGGTTGATTTTATTTTGAATTAAATCCTAAATTTTTCATAAAAACAGGGTATATGTAACCTATGTAACTGTAGGTATAATAGAATGATTGGAAATTTATAGTATTAAATTTTGGATCATGAAAACCTTAAGATATGTAATATTGATTGCTATTCCCCTGATGCTAATGTTTAGTAATTGCAGTAGCGATGATAATGACCCAGACCCTGAAATAAACTTGCTTACTACCGAAGAAATGAACAGCCTCATTTTTATGCTTGAGGAAGAAAAATTGGCTAGGGATGTTTACGATTTTTTAAATGAAACCTGGAATTCAACTGTGTTTCAAAATATAAGACAGAGTGAACAATCGCACATGGACGCCATAATAAAAGTTTTGGATTATTATGACATATCTTACTCCATCAAAGCTGCGGGAATTTTCAATAACCAAGATTTACAAATATTATACAACCAATTGGTTAACATAGGCGAATCAAGTTTGTTGCAGGCAAACGTAGTTGGAGCAACCATTGAGGATTTAGATATTAAAGATTTAGAGTTAAATATGCAAAATCTGAATAACTCAATGATCTTAGGTGTATATAGTTCATTACAATGTGGATCTGAAAACCACCTTCGCTCGTTCAATACCCAATTGAATTTAATGTCATACGAGTACTCACCCCAATATATTTCTGAAAGTTTATTTAAAACAATAATAGAATCTCCAAATGAAAGCTGTAATAATTAGTATGTTGTTTCTATGGTCTTTCAACAACCTAATGGACCAGAAACTTATTAAAAGTGAATTAAACCAATTAACCTATTTATTGGAAGAAGAAAAATTGGCCCATGATGTATATATCCATTTTTATGAAAAATATGGAAGCCAAAAATTTCTGAATATCAGCGAAAGTGAGTTAAGGCACCAAGACCATTTAATGGACTTATTAAATGATTATAATGAATTATATACTTTATCTACCAAAGCAGGAGAATTTCATCACAATGAATTGGTTGTCCTCTATAACAAATTATTAGAGAAAGGAAATCAATCTATGGATGCTGCTTTAGAGGTGGGTCAATTAATCGAAAAAACGGACATTAAGGATCTCGAGGATGCCATGAATAGAACTGAAAAAGAAGATATAAAAGAAGTTTATAAACAATTGATTTGGGCCTCAAACCGACATTTAAATGCATTTAGCGGTAAAGGAGGAAAAGGAGGCAGAGGAATGGGTTCTTGCAAAAACTAGAAACTAGCACTACTTTTGATAGAAAATGCGCTATAAGATAATTTCTTATGCGCATTTTTTGTAAATATCTTTAACCAATAGTGAAGGGTTGACCGGTACTTTGAACCACGGAGAACCAAAAATCTCCCTCCAAATCAATTTTCTTACGCTTCTTAGTTACTTCAGAGATTGGCAAATAGACATAATATCCATTAACCTTTCCAACAACCATTTTTGTCTTTCCAGACATTGCCCCATGTACGGCATGATAAGCTAACTTAGTGCAAAAGACACTATCTGTACTATTGGCTGCGGCACTTCTAATAATATAACTTGGGTCTATGTATTTAATGGTCGGTTTTAGATCCGACAATTCTTTCTTTAGCTTCTTTTGAAGAAATGAACCTATATCCTGATGCTTAATATTTCCTGAGGCATCTTTAACTGTAGACTTGTTTTCAAATAAATGCTGACCCGCACCTTCTGCAACAACAATTACCGCATGATGTTGAGATTTCAAACGTTCCCTCATCAAATTAACGAGTCCATTTTTTCCTTTCAAGCGAAAATCCATCTCAGGCACCAACACAAAATTAACCACAGGATTAGATAATGCCGCTGAGGCAGCAATAAAACCACTATCCCTTCCCATTAACTTTACAATGGCAATGCCATTAAAAGCTCCAGTTGCTTCATTATGTGCATCCCTAAGAATTGGAGTGGCCATGCCAAATGCAGATTCAAACCCAAAGCTTTGGTCTATGATATCTATATCGTTATCTATCGTTTTAGGAATACCAACAACACTAATTTTTAATCCTCGCCGCTTAATTTCTTCTCCAATGGCATTAGCTCCCTTCAAAGTTCCATCTCCACCAATGGTAAAAAGAATATCTACATTATGTTCTACCAATTTATCTACCATTACAGATGGTTCGTGACCTCCGCGAGAAGACCCCAAAATTGTCCCTCCAAATTCATGGATATCCTTTACCTCATCTGGTGTTAATTCCACAAATTTGTGGGGAGAATCTTTACTCAGTCCTTCATAACCGTAAGGAATACCATAAATTGATTTAACACCATAGTGATAATATAGTGTCATAACAATATCCCTAATAACGTTATTTAACCCCGGGCATAGCCCACCACAGGTTACGATGGCAGCGGTTGTGTCTTCTGGTTTGAAAAATACTTTTTCGCGAGGTCCAGCCTTAAGCATAGAAATAGGTTCTAGCCCTTTCTTTAAACGCTCCTTATATGCAGAGAGCTTTATATTATAAAGTATTCTGTAATTTTCATCCACAAAATTGTGAATGTTGTCCCCCTTAATATTACTGAGACCTAAAGGGGAATCGAACGTCGACTCCCCTAAAGATTCAATATCAAAATTATATGTGATTTCCAATGATAAGTCTGTATTTCAATTAAATCTTAAAACGTATCATCTAAGGCATGGTGAGAATCAATTAAAGGTCCACCATTTATAATTTCCTCAGATGCTTGGTTTGCAAATTTATCGAAATTGATATGAAAAGCATGAGCTAATTGAATCGCTTTGCTAATATACCCCCCTTTTTGAAGCCAAGTATTCATAGGATCGAGTAATTCTGTAGGTACACCAGGGACATATTTAGGCATTCTCAAGCCAAAAATAGGATGGACCTCATAATCAACTTTATCCAATTCTCCATTAAAAATGGCGGTTATCATGGCCCTTGTATATTTTAATTTAATCCTAGATCCTACACCATAAGGGCCGCCACTCCAACCAGTGTTAATCAACCAAACATTAACGTTTGCTTCTTGCATCTTTTTACTCAACATTTCTGCATAAACTGTAGGATGCAATGGCATGAATGGCTCACCAAAACAAGCTGAGAAAGAAGGCACTGGCTCATTAATACCAGCTTCTGTTCCAGCAACTTTTGCAGTATATCCAGAAATGAAATGATAGGCAGCCTGCCCAGGGGTCAATTTGGATACCGGAGGCAACACTCCAAACGCATCGCAGGTTAAAAAGAAAATGTTTTTAGGATTGTTAGCAAAGGATGGCTGTTGAATATTCTTAATATGTTCTATAGGATAACTTACCCTTGTGTTTTGGGTGATTGAACTATCTGAATAATCAACATCTTTAGTGTATTTTTTAAACACTACATTTTCAAGCAATGCACCTGGTTTAATCGCTCTGAAAATATCCGGTTCTCTTTCCTCAGTTAAATCAATAACTTTTGCATAGCATCCACCTTCGAAATTAAAAATTGTATTATCCGAAGTCCAGCCATGTTCGTCGTCACCAATCAATTTCCTATCCGGGTCGGCCGATAATGTAGTTTTACCAGTTCCAGAAAGGCCAAAGAAAATAGAAGTATCACCTTCCTTACCCACATTGGCAGAACAATGCATGGGAAGTACATTTTTTTCAACAGGCAAAATGAGATTCAAAGCAGAAAAAATACCTTTTTTCATCTCCCCAGTATATGCCGAACCACCTACCAAGGCGATCTTTCTAGTAAAATTGAGTATGGAAAAATTACCATTTAAAATCCCAAATTGTGATGGGTTTTCTGCTTGGTATCCAGGAGCACAGATTACCAACCATTCTTCCTCAAAATTCTTGAGTTCATTCTTTTTTAATCTCAAGAACATATTTTTAATAAAATAGTTAGACCAAGGATACTCTGTTATAGTCCTTACATTCATTCTATATCTTGGGTCGGCACAGACATAAGCATCCCTTACATATACCTCTTTATTTGAAAGGTAACCAACTACCTCTTTATACAACCCATCAAAATTTTCCGGTGCAATAGGCTTATTTATTCTTCCCCACCAAACTTTATCTTTAGTATAATCATCCTTTACCAAAAAACGGTCTTTTGGAGACCTTCCGGTAAATTTTCCGGTGTTAACACATAAAGTACCATTTTCTGTTTCGGTACCCATATTATTTTCAACGGTAAGTCGTTGAAGGGTTTCTCCGTCTAAATTCCAATGAACCTTTGCATTTTCAATGCCATATTGTTCAAGTGTTTGTGTATAAAGTAAAGCTTCCATAATAAATTTATTTCATATTAAAAAGACCAAAATAAGGGCACTATTAAGAGTGTGGTTATAAAAAAAATCAGCAGTAGCGGACCACCGACCCGGACGTAGTCGATGAATTTATATCCGCCAGCTGCCATTACCATAGCATTAGTTGTTGTTCCTATTGGGGTTAAAAAAGCCGTTGATGCACTTATAGCTACCGTCATTAAAAATGGCTGCGGATTCACCCCCAAGGAAACTGCCGCCACAATTGCAATTGGCGCCATCAATACCGTTGTCGCCGAATTATTTATTGTTTGGCTAAAGGCTGTTGTAACCAAGAATACTCCTGCCAACATAAAAGTTGGTGAAATTTTTCCTAAACTGTTTACAAGACTGTCCGCTGCGGCCTGGGCCAAACCAGTTTTCTGCAAAGCTATTCCCATTGGAATCATAGCAGCAATCATAATTACACTTGTCCAACTAATTCCTTTATAAGCTTTGGTTATGGGAACACAGCCAGTAATCATCATAATTCCAGCACAAATAAGTGCTGTTATTGCTCCTGGCATAATATTTAAAACTAAAAGCAACACCATTAGAATTAAGGTACCCAAAGCGATATAGCTTTTAGCGGTAATAGTGTCCACATTTTTGGACATATCCTCGGGATTTCCTGAAATTACCACGTTCTCGTATCGCGACTGTAATTCATCAATATTCTCCCAGGATCCTCTAATTATAAAGGCGTCACCAGCCTCTATATGTATATTTCCCGAAATTGGCCTATTGGCCCTTGAGGCTGCAATAAGTTGAACATTCGATTTTTCCAGATAATGTCCCAAAGGAAGTGTTTGTCCAACAAAAACTGAATTTGGAGTAATCAGCATTTCAGCTAAACCAATTTCTTGATTTATAAATTCCGATTTAATAGAATCCATTTCAGCCTTGTAGGGAATTAACCCGAGACTAAATTTTCGCATTAAACGATCTACATCCTCACTTTTACCTTTAACCGTTATTATATCATGGTAATGCATAACGGTATCCCCTTCTGGCAATTCAACAAATTGCTTTTCTCCTATAATCGGTTTAAAATGTCTTCGTTTTAACCTCACAACTGAAACATTATGCTCTTCCTCAAAATTCCAATCGCCTATGGCGGTATTAATAAAAGGAGACATAGATCTCACCCTTAACCGATACAAATCATCACCTATACTATAATGATCGATCCATTTGTAAAGCTCATTTTCAATATTTAATGGTTTATTGTTTGTTTTATTATTTGGTAACAACTTATACCCGAAATATCGAAAATAGAGCAATGCAATAATCAAAAGTGGAATACCTATTAAACTAAATTCAAAGAATGAAAAACCCTCAAATCCCTGCTGAATTAAAGCATTACTTGCAATAATGTTTGGGGGTGTACCAGTTAAGGTTAATAGTCCACCTGTGTTAGAACCAAAAGCTACAGGCATCAACAATTTGGATGGTAATGTACCTGCATTCCAAGCCGCATTAACAGTTACTGGCAAAAAAGCGGCAACAGTTCCAGTATTACTGACAAAGCCTGAAAGTAAACTAGAACCTAAAGTCACAATAACTAATAATTTTGGAACATTATTCTTTGCCCAACGAACAAATTTTCGGCCAGCTAAAGCGGTCCAACCTGTTCTTGAAAGTCCCTCACCCACAACAAATAGGGAAGCAATCATTATTACAGTTGGATTACTAAACCCACTTAAGGTTTCGGTTAAATCTAATATCCCAAATAAATAAAGTGATAGCATTGAAATGAGTGCTACAATGTCAGGCGGAAACTTATTCCAGACAAATAATGCAATTGTTAGGAACAATATGATGATTATCGTGGTCATTGAGCCAGATTTTAAATCAAAGCCAATACAGGTATTGAAGAGTGTAAGGTTAAAAGTTTTGTTAAACGTCCCTCAGAAGGCTCCGTTTTAGTAGCATGGTGTCGGGGCAATATGGCTAACATATCTATATTATGTTTTGTTATATAATTTTGAATTCCTTTCTCGATATCTGCAAATTGAGCAAAGGAGTGTTCTTCATAAAAATGTTCCAAGTAGTACTCAAGAGTTTCGTCATTACTCTCAGAAACCTCATAGTCTTTTTCTCCAAAAAAGATATGGTCTTGATAAATAGTTAGCACATGAACCTTTGCCTTAAAACGCCTAGTAATTTTCAATAATGTTTCTAAGACATTTACTCGATCAATCTCATCCTTTCCTAATAAGAGAGCAATTTCTTTTGGTTTTTCAATTGAGAAATTGGTAGATACTGTAATTACAGGATGGCTAGAGTGCATTACCAATGTTGTAGCTTTTGACAGTGTTCCCCCTTCCAAAACATGAGTATGATCTCCAGTTCCAATGATGATAAGATCTGCAGCATATTTATTTGCAACTGCATTTACACCTTGCACTAAGGGAGAATTAGTAATCTCTAAAGTGGGAGGGATTTTATAAAGCTTTTTTTGACTTAAGATATAAGCTTGAAATTCCTTTCGGCTATCATCCTCAGGATTGTTAATAACTGAATGTACTGCTATAATTTTAACCGCATTATCTAGTCCAAATAGAGTTAAGGCGTACTGCAAACCTATTTTGCCTGCATGGGAAAAATCAAAAGGAACTATAATAGTTTTAATCCGAGTCATGTTGATTTATTTCAATTTACTCTGTTAAAATTACCCCAACATGACTTCCTAAAAGATGACAGATGTCATCTATGATAAATTTTTATCGCTTTGTTTTACAATATTTTACAACAGAAATCGATTTCGTAAACGAAGCCGAGGTAGTTCACACCATAATTATTTAACTGCTGTTAAAATTTCTCCAAGAAACAGGAAAGTGTTTTTGAATTTTTAGACCTAAATCTAATTTGTAAAATTGGGTATTAGTCAAATTTTGGTTAATTTTCTTAATCTAAAAATCGCAACTGATGATACCGAAACGATTAGGCCAAGCCTTACAAAAATTATATTCTGCATATAATAGTGGCAATTTAAATCCAGAATGTTGTAAACAATGTGCCGTTGGGAATATTATGGATCAAAAGGAATCTTGGAAATACCTAACAGACCAACACGGATCCCTTAAACTAAGTTATGTTGGTAGTATCAATGAAGCTTTCGGTAAAAAATTTAACGGTTATTCCCCGTCCGAGTTATTGCAAATTGAGGCTGAATTTTTGAAAGGTTGTGGATATCAGCTACCATTACATCATGGCAATAAAAAACCTAAAATAAACGGTGATAAGGATATACTTTTTGAAGGATTGAGTGCTACAGTTTCATTTTTGTGCGCCTTAGATAACATACAGAACGTAATGAGCATTCAAAATTTAGTCAGGAAAGAACACAATTCCATCTTAGAAATTCTTTAGACAATTTCTGCTGTAAGCCCAGCATCAAGCAGCATTGAACAGCGTGGTTCCAAATCACTATACTCTCCTGTTTTAACTGTGCATTTCCCTTTATAATGAACAATAATGGAGCATTGTTCCGCCTGTTCTGGTGTATGGTCACAGGCATAAATTAAGGTTTCAATTACGTGATCGAACGTATTTACATGATCATTAAATAAAACAATTTCATTTTGCTTAGAAACTTCTTCGGCAAGCAGTGTCTCCTCAAGATGTTTTTCTTTAAAACTCATATCATTAGTTTACCGCTAATTTAAAAATTTTAAGGCAACCCAATTATTTTTAACACGTTGATTTTCATATTTTAACCCATATTTAGCACATTCCTCAACTATTGCCTCAATATCTTCTTTGTAGAAACCACTCAAGAGTAAAGTGCCTTTAAATGAGAGACTTTTTGAATAAAATTGTATGTCATTTAATAGTATATTTCTATTAATGTTAGCAATTATTAAATCATATGTTTTTCCTTCCAACAATTGGGCATCGCCCTCAAATACGTTTATGTTAGCACAGTTATTACGTTCAACATTTTCAATTGAGTTTAAATAACACCAATTGTCAATATCGATTGCATCTACCATTAAAGCCCCTTTTATACTGGCCAATATTGCTAAAACCCCTGTACCACAACCCATATCCAATACCCTAAGATTAGACAAATCCATTTCAAGCAGATGTTCCACCATGAGGTAGGTTGTTTCATGATGACCAGTTCCAAAACTCATTTTGGGCTCAATGATAATATCAATAGGTGCATCAGGTTTTTCATGGAACGGTGCCCTGATGGAACACCTATCATCAACCAAAATGGGATGGAAATTTTTTTCCCATTCCATGTTCCAATTTTCCTTTTGAATTTCTTGAACAGAGTAATTAACCTCACATGGTGAAGTAAAGGTCATTAAGTCATCAAAAACTAGGTCTTTAGAAAGATCTTTGGAGATATAAGCCTTAATACCTGTATCAGTTTCACTAAAACTTTCAAATCCTAATTCGCCCAATTCCGCAGCTAGAACATCTGACCAAGGTTCCTTAGGCGATAGAGAAAAGTCAAATTCTAAATAAGAATTTTGGTCCATTAAATGGCATTAACAATTGCGTAAAAATCGGATGCATTAAGAGAAGCTCCACCTATTAAACCGCCATCGACATCCGGTTTTGAGAATATTTCTTTTGCATTACCAGGTTTCACACTTCCGCCATATAAAATTGAAACCGATTCTGCCAACTCATCATCATATTTTTCGGTTAATACATTTCTAACATGTTTATGGATCTCCTGTGCTTGCTCTGGGGTAGCAGTTTCACCTGTACCTATTGCCCATACCGGCTCATAGGCCAAAATAATATTTTCAAAAGCCGATTTATCTAAATGAAAAAGGGATTCTTTCAATTGAGTCTTAACAACGCTCTCTGCCCAACCAGATTTTCGATCATCTAACACCTCTCCAAAGCAGAAAATAACGCGCATACCATTTTTTAATGCGGCATCTACTTTCTCAGCCAATAAAGCATTAGTTTCATCAAAATATTCACGCCTCTCACTATGCCCTAAAATAACTGTATTAACACCAATGCTCTTCAACATTTCTGCACTAACCTCACCTGTATAGGCCCCAGAAGCCTTTTGATGCATATTTTGTGCAACCACTTCTATTTTATGATTTTTCAGAGCCTCAAAGGCCGGCCAAAGATTTGTAAAGGACGGGGCAATCATAACCTCAGCGTTTGAAGTTTGTGATTGCTTTTTAAGTTCCGTTATCAAAGATTGGGTCATTGCCAAATCGTTATTCATTTTCCAGTTACCTGCAACTATTTTTGCTCTCATTGTAATACGTTTTTTATTTTGATGTCTTCTGCCGATGTGGCTTTAAAAATTAAAATGTTGTTGTTCTCGTCAATTACTACATATCTTGGAATCCACCATAGATTTAAAAAATCACCCAAGGCTCCATTTTTCCCTTCAGGGAGAAAATAATGACTGCCGACCAAATTATATTTTTCAATTCCCCACTTCCAGGAATCTATGTTATTATCTAAGGACACGAAAACGAAATTTACATTTGGAAACTCTTGCTGCAAGTCCTCTAAAGCCTCAAAATTCTCAATACAGTCTTTGCACCAAGTAGCCCAAAAATCAATAAAGGTCTTATTACCCTTCATTTCATTTAGTGCTTTCTCCCAGGTTATTTCATTTCCTTTAATATCTAAAAGAACGTCATTATAAGCCTCAATTGAAAAGGATTTAGGATTTTCCGAACATCCGGCAACAAAAAATATTATACCAAAATAAACAAGCCTCTTCCCTATCCAAAAATTAATTTTATCAAATCGAATAGTATGCACTAGAGATTCAAATCTTCAATATCGTTCCAATGAACTTTTTGTTCAATAGTCCCTCTATTTAAAACTAAAATTCCAGGATTTGACCTTACAATCGTTTTCAATGCTATTTCATCACATAGATAAAACTCGAAATCGAGATTATAATTGGCTTTAACAACCATTTGCTGCTCCTCACTTGAAGCAGTTAAACCAATTATCTTATACCCATTTGAAGTAGCTTTCTCCTCTAAAGAAGTAAGCTTTTTCATTCCTTCAGCCTCGCTTTTATCTAAGCTATACATAATCACCATAACAAGCTTTGGTTCTTCCAAAAATTCTGAAGCAAGATCCTCACCATCCTTTTCTATCATAAAATCATGTATTGGAGGTTCATAACCAGGACTGATTTCTTCAGTTTCAACCCCTATTAATTCGCCTTCCACATTTGGTGCTTGTCCTCGAGTAGTAAATATTTTTTCCTCTCCATTAACATTATATTTCCAATGATAATCGATGACAGCCCTGGGAGCATCCTCTGGCGTTGACATACCCTCTTGTATATTGGCACCTATTTTATAAGGCCTAAAATCAACTGCCGGCAAATGCATTAATACGTAATAACCTAAACTCAAACAGGCAATAAAACTAATTAAAGCCGCAATTGACAACCCTAATTTGCCTAAAATCGGTTTAATATATTTTACACCAATTACTAAAACAATAATGAATACCAATAAGATTATATCCTTGTAAAAAGATTCCCAAGGGGTTAATTTAATCGCATCCCCAAAACATCCACAATCTGTTACCTTATTGTAATAAGCAGAATAAAATGTTAGGAAAGAGAAGAACAAAATCATTCCGAGCAAACTCCAAACAGTAAATTTCCTTAAATACCCTATCAAAAGAAATACTCCAAGCAGCACTTCCAAAATCACTACCAATACAGCAATCATTAGTGCATATGGAATAAAAACAGGTAGATTAAGCACTCCCGGTTCAAAATATTCCACCAGCTTATAGGAAAAACCCAGAGGATCATTAAGTTTAATTAGACCGGAAATAATAAATAAGACTCCGACAATAATTCTACTTAGCTGTACTAAAATATTCATGCTACTTTTTGGTTAATTAGTTTCGTTGGAAAGGTTTAAATGGATTAAGGCAAAAACAGAATAGTTGATCATGTCTTGGTAATTGGCAGCTATACCCTCACTTACCAAGGTGACACCCTGATTATCTTCAATCTGTTTTACCCTTAATAGTTTTTGAAGAATCAAATCGGTCAATGAACTAACTCTCATATCTCGCCAGGCTTCACCGTAATCGTGATTCTTATTAAGCATTAATTCCTTGGTTTCGTTTATTTTTTGGTCATAAAGACTTAGAGATTCTTCTAATGATAAGTCTGGCTGGTCAACGACACCTTTTTCAATTTGAATCAATGCCATTGTACAGTAATTGATGATGCCAATAAATTCGCTTGCCTCATCCTCATCAACTTTACGTTCAGTATTTTGTTGTAAACTTCGTATTCGTTGAGCCTTGATGAAAATTTGATCTGTAAGTGATGGAAGTCTTAAAATTCGCCAGGCACTACCATAATCCTTCATTTTCTTTTGAAAAAGATCTCGGCAAATAGTGATAACAGCATCATACTGTTTTGAAGTGCGGTGCATCTATTACTTTTAAAATTGCGTAAATTTCGGACAAATAAAGCGAAATTAAAAACATTGGAAGCATCAAGCGTTAAAAGCTTTTCATTTAATAGCAAAGGAGAATTATTTGAAGTAGACAAACCTTGGGTAATGGGTATTTTAAATGTTACTCCAGATTCCTTTTACGATGGCGGAACTAAAAAATCTGATTTAGAATTTCTAAACCAAACTGAGCGGATGGTAATGGAAGGTGCAAAAATAATTGACGTGGGAGGATATAGCTCCAGACCTGATGCAACCGATATTTCAATTACCGATGAATTGAAGAGGGTTATTCCCATTATCATAAAAATTTCGGAAAGATTCCCTGGAATTTTAATCTCAA
Organism: Aegicerativicinus sediminis; assembly: GCF_015476115.1. GTDB lineage: Bacteria > Bacteroidota > Bacteroidia > Flavobacteriales > Flavobacteriaceae > Aegicerativicinus > Aegicerativicinus sediminis. The sequence continues at coordinate 2,683,581 of NZ_CP064295.1, read as the reverse complement.
TCGATACATTTCGCTCAAAAGTTGCTAAGGAAGCCATATTGGCAGGCGCCAATATGGTTAATGATATTTCTGCAGGAAAATTAGATGGTAAAATGCTAGAAACTATATCTGAACTTAAAGTTCCTTATATAATGATGCATATGAGGGGCACACCTCAAACCATGAAGAGCCAAAATGTATATGACGATTTGCTGAAAGAAATCATTTATTACTTTTCAGAAAGAATTGCAGAAGCACGTTCCCTTCAAATAATGGACATTATTATAGATCCTGGTTTCGGGTTTGCAAAAAACATCGAACAAAATTTTGAATTATTAAGGAAACTAGATTTGCTTCACATTCTAGACTTGCCAATATTAGTAGGTTTATCTAGAAAATCTATGATATATAAGACACTCGAAACCTCACCAAATGAAGCCCTCAATGGAACAACGGCACTTAATATGCTAGCCTTAGGAAAGGGTGTCTCATTTTTAAGAGTACATGACGTTAAAGAAGCTGTGGAGTGCATTAAGTTGAATGAGTTATATTCAAAAACTTAAACATCTATATATTTGCTACATTTACAAAAACTAGCTTTTGGAAAATTTTGACCTGCTTCAATTCGACATTGTAGACTTCATTGATGTCTTCCTTGTAGCCATACTTTTATATTACTTATATCGCTTGGTTCGCGGCACTGTCGCCATAAATATTTTCCTTGGAATTATAATCATATATTTTGTTTGGCGATTAACTGCCTATTTAAACATGGATATGCTCCATAGCATTTTTGATGGGTTTATGAAGGTTGGTATTATTGCGCTAATTGTGGTGTTTCAACCAGAGATTAGAAAATTCCTTTTAATGGTAGGTTCTACGAATATTCGCAGTAAAGGCAAGTGGTTTGGCAAAATGCGCTTCTTAAAAAGCGAAGTTCCTACCGGTATGGACCTTGATGCAATTCTAGGGGCTTGTAGCAAAATGAGCACAACTTATACTGGGGCGTTGATAGTATTGGAACGTAATAACAATCTCGATTTCCTTACTAGTTCTGGAGATGAAATGAACATTGCTGTCACCCAACCCATCATTGAAAGTATTTTCTTCAAGAACAGCCCATTGCACGATGGAGCTATTATAATTTCAAACAATATCATTAAAGCCACTAGAGTAATTCTACCAGTGAGCAATGAACGCAATATCCCCCAGCGTTTTGGCCTTCGGCATCGTGCAGCTATTGGTATTACAGAAAAAACCGATGCTTTGGCATTGGTGGTAAGTGAAGAAACTGGACAAATTTCATACATAAAAAATGGTGAGTTTAATATGTTCGATTCAATAGTTCAATTAAAGGATATGATTAAGGAAGACTTATCTTAATGGATTGCAAAAATTGCAGATATTCTATTCCTGAAAATGGCAAGTATTGTCTTAATTGCGGTGCGAAAGTTGTTACCGAACGCCTTTCATTTAGGCATCTTACAGATGAATTCAGTCAACAATTTTTAAATTGGGACAACCGATTTATTTTTACCATTAAACATCTTTTTAAAAATCCTTCTAAGGTAATTTCGGAGTATGTCGATGGAGTAAGAAAACGGTACATAAACCCGTTAAGTTTCTTTGCTATATCATTGACCATATCAGGGGTTTATCTATTCTTGATGCAGAAATATTTTCCCGATGTGCTAGATATGTCACAATACTTTGACAATCCAAATCAAAAATTGGGAAACCAAAAGCTCACAAGTTTTGTTTACGAATACAATTCATTTATAAGCTTTATTATTATTCCTGGGGTTGCTTTTATATCTTGGATTGTATTTTGGAATAAGAAGTACAACTATATAGAACATTGTGCAATTTACTTTTACACAATGCCTTTATTCTCAATGTGCACTTCAATTGTAACCGTTTTAGCTGCTCTTTTTTTACCATTTCAACCAATGCTCGTATCAATGGGATTATGGTTGATTTTCTTTTTCTATAGTGCAATCCTATTAAAGAAACTTTTCGGTTTAAGTTGGAAGTCGATGGTATTGAAAACCCTATTGTTTATCCCGCTTTTCTTTATGGCTTATCTTGCGTTCTCATTTTTAATTCTTGGTATAGGTATACTAACCGGAGTGATTGAATTCAAGGATTTTCTCCCTCAAAAGCCCTAAACCGTTTCTTCCTTTAAAAATTGAACTTCATAAAGATTGCGGTAATACCCCTCCTCTTTTTTAAGAAGTTCTAAATGTGTTCCTTCCTCTACGATTTCTCCATTATCCATAACAATAATTTTATCTGCCTTTTGTACGGTCGCTAATCGATGAGCTATGATAATGGAAGTTCTACCCTTAGTTATATTATCTGTGGCATTCTGGATAAGTTGTTCGGAATAAGAGTCAACAGAACTTGTTGCTTCATCCAATACTAAAATACTTGGGTTAGTAACATAGGCTCGTAAAAAAGAAATCAATTGCCTCTGGCCTGAAGAAAGCATTACCCCTCGCTCTTTAACATTATAATGATAACCATTTGGAAGACTTCGAATAAAGTCATCAATCCCAATTTCCTTAGCCGCCTTTTGAACTTGTTCCTCTGTAATTTCAGGATGATTCAGAGTAATGTTAGCCAAGATGGTATCTGCAAAGAGAAACACATCCTGTAAAACCACAGCAATTTGGGATCTCAAAGATTTTAATGTAAAGGTTTTAATATTAATACCATCAATTAAAATTTCACCTGAATTGATATCATAAAACCGATTAAGCAAGTTAATTATAGTTGATTTGCCTGCTCCAGTTGCACCGACAATCGCAACAGTTTGTCCTGGTTGGATATCCAAATTAATACCCCTTATCACCTCCTCATTTTCCAGGTAACCGAAATGAACATTTTTAAAATTAATCCTTCCGGAAAAATGACCAGCCTTTTCCTCTCCTAAATCATCAATTTGTGAGGTTGTATCTAAAATTTTGAACACCCTATCAGCCGCAACCATACCCATTTGTAGGGTATTAAATTTATTGGCAATCTGGTTTAAGGGGCGATATAGCATCGGCACCATCATAATAAATGCCATTAAATCACCCAGGGACGCTGTATTGTCCATAATTGCATTTAACCCTCCAAACCACACTACTAGACCCAAAGTAATAGAAGATAAAAATTCAGCTATGGGAAAGAATATAGAATTATACCAAACCGTTTTTAACCACCCTTTTTTATGTCGCTCGTTTATTACTTTAAAATTCTCATATTCCGTTTCTTCTCTCGTAAACAATTGCAAAATCTTCATTCCGGTAACTCTTTCTTGAACAAAAGAATTCAAATTGGCAACTTCAGTTCTAACCTCCTGAAATGCCATGCGCATATACTTTTGAAAAATCTTTGTGGCAAGAAGAACAAAAGGCATAGTAGCAAAGACAATCAAACTCAATTTCCAGTTCATATAGCCCATCATTATGCCTACTGCTAGCATTTTTAGTATATCACTAAAAATCATGAATAGGCCTTGATCGAATATATCCCCAATGCGCTCCATATCCTGCACAGCTCTGGTAATTAGTACCCCGACTGAACTGTTGTCGTAATATTTCATTTTAAAATTGAGCATGTGCTTAAAGAGTTTTACACGTACATCTTTAACCACATTCTGTCCAAGCCAACTGGCATAATAGATAAAAAGTAGCTGACAGATCACTTCAAGAATTAAAAGGACAATCATTAAAATGATTAAGTACATAAATCCGTCGTAGTTACGATTTGTAATATTCGTATCTACGGCAATCTGAACTACTTTGGGACGAAGTACACCAAAAACGGAAAGACCAATAACAAAGATGATATTGGCAACAAAAATCCATTTATAGGGCTTTATGTAGGTCATTAGCCTTTTAAAAAGATTGTAATCGAAAGCTTTATTTAATTTGGCGCTCATTAATTATTTACGTTGTAATTTTCCGGATATCGCACCTCGGTTAAATACAAACCATGCGAAGGTACAGAGAATCCCGCATTGCTTCTATCTTTTGACTTTATAATATTGTGAAGTTCCTCAACTTCTAACTTACCGCTACCGATCATCAACATAGTACCTACGATAGCTCTTACCATATTTCGTAAAAACCGATTTGCTGTAATAATGAAGGTATAATTGTTACCATCTACAAACCATTCCGCTAAAGTTACCTTACAACAATAGGTTTTAACATCAGTATTACTTTTACTAAAACATTGAAAATCTGTATATTGGTATAATATTTTGCAAGCATCATTCATCTTCTTCAAATCTAAATCCCTACCATATTGGTAAGAATGATTAACTAAAAAAGGATCTTTTTCAATATGAATGTGATAATGATATGTTCTCGATACAGCATCAAATCTAGCATGAGCGTCAGGTTGCATCTCAAAAACATTTTGAATTGCTATGTCTTTTGGTAGAAAGGAGTTCATTTTAAATACAAACTCCTCTATTAAAGGAGAATCATAGTCAAAATGGGCAAACATTTCTTTTGCGTGAACTCCGGTATCCGTTCTACCCGCACCCACAATTTCAACGTCTACACCTAATATTGTGGATATACTCTTCTCTAACACTTCCTGAACGCTTAGGGCATTAGGTTGATTTTGCCAGCCATGGTAAGCCAAACCATCATAAGAAAGTTTAATAAAATATCTCAAACGTTTCCAATAAATTTGTGAGGGTCAAAGATAGACACTTTTGTCATTTTTAAAATCCTTCCAAACACCTGAAATAATTAATGAAAAAAATACTCCTACTATCAGATACCCATGGGTATCTTGATGACACAATTTTGAAGAGAGCCAATGAGGTTGATGAAATTTGGCATGCTGGGGATATAGGAAATTTAAGAGTAACGGATCAATTAGCTAAAATTAAACCAATTCGCGCGGTTTACGGAAATATCGATGATGCAAAAACACGGCTTCAGTTTCCTGAACATAACGAATTTGAAATTGAAGGGGTAAAAGTATTTATTACGCATATCGGCGGTTATCCTGGAAGATATAATCCTAAAATTCGTCCGTTGTTAGAAAAGAGTAAAGCGGATCTTTTTATTTGCGGACATTCTCATATCCTTAAAGTGATGAGGGATAAAAGACTTGATTTACTACATATGAACCCTGGAGCTATAGGAATACATGGCTTTCACAAGGTAAGAACAATGCTGTCCTTTGAAGTTAATAAAGGTTCCATAGAAAATCTTATAGTATTGGAGTATCCAAGATAAAAAAACCCGAGACTAAGGCCTCGGGTTCTACGCACTAATACAACTAAGATAATAGGTTTATCGCAATCTATCCACAGATTTTACAAGATCCTCATCCCGTTTAATGGCTTTATTGGCTAAAACCAAAAGAACGATAGAAACAACGGGTATGAACATCCCAATACCTTTCTCAGAAACACCAGTTTCTCCAGATAACCTTAGGGATTGATACACAAATAGTCCTAGTAATATAAAGTTTAATATGATATTAAGTCGTCCCATTACAAATTGAGACTTTCTATTCCTATAAGAAAAAACAGAGATAAGAGACAATGCCGCCGAAGCCATAAATAAGGCGAGATAATAAATATTATCCTGGGCATAAACCTCTACTCCCTCTACATTATTAAACAACTTGAAAACAAATATCAATACTCCCGAACATATGGCGGCAAGTAAAAGATAAATGGTTTGGATACGTTGTAACATACTATTTTTTAAAAATGCTGAGCAAAATTAATAGTTTATCATTAATTCATATATTTATTTTTAAAATAATATTGTATTATTGCATAAATAATTCGGGACTCCAAAAGTTTCCAGTTATAAAATCTTCAGATTTACTCATATTTCCCACATTATTTCAACCAGGAATCAGGAAAAGTTAGAAGGAAATCAATTATTAGTTAAATAACAACTACTCAAATCATAATGTTTGAAATTTCGGAATTAAAAGCAAAGAAGTTGCCTGAACTTCAAAATCTTGCAAAAGATTTAAATATACCTAAATTCAGGACGCTTAAAAAACTTGATTTAGTCTATCAGATACTAGATCACCAAGCGGCTAATCCTAATGCCGTAAAAAAAGTTACACAGAATGGTGCTGAGGGCACTGCTAATGAGAAACCTGATGCAGTTGCTGAAGCAAAAACTGATGCCCCAAAGAAGGAAGAAAATAAAGAAACTTCAGAAAATAAAGATCACGGTCGAAACCAAAACCGTAATAAAAATCATCGCAACCAAAATTCGCAAGGCGGTGATCAAAGAAGTCACAAGAAGGAACATAAAAATCCTAACCAAGGCAATAATAAATCGCGAGAAAACAACAATAACAACTCAAACAGTAATCGCGATAACGATAATAGGCCTCATAAATCTAAGGATCAAAAAGATTCTAGAAATAATGGCAATAAAGATAATCGTAATCGATACAGAGAACCCGACTTTGAATTTGATGCCATCATAGAGAGCGAAGGAGTCTTAGACATTATGCAAGATGGGTATGGCTTTTTAAGATCATCAGATTACAACTACCTGTCATCTCCAGATGACATTTATGTTTCACAGTCTCAAATTCGATTGTTTGGTTTAAAAACAGGAGATACTGTATTAGGGCATGTTCGACCACCAAAAGAAGGCGAAAAATATTTCCCGTTAATTAAGGTTAGCAAAATTAATGGGCAAAAACCAGAGGTCGTTCGGGACAGAGTTTCTTTTGAACACCTAACGCCTTTATTCCCACAGGAAAAATTTAATTTAGCCGAAAAACAAAGCACGGTTTCAACGAGAATCATGGATCTGTTTGCACCTATCGGTAAGGGCCAGAGAGGTATGATTGTATCACAACCTAAAACCGGTAAGACGATGCTTCTAAAGGATGTTGCCAATGCTATTGCAGCTAATCATCCAGAGGTTTATCAAATGATACTACTTATTGATGAGCGTCCTGAAGAAGTTACTGATATGCAACGAAATGTTAGAGGGGAGGTAATTGCTTCAACTTTTGATAAAGAAGCCAATGAGCATGTGCGTATTGCGAATATTGTATTGGAAAAAGCTAAACGACTTGTTGAATGTGGACATGATGTAGTTATTCTTTTAGATTCTATTACAAGATTAGCTAGGGCATATAATACGGTACAGCCTGCCTCAGGAAAGATCTTAAGTGGTGGTGTTGATGCCAATGCACTTCATAAGCCAAAACGTTTCTTTGGAGCTGCGAGGAATATTGAAAATGGTGGAAGTTTAACAATTATTGCCACTGCCCTTACAGAAACAGGATCGAAGATGGATGAAGTAATTTTTGAGGAATTTAAAGGAACGGGTAACATGGAACTTCAGTTGGATCGAAAAATTGCTAATAGAAGAATTTTCCCTGCGATTGATCTTACTTCTTCCAGTACTAGAAGGGATGATTTACTTCATGATGAAACCGTTATCCAAAGAATGTGGGTAATGAGAAAATATTTGGCCGATATGAATCCCGTTGAAGCAATGGAATTCATTAATGACAAAATCAAACAAACCAGAAATAATGAAGAGTTTCTAATCTCAATGAACGGTTAAAATTTTTCAATTTCTTTAGAATAACATAAACCCCTAATTAATTAGGGGTTTATTCTTTTATGCTAATATCATAAAATAAAAAAGCCCTCCAATCGGAAGGCTTCTATATCTTAATTGCAAACTAATTATAGAGCTGCAACGTGTTTTGCTAATTGAGATTTAAGGTTAGCTGCTTTGTTATCATGGATAACATTTTTCTTAGCTAACTTATCAATCATAGATACAACATTTGGAAACATTTCATTTGCTTCCTTAGCATCTGTCATTTCTCGTAATTTCTTTATTGCGTTACGAGTAGTTTTATGTTGATATCTATTAACCAAACGCTTAGTTTGATTACTTCTAATTCTTTTTAATGCTGACTTATGATTTGCCATTATTCTTTTCTACTACCTATTAAAAAATTGTAGCCCGTAAGGGAATCGAACCCTTCTTACCAGGATGAAAACCTGGCGTCCTAGCCGATAGACGAACGGGCCATTAAAATGAGAAACAAACTTCTCACTGCTCTCGAAAAAGAATTAAAACAGTTCTTTGTTCGATTGCGGATGCAAAAATACAACTATTTTTAAATGTTGCAACAACTAATAAAGTTTTTTTGAAAAAATTAATATGCCTTTGCAAAAAGTACTCTTCTAGCCGAAGGTTTCCCTGAATAAACGCAGGTTCCCTCCTCCTTTTCAGCATTAAGGGGAATACATCTTATAGTAGCTTTTGTAAGTTCTTTAATCTTCTGTTCAGTTTCTGCGGTACCATCCCAATGGGCAGAAATGAAACCAGTTTTATTTTCAAGAACATCTTTAAAAGTTTCAAAATCATCAACTTCAGTTGTATGATTATTTCTGAACTCCAGAGCCATAGTATATAGATTAACTTGAATTTGCTTCAAAAGATCAGGCACTACTTCATCCAACTTATCCATACTCAGAAATTCCTTTGTAAGAGTATCTCGTCTGGCCAACTCTACCGTACCATTTTCCATATCCTTAGGACCAATTGCAATCCTTAAGGGCACTCCCTGCAATTCATATTGGGCAAATTTGGCACCTGGCCTAAGCATATCATTATTATCAAACTTTGCTCTGATGCCTAATTTTTTAAATGACCTTAAAATTTCATTAACTTTTTCAGAAATTTGGTTTAATTGATCCTCATTTCTATAAATAGGGACAATCACAACCTGTGTTGGAGCCAATAATGGTGGGATAACAAGGCCATTGTCATCGCTATGCGTCATGATAAGAGCTCCCATCAATCTGGTTGATACACCCCAAGAAGTTGCCCAAACATAATCTAACTTTCCTTCCTTATTGGTGAATTTAACATCGAAGGCATTCGCGAAATTTTGTCCCAAGAAATGAGAGGTCCCAGCCTGAAGAGCCTTCCCATCCTGCATTAAGGCTTCAATGCAATAGGTTTCGACAGCGCCGGCAAAACGTTCGCTTTCGGTTTTAATACCACGGATTACTGGTATGGCCATATAGGTTTCAGCAAACTCGGCGTATACATCGTTCATCAATTCTGCCTCTTTAATTGCCTCCTCCTTAGTAGCATGCGCAGTATGACCTTCTTGCCACAGAAATTCGGCTGTCCTCAGAAACAATCGTGTTCTCATCTCCCAGCGCACTACGTTGGCCCATTGATTTATAAGTATAGGTAAATCTCTATAACTCTGAATCCAACCCTTATAGGTATTCCAAATTATCGCTTCACTTGTTGGACGAACAACTAATTCCTCTTCTAATTTTGCTTCCGGATCGACTCTTAATTTTCCTTTATTATCAGGATCATTTTGAAGTCGATAATGAGTAACTACAGCACATTCTTTAGCAAATCCTTCAGCATTTTTTTCCTCTGCCTCAAATAGACTTTTAGGCACAAATAATGGAAAATATGCGTTTTGATGCCCTGTTTCTTTAAACATTTTGTCTAATTGTGCCTGCATATTTTCCCAAATTGCATATCCATATGGTTTTATAACCATACATCCTCTAACTGCAGAATTCTCAGCTAGTCCCGCTTGTACAACGAGTTCGTTATACCATTTTGAATAATCTTCTACTCTACTTGTGAGATTTTTTGCCATTCTCTAGTTTTTGGCATAAATATTGTGCCTATGTTAATATAAAAAATAGTTCAGCAAAACTAACTATTTTTGTAATGTTCAACAATAAATAAATTGAGATATGCAACCTAACAATTACCTAAAAAACAGAAGTTTCTGGATGGTTGCTATTGGCTCATTGTTTTTGCTTGTATCCTGTGGCTCCTACCAATATGTCGGTTATGATAATGATGGCATTTATGGTACAAGAGGAGTAGTTTATGAAGAAGAACCTAACAATGTAACAACAGACGCTAGTAGCGCATCTTACTACAGTACTTATTTTGGAGAAAAAGAACAACAGTATGATTATATTACCCAAGGAGGTAATGAAGTCTTTACTGATATCGATAGTTACCAAGGTGACTATAACGAAGAATTAGATTCCCTTAGTTATAAAAGTGGCTACGCTGGCTGGGGTTACAATGAGCCCTCTTCCATTTCAATAAATATATATAATCGCCCTCTATGGAATAATTGGGGTTGGGGATTTGGCTATGGATACGGTGGCTTCTATAATCCTTGGTTCTACAATGATTGGGCTTGGGGTTATGGTTATGGCTATTATCCTGGTTATAGATTCTATGGCCCGAATTGGTTTTATAACAGACCATTTTGGGGCGGAATAGGATTTGGGTTTGGAAATTGGTATCCTAATTATTACAATAATTTTTATTATAATCGACCTTATTATAATAATCGAGTTGTTTACCAGCCCGGAAGACGTGGCTATACCTCTGGAAATTACTCAAGCAGGAATTATAACAATTCTACAATAAATCGCAGAAGTTCTGCCGTTTCTAGAAATGTTAACGGTACTATGAGGACAAGGCAAACTAATAGGGCTATAAGTAGATTAGATCCTAATAGTCGGGAAAATAATTATGGCATACAGTCTCGTAGATCCTATTCCATGAGAAATGGAAATGTTCGAAGTTATGATTCTAGACGTAATTATTCCAATTCAACTCGATCCTCAAATAGAAGCTATACGCCAAATAGTCGTATGAATAGAAGTTTCGAAAGAACATCTTCTCCATCTATTCAACGTTCAGCTCCTAGCAGCAGAAGCAGTGGAAGTATGGGAAGATCGTCATCTTCATCTCGAGGCTCATCATCCGGCAGTAGAAGAGGTAATAATTAACAATCTACTTTTAAATATATATGAAAAAGTTATTTGCCTTCCTGGCAGGGATATTCTTTGTCACAACTGTAAGCTCCCAGGAAATAAGTGATGCACTTAGGTATTCTTTAGATCATGTTAATGGTACCGCTCGTTTTAGCTCAATGAGCGGAGCCTTTACAGCATTGGGTGGAGATTTAAGTGCAATTGGTGTCAATCCAGCTAGTTCTGCGGTTTTTTCTTCTAGTTATGCCTCGGTTACCTTGGGTAATATGGATAGAAACAATGAAACTTCCTTTTTTAATGGGAGGACCTCAACGTCTGAATCTAGATTTGATCTTCAACAAGGTGGTGGAGTATTAGTTTTTAATAATGTAAGTGATTCACCATGGAAGAAAATTTCTGTTGGCTTCAATTATGATCAAACTGGTAATTACAATGATTATTGGTATGCCTCAGGCAATAACACTAGGTCGATTGATCGCTTTTTTCTTCAAAATGCCAATGGTTTACGACTAGATGAAATCTCAGCATTTGAAGATGAATCTTTAAGTGAGGCATATTTTGAAATTGGTGATGCCTATGGATACCGTAATCAACAGGCTTTTTTGGGTTATGAATCATATATTATAGATCCTGTCTTAGATACTGACGACAATACTTCCTACATATCAAGTATTTCCCCTGGAATTTTTGAGCAAGACTATTTTTATTCGAGCCAAGGATATAGTGGAAAATTTGCAGTTAATTTTGCAACTCAATATCAAGATGTATTATATCTAGGTTTAAATTTGAACGGACACATTATTAACTATGAAAATTCAACATTTTTAAACGAATACAACGATAATGTTGGATCATTTATCAATGAAATTGAATTTGAAAATAGGCTTTTCACAACCGGGCAGGGATTTTCCTTCCAATTAGGGGGCATAGTTAAGGTAACTGAACAATTAAGAGCTGGGCTTTCATATACAAGTCCAACTTGGTATACAATACAAGATGAGACTCTTCAATATCTTAGAACCTATTCTTATGATAATGATTCCGCCCCATGGATTACAATAAATCCACAGGTATCAAATTTGTATCCTGAGTATAAACTAAAAACACCTGCTAATTTTACCGCTGGATTGGCTTATGTATTTGGAGATTCTGGTTTGCTGAGTTTTGATTATGGACGCAAGGATTATAGCAAAATAGAATTTAGACCAGATAACGACCCTTATTTTCAAGATCAAAATGCCATTATTTCGGATCGATACAAGGCAGCTTCTACTTACAAGTTTGGAGGAGAATATCGCATTAAAGGATGGAGTTTTAGAGGAGGTTACCGATTTGAAGAAGGCATTAGCACAGACAATTCTTTTGGCGATTTAAACGGTTACAGTCTCGGTTTGGGTTATAGTTTTGGTAACTTCAAACTCGACGGTGCTTTCTTACAGTCTAAAAGGAGTGTGGCAAATCAATTATACAGTATTGGCTTAACTGATTCGGCCCTAGTGGATATAAAGAATACGTTGTTAAACTTTACTATAGGTTTTTCAATTTAAAATTGAATTCGATATTTATGAATCCGGCCCAAATGGGCCGGATTTTATTTACTATCGTCTTAAAGCGAAATGTGATTTAAACAACTTTCTTTGTCCATTGCTTGAATCTGTATATTCGAGTGTAAACCAGTAATCAGTTGAAGGCAAAGGATATCCGTTAAACGTACCGTTCCAGCCCTGACCAGTCGGCGAAATTTGTTTTAACAATTTACCATATCTATCATAAATTGAAATGATGGCATTCGGTTGGTTGCGTAATCCTGAGATATTCCATGTGTCGTTTCTTCCATCACCGTTCGGAGTAAAAAACCTGGGAAAATCAAGTATGGATACGATCGCACTACCCTCACCACAACCGTCAATATCTCTCGCTAAGAATAGATGGTCTCCAGGAGTTAATCCTGTAAATCTATTTGAATCCTGAAACGGTCCACCATCTACACTATACTCATAATTACCTGGCCCCGTCACACGCACTTCCACAATGTTATTGTCGGCAAAAGGTGTAGAAATGAGAACTGCATCCACAACCGGAGGTGGGTTGGCAGTTACATTAACACAAACTTCCTGAGTATATTCACATCCAAAGTCATCAACTATCCTATAAGTATAACAATTAGTTCCTTCGGCAGAAGGCTGAATTGTAGCAATACCATCGGCTTGCGAAATAATATCTGGACTTGGATCCCAACTTTCACTAACAATTACAGGGGTGAAGGAGAACCCTTCTGGTACTATTGATGGGTCAAAAGCCAAACTCCACTCAAAAATAAAACCATTGTCCTGATAAAGATTATCCACAATTTCTAAACACCAATCACCATTTAACGTTGTGCCTATTAAATTATCGAATGATCCAATAGGTCTGTAATCTCCTGGAACAAAAGTCCTGTATGGCGGATTGGTACCACCTGATTGGGTATTTGCATTCTCTAACAATGTAGTGGCATCAACTGTGAAACAATAAGTCAGACCAGTACCCGGATTTTGTGTGTCATCATTATCAATAGGATTTCCTATATATGTATCATTCCCTCCTTGATTAAACAACAACACTTCATTGCCATTAGGGGCAATCAATCTCATTGCAATATCACCGGCATACGAATGCTCCATATTGATACAAATATTTACCAAATCACTTGCATTGACAAGAGTTTGTGTATCATCAAAACATTCTACGGTAATACAGGATGAATATTTTGGTAAATTTCCAGAATTAACTTGCTCTTCTGTTGGATCAGGTAAATAAGTGACGCCACTGACTGGTGGTGTACAAACATTCTCACTCGTGGTTGGGGTAACTACTCCTGTAAACTCTACTGTATTTCCCAAACAGATATCTATAGATGAAGCTTCTGTTCCAGTAAAATCAGGAATCGTTCCCACTTGTATAATTTGATTGATCTGGTTGGTACTTGGACAACCATCCGGAAAAATAGAAGTGTTGTTATCTCTAATATTCAAATTGACTACATAAATTCCAGGGGTATCGTAGTTATATGTTATACTTTGCCCATTTAATGTCCTTCCGTCCCCCAAATCCCATTCATATGATGCACCTGAACCATTATCACTAAACTGTCCGCTCCCATTTAGAGTAATATCTTCACCAGTACAAACCCTAATTATATTATCAGCGTTTGGTGATGGTGTAGTAGAATCTAATTGTGCAGTAATTTCTTGACAGCTATTGGGAACAGTGCAAAAATGATTAAAAACCCATCCACTAGAAACTCCGTTGCTATCTGAAGTAAAATCTAATGTAAGACATTGACCTGGATTCAATTTAAGATTGGACCAATCAATAGAATTCCCCGTGTATGTACCTATAAGATTTAATGTTCCTCCAGGGTTATATATGGCTCCCTGAACTGTATAAAGCCTCAAAGTATCTCCAGCAACTAAATTGAATTCAACCATTTCTAAGTTCAATTCTAAAAATTCATCTTCAGCACAAACGGTATAAAGAAAACTCTCATTGTTACTGTAATCTCCTGTCGACCCTCCTGTATCCACCAATCTATCCCCACACGACCTTGTCTGGCTACCCCATGTAATATTGTTGGGAAGAACTTCATTTTGAGAAAATGTAGAAATACACCAAAGGGAAGCAAGTAAATAAGTAAGAATTTGAGGCGTTTTAAAATTCATCATAATGAATTAGGGTATTCCTTTGTTGTATTAATTGACCAAAAATAAAGCCTTTATTGGGCAAAGCAAAGTTATTTTATCAGCTTTCATTGTTGAAAAAACGATTTTTTTGGATTTTTAGTCTTTACCCTTTAAATGGTTAATTTAAAGTTAATTTCTACTTCAATGGATATAAAATGAAACTATCTTCAAGCAATACAATGTAATAAGGTAGGACAATTGTCTCTAAACAGACATAAATGTTTATCTTTGCAACCTGTTAAAACATAGCGATTTCAAGAGTTAAGAATAGAATGAAAATCGAGAACGAATTAGAGAAATTTGAAGCAATGGGTAATGATCATGTCGGAACTTCCTTCGAAACTCCGATGAGAAAAGATGCCTTTAAGCTTACAAAAGAAGAAAAAATAGACATCATTAAAGATGATGTAAGGCATATAATGGAAACTTTGGGACTAGACCTTACGGACGATAGTCTCAAAGGAACACCTTTAAGAGTTGCCAAAATGTATGTACAAGAATTATTTGGAGGTTTAAATCCAGATATTAAACCGAAGGCCTCAACTTTTCAAAATAAATACAAGTACGGTGAAATGCTGGTAGAAAAAAACATCAATGTTTACTCTACTTGCGAACACCATTTGTTACCGATTGTTGGTAAGGCGCATTTGGCTTATATATCTAATGGTACTGTGGTTGGGCTTTCTAAAATGAATAGAATTGTTGATTATTTTGCCAGGCGGCCACAAGTACAAGAAAGGCTAACTATCCAAATAGTAAGAGAAATGCAAAAAGTATTGAATACAGAGGATGTTGCCTGTATAATTGATGCTAAGCACCTATGTGTTAATAGTAGGGGAATTAGGGATATTGACTCTAGTACCGTTACCGCTGAATTTGGTGGTAAATTTCAAGAAAAAGAAATTAGAAGAGAATTTTTAGATTACATAAAATTAGAAACCCCTTTTTAAGCTAGCCCCTGCCAATGGCTCTTTACAAAGACAACCAAATTAAAATTTACAATTCCCTTAGCGGAGAAAAGGAAATTTTCAAACCCATTAATGACGGATCCGTAGGCATGTATGTCTGTGGACCTACAGTTTATAGCAATGTGCATTTAGGTAACGTTAGAACCTTTATGTCTTTTGACATGGTATTTCGCTACCTGAAACATTTGGGTTACAAAGTTCGATATGTAAGAAATATCACAGACGCCGGACATTTAGAGAATGATGCAGATGTTGGCGAAGATAGGATTGCTAAAAAAGCGCGGCTAGAACAAATAGAACCTATGGAAGTGGTTCAGCGCTATACAGTTGATTTCCATAATATCCTTAATAAATTCAATTTTCTGCCTCCTAGTATTGAACCAACGGCCACAGGCCATATTATTGAGCAGATTGAAATAATAAAGGAAATTCTGAAAAAGGGATTGGCCTATGAGGTTAATGGCTCTGTTTATTTTGATGTATTAAAATATAATGAGACCAAACAATATGGTATTCTTAGTAAACGTAATGTAGAAGATCTTATCCATAACACTCGGGCCTTAGATGGGCAAACCGATAAGAAAAACCCTCAAGATTTTGCACTCTGGAAGAAAGCTGAACCCCAACACATTATGCGTTGGCCTTCACCATGGAGCGATGGTTTTCCTGGCTGGCATTTAGAATGTACTGCTATGAGCACTAAATATCTTGGGGAAGAATTCGATATCCACGGCGGTGGAATGGACCTAAAGTTTCCCCATCACGAGTGTGAAATTGCGCAAGCTGAGGCTTGTAACAATCACGCCCCTGTACATTATTGGATGCATGCTAACATGCTGATAATGAATGGTAAAAAAATGGCCAAATCTACAGGCAATTATATTTTACCAAATGAAATTTTTACAGGTGAAAACGATAATATTAGCAAGGCTTTTGCGCCAAGTGTAGCAAGATTTTTTATGCTTCAAGCTCATTATAGAAGTGTTTTAGATTTTACAAATAATGGTCTATTAGCAAGCGAAAAAGGATTTTTTAGGTTAATGGATGCAATAGAGAGTATTGATTCGCTAGTTCCGTCTGGCCATTCAACGATCGATATTTCTGAATGGAAGCAAGCGTGCTATGATGCCATGAATGATGACTTCAACTCTCCAATCTTAATTGCTAATTTGTTCGAGGCGGTTAAATATATTAACCAAGTTAAAGAGGGTAGTGAAACTCTAACCAAAGAAGATATTGAACTCTTAAGTAACACATTCAACATTTTTGTTTTTGATGTACTTGGATTTACAAAGGTTAATGAGAATACAAATGAAAGTGGACCTTTGGATGCAGCCGTGGATTTACTTATTCAATTGAGGCAACAAGCAAGACTTAACAAAGATTTTGCAACTTCCGATAAAATAAGGGACGAATTGGCTAAGGCTGGCATTCAATTACAGGACGGTAAAGAGGGCACCACATTTTCTATTGTTCCTAAATGAAACGCATTTTAATTGCACCATTTTTGTTATTGATAAAGTTTTATCAATTATTTATTTCTCCAATAACACCTGCGACTTGCAGGTATCAACCTACCTGTTCTAATTATACCGTTGAGGCACTTAAGAAACATGGGCTTTTTAAAGGGGGTTGGCTGAGCATTAAAAGGATTTTAAGCTGCAATCCATGGGGAGGTAGCGGATACGATCCTGTGCCGGATAAACTTTGAAAGTTTAAGGTTTCCATTTCTGTCTCAATGAGCTATATTTGATCAGTAATTAGTAACACATGCATTTTATAGAAATTGTTTGGAATCCTTCCAAAGGGATTGATTTAGGGTTTTATACTTTACACTACTATAGTTTAATGTGGATTTTAGCCTTCGTTATAGGCTATTACATTATGAAAAAGGTCTATAAGCATGAAGGTCAACCAGAAGAGTCCTTGGAATCCCTATTTATGTATTGTGTAATAGGATTAATGCTTGGCGCAAGATTAGGACATGTTATCTTTTACCAACCAGAACTTTTCAAAGATGACTTTTTTAGTATTTTTCTACCATTTAGATTCAAACCAGAATTTGAGTTTACGGGATTTCAAGGATTAGCTAGTCATGGTGCTGCGATTGCAATGATAATTGCCATGTGGCTATATAATAAGAAAGTACTTAAAAAGACTGTACTTTGGATTTTAGACCGAATTGTTATCCCAGTTGCGATCGGCGCAACCTCTGTAAGAATAGGAAATTTTATAAATTCTGAAATCATCGGGAAACCAACCGGTACTGATTACGGTGTAGTGTTTTCCCAACTTGGTGAAACGTTTCCGCGACACCCCGCCCAATTATATGAAGCCATTTGCTATATAGTGGTATTTATCGTGCTTTGGTATTTTTATTGGAAGACTAACAAAAGTGAACAAAGCGGATTTTTATTCGGATTATTTTTAGTCTTTTTATGGACGATAAGGTTCTTTGTTGAATTCTTTAAAGAGCCACAGGGTGACGAATACATAGATTGGTTCGGATTAAAAACCGGTCAGATTTTAAGTATTCCGTTTATATTAATTGGCCTATATTTTATGTTTATCTATAAACCTAAAGTAAAGTCGGCCTAATGAAAAAACCCTATTTATTTGTCCTTCTGCTCATTTCGGTAGTTGCTTTCAATTCATGTAAAGAAGAACCGAACAACACACCACCTTCCCAGGTAGAAATTAAATTTACCAAGAATGGGGAATTATCTATTTTTAAACAAAGTTCAGATAGCCTTTTATCTAAAGTTGATATTGAAATTGCTGATGATGAATATAAGCGTGAAACTGGATTGATGTATCGAAAAGGAATGAAAAATTCTCAAGGGATGCTATTTATTTTTCCTGACACCCAATACCGCAGTTTCTACATGAAGAATACGGAATTCCCATTAGACATATTATATATTGGAGCTGATAAAAAAATTGTCAGCATTGTAAAAAATGCCAAGCCTGAAGATGAAACTTCATTGCCTTCTGAGGCTCCAGCAAAATATGTTTTAGAATTAAATGGCGGCCTTTCTGATATATTGGGAGTTCAAATAAATGACAGGATTGAGTTTTCAGCCAACTAACTTATTCTAAATTTTACCCCATAAACATTATTACTTTATTTTTATTTATAGCTTTGTCACACAAAGTACTTTAATATGGACTCCAAAAATTATCTTCAAGATATAAATGAGATTAAGCAAATGATGAATCGGTCTTCCCGATTTATTTCATTAAGTGGGTTAAGCGGTATATTGGCCGGTATTTATGCTTTAATTGGAGCTGCCATTGCTTACTGGCTAGTAAAAATTTCTGGTGAGGATACTGTTGCAAGTGGAGGGCATATTTATACAATGGTCTTGATTGATTTATTTCTAATTGCTATTTTCAGTATAATTACAGCAATTTTTCTTACAACTAGAAAAGCTAAAAAGAATGGGGAAAAGATATGGGACAAAACTTCAAGAAGGTTAATAATTAATTTTTTGATACCACTGGTTACAGGGGGTATTTATATTCTGATAATTCTAGATCAACAAAAATATGGTCAAACGGCCGCTCTAATGTTAATTTTTTATGGTTTAGCCCTAATAAATGCTTCGAAATATAGCTTGGGAGACATCCGTTATTTGGGACTAATAGAGGTGACTTTGGGACTAATTTGTGCTCTTTTACCTGGTTTTGGATTTTGGCTTTGGGTCCTAGGATTTGGAATTTTGCATATTGTCTATGGTATTTGGATGCATTACAAATACGATCTTCCTAAAAAGGCTTCCTAAGTGAGTATCATAAATGAATTAAATAAAGCCTTCGATCACCGAATACGTTTGGGGATTATGTCTATACTAATGGTAAATGAATATGCCGATTTTAATACCCTAAAAGAACTTCTAGATGTCACTGATGGGAATTTGGCAAGCCATTTAAAGGCGTTGGAGCAAGAAGATTATATCAAAATTGAGAAACAATTTATAGGAAGAAAACCAAATACCCGCTACCAAGCTTCAAAAAGTGGCAAATCTGCCTTTGAAAAACATATCGAAGTTTTAGAAAAACTTTTAAAAGGAAAGATTTAAAAATTTTTATATTTTTACTTTGTATTTCAAAGTACTTTAGATTTATATTATGATTTTGTTTGAACAACTACACAAGTTTTACCATTCCTTGATACACCTATTCGATCACCCTATAATTAATGTTGCAATTCGGATAATAATTATTATCGTAATTGCATTATTTGTTTCAAGGAAACTATTGAAAAGTTAAAGCAAGGACAGCATGAAAATATCGTTTAACAGTAATTATTTAATGCTTTTTCTTGTCATATTGATTTTGGAATTAGGATTGGCACTTTGGATTCAAAATGGATTTCTGCGTGTAACTTTTGGTGATTTCTTGGTAGTGATTCTTGTGTATGCCGCGGCGAGATCGATTATTCATATAAAACCAATTTATATGGCTATAGCGGTATTAATCTTTGCCATTGGTGTCGAAACCCTTCAATATTTCAAATTAATTAACCTCCTCGGATTAGAAAACAATATGCTCGCAAGGCTGGTATTAGGAAATACTTTTAGCTTCCAAGACATATTTGCATACATCTTGGGAGTGACTGTAATTTATTTTATCGACTTAAAAACATTTGAACATGAACCATTTTAAAACCTACTTATTCAAAAATTTTGAAACTTTCAGTCTTGTTATACTTTCTAGTATGACTGCAATTATTTTGCTGATGATTCGAATGAAAATCACAAAATCCTTTCACCTTATTTTTTTGGTTTGGAATTTGTTTTTGGCATTTATACCATTTGCAATCAGTTCATTCATCACAACAAATAAACTGAACAAATGGATGCTAGTCCCCTCGACAATTATATGGCTACTATTTTTACCAAATGCTCCTTATATTATAACTGATTTATTGCATGTGAGAGCTAGCCAAAACTATATTGCTTCGTTAGATATTCTCGTCATCACAACTTTTGCAGGAACGGGTTTATACTTGTTTTATTCAAGTCTTATCTCTATGCGAGAGATGTTAATTAGTGTAACACCAAACTGGCTGAAACCAATAGGGTTGATATCTCTTTTAACATTATCCTCCTTTGGGGTTTATTTAGGTCGATTTTTACGATTTAACTCTTGGGATCTAATAAAGGAGCCACAATCTCTCTTTATTGAAAGTGTAAATATTATCGTGCAACCATTGGCAAACAAAAGCGCTTGGCTTTTTATATTTTCCTTTAGTATGTTTTTATTATTAGGTTATAGATTTTTTGAACACTATTTAGTGAAGTCTAAAACCATAGCCTTGAAAAATATAGAATAAATTACTCCAGCCCATCAACATAAGCTTGTAGATATGCAAAACGAGGGGTCAGTTTACCATTTTCCGTAATTTTCGCCCTATCTAGAATACCATCCTTATCATTATTGAAAAATGCTGGAATAACATACTCCAAAAACATTTCACCAAATCCTTCACTAGCATCTTTGGGAAGTTCGCAAGGCAAATTATCCACGGCCATCACGGCGATAGCATTTTCATTTTTGAAGTCCACTTCACTTTCTGATATCGGGTCATAACCATAAATTGGTTCAGCTATTGTCGAAGGTCTTATAGTAGTCGCGACTGGCCCATCTATATCACAGCTAATATCAGCCACCGTGGTTATTTTGAAGTTAGGGTTTTTAACGTCTTCCCGTGTAAAAAGATATGGTGCGCCTTCTCCATAAAAATGTCCTGCAATGTATAAATCAGTAACCTCGGCAAACCGAAAGAAATCTGATCGATACTCCTCAGGATTCGCAAAAAAATCAGCATAGCTTCCCCTTATACCATCCATTCGTTTGTTATATTCTGAGATATCTATATTGCAATAAACTGGTTCCTCGAAAGTTTTCTTTAAATAATCAGCAACCCCAACCTGTCTGAGCCCCATTCCATCAAGCATCTCTTTTGCGCCCTTCCCCACTCGGCCACGACCAGTTAGCAAAATCTTTATGTTTCCTAACTGAATATTTTTAAGATGATTTATAAGGTCTTCTTGGGATTCCAACGTTTCTGCTTTTGGCAAAATATATTTTCTTGATTTTAAACCATAAGCCCGGAAACCATTGTAGGCTCCTACTATACCTGCATAGCGCCCAAATGCAACCAGTCTTGAACCTTTTCCATTCTTCAAGGTTTCATGATCATAAAGCGTAATATTCTTGTTCAAAATAGCCCTTAACAAATCGCGATTATAGGGCTGCTTTTTAATCGTATGTGAAAAGAAAAAATAAGATTTATTCTCAATTAAAGAATCAATTGGCACCTCTTTTACGCCTAATAGAACTTCGCATTGGTCCATATTTTCAGAAACCTCAATTCCAAGTTCGGAATAACTTTTGTCAGTAAATGCCCGTATTTCTGAAGGCTCAATTACGAATTCAGCATCAGGAAATTTCTTTATGGCTTCAATAATTTTTAAAGGTGTAAAAACGACACGCCGATCTGGAGGAGATTTCCGCTCCCTTATAATTCCAAATTTCATTCTGTTCTGTTAGTACCACAAAAGTACGATTAGAAATTAGCTATACCAACAACATTAATCGGCTCTATTTACCTCACTTTCCAATTTTAAAACATGCCCTCCATCCTCTTGTTCAATATACAACGCTTTATTTTCTAATTCGCCCTTCCTAATAATCTTACTACCTTGGATAGTTTTAGAAACTTCTTCAGCATAAGTTTTCTTTACCGTTCCATGGTCTTTTCCATTTCCCCACTTCCAACTAACTTTCGTTCCTTCCTTTATCAAAACATTTTATTTAGTTTGAAAATAATATAGTATCTGGCATGACATTGACTTCATTGGAATAGTTTTTGCCTAATATGTATAGAGACGAAATATATTATTTATGTAATTTTGTCATCCTTTAAAATCTTAAGGTGATTTAATCCATAAGATATAAAGGAATATTTCACATGGGGTCGACTGGTTTTGACAGCAAGACCTGGTGGATAGTAAGCACGTCGTGTAATGGTATTGAAACACGTTAAAGGCTGTACCAAACTTTAAACGGCGAGAATAACTACGCTTTAGCTGCCTAATCTGAATTATAGTAAGATTTCGGCCCATGTTCCCGCTAGGCGGGAAGGCTAAATGTCCCTGGAAGGCCTTGGTTAGCGGCATTCCGACAAGGGGCATCGTAAATGTTAACATAGACAGAATCTAGCTTTGTGGTTCTGTTGAAACCTAAGAAGCTAAGTGTGTCATGGGTGGTCTTTTGCCAGTGTCACATCGAAAAAACAAATAAAGACTAAACGTGTAGAAAGCTGTTTGTCAGCTTGTTTGGACGAGGGTTCGAATCCCTCCGACTCCACGAGTTATTTATAAAAACATCTGGATATCAATTATTTAGATGTTTTTTTATTTATTTTAGTCAGTATTTAGACAGTATATTTTATTTTGTCCTTTATTCGATTTTCAACCAACTGTCAAATTCGATGGAATTATTGTCATCATCTGTAAATTGAAATTGTCCAAATTGAATATATCCATTAACTTTAAGACCATTTGGAATTAATTTAGGGGTATTGAGCATTTCAGATACATGAAGGTTTCCACAAATAGTTAAATTATTCGTCATCTTCACTCCAGAATACCAAAAAAAATCGCTCGTTACAATAATTCTTCCATCATTAATTTTATGGGGAATGGAATTCACCGTGAGATAATTACTAAACTCATTTTGATTAACTAAACCCAAATCCTCATCATTAATATCAATATTATGGTAAGGTTTAATTTGACTATCCTTTTTTAATTGTTCTTTTTTTTGAAGGTATTCTTTATGCCTAATTTTTAATTGATTTTTAAAACTTGTCGAAAAATCATACTTATACCTCCTCTCTAATATTTCAATTGAGGATAAACTCATAATGAAATGGTTTTTTGAAATTTTATCTACGATATAATCAGGGTCAATTTTGAATATTTCTTCAATAGTTTGCCCTGTATATCGAGTTAAATAATCTTCACCCTTTATTGAACTAATTTTGGAATCTAGCCAAAGTTTTAAAAATCCTAAATCATCATTTTCCGAATGGTTATATTTTATTTTTTTTTCTTTTGGAATATAAATTCCACCTATTCTTGATGACCCTAAGGTGAACTCTTTAGTGTCAGTAGATTTATTAACTAGAGTAATATACCCTAAAAACAACAATTTAATTAAATCGGATAAATATCTTTCTGGAGGCACTCCATTTTGCATACATTGAAAGTCCAAAGATTTTAAATCACATTCATCATCGTAATACTCAATTATATCTTGAACTGTAAATAAGGTTCTTTTGACATATTCATTGACCTTATCATAATATTCATCAGATTCTATAATATTCAATATTTTTTTTAATTCCTTTTCCAACAGAATATTTTTAAACTAATACAATCCCAAATTATAAATTCGAGAGGTAAACAAATCTGAAATTTCTGGATATTTTTCCAGGTATTCGATAGAGTTGAAAGAACTAATTGATTCAATTTTTCGGGTTTCAAAATCTAAAACTACTTCTAAAAAATAATTAGAAACTGCATAAATTTTCACTAACCTTAAATTACCAGACCAAGGAATAAAGCTGTCTAGTTCAATCAATCTATTTTCAATCAAATTTTTTAAGTAAATCCTTGTTCTATATTTTAATATAATTTCTCTTGAAAGATTCTAAAACCTGTAAATCAAACAATGGTAGGAGTTTAATATTATCATTAGAGAAGTTTATTAATTAAGCCTCTTCAATCTCATAAACTAAATCTCTAATACCATCCAGAAACAAAATTGTTATGTCCATCAATGATGCAAAATGATATAAATCAATCGTGTTTTTTATAGTCTTCCAATTATGGGAATAAGGAAATCTGAAACTTACACCATTTGGGTCTTCTTCGTGAAATTGATTTAAAATAATTTCAGCCTCCTTCCATTCTTCATCCTGTTCAAATTTCAAACCTGAAGCTAAAATTTTAACGTCGTTCCAGAGCAAATTTAATTTATGAACTTTTTCAATTTCCCCGTTATTAAACGTTTTAAGCTGGGGTTCAATTTCTTGTTTTAACTCATTATTTAGAACTTTAAATCCAGCTCTAATCAATTCCTTAAGTTTTAATTCTAAGCATTGCCTGTAAATAAATATTAAAGGATAGACCAGAAAATTAGAATTTCCCTTTTTCTCAGAAATTGAATCATATATTATTCTAGCTGCTTGAGAATAACCATCCGAATACATAACATCTTTTGAAGCAGGCACTTTTATCCAAGCACCAACACCAAATTCTGACTCCTCTTGAAATAACTTTGTATCTTTTGTGATATTGATACGTGCATCACAAAAACGTTCATCGTGTGCGTATCCAAACCAACTTTCCAAAAGCTCTTCTTCTTTTTTGAGTTTATCTCTTTCTAAACACTTTAGCATCCATTCCCCTTTTTTTCTCGCAATCACTTTATATTCTTCAGGTGTTAATTTTTTCTTTTTAGTCATCTTTCAACTACTTAGTAACTTGCTCTTTTATATTCCCTATACATCCCATCTAAAATCATTGGAAACACCTTTGTATTCATAATTTTCTTATAGAACTCTAACCTATCCCCATAGTATTCAGAAACCTCATCCTTCAACACTTTTTTAAAGTAATCTTTCCTATCATATTCTGAATTATTTCCTTTCATCACAGCATTTAGCTCTTCGTTTTTATCTAAACGTTCCGTTACATTTTGAAGGTCCAACCTATCTTCTTCTGACAAGTCAATACCATAAACTTCATTAATTCTTTCAATTATGTAAGACAATAGATTTTTTTCTTCTTCAGCTTTTAAGCCTCCCGAATCTCCATCTATTGGATACAAAATTCCCGTTTTATCTTCTAATGAAAGGTTCGATTCACCTATCATTTGTATCCTCAGTGAACTTAAGTCAACGGCTTCGGTGATATCTAATTTTTCAGTCTCACCTTTAGGTAGTTTTTTGTTGACATAGCGAAGGAAGACATATAGTTTTTCCCAATTGACTTCAGTAAAGTTGATTATCTGTGAGATGTATGAATATAACCTTGAAAACGACTGAATTTTTGATTTGAAACCATCGCGCTCCTCATCCGTTTCTAATTCTTTCCAATTATCAACAACTTCATTAATTATAGGCTGTAAATTCTCATCTGTTTCGGTTTCTTTATAAAATTCTTTACAAAAACGGTCGATATGGTCATCTGTGAACAGATTATAAGCCTCGATTTCATATTGTAAATCATATAATCTATCTGGCTCAGTTTCTTCTTTAAGTATTGTTGAAGTATAATAAGGCTGAAAAGAATTAACTATTTCCTCAGTATCATTTACAAAATCTAAAACAAATGTGTCAGTCTTTCCAGTTTTGGTTCTATTAAGTCGAGACAAGGTTTGAACACATTGAACACCATTCAATTTCTTGTCAACATACATCGAATGCAATAGAGGTTCATCAAATCCTGTTTGAAATTTACTCGACACTATCAAAAGTCTAAATTTAGGGTCCTTGAAAGCACTAGGAATATTGTTTCCTTCCATTCCATTTGACGAGTTTAAGGAACTTTCGGTAAATTCTTGACCCATTAGGTGAACTGTTCCACTAAATGCGACCAAACAAGAGTAAGAAAGTCCTCTTTCCTTCATTTGCCTAACCATTTCCTGAAAAAACATCACACAGTGTTTTCTGGACCTCACCACGACTAAACCCCTACCTCTTCCATTTATTTTTTTGGAAGTAACTGCAGTAAAATGGTTTAATATGATAGAGACTTTCTGTTTTATTACCTCATCGTGACTATCAACATAATCAACTAATAATTTCATCGCTCTACCTTCTGGTAATTCTTCATCTTGTTCACCAGTCTGTTTTACCTTAAAATATCGCTTATAGGTTGTGTAATGTTCCAACACATCCAATGTGAAGCCTTCAAAAATGGATTGTTTCATTGAATAGGAATGGAAAGGTTCAAAGCCCCCATCTTCATTTTTTGTCCCAAATAGCTCAAGGGTCTTATTTTTTGGAGTTCCAGTAAAACCAAAAAATGAAATATGTTCCTGTTTCCCTCTCGACTCAATTTCTCGACGTATCATTTCCTCATAATCAATTTCTCCATCCTCATCTTCTAACACCTCAACAGATAGCGACTTCTTTAAATGCTTCGAAGTTTCACCACTTTGAGAAGAATGCACCTCATCTATTATTACAGCAAAAGTTTGACCTTTTAATTGAGAAATGGTTTCTGAAATGACTGGAAATTTTTGAATGGTAGTAACTATTATATCCTTGCCTTTTTCCAAATAATCTTTTAGTTGTTTGCTATTAACATCAACAGGACTAACCACACCTTCGGTTTGCTGGAGGTCCTTTAAGGTCTTCTGTAATTGACTATCCAATACCTTACGGTCTGTTATCACCAAAATGGAATCAAACATTCTCTTAACGTCTGTATTTGCCCTATATAATGAAGTTAAAGTATGGGCCAACCATCCAATACTATAAGATTTTCCAGAACCAGTGGTGTGTTGTACGAGATAGTTATGACCAACCCCTTCCTCTTTTACTTTGGACCTTAAACGCCTTATGACATCTAATTGATGATACCGAGGAAAAATTAAAATTTCAGACTTTTCGTTAACAACTTTTTGCAGCTTGTTGCTCCATTCCTTACTTGATTCGACAACAACAAGTACAAAATTTTCTATGATATCTAAAAGAGAGTCTGGCCTGAAGATATCGTTCCACATATACTCTGTGCGATACCCATTTTCAACGATAGGATTTTCAATTCCTTTGTTATAGGGGAGGAAACGTGTTTTAGAACCATTTAAACGGGTAGTCATAGATACTTTATCATTATCTATACAGAAATGCACCAAGCACCGTTTAAATTGTAATAAAGGCTCTCCTAATGGGTTCCTATCGTAGGAATATTGTTTTTCAGAATGTCTAATGTTTTGGCCAGTAAGCTGATTCTTAAGTTCCATTGTAATAATGGGAATGCCGTTTAGAAATAGAACCATATCGATACTATTCTCATTTTTGTTTGAATAGTGCAATTGACGGACACAGGTGAACTTATTTTTCTCGTATTTCTGCTTATGCTCTGGGTTTAATCCACTTTTCGGTTGAAAATAAACCAAATCGAAGGAAGAGCCTCTAGTATTAATGCCTTTGCGGAGAACATCAACTATCCCCCTTTTGGAAATTTGGTCATTTACAACCTTGCATAAATGTCTATCAGTGGAGGTTTCGAATTGTTTGGATAATTTATCGTAATCGTCTTTTTGAGTAGACTTAATAAAGGAAATAAACTCTTCTTTTAGCTGACAATAGTTCTTATCATATTCGGTATAAAGGCGAGAAATGTAACCATTATCAAGCAAGTTTTGCTCTATATGTTTTTCGAATCTTTCCTCGTTAGGTGTCTGCATTATGTCCTTTATTTTATCTATCTATTCCTAATAATTTTCCAAAAGCTAAAAATTACTAAGAATCCAAAAAATACACTCCATAATTCATTTGGGATTATTCCAAAAATTGGCTTAATAACTTCAACATACATATCTCTTAAAAAAGGGAAAAAAGGTAGTACTACTTCCTTAAACATTATATAAATGACATAAATCACAGCTGCGAGAAATGCAATTGATACAACTCCTTTAATAACATCAGTAATTTTAAGTTTTTCCTTTTGTTCCAAAACTGAATTAGTAAAGTTTAATTTACCCCTAATACCTCCTCAAAAACCTTAATTTTGCCAGTAATCACCTCTGATATAAGAGACTGACGGTATTCTTTTAATAACTCTATTTTTTTTTGTTCTAGTTTAATAAGGCGGTCTATTTCATTGGTTTGTATATCTAAGTACTTAGCAATTCCATTTTGTTCTTCCAATGGAGGATGACATATCAAATAATTATCCACATCATCTTTAGTTACTGAAGGAAATGTCGAGCCTGAAATTTGTTTCTGTATATGTATTCTCAACATCATCATAGAATATATCATGAACCATTGACTTTCTTTACTTTTAAGCGAACATACACCTCTTCCAATAGAAACATCCGCATGTGTTATATTCATTCGACCTGTCGTAGAACCTCTTAAACAAAATAACAAACTACCTTTAGAGGTAAATTTTTTAGGGTCCGTGGTCCATTTAAGACTTCTGGTGTAGCCAAAATCTTTTTTAGAATATTCCACTGGTCCATTTATTAAAATAGAGCCTAAGCCTTCATAATTATAAGTTGTATCTGGCGGTGAGATACCATACACTATTTCACATAAATACTTCAATTTAATAGTGGCCCAGTGCTTAGGTATCTCTCCAATCCACTCAACACCTGAATCTTTCATTTCTACATTAGGGTCGAGACCTTTTGTAACCACCTGATTAATTAATGAGGTCCGTTTCTCTTTTAGTAGTTCTATCTTTTTCTCCTTAATTTGAAGTAGTCTGTCAATCTTAGCTGTCTTGTCATCTAAAAACTCAACTATTTTTTGTTGTTCAGCATAATCAGGAACAGGAACTAATAATTGATTTAAATGCGACGGTCCGAAGTTTGGTTGACAAGAACCTGTCATTAGTATTTCTAACTGTATCTTTACAAAATTGCTGTTTAGTATATGCGGTATTAATCGTTTATCAAGCTTATAAGGATTTAAGGAATTTAACCTGATGGTTGAGGTGTTCAAAATTACTTTTTCATCAGATTTATATTCGCAAACCTTCCCCCAAGAGTTACCTGAACTAGAAAGGAGGTAATCACCATTTTGGACTGTAAAATGCTGATATTTTTTTAGATATTCTTCTTCAGATATATACTTCTTTAGTTTATCAAATTCGATACCTGTTTCAGTTATATTGGTCACACAAATGACTTTTGTTCCATCTTCCGTAAACTGAAATGTTCGCAACCCAGGACCTTCCTGAAAGTAAACTTCTCTGTTAAATTTATTAATAATCCAATGGCTAGGAATATCGCCAATCCACTCAACACCTGAATCTTTGTATGCACTATATCTTTCCATCAGGATTGATTTATGTATGATTCTTTAATTAGAGAAATTACATAGTCCACATCTACCTCATCTGGATTTACCGAAATTTTATAATCCCCATTACCCCAATGCCCAACCTTGCTCATATCTCGAGTTAAATTCTTAAAATCGCCATTCATTTCACCCTTTTTCATGTTGAGCATAATACCAATACCGTAATCATAAATTATGAAATCGGCGAATATTTTGTTAGCCTTAAATCCAATGGTTTGTTTTCCAAATTTAATCTCAATATCATCCCCTAATTCTAAAACCCTATTTTTCAATTCAAAATAGAGTTCCACAACTCGCTCTGGTCTCGATTTACTTTTATATAGGTGATACTCTTCATCATATTTCACAATCTGGTTTGATACCTGTTTTACAATATCTGTGCTGTTTTGGTTATCAATGGTATCATTAATATCAACATCAGAACTAGTTTCAATTTTATTTAACCCGACCGTATGATTGTCATATCGCGTAATTTCCCAAAGGTCAAAAGGCACATTTCTAAAATTGATGGAATGTTTCTGGTATTCAGAAAATTTTGGTGAAACAAAAATGATTCTGGATTGGGTCCAGTCTACATCATCACGCCTTAAGTTCTTATTTAAACGCTCATTATATTCTAAGATAAAATCTGCTTTATTGTTTAGCATTAAAGATAGATAGGTATATCCTTGGTCTATAACAGAATAGCTAGACCCTTTTTTATATTCTATAATTACGAAAGCATTTGAAGCTCTATCATAACAAAGGCTGTCTAACCTAAATTGCTGAAGAGGAAACTCTGTTCTCACAAACTCTAGGTCGAACAGTACCTCTACGTTAGCCTCTACCAACTGTTGTATGTCCTTTTCAAGCTTAAAAGATTTAAGAGGTACTTGAGTGAGTTCATTATCTTTTAGGTTATATAACTTCATAATACTATAAGATTTCTTTAAGCAAATTTTCAGACTCTCTTTCCAATGCCAGTAGGTCCTTTGTTATCTCGTTTAAGGGGCGCAGTGGTTTGTATGTATAAAAATACTTAGTAAAGTTAATTTCATATCCTACCTTGTCTTTATCTCTATCCATCCAACTATTAGGTAAATGAGGTTTAACTTCCCTATTGTAATATTCTTCCACATCATCTGTAAGAGGTATCCTTTCACTATCTCTTAACGAAGTATCAGCTTTAAGTGAACCATCTTTTTTCGAAACCAATTCACCATTTTCTTTTAAAGGTTGCTCGATAACCACTTTGGTATATCCAAAGAACTCATTATCGTAAATTTTAGAATATTCGTTTTCTTCGAAGTTATTATAGGTATTGATTAACTCCTCACATTGTTCAGATGAGATTTCTTTTCTTTTAGAACCTAAAGATTTCTTCATTGCTTTATAAAACTGTGAACCATCAATTAATTGAACCTTTCCCTTGCGATTTGGTTTCTTGTCATTGGTTACAATCCATATATAAGTTGAAATACCTGTATTAAAAAATAGTTGGTCAGGTAAGGCAACAATACACTCCAACCAATCATTTTCAATTATCCATCTGCGGATTTCACTCTCACCACTTCCTGCGTCTCCAGTAAATAATGGTGACCCGTTAAATATGACACCTATTCTAGAACCCTCATCTTTCATTTTGGAAATCATATGTTGAAGAAATAATAGTGACCCGTCAGAACTTCTTGGTGTACCAACACCAAATCGACCATATGGGTTTTTAGATTCTTCATCAATAAAATCTTTTTCAGATTTCCAACTCACGCCGAAAGGAGGATTGGTAATCATATAATCAAATTTCCGACCTTCAAATTGGTCAAAAGACAAGGAGGAGCCCAAGCGTATATTGTCTGGGTCCTCTCCCGTAATTAACATATCCGATTTACAAATAGAATACGTTTGTGGGTTTAATTCTTGCCCATAAAGATTTACCATCACTTGGTTTGGGATGTTCTCTGAAATCCAGTCTTTGCCAATAGTTAACATACCTCCAGTACCACAACAAGGGTCGAAAATAGACCTGATAATGCCTGAACCAGTTAATTTTTCCTTATTCTCAGCAAATACAAGGGAAACAAGCAATTTCACTATATCTCTAGGGGTATAATGTTCACCACTTGTTTCATTGGACATTTCTGAAAACTTCCTGAGCAACTCTTCAAAAATTTGGCCCATCGTATGATTATCCACCTTATCTGGATGTAAATCGATATCCGTGAATTTGTCAATAAGCAAATAGAGTTTATTATTCTTAAGAAGCTTTTGTACGGGTTTATCTAGTTGGAAATTTTCTAATATTTCAAAGACGTTATGAGAAAAACCGTTTATATAGTTGGGAAAATTGTTTTTTAGACCATTTGGGTCCCCTTTTAGACGCTGAAGGTCAAAATTAGAACGGTTATAAAACCTTAAACCCGTTTGTTTCATAATAATGGGAGCGGGTTCCACATCATCTTTTAATTCATTATACAATCGAATGACCGTATCCTTTTGAGGCTCAATAACACAATCTAAACGTCTTAAAACCAAGAATGGCAATATGACATCGCCATATTCGTGTTGCTTAAACAAACCGCGTAAAACGTCATCACAGACGTTCCAAATAAAACTGGATATCTCTTGGGAATTGGGCATAAATATTTTTCTTGAAAATTAATTACTAAGGGAGGAATACAATACTACTCCAACTTTTTGAAAAATAAAAGGAATTATTGTAAGTATGTTTGTAGAATAATAATGAACTAATTCGTTTCAATCATTTGTTGAAGCTCTAGAAGTGTTCCAATGGATAATTTGGTCAAATCTAATCTCATTTCTACTGGCACTTCGGTTTCATTGATGTCTATAAAGGATTGAGAAAGTCTCTTTCGCTCATTCTCTGTGGCTATTTGTTTATACAATGCAATTTGTAATGTTGGATTGTTACTATTAAACCATTTTTCTCGGAGGCTCACCTTTAACTTAACTCTATTTTTATTAAGTAGTTCTTTTATAGAGTCCGATTCGTTCAGTTTATGAGCGTAAAAGGTAGTTTTAGAACAAGGCAAATAAGCGATAAGGTCTTCTAAAAAAAGTAAATTGTGACGTTCTATTAATCCCTCTGCTTCTTTTAATATTAAATCAAAATTGTAGGCCATTCTTAACTTGATATTTATCCCTATACTATTAAAACTAACACTATATATTAATAGTTAGTTTCTATAGTTTTTTCAATTAAACTCTTAGCCTTACCCTTAATTAAATTTGATACAATTTGTCTTTTATCCATCTCTGAATTAGATAATATCTTAATTAACTTCTCTCTATGGTATTGAAAGTTGCTTGGGGTTAATTGTTCCCAATAAAATGGATATAGGTACTGAAATTTATTATTGTGATTGTGTAAAGCAATTTCATCCACGTATAAGACATTTTTCCAAGCAGTTGATAACTGTTCCATAAAATAAGTAAAATCAAAGTCTAAAAGGTCCTGAAGGCTATAAATTCCTTTTTCTTTTAAATCATTCATCCTTTGATACTTTAATTCTATTCGAAGAATTTCATGTTTTATATCAAACCCTTTATTTAAATAGTGTAGGGCCTTATCATAAATTTTTAGAACCCTTCTTTGTTGAAAAACTTGGATATATTCTCCTTCATCTTTTGTAAAAACATTTTTGAATCGTTTTCTTCTATACATCAAACATCCTTTGATTACCTCTCTACTTTTGAATTCCGTTAGTCTTAAATTCAATCCGATTTCTAATTGCTTCAATATTAAATTTTTCGGAGATAGATTCAAACGGTGTTGTATATCCCTTACTACATTATTCAAATCCTGTATTGAGAAATCATTAAAATTATGTAAACCCTCATTCGAATACTTATGCAAAGACCCTTCAATTGTAGCAAAATTGTAATTCTTTTCATCCTCAAAGGATTCATAAATTTTGAATTTTAGGTCCCTATAGAATGCTATTTTGTACGGCCTGTAATATTTCTCTTTGAGTCGTCCAGTTCTATCAATAAGCGCGGTGTTGGTTATAGGAATTAATTCGCCATATTCAGATAAATTCCTTTGTTGAAAAGACAATAAGGGATGATTTATAAGAGATATGATATCACAATTTGCAATATGGCATTTTATATAATCGACCACCACCATTTCTTAAAAGTCGCCTATTTCTGGCAAAATGGTTTTAATTCAGTTAGTGACGATTCTATTTCGGAATGTTTATAATAAACCCTTCCTCCAATTTGATAAGCCTTCAAATACCCTTTATTAGTCCAATTATGAAGTGTAGCGAGACTAATTTTCAATAATTTAGTTACCTCGTGACGTGTCAGATATCCATCTTCGTTTGATATTTGAATGTTACTTAAAGCGTCATAGACTTTAATGGCAATTAATTCTTGAAGATTATTTGTATTTGTAGTGTTAGGTTCAATTGACTTTTTCATTTATGTTCCATTAAAATTAATAATGGTCAAAAATCAATTGATTTAGATTGGTTTAAATACCACTGGCATATGACTGGTATCTAATTTTTATTTTAAAGATGATTTATTGATATAATCCTGAAGAACTTTGGTCAAATTATTTAAGAACAACGTTTCGCTGCCTAAACTTCTATTTTTGATTCCTTTTAATAAGCTATCTGGGTCTTTTATTTCTATATTAAAAAACTTGCAAAATTTAGGTATTAAATCTTTTTGTTTGCCTTTAATAGTTCCATTCTCAATTAACGCCTTAATTAATTCAATTAATTCAGTTTGAGAACCTTTCCAATTTACCGTCTCTATATTTTCCTTAAAAGGGAAAGACTGAATATCCAACTGTAAAAGAGCAATTTCTTGCTCACAATTAATTCTAAAGGATGAACCCGTAGTTGTTTCTCCTATGGCATCAATTGCTAGGGCCATTTGATTTGTACTACTTGGTGACAATAAGGTTTTATCTTTTTTATATTGATGTAAAAGGTCCTTCCAATATTCTAGTCTTTCATTGGCTTCTTTAATCTCCTTGGATTTAATCAAAGCTTCATTAAAGGAATCAAGGTTATACAACTCTTTAAACTTCTTATAGTCCATTTGTAATACTTTTAAACAATTCTATTATGAGGATTGCTCAGCCCATATTTTGGCTAATTGCAAACCATAATCAATTGGTTTCTTTCCAATATATTCCAAAAACATTTTTTCTGTGCTATGTGCAGTTATATTCATTAATAAAGGTGTAGGATACTTGGGGTCACCATAGAAATTAGTTGCAAAGGAACGCCTACATATATGAGATGAAATCAATTCATTTTTTTCATATTCACCAAACACAAACCTTTTTTGCTCTTCATCAAATTTCTTTCCACTTACAATGTCATTAATTTCCGCCTTCTTACACATATCTTTAAGGTATCTATTAAATAGAGTCTTGTTACTTTCTTCATTCTGTACGAATCTTGGAGGAAATTCGCCCCCTCTCTTATCTAAAATCTTTCTTACTTCTGGATGAATTGGAATTTGAACTAATTTGTTCGTTTTTACTTGCTCCAACACTATAAAGTCAAAATTTTGAATAGTTTTAATGAAACTCTTGTTCATTCTGAGTAGGTCAGAAACCCTTTGTCCAGTAAAACACCCTATAATAAGCCAGTCCCGCGCAATAGAGTAATTCTCATTGTCAAATTTAAATTCAGCTAAAGTTTTTAATTCACTAAAAGACAACGTGATTTTTGGAACCTTTACAGTAAAACCTTGGAAATAGGGTAATTGAGAGCTTGTTTCTATTCCATTTTTACCTGCATCTATACAAATCGTTTTAATAAATTTTAAATACCTCCCAATTGTATTATCACTTAATCTTTCAATAGTTAAGAAATAATCGATAATATCATTTCTGAACTCATTGTTTACATCCTTAACTAAATAAACCTTCTTTTTATATGCTTGGAAAGCAATGAGTTTATTTACAATGGTCCTATATTTCTTAATTGTCGAAACAGAAAGACCTAGTTTTTTACCATCATTTGATTTGAATTTTAGGTTTTCAATGAAATGTTCACCATACACAATGAGTCCATCTAAAGACTCCTTATTATTTCTGCCAAAAAAGCCATCAATTGTTCTCTCAAGCCAAAATCCGTCTATGTTCACATTTTCCTTTTGGACATCATTAAGATTATCGAGAACATAATTAGAAAGGCCTCTTAATTCGCTTGATAAGTTTTTCAACTCTGCACTTGAAGATTTTGGTTTTCCTGATTTTGCACTCCAATTTTTTGAATTAATATAAAATCCTGTTTTTCGTTTTAAGGATTTATTCTTTGAAAGTGATAATCTTAAATGAATAGATGCTGAATCAGAATTGCTTTGAATTAAAAATTTAATACTCGCCAATAGAATAGATTTAATGTTTAATTGACAAAATTAAAAATTAGTCAGCATTTAGTCAGCCGTTTTTAGATTTATTTAAACAATACTATATTTGTTTAAATCTAATTAGACTATTAAAATTGAGCATTTATAAAGGGATTATGGTAAAACCGAAGAAATTTAAAAGTATGGCTAAAAATAAGTTGTAGTCCCTCCGACTCCACTAAATTAAATAAGGGATAATAAATTATCCCTTATTTAATTTTTTTCACCCTTACACAATTTAAAGATTTATTGTTTGTACCATATTTGTTAAGGGGATTTTGTAAGCCCCTCTTACTTTTTCAAAGAGCAATTCCTTTACATTTCCTTCAATCCTTAAATAAGCATTTGATGTGTATTCTGATTTTTCATTTAATAATATGGCCAACTCATTGGTTTCAATATTATACTTAATTTCCTTAAATGTGCCTGCATCTAAAGTCAACCATATATTGGTAGGTTGAATAAAAACTTTTGATTTTGCTGCCGTTGTAATTTCAACAGTTACAATGTTTTGTTCTTCTTTGATATTTCCTCCAAAGGCCAACCAACCTAGGTCTTCATCTTTCGTTAGATAGGTAGCAGAATTAACTGCATAACCATAAAAACCCGATCCGAAATCACCAGACAAATAATCGATCCTTAAAGAGGAAGGAAAGGAATGGAAGGCAGCAGGACCAAAGCCATCTTCAGTAATATTTGAAATACCACCTAAGAGTCCCCCATACCCTACCTTTAACAAATATAAATTGTCCGGTGTATTTCTATATTGTTTAAGCACAGGAATCGCATTTAATGAAGATCCATAATGGTGAATTTGCCGTTCGATTCGTTTTAACTTTCCGCCATAAAGGAAATCCCAATACCGGCGTGCATTACCGTTATAAGCCCAATGCGGCATATTTGGCATATATGCTAAAATCGCTCTTAATGTAACATTAGCTTTATTGGTATAACCAAAATAATCAGACCACATATAAACCTCCTCCTGCCCTGTGGAATCCCATGGCATCTCACTCCCAAAAGGATATTCCAATGCCTGCCAATGGTCCGCTCTTTTTTTCATCCTTGCTTCTAAATCAGAAGCTAAGTCATAGATATTTTCTCTTTTTAAATCTTCTAGAATAAACAAAAATACAGATCCCTCCATTTGACCAAATTGTGCATAATATGGTGCTTTTTCGACCATAGCAACACTTGTAAGGTAGGCCTGTTTTAAATACCACTCCCACGTTTGATTATCTACCAATCCATCGTAGTATCTCGCAAGTCGATACATTACCCAATAGGCCGCTGCTACATGAGGATAATTATAGGATCTACCCGGATCATTGGCATGTTTATGATTCCATGCAGCCCATGTTTTATAATTAATAGTATCACTATAAGTACCCTTAGGCAATGAATCTGGTTCATAATAAAAAATGCTCTTTTTAACCCCATACTTATGAGGGCCTTTATCGTATTGAAGTTTTCCCCAAAGTGTATTATCAATAAAGGATTGAAGTTTAGCAATTTCATCTTTTTCGGGGCTTATTAGTTGTTTCATTATTGCCGCCAACCAACTCCCAGCTCCACCTTCATCACTTAAACCTGCAATCCATGCCCTTCCATCCTGCTTCACCTGGTTTTTTGTTTCGTAATCGTAGCTGATAACTGATGGATTTCTTTTAAAAATAGGATCAGCTCCTTGAAACCATTGTTCGTTCATAAGAAAATTTCCTAAGTCACTGATAACCTTACCCTCAGGCTTAATAACTTTATAATTTATGGTTTGTCTTAAACCATCCTCATAGGTTATTGTTAGCCGAGACCGTCCCCATTGTTTACCAGTAACAATATATTTTTTAAGCCCTTTTGGCGTTACACCACTTTCTGTAACTTCAAGTGAATTATTCGGATAAATATCAATACTGTTAACCTCACTTGGATAATCAATAAATAACTGAGCTACTATATCTTGGGGAATTACATAACCTGGAATTCCAATAACAACCGGACGTTTTTGATTTTTAAGTGTTTCCGGAATTTCTTCCAATTCCTTTGAAAGCACAAATTTTAATGCAAAATTTTCAGTTTCACCTGGTTTTAAGTCGAATGAAGTGGGGTTATTCCATTGATTTACACCCTTCCATTCATTTTCTGCATAAGCCTTGGTAAATACCATCCATTCATGGAATCCTTCAAAAACGATACTTCTTGGTGTTGGATCATCAAGTAAAGGCCGGTAGGCTTCGAAAGCCATATTTTTTTCAGGTATCACCAATAGTGACGGACCTCTACCACTCAACCTTTTAACTTCTAGGTAACCTGCATCCAAACCTATATAAGGATCATAAAACACATTTTGGGCATGTGTTTCAATAAGGGATTTCCCTTCTAATATATTATTGAATATCATAGGAATGCCTAAAGCTCCAATTTCTATAGTTTTGGTGGAAGTATTTTTTATTTCAAAACGCATGACAAGCTGACCTTCAACTATTTCATAATACCGTTTAATGTTTACCGGTATATCAGTTGGAAGCGTGTTTGCCAAGTCTGCAGCTGCCAATATCGAATCTGAGGGAGCAAGAGGTGTAACTGGAGCTCGTTTCACAGCTGTGGAATAACCCTTCCACTCTGAATCTGAATACCTTAATCTTAAATTAATATCACCTAAGTGGTATGCTCCATCCTTGTCCCTGATTTCGAGCCGATCACTTGGGGTAAAATCAAAATTTGAATTTTCCACTGGTTTGAGGCTCGCAATGGTTTGAGATGCCTTTACAAGTTTCAGTTGGAAATAAGGCGTTTCAAATTTCTGGTATACCTCTGCAATACCAAGAGTTGGTTTTTGCTCTTCAAGTTTACTCCAATAGCTTTGGGCATTCGATGTTAGAGCGAAAATCAGATAGATAAAAACAAAATTAAAATGAATTTTACGCATTATAAAAAGGAGGTAAAAGATTATTATTACGAAATGAACCTTACTTCATTTTACATTTTTTCAAATGAAACATCTAAATAAACGGAGTGTCGGCCATAAGTTTCATAAAAGGGTAAAAATTCAACTCCGTTAATGTTGAATTTCAAATTTCTTGGATCGCCTTTAATAGACTTTCCTAAGTCTGTAGGATCCAAGGTGATTTTTCGCCAATCATTCTGAGGTTCAGACTCTTGGGCTGCTAATAAAATTGGTCCGTAAAATAAACTTGCAATATTCTGCTGGTCCATGACTGGTTCAAGATGAAAACCAAAAGGCATGGATACATCTACAATATCGCCCTCTTTCCAATTTCTTGATAAGGTTATATAGGATGTAGGATGGGCCTCCACATTTTGTTCTATTCCATTAACCTTAACAATATAACCGTTAGTTGCCCAAGCTGGAACGCGTAGATTTAAATCAAATTTTCCATTCCCACCAATAATAAGTTTGGTATGGTCTTCATTTGGAAAATTTGTTTTCTGTTCCACAGTTATTCCCCTTTCAGACCATTCTAAAATTGAAGGGATAAATAGATTAACAAATAAGGATTGATTATCTAAACTTTTGAAATAAATGGTATTCTGAAGTTTGGTGCTACTCTCTAAAGCAGTACCATTACAACAAGTAAACCCAGACATATCAGGATTCCCAAAACTCTTTATTGATCCTGGCCTTAAAGGAACATGGTAAGTATTTGCCGGGCTATTCTCTGCTACTGAAGCTAGGATATGATTATAAAGTCCACGTTCATAATAATCCATCAATTGGGGATCCTTTTTAAATTGATAAAGATATCGGGTCAATTTTAAAAGGTTGTAAGTTGCACAGGTTTCATTTTGACCACCTTCTGAAAATCCATTTTCGTATAAAGTGGCTGGCTGACCAACAAAGCACTCAGCATTTGCAGGATTACGTGCCCCTGCCACACCCCCAATACTGTACATATAATCATTTGTTACTCTATTCCAAAAATTATCTGCAATATTGAAATACTTTGGATTATTAGAATTTCGATACATTTCTATGGCTCCCATAACCTGTGGAATATGCTGGTTGGCATGTAGGCCCTTAAAAGTATCAACATTTTTTGCCAAACCGTGAGAATGATTTGCATCACCATAAAACATTTGAATATTATCAAATATAATGGCTGTTTTCAGAAATTTTTCATCTCCTGTAATTCTAAACATACGAGCCAATACTTCATTCATTCCACCAAATTCACCTGCTATATATCTGTTCCACATGCTTATTAGTGTATCCGTGGGTAATTGCTCTAAACGTGCATTTACCCAATTACCCATTCCCCTTGCAATATTAAGTGCCTTTTCATTTCCGCTTACCTCATAAATATCTAATAATCCTGCAAGAATTTTATGAAGTGTGTAATATGGTGCCCAAATTTGATTTTTTTGACCCCCATAAGTTGCACCATGTTCCAACATTATAAACTGATCTGGTGGATAGGCACTAATAAAACCTGTTCCCCAATTCCAGTAATCATGTCGAATACCTTCCTTACTTAAATCAGAATCAAAATCAGATTTACCACTGGCTGGTTTAACTTTAATTGGATCGGAAATAAATTCACTCTCTGCTTCTTTTGGATTTCCAGACATAACAGCCAAATCATAGAGTGAATCTATCATATAATCCATTTTCTGGGCAAAATTTGACTGTAAGTTTTTATCATATTGAGTACTTGCATAAGCCTGAGCCAAAGCTGTTAAATAGTGACCCGTAGCATGTCCTCTTAACTTAGTTTCCTGACTATCCCAGACCCCCAAAGGTTTAGCTCCATTTGGTTGTTGCTGGCCGAATGCATCTCGAAACATATACAAGAAATCATCGGGATTGGTAAGTGCAAGAGTATCGATAAATTTGCTGCGGTTTTCAATAAATTTACTCTTATTACCATTAGAAGAACTTGTCATTGACACTTGACTAAGTTTAAAAGGTTCTAATTGAAATTTTGGAGTATTTTTTGTCTCCAAAGAATCAATTATAATAGTTGCTTTTGGTATTAATGAACTTCCAGGAATTCTTCCAATAATGGTATATTGACCTACTTTTAGGACCTTAGAATTATCTGACTCTTCAGGCCATAGGACCCTTACATCTGGTCCCTTAATTCCATTTTGATATACACCTTTTAAAAATCTGGGCAATCGCGGTAGATTGCCAACATTAGTCTTCACTTCAACATTATTAACTGAAACTAAATATTGATTGTACAATTGAGGATGAGAAGAAGGAAATTGTGGAAGGTTAACGACTTTTTTCTTTTTATCGCCAATATTATCAGAAT
The DNA here is from genome assembly GCF_015476115.1 of Aegicerativicinus sediminis. Taxonomy (GTDB): domain Bacteria; phylum Bacteroidota; class Bacteroidia; order Flavobacteriales; family Flavobacteriaceae; genus Aegicerativicinus; species Aegicerativicinus sediminis. The sequence continues at coordinate 2,642,335 of NZ_CP064295.1, read as the reverse complement.
TCTGCTTTGTAGAATTATTGTAAATTTTTAAAACTTGGTCTTCTTTTAAAGGAATACGATAAATTCTAAAATCGTGCAATTTCCCATTAAAAAATGAATCACCATTAATAGATTTACCTATAAAAAATTTGATTGGATTTCTTTTATTATGAAAAAGCAAATCTGAAATTGAACTATTTGGAACATTAATCTCCTTTATTAAAATACCATTAATAAAAGTTGACATCGATTTAGATGGACCATTAATAACTAGTGCTAGATTAATCCAATTGTTTGAACCTAATTCAGTAGAAAAAGGCAAGTGCGTTGTCGAACCTTCAATTTCTATACCTGAATAACCTCCAGAACTTGAAGCGGAAATAAAGAGGTGGTTCTTATTATTATGGCCATAATCAAACAATGTTTGGTCAGGCTCCATTGAATGTAAATTGTACCAAAAAGTAATGCTAATCGACTCGACATCATTGACAACTTCCATAGGCAAGGAAATAAAATTTTTATCCTCGTCTGAAAGCAAAATCACTTTTTTAAATAAACTATCCTTTACAAAAATTGGACCTGAACCGTTAAATTCAGCGTGCATGTTGTTTCGAGACCAATCTTTTAAATCTCCATCCAAAACATATCGGGCAATAAGACCAGTTTCACCTATACCATCCAAGATCTGGTCCCCGCTTTGTGCGAATATTGAATATAAACCGCAAAACCAAATGATTAATGACTTTCTAAAATTTACCTTTTTTATCCCAATCTTGTTTATTTTATTCAATTTCCAAGACTAAATATAATAAACAAAAAAAGAGGTCCTTCTGTTATTTTCATAACTAGAACCTCTTTTCGGTAATTAACTCAAATAATTCTTCCTTTTTTTACAAGAAAGTCAAGCTAGTCTTAAATATTATTCTTCAGGTACAAAAACCCATGTCCAACCTGTAGCCCACGCAGCGTTGGGTACAAATAAAACTAATCTATCTTCAGTTAATTCAACAATATTAAAAACCCCTGAATTACCACCTCCGTCGACAGATCCAGGAATATTGGCGCCTTCTACAGTTAATCGTTGGTTTGCAATGTCCAGAACAAAACTTCCTGTGGCTGTAGCTGCCCCACTAGCGTCTGCATAATAGGTGAAATTGGCACCCCCATCAAGGTCGAAATGCATTTTACCAGCGGCATCTGAAGGAGGACAGCAATCACCTGCCGCATTCCACCAAATTCCCCAAGGATTGTTGGGATCAGACATAAACCACCATTGCCTACCATCAGATGCAGGACCACCATCAAAAACCCAACTTTTTCCTTGAGCAGTATTTTCGCTGACAAGGTCGTACCAATCTTGCTCCAAAGGAGTGTCTAATTGGTCAATTTGTACATTTATGGTTTTTTCAAAGAATTCCCCACCTAAGGTACCAACAAAAGTAAATGTATTGTTGCCGGGTATAGGGTAGACAATTTCAACTTTATTTGTTAAGGCTTTTCCTAAATTATAATCCCAATAACCCGTTATTCCAGGGGTTATCATTTCTAAAACGATTTTATTACCTCCTGGGGTACTTTGGGTTGCAATTAATTCAACCCCATCTACATTCGTAGAATTTTGCAAATGCTGCTCATCCACAATAGGATCACAAGCTGTGATTAGCAGCATCAGAGCAACTATTGTGGAATAAATTACTGTTATTCTTGTTTTCATAATTCTAATTTTTTTCAATTTTAATTCCAGCCAGGGTTTTGTTCATAAACTCCACTGGATAATCTAACTTCGGTTTCTGGTATAGGCACCAAACCTTTAGTTTCAGGTCTATAATTTGCTTTATACATTGCGTCAACTCCAGAATTATTAACTTGGATAGTTCCGTCGAAAGCAGAATTAACATCTCCCCAACGTACTATATCAAACCAACGCAATCCTTCAAATGCAAACTCATGTAAACGCTCTTCCTTTAATTTTTCAAGGGAATAACCTCCATCAACTGGATCTAATCCTGCCCTTAAACGTACGGCATTCATACCATCTGGAGTTTGGGTAATTTCAGAGTGCATTAACAGAACATCGGCAAATCTCATAAAAATAAAATCTTGGGCATGCATTAACTGAAAATCAGCATTTCCCCATCCATATAATTGAACAAACATTCCTTTAACTTCAGAACCTCCTGGAACAGGGAACTGTATGGAGGTATATTTTTTATTAAATAAACCTGTTTCATGATCTCCTTGATCTGGTGTGTAACCTAGGGTTGCATCATCTTCATTGTTTACTCTTATTATAGATCCAAACTTACGAGGATCGTCATCATCCCAAGAACTGTATAATTTTGGATTGACCGTACACCAACCCCAACCTTGACCAAAAGGAATCAAGGAATTACCTCTTATACTGGTAAAAAGAGCATATCTATTGGTATAAATGTTACCATTATTCCAACCCCAGTCACCAAAAGAAAATCGTTGAACGAACATAGATTCCATATTTCCAGTACCAAATGTTGGATTTGCACCGTCTTGCCCTACCCATTCTAAATCTTCATCATCAGCATATTTCAATACTGTTTGACCGGCGGCCTGATTCGCATATGAATATGGCCATAAATTCCTAAAATCAGATGCTAGTGCATAGCCACTATTATTTACACAATCTTCCAAATAACCAGCTACATCTGAAGCACTTAAGGAACCTCCATCTACCAAAGGTAAGGAATTTGTTGCTTGTCCCTCAATATTGGTCATGTAACCCGTATAATATAAGAAAGCTCTACCTAAGTAAGCTTCAGCTACCCATTTATTAGCATGTCCATATTGTGATGTTGGTATGCTAGGGAATGGTGTTGCAGGCATTCTTTCAATTGCAGTTTTTAAATCTGTAGCAATTTGAGCATATACTTCAGTAATTGAAGATCTAGGAACAGTTCTATCCCCATCTACAGTTACGATTAGAGGCACACCACCGAAAAATTTAACCAATCTAAAATAGTAGAAAGCTCTCATAAAGTAGGCTTCACCTATTGCTTGATCCTTGAAATCCTCAGCTGCTTCGGTAGAAGCAAAGAAGGTTGAGAAATCGGCAGATTCGGTATTTTCAATAATACCGTTTGCTCGAGAAATTCCATTGTAGGATTGCACCCACATATCTCGGTAGGTATCTTCTAAAGGATCCTCAAAATTATCAACCCATTTAGCACTTTTATCATCTGGGCCTCCGCCTCCTAACATCATATCTGACATTAGACCGGCAGCAATTGCTTCATTACTATGAGGATTTACAGTATAAATTGCATTGTAAACACCAGCCATTGCCTCTTCAATATCTGATGGAGTTTTATAAAAGCTCTCCAAACTTTTACCATATAGGTTTTCAGTATCCAGATCATCTTCACAGCCCATGAATAGAATCACAGCTACAAAACTTAAATAATAGATTATTTTTTTCATAATTAATTTTTTTTTAGAATTCAGCGCTAACACCAAACATAAACATTCTTGGTCTTGGATATAAACCAAGATCTATACCTGAGGCCCAAGCCGCATCATGACCAAATCTAACCTCAGGGTCCATACCATCATATCCAGTAAAAGTATACAAGTTGTTTACCGAACCATATACCCTCAATTTAGAAATTGCTGGGACATCCAATATTTCTGCAAATTCATATCCAATGGTTAAATTATTTATTCTAACATAATCAGCATCGTGCATATAAATATCAGACACAAATTGCGAATTTCTATTAGACACAGCACCTAACCTAGGCATTTTTGTTGAAGTACCTTCTCCGTGCCAACGACTGAATACATCACTGGTATAGTTTTGTGCAGGACTATCGGCAAAGGAACGGTAGGATTGCATAATCTGCATACCAAATTTACCAGTTAGGGTTGCATTGGCATAAAAGCCTTTATAACCCAAATTTAATTGGAATCCCATTTCAAAATCTGGATTCGGGTTACCCAAATACGTTTTATCATTCTCGTCAATAACACCATCTTGGTTTAAATCTACAAAACGAACATCTCCAGGGCGTTGGTCAGAAAAATATGGTGTGCCACTTGGGGTAACATAGGCATCTACCTCATCTTGATTTTGTAGAATTCCATCGGTTTTATATCCATAGAAATAACCAATTGGTTGTCCTACTTCTACCCTAGAAACTGGAGCAGTTCCTTGAGACAATACATGTGGTGGACCATTAATTACACCATCCGTATTTGCAATACGGGTAACTGTATTTTTGTTATGAGCACCAGTAAGCGTAATTCCATAACTGAAATCATTAATTTCATCATTCCAGCTTAATACAACTTCAGCTCCCTTATTTTCGATATCACCACCGTTAATAAATGGTGCACCTGCGCCAAATGTTCCCAAAATTGGTGCTTCTAACAACCAATCTTTAGTTGTTTTTACATAATAATCAAATGTGATCCCTAATCTAGAACGGAACATTCTAACATCAAAACCTAAATCTAACTGTTCTGAAGTTTCCCAAGTTACATCTGGATTTGGAACTTTTGCGGGATATGCAGTGTTTCCAGAAACCGGTTTTGTATCTCCAAAGAAATAACCTGGGAATACATAAGCAATTTGAGAGGAGTAGATAAAGTTTGGAATCGATTGATTACCATTTTGTCCCCAACTTCCTCTAACTTTCAGAAAATCAAGAAAATTTGAACTGCTAGACATAAAATCTTCATTTGTCAACACCCAACCAGCAGAAACCGATGGGAAATAACCCCATCTATTATCTTCTGCAAAATTGGATGATCCATCAGCACGCATTGTAAGAGATAATAAATATTTTTCTTTATAGTTATACTGCAACCTACCAATGTAAGACATCAAACCTCCACCTCCTGCGGCCCAATCAGCACCATAGGTTGAAATTTCACTAATAGAGGAAGGACTTTCAGTGTTATTAAGATAAGCATATTTTGGTTGACCTGGAAATAACAAATTGTTCCTGGAACCTCCAACCTCATTATTTATTTCATTCTGTAACAATTCTGTACCTAACACAATGTCAAAATCATGATCGCCAAATTGTCTATTATAAGAAAGGGTATTTGTCCAAATCCAGTTATTTCCTAAATACTGGCTTTGTGAAGCTCCGTCAACATCATCAGTATATAATCTTCCTAAACCATAGGTAGGATTCATAGATCTGCCCCAACCAAACCAAGCATTTACACCAAAGGAAGATTTAAATTTCAAATCTTTGATAGGTTCGAGTTCTGCAAATACATTTCCTACAATTGTGTTATTCTTACCATAATTATAGTTGTGACGATAATACAATACTGCTAATGGATTAGTTTGCCCAACTGATATTCCTTCCAACGTTGGAGAATACCCAAATTCATTAATATTATAATCAATGGATTGTTGCCAATAGGCTGGCATTAACGGATTAGTAATTAGGGCGTTGTGTAAATCATTCCAATAAATGTTTCCTGTAGCTACACTTCTTGTTTCCGAATTTGTATAAGTAAAATTTTCACCAACCGTTAAGATATTATGTTCACTATTCTTTTTAATAACGAATTGCGTATTTAATCTTGTTGTAAGTCTTTTGAAACCAGCATCAGAAATATCTCCACCAATAATACCTGTTTCATCCCAGTAAGAAGCTCCCAGGGAATAGGTAATATCTTCAGATCCTCCTGTAATATTTAAGGCATAATTTTTCACTGGAGCATCATTTTTCGACATTTCATCAACCCAGTTAGTACCTTCCCAACCATTTTGAAGCATGTTCCAGACTTCATCACCATATTCAACAGCCGCGTCCGGATAATTATTAGATAACCAGCTATTGTTTTTTACTATGGATTCCCAATTATTTGGAGCCAAACCATCATTAACTCGACCCTCGTCAATAATATACATATATTCTTGAGCGTTTAATGGATCTAAGTTTTTATAGATATTTTGCACACCATAAAAGGTATCGAAGGTTATCCTCGCCGAGGCATTCTTCCTACCCTTTACAGTTGTAACCAATACAACACCATTTGCGGCACGAGAACCATAAATAGCTGCAGAAGCAGCATCTTTTAGTACATCAATGGATTCAATGTCTGATGGGCCTAAATAGTCTATGTTACCTACTGCAACCCCATCAACAATATACAATGGATTAGAATTACCAATGGTTCCAAGACCACGGATAGTTACTCTAGTACCTGCACCTGGAGCACCACTGTTTTGGGTAATACTAACACCAGCTGTTACACCTTGCAAAGCCTGCATGGCGGTACCTGTGTTTAAGGCTTTAATATCTTCCCCTTTTACATTTACCTGAGCACCGGTTAATAAACCTTTTTTCTGAGTTCCGTAACCAGTTACAACCACCTCATCTAGAGATTCAGCGGATTCTAAAAGTGTTACATTAATTGTTGTTTGAGTTCCAACGGTAATAACTTGCGTAGCCATACCGATATAACTAAACACCAATCGATCTTCTGGAGATACATCATCTAGTGTGTATTGTCCATCAAAATCAGTCATAGTACCCTGGGTAGAATTTTCTACTAGGATACTCACTCCAGGTAATGGAACGCCATTACCATCAATAACGGTTCCTGAAACGGTTTTGGTTTGAGCAAACATGCTTTGTGTAATTACCATAACCAATCCAAGAATCGCAAATTTTAATTTTTGCATCACGTATTAAGTTTGAGTTAATTAATTTACGTACGCGTCGAAATGAAAAATCAGAAAATGACAATTCGGGCTACAGAATGAAATAAATCACAAAGAGCATAATTGCAATAATGACCACCGTCAAAATTATTTCTCCAAAAGGCTTCCACTTAAACGTCGACTTTTTCATGAACGTAAATGTTAAAAAAAGTTTAAAGAAATCAGAGATATATGATTCTCGGTCGACAACTTATGTTGCATCTTGATAGGATAAGAAAAAAGATGCAACATTTATTCTAAAAGATGCAACATTTAAGTTATAAAAAGATTGGTATACTCCCTTTTTCTTAAAAAAAATTTAAATGGAGCATGAACGGAAACAGGTTTTTCTATGATAGAATCTTGAAATTTGAGTGATTTAATGAGGTCCATTTTAACCAACATTCTATCAAATTAATATTAATTCAGAAAAATAGCAATAGTAAAAAGGTAGGGAAGATTAATAAGTTGGGTTATTTCAATTGATCGGACATTAATATTAGAAAGTTTACAATTATCAACTAAGGGCGATTAATAGAAGAATGAAAATATTCATTTATGATTGAACAACCTCTGTCGGCAATACATTAAAATACTGTTTGAAGCACTTTGAAAAGTAAGATGGTGTAGAAAAACCTACAGCAAATGACACTTCCTTAATATTTGTGTTACCACCTTCAATCATTTGCTTCGCTTTAAGTAATCTACAATTTCTAATAAATTCAATGGCAGAATAGTTGGTTTGAGACTTTATTTTTCGGTAAAGTTGGCTTCGGCTTAGGTTTAACTCCTCGGCTAGAGATTCAACGCTGATGTCGGGATCAGCAATATTTTCATTTATATAATTGAGAAGTTTAACCATAAAATCTTTATCCTGGGAAGATGAATCACCATTACTTGGTTGATTGGAGATTACTTTAAAATACTTATTATATATTAATTGACGACTAGAAACCAATTGAGACAGCCTCAATTTCAACAACTTCATATTAAAAGGTTTTGCCATATAAGCGTCGGCACCTAAACCAATTCCCTCAATACGGTCATCTATCCTAGTTTTTGCCGTTAACATTAACACGGGTATGTGGCTAGTTTTAGCATCCGACTTTACTCTCTTACAGAATTCAAAACCATCCATTTCTGGCATTATAACGTCAGTTAAAATAATATCCGGTTGGTATTCATAAGTTTTTTCCAAGCCTTCTATTCCATTTTTGGCTAGAATTATTTTATAACTGTCCTTGAGTTGATTTTTTAAGTAATTCCGCAGTTCTATATTGTCATCAATAATAAGAAGTGAATGAGAGTGATCCCCATTTAAAATATCTATATTTTCTAGGTGCGCTTCTTCCTCAATGGTAGAATCAAGGAAAACTTCGTTCTGCTTCAGGGTATTCTTTAGATCTGATAAAATTTCATCTTCCCTGAGATAATCTTTTCCTTTAGGTAAAATGACCTTAAAAGTAGTACCCTTGCCAATTATACTCTCCACTTCAATTTTCCCCCTGTGTGAAACAACGAAATTTTGAACAACTTCTAACCCTATACCTGTTCCACCAAAGTAGGTGCGATTTAAATTTTCAACTTGGTAAAATCTTTCAAATATTTTGTCAATTTGGTCCTTCTCTATTCCCGGGCCAGTATCCGAGATTGAAATCTCCAACACATCAACAGGATCTTCCTTATTTATAAGGTCTAATTTTGCCTGTTTTAATTTCGAAAATAGCTTCAAACTAATCTCTCCATCTTCTGGGGTCGCTTTGAAGGCATTTGACAATAAATTGAAAATAATCTTTTCAATCATACCTTCATCTGCCCAAATAACAAGATTGTGATCATCTGAGTAAAGATCTAACTTAATGTTCCGCTGAACTGCCTCCTCTTTAAAATGACTAGCTATATCATGTGCAAAGCTGTAAATTTTTATCGGCCGGGCCTTAACATTAATTGGGGTTAATTCTAGCTTTCTAAAATCTAACAACTCGTTTACAAGTCTATGTAACCTTGAGGTATTTTTATAAACGGTACGCAATTTATCCTTTATAGCCAAGGGAAGAGGGGTTCTTGAATCTTCCATAATTTCTTCTAAAGGATTCATTATCAATGATAATGGAGTCCTAAACTCATGGGAAATATTAGTGAAGAACTGGAATTTTTTCTCATTTAATTCCTTTTCTTGTTCCCTTCGTTCAAGTTCGTGTTTAACGTTTTGCTTTTCACGAACCCTCATTTGGGTTAGTTTATTTAATAATATTAAACTGAATAAGAGGAAAACCAAATACCCAAACAGAGCCCAGTTAGTTTTCCACCAAGGAGGCAAAACATTTATGTGTAGCAATAGTGGTTCTTCATTCCATTTGCCATCATTGTTGGCCGATTTTAATTTGAAGGTATAACTTCCGGGGTCCAGGTTTGTATAGGTCGCGTTTCTCGAATTACCTACATAATTCCATGAATTTTCGTAACCCTCTAAATAATATGCATATTCATTTTCTTCGGGCCTGGTGTAATTGATTCCGGAATATTCTATTGTGAAAACGGATTGGTCCGTAGTCAATGTGATGGTATCAGTTTCTGTAATAACCTTTTTAAGTGGTGAATTTTTTTGGGTAGGTAATACCTTTTTATTGAATAATTTTAAGTCCGACAAATAAAGATAATTTTCTTTTGAATTAGCTGTTAAACTGTCTGGATTAAAAAAGTCTACACCTTTTTGACTACCCAAATAAATATTCCCTTCTTCATCTTTATAAACAGCGTTCCTAATAAAATCATTAGAAAGCAAACCATCATTTACGGTATAATTTGAAAAGGTGTTAGTTGGGACGTTAATTTTTGTGATACCAGCGTTTCCTGTAACCCATAAATTATTATTTCCACTTTCCATTATGCTATAAATATTCTTAAGGTTTAAACCATTAAGCCTATTATACCAATAGATTGAATCTGTTTTAGGATTGTACTTGCAAAGGCCTGCCCCTTTCGTTCCGAACCAAATTAGATTATCAGAACTTTCATAAATCGATAAGATGTGATTGGCCGTTATTGGATTACCATATTGCTGTGCCAACTTTTCACCATACGATTCAACCTTAAAACCACCATCCACGTTTCTCTGGATTAGATATAAACCACTGGTAGTACCTAACCAAATTTTATCCTCACTATCAACTAAGACTTTCCAGCAATCACTTGTAGGCACTCCCACCTCTTCAAATTCTGGAGTGTTATGATAAATAAATTTTTGAGTTTCAGGATCGAATGATTGAAGTCCATTGTGGAAGGTTGCAATCCAAATTGTTCCCTTGGAATCTTCATCTATGGATAGGACCGTATTTGAATTCAGCGCATTCGCAGTATTCTCAATGGTATAATTAATAAATCTATTACTGCCTTTTTTCAATAAAAACAATCCTTCCTCCCAACTCCCCAGCCACAAATTTTGTTTGCTATCTATAAAAGCAGTTTGAATATAGTCGCTCGTTAATCCAGAAAATGGTGAAGTACTTCCCTTGTTAATATTAGTGTAGGATTTGGTTTCTTTTTCAAAAAAACCTAGGCCACCGCCATCCATTGCAACCCAAAAATTACCAAGTGAATCCTGAGTTAATGATGTTACCGAACTTAAAGATTGTGCATCTGGATTTGAATTGGAATAAACACTTTGAAGATCTTTAAATTTATCATAAAGCTTATCATGCAAACCAACACCTTTATCATAATAGCCCAACCAAATTCTTCGATCCTTATCTTGATAAAGTGACCAAATTGAATTAGAAACAATTGAATTTTCGCCCCTGTTCTTAGATGAGTATTTATGGATCAATTCACCATTTTTTTTCAAATGATATAGACCATCATTTTCAGTACCGCACAAAATGGTGCCATCATCCAAGGATAATATTGAAAAGAAAAGGCGATTAGAAATATTGAAATTCTCAACTTTACGCTGATTAGAAGATGGTCTATCTTTTTGACTTAGTTTAAAAAGTCCATTTGATATACTGCCCGCCCAAATATTATTATCCTCATCAATTTCAAGAGACTGAATAGGTTCCGAAAACCATTCATCTTGATTATAATAATATGGTTTTATTATATTTCTTTCTGCATCATATTCCTGTATGCCCAAATTGGTCGCTGCATAAATTTTACCATAATTATCAGCCTCTATATCCAAAACGGTAATAGTTTCGTCCCTATTTAGTTCACTACTAAAGATTTTGCTAATTGAAAGATCTTCTAGATTCAGCTTATAAATTCCAGAGCCATAGGTTCCAATAAAAAGTTCTCCATTGTTCCCTTCAGCCAAACTTCGAATAATCAAGTTCTCACCTTTTTCGATGCCGAATTTATCATTTGGGATTCTTATGAAATTGTCCTTATCCCTATTGTAAAGATTTAGTCCATTTTCTGTACCAACCCAAAGCCGTTCCTTACTGTCAACGAAAGGGCAATTAACCACATTATTGCTTAAAGAGGTAGAGTCGTTTAAAATAAAACCATATGCGGTATAATCAATACCATCAAACTTGTATAACCCTGACCCATTGGTACCGATATAGATAAATCCTCGCGCATCTTGATCCATGTTATATATGCCAACTGCGGGGATACCATCTTTGATATTTACAAACTTAAATCTGGGGTTTCCCTGTTGGGAAAACAATATGGCCCATGTAAACCAAAAACAAAAAGCTAATATGTGTGTTTTTAAACTAATATGAGATAAAATTAAATTCTACAATTAACTATCAAAATAATCGAGAATTTTCAAAATTAATAACTTTTTCGTACTGATTTCAAATCTTATCAATGGTAAGACCTTAAAGAAACCCAATTACAAGTTAATCATGGATCGTGTTCTTAATAGCTTCAAATACCAACGGTTCCATGATATTGTAACCTTCCTTAGTTGGGTGAACTCCATCATTGGCATACTCAGTTTTCATACCACCTTTTTCATCTGAAAGTGAACTAAAATAATCAAGGTATGTATGACCGTTTTCCTCTGCAAATTTTTTCATCCAAGAATTAATTTCATCAATTTTTGAAACAGGTCCTAAACCCGGTCTCCAAGGATAATCATAAACAGGTAAAATGGAAGAAAGGATAACCTTGATACCATTATTATGAGCCAATAAAGCCATCGCCTTAATATTATCCGTGATCATTTTAACTGATGAAAAGCCAGTATTTCCTGCAATATCGTTAGTACCCGCTAAAATTACAACGGCCTTAGGTTTCAGATCAATAACATCAGGTGTAAACCTAATGAGCATTTGAGGTGTGGTTTGGCCACCAATACCCCTTCCCACAAAATTATTTTCCCGGAAAAAAACAGGATGCATATTAACCCATCCCTCTGTAATGGAATTGCCCATAAAAACCACATCAGGATAGTTTCCGCTATCAATTATGCTGTCGTTGGCTTCTCTATATTTTTTAAGGTTTGCCCAATCTTGACTCATTAACTCCTTATAGCTTTCAATTTGCGCATATCCGAAACTTACAAAAATTAGTGATGCAAAAATCAGCAAAGTCTTTTTCATAATGAGGTTTTTTAGTAAAATTAAATTATGTTTAAAGACATTGAAAATAAAGAAACCCTGCTAAAAAACAGGGTTTTAATATTTCAAATTTTGAAAAATATTTTCTAGGGTGAAGAATTCACCGATATATTAAAGTCATGTTTAAAACAAATAAATAGGGCTTTCCTAAATAGTTGTTATAAATACGTTCACTATTGCCATAGCCACAGCAGCCAAGGTGAATATCAGAACAGCAGTAACTAATATTCTAATGGCTATATGCAACCCTTGCATAGCATTTTTGTAATTGTCGTAAAATGAAGTAATGATTTCCATATGCCTACTAATTAGTTTAGTGCAAAGGTCGTGAAATCAGATTTTTACACCAAAAATCTTCGATTATCCACTAAAATATTAGCTAATGAAAGAAATTTGTAAATACAACCCTACAAAATGAGCTTATTAACCGATCAATGAAGCATTTAAACTAAATAATTTCACATTTTTTATTTCGACCTAAAACCTGGACCATAAACCACTCTACCAGAAAATTTACCTGTATGCTTTCCATCTTTAAGTACCTGTACACCATTAACAAAAACATGCTCTACTCCAGTAGAATATTGCATTGGGTCTTCAAAGGAAGCCTGATCTGTAATAGTTTCCGCATCAAATAATACAATGTCCGCGTAATAACCAACTTTTAAAGCTCCTCGTTTTTGAATCTTCAAATTTCTTGCAGGCATCAAAGATAATTTATGTACTGCCTCTTCTATAGGAATAATTTTCTCTTCTCTTACATACTTTCCTAATAATCGAGCAAAATTTCCATAAGCTCGGGGATGTGTGCTAGATTTCAGAAAAACACCTTCTGGCGCAGAAGATTCAGCATCAGAACCAAAACTCATATATGGCAATGCAATTTGCTTTTTTACATTCTCTTCAGACATTAAGAAATAAACTGTTCCCACTCTACTTCCGTCTTCTAAAACCAGGTCAATTGCTGTTTCCTCAGGAGACTTTCCACGCATTTCAGCAACCTCTTTTAATGATTTACCAGTCAAATATTTTAGGCTATCATTTTTAAATCCTACTAATAACATATTGTCAGCCGTACCCGCACCAAGCATTAAATTCTCCCAATCTTCAGATTCAGTTTTCATTTCTTCAATTACCTTTTTTCTAATCGCCGAATCTTTTAATCTATTAGCCCATTCGTCATATCCTCCTTCTTGTACCCAAGGTGGCATTGATGCATCCAGCCCAGTTGCTCCCGCCACATACGTATACATATCAGTGGTTATTTTTATTCCAGCGTTTCGAGCAGAATCTATTTTTTTAACTACAGCATCGAATTTGTTCCAATTTGCCTTCCCTGCCATTTTTAAATGGTAAACCTCAGCAGGCAAATTGGCTTCTTTAGCTATTGTTATTAATTCATCTAAACTCTCTAAAAGATTATTACCTTCACTTCGCATATGGGAAATATACATTCCGTCGTATTCTGAAACTACTTTACACAATTCGATGAGTTCATCTGTGCTCGAATAAAAAGCAGGTGCATAAATCAAGGAAGAACCCACACCAAGTGCACCATCTTCCATTGCCTCCTTAACCAACTTTTTCATGGTATTCATTTCATCTGCTGATGGAGCCTTGTTCTCATAACCCATGGTGTAAATTCTTAGAGTAGTAGCACCAACAAATGAAGCAACATTAGGTGTAACACCCTTATTTTGTAGAAACTCTAAATATTCTCTTAGAGAGGTCCATTCAACATCATATTTAATATCACCTTGACCCTTTTTAATTTCCTCTTTCATTTTATCATTAAGTGGGCCCATCGACCAACCTTCACCGAATACTTGTAAAGTAATTCCTTGTTTTAATTCACTCATTGATCGCCCGTCCTCAATTAGTGATTCTGTACTCCAACTAAGCATATTGATAAAACCTGGTGAAACTGTTAATCCTGAAGCATCAATTATGGTATCAGCAACAAACTTATCTAAGGCCCCAATAGCGGCAATTGTGTCTGCAATAATTGCTATATCTCCTTGAAAAGCTGGTGAATTTGTACCGTCAACTATTGATCCATTTTTTATAATGATGTCATATTTAGGTAATTCGCTATGGCAGGATGAGAAAAAAATTACAATAAGAAAACCTAAAGAAAGGGTAAAGAAATTTCGTTTCATGTCTTGAAGGTTAGTTAAAAAGGAAATAATTTAACCACTAAAAAGTATGAAATTTTCTTAAATAATAGAATGGAAAGAATTATTACCTAATTATCGTCACTTTTCTTTCGCTTTAAAAATGAAAAAAAACCTTTCTTTTTCTTTTTACCTACTTCGGTTTTGTCATCTTTCTCTTTTGAGGAGAATAAACGTTTAAAAAAACCGTCTCTTTTTTCAGGATCGCAATCCAACTTGGCAATAACATCTTCATTTGGTTCAGGAAAACGAGCCTGACTAATCGATTTATAGGTTACATCTGAATTATACTGCTTTATAAACTCAGCCACTATCGGAAGTGCCGTGTTGGCTCCCTGACCCATAGATGTTGTTCTAAACCCAATGCGATGATCGTCATTTCCAACCCAAGAGGCTATAATTAAGTTTGGAGTTACTCCAACAAACCAACCATCCTTATTATTTTGTGTTGTACCAGTTTTCCCCGCTAAATCATTAGGAAGTCCATAAACCGAACGTAAGCGCTGAGCAGTTCCCTCATTAACCACAGATTTCATCATCTCCAACATAGCACCTCGAGTGTTTTCGGAAAACGCCTCTAGTTCTAACTTGCTTTTTTCATGTTGATATATAATATCCCCATTTTTATCTTCTATTCTTTCAATAAAATAAGGATTGGTATGTTTACCATTGTTTACAAATGATGTATATGCAGTTGCGAGCTCAATAAGTGACAATTCAGCTGTACCCAGTGCTAAGGACGGAACTTTTGGTAAAGTCGATTCAACACCCATTTTCTTAGCTTGCTCAACTACCGCTTCAATTCCCACGGCGTCCAATACCTTTACAGAAATAGTATTAATTGAATGAGTCAATGCATTAGCCATACTATAATTCATATAAGGGTCTGTTTCCTCATTTGAGGCATTAGTAGGGGTCCATCCGTCATATTCTTCATAGCTTACAGATTCTAAAGAGAAATAAGAGCATGGTTCAATGCCATTTTCAATAGCCGCGGCATAAACAATAGGTTTAAACGTAGAGCCTACTTGACGTTTACCAGTGGAAACATGATCATACTTAAAATGTTCAAAATTGATTCCTCCAACATAGGATTTAATCGCACCAGAATGTGGATCTATCGCCACAAATCCGGTGTTTAAAAACTTCAAATAATACTTCAAACTATCAATCGTACTCAATGGCAAAATTGTATCACCCTCATATGAAAATACCGGGGTTCTATAGGTCACCTTCATGGAGTCTAAAATTTGCTGCTCATTAAGACCTTTATCTGTCAAAATTTTATAATCTGGAAGCGACTTAACATGATCCATGATTAATTTATCATTCTTAATCCATGGTGCATTTTTTCCATAAGACGTTTCAAATTGGGCCTGCAATTTTTTCATATGATTATGGACAGCATTTTCTGCATACTGTTGTAAGCCATAATCTAAGGTTGTATAAATACGGAGACCGTCTTTGTATAAGTCATAGGGCTCTTCCAAGTCCTCATTCAAACTATCCAATAGCCGTGACATATCTAGCCTTATTTTCTCCCGGAAATAGGGTGCTATCCCTTCATCGTATTCAAATGGATGGTAATCTAAAATTAGCGGTGAATTTTTTGCAACATGGAGTGAATCATTTCCTAAAAAACCATATTTAGCCATTTGGTTTAAAACCACGTTCCTTCTATTTTTACTCAAATCCGGAAACAAACGGGGGTTAAAACTATGGGAAGCCTTTAAGGTCCCTATCAACGTGGCAGATTCTGATAAGTTTAAATTTGGGGTTGTTGTATTAAAAAACTTGCGTGAAGCACTTTCAATTCCATATGTATTGTCACTGAAGGGAACAGTATTGAAATAAAGTGCAATAATTTGTTCTTTGCTATATAAGTCTTCAATCCTTCGCGCTACAATCATTTCTCTAACCTTATTAACAGGGAGGCTTAAAAAACCGTAATCCTTTCTGCCGTAAAGATTCTTAACCAATTGCTGTGTAATGGTGCTTCCACCACCACTAGATTCATTTTGAAGCAGCAATGTCTTGAAAAACACCCTCGCAAAACTCCTTATATCTATTCCCTTGTGCTTGTAAAATCGCACATCCTCCGTAGCAATTAATGCATTTACTAAATGGGTTGGCAATTCTTCATAACTAACCCCTTCTCTATCAAATATGTAATATTTCCCGAATATTTTATCAGATGAATCAAAAATAAGCGAAGCTTCTGCTTGATCTATGTTCAGTAGATTCTTTTCACTTGGTAATTTCCCCCAAAAACCAAAATAAACTGACGCTACAAATAACGTACAAAGAAGACATAGAGTAAGAATGGAGTAAATCAACCATCTTACTATTTTATTTCTAAGGATATTTCGCATTAATGGATTAATTAAGTCTAAGTTATATACGGTAAATGCCGCTAATTGGATTAAAATGCTAACATTTCAATAAATAAAACAAAAAAGCACACATAATGTGTGCTTTAATAAAATGAATATTTTTCTATTTACTTACCGTTAAAAAACATCATAACGCCTACCACAACTAAGAGTATTAAAATTGATATTGAAATATCAACCCAATTATAACTTGTCTTGTTTTTCTGTTTCTCTTCCTCCGTGATTGTGCCAAAAGTTAAGTTTAATACTTTTTCTGGCGCAGGTTGCTTGGTAGTTAAACTCACCCCTATAATCAATACAACACAGAATAAGAAGAACCATGCACTAAAGGTTAAGAAATTCATATCTCCTAACATGAACCAAATTCCATCCGGGTTTAATGAGCCCTTCACTATTTCCAAGACAATTCTAAACGCTCCTACCAAGAACCCAACAACCAAGGTAACGAAAGCACCTTGTGCATTAATTCTTTTATGGAATATTCCTAGCAAGAAGACAGCAGTTATTGGAGGGGCAATATAAGATTGAACCGATTGTAAATATTCGTACAATACTCCAGAAATATTAGCCATAATAGGAATCCAAATAATACCAATAATAACCACTATCATAGTCGCAATCTGTCCTGTACGAACCAATTTTTTCTCAGGGGTATTTGGTCTTAATTTCTTGTATATGTCAACTGTAAACAAAGTTGAACACGAATTAAAGACAGAGGCCAAAGAACTCATCAGTGCGGCCAAAAGACCGGCTGCAACCAATCCTCTTAATCCAGATGGCAACAAGTTACTCATCAATACAGGAAATGCCTGATCTGGAGTTTCCCATTCTAATTCTCCTCTCATTTTCAATGTCAAAGCAATAACACCTGGAATTAGGAATAAGAATACAGGAAGCAACTTTAACAATGCTCCAAATATGGTACCTCTCCGACCCTCTTTTATATTTTTTGCGGTCAAGGTTCTTTGAACGATGTATTGGTCCGTACACCAATACCAAACACCAACTATCGTACTTGTTATCAACAAGGTTGGCCATGGGAAATCTGGATCGGAAGCTGACCTCCACATATTTAAATATTCAGGAGTCACAGTTTCAGACATGCTTTCCCAACCTCCTACTTTATCCAATCCGATTATGGTTAAAATAGCCGCACCTATAACCAATATTATGGCTTGTAAGGTTTCCGTATAAACTACAGCTCTCATTCCTCCCAAAACCGTATATATACCCGTTAATATAACAGTTGACAATGCTCCCGTCCAAAAGTCGATACCTAACAAGGCAGAAACAACAACCCCTCCAGCGTATATCGTAACTGATATTTTGGTTAGAACGTAGGCTACTATCGAGAAAATTGACAATATCCATCTAGACCGTGAATCGAATCTTTTCTCTAAAAACTCCGGCATTGTAAATACACCACTTCTCGCATAAAAAGGTAAAAACACCCAACCAAGGATTAATACCACCCAAGCTTGAATTTCATAAATCAACATTGGTAATTTATTCCCCGCTCCAGCACCAGCAAGACCTACCACATGTTCAGATCCTATATTCGAGGCAAAAATTGAAGCACCAACAACAAACCAACCAACATTTCTACCTGCCAAAAAGTAATCTTCTGTGTTATTCTGTTTCTTTTTAATAACCCAAAATGCAATTCCTAGTAAGACAAGGAAATAAATGGATATACAAATCCAATCAAACGTATCTAATGTCTGCATAACTATTTGGTTGAAAAGGTGAAGGTGGTTTTCGAAGAATAGATTTCACCAGGTTTAAGTTCCGTAGAAGGAAAATCTGGTTTGTTAGGTGAATCTGGATAATGTTGTGTCTCTAAACAAAACCCGGTTCTATGTTCATAATTACCACCTCCTTTTGCAGGAAGAGTTCCATCTAAAAAGTTTCCTGTATAAAATTGAATAGCAGGTTCATTGGTTTTAACTACCATATATCGACCACTAGCAGGATCATAGGCTGTTGCTGCCTCTCTCATTCCGTCACCATTTAATACCCAGCAATGATCAAAACCTCCCCCAAAGGAAATTTGTTGATCTTTATCTTCAATATCTTGTCCAATACTTTTTGATTTTCGAAAATCGAAAGGGGTACCTTCAACCGATCTTACTTCACCCGTTGGAATAAGAGTTTTACTTACTGGCAAATAACCATCAGCATTAATCGAAACCTCTTGATCTAAAATGCTTTTTGAAAAATCGCCAGATAAATTGAAATAGGTGTGCTGTGTTAAATTCACCACCGTTGGTTTGTCTGTAGTGGCTTTATAATCTACTTCTAGCGTATTATCATTTGTTAAGATATAATGTACCTCAACATCCAGATTCCCTGGAAAACCTTCTTCCATATCTTCACTTCTATAGGTTAATTTTAGGGTTGGGTTTTCTGAATCTGTTATAGGTTCTATGTTCCAAAAAACCTTGTCAAAACCTTTTTCTCCACCATGTAGACTATTTTCACCATCGTTCTTTGCCAATTGGTATTCAGTTCCATTTAATGTAAATTTTGCATCACCTATCCTATTACCATAGCGACCAATTAAAGCTCCAAAATATGGTGGCTTTTTCAGATAATCCTCTAGATTATTAAAGCCTAGTACAATGTCCTCAACATTACCATTTCTATCTGGGACATTTAAGGAAGTAATGATTCCGCCATAATTAATTACCGAAACCTCCATACCATTATCATTCTTTAGGGTATATACCGAAATTTCCGAGTTGTCTGGCATAACGCCAAAGGTCTTTTTGTCAATCATGTGTGCTGGTTTAGGTTCAGTTTCAGTATTATTTTCTTCTTGTTTGGTTTCATTCTTACACGACAATAATGTCAAAACCAGAACTGAAGAAAACATAAAACCCTTGAGGTGATTAAATTTATTCATTGTATAGTAGTTAGTAAAATTTGATTAAAGTTTGTTTTGAAACAAATTGTAATAGACCTCATTGGAATGTAAGTTATCCTTAAATTGTCTTAATTTACAGTCCTTGTCTATTACCAACAATTCTATTCCGGCCATTTCTGCAAAATCCTCCAAAAATTCTGTGGTTACTGCTTGTGAATATACCGTGTGATGAGCCCCCCCTGCTAATATCCACGCGGTTGCTGCAATTTCTAAATTAGGATGAGCATCCCAAAGAACCCTAGCCACCGGCAGCTTTGGCAAATCTTTCATCGGTGGAACAGCTTCTACTTCATTCACTATCAATCTAAACCTATTACCTATATCAACTAATGACACATTAATAGCAGGTCCGGCTGGAGAATTAAAGACTAATCTGACAGGATCTTCCTTTCCCCCAATACCTAGAGGGTGTACCTCACAACTAGCCTTTCCATCCGAGATTGAGGGACAGATCTCCAACATATGTGAACCAAGCACATAAGATTTTTTGGGTGTAAAATGATAGGTATAATCTTCCATAAAGGAAGTCCCACCTTCTAGCCCTTGCGCCATAACTTTCATTACTCTTACCATTGCGGCCGTTTTCCAGTCACCTTCACCCCCAAATCCATAACCATCAGCCATCAAACGTTGAACAGCTATTCCTGGAAGTTGTCTTAAAGTACCAAGATTTTCAAATGTATCTGTAAAAGCTTTAAATCCTCCTTCTTCCAAAAATGATCGCAGGGCAATTTCAATTTTGGCAGCCTCAACCAAAGATTCTCGCTTACTGCCTGACGATCTTAAATCATCAGCCAAATCATAAGAAGTTTCATATTCCTCTAATAATTGGTCAATTTCACTTTGAGAAATGTTTTTAATTCTATCCGTTATATCAGAAGAATCGTAACCATTTACAGAAACTCCCAATCTAATTTGAGCTTCAACCTTATCACCTTCAGTAACGGCTACTTGCCTCATATTATCACCAAAACGAGCGACTTTCAGGTTTTTCATTTCATCCCAACCTAAAGCGACCCGGCTCCACAAACCAATTTTTTGTTGTACGGATTCCGATTTCCAATGTCCAACAACTACCTTTCGATTAATTCTCATCCTGGTCATTATAAACCCAAATTCCCTATCGCCATGGGCCGATTGGTTAAGATTCATAAAATCCATGTCTATAGAATTCCATGGAATTTCATCATTGAATTGGGTATGTAAGTGACAGATAGGTTTATTTAGTTCTCCTAACCCCTTTATCCACATTTTAGCGGGCGAAAATGTATGCATCCAGGTTACTATACCTATACAGTTATCATCGAAATTTGCGTCCCTGCAAAGTTTCAATATTTCATCTGGTGTGGTTACTGTTGGTTTATAAACTAGATTGACCGGAATGAATTCCGAGGTATTTAAACCATTAACTATTGCTTTTGAATTCTCAGCTACCTGTCTCAAAGTTTCATCACCATATAAATGCTGACTTCCCGTAACAAACCATAATTCTTTAGTATTTTCTATCATAATCGTTTTTAGTTGGTTAGGCTATTGCCCATAATAGGAATCCTTTCCGTGTTTTCGTAAATAGTGTTTTTTAATCAATGCATCCTTAAGCCGTGGAGCATTCGGATTAATTTGTAGGGTTTTGTAAGCCATTTCAGCTACAACCTCAAGAACTTTACTATTGTAAACTGCTTTTGCAGCATTTTTGCCCCATGTAAATGGGCCATGATTACCGATAAGCACCATCTCAACCTCTTGGTAAGACAGCTGACGTTGCTCAAAACAGTCTAGAATTTGTATACCTGTATTGTGTTCATAATTACCTTCAATTAAATGATCTTCCATAGGAGGGGCACAAGGGATATCTGTTGTAAGGTGATCCGCATGTGTAGTTCCAAAAATTGGAATATCCAGTTGAGATTGTGCCCAAGCAACCGAGTAGGTCGCGTGTGTATGGGCAACACCGCCAATATCTTCCCAATTTTTATATAGATAAGCATGGGTTTTAGTGTCGGAAGAGGGTCTTAAGGAACCTTCAACTATATTATTGTCATAATCAACAATAACAATATCAGAAGGCTTCAATACTTCATAGGGAACACCACTTGGTTTAATGGCAAACACCCCTTTTTCCCTAGAGACTTCACTTACATTACCAAAGGTATAAACAACCAAATTGAGTGCATTTAGCTCCATATTGGCTTCGTAACAGCGTTCTTTTAAATCTTTATATCTAGACATATTTTAACCTTTAGTGGTGGATTCAACAAAATTTCCAAGCCTTTTATATTCCTCCAAAAATTGTTCATATACTTTAACCTGATCTTTTTGAGGAAAATATTCCGCTTCAAAATCACTACCCATTATTTTACTTGCTTCAATAACATTTGGATGAATACCTGCTGCCACTGCAGCATAAATTGCAGCACCTAAAGCTGGCGCCTGATCGGATTCAGCAACTTTAATAGGCA
This sequence comes from Aegicerativicinus sediminis, assembly GCF_015476115.1. Lineage (GTDB taxonomy): Bacteria > Bacteroidota > Bacteroidia > Flavobacteriales > Flavobacteriaceae > Aegicerativicinus > Aegicerativicinus sediminis. The sequence goes on along the minus strand of NZ_CP064295.1, from coordinate 2,620,134 downwards.
TATTCAAGACATTAGCAAGGGTTTGCATTATGAATGGTGATTTCCTTGCAACACCACCAATACCGATTACTGAACTAATTTTTACTCCTTCTTCCTGAAAACGTTCCACAATCATTTTAGATCCAAAACAAATGGAATTAACCAAAGCTTTAAACAAATGAGGTGCCTTAGTACCTAAAGAAATTCCGCTGATAGCACTTTTTAATTCTTGGTTTGCATCAGGTGTCCTTCGACCATTTACCCAATCTAAAGCAATGGGAATAATCTCAGACATTGGTATCTGTTCGGCTTGGGAAGCCAAACTCCTTATGAAATTCTGCTCTGCTTCAGCTTTTAATTTTTCCTTTTGGTCATCACTTAAGATGGAAGAATTCAAAATTAAATTATCAATTGGCCATTGAAGTACATTTTTAAACCATGCTAACACATCACCGAAAGCAGACTGACCAGCTTCCAATCCAATAAAATTAGGAATTACTGATCCATCAACTTGTCCACAAATACCTTTAACAGTTGTTTCTCCCAAATTGTTTTTGGAGGAGACCATAATATCACAGGTGGAAGTACCCATAACCCTAACAAGGGTTTCCTCATCAATCTTTGCACCGACCGCTCCAGCATGGGCGTCAAAGGTTCCTACCGCAATGACCGTATCGGTAGTTAATCCAAGTTTATCTGCCCATTCTGAATTTAATTTACCTGCAATTTCTTCCGATGTAAAGGTTGTTTCATAAAGATTATCGCGAAGCTCAGCCAAATATGGATTTAATTGATTTAAAAACTCCTTCGCGGGAAGACCTCCCCAGCTTTCATGCCACATGGCCTTATGCCCGGCAGCACATCTACTTCTTTTAAAAGCATCTAAACTGGTTTCATCGCACAAAATCCAGGTAAGGTAATCGCAGTGCTCCATCCAAGAATAGGAACCTTTTTTAACTTCTTCATCCTCACGTATGACATGCAAAATTTTAGCCCAGAACCATTCAGAGGAATAAATACCGCCTTCATATTTTGTGAAGTCCTCTCCACCCCATGATCTGGCTAATTCATTTATTTCATTGGCTTCCTTTATCGCAGTATGGTCCTTCCACAAAACCATCATAGCATTAGGATTCTCCTCAAAACCTTCAACAAATACTAGAGCTGTACCATCTTCAGTAACGGGCATCGGAGATGAACCTGTAGTATCTATACAAATCCCTTTTACAGATTTGGGATCTACACCACTCGTCTGTAAAACAGCTGTAACTGTATTTTGTAAACCCTCTATATGATCTAGCGGGTGTTGCCTAAATTGATTTTTACTAGCATCACAATACATTTGTGACTGCCAACGTCTATAATTATGTACACTCGAAGCAAGTTCCGCTCCGTTTTGCGTATCAATTAATACGGCACGTACGGAATCTGACCCGTAATCAAGCCCAATGACATAAGATTTCATTTCTAATTCTTAGTTAGTGTAATCAAAAATAATAAAATTTTTAAGTGTTTTAATTACACTTATATATTTATTTTGATAATTGTAAACGATTTAGGTTCCAAATCTAGATTGAACTTTCTTCCCGACAAGCTAATTTTACTTGAAATAGGGGCAATATTTTCAGGTTTTTCAAATGAATTGGAAGCTTTGCCATCATCATGATGCAAAACAATTTTCTCAGCCTCCTTTTTAAACCTACCCCCTTTCGAATCTATCATAAGTGATTGTAGTTGATTGGAAGTATTAACTAATTTTATAATAATTGTGTTGTTGATGACATCTTTAACAGCAGACCCATAAAGACCATCCTGTCCACTAAGTTGGGTGCCATTTTCAGTAATTCTTAATAAATCTGTCCCGGGATTATTAGCATACAATTTTTGAACATAGTAATTCGGAGTTCCATAAGATTCTAAATTGTCGAACCAAATTAAATCCGGGGCCCATTGAAAAGCGTCCTTATGTGCCATTAAAGGAGCATATGACGTTAAATGAACTACGTCTGCATTACGTTCCAAACCTGTCATAAATGCGGCTTCGGCTAATGCACCTTCCCAATTATTTTCAAGTGGACCATCCTCCGCTTCCCGAGGATGTGCGGCATACTCTCCGGCGAAAATCTTGGGTCCATTTCTATCATATTTGTCGTAACGGGCAGCATTATCTAAAAACCATTGTGGCGGTTTATAATAATGTTCATCTATAAGTTCAGCATTCAACTTTTTAAGCTCCTTCATTCCATAATCAAAAAACTCTCCATCTGAAAAGGGTCCACTACCCGAAACAATAATAATTTTTGGATATTTAGCTTTTATTGCTTTTTCAAAGACCTTGTATCGCTCAATATAATCCGGGCCCCACTGTTCATTCCCAACACCGATATATTTTAGATTGAAGGGTTCTGGATGCCCCATTTCCAAACGCTTTTTGCCCCATTGGGAATTTACATCACCATTAGCGAATTCAATTAAATCTAAAGCATCTTGAACATAAGGATCCAATTCATCGATTGGAACTAATTCTCCTGTATTAAATTGGCAAGCCATTCCACAACTTAAAATAGGTAAAGGTTCAGCTCCTAGGTCTTCAGCCAACTGAAAATATTCAAAAAAACCTATACCAAAACTTTGGTAATAATCGGGAGCTGGACGATGGGCAAATTCCGTATTCCAACGATTCACCAAAATTTCTCTATCTCCAACTGGGCCAATGGTTTTCTTCCACTGATAACGTCTATCTAAGATGCGTCCTTCAACAATACATCCCCCTGGAAATCTAAGGAAACCTGGGTTAAGTTCATCTAATAGCTCAACAATATCCTTCCTTAAACCATTTGTCCTACTTTGCCAAGTATTTACAGGGAACAGTGAAATCATATCCAGATCTAATTCTCCAGACCCTTCAAAAGTCATTCTAAGTTTCGCTTTTGCTTCTGTTTTCTCTGGAGTTAGAATCGTTTCATAATTATTCCACACATCGCTATCCACAGGAATTGTTTGTTTTGTAATGACCTCATTTTCAGGGGTAATTAATTCAACGATAATTGAAGAAACTGAACCAGAAAATTTTGATGCCATCAAAGTCAACCTATAGCTTTCACCATTTATAACACCCATTCCTCGATAACCCTCATTAATGAGTTGATACTTGCCAGCATCATTTATAGTTATCCTTAGAAAATTTTTATTTGTCTTATCACCGGTATATTTAATAACTGAAGAACTGCCTGAATCTGAGTTTAACGTATAAAAATTTGTATTGGGTTCAAACCAACCCATTTTTGGTAATGTAAACTCGAAAGAACGGTTTTTCACAAGTTCAGCATATAATCCCCCGTCAGCAGCAAAATTGATATCCTCAAAGAAAATACCATACATGGTTGGTTGGATTTTAACGCCTGTTTCCTTTAAATCCAACGATAAATTTCTTGTTTTTGTCGGACTTATAGGATCGTTCTTATAAACCTCCGAACTTTCTTTACCATAAAGGATTGATAATAGAATTACTAGAAAAGAGGTAAATAATGAATATTTTAAAATTGTGTATGTCATTGGAAACTTATGCCTAATTGGTTAATAAAATTCAAAAAGAGGTTTTCCTGAGCCGTCAAATTTCACTTCCATAATCCTTGCATGTCTGTTAGGATCGTATAATGGATCACCTACAATTTTCTCATAATCTCGAGCATGATACACACATAAAGGAGTACCATCTTTATCCACAGTAAAACAGTTATGTCCAGGACCATAAATATTTTTATCATAATCTGATTTTAAAACAGGATATCTCGATTTCTTCCAAGAATTTCTATCCAATAGGTCACAATCCTCGTCTGCTTCCATTAGTCCCATACAGTAGCATGCCCCAGTGGCACTAGCAGAGAAGGTAATGTAAATTTTACCTTGATTTTTAATTACTGCTGGCCCTTCATTAACCCAAAAATCTACACGTTCCCAATCGTAATCAGGAGTAGTAAGCATAAATTGGGGTGTTTTTAATTTAATTGGGGACTCCATTTCCGCCAAATACAAATTAGAAGCGGCAAATTGACCCCCCGTTTTTTCAGCCCAACAGAAATAACGTTTTCCATTATGATCGAACACTGTTCCGTCTAGGGAAAAGTCTATAAATGTCTTGTTATCTCCTTCTGTTGCCTGCATTTGGCCTAACTCTTTCCATTCATCTTTTAAAGGATTACCACCCGTGCATTCTAAAACATAAGGTCTTAATTTCCAAATATCATCCACTTCGCTAGCAGCAAAGTAGATATACCACTTGCCATCTAAATAATGAATTTCGGGGGCCCAAATATGCTGGCTCATCGGTCCTGAATCATGTTTATGCCAAACATCAAAAGTTTTTGCCTCTTGCAATTCTTCAATAGTTTTAGCTTTCCTTAATTCGATACGATCATAGGTAGGAACAGAACCCGTAAAGTAATAATAACCATCTGAATGCTTATAAATAAACGGATCTGCCCTTTGAAGGATAATTGGTTTATTCCTATCTGAATTGGCCGTCATATATTCAATTTCAGTTTAATTTTTTCATAATAACTATCCGTGATTTTATATCGGAACATCATCCCTCCCATTAAAGTATGGAATATTCCGGGAATGATGGTGAGCATTAATGCCAAACCAATAAGTGCTGTTTCAGTTTGCGTAGTGTCTGGGATATAACCGAAAAAGTCCAATAAATACCCAACTGTTGCTCCGGCAATTCCCATACCTGCCTTTTGTGCAAATGAGATTCCACCAAAGGAAAGACCAGAAACACGTTTGCCTGACTCAGCGTGACCATAATCTACAGCCTCAGCAATGGCAGACCAAAATACAGGAGCATGTAGATCGACAACAAATGACAATATAAAGTAGAGAATATATGCAAGAACTATATCTCCAGGTTTAACTACGAAATACATAATCAAACTTAAAACACCTACGGCAAGCTGAGAATATTTAAATAGTTTCACCTTGCAATACCGTTTTGTAATAAAAGTTGATGCTGGCATAGCTAAAATGGCTGCAGTTACACCCGTTGCCAAAAATGTAGATTGTATAGTTGCATCTCCTCCCAAAAAATACTTTGCATAAAAAATGGCTACCGAACCTCGTATCACATAACCAACAGTGCCAGTAAAACATACACCGAACAGCAAAGTCCATTGTCCATTTTTAAACAACAATCTAAATTGTTCCAATAATGGCTTTTTGTCGATTTTGTGTTCAACTCGTTCTTTGGTTGTGTAGAAACAAAATATAAACAGTAAAGTACCGAGTAATGCCATAATCCCCATAGCCAATTGATAGCCTCTAGACAGGTCATTCTTACCTAGTTTTTCAGCTAAAACAGGAACTACAATAGAGACTAAGAATGCGGCCACTTTGGCGAAAAATAATCGGTACCCATTAGCCGAAAGTCGTTCCTGAGGATCGCTTGTGAGTACTCCTATCAAAGAGATATAAGGTATTGTAACTGACGTAAACATAATCGTTACAAAAATGTACGTAACATAGGCATAAATGAGCTTGCCGGTATAATCAAAATCTGGAGTTGTAAATGTGAGAAAAACTGATAGGCCAAATGGCACAGCCAAGAAAAGAAAATAGGGTCTATAGCGCCCATATTTGGTATTGATTTTATCAGTAATCAAGCCCATTAAAGGGTCTGTAATTGCATCAATCAGGCGTACAAGTAAGAATAATACCGCCATATCTCTAGGTCTCAATCCAAATACGTCAGTATAAAAAAATGTAATAATGAGAAACATGGAAGAAATCACCACATTTACTGCTGCATCTCCCGAACCGTAACCAATTTTCTCAAGGACACTTAACTTTTGACTTTCAGCTTTCATATAAATGATAAGTTATCAGTATTAGACCACTATTTAATGTTAATGCTAACTATTTGTTTAGGTTAATTTAATTGGTATCCAACCAAACCTTTATTTTCTAATACCTTGATTAGACCATGTGTAATTTGGAATAGTTTTAATTGTTCTTTGGAAATTTTAGTCCCAAAGTAAATCAATCCATAGCTTCAACCTCTGGCCATCCATCAACCCATGTAATCTCCTTAACAATTAATTTAGGCAACCCTTTATCATGGGCATCATAACCATGCATGAAATTATAATCTCTGCCATTAAATGTGAATACACTATTATGACCTACACCATACCAATTTTCATTCCCTTTAATCACAAGGGACCCCCCACCTTTATTGAGTTCTTTTCCTTCTTTATCTACATAAGGCCCTGTTACAGATTTAGAGCGTCCCACCATTAATTTATAGGTGCTATTTTCTCTCCGGCAACAATAATCCCACGACAAAAACAGATAATAATAATCTCCTTTTTTAAATATAAATGGACCTTCCAGAGCTGCATTACCTGGATCACTATCCTCTAAATTTGGGTCTCTGTCCCTTCTGGCTACGGTATGCCAAACCTGTGGTTCCGCAATAGACTTTAAATCAGGATTTAATTGAACCATTTTAAGACCGGTCCAAAAAGAACCAAATGACATCCAAGGTGTTCCATTTTCATCGAAAATAATATTTGGGTCGATGGCATTCCATAAATCCCTGTTAGGAACTGATTGAATAACAATACCTTGGTCTATCCACTTATAATTATCATCATCAGGGTTTAAAGTACCATTGGTTACTAAACCTATAGCAGAAGTATTTTTACCAAAAGCCGAAATAGAATAGTACAAATGGTATGTACCATTATGGAATATAATGTCTGGAGCCCAAATGTGTCCGTTAAATCCAGGTGCTACTTCTTTAGCCCAACTTGGGCTTTCTGCAAATACAGGATCAGCCTTTTTCCAATTCTTTAAATCTTTAGAAGTAAAACTAGTTATACCTGGGCCTGTGCAAAATAAATAATAAGTATCACCTTGCATTGCAACAACAGGATCGTGTGTGATCGGTTTTTCTTGCGCACAAGACAATACCGAAACAAACATTAATAATAGGCTTAGGGTGTATCTAATTGCTTTCATACTATTATTTTTGAATTCCTTCTGAGGTCATAAAAACTCTCTTTAAAGTACCATCATGGTTATAATGCAGTTCATCAATACATACAGATCGCCTAAAACTTCCTCCATTAGGCTGAATTCCACCTGTATGGTATATGAAATAATCCTTTCCTTTATATTCAATGATAGATTGATGGTTTGTGTTAGAATTACCAGCTAATTCATTTAAAATTCCTTTATACTCCCAAGGTCCCTCTATGGATTTACTCATTGCATAAGCGGTTTTTTCAGGAAATTGGTAGGCATAACTTAAATAATACCAATCTCCTTTTTTATGAATCCAAGGTGCTTCTGTGAAGTTTGGCAAATCAACTGTATGAATTTCCCCATCTAACTCAATCATGTTATTCTTCAATTTGGCCCAATAACATTTTGTATTGCCCCAAAATAAATAAGCCTGATCTCCTTCAATAAAAACGGTAGGATCTATGTCATCCCAAGAAATCCCAACTTCTGTGGTCATATCATTAGTAATTAATGCCTCCCCAAGTGCATCTTTAAATGGACCTATAGGCGAATCTGCCACCGCAACTCCAATTGCCTTACCTGGATGAGAATCATTGTGGGTTACGGTAACATACCAGTAAAATTTGCCATCCCTTTCAATAACTTGTGCTGCCCATGCATCTCCTTTGGCCCAAGCAAAATCTGATGGTTTTAAAGGAACTGGATGCTCTTGCCAATCCACCATATTCTGTGAAGAATATACCAGCCATTCATTCATTCTGTAAAAATGAAAATCGTCTGGAGCTTCATCATGACCAGCATATAAATAGACGGTTCCATTATAAACTAGTGCCGCCGGATCTGCCGTAAACTTGTCCTTTATAATCGGATTATTTATCTCCAACTTAACAGTTTCCTTTGTGGATTGCTTTTCCTCATTTACAGATTCTGCTACTTCTTGTTTACAATTGGTAATTAACGAAGCCAGAATAAGTAAATACACTAATTTTTTCATTTCTTAATCAGATTTCAGATTTTAACTAATCTATTTTCTTCCCCCAAATTGCAGTACCATCATTATTCAAACCAGAAAGTAAAATTGTTGATCCTACCCTATTCTCCCAATCCCTACCATTCTCAACATAAAGTTTATCGGTAAAACCGTTTGACCATTTCAGGGTTAACCAAGGCGAATCATAAGTCCAAGTACTCCCGGCATCACTATTCAAGGTACCATCAGCTTTCAATTCAAGATCAATGGCATTTTGAAAATCTGGGTAACGCTGTTCTTCTGCAAATCCCGGAATTACTGTATATCCTAAAATAATTTGTTCGTACTTACCAATGAGGTCTACTGAGGCAATAGAATTTTGATCAACATTGGCATATCGTTCAGGTGAAACAATTGGCCAACCGTCTTCTGTCCAATGGATTTTACGAATATGTAATACCATGAAAAAGCTATTCTCACCAGGTCTGCCTTGGTGAGCCATATAATATTGGTTATCAGTATCTTTAAAAACCGCTGGATGAGAAACTCCCTGCCAACCAGAATGCCCTTTAAACCTATAGGGGGCCAAAATCATAGGAGTATTATCAACCTCCGAATTTATATCCAATCCATTATAATCATAAAATGGTCCTTCTGGACTATCGCTTCTTCCAACCCGAACATTATATTTGGTTTGCAGCCAATCATAAGCAATAAACATGTAGTACTTATTGGTTTCAGAATTGAAGATAACCTCTGGCCCTTCTATATTACCATTAATAGTATTTCCTGTAAACCCTCGTTGTGCAATCCTTGTTCCTTTATCTCCCACGGTTGCCGCTAAACCTGTTTGTGGGTTTAACCTAAGTTTGTAAATACCATCCCAGGCCGATCCATAATAAAACCAATGTTCACCTGTTGGACTAACAACTACCGTTGGATCTATAGCGTTTGTTTGTACAGTTCCATCTGCCTCCGATGTTACAACCAAATCTTTTTCAATCCAAGGTCCTTCAGGATGAGTGGAGGTTGCCAAACCAATAACACTTAGTCGTCCAATGGAGGAAGAGAGCGAATAATAAAGCCTGTATTCCTCCCCAACTTTCATAACAAATGGAGCCCAAAGTGAATTAAAAGCTTGTGTTCCTTTGCTCTCAATAAAGGCCTTACCCTTAGAGGGTAAAGAATTAAAAACCCAACCGACCCATTCCCAATTTATTAAGTTTTGGGACTTTCTTATCTGAATCCCAGGTCGAACTTCGGATCCAAATGAAACGTCAGTATTGTAACAGTAATAGGTGTTACCAACTTTTATAATTGATGGATCGTGAACGTTATAGGGCCCCCAATTATTTATATTCTCAACTCCGGCAACATCATAATAGGTATCTGTTATGTTATCTACCGTATAAACTTTTGTTGTAGGTCCTGGATTCGGATTTGGATTTCCACCACCGTTTCCAGGCTCTTGGGGCGTTGGATCACTAGTTGGGTCATCTTTAGAACAACCCGTAAAAACAAGTGCCAAACAGCATAACATACTTACAAATCGAATTGATATCGATTTATTCTTTAACATAGCAAATACTTTTTTATTTTCCTTCCAATGTAACTACAGAAAAAGGAAGCAATTTAATTGTGATTTTATCCTTTTTAACATTAAAATCCTCAAACTTTTTTATATCAATCTTATTTGGTTCATCAAAAGAATTATGATCAGATAGATTCTCCGAGCTAATTGCAACACCTTTAAAATCCTTTACATTTAAGTCACTTATATCCAATTCTACTTCTTGCATATTTTTAGCATCGATGTTAACCAATGAGATATGCACATTACCTGTATCATCCTTGGAGGCGGAAATTGAAACTGCTGGAAGCTTTTCACCATTGTAGGTGTAATCTGGTGAGTTAAATGAAACAGGAATAAGCGTCGCATCTTGATGAACCTTAAACATATTCATTACATGATAAGTTGGAGTTAAAATCATTTTTTCCTCTTTGGTAAGAATAACCGCTTGTAGAACATTCACGGTTTGAGCTAGATTGGCCATTTTTACTCTTCTCGCATGATTATGAAATATATTCAACGTAACACCTGCTATCATGGCATCCCTCATGGTATTTTGTTGGTACAAAAATCCTGGATTAGTGCCCTCTTCTACATCATACCATCCTCCCCATTCATCAACCACTAATGCAATTTTATTATCAGGATCGTATTTATCCATAATTGCAGAATGCTTTACCACTCGTTCTTCCATTTTAAGAGCAGCATTCATGGTTTTAAAATATAGTTCCTCGGTAAAATTAGTAGCGGGACCCTTATTTCCCCAATTGATAACTGAGTAGGAATGTAGCGCCACACCTTCAATTAAATTATGGGAAATCTGTTTCATTAGAGTTTCGGTCCAATGATAATCTGATTCATTTGCGCCAGAAGCTATTCTGAACAATCCATCACCATTTCCCCAATCGGTCATAAAGGTGCTGTATTTTCTAAATTCATCTGCATAATACTCCGGTCTCATATGACCTCCACAACCCCACATTTCATTACCTACTCCCCAAAATTTTACATTCCATGGTTCTTCTCTACCATTTTCTTTTCTCAAGGTAGCCATAGGGCTTCCTTCCTTATGATTCACATAATATACCCAATCAATAAGTTCTTGCACTGTTCCACTACCTACATTAGCTGCCAAATAAGGTTCTGCTCCAAGTGTTTCGCATAAATTTAAAAAGTCGTGGGTACCAAAACCGTTATCTTCTATAACGCCACCCCACCAACGGTTAACAAATGACGGTCTTTCGTCTTTAGGGCCAATCCCATCTTTCCAATGGTAGGTATCAGCGAAACAACCTCCTGGCCATCTTAAATTCGGAATTTTCAATTCCTTTAATGCATCGATTATATCATTTCTTACACCCGCTGTGTTAGGAATGGTACTATTTTCTCCCACATAAAATCCGTCATAAATACATCGGCCTAAATGTTCTGCAAAATGACCATAAATGTGTTTACTAATAACCGGTGCGTTGTCACTTGGATTTAAAGAAACGGTTGTAACTTGATTTTGGGCACTAACGATGAAAATTGATAAGAAAAATACAAGATTCAGAGTGGTAAAGTTTTTGGTGAATTTCATAATTATTTTAAGTGTATTATCAAATTATTCGACATTCAAGGAGCGCGTTTGTTCTCCTAAATTGTTATAAAAAGTTATTTTACTAATTGGTTTTTTTAATTCTATTCCTTGTGAGGATTGGGACATATAACCTTGACCATAATGAAACTCATGCTTTCGTTCCTTCCCACCACTTAATACAACAATTGCATAAACCTCATCAGATTTTGGCCATACCACTTTAATTGGTGATTCTATTTTAGAAAACACTTTTAGCTTTTCATTATTAAGACCAACTACTATGCTCGTTCCTTTTGAAGAATGCAGCTTGACTATACTCTTGGAATTTCCATGAACACTAAAGCCAGAATAATCACTCTTTTTCGATTCAAAAGAACCATTCCCCAAGTTAATCAAAATAATGCCTTCAGATGCATCATACCTAACACTTCCCACATCTGTATTGTAATTATTTCCCACTAAAATAAGATCCAATGAACCATCATTATTTATATCATCAGATAAAATGCCATTGATAGGGGCTATTTGTGCCTGAATTGGCAAGGGATTTATACGAAATTCCTCATTGCCTAAATTTTCAATAAAGGAAGATTTTAATTCTTGGGCTATTAAGCTATTGTATGATGATGGGTTTAAAAAATCCAATATATCTTTGGTTGTTGATTTGGCGTAATTTCTGTAGAATAAAAACCTTTTTTTAATCGAGGGCAGCTGCTGAACCAAATTATCTAATGAGGCTATCGGAAAATAATTCCCTTCCTCATATTTAGAGAATATTGGATCTATGGAACCATTATTATCAAAATCTGCATAATCCAATCTTAGTGGTTGATTATCAATAATTTTTAAGTTTGAATTTAAACCTAAATTTCCTGCAACAAAGTCTATATCACCATCATTATCGAAATCACCAGAATATATACTATTCCATAGCCCTGAACTTTGAAATTCATCTGATTCCAACTGTATCTTTTCTAACTTGCTTCCATTTCCTTTGAAAAATGTAATTGGCATAAATTCGCCCACAACAACTAGGTCTAATTGATTGTCGTTATTGAAATCGGTCCAAACTGCTGAAGTTATCATTCCTGCAGATTTCAAAAATGGGCAAACAGAATTGGTCACATCTATAAATTTGCCCGAATCATTTCTTAGAATATAACTTTGCGGGGGCTTTGGATATTTACCTGGAATTACGCGACCACCAACATATAAATCGATATCACCATCTTTATCGAAGTCACCTCCAACAACATTGGAAGTACTTGTTAGCATTTTAGGAAGTTCGCCCTGTTGAAATTGACCATTTACGTTGTAATAAATTCTATCTTGGTAAGCCTCATGTCCCTCATATCTTTCGGATCCTCCACTGGTGACGTACAAATCCATTAAATTATCGCCATTGGCATCAAAAATTAATGCTCCTTCATCTTCGTATAACTCACTATTCTCTATTTCCGATTGTGTAAAATCTCCATTTTTTTCCTGAAAATAAATAGTTGAGTTAAAGCCATAACTGCCACCAACAAATAAGTCCTCAAGACCATCCCCGTTGAGATCACCCACCGCCATACCAGGACCTTGATTAGAAAAGCCATGCAATAACAATTGCTGGTACCCATAGTCATTATAAGGTCGCTCTTGGTGTTTAAATTGAATTAAGGAATCCCTTAAAAACAAAGGTTTATTTAGATTAGCACCAATCAAGTCTACAGTATTATATGCTTCAGAATAATCAATTTTAAGGATTTGATTTGAGTCAATCCCCTTAAGTAAACTGCTTTTACCGTCTGGCCAAAATACTTTCAAACTGTCAACGGCTGCATAGCCATTCAAACCAAAAAATAAGTTTTTGTCAACTGAACTTTGAAATCCTCTGACTGGTTGATTATAGCGAATTGTGGAATTCCCATTCTTATAAATTGCAACTGTTGCTCCTATTGCCGTTAAATTACCATTACTTCCTTCCAATTGAACGGTCAAATAATTAGAGTTATTTGGGTTGCTTTCCCTAGTTTTGTTCTGATAAATGGAGGCTGGTTGATTTATGTTGTTCACTATTAAATCCAAATCTCCATCTAGATCCAAATCAGCATATGCGGCTCCATTTGAAATGGTCTCCTCACTGAATCCCCATTCGTCAGTAACCTTTTCAAAAGTTAAATCACCTTTATTTTTAAAAGTGTAGTTAGGAACTTTTATTGCAGGTCTTTGATATAAACAATCAATAACAGATTTCCCTAATTCCTCTACGTCGGAGAATTTATAGGAACTGTTCTCACGAAATTTAACAAAATCCATATCTGTTATATCTTTACCAAAGCCATTGGTAACAAACAGATCACTTAAACCGTCGTTATCAAAATCGGCTAATAATGGAGCCCAACTCCAATCGGTTTTATCAATTCCTGACAATTGACCTATTTCACTGAAGGAATTATTTCCATTGTTCAATTGCAGCATATTTCTCATATACTGATGGCCATAACCGAACCCAACAGAAATTTGAAAAATTTCGTAGGATGGCACACCAGACATCAACTTCCTTCTCTTCAAATCTTCCGGAAGCATATCCATGGTTACCACATCTAAATACCCATCATTATTAATATCTCCAACATCATTACCCATTGAAAAATGACTAGTATGACCAAAATAATTAAGTGCATCTTCCTTGAAAGTACCGTCTTGCTGATTTATGTAAAGCAAATCTCTCGACAAATAGTCATTGGAAATATATAAATCTGGCCAAAAATCATTGTTAGCATCAAAAACAGAAACTCCAAGGCCAAAACCTTCGATGTTTATACCTGCATCTTTTGAAACATTTGTAAAAACTGCATGACCCAAGTTTTCATCATAATCATTTCTATAAAGCCGGTCTGTATTTCTGCTAGTTCCATTATCTAGCATTGGTCGGACATTTATAGCCGAATGCTCAAATCCTCCCCCTGTTAAAAGGTACATATCAAGATCCCCATCTCTATCATAATCAAAAAATACTGATTGAATGGATTCTCCTTGATCAGCCAGTCCATATTCAGAAGCTGATTCGGTAAAAGTTAAATCACCATTGTTTATATAAAGTAAGTTTGGAAAGATGCTTTTATTACCAACACCACCTACACTAATATAGATATCATCAAAACCATCTTGATTTATATCTATAACACTGACACCTGTGCACCAATGTCCTTTTGTTTTTATCCCTGAAGAAACTGTAATGTCTTTAAAATGAAGATTTCCTTCATTAATATACAAACGACTTGGCTCGATATTACCTGTAAAAATTAGATCTGGTAGGCTATCCTTGTTAAAATATCCTACACCTACACCACCTCCGTTGTAGAGGTATTCATAGTTTAAGATGTTTAGGGTGTCATTCGGAATAATTGAATTTGTAAAATTGATGCCTGAATGTTCCGCACTGATAAGTTGAAATAATCTATTCTCTTCAAAATTTCTTTCCTTAGTGCAGCCAACCAAACAAATTGCTAACAGAAAAACAATGATATGGTTGATATCAACTTTCAAGCATCAATTTTTAAAAAAACTAACTCAAATTCTAGGTATTCTTAATTTGTATTTGCCGAATTACCAACCATGTTGGGATTACGGTCTAATTCATTCTGAGAAATAGGCTGATATTTACGATTTGGAACATAGGTATTAAATTCACTATCGTGAGCCTTAAGTTCATTTAATTTAGCTGAATCTTCTAACCAACCCCATCGTTTAATATCATACCATCTCAAACCTTCCATACCAAGTTCTGTAACACGTTCATGTGCTAATTGGTCCATAAATTGACCTAAAGAATACCCAGCAAATTCAGCCTCCCTATCAGGCAAGTTTACTCTGTCCCTTACCTTTTGAACCTGTTCCGCGGCTAATGCAATATTACCCGTGTTTGCTAAACATTCTGCATACATTAAAAGTACATCTGCATAACGAATAATATGATAATTTATACCGCATGTAAACGGATCACCACCCTCATTGGCCAAAGTATACTTTGCAATATAATATAGGTTAGGATCTAAAAAATAATCCCTTCCATAAGCCTGGGTGAGCCCTTCATCTGGTTGATATGATAATATAGTTGCCGGGAATCTAGGATCAATCTTATCATCTAATGTTCTTTCTGCAGATAATTCATCAACCAAAAACTGAGTAGGGAAAAAATCATAAAAATCAGCTCCAGAATATGTTGGTGCTAATGCAAGAAACTGTCTCCAGTTAACGTTTGGATCACCTCCCCAGTTAAAGTTTGCTCCTTGACTTTGAGTAAATTCAGCCCAAAAAATTCTTCCTGGGTTGGCAGCCTCCTTGCTTGGATCTTGAGAAAACAAATCTCCATAATTACTAGCTAAGCTATATTGCTGGGAATTTACCACAGCCTGAAAATGTGGTAATGCTGCAGAATGATCTCCCTGATATAATTTTAATTTCCCTAATAATGATTGAGCCGCACCTTTTGTTGCACGGCCAACCTGACCAGTATCTGGACCATTAACATCTGCATAACTTACTGGAAGTTTTGAAATTGCCTCAACTAAATCAGCCTCAACTTGGGCATAAATATCAGCCTGGGTAATATCTGCATTTGATGGGAAGAAATCTTCCTGCCCCTTTTGAGGCTCTAGAATTAATGGAACTTTTTCGTAAATATTTGTAATGTTGAAATAGGCGAAGGCTCTCAAGAAATATGCTTGTCCTAACAATCGTTCCCGTAAATTACTATCAACTTCATCAATCTGAGGCACCTGCTCTAGGGCTTGGTTGGCTCTATTTATAATAGAATAATAACCCAACCATGCAATATCTAAGGCTCCATCTGTTGGAGGTACCGTAAAATTACTGGTCTGGGCTAGAAACGCCCATGGACTTCTAGATCTAGCTTCATCACCTCTTCCATCTCCCATTATTGGGGTCATCCTTTGATAGGTTCCATCAATAATTAATGCATTATAAATTGCGTCTACCGCCGCTATTGCATGATCTTGATTATTATAATAAGACCCTGTTGCCAATCTATTTGGGTCAACAATTTCTAGCTTATCATCACATTGATAAAACAAGGTTATGGTAATAGCTAGAATGACTATTTGTATTATTTGTTTTTTCATTTTCTTAACAATTAAAATTTAAATTGTGCTCCTAGCATAGTAGTTAAAGGTCTTGGATAAGTTCCATAATCAAATCCTGGATTCAAAATTCCAGCTTGGAAATCTGGGTTATATCCTTTATACTTTGAAAATACTGCAACGTTTTGCAATGTCAAATAAAATCTTGCCTTAGACATGAAAGCCTTTGAAGAAATAGCTTCTGGCAATGTATAACCTAAAGAGATTGTATTAATCCTGAAATAATCTCCCTTTTGCAACCAACCTGGTCTATTAGAATCTCTACCATTATTATTAGGATCTAAGAACATCACACGAGGAACATTAGTATCTGTATTTGTTGGAGTCCAACGGTCTAAAATATCCTCATGCCAGTTGGTGTAACCAGAAGTTGGCATCAAACCTCTATAAAGGTTACTATTTATTAGATTACCACCGCTACCCTGACCGAAGAAAGTGAAATCGAAATTCTTGAAACTAGCAGTTATATTAATACCGTAGTTATAAGTCGGCATTCCTTTGCCCAAAAATGTACGGTCATCGACGTTAATAACATTATCACCATTTAGATCTTTATATTTTATGTCTCCAGGTGCAGTTCCTGGTTCTTGCACAGGTGAACTTGCTACCTCCTCTGCGGTTTGGAAAATACCGTCATATACATATCCAAAATGCTCGCCAAGAGATCTACCAACAATGGTTCTTGATCCGGCACCAGAAATAAATGGTTGATTACCTATTGCTAATACTTCGTTTTTAACTGTGTAGAAGTTTGGAGCAATCTCAAGGTTAAAATCGCCAAACTGTTTTCTTATAACTGCAGATAATTCAATTCCTGAATTCTCGATTGAACCTGCATTTGTAAACAATCTGGGATCAAAGCTACCTACTGTATTTGAAAATGCGATTGGAATATCCACCAATACATCTTCAGATTTATTAGAATAGTATTCCGCGGTGAACTCTAAACCACCATTCCAAAGGGTTGCGTCCACACCAACACTTTTAGTTGTACGGGTTTCCCATTTTAAGTTTTCATCAACCAGTACAGTAACAGCAGCTCCAATTGCTCGGCCATAGGAGAAGCTATAAGGTATACCCCTATTTATGGTACTTTGGTACCGGAAATTACCAATTTCCTGGTTTCCAATTTCACCCCATCCTCCTCTTAACTTCAAACTTGTAATTAGCTCTGGGAGATCAAATTGGTTATGCAATTTCCAACCTAAACCTATAGAAGGGAAATATTCGTAACGTACAGCTTTGCTAAACTTTGATGATCCATCACGTCTAATATTCGCTGTCAACAAATATGTATCGTCATAAGAATAATTAATTCTACCCAAATACGAACTTAAAGTGGCAGGTTGTAAATTGTCAAATACACTAAAGTCTGTTGCGTTTGTTAAATTCTTAATGTAAGGCTCTGTTAAACCAGCTCCTACAACCCTAGTTTCTCTAAAGTCGAATTCTTGATAAGTCTGACCTACCAACACAGATATATTGTGTTTGTCAAATTCCTTCGTCCAATCAATTGTATTTTCTATAAGGAAGGAACTACTATTTCTATTGCCCACCTGTAATTGAGCCACAGGTCCAGGGAAGAAATATCCTAAATCATACTGAGGAACAAAAAGTTGATCTTCTATGCTCGTCTTATCGTAAGTAAGATTAGTTTTTAAATTTAAACCTGAGATAGGTTCAAAATTTAAGTAAAGATTAGCCAATATTCTATCCACCATAGTTTGATTCTCAATTAAGGTATTGATACCTGGAACATTGAGTGTAATAGATTGATGGATAGTTGAATCTGCACCACCGAAACCTCCTAAGCGGTTAGGATCGTATAATGGAATGGTAGGTGCCGCCTGCAACAGGTCGTTAACCAATGACGGTCTGTTACCTGGTAAACTAATAGTGGTTGTACTAAATAACGGGTTTTCATCTGAATGAACATAGTAGACATTTTCACCCAAGGTAAACTTACCAAACTCAAAGTCTGAATTTACTCTGAAAGAATAACGTTTGTAATCTGGACCACTTCCAACAAGTGTTCCAACGTTATCCAAATAGTCAGCAGACACAAAATAATTACCTTTTTCAGTACCTCCTGACACATTAAAGTTATGGTTCATTATATAACCATCTTTATAACCCGCATCTTGCCAATCTGTATCAATATCATCGATAAATAAGGGCGAATTAGGATCATTCCCCGGTACAATTGGCTGATTTGCATTTGTTAAAAGTTCAGCATTTATCAATTGATAACCTGCTCTATCTAAAACAGGTAGACTTTGTGTAATGGTTTGAAAACCATAATAAGAGTTTACTTCTACCGAAAGTTTTTTCCCTTTTCTACCACTCTTTGTGGTAATAATGATTACACCGTTTGCCGCTCTGTTCCCGTAAATTGCGCCTGCAGTTGCATCCTTTAAAACCTGAATTGTTTCAATATCATTAGGGTTGAGGTCTCTAATTCCTCCAGAGATTGGAAAGCCATCAACAACATATAGGGGTTCTGCACTAGCTCCTTGACCAAAGGTTGAAACACCACGGATCCTGACATTTGGACTCGCACCAGGTTGACCATCTGTTGTGACAGTAACACCCGCTACACGACCTTGAAGCATCTGTGAAACATCATTCGATGCCTGTTTAGCCATCTCTTCAGTATCTACAACACTTACGGCACCCGTTAGATCGGATTTCCTTTGAGTACCATAACCGGTTACGACTACCTCATCTAAAGAAGATAGGCTTTCTAATAGTTGAACGTTAATTACCGATTGATTTCCTACTGAAATTTCTTGCTCTTGGTAGCCTAAATATGAAAATACCAAGATTTCGTTTGATGCAGCTTCAATTGAATAGTTTCCTTCAAAATCAGTTGCTGCGCCTCTGTTTGTACCTTTTACAAGTACATTAACCCCTGGAAGAGGTAAGCCATCAGTTTGCGAAGTCACCGTTCCGGTGATAAGTTGCTGTTGAGAAAAAGCAACATTGCCCGCAAACAAGAACATCATTATTGTAATCGATTGCAATAAATTTTTACAATAACGATAGCCAAATTGACATTTGGATAAAGCCATATTACATTATTTAAGTTAGAAGTGAATTATAAGTGTACCTAATACACTTTTCAAATTAACTGAAGTAATTCCGAATATCCAAATTTTTTTAACTTTTTTTTAAGTTTCTTTAATAAATCAGACTGCTAATTAGGATATTAATAAATGTTTTTTTTACATTTATACCTACGTTATTCCAAAGGAATTATTTTTTCAATTACAATTTTCCAAATTAATATCAATGCTAAACAGTTATAGCAAGGAGGACAAAATTGTTGTCGCCGTTGATTGCCTCATTTTCGGTTTTGATAATGACGAATTAAAAGTTTTATTAATTAAAAGGGATTTCGAGCCTGAAAAAGGTAAATGGTCACTAATTGGAGGGTTCCTTCAACAAGATGAATCATTGGATTTAGCTGCAAACAGAGTTTTGAAAACCATGACAGGCTTGGACCATATATATATGGAACAATTCTACGCATACAGCGAAGTTGATCGAGACCCTGCCCAACGTACAATTTCCGTGGCTTATTACGCCCTAATTAATATTAGTGATCATAACGAGGAATTAACTGAGCAATACTCTGCCCAATGGTTCTCCATTACAAATAAACCGAAATTAATATTCGATCACGATGAAATGGTGCATCATGGTATAAGACGACTTAGATACCGAACTTCCACAAAACCTATTGGTTTTGAGTTATTGCCAGAAAAATTCACCATGAAACAGCTTCAAAAGCTATACGAATCTATATTAGATGAAAAATTAGATAAGAGGAATTTTATAAGCAAAATAAATTCTTTGGATATTCTTATCAAATTAGATGAAAAAGACATGAATTCCTCAAGGAAGGGGTCTTTTTTATACAAGTTCGACGAAGACAAATACAACAAAAAAACAGATCAGGGATTCGTCTTTAAGTTGTAAAATTTGAGGGATTAATAATTTGAAATCCCTGCCCTTAACCAATTCTCAAAATTATCTGCATCTGGGGTGTATCCAATTGGTGGAACTAGATTAGCTTCCTCTTTATTTAATAAAACATAAAAAGGTTGAGTATTCGTTTTATATCGAACAGCCTGAAACTCACTCCACTTTTGGCCTATATATTTCAATTTTTTCCCGGGTCGTAATTTTGAATCCAACACTTCATTTTCGTCTAAAGGTCGCTTGTCATCAACATATAACGATACCAATACAACATCATTCTTTAAAATGGAAAGTACTTGATCATCAACCCAAACATTCTGCTCCATTTTTCTGCAATTTACACATGCCCATCCTGTAAAATCAAGCAAAACCGGTTTATTAACTGTTTTGGCATAAGCTAATCCTTTATCATAATCATTAAAAGCAAGAATCTGATGAGGGGGTAAATAATGTGCCCCATCCGGCAGATCACCATCTGCATGTGAATTAATTAAACCACTATTTAGACTATTCCCTACACCATAAGGAGATTCACTATATTCAATTGGGGGAGGAAAAGCGCTAATGAGTTTTAAAGGTGCACCCCAAAGACCTGGAATCAAATATATTGTAAAAGACAAAGTCAATAGTCCTAAAGATAATCTACCAACGGAAATATGCGATAATGGCGAATCATGAGGCAAAGTGATTTTACCAAACAAATAAAAAGCCAATGTTCCAAAAATAGCAATCCATATCGCTAAAAAGACCTCTCTTTCAAGTAAATGAAGCTGTAAAACAAGATCTGCCTGAGATAAAAACTTGAAGGCAAGTGCCAATTCCAAAAATCCCAAAACCACCTTAACAGTGTTAAGCCATCCTCCTGATTTTGGCAACGAATTCATCCAGCCTGGAAATGCGGCAAACAATGCAAAAGGAATTGCAATTGCTAAAGAAAACCCGAGCATTCCTATTACAGGGGCCAATCCTCCTTTAGAGGCGGCCTCAACCAAAAGCGTTCCAACAATGGGGCCAGTGCAACTGAAAGATACAATCGCCAATGCCAAAGCCATAAAAAATATTCCAACGTAACCTCCTCTATCGGCTTGAGCGTCAACTTTATTAGCCCACGAACTTGGCAGCACAATTTCAAAAGCCCCCAAGAAGGATATAGCAAATACCACTAAAATCAAAAAGAAAACTAGATTGAACCAAACATTGGTGGCTAAAGCATTTAAAGAATCTGCTCCAAAAATCCAAGTAACCAGTGTACCTAACACTACATATATCACTACTATGGAAAGCCCATAAATAACTGCATTTTTAATTCCTGTAGCTTTGGTTGGACTTTGCTTAATAAAGAAGCTTACTGTCATTGGAATCATTGGAAAAACACAAGGAGTAAGTAAGGCGACAAATCCAGATAAAAAAGCTATAATAAAAATAGCCCAAAGCCCTTTTTTTGGTTCCTCAGAAGGAAGTGTAAATTCTTCAGAATCAGCGGTCGAATTAAGCACCGAATCTTTTACTGAATTGTCATCAATTGTATTAAAATCTATTGACGAGGATTTAGTGTCATTGCTTAATTGAAAAACCAAATCCTTATAAGTTGGAGGTAAGCATCGGCTTTCATCACAAACCATATATTCTACCTCGGCAGTAATTGAATTTGAAACATCCCCACTAACAACTACAGTCTGTTCGAATTTCGCAGTTTCATCAAAATATTTAATTTCCATATTGAAAACGGGATCCATGACAGTTGTTCCTATATCTTCAATAGTTTCATTTAAAAGTTTTATGCTATCCGATTCTGGATAAGAAAAGGTGGTCGGTATAGGACCATTTTCCGGAACACTTTGTGAATAGAGATGCCAGCCATCATCTATGTGTGCAACTGAAATTAATTTGTAGGTTGAGTCATTTATTTTTTCAACTGAGCTTTCCCATTTTACAGGGTCAAGTATTTGTCCGTTTCCTGAAAAAGTAAATACGATAGCAACGAACAAGGAAAGTGTAAATCTTACCATTTGTAAATCATAAGAACGTCTGGGATGACGAAAAGGTTTAGTTATAGAACAAAAATATAAGAAGAATAAGAAAGAAGCCTTAAAGCTATCACAAAATTAAAGTCATAAAAAAACCAGCAATTGCTGGTTCTAATCTAAATTTTAAGATCGTTGCTTTATATGTCCTCCTTTATATTTCCATTTCGTAATGCCTCCCTCCAAATCATAAATTTTTATGAAGCCAGCATCCAACAGTTTTTTTGCGCATTTGGCACTTTGTTTACCGGCATTACAATAAAGAAGAACGGGCTTGGTCTTATCTAATTTATCAATATCCTCTTCAAAGGTTGGGGATTCAAAATCGATATTTTGTGATCCAGGAATAGATTCTACAGCAAATTCATCAGAAGTTCGAACATCTACTAATTGAACTTCCTCCAAATTCAAAATCGCTTCCATTTCGTCTGGCGATACAACTTTAACTTCGGTTGTTTTGCTTTGCATACAACCTAATATTAGAAGGAAACTTAAAAATCCTATAACTAATCTTGACAATCTAACCATAGGTAATCACCAAATTTTATCTAATGTTAACGTAATGAATATTAAATTATTATCCTACTTCAATTTCTCCTCGCCATTCTAAAATACCTCCTAATAGATTAAAAGTTTTATCAAAACCTAGTTGTTCCATCAGTTTACAAGCCTGAGCGCTACGAGCACCCGATCGGCAGTAAAGAAAGTAAGTCTTAGATTTATCCAATTCCTCTAAAGCGTCAATAAATTCTTGTCCTTTATATATATCAAGCTGAACAGAATTGGGAATATGTCCCGCTTCTACCTCTTCAGTGGTTCGAATATCTAGAATCATCGCATCATCAGCGCTATTCAGTTGTTCTACCCATTCATCTTGTGTTAAATCTGCCATTGAATTACTAATAAGTTTCGATGCAAAATTAACATTTCTTTAATATAAAGACGAAAAAAAATCCGAAGCGTTACACCCCGGATTGTTAAAATTTTTATTTCTAAACTTAGGCCTTTATGGAACAACCTATTGCGCGAGTTTTGGTTTCTTTTACTTGCTCTCCATTTAACAAGGCATCAACAGCATTTTCAACATAGGTTGTATTAACTGATGATGCATCTTGGTAATTATCATCAATAGCACCTATATACTTAACTATGTTACCTGCCTTAGTTTTCTCCAAAACATATACATGCGGAGTCTTTGTAGCTCCATATTGGGGATAAATTTTTTGTTCCTTGTCAATTAAATAAGGAAATGTAAAACCCTTTTCTTTTGCCCTAGTTTTCATGGCATCCATATTATCTCCCGGTTTGGCCGCAGTGTTATTTGGCATAATGGCAATTACGGGATATCCCTTTGAGGCATATTTTTTATCCAAAGCAATTATCCTATCTTCATAAGCCTGTGCATATGGACAGGTATTACAGGTAAAAATCACAATATATCCCTTTGCATCCTTATAATCCGATAAGGATACCATCTTTCCATTGATATTTTCCAATTTAAAATCAGTGGCTTTATCACCGATATCATACCCTTCACTTACTGGAGCATCGCATAGGAAACCTCCAACCATAAGTGCGAGAAAAATCATAACTGTTTTCATAACTTAATGTGTTTAATTGTTTATTACGGATTTTAATTGATTTTCTAATTCTTCGTAGGTAAAAGACTGTTCGTAAAATTTACGCTCATCTTTATTGAAAATTATTGTTGCGGGAATAGCTCCAGACCAAGATTCATCTATTTGTGGGATCCAAGCATTAGAATTCGGATCATTCAGCGCAATAACTTCACTGTCAATATTATTTTCTTCGATAAAAGGCTGTAAAAGCGATTCATATTTGTTAGGAAAATCTAGGCTAACTAAAAGAAGTTTCACTTTTTTTGAACTGTATTCTTTTGCTAGTCTCTGGAAATAAGGCATCTCTTTAACGCAAGGCTTACACCAAGTAGCCCAAAAATTTACAACATAAATAGAATCGTTATCAGTTGATAAATACGGTTTAAGCCCATTAAAATCTACAATTTCAAAAGAGAAATTGGATGTAGTTTTAGAAGTTTCCTCCACTTGATTTTTAGAGGTCTCCTTACCCACAATAGTTTGATCTCCAGATTCTTTGCAACAAACTAAAAAGAGAATTAATACAAGTACGAGTAGACTATGTTTCATACCTAAAAATAAAAATCTCCTTCCGTGCCAATTAGTTTTTAACAAAACATTATAAAACTGAAATTAATAGAAAGGGTTAAAGCAATATTCTTATATTTGTATATACAAACGTTGTATATGGAGTTAAGCGAGCTCTTGCAAGTTTCCTCCCCTCTTCCCCTCAATCGAAAAACTGTTATAAACCTATTTTATACCTACTCAAGGGTAAGGGATAAGTGGACCGATAGCATAAAGAACCATGATATTTCCATGGAGCAATTTAATGTGCTGCGGATTTTAAGAGGGCAAAAAGGAAAGGAAACAAATCTTCAAGACCTTCAGAAAAGAATGGTAACGAGGATGAGCAATACCACTCGATTGGTTGACAAATTGATCAGGAAAGATTTGGTAACACGTAGAATTTCTACGGAAAACCGAAGGAAAGTTCAAATTTCAATTACTGATAATGGTCTAAAACTATTAGAGATATTAGACCCTTTGGTGGATGAAATTGAAAATGAAATTTGTTCTAGTTTTTCCGAAAATGAATTAAATGAACTTAATATTCTCTTAAGTAAAATGAGAGAATTTTAAATATTATTAGTACCGTTAATGGGATTTCTAACTAACCGACCTTTATATTCTTTAACTGACTAATAGGATTAATAGCTTCTATTTATTAGAACCCTGCCAAACCCTTATTTGGCAGGGTTTTTTTATTGGACCAAATAAAAATTGAAATATTTAAAATCAAAAATTTGCAAACATAAAATTCATTTCTATATTTGAGGCAACAATAAAATCAGATGAATAAATCAGTTAATACATGGTGGTGGTGCTATCGCAATTTTGAAGCGTGAAGCATATCCTTTTTGTATTAATTCAAAATATCAAGGCTTGTCTTTCACGACAGGCCTTTTTTAATTAAATAGCGCATATGGCAACATATCATCTTAAAACACATTACACCAAAGTACTTGCCGATACCTTAACACCGGTAAGCGTTTATCTCAAAATTAGGGATCGATACCCAAATAGCATATTACTAGAAAGTAGTGATTACCATACCTCGGACAATAGCTTTTCTTACATCTGTTGTAATCCCATTGCTTCAATTGAACTTAAGAATGATGAGCTGATTTCTTCTTATCCAGATGGCACTAATCGAACAAAAAAGCTTTCAGACAAGTCAAAAATCGTAGATGAAATTCAGGAATTCGTTGATAGTTTTGCAGTGGAGACACTATCTGATTTCAAATTTATTTATAATGGAATATTTGGCTATACCGGGTACGATACGGTTAGGTATTTTGAAGATGTAACTATTTCCAAAAAAATAGGTTATTTAGGAGTTCCAGATTTAATATATTCAGTTTACCAAAACATTATAGCTATCAACCATTTTAAAAATGAAGCTTATGTTTTTGCACATTGTTACAATACCGAGGACAACTTAGATGCTCTTTTACATCTCATCCAATCTAGAAATTATGCCACATTTAATTTTAGGACTGAAGGAGAAACCACAAGTAATCTTACAGATGAAGAGTTTTTGGAACATGTTGCCCTAGCCAAAAAACATTGCGCGCGCGGTGATGTTTTCCAGCTAGTTTTATCAAGAAAATTTAGTAAATCATTTAAAGGAGACGAATTTAATGTCTACAGGGCATTAAGAAGTATTAACCCCTCACCCTATCTGTTCTATTTTGATTATGGAAATTTCAAGATTTTTGGAAGTTCTCCGGAAGCTCAATTAATTGTGGCTAATGGAAAAACTGAAATACACCCAATTGCAGGGACTTTTAAGCGTACGGGGAATGATGAACAAGACGCAACACTAGCAAGGCAACTGTCTGAAGACGAAAAAGAAAATAGTGAACACGTTATGCTTGTTGACTTGGCAAGAAACGACCTAAGTAGAAATGGACGTGACGTTAAGGTTGAGACATATAGGGAGGTTCAATTTTTCTCTCATGTTATTCATTTGGTAAGTAAAGTTACTGGTTTTAAAAATGATAAAATCTCGACTATGCAAGTAGTAGCAGATACTTTCCCGGCTGGAACATTGAGCGGTGCACCAAAACATATGGCCCTGCAACTCATTGAACGCTATGAGAAAACAAGTCGCGAATTTTATGGAGGTGCTATTGGATTTATGGATTTCCACGGCAATTTTAACCATGCCATAATGATACGTACATTTTTAAGTAAAAATCATGAACTACATTGGCAGGCAGGAGCTGGAATGGTTTCAGAATCCAAACCAGAAAATGAATTACAGGAAGTATACAATAAACTGGGAGCTCTCAATAAAGCCATAGAATTGGCACAATCTATATAACATGAAACGTATTTTAGTTATAGATAATTACGATAGTTTTACTTATAATCTTGTCCATTATTTGGAGGATTTGGAATGTGATGTAACGGTAAAACGAAATGATCAACTTGAAATGCATGAGCCGGAAGAATACGATCGCATTGTTTTATCACCTGGTCCAGGAATTCCTGATGAGGCCGGCTTATTAAAGCCTATAATTGAGAGATATGGCCCGACCAAACCTATACTGGGTGTCTGTTTGGGGCAACAGGCCATTGGTGAGGTTTATGGTGGACATTTGATTAATCTTTCAAAGGTATTTCATGGGGTCTCTACAGAAGTGCAATTAACGGTTGATGATGATCCAATGTTTACTGGATTAGAAAGTGAATTCCAAATTGGCAGGTATCATTCTTGGGTTATTGACCAGAACACCTTTCCTGAGGTTTTAGAGGTAACATCGATTGATAAACAAGGACAAATAATGTCTATAAGACACAAATTCTATAATATTCGTGGGGTCCAGTACCATCCAGAATCGGTACTCACACCAAACGGAAAACAAATTCTTGAAAATTGGTTGAAATTATGTTAAACGAAGGAAGATGAAAGAATTATTAACAAGACTCATTAATCAAGAATACATTTCTACTGAAGAGGCCAAGAATGCTTTAGTTAAAATCTCAAAAGGTGAATACAATAGCAGTCAGATTGCTTCTTTTTTAACAGTTTATATGATGCGTAGCATCACCATTGAGGAGTTAAAGGGATTTAGGGATGCACTTTTAGAACTGTGTATTCCGGTGGAATTCGACGGAATTGAAACAATCGATTTATGTGGCACAGGTGGGGACGGAAAAAACACCTTTAATGTTTCAACACTGGCCTCCTTTGTTACCGCTGGAGCAGGTGTCCCTGTTACAAAACATGGTAATTATGGTGTTTCCTCAGCCTGTGGGTCTTCCAATGTTTTGGAATACCTAGGAATTAAATTCACATCAGATCAGGATTTCTTAAAAAGATCAATGGATAAGGCAGGTATATGTATACTTCATGCCCCTTTATTTCACCCAGCAATGAAACATGTCGCTCCAATAAGGAGAGAATTAGGTGTAAAAACGTTCTTTAATATGCTTGGGCCAATGGTGAATCCTGCATTCCCTAAGAACCAAATGGTAGGTGTGTTCAGTTTAGAATTACTTAGGTTATATGGATATCTGTATGAGAACACAAACAAGAAGTATTCTATTGTATATGCCCTGGATGGGTATGATGAAATCTCTTTAACTGGCGATTCTAAAATTATGAGTCACGATAAGGGAGAGCGGCTATTAACCCCGGGGGACTTAAATTTACAATCACTATCTATGCAGGAAATTTATGGTGGTGACTCCATTGAATCGGCCGCCAAAATATTTATGTCCGTTTTAGATAATGAGGCAACAGAAGCTCAAAAAAATGTGGTTTGTGCCAATGCCGCAGTGGCTATTGCGACGGCAACGGGTAAAGGATATTTGGAAAGTATGGACGATGCAAAATATTCATTGGAAAGCGGAAATGCAAAAAACGCTTTTGTTGAATTAATAAACTTAAGTAAAGCTTCATGAACATTTTAGATAAAATTGTAGCAGATAAAAAAACAGAGGTTGATTTAAAAAAATCTATGGTCTCTGAAAAGGAGTTAGAAAAATTTCCGTTGTTCGACAGAGAAACTATTTCATTAAGAGACAATATTGAAAATAGCACCTATGGTATTATAGCCGAGCATAAACGTAGGTCTCCTTCAAAATCGGTCATAAACCTGAGTTTGAACGTCTTCGATGTGGCTAGAGGATATGAAAATGCTGGCGCATGTGGAATGTCAGTACTGACTGATGGAAAATATTTCGGCGGGTCCTTAACAGATTTAATGTTGGCCCGTGCCAGTTGCGATTTACCATTATTGCGAAAAGAATTCATAATAGAATCTTATCAAATTACCGAAGCCAAAGCCTATGGAGCCGATGTGATTTTATTAATTGCATCAATTCTATCCAAAAATGAGATTATAGACTTTTCTAAGCAAGCAAAAAGTTTGGGAATGGAAGTTCTCATGGAAGTTCATAATGAAGACGAATTAAAGAAATGCTTAATGCCCAACATAGATATGATGGGTGTAAACAATAGAAACCTAAAGACTTTTGAGGTCAATCTGGAAATCAGTAAAGCCCTTTCAAAATTAATACCTGATGATTTTACGAAGGTTTCTGAAAGTGGCATCAGTAATATAAGGGCCATCAAAGAACTTTCAGAATTTGGATATAAAGGCTATCTAATTGGTGAAAACTTTATGAAGACGGACGATGCAGGTAAGGCAGCAAAAGAATTTATGAGCAATTTATACGAGAATTATTAGTGTCAATTCCGAAAAATATAAAACTTAAAATCTGTGGAATGAAATATCCTGAAAATATACAGGAGGTTTCAGCCCTTGGACCAGATTATTTGGGTTTTATTTTTTATCCCGATAGCCCAAGGAATTTTAGTGGATCGATCCCTAAAATAAATTCAGAAATTAAAAAAACGGCTGTTTTCGTCAATGCTTCAAAAGCTCAAATTTCAGAATTGATAGAAGAACATAAATTTCATGCAGTGCAATTACATGGAAATGAAACTCCTGAGCTATGCAAAGAGTTACGTTCTGATTTTCCTTTGGTAGAAATCTTAAAAGTGTTTTCTATAAAAGATGAATTCGATTTTTCAGTTTTAAAACCATATGAAGCATTTTGCGATTTCTTTTTATTTGACACCAAAGGTAAACGACCCGGGGGCAATGGATATGTTTTCGATTGGAATGTTTTAAATACCTATAACTCAGACAAGCCATTCTTTTTGAGTGGGGGAATCGGAGTAGAACAGATATTGGACATTAAAATGTTCTTCAATTCAGAGATTTCAAATAAATGCTATGGCATAGATGTCAATAGTCAATTCGAAATAAAACCAGGATTAAAAAATCCAACATTACTAAAACAATTTATTCTTGAATTATGGGATTCAATGTAAACGAAAAAGGATATTACGGAGAATTTGGCGGGGCTTTCATTCCAGAAATGCTCTATCCAAACGTTGAGGAGTTACGAAAAAATTATTTAGACATTATGTCTCAGGAGGACTTCAAAAAGGAATTCCAACAACTTTTAAAAGATTATGTTGGTCGTCCTTCTCCTCTTTATTTTGCAAAACGTCTTTCAGAAAAATACAACACAAAGGTTTATCTAAAGCGCGAAGATCTCAACCATACAGGTGCACACAAAGTAAACAATACAATTGGCCAAATTTTAATGGCTAAGCGGCTTGGAAAAAACCGAATAATTGCGGAAACTGGCGCGGGTCAACATGGTGTTGCTACTGCAACTGTCTGTGCGCTTATGGGAATTGAATGTATCGTCTATATGGGAGAGATTGACATTGCCAGGCAGGCACCTAATGTTGCTAGGATGAAAATGCTTGGAGCAAAAGTTATCCCTGCAACTTCTGGGAGTAAAACCTTAAAGGATGCTACCAATGAGGCCATTCGCGATTGGATAAATAACCCCGTAGAAACACACTATATCATTGGAAGTGTTGTTGGTCCTCACCCCTATCCGGATATGGTTGCTAGATTTCAATCTGTAATATCTGAAGAAATGAAATGGCAGCTAATGGAACAGGAAGGTACTGAAAATCCAAATCATGTTATTGCATGTGTTGGAGGCGGAAGTAATGCTGCTGGTGCATTTTATCATTACTTAGATAATGAAAATGTTAACCTAATAGCAGTGGAGGCTGCCGGAAAAGGGATAGATACAGGAGAAAGTGCGGCAACCTCCGTACTAGGTCATGAGGGGATTATACATGGTAGCAGAACCCTTTTAATGCAAACTGATGATGGGCAAATTACAGAACCATATTCTATTTCGGCAGGTTTAGACTATCCTGGAGTTGGGCCATTACACGCTCACCTATATAAATCTGGAAGGGCAGAATTTCATTCGATAACGGATGATGAAGCCATGTCAGCTGGAATGATACTAAGTAAATTGGAAGGCATTATACCTGCTATAGAAACAGCACATGCCTTGGCCGTACTCGAAAAAAGAGAATTTCAGGAAAATGAGATTGTTGTTGTTAATCTATCCGGTCGAGGAGATAAAGATTTAAATACTTATATCAATTATTTCAAACTATAATGAGGTTAATTCATTATATATTTTTTTTGAATATTCTAATTAGTTGTAAACCTGAAACTTCAGGTTCGGACATACAAAAAATAGATATTTCAGAATTACTGGTTACTCCAAAATTCTACGAGGTACCAAGAACTAATGATACAATCTACATCGATGGTTTAGCAAATGAACAGTCATACGATAATTCTAGGTTCACAAATTATTTTATTGATATTGAAGGTGCTAAAACCCCAAAATATAAAACTAGAGCAAAACTGCTTTGGGATGATAATTTCTTATACGTGTATGCCGAACTAGAAGAGCCACACATTTGGGCGACATTAAAACAACGCGATACTGTCATTTTCTACAACAATGATTTTGAGGTTTTCATAGATCCATCGGGCACAACCATGAATTATGGAGAAATTGAAATAAATGCTTTAAATACAGTTTGGGATCTGCGTTTACCAAAGCCATATCGAGCTGGTGGCAAGGCTGAAGATTCATGGAATTTAGAAAACATTAAAACGGCTGTACATATTTATGGGACATTAAATAATCCTAAGGACATCGACTCTTTATGGTCCGTAGAAATGGCCATACCAATAAAACCTTTGTCTGCACTTAAATATGATTCTTTACCACCTAAAGAAGGTGATATTTGGCGACTTAATTTTTCTAGGGTCAATTGGGATTTTGATTTGGTTGAAAACCGATATAACCGGAAAATGGAAGGTGGAGAGTATAAAAAAGAATACAATTGGGTATGGAGCAACCAAAAAGTAATTAATATGCACGAACCTGAAAAGTGGGGATATATTAAATTCTCAGACTCTACATCTAATCTAGATCCGAAATTTGCTTATGAAGAGGATTTGGAAGTAAAACAGGCAATGTATACTATGTATAGGGAAGTTCTGAATGGAAATCTTAAAAATCTAAAAACATCAGATGAGGTCGAGTTATTTTATGAAGTAAAAATTAACCAAAAAGATTATATACCAATTCAATTTATAAGGCGTGAGGAAGGATATCTTTTTACCTATTCAAATTCTGCCAACAATAAAACCTATTCAATCAACCAAAGTGGCCTCCTAACAATAAAAGAATGAATAAATTAAAATCACTATCGATCTTACTAGCCTACATGGTTATTTTCGGATGTCAAGAAAACAACACAAAAACTGAAGAAACTAAAAACGACTCCACATCAATAGATAAAAAGGATGCTTTTAGATTTTCAACCTGGACAGGTGCTAGCAATGAATTCAATTCAGAAGAGTGGGCGAATCGGCTTGAAGGTTATAAAGAAGTAGGCATCTCGGAGGCGCTGATTAATGGGTCTCCGGAAATATTGGAACAGATTATCCCCATAGCCAAGGAAAAGGGTATTAAAATACATGGGTGGATGTGGACGCTTAATCGACCTGGAGATACTATAGCAAATAAACACCCAGAATGGTATTCTGTAAATAAAAATGGTGAGAATTCTTTAGAAAAAAGAGCCTATGTAGATTATTATCAATGGTTGAGCCCATTTCATCCTGAAGCAAGGGAGCATATTAAAAACAATGTACGAAAGTTAATGGCCGTGGATGGCTTAGCTTCAATACATTTAGATTATGTGCGCTATGTAGACGTTATTTTAGGTGCCGATCTTCAACCGAAATACGATATTGTACAGACTACTGAAATGCCAGAATACGATTATGGTTATCATCCTATTGCAAGAGAAGGTTATAAAGCAATCTTTGGGGTCGATCCTATTAATTACGAGCATCCTGAATTAAGTTCAGAATGGCGCCAATATAGGCTAAATGCCGTTACCAGTTTAGTTAATGAAATAGCCGAAATGGTTCATTCGGAAAAGAAAAAACTAACTGCTGCTGTCTTCCCTTTTCCAGAAATGTCTCGGCAAATGGTACGCCAAGCTTGGAATGATTGGAACTTGGATACTGCATTTCCTATGCTATACCATAACTTTTATAGAGAAAACATCAATTGGATAGGGTTTGCAGCTGAACAAGGCGTTAAGACTGTAGATTATCCAATTATGGCGGGTATCTATATGCCTGCATTATCCGATCCTGAAGATTTAGAAAAAGCCATAAGGATATCTAAGGAGAAAGGAGCTTCTGGCGTTTCACTTTTTACAGCGAATGACCTTTCTGATACACAAAAAAATATACTTAAAAAACTAACGAAAGAGTTCAACAATGAATAGAATCAATACCGTTTTAAAAGCCGATAAGAAGTTATTGTCGATTTATTTTACTGCAGGCTTTCCTAATCTTGGTGATACCTTACCTATTTTAATCGAATTACAGGATAGTGGTGTAGATCTAGTTGAAATTGGATTGCCATTTAGTGATCCCTTAGCAGATGGACCAACGATCCAGGCCAGTTCAACACAGGCATTGGATAATGGAATGACAACGGAACTATTATTCGAACAACTTAAAAATGTTAGATCTTCTATCACTATACCCTTGTTGATAATGGGTTATTTCAACCCCATTATGCAGTATGGCGTCGAGAAGTTTTGTGAAAAGTGCTCGGAAATAGGCATAGATGGCTTAATTATACCAGACTTACCATTAGATGTTTACATAAATGATTACAAAACCATATTTGAAAATTACAATCTAGCAAATGTGTTGTTGATAACGCCACAGACAAGTGACGGTCGAATTAAGGAAATTGATGACAATTCCAATAGTTTCATTTATATGGTAAGCAGCGCAAGTATTACCGGTGCAAAGGACGGTTTTGGTAATGAACAGACAGAATATTTCAAAAGAATTGATTGCTTAAATTTGAAAAATCCGCAAATTGTCGGTTTTGGTATCAGTAATGAAAAGACCTTTAGACAGGCAACCGAATTTTCTAAAGGAGCTATTATTGGGAGTGCGTTTATTAAGATGTTGACTGATAAAGGAATTGCTGGTATCAGTTCTTTTATAAGTGCAATTAGAGGATAACTTAAGGATTTTATAAAATCAGAAAAATCATGCTAAAGTTTTCATAATGAATAATCTAAAAGTCCTTAATATTTCGTATCTTATATAAGCCCCTAGAATGGGAGAAAATAACGATATAATCAAAAATATTACATTATGAAAACTGTAAAAAATATTGGATTACTAGCTGGTTTAGTAGCAGCTGGTGCCGCCGTGGGAGCCGCTGTAGGTTTATTATTTGCACCTGATAACGGAAAGAACACAAGAAAGAAAATAGCTGATGGAACCAAAGATTTAGCTGATGACTTTAAGCATTCCATGAATGATTTTAAACATTCAGTCGAAGACGGTTACAAAAGTTTTTCTAGAAAGACCAAAAATGCTTTACACAAAACAGAAAAAGAAACTGAAGCATTCGCAGATAGTATAAATAACCATACTACTGTTTAAGTATTTTCAAATAAAAATATTAAATCCCGGTTTTACCGGGATTTTTGCATTTAAAGACTAAATTTTAAGATAGTTTTAGTGAAATACCCTTTTTATTTGTGTATTATAACTATTACAAAATCAAATAGTTATGACAATTACAAAAACAGATAAAAAAAAATTTAAACGCACAAAGGAACAAGAGACGCCATTGAATCCTAAAGTTAAAAAACCAAACAAGAACAAAGATTTAGGATTTGGTAAAACAAACATTAAAGAAACCCAAGAGAAACATTAATATAAGCTTTCTCATAAATTATAAAAATTCCATGTATTGCATCACTCGAAAATCGAAGGTGTTGAATGCAGGGTTTTTAGATTTTAATTGACGGTATAATGGTAAACTACCTATTGCTCTATTTGCAGAACCCGAGGCTGAAATAAGAGATACCGTTTTAATATTTCTTAAATCACCCATTTCATCCTCAAGGGAGAATTGATGAATGCGTGGAATCTCATCACTCACTAGAGTTAATGATTTGCCGTAGTCTTTTAAATGTCTCCTAAAATGATATTCCGGTCCATTTTTACTGTTTCCGCCCGTAAATAGCAAGGTATGTATATTAGGATAGGACTTAAGATATCCTATAACATCCCGCAGAACTATATCTTCCATACCCAAATCTGAAGCATCGATTTTTGCTCTATTGGCACTTTCAACTATATCACAAATTCCAATTTTATGGTCCCATAAATATTTCTGACGTTCCCTAACTGCCTCTTTACTATTATCATATCGAAATCCGATATCATGGATAGCGTCAATATACAGCCAAAGACTATTATAGTAACTTCCATAACAAAAGTCCACATCCCGCTCTAAAAGTTCGCCAGTGGAGAATCTTGGAGGAGGTAATGTACCTACGATCAATTTCTCAGTAGTAGAATGAATAAAAGGTGGATATGGATGATGGTGATGAAACAATAGCTAACTGACTTGAGATTAAAAATTCAATTTTGTAATTTTAAGAAAATTGAAAGAACGAAATCAATAGACATGGGAAAAGGAGACAAAAAAACAAGACGCGGAAAAATTGCCATAGGTTCTTATGGTGTTCGACGTAAAAAAAATATCAAGAAAAGACCTACAACCAAAGAAAAAATAAGCGTTAATAAAAAGGGATAGTTTTATCTAACAAACACTAATTCATTGTCTTTAGACATAGATTCGTTGTAGCTATAATTATCTACATTAAAACCCTTTAACCCTTCCAAATCCTCGATATTGTTATCAACAATATATCGAGCCATTGCTCCCCTGGCTAATTTTGAAAAAATTGCAATTGTTTTATAAGTATCCCCTTTAAGCTCCTGGAATTTAATATTTACCAACTGCCCCTTTAGTTTCTTGGCATCCACAGCCTTAAAATATTCATTGCTAGCCAAGTTAACGAAGAGTTCATCTTTTTCCAATTCCTTATTCAAGGCATTGGTAACTTTGGATTTCCAAAACTCATATAAATTTTTCTTGCCCCCTACTCTTAAGTCTGTGCCCATTTCCAATCTATACGGCTGAATTAAATCAAATGGTTTTAGAACTCCGTACAAACCTGATAGGATTCTAACCTTATTCTGCATGGAGCCATATTTCTCAGAATCCAAAGTATACGCATCAAACCCGCGATAAACGTCTCCATTAAACGCATAAATGGCTTGTCTCGCATTTTTCAAAGTAAAGGGTAACTCCCATTTTTGGTTTCGCTCGTAATTTAAGCCACTTAAATCTTTGGAAATGTCCATAAGCTTTCCAAGGCTCCTTATTGACTTTTTCTTCAATACTGAATTGATACGTTTCGCCTCCTTTAAAAATTGGGCTTCAGAACTGAAATCTGTGGGTAATTTAGTCTCGTAATCTAAACTTTTTGCGGGTGAAAGTACTAGTTTCATTATGTTAATTCAATACAATTTTTCCGTTTATATAATCAAAATGGTAATCGCCATTAAACTTAAAATCAGCGATTTCAACCTTTTCCCCGGTAGGGAACCAATCTTTTTTATTCTTATCTACCAATATAAATAATCCCTCATCATTACCTGCGGCACAGAAACGATCAAAATTTCCGGAGAAAATCGGCAATGTGGTTTGGCCATTTAATAGTTGGAAATTGGATTCAATATCAGTAGTTGCGATTGCAATTTCACTTAAACCCTTAATATCGTCAGCACCGAAAATACCATCCCAGGAATAATCCAATCGTTTTCTTCCTATCAATTCAACAATATTGCCATCAGCATCCTTAAAATACAATGCTAGGGCCTTCCAATCTAGGAATTCGATAGTTTCTTTGCCTTCAAATGTAAGAAGATTTACTCCTTTAGACACTAACCATTCTTTAGCCTTTTGTATAGATGGATAAGGAATATTGAATGCAAAATGAGCAGGACGACAGGTAGTGGATTTTTCAAACCACAACTGGCTTTCACCAATCTGAAAACCGATATTATTAGAGGTCTCTACAATACAACTAAAACCAAATACATCCTTGTATAGCTCCAATTGATTGGATAAGTTAGTGGAAAACAAAGTCAGTTTATCGATTTTCATATAATGCAAAATTAAGGACTAAACAATGTTTAACCCAAAACTTGAGAAAGTAAAACACAATACCTAGATAGTTGAAATTTATAGATCTTGGTGCTTAGCGTAATGTCGCCATTTTTCTATACAAGCTTGCATATCCTCAGGAATTTCCGAATCAAATTTCATAAATTCACCATTACTAGGATGATAGAAACCGAGGGTCTTTGCATGTAAGGCTTGCCTTGGTAGTATTTTGAAACAATTTTCAACGAATTGTTTGTATTTTGTAAATGTTGTACCCTTTAAAACCTGGTCTCCACCATAGCGATCATCATTAAATAAGGTATGGCCAATGTATTTCATATGCACCCTAATTTGATGCGTACGACCTGTTTCAAGCTTGCAACTAATCAAAGTAACATATCCAAAACGTTCTAACACTTTGTAGTGGGTAACCGCTGGCTTACCTTTATCAATATCATCCCCTTCAAAAACCGTATTCTGAAGTCTATTTTTCGGATGCCGACCAATATGACCTTCAATGGTTCCTTCATCCTCTTCTACATTCCCCCAGACTAATGCCACATATTCCCGTTCGCTCACCTTATCAAAGAATTGCTTTGAAAGGTTTGTCATTGACTCCTCCGTTTTTGCAATTACCAATAAACCGCTAGTATCCTTATCTATTCTATGCACTAGCCCGGGGCGGTTACTGGAGTTATTCGGTAAGTTTTCAAAATGATATACCAAAGCATTTATAAGTGTTCCTGAGTAATTTCCATGTCCCGGATGTACCACCATACCTGCAGGCTTATTAACCACCAATACTTGTTCATCCTCAAAAACAATATCTAATGGTATATTTTCAGGTGTAAGAAGATATTCGTAAGGTGGATGCTCGAACATCACTCTTATTTTGTCATAAGGTTTTACCTTATAATTTTGCTTTACCTGAACATCATTGACATAAATATTGCCATTTTTAGCGGCATTTTGAATTTTGTTACGAGTGGCATTCTCTACAAAATTCATTAAATATTTATCGATACGTAAGGGTTGCTGCCCTTTCTCAGCAATAAACGCATAATGTTCGTAGAGTTCGTCGTCGGAATCGTCTGGTAAAGGAAATTGCTCAGACATAATTAATCAGATCGGTTTCCATTACCTAAAACCAAATCTATTTTAGAGGTAAGCGGTAAAAAGTCACCACTTGATAAATCTTGTCCGTCATGTTTCATACCAAGTACTACATCCTTACCGATATCGTCCACATAAGTTATTTTACCAACTTCAAAGCCAACGGCTTCAAGAGTTGGCTTGGCCTGTCTAAAAGTACGTTTCACTATATCTGGCACTGCCACTTTTCGATAACCTGAAGGATTAAGAATAAGATAAATTTTTCGATTTTCCTTGACCTTTGCGCCTGGCAACGGATACTGTTCAATTACAGCAAACTTTGGGTAATTTGGATTAAAGTTTGCCGAATCCTGGATCTCCATTGCCAAATCCTGGTCTTTCAATTCCATATTGGCCATTTTTAATGATTTTCCCGTCAAATCTGGCACTTCCACAAATTCTCCATGGTTGGTTGTATTTTTCAACCATTGCAGTATTAAAAATGAAATTACGATTACGGCTACAGCAGCCAAGGCTATCTGTTTTAGGAATGTCTTACTAGTTAAAAACTTTATCAAACTCATTAATTGATCTCTGACGGTGGACAAATATATAAAAACCCAAAGTTTTTAGATTTGACCAATTAGTGATATTTTAGCTTAACTCTGAAATTACAATCATATTGTTCAAAAAAAATAAAGAGTTTAAAACGCCAGGTTTATGATTGAACAAAACCCCATCAAGAAGAACATTGCCATAATTATGGGTGGATTCACTAGTGAATATGAAATTTCACTGAAAAGTGGACAAGTGGTTTACGATACTTTAAGTAAAGACAAATACAATTTATACCGGGTTCATATCTTTAAAGATCGTTGGGTATATGTAGATGACAAAGGTTTAGAATATAAAATTGACAAAAACAATTTTTCTATAGACGTTGATGGTGAGGAAGTTTTTTTTGATTGTGTTTTCAACGCCATTCATGGTACCCCTGGAGAAGATGGATATATACAAGGATATTTAGAACTGTTAGAAATTCCACATACAAGTTGCCCCATGTACCAGGCTGCATTAACCTACAACAAGCGTGATTGCCTGAGTGTATTGAAAAAATATGGTATTAAAACAGCCAAGTCTTATTACGTTAATAAGGGTGACCAATTAGATTATGACAAAATTGTTGGTGCAGTTGGTCTACCGTGCTTTGTAAAAGCTAATCGTGCCGGAAGTAGTTTTGGTGTAAGTAAAGTCCATAAATTAGAAGAAATGGACAAAGCTTTTGAGTTTGCCTTTAAAGAGGACGACCAAGTTATTGTGGAGTCCTTTCTTGATGGTATTGAAGTTTCTGTAGGTGTAATTACTTATAAGGGTAATATAACGGTTTTACCAGTAACAGAAATTGTAACCAATAATGATTTTTTCGATTACAACGCCAAATACAATGGTGAATCCCAAGAAATTACACCTGCAACAATTACGGATGAAATGTCTAAGACCGTTCAAGATTTGGCAAAAAAGGTATATGAGGTTTTAGAGCTTAAAGGGTTTAGTAGAAGTGAATATATTTTTAGTGACGGAGAACCTCATCTCCTAGAAATTAATTCAGTACCAGGGTTAACTACCGCTAGTATTCTTCCTAAACAAGCAGAATGCGCAGGCATTAGTCTGGAGGATTTGTTTGAAAATGCCATAAATGAAGCCTTAAAAACGAAGAAAGAAGCTTAATTTTAGTCTTTAAAGTGAATAATGTATGAAACGTGCCCTTTTTCCTGGATCCTTTGACCCTATAACCCTTGGGCATCAGGATATAATTCTTAGAGGCATTAAATTGTTTGATGAGATTGTTGTGGCTGTAGGGATTAATGCTGAAAAGAAGTATATGTTTTCTCTTGAGGAACGTATTGAATTTATTAAAAAATCCTTTGAAGACGAACCAAAAGTGAAAGTGGTTTCTTATGAAGGCCTAACTGTAGATTTTTGTAAGAAAGTTGGAGC
Organism: Aegicerativicinus sediminis; assembly: GCF_015476115.1. Lineage (GTDB taxonomy): Bacteria > Bacteroidota > Bacteroidia > Flavobacteriales > Flavobacteriaceae > Aegicerativicinus > Aegicerativicinus sediminis. Next base: position 2,580,111 of record NZ_CP064295.1, on the reverse strand, counting down.
ACAATTTATCTTAAGAGGATTGCGTAATCCCGCTGATTTTGAATTTGAAAAAGCAATTGCCCATACAAATCGTAAGCTATCTGAAATTGAAACAGTTTTTCTACTTACTTCATCAAGAACCTCCTACATCAGTTCTTCCATAGTTCGCGATGTTATCAGAAACAAGGGCAATTACTCAGTCTTGGTACCAGACAGTGTAAAAATGCATTAGATTTAAAATAAAAAAGCATCAATAAATCCGTTTACACAGCTTAATTGACGCTTTCTTTAAAAAATTGATTAATAGCATAATAAATATAAACCATAATCGTTTTTTTGTGGGATTTTTTCGACAAGAAGCAATTTAAAAAGATAAACCGTAGAATAAAAAGTATAAGCTTACAAATCAATTAATTATTGTATATACAACTGTCTAAACCGCTAGTAGAAAGACTTTCAATTGATTCTTAGAAATTAAATTTAAACTAAAAATTGTCTGTTTCCAGGTTTGGGATAAATTGCTTTAAAGACTCTATATCTATTTCTAGTTTTTTTAAAAATTCTTTGTGTGATTCAGTGTCAGGATTAAATGGAATGTGCCTTTTTCTCTTTCTTATTGAATCAACCTTCTTCATAAGATTGACCACATCTTTCGCTATCAATGTGTTTGAAAATTTTTCCCAAACATAGTCAATTGCTATAGAATTAGGATGTAACATATCTTCAGCATAAAATCGATAATCCCTCAAATCATCCATCAAAATTTCATAGCTCGGGAAATAATACCAGTGAGATAATTGTTCAGTAAATTCATATGAAGCTACTAGTAATTGAGATTTTGAAATATTATTTTCCACAAAACCATCCTTTAAATGTCTTACCGGAGATATTGTATAAATAATAATCGCTTCATTATTTATAGCCCTAATTAAATCATTGATTTTGGAAAGTGAATCTTGTATTTCATCCTTACTCAACAATCTTTTTAGGAACTTATCCTGTGGAACTTTATGACAATTAGCAACTGTAACAGAATTATCTTTGAGCTCATACACCCAAGCCGTACCTAATGTTAAAACTAAATGAGTGCATGACTTTATAAAATTATGTGCTATAGTTAAAGTAGAATTTGCTTTATTAAGAAATTCTTCTCTTGTAATAGCATTCATTCGAGAATGCAATTCATAGCTTTGCCATTGATCATTGAAAAAAAAACAATCCTCTTCTTTGAATAGCTCACTGTTTACAATACGGTCGAGGAGTCTGCAAATGGAATTTGGATTGAAAATAACCCCGAATGGATTAGTTAAATTTTGAAACTGAAAATAATCGAGTTTGTCACCTAGGTTCTCAGCAAAACAAGAACCAATTCCAAATAATTTAGAATTGTAATTAAGTTTAGAATCACCTTTTTCAGAGATTGATATGCGTGTCCTAAAATCCAATTTTAATTAATGTAATTTCTAACCGCTTCAAGTGCTTGCGCAATACCTTCAACATTCTTTCCTCCTGCAGTTGCAAAAAATGGCTGTCCACCACCACCTCCTTGTATGTATTTACCAAGCTCGCGAACAATTGTTCCTGCATTTAATTTTTTATCAGCTACGACTTCTTTTGAAATATAACAAGTTAACATCGCCTTACCATTATTTTCACTCCCTAACAAAATGAATAAATTATCCAATTCATTTCCTAGCTCGTAACAAACATCCTTCACGCCTTGAGGATCTAAATCAACATTTTCTGCCAAAAAGTTTATCCCATTTAGCTGTTCAATTTTCGATTTTAATTCTCCCTTAATGTCACCTGCCATTGCCTTTTTAAGCTGTTCTATTTCCTTTTGTAGGGAATTATTCACCTCTTGCAAATCTTGGAATGCCTTAATAGGTGATTTTTGGTTACCGATCAACTGTTTTACTTGTTCAAGTATTTTTTCTTGCTCCTTGAAATAGTCTTTAACTGCCTCTCCCGTTATAGCCTCTATCCTTCTAACTCCAGCAGCCACAGCACTTTCAGACAAAATTTTAAAATACCAAATATCAGAGGTGTTTTTGACATGGGTACCTCCACAAAGTTCAATGGAGTCACCAAAGCGAATGGTGCGGACCTTATCGCCATACTTTTCACCAAATAAGGCCATAGCTCCTTCCTCAATTGCTTTTTGCATTGGAATATTCCGTTGTTCCACCAAAGGGAAATGACTTTTTATGGCTTTATTGACAAAATCCTCCACTGCTTGCAATTCCTCCTGTGATACTTTGGAAAAATGAGAGAAATCGAATCGTAATTGTTTAGAATGGACAGAGCTACCCTTTTGCTCTACATGTGTCCCTAGAATTTCCCTCAATGCTTGGTGTAGCAAATGCGTAGCACTATGATTACACTCAGTTGAAAATCGTTGTTGGTTCTCAACAACTGCGATATGAAGTTCTTCTAAATGATTTGGTAGATTTTTTGAGAAATGTATGACTACATTATTCTCCTTTTTGGTGTCCAAAATATAAACGACATCACCATGAATATCTTCTAAATATCCTTTATCACCGACTTGTCCGCCACCTTCCGGATAAAAGGGTGTTTTATTAAATACCAATTGGTATAAAACTCCATCTTTCTTGGACTCGACTTTTCTATACCGTAAAATCTTCACATCAGCAGTAAGCTGATCGTAGCCAACAAATCCCTCTTCCTTTTGGGAAGAAACTTCAATCCAGTCGCCAGTTTTAGATTCACCTGCAGCACGGGATCTGTCTTTTTGTTCCTTCATAGCTTTTTCAAACCCTTGATGGTCATATTCCAGTCCATTCTCACGCAATATCAATGCGGTTAAATCTGCTGGAAATCCAAAAGTGTCATAAAGTTCAAATACTTTAGTGCCGGATAAACTTTTTCCGGAATTTTCAGCCATGACTTTGTTCAACATACTTAATCCTTGCTCCAAAGTTCTCAAAAAAGCATGTTCTTCTTCACGGATAACATTTTCAATAAGATGTTGCTGCTCTTTTAATTCTGGAAAAGCATCACCCATATTAGCAGAGAGCACGTTTACCAATTTGAACATGAATGGATCTTCTTGTTTCAAAAAAGTAAACCCATAGCGAATTGCTCTTCTTAAAATTCGTCGTATTACGTAACCCGCACCAGTATTGGAAGGTAATTGTCCATCAGCAATAGCAAAAGCCACCGTGCGTATATGGTCACAAACCACTCGCATTGCGATATCTGATTTCTCATCGGATCCATATTTTATGTTAGTGTGATCTTCTAACCACTCAATAAGTGGAGTAAAAACATCCGTATCGTAGTTAGAAGTCTTTTGCTGCAATACCATGCATAACCGTTCGAAACCCATACCAGTATCGATATGCTTTTCTGGCAAAGGTTCCAAACTTCCATTTGCCTTACGGTTATACTGCATAAAAACAAGATTCCATATTTCAACAACTTGAGGGTGGTCTTTATTAACCAACTCGCTTCCCGAAACTTGTTGTCTATCGGATAAAGGTCGAATATCTACGTGAATTTCACTACATGGTCCACAAGGTCCCTGATCACCCATCTCCCAGAAATTATCTTTTTTATTTCCTTTTAAAATGCGGTCGGGAGAAACAAATTCAGACCAAAAGGCATATGCCTCTTCATCCATAGGCAATTTGTCCTCATCATCAGAACCTTCAAAAACGGTCACATAAAGTTGATCTTTTGAAATTTTGAAAACTTCAGTTAAAAGCTCCCAGGCCCATTCAATCGCTTCTTTTTTAAAATAATCACCAAAACTCCAATTACCCATCATTTCAAAAAAAGTATGGTGATAGGTATCGTAGCCAACTTCTTCCAAATCGTTATGCTTACCCGATACACGCAAACATTTTTGGGTATCTGCTATTCTAACTGCAGGAGGTTTCCCATTGCCAAGAAAATATTCCTTAAAAGGAGCCATACCAGAATTGATAAACATTAAGGTAGGATCATCCTTCACCACCATGGGAGACGAAGGGACGATTTTATGTTCTTTATTCTTGAAAAAATCTAAAAATGTCTCTCTAATTTCCTTCGATTTCATAATTCTATTTTGGGATACTTTCCGGCAATTAAAATTCAAATTCTGTGCAAATATATTGTTAAAAAGGGGCATAGACCTATCTGTGAATAAACTTTTGTCGTTACTTTCACGAATTCTTAAGTGAAAATATTTTTTTAGCTTTGTTTGCTTGTGGACTTCCCTTTAATATTGAAGTCCAAATCCACTGAACTAAATGAGTAAGGTTAAATATTATTACGACCCAGACACCCTGTCTTATAGGAAAATTGAGCGAAAAAAAAGGACCACTTTTAAATACGCTACGGTTTTCTTATTGGCTTCTGCCCTATTTGGTTTTTTATTCGTTTTTATAGCTGGACAATTCGTTGAATCCCCAAAGGAAAAAGCAATGAAGCGCGAATTGCAGAACATGCAATTGCAATATAACCTGCTAAATAAGCGGGTTGAAGATGCCTTCGGTGCTCTTGAAAATGTTGAGGAAAGGGATAACACAATTTACCGACTTTATTTTGAGGCAAATCCAATTCCATTAGAGCAACGTCGTGCTGGTTTTGGAGGTGTTAATCGATATAAGGATTATGAGGGGTTCGATAATTCTGAAATGATAATTGAAACCCACAAGAGATTAGATCAATTACAAAAAGCCATTGTGGTTCAATCTCGTTCTTTGGACGAAATAGCAAAACTGGCAAAGGATAAAGAAAAATTTCTTGCAAGCATCCCAGCAATTCAACCAGTAAACAATGAAGACCTAACTCGTATGGCTTCAGGTTACGGTTATCGCACCGATCCATTTACAAAAGTTAGAAAGTTTCATTGGGGAATGGATTTTACCTCTCCAAGAGGAACCCCTGTTTATGCTACAGGAGATGGCATTGTAACTAGGGCTGATAATAAATCTACTGGATATGGCAATCATATACGCATTGACCATGGTTATGGATATGTATCTCTATATGCTCATCTTTATAAATACAACGTAAGAGCAAACCAGAAAGTTAAGCGTGGAGATTTAATCGGCTTTGTTGGTAGTACTGGTCGCTCAGAAGCACCACATCTTCATTATGAGATATTTAAGGACGATGATCGCATTAATCCAATAAACTTCTATTACGGCAACCTTTCTGCAGAAGAATTTAGTAAATTGCTAGAGAAAGCCTCACTAGAAAATCAATCTCTAGATTAAATTATGTTTATTGAACTTCCAGAAAAGCGTTATTACAGTATTGGTGAAGTCGCTAAAGCCTTTGATGTAAATACCTCATTAATACGTTTTTGGGAAAAGGAATTTGATATTTTGAAGCCCAAGAAAAATGCTAAGGGTAATAGAAAATTCACTCCAGAGGATATTAAAAACCTTAAATTCATTTACCATCTAGTTAAAGAGAGAGGGTTCACTTTAGATGGCGCTAAAACTCATTTAAAAGAGGACCGCAAAAAGGCCTTATCCAATTATGAAATTATTAGTAAATTAGAATCTATCAAGTCACAACTTATTAAAATCAAAAACCAACTTTAAACTTAATCTTATGAAAAAATGGCTTATCCCAGTAATAATACTGGCTGTTTTTGCATTCATTATTTATCAATGGGCAGTGGGTTTCAACAACACCGCAGTGCAACTTAATGAAAATGTCAGTGAAGCTTGGGGAAATGTTCAAACGGCCTACCAAAGGAGGAATGACCTTATCGGCAACCTAGTCAAGACCGTTCAAGGAGCTGCGGATTTTGAACGCAATACCTTGAAGGATGTAATCGATGCACGAGCTAGAGCAACCCAAACTACTATAAATCCAGAAAACATTACACCAGAACAACTACAGGCATTTAATGAAGCCCAAGGCCAATTAAGTGGTGCTCTTTCTAGGCTTTTGGTAACCGTGGAGCGATATCCTGATTTAAAAGCTAATCAAAACTTCCTGAAATTACAAGATGAATTAACAAGTACGGAAAACACCATCCAAACCGCCAGGGTTCGTTATAATGAGGCAATAAAACCTTACAACAACCATGTAAAGACCTTTCCGAATTCAATATTGGCAGGAATTCTGAATTTTGAAGGAAAGCCATATTTCGACGCTGAGGCAGGAGCTGAAAAGCCTGTTGAAGTTGACTTCGATTTCGATTCTTAAACCTCATTACCCATGTCCGATATTGAAGATTTTCTAAGTAAATCTCAGGAAGAGGAAATTATTGAAGCCATACGAGTAGCGGAATTAGATACATCAGGCGAAATTAGGGTGCATATAGAACGCACCTCTCCTATTGATTCTTTTGATCGTGCGATGGAGATATTCCATTTTCTAAAGATGGATAATACAAAAGAGGATAATGCTGTGCTAATATATGTGGCGGTAGACGATAGAAACTTTGTAATCTATGGTGATAAGGGAATAAACAATAAAGTTGAAACTAATTTTTGGGACAGTACACGGGATGCTATGCTCAAACATTTCAAAAAAGGGAATTTTAAGGATGGTTTAATAGCTGGAATAAGTATGGCTGGCAAACAATTAAAAAAACATTTTCCTTATCGCGAGGATGATACCAATGAATTAAGCAACGAAATAACCTTTGGAAGTGATCTTTAAAAAACACTTTTCCTCTGTTTTATTGATATGGCTGGCATTTACAACTACTTGTTTAGCCCAATTTGATATTCCGCCTAAACCCAAAGAACAGACTAGCGTTTATGATTACATAAATTTGCTTTCTGGTTTTGAAAAATCTTCGTTAGAACAAAAACTTATAAAATATTCAGATACTACCTCCACCCAAATTGTGGTGGCAATTATCAGTACTACAAAGGGTGAAAACATAGGCCTGTTAGCACCAAAATGGGGACATGAATGGGGTGTTGGCCAGGCAAAAGAAGATAACGGAGTATTTATACTTTTAGCTAAAGATGATCGCAAAATTTGGATTGCTCCGGGCTATGGGGTTGAGCCTAGGTTAACCGCTGGGATAAATGGCGAAATCATAAGGAACATCATTATTCCAGAATTTAGGTTAGGAAACTTCTACGCAGGATTGGATAAGGGTGCAGATGCAATTTTTGAGGTTCTAAATGGGGAATTTCAAGGCACTCGACCAATAGAAGGTGAAGAATTTCCATTTGGCTTCATTTTTTTCCTCATCATATTCTTTATCATTTTTATTATAGCTATTTCCAAGAAACGAGGAGGAGGACGTGGCAATAATCGAGGAAATAGATCTACCGGGATGGATATCCTCGAAGCCATTATCTTAAGCAATATGGGCCGTGGAAATTATAGAGGCGGAGGCCGAATCGGTGGTGGAGGCTTCGGCGGTGGCAGTTTTGGAGGCGGAGGTTTTGGTGGAGGCTTCGGTGGTGGAGGCTTTAGCGGTGGCGGAGCCGGTGGTAGTTGGTAGACCCTTAAAAAACGAAGAATCGACTTCTTCCTACTTCACCTTTTTTACCTAATGTATTGAACTTCCAACTGAAACTTAGCATAAAATAGCGTCTTAAGACTGTACTTTCCTCATCCTGTATAAAGTTTTCTGAAGAGGTTCTTCTGGCATTATTATTTTGGTTCAATAAATCATAGACTTTTAAGGATAAGGTTGCCCTATCATTGTGGAAATTATAATCTAATGTAGAATTCCAACTCCAATAACTCTTTTGAAAGTCTCCTGAAATGTTAGGATTATAGTTAAAACTAATGTCATTGCGCCACTCAAAACCTTTGGGTATATAACTCTCAGTACGAATGCCTAAAGTGTGCCTTGTGAAGTTCCTATCTTCAAAATCTGAAATATCAAAAGAAGTATTGGTAAAACTAATTGAGTAATTAGGTTCAAATTCCATTACATCCTTCCAATTGAATGCCAAGCGAACATTGGGAGTAATTGTTTTGCTCACCGAAGCATATTGAATGTCGTTATTATAGTTGATGTTTTTATTTAAATTTGCAAAAGCACTTACCCTTACCCTTAGAGTCCTTAGGGTATCCAAATTAATGGTTTTACTACCTGAGATATTTCCCCCAACATTGTAATTTCCAGAAACATTTTCATAGGTTGTTGTTCGGGCCAAAGTTTCGGAATCAACAACTGTTTTAGAAATTACCCGATTATCATAATAGTTTCCAAACAAATGAGCAAAAATTCCTGTTCTTTTTTGAAAATCGAAATTGTTGAAACCTAAATAGAACCTGTGATTATTTTCGGGTTTTAAGTTTGGATTACCTATAATCACATTCAAAGGATCAGAAATGTCTTGAAAAGCCTGCAGTTGTCTTAATTGTGGGGGATTATTGCTTAGTTGATAGGTAGTGTAAATTGATGCTTTTGAACTGAATCTATAACTGACATTCGCTTCTAATTCAACGGCATCAAAGTTCCTACTTAAATTAGTTTGAGGTCTTAATATATCTTCAGATTCTAGTTTTCTCATTGCCCAACCGACATTTCCACGAATAGACAGTTTCTCACCACTATATTCTAATCCAATTTCCGGTTTACTCTTATAATCCCTGTAAGTAAAATTAGTACTCAACAGAGTGTTGAAATCTGAATATTCTTGTGTAGTTTCATTGAAATCGTACGTGCTACGTATATTCTCCGTGATTTCATTTCGCTGGCCGAATTTGATATTGGCAAACAACTTTTTGGCTATTAACGGAACACGAAATGTTAGTTGACCATCAAAAAATTGATTATTGCGAAGTTCATCACTGTATTGATCCCTAATGATATCCTCTTGGCCACTTTCAAATAGTGTTTCAGAATAAAGAAAATCATCAATCTCAGTATTGCCTAAACGCGTATTGATATTACCTTTTATAAATCCACCTTTGTTTCCAAATTTTTTAGTTGCACTTAACCGTGTCTGAAAGTCTTTCCCGGAATTTTCCACCTTGGAATCTCTAGTGGAACTATTAACCCTATCTAAATTTTCATCCAATGTTTCTTCACTGCTGTTGAAAAATGTATCATTTCTAGAAAACTGAAACGAAGGAGCTATATTTACAAGAAAGGTAGAATCTATTTCAATATCAAACCCCATATTAACCTTATGGTTCTCTGAATCCGCAATTGAGCTAGAATTAAAGTTTGAAAAATACCTTCTATCTGGCAGGATGTTTTCTCGGCTTCTACGCGTTTCATTTTCACTATCGCTAGAAGACAAAAAATAGTCGCCTTGCAAATCAATATCTTTTGCCAAAACATCGGCGTAATTAACTCCAGCATTTTGTGAAGTGGTAATCCCTGCCCCACCACCAAAAGACCGGCCATCCATAACAAAGTTACCATTGCTATTTATTGACACACTACTAGGATTTCCGAACATTTTTTCAATTTCACCAAAACTAAACCCTGGAGAATTGATATTGTTACCTCCATAAAGTGCAGAAATTCTACGGTCGTTATTAAAATAATTCACAATACCTGCAAATTCATACCTATCATCTGTACCTGCACCAGCGGCCACCCGGCCGAATATTCCTTTATTATTTTCTTTTTTTATGGTTAGGTTAATAGTCTGGTTTTCGCTATCTCCTTTTTCTCCAGTAAATGCCTCAGATTTTGTTTTAGTATCAGTAATTTGAACCTTTTCAATAATTTCCTTCGTTAAATTACGTGTCGTAATCGTTGGATCGTCACCAAAAAATGGCTTTCCATTAACCAAAATTTTATTCACAGGCTTTCCATTAACAGTAATAGCTCCTGTATCATCTACTTCAACGCCTGGCAACTGCTTTAAGAGGTCTTCCACCGTGGCATCCTTCTTAGTCTTAAATGATTTAACATTAAATTCCAAAGTATCCTTTTTTATGGTGATTGGCGGAGTAGATGTTATGGTTACCACATCTAATTGGTTAGCAACTGGCAAATAAATTTTCGGAAAATTGATCACTCCATCGGTAACCTTAACTTTTTTAGAATAAGGCTGAAATCCAATTGATGATATTCTTAAAAGCAAATGGTCATCGTAAGTGTTACCTAACAATTCAAACCTTCCCTTATTATCAGAAATGGTATAAGTTACCAAAGTCGTATCCTTCTCCCTTTCCAAATAGATTGTGGCCGCCTCCAACGGAATTGAGTCGGTTTCTGCAAAGACACTTCCCTTGATCGAGAAATTTTTGGATTGTGAATATGATAAAAAGGAAAAAAAGATAAGGATCAACAGAAAATGTTGTCTCATTGGGGCTGAAGTTAGATGATTGATGAATAGCTTTAAACGAATATAAAACCTTGAATTTCTAAAACATCTAAAATTATCTTAAAACAATTGAAAATCAGATTAATCTAACTTTTCCAATTGAAAAATAGATTCCACTTCCGTATTAAAAACCTGTGCAAATTTCAAGGCCAAAACAGTAGATGGAATATATTTTCCTTTCTCAATTGCATTAATAGATTGTCGACTCACACCCACCCTGTCTGCCAGTTCTGCCTGCGTTAAGTTAAATTTGGCTCGTTGGACCTTTAGATTATTCTTCATTGGTGAGATATTTTCTATATAAGAAATGAAATCGTAAAATATAAAAGACAATTGTAGTAAACATATTGAATATAAGAACATCAAAAAAGGCCATATCAAACACAAAAATAATTGCCAAGATAAGGATAGCGTAATTGATAAGAATTGCCCATAATAAGGAATCCATTCGGAGTTTGTTTATAAATTCATCCTCAACCTTTTGTCTACTGAAAGCAATTATCAATCCCCCAATAATTACCAAAAGACATAGAATCTCATCTATAGGGTCATTTTCTACCCACTTGAAAAATTCTCTTTTAGAAAACATATCGTCTGAACCTACGATGGCAAAGAATTTAAATTCTTTGAAATCCATGGAATAATCTGAAATCATAAAAAATAATCCAGTTAAAAAACCCGCGAGAAACATGATCCATCCCAGTATCTTCCACTTTGGGGCTAAAAAATATTTTGTGACCATACAATATAAATTTAGATTTCAAATGTAAAACAAATTTTCCATAATGTAAAATAAACTTTACTTTTTGGAAAATAAAATTTACATATAACTGAATACTGGTTATTTAGGTGTTATTATTTTTTTCTCATGTAAATGGTAATAGGAACTCCTGTAAAATCGAATTCCTCCCGAAGTTTATTTTCTAGATATCGTTTATACGGTTCCTTAACATATTGAGGTAAATTACAGAAGAAGGCAAATTGCGGATAAGATGTTGGCAATTGCATTATATACTTAATTTTAACGTATTTACCCTTGTATGCAGGTGGTGGGTAATTTTGAATTACAGGAAGTAAAATTTCATTAAGCTTACTAGTTTTAATTCGTTTGGTTCTATTTTTATAAACCTCGACCGCTGTTTCAATTGCTTTGTAAATACGTTGCTTATTTAAAACAGAAATAAATATAATAGGTACATCTGTAAAAGGTTCTATTTCCTTTTTTATGGCCTTTTCAAAATTCTTAACCGATTGGTTATCCTTTTCAACCAAATCCCATTTATTAACAAGAATAACTATGCCTTTATGGTTTCTCTGTGCTAACCAAAAAATATTCTGAACCTGACCGTCAAAACCTCTGGTGGCATCAACTAAAAGTATGCAAACATCACAATGTTCTATAGCCCTTATGCTCCGCATAACGGAATAAAACTCGAGATCTTCCTTAACCTTTGATTTTTTCCGAATACCAGCGGTATCAACCAAATTAAATTCAAAACCGAAGCGATTATAGGTGGTATCTATTGAATCTCTTGTGGTTCCGGCTATATCGGTAACTATGTATCTATCCTCGCCTAATAATGCATTTATGAAGGAAGATTTTCCAGCATTTGGTCGGCCTACTACTGCAAATCTTGGCAATTCACGCTCCTCCTGCTCTTCTCCATCTGGAAGGGCCTCAACTACAGCATCTAATAAATCGCCGGTTCCACTACCATTAGTACTGGCAATGGTAAAATATTCACCCAATCCCAAGCCATAAAATTCGACCGCATCCTCAGCTCTCTTATTATTGTCAACCTTATTGACAACTAAAAATACTGGCTTTTCTATTTTCCGTAATAGATTTGCGACTTCTTCATCCATACCTGTGATACCCGACTCTACATCAACCATAAAAAGGATTACATCCGCCTCATCTATAGCTAATTCTACTTGCTTATCTATTTCTTCCTCAAAAACATCATCACTTCCCCGAACATATCCACCAGTATCGATTAGTGTAAACTCGCGACCATTCCAATCCGTTTTTCCATAATGGCGATCTCTAGTAACACCACTAACTGCATCTACGATTGCTTCACGTCTTTGTATAAGGCGATTAAAAAGAGTGGACTTACCTACATTAGGTCGACCAACAATTGCAACTATTCCCATGGTTAAAAAATTGCCACAAAGGTACTGCTAAGAATTCGAACTAAAAACTGTATTTTCACCTAAGAATTTAAGGGAATGGATATTAGCCACGAAATTGCCCTAAGGCCAAGATTTGTAATGGATCTTTATGCCGAACCTAAAGCTATTCTTAATGCCTTTGAACTAGCTAAAACCAATCAATCGGACCTTATAGTTACCCGATTGGATGACCATGTGTTTATTAAATTCATTAGGGTTAAACGGGAAATGTTTACTCCCCAACTTCAATTGGAATTAATCTCACAAGATGAACAACCGCATCAAATCCATGCGCTTATGGGTCCTAGCCCCGGGCTATGGACGCTCTTCATGTTTTTACATTTCGTTATTGCTATATTATTCATGACCTTCGGAATTTGGTTATACTCTAATATCCGTACTCATGAGCCAATTGCTATTCCTATTTTTTTTATGCTGTTAATGGTATTCTTATGGTTTGGGCTTTATTTTCTCGGAAGGTTTGGCCGTCGCTCTAGCAGCAAGGAATCCCATGCCTTAATAAACTTCCTCGAGAACATATTAAAATCTCACAACATTCGTTATAACATTAAACAAAATTAATTTTCCCAATTCCATGAAACGCGCACTAACTGCAATCATTTTTGCTTTTGCAATCATTATTGCTGCCTATCTTTTAGGGCATGCCATAATTAACAGAAACAAGGCAGATGGCACTATTACCGTAACCGGTTTAGGCAAAGCCGATTTTACTTCAGATCTTATTGTTTGGGACGGGTCTTTCAGTAAGGAGAGTGTGGACCTGCAACAGGCCTATTCAGATTTAGAGAGAGACAAAGAAATAATAACCGCCTACTTAAATTCTAAAGGCATTAACGATAAAGAATTAGTTTTTAATGCCATTAACAGTAATAAAAATACTCGATCTAAATATTCTGAGGACGGAAGATTTATCGGTGAAGAATTTCTTGGGTATGTCCTGAGCCAATCGATTACGATTGAGTCTAATGATGTAGAAAAGGTTGAAACAGTTTCTAGGGAAATAACAGAACTTTTGAACCAAGGGGTTCAATTATATTCAAGCCCTCCAAGATATTATTATACAAAACTAGCCGATTTAAAAATTGAAATGATATCAAAGGCTACGGAGGATGCCCGAATTCGGGCCGAAAAGATCGCCGAAAATTCTGGCAGCAGACTTGGTGACCTGTTAAATGCAAACATGGGTGTATTTCAAATTACAGGTCAAAACTCTAATGAGGAATATTCTTGGGGCGGCACATATAACACCTCATCTAAAGAAAAGACTGCATCTATAACTATGAAACTGACCTACGATATAAAATAAAAATTGGAAAAAAATCATCTTTAACACCCGATTTCTAGGTAGATTCAGAATTAAATAAAACAATACAATTGGGAATTGGATTGAATGTTAAGAATTATTATAACCGAAGCGCCTTAATTGTTTGGAATCGCTTCGCCAATCCTTATTAACTTTAACCACAAGTTCTAGGTGTATTTGTTTCCCGAAAAAAATTTCTAAATCCTTTCGGGCCTCAACGCCTACCCTTTTAATGGCAGAACCCTTATGGCCAATAATAATTCCCTTTTGGGTTTCGCGTTCTACCATTATAATGGATCGAATTCTAATGATAGATTCCTCCTCAAAAAACTCTTCAGTAATTACCTCAACAGAATATGGAATTTCCTTTTTGTAATGGAGCAATATTTTCTCACGTATTGTTTCATTTACAAAAAATCGCTCTGGTTTATCTGTAAGTTGGTCCTTTGGATAAAAAGGAGGTGATGTAGGAAGCAATTCCAGAATTCGTTCGAATAGATTTTGAACATTAAATTTCTCTAAAGCTGAAATCGGAATAATTTCCGCTCTAGGTATCTGTTCGTGCCAATAGTCTATTTGGGATTCCAAGGTTTCTTGATCCGATTTATCAATTTTATTCAAAACCAATAAAACAGGGATATTGGCATTTTGAATTTTTTTGAACATACTTTCATCCTTCAAGGATTTCTCGCCTATCTCAACCATATAAAGTATCACATCAGCATCTTCCATAGCAGACTTTACAAAGTCCATCATGGATTCTTGTAACTGATAGGCGGGTTTAATTATACCAGGAGTATCTGAAAAAATAATCTGAAAATCGTCACCATTGACAATTCCCAAAATCCTATGTCGAGTAGTTTGCGCTTTTGAAGTAATTATGGACAAGCGCTCCCCGACCAAAGCATTCATAAGAGTTGATTTGCCCACATTTGGGTTGCCAATAATATTAACGAAACCTGCTTTATGTTCTCCCATATGCCAAAGCTACCTTAAAAATTTGGTTATCTATTAATGCTCATTGAATTCTTCTTCACCTATCATTCCATATTTCAAAGCATAAACCCTAGTAAATTCAGCCCCAAAAAAGAAAATTAAACAAGAATACGATACCCATAATAAAATTAGAACAACACTTCCCGCTGCCCCATAAGTCGATCCCGGATTTGCCTTTCCGAAATAAATACCCAATAAATGCTCACCCAAGGCGAATAGCAAAGCGGTTAAAATTGCCCCAATCCAAACTGTCCTCCAACTTATTTGAATGTCTGGCATATATTTAAAAATCAAGGCAAACAAGGTTGAAACTACTGTAATTGAGATTAAAAAATCTAATGCGTTAGCCAAATACACTACCATATCTGGCAACATTCTATTTAAATAATCACTTAAAACCGATAAGGCCGCGGTAACAACAAAACTAATTAACAGCAAAAAGCCGATTACCAAAATGAACACCAAACTCTTGGCCCGCTTTTTTAGAATTAACCAAAAATAATTATCCATCTCAACTTCCACCTTCCAAATTTTATTCAATGATATCTGCAATTGATAGAACACCCCTGTTGCCCCAAAAATGATTGAAAAAATTCCAATGATGGTCGAAATAATATTTTTTTCAGAATCAAGGGTCTCACTCACCATTCCTTCTACAAGTTGTGCGGTATCATCTCCTAAAATACTGGTAATTTCATTGGTTAACTGGCCCCGAACAATTTCCTCCCCCCAAAAACCTCCAACCAAATTAACGAGGATAATGAGCAATCCAGGTAAGGACAAAACAGCATAATAAGCCACCACAGCACTCAATCTCCATGGGCCATCCTTATTCCAATTAATATATGTTTGTTTTAATAAATCGGGAAAATCCTTTAAACGCAATTTCAATTTCTTTGAGGCTTTCATAAATAGTTTTGGCAAATTGTAATGGAAAATTAAATCTACGACTTCTATAACATTACGAATTACAATTAGCAATAGATATAATTAACAATTTAGTATTTTTAAACACATTTACGCCTTAAACATTCACTATGGTTGAAATGCTAAAAACTAATTACGGACATCTCTTTGAGAATGAACTTATTGAAGAGATTGCACGTGTAGGAACATTGAGGTCCGTGCCAGAGGGCACAGTTTTAATAAGTATCGGACAGTACGTTAAATCGATGCCTCTCTTGCTAAATGGGGCAATAAAAATTATGCGCAATGATAATGATGGTGATGAATTGCTCCTGTATTTTTTAGAAAGAGGAGATACCTGCGCTATGACGTTGACCTGTTGCCTTGGGCATAAAAAAAGTGAAATTAAAGCTGTTGCAGAGGTAGATACCGAGCTCATCATGATTCCAATAGAAAAAATGGAACTTTGGACTGCCAAATATAAATCATGGAGACAGTTTGTATTTGAAAGTTACCATACAAGGTTGATGGAAATGTTAGAAACCATTGACAATATTGCGTTTCTTAAAATGGATGAACGCCTGCTGAAATATTTAAAAGACAAGGCTATAGTTAATAGAAGTACCACAATAAAAAATACTCACCAAGAAATTGCTTTTGAGCTACACACATCAAGAGTTGTAATTAGTCGATTGCTCAAGAAGCTCGAGAATCAAAAGAAGATCCAATTGAACCGAAACCATATAGAATTATTGGATTTCTAAATTTTTTGTAACATAAGTTACTTACTCATTTTACAGCCGAGCGTATTTTTGTCAAGCAAAATAAAATGTGATTACTATGAAAATTGAACAAATATATACGGGTTGCCTTGCACAAGGTGCCTATTATATTGAAAGTGATGGGGAAGTGGCCATCATAGACCCTCTGAGAGAGGTTGGTCCCTATATTGAAAGGGCTGAAAAAGACAATTCAACAATTAAATATATTTTTGAAACTCACTTCCATGCAGATTTTGTAAGTGGGCACGTAACACTTTCTAAAGAAACTGGCGCACCCATTATTTATGGACCTTTAGCAAATCCAAAATTTGATGCTCTTATTGCCGAAGACGAACAAGAGTTCAAATTAGGTAAAGTCACAATTAAGGTTTTGCACACGCCTGGACATACAATGGAAAGCACTACCTATTTGCTGAAAGATGAAAATGGGAAAGACCACGCTATATTTAGTGGGGATACCCTATTCCTTGGAGATGTTGGCAGACCAGATCTCGCACAGAAAGCTGCAGATATGACACAAGAACAACTAGCCGGAACTTTGTTTGATAGTCTTAGGTCTAAAATAATGACGTTAGATGATGATGTCTTGGTTTACCCTGCACATGGGGCTGGTTCAGCTTGTGGAAAAAATTTAAGCAAAGAAACCGTGGGTACAATTGGTGGCCAAAAAGAAACCAATTATGCTTTAAGGTTAGATATGACAAGGGATGAATTCATAAAAGAAGTTACAGATGGATTACTTCCTCCTCCACAATACTTTCCTTTAAATGTTCAAATGAACAAAGAAGGCTATGAAGATTTTGATGATGTTTTAAAGCGTGGTGCACAAGCTTTAGAACCAAAGGAATTTGAGCTTGTAGCAAATGAAACTGATGCCGTAATCCTAGATGTGAGAAATGAAAAAGATTTTGCGGAAGGCCATGTGCCAAGATCTATTTTTATTGGTTTAGAAGGAAGCTTCGCTCCATGGGTTGGAGCACTTATTGGTGATGTTAAGCAACAAATACTTTTAATTTCTCCCGAAGGCAAGGAAGAAGAAGCAATTACTAGATTATCTCGTGTAGGTTTTGATTATGTAATAGGTTATCTGAAAGGTGGTTTCGAAAATTGGAAAAAACAAGGTTTTGAATATGACAAAGTAACTTCTATCCCTGCGGAGGAAGTGGTTGAACGTTTAAAAGAAGAAAAGCTTGAAATCTTTGATGTTAGAAAACCTGGAGAATATACCTCAGAACATATTGTAGATGCTCAAAACGCACCTTTGGATTTTATAAATGATCATCTTGCAGAATTTCCTTCAAATAAATCTTTCTACGTTCATTGCCAAAGCGGCTATAGAAGTATGATCGCATCCTCTATATTGAAAAGTAGGGGAATCCATAATTTAATTGATATAGGAGGAGGTATTGTAGGACTTAAAGAAGCAGGGGCAAAAGTTTCAGATTATGTATGCCCTACAACGATAAAATAATAGTTGACAAACTAACGAGGATTGATAGCAAATTTTAATTTACTGGAAAGGCGGAGTTATACTCCGCTTTTTTCTTTTCTCTTGCCAAAACCATAAACCAACTGTCCCCAAAAGTTTTTGGGCATTTCCTCATCGCCACTATATCCTAGTTCTATAGTTCCACTTTCTTCTGGAATATAATTTGTGCGGAACAAATAATCCCAAACACTTAAACTGATCCCAAAATTAACACCATAAGTTCCCCTAGGCAATTTATAAGCATGATGGTAAAGGTGCATCACCGGATTATTAAAAATGTATTTTAAAGGTCCATAAGTCAACTTTATGTTACTATGGTTTAAATGCCCGATTGAAATAGCAATAAAATGGACAATAAAGGCTTGCTCTGGTTCAAAACCACCCAAAATCATCACACCAAATGTTTTTAATGGTTTATACAAAACATTTTCCATCCAATGGTACCTCAAATGAGCGGCAAATCCCATTTCCTTCACACTGTGATGAACTTTGTGAAATTGCCATAGCACATCATATTTGTGCAATAAAATATGCGTGAACCATTGCACAAAATCGAGAACAACGAAAAACAAGATTAATTGCAACCAATTAGGTAGACTTTCCAAATTAATTATGGCAAGAGAATCCATGTGTATTCCCAAATTGGCGAATCCGAGTTCTAAAACCTTATAAAAACCACTAATAACAATGGCAAAAATGAAAAAGTTAAAAAACATATAGAAAGCATCGAGCCAAAAATCCTTCCTTATTATAGGCTGATCTTTTCTCCATGGAAAAATTATTTCCAAGCCCCAAACGACAAATGAAATAACAATTAAACCCCAGAAATAATTCTCATACCAAGGAACCTGAAAGATAATGGATTGCCAGGTCCAGTTTATTGTCCCACCAATGGCCTCAAAAAAAGCTTTAAGAATTTCCATTTTTTGTACCTTATAACAAATTTAGGGTATTGGTGCCAAATTAATACAAAACCGCATTATCTCTTAAAATAGTGCTATTTATGTAACAAATGTTACCGTTAAAATTTAGGCATAAAAGTACCTTTGGCATTGTAAAATAATTAATAATTGGGTGATGAATTCAGCATATGATATCTTAGTAATTGGAGGAGGAACCGGTGGCATTATGACAGCCGCTCAGTTGCTCCGGGCTAACAAAAACCTAAAAGTAGCCATAATAGAACCTTCTGAAACGCATTTCTACCAACCCGCTTGGACTTTGGTGGGTGCAGGAACGTATAAATATGAGAATACCTCTCGCCCAATGAAGGATTATATTCCAAAAGGAGCAACTTGGATTAAAGATAAAGCAGTAAAATTAAATCCAGAAAACAACTCTGTTTCAACTGCAAATAATGGAGATATATCCTATAATTATTTGGTACTTTCTCCAGGATTGGTTTATGATTATAGCTTGGTAGAAGGCCTAGAGGAAACCATGAATAAAAATGAGGTATGTAGCGTCTATACAGATCCTAAATATGTCTATAAAGTTCTTCAAAACTTTAAAGGAGGTACTGCCCTTTTTACACAACCCACAACTCCAATAAAATGTGGTGGAGCCCCTCAAAAAATCATGTATTTATCTGAAAGTTATTTCAGAAAGCATGGAAAACGAAATAACACTGAAGTAGTTTTTGCAACTCCTGGTACCGTGATTTTTGGTGTACCGGAAATTAAAAAGACATTATTAGAGGTAGTCGACAGAAAAGACATCAATCTGCGGTTTGGTTACATGTTGAAAAAAATTGATAGCAAAAATAAAATTGCATGGTATGCAATGGCTGAACATGAGGATGAGTATAACCATAAGGATTTGAATATAGAAAAAGATGGAGATCTCGTTGGAATCCATTACGATATGCTTCACTTAGCGCCTCCATCAGTGGCACCAGATTTCGTTAGAAATTCCACTTTGGTGAATGCAGAAAAATGGTTAGATGTAGACCATCACACCCTGCAGCACAATAAATTCGACAATATTTATGGAGTGGGTGATGTGGCTGGTTTACCGACTGCAAAAACTGGCGCAGCGATTAGAAAACAAGTTCCTATTATAGTTGCTCAAATTTTAGCCAATATCGAGCATAAGGCAAGTCATTTTAAACCTTACAACGGATATTCTTCTTGCCCATTGGTAACAGACTACGGCAAAATGGTACTGGCAGAGTTTGATTATGACAATAATTTCACACCAGATCCGAATTTGAAGAAAATGCTTATAGCCGATTCCAGCAAAGAGCATTGGAGATTATGGATGTTAAAAAAATATATGTTACCGTATCTATATTGGAATAAGATGCTTAAAGGAAAACAAGTATAAAATAACCCTTATAAGACTCCCTAAATAGCAGGAGATGGAAGTTTTTAACTCCATCTCCTTTTTTTAGAACAGTTGAATTTTATGATTAACATTGCAAAAAATAAATAAAAAATGAATTGGATTTATGACCCCTGGCCTTGGTATGTTTCTGGCCCTATGATAGCGTTTATTATGTTTCTCTTAATAATCGTTGGCAAAAATTTTGGCATGTCTGCTAACCTCCGAACTATGTGTACTATGTGTGGTGCAGACAAACGGGCAGAGTTTTTTAAGTTCGATTGGAAAGCACAGCGTTGGAATTTGGTAGTTGTTATAGGCACTATAATTGGTGGTTATATAGCTGCTAATTATTTAACAACAGATCCTGCAGTTCATATTTCTGCGGATACCATTGAGGAATTAAAATCATATGGATTTGAAACTGCAGGAGCAGCATATGCTCCTGACAAATTTTTCTCAATGTCTGTCTTTTCTGACCCTAAATACTTGGGGCTTTTGATAATTGGGGGATTGTTAATAGGTTTTGGTTCTAGATATGCAGGTGGCTGCACCTCAGGACATGCAATTTCAGGTTTGAGCAATTTACAATTGCCATCATTGATTGCAACAATAGGATTTTTTATCGGAGGTTTAATTATGGTGTATTTATTATACCCAATAATATTTTAAAAATGAGAACACTTATATATTTAATCATAGGGATGCTATTTGGAATTACCATGTTCAAATCTGAGGCTGCATCGTGGTTTAGGATTTATGAAATGTTTAAATTTGATGCGTTCTTAATGTACGGCATAATCGGTTCAGCTGTAATTCTAGGGGTGATAATTGTGCAAGTAATTAAACGGTTTAAAATCAAATCCATCTACGGCGAACCAATTGTTTTTTCTGACAAAGACATGAGTATTCCTAGGTACCTCATAGGAGGTATAATTTTCGGTTTAGGATGGGGTTTAGTAGGAGCATGTCCAGGACCTATCTTTACCTTATTGGGTGCCGGTTACATCCCTGTTTTGGTACTTTTTGTTTCCGCATTGGTCGGCACTTTCATTTATGGTTTATTGAGAGACAAATTACCACACTAGTGTTATAGGTAATTTGGAGGATTTTCTGTAAAATGTTAAATTGAAAATAATTGCTATTTTTAACACAATAGGCAGTTATAATCTAACCTGACATTTTCTGAAATGAAGACTCTTTTGGTGCAATCGCTGCCCCTGCATGAAGTTATCGAAAATCTTGCAGAGGCCATGAATACTACCTTTACCCAAAGTTGCGATCAATACAAACTTGTAATTCCAGAGTCTTTTGGTACTGGAACGGTAATGGGTATCGATTTTGAAAGTGGCATGGGAATAATTCAATATGATTGCACCTTCAATGACGATATTGAGTTAAAGTTTATCGTAAACAAGATTCATCCATTAAAGTTTCTTTATTGCCTTGAAGGGACAATTACCCATTGTTTTGAAAATAGCAAAAAATCTCACCAACTAAAACAGCATCAAAATGCCATGGTTGCCAGTAGTAATAACCATGGCCATATTTTACATTTCCAGAAAAATGTTACAACCAAAATTAGCAGCTTAGAACTGTCTAGAAAACAGTTTCTGGAAAAATCTAAATGTGAACTTGAAAGCCTAGAACCGACAACTAGAAAAATATTCTATGACGTCGATGCAAATGAGGAATTCTATTATGAAGGATTTTATAGCCTTCAACTGGCAAATATGTTTGATCAAATGCACCAATTTGAAGGGCAGGAATTTCTAAAACGTGTTTATTTGGAAGGGAAATCTAATTTAATTCTAACCCGTCAAATAATGCAGTTTGAAGATGATCTTCTTGCTACCTCAGATAGAAAAATTCTGCGGACATCAGAATTAAAGCAGATACGAAAAGCGGCAGAATTTATAGATCAAAATATACATGGTAGTATTTCAATTCAAGATATATCCCAACACGTTGGTTTAAATGGAAACAAATTGCAAAGCGGGTTTCAAAAATTATTTGAAAAATCGGTAAATCAATATATTCAAAAGCAGCGAATGCAATTAGCAAGGCATTTGGTAGAAAATACAGATAAGACAATATCAGAGATATGTGACATAGTTGGGCTAAATAGTCGTAGCTATTTTTCTAAGATTTTCAAGGAAGAGTATGGTGTAAATCCATCAGAATTAAAACAGAAAAACGGCTCCGCCTTTTTATGACATATGTCATAATAATCTCTACATTGACGGTGTATTTTTGTTCAAACATAACTATAACATTCTAAAATTATCCAACATGAAAACCACCGATTCCACCTACAAATTTCTCCGTATTTTTCTTGGTTTGTTTTTAATACTGTACGCATTAAATCAATTTTTACATTTCATTCCAACTGGCTATGGGGCCATGCCAGACAGTTCAAAAGCGTTTATTGATTCGGTAGCTGCGTACCTTCCTGCACTATATATATTTGAAATAATTGTTGGCGTTCTCATTTTACTTAACAAATGGGTTCCATTTTTACTGATTGTTCTATTTCCATTAAGCTTAGCATTCTTGATTTTCAGTATTTCAAACCAAGATTTGATGGAAAATTGGCCAGCATTTGTAGTTGCAATTCTCAATTTTGTTTTGGTACATTACAATAGAAAATTATACAACCCGCTGTTTAGCTAAACGAAAATTCTTATCCAAAAAAGTCTTCTAAATTTCCTATTTTGTAGGACTAACTAAGTATTGGCTTATATGACAGATATTGAAATCTCACAAAGCGTTCAACCTCAACGGATTCAAGAAATAGCGGAAAAACTAGGATTAAATGAAGGCCAATTAGAATTATACGGAAAGTATAAGGCTAAAATTCCTTTAGATTTAAAAATAACTCATAAATCCGAAGGAAATCTGGTATTGGTAACAGCGATTACACCTACCCCTGCGGGAGAAGGAAAAACAACAACTTCAATTGGTTTGGCTGATGGCCTTAACAAAATTGGGAAAAAAACAGTTGTTGTTCTAAGAGAACCGAGTTTAGGCCCGGTATTTGGAATAAAAGGGGGTGCTGCTGGAGGAGGTTGGAGTCAGGTTATTCCAATGGAGGATATCAATTTGCATTTCACTGGTGATTTTAATGCTATTGAAAAGGCGAATAATTTATTAGCAGCCCTCATAGATAACAACATACAAAGTAAAAACAGAAATTTAAATATAGATCCACGCACGGTAACTTGGAAACGCTGCATGGATATGAATGACCGTAGCTTACGTAATATTATTGTGGCTTTAGGCGGAAAGGCTGGTGGTATTCCACGCGAATCTGGATTTGACATAACAGCGGCTTCCGAGATTATGGCAATATTGTGCCTAAGCAAAGATTTTGAGGACCTTAAAGAACGCATAGGCCAAATTCTAATAGGCTCTACTTTTGATGGCAAACCAATCTATGCAAAAGATTTAAATGCACAGGGTGCTATGGCAGTTCTTTTAAAGGATGCTATTAAACCAAATCTGGTTCAAACCCTGGAAGGAAACCCGGCAATAATCCACGGAGGGCCATTCGCAAACATTGCGCAAGGAACAAATTCTATAATTGCCACCAAAACTGGACTAGCATTAGCAAATTTTACTGTTACCGAGGCGGGGTTTGGAGCAGACTTAGGTGCTGAGAAATTTTTGAACATCAAATGTAGGGCAGCTGGACTTTCACCCAAAGCAATTGTTTTAGTGGCAACCATTAGGGCACTTAAGTACCATGGCGGAAAAAGCCTGAATGAACTTAAAGAAGAGGATACAGCTGCCTTAATGGCTGGCCTCCCTAATTTGGAACGCCATATTAAAAGCTTACAAACATTCAATGTGCCAATAGTTGTCTCAATTAATTCCTTTGTGAGTGATACCGAGCGAGAAAAAGATTTGCTTATACAACATTGTAATAGTTTAGGGGTGCCTGTTGCGTTAAATAATGGCTGGGCTGAAGGAGGTAATGGATGCACAGATTTAGCATCTAAAGTTGTTGAGGCTACTGAAAAATGCAGCACAAAATACACCCCAACCTATCAACTCGAAGATAGCATTAGAGAAAAAATGGAAAAGGTATGCAAAACCATTTATGGCGCTAACCATGTAATTCTGTCCAATAAGGCTAAAGCACAACTTAACCGTTATGAAAAAATGGGGTATGGCAATCTTCCTATTTGTATGGCCAAAACACAAAAAAGCCTTAGTGATGATGAAAAACAATTAGGGCGACCTGAAAATTTTGACATCAATATTAGGGAATTTGAATTGGCCGCAGGTGCCGGTTTTATAATTCCAATTGCCGGAAATATTTTAAGAATGCCCGGTTTACCCGAAACTCCCTCTGCAGAGAATATTTCCATTTCACCGGAAGGGAAAATATCTGGTTTGTTTTAATTCTGATTAAAAAATAAAACCATTCCTGGCCAAATATTTGGGTTGATATTTTTTTGTACTTTATAGGTATAAAAAGATAGATATGTCAACAAGGAGATCATTTATAAAAACTACCGGTTTAGCTCTTGCAGCCTCTTCCCTACCACTATATGGTTTATACAAATCTAATCGGCAAAGGAAGCTCGGTGTAGCATTGGTTGGTTTAGGTTATTACAGTACTGATTTATTGGCTCCAGCCTTACAATTGACTCAACATTGCGAATTAAAAGGTATTGTTACTGGCTCACCGGATAAAATCCCTTTTTGGCAAGAAAAATATGGCATTAAAGATTCAAATGTTTACAATTATGAAAACATGCATCAAATAGCGGACAACAATGAAATTGATGTGGTTTATATAGTCTTACCAAATAGCTTACATAAAAAATATACAATTGTCGGGGCTGAAGCAGGCAAACATGTTTGGTGTGAAAAACCAATGGCAATGGATGAAGAGGAATGTAGAGAAATGATAAAGAGTTGCAATAAAAACAAACGCAAACTCACTATCGGTTATAGAATGCAACACGAACCAGTAACTCAAACTATTATATCTTGGAATAAAAAGAAACCATATGGGTCTATTTCATCCATTTATGCAGAAGCGGGCTTTAGCATGGGAAGCCAAAATCCCGAGCATTGGAAAAAGCACAAAAAATTAGGAGGTGGAGCAATGTTCGATATGGGAGTTTATCCTTTAAATGCCGTTAGATACACAACAGGATTGGAACCTATTTCTGTTTCTGCTAAACAACAAATTATTCGGGAAGATTTATTTACTGCTGATGAAATTACAACCTTCGATCTTGAGTTTCCTGGAGGCATAAAGGCATCATGCCGAACAAGTTTTGCAGAAAATAGGAATATTTTAGATGTCAAATGCACCAAAGGGTGGTTTAAAGTTCAACCATTCCAATCATATCGCGGTGTGAAAGCTACTAGCAGTGACGGAAAGAATATTTCTTCTTATCAGGGAAATCAACAAGCTAAACAAATGGATGAAGATGCTTTAGCCATCATAAATAATACGGAAGTACTAGTACCTGGAGAGGAAGGTTTAAGGGATATCATAATTGTAGATGCCATTAGAAAATCTGCATCAAACAATGGTAACATCGTGAAATTAGGCTAGATTATTAATAAAATTGTTAATAACACTTTACCTAAAAGCCTCTAGAATCAACTTGTTTATTATCTTAGTTCTATAATTGTTTCAATTATGTAGGAGCGATATAATCAATTTGTTGTTAATAAGTTGATTATCAGTCGCTTTTTAGCAACAGGCCACCAATCTAGTAATAAACTAATAATAATGACTTCGTTAAAAACTAACTGGTTTCAAATTAGGTTTAACCGATTTATGGCCATTTTTTTAGCTTGTTTCCTCTTCACAACTTTTCATTTCGAGAATTTTGCAGCAACATATTATTTTCAAAATTCAACTCAGTTTCAAAACCCTACAAGGGCAACCAGGACTTATAGAGTAAAACCTGGAGATACAAAATTTAGTTTGGCTCGAGCTTTTGATGTGTCCATTGAACAAATGGAAAATGAAAATCCTCAGATAAAAAGACAATTGTTAGCTGGGCAGGTGATAACCGTGTCTAATGCAAAAGATCCTGCTACTATGTATGTTGTTGTTGCAGGCGACACCAAGTTTAGTCTAGCAAAAAATAATGGTGTTACGGTTGAGCAGCTTGAGGCATCAAATCCTCACATAAAACCAATGTTGAAAATTGGTCAAGTTCTACATATTCCCAACACCAATCAAGGTAATTATCTTACAACTTCAGTTAATGAAGTGAATTCTTTGAAAGAAGACAAAACTGAGCCTGTAAATATCGTAACCCATTCAAATTCTGAGGGGTATGAATTATATACGGTTCAACCTGACGATACGTTATGGGGACTGAGTCAAAAAGCGGGTATGTCGGTTGATGAATTTTCAAAACTTAACCCTCATGTTTCTGAAAACTTAAAGGCAGGGACAACCTTGAAAATGCCTGTTAATTCAATAAAGGTTTCTCCAATATCCAATTCTTCCTCTAGCTATGTAAATTTAAGCAGGACGGTTAATACTTCTAAACAGGTAGAACTTGCAGTTATAATGCACGGTAATGACGATGTTCATGCTAACTTCATGAGAGGTGCAAATTTGGCAATGGATTCATTAAGAATGATTGGAATTAAAGCAACTCTTTACACCAAATCCATATCTGATTTAACGAATAATTCCAACAGTTTCTCAGGTATAATCATTCCAAAAAATCCATCTCAAGAGGTAAAAACAGCTCTCAAGTCGGTTGATAAGACTCCAATTTTTAGTTGGTCTTATATTGGTAGTGATAATAACAATCTTATAAGTGTACGGCCATTAGCAGATGATTCTAAAAAAGGTTTGCTTAACTATCTAAAGAATAAAAATCTAAATGTAGTTGTTGTAAGCGACCCAAAACAAATGAATGATATTCAGGTTATTGAATCTGTAATAACTAATCCGAATTATGTTCAAACCGACGACAAAGGTATATTCGATAAATCCCTTTTAACTGCAGCCCTAAAAAAGGATCAGGGGAATGCAGTAATAATTGATAGCTCGGACCCAAATGTATTTTTAGGCGTAACAAATTTACTGTTAACGAAGATTAATGATTACCAAATGCAATTAGCGGTATTGGATGGATCTTACATTCCAGATGAAACCTTAGTTTCAACAAAAAGGTACCGAATTTTAAAGATGCTGTATCCGGCTAACACCCCTTTAATTGTATCAAATTCCGAAGCAAAATTTTTAAGGAGTTATAGCAAACGTTATGGCACACAAGCTAATGAAGAGGCTATAGATGGTTTTGATATCATTTTCGATACTGCATTAAGACTTGCGCAAAATGAAGAACTAACCAGAACATTTGACAATTCAGTAACTAAACAATTCAATTTAAAATTTCAATACCAACTAGGGTCTAATGGTTATGAAAATCATGGTTTTTATTTGTACCAATATGATCCACAAGTAGGGATTAAGGAGATTAATTAAATAGAATGCTTGGTAATCGAGACCGATCAAATGACTAAATACATCGTGTTGAAAACACAACAGACAAAGTTATCTGGATTTATTAAAATCCATATTTTCATTTTCTTCAAATTATGCTTCGGCATCAACCAATCGGTTAGCGCTCAATGTCCAACAATTAACGAAAATGTCCAAACCTTTTGCGATAATGAATCAATTTTAATTTCAGATTTACAAGCAACGGATAATGGTGGTGGCATAGTGTGGTATGACACCCCTACATCCACTACTCCATACTCACCAACCGAGGGATTAATAGATGGAGAAGATTATTATGCAGATGATAGTACTGGTAGTTGCGGTACACGTGAAAGAGTGGACGTGGTCATCTACAGTGCCCCTTTAGGTTCACCATTCCAAGGGGTATGCGTTGAAGATTTAGCTGATGCCACCTTGGAGGATTTAACTGCAATTGGCAACGATGTTCAATGGTATAATACTCCCAGCGGAGGTAGCCCACTTCCTCTTACAACCCAAATTTTTGACGATTCTTTTTATTATGCAGATCAGTTAAATCCAGTAACAGGATGTAGAACCTCAAGACTTTCAGTTCTTGTGCAGGTAGGTTATGTTCCCACCCCTACAGGAGATTCTCAACAAACTTTTTGTAACGACCCAAATAACCCACCCACCATTTCAGATATAGTAGTTTCTGGTAGTGTTAGATGGTACAATACAAATGTTTCAAATACTCCGCTCGACCCAAATACTTTGCTTTCCAATAATGAAGATTATTATGCTACTACAGTGGATCCACCGTGTGAAAGTAGTCAAAGGTTTAGGGTATTTATAAAATTAGATCCTATAAATAATCCGGGAGAAAATGGTGAAATATTAATTTGCGAAACCGATATTTCTTCAGGTTTTGTAAAACTCAAAGATGGACTAGGAGGTAACCCCGATAATAATGGTGAATGGACAGGTCCATTTCCAACAACTGGAGGAGGCAACGGCAACCTGGATACCTCATTAATGACTGTTGATGGAAGTCCTTATGTTTTTACTTATACTGTAGAAAAACAGAATAGTGTTTGCCCTCCAACATCTGCAACAGTTTCTGTTATAATTGTTGCTGAACCTAATGCAGGTGAAAATGCGACATTAGAAATTTGCAGTAATGATGCACCGGTAAATTTATTCCAACTTTTAGGCGGCGCTCCTGAATCTGGAGGAACTTGGACTCCTGCACTAAATAGTGGTGGTAATATTTTTGACCCATCAATTGATTCCTCTGGAGACTATACTTATGAAGTTACAGGTACACCCCCTTGTGGACCTGCCACCTCTATTGTAAGTGTAACAGTGTATCAAGAACCCGATGCTGGAGAAAATGGCTCAATAGATATTTGCAGTAATGGCACCCCCATTAATTTATTTGACTACTTAGGCGGCACTCCCGAAACCGGGGGAACTTGGTCTCCTGTCTTAGCCAGTGGAACAGGAATTTTTGATCCAACCATTGATGTGGGAGGAACCTATACCTATACCGTAATAGGCAATGGACCTTGTGATCCTGATATTGCCGAGGTTGAGGTGAATATAATTCCTGAACCAAATTCAGGGGAGGATGGTTCAGCCGAAATATGCAGCAATGATGCTCCCATAGATCTTTTTACTCTATTAAATGGAACACCAGACACTGGTGGAACCTGGACACCATCACTGGATAGTGGAACAGGAATTTTTGACCCTTCTATAGACAGTTCTGGCATTTACACCTATACAGTTAGTGGAACAGGTCCTTGTGAAGATGCAAGTTCAAATGTTACGATTACAATAATTCAAGAACCTAATTCAGGTATTGATGGCTCAATTGATTTGTGTACAAATGATAGTAGTTTGGATTTGTTTACAATATTGGGAGGTTCACCTGACACCGGTGGATCTTGGTCCCCAACATTGACAAGTGGATCTGGTGTTTTTGATCCTTTAGTTGATTCAGCTGGCACCTATACATATACAGTAGAAGGTATTGACCCCTGTGGTCCATCTTCTTCCTCAGTTGTTGTAACCCTTATTCCCGAACCAAACGCAGGTGAAAATGCTTCAATAGAAATTTGCAGTAATGATTCAACAGTTGATTTATTTACTTTATTGGGTGGAACGCCCGAATCAGGTGGGACATGGACACCAGAATTGGCAAGTGGAAGTGGAATTTTCAACCCAGAAGTCGATAGTGCTGGAGATTATACTTATACGGTTAATGGAACCGGGCCCTGTTCTGATGCAACGTCTATTGTTTCTATAACAATTATTCAACAACCCAACCCTGGTATGGATGGTTCCGTTGAGGTCTGCTCAAATGGCCCGAGCGTGGACCTATTCGATAGCCTTGGAGGCTCACCCGACTCCGGCGGGACATGGTCACCTGCCCTGTCCAGTGGCACGGGGATTTTTGACCCTGCCGTTGATGCAGCAGGAACCTATACCTATACAGTGGATGGTTCCGGACCATGTGGCCCAGAAACTTCGGAAGTTTCCGTAACCATCGTCGATGAACCTGATGCAGGTACAGACGGTACGCTCGAGATTTGCTCAAACGACTCGGCTTTCGACCTCACCGCAAGCCTTGGGGGCACCCCAGACCCTGGGGGAAGCTGGTCTCCAGCATTGGCAAGCGGAACCAACCTTTTCGACCCAGCCATTGATAGCGCTGGGGATTACACATACACCGTAAGTGGAAACGGGCCCTGCCCAGATGCATCGGCAACCGTCAGCGTGGCTGTAGTTCAGAAACCCGATGCAGGAACCAATGGCAACTTAACAATCTGTTCAAGTGCAGACGCGGTCAACCTGTTTGATTATCTGGGGGGAAGCCCAGACACTGGGGGCATGTGGTCTCCAGCACTTGCGAGCGGAACCGGTGAATTCGATCCAGCTGTAGACGCAGCGGGGACATACACCTATACAGTAAATGGAACAGGGCCTTGCGCTGATGAATCGGCCGAGGTCTCCGTAACGATTGTAGATCAATTGGACGCAGGGGAAGATGGAACACTCGAGATCTGCTCCAATGATTCGCCAATAGACTTGTTTGATAGCTTGGGGGGAAATCCCGATGCAGGGGGTGCTTGGACACCAGCCTTGGCAAGTGGAAGTGGAATATTTGACCCAGCAGTGGATATAGAAGGAACATATACATATACGATAGCCGCGGATGGCGACTGTAACGAAGTAAGTGCCCAAGTGGTGGTTGCCGTTGCTCAAGAGCCCAACCCTGGTATGGATGGTTCCGTTGAGGTCTGCTCAAATGGCCCGAGCGTGGACCTATTCGATAGCCTTGGAGGCTCACCCGACTCTGGCGGGACATGGTCGCCTGCCCTGTCCAGTGGCACGGGGATTTTTGACCCTGCCGTGGATGCAGCAGGAACCTATACCTATACAGTGGATGGTTCCGGACCATGTGGCCCAGAAACTTCCGAAGTTTCCGTAACCATCGCCGATGAACCTGATGCAGGTACAGACGGTACGCTCGAGATCTGCTCAAACGACTCGGCTTTCGACCTCACCGCAAGCCTTGGGGGCACCCCAGACCCTGGGGGAAGCTGGTCTCCAGCATTGGCAAGCGGAACCAACCTTTTCGACCCAGCCATTGATAGCGCTGGGGATTACACATACACCGTAAGTGGAAACGGGCCCTGCCCAGATGCATCGGCAACCGTCAGCGTGGCTGTAGTTCAGAAACCCGATGCAGGAACCAATGGCAACTTAACAATCTGTTCAAGTGCAGACGCGGTCAACCTGTTTGATTATCTGGGGGGAAGCCCAGACACTGGGGGCATATGGTCTCCTGCACTTGCGAGCGGAACCGGTGAATTCAACCCAGCGATAGACACAGCGGAGACATACACCTATACAGTAAATGGAACAGGGCCTTGCGCTGATGAATCGGCCGAGGTCTCCGTAACGATTGTAGATCAATTGGACGCAGGGGAAGATGGAACACTCGAGATCTGCTCCAATGATTCGCCAATAGACCTGTTTGATAGCTTGGGGGGGAATCCCGATACAGGGGGTGCTTGGACACCAGCATTGGCAAGTGGAAGTGGAATATTTGACCCAGCAGTGGATAGTTCTGGGGATTACATCTATACCCTAAGTGGAAATGGTTCATGCCCAGATGTGTCCTCAATGGTTACAGTAACAAAATTGGAAGGCCCTAATGCAGGAAATGATACCACTCTAGAAATTTGCAATGACGGTTCAACACAAGATTTATTTTTGCTTTTGGGAGACGACGCCCAGGTTGGAGGTACTTGGTCTCCAGCCCTAACAAGTGGTTCTGGAGTTTTTGATCCTGCAGTTGATTCCGAAGGGGATTATACTTATACCGTTCTTACAAATGGAAATTGTAATATTCAAGATGAAGCTACCGTAACAGTTGTTTTTGTTGGTGAGCCAAATTTGGATGGTGCCACTCTTACAATTGGCGCTCCTTGCCTTGGGACCGATGGATTTGCTGCCATTTCTGGAGCCTCTTCATTACCGGATGGAGAATATATTATCGATTATATATTAACAGATTCTAACGAAATAGATAATTCTTCAACTGCAGTATTTACTAACGGTCAGGGAACTTTTACCATACCTCATACCGACATTCCTAATTCAGGAAATACAATTTTAACGGTTATTGGAATTACTTCGGTATCATCTAATTGTAGTTCAATAGTTTTAGACCTAGAAGAGGTTGAATTTAATGTAATAGAAGTACCGACTCCAGAAATTATTGAAGGAGGAAATGAGTTTTGCTCCTTCGATGACCCAACAATAGCTAGTTTATCTGGTAATTTAGTTGATAGTCAATCCGTTGTTTGGTATGACACTGCAGAAGGAGGAACGATTTTGTCGGAAAATGAATCTTTAATAGATGGCCGAACATATTATGGCGTGTACAACTTAAAAACTTGTGAAAGTTTTCAACGTTTGGTAGTAACTGTTTCGGTTTTAGATTGTGAAAAGCTACTTATTATACCAGATGGCTTTTCTCCAAACGGCGATGGTATTAACGATAATTTCACAATAGTAAATCTAAGAGAATATTATCCAAATTTCAATTTAAAAATATTTAACCGTTACGGAAATTGGCTGTATACAGGAAACATAAATAAGGATGATTGGGATGGAAGATCCGATGCAGACTCAACACTTGGTAGTGGGACTGCACCTACAGGGGTATATTTCTACATTTTGGATTTCAATGATGGTGAGCGAAAAACAAAACAAGGGAGGGTTTATTTAAGTAGGTAACATGAAGACGCATCATAATCCATATAAAATTTCGATCCTGCTTATTGTAGTATTACTATTTGGTACTCCAGAAAAGATCTTCGGCCAACAGGATCCAGTATCCACTCAATATCTCTATAACATGAGTATATTGAATCCTGCTTACGCTACGGACGATCCTGAAACTATAAATCTTGGGGCATTTTATAGGGCCCAATGGGTAGGAGCTGTTGGTGGACCGACTACAGGTATGTTCTTTGCACATACACCAATAGCCAAGAAAATGGAAGGGGGAATTTCCATAGTACACGACGAAATTGGTGATGTTGTTAAAGAAACGAATGTGTTTCTAGATTATGCTTATGTATTAACCCTAAATGATTGGAGCAAATTATCCTTTGGACTTAAAGCAGGTGCTACTTTCTTTAGTACAAATTATAACGGTTTCATTTATTCAGATCCTGAACCAGACCCAGCCTTTAGTGAAAATTTAAGCAGGACCTTTCCGAATATAGGAATGGGTGTATTTTTCTTCGGTGATAATTTTTATGCAGGCCTTTCCGCCCCTAACCTACTTAAATCTAAACATCTCGAAAAAGACAGTGGAATAGTGGCATTAGGTAAAGAAGAAATTCACTTTTTCCTTACTGGAGGTTATATTTTTGAATTGGATGATAAATGGAAGCTAAAACCAAACTTTATGACTAAGGCAGTGGGTGGTGCTCCCTTGTCAATGGATTTAAATGCCAATGTTTTATATAATGACAGATTAGAATTCGGTTTAGGCTATCGTTTTGGAGATGCAATGAATGCCATGGTTAATTTCAAAATAAATAGGGCACTGCGAATAGGATATGCATATGACCATACCGTTTCAAATTTGGGCAGATTTAATAATGGAACCCACGAAATAATGTTACTGTTTGATATTGATCTGTTCGGAATGGGAATCGATAAATCACCTAGATTCTTTTAAAGCTAATAGAATGAAAAAGTATTTAATTTTATTCTTTGTTTTTGGCATCACCACAATAGGTTTTGCACAGAACGTACAGCTTCTTGAAAGAGCAAATAAACTTTTTGCGAAAAAAGCTTATGTAGAGGCGGCCAGCATGTATGAAAAACTAGGAACTGGAAGACAAGTCCTTCAAAACCTAGGAGATTCTTATTACTTCAACTCTAAAATGGGTGCTGCTGCTAAAGCATATAAGAAATTATTCGAAAAATATAAGGATAGTATTCCTGAAGAAATTTACTTCAGATATGCCCAAACCTTGATGGGCTTGAATGATTATGAACAAGCTGATAAATTCATGTCAACCTATCGAGGCTCACAGGTAAATACTGCCAGATTTAGAGTTGAAACTGAAGAAAAATCTGAATACATACATGAAATTAAGCAATTGAAAAAAAGTCAATCTAGTGACTTTGGGATCTCATATTACGGAGATAAGGTTGTCTTTGCATCAACCAGAAATTCTAGTAGCCCTAATTATGAGTGGAACAATCAACCTTATCTAGATTTATTTGAAGCAACTGTGGACAAGGAAGGTGAACTGAAGAATATCCATCCATTTTCAGATAAAATTAATACTCGTACCCACGAAAGTAATGCCACCTTCACCAAGGATGGAAAAACGATGTATTTCTCCAGAACAAATAATAAACGTGTTAAAATTGGAGAGGAGAAGATTGCCAACGTTAAAATATTTAAGGCAGAATTAAAGGATTCAACTTGGACAAACGTTAAGGAATTGCCTTTTAGCAGCAATCTATATTCTACTCAGCATCCTGCCTTAAGTAGTGATGGCACAAAACTTTATTTCTCTAGCGACATGCCTGGTGGTTTAGGTAATTTTGATATTTATTATGTCGATATCACCAATGGCACCTTCGGAGCGCCCGTAAATATGGGCCCAAGAATTAATTCGAAACAAAGAGACCAGTTTCCTTTTATAACAGGTGATACATTATATTTTGCTTCAGATGGTCATCAGGGACTTGGCGGCTTAGATGTTTTCATGACAATCCTCAGCGATAGCCAAATTGAGACTTCAAATGTTGGTGAACCAATCAATTCTGGCCTTGATGATTTTGGATATGTAATAGACAAAATAAACCATGGTTATTTTTCATCAAATAGATCTGGAACGGATAACCTCTATAGTTTTATAAGAAAACCGAAATATAATAATTTGGTTAAGGGACAGGTAATTGATAAAACAACCAAGGAAATTGTCCAAGGCGCAACAGTTATTTTATTTAATGATAAAGACGAAAAAATTACCGAAATGCAGGTGGATGAAAATGGAAATTTCGAATTTAAAACCAAACCTAATTCCTCTTATAAAATTGAGGCTTTAAAAGATCTATACATCCCTACAACAGAAGAATTTACAACCGATGTTAATGGCGTAGTAGAGAAAGAGTTAGAAATTGAATTGCTATCCTATGATGACGCAGAAGAAATTGTTGTGGAACGGGATGGTTTCAACTATATAGCATTAGAAAATCTTTATTTCGATTTCAATAAATGGGATATCCTTCCTCAGGCCGGTAAAACCCTTAACATATTAATTGATTTGATGAACAAATATCCAAGGATGGAAGTTCAACTTGGGGCCCATACCGATTCTCGTGGCCCAGACAATTACAACATGTTTTTATCTGAGAACAGGGCCAAATCAGCTATGGAATATTTAATCGCCAACGGTATAAGCAAAGATCGTTTACAATCTAGAGGTTTTGGAGAATCACAGCCTTTGGTTAATTGCGGAAGTAACTGCTCAGAATTGGAACATTCTATTAATCGTAGAGTGGAATTTTTAATCTTAAAGTAATATTTCCAAAAAAAACAGAACTAAAAAGAGGTTCATAAAAATTAATTCAATTCTTATATGGTTTTATTAACCATTCGTTTTAGAACCTATTGCATCCTAATTCTATTATTGTTGCTAGTTTTCTCATGTAAACAAGAGGAAACAACCTCCAAGAAACTCAATTCTGATGTTAATTTTGAAGAACTTTGGGTAGACAATACAGAGACTTATTTGCCAGCGACCAAGGAATGGACAAATCGTGTTGAAATTGCCGATCTAAATGATGATGGTAGAGTAGACTTATTATTTGCTAATGGCGGTAATTATTCTGAACCAGGTGAGGCAGAATATAGTCGAATTTTTATAAATCAAGGTCCAGATACTCAATTTTCAGAAGTTACTAAAGATATATTTGGTGAGGCAAAATTCATTTCAAGAGTCATTAAGGCAAGAGATATAAATAACGATGACATCGTTGATTTAATAATTGGCACAACATACCAAACACAAAGCCAATTGTATTTAGGATCAGGAAATGGAACTTTTAAAAATGTTACATCAACTAATTTCCCTAAAAAAAATGCAAGTGTCGGCGACATTGAAATAGGTGACGTTGATTTTGATGGAGACTTGGATTTAGTTTTAACAGATTGGGGACCTGGAAATAACATGAGTAATGCGGGTGGAAGAACAATGCTATGGTTAAATGATGGATTTGGAAATTTTACTGATGTAACCGATACACAAATGCCTGATATTTTAATTCAGTTTTCATGGGACTTAGAATTTATCGATTTTGATAATGATTTTGATTTGGATATCGCAATTTCTTGTAAACGATGTGGAAATAGTCGGCTTTTTCAAAATGATGGGGATGGAAATTTTAAGAATATCCGTGGACTTCCTGCATATACTAATAATTACGATTTCGAGCCCATGGATGTAAATTCGGATGGCTATTTGGATCTAGTAACAATAAATGACGGTGACATTGTAGATGGTAAATCTAGTTCTAGGAGAGAACATTTGTTTATCAATAAAGAAGGCAACTACTTTGTTGATACTACAACTGTATTATGGCCAGATACTGAAAATATAGGAAAGGATGATAATAATGTCGTTTTCTTAGATTATGATTCTGATGGGGATGCTGACTTTTTGGTTAGCTCTTTAACGGGAGAAGACCGATTATTGGAAAATGATGGCAATGGTAGGTTTAAACTTTTTCAACCTGTTTTAAAAGGAAGCCCTACTCCCCTAACACTTTCAATTGCAGTTTCTGATATAAATAATGATGGTAAATTAGATATTGTTATGGGTCAAGGCGAAGGCAGTGAAGGAATAGAAGAACGGATATTTATAGGAAATACAATTCTAAAAGATTCCGCACCACCTATAATTAGTCACATTTCAAAAGAATTGGATAGCATCGATAATACTATAGAAATACGAGCTAGGATTCATGATAATAAAAGCCCTAACATGCCCCAAGATTGGAAATCCATCGAGATTATTATGGGAAATGAAACTTTTGGTACACCTTTGAGATGGTATGGTGAAAATTTATGGTGGGTAAAAGTACCTGAAGTCAACGATAAGGCATTGACAATTTGTGCAACCGATGCTAATGGTAATAAAACTTGCAAGGATGTTTCACAATAATAGAAATATCATTATTACCGCTCTTCAGCTGAAAATACTGGTATCGGCTGTTCAAATTCTTCAAAGGTAAATTCAGAAATTATCTCAATGCCTGAATTTTTATTACGTAAATCATCTAACTCCTCTGCTGGCACATTTGTATTCCAAACATAAATACGCCTTATTTTTGGCATACTTAAAATAGAGTTCAGTACATCCGTTGAGATTAATGTCCCATTCAAATTCAAAACTTCCAATTTATCCTGTTTTAACAGCCAAGATGCATCCTCGTTTAATATTTGATTATCGGAGATATTCAACTTGGTTAAATTTGGAAAAGTCGATAATTTCTGCAACAGAATATTATTAAGTTTACAACCTTCAATGTTCAGAAAAGTAACTTTATCAGCAATTTTATTAAGTCCTTCAATTTGAACCTCTGATATTGAATCAACATTGATTTTAACATCCAATAAATTGTTAGATTCGGACAAGTAATTAGCTTCTATTTTATTGCTTTTTAATGTTTTTATCATACTATCACCAACCTTTTCCACTGCTATTTTTTCATAAAAAGGCTTTGGTGTATAATCCAATCCATAATCCCTTTTCACCAAACCTATTAATTCAGAGGTCATTAAATCCGAAGAAAAATAACTGAGGCTATCAGCCCCATTGTCTATCCAATACTTAATTACCTGAATATCTGTATAGTTTAATTTTTTATTATTTGGAGGCATAGCATATTGGTCATCTATAGGCAAGCTTATTCTTTTAAAAAATTCACTTTCGAGAGCATTACCAGACACAATCAAATTTTCGTGTTTCAAATTATTTTTGAAATCACTCAAGTTAACAAGACTCAAATTACCCAGGGCATTTTCTGAATCATGACAACCGAGACATTTTCTACCAATTAATGGTTTAACTATAGACAAGTATATGTTAAGTGAGTCCGGATTAACAGTTTTAAACTGTTCATTTTCATACAAAGGTTTCTCAGTATAACCCTGAAGAAATTTAGGTCCTTTCTCTAATAGATAATCAGGACCATGCGTTAGATTACCTCCAAAATGACCTGTTAGAGCTATTAAAAGCACACAAATAATGGAAAATACAAACCTAGCTTTCTCCTTCTTAAAGGATTTACTTAAAGTAAAAAACAAGAGAACGGCCAACGCCGCCAATGAAAATAATCCTAAATTCCTATGAAGATTTAACCGATCTACTTCATAGTTATTAGACCACGACAGAAGGAGACCTGTTATGACCGCAATAAGCGCAGAAATAAATGCCGTGGCATATATAAATTTTAAAACCTTTAATGAATTAGGAAAGTATTGAGGCTTAAACCTAATTAAAACATCGATGAGAAAGCCAATTATAAAAATTCCGATTGGCAAATGGACGAAAATGGGATGAAATCGCCCTACAAAAGTTTCAATGTCCATTAAGCCAGTATATCTTTAGCTACAATACCATGAACGTCAGTAAGTCTAAAACGTCGACCTTGGTACTTATAAGTTAACTTTTCATGATCTAATCCCATAAGATGCAAAATTGTAGCGTTTAAATCATGAACATGAACTTTATTTTCAACGACATGGTAGCCAAATTCATCTGTTAACCCATAGGTTAAACCTTTTTTAACCCCCGCTCCAGCCATTAATATTGTAAAAGCATCTGGGTGATGGTCTCTTCCGAAATTGTCTTTTGTTAATTGCCCTTGAGAAAAACTCGTCCTGCCAAATTCACCGCCCCAAATTACTAAGGTATCCTCAAGTAACCCTCTTTGTTTGAGGTCCATTATAAGCGCTGCAGATGCCTGATCCACCTCTTTACATCTCGTTGGAATTGCTTTAGGCAAAAAGCTATGATGATCCCAGTTTCCATGATATAATTGAATGAACCTAACCCCTCTTTCAGCCAATCGCCTTGCTAATAGACAATTATTAGCAAAGGTTCCTGGCTTTTTGCTATCCTCTCCATATAGCTTATATATATGTTCTGGTTCACCTTCAGTATCCATTACCTCTGGTACAGATGTTTGCATTCTGAAGGCCATTTCATATTGAGCCATTTTTGCTTTTATAACGGGATCCTCCCAGTTATCAAAATCCTTCTCCTGCATTTCACCCAAGGACTTTAATTGAATTTTTCTAATGTCTTCAGTTACACCTGGAGGATTAGACAAATAAAGCACAGGATTTTTTCCACTTCTAAATTGAACACCTTGATGTTCTGCGGGCAAAAATCCACTTGAAAGCAATCTGGAGGAGCCTCCTTCATTTCCTTTAGTCATCAAAGCAATGTAGCTAGGTAAATTTTCATTTTCAGAACCTAGACCATAACTCACCCAAGCTCCTAAGGTAGGCCTCCCCGGTATTTCTGACCCTGTATGCGTAAACATTTGTGCAGGTTCGTGTTGCACTGACTCTGTAAACATTGAATTAATCATACATAATTCATCCGTAACCTGCGACATATAAGGTAATAAATCACTCATCCACATCCCACTCTGGCCTCTTTGTTTGAAGGCATATATAGGCATAACAACTGGCTTGGTTGCTTGGGCAGCAGCCGTAGCCGTTACCCTATCTCCCATTACACTATTTGGCAATTCTTGCCCGTGCATTTTGGTTAGAATAGGTTTGTAATCAAACAAATCTAATTGGGAAGGTGCACCAACCATATTTAAATAAATAATCCTCTTTGCTTTTGGAACAAGGTGGTTTCCTGAATTGAGAAAACTATTATGGCCAAATAGATTGATAGGGTTTATCAATGAAGCCATAGACATAGCTCCTAAACCTAAGGAGGCTTTGCTCAAGAATTCCTTACGGGTAATCGGTTTATGGTGGTGGTGATCGTGTTCCATTTTATCGTTTCAAATAAGTGTCAGAATAATTAAATATGGTACTTACAACCAGCGTTAACGCCGCTGTATTTGTCTTGGGTAGATTTTCATCGATGGGAAACTCACCTACTTGTAATAAGGAATCTGCCAATTTTGGATTTGTCTCAAATTTGCTAACTGATTGCTGATACTGCTCATTGAGTATTTCTATTTGATCCTCTGTAGGTGTTAAACAAGTTGCTCGCCTAAAGGCCAATTCAATCTGCTTTTGGGTATCATCAGGATAAGAATTTTGAACCTTCTCAGATAAAACTCGTGATGCTTCCACAAATTGAGGATCGTTTAATAAAGTAAGGGCCTGTAAGGGGGTATTGGTATTACTCCTTCTTACATTACAAATCTCTCGAGGTGTCGCATCGAAATTAATCATAAATGGATTTGGTGCAAACCTTCGAGAAAAGGTGTACAAACTTCTTCGATATAAATTATCCCCCGTATCTTGTTTATATTTTTTAAGAACACCTGAGGCTTGGATCACTTCTTTCCAAAGACCTTCTGGTTGGTATGGTTTAACACTGGGCCCACCTATTTTTTCCACTAATAAGCCGCTTGCCTTAAGCGCATTGTCTCTAATCATTTCCGCGGACCAACGATAAGAAGGGCTTCTTGCCAATAATTTATTTTCTGGATCTATTTCCCTATCAAGATTTGAAGTTTTGGAAGATTGCTGATAGGTATAAGACATCACCATTTGTTTTAAAGCATATTTTATATCCCAATCATGTTCCATAAAATCCTTTGCCAACCAATCCAATAATTCTGGATGGGTGGGACGGTCGCCTTGACTTCCAAAATCTTCAGATGTTTTCACCAAACCTTTACCAAAAATCATTTGCCAATACCTATTAATAGCTACGCGAGGCACAACAGGATTTTTCTTATCCAACAGCCATTTTGAAAGCCCCAATCTATTTTGAGGTAGTTCCTCATTATAAGGCAATACTTTACTAATTCCTCCTGGTTTAACCTCTTCTAAAGGTTGGTTATAAATACCCTTATCTAACACATAAGTTTTTCGGGGCTTATCTAACTCTTTCATTACCATCAGCTCATTTGCGCTATCCAAAACCCGAGTTAATTTTGTCCTGACTTCCCTCAATTTCTCACGATCGGCAGCCAACTGTTGGTTGTAAATAAACCAATGGTCTTTCAAAAGGTCGGCAGACTTGGCATCTAAATTAGCTTCTCCGAGAAGTCCCATCTCCCATTGGGACAACTGCCGTTTATAAATTTTAATTTCATCAATTTTGCCAGAGAACATTCCTAGGTCCCCCGTCCAAAGTCTAAAGCTTTTACCAACTAATAAGGGAATAGTATCACGTTTCATTTCATCATTAATGGGAAGAATAGACCTTTTTAACTTATCATAATTTGTAACTGTAGATAATTTTTTCCCATTTAGAAATAATGAAATTCCTTTAGAAGACTTACTTCCGTCATAGGTAAAACCGACATGGTTCCAATCATTGGGAGAAATTTCCTCTTGGGATGTCACAGAAATAAACTCATCCGGTAGCCTATGAATCATCCGAACTCGAAGGTGATTTGTGGAATCTAAAACCATATCCCAGCCCCTATGGTATTGAAAAATATTACCAGAGTTTCCAATTATTGTCTGCGTAGAGCCAATAGAATCTTGGTTTGTAGAAATCCAAGCACTCACACTAAAAGAATCCATATGGTCGAACTCTCCCACTTTTCTAAGGCTCACCACATCATATTCCTCATTAAAAAATAAGGATTTGCCATATTTTCCTTCTTCTAATGTTATCTTAAGGTTTGCCTCTTCCTTCTTATTGCCATCTAAAATTTGGATTTCCTGAAAGATTTTTTTCTTAGGTTCCTTTTTTTCTTTCTTCTTTTTTTCTTTCTTCTTTTTATCGTCTTCATCATCAGGTGGTGGACGACGTTTTATTTCTTTTTTATAGAACTCTATTTTATCAAATGGATAATAGGCCACATAATCAGTAGGTGAACTAATAGGTAGCTCCTTATCAAATTCAAATGAACCAGTATTTTTAATGTCTGATATCCTCTGCTCTTCTTTATCTAGAGTTTTTAAGTATTCATTTATTTCACCTTTTTGCTTATCATCTAACAATATTAAACTTGGTGGTCTATCAGCATCAACAGGTGCCAATCCATATTCCTGAGTATTGTTAAAAAATGCTGATAATTGATAAAATTCTTTTTGTTGGATAGGGTCAAACTTATGATCATGACACTTGGCACACTCAACGGTTAAACCTAATAATGCAGTTCCGACCATTGAAGCCCTTTCATTGACATATTCAAGACGGAACTCTTCATCAATAGAACCTCCAGAAGCTTCCAATGGATTTAGACGAAGAAATGCCGTGGCCTTTATTGTTTCCTCATTTGGATCTTCGATTAGATCACCAGCCAATTGTTGGGTA
Organism: Aegicerativicinus sediminis; assembly: GCF_015476115.1. Lineage (GTDB taxonomy): Bacteria > Bacteroidota > Bacteroidia > Flavobacteriales > Flavobacteriaceae > Aegicerativicinus > Aegicerativicinus sediminis. The sequence continues at coordinate 2,537,361 of NZ_CP064295.1, read as the reverse complement.
ATAAATTCATCATAAGGCATGTTCTGCTTAAATGCATTAATAAGCCAATCCCTATATGGCCAAGATGTACGATAACCATCGAAAGACACCCCGTGGGAGTCAGAATACCTTGCAACATCTAGCCATTCTTGAGCCAAACGTTCCGCACAAGCATCGCTTTGAAGCAGTCGATCCACAACATTTTCAAATGCATTTGGGGAAGAATCATTTAAAAACCTATCAATTTCTTCAATTGTTGGAGGAAGTCCTGTTAAATCCATGGTAACCCTTTTTATCAGGTATTCCTTTTCGGCTTGGGGAGAGGGATTTAGGTTAGTGGATTTTAACCTATCCTGAATAAAGTTGTCAATAGGATTAAACTGTTTCCAGTCTTCAGTAATAGAAGGAGGTGTTATTGTCTCCAAGGGAATAAACGCCCAATGTTCTTTCCATTCTGCACCTTGATCTAGCCATTTGGCAATCAATGCTATTTCCCGGTCGGAAATTTCCAATTCACTATCGGGTGGCGGCATCACTTTTTCAGGATCACCACTAATAAGTCGCTGGATAACTTCACTTTTTAGGCCATGCCCTCGTACAAATGCGAAGTTTCCTGATTGCAATTTTTTAAATGCCTCTTCTTCAAGATCTAATCTCAAACCTGCCTTTCGTGTTGCTACATCTGGCCCATGACAGGCGTAACAACGATCTGATAGTATAGGTTTAATATGGTAATTATAGTCTATTGTTTCTGGTAAGGCCTCATATTCTTGATAAACGTTTTCAGGCAGAGAGCCAGAACAACCAAAAAATAAAACTATAATACAAAAAAACGGTAGGGAGAAATTCAATACTTGAAGGGGGCAAAATCCATTTAAGGGATTATCCTTCATATTTATTTATTGCTGATTATTACGAATATATAAAATTAAATTAACATTAATTTAAGTTTTTATAAACAACAATACTAGGCTTCAAAATCCTTCGTCGACCTAAATGCATTATTTATCCCTATTATTTGTTCCATTGTCATACCTAAATTTTATTTAGCTAGAAGGAATCTACATTTGGTTTTAATTAAATACATAACGAGTCATGAAACCTTATTTTAAAATTTTTGGAGCCCTGATACTTCCTATCCTACTTTTTAATTCATGTGAACAAGAGGATTTAGACACTTCTCCGTCTGAACTCCTAATTACAGATGAAAATTCCCTTAGAAAATACAACAACGGGATGATCAAATCTTACGACAGTCAAACCATCGTAGAGTGGAATGAATTACTTGGTGCTGCTGTAGACGAAAAACTACCTCAACCACTTTCTGCCAAAATTTACGCCATGGTTACCATCGCTATGCATGATGCCCTTAATAACGTGGTTCCAAAATACCACACTTATGCTTTAGATAATACAGCCGTTGATGCTAGTTTCGTTAGCAAAAAAAATATACAAGCAATGGCAGATGCAGCAGTTTCACAGGCCGCTAGAGATGTTATGGTATTTTTATTTCCACCCTCGCAACCGGGAGCAGATGAAAAATTAAACCAAGTGCTTTCAACCATTTCAGATGAAGATTCCAAGCAACTAGGTATCTCCATTGGCAAAGATGCAGCCTCAGCTATCCTGATTAAAAGACAGGGGGATTTTCCTTTAGAATTTGAAACATTTACAGGGAACACGGATCCTGGAGATTACCAAGCTAATTTTATGCCCTGGATGATTGCCAATCCTCCAAGGTGGCCTGCAAATGCAGTATATGCATATAATCTTGGCGATCTTACCCCATTTGGGATAGATTCTGGGGACCAATTTAGAGATGAGGATTTATATCCGCTCAATTCCCAGAATTACATTGATGATTATAATGAAGTTAAATTATTAGGATGTACAACCTGTACTGACAGAACGGCCGAACAGACAGAAATTGGTTTCTTTTGGATCGAGAATACTACAAGTATGATGAATAGGATTGCAAGAACCTTAATTGTGGAAAAAGAGCTGAATGGTTGGGAGGCTGCGAGATTAATTGCCCTAATAGAAATGTCTCAGATTGATGCATATATTGCCTCCTTTGAAGGGAAAAAATTCTTTAATTTCTGGCGACCCATCACAGCCGTACGAGCAGGAGATTTTGATGGAGTTGATGCAACTATTGGCGATGTTAATTGGACACCAATTGCCACCACACCCCCTACCCCAGAATACCCATCTACCCATTCCTATTGTGGTGGAGCAGCCGCCGCCGTATTCCAATCATTTTTCGACACGGATGAAACAGATTTAATTGCGACGAGCCCTTACCATGTTCCTGGCACGGAACGACACATAACAAGTTTCTCCCAGATTTCAAAAGAAAATGCGGAATCTAGAATATACGTTGGCTACCATTTTAGACATGCCATAATTGTTGGCCAGCGACAAGGAAAAGAATTAGGCAAATATGTATTTGAGAATAATTTAGGGGAGATCAAATAATATATGCTTTTTTCCAAATTAAATATCCAGCCCCAAAAGGCTGGATATTTTTTTCGAAGGACCTCCCTTAGTATTGCGACAAATATATTTTAATATAATCAAAACAATTTTCTATCGCACTTTACAGAACGTTAAACGCTTTCACCTGTACAAACCAAGCCACATGCATAATTTTAGTTCCAGAAATTGATTGATATGGCTATTTCCTCGTCAATATGATCATTTTCAAAATTTAAATATCAAAAACGTATTATGAAAACAAACCTAAAATTATTAGCCACGGTGATTCTATTTACGATCATAGCCTCATGTGAAAAAGAAGAACTAGAACTTGATTCTGAGCTTCTATCTTCTTCACAATCACAAGATCTCGGAAAATATAACAATGGCATGATTAAATCCTATAATCCCGGAACGGTTCTTAAATGGAATGAATTGTTAAGTGCTAACATCGATGAAAAAGTGTCTTTACCTGTCGAAGTAAAAATTTATGCCATGGTAACCCTCGCCATGCACGATGCCCTTAATAATGTGGTACCGAAATTTGAAACCTACGCGCTAGATAATACAATGGTAGATGCCAGCGATATTTCTAAAAAAAATATTCAAGCAATTGGTGATGCCGCTGTCTCACAAGCCGCCAGAGATGTTATGGTAAGTGTATTTCCGTCATCTCTTGCCTCCGCAGATGCCTTGTTGGATAATATCTTATCTAGTATTGAAGACGAAAGCACCAAAGCCCAAGGTGTGGAAATCGGTAAAGCCGCTGCACAAGCATTGTTCCAAAAACGGCAAAACGACATTGCATTAGTATTTCAAAAGTATAATGCTCCTAACAATGACCCTGGAACTTATCAGGCAAACTTCCCACCTTTTAGTTTCCCCACCCCAAATTGGCCTGCCGGGGCTGTTTTTGCACCAGATTTAGGTGAGTTGGAGCCTTTTGGAATTGCCTCTAATGACCAATTTTTAAACGAAGGGCCTCATGCAATTAATTCAGACGCTTATACAAAAGACTACAACGAAATTAAATCTCTTGGATGTTTAAATTGCCCTGAACGTACCACTGAACAAACATTGATAGGGACATTTTGGACCGAAAACCCAGCAAGTTCAATGAACCGTCTAGCCAGAACCCTGATTGAAGAACATGATCTTAATGGTTGGGAAGCTGCCAGACTTATAGCTATGGTAGAGATGGCTTTAATCGATTCTTTCATAGCATCCTTTGAAGAGAAAAATCATTTTAACTTTTGGGCGCCAATTACGGCCATAAAAGCTGGAGATAATGATGGAAACCCAGATACTGTTGGGGATATTACATGGACCGCTGTAAGAACAACTCCACCAATTTTAGAGTTCCCAGCTTCAACGCCATATGGTGTTGCTGCAGCCTCAGAAATTTTTAGACTTTATTTCGGATCTGATGAAATTTCTTTAATGGCTACTTCCTTCTATACTCCAGGATTAGAACGGCAATTATACAGTTTCACCCAAATAACCAAAGAAAATGGTGAATCAAGATTATATAATGGTCACCACTTTAGGCGTTCCATTGAAATTGGGGAACATCATGGCATAATGCTAGGAAAATACATTTTTGAAAATAATTTGGAGGATTACAGATAAACTGAACGTTATAAAGCATATGACTCCTTCCTTAATAGGTCGGAGTATTTTTTATTAAACAATTTGCATCAACCTTCATTTTTAAAGGCATTGCTGTCATTTGACAATTTTGAAATAATATCCCCATAATTACTCCCAAAAGGAATTTCAATTTTTCCAATTTCTACATCATTTTTTGTGTAAGCAGTGATTTTGTTTGTGGCCACAATAAAAGATCTATGGATTCTCAAAAACAAGTTTTGAGGTAGCATTTTCTCCACTGAACTAAGAGTTTGTTTCACTCGTAAATCCGGATTCCCTAACCTATGAATAACTATGTAATCCTTAAAACTTTCAATGTATAGAATATCATCAACCCACACTTTAATCATTTTTCGATCGGCCCTAAAGTAAAGGAACGCTGGAGAATTTTCTGAAGCCTCAATTTCTGGATTAACTGAATCGCAAAATCTATTTACGGCTTTTAAAAATCGATCAAACGGAATTGGCTTTAACAAATAATCTATGGCTTCTAGATCGAATGCCTCGATTGCAAAATCCTTATGCGCTGTTGTAAATATAACTTTTGGAGGATTTGTTAACGATTTTAAAAATTGAGTCCCTATTAGTTTTGGCATATGAATATCTAAAAACATGAGGTCGACATTCTTTTCATTCAAAATAGACATGGCCTCAAAGACATTTTTACAAGTACCAACAATTTCTAATTGAGGAACATTTTCAATATAACTTTTTAAAATTGAAATTGCTGGGGGTTCATCATCCACAATAATACAATTACAGCGCATATACATTCTTATTTTGATTTGATATGGAAGGGCCAATATATTTGTCCTCCAAAAACTCAAGTTTTAAGTCAAGTGTTACCACAAATACGTCTTCCAATTTTACAATTTCAAGTTGATGATTATTGCGATAAATCAACTCAAGCCTTCGAATTACATTTTCCAATCCCAATCCACCTGTTTTATTAGCATTGTCGATATTATCGTTTGGATCTATACTGTTAACTAATTTAAAACACATTAATTGGTCTTCGACTGATAGATTCAAATTAATCCAGCATTGGTCTATTTGCCGACTAGTTCCATGTTTAAATGCATTTTCTAAAAAGGGAAGAAGCAACAATGGTGCAATTTGAAAATTATCTAGATCTCCTGTAATGGTTAAAGAAACATCTAGGCGCGGACCATAACGTAACTTTTCTAATGATATATAATTGTTTAATAAATCTATTTCAGTTTTAAGGGAAATCCTCGGTGTATCACTTTCATAAATCATGAACCGTAATAAATTGGCAAGTTTCAATACTATTTCAGGTGATTTTGGAGAAGATTCTAATGTATGTGAATATAAATTGTTCAGTGTATTAAATAAGAAGTGAGGATGCAGTTGGGCTTTTAATAATTTTAATTCGGCCATTGTCTTTTGTTGCTCTGCCTCAATGGTTAAATTGCGTTGAAAATACCAGTGCTTTAATAATTTTATGGAAGCTGCAATAGCACCAACATGAATGAATGGCAAAATATTCCTTCCAACTGAAAGTTCGACTCCTCTGAAATCAGGATTATTATTAACGGAAAGTTGAGCTATTATGGTGTATAAGGCACAGATTAAAACAACTATAATAAATCCTATAAAAAACTTTAAAAACTGTCGTTTTAATAAAAATTTAGGCACCAGAAAATAAAGAAGTGAATATACCATTATAAGATGGCCTGGTAAATAGAATAGGGCGCCTAAAAAAGATTGCCAGGGATTAACATTAAAACCAAATCCCCATGCAAAATAAAGAACAACTATTACCCAGAATAGTAAATGAAGACTTACTATTTTTAACCTTGAAACCCACAACCTTTTAGTTTTGAAAGCCATTTTAAAGCTGGTTAAAAACAAATCCAAGCCGTGCCATCCTTACATCAAAAATCTTAATCCATTTCGGCGATTCATAAAAACTTAAAATTAGGGATTAATTATTATCCCTACGCAAAACCTAAGATACGATTTGCAGAACAAAACCATCTTTTCAGTTATACTTATTCGTCGACCAATACTGGTTGTCTGTCTTTCATTTTATAGCATTTAACTTTTTTAAAAATTTGAAAGCAAATTCTTAAGTAAATTCAACCATATTATACTTTGTTCTTTAATCTAAAAGAGAGTTAAAAGAGCAAATAAATTCACCCACAAGAGCATTTTTTTGACCAAATAATTGACTTTATATATTAGAAGTCAAGTAAGTACTGTTATCTACATCAACATCTATTTCAATTTAACACCAAAAAAATGAAAGCCTATCTAACTATCTTATGGTATATCGTATTTACAATTGTTTTGGTATCATGTTCAAATGACAGTGAAGAAATTTTTCCCACACCAAACCCAAGCAGAACTATTGAAACTACCAATAACCAACCCACCAACCCAATTAACCAAAACCATGGGTTACAGCTTGCAGGTCATCCCAAAAGTCTTATCAGGTATGAATATGGAATACAAACCTATTGGTCACAGTTTTATTATACCGATGACGGAAACATATCCAAAGTAGTATATAAATACTCAAATGATTCTGGGTCTGAAGTGCTTCAGGACTCCTACTTTTATAACTCGGAAGGCAACTTGGTAAAATTATATGTTGGGACTCCAACTGTTCCCTATGACACCTATAATTTTTACTGGGATAAAGACCGCATCGTTAAAGCCGACAGATACAATGCACCATGGTATGGCCACTCCAATTTAATATATGATTATAATTCTAATGGAGAAATAATACAATCAACTGAAATAAATACGGATTTTCATTTCACCTCAAAATTTAAATATTCCTATTATGACGATGGAAATATAAAAACCATTGATGAATATTTCGGTGATGACAATACCGCAGAATTCCATGGGCGCGCGATGCAAATAGCTGGATATACTACTTACACAAATTTATTCCCTGAGACAACCATAATTCCCGGAAAAAGTATTCAAAATCTATTTCCGACATCGATGAATCGGTTACATCTACAATCGAATACTTACGAGGTAAACGAAGATTACCAATACAAACTCGATGAAGAAGGCAGGGTAATTGAGAAAACTGGCAACAACACTAAGGTGGTTTATGACTATTATTAATCTACGAAGGTTTCTTAACTAATTATTATATGAATACTATTCTAAGAATTTTTGTCTTGTCGCTCCTATTCACTACAATTTACAATTGCACATCTGATGATGGTAATGATTATTTCAAATATGACCATGCTTTTAACACGGTTGGATTTATGACAAACTATATAAGAATGGAAGAGGGCTCTGAAATTACAGTGGAAATAAAATTTAACGAACCAGCCGAAACCGATGGTGTTATCACCATTTTAGGTTCAGACTTAAAAAATCTAGAAATTATAGGTGCGACCGTCATTGATGAAAATGCATTACAATTAAATTTCAACAAAAATACAACCATACTTTCCTTTAATATTAATCGCGCTGACGACAACACTATAACTGAAAATATAGATCCAATTTTAACTATTAAAAATATTACTAGGCCGATCTATATAAATTCATATCATTCACTACAATTAGATATATCAGATGACGAATTAAGTGGGTTACCAAAATCATACGTAACCTATAATGGCAACAATCTTCAACATAAGGTTAGTTATTTTTATAACATTTCTGGAAGATTAGCAAAAGTTAATTATTTCTATGGTAATACCAATTTACATGAGCATTATAAATATGATGATCAAGGAAAATTAGTAACAATATTGACGAACGATGATACCGAAGACATTTCAAAAACAACATTTCTTTGGGAAAACGGTTTAATTAAAAATTCAACCACGGAATTTATGAATCCCGATAGCCAATCTCTAAATTACAAGTATACCTACAATCAGAATAATCAAATAATTGAAAAAATCTCCAGTGGAAATGAGCCTATTGAAAAGAATTTTTATTCTTATTATTCAGGGGATAATATTAAAAGCATAGATTCATATTATGGTGAGGAATTATACTTTTCAACAACCTTTTATACATATACTGAAAAACCAAACCAATTTCCAGAATGGGATATTATTCCGACTCATCGTGTACAAAGCCAGTTACCAATTTCTTTAAAAACAGGATATACTGGCGGTTGGGGGCCTCAAGAAGATGTGAATTACATATACGCCTATGACGATTTAGGTAATCTCAGGTCAAGAAGATCCAATAATGGAATTACATACTATTATTATTATTAATATCTTTTGGATTTCAAGCAATACTGGAATCAAGTGTTTTTAAGAAATGGTTTAAATAGAACTTCCCGATTGGAAGTTCTTTTTTGTTAATCTCAACCAATTCGTGGGTATACGATTTAATCTTATTAATTGAAACAATAAAAGATCTATGAATGCGGACAAATTCATTTTTATTGACCATATTTTCAAAAGAGGATATTGTCTGACGACAAAGATGCATCTTGTCCTGGGTAAATATTTTAATATAATCTTTAGCACCTTCCACATAAAGAATATCATCTAAAACAATTCGTACCTGTCTTCTATCGATTCGTAGATAAATGGAGTCCACACCAGACTTCCTTTCAAACTCAAGCGATTCATCATTTAGAAGATCATTCTCATAGCCTGGTAAAGCTTTGTTTATAGCTTTTAAAAAGCGATCGAACCGAATTGGCTTTAAGAGATAATCCACCGCATCTAATTCATAACCATCCCAGGCATATTCTTTATAGGCTGTCGTAAAGATAACCTTAGGAGGATTTTGAAGAGATTGCATCAGCTCGGTTCCTAAAAGCTCTGGCATTCTTATATCCAAAAAAATAAGATGAATTTCATTAGACTGTAGATACATAAATGCTTCGATAGCATTGCTACACTCACCCACCAATTCTAAAACTGGCAATTTATCGCAATAGCGCCTTATGACATCTCTGGCCAGCGGTTCATCATCCACTATAAGACATCTACATTTGGGATGTGTTTTTTCAGGCTTATTCATAACCAAATATGAGTTGCTCATCGGGTGTGTGTTTAATTGAATAGTTAGAATTTAATTCTATCCTAAGATCTACAACAAATACATCATCTTCATCACGGATTTCCAACTTATGTGTGTTAGGATATAAAAGGCTTAGTCTTCTTTTAACGTTTTCAATGCCAGTACCTATTCTGTTTTCTGCTAGAGTTGAAGTTCGTTTTTTCCCATTCATCAGTTTCATGGAAAAGGTTTGATTTTTCAACTCTGCTTTAATATTTATCCAAGGTTTTCTAATCATTTTACTAGCTCCATGCTTAAAACAATTTTCAACCAACGGTAGTAAAAGCAGTGGCGCTATTGTAATTTCTTCAACATTAGGAAATGAATAATGAAGATCTAGCTTGTTATCGTATCTTATTTTTTCAAGATTGAGATAATCTACCACCATTTCCAACTCATTCTCCAAAGGGACCCAATCCTTTTTACCTTCATCTAAAATATATCTTAGAATATGGGAAAGTGCCATAATCATTTTTGCACTTTTAGGTGATTCTTCCTGGGCTTGAGAGTATATATTATTCAACGTATTAAACATAAAATGAGGCTGTACCTGAGCCATTAGTAATCGAAGTTGAGCGTCCGAATTTTCTTGTTGAAGTTGTTGATTTCTTAATGATTTCAGGTAATAATGTTTAAACATTTTAAAGCATCCAGCTAATGCAAGTGAGGTAATAGATCCCAATACACTGCCTAGGTAAGCGAAATAAATTTTTTGAGCGAAGGTAGTAGTCGTCAAAAATAAATTTGCTTTTGGAACCCATGCCATTTTAGCCCATGGAATATATAAAAGGAAAATTGCGTGTACCGTTAATGCAACAAAATAAAAAACAAGAAACCAGCAAAATGCCAGAACATACTTCTGCTTAAATACAAATTTTGGAAGTACAAAATAAAGTGCCGGATAAACAATGAAAGTCTGTGGAAACAGAAAAAAAAAGGTTTCTACCACGGTCTTCCAAAAATTTGGAAATTGACCAGTGGCCATCAACGGCATTGGATTTAGGAGTCTTGTGATGGTGAAATATCCCCCCCAAAAAAACCAAAAAACAAAATGTCTCGTAATACGATAAGATAATCTATCCGATAAAACGAATTCTCTTAAAGACATTAATGTAATTGTTTACTATAAATTTAATTTATAAAACTATATGCCAAGCTCCAATTACTACATATATAGGAGATTGAACGACAGAAAAGAAAAAATAGGCGACAATACCTATTCGTCTACTAAAAAATAGTTTCTGACAACCATATTAATCCATCTATCGATAAATAAATTATCATTTTTAATTAAATTTTATTTTACCGAAACTAACTAAGATTCTGTATTACAATATTTTGAAAAACGAATCGAAATAATTCATATCAACCAACTAAAAAAACACAAAACATATCGTAAAAAAATATAATTTTAGTAAATCTTCCTAAAGCTGATCAATGGTATTATTGAAGCTGGTGTTTTATCATTAAGCCTGGTTCAATAACATATTGAGTCCCCTTATTCCTATACTGAAATAGCCTTTTCTAAACATTTATATGCATGAAGATTTCGGCTATTTATCTCTATTCATTTGTATTAGTAACTCAAATTTTATCAGCACAAAACCCAGATCAAGACAAAGAAATTCTCATCGACACGCTAGATGAAGTGGTTATTTCGAGCCTATTACGTCCGGAAAAAATAACTACTGCTCCTGCCCCAGTTCAAGTCTTAACTTCTAAAGACTTAGATAGGTTTTCTGGGTCTAATACAGGAGAACTTATCGCAAAAATGCAAGGAGTGGAGTTTACGAGATATGGGGTTGATGGAATTACGTTTAATGCTAGGGGATTGAACAGTGCTTTCAATAACAAAATTTTACAAATTGTTGACGGACGAATTAGTACAGCCTCACTTAGTGGCGGTCTTCCTGTTTTTAATAATGGATCAACTATAAAGGATGATATTGAGCAAATTGAAGTTATAGTTGGGCCACAAACCGCTCTATTTGGACCTAATGCCCATAATGGAGTATTCAATACAATTACGAAAGATCCGCGATTATCTCCAGGGGTCTCTGTTTCGCTTAGTGCAGGGAATCAACATCAATTTAGTGGAAGACTTCGATATGCCGAAAAAGTAAATAACCATTGGGCTTGGAAAGTAACAGGTGAATATGCAACCGGTGAAGAGTTCGATTTTATTGATAGCGTATATGTCGGGACCCCTCAAAAAAGCATACCAGAGCATAATCTAAATTTAAATTTCCGCCACCTTCGAGGTGAGGCACATCTGTATTACACTCTAAACTCCAAAAGTGAAATAATAGTTTCTGGAGGCGCCAGCACCAACGATTTAATACAAGTAACAACAAGTGGAAGAAACCAAATGCGCGGTTTAGGCTATAGTTTTCTTCAAGCTAGGTATAGAAGCCCACATTTCTATGCCAACGTTTATAATACTTGGGGAACCCTAGGTTCAAGTTATACCATCACAGCATATACACAAATTTTTTGGTTGCGGACCCAACCTGGACCTTTATTCCTACCTCCAGATGAGGCCGAACAATTTGCATTAAATGCGGCATCATTTAAAGAAAAAAGCAGACGATTTAATGCAGATTTCCAATACCAGAATAATTTTGAAAAAGCCGGTCTATATTTTGTAGCCGGTTTAGATTTTGAAAACTTACATCCAAATACGGATGATGGAAATTCATTGGTAGGGGAGTCTGATGCAATTTCTGTCTCACAAATAGGTGCAGTGGTACAACTTGAAAAAAAGATTCTAAAAGATTTCCGTGTAATTGGGGCAATGAGATTTGACGATAATGACAATTTCAAAAATTTATGGGCGCCAAAACTAACCTTTATTAAAGATTTTAATAAAGGTAATGTTCGGTTGGGATGGGCCAAGGCTTATGCTCTGCCAACAATACAAAATCAATATGCCAGTATTCGCGATTTCCTTTTTGGTAATGGAGGTAAGGGGATTACATACATTCCGAATAACTCAAATATCAACGATTCAGATAACATTCAGACCACACAGCCAATAAAAGCTGAGGAAGTAACGACCTGGGAAATTGGCTATAAAGGTCAACCCTTCGAAAAAATTTGGGTTGATGCCAATGCTTATTATGGTACTAGTAAAAACTTTATAACACCTCCATTAATGATTGGAGGTAGGGCGTTATCGGTAGATGGCATTGCGGTTGAGCATAATCCAGGCATGGCAGGCACTGTAAGTAATGACACCCTTAGAGGAGCAACTTTCCTCACTTTTTTTAACTATGGAAAGGCTAATGTGTATGGTTTGGATGTAGGGACGACATACAAATTTACGCCATCTGTCAACTTAGCTCTAAAATATTCTTGGATGAATGCAGAATTTGAAGAAAATGACGCCAATGGTGATGGCGTAATTTCGAAGGAAGAAAAAAGTCTTAATGCACCAAATCATAGGGGAAGTGCCCAGTTGAATTTTGAAAATTTAATTAAGGAAAGGTTGGACCTTTCATTTGGAGCAAGGATAGTGGAGAAATATGAGTTTTATAGTGGCAATCAAGTTGGAAGTGAGGATGGTAAAGGCACAAGAGTACCTCCAAAAAATTATAATCGCGGACCCTTAGGTGGATTTACAACCTTCGACTTTAATGCATTATATCGTTACAACAACCTTGTGAGTGTTAATTTCAACATTTCTAACATCTTCAATACAAAGCAAATTGAATTTGTTGGCGCTCCATCAATTGGGCGATTGGCTATGGCAAGCATTAAACTTGCGTTATAATTTGTTTAGTGCATACAAGAAATTAACCATTATGGATAATCCGATTTAAATTAATGCACATAGGAATATGATATTGTTTCACCGACTATTTTATTAAAAACTTTACAATTGTATATATTTCTAAAAAAGAATCCCCTTAGAAATGTAAATATCTAAAGGGATTCGAAAACTGAATACAGAACAATCTGTACAGTAAATCAAGTTAAATTACTATCTCCTAGTATTTTGGTCAAAGACACCAACCCTCTTCAATTAAAGGTCATTTCCTGGTAAAAATACAATTTCGTATTTTTTGGCTTCCTCCAAAAGTTTTTTGGCAAATTCTTGAACTTCCTTGGCGGTAATGCCATTAATGATATTTTCAAAATTTGCAGGGTCATCCATGTTGTAACCTTCCCTCACATAATTTGTAAGAAGGTTCATTGTATATCTGTTATAATTCTTACTCTCTTCACGATTTTTAAGGAAACTTTCTAATGTCTTCTTCAAATCCTCATCATTAACCGTTCCTTCACTAATTTTAGTGATTTCGTTATAAACAATTGCAACTAGATTTTCAACTTTTTCAGGATTACAGTCAAAGCTTACATTTAAATAACTTTTTTCAGTTGGTCGTTTTGCCATACCAGCTCGAACACCAGCACCATAAGTCCCGCCTTCTTCTTCCCTTAAAGTTTCGGTATATCTTAATTTAAGTAGGGCTGATAAGGTATTGGCAATATAGTCCGCCTTAATGGTATAATCTTGCTCTCTTTCAAATCCAATGCGAACTGTAGCCTTAGGATCTTCCATTGGTAAGAATATCCTTCTTTTAATAGTATCGTCTAACCAGTTTGGTTCTTTATTTTTCCAGTCTTCATCTGTAGATGAAGAAGTAATACCGCCAATGTATTTGGCTATCAATGGTTTTACATCTTCTTCACTTATATCGCCAACAATAAAAAAGTCAAAATCAGAGGCATCCTTAAACCTGTCTTTATAAACAGCAACCATTTCATCGAAGGTTATTTCTTCAGCATATGCTTCATCAAACAATCTATTTCGGGGATTCTTCGTCCCATATAAGGTCACTGTTATACTGTCTTGCATTTTGGAGCCTAAATTCTTGGTTTTTCGCTGTAGAAAATTTGAAATGTTTCCTTGCATCACTTTATAAGCATCAGCATCAAATCTTGGTTTTTCAAATCTCATGTAAACCATTTGCAAAAGGGTTTCAACATCTTTGGTAGTTGACGAGCCATTAATACTTTCTGAAACATCACTTAGGTTTAGCTGCGTTCTTGCAGTTTTACCCGCTAATACTTTAGGCAATTCCACAGCATTATATTCACCTAAACCAGACATCTGTGCCAAACTTACCGACATTGATGCTGATGGTAGCTTGTCATCGTTAAGAAGAGATGTTCCCCCATCACTAATTGCATAGAATGAAACATCATTTTTATTCTTGTCTACAAAAGAATAATGGACTTTTGCACCATTACTAAGTTCAAATACTTTAGCGCCAGTAACTTCATCAATTTTCTCTGAAATAATTTTACCTGGATTAATTTGCGCTTCATTTAATAAACTTTTACCTGCAAACGAATCTTGATAAGCCTCAATTTCATTATTGGTTTCAACCTCTTTAATAATGGATTTAGCATCCTGTTCTGTAAGATTTTCTCGTCCTTCCACACCTGTTACTAATAAAACTCTATTATTGGATGTATATAAGGCTTTAAATCTTTCATGAAACGCATTAGGTTGAATCCCCTCCAAAAGAGACTTTGCCAATTCATACTCTTTCTTTACATCAGTCATAGGTTCATTTTCCAAATAATTCTTTTGAATCATCCCTTCAATTTGACCATGGCTCCAATCGTCTTCTTTACTTATTTGAGTTTCGTAATTTGTATAAAGATCCTTAAGAGCCCGCTCAACCTCCGCTTCAACAAATCCAAATTTTGAAGCTCTTTCCATCTCTATCATAGCTGTTTTGAAAGCTTCATGCTGCATATCAGATTTTGGCCTAATTGCCAAGGTTAATTGGCGATTGGCCCTTGTCATATCTCTAAAAAACAAACCTGCCGACAGAAATGGCGATTCAGGCTTTTGGGATATTTCTTTAAGTCGATCTGAAACCATTCTCTGAACCATATTATTAAGCAGCTCAGTTTTAAAATCTTCTTTTGACCAGGATCCAAGATTTTTAGGATGATTTATAACAAATGAAATATTAGAAGAAGCCACCTCTTCATCCATAGAAAGATTATAAATCATGGCTTCATTATCTGGTATACTAGTAATTTTGCGCTCTTTAGGATTTTCAACTGCTGGGATGTCCGAGAACATCACCTTTATCTTTGATTCAATTTCCTTTACATCAAAATCCCCGATCACAGCGATTGCTTGTAAATCTGTTCGGTACCAATCATGGTAAAAATCTCGAAGTGCATCATACTCAAATCCCTCAACAACCTTCATATCACCAATTGGCAACCGTTCTGCGTAAATTGAATTGTTGAACATTGCAGGTAAATTTTGTTGAAGAATACGCATTCCCCCACTCTGCCTAGTTCTCCACTCTTCCTTAATAACGCCTCTTTCAGCGTCAATTTCTTCTTCAGTAAGCAATAAATAATTAGACCAATCTCTTAGAATTAAGAGACATGTATCTACAAGACCATCTCTAGTTGGTATATTGTTTAGATTATAAACTGTTTCATCAAAAGATGTATATGCATTAATATCCCTGCCAAATATGGCTCCTTGTTTTTCCAAAGTCTTTAATATGCCTTTCCCTTCGAAATTTTCTGTTCCGTTAAAAGCCATATGCTCCAAAAAGTGGGCTAACCCTTTTTGTTCATCATTTTCCAATACAGAGCCTACATTTTGTATAATATAATAGCTTGCTACCCCTTCCGTAACATCAGTAGGATAGATATAGTAAGTCATTCCATTAGAAAGTACACCTTTAGTGACCCTGGTATTTTCTGGTAATTCGGAAACAATTGAATTATGTTGCGCAGATGTCTCTACAGAATTGAAAAAGACAATCGACAACATTAAAAGAAGAATTCGATAAGTTTTTAACATAATTGAAAAATTAAGATTATACCTAATAAGTTGGTTTACTTTTAAGACAGAAAAATTGAAAAATACCCTTTAAACGACTTGTTAATTTTTTGATAAAATTTCAAGATGGCCGGGATCTATAAGGAAAAACAGCAAAAAGAGATGAGTTAACTAATTACTATTTAGCTAATCTCATTGAAAGTCGTAGAGAAAAGCTGCGGATTTTCCAACAAAAATGAGTTTACAGATTGATTTTTATAGAGTGTTTGGAATTCTATTCATATCCAATCTTAACAGATAAAATAAGGGTAATAAAGGCAATTAGCATTAAAATAATAAATAACGGAAATACAAATCTGAACCATTTTTCAAATGGAATCTTTCCTATCCCCAGCATTGCCATCAATATGCCGTTTGTTGGAATTATCATATTTGAAAATCCATCTCCGAAAATGTAGGCTAGAACTGCAGTTTGTCTAGAAAAACCCAATAAATCTGATAAGGGTGTCATTAAAGGCATGGAAACTAAAGCTTGTCCAGAGGCTGAAGGAATAAAGAAATTAAGAAATGACTGAAAAACAAGCATCCCAGATACTGCCATAGATTGAGATTGGTTGGCGAGTGTATTGGAAAAATAATATAAAATGGAATCCATAATTTGACTTTCGACCATAACAACTGAAATGGCACGTGCAACCCCAACAATTAAAGCTGGGATTATCATAGATTTCAATCCATTTGTGAAAATGTCCATTGCTTTATCACCAGACCAGCCGCTTAAAAAAATTACAGCGATACCTATAGCCAAGAACCCTGCACTCATTTCAATTAATCCCCAACCCATAAATTGAACAGCTGATAATATAATTGAGTATCCTATCATAAGAACAATTAATATTGAAATATGATTTTTGTAAGGTTTACCTGTTCAATTTGTTTACCATCAACCAAATTCTCACTGGTATAGGAGCCCTTTAATGCAAATCTCTTGTTTTTGATTTTTGAGCCGTAACTCATTATGTATGAAAATCCTATCAAAATGCACAGCAAAAAAATCACAAATCGCAAACCCATACCACTGCCAATAGGTAATTCCGCAATCTGTTGAGCAATTTGCACTGTAAAGGGATTGGTTGTTGCCGTTGACCAACCAACATATACAGGAACAATTCCAAGTGCAAAACCAAACATCCTGTTATATCCATTTTGTTCCGCCAACAAAATTAAAATAGGGATGAGTGGCAACAATTCGATATAAATTCCCATAAAGGCACTACCCGTAGAAATCGTTAAATAAATAAGGAAAAACAAAAGTTTCGGGTATTTACTGAACCTTTTAATAAGCTCAGACAAAAACGCATGAATAGTTTTGGTCTCAACGATAAGACTAAATACCGCTCCTAAAATAAAAATAAAAAATATGAGGGAGCCCGATTGTGTTAGTCCTTTAGGAATTGAGGTGAGAACACTAAATATTGAATTCGGAGAGGCGTACCCACTAACGTTCCCTCCTATTGTTATGCCCTCAATTGAGAAATGTTTGGGAATTTCTGAATAACTACCTGGTACAACAATGTTTTGTTCAATTTTGTTTATAATCCTTTTTTCCCTATCAAAACTTCCCGAAGGAATGATATAACTTAATACTGAACAGAAGACAATAATCCAGAATAAAAAAATAAAGACGTGAGGAATTTTAAAATCACTGAACTTCATCAGGTCGGTTGGTTAGTTAACTAAATATAACCAAACCTTAGAAAGATGCAAAAAAGAAAAACCTTTTGAAATTTCAAGAGGTTTTTTTGTAGCAGGCAAGATTGAATTCTTGCGTTTGAATATTTTCGTGAATGACTTTCTAAAAGTGAATGATTATAATTAAATTAAAAACCTTAATTAACTAATACTTTCCTTTTGTCTTCTTCTAAAGAATAAAATTAACTGGGACAATCCAACCCCAAGTAATGCAGTTAGGCCAGTTATAAATAGAATGGCTAAATAGCCTATTACTTCTAATCCCAAAAGTGAATGTGAAGTTGAATTAATAATCGTATCAAAAATATTGTACATAATGTTGCCTAACATTACTCCTAAAGAAATTAATATTGCAGTTATTATTGAATCCTTTTTAACAAATAAATCCGATAAAAAAGAACTTAAAAAAATGACGGATGGCCATATTATCCAAAATTTAACATTAAATATGTTGATTTTGCCACCAGATGAATACATTATTAACCCTATCACTAGACCTACTAGAATAATCAATATTACTTCTTTACCTTTCATTTGGTCTATATTAAACTAATAACCTATTCATTAAAGGTACGATATAAACAAAAAAACCAGTTGCTTTAACAACTGGTTTTTATAGTAGCGGGAACTGGACTCGAACCAGTGACCTTCGGGTTATGAGCCCGACGAGCTACCTACTGCTCTATCCCGCGATATCGGACAGCAAAGATAATACTCTTTTTTAGATTACAAAAGTTTATAAAAAAAATCTCCCGATCGGTTAAATCGGGAGATGTCTAATTAAAACTAAGAAACATTATTTAATTCTCGTCTTCTTCATCGAGGGTAACAATTACACCCTCGGAACTATTATTAGTAACGTCGAATTCTCTTAAATTAGGGAGAGTTTCTGGTAGTACAGCCAAGTTTCCTTTAAAGCTGTTATTACCTAGAAGCAATACTTTTAGGTTTGTAAGACTTGCTAATTCCCCAGGCAAGTCACCATAAAAAGCATTATTAGAAAGCACCAGCTCTTCTAGTTTACCTAACTGACCGATTGAAGGTGGCACCATACCAACAAGTTGGTTATCAAAAACACTTAAAACCTCAAGGTTTTTAAGATTTGAAATATCGGAAACTAATTTTCCGCTTAAATGGTTACTGCTAACTAATAGTTCCTTTAAATTGGTAAGTTGTGAAATGGTTGAGGGAATCTCACCATGTAAATTGTTGTTATAAAGTTCCAGTTTTTCCAATTTCTTTAATGAACCAATACTTTGTGGAATTTCACCGTTTAGTTGATTCATAAATAGTTGGAGGGAAACTAAAGAAGGAAGTTCACCTATTTCTGCAGGTATCTTTCCGCTTAATTGGTTAAACGAAATATTTAACTCTTCAAGTGCTTTAAGATTTTTAATGCTTGACGGTATACTTCCATTAATATTGTTTCTAAAAAGATTCAATTTCTTAAGCGAAGTCAAATTTCCAATTTCTTCTGGCAAATTTCCGTCCATGTTATTATAGGGCAAATCAATTGCGGTAACATGGTCACCTTCAATAGTAAGTCCTTGCCAAGTTGAAACATCTTTGGAAAGATCCCAAGAACGAGTCCAATTGTCACCATTGGTACTCTTGTATAGGGCAATTAATGCTTGTTTTTCTTTTTTTGTTACGGTTCCTCCAAAGGTCAGAATGGAAACCATAAGAAAAAGTAGGGTTAATTTCATAGTTTTCATAATAGTAGATTTAGCTGAGGGAGCAATGATATTGACACGAATTTAGAATTTTATCGGTGAAAAACAAATTTTATTCGATGAAATGCACAATCGAAAATTTACAAAATCTATAAATATCTGATTTATAGCACTTTATAAAATCACTGCTCCAAGGAAGATATCTTGAATTCTACTACATTTTCACCATCTGTAGTTATTTCAAACTGAATAGGGTTACAGCAAACTTCGCAATCTTCAATATACTGTTGCTCAGTAACTGAGAGATCTATCAACACCGAAATCTCCTGCCAACAATGCGGACATTGGAAGAAATATTCCTCCATTTCTAGAAGTTTTCATTAAGCAAATCGCCACTAAGAAGCAACACCTCCAGCTCAGCTAGTTTTGCTGCATATTTAGATTGGTTTCGATTGAGTACCACGTTTAGAAGATTTAATTGTGCCTGTCTAAATTCTATAGAAGTTACCTGACCTAATTTGAAACGTTCCTCGGTTCGATCGAAGTTATTTTTTGCTGTAATTATATTTTCTTGTTGTACCTGGTAGATGGTAAGTTTGTTGATGTAATTGTCCCATGCATTTTCAAAATCTCTTTTGATACTTTCCAAAACCTGTTCCTTTTGCAAAAGTTGGGTATCTAAATTAATCTTGGCATTTTTTACCCTGGTGATCGTGGAACCACCATCAAACAAATTCCAACTTAAATTAATACCGCCAGAAAGTCCATTACTTTTTGAAACAGCTAAGAAGGAAGCTGCATTATTATTGTTCTTATTCCACCCATAAGTACCATTTAGACCTATAGTGGGCAAATATCCAGATCTTTGGGATTTGATAAGATATTCATTAATCGTGATATTCTTTTCCAATTGCTGAATTTGAACGTTTTGGGCCATCATTCGTTCATACAAACTTGTCTTATCACCAGTAAGAACGAAAGTTGTGACTGTATCCACCGTAAACTCACGTTCAACCTTATTCCCCATAACAAAGTTCAAGTCCCGTTTTGCATTTACCAATAATTGTTCAGTATTTATTAGGGCAATACTGTCGTTATTAATATCTACTTGGGCATTGAGTACGCCTAATTTATTAGTCTGACCATAATCAAATTGATATTCTGCCCGGGTAATTCTATCTCTTGAAATATCTAATCCCTGCTCTAATGTTTTTACGTTCTCAGTTAACTCAGCAACGTTATAATAGATGGTAAATAACTGATAAACGGTGTTTTGAATTGTTTCTAAGGCTTGTAATTCAGAAAGATTATATTCTTCCTTAAGCCTCCTATAATCGTACATTCGACCCAAGCCATCGAACAAAACATAATTCAAATTTATCGAAGCATTATAACGTGAACTTTCAGCACCACTTAAAACTCTACTTGATCCATCGGAAAATTCCACATCTGTGTTATCTCTGTCATAAACTGCTCCTGCATTCGCAGAAACAGTTGGCAAATAACCTGAATTCAATAAGTCCGCGTTGTTCTCAGCAATTTCAACATCGTTCTTAACGATTTTGATACCATAATTATATTCCAAAGTCAAAGCCATTGCTTGTTCTGGTTCTAATACTTCTTGTGAAACTCCTAAAAAAGGTAATAATACTAGAAATAAGTACAGTAATCTTCTAATGAGCATAATCCCCTTTTTGTTCTTTTACGATTCTTTCAACTTCGCGTTTGTCTATTTTTTCACCTGTAACCAACCAATGAGAACGTGTTTTGAAGCTATTAACGGCAGACAATAAAATCGGTAAGATTATCAGGGTTAAAATAGTAGCAATAAAAATTCCATATGAAATAGAAATAGCCATTGGTTTCAAAAATTGTGCTCCTCTACTTCTCTCCATTAATAAAGGCGCAATACCTGCAATTGTAGTTAAAGAAGTTAAGAATATAGCCCTAAACCTAGACCTGCCAGCTTCGAATAGTGCATTTTCAAATGACAATCCTTCCTTAAGAAAAGAGTTTAATTTACCTATAAGAACCAAACCATCATTCACCATTATACCTATAAGTGCAATGATACCCATAGCTGATAGGAAATTAACCGAAAAACCATGTATCCAATGCCCCCAAGCGACTGCTATGAAACTAAATGGAATCATAAACAGCAACATTAATGGTTGGCTATAACTTCTAAACGTAAATGCGATAACCACGTAGATCAAAAATATAACGATAGGGACAATGACATTTGCAGAAGCAAGAAGCTTATTAGCCTCTCTATTCTGCCCTTCATATGAAGGTGTTACTGTTGGATATTTGGATAGTATGCCTGGTAAAATTCGTGTTTTTATATCCTGCATTATTTCTGTTGGACTGTCCTTTGGATTTTTTAAATCTGCGTTAACTTGAATTTCCCTTCTACCATCTAAATGCCGAATACTTTCCTCTCCGCGTTGAATATCATATGTTGCAATTTCTTTAAATGGAATTCTTTGGCCATTTGGAGTAACGATTCTCATTTCATCCAAATCATTAATCGATTCTCGATCCCCTCGTTCATATCTTACCCAAACACGAATTTCGTCCTGACCTCTTTGAAATCTCTGCGCCTGAAGTCCAAAAAAACCTGCCCTTACTTGTCCCATCACTTCCTGAAGATTTAATCCTAGTGCATAGGCTGACGGTTTCAGTTCAACATTGATTTCCTTTATACCTTCAGGATCTGTATCCGTTATATCTGCAAGTAGCGAATTTTTTTCCATAGCAGCCCGTAATTCTGTTTTTGCTGCCTTTAGTTCTTCCGTATTATTACCAAGTAAAGAAACTGAAATTGGGTTACCACCAAAATTGCCACCAGAACCAAAGGTCAAAAGCTCCACTCCAGGAACCTCACCTACTGCCTCACGGATACTATTCGTAATATCTGGTGAAGCAAAATCTCGTTCCTCACCTGGAAGTAAATTTACGCTTAGATTTGCTTTGTTATTTCCGGGTCCAACCCGCTTAACTATATTTTGAACTACTTGTTTGCCTCCAGTTTGTTTAGCGGTATATTCTTCATTTACCTCCCAAGAAACTCTCTCTATCATTGTAATGATGGAATCCGTAATTTTTGGGTTGGTCCCTTCAGGCATTAGAAGATCTATGCTAACACTATCGCTATCTACATTTGGAAAAAATGAACCTTTAATGATACCTCCCATAAAAGCGCCAATGGTTAATACCATAAGAGCAATTAAAATTGAAAATGTTATAAAACGGTATTTCAATGAAAAATTTAGAACTGGACTATACATTTTATCACGCATATAAGCCATTACTCGATCACCAAATTCATTGAATTTTCTCAATTTCATAAAGAATTTATCAATTCCTTTTTTGTTTGCTTTTTGCTCTGCAGTTTCTCTTGTTAATGCTTTAGAGTGAGCAACGTGTGCCGGTAAAATGATAAGGGCCTCAACTAACGAAATGGAAAGTGTTAAGATAACAACCACAGCCACCTCACTAAATAATTCACCAACCCTTCCATCAAGAAATAAAAATGTTGAAAAGGCTATAACAGTAGTGAGGATAGCAGAAATAATTGGAGGAACAACCTCCATTGTACCATCAATTGCAGCTTCAAGTCTTGGTTTTCCGGATTCGAAATGTTGGTAAATATTCTCTGAAATAACAATACCGTCATCAACTAGAATACCTATAACGATAATCATTCCGAATAACGAAATAATATTGATTGTTATATCAAAATACGCCGCAAACATAAACATACCCATAAATGCCACAGGTAAACCTAATGCAACCCAAAAGGCCAATCGGGTATTCAAGAAAAAGGAGAGAAAAAGCAATACCAAAAAAATTCCCATTGCCCCATTTTCAAGCAAAGTATTGGTACGTTCCTTTAATCGTATGCTCCGATCCTCGATGATATCAATCTTAACACCAGAATATTTTTGATTAAACTCCTCGGCATAGACATTTACCTTTTCCGCAGTGGACAATAAATCCTCACTATTTGTATTAGTAATGTTTACATTTACTGCTATGTTTCCATTAAAATAGGATGCATTAGGGTTTTCTGAAAACCGGTCACGTACACTTGCCACGTCTTCTAATGTAACGATTGTTCCATCTTCCATGGCACGTACTGGCAAATGCGTTAATTCATCCCCATAATATGAGCGACTACTTGCACGGATAAGGTAATCCTCAGCTTCAGTTTTTATATTTCCACCCGTAGATAAAATATTTGCTCTAGAAACGGCTTGGGCTACCTCTGAAAAAGTAAGACCGTATGCCAGTAAATCATTTTCCCTTACAGCGATTTCTATTTCCTCATCAGGATAACCAGTAATTTCAATTTGGGATATACCCTCCATCGCACGTAAATCCCCTTCAATTTGTCTTGCAATTTGTTTAAGAGTAACTAAATCAATTCCCTTCCCACTTATTGCAAATTTTATGGTCTCCCTTACTCTTTCTTGTTTAGCCACCACCACTGGCTCCATACCCCCTGGAAAATTTGGGACTCTATCTACGGCATTTTTTACTTCAGAGAGCATATCGTCAATATCCTCATCTTTTTCAATCTCAACGGTAACGTTACCACCATTTTCTCGCGAAACAGAAGTTACCCGTTCAACCCCAATCAATCCTTTTAGATTATCTTCTATTTTCAGTACAATTCCCTCTTCTATTTCCTGAGGTGCTGCACCTGGATAGGCAATATTTATGGTTATAATCTCCGATTCATTCAAAGGAAAAAATGAAGATTTTAACTGTAGGAGACCAAAAATCCCAAATAACAAAAAGGCAATAATTACGATGTTGACCGCAACACTGTATTTTATAAAATAAGCTATTATCTGTCGCATACTAATTAGCTAACTGAGAAGAGTCTTGTTCAGTTTCTGCTTCACTCCTATTCGCTTTAACAAGCATCCCTGGATATGCTCCAGGTATAGGAGAAGTTAAAATTTCCGTTCCGTCTGGTATTCCTTTAACAACCACATTATTGGCTGAGAAATAAACAGGATTAACAGTTATTTTATCTAAAATTGTATCTCTAACTATAAAAATTTCAGAATCGTTTACCAATAGTTTACGAGAAATTTTCATAGCATCTGGCTCATTCTTCGCATTTAACTGCGCCTCCAAATATTGACCTTCTTTTAGATCTTCGCCCTTAACCTCCACAAAAACCTTCACTGTTTGGGTCGCTTGGTCAATTTTACCATTAATTCGGGTCACTGTTCCGTTATATACTTCCTCACCTTCCAAGGTTCGCAATTCAACCGATTCCCCTAATTTCAATAAATCACCAAAGGATTTCCCGATTGCTAGTTCAACCTCATATACCGAATCGTCGATAAATTCACCCAATTTTTGTCCTGGCCTTACTAAAGTTCCCTTAGTAACCAATGCCTCTGTTAAAATTCCAGAAAATGGAGCAGTAATTGTATATTTTGAAAGCCTTTGCTCTAAATTTTTAACTCGATAATAGGATGTTACAATTCCACGTCCTGAAATAAAAAATTTAACCTTTTCATCTGACATTTCTGGGAGAGGTTTTACAGAACTTTCCATGTCAAAGTCGTTCAAATATCGTTGCCAGGTCCTAAATGCCTCAGGAAAATCTAGCCTTAGATCTGGCATAATGGAAGTAATAAGATTGTACAATTCACTTTTGGAAGACTGCACAGAAGCATAATATTCCGAAGCATCCAAACGTATCAGTGTCTGTCCTTTTGTATAATGCTGACCTGATTTAAAGTCGTGGGCACTGGAAATAAAAACCCCTTGAACTTCAGAAAAAAGTTCTAATCGATTTTTAGCAATTAAACTTCCATTCGAAGGAATTGAAATGGGTACAGTCTCGTTTCTTGCAATTTCTGTAAAGGCTAATTTTACAACCTTAGGAATTTCCGGCTTAGGGACGGTTTTATTTTTAATTATGATGTTGGCAACAACAATTGCAATTCCAATAATTACAATACCAATGATATAGAGAGCAAATTTGCGCATACAACAGGTAGTGGGATGGTTATAAAGTCAAAAGTATCGCATCCCTGCTCGGAACATCGTTAAAAAAAATATAAATTTAGCCTCCCAGTTCCTCCATCTGTAGCTGTAAATTCTCCCAATCCTTCATAAGATTCTCCAATTTCTTTTTCTTTTGCTGATAGCCCTCAAAAAAGTTTGGTTTAGAAGTGATTTCTACATATTTGATTTCAAGTTCTTGGTCAGTCTTTTTAATCTCAGCTTCTAAATCTTGAATTTCCTTTTCTATTTTACTTAAACGATTGTTTAAAGATTTAAGCTTTTTTTGAAGCTCATAGTCATTTTTATCGGCTTTGGCTTTCCCTACTTCTACTTTCTCCCGCTTTTCAATTTCTCTTAGGTTATCTACATCACGAGATGCTAAATAATCATCTATATTACCGAGATACTCCTTTATTTCTCTATTCCGGAATTCGTAAACTAAATCCGTTAAACCTGAAAGAAAGTCCCTATCGTGAGATACGAGTATTAAAGTTCCTTGGAATTTCTCCAATGCTTTTTTCAATACATTTTTAGAAGCAATGTCTAAATGGTTTGTTGGTTCGTCCATAACCAAAACATTAAATGGCTGCAAAAGCATTTTTGCTAATGCTAAACGGTTGCGCTCACCTCCGGATAGCACCTTTACATACTTGTCAACCTCATCTCCCCTGAATAAAAAAGCTCCGAGAATATCACGAACCTTCGTGCGATTGGTTTCATTCGCAGCATCAATCATAGTGTCTAGAATTGTTTTATTGCCATCTAGATAATCTGCTTGATTTTGGGCGAAATAACCAATTTGAACGTTGTGACCAAGTTTAAGATTCCCCTTGTGCTTTAACTCTCCAACAATAATTTTGGCAAGTGTAGATTTTCCTTGACCATTTTGACCTACAAAAGCAATTTTACTATCTCTATTTACATGAAGATCTACCTGGCTCAACACATGGTTATCACCATAGGACTTGGAAATATTATGAGCCTCAATAACAACTTTACCTGGAATAATGGAAACAGGAAACTTTAATGTCATTACAGCATTGTCTTCCTCATCTACCTCAATGCGATCAATTTTATCCAATTTTTTAATTAGAGACTGAGCCATTGATGCCTTCGAAGCCTTTGCCCTAAATTTCTCAATTAATTTTTCTGTCTGTTCAATCTGTTTTTCCTGATTTTTTTGAGCGGCCATTTGCTGATCCCTAATTTCCCTTCTATAGGCCAAGAATTTTGAATATGATTTTTTGACGTCATAAATTCTACCTAGTGATATTTCAATAGTACGGTTTGTTACATTATCTAGAAATCTCTTATCGTGAGATACCATTACCACAGCTCCCGGATAGGTTTTAAGGAAATTCTCGAACCAAATAATCGACTCAATATCTAAGTGGTTTGTTGGCTCATCCAACAATAGTACGTCATTATTCTGAAGCAAAATCTTCGCAAGTTCAATTCGCATACGCCATCCTCCAGAAAAGGTTTCGGTTGGTTGATTGAAATCTTCAGGTTTAAAACCTAGACCAATTAACACTTTTTCTGTATCACCTTGGTAATGGTAGCCTCCCAATACCTCATACCTATGCTGAATATCGTTCAAATCTACCATTAATTGGTGATAATCTTCACTCTCATAATCTGTACGTTCAGCCAATTGATGAGTTATCATTTCCAATTGCCTTTCCATATGTCGTATTTCAGAGAAGGCCTTATACGCCTCTTCTAAAACTGTAAAGCCAAATTCAAAATCTATGTCCTGCTTTAAAAAGCCAACCTTAATGTCCTTCTCAACAGCAATCTGTCCTCCGTCAGGTTCAAGCTCTCCTGAAATAACTTTTAAAAGAGTTGATTTTCCTGCTCCATTTTTTCCTATCAATCCTATTTTATCACCACCATTCAGTTTGAACGATATTCCACTGAATAAATCCTCACCTAAAAATGAAATTGTTATGTCTTGAACGTTTAGCATTATGTTACCTTTGTTACAAAAATTGGGAGCGCAAAGTTATAATTTTAATCTTTTATTATTTCCAAGCTCCAATTAAATCAATATGCTTAAAAAAGGAACCAAATTATATAGCATACTAACAGGTCGCTGTCCCAAATGCCAAGAAGAATCGATGTATGAAAACCCCAATCCATATGTCTTGCCAGATGTTTTGAAAATAAAGGACCGATGTAGTAATTGCAACTTAAAATACCGCTTAGAACCGTCATTCTTTTATGGTTCAATGTATGTAAGTTACGCGGTAGGTATTGCTTTTGCGGTTGCAGCGTTTGTAATTAGTTATCTATTTTTAGGGACTTCCCTTAAAATTGCATTTATATCAATAGTTGGGACATTAATCGTATTTGGCCCAATTATTATGAGACTTTCCAGAAATATCTGGATCAATATGTTCGTCTCTTACGATAAGGAGGTATCCAAAAGTTAAGTTTTAATCAATCGATTATAACTTAATTCATAATCGAGATTTATTCGGTTAAAGATAGAACCGAACAAAGTTTGGGCGACATAAGGTGCAATAAGAACTCCTCTTGTTCCAAGCCCATTAATAATATACATATTCTGTTTATCTGGATGCTCTCCAATAATAGGCCTTCGGTCTTTAGTAGTAGGTCTTATTCCAGCATAATGGTCAATTATCTTATACTCGCACATTAAAAATTCGTCCAATTTGGAAACAATCTCTTCCTTTGCTTTAGTAGTTGGTTGCCAAGTTTTGTCATCCCAATTGTAAGTTGAACCGACTAAATAGTCATCGTTCCCAAGAGGGATTATAAACACAGAAGATTTTATAATAGAATGTAGTTTTAATCTTGGCGCATTAATTACCAATAATTCTCCCTTGGTACCATTTACAATATCAAATTTGAAAAAAGGATTATGTATAACTCCATGGCCTTCAGCAAACAATATGTTTTTTGCCGATAAGTCTCTATAGGTGTATCCATCTTGTTGGAATTCCAAATCGGAATAATTAAATTTATCTAATGAAATTAAATTATTGTTTTTTAAATAGTTGAAATAAGCATCTAACAAGGTTTCAGTATCAATTTTACCTGTATTTACAACTTTTCCGAATCCAAATGGAGCCTTAATACACCTATTATCATTTTGAATAAAAGGGATGGTTAAATAGTTTTTTAAATTTGAATCATCAGCGGCTACTAACCAATCATTTTTTTCTTCGTTGGAATGAAGAATTCTCAAAATATTAATTTTTTCATCGATTGTTATATCTAAAAATTCTTCTAACTCTTTATAAAAAGTTTCTATCAAAGCCATTTGTTCTTTGCCTTTCCAGATAAAATTTAGTCTCTTTAAAACTACGGGATTGTATAGTCCAGATGCTACTCTGGATGCATTATTATTTTGATTATCAACTACATGAAAACTCTTATTTGCCTTACGAAGCTGCTCACAAAATGCCAGGCCAGCTAAACCACAACCGACGATAATAAAATCTACTTTTTGCATATTACAAAAGTAATTTAATGGATCCGAATATTGAAAACGAGAAGCGCCCACAAATTGCGGGCGCTTCTCATGAATATGTCAAGTTTCTTAATAGGACCACATGTCCATTTCAAAATTTCGAATCTTATCTTTAATCCTTTCAGATTCTAGTAACTGCATCAGAGCATTATCTGAGATATACTCTTTCACTTCTCTATCACCATAAACGTTTTCTTCACGGTAAATAATACCATTGAATCGCCTAGAGTTCAACAAGTGATCGAAAGATAACGGCACTGCGCTATTTCCACTATTCAACACTTTTGCATTATGTAGAACTTCTCGAGCTTCTGGGTAGAATACCCAAAATAGTGCAATAGGCATTTTGTTAGCCTCATCTTCAGAATCTATAAAGTTAACGTCTGGTGCTGCAGGTGCAATACCTATCAGTCTATATTTCAATTCACCTAAACGCTTGTCAAAATACCACAGACCTTTAACTAAATAGGCGCTCACATCATAAGAGGTTATATCTCTTTTTATGATATACTGAGGATCTACAAAACCTTCGGCATTGTATTGCTCATATCCTATATCTAAAGTATCAACCCTAGACATGGCTGCACCAAGATCGTTTAAGGTTCTTTTGGTAGTAAAATAAGAGTCGTCATAAACGTTCTCAATTTCTCCAGATTGAACAGCCTTTAAAAGAACATCGAATAAAGACCTTCTGTTATTACCAATGTTATTGGTATCTACTGGGTAGTATAGGGGAAAATTAACACGTTCGTCTAACACAATCTTTTCCCAGATCATTTTAGAATATAAGATGTCTCTATCATCAACATACCCATATTCTAAAGGCTTATCGTTATCTAATGCCAATTGTGCTTCTGTCTTAACACCAATCTCTTCTGGCGCCGTAGCATTCAGAATATTTGCTTGAGCAAATAAGCCTGACACAACGAACATGCTGACAATTGTTAGTATAAAATTTCTTGAATTCATCTTATTATAAAATATTTGGGACTAATTTTTTGTACTTAAAAAATTTAAGTCTAGTTCAATTCAATTTATTAATTGGTCAATTCAACAAATACAGGGGATACACCTTTTAACTTATAAGATGAGTTACCCTTAATTTGTGCTTTAATATCAAAGATTTGAATACCATCTCCTCTTCTAGCTTTCCTCAAGGCATTTTTTGCCTGATCGTTAAGCTTTGTTCCGTTTACTGAAACAGTTGGTTGTCCTGGGATTTTAATTTTGAAGGCTGTAACCTGAATAGGTAATTCAAAATCGAAATCTTCCAATACTGCACCAATTGTTGCAATTTCTACAGTGTTCTTTGGTAAAGAAGTGTTATCAACTTGACCTGCAATTGTTCCAGAAGGTTTTGGAATATCCTTAATTCTGAACTGTGCACGATCACTTACTTTAGATCCATCAGGTAAAGTTCCAGTTACATTAATGGTAACTTCCCTACCAGAACCAGGATTCATAACATACTTACCAACGCCTGATCCTTTTGATAGACCAGGTGCACTAGCAGAAATTTTATTGTCCGGAATACCTGCGAATGAAATAGTCATTGGGTTTGAAACACCACGATAAACAACATTCATTTTATCTGCAGAAATTGTAGCAGAATTAGGCTTAGGAACTACAGCATAAGTACTTGCAACTGGAATTGAAATGATAGAATCACCTTCTTTAAACTGGAATTCACCTTCAATTTTTTGTTCACCAACAGAACCTGCTGGGAATTTAAGAATTGTCTGTCCCGCTTGCATAGCATCGGCAGATAACTCTTTTCCATTAATCACTACCTTATCTGCAGTTAAGGTTTTATCGTTTCTTCCTAAAATAATTCTACCAGTAAAATCCTCACCAGAGAAAAACGCAGTTTTATCAGGAACAACAATAGCGTCGAAATTGGTTAATGATGCTTCAATTTTAAGTTTACCAGCAAGCATAGTAGAAAGAACCTCAGATTCTATCGTCTTAACATCCGCTTGCATTTGGGTAATTTTAGTTAAAGAAGCCACCATAGGGAATCCTTTGAAGTGATAATCTAACCATGGAATGGTGATATTATCTCTGTTCTTTACAGGATCAGTAGAAAATTTATCTACTATATCCGCCTGTATATCCTGGTTTGATTCTCCTAACACATTTAAAACTCCAGATTTGTATTTATTAATCTCATCTAAGAATTTTTGTCCTTCTGGAGTAAATTTATCTCCATTGAACCATTTTTCATCAAGGTGATTGGTTTTATCCATTACCTCATAATCGCTAGGATCCTTAACCGTAGTTAACATATCTGTTTTCACTTGCTCTAAATAAGCATTGAACTCAGTTGAAATTACGTCTATTTGATCAGCTTGAGCTTTTAAAGGCTTGTATTTAGCCGGTTGCTCATTTACTTTTTCAGCCAACCCTTGCATAAAGGAATCATTACGCACTGCCGCTTTTTCATTGGAATCTTCGATACGTTCATTCATTAAACCGAACGCCGAAAGTACTTCCTTTGACATGTTCAACGCCAGCATAGCGATGAAAACCAAGTACATAAGGTTGATCATTTTCTGTCTTGGGGATAGTTTTCCGCTTGCCATCTTTTATTAGTTTTTTAGTTGTTAATTAATAAATTATCGTCTAAACTAACTTGGACGGTTCATTGCAGAAAGCATACCACCATAAACACCATTAAGTGATGACAGATTTGAAGCTAAAGATTTCATTTGTTCTTTCAATTTGGCAGCGTTTTCAGTAGCCTCTTCATTGATTACGGCCTGTCTGTTAGCGCTTTCCAATTGAACTTTATATAAGCTGTTAAGAGCTTCCATTTGTGAGGCAGCCAAAGACATCTCCTCACCATATTTCTTAGTAGCTTGGATTGAATCTACAGTTGGGCTAATACCTTTTGCAGCACCTTCAAAATTACGGATGCTAGACCCTAGACTATTCATTAATTCAGCGTCAATTTTTGCCTCTTTAAGAAGTTCATCTAATTTTTTAGAAAGTAGACCTTCAGCATCTTTTGGTTTTTCAGCGTGAGCCTTTTCACCACCAGCTAATTCTGGATATACCAAAGACCAGTCTAAGTCGTCATCTACAGGTTCAAATGCGGATACCACGAATACTATAGATTCTGTGATAAGACCAATGATAAGCATTTCGTTACCAAAATTCCAGTGCATGATCTTAAATAAGGCCCCTAGGATAACAATTGCTGCTCCAAGGCCGTAAACCATATTCATAAGTTTTTTACTTGCTCTAGATTGTGCCATGATTTTTCGTTTTTAGTTTAAGTTAAATAGTAAATTGAGTAGGTTAATAAAGGTTTTATTTATTTTTTGCGTTTTTAGTTACTTCTGTACCCATGTAATCCTGAACAGTTCTGAAACCGATGTAACTTCTAGCAGAGTCAGCATATTCATAATCTCTTGAACTAACTTGTAAGAAATAGGCAACATCTTTCCAAGAACCACCACGTACAACTTTACGTGCATTATCTGGATCATTTACGCTTGGATTGAAGGAAGCCGAATATTCATAAGATCCTGGATCGTAAGATCCATAAACCCATTCTGAAACATTACCGGCCATATTGTAAAGGTCATAATCATTTGGTTCATAAGCATCTGCCTCAACCGTATATAAGGCTTGGTCAGCAGCGTAATCACCACGCAAAGGCTTAAAGTTAGCCATAAAACAACCTCTATCGTTTTTAATATATGGTCCACCCCATGGGTAAGTTGCACCCTGCAATCCACCACGAGCGGCATATTCCCACTCAGCCTCGGATGGCAATCTAAAGGTATTTACGAATTGTTTTCCTTTAGCTTTTTGGTAACCATTTTTATAAAGGGTCCTCCAATTACAAAAAGCATTGGCTTGTTTCCAAGACACACCAACAACAGGATAATTTCCATAGGCATCATGCCAGAAATAATCGTTGTGCATTGGCTCGTTATAAGAGTAGGTGAAATCCCTAATCCAAGCCGTGGTGTCTGGATAAACCATTACCTCATCCTTTACAATTACATCCTTTCTCCTAAGATCTCTATTCTTAGCAGCTTTTTTGATGTCCATGTAAGTGTATTGGAATTTAAACTTGCTAACATCCCAGGTGCGCTGACCGTTATAAGACTCTTCCAAAGGAAGATACATTGTATCCATAACTTCAGCGTAATACTCATCTGGGTATTCAGCAGTATCAAATATAAGATCAACATCTTTGTTGAGCTTGCGCCCTTCGTAGCCCGTAGGTCCAAGGCCACTGTAATTGTCGATCATATACTTTTCATACACTGTCAAATTAGCAGTATCGGCATCTTTAAAGGCGAATTCGCCAATACCTCCATCATCTGGAGTCATACCAATTTCATCTGCTAAGATGGCCAGTTTAGTTCGTAGTATTGAATCTCGGACCCAATACACGAATTGACGGTATTCACTGTTAGTGATTTCCGTCTCATCCATATAGAACGCCCTTACCGTTACGGTTTTTGTTGGGGCATTCTGCACATCGGCTAAATCATCATCTGATTTTCCCATAATGAAAGCACCTCCTGGTACTAATGTCATACCATAAGGTTTTTCGGGATGCCAATTGTTTCCTTTAACTCCTACCAGTTCTCCTCTGTCGCCAGAGCTACAACTGAATAATAGAGCTAAAACAGCGGTTAATAAAGCAAACTTGTTCATGTTCATAGAAACTCGAGGGTTAAAAAATTTAGTCTAAAATGTTATGTTGTTAAATTTTAGGCGGTAAACATATCCATATATTTTTAAAAAAACAATTTTTTTCATGATTTTTTTGCATTTCGTCCTAAAAAAATGCATTTCATCGATGAAATGTAGGTTATTTTACCGTTAAATCTTACTATTAAAAGATGCTCTTTTTATAGGCTTTATACCACCTCTCAGGGATTTTGCCGTGGCTAGCCTCAACATAGTCCTCGTGCATGCAAGGTAATAACGTATGTTTTTTCAATTTATTATTGATTTCGGGTAAAAATGGAATTTCAATCCACCATCTTCCCGTATTGGTGCTTTTGTAAAAAATGAGTTCTTCATCCTCTACCATAACATTGTATTTCTGAAAATCCTTCTCATCTTTGAAGTGATCATCCTCTACCCTGCAATTGACACCTTCAATAAAATACCATAACATTTGTGCTATCAACATTGGAGTTACTTCATCCCTAGTCTCTGGTTTATATTCAAAGATCCCGAATGAACTCACTTTGTTGCTTATACCTGCATAGCGGGTAATTGCACAAATCTCTTTACCTGTAAAACCATTTGGGGAAAATGCTTGTCTGTTACCCACATCTGAAGCTCGTATAGATTTTAAATCCACACTTACTATGTGGGCGTCACGCATTACTGGCTCTACTAATCCTATTTGATTATTAATTTCTCCCAGGCGATAAGCTTCAAAATAAAGCTTTTCCATAAGATCTATTTCTTCCTGGGAATTGAAATAGGTCTGATACCCCACAGTGGAGTAATTAAAAAGATTGTAAGGTTGCTCAACAATTATCTTACCTACATACTTATTATTTTTAATTGGCTGCTCTGAATCACCCAAATCGAAATTGCAATCTACATTTACTATATTAACCATTGGATGGTAAGAGTCATAAGCCCTATATACTGCATATGTTAAATCCTGACTGCCACCAATAATGATAGGTATAACCTTCCTCTCTAAAAGAACACCAATGATTGTCTTTAAAGCAAAATAAGTATCTTCTACAGTATCTCCTTGATTAAGGTCTCCCAAATCGGCAATTTTTAAATGCCAATTTCCAGGAAATAAAGAATACAAAGCCTTTCTTACATTGGTAAACTTAGGCGCCTCCCCTAAATAATTAACATCATTACGACTTTCCGAAACTCCTATGATGGCAAGCTTAATCTCGTTTAATTCAGGAATACCTTCTTGTTTGGAATGTATATGAATATAATTCCCCAAGGCCTGTTCGGACAGTAGCTCTTTATGTGCGAGAACTTCGTCTGAAACAGGTGAAAGGAAATTGAATGTCATGCTTTTTTCTTTTTGGTGGAAGTTTTAGAGGATTTTTTGGATGCGGCATCTAAGTAAGTTTGTGCTTCTTCTAATGTTAATTTTTCCGCATTTACCGTTTTTGGCAATTCTACCTTGGTTCTACCTTTTATAATTGTGTGTCGGCCCCATCTTGCTTTTTCAACTTTTATACCTTCCTTCTCCCAATGGTGAACTACCTTATCAATATCTTTTTGAATTTTATCTTCGATCAAAGTTACAATGTCATCATCTGAAAGATTATCCCAATCATACTTTTTATTGACATTTATAAACATATTGTTCCATTTAATAAATGGCCCGAAACGTCCCTTACCCTTTGTCACCGGTTTTTCCTTATACATATATATAGGTGCATCTGCCTTTTTCTGTTGTTTTATCAACGCTATGGCTTCATCTAAATCTACACTTACTGGATCAACACCTGCCGGCAAACTAATGAATTTTTTACCATAACGAACATACGGACCATATCTACCATTATTAACCTCAACCTCTTCGCCCTCATATGCACCCAATGCTTTAGGAAGTTTAAACAAATCCATGGCTTCCTCATAAGTAATCGTGTTAAGTTGCTGATCTGGGGTTAAACCTGCAAATAGAGGTTTCTCATCCTCATCAACTGTACCAATTTGCACCATCGGACCAAATCGTCCCAATCGCACACTAACCTGTCTTCCTGTTTTAGGATCTGTCCCTAAAATTCGTTCACCAGATTCCCGTTCAGCATTTTCTTGTACATCTTCAACCTGGGGATGAAATCCTTTATAAAATTCTTTCATCATTTTTTGCCAATCCTCTTTTCCTTCTGCAATTTCATCAAAATCCTCCTCAACCTTGGCCGTAAAATGATAATCTAAAATTGTGTCAAAATGATTCACTAAAAAATCAGTAACAATAAAGCCCATATCTGTTGGCACCATTTTACCTTTATCGGAACCCACTTTTTCAGATAATTTCTTTTCAGAAACACCTTTGCCTTTATCAAAAGTCAAT
Source organism: Aegicerativicinus sediminis (assembly GCF_015476115.1). Lineage (GTDB taxonomy): Bacteria > Bacteroidota > Bacteroidia > Flavobacteriales > Flavobacteriaceae > Aegicerativicinus > Aegicerativicinus sediminis. The sequence goes on along the minus strand of NZ_CP064295.1, from coordinate 2,501,392 downwards.
TGATAATAATTGCGTTTTTCACCATCGACATTTCCCTTCTCCACATATCCTCGATTCTGAATTGTAGAGATAGTAGGTGCATAGGTAGAAGGTCTACCAATACCCAATTCTTCCAACTGTTTTACCAAAGACGCTTCAGTGTATCTATATGGAGGCCTAGTATAACGCTGGGTGGCTGTAATGTAATTATTAAGGACTTTTTCATTTAATTTTAGGGCTGGAAGCATTCCTTCTTGTTCCATATCCTCCTCATCAGTCCCTTCTAAATAAACTTTTAAGAAACCATCGAACTTTATAACCTCTCCATTCGCTGCAAAAAGATCTTTATGGGTAGATGCTGAAATCTTAACATTGGTGCGCTCCAATTTAGCCTCAGACATTTGGGAAGCAATAGCACGCTTCCAAATTAAATCATATAACCTAGCCTGATCTCGTTCAACTGGCACTTCACTAACAGCAAAATTGGTAGGCCTAATAGCTTCGTGAGCCTCTTGGGCACCTTTGGTTTTACCTTGAAAGTTTCGCGGCTTGCTATATTTATTTCCATAAGAGTTTTCTATAGCTGCCTTTGCACCATTTCTTGCCTCATCAGAAAGATTAACGCTATCGGTTCTCATATATGTAATATAACCCGCTTCATACAATCTTTGGGCCATGGTCATAGTCTTACTAACTGAGAAGTAAAGCTTTCTTGCGGCTTCCTGTTGTAGGGTTGATGTGGTAAAGGGTGGTGCAGGAGATTTTGTAGCTGGTTTAGTTTCTAAATCTGCAATAGAAAATTCTGCACTTGTATGAAGCTCCAAAAATTTCTGCGCCTCTTCTTTTGTGGCGAAACTTTTTGGCAGTTTTGCTTTGAACGTTTGTCCATCTGAATTTTCAAACTCGGCATCAATTCGGAAAGACGCTTCAGGTTTAAAATCTTGGATTTCCCTTTCACGCTCTACAATTAATCTAACTGCTACAGACTGAACCCTTCCTGCGGAAAGACCTCCTTTAACTTTACGCCAAAGGACAGGAGACAATTCATAACCTACAATCCGATCCAACACGCGTCGCGCTTGTTGAGCATCTACTAAATTGTAATCGATACCCCTTGGATTTTCTATGGCCTTTTGTATGGCTGATTTAGTTATCTCATGGAAAACAATGCGTTTGGTTTTTTTCTTATCCAATTTCAGAGTCTCAGCTAAATGCCAAGCAATAGCCTCCCCTTCTCGGTCCTCATCACTCGCTAACCAAACAATCTCTGCACTTTTCGCTAAATCTTTCAGCTTTTTAACTACAGCCTTTTTATCTGAAGAAACTTGGTACTTTGGACTGAAATCACCTTCAACATTGACACCCAATTCTTTGGATGGCAGATCGACGATGTGCCCAAAACTAGAGGCCACCTTATAATCCTTCCCCAAAAACTTTTCAATTGTTTTGGCCTTTGCGGGTGACTCAACAATTACCAGATTCTTTGCCATATTTCAATTTTAAGGTTACAAATGTATATGAAAAAAAAAATACCGCCTAAAAGACGGTATAATAAACCTTTGTTATTATAAATTTCTCAATTTTAAAAACTTGTAGTGAGAAAATCTTATTTATTAATAATTTAAAATGCTTAAAAGCTGAAGATTATCACCATTTAATTTGTACTGGCGTAGTTCAGAATCGCCAGTAACTAGTATTTTATCCTCTAATGGGATAACATCTTTAGCAAATGTTCCGCTAACCTTAGAAATCAAACTCAATTCTTTAGGATTAGTTCTGTTGTACATTTTCAACCCGGCATTACCATCACAGACTATTAAGGCGTTACCCGCTATTCCTAATCCATATGGATTTTCTAATAAATACCTGTTTGCCAATGTAGGGTTTGTTTTGTCGCTTATATCTATTACTTCTAGTGCACTTTCCTGTACTCCACACATGTTACCACCTCTTAAAGTAACATAGGCCACATCACCATCTACTACTACAGGGTCGCACGATTCCCAATGTGTAAACTCTGAAATATAGTTGGGATTTGCCGCATCTTCCAATCCATATATATACATTCCATTAGAACTGCCTAAATAAAGGTAGTCATCTGCATAAAACATAGTTTCCACATTAAAACCCGCATAAAATTTATTTTGGAAAGTAGGCGAAGATAAATTTGATAAATCGAAAACAAACATCTCATCCAAATCGACGGTATAAAGTTTATCTTTTACAACTTGAAATCTAGCAAGTGAACCGCCCTGACCAGTATCTCCACTTGCAGAATTCGTGGCTACTTCATTAATAAGCCAACGTTCATCCATTACTTCCTGTTTTACTTTCGTTAGTTCCCATCCAACGATAACCTCCATTTCAGGATTAAAAGTTCCAAAATCTGCATAGGACGCCTCCTCTGGAAAGTTATAATTATATTCATCGAAGACATCTTCGACCCTATTCTCAAGTTTAATATTATTAATATCTCCAATATTAAAAACCAATAAATCAGTTGCACTGTCAGCATACAAATAATCCGCCTTTATAGAGATATCAACATTTCCAGGAACCTTGATGAAAAATTTTAGTTGAGGGGATTGAGGATTAGTATTGTCGATAACGTGTATTCCTTCAAAGTTATCATTGATGAATATATAGTTTTTATATGCATATATTTTTCCAGCCTCCTCTATTGAGTGGGGAGCTTGTACCTCAACTGAACTTCTGAATTCTGATTTAGAAATTAAGACTGGGGTTGCAACCGTTATGGTTTCAACTTCTGAATCATCTGACTGACAAGAGGAAAATAATACAGCAAATAGGACAAATAGATAGATTGGTTTCATTGTTTAAAGTTTGATTAATTTCCTATAAGATGACCCAATCAATAAATAGTTGCGTTAATTTTAAGGATTATTTTAGGATATTTTCAGTTTCGAACCCCACTGCCTTTTTATAAATAAAGTATAGTGGATGATATGCAAATGGTGCCGTTACAATGCTACCAATACCACACAATAGAAATCCAACAATAGCCGCAAGAATACTGCAGACGAAATACAGACCAAAGGTTATTAGCCATTTTTTTGTTCCTAAATTAAAACTTGCTTTTATAATTTCACCGGCACTCAATTCAATATTGAAAGCAAATATTACATTTATTAAGGCAATAGGAACCATTACAAAAAAAAGCGGCAATACAAATAGCAGCATTGCAACAACAGAAATCAAAATAATTGCTAGAACAAGAACAAAAGCTCTCCCTAAATACGGATTCTTGAAATAATAAAACAATTCACCTATTTTTGATTCCACTCCTTCATCAAGACGCTTTAATATTCTAAAAAAGCCCGCATGTACCAAAAGGCTTAGGGTTGCGATAACCAAAATGCCAATAAAAAAGAAGACTACATAAATTAAGGAGAAACTGCTCATTACATCTTCATAGGCCGATGGATCCACCGTACTATTATTAGGATCCGTCCAAAGCGCTACTACAAAAGGCAAATAAATAATAAAAAGAAAAGGTAAGATTAAGACAAAAATCAGCAATTGCATTACTAATCCATGAACTATACTCTTTTTGTATAAATCGATTGAATTATTAAAGATTTCTCCAAAATCTAAAGGAATATTTCGGTTTATGCGCTCTTGGATTTGTGCGAAGGTCATGGTTGTTGATTTTAAATGTTAAAGGTATTATTAAAATTGGCAATCCTCCAAATTATTTACAACTGTCAGATTGTCATAAACGTAAATAAATCCTATCTTTGCCGACCAATCTCAAAAAAACCAATTTTAGGTAAATGGAAAAGGTTATAAATGAATCCCAACAAGGACAAAGCCTTGTTTTAGAACAAGATAAAAAGAATTCACGTAAACTTTATATTGAAAGTTATGGCTGTCAAATGAATTTTAGTGACAGCGAAATTGTGGCTTCTATTCTTGCAAATGAAGGGTTCAATACTACAAATAACATTGAAGATGCAGACTTAGTTTTGGTAAACACCTGCTCCATTAGAGACAAGGCAGAGCAAACCGTGCGCAAACGTTTGGAACATTATAATTCTGTAAAGAAAATAAATCCAGGAATGAAGGTTGGCGTTTTGGGTTGTATGGCCGAACGCCTGAAAAGTCAGTTTTTGGAAGAAGAAAAAATTGTTGATTTAGTAGTAGGCCCTGATGCATACAAAGACCTTCCTAATTTAATCTCAGAAGTAGATGAAGGTCGGGATGCCGTTAATGTCATCCTTTCAAAGGATGAGACGTATGGAGATGTGGCTCCGGTAAGATTAAATAGTAATGGAGTTACAGCTTTTGTTTCAATCACAAGGGGATGCGACAACATGTGTACATTTTGTGTTGTTCCATTCACAAGAGGAAGGGAAAGAAGCAGAGATCCACAAAGTATAATTGAGGAAGTAAATGATCTTTGGGAAAGGGGGTACAAAGAAGTTACACTTTTAGGCCAAAATGTTGACAGTTATTTATGGTATGGTGGTGGTTTGAAAAAAGATTTTGAAAAGGCTTCAGACCTACAAAAGGCTACCGCTGTGAATTTCGCCAATCTCCTTGATATGTGCGCTATTGCACAACCAAAGATGCGTTTTAGGTTTTCAACCTCAAACCCACAGGATATGACATTGGATGTTATCGAGATCATGGCAAAACATGCGAATATTTGTAATTATATTCATTTACCGGTCCAAAGTGGCAGCAATAGGGTTTTAAAAGCAATGAACCGCCAACATACCCGGGAAGAGTATTTTGATTTGATTGACAACATTAAGAAAATTATTCCTGATTGTGCTATCAGCCAAGATATGATTGCAGGTTTTCCTACTGAAACAGAGGAGGATCACAAAGACACACTTTCTCTAATGGAATATGTAAAATATGATTTTGGGTTCATGTTTGCCTATTCAGAAAGGCCAGGCACTCTTGCAGCAAGAAAATTAGAAGATGATATTGAAGAGCCAATTAAAAAGAGACGCTTACAGGAAATTATACGATTACAACAAAAGCACAGCCTTTATAGAACCCAACAACACCTCGGTAAAATAGAGGAAGTGTTAATTGAAAAAGAATCTAAAAAATCTTCCTTGCATTGGTCTGGCCGTAATTCTCAGAATACGGTAGTGGTTTTCCCAAAAGAAAATTACAAACCTGGAGACTTTGTCAATGTTAAGATTATCGATTGTACTAGTGCTACATTGATTGGCGAGGCTGTAGGGTACTCGAATAATAATTAGAAAACAAATTATAATACTTACTCTTTCAATAGAAACTAGGGTTTATGGAATCAGTTCAGGCGATTAAACAACGATTTGGCATTATAGGTAACGATCCGAAATTGAATCGGGCCATTGAAAAAGCAATTCAAGTTGCGCCGACGGACATATCTGTTTTGGTTACCGGAGAAAGTGGAGTTGGAAAGGAAAGTATTCCAAAAATTATTCACCAACTTTCTCATCGAAAGCATGGAAAATATATAGCAGTAAACTGTGGAGCAATTCCGGAAGGAACTATAGACAGCGAATTATTTGGGCACGAAAAAGGTGCTTTTACCGGAGCAACTCAAACTAGAAATGGATATTTTGAAGTTGCCGATGGCGGTACGATATTTCTAGATGAAGTAGGCGAACTTCCCTTGCCTACCCAAGTAAGATTGCTTAGGGTTCTTGAAAATGGGGAATTTATGAAAGTTGGATCTAGTAAGGTACAGAAAACAAATGTCCGTATTGTTGCCGCAACAAACGTTAACATGTTTGAAGCGATTAAAAAAGAACATTTCAGAGAGGACCTTTATTATCGTTTAAGTACAGTAGAAATTCACATTCCGCCATTGCGCGAACGAAAAGATGACATTCATCTTCTTTTCAGAAAATTTGCAAGTGATTTTGCCCTTAAATACAAGATGCCTACCATTAAATTAACCGATGAGGCCGTTTCCTTGTTGTTAAAACATAGGTGGGGCGGAAATATTAGACAATTAAGAAATATTGCTGAACAAATTTCCGTTTTAGAGCAGAATAGAACAATTGACTTAAAAACTTTACAGTCTTATCTTCCTGATTCCTCGCATAATTTGCCGGCGGTAATTAAACATACTAAATCTGATTCTGACTTTAGCAGTGAAAGAGAAATCTTGTATAAGGTATTGTTCGATATGAAAAATGACCTTAACGATTTGAAAAAGTTGACTTTAGAATTAATGAAGAATGGCAATGTCAAGGAGGTCACCAAGGATAATGAATCTCTAATTCAGAAAATTTACGGAACTGAAGAACAGACCTATGATGGGGATATCGAAGATTTAGAAGTTCTTTCAATTCCTGAACAAACTGAACTCACCACAAAACCTCAAGAAACTGTAATTCCAAATTCTAATGACAAATACCATTTTGCTGAAGAAATTGAAGAAGAGGAAACATTATCATTACAGGACAAGGAATTGGAATTAATCAAAAAATCTCTTGAGCGACACAACGGAAAACGTAAATTAGCGGCTGCAGAATTAGGAATCAGTGAGCGCACACTCTATAGAAAAATTAAGCAATACGATTTATAACCTTCAAATGGTTCAGCTATTTAAAAGACTTTATCTGAACAAAATTTTGACCATCTTAACCATGGTTGGAATTTCTGGGCTTTTCTCCAGTTGTGGTATTTATTCGTTTTCAGGCATTTCAATACCTGCAGGTACCGAGACATTCCAAGTAAATTACTTTCAAAATAACGCTCTTTTGGTAGAACCAGGATTGGATAGGGATTTCACTATTGCTTTACAAGATTTAATATTGAATCAAACCAATTTAAGTTTAGTAAATTCAAATGGGGATCTCACTTATGAAGGAGAAATTACTGAATATCGAATTTCACCAACAACAGCCCAATCAAATAGTACGGCAGCACAGAACAGGCTAACTATTGGGGTAAACGTTAGGTTTTATGACAAATCTCAACCAGATGAAGAATTTGAACAGCGGTTTTCTTTTTTCTATGATTATCCTGCTGCCGCCCAATTAATTGGAGCACAAAAAGACACTGCGATCGAACTAATCTTCGAGCGGCTCACCCAGGATATTTTTAATGCGACCCTAGCAAAATGGTAAGAAATTAATGAGAGGTTAGAAAATTCCATTTTAACCCTTTATTTTTATAATGTAGTAGAAGGAATTTAATGCAATTAACAACCAAAACTTTTAATCAACTCTTACAAGATCCACAAACCTTAACGGTGGATCAAACTAGCGAAATTGCATCTTTTCTAAAAAACTACCCCTATGTTCAGTGTGCAAGGGCCATTTACTTGAAGGGTTTAAAAAACACTAACAGCGGTTTATACAATCAAGAGTTAAAAACTACAGCGGCCTACACCACGGATCGCAGCATCCTTTTTGATTTTATTACTTCGGAAGAATTTAAGCAGAATGCCATATCTAAATCTATAAAGAAGAATTTTGCTCATCTAAAGGAGATGGAAGTTCACGGAATAGAAGATATATCTGTACGTAAAAGTGTTATAATTGATGATGCATTAAAAGAGCACATAAAGAATTCTGAACCTGTCTTAGATCCAGAATTGTTTCAGGTGAAAGTAACTCCAAAAAAAGTCGCCAATATCGATTTTTCAAACAATTCCACACCTGAATCTGAAGATAAAAAAACTGAAATTTCAACTCCTATTTCTGCTGAATCAAAATTAGGAATTGGAACCCCGTTGGAATTTGAGGAAAATGAGACCCACTCATTTTCAGAATGGTTAAAACTTACTAGATTTAAACCAATTGATCGGTCTAATGAAGTTAATTCTGAAACGGAAAATGTCAACCATAAAGAGAATCAAAGTGTCATTACATCCAATTTACTAGAGCATAAAGTAGAACAAAAATTCGAACTTATAGATCGCTTCTTGGAAAGCAACCCTAAAATTGTTCCTTCAAAAGAATTTGAGTCAAAACCAAAATTGGTAAGAGATGAGATGCCACACGAAGGTCTAATGACAGAGACTTTAGCCCGTATTTATTTGGAACAAAAAAATTACGATAAAGCGATTCAATCTTATAAAATTTTAAGTTTGAAATATCCGGAAAAAAGTAGTTTCTTTGCAGACCAAATTAAAGCTGTAAAGGAAATACAGGCGAAAAATTAATTCAGAGAGATGAGTACGTTTACAATATTTTTATTTTTAATCATCATCGTTGCATTCCTGCTAGTGGTTGTTATTATGGTTCAAAATCCAAAAGGTGGAGGTCTTTCATCTTCTTTTGGCGGTGGAGGAACTCAACAATTGGGTGGAGTAAAGAAAACAACAGATTTCTTGGATAAGAGCACATGGACTTTGGCAACGGTTCTTTTAGCATTAATACTTGCTTCTAATTTAACGATTCCAAAAGCTGGCAATAATGCAGAATCTAAAGCTTTAGACAACTCTGGAACCCCAACTGACACTCAAGTTCCATTAAATACACCGGCACAACAAGATACACCAGCAACAGTTGGAGATTCTGTGAATTAAAATTCAAACTAACAATATTTAAAAATGTCAGCCTCGGTTGGCATTTTTTTATGCCATAATCACAGCATTTTGCTGCCACGTTGATAAAGGGAATCTTTTGAGAATCCCATAAACTACAATGTTTCTGCAAGTTTGTCAGTCTGTTTCCATTGGCATCATTTTCGCTTCAGTGATGGTCGTGTATAAAAATTCTAATCAATAAATTAAATTATATAAACAAATGGCAATAAACATTAAACCTTTAGCAGATAGGGTTCTTGTTGAACCGGTTGCAGCTGAAACTAAAACCGCAGCTGGGATTATCATTCCTGATAATGCAAAAGAAAAACCTCAAAAAGGAAAAGTCATCGCTGTTGGCGATGGAAAGAAGGATGAGCCTTTAACCGTTAAAGTAGGTGACACTGTACTTTATGGAAAATATTCTGGTACAGAGTTAAAATTAGATGGCGTTGATTACTTGATTATGAAGGAGAGTGACATTCTAGCCATTGTCTAACATTTGTGAAATTTCAACTAAAAATTAACAATAATCCAGATTTTGAATTTAGGTTCAAAACAAGGTAAAAACTTTAAACATATAATTATGGCAAAAGATATAAAATTTGATGTAGATGCTAGAGACGGTATCAAGAGAGGCGTCGACGCACTGGCAAATGCAGTAAAAGTTACTTTGGGTCCTAAAGGCCGAAATGTTATTATCAGCAAATCCTTTGGTGCACCACAAGTAACAAAAGATGGTGTTACAGTAGCTAAGGAAATTGAGTTGGCTGACGAAATGGAAAACATGGGTGCACAAATGGTGAAAGAAGTTGCATCAAAAACCAACGATTTGGCTGGTGATGGAACTACCACTGCCACTGTCTTGGCTCAAGCAATCGTTAAGGAAGGATTGAAAAACGTTGCTGCTGGAGCAAACCCAATGGATTTAAAAAGAGGAATTGATAAAGCTGTTGAAGCGGTAACAAAAGACCTTGAAAAACAAGCAAAACAGGTAGGAAACTCATCTGAAAAAATTAAGCAAGTTGCTTCTATTTCTGCAAACAATGACGATACAATTGGAGAATTGATTGCACAGGCTTTCGGAAAGGTGGGTAAAGAAGGTGTTATCACAGTTGAAGAGGCAAAAGGCACAGATACCTATGTTGATGTTGTAGAAGGAATGCAGTTTGACAGAGGTTACCTTTCTCCATATTTTGTGACAGATGCAGATAAAATGGTTGCTGATTTAGAAAATCCATACATTTTATTATTTGATAAAAAGATCTCTAATCTTCAAGAAATACTTCCAATATTGGAGCCAGTCGCACAGTCAGGCCGTCCTTTATTAATTATTGCTGAGGATGTAGAAGGTCAAGCTCTTGCAACTTTAGTGGTTAACAAATTAAGAGGTGGTTTAAAAATCGCTGCTGTTAAAGCTCCTGGATTTGGAGACAGAAGAAAAGCTATGTTAGAGGACATTGCTATCCTTACTGGAGGTACAGTTATTTCTGAAGAAAGAGGTTTCACATTGGAGAACGCAGACATCAGTATGTTAGGAACCGCAGAGACTGTTACAATAGATAAAGACAACACTACAATTGTAAATGGTAAAGGAAAACCAGCTGATATTAAAGCGAGAGTTAACCAAATCAAATCTCAAATCGAAACAACAACTTCAGATTACGATCGCGAAAAACTTCAAGAGCGTCTAGCTAAATTAGCAGGTGGTGTAGCAGTACTTTATGTTGGTGCAGCAAGTGAAGTTGAGATGAAAGAGAAAAAAGATCGCGTTGATGATGCCTTACATGCAACTAGAGCCGCAGTTGAAGAAGGAATCGTTGCAGGTGGTGGAGTTGCACTTGTAAGAGCTAAGAAAGTCCTTGAGAAATTGAGTACTGATAATTTAGATGAAACCACAGGTGTTCAGATAGTTAACAAAGCGATAGAATCTCCTTTAAGAACTATTGTTGAGAATGCTGGCGGTGAAGGATCTGTTGTAATCAACAAAGTATTGGAAGGTAAGAATGATTTCGGTTACGATGCTAAGTCGGAAAAATATGTAGACATGATGAAGGCAGGTATTATTGATCCTAAAAAAGTGACTAGGATAGCCTTAGAAAATGCTGCATCTGTTTCGGGAATGATTTTAACTACTGAATGTGCTTTATTTGATATAAAAGAGGATTCTCCTGCTGGAGGCGGTATGCCACCTATGGGCGGTGGAATGCCAGGCATGATGTAATTTAGTATATTCCAAAAAATTAAAAACCACCTTTAAAAGGTGGTTTTTTCATTTATAGCGGTTCATCCGAAATGAACCTAACCAAAACTACTTCTTTTTAGGAGTAGCAGGTTTGGCCTTGTCTTGCTTTTTCTTTGGGGTCGAAGCAGGTTTGGCTTTTCCGCCGGTCTGTTTTGTTGCCATAGTGACATTTATTTAATTGAATTAAAGGTATTCGAAAAACCAATTCAAAAACTAATTTTAGCACTATTTTAATTGAAATATTTAGGTCTTCACTTTCTTTAAAAAATGATAATAAAATGCAGGCAACAATACAATTAAGAATATAGGCTGAATTAAAAATCTTCTGAAATAAAAAAACATATAATAATCTTCCTGGCGTGGATTAATTACAAAATACAAGTAAATGCCTATCAGAAATAGAAATGACACTCCGTATAAAATTAAGCTGAAGGAAACTACAGATTTTCGTTTAAAAATTATAAAAAGTATCCCAATAGAGATAGCACTATTTAAAAAATAACGCAAACCAGTAAAAAAGGTAAGTTTGGCAACTTCTCTTCGAGGACTATCAATCCGTAAATAGTCATCTCTAAAAAATTTCAAATAAGGATCATAAAACAATTCATTCTCAAAAAAACGAATAGCTACTAATAAAGAAAATAAAATAAAAAGCAACCCATAATCCTTAAAAGAAAGTCGCATCATTTTAAATTATTTGAGACCAACTTAACCCATATCATCCATAAGATGAAAACCATTCCATAAATAATTAGCGGAAATATCACCGAGTGTAAAATTTCCTCTCTCCAAGGATATAAATAAAGCCCCACAGTAAGTATAGAAATCCTCAATAAATTAACCGTATAAATTAATACAGAACCCGAAAGGATAAAAAAAAGTGTTGGTTTCCATTTTCCTCCGAAGGCTAATACAAACGATAAAAACAAAATGATAACACTAATGGAATTGCATCCCTCAACTATCCTTGCTAAATATTTACCTTCAATGATAACCTTTATTGAGGGCTCTTCAGTATGGTTTTCCAAATCTATTGAATAACCTAAAGACTCTGTTATTAAAGTGCTTTGTCTCGCAACTAAATTCGTTAAATAATCTGGAAAATACTTACCCCCAACAGACCTATCTAAATAAAAATTGTATGCCAATGATAGGATTAAATAAACCACAGCGAAGATGACTACAAAATTTATTACTGGCCTGTATTTTTTAACTAATTTCAAGAAAATGTAAGCAGGATTTAAAAGTTCAGTAAATTAATAGATTAACTAGCTTTGAATTCAAGACTTATGAATAATTTTACCAAAACTAAGGTATATAATGAAATTAGAGGATTTAAAACCACAAATAAATACTATCATATCAGACGGCACGCTCGCTGTAGATCAAAAGCTCTATAACATTTGTAAAACCCTTGAAGAAAATATTTCATATTATGATTGGGTTGGATTTTATTTTAAAAATGGCGATAAAAATGAATTGAAACTTGGCCCTTATGTCGGAGAACCGACAGACCATGTAATTATTCCTTTTGGCAAAGGGATTTGTGGACAAGTTGCACTGAGCAATCAGAACTTTGTCGTTCCAGATGTTACTCTCCAAGAAAATTATATCGCATGTAGTATTACCGTAAAAGCCGAAATAGTAATTCCGATATTCAAGAATGGAGAAAACATAGGTCAAATAGATATAGACTCAAAAACCATAGATCCGTTTACCGAGTCTGATGAGCAATTTTTAGAGTTCGTATGCGAAAAAGTTTCACAGATATTGTAACTACATCCCCGTTCTAATAGCGTCCACTGGATCTAATCTAGATGCAGACAAGGCAGGCAAAATTCCTGCAGCCAAACCAATTATAGTTGATAGTGTAAAACCAAGAATCATATTACCAAATGACAGAACAAATTCAAAAGTACCTGTAAACGTTGAAGCAATTAAAGTAATAATCCAAACTAGGATTAACCCTACCACCCCTCCTACTAATGCCAAAATAATGGCCTCAAACAAAAATTGAAATAGAATGAATTTGTTTTTGGCTCCTAATGACTTTTGTATTCCTATAAGATTGGTGCGCTCCTTAACGCTCACAAACATAATATTGGCAATACCAAATCCACCTACAAGTAAAGAAAATCCCGAAATTGCCCAACCCACGGTATTTAATATCCCAAAAATCTGATCTATGGCATTCGTCATGCCTGACAATTCAGAAATGAAAAAAGTATCTATTTCACCGGCCTTAATACCCCGCATGTTTCTTAACTTCTGACGCAGCAATTCTTTAAATGCTTCTAAATCTGCCTCCTTCTCCGGTTTAATTACAATTAATGCCCTAATGAAATTTGAATTTTCAGATCTAAATCTTCTTACAAAGTTTATAGGCACTAAACCCTTCTCGTCGGGATTTCCAAAGATGGAGGAACCATACTTTTTAAGTACTCCTACAACCGTTAACTTTCGCCCATATACACGTATTTGTTTCCCTATGGGGTCAGCACTCCCGAATAAATTTTCAGCACTGTCATAACCCAATACAATTATTGGCGCTCCACTGACCGCTTCACCCTCTGTAAAAAAACGTCCACGTTCAACAATAAAATCATTCACTCTGTAAATACCTTCAGTAACTGCCTGAATAGGTATATTCTCTAATGTTTTATCTTGATATTTAACTGTTTCGCGAGTATCTGAAAATGCATATGCTATTGCATCAACATCAGGTAAATTTTTGGAGAGATTGTCGAACTCATCATACTTTGGTTGAGGAAAATTCTGCCACTGCCACCTTGGAACTTCTGTTGGCCTAAATGAAAAGCTTGTAACATAAATAGTCCGGTTATCCAAGCCAGAAAGTAAATCAGTAATGTTTTGCTTCAAAGAGTCAACTGCAGCAAGCACTGCAATAATAGAAAAGATACCAACAGTTATGCCCAATAAACTTAAAAAGGTTCGTAGTTTATTGTTTCGTAGGGCATTTAATGCAAAGGCAAAACTTTCTTTAAATAATCGAAGATATATCAGCATAAAACAATCTGAAAATTCAGTTGGTTAAAGATAGGTCGTTTTAAACTTTTTGATGTTACAAATTTTAAGATTATTAGTTGAAAGAAGGTATATGATTTGCCTTATAGAATATGTATTTTTGCAACGTGAAAATCACAGGAAAAACATTCTACAATTTTTTAAAATTCAATCACAAATAATTTGGCTATGAGCGGCACCAAAAAAATATCTTCAGCCCTAATTTCAGTATTTAGCAAAGACGGACTAGAACCTTTAGTTAAAAAACTAGACAGTTTGGGAGTTACTATTTATTCAACTGGTGGAACTGAAAATTATTTAAAGGGGCTAGGCATAAATGTGGTTGCTGTGGAAAGCGTAACTTCTTATCCTTCAATTTTAGGAGGAAGAGTTAAAACCCTTCATCCTAAAGTATTTGGAGGAATTTTAAATAGGCAAAACAATAAAAGTGACGTGGCTGAATTGGCAGACTACGAAATTCCACAAATAGATTTGGTAATCGTCGACTTATATCCATTTGAAAAAACGGTAGCCTCAGGAGATACCCACCAAAACATCATAGAAAAAATAGATATTGGTGGTATTAGCTTAATAAGAGCCGCAGCTAAGAATTATGCTGATGTAGTTTGTTTATCCTCAATGGAAGATTATGACCAGCTTTTAAAGATTTTAAATGAAAAGGGTGGTGAAACTTCAGAGGATGAACGCAAAATGTTTGCAACAAAAGCATTCAATATTACCTCTCATTATGATACAGCCATTTTTAACTATTTCAATAAAGACCAGGAGATTTCAGCACTTAAAATAAGTGAAACTAATGGACAAGATTTGCGTTATGGTGAAAATCCCCATCAGAAGGGTTATTTCTATGGAGATTTCGACAGGATGTTCACCAAATTACACGGTAAAGAACTCTCCTATAACAATCTTTTAGATGTAGATGCGGCTGTTAATCTTATAAATGAATTCAAAAATGATGATCCTACCTTCGCAATTTTAAAACATAATAATGCTTGTGGCTTGGCCACTAGAAATACATTGGCAAATGCTTATAAAGACGCACTTGCTGGTGACCCAGTTTCAGCATTTGGAGGGATTTTAATGGCAAATAGAACCATAGATAAAGACACTGCTGATGAAATAAACTCCCTCTTCTGTGAGGTTGTAATTGCTCCTAACTTTTCTGAAGAAGCTTTAGAAATTTTAAAAAGCAAAAAGAATAGAATTTTATTAATCCTTCATGACAGAGAGTTGGCTCCAACTACTGTTAGGACATGCCTTAATGGAGTGCTAGTACAGGATAGGGATAACAAAACTGATCAAGCTGATGATCTAGAAGTTGTTACTAAAGCAAAACCATCAGATAAGGCTGTAGCCGATTTGTTGTTCGCTTCAAAAATTTGTAAACACACCAAGTCAAATACTATAGTCCTTGCTAAGGATAACCAATTATTATCAAGTGGAACTGGGCAGACAAGTAGAGTTGATGCATTAAACCAAGCTATTCATAAGGCAAAAAGTTTCAATTTCGATTTAAAAGATGCTGTGATGGCATCTGATGCATTTTTCCCATTTCCAGACTGTGTTGAAATTGCAGGTAATGCCGGGATAACATCAGTTATTCAACCTGGAGGATCAATTAAGGATCAATTAAGCATCGATTATTGCAACGAACACCAAATGTCAATGGTTTTTACTGGGACTAGACATTTCAAACATTAATTTAGATTGGTGATTTATAGTTGATTATTAAAACTGTTAATAACCTTAAAATAAATACCAAAATCTCGAAACAATTTTGTCAGTTATTATTAGTTTAGTTTTACTACATTTACGATTAATCGAAGTTTTCGCACCTATCAACCCAAACAATTCATTGTAAAAGCATATGGGATTTTTTGATTTCTTAACAGAAGAAATAGCTATAGACCTAGGTACCGCAAATACCTTGATTATCCATAACGATAAGGTCGTTGTTGATAGTCCATCAATTGTGGCTAGGGATCGAATAAATAATAAAATTATTGCTGTTGGTAAAGAAGCCAACATGATGCAAGGTAAAACCCATGAGAACATTAAAACCATTCGTCCATTAAAGGATGGAGTGATTGCTGATTTTGACGCTTCTGAACAGATGATCAGTATGTTTATCAAAAATATACCGGCATTAAAAAAGAAATTGTTCTCTCCTGCACTTAGAATGGTTGTTTGTATACCCTCTGGAATTACTGAAGTGGAGATGCGTGCTGTTAAGGAATCATGTGAAAGGGTAAACGGAAAGGAAGTCTATCTCATCCACGAACCAATGGCTGCGGCCATAGGTATCGGTATTGATATTATGCAGCCAAAAGGCAACATGATTGTGGATATAGGGGGAGGGACCACTGAAATTGCAGTAATTGCATTAGGAGGTATTGTATGCGATAAATCCGTAAAGGTCGCAGGTGACGTTTTCACTAACGACATTATTTACTATATGCGCACCCAACATAACCTATATGTTGGTGATAGAACTGCTGAAAAGATTAAAATTCAGATTGGTGCAGCAACTGAAGATTTAGAACTTCCTCCTGAAGAAATGAGTGTACAAGGAAGAGATTTACTTACAGGTAAACCAAAACAGGTACAAATTTCGTATAGAGAAATAGCTAAAGCATTAGATAAATCTATTTTACGCATAGAAGATTCTGTAATGGAAACCTTGTCCCAAACTCCACCAGAGCTAGCTGCAGATATTTATAATACGGGTATCTACTTAGCTGGGGGTGGCTCCATGCTTAGAGGGTTAGATAAACGTCTTTCCCAAAAAACTGATTTACCGGTTTACATAGCGGAAGACCCTCTTCGAGCTGTAGTAAGAGGAACAGGAATTACATTAAAAAATCTTTCTAAATACAAAAGCGTATTGATTAAATAACACCAATAAATGCAACAAATAATCAACTTTGTTATAAGGAACAAAACTGTTCTCTTGTTCATGTTGCTTTTTGGTCTTTCTTTGATTTTTACCATTCAGTCACATTCTTACCATCGATCTAAATTTATAAACTCAGCCAATTTTTTAACTGGCGGTATTTACGGTGCAGCTAATGGGATTGGAGCCTATTTCGATTTGAAAAAACAAAATGATATTCTTCAAGCGGAGAATAATTATTTAAGATCATTGTTATACCAAAAGGAAATTGAGATAGAAGACAGCCTGAAAGTAGATTCCATAAATTCTACTATTTATAATTTTGTACCGGCAAAAGTTTATAAAAACAGTTATTCATCAAAGAATAATTATATAACAATAAATAGAGGCACTTCCCAAGGTATACAACAAGATCAGGGTGTAATTACTTCAAAGGGAATTGTGGGAATTGTTGAAAATACCTCGAGTAATTATGCCTCAGTGATTTCAATACTAAATTCTAAAAGCCGCATTAACGCTCAATTAAAAAGAACTAATCATATCGGATCATTGGTTTGGAATGCCAAGTCACCTTACTTTTGCCAATTAATAGATATTTCCAAATTCGCGCCGGTAAAGCAGGGAGATACTATAGTAACTGGTGGTCAATCCACCATATTTCCCCAAGGCGTTCCGATAGGTATAATTTCAAAATTTATTTTAGATCCCAACGGTGACACCTATACGATAAATGTTGAATTGTTTAATGACATGACAAATCTTGGACATGTCTATGTTATTGAAAATCTACATTCAGAAGAGATTAGACAATTGCAGGAAACTACGGTAGATGAGTAATTTCGATTTCAAATTAGCAATTCAATTTGTAGCATTAATATTGGTACAAGCGTTGATTTTGAACCATATAAATTTTCTCGGTTATATAAACCCCTATTTATACTTAATTTTTATACTGCTTTACCCAATAAAAAATGATCGTACGACGTTTATTTTTATCAGTTTCCTATTAGGGTTATTTGTGGATATTTTTTCAGATTCTGGTGGTATAAATGCTGCTGCTAGTGTATTTATCGCTTTTATTAGACCCGTAATTTTAAAATTTTCATTTGGAATGGTTTACGAATACCAAACCTTAAAATTTAGTTCTACCGATTTAGGAAATAGAATGATTTATTTTCTCATTATGATATTAATACATCATTTTATACTATTTAGTATGGACGTTTTTAATTTCGCGGATATACTAACCATTTTACAGAGAACCATCTTCTCTGGCATATTTACTTTAGTCTTATGCCTGTTCACAACCATTCTATTCAGTAAAAAAGCAAGATGAGAAAATTGTTATTGTTGTTTGTACTAGTTTCTGTTTCTTTGATTTTCATTGGGCGATTGTTTTATCTCCAAGTATTCAATCAAGAGGAATATAACCTGTATGATGACAATGCAATCCGCAAAGTTTATGATTATCCCAAAAGGGGATATATTTATGATAGAAATGGAAAATTGTTGGTTGCCAACCAGCCCTCCTATGATGTAATGGTAATACCCAGAGAAGTTGAACCATTAGATACATTAGAATTCTGTAATCTTTTAAAAATAGATAAAGGGCGATTTAAAGAACTTTACCGCAAAGCTTACGTCTATTCTCCTAGGTTGCCATCCGTTTTTGTTCCTCAATTATCTAAAAGTGATTATGCCGTTCTACAGGAAAAAATGCGAAAATATAAAGGGTTTTACATTCAAAAGAGATCCTTAAGAGATTATCAGACCTCTATTGGCGCTAATGTTTTAGGGGATATCGGAGAAGTAAGCCCTTCAATTATCGATCGGGACCATTATTATAAAATGGGGGATTTGATAGGAAAGCAAGGTGTTGAAAAATCTTACGAACAAACATTAAGAGGCGTAAAGGGAATTAAGTTTATCCAAAAGGATCGATTTAATAGAGATATTGGTCCGTATAAAAATGGGATTCACGACACCTTACCCGAGCCTGGCAAAGACATCCATATTACCATTGATGCCGAACTTCAAGAGTATGGTGAAAAATTAATGGAACACAAACGCGGTGGGATTATTGCTATTGAACCAAGTAGCGGTGAAATACTTGCCATGGTATCCGCACCCTCTTATAATCCAAATTTATTGGTTGGAAGGGATCGTTCTAAAAACTTCTCTGAACTTTACCGGGACTCAATTGCAAAACCTCTATTTGACAGAAGCCTACAAGCCCAATATCCACCCGGATCGCCTTTTAAAGTACTAAATGCTCTTATAGGTCTTCAAGAAAATGTAGTTGATGTAAATGAAGTAATTGGTTGTAAAGGCGGATATTATTTAGGGGGTAGAAGATTAACAGCCTGTCACCACAGGGGCCCTGTTAACATGATTTCTGGTATTTACCATTCTTGCAACACTTATTTCGTTACACTTTATAGAAGAATTGTAGACAAATATGGAGACCCTGGAAAAGGTACTAATATTTGGAGTGATCATTGTAAAAGTTTCGGGTTAGGTAATTATTTGAATAATGACCTATCCGTAGGCCAAAAAGGAAGGATTCCATCTGGGGACTATTACGATAATGCCTATGGCGAAGGTCGCTGGGCTTCAACCTATATTGTTTCAAATGCAATCGGCCAAGGTGAAGTCGAAGCTACTCCAATTCAATTAGCGAATATGGCGGCAGCTATTTCAAATCGCGGCTATTATTACACACCTCATATTATTAAAGAGATAGAAGGACAACCAATTGATAGCTCTTTTACCAAAAAGAATGAAACCTCCATAGATAAAAAATTTTTTGAGCCTATTATAGAAGGTATGTTCGATGTGTATAATTTAGGAACCGCTACACATTTACAAATACCCGATATTGAAATTTGCGGAAAAACAGGAACTGCTGAAAATTTTACGAAAATTGATGGTGTTAAAACGCAATTAACCGACCATTCAATATTTGTTGCTTTCGCCCCTAAAGATAACCCTAAAATAGCCATAGCCGTATTTGTTGAGAATGGTTATTGGGGAGGTCGTTTTGCTGGTAGAATTGCAAGCTTAATGATAGAAAAATATATTAAAGGTGAGATAACCAGAAGAGATTTGGAAAAATGGGTAATGTCGCACAGCCTTGAAAATGAATATGCTAAACCTTTGTCGGGCGAACCATTTAAAATTAATGGTGAAGCTCAAATGCAGCGAATCGACATTGAATAAGGAAAATGTCTAGAGACTCCTCAGGAAAATATAATTTTGATTGGATTACCATCTCGCTTTTTATGCTTTTGGTTGGATTTGGATGGCTGAATATCCTATCTGCATCCCATTCGGATGAAGTTCTGAATTATTTCAATTTAGATGAACCCTACGGAAAACAATTGGTTTTCATAGGTATGACCTTTATTTTGATAATTTTAGTACTAGCGGTAGACGCAAAGTTTTATGAACGTTTTGCTAGCGTAATTTACCTGATATCTATACTCTCCCTATTAGGTTTATTTCTTTTCGGAAAGAATGTGAATGGTGCCACATCGTGGTATTCCATTGGAAGTATGACCCTTCAACCCAGTGAATTTGCCAAATTCGCTACGTCATTGGCAGTTGCCAAATATATAAGCGACCTGCAAACGGAAATGAATAGGCTATCTGATCAACTTAAAACTGTTGCTATTATTGCCATTCCTGCTATTCTTATTTTATTACAAAATGATGCCGGAAGTACGGTAGTTTATGCATCTTTCTTCTTTGTTTTTTATAGGGAAGGAATTCAACATATCTATCTAATAATTGGGTTTATTATTATAGTTTTGGCAGTCCTTTCATTAAAATTCGGTGTAGCAATAACACTAATTATTTGCGCCGTTATAATGGGTATAATGTTCTACATAAAAAGGAAACGAAGGCAATCAATATTTCAATATATTATAGCCCTTGTGGTATTTGCTGCCTTTGCTTTTGGTGTAAAATTCTTTTATGAAAGTATTCTTAAACCTCATCAGCAGGATAGAATTAGTTTGTGGCTAAGGCTCGAAAAAGATCCAGAAAAACTGGCTGAAATGAAACAAACCATTCTATACAACCTTCATGAATCTGAAAAAGCCATAAGTTCAGGAGGATTATTAGGACGGGGGTTTATGCAAGGGACTAGAACAACTGGAAAATTTGTACCGGAACAACACACTGATTATATTTTTAGTACGGTTGGCGAAGAATGGGGATTTGCAGGCAGCGTTTTAGTCATTTTTCTTTTTACTGCTTTACTTGCTCGTATAATATTTCTAGCCGAATCTCAAAAAAATCAGTTCAGCAGGGTGTATGGTTACTGCGTGGCTTCCATATTCTTTTTCCATTATCTCATAAATATTGGGATGGTGATGGGATTAATACCAACTATTGGCATACCCCTACCCTTTTTCAGTTATGGCGGATCCGGTCTATGGGGATTCACCATACTACTATTTATTTTCGTGAAGCTAGATTCTAATAAAATAAATGAATGGTAGCTTAATTTAATGCTGCCAAGCTCGCCTTTATAGCTTCAATTTTTGCTATGGCATCTGCTTCCTTCTTTCTTTCAACCGCAACCACTTGCTCAGGGGCATTATTGACGAATCGTTCATTTGAAAGTTTACCTTGAACCGATTTTAAAAACCCTTGTGTATACTCCAATTCCTCATTCAACTTTTGTATTTCCTCTTCAATATCAATACCTCCAGAAATAGGTATAAAGTATTCATTAGATTTTACCCTAAAAGTTAAAGCCCCATCAATGGAACTATCGACATAAGAGAGATTTTCAATATTTCCTAATTTTGAAATTATTGAATCAAATGTGGTTTTCGCCTTTTCGTTGTTTAGAATAGCAAAATTAATAGTATCCTTAAAAGAGATATTTTTCTCTTTTCTAATGGTTCTTATACCGGAAATGACATCCTGCGCAAATTCAAAACCAGAAACCAAATCTGCATCAAAAGATACCGCAGTTGGCCATGCAGAAATGATTAATGCATTTTTAGGCGATCTTTCACTAATCTGCTGCCAGATTTCCTCGGTTAAAAATGGCATAAAGGGATGAAGAATTTTAAGGTTGTTTTCGAAAAGGCTTATAATACTTTCGAGTGTTTGGCCGTCAATTGGGTCTCCGAAGGCAGGTTTAACCATTTCCAACAACCAAGAGCAGAAATCATCCCACACCAACTTATATGTGGCCATCAACGCATCATTCAATCTATATTTTGAAAATTGATCCTCAATTTCCGCTAAAGTCTGTTGAAATATAGCATTATACCAATCAATAGCTATTTTGCTAGACTCTGGCTGGGCAATTGTTTTATCAACTTCCCAACCTTTGACCAATCTAAATGCATTCCATATTTTATTAGCAAAGGCTTTACCTTGCCCACAAAGAGATTCATCGAAAGGCAAATCGTTTCCAGCTGGGGAACACATCAACATACCAACCCGAACTCCGTCAGCCCCGTATTCATCCATTAATTGTATGGGATCTGGTGAATTGCCTAAAGACTTAGACATTTTTCTTCCTAATTTATCCCTGACAATTCCAGTGTAATAGACATTTTTAAATGGAAGCTCTCCTCTGTATTCATAACCAGCAATTATCATACGGGCCACCCAGAAAAACATAATTTCAGGGGCCGTCACCAAATCATTGGTTGGATAATAGTATTGAATTTCCTTGTTTTCGGGTTCATTGATACCATTGAAAACTGAAATTGGCCATAACCATGATGAAAACCAAGTATCCAGAGCATCTGGATCTTGCTGTAAATTACCAGAGGTTAAATTATAATTGCCTGACTTCTGTTTTGCTTTTTCTAAAGCTTCTCCTTTGGAAGACGCTACGACAAAATCCTCAACACCTTCTCCATAGAAATATGCCGGAATCTGATGTCCCCACCATAATTGGCGGGAAATATTCCAATCTCTAACATTTTCCATCCAATGACGGTAGGAGTTTTTGAATTTAGAAGGATGAAATTGAATAGTGTCATTCATTACATTTTCCAAAGCTGGTTTTGCCAAATCTTCCATTTTCAAAAACCACTGTGCAGAAACCTTAGGCTCTATTACAGCTTTGGTACGTTCCGAAGTCCCCACTTTATTAGTATGTGGCTCAATTTTTAATATGTGCCCAAGACTTTTGAGTTCCTCGACAATTTCCTTACGGACTACAAACCTATCCTTGCCCTCATAATGCAACCCATAGGAGTTTAGTGTAGCATCGTCATTAAAAATATCTATAACCTCCAAATGATGTTTTTCGCCCAGGACCTTGTCGTTTGGGTCATGTGCAGGGGTTACCTTAAGACAGCCAGTACCAAATTCTATTTCTACATATTCATCCTGTATTATTGGAATAACACGTCCAGAAATCGGGACTATGGCTTTCTTGCCTCTTAAATTAACAAAACGGTCATCATTTGGATTTATACATATTGCAGTATCACCCAATATGGTTTCCGGACGAGTTGTTGCAATAGTCAAAGTCTCATCTGAACCTTCAATCTTGTAATTGACATAATAAAGGTGTCCTTGTCTTTCCTCATAGATAACCTCTTCATCGGACAATGTGGTTTTCGCCTCAGGATCCCAATTCACCATTCGATATCCACGGTAAATTAAACCCTTTTTATACAAATCAATAAAAACTTTGGTGACAGATTCAGACAAATCGTCATCCATTGTAAATTTCGTTCTTTCCCAATCGCATGAAGCCCCTAACTTCTTTAATTGTTCAAGAATAATACCGCCGTGTTTGTTTGTCCAATCCCAGGCATGTTTCAAAAACTCTTCACGTGTTAAGTCAGATTTATCAATGCCTTCGGCTTTTAACTTAGCAACCACTTTAGCCTCAGTTGCAATAGAAGCATGATCCGTTCCGGGAACCCAACAGGCATTGAAGCCCTGCATTCTTGCGCGTCTAATCAAAACATCTTGAATGGTGTTATTCAACATATGACCCATGTGCAATACCCCAGTAACATTCGGTGGAGGAATAACAATCGTGTAAGGTTGCCTATCATCAGGTTCTGAATGGAAATAGTTTTGTTCCATCCAGTAATTGTACCATTTAGATTCTACTTCAGATGCATTATATTTAGAGGCTAAAGCCATTTTGGTATTGTTTTTGAATATTAATCTGCAAAAGTACTCAGTAATTACTTTTTTAGGAAATAATTGGTTTTTAATCGGCTTAAAATCTGTTAATAAAACTGCCGTTCACCTAATTATTTTTGGGAATAAACAAAAAACAAGTATGTTTGAGTATCATTTAAAATTAAATGTGATGAAAAAATTAACACTATTACTATTTGTTGCGACTTTCAGTTTAGGTCTTTTTGCACAAGATAAAAAGGTGGCAAAAATTGAGTTTAAAACAGATGTTATTGATTACGGAACAATTGAAAAAGGTTCAGATGGTGTACGTGTATTCGAATTTACGAATACAGGAAATGCCCCATTAATTATATCTAGCGTGAAATCAACCTGCGGATGTACAGTTCCTAAAAAACCTGAAGGTCCAATTATGCCCGGCCAAACAGGAGAAATTGAGGTAAAGTACGACACCAATCGTGTAAACCCTATAAGAAAAACTATAACCGTTGAATCTAATGCAGAAACTCCAACGGTTGCGTTAAAAATTAAAGGTTTAGTTGTAGACTCTAAAGACAAAAGCGTTTTAGAAAAATCTGATAAAAGCGTAATGAACCAAAATTAAGAGGTTCAAAAAAATATATTATAATAAAACCCCTCATTATTGAGGGGTTTGTTGTTCAAAAACATTCTTTAAACGGAATTTATACTTCATCAGTAAACCGTCTCTCTCAATTTTTAAAGACATTATCTTGCCATCTTTATCATGAAATAAGCCATTCACCTCCTGAAGGCTATGTTTACTAGTATCCTTATTGTTTATTGAAATAACAACATCACCAACTAATAAACCAGCTTTTTCAGCAGGCGAATTTTCCCGAACTTGTACGATTGTAAAAGCAGGCTGGAGCGAATATTCCATTATTTGAACCATACTAATAGTATTATTTCCCGAACTTGAGGGATTAGTATTTCCTAAACTGCTCGGAAATAAATTCTCAATAGATGGCCTCTTTAAATCTTTCACTACCCTTAAACCCTGTTGCTCCAAAACTATCCCAGACTTATTATAGTAGAAAGGATCCTTAAAATGTGAATTTTTCTTAATGGTTAATTTGGCATTTTTGTAATCAACAATCATGTTAAACCTTCGTAATAGCCCACCGGCTATACTTCCATCCCGTTCTGAAAATTGTTGGGCGAACCTAATGGAGGCTGAATCGGGAAAAGCCACATTAACCTCGCTAAGTTCAAAGCTTTTCAATTTGAAAGTATTTACTTTTGAACGCTTCCCATGGACATCTCCACTTAACCCAAACCCCAAAAAGTCCCTGAAATATGGTTCCTTATCTAAATTAATTCCTTGATCGATATCCTCGAATAACCATAGGTCATCACTCCCTCCTGAGTCTATAAGCAGTTTAATCGGTATATTTTTATCACGAATCCCAACTATCGCATCCAAATAGGGTTTTTTGTTATTAAAAGTCAAATTAAAAACCTCACATTTTTTACACTCCTTATAGGTATAATAATTAGGGTCGTGTAATATTATGTGTTTCTTTTGATAATTTATTTCTACAATAAAATCCTTGAATAGATCATAACCAATTATACCATGTATGTCTGTTCCAAGCTTCGGTGTAAAATTCAAGGTCTGATCTATAATTACAAACAAATCCTGACTTATGTTAATGGCATCACCGATTTTAAGAACATTTTGTCTCGATCGTAGGGCTTCAATTGGTTCTCCCCCTCCCAAACCTCTTAGTTGAATGGTTTCAACATTATTGATTTGAAGAGAATCTGTAACATTTAAAAAATTAAATATAATTGGTTTTGTAACCCCTGTATCTAGTAAAAATGATAGTTCAACTCCATTTATCACAACAGGGACGATCATGAGATTATCAATTAACTGAAATCTTATCTTATCAGATGTGCGATACGGTAAGGCAAATTTATTCTGCGAAAATACCACATACGATTGTATGCACAGAATGCAGAATAAAATAAATTTCCTTAACACTGAAGTTAGCTTAGTTCTATACAATTTACGAATCTTTAGATTTCAACGAATTTTTCATTGGACTTTTTAAATTATTATTAAGATTATTTCAGAAATTTGCACAATTAAAATTTTACCATGCCATCTATATCAAAAAAGGGCAATAATATGCCCGAATCACCAATAAGAAAATTAGTGCCATATTCTGAAAAGGCTCATGCATTAGGAAAGACCGTATACCATTTAAACATTGGTCAGCCCGACATTAAAAGCCCAGAGATTGCAATGGATGCTGTAAAAATTCATTCCCTAGATGTATTGGCATATTCTCGATCTGAAGGCTCGCATGATTATCGTGTTAAAATTGCAGAATATTATAAAGGTTTCGGGGCAACGCAAATAGAAGCAGAGGATATAATAGTTACTACTGGTGGCAGTGAAGCCCTGTTATTCGCTTTTGGAAGTATTATGGATGTCGATGATGAAATTATCATCCCTGAACCTTTTTATGCAAATTATAATGGTTTTTCTGTAGCTTCGGGAGTAAATATTGTTCCTGTAATTTCTAAGATAGAGAATAATTTTGCCCTACCTCCAATAGAAGAGTTTGAGAAATTAATTAGTCCAAAAACCAAGGCAATCTTAATTTGCAACCCTGGGAATCCAACTGGTTATTTGTATTCAAAGGAAGAAATACAAAAATTAGCTGAAATTGTAAAGAAACATGACCTTTTCCTTATCGCTGACGAGGTATACCGTGAATTTATTTACGATGGAAAAAAGTTTCATTCCATTCTACAGGAAAAAGGTATAGAACAACATGCAATAGTTATAGATTCTGTTTCAAAACGATACAGTATGTGTGGCGCAAGGATTGGTTATTTAGTATCGAAAAACAAAGAAGTAATAAAAACGGCTTTAAAATATGCACAAGCAAGGTTAAGCCCTCCAACTTTTGCACAAATCGCGAGTGAGGCGGCTTTACAAACTCCTGCTTACTATTTTGAGGAGGTAATTAAAGAATATTCTCATAGAAGAAATTTATTAATTGAGGAGTTAAGAAAAATAGAAGGAATTAAGATCGGAGTTCCCAATGGCGCTTTTTACTGCATAGTTGAATTACCGATAAAAAATGCCGAGGAATTTGCAAAATGGCTTCTTAGCGATTTTGATGTTGATGGGGAAACAGTTATGTTAGCTCCCGCCGCTGGATTTTATTCGTCACCAAATGAGGGATTAAACCAAGTAAGAATCGCGTATGTCCTTAATGAGGAAAGCCTTATAAAATCGGTGAATATTCTAAAAGAAGCACTTAAAGTTTATAAAGATTAATGCAAATATTGCATGATTATCCCCTAAAAAGTCTGAACACTTTCGGTATTGAAGCCTATGCCAAAGAATATGTTCAGGTTGGAGATGTTTCAGAATTAAAACAAATACTCGAATTCAACCGGAATAAGAAAAAATTTATTTTGGGAGGTGGCAGCAATATGCTTCTCACAAAAAATATTGATGCCTTAGTTATAAATATTAACCTTAAGGGGATTGAGGTGGTGGATGAAACCACCGAAAGCGTTATAATTAAATGTGGAGCTGGAGAAACATGGCACCAACTGGTAATGCACTGCATAAATCTTGGCTTTGGAGGCTTAGAAAATCTCTCCCTTATTCCCGGAAATGTGGGCACCGCTCCAATTCAAAATATAGGTGCATACGGGGTTGAATTAAAGGATGTCTTTGAAAAATGCCAAACCATACATACCAAAACTGGCGAATTAAGAGAGTTTACAAAAGGAGAATGCAAATTTGGCTATCGTGAATCTGTTTTCAAAAATGAACTAAAAGGCGAATACATAATTACCCATGTATTCCTCAAGTTATCAAAGCATGGTTTTCATCGGCTTCACACTGAATATGGAGCAATAAGATCAAAATTAGAAGAATTTGGAAAATCGCCATCTATTGAAACTATTTCTGAAGCGGTTATAGCAATTAGGAAGGAAAAATTGCCTGACCCTAAAGAAATTGGTAACAGCGGAAGTTTTTTTAAAAATCCTGTTGTCAGTTCAGAGCAGTATAAAAAGTTATTGGAAAAATTTCCCGAGATTCCATCCTATCCTATTTCTGATTCAGAGGTTAAAGTGCCTGCTGGATGGTTAATTGAAAAAGCCGGATTTAAAGGAAAAACTTTCGGCAATTATGGCGTGCATAAAAACCAGGCGTTAGTATTGGTAAACTATGGGGGTGCTTCAGGAAAAGAAATTTTTCGACTCGCAAAAATTATACAAGCTACTATAATGCGAATATTTGGAATTTCCATAACACCAGAAGTAAATGTCATTTAACTTAACCGGCTTTTAATATCAATAATTCCAATCAATTAATCCTATTACCGCAAAATAAGGAATATCGTTTAATTTACTAATTTTACGGCCTCACCATAATATTAGGAATAATATTCAGTTTAATTTCGATATTGGTGAAACTAAGACTAAACTTAATTACTACAACTTGAGCTTTATACTTGAAGATAGGATAGTTGCCTTGCTAAAAGACGGTGATAAAAGAGCCCTAAATCTACTTTACGAAAATTATTCGGACAGTCTTTATGGTAGCATTTTAAAAGTAACTCGAAATGAAGAGGTTGCACAAGATGCCCTGCAGGAAACATTTGTTAAAGTTTGGAAAAATTCCAAAAAATATGACCCTAAAAAAGCCCGACTTTTTACGTGGTTGTTCCGTATAGCACGTAATACGGCAATAGATAAATTAAGAAGTTTCAATAATCGTTTTGAAAAGGAAATCCAAATCGACAAATCAGACGTATATATTTTACCGTCCACGAGTTTGAACCAAGACGTTTTGGATTTAAAAGAACATGTAGGGCGATTAGACCAAAAGTACCAAGAAGTTCTTCAAGCATTATTTTTTGAAGGATTGACACAACAAGAGGCCAGTGAAGAATTGGATATTCCGTTAGGTACTATAAAGTCTAGATTAAAAATTGGGTTGAGAGAACTCAAAAAAGTTTATAGTCCTTAAATCAAAACATAATGGAAAAAACATTACATACTTTCTTAAAATCTGGCCTTATTGAAAAATATGTGCTAGGCGACACTTCTCCTTCTGAGGAGTTGGAGGTAGAGTATTTCATTGAAAGGCATGATGAAGCCCGTTTGGAATATGAAAATACCCAAAAAAACCTCGAGATCTGGGCCAAGGCCAATGCTGTTGAGGCTCCTACATCTATCTTAGATAATATTTTAGGTGAAATTTCAGAAAAGACTGAAA
This sequence comes from Aegicerativicinus sediminis, assembly GCF_015476115.1. GTDB lineage: Bacteria > Bacteroidota > Bacteroidia > Flavobacteriales > Flavobacteriaceae > Aegicerativicinus > Aegicerativicinus sediminis. The sequence goes on along the minus strand of NZ_CP064295.1, from coordinate 2,472,309 downwards.
AACAAACACCTGTTATTCATTTAAAAGAGAGGAATTCTCATACCCCTTGGTATAGTATTGCTGCAAGTATTGTTGCTTTAGTGTTCGCTGGATCTTCATACTTGTTGTATCAACAAAACCAATCTTTAAATCATGAAAATGATGTGGTAGTTGACGAGATATTCGATCTTCGAAGTGATATAGACAAAAACAATGAGAAACTGGATGATGTTATGAAACAGTTTATGAAACTTAACAATCCAGACACCAAAAAATATGTGCTTAAAGGAAACGAAAGAGCAAAAAACCTTAAGACAGTAGCCTATATTAATCCAGTTGAAAAAACCTCAATGATTGATGTAGCTACGCTTCCACAATTACCAAATGAAAAGTGCTACCAGATTTGGGCAGAAGTACAAGATAGGATGGTAAATCTTGGAATATTAGATCCATCTGAGAGCAATCTTCAAAATATTCCTTATCTGGAAGATGCCCTTGGACTAAGCATTACAATTGAAGATAAAGGAGGAGCAAATACTGCTACTGCAGACAATTCTGTAGCTGAAATTTCTCTTCAAAACAAATAACATCTTCAAATTCAACTATATAAAGGCCGATAATATCGGCCTTTTTTCATTTGTAAATCTAAATAATTAACATTCCTCAAAAATTCTTATTATCGTATCTTTGCAGCAAATTCAATTAGCATGAAACTTTTATTAATAACCCTTGTGTTATTAGCTTTAGGGGTTGCTGGAATAGCAATCAAAATTTGGGCAAAAAAAGACGGTAAATTTGCCGGTACCTGTGCCAGTCAGAATCCTATGCTAAATAAGGATGGTCAAGCCTGTGGGTTTTGCGGAAAAACACCCGATCAATTTCAAAATTGCAGCGAACCTCAACACTCTAAATAATTCATGATCATACCATTGATCCTGCTATTCATTTTTGTACTTGCCGTTATAGTTCAGTTGTATTATTACGGCATTATTTTTTCAAAATTATCTGGCTACAAAGGCAAAACAGCGTCAAAAAATGAACTTCCGATATCAGTAATTATTTGTGCCAAAAATGAGGCTAAAAACCTTAAAACCTTAATTCCTCTTTTGGTTGAACAAGATTACCCAAAATTTGAAATTGTTTTAATCAATGATAGTTCTTACGATAAGACCTTGAAAGTGATGAATAAGGCGAAGGAAGTCTACGATAATATTAAGATAGTGGACGTTAAAGAGGTTGACCGATTTAAATCGCATAAAAAGTACGCCTTAACCCTTGGTATTAAAGCAGCTTCATACGATTACCTTCTGTTCACTGATGCTGACTGCAAACCAAATTCGAAACACTGGATTTCAACAATGGCAAATCAATTCTCAAATAACAAACATATTGTCCTTGGATATGGAAAATATGAAAAGAGAAAAGGTTCCCTATTAAATGCACTTATCCGATTTGAGACCTTATTGGCTGCAACTCAGTATTTATCATACGCACTCAACAATAATCCCTATATGGGTGTGGGTAGAAATATGGCGTACAAAAAGGACTTGTTTTTTGAAAATAATGGATTTTTCAACCATATGGATGTTATGTCTGGCGATGATGATTTACTCATAAATTCAATTGCTACAAGTACTAATACCGCCATCTCAATCGAACCAGATTCCTTCACAACATCAATTCCTTCTAACGGTTTGGGCAAATGGATACATCAAAAAAGAAGGCACATTACTACTGCCTCATATTACAAAAAGGGGCATAAAATGTCCCTTGCAGTGTTTTATATAAGCAATATAACTTTCCTCACTATTGGAGCGACATTATTAATTCTTTGGCACCAACCGATACTTGTTGCCGCTTTGATTCTTTTCAGATATCTTTTTCAAATTATTACCTTAGGGAAAATTGCAAATAAACTCGAAGAAAAGGACATTATTCTATTATTCCCATTATTGGAAATCCTCCTTGTAATTGTGCAATTTAATATCTTTATAATGAATTTGATATCAAAACCAAAAAGGTGGAGTTAAAAGATGCCATTGAAAAAGCCAAGAACAATGATCAAGCGGCTTTTAAATTTCTTGTCGATACATTTTGGAATGATGTTTATGGTTTTCAATTAAAAAGAACTGCAAATGAAAATGATGCTGAGGATATTACCATTCAGACATTTTCTAAAGCCTTTGATAAATTAGAAACTTATAATGACACCTATAATTTCAAAACTTGGCTAATCACAATATCCAAGAACCTGCACATAGATTTAGTTAGGAAAACAAAAAAACAACTTGCTGAACGCTCCACAGATATAACAGATGGAGATTATAACGATGTCATTGACGAAAGCCCAACGGTTGAAGACAGATTAATTATGGAGCAAAATTTAGCAAAGTTGTTACGGGATATAAAAAAGCTAAAACCACATTACCAAGAAGTAATTAATCTTCGCTATTTTCAAGAATTAAGCTATAGTGAGATCTCCGAAGAAATTGGAGAACCTATAAATAACATAAAAATCAAACTTTTACGGGCCAAAAAATTATTATCGGAAATAATTTCGAATAGGAAATGAGTTTTAATTTGAAAAAGTTAGGGCCTGGGCTTCTTTTCGCAGGTGCCGCCATAGGTGTTTCGCATTTGGTTCAGTCCACTAGGGCTGGAGCAGATTATGGGTTTGGTCTGGTATGGGCGTTATTGGCAATCCACCTTGTAAAATATCCATTTTTTCAATTCGGTCCACGTTATGCAATGGCTACTGGAGAAAGCCTATTACATGGATATAAAAAACTTGGAAGAGGGGTTTTAATCATTTACATCCTATTGACTATTACAACAATGTTCACCATTCAAACAGCAGTGACAATTGTTTCTGCCGGGATTGCCGCTAGTCTGTTTCAAAATATAATCTCGACTGAAATTTGGACAGTTATCTTACTCGCCATTTGTGTACTAATATTGTTTAAAGGAAAATATTCTATTCTCGATAAAGCAATTAAGTTTATTGTTATAACCCTTTCTATTAGTACCCTATTAGCTGTTGCCATAGCTATATCAAACTTAAAATTAGAATTTGATTTGCAGCAAATAATTCCTAGCGGCACAGTCGGAATGGCCTTTTTAATCGCATTTATGGGCTGGATGCCTGCACCTTTAGATATTTCAGTTTGGCAATCATTATGGGCAATTGAAAAACAAAAGGATGATGCAGATTATGAAGTAAAATCTTCCCTTTTTGATTTTAATGTTGGTTATATTTCAACAATTATTGTTGGTCTTTGCTTTATAGTTTTAGGGGCGTTAGTAATGTTTCATTCGCCTGATGAAATAAGCCCCCAAGCCTCTGTCTTTAGCGGACAATTAATCAATATGTACACTAGCAACTTAGGCACTTGGGCTTATCCTATTATCGGGGTGGCTGCCTTTACGACTATGTTTAGCACAACATTAACCACTCTAGATGCCTCTCCTAGAGCCATGGATCAATCCATTGGCTTATTAACAAACAAAATCAAAAAGAATGGTTATTTGATTTGGTTAATAATATTAGCAATGGGTACAATTGCAATATTTTTTTTCCTAGCATCGGAAATGGGAATACTTATTCAAATAGCAACCATTGTTTCCTTCCTCACTGCTCCTTTTTATGCCATTTCTAATTATGCTTTAATTTGTAGCAAACATACTCCCAAGGATTGGCGGCCTTCTATTTATATGCATATAATTAGTATTGTTGGTATACTCTTCCTAATTGCATTTGGTATTTGGTATCTACTATCGATCTACCAATAATTGTTGATATAATTGTATCTTTGCCCTTCAGATTCAATGAAATTTTATGTCGACTGAAACCCTTCAAAAATCAACCGAACAAAGACAACCAAAACCTAAGTGGCTTAGAGTAAAGCTACCTACTGGGAAAAAGTATACTGAACTTAGGGGGTTGGTTGATAAATACAACCTAAATACGATATGCACTTCCGGAAGTTGTCCAAATATGGGCGAATGTTGGGGTGAAGGTACAGCCACCTTCATGATTTTGGGAAACATTTGCACAAGGAGTTGTGGCTTTTGTGGTGTAAAAACTGGGAGACCAGAATCAGTTGATTGGGATGAACCAGAAAAAGTTGCCAGATCAATTAAAATTATGAATATCAAACACGCTGTTATTACAAGTGTAGATAGGGATGATTTAAAAGATATGGGAACCATTATTTGGTCTGAAACAGTAAAAGCCATTCGAAGAATGAATCCTAATACAACCCTGGAAACTCTGATTCCTGATTTTCAAGGTTCAGAAAAACATTTAGACCGAATGATTGATGTGGCCCCTGAGGTAATTTCCCATAATATAGAAACTGTAAGGCGTTTAACGCGCCAAGTTAGGATTCAAGCCAAATACGATCGTAGTCTAGGTGTATTAAAATATTTAAAGGAAAATGGTCAAAGGAGAACCAAGTCTGGAATCATGTTAGGACTTGGCGAAACAAGAGAAGAAGTGATACAGACACTACATGATCTAAAAGAACATAAAGTTGACGTAGTTACAATAGGTCAATATTTGCAACCTAGCAAACGCCATTTACCGGTTCAGAACTTTGTAACTCCCGAACAATTTACAGAGTTTAGAGAAATTGGACTGGATCTAGGATTTAGGCATGTTGAAAGTAGCGCCTTGGTTCGATCTTCTTATCACGCTCATAAACATATTCATTAAAAATGATTCGTGTAGGAATAAATGGTTTCGGTCGCATTGGGCGACGGATTACTAGACTTTGCCTACTTAGATCTGATATACAAATCGTCGCGATAAATGATATTGCGAATAATGAAGTATTATCCCATCTTTTAAAATATGATAGTATACATGGAACTTTACCAAAACTAGTAAGTTTCAACCAAAATGGAATTGTTATAGACTCTGTCGAAATTCCGGTTTTACATTATTCACATCCTTCAGAAATTCAATGGGGCAAATACGATGTAGACTTTGTAATAGAATGCACAGGAAAGTTCAAGACAACTGAAGAATTAACCCACCATATTGAAAATGGTGCTAAACGTGTTATATTATCTGTACCTCCATTAGATGATAGAATTAAAATGGTGGTGTTGGGCGTTAATGACAGTATTGTAGAAAATACCGATTTAATTATTTCAAATGCTTCCTGCACTACCAATAATGCCGCCCCTATGTTGAAACTGATGGATGATCACTTTAATATAAAGCAGGCATATATTACTACTGTCCATTCTTATACAACTGATCAAAGTTTGCACGATCAACCTCATAAAGATTTAAGACGATCAAGGGCTGCTGGCCAATCAATTATTCCAACCACTACAGGAGCGGCAAAAGCTCTTACAAAAATATTTCCTCATCTAATTAATGTCATTGGTGGATGCGGTATTCGAGTACCAGTCCCAAATGGATCCCTAACCGATATGACCTTGAATGTAAAGAAAGAAGTTTCTATTGAACAGGTAAATAGTATTTTTCAAAAAGCGGCTGAGACAGATTTAAAGGGTATTTTAAGATATACGGCAGACCCAATAGTTTCTATTGATATCGTCGGGGATTCACATTCCTGCATTTTCGATTCACTTATGACTTCGGTCATAGGGAATATGGTAAAAATCATAGGATGGTATGATAATGAGACAGGTTACAGTCAAAGAATTTTAGATTTAATTTGCAATTTATCGAAGAAATCATCACTTTTATCGAAGAAATAATTATATTTGTTCGATAAAAGTAGCCATTAATGTCCCAAATTAAACTTTATTTTGTTGCTTTTTGCTTTTTAGGATGCTTATCGCTTTATTCTCAAAAGTCTGATAATGAGAATATTGATAAAGCCCAAATTGAGATAGATGGCCTCATAACCCAGTCTGGATTTGACGTTGAAAGAGGAGAATATCTTAAAGCTCAAAATAACCTAAAACAAGCATTAGAAGTTGCTGAAACTGCAGGCAATCAGAAATATCAGGGAATTTTACACACGAAAATTGCCAAATTACAATATACCCTAAATGATGACAAAAATGCCCTTATGCATCTTAGCAAAGCGGCAGAACATCAGCGTCAGATTAACGATTACTCGAATCTTGCTATCACCTATCATATCAGAGGGGTTGTCCATGCAGGACTTGGAGACTATCAAACGGCATTAGACTATTTCAACTCCTCTAAAACCCAATTTGAGGAAAACGAATTGGAAGAATTTATTCCAGAAGTTTTACTTAATGAAGCTAAAGTTCAAATTGAATTAAAGAACTACAACAAAGCTAAATCTTTATTAGAGCAGGCTATTGTTATGGCAAGAAAATACGATGAAAATAATGTTTTAAGCAGTGCGCTAATACAAAATGGAATGGTTCTAAATGAACTTAACAACTACGATACTGCTTTACAAAAAACCCAGGAAGGATTGGCAATTTCCATAAAGGGAAACCAAGTTGACAATGTCAACAAGGCCTATCTCATATTAAGTGATATTTATAACAATAAGGGTAATTTCAAAAATTCCAATGATTATTTAAGAAAGCACATTCAACTTTCTGACTCTTTATACGAAGTCAATAAAGACCATTTCACTAATATGCAATTACAAGGCATAGGTAATAGTTTTAATGAAGTTGATTACCAAAAACTGAAGACCCAAATAGATGAGCAGAAAGCTGAAAGTAACCTCACAAGGATAACTACCATCTTAAGTATCGCATTAATTACAATACTTTCATTACTTACTCTTTCTCTATATAAAAACAATAATATTCGTTTGAAGACAAATAACATGCTTCATAAAAAAAATGATGAACTAATTGTTGCAAAAGAAAAAGCTGAATTGGCGTCTAAAACCAAGGCCAACTTTTTATCAACGGTTACTCACGAATTGAGGACGCCATTATACGCAGTTACAGGACTGACCAATATGCTGCTGGAAGAAAACCCCAAGCCGGATCAAATCCCACACCTAAAATCTCTTAAATTCTCTGGGGATTATTTACTAACGTTTATTAATGATATCCTACAAATAAATAAGATTGAAGCCAATAAAGTTGAGCTCGATCCGGAGTTATTCAATTTGAAGAAAAAGGTTGAAAATGTAATTGCAGCCCTTAATAACTCTGCATTAGACAATAACGTAAAAATTCATTTTGAATTTGACAAGGAGTTGCCTCAAACCTTTGTCGGAGATAATTTGAAGATTTCCCAGATATTAATAAACCTTATTGGTAACGCGATAAAATTTACAAAAGACGGCGATATTTGGGTTCGACTTAAAAAAGTGAAAAGTGATAAAGATGATTATGTTATTCGCTTTGAAGTTGAAGATAATGGCATAGGAATTAGCAAAGATAAGCAAGAGCATATGTTTGAAAGTTTCTCCCAAGGGTCTATTCAAATTAATCGAAAATATGGAGGAACCGGCCTTGGACTTTCTATCGTTAAAGGTCTTATAGATATATTAAAAGGAACCATTTATTTAAAAAGTGAACTAGGCAAAGGTTCTACTTTTACATTCGAAATACCCCTCACCTACTCGAGTGAATCTAAACCTGTTAAAAAAGAAGACTATTCTAAAAACATTAATCAATTGGACTTAACAAACATTAAAATTTTGGTTGTGGAGGATAACAAGATCAACCAAATGATCACCAAGAAAATTTTGAACAAAATGAATCTGCATTGCGATGTCGTTGACAATGGCGAAGAAGCAGTAGAAAAAGTGCGAAACAATTCTTACAGTGTCGTGTTGATGGACATCCACATGCCAGGCATAAGTGGATTAGAAGCAACGAAAATAATTCGCAGTTTTGATAAGGAATTAACCATTTTCGCTCTTACGGCAGTTACCTTAGAAGACAAAATGCACGAGTTTGACGAGGCTGGATTTAACGACATCATTTCGAAACCATTTAAGCAAGAAGATTTTGAAAAGAAATTATATTTAGCGTTAGCCAATAATCAAAATTCAGCAACGCCTATAGAGTAGATTTACTTTATTTAAAATGGACTCATTAAAAAGTTCCTTTTTATCAAATTCAATTCTTATTGGCAAAAAATAAAGGTTTTGGGGAACACCCTTTAATCTCCCAAAATCTTTTTCAGTAGTTAGAATTAAATCTTTCCCAGATAAATTAGCAATTTCTTCAGCCGTATAATTGTGGTGATCCTTAAAGGCTAAATGCTCAAATTCCAATCCCTTATTTACTAAAAATTCAATAAGCGGTTCAGGGTTAGCTATACCAGTAACCAAAGTAAATTTTTTACTTTTTAATTGATCAATAGACAGCTCCTCATTCGTTCCGATAATTTTATCGGCGTAAACAATCTTGCTAAAAAATACCTTTTGAGAGGGCAATGGATTAATTCTATCAACAATATGTTTTTTATCAATATCAGATAATTCATGCGGACATTTCGTTACCACAATTAAATCAGACCTATTAGCACCCTTTTTGGCCTCCCGCAAATTTCCTGTGGGCAACAGTAAATCGTCTAAATACATATTATTGAAGTCCGTTAAAAGGATATATAAGCCAGCCTTAACTTTTCTATGTTGAAATGCATCGTCTAGAATTATCACCTCAGGCGGGTTAGAAAGTTTCAATAATTGAGAAATTCCTCTCACCCTTTGTTCATCGACAGCAACCGTTACATCCTTATACTTGGAATAAAACTGAAAAGGCTCATCCCCAATTGTTATGGCATCTGACTGATTATTGGCTAAAACAAACCCTGATGTTTTCCGACCATAACCCCTACTAAGCGTTGCAACTTTAAAATCATCTCTTAACAATCGAATTAAATATTCAACCATAGGAGTCTTTCCAGTTCCTCCAACCGATAAATTACCGACTGCTATTACGGGCAAAGGAAAGGAAGTGCTCTTAAACCAGTTATGATCATAGGCGAAATTTCTGATTCGTGTAATCAAATCGTAAATGGGAACAATCGGTATTAAAAGCCACCTCAAGAGTTTCATCTCAGCGAAAGTAAATAATTTATATTTGTATTTAAGTCTGAAATATTACCAATCATAAACATTCCTTCCCATGACCATTCGCGATGTCATTAACGAATTAAATTGTTTAGCTCCATTTAAATACGCAGAAGAATTTGATAATGTTGGCCTACTGGTAGGAAATGCCAATTCAGAATTAAAAGGAATTCTGGTTTCACACGATGCTACCAAGGGTGTCGTTGAAGAAGCGGTAAACAAAAATTGCAACTTAATTGTATGCTTTCACCCAATTCTATTCAAAGGCCTTAAGTCAATTACTGGAAAGAATTATGTGGAGCAAAGCGTCATTCATGCCATCAAAAATGATATTTCAATAGTAGCAATCCATACTGCTTTAGACAACAATTTTTCCGGGGTAAATGATTTATTTAGAAAGGCTTTAGAACTAGAAGATCCAGAAATTTTAATTCCAAAAACCGGCACCATCAAAAAATTGGTTACTTACGTTCCAATAGACAGTATAGAAAAAGTAAAGACAGAATTATTCAATGCTGGCGCTGGAGCTATTGGTAATTATGACCATTGCAGTTTCGTTTCAGATGGAATTGGAAGTTTCAGAGGTAATGACATATCGAATCCCACTTACGGAACAAAGGGGGAAATTCAACATGAAAAAGAAAAAATGTTGTCAGTTACTTTTCACCAGCACTTAGAGTCGAAAGTTTTGAAATCGCTATTTAATTCTCATCCATACGAGGAAGTTGCCTATGAAATCACAACCTTGGAAAATACCAATCAAAAAATCGGACTGGGAATGGTTGGAAGATTAAGTAACGAAATGACTTCAGAGGAGTTTTTGAACCATGTTAAAAATAAACTTGGATTAAAATTTTTGCGACATTCTGCAAATTTGAATAAAAAAATATCTAAAGTTGCCGTTCTTGGAGGTTCTGGATCTTTCGCTATACCAAACGCAAAAAGCTCTGGTGTTGAAGCTTTTGTAACAGCAGATTTAAAATATCATGACTTTTTTAGTGCTGAAAATGAAATTCTGTTAATTGATGCTGGACATTTTGAAACCGAGCAGTTTATAAAATCATTTTTGTTCGATTATCTATCAAAAAAAATCACTAATTTTGCACCTGCCTTATCGGGAGGTAAGGTAATTTTATCAACAACAAATACTAATCCGGTAAAGTATTTTTAAATATGGCTAAAAAGGTTGAAAGTTCTGTTGAAGATCGTCTGAGAGCATTATACGATCTACAGTTAATCGACTCAAGAGTAGATGAAATAAGAAACATCAGAGGTGAATTGCCTTTAGAGGTAAGAGATCTTGAGGACGAGGTAGAGGGACTTCACAAAAGATTGGAAAAATTGGCGGTGAATGTGGAAATGATTGAAGCAGACATCAACGCTAAAAAAAATCTTATTGAAGAGGCAAAGGCCTTAATTAAAAAATATAGCGAACAACAAAAAAATGTTCGTAATAACAGAGAATATAACTCTCTTTCTAAAGAAGTTGAGTATCAGGAGCTAGAAATTCAATTGGCTGAAAAGCACATTAAAGAATACAAGGCTCAGATTGAAATGAAGAAGGAGGTAATTACTGAAACAAAAGATAAACTTAAGGACAGACAAACTCACCTTAAACATAAAAAGGGTGAACTAGATGCAATTCTTGCTGAAACTGAAAAGGAAGAAAATGCACTTTTGCAAAAGTCTGAAGAATATCAAAATCAAATCGATGACCGTTTGGTCCAGGCTTACCACAGAATTAGAAATAATGTTAAGAATGGTTTAGCAGTTGTACCTATCGAAAGAGGTGCTTCTGGAGGATCTTTCTTTACTATTCCACCCCAAGTTCAGGTAGAAATTGCTTCAAGAAAAAAAGTAATAACCGATGAACATTCTGGAAGGATTCTAGTTGACTCTCAATTAGCTGAAGAAGAAAAAGAGAAAATGGATAAAATGTTTTCTAAACTATAGTTTAGTCCATTTAAAATATTAAAGTCCCGTTAAGGGACTTTTTTTTGCTCCTATTTTAATATCTGTTAACTAACTTTATTAAGATTATTTAATTCAGTATAGATTAAAATATTAATTGCTATGAAAAATTATATACTCGCTTTATTTACAATAATAATGGTCTCGTGCAAACAAAATGCACAAGTATCAAAAGACCAACAAGCTGTCATCAACGCTGAACCGATAAGCGTCCCGATTGAAAAAGGCAATGCAAAGGCTTATTTTGCTAGTGGTTGTTTTTGGTGTGTAGAAGCAATCTACGAAAGTGTTAAAGGGGTTAAAGAAGCAATAAGTGGTTATGCTGGTGGCCATACCAAAAACCCAACCTACGAAGAAAGCAATACAGGCAGAACTGGTCATGCGGAAGCGGTTGAGGTTATCTACAACCCTGAAGTGGTTTCATTTTCTACCTTGGTGGATGTTTATTTTGGCTCACAGGATCCAACACAAAGAAATGGTCAAGGCCCAGATATAGGTTCACAATATCGCTCTATCATTTTTTATCAAAATGATGAACAAAAAAAGATCATTCAAGAAAAGATAAAAGAACTTGAGGAGAAAATTGGAACCCAGGTAGCTGCTGAAGTTTATCCGTTTCAAAAATTTTGGAAGGCCGAGAACTATCATCAGAACTATGAGAAGTTGCATCCTGAAAATCCCTATATTCAAAATGTATCAATACCAAGACTTAATAGGTTTAAAAAGAGATTTCCACAACTACTTAAAAATGGAACCCACTAATTATAAATTCAAAAATTAATAACTAGCCAATGAAATTTTATATCGGTCTATTCTCCCTAGCTCTTGTTCTGGCAAGCTGCAACCAAAACAAATCTAATAACGAGGAAAATAAATCTCATATTGAAAAAACCGTTGCAGAAAAGATTGCTGATCGTTATGGAATTGCCAAATTTAATGAAGTAGAAGAATTGCAATTCACCTTTAATGTAGATAACAAGGGTAGTCATCGCAGCAGGCAATATTCTTGGTTTCCAAAAACGGGTGACGTAACCTTCATGTCTGCCCAAGACACAATAAGCTTTAACCGCGATAAGGATATGGATAGTTTAACTATTAACGCTGATAAGGCATTTATTAATGATACGTATTGGTTACTTGCTCCCTTTAAATTAGTTTGGGATGAAGGCACCTCCATCTCCACACCTGAAAAAACAAAAGCGCCATTATCTGGAAATTTATTAAATAAAATAACTATAACCTATACTGGAAATGGAGGATATACCCCTGGTGACGCCTATGATTTTTATTTTGATGACAAATACCTAATAAAGGAATGGTCTTTTAGGAGAGGCAATCAATCGGAGCCTTCTTTGAATACTACTTGGGAAAATGAAGAATCTTTTGACGGGTTAGTTTTGGTAAAAGATCGTATTGTGCCAGGTGACGATTGGAAATTATATTTTACAGACCTCAATGTTAAATTTTCTAAATAATTAAAATTTAAACATCCATGAAAGGATATGTAGTCGTATATAAAATATAATATCCCGCATAATGCGTCAATATAAATACGGTGCTTCTTCAAGAAGCACTTTTTTATTGCTTTATACTTAAAGCACCTGACGGACATTTTTTAACTTGACTGACAATTTCATCAGATGTTGCACTATCTGTCTTAATCCAAGGACGTTCCTTGGGTTGAAATACGGCAGGCAATCCTCTTGCACAAATCCCTGAATGAATGCAAATTTCAGGTTTCCAAACTACAGTTATCTCACCGTTTGAATATTCTTTAATTTCAGCCATAAACTCTTAAATAATTTTCAAGATTAACCTTATTGATACTTTCATTTTAAACCCCATGGGGAATTCTTATTTTTGTTAAGATAGCAAACTTATCAATGCAAAACAATTTCAACGCTACCCCTGAATTCGCAAAACAATTAGACGCCTTAGACCAAATTAGGCCTTTCAGAAATGAGTTTTATATACCAAAAAATGAGAAAGGTGAAGAGTCTCTTTATTTATGCGGAAATTCTTTAGGACTACAACCTAAAAGAGCCAAAAAATATATTGAAGAAGAATTGGAAGATTGGGCTAAGTATGGTGTTGATGGCCATACAAAAGGTAAAAACCCATGGTTAAATTACCATGAATTACTCACTCAACCAATGGCAAATATTGTTGGTGCCAAACCTATTGAGGTGGTAGTAATGAATACGCTTACAACAAACTTGCATTTGTTAATGGCTTCATTTTATAGCCCAACACCAAGAAGATATAAAATTCTTATTGAGGCAGATGCTTTTCCTTCAGACAAATATGCTGTCGAATCACAAATCAAATTTCATGGCTATAACCCTGAGGAAAGTCTAATTATTTGGAAATCTACTGATGACAAACCCCTTCTAAAAATTGAAGATTTAGAACAAATATTAGAAACTCAAGGAGAAGAAATTTCACTATTGCTAATAGGATCTGTAAACTATTATACAGGTCAATATTTTGATTTGAAACAAATTACAAAATTGGCCCATTCCAAAGGATGCATGGTTGGTTTCGACTGTGCCCACGGAGCAGGAAATGTCGATCTGCGACTGCATGATTCTGGGGCTGATTTTGCTGCCTGGTGCAGTTATAAATATTTGAATTCAGGACCTGGAAGTTTGGCAGGAATTTTTGTGCATGAACGCCATGCCTACAATAAAAATTTAAACCGCTTTGCAGGTTGGTGGTCACATAATAAGGAAACTAGATTTAAGATGAGGGATGAGTTTGATGTACTTCCCGGTGCTGAAGGTTGGCAATTGAGCAATCCTCCAATACTCTCTATGGCAGCCATAAAAGCATCACTATCTGTTTTTGAAGAAGCCAGATTCCCTAGACTATTGGAAAAATCCAAAAAACTTTCAGCCTACTTTGAATATTTAATCAATAACTTGAAGAGTGAAAATATCTCTATTATAACACCAAAAAATACTGAAGATCGAGGTTGTCAATTATCCATAAGAGTGAGAAACGCAAATAAATCGTTACATCGCAAACTTGAAGAAGCCAATGTAATTTGCGATTGGCGTGAACCAGATGTAATAAGGTGCGCCCCCGTGCCACTTTACAATTCTTATTTTGATGTTTTTCTTACAGTTGAACGTTTAGAAAAAATTCTAGCAGAAATATGAAAGGTCAACAAAACGTATTAATTATTGGAGCGGGCTTGTGTGGTTCTTTATTAGCTCTTAGACTTGGACAGAGGGGGTATAGAGTTTCAGTCTATGAAAAGAGACCTGATCTGCGCAAAACCAATATTTCTGCCGGTCGCTCAATAAATTTGGCCTTTTCAAATCGTGGTGCCAAAGCAATGAATATGGTTGGAATTCTAGATAAAGTTCTTCCTCTATGCATACCAATGAATGGCAGAATGCTTCATGACAAGGAAGGAAAAACTATCTTTTCACCTTATAGCGGAAGAGAAAACGAATATATCAATTCAATTTCTAGGAGCGAATTGACGGCCTTATTGATGTCAGAAGCAGAGAAACATACCAATGTTAGTATTTACTTTAATAGGCAATGTGAGTCTGTAGATTTTGAAGGAACTACAGCCTTCTTTAAAGATTTGGAAACCAATTCAGAATTTATTGAAGATGCGGATATTATTATTGCGACCGACGGAGCCGGTTCTGTCCTAAGAAAAGATTATTTTCTAAGTAATAAATTCTTATTCAGTATGTCTCAAGAATTTTTAAGCCATGGATATAAGGAACTTTCGATACTACCTACAAGCAATGGAGATTTCAAAACCTATAAAAATGCGCTCCATATCTGGCCAAGGAAAGATTTTATGCTAATTGCCTTACCTAATTTGGATGGTAGTTTTACAGTAACTCTATTTTTAGATTTTAAAAATGGAACCTATAATTTTAAAGATTTAGATTCCTCTGAAAAGATAATTGAATTTTTCAAGAAGGAATTTCCTGATGCTTTGCAACTAATGCCTAACCTTACAGATGATTTTTTCAAAAATCCATCCTCTCCTCTTGGTACAGTTAAATGCTCACCGTGGAATTATAAAGGAAATACACTTTTGATGGGAGACGCTGCACATGCTATAGTTCCTTTTTATGGGCAAGGAATGAATGCTTCCTTTGAAGACGTAACAGTTTTCGATAGTATTTTGGATCGCTCTCTTTCAAGTTGGGAAGAGGTTTTTGAAACTTTTGAACAAGAACGCAAAAGGGACACTGACGCCATTGCTGAATTGGCCCTAGACAATTTCAATGAAATGAAAGACCATGTTTCTAACGATATTTTTAGAATAAAGCGAGACATTGAAATGATTCTGGAAAAAACCTTTCCTGAACGTTATTCATCCAAATATAGCATGGTAACTTTCAACGAAGATATTGGATATAGGGAAGCTATGATTAAGGGCAGAGCCCAAGACAAGGCAATATTAAACTTGATTTCAGATGGAAAGATTACGAGTTACCAATCACCTGATATTTTAATTGACATTATTGAAAAGGCGACGAATGAGGTACTCGAAGATGATGCCATTGCAAAATCTTTACACAAATAAAAAAGATAATTATGAAGGAATCCATTGTTACTCCTAGAGGCGCTTATCCACATGTTAAAGTTGTGGGAGATTTCATCTTTGTTTCGGGCACTAGTTCTCGAAAGGCAGATAACTCAATTGAAGGTGTAGACGTTATTGATGAGATGGGTACCAAACGCTTAAATATAGAAAAGCAAACACGTGCGGTAATAAAAAATATCGAGAAGAATCTCGCAAGCGTTGGGGCAACTTTAAAAGATATCGTTGATGTGACGTCCTTCTTGGTGAATATGAAC
This sequence comes from Aegicerativicinus sediminis, assembly GCF_015476115.1. Lineage (GTDB taxonomy): Bacteria > Bacteroidota > Bacteroidia > Flavobacteriales > Flavobacteriaceae > Aegicerativicinus > Aegicerativicinus sediminis. The sequence continues at coordinate 2,456,518 of NZ_CP064295.1, read as the reverse complement.
GATTTTGCTGGATATAATAAGACATATGCGGAATTTTTCGACAAAGAAACGGGACCTGCCAGGACCACAGTTGCAGTACATCAATTACCTCATCCAGATTTAGTTGTCGAGATTAAAGTAACGGCTTACAAGAAAAGAAAATAGTATTTTCATTCCATTCAAGAAGAAATGACTATAAAAAATTATATAAATGGAGAATTTCTTAATCCCATAGGTGACCAATGGTTAGATAATTATTGTCCTAGCGATGGATCTATCTATGGAAAGATTCCAAATTCTTTCATTGAGGATGTTGATTTAGCATATGAATCAGCAAATTCTGCATTTAGCGAATGGTCTCAAACTACATTGGATACGCGCAGCAGAATTCTTATAAAGATTTCTGAGTTATTAGAAACCAATTTAGATCGATTTGCTGAGGCAGAGAGTAAGGACAATGGCAAACCATTAAGTTTGGCCAAATCTATTGATATCCCTCGGGCCGCAAGCAACTTTAGGTTTTTTGGTAATGCCATTACTCAGTTTTCTAGTGAAAGTCATGAAAGTGTCGGGCAAAATGCGATAAATTTTACGCTACGTCAGCCCATTGGTGTCGTAGGATGTATTTCTCCGTGGAACCTTCCCCTCTATTTGTTTAGCTGGAAAATTGCGCCAGCACTAGCGGCCGGTAATTGCGTTATTGCCAAACCAAGTGAAGTAACACCAATGACAGCTTTTTTATTGGGTGAAATTTGCAATGATGCGGGGCTACCAAAGGGGGTTTTAAATATTGTTCATGGTTTAGGTGAGACTTGTGGTCAAGCAATTATTGAACATCCAAAAATTAAAGCCATTTCCTTCACTGGAGGTACTGCCACTGGAGCAAAGATTGCTCAAGTCGCTGCACCTATGTTTAAAAAATTATCCTTAGAACTTGGAGGAAAAAATCCGAATATCATTTTTGCTGATTGCGATTTTGAAAAGATGCTGGACACTACAATTAGATCTTCATTTTCTAATCAGGGTCAAATTTGCCTGTGTGGAAGCCGTATTTTTGTTGAATCGAATATCTATCCTCGATTTAAAGAAGAATTTGTTTCTAAGGTTAAAGAACTTAAGGTGGGGCATCCTTCCGATAATTTAACTAAAGTCGGAGCAGTAGTTTCAAAATCCCACAAAGAAAAAATAATGTCCTACCTTAAAAGTGCAGAAAATGAAGGAGGTAAGATTTTATGTGGAGGTTACGAATCCGTTGTTTCGGGTTTTGAAAACGGATATTACATTGCCCCAACTGTCATAGAAATAGAATCGAACAACTGCAGGCTTAATCAAGAAGAAATTTTTGGACCTATCGTTACAATTATGCCATTTGAAACCGAAGAAGAAGTTTTGCAAATGGCGAACGATGTTCCTTATGGCCTATCTGCAAGCATTTGGACCCAAAATATGAATAGGGCTCTTCGAATGTCAAAATCCATCGAGGCTGGTATTGTATGGATTAACACTTGGATGATGCGCGATTTGCGAACCCCTTTTGGTGGTGTCAAACAATCTGGAGTAGGTCGCGAAGGTGGTATGGAGGCATTAAAATTTTTTACAGAACAAAAAAATATTTGCATCAGTTATGACTAATGCAATACATTTTACAATTAGAATATATTTTTACGAATGAACTTTGAACTAAAAAATACGTATGCTTTAGTATGCGGAAGCACACAAGGCATAGGTAAACAAACTGCAATAACCTTGGCTAATGAAGGTGTTAATGTAACATTGTTAGCTAGAAATGAAAATTCACTCAAGGAAACCTTAAAGAAACTCCCTGAAGGCAACCACAATTATATTGTTGCCGATTTTTCCAAGCCTGAAGAGGTAGAGCTGAAAGTAAATGAATTTATCACTAATAATCACGGCTTTCATATTTTAATAAACAATACCGGCGGTCCGCCATCTGGCCAAATTATAGAGGCTACTGCCGAACAATTTTATAGGGCTTTCAATATGCATCTAATATGTTCACATCTTCTAGCTCAGGCATGTCTTCCGTTTATGAAATCAGAAGGATTTGGAAGAATTATCAATGTTATTTCAACTTCAGTTAAAGAACCCATACCTGGATTGGGGGTAAGTAATACAATTAGAAATGCAGTAGGAAATTGGAGCAAAACTATGTCTTTTGAACTAGCTCGATTTGGAATTACCGTAAACAATGTCCTACCAGGTTTTACTGCTACTTCAAGATTGGATGAAATTGTTGGTATAAAAGCAAAAAAAGAATCGAAGACAATTGAATCTATGGAAGAAGAAATGAAACAATATGTACCTGCTAAACGCTTTGGAAAACCTGAGGAAACTGCCGCCGCAATAGCATTTTTGGCAAGTAGAAAGGCTGGGTACATTAATGGAATTAATCTACCTGTGGATGGTGGACGAACCAAAAGCTTATAATAAAATGCTAATGCGCTTTTTTAAGGTTTAGCATGTTTGTACCTTAGTAACTAACTGAAGTTATAGGACATCAAATTTTAAATTGAAACAATTATGAGTAAACTTGTTTCCCCAGTTAATTTTAAAAACTGGATTGAAGAAAACAGACATTTATTAAAGCCACCTGTAGGCAATAAGGTAGTATGGGAAGATGGAGATTTCATAGTAATGGTGGTTGGTGGACCTAACAGTCGAAAAGATTATCACTATAATGAAACTCCTGAATTTTTCTATCAAGTTGAAGGAGATATTGTTTTAAAGGTGATTGACGAAGGTGAACCAAAAGATATTCATATTGAGGAGGGTGAAATTTTTCTATTGCCACCAAAGGTTCCTCATTCACCCCAAAGAGGAGCAAATACAGTAGGCTTGGTTATTGAATACAAGCGACCAGAGGGAACAAAAGATGCATTGATGTGGTTTTGTGAAAATTGCTCAACCAAACTATACGAAGAGAATTTTCAGTTGGAAAATATAGAAGTTGACCTACCTAAAATTTTTGACAAATATTATGGTGACTTAAGCAGTCGAAAATGTCCTAATTGTGGGGAAATTATGCAACCACCCAAAAAGGTTCAGCTTGCTGACTAATCTAAATCTTATTTTTTGAATACAATTGAAATAAAAGAGTCTAATAAATCCGTGAAAAATGCCGTGAAAAATCTCCGCATTAATGGTCATTCCCATTTACTTCCTTATCCTGAGGAGATACCTCAGTTTATGAAAGACAAGGGCATTTTTTGGGTAGATAAAGACAGGAAATTCATGCTCCAGAAAGATTGGAGCCGCCCTGTTACAGACTCCAGTTTTTTCCTTCACGAGAAATTACAATGGATGGAACGTTTTAATATCGACCATGCTGTTGTATTAAATTTATCTCAACTTTATGGCAATGGCCTTAGGGTTGAAGAAATGAAACAGGCATTGCGATTTCAAAATGATTTTAATGCCAAAGTACAGAACGATTTTCCGAGCAAATTCACTTGTGGTTTTGTTGTTCATCCTGGTTTTGTGAGAGGTGCTTGTTGGGAAATTGAACGATGCGTTGAGGAATTAGGAATGCAGCTGTTATGCTTGCCAACACATTTCATGGATTCTATCGGAACATGGCGCTGTATTTTTGATGAAGAGAATGAACCTATTTTTGAATTGGCAAGTAAATATAATTTGGCAGTTGAGGTTCATCCATATGATGGGGAAAAATTTATAAAACTTCAAAATACAGCTTGGCGCTTCCATTTAATTTGGATGTTAGCTCAATGTGCGGATGCGTACCACTTTTACACTTTAAATGGATACCAGGAAAAGTTTCAAAATATGCGAGTTTGTTTTGCCCATGGCTGTCAGCTAGCACAAATTAATCTTGGAAGGCGTATACAAGGATTTGATGGACGACCCGATCTTTTTGAAGGTAAAAATCACCCAAGAAAAGCAGTAGGACATAAAAATATTTTCTTCGACACTTTGGTACATGATACTGGTTCTCTAAAACTTCTTATTGCTAACCAATCTTCTAAACAAGTTATAATGGGTCTAGATGACCCCTACCCTTTAGGTGAAATGGAAAGCGAAAAGCAATCTTCTTATCCAGGGAAAATTTTGGATTTGGCCTTAGAGAGAAATATAATTTCTGAAGAAGAAAAGGTAGCGATTTGGCAAGACAATGTAATACAATGGCTGTTCGGTGATAACCAAAATGCCAAAGATGAATTTATCAAAAGGGTTACTAAGGTTTAACCAATGGACTTTTTAGACGACAAAATTAATGACTATATAGAGTTCCATTCTGAAAATGAACCGCCTTTGCTTCAACAATTGAGCAGGGAAACTTGGCAAAAAATTTTACAACCAAGAATGTTAAGCGGTCATTATCAAGGAAGGGTTTTAAGCCTTATTTCAAAATTGGTACGCCCTGCGAACATATTAGAAATAGGAACCTATACCGGATATTCGGCCCTTTGTCTAGCAGAAGGATTACAGGCAAATGGTATACTTCATACAATTGACATAAATGAGGAACTTTACGACTTTCAGAAAAAGTATTTTGAAATGTCTGAATTCAGAAATAATATAAAACAACATTTGGGAGATGCTCTTGACATCATACCTAAATTAAATGGCCAATTTGATTTGGTATTTATAGATGCCGATAAAAGCAATTATCCCAACTATTTCGATTTGGTAATTGATAGAATTTCGGCAGGTGGAATTTTAATTTCTGATAATGTTCTTTGGAGTGGTAAGGTGTTGGAAAAAATAGAGGAGGATGACATTGATACCAAGGCCCTTGTGAAATATAACATGATTCTAAAAAACGATTCGAGGGTTGAAACCGTAATTCTCCCTATACGGGATGGATTAACAATAAGCCGAAAGAAATCTTAAAAATTTCTTTTCACACTGCCCCCGAATTCATCCAGATCTTCTTTTACCTTATTGATTTCTTCAGAAATTTCTTTGGTAAAGCTTGTATCAATGCCATTAGTATCGGCACTTTTAGTTATTTCGTGCTTAATTTCATTCGTAGCATCCCTTAACACTCTCATGCCTTTTCCCATGCCCCTAGCAATCTCTGGTAACTTATCTGCGCCAAAAACCATCACCACAATAAAAAGGATGAAAATTAATTCAGGCGTACCTATGAATAAAAATGTTGACATTATTTCCACAAAACAAAAATACAGAGATGTTTGTTAATGTCAATATCAGATTGTCTTAATTATTCTTTAAGGGTATTTTTAAATGATTCAAACTCGCTGGTTTCTATTTTCCTTGGCCAACTGTTATTTGAAGTATCTACATCCGCAGTCTCGTCATCCGGATCAACAACAATTGAGACAATAGGCTTTTCTGAAGCAACAGCTTTGGTTACCACATAATCATTATGTCTCCAAATTTGTGCTGGATAAGTTTCCCTATAAGCAGAACCGTCAGCATACGTATATTCAACAATTATTGGCATTACCAGACCTCCAGGTTTATTGAAGGTTATATTATAAAAGTGTTTTGGACTTCTAAAATCCTTATTTTCACTTTCAGCAAGTTTTTCTTTGACAAATTTTTCAAGAGATTTAGAGTCACCAAATTGGGCATTGGATCCTGATAAACCTGATTCAACTTCTCTCAAATAAACATAATCGGTAAGGTCCATACTTTTATATCTTTTCTGAAGATTAACAGCATCAGCAGACGGAATATTTGTCAATACGTATTCTTCAACATTATCTATACCAATATCCACGTTATCTGTTGTATAAAACCATCCTCTCCAAAACCAGTCTAAATCAAAAGCCGAAGCATCTTCCATGGTTCTAAAGAAATCCTCGGGAGTTGGATGCTTAAACATCCATCTATGGGTATACTCCCTAAACGCATAATCAAACAATTCCTTGCCCATTACGGTAGTCCTCAAAATGTTGAGTGCCGTTGCCGGCTTGCCATAGGCATTACTACCAAACTGATAGGTATTTAATCCTTTTGTCATAATTGGCGCTATGGAATCTTGATTCCCAGCCATATAGGATATAATATTTTTTGCTGGACCTCTACGAGAAGGGTATTTTGTTTGCCCTTTTGATAATATTTCTGGATAAGTCTCAGCGAAATCTTGTTCGGCAACATATTGTAAAAAGGTATTAAGCCCTTCATCCATCCAAGTCCATTGACGCTCATCACTATTAACAATCATCGGAAAGAAATTATGTCCCACCTCATGGATAATTACGCTTACCATTCCGAATTTTGTTCTATCACTATATTTCCCAGTTTTATCAGGACGTCCATAATTCCAACAAATCATTGGATACTCCATACCCTGATTTTTAGCATTCACAGAAACCGCCTTAGGATAAGGATAATCAAATGTCATCCTGCTATAGGAAGTTAAGGTACTTGCAACCGCTTTTGTAGACCATTGCTCCCAAAGTGGATTCCCTTCTTTAGGATAAAGACTAACGGCCATAACATCCTTTTCACCAACCTTAACGGCCATCATATCCAAAATGTATTTTCTTGATGTTGCAAAACCAAAATCTCTAACATTTTCCGCTTTAAATTTCCATGTCTTAGTACCTTTTACCTTACCCTTTTTGTTTTCCTCTACTTCCTTTTGGGTAACAATTACAACCGGATTTTTATAAGACTTTTTTGCCGCTTCATAGCGATCCATCATTTTAACGGTATAAACCTCAGACCTATTCTGCAATACCCCGGTGGCTTCCATTATGTGGTCTGCAGGAACTGTAATATTAACATCGAAATCACCAAACGGGAGGGCAAACTCGTCTCTTCCCCAAAATTGAGAGTTTTGCCAACCTTCAACATCGTTATAAACTGCCATTCTAGGATAGAATTGAGCTATTACATATCCACGATTACCATCTTCAAATAATTCGTATCCACTTCTTGCCCTGTCAATTACGTGGTTATTTACATTGTACCACCATTTTATTGAAAATTTAAACGATTCACCAGATTGAAGAACTTTTGGCATTTCAACCCGCATCATTGTTCTATTTATGCCCACAGGCAAATCATTTCCATCCGCATCTTTTACTTCATCCAAATTAAAGCCTCCTTCAAAAGGAGCCTCTATATAGGAGTTAGAAAAACTTGAAATACGTTGATACGTCTTGAACTTAGAAGTTTCAATTAATGGAGATTTAGAATCTTTAGACCTCACATTTTGGTCTAGTTGAACCCATAAATATTTTAAAGGATCTGGCGAATTGTTGGTGTAAGTAATGGTCTCAAAACCACGAATAATTGCCTTATCATCATCTAAGGTAATATCCATGTTATAATCAGCTTTTTGTTGGTAATAACCAGGTCCGGGTGCTCCAGAACCAGTCCTAAACATATTAGGAGTGGCGAATTCATCATAAAGCTGCTTAAATTTATTTTCATTTTTATGACCTTCTTGTCTACTAGTTTGACCGAACATCACAAAAACTGACAACAGGGCTATTACGCTTGCAAATTGTTTCATGGGGAAATTTGAAATTTTAATTAGTCTTGGTTATTAGGAGATACTTTTAAATTGAAATGATCATTGCCAATCGTTAAAGTGGTACTTTCTCTCAATCCATTCAATTTAGTATGTATAATGTTTTGCTGCTTTTCAAAGGCGTCCATTAATACAGAATTCTTTACTTCGATTTCTTGTATATTAATAATATTCTGCACTTCCAAATAAGCAAATAACTGTCCATTTTCATGTCGCTTACCTAAGAATTTCACAGGTACAGATTTTCCATTTATGTCAATAGAAAGATTTTTAATGAGATAGTCTCTAAGTAAAATCAAATTCGGTTTACTTTCATCCTCAGAAGAGAATACCACTATATTACCTGTTGATTCATAAAGAGCTTTCTCAAGATCATCTAAAAATATCCTAGTTATAATCTGTAATGAAGCTTCACTAGGATTGTATTCTATTTCCGTAATACTTGTGTAATACTTGTGTAAAAAAGTTGATTTTGTGGTGGAGACAGCAAGTATAAAAACCAATACTGCAAAACTCAATAATTTTACTTTCATCTAAAAATAAATTAGCCTTCTTGGAGAATGGCGCCGAAATTATAAAAATTGACCTAAAGGGAGTGCTACCAAGGGAAGTTTAACAAATTATTAAGCTACTTTTCATTCAAATTATCTTTATACGATTCCAATTTAGATTCTAAAAATTGATACATGGATATGCTTTGATAATCATGGCAGAATTGAAGGAATTTTGGATCATCGGAAACATAAAAGAAATAGTCGGCCATCCGTTCATTTTCCCAATTTAAGTCTCCTAATAATGCTTTCGCATATTCCGAAACAACCATTTCTAAACAATTATTGGATTGCTCTAATTGAAGATACTTTTTAAGACGCTTAGTTCTCCCACTTATAACATTCAATAATTTGTGAACATTTATGGATAAACCTTGGAAAATATTTCCCTCACTAGCATCCTTATATTTTCGCTCGGCTTGGGTCAAGGGTAATCTTGTATTTCCCGGAATACCAAGATCATAAAAATCTAAGCTCCTTTTCGCGTCCGAATTCTCAATATCTGACCATAAATTTCCAGTTAATATTTTACCGACTATTACTTCATCTAGAACATTTATCTTCTCTTCCAAATAAACTTTTAGGGATTTACTATTATAAGTTAATGCATCTACAATAATTTCTATGGGTTTGTAGGCTAAGGCTGATATTAAAATGGTGTCGTTCTGTCTGGCAGAAATTAAAAAGCGACCCTGACCATCCGTAATAGTAAATTTCTCTGCTGATTTATTAATGATATGGATTCCTTCCAAATCGTCGTCAGCCAAAATCTGTCCATTAATTTCTACTAGATTTTGGGTCCATACACATTGGAACAATAAAAAAATTAGCGTAAAAAGAGGAAATTTAATTTTTGGCGCTCTCAATTTTTAAGAATTCATCCCTTTTGGAATATAAAAATTGAAGTAATTCTAATTCTTGACCTTCCTCCAATAATTCCGAATTAAAGCCATTATCCCTGGCATAAATTACAAAGGCATCTACTTGGTCTCGCGGAATATTAAAGTTGCTATGTATAAATTCTATATTATAAATGTCTTCAATTTGGCGGACTTCATCATCAATTCCTGCAATATCAGGTCCACTTTTGTCTTTTTGAAGAATAGGCTTAAGGATTAGCCCCATTATATTCTTAACATTCAAGCCGTTAACCAGCCTTCTTCCATAGTCTGGCATGGCAGTATTGTCAACACTAGATTGATAATCATCTCGGAAATCATAGTTAGAGCTATTTTCTATTCCGAAAGCCAGTGCATTTAAGTTTGGATTACTTGTTCTTACACTATCTATATCAGATCGCAAATTACCAGTTAAACCATAAGGTATTACGACAACTTCATCCAATCTATTTACTTGTTCTACAAGATATACTGTCATTATCTTGGTTTTCATAATAGAAGTATCAATTACCAATGTAATATCCTTGAACTGAAGTGCAGATATTTCGATGCGATCATTTAACCCGGCGAAGATAGTGAACTCGCCCCGTTCGTTAGTAATGGTACCACGGTTGGTAGAAGCATTAAAAATGGTGACTCCTTCCACATCATTACTATCAACAACAACTCGACCTCTTATTTCGGCACGTTTTAAATCTTGCCCCTGACAAAAAATGGCAATTAAGACAAAAAAGATGGTTAACTTTAATTTCATGGATGGTTTATTTGTTTGAAAATACTATCAATGTTCATATCAGTCAAACAGAGTTGTGGTAATCTTTTGTTAAAACTACCCTTTCACTAAATTTACGACAAAATAAGAAGATGAAAAATTTAATTGTTGCGAGCACTTCAACATTGCATGGTGGCAACTATTTAGACTATCTATTACCAGAGTTGAAAGAATTATTCGAAAACACTGAAGAAATAATATTTATTCCATTTGCAAGACCTGGAGGAATAAGCCATGAATCTTATACCTCAAAAGCTGCTGAGGCCTTTGTTAAGATTGGCAAAAAAGTGAAGGGTTTACATGAATTTGACCATCCAATTGAAGCTTTAAAATCAGCTAAAGGGATATTTACTGGGGGAGGAAATACTTTCGTTTTGCTCAATAAATTATATAAACTTGGGCTCATTGAAAGCTTAAGAGAGATTATAAATTCGGGAGTACCATACCTAGGAACTAGTGCAGGGAGCAATATTTGCGGGCTTACCATAAATACTACGAATGATATGCCGATAGTTTACCCACCAAGTTTTAAAGCCTTAGGATTACTACCTTTTAATATAAATCCACATTACCTGGACCCAATTCCCAACAGCACACACATGGGAGAAACACGTGAAACTAGAATTAAAGAATTTCTAGTATTTAATACTCAACCAGTTGTTGGTCTAAGGGAAGGAAGTTGGTTAAGAGTAATTAATGACAATATCCAGTTAAAAGGCAAATTAAAAGCAAGGATTTTTCAATTTGAAAAAGAACCCTACGAAGTAGCTACAAATACAGATCTGAGTAATTTAAAATAATCATTTGATTATGGGCAAAGACTCGGCGCTCAGCTTCAGACTTATAGAACCAAAAGAAACATATTTGGTTAGACATCCTGTTTTAAGAAAAGGTCGCTCCTTAGAGAGTTGTGCCATGGAAGGTGATGATGACGAAACTACTTTACATATTGGAGCATATTTTAAAAACCAACTTATCGGTGTAATGAGTCTAATGAATAAAAACAATCCAAACTTCGATGAAATGGGTCAATTTCAATTAAGAGGAATGGCTATCTTAGAACCCTACCAAGGTAAAGGTTATGGTGAGGAACTTGTCAATTTTGGAGAAAACCTTCTCAATGAAAAGTATAAGCTACCTTTCATTTGGTTAAATGCAAGAGAGCGTGCGAAAAACTTTTATTTAAAATTAGGGTATCAATTAATAGGAGAACCATTTAATATTGATCCAATCGGGATTCATTATCTAATGATAAAATCTTTATGAAAAGGAGAACTTTTTTAAGTAATACTGCCTGTGCAGTCCCCTTTCTTTATATAAATCCAACTAGTCTATTATCTAACAATAGTAAGGAAGACATTACCGCAACCGATTTAATGGGAAAGGCTGAACTAAAATTCAAAAACGATAATATACGTTTACGAGAAGATGCCTATAATGCATTTCTAAATATGCAAACAGCCGCCAAAAATGAGGGAATAGAAATTATGGTGGTTTCAGCCTATCGCAGTTATGACCATCAAAAAAATATTTGGAATAGGAAATATAAAAGTTATACCAATTCTGGATTGAGCCCACTAGAAAGCATTCAGAAAATAATTGAATATTCTACTATTCCAGGCACATCTCGTCATCATTGGGGTACAGATATAGACATAATAGATGGGAGTGTTCCACAACCAAAAAACGTTTTAAGCCCCGAACATTTTGAACCTAATGGTCCCTTTTCCAAACTAAAAAATTGGTTAATTAAAAATGCAAATAAATATGGGTTTTATTTAGTTTACACTAATAATCCAGACAGAAAAGGATTTAAATATGAACCTTGGCATTATAGCTATAAACCTCTCTCAAAAAAGTATTTACAAGCTTATAAAAATCAGGAAATCATTAACAATATTGTAACCGATGATTTAGATGGTGGATCTTATATTACCAAAGAATTTTTGAACACATATTACACAGAAAATATTTTAAACATTAACCCCGAACTTTTGTAAATTTAATTTTATCCAAGTTAAGAATATGAGAAACAGTAAATTAGCTATAAGACTATTATTAGGGTTAGCTATTGTAGCATTTGCATATTTTCAAAAATGCAGCAATACAGAAACCAATCCTTATACCGGAAGGGAGCAAGCTATTGGAATGACTCCCGAACAAGAAATTGCACTTGGAATTCAGACGGCCCCAGAGATGGCTCAACAATATGGAGGTTTACATCCAGATGAAAACTATCAAGCAATGGTAGACAATGTAGGAAATAAACTAGTCCAAAGTTCGATTGCCCATGAAACACCATATCGGTATGAATTCCATTTATTACGAGATCCTGAAACTGTAAATGCCTTTGCTTTACCCGGAGGACAGGTATTTATTACTTACGGATTATTTAAACAACTTGAAACTGAAGACCAATTAGCAGGAGTCTTAGGGCATGAAATCGGCCATGTCTTGGGGCGACACTCTGCGGAAAGAGTGGCAGAAACTCAATTTTGGCAAACAGTAAGCACAGGTGCACAAGTTGGTGCTGATATGGGGAATGTTGTGGCAGGTATTGGACAAACAACCTTATTGAAAAATGGTCGTGGCGATGAACTAGAAAGTGATGACCTAGGTATAAAATTTATGATGAAAGCGGGTTATAATCCAGAGCAAATGATTCAAGTAATGGAAGTTTTGAAAAGGGCTGCCGGCCCGAATAGGGTTCCAGAATTTCAGAGCACACACCCAGACCCGGATAATAGGATTGAACGTATTAGAGAATCCATTGAAAAATACAGAAAAACACTCTAAAAAGAGTGTTTTTCTTTCCTAACCAATCACCATAGTTACCAGCTATGGTTACTTTGAATGCATTCAAAATAAAGACGGTTTAATTACTCTTTTGTTACAGTAATCCCAGAACTTACTTTTTTATTAAAACTTGAATATTTCAAGGACTACGCTTTCTTATAATTTTATATAAGACGTATCTTTGGAACTCTCAAAATATAAGCCATGAGTAAGAAAGTAATTTTAATGATCTTGGATGGTTGGGGAATTTCTCCAGATCCTAAGGTTTCAGCAATAGACAAGGCATATACACCATTTATAGATGGCCTTTACCATAAATATCCAAACGCTACCCTTCGTACAGATGGGTTAAATGTCGGTTTGCCAGAAGGACAAATGGGAAACAGTGAGGTCGGCCACATGAATCTTGGGGCGGGTAGAATTGTTTATCAGGATCTAGTAAAAATAAATATGGCTGTTGAGAACCACACTTTACAGAATGAAAAAGTTCTAAAAGACGCCATAGATTATGCAAATAAAAATAATAAGTCTGTTCATTTAATGGGGTTATTGAGTGATGGAGGCGTACACTCTCATATTAATCATTTATTTGGTCTTATCGATGTCCTAAATGAAGCAGGGGTCCAAAAAAATTATGTACATGCCTTTACAGATGGAAGAGATGTTGATCCCAAGTCAGGTTTCGGTTTTGTAACCTCCTTGGAAGAACATATTAAGGACACACCCACAAAATTGGCAACGGTAATTGGTCGTTACTATGCAATGGACAGAGACAAAAGATGGGAAAGAGTAAAACTTTCATATGACGCTATCGTTAATGGAGTTGGAAAGAAAACCCACAATGCAACTGATGCCATTCAGGAGAGTTATAATGAAGATATCACCGACGAATTTATCAAACCAATTGTAGTTACTGATGAAAACGAATTGCCCGTAACCCAATTAAAGGATGGCGATGTTGTAATATTTTTTAATTTCCGCACAGATCGTGGCCGACAATTAACTGAAGTCCTGTCACAAAAAGATTTCCATGAGTACAATATGCACCATTTAAATTTGTACTATGTTACAATGACTAAGTATGATGACACTTTTAAAAAAGTGCATGTTATTTACGAGAAAGATAATTTAAATGATACTCTAGGGGAAATTCTTTCAAAAAATGGAAAAACCCAGCTACGCATGGCTGAAACAGAGAAATATCCTCACGTTACTTTTTTCTTTTCAGGTGGAAAAGAGGAACCTTTTTCTGGAGAATCCCGAATTATGAAAAATTCTCCCAAGGTGGCAACTTACGACCTTCAACCAGAAATGAGTGCCTATGAGTTAAGAGATGCGTTGGTTGATGAAATTAAAAGGGGAAAACAAGAGTTTATTTGTATAAATTTTGCCAACGGAGACATGGTGGGCCATACTGGTGTAATGGAGGCAGCAATAAAAGCTTGTGAAGCTGTAGATGCATGTGTTAAGGATGTCATTGAAGCCGCCTTGGAACAAGATTATGTAACAATAATTATTGCAGATCACGGTAACTGCGACACTATGATTAACCCAGACGGAACCCCTAATACGGCTCATACTACCAATCCTGTTCCTGTAATATTAGTATCTAATGAAACCCAACACATAAATGATGGAATACTTGGTGATATTGCACCTACCATATTGGATTTGATGGAAATAGAGCAACCGGAAGCTATGACAAGAACTTCATTACTCAAATAAGTCCACTATACAATTTATTGTAAATTTGCGCTAAGCAAAAAGTATATGACGCTCCAAAACCGACTGATCATTGCCGTTGATTTCGATGGAACTATAGTTGAAGATGCCTATCCCAAAATTGGCAAACCTCGCATTTTTGCTTTTGAAACTCTAAAACGTCTTCAAGAAGATGGTCATCGACTAATTTTATGGACTTACAGATATGGTCAATCCTTACAGGAAGCTGTAGATTTTTGCAAGAGCAATGGTGTAACATTTTATGCTGTAAACCAAAGCTATCCTAACGAACCTGTTGAAGATGGTAGGAGTCGAAAAATCCATGCAGATTTGTTTATAGACGACCGAAATATTGGAGGAATATTAGGTTGGGGTGAAATCTACCAATTAATTACCAAAAATGCTCCAGGCTATGGACATTTAGAAAAAAAGAAAAAGAAGGGTTTCTTCTCCTTTTTCAAATAATTCCTCTTCCTCCTAGTCTGAAATTTTCTCTATCAATAAACTCTCGATGATCGGGATGTGCAATATTTATTAGGGCTTTAATTCGTTCTTGCAACGTTTTGCCATAAAGATTAGCCACACCATATTCTGTAACCACATAATGTATGTGTGCCCTAGTAGTTACAACCCCCGCCCCTTGTTTTAAAAAGGGAACAATTCTACTTATACCCTTTTGGGTAACCGAAGGTAAAGCGATAATAGCTTTTCCGCCTTTACTTAAAGAAGCTCCCCTAATAAAATCCATCTGTCCACCAACTCCAGAATACATATTACTACCAATAGAATCTGCGCATACCTGACCTGTAACATCCACTTCAATTGCAGAATTGATGGCCACCATTTTAGGATTTTGTTTAATTATTGAAACGTTATTCACATAATTGGAAGATCTTAAATCTATATATGGGTTGTCATTTACATAATCATATAATCGTTTGGAACCGAACAAAAATGTAGCCAGCGCTCGCCCCCTATCAATCACTTTATAATTGCCATTAATAACATCATTTAAAATAAGGTCTATAACCCCATCTGAAAACATCTCGGTATGTAATCCTAAATTTTTATGATTGGTCAATTTAGAAAGTACAGCATTTGGGATATTCCCAATACCCATTTGCAATGTACTCTCATCTTCAATAAGTTCTGCAACATAATCTGCAATTTTGTTTTCAATGGCATTTGGTTCGGCTACTATATGCTCAGGTAGTGGCTCATCACATTCAACAAATGCATCGATCTCCGAAATATGAATAATTCCCGCTCCAAAAGTTCGTGGCATCTGTTTGTTAATTTGGGCAATTACATATGTAGCATTATCAATTGCTGCCAAAGTTGCTTCAACAGAAACACCCAATGAGCAATATCCATGTCTATCAGGAATTGAAACATGAATTAGTGCTACATCTATATCAATTATATTTCTTTTGAACAACAAAGGAAGTTCACTTAAAAAGACAGGAGTATAAGATCCGTTACCAGCTTTCAAGGTATGCCTCACATTCTTTCCAATAAAGAAAGAATTAACATGAAAGCTTTCTTTGTATTTTATATCAGCATATAAAGCTTCTCCTTCGGTGTGTAATTGACAAATAGTTACATTTCTCAGCTCTTCATGTCTAGCCGTCATTGCCCTCAGTAAAACTTGGGGGTTCGCAGCCGCAGCTTGTATATAAATTTTATCATTCGACTTTATAACTTTTACTGCCTCTTCAGCAGAAACCGCTTTATACATGGGTTTTTACTTTTATTAAAATTTATGAATTTATTGGATTAATTCATTTTGTTTATCAGTCCAATTAACCCCTGAATATACAATATTTTGGCATGCGATATTTTAAGTATCTTTGCCCATATTTTTAGGTAATGATTGAAGTTAAGACAGCTGAAGAAATTGAATTAATGCGTGAAAGTGCCCTCATTGTGTCTAAGACCTTGGGGATGCTTGCTAGTGAAGTAAAACCTGGAGTCAGCACTTTAGAACTAGATAAAATGGCGGAAAGTTTCATCCGTGATCATGGAGCCGAGCCCGGTTTTTTGGGTTTGTACGATTTTCCAAATACACTTTGTATGAGTCCAAATGATCAGGTGGTACATGGGTTCCCTACAAAAGATCCACTGAAGGAAGGTGATATTATTTCAATTGATTGCGGTGCTAAGAAAAATGGATTTTACGGTGACCACGCTTATACATTTAAAGTGGGTGAGGTAAGTAAAGAAATTGAACAACTTTTAGAGGTAACCAAAAAATCCCTTTACTTAGGTATTAAAGAATTTAAGTTAGGTAATCGAGTGGGAGACGTAGGTTTTGCCATTCAAAACTATTGCGAATCTTTTGGGTATGGTGTAGTTCGGGAATTAGTCGGACATGGTTTGGGGCGAAAAATGCATGAGGATCCTGAAATGCCGAATTACGGAAAAAGAGGTCGGGGAAAGAAATTTGTTGACGGAATGGTTGTGGCCATAGAACCGATGATAAATATGGGCACCCATAGAATTAAACACCATCGAGATGGTTGGACGATTACCACACGAGACAATATGCCTAGTGCTCATTTTGAGCATGACGTTGCCTTAGTTGATGGAAAACCTGAATTATTATCCACCTTCGCTTATATATATGAAGCCCTAGGAATTGAAAGTGATGAGGAAGACGCATTTAGAAAAAATTTATTAGTTCTATAATGGGAAAGATTGTATTAAAAGATATTGAACCTAAAGAAATTATAAAGGGATACCACGGGAGGTTTATACATATGGACACCTATACACTAGGCTTTTGGGAAGTTGAGGCAGGTGCCGAAATACCAATCCATTCACATGTACACGAACAGACCACCCAAGTCATCGAAGGGGAATTTCAAATGACGGTTGATGGAAAAACAGAAATATATACCCCTGGTATGATCGTAAAAATTCCATCTCATGCGCCTCACGGAGGAAAAGCAATTACGAACTGCAAACTCTCCGATGTATTTTGCCCAGCAAGAGAAGATTATAAATAGAAACCTTGAAACAACTTTTTAAAACCGCCCTAAATCGCATACCAAGAAAGTACCTTATTAGGTCTAGTTTGGCTGTACGTCCACTTTTAGCCATTTATCTTAAGGGAGACAAATACACTGATCCTATAGATGGAAAATCTTTCAGAGAATTTCTTCCCTATGGGTATGAAAATATTCGTGAGAATGCTTTATCTCCAAGCACTTTATCTCTAGAAAGACATCGTCTTCTGTGGTTATATTTGAAAAATGAAACTGATTTTTTCACTGCGAATAAAAAAGTTCTTCATTTTGCACCTGAACAAGCTTTTTTCGAACGATTTAAGGCAATGGAAAATTTAGATTATACAACAACCGATATTGAATCGCCAATTGCTGACGTAAAGGCCGATATCTGCAATCTTCCATTTCCAAATGACTCTTTTGATTTAATTATTTGTAATCATGTTCTTGAACATATTGAAGATGATAGACGCGCAATGAATGAGTTATATAGGGTCATGAAACTAGGAGGAATGGGTATTCTTCAGGTACCTTATGAGGTTGAACGCGAAACTACATATGAAGATCCATCCATTACTACTAAAAAGGACCGCAAAGAAGCCTTCGGACAATACGACCATGTTCGTGTTTATGGCAAAGACTTTTTCGAGCGCCTAGAAAATACTGGTTTTAAAGTCGTCCAAGCAGACTATACCAAGAAGTTAACGGATGAACAAATTGAACGGTATTGTCTAAACAAAGGTGAAATTATTCCTGTTGTTTATAAATAGTTATTTAACAGGAAATTCATTAATCGAGAGAGTCTCAAGTTCCCTATTTGCATTTTCAAATATTAAAAACGCTTTAAGTTCTGTGTGCTCTTCCAAAAATCTCTTGACTTTTTCAATCCCCATCGCTTTAAAAGCGGTTGCATAAGCATCAGCAGTCATACAATTTGAAGCAATAACAGAAATGCTCAACAGATTGGTGTTACTTGGATACCCAGAATCTGGATCTATAATATGCGAATAACGGTTTCCTAGAGAATCTACCTTAAATTTTCTATAGGTACCAGAGGTGGCCATGCTTGCATCTTTTAATGTAATTGCTTTCAAAATAGAACGAGAACCATCAAAATGTGGCTCCTCTACCCCTACCTTCCATGGCTTGTTCGATTCTTTATTTTCTCCTCTTACCCTAATTTCACCACCAATTTCAACTAAGTAGTTGAAACTGTTTTTGGACTCAAGGAATTCTCCAACGACATCTACTGCATATCCTTTTGCAATAGCATTAAAATCAATAAATGTTTTTAATGGTTTGGTTAATTTTTGTCCCTTCAATACAACTTTATCCAAACCAACAAAAGGTTTCAAACTATCTATCAGGGAACTGTCAACGGCTTGTATTCCACCTTCTGGACCAAAATTCCATGCATTTACCAGAATACCTATAGTTGGATCGAAAACACCTTCTGTCTGATTGTAAATATTTTTTGAAACATTGAATACTTCCATAAAATGCTCATCAACATCCCCCCCGTTACTTTTATTAATTTCAGATATAATGGAATTATCCCGATAAGTACTCATAGAAGCATTTATAACTTCTAATAAGCTATCTATTTCTTTTTGAAAATTCTGTTCTTTATCATAAACAATAGAGTAGGAAGTACCAAATACAGGACCATTAAGACGTTGATTTGTTATCTCTTCTTTACATCCCAGGGTAAAGATTAAAAACCAAAGGATTAAAATAAATTTGGAAATTTTCATTCTAGCTAGTTTAAATGAGTCTCTATAACTTGAATACCATTGTATTCAATAAGATATTCCTCATTAAGGTAAATAGGTAATTCTTCACCATTGGGATTACCTAAACCAACCCCTGCAAAAAGCACTTTCGCATCTTTATCCCTTGCATGCTTCTTAAATGTTTCCATCCAAACCATATCATAATTATTAGGATTATCAGGTAGAATCACAACCTTCACCAAAACAAAATAATATTGCCCATTCTTATCAATACAGACAAATTGTGGATGCTTCTTTAGCTTGCTATTAATAGCAATGAATTCAAATCCACGTCTCTCCAACTCCTTTCCAACGTGATTCATGGCAAGGTTATGCAATTCTTGATTCGTTAAGGGTCTGCTCATGAAACAAATTTACAATATCAAAAATTCAGAATTCCTAATAGACATATAAAATCCCCTTTTTGCACAGAGGCCAATTTAGTCCATAAAAAAACCGACAAACGTTGTCGGTTTTTGTTATTTAATTTTTTAATTATCCTCCGAAATCATCGAATCGGATATTTTCATCTGGTATTCCGAAGTCTTCACCCATTTTCTGAACTGCTTGGTTCATCAACGGAGGACCACAGAAATATAATTCAATATCTTCTGGAGCATCATGCTTGCTCAAATAGTTATCAATTACACAGTTGTGAATGAAACCAACAAACCCATCTCCTTCCTCATCGTGGATATCCTCTTTAACTTTCCAGTTATCTTCAGGTAGTGGCTCAGACAATGCCAAATAAAAATTAAAATTCGGGAAATTACGCTCTAACTCCCTGAAATGTTCCAAGTAGAACAATTCACGCTTAGAACGACCACCGTACCAATAAGTAACCTTTCTATTTGTCTGTAATGTTTTGAATAAATGGTATAAGTGAGAACGCATCGGCGCCATACCAGCTCCACCACCAACATATAGCATCTCAGCCTCAGACTCATTGATAAAGAACTCACCATAAGGCCCTGAAATAATTACTTTATCTCCAGGTTTCTGGTTGAAAATATATGAAGATGCAATACCAGGATTAACATCCATCCAACCATTTTTATTTCTATCCCATGGTGGAGTTGCGATACGTACGTTCAGCATAATATCTCTACCTTCAGCAGGATAAGAGGCCATAGAATAAGCACGCTCAATGGCTTCGGTATTTTTCATTACTAAAGGCCATAAATTGAATTTGTCCCATTCAGCTTGAAATTTATCAGGAGTTTCATGCTCTTCAGGGTGAGCGGTAATATCGATATCCTTATAATTTACAGTACATGGAGGCACTTCAATTTGTATATAACCACCAGCCTTGTAATTCATATCTTCAGGAATTCTAACAACAAACTCCTTAATAAAGGAAGCAACATTATAATTTCTGACAACTTCAGCTTCCCATTTCTTAATACCAAACACTTCTTCAGGAATGGTTATTTCCATGTCTTGTTTTACCTTAACCTGACAGGCTAGACGCGCTCCGTGTTGCAGTTCCTTTCTTGTAAAGTGAGGTGTCTCTGTAGGCAAAGCTTCCCCTCCTCCTGAAAGGACATGACATTCGCATTGGATACAAGTTCCTCCTCCACCACAGGCAGAAGGCAAGAATATTTTTTGGTTACCCAAAGTTGAAAGCAAGGAACCACCAGATTCTACCTGCAGTTCCTTTTCACCATTAATTTTAAGTGTGACCGGCCCTGACGGGGACAATTTTTGTTTTACTACAAGTAATAATGCCACTAATAAAAGGGTAACCACCAAAAAGGCCAATACGGTAGCCATAATGGTTCCCACAGTTCCTGCTGCTAAGATCATGTTATTCAATATCATTAGAAAGTTTAGCTATATCGTCTTTAATCGGTTCTTCTTTAACCTCTTCTTTTTCAATTTTTACAGTTTCAGTGTTTTCCTCCTGGGCTGCATCATCACCACCAGTTAACATTCCACCAAAACTCATAAATCCAATTGCCATTAAACCGGTAATGATAAACGTAATACCCAATCCACGTAATGGTGGTGGAACATTGGAATATCTAATTTTTTCTCTAATAGCAGCAATTGCTAAAATAGCCAAGAACCACCCAATACCAGATGCTATACCATAATTAAAAGCCAAGCCCAAGGTTGGGATTTCCCTTGATTGCATAAACAAAGAACCTCCAAGAATAGCACAGTTAACCGCAATAAGAGGTAAAAATATCCCCAATGAGTTATAAAGTGCAGGAGAGAATTTCTCAACCACAATTTCTACCAATTGAACCATAGTTGCAATGGTGGCAATGAACATGATGAATGATAAAAAGCTTAGATCGTAATCAGCAAAATCATCACCTAACCATTTAAGTGCTCCTTCTTGAAGAATATATTGGTCTAACAACCAGTTCAATGGAACGGTAATTGCCAATACGAAAATAACTGCCGCTCCCAAACCTACTGCAGTAGACACTTTTTTAGACACGGCCAAATAAGAACACATCCCAAGGAAGGTTGCAAAGACCATATTGTCAATAAAAATGGATTTAAAAAATAACTCTATATGTTCCATAATTTTTTAATTCTGTATTTAATGGTAGTCTTCTGGTTTTTATCAATGATCCTCAATCAATTCACGATTTCTGCTACGTTGCACCCAAATTATAATTCCCACAACAATAAGGGCCATAGGAGACAACAACATAAATCCGTTATTTTCATAACCAATTGAATAAAGTCCTGTTTTTTCAACAGGATTTCCTAGAACCGGAAAACCTAACAGGGTACCAGAACCTAACAATTCTCTAAAGAAACCAACGATAACTAAGATGATACCATAACCTAACGCGTTACCAATTCCATCTAAAAAGGATCTCCAAGGGCCATTTCCCAGAGCAAATGCTTCAAAACGTCCCATAATAATACAGTTGGTAATAATTAAACCAACAAATACCGAAAGTGTTTTACTTAACTCATATGCAAAAGCCTTTAGGACTTGGTCAACAATAATCACCAATGCCGCAACAACGGTTAATTGCACGATAATCCTAATTTTTGAAGGAATAATATTTCGTATCAAAGAAATAACCACATTACCTATACCTAACACAAATATTACAGATATAGCCATCACAATTGATGCCTTAAGTTGTGCGGTAATCGCCAATGCAGAACAAATACCCAACACCTGAATAGTAATAGGGTTGTTGTCCGCAAGAGGATCAGTTATTAATTTGGTGTCTTTTTTAGATAAAAGTGCCATATATAATTGTTTTATGCATCAATAATTATTGAATAGCCTGTTCAAGAGTTTTGTCTTTAAAATAAGGCCAATAAAGTTTTAGATCGTTTTTAATCATGTCTGTAACACCATTTCCGGTAATGGTAGCACCCGCTAAAGCATCCACTTCATTATCAACCTTATCCTCATTCTTTGGATCAGCATTTCCTTTTGCAACCGAAATACCTTCAAAAGTACCAGATTCTGTAAGCAGGTGTTCCCCATAAAAATCATCCATGAAGTATCTTTCTTTAATGTTGGCACCTAAACCAGGTGTTTCTCCCTTGTGATCGAAGTAAACACCTTGAACCACAAATGCGTCATCAACAGCAATATAACCCCAAATCGCATCCCACAAACCTTTGCCATAAATAGGAATCACATAGGAAGTTTTTCCATCCTTCTCACCAACAAAAACAGGTAATCTGCGAGCATAATCTGGATCTTTGGCCTTTGCTTGCTCCTTTTTAACATCTATTAAGTATGCCTCAGGATCTTCAGTTACCTCACCATTTTGAAGCACTAATTGTTTTTTTATATACTCATCAAATAACTTCGGTGCATCTGCCGTTGAAACAAAGACCGCAGAAGTTTCGTCATTATCATTAACACCCATCGCATAAAGGATGTTTTGTTGTTTTTCCAACCTTTTATTTTCATCAATCGTTGGTTTCAATGCTGATGCAGTAAAGGCTAATAGGGACCCAACCGCAACGACCATTAAAATGGCGAAAATGATCGTGTAACTATTTTTATCTGTATTAATTGCCATCGAATTAAGCTGTTTTAAGTTTTAAACGTTTTTTACGTTTTTTAACGTTGGCTTGAACCACATAATGATCAATAGTTGGTGCAAATACGTTCATTAATAAAATCGCGAGCATTACACCCTCAGGATACGCCGGATTAAATACTCTAATTAAAATTGAAATAAACCCTATTAGGAATCCATAAATCCATTTTCCCTTGTTAGTTTGGGAAGCAGTTACCGGATCTGTTGCCATATATACAACTCCAAAGGCAAACCCCCCAATTAGTAAATGGTACCAAAAGTCAGTGCTCATAAGGCCGTAGAATTTACTTCCCTCGGATATCCAACCTGCATCAACAACACCATTAAATATCAAGCCCATAACAATAGCACCCACAACAGCAGAAAGCATAATTCTCCAACTTCCTATCTTTGTGAAAATCAGAAACAAACCACCCAGAATTATTAATATGGTAGAAGTTTCACCAACCGATCCTGGTATAAACCCTAGAAACGCATCCATTGCACTATAACTCGGCGTATTGTTTTGAGCCAATGAACCAAGAATAGTCTCTCCTGAAATCGCATCTACTTTTGCACCGGCCGCCATTTCTTGAGCTCGATCGACCGCACCATGTACCCAAACCTTATCTCCTGACATCCATGTTGGATATGCGAAGAATAAGAATGCTCTAATCGTTAAGGCAGGATTCAAAATATTCATACCTGTTCCACCAAATACTTCCTTCCCGATAACAACACCAAAGGCAACTGCCACTGCAAGCATCCACAACGGAACATCGATTGGTACAATTAAAGGAACCAACATACCAGTTACGAGATATCCTTCCTCAACTTCATGCCCTTTTATTGTGGCGAAAAGAAATTCAATTCCCAAACCAACACCGTAAGAAACAATTACAAGGGGAAGAACTTTCCACAGACCTACCACTAGATTATCCCAATTCCAAAAATTAGCGTCGAAGAAACCAGCAACAGCATCAATTTCTCCTAATGCTAAATGATGTTGGTAACCAGCATTAAACATTCCAAAGATTAAACATGGAATTAAGGCCATGATAACAGTGTTCATGGTTCTCTTTAAATCGTCTGCTACCTTAATATGAGTACCACCATGAGTAACCTCATTTGGCGTATACAAGAAGGTATGAAAGGCATTAAAGGCGGTAGCCATCTTAGTACCCTTATATTTTTCCTTCAGGTTATGTAAATTTTGTTTTAAACTCATGTTTATCCAATTTCTTTAATCATTAAGTCTAATCCTTCTCTTATAATTTTTTGATGTGGCTGTTTAGAAACGCACACAAATTCAGTAAGTGCAAAATCTTCAGGAGCAACTTCATACATGCCTAATGCTTCCATTTCATCAAGGTCTTTATACTTACAAGCCTTTAAGATTTGAAGTGGATACATATCTAATGGAAAAACTTCTTCATAAGAGCCTGTTACCACAAATGCCCTATGTTCTCCATTGGTATTTGTTGAAAGATCGTACTTCTTGTTTTTGTTTAGCCAAGAAAATGTAAGTGCTCTTGAAGTGGAAATCTTATTGAAAACAGGCTTAGTCCAACCGAACAATTCATAATCATCACCTTCAGGAATTACAGTTATAGAATTTGAATAATATCCAAGATAACCATCCGGAGCAACCTGCTTACCAGTTAAGATATCTCCAGAAATAATTCTACAATTGGCATCCTTATCAATACCATTGTCATAAACCATGGTTGCTATTTCACTACACAATTTAGTTTTGAAATAACGAGGTTGTTTCACACAAGATCCTGTTAGGGCAACTACCCGCTCAGCATTAAATTTTCCTGTCAATAAAAGCTCTCCGATGATGGCCAAATCCTGAGGATTTATCGTCCATACAACCTCTCCTTTATTTACTGGATCAATTTTATTAATAAGTGTCCCAACATTACCGGATGGGTGTGGGCCACTGACATTATGAATTTGAACTCCGTTTAAGGATTTAAAAGGTGAGTCACCGCCTTTTGCAATCCCAACATGGATTTTACCCGCGGTCAACTTAGACAAAGCATCAATTCCAGCCTGCAAATAGGATTCTCTGCCCTTTAATATAAAGTTGAAGTCTGGGGCTAAAGGTGCAGAAGCAAAAGCAGAAATAAAGATTGACTTAGGTTCTGAGCTTGGCTTCGCGATAATATCATAAGGACGTTGTTTAACAAAAACCCAAGCACCTGTTTTCTGCAAATAACCTCTGATACTGTCGGCTGTTGCATTATTAAGGTCGATCCTACCGTTTTCAACATAGATCTGCTCCTTATCAGCTTGAATTTTAATGCCTAGAATTCTTCGTTTAGCACCCCTAGGAATTTCAATTATTTCACCAGAAACTGGTGAAACGAAGTTTACATCCTCAAAATTCTTATCATAAAAAATAGGCTCACCAGCCTTAACTTTTGAGCCTTCCTTTAATATTAATTTTGGCGTTACCCCGTGAAAGTCTTCAGGTCTCAGTGTATAGTAATTACTCACTATGGCGTTTTCGATTTTCTTTTCAGCTTCGCCAACAAGCTTGATGTCGAGACCCTTTTTAATCTTAATGTCGTTGGACATGTTTTTCAGTCTATAAAATTGGTATAGTAAGAGTGATTTTTATTCGACTTAAAAATCCGTGCAAATTTACAATAATTGAAATTATTATTACGGAATATTTATTTAGAATCATTCAAAATTAAAACCTTTTCTGAACATCGAAATCAAATAAAAAACCATTACAAATTTACTGAACTTAGGACTTAAAAAACTTAAATGTTGACCTATAGGCCCAAAAATTCCATGTTAAAAAATAGTAATTCTGTTAATTTTTTCTTAAATTCCAAAATCTCAACCTAGGGACACTAACATCAACCATCATGAAAACAATAACAATTAGCGCTGTGCTTTGCATGTTTTCTTGTTTTTTGTCCGCCCAATCTATCTTCTTTAACAGCAACTCCGACCAACAGACTATGCAGCGGAGTTTTATGAAAAATGGTGAGGACAAAACCCAGTTAACATTAGTCTCCGATATTATCGGTGCAAAACAAATGGAGGAAGTTTCAAAAGAAGATTTAAAAAATTCAAAGTTTTTTTCTTTTGATCTAGACCAATGTCTTACAAGACACAAATTAGTGGTAGACAAAATGAGGAGTTTACAAAAATCATTTGGAGATTTTTTAGATTTATTTGACGCCAAACCATTGTGGGATTCCAATTCAGAAGTCGATTGGAACCGCCATTTATTGAGCCATTCCGGACAAGGCAATCGGTAATCACCAGATTACTTACCTTTTTAACCTATAGAGTACCAAATTCATTCTGGTATTTAGGCACATTATTTGCCTATATTTAGCAAATAAACTGTCCGAATGAAACATTATTTATTTTGTCTTTTCTTACTTCTTAGCATGCATTTTTACCATGCTCAAGTAATTGAAACAAATCCACCCAATTACATTAAGACAATAACATTTAAGGGTAATACACCGGAAAGCAGTTTGCCTATACTTAAACTTGGCGAAACCTTACAATTGGAATTTGATGCGCTTAACGGGGATGAGGCCGACTATTATTATGAAATAGAACATTTTGATTATAATTGGAAACCTTCTCAGCTTTCAAAACCAGAATATCTGGCCGGTTTTGACAATCAGAGAATTCGAGATTATGAAAATTCCTATAACACCTACCAGATTTATTCACATTACAGATTACAAATTCCAAACCCCCAAACGCGGGGCTTATTAAAAAGTGGAAACTATTTATTGTCTATCAGAAATAGTTATGGTGACCTTATTTTCAGTAGGAAATTTATGATTTATGAAGAATTGGCAAATGTCGGGGTTAGCATAAAACGAAGTAGGGATGTTAAGTTCATCAACGAAAAACAAAGTGTTGACTTTGTAATTACCGGCCGCGGTTTAAGATTTAATAATCCTTTGGAAACTGTAAAAACCGTGATTGTACAAAACAACAATTTAAATACAGCAATTTTTGGATTACGGCCACAATACGCCCTAGGTAATGAGCTTATTTACCGCTATGTGAAAGAAAGTAGTTTTTGGGCCGGAAATGAATACCTGTTTTATGAAAATCGGGATATTAGAGTGGCGAATACCGGAGTTCAATTCATTGATTTAAAAGAAGTTTACCACAATTACTTATTCACCAATGAAATTAGGGCAAATAGGCCATATACTTACAATCCAGACATAAACGGGAATTTTGTGATAACTGCTGATGCTATGAATGACATATCTATTGAAGCCGATTATGCGGTTATTCATTTTTCTTTATTGTCTCCAGAACTAATGGATGGACGCAGCATTTATGTATATGGTAATTATAACAATTACGCCTTAGAGGAAGAAAATAGAATGTATTATAACGGAGACCGTGGAGTATACGAAGCTAAGTTACCGATGAAGCAAGGTTTTTATAATTATAAATATGTTATTGTAAACCCAGACGGAGTCTTGGATGAAGGAGCAATATCTGGGAATTTTTGGCAAACTGAAAACAACTATAAAGT
This sequence comes from Aegicerativicinus sediminis, assembly GCF_015476115.1. Classification (GTDB taxonomy): domain Bacteria; phylum Bacteroidota; class Bacteroidia; order Flavobacteriales; family Flavobacteriaceae; genus Aegicerativicinus; species Aegicerativicinus sediminis. The sequence goes on along the minus strand of NZ_CP064295.1, from coordinate 2,428,968 downwards.
ATTGGTTTACTATCGTGATTTAGGAGCGAGATTCGATCGTATGATAGGCGTTGGAGAAGCATCATCAGTTAATATTTCTAACTAGAGGTTATTTCGTAATTTTGACCTTCCTCTAAACTAGTTTTCAAATTGAAGGAAGAGCTACAATTATTCATGGAGTTATGTGATGTATTGCTTCAATCTGAAGAAGAACATCCCATTGTTGCACCTGTTAAAATTCCAGATTTATTTAAAAAATTAGACCTAAGCTTGAAAGCCACTGCTGAATTGGAGGAAAATTTCATTTCAGGACTTAAGGAGCTAATTAAAGCAACCCCTAAAACAGCGACCAACAGATTCTTCAATCAATTATATGGGGGGCGCGTTCCCAAAGCAGTGCTTGGTGACCTTTTAGCAGTAATGCTCAATACTAGTATGTATACCTATAAAGTGGCTGGTCCCCAAATTGGAGTAGAAAAGGTAATACTTCAAGCAAGCAAAGAATTAATAGGTTATCCAGATAGTTATGGAGGAACAATTGCCTCAGGTGGATCTATGAGCAATTTTATTTCTTTGATCCTCGCACGAGATGCAAAATTACCGGAGACATCAATGGTTGGGGTAAACCGAACCTTTACATTGTATACATCTGAGGCTTGCCATTATTCTATAGGCAAGAATGCTGCATTGTCAGGTATAGGGAGAAACAACGTTCGCTATGTCAAAACGGATGCTAGAGGCTGTATGCTGGTTTCGGATTTAGAAACCCAAATTGAAAAAGATATTGAGTTAGGAAACCTCCCCTTCTTTATCAATGCCACTGCTGGAACAACAGTGTTAGGCGCATTTGACCCTATAAAAGAAATTGCCAAAATATCTTCTAAATATGGGTTATGGTTTCATGTTGATGGTGCTTATTGCGGTTCCGTTATATTCAGTAACTCATATAACCATTTAGTGGAAGGTATAGAGCTTTCAGATAGTTTTAATTACAATGCCCACAAGATGTTGGGTACCCCAATGACCTGTTCCATATTTCTTTGCAAGGAAAAAAAGTTTCTTTATAACTCTTTGGCTGCTGATGCTGATTATCTATTTCAAACAGCAGTGGACGATTTTAACCCAGGTAAAACATCCTTACAATGTGGACGGCGTAACGACGCACTTAAATTATGGACCTTATGGAAATCTATAGGGACAGAAGGGTTGGGGAAAATGGTAGATCATCAATTTAAAATGGCAGATTTCGCCAGGAAGTACATTCAAGCAAATCCCAATTATACACTTTACAGTTATGAGAAATCTATTTCTGTATGTTTCAATTACAAGGATTATAATGCTAAAAAACTTTGCCACGCCATGTATGAAAAGGCAAAATTTCTTGTAAGTTTCGGTGAAAACAACGGAACCCAGTTCGTTAGGCTTGTAACTATTAATTCAATACTACAGCAAAGCGATATTTTGAATTTCTTCTCTTTATTGGAGCAATTTGCCGACACAGAATACCATTCCTCAAATTAACTGCACCATTGCTCGTATCAACCTCAAAAAGTGTACATTAGACTAATATTGAATTAATAATTCAAAAATTATCTTATTTTAGCGAAAGCATAGTTTATTTCATGGTACATCAAGTAACTAGTGGTATAAAAATTTCCGTTGAAACCACTTTCGAAGGAACTTTTTATAAAAATTATAAGGTACAGTATGCATTTGGCTATAGGGTAACCATTGAGAACCAAAGCAAAGATTCTGTACAGTTAAATACCCGTTATTGGAAAATTTACGACGCTTTGAACAATACTGAAGTTGTTGAAGGAGAAGGTGTCATTGGTAAAAAGCCCGTTTTGAAACCAGGTGAATCCCACACATACAATTCTGGCTGTTTGTTGACTTCACCATTTGGAGCTATGCATGGTTATTATCAAATGGTAAATTTCTCAACCACACAAAAATTTAAGGTTATGATACCTTGTTTTAAGTTAAGTGCACCATTCGCTATTAACTAACTTCCTCTCAAATCTTTTATCAAAAAACCCAACAGGTCATATTAGCCATCAATCTTAGATTTAACGCCTTTTTAGGACTGTTTCATTGGTTGAAAATCTATAATAGCGTACCTTTGCGTTCGCAAAATAACTATCAACTCTAAAAAGATAAATTTCGATGGGAAAAGGATTTTTCAACGTACCAATTGCCGTTAATGAACCTGTAAAAACATATGCTCCAGGATCACCTGAAAGGGATGCTGTTTTAAGTGCATACAAAAGTATGTTTAAGAGTCAAATTGAAGTGCCATTATTCATAAACGGAAAGGAAGTTAAAACTACCAGTACAAAACCAATGTCCCCTCCACATGACCACAAACATATTGTAGGGCATTACCATTTAGCTGAAAAGAAACATGTAGAAGAGGCAATTGAAACTGCATTGGAAGCAAGGAAAAAATGGTCTCAATTATCATGGGAACAACGTGCAGGAATCTTTTTAAAAGCAGCTGAATTAATTGCTGGTCCTTATAGAGCTAAAATCAATGCGGCAACAATGATTGCCCAGTCTAAAACAATTCACCAAGCCGAAATAGATGCCGCTTGCGAATTGATTGATTTTTTACGCTTCAATGTTCAGTATATGACCGATATATATGCGGAACAACCTGAAAGTACTTCAGATGCATGGAATAGAGTTGAATATAGACCGCTTGAAGGATTCACCTATGCCGTAACTCCATTTAATTTCACCGCAATTGCGGGAAATTTACCAGCTAGTATGGCATTAATGGGAAATGTTGTTGTATGGAAACCAAGTGATAGTCAGGTCTATTCGGCCCAGGTGATATTGGAGGTGTTCAAGGAAGCTGGTGTGCCTGATGGAGTTATAAACATGATTATGGGGGATCCGGTTATGATCACCGACACTATCCTTTCGCACCCAGATTTTTCAGGCTTACACTTTACTGGTTCCACGGATGTATTTAAAAACCTTTGGAAACAAATAGGTGAAAACATTCATAATTATAAAAATTACCCTAGAATTGTAGGAGAAACTGGTGGAAAAGACTTTATCATCGCTCATCCATCAGCAAATGCAAAACAAGTTGCTACTGCAATTGCCAGAGGTGCTTTTGAATTACAAGGACAAAAATGCAGCGCTGCGTCTAGAGCCTACATACCTGAAAGCTTGTGGGGTGATGTAAAAAAATATTTGTTGGATGATATAAAATCCTTCAAAATGGGATCACCTGAAGACATGGACAACTTTATAACGGCGGTAATCCATGAAGGTGCCTTCAACAAACTTGCTGGTTTTATCGACCAAGCCAAAAAAGATGCAAATGCGGAGATAATTGCAGGCGGAGGTTATGATAAGAGCAAGGGTTATTTTATAGAACCAACTGTCATCCTAACCACAGATCCAAAATACACCACCATGTGTACTGAATTATTTGGTCCTGTAATTACAATTTACATTTATAAGGATAACGCTTATTCCGAAACTTTAAAATTAGTTGACGAAACAAGTGTTTATGCCTTGACGGGTGCCGTTTTAGCCACTGATAGATACGCCATAGAGGAAGCTACCCAAGCACTTCAAAACTCGGCAGGAAACTTTTATATAAATGATAAACCTACGGGCGCTGTTGTTGGCCAACAACCATTTGGTGGTGCAAGAGCATCAGGAACAAATGATAAGGCAGGTAGTTCTCTAAACCTACTACGTTGGGTTTCACCAAGGCTAATTAAAGAAACTTTCGTAACGCCTACGGATTATAGATACCCCTTCTTGGGATAATAAAATTTTGTGTTAAAAAAGCCCGTTGAAACGGGCTTTTTTTTACTGTTTCATTATAATAAAAGAATGAGTAGAGCAAACGATTTAATAGATAAACTTCAATTATCTCCACATCCAGAGGGAGGGTATTTTAAAGAAAATTATAGGAGTAAAGGAATCATTGAACTTAATGACGTTAATCTTCAACTTAAAGGAAAACGAAATTATTCTACATCCATTTATTTTCTATTGACATCGTCCATGTATTCAGCTTTTCATAAAATTCACCAAGACGAAATTTGGCATTTCTATGAAGGTGAATGTATCACCATTTATGACATTGATCCAAATGGAAGTTTAAAAATCCATAGAGTAGGTAACAAGGTTGGTCTTGGCGAAGAATTTCAGGTTGTAATACCCGCAAACCATTGGTTTGCAGCGAATATTGATAAACCAGACTCTTATGGATTAGTTGGCTGTACTGTTGCTCCGGGATTTGACTTTTCCGACTTTGAGTTGGCATCAAAAAAACAATTATTAGAAAAATTCCCTCAACACAGTCTAATTATTGAGCAATTTTGTCGAAAATAAAATTCAAACCAATACGATATAACAAGTATGGCTATCTTTGCCAAAAATTTCAATGATGAATAAAGTTAGTAATCCATGGCATAATGTAGACATAGGGGATGATATACCCAACGTAGTAAACGCAATCATTGAAATTCCAAAAAATACCAGAGCCAAATACGAATTAGACAAAGAATCTGGGCTTTTGAAATTGGATAGGGTTATTTATTCCGCAATGCATTATCCATCCAACTACGGTTTTATTCCTCAAACCTTTTGTGACGATAAGGATCCATTAGATATCGTTGTTCTTTCTCAAATTGAAGTGTTTCCTCTATGCATCTTACGTGCTAGGGTCATCGGAGTAATGCGAATGCTTGATGGAGGAGAAATGGATGATAAAATTATTGCAGTTGCCAATGATGACATTTCGGTAAATCATATTAATGATATATCTGAATTACCTGATCATTTTTTCAGGGAACTGAAAACATTTTTTGAAGATTATAAAAAGCTAGAGCATAAAACTGTTGTTGTTGAGGAATTTCAAAACTCTGAAACTGCTAAACAAATATTGTTAAAAAGCATTGAGGACTACAAAGAATACATCAAAACCCATTAAGATTATATTGGCAGGTATACTATTTTCTTAGTTTCAAAAAAATCTTCTTTAAAATAAGAAGATAAATCGATCACTTTTGCATTTGGGAATCCCTTTAATTCCTCTTGCAAATCACCACCCTTTAAGTAAATTATTCCATTTTTTATAGTATGGTTCTGTTTTGAAGAAATCTTTCCCCTTGTCCAATGCACAAAAGTAGGCATCGCTGCCACAGCACGACTTATAATAAAGTCGAATTTCCCTGGGATTTCTTCTACTCTACTATGTATGGTTGAAACATTCTTTAAGCCCAAACCCTCCACTACTTCTTGAACAACCTTCAATTTTTTGGCTATACTATCAACTAATACAAACTCAGTTTCTGGAAACATAATTGCCAAAGGAATTCCAGGAAAACCACCGCCCGTTCCTACATCTAAAATTTTAGCTTTAGGATTAAAATTAATGAACTTTGCAATTGCCAAACTATGCAATACGTGTCTTAAGTAAAGTTCGTCGATATCCTTTCTAGACACCACATTTATTTTCAGATTCCAATCTTGGTACAAAGCTTCCAAGGAAGCATATTGTTTAATTTGCTCTGAACTTAGATTTTGAAAATAATCCAAGATAGTTTCCATTCTCTTAATTTTTTAGCAAAAATATATAATAATTAATGGTTAATTTTTGTTATTATATGTCCATGCGCCTATTATTATTAGCTATCTTTGCGCTGAATTTTTTGTAATCAAAATTTATTCACTAAGACATAGAATTAATGACCAAACAGGCCCTAAGTTTTTCGCGTAATGACTCAGCAAAATTTTTTAGAACTCTCAATAAACGCGTAAACGACTATTTTAAAGAAAATAATTTAAAACGAACCGGTAACTGGAAAATCTGGGTAAAAACATTAGTAATGTTCGCCTTGTTTTTGGCTCCCTATTTCCTAATACTTACCCTTGACATTCCAGGATGGGCACAATTGCTCCTTGTGGTAGTGATGGGAATAGGTATGGCCGGTGTCGGTATGAATGTAATGCATGATGGAAACCATGGTTCTTATTCAAGTAAAAAATGGATAAATAAACTAATGGGCGGAAGCATTTATATACTAGCTGGAAATGTTTACAATTGGCAGGTACAGCATAATGTATTACACCATACATACACCAACATACACGGACATGATGAAGATTTAGATGCAAAAGGAATATTAAGATTTTCCAAACATGCCAAATGGAAAAAATTCCACAGATTCCAACATCTATATTCAATATTACTTTATGGCCTTCTTACCCTAAATTGGGCAATTACGACAGATTGGTTGCAAATGCGTAACTACATGAAACGCAAACTATCTTATGGAGAGCTTCCAAGGCCATGGCAAAATTGGACAATTTTGGCTCTTAGCAAAGTTGTTTATTTAAGCATCTGGATTGTAATTCCAATGCTTGTTTTAGATATTCCATGGTGGAAAGTACTTCTTGGTTTTGTTGTGATGCATTATGTCGCTGGAATTATTCTCAGTGTAATTTTTCAATTGGCTCACGTAATGGATGAAGCAGAAATGCCATTGCCAGCTGAAGATGGAACTATTGAGAATACTTGGGCAATTCACCAATTACATACTACCGTGAATTTTGGAACAAAAAATAGGTTGATTAATTGGTTCACCGGAGGTTTAAATCATCAGGTTGAACATCATATTTTCCCAAACATTAGTCATATTCACTACACGAAAATTTCTAAAATTGTGAAACAAACTGCTTTGGAATTTAATCTACCGTATAAAGAATACGAAACAACAAGAAAAGCGATTTTAGCCCATTTCAGGTTTTTGAAAGAAATGGGGGCCAAACCTGCCTTGACAGCCTAAATTAATATTAACTACATAATGGACCAACTATCCGATAGAATTAAAAATCTATCAACATCGCAAACCCTTGCCATGGCTGCAAAAGCTAGAGAATTAAGAGAGCAAGGTAAAGATATTATTGGGTTGAGTTTGGGTGAACCAGACTTTGAAATTCCTGATTTTGTTAAAGATTCTGCAATTGCAGCAATAAATGAAGGTTACAACACCTATACTCCAGTTGATGGATACGGGGAGTTAAAACAAGCCATCATTACTAAGTTTAAACGCGATAACAATCTTTCATATAAACCATCCCAAATTGTAGTTTCAACAGGGGCGAAGCAATCTTTAGCAAATGTTGCTTTAGTCGCTCTTAATCCTGGAGACGAAGTGCTTTTGCCTTGTCCATATTGGGTAAGTTATGCTGAAATAGTTAAGTTGGCGGAGGGTACACCAGTAGAAGTTCAAACTTCTTTAGAAAATGATTTTAAATTAACTCCTGATCAACTTCGGGCGGCAATTACCCCAAGAACCAAAATGATTTGGTACAGTTCACCTTGTAACCCAAGCGGATCTGTTTATAGCAAAGAAGAATTGCGCGCCTTGGCAGATGTTTTGAAAGACTTTCCACAAATTATAGTTGTTTCAGATGAAATCTATGAGCATATAAACTTCGTTGGTGGTCATGCTAGCATGGCTGAGTTTGAAGATATGTACGATAGAACCGTAACCGTTAATGGTGTGTCTAAGGCATATGCTATGACAGGATGGAGAATTGGTTACATTGGTGCACCTGAATGGATAGCAAGAGCGTGCAATAAAATTCAAGGACAAGTTACTAGTGGAGCCAATTGTATTGCTCAACGTGCAACTATAACTGCCTTAAACGAACCTCCTTCTAGAATTCAATACATGATTAATGAATTTAAAGAGCGTAGATCCTTAATTCTTGGGCTCTTAGGAGAAATACCTGGCTTTAAAACTTCTGAACCAGGAGGTGCATTTTACGTATTCCCAGATATATCTTATTATTTCGGAAAAACTTTAAAAGGTACAACGATTAAGGATGCTACAGATTTTTCATTGTTTTTATTAGAACATGCATTAGTGGCAACTGTAACTGGAGACGCCTTCGGAAACCCTAATTGTATTAGAATTTCCTATGCAGCCTCACAATCGCAAATTAAAGAAGCAATTAAAAGAATAAAAGAGGCCTTAGCCTAATTTATTTGAAGTCACTCCGAACTGAAAAGTTCATATAAACTTGCAAAAAGTATACTCGCAGCGAATAGCATAAAAACAACAAGTTTAATGTCGCGAGTATACTTTTCTCTTTTTAGCCTTTCAGGTATTGAATTTATGATCAAAGGTTGGGAAGCTCATAAGGCAATATTTTTTTAATCGTACAAGTACTATAGCTAGAATCATTGTAAATATTAGATACCTTACTTCTCTTTTTACCCAACAGTTTGTAATTTCTGAGAATAACATTAATGCTGCCTACCCCACCTAATAACCTGTGTTATGAATTAAGTATTGAATGATATGGGTTATATTGAAACAATTCTCTTAAAGAATTATGCTCAATAAAGCAGCAAAAAGGCTGAACTTTAAAAGTATTTCCATAGAATTGGCACCCCTTAAAAGCCTATGCTTCGCAACAAGCCTTTTAGCATACAAACTGTCCGGATTTACCCTTTCTAAATTATACTCTACGATTTTTTTATAATTGGAAGTTATAAATCCAGAAGGACGATCAATTACATCCACTTCTATTCTTCTTCCAACAATTACTCTTGGGTGGTTTACTGCTACGTTCATTTTTTGATTGATTGATGATTATTACATCTATATGACGATAACAGAAAAAAATTGTTACAATTAACAGAATCGGCTAAATATGTAATTAGCGATTACGCCAGAAAAATGGTGTTAAAAGTATAAGGACTGTAAAAAGCTCCAACCTGCCTATCAGCATGAGAAAACAGGCCCACCATTTACCGATCATAGGTAAGGCCGAATAATTGTAAACTGGCCCAAAGCTACCGAGCGCTGGACCAACATTTCCGAGAGTTGAAGCGGCTAAACCAACTGAGGAAGTAAAATCGATCTGCATCATTCCAAAAACTACGGAGCCAATGATAAAGGATAGCATATAAAGAATAAAAAATCCTAGAATATTAAATACGATCTCACCTCGTATAGATTTTGAATTATATCGAACTGGTAATACTGCATTAGGGTGCAATGCACGTTTAAATTCTAAGAATCCATTTTTAATCATTAACAAATGACGTACAACCTTAATACCTCCCGATGTACTGCCCGCACTTCCTCCAAGAAACATCAATCCGAAGAAAAAGACTGTTAGAAATGGTGTCCAGGCGGTATAATCCGCTGAAACAAAACCTGTTGTGGTAATAATTGCTAGAACTTGAAATAAACCATGCCTAAAGGAACTTTCACCTCTACCCCAGACCATTGGATGATCTATGGTGGATTGTAAGAAATCAGCCCTAAAATATATTATCAAAGAAGCGATAACCGTAAATATGAAGATAAACCTAAAATACAATTTGAATTCTTCATCCCTAATTACTTTTTGAACCCTTCCTTTAAAAGCAAAATAGCTCAAAACGAAATTGGTCCCTGCTAAAAACATAAAGACAATAATGATATATTGAATGATTGGTTCCCCATTCCAATGGGCTACACTAGCATTTTTGGTCGAAAAACCTCCGGTAGACAAGGTAGAAAGCGCATGATTAATGGCATCAAAAAAAGACATTCCTGCAGCTTGCAGCAACAAAGTCTCAGCAGCGGTATAGCCAAAATAGATTAACCAAAGACGCTTAGCCGTGTCTGTGATACGTGGATGCAATTTGTCGGCACTTGGCCCAGGAGCTTCAGCTGCGAATAACTGCATACCACCAATACCCAGTAGTGGTAAAATTGCTACTGCAAGAACAATTATTCCCATCCCACCTATCCAGTGGGTTAGGCTTCGCCAGAACAAAACTCCTTTGGGTACAATTTCTATATCATTTAAAATCGATGCCCCTGTGGTAGTATATCCAGACATTGTTTCAAAAAACGCTTCAGTAATAGTAGGAATAGAACCTGTAAACAGGTATGGTAATGTTCCTGTAAATGCCATTACCACCCAGCCGAAAGCAACAACAACATAACCTTCTCGCTTATTTAATTCTTTACGATGGTCTTTGGTAACGAACATCATTAAGGCACCAACAGCAGATACCAAGAATCCAGCCAATGCAATTTTTGGAGTAACCCCATCCTGATAAATAAGGCTGATCAGTGCGGCTAATAACATAAATCCCCCATTGAACACCATTAGCAGTCCGAAAAAATGCCAAATAATCTTAGTGTTCAATTTCATCTAGTGCAGGATATTTTAAAAAAAGAATTCTTCAACTCGTGTAATGGAAGTCGGCAAGCAGCAAACTACGACTTTATCACCAATATCTATTTGAAAATCTCCTAATGGGATTATTCCTTTACCCTCTCTAATGACCCCACCGATAATGGCAGAGCGAGGAAATTTTAAATCCTTTATTTTCTTTTGGGTAATTCTAGAGGCAGATTTAACCTCAAACTCCAGCAACTCCGCATTTAAGTTATTAAGTTTGGTCATAGCTACAACCTCTCCCTTTCTAATAAATCTGAATATATTATTTGCCGCTAGGAGTTTCTTATTTATTAATGTATCGATTCCGATTGATTGAGAAAGCTGATAATAATCCATATTCTCTACTAATGCAATTGTTTTTTTAACGCCTTTCGATTTTGCCACTAGGCAGGACATAATATTGGTTTCAGAATTACCGGTAACGGAGATAAATGCATCCATATCCTCAATATTCTCTTCCTCCAATAATTCCACATTTCTACCATCTCCGTTTATCACCAACACATCTGGAAGTTCATCAGCCAAATCGAAAGCAATATCTTTATCCTTCTCAATAATTTTAACCTTAAATTTTGATTGGCACAATTCCCTAGAAGTTTTCAAACCAATTTGACTTCCACCCAAAATCATTACATTCTTTATTTCACTTTTAACTTTACCAGAAAGTTCAAACAATTCCATATCACCACCTTTGGAAGTGATGAAAACAACCTTGTCCCCTTCTTTGAAAAGCGTATCTCCTCTTGGAATTAAAGTATATTGGGTTGCATAGCGTTGAATAGCGATAGGGACAAAATGAAGTTCTGGGAAATGTTCTGCGGCTTCTTGTACAGTTTTACCAACAAAACTAGCGGTTCTTGAGAGACGTAAACTTAACATGGTTAGCACGCCGTCTTCAAACTCGTAGCTATCATTAAATCCATACTGATTTAAAAGTAATTCTATTTCAGCTGCAGCTAAAGATTCAGGTGAAATCAACTCATCAATTCCAAATTTGGTAAAACCTACATCCTCTTGATTTTCAATAAATTCAACATTAGCTATCCGTGCAATGGTTCGTTTGGCTCCCAATTGTTTAGCAAGGACACTAGAGGTAATATTTGTTGTTTCAGAAGAAGTTACGGCTATAAATAAATCTACATTCTTTATACGAGCATCCTTTAAGACAGTAATGGAAGTTGCATCTCCTTTAACAACCCTTATATCTAGATGGTCACTAGCATAAGCTAAGTTAACTCGATCAGTGTCTATAAGAGTTATTTCTTGTGATTCATAAGAAAGCAGCTTAGCAAGATGGAACCCTACTTCCCCTGCCCCAGCGATTATAATCTTCATATAAAAAGGATGTTAGCTACTTTAATTAAAATAAAAAGCCCGTTAAGTTAAGATCAGGCATTAGAATACTTGAAACTTTATATACTTACAAATATAGTATTTAAATAGAATTTGCATTACAAGATTTTAATCCCATAACCATAAACTATTTCCCATTACTTAAGACAGATATTCTATATTTGCCAAAAGTTTTATGGCCTCAAAAGTTACTCCATATAAAAATAGCGAAAAGACAAAAAAAGAACAGGTAACCACCATGTTCGATAAAATTTCTGGCTCTTATGATGAACTAAATCGAGTTATATCCTTCGGAATCGATGTTAAATGGAGAAAAAAAGTTGTAGACCTTGTAAAGCAAATTAATCCAAATTCTATTTTGGATATAGCCACAGGTACAGGTGATTTAGCTATTAATTTGATGGAAACCAAGGCCGAAAAAATTGTTGGTCTGGATATTAGTCCAGGGATGTTAGAAGTTGGCAGAAAAAAAGTTGTTGAAAAAAAACTAAATAATACCATTGAACTTGTTGAAGGAGACTCTGAGGCATTACCCTTTGAAGATAATTCCTTTGATGCTATTACCGTAGCTTTTGGTATACGAAATTTTGAAAATCTGGAATTAGGTTTAAGTGAAATATTAAGAGTTCTTAAACCACAAGGGCGTTTCGTAATTTTAGAAACCTCTGTGCCAACTAAAACCCCATTTAAACAAGGCTACCGTTTCTACACTAAATATATATTACCGGCTATTGGCAAAGTTTTTTCAAAAGATAAATCTGCCTATGGTTATCTCTCAGAATCGGCTGCAACATTTCCATACGGAGAAACTCTCAACAATATTTTGCGGAAAATTGGGTTTATTAATGTCGAAGACCTGCCCCTAACATTAGGTGTGGCAAGTATCTATATAGCCTCAAAGGCTGAAACACAAAAGAACGAATTAGCACAAACCGAATAATCAACTCTAAGTCTGCATGAAGCAATTACTTTTTGTTATTGGATTTTTGATGATTGCGCACAGCGCGCCAGCTCAATTATTTTCTAAGGAAAAAATCCTAAACCAAGAAAATTTTGATAAACAGCGATTGACATGGGGTTTCTTTCTGGGGCTCAATACCTATGATTTTAAATTTACCTACAATAGAGACCAAAGTGACATTCAAACAAAAATGAATACTGGGTTTAATGTTGGTTTAGTTTCAGACTTAAGGTTAAATGATTATTTCAATATAAGGTTCGAACCAGGTCTATATATTAATCAAAGGGACCTATATTACGGCGAAGATTGGTTTAATGGGCAAAGTGTTAATGATAATGACCTATTGCGTGAAGTAAAATCTACCTACGTACATTTTCCAGTTCTTTTAAAGGTTTCAACTAAACGCTTAAATAATTTTAAGCCTTACGTTCTCGGTGGAGTTTCAGCCGCCTTGAATCTATCAAGTAACCAAGAAAACCCAGATGATAACAGCGTTGGCCAGTTTAGAACTAAACGCAGTATGTTATTTTGGGAAGTTGGCTTTGGAATCGACTTTTACCTTTATTGGTTTAAATTCAGCCCTTCCATTCGTGGTGTTTTTGCCATTAATGATGAAGTAGTAAGAGACCGTGATCCCAATAGTCCTTGGACCAACAATATAAATTCAATGCAATCTAGGGGGGTATTCTTAAACTTTACCTTTCAGTAGTTCTCCTGAATTCACTTAAGAGGATTGCGGTGGCAGTTGCAACATTTAGGCTTTCTGCCGTTTCAACAGAACCGTAAGAAGGGATAGACAATTTCTTACTTACCAACTTTTCAATTTCAGAGGAGATTCCATTGGCTTCATTCCCCATTACCAAAATTCCTGACCTTGGCAGTTCAGCAGAATAAACATTTTCACCCTCCATAAAGGCTCCAAAAATTGGCTGTTTAGTCATCTCCAGATAATTAGAAAGGTTCAAATAATTTATGTTTACCCTAGTTAAAGATCCCATTGTAGCCTGAACTACCTTAGGATTGTAACAATCAACAGTACCCTCATTGCAAATCAATTGTTTTACACCAAACCAATCGCATAATCTTATTATGGTACCTAAATTTCCTGGGTCCCTCACATTGTCTAAAGCAACTATCAATCCTAAATCCACAATATTTTTTGGTTCAGGAATTCGGAAGAGACCTAAAACTTTATTGGGAGATTGTAAAAAACTAATCTTATTAAGGTCTGTTTCGGTAATATCTACAAAAGGAAGACTGAACAAATCTTCAGTGGAAAAAAGTTCGTGATGTATATACTTTGAATTTAGAAACTCACTCACACCTTTTACTCCCTCTACAACAAAAAGTCCATTTTTTTTACGATACTTTTTGTTCTGAAGAGAATTAATTAGTTTTTGTTGAGATTTAGATAGCATGAAATTGTAGTTACCTTTGCTCTTAACCGAATACGCAAGGTAATCTTTTTTGAAGAAAATATTCTTTACATGAAAAGCGCAAATAAAGTACCTTTGGAAATGGTTCCCAAAATTTAGTATCGTTCTTAATTGAATTATCCATTTAAATACGTTGGACTTCTAATAATTGTCCTGTTAATTTTCTCTTCCTGCAACGTTTTAAAACGGGTTGGGGAGGATGAACAATTATTGGTTGAAAATGAAATTCTAGTTAATGGCGAAAAGGAGAAGGATGAAGAAGTAACAAATAACATTTTTCAAAAGCCAAACACCTCATTATTGGGCCTTCCAATTAAACTACACATTTACAACTTAGCTCGACCCAATATTGATTCTATACTAAATGAGAAATACCATAATCCTGAAAAACCCAAAACTTTTCTAAGAAATTTACTCTCGTTAAAACAGTATGAAGCTTGGGTAAGATCCCAAAAAAACTTGAATTCTTGGATAAAACGAATTGGTGAACCTCCTGCAATTTTTAACCCTCAGCAAGCTACCAAGACCACTGTTCAACTTGACAAATATTACTATAGTATTGGGTATTTTGATGCAGAAGTATCTTATGATACTATACCCAAAAATGAATCCAGAAAAATTAAAGCCCAATATAATGTTGAAACTGGAGAACGATATCTACTGGATTCGATTTTTAAAACCATTTCTACTCCTATTGTAGACTCTCTATATGTTTCTACAAAAAATGAATCTATATTGAAAAAAGGAGATCCCTATTTTGAAGATAACTACACGGCAGAAAGAGATAGGATTACATCCGTAATGCGTAATTCAGGGGTTTATCATTTTCAAGAAGATTATGTTTTTTTCACTTTAGATACTATTGGTAAAGACCACAAACTCGACACAGAAATTTTAATTGGAGATCGGGAAATCCGAGTTGGTGATTCGACCTATCGTGAGCCATTTAGAATTTATAAAATTAATAATGTAAATATTTACCCCGATTATTCCTTCGATAATAGAAATGAAACCATAAAAGATACGGTTACCTATAAACATTTTAATTTCTATACTGTAGACAAATTAAAATATAGGCCGAGGGCATTAGCCGATGCAATATTTTTAACGAAGGATGAAATATTTAGAAATATCAATGTTACAAGAACAGCTAGGGGTTTAAGCCAATTAAACACCTTTAGATACCCCTCCATTGAGGCCGTAGAGGTTAATGATAGTACTTTGGACTACAACATATTCCTAGCTCCTCGTAAAAAATATGAGCTTGGGTTTAATTTTGATGTTACCCAAAGTGATATCCAAACAATTGGATTTACGGTGAGTAGTGGTATAAAAATTAGAAATATTTTTAGAGGGGCTGAAAATCTTGAGTTTTCTCTTTTAGGTTCCATTGGTTCCTCTAGAGATGCAAGCTTGTCTAGTAATCGCGATCAGTTTTTTGATATTAATGAAGTGGGAGCCAATTTGAAATTAATAATACCCCGTATTTTCTTTCCCTTTAAAACGGATAAGATTATTAAAAAATACATGTCGCCTAGCACGAGGATTTCGGCTACAATGACTGGTCAGCGTAATATCGGACTTGACAAGCAGACTTTTACAACTTCGTTTACTTATAATTGGAAACCAAAGGACATTATAACACTAAATGCAGATCTTTTCAATATCCAATACGTGAAAAATTTGAATGTCGAAAATTACTTTAGGGTATATGAAAATTCTTTCAAGCGCTTAAACCAAATAGCCATGAGTACAGGCTATATTCCCGACCAAGAGACTTTATTAATCCCTGAAGGTGCAGACCAATTTATTGAAGATGTTTTAAATAACAACACAAGCCTAACCCCAGATGATAGGGATTATGTTTCTGTTGCAAACATCAATCAAAGAAAACAAAGACTAACTCAGGACAACTTAATTTTCGCAGCTAATTTTGGCTATATAAGGGATAAACGGGAAAGTCTTTTTGATGATGAATTTTCACTATTTAGATTTAGAGTGGAATTGGCCGGTAATACGCTTTCCTCAGTATCGAAACTTATCAATCTCCAAAAAGATTCGGAAGGTAGGTATGAAATTTTTGGGGTCCCTTATTCACAATACACAAAATTTGAAGTTGATTATATTAAATATTGGAATCTTGGAGCGAAAAATATTTTTGCAATCCGAGCTTATGGTGGTATTGCCATACCTTACGGCAACGCCAGCAATATTCCATTTTCCAAATCATTCTTTGCAGGTGGACCCAATGACAACCGTGCATGGACAGCCTATAACTTAGGACCCGGAAGTTCACAAACAACTAACGAATTTAATGAGGCCAATTTTAAATTGGCATTCTCAGCAGAACAGCGATTTAATTTAATAGGTCCATTTAATGGGGCTGTATTTGTAGATGTTGGTAATATCTGGAACATTTTCGATGATGTTACTGATGAAGGTGCAACCTTTGACGGGTTTAGTTCACTTAAAGATATTGCCGTAGGATCGGGTTTTGGTCTTCGTTATGATTTCAAGTATTTTGTGTTAAGGGGAGATGTCGGTTTTAAAACTTACAACCCATCTCAACCTTTGGGTGACCGTTGGTTTAGGAATTATAATTTTGCCTCAGCGGTTTACAACATAGGTATTAATTATCCTTTTTAGTGTGCATCTTAATCCATTGCAAATTAATGTCTTGACAAATAATTTAATAAACTATAGGATTAACATAAATTTTCTCCAAGCGCTTTATTGGGCAATTTTTATTTTTTCGACAACAATTGGATATTCCCAGAAAGTAGAGCTAGACACTTTAACAGACGGATTCTTATTCAAAGATTCTGAAGGTCCTATCCTTAAATATCAGGTACAACCTAAATCTAAAAACGGAAAATTTTCAAGAAACAATTATTTACATCCTGTTTATGGATGGAATGGTGAAATAATAACAGAAGACTTTCCTGAAGACCACTTGCATCATAGAGGAATTTTCTGGGCATGGCATCAAATTTATAAGGATTCGGTGCGACTTGGTGATGGTTGGACTTTAGAGGGCGTTCGTTGGAACATTGAAAACACTGAGGCTAAATCAGTCATGGACATGCTTATGATAGTCAATAAGGTTCACTGGTATTCTCCTAAAATTGTGGACACTTTGGATAGCCAAATCCCTTTTATTGAGGAGAAAAATTCAATTTATGTACATCCGAAATCGGAAAATTATCGTCTTATACAAATAAGAATTGCATTACGGGCTCTAAGTCCTGGTATTAAAATTGGAGGATCTGAAGATGAAAAGGGTTATGGGGGTTTTTCTGCTAGAATTAAACTACCGAATAACTTAAGTTTTAGAAATAAAAATGGATCGGTAAAACCAGATAATCTACCCATTGAAGGATATGGCTGGATGGATTTTACCGGTAATATAGAAAATGAGAAACAGCCATCTGGAATAGCGATTCTTTGCAATTCCAACAATCCCTATTATCCCGAAAATTGGATTTTGCGATCTGAAAAGAGCATGCAAAATGCGGTCTATCCGTATCCAGGTTCAAGGATAATTGAAGTTCCCCAAGACAAGCCTATTGTACTAGAATATCGACTAATTATACACGATGGATCATTTAGTGTAAAGGATTTACAAATTCTTCACAGTATTTACTCCGCTACAGATTAGTCTAATCTAGTGTTGGTTAAAATTTGACCAGCCTCCTCTAATTTATCTTTCAATTCTGAATAAGGGACATTTTGAACAGTAGAGTTGTTTTCAATAGCCAAATCGGCAATCTGAGCTGCAGATTCACCAAGAAGCATATAGACGGGTTCCATTCTAATACTGCCAAAGGCAATATGGGAACTTGAAACGCATACAGGCACAATTAAATTTGTACACTCATTAGATTTAGGCAATATAGTGCCCATTGCAATAACATAAGGATGCGGAGGTTTTACCCCTATATCCCCTTCATTTTGAACATGATTTGATTTGGTAATATATCGTTGAACATTGTGAGAATCTAAATTATAAGAACCCATACCGATAGATTCCGGAGTATCTCTCTTTCCCATAACATCTAGCTCAGTCATCACATATTCACCCAACATCCTACGAGACTCCCTTACATATATTTGATCTGGGAAACCACCATTGTCTGTGAATTCATCCTTTGCATAACCCCATTTGGCCATTTCCTTCCTTATCTTTTCTGGAACTCGGGAATCTGTCATCGTGAAATACATTAATCCTTGTTGATAGCTTTTGTGCTCTTCAAGTATTTCATTCCTGCGCTCGTAAGAAGCATCCGGATAATCATAATTCATACCAATGTTATCAAAACTAAAGGGACCATGGTTATTCACATCTGTTTTACCGTTTGGTATTTCATCAAATTTATGAAAAGTCTCATCCCACCCTTTAGCATAAATACGGCCTAATAGCTCATAATCTTTAGGATCATAACCCTCGGGTTTAGTAATCGGTATTTTATTGTCTTCTAATCTGGTTAAGCAAAGTCTATAACAATACGCTTCTAATTTGTGATCACCTTCCCCGTTCTTTCCAATATCATCTGTTGAGATTTTTGGCAATACCCCAGAATTTGGGTCTTTTTTAGTTAAATAGGGATCAATTTTTAAATGCTTGAAATTATGATGGTGCATAAAAACCCCTTGCTGAATTCCGTTATAGGATTCACCATAAACACTATTTGCTTCTCGACCCACAGTGTATGCAACACCTGCAGCTGCCATTAAATCCCCTTCATAGGTAGCATCTATAAAAACCTTTCCTTTTATATGTTTACCTGATAGCGTATAAAAACCCTCAATAGATTTATCCTGAAAATCTAATGCCTTATTTCGATCTAACCATTCGTTTTTAAGAATGACAATATTTGGATGCTTCACCCAATTTGTAAAGACCTTCTCAGCCACATGAGGTTCGAAGGTCCACATCGTTTCGGTACTTTCATCCAAAGCTGCGGTTCCCTGCCCTTTATTTCCAAAATTTTCTTTAGAGACCAAATTCCATGCATCCTCCCTTGAATAATGATCATATATTTTTTTATAGAATTCGTTAGCTAAACCTCCAACCAAATCTTTATGGCCGCTATCGGTGAATCCCAAACCGTGAGAAGACATACCTCCCAAATGTTTATCTGGTGAAACTAAAATGACCTTTCTATTTAAAGCGGCAGCCTTTACAGCAGCAATAACCCCAGAAGATGTTCCTCCATAAATAACCACATCTGCTTCATAGGTAGTTTTATTACCATTGAAAGGCTGTGAAAGTACCAGAATTGGGAGACAAATTATAACGAGTAAATTAAGGGGGTTAAATTTCATTTTTATGCAATTTGAGAATATGATTTTTAGGTTTAGAAAAATACAATATTCTTTAAATTATTATAGAATGAGTTCGTAATTGTTTTTAGACTAAATTTAGAATCTACATAGCAAAGAAATATGATTCAGATAGTTGTAATTCACGTCGTAATCTAAAACGATTGCGGTGACTTTTACTGGTAAAAAGCACTGAAACCTCAAAGTCTTAATCAATATTTTCCGTATTTTTGGCAAAATTATTTCTACACAAAAAATCCAATCATGTCACATAATATTAAAGCAGGGGTAGCTACCGGAAAGGAAGTTCAGGAAATATTCAAATTAGCTAAGGAAAAGGGATTTGCCCTTCCCGCTGTTAACGTTATCGGTTCTAACACCATAAATGGAGTACTTGAAACCGCTAAAAGCCTAAACGCACCGGTCATTATTCAATTTTCAAATGGAGGTGCACAATTCAATTCAGGTAAATCCTTGAGCAATGAAAACCAAAAGTCCGCAATTGTTGGGGCAATAGCTGGAGCTAAGCATGTTCATTTAATGGCGGAGGCGTATGGTGTTCCTGTGATCCTTCATACAGACCATTGTGCAAAAAAATTATTGCCTTGGATCGATGGTTTGCTCGATGCTAGCGAAGAACATTTCGCAAAAACAGGGAAACCTTTGTATAGCTCACATATGATTGATTTATCAGAGGAACCGTTGGAGGAAAATATAGAGATTTGTAAAAAGTACCTTGAGCGAATGAGCAAAATGGGTATGACTTTGGAAATTGAATTAGGTATTACGGGTGGTGAAGAAGACGGAGTAGATAATACAGATGTAGATGATTCTAAACTTTACACCCAACCTGAAGAAGTAGCCTATGCATTTGAAGAATTAAGTAAGGTAAGTGACCAATTTACGATTGCTGCAGCTTTTGGAAATGTACATGGCGTATATAAACCCGGAAACGTTAAATTAACCCCGAAAATTCTGAGAAACTCTCAAACATATATTTCTGAAAAATACAATCTTGGACCTAATCATATAGATTTTGTTTTCCATGGCGGTTCTGGATCAACGGTCGAAGAAATTCGTGAGGCAATTGGATATGGAGTTATTAAAATGAATATTGACACGGATATGCAATATGCATTTATGAGCGGTGTTAGAGATTATATGGCGGATAAGTCTGAATATCTTCAATCCCAAATTGGTAGCCCTGACGGACCAGATTCTCCAAACAAAAAATACTACGATCCAAGAGTTTGGTTACGTAAGGGTGAAGAAACTTTTGTTGCAAGACTTAAAAAGGCTTTTGAAGACCTTAACAACGTGAATACATTATAATTCTTAACTTGTATTGATCTTTTAATAGATAGCATTTATAAATCCCACATTTTATGTCTTGGTTTAAACGCAAAACAAAAGGAATCACAACAACAACCGAAGAAAAGAAAGATACTCCTAAAGGTCTTTGGTACAAATCACCTACCGGTAAAATTATAGATACTGAGGAATTAGAGAAGAATTATTTTGTAAGTCCAGAAGACGGTTATCATGTTCGAATTGGCAGTAAAGAATATTTCCAGATTTTATTTGATGATGGTGATTTCAAGGAACTAGATCCAAATTTAGTTTCTAAAGATCCATTGAGTTTTGAGGATACAAAAAAATACCCCGAAAGGTTAAAAAGTGCTCAAGAAAAGACTGGTTTAAAAGATGCAGTTCGCACTGCCATTGGCAAATCTAAAGGAAAAGATTTAGTGGTTGCTTGTATGGATTTTTCATTTATTGGAGGATCCATGGGAAGTGTCGTTGGAGAAAAAATTGCAAGAGCTGCAGATTATTCGTTGAAAAATAATATTCCTTTTGTTATTATTTCAAAATCTGGCGGTGCACGTATGATGGAAGCTGCATACTCTTTGATGCAATTGGCAAAAACCTCTGCAAAATTGGCCCAGTTAGCCGATGCTAAAATACCTTATATTTCGTTGTGTACAGATCCGACTACTGGTGGTACTACCGCATCTTTTGCAATGCTAGGTGATATTAACATTAGTGAACCAGGTGCCTTAATCGGTTTTGCAGGGCCAAGGGTTGTACAAGAAGCAACAGGACAAAAACTACCTGATGGATTTCAAACTGCCGAATTCTTGTTAGAACATGGCTTTTTAGATTTTATCACCCATCGAAAAGATTTAAAAAACAAAATCAATCAATACATTGATCTTATTACGAATCAACCTCTAAGAGAGTAAATTGATTTAATATATTATAAAAAAGGAGCGGCAATTGCCGCTCCTTTTTTGTCACAAAGTGACTATAGATCAGTTCATGCTGATATTCACAATTCTTCCATTGCTAAAAGTGAAGATGGCCTTATCATCACATTCGCCAGAACCAAAATCCATTAAGCCTTCAAACAAAGTTCTTTTCACACTTACGGTTCCACTTACAAAATAAAAGCATGAAGCCTCTCTTCTTAAAGCAGTTAAAACTTCATAATTATGTGTGTTACCATTTGCAAAAGCACTGGTCCAACTTCCGGTAATTAAATAAACATTATCACTAAAGATTGCAGTTCCGGCACCTTCTATCTGCTCTCTAACCTTTTGTCCTGTCCTAGAGGAGGTCATACCATTTTTCCAATTTACGGTTAAATTTAAGTTATGGGTAAATTGTGGATTTCCATTTCCATTTGATCTTTGAAACAGTATGGACATTGCTCCCTCTACTCCATTTTCATCAATCGTAAAATTTTCCAATTCATAGTTGATCGAAATCTGTTGGGCATTAGGATCCCGATTATAGGAAACTTTAAGTGTTCCCGTCACAGCATGACCATTTATATTACAATTATCACCAAAATTAATGACCACTTCCCTATAAGTACTACTACCTGAAATATTAAAAGTTGAACAATCAGGGATGTTACTGCTAGTAGACGAAACTCGCCCAACATCTTGTGCAGAAGTTGTTTCATAAATCCCAATGACCAAATCTGCTATGGCAGCTTCAGTTTGATCCATATTAGAGTTAAATGCAATCTCTGTAGATTCTTGAGTGGATAGTCCGTTATCATCATTGGAATCATCGCTTGAACAATTGAATAATGCTAAAGTAAACATAGTTGCAGCTAAGAAAGTTAGCCTTGTTAAATAAGGTTTTTTCATGAGAATTTGATTTAGGTTTATGTTTTTTAGACGTTTTAATTAATAATAGGTTTAACGTTCGATACGTACTAAACGCAAAAAAGATTATTTTATGTTATTAATTAATGAATTTGACTATCTTTGCCGCCTGAAAGAAAGACTTTCAGATATACATAAGGATCATTTAAATAATATTGGCATGTATTTATCAAAAGAAAAGAAAACGGAGATCTTTGAAAAGTACGGTAGCGGCAAAAGCGATACCGGATCTCCTGAGGCACAAATTGCCCTATTTACTTACAGAATTAATCACTTAACAGAACACTTAAAGCAAAACCGTAAGGACTTTAACACAGAGCGTTCTTTGGTAAAATTAGTTGGTAAACGTAGATCGTTGCTAGATTACCTAACTAAGAAAGATATCTTAAGGTATCGTGCCATCGTTAAAGAATTAGGTCTTAGAAAATAACCATAAACCACGCCTTGTGCGTGGTTTTTTTATATAAATGGCTTGGCAAGCCAAGAAGTTTATCTTCAAATGGTATTAAAATGCTTATCTTTGAAGTACCGGCCAACAAAAAATGAAGCAGCCCAATGCTAGTTGGGCACATAGTTTTTCATTGGTAACACAACTACAACAACACAACCTCAGCCGTCTTAAAGGCGGTTACCAATGTTTAATTAGAAAAATAATTTATGATTCCAAAAACTTTTAAAGAGGTTATTGACCTCGGCGATGGACGTACTATTTCCATCGAAACTGGAAAATTGGCAAAACAAGCACACGGATCTGTGGTTGTGCAAATGGGTAACGCAATGTTGCTATGTACAGTTGTTTCAAATTACGATGCTGCTGATGTCGATTTCTTACCATTAACAGTAGATTATAGAGAAAAATTCGCTGCTGCAGGTCGCTATCCTGGTGGGTTCTTCAAAAGAGAAGCAAGACCTAGTGACGACGAAGTATTAACAATGCGTTTGGTGGATAGAGTTTTACGTCCGTTATTCCCAAAAGATTACCACTCCGAAACTCAGGTGATGATTCAATTGATGTCTCATGATGATAACATTATGCCTGATGCACTTGCAGGACTTGCCGCTTCTGCCGCAATACAATTGAGTGATATACCATTTGAAACACCCATTTCTGAAGCACGAGTTGGTCGTATTAACGGTGAGTTTGTAATAAACCCTAGCCGTGAGCAACTTTTAGAATCAGATATCGATATGATGATTGGTGCTTCTGCTGATTCTGTAATGATGGTTGAAGGAGAAATGGATGAAATTTCTGAAGAGGAAATGGCCGATGCAATTCGTTTTGCCCATGAAGCTATTAAAGTACAGTGTGAAGCTCAAATTCGCTTGGCTGAACAAGTAGGCATAAAAGAAACTAGAGAATACGAGTCAGAAACTGAAAATGAATCTTTGGAGCAAGCAGTTTATGAGGCTGCCTACCAAAAGTGTTATGACATTGCTAAAATGGCCTCTTCTAAACAAGAAAGAGGACTTGCCTTTAGTGAGGTAAAAGATGGTATCCTTGCCAACTATACTGAAGAGGAACAAGAGGAATTAGGTGGATTAATTTCTAAATATTTCGGAAAAGCGCAGAAAGAAGCTGTGAGAAATCTAACCTTAGAGGAAGGATTACGTTTAGATGGTAGAAAAACTACAGATATCAGACCAATTTGGTGTGAAGTAGATTATTTGCCTTCAACACATGGTTCTTCAATTTTCACAAGAGGTGAAACCCAAGCGTTAGCAACTGTTACCTTGGGTACTTCAAGAGAAGCGAATGTTATCGATTTGCCAACATTCCAAGGTGAAGAGACCTTTTATTTACATTACAACTTCCCTCCATTTTCAACTGGTGAAGCTAGACCAATCAGAGGCACATCAAGACGTGAAGTTGGACACGGGAACTTAGCTCAAAGAGCATTAAAAGGAATGATTCCTGAAGATTGTCCATACACTGTAAGAGTTGTTTCTGAAGTATTGGAAAGCAACGGATCGTCTTCAATGGCAACTGTTTGCGCAGGAACTATGGCACTAATGGATGCAGGTGTGCAATTGAAAAAACCTGTGTCAGGTATCGCCATGGGATTAATAAGTGACGGCGAACGATATGCAGTCCTTAGTGATATATTAGGTGATGAAGATCACTTAGGAGATATGGACTTCAAGGTAACGGGTACTGCCGATGGAATTACGGCTTGTCAAATGGATATCAAAATCAAAGGTCTTAGCTATGAGATTTTGGTAAAAGCATTAAAGCAGGCAAGAGAAGGTAGAATGCATATTCTTGAAAAGCTGACAGATACAATAGCAGAACCAAATGCTGAAGTTAAACCTCATGCTCCTAAGATTATTTACGCTACCATTCCTAATGATTACATTGGAGCACTTATTGGTCCTGGTGGAAAAGTTATTCAAGAACTACAAAAGGAAACCAAAACAACTATCGTTATTAACGAAGATCCAATAACCGGAGAAGGAATTGTTGAAATTTTAGGAACTGACCAAGCTGGTATTGATGCTGTTCTTGCAAAAATAGATGCTCTTACATTTAAACCGGAAGTTGGAAGTGTTTATGAAGTTAAAGTTATCAAAATTCTAGAATTTGGTGCTGTTGTAGAATATGTTGAGGCTCCAGGAAATGAAGTGCTTTTACACATAAGTGAAATTGCTTGGGAACGCACCAATAATGTTACTGATGTTCTTAATATGGGCGATGTACTAGATGTTAAATACATGGGTATAGATCCTAAAACCAAAAAAGATAGAGTTTCACGCAAAGTGTTGATGCCAAAACCTGAAGGTTACAAAGAAAGATCTTCACATGGAGGTGGCGACCGTCGCGATAATAGACGAAACGACAATCGAGGAAGGGACAACAGAAATCGCTCTAATAATAGAGATAATCGTGGAGGAGACCGTAGGGAACACTCCAATAGAAATGATAACAACTAAAAAATCATTTATATTCGAAAAAACCGTCAAGCAATTGGCGGTTTTTTTTGTTTAAAACATTATTGCAGAAAATAAGTTACCTTTTTTTATATGTGTACTCTTGTAAGTTTAACGCCAACTCTTTCGAAGATTTTGGGTCTCCATTATTTTTAAAAACCATTCCACCACTCGAACCTATTATAGCACCAATACCAGCGCCAATGGGAGTGGTGATTAACATGGTGGGAAAAGTACCTAAATTTTCTTTTGCAAAGTTAAACCAGGCCGAATCATCTTCACCTTCAGCTGTTGCAGCAATTAAACCCACAACTGCGCCTATGCCAGCACCAAGAAGTACACCACCTGGCCCTCCTTTTTTCCGAATCTTTAATACTCTAATATCCGTTAAATTAAATCGGACAAGTTGCGAAGAATCCATTTGTTTACCCTCAAATAAATACAGGCTTGTACTATCTACATCATATAGGATATTTTTAAACTTTTCCTTGTTAACCAGTTCCAATTTACAGTTATACAAAGGAGATTTTGGTTTTTGCCCAAATCCATTTAAGGTAAAAAGTAAAATACAACACAAGGTAAAATTCTCAAGAGCTTTCATTGACCAATTAGATTAAAGTACTTCTAAATGTATATCAAAATTCGATTGGTTTGTTCCGCAAAGTCAATGAACATTTCCACATTTTTAATGAATTTAGAATAATCTAAATCGCAGTTTAATATCTTTTCTAAGTTCGAAATAGGTACAATTAGATAAAAATCCGACAGTATGTCAGAAATTATGGCATAATTTATTTTAATACATTTTCGAATCTCCTAAGAATTCCACCTTCAGGTTATGGCATCCTTCAAGTATTCCCCATAATTTTAACATATTCGCTAAAATCATAAAATAACTTTTTTAGTTGGCACGATTGCACAATCCTTGTGCCTATAGGGTGAATATTTATAAAATTAAACATGAAAGTTTTAGTAATCGGTGCGGGTAATATGGGATTTACTTACGCCGAAGGCATGTCGACTTCTTCATTACTTGGAAATAAGAAATTGAAGATTTACGATACTGACCCAAAAAAAATAGAACAATTACAAGAAGACGAACGTTTTCAAGCTTATTCAAATCTTGAAGATTGTTTACCTACTGCTGATGTTGTTTTCATTGCAGTAAAGCCATTTCACAGTGAAACACTATTTAAGGAAATGATTCCTTTGATTAACGAAGATCAACTATTTGTTTCCTTGATGGCAGGAGTAACGATTCAAACTATTCAAGAACAACTTCAAGCTAAGAAAGTTGTGAGGACCATGCCAAACTTACCTGCGAAAGTAGGGAAAGGCGTTACTTCATACACTGAAGCCAAATCCGTTTCAAGGATAGAATTATTAATGGTGAGAAATCTATTAGACACCACCGGAACATCCATACATGTGGAGACAGAAAATTTTATTGATGCTTCCACTGGTATATCAGGGAGTGGACCCGCCTACGTATTCTATTTTATGCAATCCATGTTGGAGGCTGCACGTAAAATGGGCTTTTCGGAATACGATTCAAAAGTTTTAGTAAGCAATACGTTTGAAGGGGCAATTGAACTTTTTAATGCAAATAAAATTTCTCCGGAAGGTTGGATTAAAAAAGTTGCTTCTAAAGGAGGAACAACCCAAGCTGCCATTGATTCAATGGAGGATAACAATGTCAAAGAACGGATAAAGGATGCCGCGTTCGCTGCATTTGATAGAGCCGTTGAATTGGGAAATAAATAGAAACAATGGAAAAAGAAATAAAACGTGTAGTCGTAAAAGTAGGAACCAATGTTCTTACAAATCGAGACAATCGCATATTAGGACCTGTATTAAGGGAATTGGTTAGACAAATATCCATACTGTACGAACGTAAGATACAAGTTATTTTGGTTTCATCCGGTTCGGCAATCGCAGGAAAAGAAATCTTAGGAGAGATTTCAATCAAAGACACTTCCGTGAGAAGGCAGGTTTATTCATCCGTAGGACAACCTCGATTGATGCGCCATTATTATAGTCTTTTCAATGATTACGGCTTAAGATGTTCTCAGGTTTTAGCAACAAAACGTGATTTTGACCAAGGTAAACACCGAGATAACATGATTAAGTGCTACGAGGGTTTATTATCTGAAGGGGTAACACCAATTGCCAATGAAGATGACGCAGTTTCACTATCAATGTCAATGTTTTCGGATAATGATGAGTTAGCAAGTCTTGTGGCTGAATTATTAGACGCCGATCGTCTTATAATACTTTCCGATACCGAAGGACTTTATAATGGTCATCCCGATAGAGAGGATACCAAGAAAATTAATGAGGTTAAGGTGCATCATAATGTAGAGAAATACGTTGCTGCAACTAATAAACAGGAAGGTGAAGGTCGAGGAGGAATGGAATCCAAATTAAAAATAGCTAAGGGAATGGCTAAGAAAAATATTCCTACATATATAGCCAATGGTAAACGTGACAATGTCATCGTAGACATTATAGACGGTAAAAATATTGGAACAAAATTTATAAGCTAAAAAAATGCAATTATTAAAAACAGAAATAAAAAATAAAGTACTGTTATCCATGATCAACATCTTGGATAGAGAGCGCCAATCAATTATTGAGGCAAATAAAAAAGACTTGGATGCCTTTGATATAGATGACCAGGCTCTTTATGACAGATTAATCGTGAATAATCAAAAAGTAGATGGAATGATTAAAGCTGTTAAGGAGGTGATGAATCAGGAAGATCCTGTCGGTCAAGAGATTTCAAATGAATCCTTGGATAATGGTTTGAAAATTATAAATAAAACCGCTCCATTTGGCACTATCATGATTATATATGAATCAAGGCCTGATGTAACCATAGAAGCTTCAGTTCTAGCCTTTAAAGCGAATAACAAAATTTTACTAAAAGGTGGAAAAGAGGCAAAGAACAGCAATCTTGCTTTGGAGAAATGCTGGCATGAAGCCTTAGAAGAAAATGGATTAGCTAAGGACTGGATTAAACTTTTGCATTTAAAACGAGAGGAAACCCAAGAATTTCTAAAAAATCCAACAGAATCAATTGACTTGATTGTTCCAAGAGGTGGCGAACGGCTTATTAAATTTGTAAAGGATAATGCTAACTGCGCGGTTTTAATTAGTGGACGAGGTAATAATTTCTTATATGTCTCAGAAAATGCCAATTGGGAAAAAGCAAAGACAATCATATTAAATGCTAAAACAGATAAAATTTCAGCTTGTAATGCTTTAGATAAAGTATTGATTAATAAGAATATTGATAATTATTCCGAAAAGCTCAAAGAACTTCAAGAACTCCTTAACCAGCACAAAGTAGAAATAATTGTTGATGAGGGGATTTCTAAAAAGCTATCAACTATTGAAACAGTAACAGATAGTAATATTTGGTATGAGGAATTTCTAGCAATGAAATTGCTTATTGGTGAAGTTGCATCAATAAATGAGGCTATTGAAAAAATAAATGAATTTTCTGGTGGGCATTCTGCTTCTATAATTTCTGAAAATGAAGAAGAAGCTATAAATTTCATGGAAGGTGTGGATAGTGCTGCTGTGTACCAAAACGCCTCCACAAGATTCACCGATGGCGGACAAATGGGGGTTGGTGCAGAGCTAGCGATTAGCACCGACAAACTTCACCATCGTGGTCCTTTAGGTCTAAAACAACTGGTAACTAATAAATATTACGTGTTCGGTGATGGACACGTAAGAGTTTAAAGTTTTAACAACTAATACTGCTGAAAAACCGCTCCAAATATTGAGCGGTTTTTTATTTTATTCAATTGAAAGTTAGGTTGTATTATTTAGGCAATCCTTGTTTAATGTTAATCGTCCCCACATAAAAGACATGAATAATCAAGCTCATTTGCAGCAGTTACAATAAGAATTGTCAGTGGAATCAAGCCTAATGAAGCCGTTGCAACTGCTGAAAGCGCTGTATTCTTTTTCTTTGCTTCACTCACCTGTTCAGTATAAATTTTTGTTTCCATGAAATTACCTCCTTTCAGCTTTGTTTGACCCCAATATTCTTGGTCTTTTTTTACAATCTTGTAATATGTTAGCCGTTTATTATCATTAGTTTTTATTAAAGCCTTTTTATCAATTGCGCTTAATTCTTCAAGAGAAGATTTTTGGTATACGGAACAACTAAACAAAAAGAATAAACTCATTGCTAGAGAAATAAACTGTTTAAGGAATGTTGGTAATTTCATTTTTTTAGAATTTAATAATGGTTTCATTAAATCTATTTCAATAATCTCAAATTAGAATCCGAAAAAATTGATTCTAGAGAAATTCGGACAAATAATAATGGTTCTATTTCACCCTAAAAGTTGTAGAAATAGTCTCATTTATATTGCCACCTACCATTACTTTAAAATCTCCAGGTTCTACAGTGAATTTCATATCCTTATCCCAAATGGAAAGTTCATTTGAATTCAACTCGAAAACCACTGTTTTGGTTTGACCTTTGGGAATAAATACCCTTTGAAATCCCTTTAAAGACTTTCGTGGCGTAGAAACAGAGGCGTAAACATCTTGGATATATAACTGAGCTACTTCTTCCCCATCCCTATCCCCAGTATTTTTAATATCCACATTAACAGTTAATGTGTCGCTCGACCCCATTTCTGAAGTACTCAATTTTAAATTGCTATACTCGAAACTAGAATAACTTAAACCAAAACCAAAAGTATATAATGGATCTTGACTCTCTGATACATACCGATGGATTGCTGAGGGTTTTTGGTTGTAATATATTGGCAATTGACCCACGGATTTTGGAAATGTGATAGGCAATCTACCTGCAGGGTTGTAGTAACCAAACAATACCTCTGCCACTGCCTGCCCTCCTAACTCCCCAGGAAACCATGCTTCAATAATTCCTGGAACATTATTATTTATCCAATTAATCGATAGTGGCCTCCCATTCAAAAGGATACAAATTACTGGAGTACCGGTGGCTTTAATAGCTTTAATTAATTCTTCCTGTGCCCCATGCAAATCTAATGTAGCCACGTCTCTATTCTCTTCTACCAATTCCTCTGATTCTCCTAAAACTACTATGGCCACATCTGAAGATTTCGCTAGATTTACTGCTGGGGTAAAATCTAATTTTTCAAGATTCCACCGTAAATGTGCCCTTGCTCCCCAGCCGCCTTCCCACATTTCAATACGCAACTTATATTTTTTACCTGATTCAAATTTCATAGGATGGGTTACAATGTTTGTAGCGCCCTTAGTCCAATTATCAATTACCAATTGATCATCGATCCACATACGGATACCATCATCAGAGCTGAGTCCCAACCAACCTTCAAAAGATTTTTCCGGTTTTAAATATCCTGTCCATCGAATGGAAAACATATCGTCCTGAACACCTTCTCCAGGAGACCACGGCCAGTCAAATTCCAATTTAGAATCTGTGCGGATAAGTGCGGGATCGCCGTTCAAATTGCGATTATTGAAATATTCCCCTTTTAGTCCAGGGGTTGTGCCGTCAGGTGTTAATAAATATTCATTCTCCACAGCTTGACCCTTTATAATTAAAGGAACTCCTTCTGCATACACAATTTCAGTAGACTTACCTACCATCCGTTCCAATCCTTCCTTGACCGTTAAAGCTTTTTTATTTCGAACTGAATAACCACCTAACCTAGAGGCATCCGCGTTAGGTCCAATAACCGCAATTCTATTTAGAGTGTTGGATAGCGGTAACACATCATTTTCATTTTTTAGTAGAGTAATAGACTTCCGCGCTGCTTCCAATGCAATTTGTTGATTGTCATTAGTATGACTACGTTCCTTAATAATCCCTTCTTTTATGTAAGGATTCTCAAAAAGCCCTAGGGTAAATTTCAATCTCAAAACTCCAGTTACTGCTCTATCAACATGGCTCATAGATAGGTCTCCCTCATTAACCAATTCAATAAGAGTATTTTGCCAAAATTCATTACTGAAATCGTAGAACTGCATATCAACTCCGGCAGAAACCGCTTTTTTAATAGCATCTTTAGGGGAATCCGCGGCGTAGTGTGTAGTTTGAATATATTTTATTGCTCCCAAATCTGAAATGACAATGCCTTTAAATCCCCATTCATTTCTTAAAACTTCAGTTAAGAGCCAAGGATTTGATGCACACGGAATACCATCTAATTCAGAATAGGCGCACATCGTCCCCAAAGCACCTCCCTCAACAAATGCCTTTTGAAAAACAGGAAGAAAATCTTGCCGTGCAGTACGTTCTCCCACGAGTACTGGTGATGAATTACCTCCCGCTTGAGGATAACTATGGACAGCAAAATGTTTAGGTTCTGAAATAACAGTGTTATCATTAGCTAAAGTATCTCCTTGCATTCCTTTCACCAGTGCCAGCCCCAATTCTGAGGCTAAGTAAGTGTCTTCACTTAAGGTTTCAGCCACCCTACCCCAACGTGGCTCTCTACCAATCCCTAAAACGGGACCCAAACCATAATGAACACCATGGGCCCTGGCCTCTGTTCCAATTACTCTCCCCACATCATATAACAAATCGATATCCCAGGTGGCCCCTAGACCAATACTCATTGGGAAAGCAGTATTGCCATCATCCACGTATCCGTGAAGCATTTCAGCCATAATAAGAGCAGGTATTCCCCAACGATTATTTTCAATCACATACTGTTGAAGGTCATTAATCATTTTTTCGGAACGAGGATAAATATCATGGATTGCGCCAACCCCCAAATTTCCAACGTGAGGAGCTGCTTTTATTGAATCGAATGTTTCTTCAGTCTTAAAGTACTCTCCTTTATACATATCCATTTGCCGAACCTTTTCTTCTAGGGACATTCGGGAAATCAAATCCTTTATTCGATCTTCTACTGATAAATCTGAATTTTGATAGGGATATGAAACTTTTTGTGCAACTAATACATAGGGGAGAAAAAAAAGAAAAACCATCATCAAAAGAGGATGGTTTTTATAAAGAATAATTAAGTTCATTTTAAAAAGTTGGAATAGTACCCAATGTTACTAATAAAACTTAAAATGGTCAATTAAATTAGGTCAAAATACGGTTAAACTAAATAATACTGAGATGGCTAATATTTTAATTTTTTAAATTCAAAGAGTAATAAATTTTTATGTTTAAATATCATTTTAATTTAGATTTAAAAGTTCCCATTAAGCGATCCCAAATAGTAAAATAAAGACCGAAATTATACCGGGAGTTTTTATGATGTATATCATGTTCAACCGATGTATTTTGCCATCTACCCACTCTTAACAAGGGTATATCGAATCCTAAATGAACAAAAGTGTCGTACAGAATCATAATTGTCACAAAAATCAGCAAAGCATATTGATGCCAAGGTATTATAAACATGATTATTGGAATTATTCCCATAGTTAGAATACTTTCAAAAGGATGAAAAGCAAAGGCACAGAAGGGAGATGGATTTTTAAAGCTATGATGCAATAAGTGGACATATTTAAAAATCCTTTTGTGATGAATAATCCTATGAATCCAATAAGAATAGGCATCGTGAAGAATGATCATCAAACAAATACTTAAAATGAAATAACCCCATCCGAATTCAGAAATTTCTGAATAGTTTTTAGTCAAACCGGTTTTGAGCCATATTAAGAACAACCAAATCCCTGAACTATAAATGAACAATGTTAAAACTGAAAATTTAATTTCTTTAAATATCTGATCAATACTTGGGTATTGTTTCTGGAGTTTATAACCACCAAATCTTGGATTTTTTAATACATATAAATAGATATATGGTATTCCGGCAATTAAAAAATACCGAAGCAACAGGGCTATAAATAGTAGTAACCAAATTTCAAAATTTCCCAAGCTGAATAAAAATTCCATGTTTTTAATTTCGGAAAGTTGGACATCCATTTTCCCTTAAATTAATTAGTTGAGAATCGAAATTGTCATCTAACACATTTCCATAAGGTGAATGACAAAATGTGCACGCATGTAAATCTCCCTTTGCATCAAGATAGATACTGCGTTTTGCTCCTGCAAAACAACCCATTCTTCTTTGGTAATAACCGTGATAGGAAATTAAAGGGTATTCTAAATAATCGTTTGTGAAGTTGTAGGTTTCATAAAATTTCTCCAAAATTTTAATTTTAGAATACTCTAATTCAACATCTTTACCTTTATAATGACCCACTTTCTTGGGCTCAAGAATTTGAACAAAGTGCACCCCTATATCCTTGGCCAATTCCATATATCTATCTAAGTTAGTAACAGTAACAAACTCATTTGAAACACAGATGGAAAATGCTGTAACCAAGCCATTATTAATACAATTTTTAGCTCCTTCAATAGCGCATCGATAAGCACCCTTATACTTTCTAAAATCGTTATGTTTATTTTCTTCAAAATGGTCTAAACTAATCATTACTCCCGTTAATCCCTCCTTTTTTAATTTTCTAGCATTTTCAAAGGTTAATTTAAAGCCTGAGGTATTCAACCAAAGATTTGATTTCCAATTACCCGCTCGAACCAATTCAAGCAATATGTCTAACTTTATCATTGGCTCACCTCCGGTGAAATGAATCTGAGCAGTACCCAATGACTGTATTTTTTGGATTACGGAAATCATTTCCTCTTTATTCAGCGGATCCCTTTGGTTTAAATTATCCCAGGCATAACAATGGTCACAACGCAAAGCACATTTATTAGTTATTGCTAAATGGACATGATTAAATCTAAATACTTTTTGGCTATGACTTTTGAAATGGATCAATTCAGACGTTATGAACCGCCTATAAATTGAATCATTCCAACCAGGTGTATAGAGACCCATATAAGATTTTCCGTCAACCTCTACCATTTTCTTTAATGTAAATTCACCCAAAACACTCTTTCTTAACCTTATCAGAAAAATCATCCCCCTAATCCAATCAAAAGGATTTTTATAGGTCTCTATTAAAATTTTTATAAGGCTAAAACGTAGGAACCAATGTCTTTTAATTAGTGACCTTCCGACTAAATTTTTAGATTTAGATACCAATTCTTTATTATGAATCAATCTTAAATCGGCAACCTTTGATTCTCTATTTATATTTGATTCTAAAATTGTGGCTCTCATTATTTCAAGGTCATTTGGTTTTCGGCATTGATAAATGGCACTACTGTCTCATTGTATTGCATTTCTGAAAATCTTGGAAAATATCCAGGCTTACGGAATTGTACTAATTCTGTGAAATTCGGGATCCCTTCATAATCTCTTATATAAGTATAATAACCTTGTGACTGCACAAAGAAGGACCTTTCTAAATCTGGGTTTTGTTTTGGAGCTTTAAATGACACTTCAACTGATTGGCCAATCTCATCTTGAATGTGATATTCATTGTCAGCTTTCAGCAATGAATTAGTAACATCTTTCCCTATATTGGTAATGGCCAACGATGGAGCTATTTTATGAATTATTGCCTCACTATTTGCATCAAAACTCATTGCTGCATAGTCTAACTCCCAAAACATAAATCCTGTTTCCAATTTTATTTCAACAGTATCGCTTTTAATATTCTCAAGATTTACTGAAAGACCAATATCTCTAAATGCTATTGGCCCAGCAGATGGAATGTCTGATATTTTCTTCCATACTCCATTTTCCAAAACAGAAACGCTTAATGGAATTGATTGGTTGTTTTTCCACTCCTCAGCTTTGTCTTTGGTTAGATCTAGTTGATTCTTTTGAAAGGTTGGATAATAAGCGCCGAATTTTTCATTCATTTTTCCGAAAAGCATATCAAGCCAAAGAGAATTTTTAGCACTTAATTTCAAACTTGCATTTTTTGCATTTGAATGGCGTTTAAATTTTAGGGTTAGTTCCCTCGTATTTTTTGAATTAGTGTTATTTGAATTAAAGGAAAAATACCTATTATCTAAATTTTCAATTATTGAAATATCAGCATTATACCCATCTTCATTAATTGCATAAGGGGAAACTAAATTTTCAAAATAAACCGGTTTACCCATAGGATCTAAAAGAACCTCTGTTGATTTGTTGTGATCTATTACCCAAAGTAGAATTTGGTCGGTATGTTCTACCTCTAAAAGTTCATTACTGATTTTTATTTTATAAAATCCATCGGAGTTTTTTATTCCTGATAGTCTAAGGTAATCCGGAGATTGTGCATTTTTAATAATATTTCCTGGATACAATTCCCCGCTGAAGACATAATCTTGACCATCATATGAATAAATAAAAGGGCAAGAGCTTTTTGTTGCTGCAATAATAATTGCAATTACAGCAAAAGCACCTAGGACACCAAGAAAAACATTTGCAACACTTCTACCGGTATTTTTGTCTACGATTCCTACCGATTCCAATTTTGCTAGATTAATTTCATCATTAGTCCCTATATTTAAATCAACATCATTGGAAAAATAGAGATGCACTTCATTAAGTGGGTTTTGAGTTTTCGGATTATATTTTCCAGACTTTCCAATAGTTGGAACCTTTTTATATATATGATTTGAACCAACTGCAGTAATGTTTCCTTTAATAGTAAAATTATCCCCATCTATGACAGGATCCTGCAAATGAAAAAGGTCTATTCCCCTATGAAGGACCATATACTTACTTTGATTGTTGAATTCATTTAGCTTATTTGCAATGTCCTCATTATTGGCAACAGGGACTTCCTGAACTTTAAAATAGGAACATCCCAGATTCAGTAGAAGTATGGCAAAAGTGAATATCCATGAAATTATTTTACTGTTTTTTTTACCAATAGAGTAAAGTGGTACGTTTTGATTTGGTTGAGAAGATTCAAAAGCTCTCATGATATTAGATTTATATGATTAGTTAAAATGATATTGAAGTGACAGTCCCCCAGATAGGAAAAGTGGGAGAATATTAAATTGTGACCCTAAAGCCAATGATAAATTATCAGTGAAATAATACCTTAACTGTGGTTTTAACGATAGAGCAAAGAGTTCTTCTTTTAAATTATAAGTACTGCTTTCTATTCGATGATAAAATAAACCGACACCAATAGTTCCATCAAAGGAAAAATTAGATGAAAATTTCCATTCCTTACCTAAAGTAAAATTCCACTCAGTGTAACTTTCATCACCATTCTCGAAATAATCGACCAAATCTGGACTTGTTCCAGTAATTATACGGGCACCAAAAATTACATCATCCCAGAAAAAATCTATTCCACCAGTAAAATTAATACCATTA
This sequence comes from Aegicerativicinus sediminis, assembly GCF_015476115.1. Taxonomy (GTDB): domain Bacteria; phylum Bacteroidota; class Bacteroidia; order Flavobacteriales; family Flavobacteriaceae; genus Aegicerativicinus; species Aegicerativicinus sediminis. The sequence goes on along the minus strand of NZ_CP064295.1, from coordinate 2,392,352 downwards.
AAATCTTCTGTATCCCAATTTCCATCGAGAGTAGTAAACATGCCAACTTCCGCATAGATTGACCTGAATTTTATATGGGAATTATTCTGGCCAAAACTATAAACGGAAATAAAACATAAACCAATTATAAGAGACTGCTTAAATAATGAATTTTTCATCGTCTTAAATTTTATACTTAACTAAGTTAAAACGACAGTAAATATTGGGAGTCCGAAAAGTTCTATGGGAGAGGATTTGAGACTATAAGTTACGAAATTCAGACAAATTTTGTTCCCAAAACTTTTATGAAAATGGATGCTTTAAATTGAGATTTAATACAATTTAGAAAGCTCGTGACATATTAATTTCATTCACAACTATTACACCGAAATTACCTCTTGCTGCATCTGTCTCACAGTTAATGTTGAATTGTCCGGACTCCATCCCGGAGGACCAAATACGTACATAAAACTATTCCTTAAACATTTAGATTTTTGCAAATCTTGAAAAATTCTTTTAAACTCATGAGTGGTAATCGATATAGGATTTAATGAATTAATTTTTGAGGTAATCCCATATTCAATATCTATATTCTCATCATAGTCTTGGTAGGTACCAAAAACCCTATCGTAAAAGCTAAAAATAGCTCCATGATTTTTGTCTAAATATTTAAGATTCTTAGCATGATGTACCTGATGTAATTTGGGTGTAACAAAAACCAGATTTACATATTTAAGTTTTGGGCAGTAGGCACTGTGTAACAAAAATTGATAAACATTTTCTATAGCCATGCAAAAAATGACCATTTCAGGATGAAATCCTACAATTGGCAACCAAACATAAAAAATTGGTTTGTATATCATTGCAATCCAACTCAATCTTAAGGCAGTACCGAAATTGAAATGATTAGAGGAATGATGAACCAAATGTGCCGCCCACAAAACCCTTATTGTATGATTCAATCTATGGCACCAATACTGGCTTAGTTGGGTACCTAGTAGACATAAAATCCAAATATTCCAGCTCCAACTGAAGGACTCATAACCGAAAATATTATTATATATTTCGTCTACTTCAGGATTAAAATAATCGAATAGAAAATAGAATATGGCAGCCGAAGAAATGAGTTTCAAGACTGGTTGTAAGGTTACAACGCTTATAGACATTATTGTGCTTGTAAATAAATCTTTCCAATAATAAATTTTCTTGTACCCTTTAATTTTGGTGTATAAAATTTCTATAACCACAAAGAACAAAAGTACTGGAGCTGCCAAATAGAGGGGATTATAAGATATAATGTCCATAACAATACCTTAAAATCTTACACGGACCCAAGTGGGCACTACTTTAATTATCAATGCCACCAAGAGCCATCTTTTTGATACATACCCATACCCCTTTTTCTTTTGGATGTACTTAAAAATTTGCTTAGCTACCTTTTTTACAGAGGCAGCCCAAATCATTTTCTTTCCTTTTGTCATTGCTGTTTTCACAAAACCAGGACGTATATCTGTTACATAAATTTGCTTGTTATCTCGTCGATCCTTTTTTGCTCGTTGTCTTAAGCCTTCCATATATGATATTTGGTAAGCTTTTGCAGCATGATACGCTGGGCATTTTCCGTTTCCAATTAATCCTGCAATAGAACTTATGGCAACGAGATGACCAAAACCTTGCTTTTGGAAAAACCTATAGGTGAAATCAACTATTTCCGTGAATGAAAATACGTTCAATTGATTTGCCCAATTTTCAACTTTGTAACCTAGATCTTTATTTAAATTTCCAATACCTGCACTAAGTATTAAAAGATCTAACCCTCCAATTTTTTTGATAATACCGTTTAGGGCTCTTGAAGATGAGTCTTTGATACAATCTAAATATTCAATTTTTAGATTTTTGTGCCCCACATATTCATTATTTTCAATAAAGTCTTTTTCAATACCAGTTACTGTGACTTGAAAACCCTTTTCTAATAAGATACTGGCTATTCCTTTACCAATTCCAGTAGTACCCCCTATAACAATTGCCTTCTTTAAATCTGATTTATTATCATGATTTGTTGACAATTCTTCCAAAGTTTCTACTCTTAAAGAATTTTCAATTTTCAATTCTGAAGTTCTATTTAATGTAGTTTCCATAATTCTCCATGTTATTAGTATATATGATAAATGAAATTGTCTAATTTGCTATGAGCTTTACACTGTAAAATGCAGTATGAGAGTCTACCCTGACACATCTGCCCTTTTCATAATGGTATATATTGTACTTCCCAGGGGCAATTTCCACCTTATAGACATTCGGTTTTATTTTAATTATTTCAGCTAAAGTGCCATCATTGTCACAGTAGACTTCATATAATGGATTAGGTTCATTAAAATATAGAGACACTAAATTTTGGTATATTTTACCTATTTTCAAGTTCTCAATCTCCCCGTTTGATTTCATTTTATATGAACCATTATCAAGAACTACCTGGTGATTAGATTTTGTTTTGTTGCTTAATTTTCTGAAAACAGATGAATACGTCAAAACTCCATTAACAAATTCTGAAGTTTCTTTTCCTTCTGCTTCTATTTTAATTAAAAGACGCGTATCAATAGAACTGCTTATCTCATATCTGATTCTATCCTCAAACAATTGTTTTTCGACATGAATCATTCCTATTCGATTGCTTTTTCGGAAAATTTCAAATGTTAAGTAATCTACTTTTTCGGGCTTGTTCATTTCCGAAGAGGATAATAACAAGAACAATAGAGGCAGAATCCAAAAAATGGATTTAAGGTTGATCAGAAATTGTTTGAATTTGAGTTTAACGACATCTAAATCAACTCTAAACCCTAATTTGTTTAATAGATATATGGTTAATATAGGTATCATAACGTGTTGATTTGTTGATTAATAACAATTCAAACATAATCGTTAATGATATTTTAGATATCCTGAAACATCCTCTATGGTTGTTTTCGGAAGTCCAACGAATTCTTAGGATGTCCGATGGATTTTTTCGGACACTACTAAGCGATTTGCGCTTTAAATTCAGTAGGGGTTTGAGAAGTAAACTTTTTAAAAGATGAATAAAATGTTGATTTTGAATTAAAACCACATTCCAGCCCGATAGCTACAATCGTATACTGATCGAATTCATCATTACACAATAATTGTTTGGCCTGCTCAACACGAAGGGAATTAACAAAATCAGAAAAATTATAAGCACTGTAGGTATTTATAAGTTTTGAAAAATAGCTTTTACTCATATTCATATCACTGGCTAGTTGCTCCATGTTTAATAATGGGTCCAGGTAAAGTTTCTCTTCAAGAATATGGTTTTTTATACGGTTGAAATCTTTTTGATGTTTCTCATTCACTTCATTCTTTTCAGAGGAGTTAAATATATTTTTCACTTTAAATTCCCCATTTAAGGTAGGCTCATTATAAATCGATCTCCTCAAATAAATGCGGTCCTGAACTACATTGTATCTATAAAAACCTTGGTATCCAATCCAATATAATAATACAGAATCTGCTATTCTTAGCACATAATAGGCTTCTTCATTATTATTTATTGCATTAAAAATAACTGCACCAACCCAACAAGCAATCACTCCAACCCCAAGGAAAATAAAAATCTTTATCCATTTTATATCGTCGTACGTTAATATATACTTGAATAATTCATGTTTAAAAAAGACTAAATTGATCGCCTTAATAAATATGAAAACCATAAAAATTAAATTGAATAGCTCTTCATAAATTGTATATCTCTGAATTAAATAATTATCTTGGTTAGGAACTTCATAATATACGTAGGACGTTAGGGTCAACCTGATTAATACTTCAAAAACAAATAAACCAACTGCAAATTTTACATAGGTCTTAACCTTATCCTCAATTCTCAAATAGTGAACCGTAAAAGCATGAAACATTGGTATGATAAACATATACCATGGAACCTCCAGTTGCTGAATAACAAAGTTTGGAGAAATATAACCATGTTCTACCAACCAAGCTTGAAGATTATTAAGTGATAGGGCGAGAACCACCAAGTTTAAGTAAACAACCGTTGGTCCCAACTTTTTCTTTATAAATAGGGTTACCAGGTTAAATCCAAAACCTTGAATGACTCCAGCAATCAATAGAAAATTGGTAATAGTGAGGATATCCATAATCGCAAAAAATGGTTGATAAATGATTGAAATGCTAATCAGAGCTTTAGGAAGGAACTAAAACTAGCTGTTATGTATAAATAATGAATTCACTATTTATGCAAACCCTTGACCTATTTTTGCAAAAATGAACTTGGAGCACAACCAAATTCTTCCTTAAAAGACCTACTAAACCATGATGGATCCTTAAAACCAGTATCATACGCGATTTCTGCCACACCCCTATCCCCTGACTTTAACATTTCATAGGCTTTATGCAACCTTACTTGACGAATATAAATGGCGGTAGATTTATCTGTTAATGCTTTTAATTTTCTATAAATCTGAGATTCGCTCATACCTATTTTTTGAGAAAGGAACTCTGCATTAAGATCTGGATTATTTATGCAATCATGTATTATTTTGTCAATTTTCTTAAGAAACTTCGGAGTTTTTATTTCAGGCATTTCAGCATTGGGCATAGGTAAAATGCTTTGCTTGTATTTTTCCTGAAGCTTCTTCTTTTGCAGAATCAAACTGTCTATTCGGGTAAGTAATTCTTCCTTGTTAAAAGGTTTGGTTAAATAGGCATCAATACCTATCGCTAAACCTTTCAATTTATCCTCATCCGTATCTTTTGCCGTTAACATAATTAAAGGGATGTGGTCAGTTTTGTCATTAGACTTTAATTGAGTACATACCTCAAACCCATCCATTTCTGGCATCATTAAATCGCAAATAACAATATCAGGAATATCCACTTCAGCCAATTTTAATCCTTCTTTTCCGGAAAGTGCATGTGTTATCTTGTAATCTTCGAGACAAGCCTTTATATAATAAGCAACATCTTCATTATCTTCAATGATTAAAATGTGTGGGGCATCCTCATTTGCTACCAACTCTTTCAATTCTTCCTCAATTAAAGATGAACCTATTTGCCTTAAACCATTACCATAATCTGCGGTTTTAATTGGAGCTTGATTGTAAATAGGAAATTTAACAACAAACTCACTACCAGCTCCCAACTCACTATGCACACTTATTTCACCTTTTAGCAAATAAACCAATTGCTTAACCAGAGCCAAGCCAATCCCAGTACCTACTCCACTTTTAGAAATGCTTGTTTCTACCTGATAAAATCTATTGAAGATTTTATCTAAATCATCAGGAGCAATACCCATACCGTCATCTCTTACTCTTATAACGATGGCATTCCTATCTTCCAGTTTGCCTTTGGAAATTTTCATGACTATTTTTCCAAATTTGGGCGTGAATTTTAGCGCATTGGAAACTAAATTGGAAATTACAATTTGAATAACCTCCTCATCATAATCCATATCTAAATGCTCTAATTCTGTATACAGCATGAGCTGTATATCCTTTTGCTCAGCTAATGTTTGAAAACTTTCCGCCAAATACTTTATAAATGGGACAATATCACTTTGAATTAAAATGAGCCTTACATTTCCTTCTTCTATCTTAGAGAGATCTAACAAATTGTTTATTAATGACAACATCCGTTTCCCGTTCCTTTCAATAAGTCGGATGGGCTTGAGTAGTTGGGTAGAGTTGGGATGTTGCAATCTAAGTTGGTCTGCCATACCCAAAATAACCGTCAAAGGAGTTCTAAATTCATGGGTAATATTTGTATAAAGGCCACTTCTCAAAACCTGAATTTCTTTGAGTCGCAAACTCTCCGCCCGCGCAAGTTTGCGCGATACTGTAAACCGATAAAACCAATACCCTAATGCCAGAATTAAAATTGCGTAAACGAAAAGCATGTAAGAACTCAACCACCAAGGAGGAGTAATTGTCAATGTAATTTTAAGGGGTTCCGCATTCCATTCCTTACCTCTGCTAAAACCATTTACCAAAAGTGTATGAGTACCCCATGGTAAATTTAAAAACTGGATTTTATTGTCTTCCAACAAATTCCAATCAGTATCTATAGGCAATAACTTATAAGCATATTGGATTTCTCGTTCAAATCCATAATCAATACTAGAAAAAGTTAAATAAAAAGGAAAATGATTACGTGCAATTCTCAAGTTATCAACTGCGAGAATATCCTGTTTTAAAATAGCTTGATCATTCAAATAAGGTTCAACCTGCTTATCCTTAATCTCTAATTTTGAAAAGTAAAGTCGTTGGGGTTCGTCAATTTTCTCTATCCTGTTTGGATCGAAATAGGTAACGCCACCCATGCCACCCATATAAACAACTCCATCTTCACCCTTGAACCTTGCATGTATATTAAATTCTTTGCTCTGAATTTGATCTTGCTCTGTATATCTGGTAAAGATTTGATCGATGGGATTAAATCGCACCAAGCCATCATTAGTACCAAGCCAAAGATTGCCGGTATCATCATTTTGCACGGTGTAAACGAAGCTATCCTCAAAGCCATCTTGCGAATACCAGCGGTCAACAGTTCCATCAGGATTTATCCTATTCAAACCATTGGCGGTACCCAGCCATACCTTATCATCCACAAAAGTGATATCATAAACAGAATTATGGGTTAAATAACTTTTAGGATTTCTTAAACTGTCTGAAGTAAAATGGGTGAATTGTGGATTTGAATAATCTGAACCTTCAAATTCTAAAATGCTCACTCCTCCACCAGTTCCAATCCAAATTCTATTTTGCTTATCAACCCTAATACATTGGGACACATCATTAATTAATGAGTTAGTATTTTCTTCCTCATTTAAAAATCTTGTTACAACATAACTACTATCTTCGGTATATTCTAATCTAAAAATACCATATTGGTACGCTGCTCCCCATATATTTTGTTGATTATCCAAGGCTAAACCTTTAAGAAAATCTGTTGTAATGGTATTTGTATCGTTAGGATCGTTTTTAAATTCTTTAAAGGTTGGCGATTTAGGATTAAAGTTTTTAGAATTACACATACTTAGTCCTCGGGTCGTTGCAAACCAAAATCTATTATTTATTGTATCCTCACAAATTTCCCTAACTACAGAACCAACAAAACTATTCGGAGAATTTGTATCATCTAAATACTGGTAAACCTCACCATTTCTAATAAAATTTAAACCTCCATCTGAGGTGCCAACCAATAAATCATTACCAGATTTGTGAATGGAGAAAACTACATTGTCATTAAGAAGGTGTTCTCCTCTTTTATCTTTTGAAATATTTTGAAAATAAAGAGGCGAAAAATCAACCAAATTAAGACCACCGGCAGTACCAACTAACAATTTATTATCTTGAATATTTAGTAAGGAAGTGACGGTATTGTTGGTTAAAGACTTCTTGGAATCATCACCATATTCAATTGTTTTCAAACTTTTTAAGGTCGATGTTGAGAGTAAATAAAGACCTCTTCCCGTAGCTACCCAAATTGAATTTTCATCCTGTTCAATAAAATCAACAACATGCCTGGTTGAAAACGCATTAGATTCCTCTAATTCCAACAATTGGGACTGGCCACTGACAAAATCATAAACATATAGACCATCGTAACTACCTATAAAAATAAAGTTACCCGACACATAAAAAGATTGTATGTTTCCTGTAAGCGAGACTATTAAGGTGGGACGAAATGCCGTCTCCAAAGATGTAGTTAAAACATTTCCATTTAATTGCCCTATCCACAATACACCTGTACTTTTCTCGACGAATAAAGAGGTTACATCTTGGATTGGGTAAGAATCAACTAAAGTTAAATCAGTAGCATTAACCTTAAAAATCCCATATTGTGGTGAAGATAAATACATAAAATCTCCGTAAGATTGGATGGAGTTAATTATTAATTCTGTTTTGAATGATGTGAGTTGAACTCGATGAAAAGTTCCAGATTTAGAATTAAATACGTTAATCCCTCCACCATTCGTACCTACCCAAATGCTACCTTGATAATCGAATTCTAAAACATTAATATAATTGTTCGAAAGAGATAGGGAATCACCTACACGACTAAAATAATTTTTAAAATTTTTGCCATCAAACCTGCTCAGTCCTTTTGCCGTAGCTAACCAAACAAAACCATTTTCATCTTGAACTAAATCATTTATAGAAGATTGAGGCAATCCATTTTCTATAGTAAATTGTTTGATAAATGGAGAATTCGATTGGGAGGAAACCTCACCTATACAAAATACAATAGCAGCAAAAATTACAGCTTTTGCCTTAACACAATAAATCAAACTCCTATAAAATTCAGGAGGTGCCATCGTATTTATAATTAAGGTTGTTAGTATTTTAAAATTAACATATTATTTTGGTTTTAGGGAAATTACCTTAAATCTGATGTTAAACTCAGCTGATAATTTGGATTTATGTAGATTATTTTTACATTGATAGTTATGATTTATACGGACAAAGAAAAATATACAGAATTTTTAAGTGACTCAGTAGAGTATCTTAAGCAACGAGGCTTTGAGAATATTAAAGCTGATTTAGACGGTTATGAATCCCCAAAATCTTACGCCAAAAAAGGAAGCGACATTAGTGTTACACCAGACATTGTTGCAGAAAAAGAGGGCAGAAAGCATATTTTTGATATTAGTTTGAAATCTACCAAGCCCAATTTATTGAAATCTAAATGGTTATTTTTAAACACTTTGAGCAACTTAAAATCTCATAGGTTTAGACTTATTACAACGCGTGGCCATTATAAGTTCACCAATGAAATGTTGGACGCAATTAATCTCACAAATAAAAATCTAATAAAAATTTAAATTTCCTTTTGCTTTTTGTAACATTATGAGACTTTGTTACGTATAACTAAAAGCAACAACATTCACCCGATAACTCAGGAAAATTAAATGAGACAACTTAAAATAACCAAACAGGTTACAAATAGGGAAACCGCCTCTTTAGATAAATATCTACAAGAAATTGGCAAAGTGGACCTAATTACTGCAGACGAAGAAGTAGAATTGGCACAAAGAATTAAGGCTGGCGATCAAATAGCCTTAGAAAAATTGACCAAAGCGAATCTTCGTTTTGTTGTTTCCGTAGCAAAGCAATATCAAAACCAAGGTTTAACGCTTCCAGATTTAATCAACGAAGGTAATTTAGGATTAATTAAAGCTGCGCAGCGTTTTGATGAAACGAGAGGTTTCAAGTTTATTTCTTATGCGGTTTGGTGGATCCGTCAATCTATTTTACAAGCATTAGCTGAACAATCTAGGATTGTACGACTACCATTGAACAAAATTGGTTCTATAAATAAGATTAATAAAACCTACGCTTTCTTAGAACAAAGCCACGAACGTCCGCCATCTGCGGAGGAAATTGCCAAGGAATTGGATATGACAATCAATGATGTCAAAGAATCCATGAAGAATTCTGGTCGTCATGTATCAATGGATGCACCTTTGGTTGAGGGTGAAGATTCCAACCTTTATGATGTTTTGCGGAGTGGTGAGTCTCCTAACCCAGATAAAGACCTCTTACATGAATCTTTAAGAACTGAGATTGAAAGAGCTCTTGAAACACTTACACCTAGGGAAGCCGACGTAATCAGATTGTATTTTGGATTGGGTAATCAACACCCAATGACATTAGAAGAAATTGGCGAAACCTTTGATTTAACAAGGGAACGTGTAAGACAAATTAAAGAAAAAGCAATTAGAAGATTAAAGCATACTTCTAGAAGTAAAATATTAAAAACTTATTTAGGTTAGTAATTTTCAAAAATTACGACTAAATTACGGCTACTGACAGTTACAAACATAACTGTTCGTTTTTTGATTGATGAAAGAACCCCCGGCTGATTACCGGGGGTTCATTTTTTTGTTACTTTTGCGCCATATTTAAGACTAAAAAAAATGTCCGACAAACTCATCGCCCCTTCCCTATTAGCTGCCAATTTTGCCAATCTGCTACCAGATATTGAAATGGTAAATAAAAGTGAAGCCGATTGGTTTCATTTAGATGTGATGGACGGCGTCTTCGTTCCCAACATATCCTTTGGCATGCCCGTAATAAAAGCCATCGCTAAATATGCTACGAAGCCCTTAGACACACATTTAATGATTGTTGATCCCGACAGGTTTATAAAAACCTTTGCCGACTTGGGAGTTCACAACTTAACTGTACATTACGAAGCTTGCCCGCACTTGCATAGAACCATTCAAGCGATAAAATCAGAAGGAATGTCAGCGGGAGTTGCGTTAAATCCACACACCCCAATCAGCTTATTGGAAGATGTAATAAACGATATTGATGTAGTCTGCATAATGAGTGTAAATCCAGGTTTCGGTGGGCAGACCTTTATAGATCGTACATTTCAAAAAGTAAAGGATTTAAAGGATTTAATCGAAAAAGAAAATGCCAATACCAAAATTGAAATTGATGGAGGAGTAACAATTAAAAATGCGAAATCATTAATTGAAGCTGGGGCAGACATACTAGTAGCCGGTAGTTTTGTATTCAATTCCCAAAACCCCTTTGAAACTGTAAGGAAATTAAAGAAGGAGACTCAACTATGAGTTAACTTTATCTGCGTAAAGCATATACTTTATTAAATCAGTACTTGTAACGATACCAACCAATCTACCGTATTCCATGACAGGTAAAGCATGATATTCCCTTCTTGAAAGTATTTCTGCCACCTCACGAATGGTGGTATTTGTTGTAATAGTCTCAAGATTTTTTGTCATTACCTGAGAAATATCAAACATATTATAAACAACGGACTCCACTTTGTCCTCATCATTTATAGAATCTGCAAAACTTATCCTTAATAGGTCTGTTTTGCTCAACATGCCTTCAATAATTCCATTACTAACAACGGGAATATGCCTAATACGATTTCTTTTAAAAAGATTTTCGGCCGTTTCTAAATCATCTTTCAAAGTGAGAGTAATGACATGTTTAGTCATTATTTCTGTAATTGGTTTGTCGAGTAGCATCTTGAAATCATTTTATTCTTAAAAATAATTTTATAAAATTCAATTTCATATGACTTATGTCAATTAACCCCTGTGGTTTTCATTTTTAATCCTCTTTCAAAAGTGGCACATAATTGCCGTAATTTCTGGGATCATTTTATGGAGTATTGAAAGAAAATATCATTGCTGCATCCAATACAATTGGGTCGAATGCATGAAATTTATAAACTATGCTGATAATACCAGGAATGAAAATATTCATGAAAAATGTACAAACTAATAATTAACCTGGCGGTGAGATTATTAGAAATATAGGGTAGTCGGCTAATTAAAACTTTACTTGATCAATACCGAATTGAAAATATCAGTAAGGGTTTTTTAATATCCAGCAAAATTAAAATTGAGCATTTGTTTTGTTTTGCTATAAACTTGCGGAAATTGTTCTTTAAACTCTTTAGGTTTCTCAATAAAGGATTCAATCAACACTGCTAAAAATTCAAATTGATTGGTATAGGCGTAATCCCGGAAATAGTTAGAGGACACAAGTTCTTTACGCAATTCTTCCTCCTTAGTAAGAAGATCAGTCAATTCTTGAAAACTGTCAGAAAATATAGTAGAACTAACGTCTCTTTCCTTAATACTATTTAAATGTATTGCATGTGCAAATTCGTGAATCCCCAGATTTACCTTATCAGTTTCAATTTCGAAACCTCTTCTAAAATGCTTCCAAGAGAGGACCAATGTCCGTAACTTAGGGTTAAATTCTCCTTTATGAAATGAACCATTTCCAACTGAATAGAATATGTTGGGATAAATAAAAATTCGGTCAATGAGTCCGATATAGAAATCCCTAAAACCAAAAGTTAACATCACTGCCGTTGCTGAAATTAGAACTTTCATTTCGTCGGTCACCAATAAACTTTCACGTCCCACAAAACGCTTGTCCTTCATAAACGCTGCCACCCTGTGCTCAAAATAACGCTGTTGACGTGGTAATAATTTACTATAAAATGCAAATTGGTTATGTAATATGGCTCTTTGATTATGGGAAAGTGAACGCATCCAAATAGGTAAATGAATATAAAATGGTTTTTTATAACGCATTACATAACTCATTTCAATAATTCTAAAAGCAATATAGATCATCAGCGCAATCAACAAACCGAAGAAAACGCCAAGAATAATCTTACTGCTATCAGTAAAATAAGTGACTTGCCAATAGTATAGCAACATTATAAAACTTTAAAAATTGAGGGAATTTTGTTTACCTAGTGAAATTTACAAATTAGTTTAAGAGCTCAATTGAATCTAATAGAGTATTAGATGAATGGTAAGAAAAATTAGGCATTTTGGTTAAAAATGTGCTGTTCGTCGAAGAATAGATGATGGAAAAAGAAGCAAAACATGATAAAGAAGAATGGAAAAACAGTTTTTTAAAACAATTAATGCATTTAATTCATAGGTACAACATAATAACAAAAAACGGTCTAAATTGTTTAGACCGTTTGAATTTTAGACAATTTAGCTTCAACGCTTGTTGATGATTAAAAAAAATTATCCAGTTCTATTGATGAGGAAATTTATTCAATGGCTCTTTTAAAAATATATCTGGTGACATAAATTCCATTACTATCACTGTCTCCACTATAACTTTCAACACCAGTATTAACGAAAGTCAACTCCCAGCCCTGTTTTGCCAAATCATTAATCTTGGAGGTAACCACAACGTCATTCGCTGCAATATTTTGAAATCGTATTCCGCCCAAATTAAAAAAATTGAGCAATTTGGTTTCTTCAAAATTTTTAACTCGTATGTCCCCGCGATCCGATTTATTTCTCTCATCCTCCTCTTCAGTACGAGTGGATGTATATTCCTTATAATCACGGTTCTCTTCAGAACTAATCATTCGAGATCGTCCCAGTCCATTAGGAACTATCGATTCTATAACGGTAACAATTTTGTATTCAAAAGTTTGAGCTGTACACACGAAACAAAACAGGAAAAATAAGGCCAGCGAAAAGAATGTTTTCATCAGTTAAAGATTATAGTTTATTTTATGAAAATTCGGTTAATTGCAATTCCTAGACGATTATACCAATCTTAAAGTTACAGTTCATTTATTATATAAAAGAAGATTTATTGAGTTACAAAAAAAATCTTGCTCCAATATTAAAGGAACTTTTGGAGTTCGTAATTCTATTGTCAAGTAAATTGAGTTTATCTAAATCTATAAAACCAGCATATCCTTGATAATCAATAAAAATCTGGGTGTTATTATTAACATTAAATATATAGCCGATTCCGAAAGCCAAGCCTACGTCCACTCCAGGTATATAATTTCCTATATCAATATCTTCCTCTCCCTCAAACTCTGATTTTGCGTTTAATAGAAATGAAATGGAAGGACCAAAATTGAGGTACCATTTACGATTACTTCCAAAATGCCAATTCGCATTAACTGGTAATGATAAGTAGGAGAGTTTGTCCGTATAGTCAAGATCATCCTTTGCTCCCATCTGGTCATAAATCAAGCCTGACCTTAAACTCCATCGATTACTAAAGAAATAATCTCCAATAACACCAACAGAGGGTGCCACTCGCAAATCATAACTATAATCTGTAGAGAAATAATTGGTTAGGTTAATGCCTAGCTGAGGAGCAATTGAAATATCACCTTTAGATTGGGCGGTGGTATTTATGATAACAAGAAGAAAAAATGAAAATCCAAGAAATAGAGTTCGCATAATTCAATAGGTTAATAAATAGATTTGTTAATTTGAAATGGGTCAAAAATAATGTATTTGTAGGAATTTTACTCTTACAATATAGAAATCTTATTTAACTAAATTTAAATGGATCTTTGCAAAAAGTGAAAGGATTAAAAATTGATTATCAATACTTTACAATTCACATCAAATCTTTCCTAAATCAAATTTAAAAAGAAGCTTATAGATTAGACTTATGCTGACCTCCATCTACTGAAAGGCAGGTACCTGTAACCCAACTAGCGCAGGGTGACACAAGAAACGCCGCAACTTTCCCAATTTCATCTGGTCTTCCCATACGTCCAAAGGGTATGGAATTCACCACCATATCATAAAAGTCTCTATTATTTTTTTTAGTGGACTCCCACACACCTCCACTAAATTCAATGGAACCTGGAGCAATTGTATTCACTCTTATATTACTAGAAGCAAGGTGTACGGCCAAGGTCTTGGAATAACTTATAAGTGCAGCTTTGGATGCCGCATAGGCAGGAGGAGAACCAGATTCTAGCCCAGATATGGAGGAAATAAACAAAATACAACCTTCACCTGTTTCTTTCATCCAAGGAATTACCCTTCTTGTTGCTTTAACACTGGCCAAAACATCGATGTTCAATGAATTATTCCAATCCTCGAAATCATCCCCAAGGCTCAGGGCTGAGACATTGTTAACTAAAATATCAATCTTACCAAATCTATCTTTTACATTATCCAAAAATAAGTTTAATTGATCCGTATCACCAATATCACAAGGCTGTGCATATACTTTCCCTCCCATTTGGATTAACTCATTCTCGGTTTTTTTAAGAGCTTCCTTCCCACGGGCACATATAGCAACATTAGCACCTTCCTGAACCAAAGCAAGAGCAATACTTCTGCCAATACCTTTACTACCACCTGTAACAATTGCGATTTTACCCTTTAATCCTAAATCCATATAAATACTGTTAAATTAACGTTTATTACCGTCTTAATTCAATTCCTATTTCTTTTTGAAGTCCAGAAATAATTTTTCCAAAATTTTTATATGAATCAATTAACCAATTATAGTCATTTATAAGGAAATCTAAATAAATCAAAAAATCATTTGCTGATTTTAGCTCGTCGTAATCATTTGGAACGGCTTCACTGTTCATAACAAAGCTTTTAAAAAATTTCGGGTAAACGATATCTCTGGAATATATTAGTAAATCAAACCTACCGTGCAAATCTTCTATCTTTAAAGTTTCGTTATAATAATTGATTATACTGAACCTTAATGAATCATTTGAGATTAAATTAATCCCTGAACTTTTTAAAGATTCATAAATCTCTCTATTAAATTTGTATTGAACAATAAGAGATATTTTTGAAAAAACACTTTCTAAACTATCATTATAGGGTCTATTATCTAATAAATGTTTTTTGAGTGATTTGGTTTGTTGTAGACCTTTTGCATTCCAAGAAATATTATTTACCAACGCCAAACTATCGTTTTGGATACTCTTAGAGATTTCTTTTAAATATGAAATTTCCAATTTTCTTTACTGCTTTTTAATATTCCAATTATTAATTGTCAATGCTATTAAAATCCCCAAGACAACAAGTACAATTTCTCCTATGGCATATTTAAGGTATTTATGAAAATATTGTTTAGACATAAGATTATATCTCATTCGGTTTAGAAATGGTATCATCTCGAATTTTAGAAAATGACAACAAATAAATCCTAGCTATTATATTTTAATTTCAACTCTAAGATACTAAATTTCAACACTTAAGACAAAGTTGAATTAATTCAATCAAGTCTAATAAAAAAATCCAATACACTTTTCATGTATTGGATTTTCTCTTTGTGACCCAGGGAGGATTCGAACCCCCAACCCTCAGAGCCGAAATCTGATATTCTATCCAGTTGAACTACTGGGCCAATTTTTAAAATTTAATTTAATTCTTCTTTTACTATGGTAGAAATAGTTTTGCCATCTGCCTTTCCAGCCACTTTCTTTGAAACAATACCCATTACTTTACCCATATCTTTCATACCCTCCGCACCAGTTTGAGAAATTGTATCCTTTATAATTTGGCGTAATTCAGATTCGTCTAATTGTTCAGGTAAAAATTGTGCAATGATCTCTGCTTGCTCTAATTCAGGCTCCGCCAAATCTTTTCTATTCTGCTCGGAAAAAATTGCGGCACTATCTTTACGCTGTTTTACCAATTTAGCCAGCAATTTTAACTCCTCAGCTTCAGACAATTCATCACCTCCACCAGCTGACGTCTGGGCAAGTAAAATTTCTGATTTAACTGCTCTTAAAGCTGCTAAAGCCGTTTGATTCTTCTCTTTCATGGCCGTTTTCATAGCCTCCATTACGCGTGTCTGCAAACTCATTTCAAAAAATTTTTTGCGAAGATAAAAAAGAAAACCCGAAAAGTATCTAATTACTTTTCGGGTTTTCAGGTTGAAACACTAAACTATTCAGCTATTAATCTACATTATCGTGTAGAAACGAATTGTTTCGTCTTAATTGAATATCATCATTCTCATCATTGCCAACAGACATTCTAGAGGCATTGGTTTCTGAAGAATGCTGAGTTTGATCTAAGTTAACACCTTGCCTTTTGTAGGCAGGTTCCTTTTCAATCTCATCTATTTTAGCACTATTGAACTTATAGTTAAAATCCTTCATTTTTCTTCGACGCTCATTTGCACGCTCCTTCAATAAATCTGAAATAGGACTGTTAAACGGGTCTATCTCTTCCGCTTCCTCTACCTTCTCCTTATTATCAACAACTTTACGCTCAAATATGATATCATCAATCTTCTGCTCTTTAACTTTCGAAGGATTCATGGAGGAATTAAAACTCATATAATCTTCCTCAAGAACGTATCTAGTCTCCCCTTTATCGTTAGCCTCAGTAACCGGGATAATTTCAGTATAATCACTTACATCCATATCCCTAACCTCATCATCCAAATGAAACAAAGTTGGCTTGTCATCCTCTTTATCATCTTCAATTTTCTGGTTGTTTAAAGGCAACTCAAAGGTTAAAGTAATTTGTTGCTCTTCCTCTTCTTCAATCTCTTTTACAGGTTCTGAAGATGGAACTGTAGTAATATTAAAATCACTGTCTGAATAACGCCTGGTATCTAAAACCTCTTCATAAATAACATTAATATTCCTTAGGAAATCGGAAGTTGGTATAATACCGTCGTCATTTGTAGATTTTGATTTTATCTCAATTTTTTCCTCCTCCTCTTCCATTAAAGTATGTCGCACTACCTTAGGAGGTTCTGGCTTTTTTTCCTCCAAAAATATTTCAGGGGTTATAATTGCAGGCTCCGCTTCCTTAGAAGGTTTATCGTCTGAATGATCATCTTCTAAAGCGTGAACAACTTTTTTAGTTTCTGTATTAGTAATTTCATTTTGCTGATCAATGTCGAACCCCGTAGCAATTATAGTAACAGAAATAGATTCTTGGAGCGCTTCGTCTTCACCAACACCCATAATTATGTTGGCATTATGTCCAGCTTCATTTTGAATATGGTCATTTATTTCACCTATTTCGTCGATTGTAATTTCTTGGGAACCACTTACGATAAGTAGTAGAACATTTTTAGCTCCTGTAATCTTATTATCATTCAGTAATGGCGAATCCAAGGCTTTCATGATTGCATCCTGGGCCCTACTTTTTCCAGATGCCGTAGCGGACCCCATAATTGCGGTTCCACTATTGCTTAATACAGTCTTAGCATCACGTAAGTCAATGTTCTGAGTGTAATGATGGGTAATAACTTCAGCAATACCCCTAGAGGCGGTTGACAAAACTTCGTCCGCTTTAGAGAAACCTGCTTTAAAGCCTAAATTTCCATAAACTTCCCTAAGCTTATTGTTATTGATTACAATTAGGGAATCAACATGCTTTCTTAATTTTTCGATTCCTCTTTGGGCTTGTTCCCCTCTTGTTCTACCTTCAAAGGAAAAAGGTATCGTAACAATACCAACGGTAAGCACATCCAATTCCTTGGCCATTTTTGCAATTACAGGAGCTGCACCCGTTCCGGTACCACCACCCATTCCAGCAGTGATAAAAATCATTTTGGTATTTGTATCCAACATACGGCGGATGTCTTCCAAACTTTCCATGGCGGCTTGTTCACCAATCTCAGGATTTGCACCAGCACCAAGTCCTTCAGTTAGATTAACACCCAGTTGAATTTTATTCGGAACTCCACTATTTTGCAATGCCTGTGAATCCGTATTGCATATAACAAAATCAACACCTTTAATTCCTTGTTGAAACATATGGTTAATGGCATTGCTTCCTCCACCGCCAACGCCAATAACTTTAATGACGTTCGACTGGTTCTTGGGCATGTCGAATGTTATGTTTCCAATTTCAATATTATCACTCATAAACTTAGAGGTTTACTGGTTATTTATTTTTAGTTCAATAGATTCAATTATTCTGCATTGTCAAGAAAATCCTTAACCCGTTCCGTCAACTTATCAAGAAATGATCTTCGCTCTTTTTTTGGTGGAGCAATGACCTCCTCAGTAGGTAGACCTTCTTCTGATGAAGCTTGTCCTTCCGCTTGGGCTTCAATTTCTTTAGCAGCTTGTTTTTCTGCTCTTTTTCTTTCATGTCGCTTTAAGCCATCCATTACTAAACCAACTGCTGTTGCATAAAGAGGGCTTGCAACATCTTGGTCACTATCACCGGCCAAATGCTCATTAGGATAACCTATTCTAGTATCCATACCTGTGATGTATTCAACTAGCTGTTTTAAATGCTTTAATTGGCTACCACCACCCGTAAGGACAATACCTGCGATTAACTTCTTTTTCTGCTCTTCATGCCCATAATTTTTTATCTCTACATAAACTTGCTCGATAATCTCAACGACTCTGGCATGAATTATTTTTGAAAGATTTTTAAGTGTGATTTCCTTTGGCTCTCGGCCCCTTAAACCAGGGATAGAAACTATTTCATTATCCTTATTCTCTCCTGGCCAAGCAGAACCAAATTTAATCTTCAGTAATTCAGCTTGTTTTTCAATAATGGAACAGCCTTCCTTTATGTCCTCTGTTATAACATTACCACCAAAGGGGATAACCGCTGTATGGCGAATGATACCATCCTTAAAAACGGCAAGATCAGTAGTACCACCACCTATATCAATCAAGGCAACACCTGCCTCTTTTTCTTCCTGACTTAAAACCGCGTTTGCAGATGCTAACGGTTCAAGGGTTATACCTTCCAACTCGAGTCCCGCACTTTTAACACAACGTCCTATATTGCGGATGGAAGAAACTTGTCCTACTACTACATGGAAATTTGCTTCAAGCCGGCCACCGTACATTCCGATGGGCTCTTTAATTTCAGACTGCCCATCTACTTTATATTCTTGTGGAAGTACATGAATGATTTCTTCCCCGGGAAGCATTACCAATTTATGCACTTGGTTTATTAGACGCTCTATATCATCGTCGTCTATAACCAAATCGGAATTGCTTCTTGTTATATAATCACTATGCTGTAAACTGCGAATGTGCTGTCCTGCAATACCAACGGTAACCTCAGAAATTTTCATACCAGCTTCTTCCTCCGCTTCCATTACAGCTTGTTGAATGGATTGAATGGTTTGGGTAATATTATTAACTACACCACGGTGTACTCCCAAACTTTTGGACTTACCTATACCTAAAATTTCAGCTTTTCCATACTCATTCTTCCTACCAATCATCGCAACAATTTTAGTCGTTCCGATGTCTAACCCAACTGCTATTTTCTGTTGTTCCATTCTTTATTTTTTGGTGCAGATGACTTGTTTGTCAAATCTCAAATTAACTACACTATAATTCCTTAAGGTGTTATCCTTTAATGCTTTTTTATAAAACGCCTTCAGATTATTGATTTTCTTATCCAAAAGTTCAGCTTGCCCCAACTCAACTTTAAAATCCTGTAATCTGAAATACAGATCTAAACTTCTATCTTCATTTTGATGAATTTGTGTTACATGTTGTAGCAAAAACTCATCTTCCTGTATTCTTTTGGCCATATCATAAACGGCCTTTAAATCATTTTTATAAATTTTCCCTGTCACCAACGGCACCCGTGCTGAAAAATTTGACGATAATGGCATATAGGAGCCTTGGTCGTCTATATAATAGGAAGCGTTTGTGCTGACTCGGGCAATAGGTTTTTTCTGCTCAATTTCTGCTGTGATGACACCATCGAGACTTATAAACACCTGAGCCTCTTTAATCATCGGGTTAGCATTCAGTGCACCTTCTAACTCGTTCAAATCTATAATATCTTTAGGCTTATCTGTAAGGCTCTTTTGATTTTGTATTAACAATTTACTAACATTTTGTTCCGTAATAAACAGGTTGTTATCGCCTAAAAACTTTACTTGAACTTCTTTTGTATGTCGGTTTTCATTCCTAACCTTGGAAAATGAATACAAGCCTACAACCAAAATCAGTACCACAACCAATTTTATATGTCGAAGTTTAATTTTCAACTTTTAAACCATTTACAATTTTACTTACTTCTTCCCCGATATCGCCCGCACCTAAAAGCGCTATAACACTGGCATCGGAAGACTTAATTTTATTTAAAAGATTGTCTTTTGAAACCAATGACTTGTTTTCTATAGATATTTTTTCCAGCAACCATCCTGAAGTAATTTCCTGTATTGGCAATTCTCTTGCTGGATAAATATCAAGCAAAATCACCTCATCAAAACAACTTAGGACCAGAGCAAATTCATCTCCAAAATCCCGTGTTCTGCTATATAAATGTGGCTGAAAAACCACCAAATTTTTCCTTTCAGGATAAAATTCTTTAACCGCCTCTAAAACAGCCTTAATTTCGGTTGGATGATGGGCATAGTCATCAATTACAACAAGTTCATTCGTCTTAATCCTGTAGTTAAATCGTCTAACCACACCTTTATAGGATGCCAGGGCTTTGGCGAGCTGTTCGGGAGGGCAACCATACTCCGCAGCCATCGCCAAAGCCACCGTAGCATTCGACACATTGTGTCTACCAGGTAGGTTAAATTTGATATCTTTAATTATAGAATGTGGCATTCGTAAATCGAATACATAACCACCTTCTTCCATTCTAATATTTTCCGAACTATAAATTGAAGAATCATCGACCCCATAGGTTATTCCACTTAAGGGCAAACCACTTCTAACAAAAAGCTTTCCGTTATCTGGAACTTTCCCCGCGAAATCCTTAAATGATAGTTCCAATTCCGACTTTTCCCCATAAATATCTAAATGGTCTGCATCCATTGAAGTAATGCACGCATAATCGGGATTAAGAGTTAGAAAAGAACGATCGAATTCATCCGCCTCGACAACTGAAACCCCAGTTCCATTGCTAAAATAATTGGAACTGTAGTTAACTGTAACACCCCCTAAAAATGCTGAAACCGGGACATTACATTCATAAAGCAAATGGGCCAAAATGCTAGAGGTTGTTGTCTTACCATGAGTCCCTGCAACCGCAAAACAGAATGTATTCTGAGTAATCTCACCAAGGGCTTGGGAACGTTTTATAACCTTGAATCCATTATCGAAAAAATAATCTAATTGTTGATTTCCGCGTTTAATAGCAGGCGTATAAATAATCAGGACATTGTCTTGATTTAAAAAACTATTGGGAATCGCTGTTTTACTTTCTTCATAATTTAAAACCATACCCATTTTTTCTAAGCCCTTGGTAATATCAGTCTGTGTCCTGTCATACCCTCCTATTACCTTTCCTTCATGGAAAAAATATTGAGCCAAGGCGCTCATACCAATACCCCCGATGCCAATAAAATAAATATGTGAATATTTACTTATCACCCCTTCGTTTGAATTAATTTTTCAATCTCGTTTACTATTTCTTGAGTAGCATTTGGTTTCGCTAACTTTTTAATATGTTCAGATAACTGTTCTTGCTTTTGTTTAGATCCTAGTAAATTGGAAAATTCAACATCAAAATTCTCCTCTAAATCTGTCTCCTTTATTAGTAAGGCACTCCCTTCATCAGCAATTGCCTTAGCGTTTTTTGTTTGATGGTCCTCGGCAACATTTGGCGAGGGGATAAACACTACCGGTTTACCTACCACACATAACTCTGAAACAGAACTTGCACCTGCCCGACTAATTATAATATCTGCTGCAGCATACGCAACATTCATGTTATCTAAAAATGCATGCACCTGAACATGTTCCATAGAATTATATCTTCTATAATCTGAATAATACAAGGATCCACATTGCCAAATAAGCTCAACCTTATTATCATCAAAAAATTCAAGTCTAGACTCGATTAATTGATTGATTCTTCGGGCACCTAAACTACCACCTAGAATTAGGACAGTATGCCTCCCATGCTTAACTCCCAATTGATCTTTAGCGGCAACCTTATTTTCAATACCCGCAAGCAATTCCTTTCTGATAGGATTACCTGTGAGAACTATTTTTTCAGCGGGGAAGAATCTTTCTAGTCCTTTATAAGCGACACATATTGTTTTTGCCCTTTTTGACAACCACTTATTGGTTATACCTGGAAAAGAATTTTGTTCCTGAATCAAACAGGGCAAACCTGCTTTTTCTGCCATATATAAAAGTGGGCCGCTAGCAAAACCCCCTGTACCTATTACAACATTTGGTTTAAATTGCTGTATAAGCTTTCTTGCACGGAGCATAGAGGCCATC
This sequence comes from Aegicerativicinus sediminis, assembly GCF_015476115.1. Lineage (GTDB taxonomy): Bacteria > Bacteroidota > Bacteroidia > Flavobacteriales > Flavobacteriaceae > Aegicerativicinus > Aegicerativicinus sediminis. The sequence continues at coordinate 2,369,891 of NZ_CP064295.1, read as the reverse complement.
AATTTGAGCGGAAATAAGAGATTATTAAAGGTTAATTTTCGCTGTATTCCAGAGATCCACAAACCTTCTATTGCATACCCTGCGGATGGGACCTTTTCCATCTCCATTCTGTCTTTGGCACCCACAAAAAGAAATTCAGCATTTGGGTATCGAGATTTTAATTCGTTAGCAATTGCCAAGGCAGGAAATATATGCCCTCCCGTTCCGCCTCCGGATATCATAAACCTATATGTCTTTTCAGTCTTCAATCCTAGCTTCTAAATGGTTTCACTTAATATTTTTAATGGGCTGTTTTCAAAATCTTCACGTTCCAACATTTCTTCACGCTTAGCGCTTACACTTAAAATAATGCCAATGGCCAAACAGGTCATCCAAATAGATGTTCCCCCGCTACTTATTAATGGTAAAGTTTGACCGGTAACAGGAAACAACTCCACTGCTACCGCCATATTTATCAAAGCTTGAAACACTATCGGAAGACCAACTCCCAAAACCAATAATTTACCGAAAACAGTATCTGCTTTTTGGGCTATAATGATAATCCTGAAAAGCAACCAGCTATAAAGTACCAACAAAAAGGTTCCTCCGATTAAGCCATACTCTTCTATAATTATTGCAAAAATGAAGTCTGAAGCTGATTGTGGTAAAAAGTTTTTTTGAATGCTTTTTCCGGGACCCATTCCTTGTATACCTCCTGATGCGATTGCAATTTTTGCTCTTTCAATTTGGTAATCAGCCTCGGTATCTTCGCCATTCGCAAAATTATCAATCCTACTCATCCAAGTATCGATACGGTTTGGCATTACCTCAGGAAATGATTTAGCCACTAAAATGAAAAGTGCAAAAGCAATTATCCCAGACAATAGGATCAGTAATAAATATTTAATTGGATACCCTCCCAAAAAGCATAAAGTCATTACCATGAAAAACATTATGGCAGTCGTGGAGAAATTCGCAGGAAGAATTAGGATTAGAACTAAAAAGACAGGTAACCACAAGGGTAAGATCGATTCTTTAAATGTTACCTCCCTATCTTGAACCTTAGATAGATACCGTGCAACATAAACCATTAATACCACAAATGCGAGTGTAGATGTTTGAAAAGACATACCTACAACTGGTATCTGTATCCATCTACTAGCATTTGCGCCATCTATAGTAACACCTTGCAAGAGCGTTATGGACAACAAAATGATAACAATTGGAATCATCACCATAGATAATCCCCTAAAATATCTGTAAGGAATGCGATGAACTCCATAAATAATGGCAAACCCCAAAGACAAATGCATGAAATGCTTCAAAAAATATGAAAAGGTGTTACCAGTTCCAAGGGTATACGCTAAATTACTAGCTGCACTGTAGACTGGCAAAAATGAGAAAATTGCAAGCAATGCCACTATAGCCCACATTAATCGATCTCCTTTTATATTTTTAAAAAGCTCTGTCATTCAAAATTTATAACTGTCTAACCGCTGCCTTGAATTGTCTACCTCGATCTTCGTAATTTTCAAAGAGATCGAAACTTGCACAAGCCGGCGACAACAAAACATTTTCTCCCGCTTCGGCTATCTTATAAGCAATTTTCACTGCTTCGCTCATTGACTGTGTTTCAACCATTATATCAACCATGCCAGCGAAATTATCCACAAGCTTTTCATTATCAATTCCTAAACATATAATCGCCTTAACCTTTTCGTTTACAAACGGAAAAAGTTCTTCATAATTATTTCCTTTGTCCTCACCTCCAACAATCCAAACCGTAGGAGCGTCCATACTTTCCAAAGCATAGTAAGTAGCATTCACGTTGGTGGCTTTAGAGTCGTTGATGTACTGAACCTTATTAATTTTCAATACATGCTCCAGGCGATGCTCCACACCTTGAAAGTTTTCTAGACTTTCCCGAATAGTTTGTTTTCTGATTTTTAACAAATGGGCTACGGTGGTAGCCGCCATTGTGTTTTTAAGATTGTGTTTACCTTGCAAGGTTAAATTAGTTGTAGGCATAGTTATTTTATTGTTATCAATTGTTATTATTATCTCATTGTCTTTAAAGTAGGTCCCGTTTTCAAATTCCCTTTCCAATGAAAAAGGCACCTTCATAGCCTTAATTTTATTTTTTGAAAGCCATTGATCAATAACAGGGTCATCCCCATCATAAATCAGGTAATCGTCTTTGGTTTGATTCATTGTTACCTTGAATTTTGCTTCCACATAATCTTCAAACCTATAGTTGTACCGATCTAAATGATCTGGTGTTATATTGGTTATTACTGCGATGTGCGGCCGAAAATCCATTATATCATCCAATTGAAAACTGCTTATTTCCAACACATAATAGTTATGACTTTCTTTGGCCACCTGCTCAGCAAAACTATCTCCAATATTTCCAGCTAAACCAGCATCTAGCGTGTCCTTCAAAAGATGATGGGTTAAACTTGTTGTAGTAGTTTTACCGTTACTACCAGTTATTGCAATCAATTTTGCATCTGTAAAATTTGAAGCAAATTCTATTTCCGAAATAATTGGAATGATTTGCTTCCGTAGAGCTTTTATTACAGCTACCTTTTCAGGTATGCCTGGGCTTTTAACCACCAAATCGGCTTTAAGGATACGATACATGGAATGCTGCTTCTCCTCAAATTCTATCCTATGATTTAAAAGAACGTCCTTATATTCCTGCTTAATGCTACCTGCATCGGAAACCAGCACCTCAAATCCCACTTTCTTTCCAAGAATTGCGGCCCCTATCCCACTTTCTCCTCCACCTAGCACAACAAGCCTTTCTGCTCCACTCATGCTATCTTAACTTCAGGGTTATGATTGTAAGGATTGCCAAAAAGATCCCTACGATCCAAAACCTTGTTACTATCTTGCTTTCGTGATATCCTAATTTTTGGTAATGGTGGTGCAATGGCGACATCAGGAATATTCTTCTACCTTCACCATATTTCTTACGTGTATATTTGAACCAACTTACCTGCAACACCACCGACAAAGACTCAGCGAAGAAAATTCCACACAATAAGGGAATCAATAATTCCTTACGAACCACTATAGCCAATACTGCAATTATTCCACCTATGGTAAGACTACCCGTATCACCCATAAACACTTGGGCTGGATAGGTGTTATACCAAAGGAACCCAATAAGACCCCCAATAAAAGCAGCAATAAATATTACCACCTCACCCAAGCGTGGGATAAACATTATATTTAAATAATTAGAGAAAATGATATTGCCGGATACCCAAGCAAAAATGGCCAAGGCTAAAACTATAATAGTTGAAGTTCCAGCCGCTAGTCCATCAATTCCATCTGTAAGGTTGGCTCCATTTGATACTGCCGTAATAATAAAAATTACAATAGGGATAAAAATTAGCCAAGCATAATTAGCCACACCATCTCCCATCCAATTAACCAAACTCTGATAATCGAATTCGTTGTTTTTTACGAAAGGTATTGTAGTCGTTAGAGATTTTATTTCAGGGGTATAATCTATTGTAGGTTCATTAGAATCATCAGTCTCTACCATTCCTTGGGAAGCTTCCAATTTTTGTTTGACAGTAACGTTCGGATGGAAATAAACAACCGCACCTATAAAAAGTCCAAGGGTGACTTGTCCTAGAACCTTAAATTTCCCACTTAGCCCTTTTTTATCCTTTTTGAACACCTTGATATAATCATCGATAAAGCCAATAAAACCCATCCAAATGGTGGTTATTAGCAACATTATCACATAGATATTATCCAACTTTGCAAATAAGAGTACCGGAATTAAAGTAGAAATGATAATAATTAAACCTCCCATGGTTGGCGTTCCGGCCTTTTCAACTTGTCCTTGTAAACCAAGATCTCTAACGGTCTCACCGACTTGTTGGCGTTTTAAAATATTTATAATCTTTTTTCCGAAAATGGTAGAAATCAGGAGAGATAATAATACCGCAGTAGATGCCCTAAAGGTGATATATTGAAAAACACCAGCCCCAGGTAACTGGTACTCCGTATCTAAAAACTCAAATAGGTAGTACAACATCTTATTTCTGCAATTGTTTTAAATATTCTTTCACTATTTTGAAATCATCAAAATCAAACCGTTCACCTTTAATTTCTTGATAGGTTTCATGACCTTTACCAGCCACAAGAATGATATCCCCCGGCCTTGCCATTTGGCAAGCAGTTTTTATAGCCTGCCTCCTGTCTGTTATGGTTAAAAGTTTTTTATAATCTTGAGGTTCCACACCGGCTTCCATTTCCTCAATAATTGTTTCAGCAACCTCATTTCTAGGATTATCCGATGTAAATATGGCTTTGGTACTTAATGCTGTGGCAATGTGACCCATCTTTGGGCGTTTTGTTTTATCCCTATTTCCGCCGCAGCCCACAATTGTAATTAGTTCTTCATTTTTCGTTCGGATACCATTAATAGTTTCCAATACATTCTTCAAAGCATCTGGCGTATGGGCATAATCCACAATGGCAGTGATCTTTTCCTCGCTAACCAAATACTGAAATCTTCCTGCTACACTTTCCAATTCACTTATATATTTCAAGATTTCTTGATTGTCTAGACCTAGCAAATCGGCCGCCCCATAAACCGCCAAAATATTGTATGCGTTAAACGACCCTATCAAGCGTGTCCAAACTTCAGTTCCATTGATTTTCATCAACAAACCGGCAAACTCATTTTCTAAAATCTGACCATGGTAAGTAGCCATCGACTTCAAAGCATAAGTGAAAATCTTTGCCTTTGTATTTTGAAGCATAACAGGACCATTTTTATCATCATTATTAGTTAATGCAAAAGCGGATTTTGACAAATTGTCGAAGAAGGATTTCTTTACATCTCGATACTCTGCGAAGGAATTGTGATAATCTAGATGATCATGTGTTAAATTGGTAAATATGCCTCCCGCAAATACAAGCCCTGCTGTTCTGTTTTGTGCAATTCCATGACTGCTCACCTCCATAAAGCAATATTCTACCCCTTCCTCATTCATCATTTTTAAATAAGAATTTATTTTAAGAGAATCAGGAGTCGTGTGTGTCGCCGGATAATCAGCATCATCGATTTTAACAACTACGGTAGACAGCAATCCAACTTTGTAACCAGCTTTTTTAAATAATTTGAATAGCAGCGTAGCAATCGTGGTTTTACCATTAGTACCAGTAACACCTACCAATTTTAAATTTTCGGATGGTTGATCAAAAAAGTTTGAAGCCATATAGGCCAATGCAGAAGCGGTATTCTCAACCTCAACATAGGTAACAGAGTCATTAATTTGATCTGGAATTTCCTCACATATAATTGCTACTGCTCCACTGTCTATAGCCTTGCCTATATACTTATGACCATCAGTCTCCACACCTCTTATAGCAACAAATACATCCCCACCATTAACTTTTCTCGAATCAAAAACAATTTCATTAATGTCTATACTGGTATTACCCACAACCTTATTGAGACTACATTTATATAATATGTCCTTAAGCACTTTCGTCATATACTTAAAATCACTTCTTCATTTGTGGAAATTTTCTCACCATTAGGAATCGATTGTCTTTTTACAGTACCAACACCATCGGTTTTCACTTTCAAACCAAGGTTTTCCAAAAGGGAAACTGCATCCATCATGGGCAACCCAACAACATTCGGCATTGATGTTCGCTGCTTTCTAGACAAGGCATAATAAGTGTCGAAATTCTTTTCAACTATACTGTCATTAACTTCTAATGAAGGAACCTCATCAGATATGGGTGTATCTGTATAAATTTTCTGAGCAATCTTTTTGAACACTGGTCCAGACACATCTGCACCATAATAACCCACCGACTTGTCAGGCTCGTGAATAACCACAATGCAGGAATATTTTGGGTTTTCTGCAGGGAAATATCCTGCAAATGAAGAGATATAATTGTAGTTGTCTTTGTTAGCGTAATCCTTTTGGCAAGTACCCGTTTTACCTGCCATCGAAAAGCTTGGCGAATATAATTTATGCCCCGTACCATGCTTTTTCTCAACCACATTTTTAAGTAGATCCTGTACTTTTTTCAAGGTTTCATCAGAACATACTTTAGGATTGATTACTTCTTTATGAAATGGAACAATGGTTTCATCAAACTCCCTGACTTCCCGTAAAAATTGTGGTCTAACCATTTCACCATCATTAGCAATTGCATTGTAAAACGTAAGTGTTTGTAAGGGGGTAAATGAAACACCATAACCATATGCCATCCATTGTAAGGCTATACCACTCCAACGACTTTTATCTCCCGGCTGTGGAATAATAGGATCTCCTTCACCTATAATTGGCAAGTCTAATTTTTGATCAAGACTCATTTCATGAAGTCTATCTACAAATTTTTGTGGGTTTTTAGAATAGTGCTTATCAATTGCCGCTACTATACCTGTATTTGAAGAAACCTCAAATGCCTTCGCCAGAGAAATCTTTCCATAACCGCCATGATGGCTATCTCGCACATTCTTGCCATAAAATGTAAGTACACCTTTTTTAGTATCAACCACATCGCTAGTATCAACAACCTTATCCTCGAGTGCAGCAGTTAGCGCCATCAGTTTGAATGTTGAACCTGGCTCATGAGATTCCCAAATTGCATAATTTCTGCGCTCGTAATAGTAGCCCTCAGAATTCCTACCCAAGTTGGCCATAGCCCTAATCTCACCAGTTTCAACTTCCATGACGACCACACAACCATGGTCAGCATTAAATTTTTCTAACTGTTCTAAAAGGGAATGATGGGCAATATCTTGTATGTTTACATCTAAAGTGGTGTATACATCAAATCCATTTTTTGGCTCAATCTCATTATAATCGGCTATTGGCTTCCATTGCCCATTGCCTATTTTTTGTTTTAAACGCTTTCCATCTGTCCCGCGTAAATATTGCACTCCAAAAGCACCATCCATACCTGCACGAGTTACATTACCTTCCTCATCCACTCGTTCATACCCTATGGTTCTTTGAGCAATACCTCCCATAGGATGCTCACGTTTTACAGATTGCTCGACGATTAAACCTCCCTTAAATGCACCTTGATTGAGAAGCGGAAAATTTCTTACCCTGCTGTAATCTGAATACCCAAGATTTCTAGCGATTAAAAAATACCTATTCTTATTTGCACGAGCTTTTCTTAAAACATTTTGGTAATAGCTTTTTGGTTTTCCAAAAAAGGATGAAAGAGAGTCACTTAGAGCAGAAAGATTTGTCTCGAAATTTTTAGCTGTTGGGGTAAGAGCATCAAATCGTATATCGTACTTCGGAATAGACATTGCCAAAAGACTTCCATCTGCAGCATATACATTACCCCTGTTAGCAGGTATGGTTACTTTTTTAATAGTACGGTTTTCCGCTAACTCTCTATACTTTTCACCATCCACGAACTGAATCGCACACAATTTCACAACTACTGCCACCACAAAAAGGAAGAGACAAGTAGCCACAAAATACATTCTATTTAATATGCGCTTTTCTGTTACAGCCATAGTCTAGTCCTGTGCTTTAACTTGAATTTTTTTTGGTGGTTCAACAGAGTTAACAATTCCTTTTTCCGCCATTTTTTTTACAATGGATGACTCCATTTTTAAACGCATTAATTTGGAGCGTCCGTCCATAAATGCTGATCGCAATTCTTTTACTTCATTATTCAACCGCGCTATCTCATGAACTTTTTTATCGGCACTATGAGAACTTGCAATCATCACCACAGCCAAGGCAGATATAAACAGAATGGTTCTCCAGTTTTTAAATGAATCATTACTTATTAAAAATTTACCCTTGAGTATGCTATAGATGCTTTGTTTCATTATTATGCGTTTACAACTTCTCAGCTATTCTAAGTTTTGCACTTCTTGCTCTGCTATTAACAGCCAATTCCTCCTTTGTAGGTACTTGCATGCCACCAACTTTTTTAAATGGCACTTCAAAATTTCCGTACATATCCCTCTCCGGCTCACCCTCAAAAAGACCATTACGCATAAAGCGTTTAACTAATCGATCTTCTAAAGAGTGGTAAGAAATGCAAACCAATCGGCCTCCTTTTTTCAATATTTGTGGAGTTTGCTCCAGAAACTCCTTAAGTACTTCCAATTCTTGATTCACTTCTATGCGGATGGCTTGATAAATCTGAGCTAGGACTTTATGTTCATTCTTATGTTTAACAAATCGTTTCAAAACTGACTTCAATTGTTCGCCAGTCTCAATCCTAGCATTCTTTCTTTCTGACACTATAGTTCTTGCCATTGCAGGAGCTTGACGCAATTCTCCATACTGGAATAATACCTCCGAGAGCTTGCCTTCCTCATATTCATTTATAACATCTAAAGCCGAAATTTTAGAAGTCTGATCCATTCGCATGTCCAAAACCTCATCGAAACGAGTAGAAAACCCTCGTTTAGGAACATCAAACTGATGGGAAGAAACTCCAAAATCCGCCAAAATTCCATCGACTTCTGTAATACTATGAAACCGCAAGAATCGTTTTAGGTAACGGAAATTTTCATTGATTAAAAGAAATCGATCATCTTGAATGGCATTTTCCAAAGCATCCAAATCTTGATCGAATGCTATCAACCTCCCCTTATCTAGATATTTTAGGATTTCTCGACTATGACCCCCGCCACCAAAGGTGACGTCGACGTAAACCCCGTTGGGTTGAATATTTAGTCCCTCAATGGATTCTTTTAGAAGGACAGGTTTATGATAGGTCATAGTCATCATCTTGGCCCATTACTTCTTCAGCCAAATCAGCAAAATCCCCAGTAGCATCATCAATGGCTTGTTCATAGCGGTCTTTATCCCAGATTTCAACAATGTTCACTGCTGCAGAAAGCACCACTTCTTTACTAATACTAGAAAAGGCTATCAAATCTTTTGGAATTAATAGCCGTCCGGTGGCATCAACTTCTACCACTTTCAGCCCAGCTGTGAATCGACGGATGAAATCGTTATTCTTTTTCTTAAATCTATTCAGCTTGTTAACCTTCCCCATCAAAAGTTCCCATTCTGGCATAGGGTATAATTCCAAACAGGGCTGAAACACCGCACGCTTTAATACAAAGCCATCCTGAAGAACAGGCGACAGTTGCTTTTTTAGCGGAGCAGGCATCATCAATCTCCCTTTGGAATCTACTTTACATTCGTATGTCCCTATTAATGAATTCAATGGGCAAACCTTAATTGATGGATTGGTATGGATTCAAATATATTGAAAAATATACCACTTTTTACCACTTTCTACCACATTGTTGATAAATTTTCCACTTTTATACATTTCCAACTTAAATAGTACCTTGAAAAAACAGCCTTGAAACGGCAAGCACAAAATGATTGCAATTCAGAATATTGTGATTGAAAAAATTCTATAATTACGTTTATTAGTTGAATTGCCTATATTTGTTGCGGTATATAAGTTGACCAACTAGATGACACATCCTCTAAGGAAAGAGAAGAATTTCAGCTATATAGAAGTTGGAGAAGGCACCCCCATAATCGTCCTACATGGTCTTATGGGTGGCTTGAGTAATTTTTCGGCAGTAACCGATTATTTCAGTCAGAATGGATACAAGGTTATTATTCCTGAATTACCAATCTATTCAATGTCATTGCTTCAAACTAATGTTAAAAACTTTGCTAAGTATCTAAATAAATTTATCGAATTCAAAGGTTTCGACTCTGTCATCCTATTAGGCAATTCCCTTGGCGGTCATATTGGATTATACCATACCAAAATGTACCCAGAAAAAGTAAAAGCCTTGGTTATTACTGGTAGTTCAGGTCTTTATGAGAGTGCAATGGGCGGTGGGTATACAAAAAGGAGAGACTACGAGGTCATTAAAAAGAAGGCACAAGACGTCTTTTATGATCCGGAAGTCGCAACCAAGGAAATAGTAGATGAAGTTTATGCTACGGTTAATGACAGGAATAAACTTATGAGGACTTTAGCTATTGCTAAAAGTGCGATAAGGCACAACATGTCTAAAGACTTACCAAATATGCATACTCCTACTTGCATCATATGGGGCAAGAATGATACTGTAACCCCTCCTGAAGTTGCCAAGGAGTTTGATGATCTTCTTCCGGATTCAGAACTATTTTGGATAGACAAATGTGGGCATGCCGCAATGATGGAACATCCAGAGGAATTCAACAAAATTTTATATTCCTGGCTTCAGAAGCGAAATTTCTAAACTGGCATGATTATAAAAACTGCCGAATTTGTAGTAAGTAATTCAGACGTTAATAAATGTCCAGAAACAACCTTACCTGAGTATGCTTTTATCGGTCGTAGTAATGTGGGCAAATCTTCTCTGATTAATGCGATTACAAATAGAAAAAGTTTAGCAAAGACTTCGGGACGTCCTGGAAAAACACAATTGATAAATCATTTTTTGATCAATAAGGAATGGTATTTGGTGGATTTACCTGGATATGGTTATGCGAAAGTTTCAAAAGGAACTAAAAAGAAATTTCAATCTTTTATTACCAAATATTTTGAAAAGCGAATTCAACTAATCAACGCATTTGTATTAGTTGATGTAAGGCATGAGCCTCAGAAAATAGATATGGATTTTATGTCGTGGCTAGGAGAAAAGCAGCTTCCATTCAGTATTGTTTTTACCAAAGCCGACAAACTTAAGCCAAAACCCCTGAATGAAAATATCAATAATTATCTCTCCATTATGAGAGAAACTTGGGCTGAATTACCAAATTACTTTGTAACCTCATCTTCATCCGGCCAAGGAACTGGCGAATTACTCAATTACATCCAAGACACTAACGACGAAATAGAACGGTTAAAAAAGGAACAAAATCCGTTTCAGCCATAAACAAAGAAACGCACTAAGTTTGTTAGCGCGTTTCCTGTAAAAAGGCAGCAATTATACTAATTTTTTACATTATTGTTGGCCACCTTTTTGATTTCGTATGTAGTTTTTAAGTCATTAAGAACATTTATAGCTTCTTCCATATAAACATCCTTACTTAGGCTTGTATGCCAACGTGTTCTTTTCTCTTTTAAGATGGTATCTTGCTCCATCACCTCCAATTCATAAGGTAATGAATTAAATGTAAGATCAGTAGTATATTGAGATAATTTGTCAAATTTCTTAGCCTCCTGTTCATTAATGTTCAACGTTTTTCTATAATCCTCATAGTTTAAAGAATAGGATTCTCTATCTCTTATTTTTCTAATCCAATGGGCATTTTCATCGATTAATTTTAATTGTTCATTACTTGCCATACGCTCCTTACTTTTCAGTATAGTAGCATCATAGTCATAATAATTCTCCCAAACGTTGTAATCAACCGCATCGATTTTATCCCACGGAAGAGGGTTTTCTTGGTCCTTCTCACCAATATCTATATAGCTATAACGATCTGGAACAACAACATCACTTTTAACACCTTCCAGTTGGGTAGATCCACCATCAATTCTATAAAACTTTTGGGTTGTAAATTTTAATGCACCCATATCGCCATTTGTGTTAGAACGAACCATTCGGTTTAAGTCTAGTACATTCTGAACAGTACCTTTACCGTAAGTTTGCTTACTACCCAATATAATTCCTCTCTTGTAATCTTGCATGGCGGCAGCCAAAATCTCCGAGGCTGATGCGGATAATTCATTTACCAATATCACCAAGGGACCATCCCAAACAATTGATTTATCCCTATCCTTAAGAACCTCTTTAGGCTCTCCTGAGGTTTTAACTTGTACGATAGGACCATCCTTAATAAACAACCCTGCTATATCCACTACAGTTTGCAATGAACCACCTCCGTTGTTTCTCAAGTCCAAAACCAAACCTTCCATGCCGGCCTTCTTCAATCTTATAATTTCTTGTTTAATATCAGATGCGGCATTACGCTTATTGTAATCCTGAAAATCGACATAAAATTTGGGGAGATTAATAACTCCAAAGGTTTTACCGTTTTTCTCAACGGTAGCAGACTTGGCATAGGTTTCTTCCAACTCCACAACGTCTCTGGTAATGGTAATATCTTCAATAGCTCCATCAACCTTTTTAAGTGTCAGCGTAACTTTGGTGCCTTTAGGGCCTTTGATAAATTTAATTGCATCATCTAAACGCATCCCAACAACATTAACTCCTTTTTCTTCCTTTTCTTGAGTTACTTTAATAATCTGATCACCAACTTCCAATTCATTTTGCCTCCAGGCAGGACCGCCACTAATAATTTCGACTACTGAAATGGCATCCATTTTCTTTTGAAGTCTCGCTCCTATTCCTTCAAAATTACCCGACATTGCAACATCAAATCTATCCTTTTCCTCTGGAGCAAAATAGAAGGTATGAGGATCAAATTCCTCAACTATGGCATTAATATAAACCGCAAACCAATCCTTTCTCTGGCGGTCATCAATATATTCATACATCTCCTCCAAAGACCTTCTTGTTACATCCCTAGATTCTTGTTCCAATTCGGCTAATGATTTTTTTACCTCTTTGCCTTTTTCATGAAGCTCTTGTTCATTTGTAGTATCGTTAAAACCATCTTCCAAGGTAGAGTTTAAAGTGGCACGTCCATCTTGTTGACTAATTAAATCGTCATAATTAGCGATAGTTGAAAATTTCATTTGTTGTCTCCAACGATTCCTCATTTCCTTCTTATTTGAAACATAAGGGAGGTTTTCATAATCCGTAGAGAATTCTTCTTTTATTGAATAATCAAAAGGTTCTGCTAAAACTTCCTGGTACAATGTTTTAGATTCTTCTATCCTCTGAAGAAACTTGGCATGCACAACATTAAAAAATGAAATGTCATAACTTTTCAACTGATCATCCAAATTATCTCTATACTTTGAAAACTCTTCAATGTCTGAAGCATAAAAATATCTCTTGTAAGGATCTAGCTGTTCCAAATAATCATCAAATACTTTTTCAGAAAAATCATCATCTAAATCCTTTGGACTAAAATGACCTGTTTCAAGCACATAAGTAATCAATTGAATTAATAACTTGTCCTTATCTGGATCTTCAAATTTTTTGGTGGTAAAACTACAACTAGCAAAAGCCAATAGAAGGGCCAATAGAATTAATTTGTAGTTTGTTTTCATTAATCTTATCATATATCGCACAGTTTCAATAGCTCCAATTAATTAAAAATAAGTTTGGGGCTCTATTTTTATTAGAACGTAATAATACAATTTTTTTTATAAGTCACTAATGTAACAGAAAAAACTGTGCCATATTACTGGGCTTGCTATAATTTTTTGTTAAACGTGGATAGCCCGTTTTAAGTTTGGAAATGCCTATTTTTGCTTTAATTCTTGAAAAAATGTCTAGAAAACCCCTGATCCTTGTAACTAACGATGATGGAATAACCGCTCCCGGTCTAAGGGCCCTAATCGATGTAATGAATGGCATTGGAGAGGTGATTGTTGTGGCGCCAGATGGACCACAAAGCGGAATGGGACACGCCATCACCGTTAATTCCACCATTTTTGTTGATAAAGTAAATGTAGACAAAGGACCCCAAAGGGAGTATAGTTGCACTGGAACACCTGCTGACTGCGTAAAATTGGCCAATAGGCAACTTTTGAGTCGTCGCCCGGACATTTGTGTTTCTGGGATTAATCATGGTTCTAACTCTTCAATTAATGTCATTTATTCAGGCACAATGAGTGCTGCCTTAGAGGCAGGTATTGAAGGGATACCCGCTATCGGTTTTTCACTTTTAGATTACAATTGGAATGCAGACTTTTCGGCCGCCAAAGAGATTGCCAAACAAATTACTTTAGAAGCACTTGAAAAAGGCATTCCGAAAGGTGTTGTACTTAATGTAAATATTCCTAATGTAAAAAAATCTGCAATTAAAGGGATAAGGGTTTGTCGACAGGCAAAAGCCAATTGGGAAGAGGAATTTGACAAACGCAAAACGCCTCAGGGTAGAGACTATTATTGGCTTACTGGAACTTTTGTAAATTTGGATGAAGGGGAAGACACGGACGAATTTGCTTTAGAAAAGAATTATGTTTCTGTAGTACCCGTTCAGTTCGATTTAACTGCTCACCATTTTATTCAAGAATTAAATACTTGGAAATTCAATGATTAAAAAAGATATACTAATTGGTTTAATAGCCGGTTTCATTGCCAATACTGTTGGTTTATTTTTTGCCGCTTGGTTACTTGGAGATAAAAGTGATGTTATTGGTTCAATAAAAACTTCTTTGGTGGAAGACTTTTTTGGAAAACTTGTTAGTATTGGTGCGGTTTTCAATCTTCTTTTATTCTTTTATTTCCTACGCAGAAAAAAAGATTATAAAGCTCGCGGTGTCGTTTTGGCAACCCTCCTAATTGCTATTATAACTTTTATCGTTAAGTTTAGATAGTTCTTTCACCATCATATGAAATACTACATTATTGCAGGGGAAGCATCTGGAGATTTACATGGAGCTAATCTCATGAAAGCCATTAAGAAATTAGACAATGGAGCTAATTTTCGTTTTTGGGGTGGAGATCTAATGAACAATGTTAGTGGACAATTAGTGAAACACTATAAAGATCTTGCATTTATGGGTTTTGCAGAAGTGGTTATGAATTTAAGAACCATCCTAAAAAACCTATCTTTTTGCAAAAATGATATATTCAACTTTAAACCAGATGTTCTCATTTTAATTGACTATCCTGGTTTTAACTTGAGAATTGCCAAATGGGCAAAATCACAAAACATTCCAGTGCACTATTATATATCTCCACAAATTTGGGCTTGGAAAGAAAATAGAATTCGCGATATTAAAAGGGATGTTGATGAGATGTATGTTATACTCCCTTTCGAGAAATCGTTTTATGAGGATAAACATAATTTTCCTGTTCATTTCGTTGGACATCCTCTTATTGATGCCATCATACAGCGAAAACAAATTGGCATGGATGAATTTCGATCTAAAAACAATTTAAATTCAAGACCAATAATAGCATTGTTACCTGGTAGCAGAAAGCAAGAAATTAAAAAAATGCTTAAGGTGATGCTGAAAGTTGCTGATGATTTTCCTGCTTACCAATTTATCATAGCTGGTGCTCCAGGACAAGAACCAGAATTTTATGATAGATTTCTCGAAAACCATGAGGTTAAAATAATCTTTAACCAAACCTATGATTTATTGAGCATGTCCTATGCGGCCTTGGTAACCTCTGGCACTGCCACTCTTGAAACCGCTCTTTTCAAAATACCTGAAGTTGTATGCTATAAAGGGAATTGGTTATCCTATCAAATAGGGAAGCGTCTTGTTAAGCTAAATTTTATCTCTTTAGTAAATCTCATCATGGACAAGGAGGTGGTAACAGAATTAATACAACATGATTTCAACGAAAAACGACTAAAACAAGAACTCAGAAATATTCTAGATGGAGCTAATAGGGAGGAAATGTTCATTGAATACTTTGAGCTTGAAATGAAACTAGGAGGTAAAGGAGCGAGCGATAAAACCGCTAAACTAATACTAGAAAGCATCGAAAATCACTAAAACTAAATCTATTTAATTTTTTTTGATAATTTTAGGCTTACCATTTCTAATTAAGATATGCGACCCTATCTACCCCTAATCTTCTCTTTTCTTCTAATAACGGGATGCAAATCCCGAAAAACTGTGGTTGGCGCAAAGGAACCTCCTAAATCAGAAATTATAAATCCTAACATACCTGTAAATCCAATTGCTGAAAAAGTGGTTGAGAATGCCAAAGAATTTGAGGGCGTTCGGTATAAATATGGTGGCACTACCAAGAAAGGTATGGATTGTTCTGGTTTGGTAATGACCGCTTTCCTCGAGGAGGAAATAGCCTTACCACGGTCCACTAGCGGTATGTCCTCTTATGGGGCTTGGGTAGATGTAAAAGAGGTTCAGATAGGTGATTTATTATTTTTCGCAACTGGAAAAGATAGCAGAAAGGTTAATCATGTCGGAATCGTTACCGATTCACGACCCGGTTATGTTCAATTTATACATTCTACAACTAGCCGAGGAGTTATAACCTCAACCTTGGATGAGAAGTATTGGTATTTTTCCTATGTACAAGCTAGGCGGGTACTTTAAATAATGAACGCCATAAAATACCCCTTGATAAGGATTACCCTTTCCTTAATTATTGGTATAGCAATTTCTTCATTTGTAACCATTAATTTAATCATTTCTAGCGTTCTATGCTCGACCCTATTTGTTGCTCTACTTATTTTATATTCCAAAATCAAGCAAAATAGAAAATTTCAAATAGTATTTGATTTTCTTTTCCCGCTTCAATTTATAGCAATTGGTATCTTATTGATTCCTTTACAATCAGATAAAGCATATGCAAATTTTATAGGGAATAAAAAATTTGATGCAAATGTGCCTAGCATCATTCAATTTGAAGTTGATCATCGCTTAAAGCCTACACAGTATTATGAGCGATATTTAGTAAATATTGAGTATTTAAATACATCTCCCTGTATAGGAAATGCAATATTGAGAATACACAAATCCGACTCTTCATTTACACTTCCAAGGTCATCCACTGGAATTCTAACTTCATTTTTGAAACAGGTTCCAACCCCATCAAATCCAGGGTCATTTAATTACCAACAGTATTTAGAAAAAAAGGAAATTTACTATCAAATAACAACCAATTACGATTCAATTTCAATAAAAAAGGTTTCTTACTTTTCCATTGCTTCTTTAGCAGATCGTATTAGAAATAGCGTAAAGTCAAAATTTAAAAATAAGGCTTTAAACAAAGAGCAACTTGCCATTACTAGCGCACTTTTACTTGGAGAAAGGGAAGACATTTCTCCAGAACTCTCTGAGAATTATGCAGCTGCCGGAGCCATACATTTATTAGCTATATCAGGCCTACATATTGGTATCATCTTTCTGTTTCTGTCTATTATTTTAAAGCCTTTAAATCGACTCGGCAAGAAAGGCACCGTCATTCGGTCGGTTATTATAATACTACTACTGTGGGGGTTTGCAATAATTTCCGGATTGTCTCCATCTGTTGTTCGGGCCGTTACCATGTTCAGCCTTTTGGCATTTGCAACCTTAATAAAACGCAATCCAAACTCCATTAACGTTATTTCAATATCAGCCCTCATCCTGTTATCATTTAATGCACGGTTGTTTTACGATGTAGGTTTTCAACTAAGTTATTTGGCAGTTTTGGGAATTGTTATAATTCAACCAAGGCTATTTAAATGGTTAAGAACAAAAAATAAAATCCTGAACTATTTTATAGGTCTAATTACAGTATCATTGGCGGCCCAATTAGCGGTTCTACCTTTAAGCCTCTATTATTTTCATCAATTTCCAACCCTTTTTATACTTTCTAATTTATTATTGATTCCCTTGGTTACAATTATTCTAATGTTAGGGATTTTATTGACAGTTATTTTGTTAGTATCTACAGGAATTGAAAACTACCTAGTTAAATTTTTTGGGAAATTAATTAATGTGATGAATTCTGTTGTAGGTATTGTCGCAGAACAAGAGGAATTCATATTAAACCAAATTCCCTTTACCACAATAAATTTAATTACCCTCTTTTTCTTAATAGGCTCGCTTGTTTATCTGCTGTATAAAAGATCCTCTGTATCAATTACTTTAATATTAATCTCAATAATATTAGTGCAGATAGGTGTTTTATTGAATAGGCAACTTTATAATAAAGATGAATTAGTTATTTTTCAAGTAGTAGGAGAAACTTTGATTACCAAAAAGGAAAATCGAGAAATAAAAGGGTTTACAGATTCCCTAACAGAATACAAACAACAGATTTTGGAATCATATAAATTATCCCAATCAGCTAACTCCCTAGAAATTGACTCAGTTCCAAACGTCTTTAAAATAAAAGGAACCTATTTATTAAAAATCGATACTTCTAATGTTTGTATTCCATTAGAAAATCTCCATAGTGTATTATTAACCCATTCACCCAGAATTAATTTAGATCGGTTGATTGACTCACTTCAACCTGAAAGAATTATTGCAGATGGCTCTAACTATTTTAGTTTCGTAAATAAGTGGGAGGAAACCTGTAGAAAAAGAAAACTCCCATTTCATGCAACTCAAAAAATGGGAGCCTATATTTTTAAATGACATTTATATCCCCTCCTTAAATTCAGGAGTGAAAGCTGAATAATAGGCATTGAAGTCTTCTTGTGATTTCATGTCTTTATGATCGTCATTTTTAAATAGTTTTAAATAAAGCTCTAATTGCTGAGGCTTCTGATATCCTCTAATAGGCGAAATTACCCCGCCTGTTTCATCAAAGAAAACAATAGTAGGATAAGCATTCACTTGAAAATACCTAGTAAGATCATGAACGCTATTTCGCCTGTTGGCCAAATCTGGATTGTAATTAGCGTTGCTAAAAGTCTTTCCATTATACTTTATGACCTCATTCCCCTCTCCATTAAATTTTACAGCATAATAATTTTTGTTCACGTACTCAACAACATCTTTATTGTGAAAGGTATTTTTATCAAGCATTTTGCATGGTCCACACCAATTGGTATAAACGTCCATCATAATTTTCTTAGGGTTTTTCTTCTGAAGCTCTAGAGCCTTTTCCAAAGAAACCCATTGGATTTCCTGTGCCTGTAGGGTAATTACAGATCCAATCATAAGCAGAAATATAAGGGCTATCTGTTTCATTTTCAATCTTTTTCTATTGATAATTTTGTCAATTATAACTTTAAATGTACAAACTTTTGGTGTGATACCTGCAAAAGTTGTTCCAAAAACCGATTAACGGATACCATGCATTAAACGTTTAATAACCGGATATAATACAGCTGAAAGTATCGCTAAACCTGCTGAAATTCCGGCAAGAATCCAGAAAAATGCACTCAATCCTTTTTCAGCCGCAATTCCTTCTGAGGACTCTGCAAAGACACCAGCTAATTTCATACCAATTGCGACGGCCAAATACCAGATTCCGAACATCATAGCAATCATTCTTCCAGGCACCAGTTTACTTACATAAGACAATGCAACAGGTGAAACGCATAATTCACCCATGGTATGAAAGAAATAAACCAATATAAGCCAAATTATACTCACCGAGGCGGTTTTTGCTCCAACCGGGATACCGGAAGCACCAATGGCCACACATGCCATACCAAGGCCTAATAAGGTCATACCAATGGCATATTTCATATTAGCATTTGGATTGTATTTACTTTCCCACCATTTAGTAAATAGAGGTGCAAAGGTTATAATAAATAAAGAATTCAATATGCCGAACCAAGAGGCATCAATTTCCGCCACATCTTGATTGAATTTATCCCACAATCTGTACAATGCAATTGCCCAAATAATTACAAAACTTATTGCCAATATAATATTGGAAAGACCATATTTACTAAATGTTTTCTTAAAGAGTTTTACTAAAACCCAAGTGATTACACCCAACGGAATTAACGTCATAAGTGCATCAACAATCTTAAATATTAAGGCTGAATTACCTTCCAATACTCGATCTGTATAATCTCTAGCAAATATGGTTAACGAACTCGGAGATTGTTCAAATATTGCCCAGAAAAAAATGGTAATAAACGCAAAGAAAATTACTGCAATCATTCTGTGCATGGTAACCTTGTCATATTTAGGGAGCCGTATTACCAGCAATAAAATAAATAGCATTAAAGCGAACAAAATCATAAGTGTAGGGCCATCTATACCGGCGAAGGAAAAATTAAATAGATTGTATTGCCCATCACTAATTTTTGTGACAGGATCATTTAATATCCATGCCAAACCAATAACAGAAGAAACAATTATTAATCCTATCTGGAAGTTGGTGAAAGGATTCAATTTTGATTTATCATTTCTCGCCTTTGCAGTGGTATTCTCTACTTTTCCGGGTTTTAAACCGATATCCCCAAATATGTTCTGTGCAAACCAAAATTGAAGTAAACCAAATAACATGAATATTCCGGCGAGACCAAAACCCCAAGACCAGCCTACTTGTTCACCTAAATAACCACAGAGTAGAATTCCCAAAAAGGCACCCGAGTTAACACCCATGTAGAAAATGGTATAGGCCCCGTCCTTTTTTTCTGGTTTATTTACATACATTTCTGAAATTATCGAAGTCATATTGGGCTTAAAGAACCCACTTCCAAATACCAAAAAAGTAAGTCCTGAATAAATAAAAACGGGAGATTCTATGGCCATACAAGCATGGCCAATTGTCATTAGTAAGGCACCGACAAGAACAGCATATCTATAACCAATTTTCTTATCGGCCATATAACCTCCCAGCAGTGTTGAGAGATAGACCAAGGAAGTATAAGTTCCAAATATGGCAAAGGCATGCTCTCTGGGCCATCCCCAACCACCATCCAACAATGAGGCAGTAAAAAACATAACCAATAAGGCCCGCATACCATAATAGGAGAAGCGCTCCCACATTTCGGTGAAAAACAAAACAAATAATCCTGCCGGATGTCCTAAAACCTTATCCTTGAATAGGCTTTCAAAATCAGTGTTTGCAGTCATTAGCTTAGGAATTAATCGTTTAATTTAGGATCAGCTAATTCGTAACCTTCTTGTTGCTCATCTTTACCTTCTAAATTTTCAGCTTCGTGAGTTAACCTTTTTAACGGTTTTAAAACTGCCAAAACTAATAGACCGAATATTGTACAGAAAACAGCAATTCCGGTAAAAATGGCAAACTCACCAAATTCTGAGGCAGATTCTCCTAAAAGACCGGCAACCTTATTTCCTAGACCAGTAGCCGCAAAATAAGCCCCCATCATAAAGGCCATCCAACGTTCTGGAGCTAATTTTGTAATAAATGATAATGCAACTGGAGATGCGCATAGTTCTCCTAGTGTATGAAATAAATAAGCTAAAACGAGCCATTGCATACCAGATTTTTGAATTACTTCTCCGGCTGCATCGTAACCAACTTCTTTACTTGCCACAGACATGAAGAAAAATCCCCAGCCCATTATAATTACACCTATGGCCATCTTAAACAACGAGGAAGATTCCTTTCCCCTATTCTTCCACCATACCCAAAAACTTCCAACTATAGTTGCAAATACCAAGATAAAAATGGCATTAACCGACTGAAACCAACTTGCCGGAACCATAAAACTTCCTAATGACAAATCTGTTTTTTGAGCAGCATAAACATTTAACAAACCACCAGCCTGTTCAAAAGCTCCCCAAAAAATTATGATGATTAAAAACGATAAATAGGTAACTAAAATCCTATCTTTTTCAACCTTATTTCCATCGTTATAAACCACGACTCCAACACCCACAGCAAAAGCTAAAGCTATAACTAAAAGACCATAAGACCATGAGCCTCCTAAAAACCAAATTGCTAATCCTAAAGCAACAGTAATTGAAAATCCAATAATAGAATTGGTATGTTTGAAAATTGCAGAAAAGAGATTCTTACTTTCCTTAGCATTTTCATCATCTCGATCATCAATAACGAGATTACCTACATGTTTAAGATACTTCTGACCCCACCAATAAGTCAATTGGCCAACACCCATACCGATACCTGCCAATCCAAATCCATAATGCCATCCTATATTTTCACCAACATAACCAACTATAAGAGCTGCCGCTGCTGCTCCCAAATTGATTCCCATGTAAAAAATATAAAAACCCATATCTCTTTTATTCTGTTGGTTTTTCGGATACAATCCCCCAACCATAGTTGAGATATTAGGTTTCAACATACCCACACCCATCACAATCAAAATAAGACCTAAATAAAAGGCCCACATTTGCTCGATTGCTAAGACGCTATGACCAGCTACAAGGAGAAGACCACCAACAAAAACCGATTTCCTTTGGCCCAGTATTTTATCCGCGATTATACCCCCAGGTATTGAGGCTACATAAACGAACATGGTGTACCAACCATATAATGCAATAGCACTATCATTTGCCCAACCCAAACCAGGGTTATCAGAGGCGGTTTCTGCCACTAAATATAATACCAAAATGGCACGCATCCCATAATATGAAAAACGTTCCCACATTTCTGTTAAGAACAAAATATACAAACCAACAGGATGTCCGAAAAGCTTCTTTTGGTTAGCTAAAACTGTAGCTGTCATAAAAAATAAATTTTAGTTAGAGTAAGGTTTCAAAAGTTATAAGTATAGAAAATCGTTAAAAATTGAACCAAAAAATTAATTTTAAACAAAAAGTGACCAAGTTTACTAAAATTTGAATAAAATTTGAGGATATTTCGTGTTAAATCGCTTCAAGAGCAGAAGAGAATTACTCCGTCGGGATTGATATCTTTGCACTTTCATTATAAAACAAAATGAGCAAGACCATTTCAGGATTTTCAAAACTTTCTAAGAACAAAAAAATAGATTGGATTGTATCTACCTATTTTCCAGATTCTAACGAGGCGAAGAATATCATAAAACAGTATTGGAGTAGTGATGAAAAACTCCAAAAACTACATGATGAATTCATTGAAAATACCATAACGAATTATTATCTGCCATTTGGGGTAGCTCCAAATTTTTTAATTAATGGACATCCTTATACTATACCTATGGCGATTGAAGAAAGTTCAGTCGTAGCCGCGGCTAGTAAAGCAGCAAAATTTTGGCTGGAACGTGGAGGTTTTAAAGCTGAGGTGATATCTACCAAGAAAATAGGACAGGTACATATTATCTATAGGGGCAGCAGTGAGGCTTTATTCAGTTTTTTTGAAGAATTAAAACCCAAGATCCTTGATGAAACCAAACCATTAACCAAAAATATGGAAAAGAGGGGTGGTGGAATTTTAAGTGTTAAACTAATTGATAAGACTTCCGAACTAGAAAACTATTATCAAATTCATGCCGAGTTCGACACTCGCGATGCAATGGGTGCAAACTTTATCAATTCTTGCCTAGAGAGTTTTGCTAATACTTTAAGAAGGGAAGCAAAAACATTCAAGCAGTTTGAAGATGAAACAATTTACCCAAAAGTGGTTATGAGTATTCTATCAAACTATGTGCCTGAATGTTTGGTAAGAGCTGAGGTCAGTTGTAATATAGACCTATTACAGGAAGGAGATATATCAGGCCAAGAATTTTGCGAACGCTTTGTACAAGCGATTAAAATTGCGGAGGTTGAACCTTATCGTGCCGTAACCCACAATAAAGGGATTATGAATGGTATCGATGCCGTTGTTTTAGCTACTGGAAACGATTTTAGGGCTATTGAGGCCGGCGTTCATGCCTATGCTTCAAAATCTGGACAATATAGAAGCTTAACTCATGCTATTGTAGATAATAATATTTTCAAGTTTTGGATTGAAGTTCCATTGGCCTTAGGTACAATTGGCGGTTTAACTAGCCTTCATCCATTGGTAAAACTTTCATTAGAAATGTTGCATAGACCAAATGCGGAAGAATTGATGGAAATAGTAGCCGTAGCAGGATTAGCGCAAAACTTTGCTGCCATAAAGTCCCTGGTTACAACAGGAATACAGAAGGGGCATATGAAAATGCACCTAATGAATATTTTAAACCAATTTGGAGCCAATGAGGAGGAAAAATCAATCTTAATCCCCAAATTTCAAGACATTCATGTTTCTCACAGTGCCGTTTCTGAAGCTTTAAATAAAATGAGGGAATGACAACATCCTTCAAGGCTAACGGCAAATTGTTACTAACCGGAGAATATGCCGTCTTGGATGGTGCATTATCCCTAGCCCTACCAACAAAATTGGGACAATCGATTCTAATTGAATCGGCAGATATTGATGGTATTAATTGGAAAAGCTATGACCACAATAGTGAAATTTGGTTTGAAACATTTATCAATTTTGACGAATTATCTGCAAATACAGATAATATTGAGGTTGACAAAAAAGCTAGGTTAATTTCTATTTTTAAAGAGGCTAGAAATCTTAACCCAAGTTTTCTCGTCAACCAAACAGGCTTTAAAGTTGAAACATTTTTAGATTTTAATACTAATTGGGGATTGGGAAGCTCAAGTACTCTCATATCACTGATTAGTCAATGGGCAGATGTAAACCCTTTTACCTTATTAGGAAAAACCTTCGGAGGTAGCGGCTACGATATTGCATGTGCAACGGCAAATGGACCCATTACTTACGAATTGAAAAATGGTAAAGCTAATTATTCATCAGTAAAATTTGATCCAGCCTTTAAAGACAATCTTTATTTTGTTTATCTAAACCAAAAACAAAATAGCAGAAAGGCAATTGCCACATACAGAAAAAATAAAAATACTATCGGTCTTACTGACAGAATTTCAAAATTAACTTTAAATATACTAGCTACGGCAGATTTTAAAAATTTTCAGGATTTAATAAATCAGCATGAGGGCTTTATTTCCCGGGCATTAGACGAAGAACCAATATCTACCAGATTTCCGGACTTCAAAGGAGTCCTAAAAAGTTTAGGGGCATGGGGTGGCGATTTTATTTTGGCTGCAACAGAGGAAGAACCTTACACCTATTTTCAAGAAAAAGGATTTAACGTAATCATACCCTATCATAATTTAATTCTATAAAAAAAGCACTGAAAATCAGTGCTTTTTAATATTTTATGGAATTTTTAATTAATAAAATCTTCCTCTGTAATCATCTATTTCTGCAGCATTCTTAAGTGCATCAAACACTTTGGTTTGAACATTCGCACCAGCGGAGCTATTCAATCTACTTAAAACACCCTGGTAATTATCCAATTTTGCCGCATCAGTTTTCTTAGTAACTTCAATTTTGTAGACACCTTTGTTTCCAACAACCAAATCAGAAATTTCACCTTCTTTCAATCCAAAAGCTACACCTACAACCTTAGGCTCCAAACCAGCACCGGCCAAAGTTGGATTTTTCATATTCACGGCAGCGGCAGTCCTAACTGAAGTATTGTTGTTCTTTGCTATATCATCAAGTGAGGTTGCAGAAACTTTAGATTTCAACATTTCAGCTTTCTTTTGGTTCCTAATTTCTGCAATTGCAGTTGCAGATGCATTTTCAGGATCCATTAATCCAGCTTTGTGCTTACCAACCAATTGAACAACTACATAACCTCCACCGGCTAAAGAAAATCTCTTGAACTCACCTAAATCAGTTTCATCCTCAAACGCCCATCTAACGATAGTTCTTTGATTTCCTAAACCTGG
Source organism: Aegicerativicinus sediminis (assembly GCF_015476115.1). Lineage (GTDB taxonomy): Bacteria > Bacteroidota > Bacteroidia > Flavobacteriales > Flavobacteriaceae > Aegicerativicinus > Aegicerativicinus sediminis. The sequence goes on along the minus strand of NZ_CP064295.1, from coordinate 2,344,754 downwards.
AAGCATTTCCTGTAATTCTTTGATATTGTTAACAGGTCTAACGTTGTATCCATTCTCTTTTGCGACATCACGAAAAGCCTTTTCCTTAATAGCTATTTCAAATTTTGAAGTTTCATTAAAAACCTCGTCTATCGTATTTTCAGAAGGCTCAATTTTCTCAGCAATAGTAGCCACCTTAATAGCTCGCTTCTTTGATGACTGCTCCAACACTTCCACGATATGGTATCCAAACACAGTTTCAACAACTTTCATACTGCCCGGAGCATTTTCAAACTCAAAGTCATTGAATGGCTTAACCATAGTCCCGAAACTATGAAAATCGTACTCACCACCATTATTTACACTTCCTTGGTCAGAAGAATATTCAGTAACAAATTCTCCAAATTTAGATTTGTTCTTTTGGAGAACATTATATAAACTATCTGCCAACTGTTTGGCCTGATCTGGAGTTCTAATTACATCTGGTTGTGCCATTTGCGCACCGATGTATGGAATTAGTATGTGACGAGATTTTACTGAATCTGGGATTTGTTTTTCAGCCACCACTTTACTTAACTTATAATAGCCAGCATCTTTATATGGACCAAAAATATCACCGACATTCAAATCGTAAATACTATCTCTGTAGTTCAGCGGAAGTGCATTCTTAAAAATAAAGTTATCGGAATAACGTATATCTGAATTTGAATTTACAAACTCACCAATTTTATCGGCAGTTAAATCCCTAAAACCATATACTGAATCATTGGTTTTTGTTTCCTTATTATACTCCACCCTATTTTGAAGAAGTGCCAATAAATTTTCTTTTACGGCTTCTTCATCCTCAACAGTTGGTTGCTCTGTAAATTCAACAAAAACAATATCTCTAGAATCTTCAACTTGATATTGATCTGGATTCTTATCTATATAGTTTTTAATATCAGATTTAGTAACTTCAACTAAGCTATCAGCGATACTTGTAAATGGAAGTTGAACAAAACGAACATCCACTGTATTGCTCTCCAACATATATTCATCCTCAGCTTCTCCCAAAGTTGCATTTAAGCCAGCTTTAATCATATTGTAATATGCCTGTTCTTGTGCATTTCTACCTAAAGTAGCTTCATAATTAACCCAATCGGCATACGTCATTTGAAAGTTTCCAAGAGGTGCAGGTTGGGGCGCAATTGCCTTTAAGTTGGCAATATATTCATTCAATTTAGCTTCATCGAACATGCCTGCTTCATTAGTAAATTCTGGATAGGAGGCAAAAGCATTCCTTAAAAGCTCTCTTGTTTCTGCCTGTTCTACGGTATAACCCAACTCCTGTAATTGCTGTTCAATCAACACTTCTTTTACTTGTTGATTGTATACCCTATCCATGGCTTGGGTGGATGTTGAAGCCGGACCCATTTGGCGTTGCATCAATTCTACCCTATCCGCAAACGTTGTGCGGTTAATATCCTCTCCATTTACCGTTGCGACAACATCTTGTGAACCACCTGTAAGGGCACTGCTATTCTTGAATAAGTCTGCAAGAACAAATGAGAACAATGCCAAAGCAATAACCAAAATTAAAAACAGTGATCGTTGTCTGATTTTATTTAAAACTGCCATTTTTTATTGAAAATTTTCTAAAATATAAGTGCGCGAAAATACCATTTTAAATGAATAAAAAAAAGCCGATTAACAGATTTATTAATGGTTTAGAAGATTAGTCCTCTTCAAGGATTCTAAGGGATACCACATCTATTTTCGTAGAGGATGCTTCCAAGATTTTAAACTGAAAATTTTCAATGAGAATTACTTCATTTACATCTGGGATACCTTCAGTTTCATCCATTATTAGACCGCCCAAAGTCTCATAGTTTTCGCCTTCAGGCAGATCTAATTTATAAGTTTCATTTATGTAATCCACTTCCAGACGCGCCGAAAATTTATAGTTTCGTTCGTCCAATTGCTCCTCTATCAGCACAACTGTATCATGCTCATCCTCAATCTCCCCAAAAAGTTCCTCAACTATATCTTCAATCGTCATAATACCCGCAGTTCCTCCATACTCATCTATAACAACGGCCATACTCATTCGCCTTCTGGTAAGCATGTTTAGTATATCTTTAACAAGCATGGTTTCTGGGACATACAATACTGGGCGAGATATAGAAGAAAGTGATTTTGGCTTTTTAAATAGTTCGAAAGAATGAACATAGCCCACAATATCATCAATGGTTCCTTTATAAACCAATATTTTGGAAAGTCCGGTAGAAGTAAATAGTGCATTAACATTTTTAACGGAATCCGTAACATCTACTGCAACAATTTCCGTCCTTGGAATCATTACTGCTCTCGCTTTAACCTCTGAAAACTCTAAGGCATTTTGAAATATCTGTATCTCACTATCAACCTCATCGTCTTCCTCTATAGATTCCATTTGTTCACTTATGTAATGACCTAATTCCACCTTTGTCATGGCCAATTTAACATCGTCCCCATCTGCCTTAAAAAAATACTTCAATACTTTATTTGAAATCCAGATGACAAAATCTGAGATATAGGTAAATAGCATATAAAATAAATAGGCTGGCACAGCAAATAGTCGAAGAAACGTATTGGAGTAAATCTGAAAAAATACTTTGGGAAGAAATTCCGCAGTAATTAATATAATGAGGGTAGATATAACCGTTTGACTTAATAAACTCAAATCATTTAATAAATAATTGACAACGGTTGAATTCGCCGGAAGCATAGACTGAAACCAATCCACCAATATATCTCCCATTAAAAAACCATATATTACCAGAGCAATATTGTTGCCAATGAGCATAGTGGCAATAAATTTGGATGGCCTATCAGTTATTTTGGTTAAAATTCCGGCAAGAAAATCTTCCTTTTTCTTCTCAATTTCAATATGAATTTTGTTGGAAGAAACGAAGGCTATCTCCATACCAGAAAAAAATGCTGAAAGAATCAGCATTAAAATTACAATCAACCAAGCGGTCTCCATGAAATGGAATTATTTACGATTTTGTTGCTCGAACTTCTTTCTATATTTTCTCCTAAAGTAAAACATGAAAAGCGCTAAACCAGCCAAAGCAAAAGATACCCACATTCGGTTTGTGCCATCATTGTAATGTTGAATACCGTCATATATGAAGAGTACAACAAATACAAGGTATACATACTGGAAAAATTTCATCAATTTCATAAGTCGATTTATTTCGCTTCAAAGATAATTAATTATTATCGTTCACGTAAACGTCAGCACGTCCTTCCATAAGTTGAAGTTCCTTAAAATTTCGGTCTGAATCTAAAATATTCCCTTCACTGACGTTGCCTTTAGATATTATGGTTACGGGATAATTGGTAAAAACCCATTGACGAATCTCATCATAATAGATCTGGTCCGTAAGAAGTGTATCATTCATATTTGTTATGAGCTGAACATTACCCTGAAGATCTATCAATTTGGTTCTACCATAATAAACAGCATAATCAGAGAAAATATAATTTTCATTTCCCTTATCATCAAAAATGGTAAGTTTTATTCCGTCAGGAAATTCATTAAAGGGGAAATCCCTGTTACTATAGTCATACATTTTTGGACTTACCAAGTGTGCTTTAACCTCACCAGAATCCGTATATTTCAAATTGATACCCCTTGCCTCACTAATAGGCTCATTTTGTGTAATACCAATTTTTTGAACCTCCTTAAAGTTGTCCTTACATGAAAAAAACATGGTCACAGAAAATACTGCGACCATGCTATAAATAATATGAAGATTGTTATTAACCAATTACAATTTAGGTACTTGTACACTAGAGCCAATCCAGCATCCAATATTGATTGTTTTTCCAGACATATCCTCTGAGAAGATTTCACTTCTTGTTGGAGCCTTGGCCTCATAGTTTGCAGCTGTTTGAGATGCTGCTGACCTTAATGTAGGATCAACGCTACCAGCCCTTCTAGCTTCATTTGCTGCCAACCAGAACACTGCTCTTTTAGTAAAGTGGGAATCACCACAATTGTTAGCACTTGCGGCATACATATTTGCAATCATCAAATAAGGTCTTCCATTGGATGGATTTAACTTTAATGATTCTCTATAATATTGTCTAGCCTGACCATACTGACCTTTAGATTTTAAGCTTCCCGCAATACGTTCAGCCAATTTTGCTTTTTTGTATGGATCTTTCTCTAAATCGTATGATTGATTTAAGTATTCCATAGCTTCTTTGTCTTTGTCTTGTTTGAACAACAAGGTGGCAACAAAGTATTTTGTATCGGCAGAAGGAGCTGTTTCATCATATGCCTTTACCAACTTAATGTAAAGTGGGTCATCTGTACACTCCTTATTATACATACGGCTAACAGCTCTTTTTAACCAAACTGGATCGGTTTTGTTAGCATCATAGTTTTTATTATATAACGGAATAAGATTTTTACAATCGGCCAATTGTCCTAATTTGCTATCAATGCTTCCATTAATTTTGTCATAGTTTTCAAGGTAACTATTATACTGCCTTTTGTATTGCTCTTCTTTTGAAGTCAATTTTTGCCCAGCCTCTTCCTTTGCAACCAATTCATTTAATTTTTCAGAATAGTTCTCAACTTCCGTGGCAATTTTATCAGTTACATCATCATATTTATCAAAAACATTCTGAAGATCAACCTGACCTGCATTAAACAAATCAACTATAGTTGAAAAGTAAATATATAGTCCCCTAGGGCTTGTAAAGTTATCAATGTCAGTTTTATAAGCCTTATCAAAAGCATCATAGATTTGCTTATCATTAGCTCCTAAAACATCTTTATAATCGTACATTAACTCTGCCTTTTTATCCAAAACAGTTCCAAGAGGATAATATTTAGGATAGTTCTCAGCCGCTTGGTCTAATAACAACATATAATCCTCTATATACTTTTTCTTTTCAGCACCCGAAGATTTCTCAATTTTATGCTCAAGAATATCATCTCCATAGGCATATATAGCCCTATTAAATTTTGGACTCTTATTCCTTACTTTCATCCAAGGCTCGTAGGCCTCGTCAAATTTCTTGCTCTTGTAGTAATCTGTAAAAATTGTAAGATTAGTCATGCTTTCCTCATCCTGTTGCGCAAAACCAAAATTAAATGCCAGAAGAAGTGCTGCTAATATTAAAGTAACTCTCGTCTTCATATCTAAGTTATTTTATTGAGTTTATTAATAATATTTTCTTTTTTCGAACCATCTATCGTTTAAAGACAAACTTAAATGAAAATTGAAAAAGTTTTCTTGTATTAAATTTTCATTCGTCGTCCCTCTTTGTCCCAATTCGATGCCCAAATTTGCATTATGGAATAACGAAGAACGGCTCATCGGTAATCCTACTCCAAAAGACATGCCAAACTCCCTAATATCCTCTCCATTTATCTTTAATCCTGTATGCCCTGCACTTACTCCAGCTCGATAAACAATTCTTTTCCAATAATTTGAAAAGGAATTATAATCCGGAATATAAAACCCACCGATTGCAATTGTGGACGCATTTACAAAATTTGTTTCCTGTATATCGAAAATCGGATTACCGAACTTACTTGTGCTTTGTGATGAATAATCAACCCCAACAAACCATTTTCTAGGACCGCCCAATCCACCACCAACTGATAATCGCGAAGGTAAGGTTAAATCAGTATTTCTCAAATTAACTGATTCTAAATCTGCATCTACGGTGCTCACCACTGCCTCTCCTCCAGTTGCTGGATTGAATAAAATTGTTGAAAAGCTACGCTTATTTTCAGAAGCCAAATTACTCTCTGGAGAATACGTAGCTGCCAAGGTTAATTCCAATTTATTGGTCAACATTGTCTTGTAATTCATACCAATGTTGAAATTTATTCCACTTAAATCAGACCTATTGTTCTCTCTTGTTTGAAACTGAACTAATCCACCTTCATCTGTATATAGTAATTTAAGGGCATTATTTTGAACATTTCCAAAATTATAACTGGCTTGCAATCCAATATTAAGCCCCTTACTAATGTTATAACCAACTCCCAAAAAAGCTTTGTTCAAACCACCCTCACCAACATACCGATTGGTTAATCGGTCTCCATCTATCGTTTCAAGCTTGTAACCAACTGCACTGTGCGGCATAAGTCCTAAAGCAAAACCAAGACGACCCGCTGGAAAATTCAACGCTAGGTAATCAAAAGTAGTGGCATTAGCATCAGCTGTAGAACTTTGAGATTTCAGCCTAGAACTAGAGTAACTCCCCCCAACACTAAATTTTACTGGTCTACTCTCATTATTCCACATTTCGAGGTTAGGGCCTACAAAAGATGCAGGGTTTTGAAGGTTCAAATGTATACTATCTGTAAAAACACTAATTCCCCCCATACTTCTGTTTTCAACAGTTCCCTTAAATTTTAAGGATCCGATACCATAAAACGAGTATGGCGAAGCGGTACTTTGTTGAGCAAATGAAGAATAAAAAAATAAGCTAAAAACTACTAGGATCAGTTTCTTGATCATTACGTCCTATTAAAATCCAAAATGTGGTTTAAACCCTCCAAAAGAAAATTAGAGTTCGCAAAGATGCTATTTTTTAATTGGTTTGACAAAAAATTGCTGTCACCCCCTGTTAAAATAACTGTTAAATATGGATATTCTTCAGTAAATCTCTGAATCATTCCATCTATTTCTGCAACAGTACCGCAAACAACACCTACATGTATGGCTTCGACAGTTGATTGACCAATAAAACTTTCTGGTTGTTTTTTAGTTAACAATGGAAGTTTTGCAGTAAAATGATTAAGTGATTGATATCTCATTTTAAGGCCAGGTGAAATACTCCCTCCCAAATATTGGCCTGAACTATTTATAAAATCAAAAGTTATACAAGTCCCTGCGTCGATTACCAATACATCTTTATTAGGATATGCATAAAATGCAGCCGTGGTCAATGCAAGACGGTCGACACCCAAGGTTTCAGGAGTTTTATACTTAATTGTAAATGGGAATTTTAATAGAGAACTTAACTTCAAATGGGATATGTCTTGCAAATCTTCCAAAATTTGTTCGATTTGCATATTGCCCACATTTGAACTAATACAAGCTGAAATACGTCGATGCAATTTTAAAAGGTTCTCAATTTCTAACGAAAATTGGGAATATTCGCATCGAATTTTTTCAATAAGTTCCCCATTATCGAATACGGCCAATTTAACAGCGGAATTTCCTACATCTACTACTAGATTCATAAATAATTTAGTGTGCTCAAATTTACAAAACCAAATTTTTAGAAATTCCTTTTGTGTTTTTTAAATTAGCATATATATTTGCACGCTCGTTAAGAGAAGATGTGATAAGAATCACTTCGAAGGTACCTTAGCTCAGTTGGTAGAGCAACGGACTGAAAATCCGTGTGTCCCTGGTTCGATTCCTGGAGGTACCACGAGAAACCCGCAAACTATATGCGGGTTTTTTTGTTTATTATTTTCTCTAATGGTCTTAAAAACAGGTTTCAAGCATTTTCTTCTAGTTTTTATAATAGCATTTTTTTCAGCTTGCAATTCAAGAACAATGATTTCAGGAAAGCTTACAGAAACAGAAAATACTAATTACACTGTTTATTTAATTAAACCTGAAAGTCTCTGGGATGTTGCCTCCTCTTATTTTGGAACTGTTTTAGACTCATCTGAAGTGAAGCTAGATGGAAGTTTTGAATTTAAAAATTTACCAAATGCCATTGTACCAACTTTACTAGAAATAGTAGTTCAAACCCCAGGTGAATCAGCAAAAAAGTTACAAAATACAGATTTAGAATCCTCAAATTATATGCCGATAGTTTGGCAAAATGGCGATAATATTCAAATTGAAAGCTCGGCAAAATCGTTTCAGAAAAATTTTTCCTTCCTGAACCCATCAGAATTAAATAAACAAATTGCAGAATTACGTGATTTAAAATTTGAAGCCTACAACAAATTTTTAAAGGGAAGACATTGGAAGGTTGAAGAAGGCTCACAATTGCTTTTAAAAGAAAAAGCTATTGCCAATTATAAAGAGTATATGATAGACTTTTCTGCCAAAACGGATCAGTTCTATGTTGCTATGGTCGGAGTCCGATGGGTAAGCCCAGAAAAAGATTATGAGCGAATTCCTGAATTGTTGGTCGATCAATGCGAAAAATGGAAGGAATCTTCAATAGAAAACCCATGGGTTTTTGAACTTTGTAAAAAAGGTGATAAAAATAACCTTCCATTAATGGTGGGGGACACATTTCCAAATTCCGCATTACCCCTATTATCTCAGGACACTATTACCATAAATAAAGTATTGGGGGAAAAATTAACCCTCATTGATATTTGGGCATCATGGTGTGCACCTTGTAGAAAAGAAAATCGAGAAATATTACTGCCTCTTTGGAAGGAATTTAATAATAAAGGTTTCCAAATTGTTGCCTATGGATTGGAGAATAGCCTTAAGGGTTGGGAAAATGCAATAAAAACAGATAATGCGGCTCATTGGATCCATGCTTCTCATTTAGCTGGAGACGATTCACCTTTAATGAAAGAGGTGCGACTACAAACGATACCGGCTAATTTCTTATTAAATTCTGAAGGAAAAGTTATTGCCAAAAACCTACATGGTAATGACTTAGTTTTATATGTTAAGGAATACTTGACCGATTAATCTTTTCCGTAACAATTAATTCTAAATCAAACTTGCTCACAATGAATAGGTTTGTGATTGTTTTTTTCATTTAGTTTGGGTTTAATTTAGTATCTTCTAGGTCTATTAACTATCAACCAAAATATTCTTTTATTATGAAAAACTTAGTTTTTATTCTTTGTCTGTTTTTTGGGCTACAGACTCAAGCTCAAGATGTACACTTTACAGTTTATAATTTTTCTGTTGAATCCCAAGATGTATCTACAATCTTTAAATTATTCGACGACTATTTCTCTAAACACAAACCTGCAAATGTAAATGTGGGATTGTATGAAAATCATTTTAATGATAGCAGTAACAATTTTACCCATTCAGTAGTTTTTTCAGGAAGTTTAGATGCTTTAGGGGGAATGTATGCAGGTGGAGATAATGACACATGGAGTCTTTTTATTACCCGTGTCAACCAGCACATGAAAGATGGATTTAGTTCTGCAATGGGAACAAGATTGGCCATATATGGAAATGCCAATGAACCTCACCCATTTCAAAGGTATTATTTGCTAGATGTGGACAATATGTCTAAATGGGTCGAATCCTATGAAAATGCCATTGGCAAACATAATCCAGCAGGTCGTTTAAACATGATGGGGAGAATAACAGTAGGTCATGGTCCAGATGGGGTAAACGCATGGGTTATTAATGGCTTTAAGGATTTTAAAGCGGCGATGGCAGGAGCAAACGCCCTCAGAACTGATTCAGAGAATGAGGCAAGCTCAAAAGCTTGGGCAGAACATAGGGAAAATGGAGGTGATGTTAAACTAGTCCGCTCAGGATTAAGAATTTTGTTAAAGTCATGGTAACCGTATAGTAATATATACTTGACTAATTTTGACACAAAATAAAACCCACTTTAAGAGTGGGTTTTTCATTTTCACATTTATACAATTTATATAAATAACTGTTTTGCAATAAATTGTAACAAACCTAATTTTAATTCGTCAATTAAATACCGTTTAGGCAACCTTTTTAACCAATTTACCATCTATTAATAAAAACCAGTTTAGGTGAAAAAACTCTATCTAATTTTTTTCTATTTCATAAGCATCGCTACATACTCCCAAGAATACCATTCTCAGGTTATAGATTCAAAGACCAAAGAACCACTCGCATATGCCACCATAAAATTTGGAAAGAATCAAGGTGTAATTACAAATGAGGAGGGTGTATTCGGTTTTGTTTTGAAAAAAAAGCCTCAAGCTACCGATTCTTTAACAGTCTCTTATATGGGTTACAATTCAAAAAACTATGCATTAGCAGATCCCCTCCCTAATACCCTAGAACTCATTGAAAATACAATAAACCTAGAGCAGGTTTTTTTAACGGACAATCCCCTAACCGCAGAGGAAGTTATAGAAAAAGTAAAGGAACGATTAGATAAGAATTACAATAAAGATTTTACATCGAGAAAATTTTTTATACGGAAAAGTGAGCTGAATAATCTTGACAATATTGATTTTGATATAAAGGAATCAACCATTACAGAACTTAACCAACAGCTGTTTAATGAATTGGGGGCAAAAATCCCCAAGCAGAGTAATTATTATAGGGAGATGGCAGGTACTGCCTATGGAAATTATTCGAAACTAAAATTAGATATTGGTAAAGGCGCCGAACTATACGATAAAAATAAAGACTTAACGGCCGATGGCGTCCTTGAAAAGTTGCAACAGATTTTTAAAGAAAATGTGAAATCTAGCTCCTATTTAAAAATTAAATCAGGTATTATTGGCACCAAAGTAGATGTTGATGAGCTAGAGGAAGATTTTAATGAGGAATTAGAGGAGAAGCTAGACACAACACCGCCAAAACCAAACGACAATTTTTACAATTCAGTAAAAGGACAGATTTCAAAATTATACAATGCATTGTTCTTAAATGAGGATGCACAATTTGATGTTCTCGAAAAGGATAACAGATATAGATTCACCAAAACAGGATTTTCTACAATAAACGACAATCCTGTTTATATAATAAACTTCGAGCCAAAAGGCAGTAAGGATTATTCAGGTACAATGTATATAGACGTACAGGATTTTGGTATTGTACGATTAGACTTTAAAAATGTAAAACGACTTAGTAATTTTAATCTATTCGGAATAGTTTATAGGCGGATACGCTATGAGGGGAAAATGTTGTTTTCAAAGGATGAAAATGGAAAATATAACCCTAAGTACTTAGAACTAGTGGAAGGCAGTTATTTTAAAGTAGACCGGCCTTTGAAAGTAATTGAAAAAAACAAAAAAGTTTCAGGGCCTCGAAAACAAAATGAGCTTTCCATGGATTTATTAATAGACGGAAGGCAAACCTCCAAATATGAATTAGTTGTTTTCGATCAAGAAACCATCAGTTCCTCAGAATACGAAGGCATAACTCCAGAAAAGATCTTTATGCCGACTTATATGCCGGCATATGACCCTAATTTTTGGAATGGTTTTACCATCATGGAGCCTAATAAAGCAATCCAAGGTTTTAAAGTTGAGGAATAAGCCTAATCTAATTTGAAGGCTCCTTCTAATTGTGTATTGGAACTACCGCCAACAAATACCTTAAAATCCCCTGGTTCAACAATAAAATTCCCATCATTATTGTAAAAACCTAATTCATTTTCTGTGAGTTGGATTGTTACCTTTTTGGTTTCATTAGATTTAAGGTTAACTAATTCAAACCCCTTCAATTCTCTAACCGGACGCGTAACACTCCCTACCACATCTTGGATATAAAGTTGGGCTACCTCCCTACCCTCGCGTTTACCAGTATTCTTAATTTCAAAGGATACAGTAACCTTGTTTTTTTCGACTTTATCTACATTAAGGTTAGAATAGGAAAAAGTAGTGTAGCTTAAACCATAACCAAACGGATAAAGCGGTTCATTATCGATATCTGTATAATGAGACCAAAACACCTCATCGGGTGCAGGTAATTTTGGTCTACCGGTACTTTTATGATTGTAGTATACCGGAATTTGCCCTACCGATTTAGGAAAGGTCATTGGGAGCTTTCCACTAGGGTTATAATCTCCATAAATTACTTCTGCAATTGCATTTCCACTTTGAGTTCCTAATTGCCAAACATCCAAAATACCCGGAATATTCTTATCTGCCCAGTCAATGGCTAATGGCCTCCCATTGTGAAGTAACAATACAACGTTCTTATTTGCCTTATAAATTTCTTCCATAGCCTCTTGCTGTACACCAGGCAGGGAAATATGGGATTGACTTCTTCCTTCACCAGATTGAAATGCATGTTCTCCAAAAGCCAAGAGAACAACATCTGCATTCCTAGCGGCACTGATAACTTCCTGAAGACCGGATAAATCATTATTATTTATCTTAATTTCTTTTGGAAACGAAAATTCTTCATCAAACATTTTGGGACCTTCGATAAAGGTGTAATTATTACCATCATATTTCTGAAGACCTTCAAGTAGTGAAACAGCTGTACCATTATCTGCTCCTAAACGCCAATTGCCTAAAGGACTAGTTTTATCCCTTGCTAGTTGGCCGACAACCAACACATTCAACCCAGACTTTTCAAGCGGCAGAATATTTCCTTCATTTTTTAATAAAACAATAGACTTTTTTGCCATATCCAAGACTGCATCTTGAACTGGTCTACTTCCAATGGTTTCTTTTTCAAAATTTGGATCGCAATACCTGTAGGGATCATCAAATAAGCCCAATTGGAACTTTATTCGCAAAATTCTTTTCACTGCATCATCAATTAAGCCAATCGAAACCTCATTATTTTCCACTAAATCAGCTATATGTTCTATATATAAATGAGATTCCATATCCATATCCGAACCAGCCAATAGGGCTAATTCTGCAGCATCTTTACCTGTTGCCACATAACGGTGGTTTAGCATTTCCATTATAGAACCCCAATCGGAAACAACAAATCCATCAAAATTCCACTTCCCTTTTAATATATCTCTTTGAAGGAAACTATTACCTGTAGCAGGAATTCCATTAAGCTCATTAAACGAGTTCATAAATGTGGCAACACCTGCATCACTAGCAGCTTTGAAGGGAGGTAATATGATATTAAATAAAGTTGAAGTACCCACGTCCACAGTATTATAGTCTTTACCTGATTCAGCAAAACCGTATCCCGCAAAATGCTTTGCACAGGCCGCTATTGTGCGTTTAGAACTTAAATCATCACCTTGAAACCCCATAACTCTAGCAACTCCAATTTTACTCCCCAAATAGGTATCTTCTCCCGCTCCTTCCATAACTCTTCCCCATCTCGGGTCTCTTGAAATATCAACCATAGGGGCAAACGTCCAGTTAATGCCTGATGCTGCAGCTTCCAGTGCGGCAACTTCAGCTGATTTTTTAATAGCCTCTAAATCCCAGCTGGCTGATTCTGCTAATGGAATAGGGCTCACTGTTTTATACCCGTGTATTACATCAAAACCTATAATTAAAGGAATTCCCAAACGGGTTTCTTCAACTGCAATTTTTTGAAGTGCCCTTACCTGTTCCGCGCCCGTTACATTAAGCATAGAACCAATAAGACCTTTGCGAAGATCATCATATTTAGTGGCGGCCGAACCCTCTTTTGGAGCAGGACCCGTAACATCCCAAAAACCTGTATATTGATTCATTTGCCCTATTTTTTCCTCTAAAGTCATTATGCCTAGTAATGAATCTATTTTAGTTTCGATAATATTCACAGTTTTATTATCAGTCGAATCTGCTTTATGTAAATTTTCTTTGGCTTTAAATGCAAAAGAAGATGTAGAAATACTTAATAAGACGACAATGATGAATCGAGATATAATTTTCATGTTTGTTTATTTAATTAACCAAGAAGTTAGTAGAAATTTTTATAGTGAATTGAGAATAAAATTTATTTCTGGTATACCCGAACATAATCTATAAGCATCTTTGCTTCTTTAAATTCTGGATCGATCTTGCCTCCAAGATTACCTCCCATAGCTATATTTAGAATAATAAACATGTCTTCATTAAAAGGCCATGTTTTGTCATTAATTTCTGATGGATTATAAGTGTAATGGACATTATTGTCAACAGCAAAAATGAGTTCCTCATTTGTCCATTCCAAGGTATAGATATGAAATTCACCCGAAACATTGTCAATATTCTGACCTCCTAAATTTGAAGTGTTTCCAAAACTAGAAGGCGTATGTATTGCACTTTGAACGGTATTCAAATTGTTGCCAACATGTTCCATAATATCTATTTCTCCACATTTTGGCCAACCTACTTCATCGACATTCGCTCCAAGCAACCAAAATGCTGGCCAAGTACCTCCACCATTTGGCAATTTTGCTCGAATTTCTATCTTACCATGGGTAAATTCAAATTTGTCCTTAGTGAGCATTCTAGCAGAAGAATAATCAAAATTGTTTATTGCTTCTTTTTTGGCTGTTATGACCAAATGTCCATTATCAATTTTAGCATTGTCTAGACGATCCGTATAATATTGAGACTCATTATTTCCCCAACCATTTGAGCCATTACCAATATTAAAACCCCATTTGGTTTTATCCGGTGCACCGTCCATTTCAAACTCATCTGCCCACACCAAATTAAAAGTTTCAACTTTGTCACCAATCCTATTTAACTCCTCAACTTTTAAAGGAATTTTGTCATCTAACATTCCATTAAAACCAAGAAGATAACAAATGATACCGCCAAAAAAACATGCGTAAAAAAAAAGTAGCCTAATCATATTTTTAGTGAAATTGTAACTTCAGAAGTTACAATAATACAAATATTAATACGTATTTATAGCGTTAGGATTTTGTCTAAGTTTTCAAACCACAAGATATTACAGGATATTTTTTGAAAAGTTGATTTTCGTCATTATTATTTGTTTTTGGGCACAGATAAAAATTCTTGTAAAGTTGAAATTAAATACCTTTGCAACTTCCCAATACTCTATAGTTAAATAGAAGAACTGATTATTGCATGACCGTTTGGATCATTTTTATTCTCTGCATTATCCTATTTCTAGCATTAGATCTAGGTATTTTCAATAGAAAAGCTCATGTTATTTCCACTAAGGAAGCAACTATGTGGACCATTATTTGGGTTAGTATGTCCTTAATCTTTTCCGGGGTAATCTATTGGCTGTATTATTCAGGAAATGTTGATAACATCGATAACCTAACTCCGCGGGGTGCTACACTTAAATATATTACTGGATATTTGATTGAGCTTTCCTTAAGCGTCGATAATATTTTTGTTATAGCGGTTATTTTCAATTCGTTTAAAATACCTAGAAAATATCAGCATCGCGTTTTGTTTTGGGGTATTCTTGGAGCAATTGTTTTTAGGGCGTTAATGATTCTGTTTGGTGTTGTTCTAATTAAAAAATTCTTTTTTACAACCTACATTTTTGGAGCATTTCTACTATATACAGCAGCAAAAATGCTCATTAAAAAAGACGCAGAATATCACCCAAAAAACTCATTTGTATATAGGGTTTTAAGGAGAATTATGCCTGTTACCACCAAAATGGAAGGTCAAAGCTTTTTTATTCAAATTAGACATATAAAGGCGGCAACACCGTTATTTATTGCTCTGGTTATTATAGAGTTTACAGATATTCTTTTTGCTTTAGATAGTGTGCCTGCAATTTTGGCAATTACGTCAGATCCATTTTTGGTTTTCAGTTCCAACATTTTTGCCATTTTAGGATTAAGGTCAATGTATTTCTTCTTAGCCAATATGTTGGCTAAGTTTGAATATTTAAAATATAGTTTGGTAGTAATACTTTCGTTTGTGGGTGTTAAATTAATTCTATCACACCATTACGATTTTCCTGAATGGTTGTCGCTAAGCGTTATTGCTACATCATTGGCAGGCGGCATACTTATTTCCTTATCAAAAAAAAATAAGACTTCAGATGACTCTCCATTAGAATTTCAAGTAGACGATTCAGAAGAATAGTTTAAACCTATCCTCAATAAAATGAAATTTCCCTCTTCTATTACGGACACCAAAACGTTGATGAATGGGATTGAAATACCCTATTTAGGCTTAGGTGTTTATAAATCTAAAAGTGGTCCGGAGGTAATAAATGCAATCCATGATGCTTTTAATGCTGGATATAGAAGAATTGATACCGCCACCTTTTATGAAAATGAAGAGAGTGTTGGCAAGGCAATTATAGAAAGTGATTTAAATAGAAATGATGTATTTGTAACTACAAAACTTTGGATTGACGACCAGGGATATGATAAAACTTTAAAGGCCTTCGATCTGTCCATGAAACTTTTAAAGTTGGAGGTGTTAGACTTGTACCTGATTCATTGGCCGGTTCCAGACAAATATGAAGAATCCTGGAAAGCCATGGAACAACTTTATAACGAGGGAAGGATTCGGGCCATCGGTGTTAGCAATTGCACAATAGAACATTTACAAAACTTGAAGCAGAAAGGTGAACATTTGCCAATGTTAAACCAATGCGAGTGGCACCCCCATCTGGTCCAATCCGATTTACTAGGTTATTGCAATCAACATTCAATTGCCTTTGAGGGATGGTCACCTTTGATGCGGGGAAAAATATTAGACAATGAACTACTTAATAAACTAGCTATTAAGTATGGGAAAACAGTGGCTCAAATAATATTAAGATGGAATTTACAGAAGGATATTTTAGTTATTCCAAAAAGCACCAATAAAAATCGAATAATTGAGAATTCTTTAATTTTTGACTTTGAAATTTCAGAACAAGATATGGTGTCCATAGATCATTTGAATCAAAATTTCCGTACCGGTGCTCATCCCAACAATTTTATGAGCCATTTCAAACAAGAGTAGTCTAAAAAAATTTTTGCCCATAACCTACATAATTTGTGCTGTTTGCAACAAATTTTTACTGTATAGACACACTTTCCAATTCTGTAAATCTTAAATTTGAATGGCTCAAAATTAGGATGTAACTGAACGATTCCAAGAACATAACCACAAAAATCCCTAGACCTTTAAAAAAAGTACTCCGAATTATTGGAAGAATTTTTTTAGGTCTCTTGTTATTTTTTGTCCTATTAGTAATGTTTATTAGGAGTCCTTGGGGACAAGGCATAATAGTAAATAAGATTGTAACCTATATCACCGATAAAACGGGTACAGAGGTTTCCATTGACAAAGCTTATCTTTCATTTGGCGGAAATCTGGTCGCTGAGGGCATTTTTCTTGAAGACACAAAAGAAGATACCTTGGTTTACTCCAAATACCTTGAAGTTAATTTACCTATATGGCCTATTATTAGCAACCACGAAATTGCAATTAAGAATGTAAACTGGGAAGGACTTAGAGCCAATGTAATTAGAAAAGATTCCTTGCAAGGATTCAGTTTTCAATTTTTGGTTAATGCCTTAGCCACACAAGATTCAACCACAACTGTGGCAGATACAAACGCAGTGGCTTACTCATTTTCTATTGGTGAAGTTGATCTTACTGATATTAAAGTTGTATTTAACGATGCTGTTTCTGGAATGAATAGCAATTATAGAATTGGCAGTTTACAGGCAGAGATGGAGAAAATGGATTTAGATGGCCTTCAATTTGATGTGTCTAATGTTAATTTGAAACATTCTGATATAGAAATTAGTTTGATTCAACCGCAAGACACAACTAGTTCAGAAGATTCACCCTTACCATTTTTCCTTTTTGAACATATAGCTTTTGAAACGGTTAATTTTCACTTTAATTCTGAATTGGACGATTTAAATCTCAACTTAGAATTAGAAAAACTTTCAGGTAGCATTGTTGCAATAAATCTAGAAGATCCTAAATATACCATTGACCATATAGAACTCCTCAATTCTAAAATAGTTTTGAATCTTTCTACCAATGGTATTACTGAAGATCCCAAGTCGACCCCTGCTTCAAATCAAGAATTTACTTGGCCACCTATAGCCTTAGAAATCAATCGTGCTGATTTCGAGAATAATTACTTTGAGCTAACAAATGGCAAATCTCCAAACATCAAAGGGGAATTTAATCCAAACAATATAAAATTGGCAGAATTGAATTTAGAGTTCAACGAGTTAATTTTAAAAGAAGGCTTGGTAAAAACCAATATAAATGAAGCCAATTTTAATGAACAATCAGGCTTAACACTTAACGAATTGGTGGGTAATGTAATAATAGATGAAAACAATATCGAGTTAAAAAATCTGAATTTAAGCCTAAACAATAGTAAACTTCGAGGAGACCTCCTAGTTACATATGACGATTTGAATCAATTTATTTCAAATCCTGAAACAGGCTACCTCAATGTCAACATTCCCAACTTCAATATTAATCCGGAATTGGCAACCTATTTTCAAAAAGATCTGTCCGAAAATGCCAACTTTAAAAAAATACAGATCCATACGATATCTGGACGTATAAACGCAAATGGTGCTTTTTCGAAAATAGATCTTAGGAATACACAGGTAAATTGGGGACCAGAAACTAGCTTACAACTCTCGGGAATTATTTCAAATCCTTCAAACCCGGAAACCTTAGCATACGAAATCAATAGTTTGGAAGCAGTGACTACCCCCAAGGATTTAGCCGTTTTTCTAGATACAACCCAAATGGGAATTTCGCTTCCCAAACAACTGTTATTAAAAGGAGAAGCAAAAGGAACTAGCGAGGAAATCATCGCTAATCTTACATTAAAAACAGACCAAGGCAATGCTATAGTCAATGGAAAATTTGGATTTGGTGATATTATAGATTTCAATTCGGGGATTGAATTTCAGAATATTCAATTACAAAACCTCTTGAAAAATGAACAATTAGGTCCATTAACCGCCACAATACAAGCAAATGGAATTGGCAACAATATCAACACTTTAGATGCCCGCCTAAAGGCCACTATTGATTCCTTAAACCTAAAGAATTACAAAATCAAAGATTTAGAATTATCCGGAAGCTTTGAAAAAGGAAAGGGCCATTTAAAATCTGAATATAAGGATGACAATGTAAATCTCAATTTAAGTTCTTACGTTGTTTTAGATTCAATTAATACAGAAGCATTTCTCACGTTGGATGTCATTGGGGTTAATCTGCAAAGTCTAGGATTGGTTACAAGGGATATTCGGGCAGGATTTATTTTAAATGCCGATTTTAAGGGTAATTCGGAGAATTATGATGTTGCTGCTGTAATTGACAGAGGAATAGTGGTATATGACAATAGCAGTTATTTACTTGGAGATGTTAGCGCCTTAGCTCATGTGCAACCAGATACGACTTCACTTCAAATCAATAATAAAATATTAAACCTAGACCTAGAATCTAATTCTGAACCTGTGCATCTAACAGAAGCACTAAAAACACATCTATACAGTTATTTTTATCGCGATGTTAGTAGAATTGATTCCATTCAAAATCCAGTTAATGTTAAAGTGAGGGGCAGGCTTTCTTCAGATCCCGTCATCGATAAGGTATTTTTTGTTAATCTAAGGGACTTAGACACTATCACACTTTCGATGGATTTTGCTGAAAAGGAAAGAAAATTAGTAGCAAATGTAAACGCACCCCACATTAATTACAATGGTTATGAATTAGACAGCCTTCTGCTGGATGTTAATACAGACAAGGAACTTTTCGATTTTAATTTAAACTTTAAGGAAATAAAAGCAGGGCCCTTAGATATTCAAAAAACTGTGATTACGGGTGTGCAGCAAAATAATGAAATGGAGTTGGTATTCAAGGCTTTTAATAACGATACCACGATGATGTATGTTAACTCGAAAATTTCCGGCAACAGAGATGAATTAATTTATACTGTTAACCCAAAGGACCTAACATTCAATTTTAAGCCTTGGAATATCCCAGAAACAAATCAATTTACTTACACTCCTACACAATTAGGGTTTACGGATTTTATGTTAACCAGGAATGAACAGTCAATTGGTTTTAGAGACGACTTACAAAACATTTCACAAGAGCATATCGCCTTAGTTTTTAACAATTTCGACATCCAGGAAGTTCTAGACTATTTAAACCCCAATGATGAAATTGCAAAGGGAATCCTGTCAGGCGAGTTGGTTTTTGAGAAACCAATGACGGACACCGGAATAGTCGCGGACATTTCAATCCAAAATCTCGAGCTGCTCGACACCTCTTTTGGCACCTTAACTTTTGAAGGAGATGCGCTGGGGGGCAATCGCTATGATTTTAATTTAGACACACAGGGAGGAGATGTGATTCTTACTTTGGCCGGAGATTATATCACCCAAAATGAAACCTCCAATCTAGATCTCAAATTAGATATTCATGAATTTAAAATGAAAGCGTTAGAGGGCCTTTCCTTAGGAGCAATTAAGGATGGGCAAGGTGATTTTACAGGAGAATTTGCGGTTAACGGATCATTTCTTGAACCTCAATATTCGGGAAACCTGCATTTCACCAACGCACAATTTACACTCACTGCCCTTAATGCACCTTTCACCTTGGAAAATGAAATTTTGCAGGTTAACAATAATCTGATTGAAATGGACAATTTCACTGTTAAGGATGCAAAAAACAACACTTTAGTTTTTAATGGGGAAATAGGAACAGAAACTTATCTAAATCCTACCTTCAATCTAAGCATAAAAGCGGATCAATTTGAGGCGATGAACTCTACAAAAGAGGACAATGACAAATTTTATGGACTGGCCGTTATAAGTGCTGATGTAGATATTCAGGGAGATATACAGATACCAATTATAACTGGCAATGCTCAGGTTAAAGATGTAACCAACATTACTTATGTAATGCCATCGGCAAGTGTAAATATGGAAGAACGGGATGGTGTTGTTGTATTTGTCAATAAGGACAATCCAAACTCCATCTTAACCCAAAATCAGGAAGAATTAGCTGAAGTTACCGGATTCGATATTTCTGCCAACTTCAATATAGAAAACGATGCTAATTTTACCATTGTCATTAACGAACAATCGAACGATAACTTCAATGTGCATGGAAACGGTGAATTCACTTATAGAATGAAACCAAATGGCAGAATGACCCTAAGTGGTATTTACGAAATAAACGGAGGACATTACGAAATGAGTCTTTACCAATTGGTTAATAGAAGATTCGAATTGATGCCTGGAGGACAAATCCGTTGGTCTGGTAATCCATTTGATGCTGAATTACGAATAAAAGCTGTTTATGAAGTTGAGGCATCTGCCTCTCCACTTATGGGACCATCTTTAAGCGGGGTCGACCCTAATCTAAAAAATCAATTTAGGCAATCACTCCCATTTTATGTCTAC
This sequence comes from Aegicerativicinus sediminis, assembly GCF_015476115.1. Taxonomy (GTDB): domain Bacteria; phylum Bacteroidota; class Bacteroidia; order Flavobacteriales; family Flavobacteriaceae; genus Aegicerativicinus; species Aegicerativicinus sediminis. The sequence goes on along the minus strand of NZ_CP064295.1, from coordinate 2,323,829 downwards.
CTAAATATCGACGGAGAACTAATGCGCCCTGATATTTCCTTCGATTTAGACATGCCTGAAGACAACCGTGGTTCTATAGGCGGGCAGGTTTATGGCAGAATCCAACAGGTTAATGAGCAAGAAGGTGAATTGAACAAACAAGTATTTTCTTTGTTAGTTCTAAATCGTTTCTACCCATCTTCCGGGAATGATGGCGGTAGTGGCGGGTTCGATAATTTTGCAAGAGACAATATAAATGAGGCTATTTCAGATCAATTAAATGCTTTTTCAGACAGCGTTTTGGGCAATGCTGGTGTGGATGTATCCTTTAACTTAGACACCTTCACTGATTACCAAGGATCCTCACCCCAAGAACGTACACAGTTAGATATAGCTGCTAGAAAGAAATTCTTGAATGATCGACTTACCATCGAAGTTGGAAGCGAGGTAGACATTCAAGGCCAAGATCAATCTCAACAAGGAAACCCGGTCATTGGCAATTTTAGCATTTTGTACGACATCACAGAGGATGGGCGCTACCAAATTAAGGGGTTTAGAAAAAATGCATATGAAAATATTTTTGATGGACAGGTTATAATGAATGGAATTGCACTCATCTTTACTCAAGAATTCAATAAGTTTTCTGAATTATGGGAATTAATGTTCCATTCTAATCAGAAAATTGAAAAGAACGAGGATAAAACGCCTCCAATACCAGAGGATGATCAAACAAGTAAAAATTAGCCGTTAAGTTGAAGTACGTTTCAAAAACATATGTATTCCTAACTATTGGCATCGCCATCATATTGGTATCATGTAATGCATTGAAATATGTTCCTGATGGTGAACGCCTGTATACTGGTGCTTCGGTGGAAATTCAACCAGATTCGATAATCCCTAATGAGTCCCAATTAAAGGATGTGTTAGAACAAGCCCTGATGCCTGAACCAAACTCTTCCTTTTTAGGTATGCGGCCAGGGCTATATTTCTATTACAAAAACCAAAAGGAACACCCAGGTTTTATCAATAGATGGCTTTACAAAAAATTGGGAGAGGAGCCAGTATACCAATCAGATGTTCAACTTTATGAAGTGGAAGATTTGTTGGTAAACCGCCTAGAAAACCGTGGATTTTTTTACAGTACGGCATCATCTGATTTTGTTGAGGAGGAAAAAACTGCCGATGCAATTTATAAGGTGAAGGTGACCAAACCTTATAAAATGAAAACTTTTCAATTAGATTCCATAGAAGAGCCTCTAAAAACCCGGATAGGTGAATTAGTTGAGGAGACCAACTTCAAACCTGGGATGCGATTTGATTTAGATGCCTTAAAATTAGAGAGAGACCGCATAGATAATGGTCTTAAACGCAAGGGTTATTACAATTTCAATCAAAATTTTCTATTGTTTGAGGCAGACACCAATAGGTATAAAAATAAGCGATTCGATCTGTATCTGAGGTTAAAAAAAGATGTTCCTAAATCAGCATTGATTCCATATAGGATAACAGAAATAAATATTTATCCGAATTACGACATAACTACCGATTCTATCCCAAAAGATACTATTCGTTTTAACGGTAAAAATTATTTGCGAAATGAGTTATTTTTCAAGGAACATAGGTTAGATCCATTTATTACTTTAGCCGAAGGACAACTCTACGATCCTGGAGAGTCTAGAAGTACTTCCAGAAGGCTTTCTACCTTGGGTTCCTACAAATATGTTAACATACAGCATAACGAAATAGATAGTTTATCTAATGACAGCATTGGATACCTTAAAACCGACATTTATTTATCACCGCTAAATAAACGTGCTGTACGTGCCGAATTACAAGCTGTTAGTAAATCGAACAATTTTGCTGGCCCACGGCTTGCTATTACATTTGTAAATCGCAATTTATTTAAAGGTGGAGAATTATTGAGTGTTTCGGCACATACTGGATACGAATTCCAAATGTCGAAGGGAAACCAAAATGGCTTTAGAAATATTGAAGTTGGTTTGAATACCGAATTATTATTTCCTCGTATGCTTTCTCCAATAAAAATTGAAAATGAATTTTTTCAATACTCCATTCCCAAAACAAAAGCAACCTTAGGTCTTAATTACCTATCGAGAACTGGGCTATATCAACTTGTTAACGCCAATACAAGTTTTGGTTATAGTTGGAATGCAAACCGCTTTATAACCTATGATTATTCTCCAATTTCCGTGGTTATAACAAAACTTTCCAATACCACTGCTGAATTCGAAGATATACTGGAAGCCAACCCTTTTCTACAACAAAGTTTTGAACAAGAATTTATCCCTGGCACCTTATTGGGATTTACCTACAATGGTATGGTTGACCAAAATAAAACACACCAAATATATTTTAGCGCCAATTTTGAAACTGCTGGAAATTTAACTGGTCTAATTGGCAAAGAAGATGAAGTCTCAAGCAACAAAACTGTTTTTGGGATGGAATATGCACAATTTGCCAAATTAGACGTTGATCTCCATTACCATTATAATTTCGGAAATAATCAAACCTTGGCATCTCGGCTTTTTGCAGGTTATGGTCTTGCATACGGCAATTCTGAGGTAATCCCTTTTATAAAACAATATGTTTCTGGTGGGCCCTATAGTGTAAGAGCTTTCAGACTTAGGTCTTTAGGTCCAGGCACTTTTCAAGAACCTGAGGACAACAGCACGTTTTTCGATCAGATCGGTAATATACGATTTGAGGCTAATGTAGAATACAGGTTCCCATTGTTTTCATTTTTAAATGGGGCAGTTTTTGCAGATGCCGGTAATGTTTGGTTATCTAAAGAGAATGCAACAGTACCCGGAGGTAAATTTACCGGTAAATTTTTAAGTGAATTAGGAATGGGAGCTGGCGTTGGTCTTCGAGTGGACATTCAAGGTTTTGTTTTAAGATTCGATTTTGCGGCTCCGTTTCATGATCCAGGTTTGCCAGAAGGTGAACGCTTTAACTTTCAATTTGATGAAACCATCTTCAATTTTGCAATCGGTTACCCCTTCTAAAGTTATTTAAATTCTGTTTCTATTAAAGGGATCGCTTTCTCTATAGAATCTACAGGAAGTTTACAGGTTTTATTCACACAGACATAAACCAAGGTCTTTTCCTTCTGATAGCGATTTTCCAATAGGGGTAACTCAGATTCATTCTCAGCGCCAACGGTTAAATTATTTGGAATATAATAGCGGTAATACTCACTTGCATACTGGTCAGCCTTTTTTCCATTAATGGCTACTTCGTAAAATGGCCCAAGTTGATCCATCATCACATCCATCCAATTGAAAAATCCTGATGGAGCATTTTTTAAATCTGTCAATATAGCATCAATCATTGCCCCAGACAAATCCAAATAATTTGGCTTATCTAAATAGTGACTTAACAAGAACAAATTCTTTGACATAATAGAATTTGAAGCAGGTATAACATTATCATAAAGCTCCAACTTTCTGCTTATTAAAGGGTCATTATTTATGGATGTGAAGTAAAACAATCCATGTTCTTTATCTTGAAAATGTTCAATGGTATAATTGGTGAGTTGTTCGGCCACCTTCAACCACTCTGGATCAAAAGTAATCTCATAAATACCTAAAAATGCCTGTATTGTAGCAGCATAATCTTCTAAATATCCGGTAACCGAGGCTTTTCCATCTTTATACATATGGTATAATCCACCATCTTCCATTCTAATCTTTGATTTCAGAAAATTTCCGTGGGTTACGGCAACCTTTTTGTAATTTTCGTCACTCAATGCTTTGTAAGCATTAACATAACCCGAAACCATCAATGCAGACCAAGAAGTTAGGATTTTGTCATCTAATCGGGGTTTGGACTTTTTTTCCCTTTGAGCTAATAATATCCTTTTCCAACTAGACTTTAATTCTTCAAATTCTTGCTGTTCCAAGCTATTATTTTTAACAAATACAGAATCTGCTTCCGTTCTTCTAAGAACATACTTATTATGCTCCCAAAGACCATTTTTGTTGACATTGTAATAAGCTTGAAATAGATTAAAATCATTGCCCAAAATAGACTTAAGTTCATTTTCAGACCAGACATAATAGGCACCTTCCTCTAATTCACCACTTTCCGTGTTGCTATCAGCATCTAGGGAGGAATAAAATCCCTCTACTCCATTAGTTAATTCTGATTCAACAAAATTTAAGGTTTCAACAATAACAGACTTATATAGACTTTTTTGGTTTCTTCTATATGCCTTACTGTAAAGTGTTACGAGCTGAGCATTGTCGTACAGCATTTTTTCAAAGTGCGGAACATGCCACAAACTATCGACAGCGTATCGTGCAAAGCCACCACCAATTTGGTCGTAAATGCCCCCAAATGCCATTTTATCTAGGGTCAAATCGACATAACTTAAAATATTTTTGTCTTCTGTCTGAAACCCATATCGCATCAAGAATACTAATTTAGAGGGCATGGGAAATTTTTGCACGTTCCTATCACCCCCATTTCTCATATCGAATTTTGATTTCATATGTTCCACAGCATCAAAAACAGTTTCAGATGTAAATGAAGTTTTATCCTCTGGAATTGTAACTAAATTCATTTTCTCTAGACCTCCCATCAATCTTGAGGCGTACTGTTCCATTTTATCTGGAGATTTCACATATAGTGATTGTAATTGATCTAAAACTTGAATCCACTGATCCTTAGTGTGGTAAGTACCCGCATAAACTGGCCTACCATCAGGCAAGGTAATACAGTTTAAGGGCCACCCTCCCCTACCGGTCATAAGCTGAGCAGCATCCATATAAATTTGATCCACATCTGGACGTTCTTCCCTATCCACCTTTATATTTATAAAATGTTCATTCATAATGGCGGCTACAGAATCATTCTCAAAACTTTCTTCCTCCATTACATGGCACCAATGACAAGAGGCGTAACCGATTGACACCACAACCAACTTATTTGCTTTCTTGGCCTCCTCTAATGCCTCATTAGACCAAGGCTTCCAATCAACAGGATTGTAGGCATGTTGGAGTAAGTATGGGCTTTGTTCGTTAATTAAATCATTTGCTTGTTTTTCCTCGTTCATAGATTCCGATTTATTTTCCCTACAGCCCATATAGGTTAAAACCATACATAGGCTTAAAGTAATTTTCAATAGAAATGCTCTCATATGGTTAAAGGTAAACGAATTCTATGTTTCAATACACCATTTTATTTTGAAGAGACGATAGAACCCTTAATTTTGTTTGTAATCATCACTCGTTTATTTCGACATAAACGAGTATCTTTCAAAATAACAATATTTAGAAACTCATCATGCAAAAAACATATTATGATCCTGCCGATCTAAAAAATTTTGGAAAAATCTCAGATTGGAATTCAAGTCTAGGTGAAAAATTTTTTGATTATTACAATAGTGTTTTTAAAGAGGGTGCATTGTCCGCCAGGGAAAAATCCCTCATCGCTTTGGCGGTAGCCCACACCATACAATGTCCTTATTGTATTGATGCTTATACAGGAGATGGCCTACAGAGAGGAATTACCAAAGAGGAAATGATGGAAGCCTTGCATGTGGCAGGTGCAATTAGAGGGGGCGCATCATTGGTTCACGGGGTTCAAATGATGAGCAAGGTGAATAAATTAGAAATGTAGTTGCATGATTAAATCACTAAAGCGGCGTGAAAGCGAATTAGCAAATGCTGAAAAACAGTTGGAGCTTCTGTCCAATGGAATTTTTGCCCAAGGAGAATTACCAACTTTTAAGGAATCTATACACAAATCGGGGCATTTTCCGCTAAAACCAAAATCTCTGGAAATTCTGCAAATAAATGTTGGTTACATGTGTAATCAAGTGTGCAAACATTGCCATGTGGATGCAGGTCCAGACAGAAAAGAAATTATGGCAAAGGAGATTATGTCTCAATGTCTGGAAATCTTAAAAAATACCTCAGCGCATACCTTAGATTTAACAGGAGGGGCTCCAGAAATGAACCCTAATTTCAGGTGGTTTGTGGAAGAAGCAAGCAAGATTGGTGTAAGAGATATTATTGTTCGTTCTAACTTAACAATTATGCGGGCGAACAAAAAATACTATGATTTACCAGCATTCTTTAAAGAACACAATATACATGTGGTAAGTTCAATGCCACATTGGACAAGAGGAAAAACTGACAAACAACGAGGTGAAGGTGTTTTTGATCAATCGATTAAAGCATTGAAAGCCTTAAATAAAATAGGCTATGGCCTTAAGGATAGTCCTCTAAAATTGGATTTAGTTTATAATCCATCTGGAGCCTTTCTTCCTGGAGACCAGGCGTCAATGGAATTAGATTTCAAAAAGGCCTTAATGGAAGATTTTGGCATACAGTTTCATAATTTATTTGCACTAACAAATTTACCCATAAGTCGATTTCTTGATTACTTACTAGCCTCAGAAAATTACGAGGACTATATGTACAATTTGGTGGAAGCCTTCAATCCGGCTGCAGTAGAAAATGTTATGTGTACTAACACTATTTCAGTAAGTTGGGATGGCTATCTCTATGATTGCGACTTTAACCAAATGTTGCATTTACCGGTTAATGGAAAAGTAAAACATGTTTCTGAATATAATGAAGCTATTTTACAAAATAGGGAAATTGTTATTAGTCAGCATTGTTATGGTTGTACTGCCGGGGCTGGCAGTAGCTGCCAAGGTTCAGTAGCTTAATTGTTGATGGATTCCCTTATCATTGTTTTTGTAAAAACCCCAAAATTAGGCGCTGTTAAATCACGCCTAGCATACACTATTGGTGATGAAGCAGCACTAACTATCTATATTGAATTTCTTAAAATTCTAGAAAATACTTTGTTAGAATGCAAAGAAGATATCGTCGTGTATTTTTCAGAAACTATTGATTCTGATATTTTTAAAAATTATCCAAACAAAATTCAATATGGGGAAGATTTAGGTCAAAGGATGTACAATGCCTTCGAGGATGGATTTTCCCAAGGATATAGAAAAATCATTCTAATTGGATCCGACATTCCCGATATGAAATCAACAAACATTCGTTCAGCTTTCGAGCAGTTAGATAATAATAAGGTTGTTTTTGGCCCAGCATTGGATGGTGGTTATTATTTAATTGGACTTTCGGAGTTATTGGAGGCACCTTTCAAACTGGAACAATGGAGTAACCAATTTGTATTAAAAAATAGCCTTAAACAACTTCAAGAACATAATATCCACCCTGCCCTAATAGCAAAATTAAACGATATTGATACCTTTGAGAATTTACTGAATTCTGAAACTCTCAAAACTAATACTACCATACTTTCTGTATTAAACAATTATTATGATAAAAGAAATTGAAGAAACTACTGAATATCTCATTCACAAGGGATTCGACAAGCCCGAAATAGGTATAATTCTAGGAACGGGCCTAGGCCAATTAATTAATGATGTAGAAATCATACATTCGGTTAGTTACAACCATATTCCATATTTTCCTACGGCAACTGTAGAATTTCATAAAGGGAAACTTATCTACGGAATTTTATCAGGGAAAAAGGTTGTGATAATGCAAGGTAGGTTCCACTTATACGAAGGCTACTCTTTACAAGATGTAACATTCCCAGTAAGAATTATGAAGCGATTAGGCATTTCAACCTTGTTGGTTAGTAATGCTGCAGGGGCAATTAACCTAGACATGAAAAAAGGTGAAATTATGTTGATCACCGACCATCTAAATTTACTTGGAGATTCTCCCTTGGCCTTTAAGGGCGTGTCCTTATTAGGAGAGCGATTTGCTGATATGAGCGAACCTTACGACAATGACCTAAATGATCAATTCAGAAGTATTGCAAAAGAAAATGACATTACTTTACACGAAGGTGTGTATGCCGCAATGCTCGGACCACAATTAGAAACCAAGGCTGAATATCGCATGCTTAAAATTATAGGTTCAGATGCAGTAGGGATGAGTACCGTTCCAGAGGTTATAGTTTCTAATCATTTAGGTCTTAGAGTGGCTGCAGTTTCTGTTATTACGGACGAATGTGATCCTGACAATCTAAAACCAGTTAATATCGACGAAATTATTGCAATGGCAAATAAGGCCGAACCACAGATGATAACACTTTTTAAATCGTTAATTGAAAAACTTTAACGTTTATAATTGAAAGGCGTGAATATTTTACACGTCTCAACTTAAAATTTACACATTTCCATGAGTTACCTAGATACTACGAAAGACATATATAAGGATGCTGCCTTAACTCCGAATGTTGGTCTTTGTTGCACCACAAATCCTATTTGGGAATTGCCAGGTTTAAAAATTCCGAAAATCATGCAAGAAATGAATTATGGCTGTGGTAGTACCGTACATCCTCGTGATCTTACGAACAATCCAAAGATCTTATATGTTGGTGTCGGCGGAGGCATGGAACTTCTCCAATTCGCATATTTTTCAAGACAAAAAAATGGCGTTGTTGGGGTTGATGTAGTAGACGAAATGTTGGAAGCTTCAAAAATTAATTTTGAAGAAGCCGAAAAATTAAATCCTTGGTTTAAAAGTGAATTTGTGGATTTACGAAAGGGAGATGCCTTGGCACTGCCATTGGAGGATAATAGTATCGATGTGGCCGCACAAAACTGCTTGTTTAATATATTTAAAGAAGATGATTTAAAAGCTGCCATAAGCGAAATGTATCGCGTTTTAAAACCTCACGGACGTTTGGTTATGAGCGATCCAACATGCGAACAGCCAATGAATGAGGCTTTAAGAAATGATGAGCGTTTGAGAGCACTTTGCCTTAGTGGCAGCATTCCGATCAAAGATTACGTAAAACTTTTAACCGACGCTGGTTTCGGTACAATTGAAATTAGAGCTAGAAAACCTTACCGAGTTTTAAACCCTAAACATTATAATACAGAGGAATTAATCTACATCGAATCCATAGAAGTGGCGGCCATAAAAGATCCTATGCCAAAGGATGGACCTTGTATTTTTTCGGGTAGAGCCGCAATTTATTTCGGCGATACTGAGTATTTTGATGATGGAAAAGGTCATATCCTCTTCAAGAATCAACCATTGGCAATTTGCGATAAAACAGCCAATGCGTTGAAAAATCTTCAGAGAGATGATTTGTATATTAGCGAATCAACTTGGCACTATGACGGAGGAGGTTGTTGCTAAAAATTTATTTTCCAATTAAACCTATGTTGTACGGCTTACTTTTTCACCTGATTGCTATTGTTGTTTTAAGCTGTAAAGAGGCCCCTCAACCAAATTATCTACTAAAGGAACCTAAAATAATTACAGATGAGAAAGTAAATCATTTAGTATGGGATTCCCTATTAAAACAATTTGTGGATGGAAACGGATTTGTAAATTATAAAGGGTTTAAGACAGAAGAATTAAGGCTGACCAATTATTTGCAGTCGTTAGCAAAACATCCTCCCCAGAATAATTGGACCAAAGATGAATCAATTGCCTATTACATAAATGCTTATAATGCCCATACAATAAAATTAATTTTAGATAATTATCCTATTTCGAGTATTAAAGACATAAGAAATCCTTGGGACCAAAAACGGGTACAAATTGGTAACAATATTCTTTCTCTGGGTGAAATTGAACATGAGGTGTTGCGTAAAATGAATGAACCCCGAATACATTTTGCGATTAATTGCGCTTCATTTTCCTGCCCGAAATTGAGGTATGAGGCCTTTATTGCCAAAAAATTAGAAGAGCAGCTGGAAATTGCATGTAAGGATTTTATTAATGACAGTTCCAAAAACAAACTTCAAAATTCAGAAGCACAACTTTCCAAAATATTTAAATGGTACAAATCTGATTTCACAGAAAATGTTAGCCTAATTGAATACATTAATCGATATGCATATGCAAAAATTTCAAATGATGCAAAAATCAGATTTCTAGAATATGATTGGAGCCTGAATGAAAAACCGTAATTGGTGTGAAACAGATTTCTATTATCATACCAACATTAAATGAAGAAACCTGCATCGGCAAATTATTAAATCAACTTAAAGTAAAAGCACATAATTTTCAAGCTATTCAAATAATTGTTGCAGATGCTGGGAGTTCAGATAATACCCAAAATATTGTAAAAAGTTTTACTAACGCAAAGTTGATCAATTCAGAAAGGGGACGAGCTAAACAAATGAACGCTGGTAGTAAAGAAGCAGAGGCTTCAATATTATATTTTCTCCATGCCGATACCATACCTCCAAAGAATTTTGATGATTATATCATTAAAGCCGTGAAAAATGGACATGAGACAGGCTGTTTTAGATTACGTTTTGATCATAATCATTGGTGGCTTTGGCTAGCTTCCTTCCTAACAAGATTGCCGTGGAAAATCTGCCGAGGGGGGGATCAAAGTCTCTTCATTAGCAAAAGTTTATTCGAGCAAATCGGAGGCTTCGATGAACAATTCTCAATTTTTGAGGATATGGATATGATTAGAAAACTCTACAAAGCCTCGAAATTTAAAATCATACAAAAACAAGTGTTAACTTCCTCAAGAAGATACCGATTAAACGGCATTGCTACCCTGCAATACCATTTTTACATATTATATTTAAAGCGATTTTTTGGTGCCGATCCTAAGGAATTGGAACGTTATTATATTAAAAATATTCAATAGGCTATTTAAATTTAGCATAGTACTCCCCTATCAATTTCTCTGAAGGTTTGTTTTGTGGAGTAAATTGTGAATTTTCCTCTCCTCCAGCCCTAGAATGATCTGGAAACCATTTCCAAACGAATCCTCCCGCAAACCATTCTTCATTCCACATACTTGTAAAAAGTGCATCTAAGGTATTGTATTGCGCTAGATGGTTTAAACCAGGCATATCGCGATCAGATTTCCAAGGTTCTCGCCCCGCATAATCAACAGATCTATAACCAAACTCCGTAAAAAGTATTGGCTTATTAAGGTCAATTGCAAAGGTTTTTAAGACCGATCGAAGATCCTTCCAACTTTGCATACACTGTTGGACCGTTGGTGTTTGTTCATCTGTTATAGGAAAATAGGCATCGATCCCAACAAAATCTAGCATGCGCCAAAAAGGAGTTCGGCTATATTCATCCCAATTTGCAGCATAGGTTAATTTTCCTTTATATATAGACCTTATCTCATTTATCAATTCAGACCAAAATTGGGGGCGTTCTGTAACAAAGGATTCCAATTCAGTGCCAATGCATAAAAGAGGCACTTGATGTTTTTCGGCAATTTCTGCAAAAGTGAGAATAAAATGCCTGTAACTATTTTCAAATTCTAACCATTTAGATTCATCTGCCATCTTAATTTCTCCTGTAAAAATGCCATGTCCAACCCATAGTTGGGGCTTAAGCATTACCTCAACGGACTGCAATTTCAACATTTCGATGTGCTGCTCAATACCCACAACTGTTTCTCCAAACCATTGGCGTTCTCTATTAAAAATTATTTCTGGTTGATCAACATCCCTAATAAAACCAAAAGGCATCAAGGCCACATGCGAGGCATGTACTTTTAAAACGGATTCAATATTTTCCAACCTAAGCGAATCTCGGGTTGCAACTAAACTAAGTCCATTAATTTTCTCATCAACTTTTGGAGGGCGATTAGTGCCAAAACATCCGAGGAGTAATAAAATCAAAGAAAGGAGATAAATGCGCCTCATACTTTTTTTGAAATCCTTAAATTTAACTTCAACAAAAAGTCCAAAAATTGCTTAGGCCCTAAGCCTTTAATTTGGATTGCAGTGTACTCTGAATGAAGCATATCGTTATTATTGGAAATGGTATTGCCGGAATTACGGCAGCTAGACATATTAGAAAACTGTCTAACCATAAAATTACCATAATTTCGAAAGAAACCGAATTTTTCTTCTCACGTACCGCCCTAATGTATGTCTATATGGGACATATGAAGTTTGAACACACCCAACCTTATGAAAATTGGTTTTGGAAGAAAAATCGATTGGAGCTCATTCAGGATTATGTAGAGACAATAGATACAGACAACAAATCCCTTCAATTAATTGAATCTGGCAAAATTTCCTACGATATTTTAATCATTGCTACCGGTAGTAAACCAAATAAATTTGGTTGGCCAGGACAAGACGGCAAAGGAGTTCAAGGACTTTATAGCAAACAGGATTTGGATTCTTTAGAGAGCCATGCTCCAAATAATAAAATCTGTAAAAGAGCAGTAATTGTAGGGGGCGGACTAATAGGAATTGAACTGGCAGAAATGTTTCATAGTAGAAATATTCCTGTTACCTTTTTAGTACGCGAAGAAAGCTTTTGGAACAATGTGTTACCAAATTCTGATAGCGAACTTATTAATGAAGAAATAAAACGCCACCATATCGATTTGCGATTGAACACCAATCTGCAAGAAATTCTCCTTGATGAAAATGGCAAAGTCAAAGGAGTAGTTTTAAAGGAATCAGGAGAAACGCTTCCGTGTGACTTAGTCGGACTAACAGCTGGGGTGAAACCCAATATTGAGTTTATAAAAAATTCAAAGATTGAAACTGAAAAGGGTGTTCTAATAAACGAATGTTTGGAAACAAATATTAAGGATGTTTATGCGATTGGCGATTGCGCGCAACATCGCCACCCCATTGGTCATCGACCCGAAGTTGAAGCTGTTTGGTATACGGGTCGAATTATGGGTGAAACGGTAGCTAAAACCATTTGCGGTAAAAGAACAGTACACCAGCCAGGACATTGGTTTAACTCGGCCAAATTTTTCAGAATCGAATACCAAACTTATGGTTGGGTATTTTCTAAACCCAAACAAGGAAACACCCATCTTCATTGGCAAAATAAAGATTACACCAAGTGTATTACCATTGAATACCAAAATGAGACCACGCTATTTATGGGGATTAACGCCTTTGGCATAAGGCTTAGGCATGAAATCTTTAATCAATGGCTGAATGAAAAAAGAACTGTGGATTATATTATAGAAAATATGTCCATTGCCAATTTCGATCCAGAATTTTACAAAAATGGCCTCCTAAATATTCAAAATGAATTAAAGAACCAATTGCAAAATAAAGTCAGCTTATCCAATGCATAAGGCCTCAGAAAATATGGCAATTTATTCTCCGGAACGTTATCCCATGAATACGGCGCAGCGCTTGGCTGTTGGATTGGGATTAGTTGGACTTTTCATTCTAATTATTGCCTTATTCAATGAAACCCTGCAACCACGTTTAGGATGGTGGCTAGGTTCCATGTTGCTTATATCAATAGGAATTATTTGGTTTACTAAAGCTAGCTATAAAAAAAGTCTTGAAGGAATTCATAACCATGGAGTATGGTTTAAATCTATTTCTGCTAAGGGTTTATGGGCTTGGTGTTCAGCCATACTTATTACCTTACTTTATATCGCACTATATTTCTTCCCTGATTATTTGGGCCAGGGGGTAGATGGAAAACCAAATACAGGGCTCATTGCTTTGTTCGATCCATTTAGTGAATTTTTAAGCGGTAAACCTGCAAGCCAATGGTTTGTTTATGGTACACTATACACTCTGGCTGTCTTGGCTTTTGGCTATAAATTCTTGAAGAAATATAGACATAATAGATACCAGCAGTTAAGGACTTTTTCGGTAATGTTCTTTCAATTGGGATTTGCTTTTCTCCTGCCAGAAATAATGTATAGACTAAACAGTGGCCTACCTTATTACGATTTAAAAAATATATGGCCACTAAACTATTACAACTTTGAACAATACCGAATTAATGACTTCATCAATAGTGGTTCTATCGGGCTATTTCTATTAATTTTTGGGGTTGTATCGATTTTCATAATTACACCAATTTTAACTTACAAATATGGTAAACGCTGGTATTGCTCATGGGTCTGCGGTTGTGGCGGTTTGGCTGAAACTGCCGGAGATCCTTTTCGGCATTTAAGTGATAAAAGCTTATTTGCTTGGAAGGTTGAACGTTGGGTTGTACACGGTGTTCTTGTTTTTGTGGTTTTAATGACTACCGCAGTAATAGCATCTTATTTGGGAGATGATTCCCAAGACTATTGGCTAAACCGAGATGTATTTCTAATGCTGGTCTTCGCTTTTTTGACTGCGGTATTTTTATGGGCAATTATCTATAAAAAAGAGGAATTAAAAAAGGATGCCAAATATGGAGGTATAGCTTATTTTTCAATAATTGCAGGGCTTTTTTTAATTCATTTTTTAAGCGGTATCAATTTGTTCTTGTTCAATGCTGAAACGCTGCGCTCCTCTTATGGGTTTCTAATCGGCTCGATTTTTTCCGGAGTTATTGGCACTGGATTTTATCCCATTTTTGGCAATCGCGTTTGGTGTCGTTTTGGCTGCCCCATGGCGGCAATTTTAGGCTTTCAACAACGTTTATTTTCAAAATTCAGAATTACCACTAATGGAGGCCAATGTATTTCATGTGGAAACTGTTCTACTTATTGTGAAATGGGAATTGATGTTAGGTCTTATGCCCAAAAAGGCGAAAACATTGTTCGTTCAAGTTGTGTTGGTTGTGGTATTTGTGCGGCTGTGTGCCCTAGAGGTGTTTTAAAATTAGAAAATGGATCAATGAAGGGAAGGATCGATTCAAACCAAGTCCTTTTGGGAAATACTCCAGATTTAATTACTCTTGCGGAAGAAAACAACAATTAAATCCGTTTAACCACTTATGACTATTTCTGTCATTATTCCTGCATATAATGAAGAGGCTTCCATTGGAAAAGTGGTTAAGGACATTCCAAACATGGTTGAAGAGGTAATTGTGATAAATAACAACTCTAGCGATAATACTTCAATTGTTGCAAAACAAGCTGGAGCCATTGTCCTAGACGAACCTAACCCTGGCTATGGCAACGCATGTCTAAAAGGGATGGATTATCTTGCCAAACAGTCTAAAAAGCCAGATATTGTAGTGTTTTTGGATGGAGATTATAGCGACTACCCTGAGGATCTGGTACCACTAATTAATCCAATCGTGGAAAAAGATATGGATTTTGTAATTGGAGCAAGAAATAGTCGACTACGGGAAAACGGTTCTATGACACCTCAACAAATTTTCGGGAATTGGTTAGCCACAACTTTAATGCGAATATTTTATGGAGCAAAGTTTACCGATTTAGGCCCTTTTCGTGCCATTAAATACGAAAAATTACTTGAGCTGGGAATGGAAGACAAAAATTATGGCTGGACGGTAGAAATGCAATTAAAAGCATTAAGACATAATCTTAATTACATAGAAATTCCAGTGCGGTATAGAAACCGAATTGGTATTTCTAAAGTCTCTGGGACATTAAAAGGGAGTGTACTTGCCGGAATTAAAATAATTGGTTGGATCATTAAATATGGATTAAAGAAGTGATTTGGAAAATAATTGTTTTAGTAATTTATTCCTTGGGGTTATTAATGATTTTTATTTATGCACTAACCCAACTCAGCCTACTCATTAATTACCTGAAGGCTAAAAAGAGACAAAATACCCTACCCGATTTAGATATTTCCGAACCTAACAATATTCCATTTGTAACCATCCAATTACCAATTTATAATGAACTGTACGTCATAGATCGATTATTGGAAAACATAGTGCAGATGAATTATCCAACCGAGAAATTAGAGATTCAGGTTTTGGACGATTCAACGGACGAATGTAGGGAAATAGCTGCCATGAAAATTTCAGAATTGGCGGCAAAGGGTCATAATATATATCATATTACTAGAGAAGACAGAACGGGCTTTAAGGCAGGAGCCTTAAAACATGGCCTCAAATCTTCTAAAGGAGAATTTATTGCAATTTTTGATGCCGATTTCTTACCTCAACCAGACTGGCTTATTAAAACACTGCCTTATTTTATGAACCCTGAAATTGGTGTGGTACAAACAAAGTGGGGGCATATCAATCGTGATTACTCCATGCTTACCAAAGCTCAGGCTTTTGCACTAGATGCTCATTTCACTATAGAGCAGATAGGAAGAAATTTTAAAGGACATTTTATCAATTTTAATGGTACCGCTGGTATTTGGCGTAAATCGTGCATTATAGATTCAGGGAATTGGCAAAGCGATACACTCACTGAAGATTTAGATTTAAGTTATCGAGCCCAACTCAACAATTGGAAATTTAAATATCTCCCCAATGTAGAAACCCCTGCAGAGTTGCCAATAACTATAGGTGCTGCCCGTTCACAGCAATTCCGTTGGAATAAGGGGGGAGCGGAAACTTTTGGAAAAATGAGGAAACGGTTGTGGCGGAATTCATTTTTAGCCAAAAAAACAACTTTCCACGGATACATGCATCTGCTTAACAGTAGTATGTTTATCGGGATTTTGATTGTTGCCTTGTTAAGCATTCCAATTTTATATATAAAAAACCAAAGTACAGACTTAACCTGGTATTTCACCATAGCTAGTTTCTTTGTGGTTACTACTCTTATTTTCTTCATCTGCTATTGGTATATGTACCGCAATTTATATGGGAAAAAGTGGACTGATTTTTTTAGGTATACGGTTATGTTCTTCGTGTTCTTCTCTATTGCTATGGGTTTTTCATTCCACAATACGGTAGCCGTTCTAGAAGGTCATTTTAAGAAAAAAAGTGAATTCATCAGAACTCCAAAGTTTAATGTCAAGACCATTAAGGACAATTGGAAAAATAACAAATACCTTCAAAAGGGTATTAAACCTAGGCATTTTGTTGAAGGTTTATTGATGCTCTATTTTGGATTCGGGCTCTACAGTGCATTTACAGTCACTGATGGCGGAGATTATGGTTTTTTACCGTTCCACCTTATGCTATTTTTGGGATTCGCTTACGTATTCATTAAATCCGTGCTTTCTAAGGCATGAACTTTAATACCTCAAAATATCTTCCTCTCTTACTTGGCATTATTGTTTCCCTCTTTTTATATGGAAGTTTTGGCTATGATTTAGAAAGAGAAAATACCTTAGAACTTTTAGGACTTTATGTAGGTCTGTTTTTTTTATACCTCTATTTTTTGAATTGCAGTTGCCATAATTGGAAATTGCTCATAGCAGCGGGAGTCCTTTTCCGATTGGTCTTTCTTTTCGCACTACCAAACCTGTCCCAAGATTTTTATCGTTTTATTTGGGACGGCCATCTTGTGGCTGAAGGTATAAATCCATTTGTCAATACTCCAGATGAATTAGTAAAAGTGGGAAAAGTCAGCCTTCCAAAGTGGCGAGAGTTACACCAAGGCATGGGCCCGTTAAGTGCAGGCAATCATAGCAACTATCCTCCTATCAACCAGCTATTATTTTGGATTTCTGCAATAATTGGAGGAAGTTCATTACTAGGATCAGTTATCGTATTACGACTAACCATATTTCTGGCTGAAATAGGTGTAGTCGTTATTGGAACAAGACTGCTCAAGCACTTTAATTTATCAAAGGAGTTGATTCTTCTTTACTTTCTAAATCCACTTGTGGTTATTGAATTATCGGGTAATCTCCATTTTGAAGGAGTAATGCTGCTAGCTATATTGATATCTCTGTGGTTTTTACAAAAAGGCAATTGGAAATTTTCTGCCCTTTTTCTAGCAATATCAATTTCAGTAAAATTAATTCCCTTGATGTTTTTGCCTCTTTATTATCAATATTTCCGAAATAATGAACAATCCCCAACTAAGGGTTTGGCCAAATTCATAAAATTCGTGTTGTTAGGCCTGTTCTTTTCTGCACTAACCTTCACCCCATTTATCAACAACAACTTAATTGAAAATTATACGAACACCGTTGCCTTATGGTTCAATAAGTTTGAGTTTAACGCCAGTATTTACTATTTGTTTAGGGAAATTGGTTTTTTAGTAAGTGGTTACAATCAAATCGCATTCATAGGAAAACTACTGGCAATTTTAGTATTGGGAATTATTTTTGCCTTAGTGATATTCAAAAAAAACGAAACAATAAAATCACTTTTATTATCAATGGTTTTGGCATTGGGCTCATATCTATTTCTTTCCACAACAGTACATCCATGGTATTTAATAACCCTTATAGGCATAAGTATTTTTACAACCTTTAGATTCCCTATTGTTTGGAGTTTGATGATTGTTCTCAGCTATACTGCCTATGCCAATCCAAATTATCAAGAAAACCCATGGGTTTTGGCAATAGAATACTTGGTAGTTTTTGGATATTTCTACTCTGAAATTAGAAATAGAAAAGAAAATTTTAATTGGGTTAAGCCTTGGTGAAAACCTGATCTGTTTGAGTAAAGCATTTAAATTCAACCGTAAAGCCATTTGGATCCTCAATAAAAAAAGATTCATGTTCACCCTTTTTACCATTTAAAAATTGAATCTCAGACTTAAGTGGAATTTTATTAACCGTAACCGTATGTTTTAAATTTAGCCAATCCTCCCTTTCCAGAATTATTCCAAAATGGAAGGATGGCAATATTTCTCCATTAAAGGAGTAGCTTTTACTTTCAAAATTAAACGGGCCAGACTTAGTAAAGGTCATTTGGTTACCAAAAAGGTCTATATCTATCCAATTTTGGGCGGATCGTCCTTCTTTGGCGCCAAGACCATCTACGTAAAATTTCCGAACCTTGCTTATGCTAAGACAGGGTAAGGCCAAGTGAAATTTTGAGGCCATAGTCCTAAAATTTTGATGGAGTTTAAAATTTACAACAAAGTTTAATCTTCGTCCTCTTCGCCCATATCATCTTCTGGGTCCATATCAGGAGCTTGAATGGCGTCTGGATCATCACTGTCGTAATCGGCATAGTCTTCCTCATCATAATTCTCCATTGTTACTTGAAGCTTGGTACTCACTTTAACCAAATACTTGGTGTCATCAGTAGATACCTCAACGGCTTCAATCCATTCGTTTTTCGCATTCCTGAAGGAAATAATTTGGTCGTCGTCATATCCATCAGGATATTTCTCAACCAACAACGCCAGTATTTCTGGGGTCAGTTTTTTGTAATCAACAATAACGCGTTTTAAATTGTCCTTCATAAAAATTACATATCTAATAGGTACGCAAATATAAGAGGCGCAACGATAGTTGCATCACTTTCTACAATAAATTTTGGGGTATCGATTCCTAATTTGCCCCAAGTAATCTTTTCGTTTGGTATAGCCCCCGAATAGGAACCATAACTGGTTGTGGAATCGCTAATTTGACAGAAATAACTCCAAAATGGAGTATCTTCTCTTTCAAGGTCTTGGTATAACATTGGCACGACACAGATTGGAAAATCTCCTGCAATACCACCTCCTATTTGAAAAAATCCTATACCATTTCCTGAATTGGAAGTATACCAATCTGCTAAAAAGGTCATGTATTCAATACCAGATTTCATAGTGGTAGCTTTCAATTCTCCCTTAATAACATAGCTAGCAAAAATATTCCCCATGGTACTATCTTCCCAACCAGGAACCACCATCGGCAAATTCTTCTCCGCCGCAGCATACATCCAAGAATCCTTCAAATCAATTTCATAATATTCTTCCAATACGCCTGAGAGCAGCATTTTATACATGAATTCATGAGGGAAATAGCGTTCTCCTTTATCGTCAGCCTCTTTCCAAATTTTATAGATATGCTCTTGCAATCTTCGGAAAGCCTCTTCCTCTGGGATACAGGTATCTGTAACCCTATTAAGGCCACGTTCCAACAAATCCCACTCCTCCTGAGGTGTTAAATCTCTATAATGTGGCACCCTTTCGTAATGAGAATGGGCGACCAAATTCATAATATCTTCTTCTAAATTGGCTCCTGTACAAGAAACAATTTGCACTTTATCCTTTCGGATCATTTCGGCAAAGATTTTACCCAGTTCAGCAGTACTCATAGCTCCTGCCAAGGAAACCAACATTTTAGCACCATTCTCCAGCTGTTGTTCATATGCTTTAGCAGCATCAACCAATGCCGCAGCGTTGAAGTGCAAATAATACTTCTCTATAAAATTTGATATTTGGCCTTTAGAGGTCGTCATCGTCACTAAATTTAGAAAATTTATTTAATCCTGAGTCGTCGTCGTCAAAATTGTTGTCATCTTCATCTGCAGATGTATCCTTGAATTTATAACTCAGCATTTTGTAATATAATCTGGCTGCCAGCATATCAGGAGCCTTATTCGTTTTTTTCGGGCATAGTTCCATAATATCGAAACCAACCACATTTTTCTCTTCGAATACCTTTTTTAAAAAGTCTAAAGTTTCGTACCATAATAGTCCACCTGGCTCTGGAGTTCCAGTAGATGGCATTATGGATGGGTCTAAGGCATCCAAATCGAAGGTAATAAAAACATTATCGGTGAGCAATTCGACTACTGCATCAGACCAAAATTCTTCCGTGGCCATATCATGCGCAAAAAATACTCTTTCCTCATCCATTACAGATAACTCCAAAGCATCCATTGATCGTATACCCACCTGTACCAAATTGGTGGTTTGGCTGGCCTCATAAACAGCACAAGCATGATTGAACTTACTTCCCAAATAGGACTTACGTAAGTCTGCATGGGCATCAATGTGCAAAACTGTAAGGTCATCAAAGGTTTCGTTAAAGGCACGTATGGTTCCTATTGAAATGGAATGTTCGCCACCTACAACAGTAACAAACTTATTTTTTTTGATATGCTTCTTAACCGTTTCATGCACTTCATTTACCACGGCTTCTGGACTTGAGGCCTCTGTAATTGGTTCTGTAACATGGATGCCTTGTTTATATACCTCCGTATCGGTTTCTATATCATAAAGCTCCATATTATCTGCCGCATGCAATAAAGCTTCAGGACCTTTATCAGCCCCTTTTTGCCAAGTACTTGTACCATCATATGGCACAGGAATCAGCACAATCTTTGCTGTTTCTAATTTGGAATACTGATCAGATATTCCAGCAAATGTTTTACTCATTGTAACCTAAAATTTGTAAAAATTCTTCGCTTGTTTGTTGTTCATTAAAAATTGAAGTTTTTAGATTCCCCTCATCATCTTTGTCTATTAGCAAATATTTTGGCGTAGGAATCAAGCAGTGCTGCAATCCACCATAACCACCTATGGTTTCTTGATAGGCACCAGTATTAAAAAAGCCTATGTACAAAGGTTTTTCCTTATTGTATTTAGGAAGGTAAATAGCATTCATGTGCTGCTCAGAGTTATAATAATCATCGCTATCGCACGTAAGACCACCAAGGAGAACACGTTCGTAAGAATCGTACCATCGGTTTATAGGTAGCATTATAAAACGTTTGTTAATGGCCCAAGTATCTGGTAAAGTGGTTATGAATGATGAATTAATCATATTCCACTTTTCCCTGTCGTTTTGTTGTTTTTGATACAATACTTCATAAATGGCTCCGCCACTTTCACCCACGGTAAAACTTCCAAACTCAGTAAAAATATGCGGTACTGGCACCTCTTCCTCATCACAAGCAATTTTAACTTGGTTCAAAATTTCGTCTACCATATACTCATAATCAAAATCGAATGCCAACGAATTTTTGATAGGAAAACCTCCTCCAATATTCAAACTGTCTAAGGTTGGACAAATCTTTTTCAAATTGGTATAAACCTTAAGGCACTTAGAAAGTTCGTTCCAATAATAAGCATTATCGCGAATACCGGTATTAATGAAAAAATGAAGCATTTTCAACCTAACTTTCTTGTCCCCCTGTATCTGCGCCTTGTAGAAAGGCACAATGTTTTTGTAGCCAATACCAAGTCTGGAGGTATAGAATTCAAATTTCGGTTCCTCTTCCGATGCAATCCTGATACCTATATTGTACTTTTTGTTAATTGCAGCTGAAAGCAAATCAATCTCCTCGTAATTATCTATTATGGGAATACAATTCTTATGGCCATTATTGATTAACCTTGCAATATTGGTAATATATTGGGCACGCTTAAAGCCGTTACTCAACACATAAGTTTCATCGGTTATTTTCCCTGAAGCCTTTAATTTTTCAACGATATCTATATCGAATGCTGAAGAGGTTTCAATATGAATATCATTTTTCAATGCCTCATCCAAAACATGACGAAAATGAGAACTCTTTGTACAATAGCAATAATAATACTTACCCTTGTATTTATGCTTTTTTATGGCATTTGCAAACCATCCTTTTGCCTTTAATATATTATTTGAAATCTGTGGTAAATAAGTAAATTTCAATGGAGTACCATATTGCTCCACCAATTCCATTAAATCGATGTCGTGAAATTTAAGAGATCTGTTTTCTAAAGTGAATTCGTCCTGAGGAAATTCAAAAGTCTGATCGATTAAATCTATGTATTTAGTATTCATTAATAATTAAGTCTTGATTTTAAAAATAAGGATTGTAAATCTATCTAGAAACTCAGACTACATTAAATAAGAAGGTACTCTACATGATAGTAGGGATACGTCTCTTCCTGATCGGAAGAATAAAGGCCTTTTACCTTAGTAGTTGCATCATTCATTCGGATTTTTTTCAGCGGGAAATTTCCAGCCAATTTGGCATTAACAGCCAACCTACCGAACCCTAACAAATTGTTCAATGTAACACAATAAAGTGGGTACAAATGAAAACTAAAATTTTGAAAATTTTTTGTTCAAATGCGATTTTTTTGTCACAACATCATCAAATTATTGATTTCTTGTTGTGAAAGGTGTTTGCAACGCCCTCTAGGAAGGTCTTTTTTGGTCAATGGCCCTATCGCAACACAATCTATTTTAACCAAATCGTATTTAAGATGTCCGAATATAGTACGCAAAATAGAATTGCCAATATTTTTCACTTTGATGCCGATTTCCTTTTTTGAGCTATTATCTATATAAGCAATATCCTCAACCTCTACTTTCTTCCCATCTATATCTAATCCATTCTGTATAGCTTGGAAATCTTCATACTTTAAATTCCTATCCAATTCAAGGTGAAACAAGCGTGCAACCCCAGAATTTGAATTAGTAAATTTCTGAATCAATTTGTCATCATTTGTCAACAATACTAGGCCTAGGGATCCTCTACCTAACCGACCGACCGGTGTAACCCTTGAAGAAGTAGTGCTGGCAATTAAATCCATTACGGTTTTATCCTTGCTATCACTGTTAGTAACGGCATATCCCTTGGGTTTATTCAAAAGAATGTAGGTCGGCTTTTCAGGATTAATGCGGCGACCATCGAAGCGCACATCATCTTCTAATTTTACGCGATAACCCATCTCAGTAACCACTTTCCCGTTAACAGTAACGCTACCTGTGGCAATATACATATCAGCCTCTCTTCTGGAACACATCCCAGAATTAGCAATGTACTTGTTTAAACGGATTAGTCCATCCTCTTTTTTAGCATTTGTTGAGGAAGCTGCATTCTTTTTTATCGGGGCATTACCTCTGGCATAACTTTTCTTGCGCTGCCCGTTACCACCCCTGCCGGACGTTTTTCCTCTTCCATTTCCTCCTTGATGTCTACTCATGTCCTAAAAAATTTTATGCAAAGATATAAAAGCAAGTGTCAACAGTATGACTAAAGATTAATTAGTATAAATTCATTTTTATCAAAAATGCTAAAGAATACGGTTGAGAACCACATGTACATCGATAAGAAGGATTCCAAAGACCCCAGCTACAATGATAAACTTTAAAACATTGTGCAGAACTAAATAATGGATCTTACGTCTGCTATTCCAAAGAATGTAAAGAAACAGTGTTAGGAGTGCAATACACAGATAGAAATACACATCCATATGCCCTATTTGAAAGTAATTAATCAATAAGTAAATAGGCACCAAGGTTAGAGCCGCCAATATGGTGAGCATGACTTTGGAAGCCTTTTCACCATAGACAACCGGTATAGTCCTATAATTTTGAAGCAAATCGCCTTTTAAGTTTTCCAAGTCCTTAGTTAGTTCGCGCATAGAAATCATTAAAAACAAAAAAGTCGCATGGACAAATATTACCTCAGCAAAATTTTTATAATAAATGAATATTGCAAAGAATGGCGTAATCGTCAACACTGCAGAAACCAAATTACCAACGAAGGGCATTTTCTTCAATTTATGGGAGTACAGCCAAATGGCAAAAATATAGGAAGAGAAAAAGATTACCGCCCTAAAGGATATATAACTGGCTAGTATTACTGCCAAAAAATTTAAGACAAAATAGAGCGAGAGCTTTGTATTCTGACTAACTATACCATCTAGTTTAGTTTTATGCGGCCGGTTAATAAGATCCTTTTCTACATCATAAAAATTGTTGATAATATATCCGCCTGCAATTACCGCTGCGGTGGCCAATACAATAATAAATAAATTAGGATCGAACAGAACTTCCTTTAACGGTCTTTCAGGCGCGAGTATGTATATGGAAGTTAGGTATTGGGCAATAATAATCACCAAAATATTATATCCGCGAACAGCTGAAAACATGCTAAAGAATTTTAGCAGCACTTGCTTTTGTTTTTGGGATAACATGGAAATTTATTAGAAGTTGTAGACCACTTCTAATCGGTAATCTTTGAGAGCAGTTTTGGCCTTCTCAAAATCTTCGGCAAAACCTAGAATGTATCCTCCACCGCCAGACCCACAAAGTTTTAGGTAGTAGTCATTAGTCTCTAAACCTTTCTTCCATAAATCGTGAAATGGTTTAGGAATCATAGGTTTAAAATGGCTCAATACAACTTTGGAAAGTTGCTTGGTATTACTAAAAAGGGATTTAATGTCGCCTTTCAGAAAATCCTCCACACAGGCATCTGTATGTTTGATAAACTGGTCCTTCAACATATTTCTGAAACCCTCCTGTTTCATGTTTTCCATAAAAATGGAAACCATTGGGGCAGTTTCTCCAACCACACCGCTGTCAATTAAGAAAACAGCGCCTTTTCCGTTACTTTTTTGCGATGGAATACCCGTAGCCTCAATATCATCCTTAGAATTTATAAGGATAGGTATGCTTAGATAACTATTAAGAGGATCTAATCCCGAAGACTTACCATGGAAAAAGGATTCCATATTTGAAAAAATCCTCTTTAAAGTGAGTAATTTCTCCCTAGTTAGATTTTCAAGAACAGTAATTTTTTCCTGCGCGTAATGGTCGTAAATGGCAGCAACTAAAGCACCGCTACTACCCACACCATAGCCTTGTGGAATAGATGAATCAAAATACATACCTGCGTCTATATCTTTCCCTAAACGCTCAAAGTCAAAACGCACCAAATTTTCATCGATAGTTTTTAGGTACTCCATAAAGGACCTTAAATTTTGGTTTGAACGCTGAGCCCTTTCATCAGGTTGTTCATCCACCTTTAAAGCACCATTAAAAAAGTTGTATGGGATTGATAGACCTTTGGAATCTTTAATGATTCCGTACTCTCCGAAAAGTAATATTTTGGAATAAAACAGGGGTCCTTTCATCTAACTAACTATAGCCTATAGGGTTAAAGCCAATAATAAGGCACAAATATACACTAAATTTATAATTGTCGCGGACCAATACCAACTTCGTCTTGAATAAATTTCTTGTTTTGGCAATATTTTAGCAATTCTCGCTCAATAAAAGAGGTCACATGCTTGGCATAGGAGGCGGGATAAAGCAGGTGTACATTGGCTCCAGCATCCAACGTAAAACAAATCATTATACCACTCAACCTTCTAAATTCCCAAATTTTGTTGATAATTGCCAAGGTGTTTGGCTTCATCAATAAATAGTTTGGATCGCTAGTCATCATCATGGCATGTAAACTCAGAGCCTCACTTTCAACCAAGTTGACAAATGCCTCTAAATCTCCAATTTCCAATATCGGAATCAATTGATCGATGTTAGCATTTGCCTGACTAAAACGTTGTTCAGCAAATGGATGGTTATCCATTAAACTATGGCCAAGGGTACTACTCACTTGCTTTTGCCCCTCTTCCACAATTAGAATTGCATCCTTATAGCCATTAAAGACATCATCTATTTCAAGAGGATAGCCTACACCACACAAATCGCTACTTCCGGGAATTGAAGGATGCTCACCCCAAACCACAATACCACCATCCAAACTTCTGCACGCGCTACCGGAACCTAGGCGAGCCAAAAAAGATGCTTTATGCCGAAAAAATGCATCATCCATTTCTGGATTCAATTCCAATTCCATCTGCATCAAACAAAGGCTTAATGCCGCCATACCGGAAGCAGAGGAAGCTATACCAGAAGAATGGGGAAATGTATTGGTAGTTTCAATTTTCAAATCGTAATCTCCCAAAAAAGGCAAATAATCATCAACCCTGCTCAGAAACTTTTTGATTTTAGGCTTAAAATCTTCTTTGAGTTCGTTATCTAACCAGACTTCAAAATCAGCCACCTCCCCTTTTTTAGGGATATAGCTTAATGTTGTGATGGTTCTAGATTGGGAAAGGGTAAAACTTAAGGAAGTATTCATAGGTATTTGGGGCTCCTTTTTTCCCCAATACTTTACCAATGCTATATTACTTGGCGCCTCCCAAGTTGTAGTACCTTTTATTTTTTTGTCAGATAATTTTTGAGGGACAAATTGGTGGTGTATCATCTTTAAATCATTGGCACAAAGATAATAACTTTAGCATGGTTTTATAGTTCCTTGTGGTGGCTTTTACTTCAAGTTTCTTTTCAAAAAAATTGTTATGGAATTTCGCCCGACCATATCCGTTAGTTGGATTTAAATACACACATTCACTAGTTATCTTGAAAGGTTCATCCTTAACGGCAAGTTTCTGTATGTCTTCAATTTTTGAAGTTGTTGGCCCTTCATAAAGCAAAACAAAATAGCTTTTTTCTAGATGGATTCCAGAAAAGGGAGAATCATTAATTACCGCCATTATTTGTGCTGGAGTTAAAACCAATGTTGGCACATCAAAACCAAATTTCTGTTTAATGGTGGCTTCAATTAATTCTTTCAGTTTATGTGGGTTGGAGTCGGACTTGAGAATAATGTTTCCGGTTTGGATATACGTTTGCACCTCTCCAAGTCCGGCTTTCGTAAGCCCCATTCTTAAATCAGCCATAGGCACCTTTTTTTGCCCACTTACATTAATACCCCTTAGAAGCGCAATATATGTTTCCATCATCCGAGTGATTTAGCTACTATATAAGCTGATGTCCAAGCGTTTTGAAAATTAAATCCTCCAGTAACTCCATCGATATTTAAAATCTCACCTGCAAAATAAAGGTTAGGCAACAGTTTACTTTCAAAGGTTTTAAAATTAACTTCCTCAAGGGCAATTCCCCCGGCAGTTACAAATTCTTCCTTATAAGTGCTTTTACCATCCACATTAAAAACACATTCAGTTAAAACATCAGCCAATTGATCCATTTCAAGCTTGTTTAAATCGCCCCAACGCTGTTCTTGAGATATGCCTGCACGAACAACCAATTGCTGCCATAGGCGTTTTGGCAATTCGAAAAGTGGAGTTGATAGCACTCGCTTCTTACCAATGGCATTGCGTTCGTCTTTCAGAATTTCAAGAAGGTCGTCTTTAAATTTCAACACGAAATTCACCTTGATTTGAAATTTATAATCTAATTCATTCAAACGGATAGCGCCAAAGGCCGACAGCTTTAAAACTGCCGGACCACTAAGTCCCCAATGGGTAACCAACAAAGGCCCTTCAGCATATAAGTCGGTTCCCACAACCTCTATCTCAACTTTAGGAACAGAAACTCCCGGAATCGCTTTTAACTGCTTGTCTTCAATATTGAAGGTAAATAAAGAGGGCACTGCCTCCTCTATTCGATGGCCCAACTGTTGAAGCAGTTGCCACATACCTTGGGAACTACCAGTTGCCATTACTATTCTTGAAGCTGAAAAGGGTTCATGATTTGTATTAAGCACATAATTGTCATCTTCAACTAAAATCTGTTTAACGGAAGTGCTGTAATACACTTTTACCCCAGATTGTTTAGCGGATGATTTAAAACAGTCGATAATAGTTGAAGACGAATCCGAAATTGGAAAAACCCGACCATCCTCTTCAATCTTAAGCTCAACCCCCTTTTCTGCAAACCACTGCATGGTATCACCTGTCATAAAGGTATGGAAGGGACCTAACAATTCCTTTTCACCCCTAGGATAGTAGGTCGTTAATGGTTTGGGTTCAAACTCGGCATGGGTAACATTACACCTACCTCCTCCGGAGATTTTTACTTTCCCAAGACCTTCTTTCGTTTTTTCCAAAATGGCTACCGATAGATGGGGATGCATTTCAGCAATGTTAAGGGCACAAAAAAATCCAGCCGCTCCACCACCAACCACGATAATATCAAAATGCTCCATTAACGCTTGTCTTTAGGACGTATCATCCCCTCTTGTGCAACGCTTGCTACCAAAACACCTTCCCTAGTGTAAATATTTCCCCTTGCAAAACCGCGCGCATTGCTGTTGCTCACAGCCTCTAAAGAATAAAGCAACCAGTCGTTTATTTCGAAATCCCTAAAAAACCACATAGAATGGTCTAAACTCGCAGTTTGGGCATTTCCCCAATGTAACTCTGATGCATGTGGATTAAGGGTAACCCCCAATATATTATAATCAGAAACATAGGACAATAATTGTTGTTTTATGGGTAAATCGTGTGCAGGTATATCTCCTTTAAACTTAAACCAAATAGCATTCCTAGGAGGCAAATCTTTATGCTCCATAGGATTGGCAATGTAAGTGGGTTTAAATTCTACCGGACGTGGAATATCCAGAAAAGATTTAAGTCTACCAGGTAACATAGTCCCAAAGTTCTCGAGTAATTCTGTCCAACTTTGCAAACTCTCTGGCTCGGGAACCTCCCTATCTAAATCCGTTTGATGGTTATAACCAGGTTCATCCTTATGAAACGAACAGGCCAAAATGAATATAACCGTATCATTCTGCAAGGCAGTTACCCTTCTAACAGAAAAGCTACCACCATCACGCATCACAGTAACTTTATAATCTATGGGAACTTCTAAATCGCCAGGTTCTAAAAAATAGGCATGCATAGAATGCAAAATACGGTTGTTGGCAATTGTTCGGTACGCGGCATTAAGAGCCTGTGCCACCA
Source organism: Aegicerativicinus sediminis (assembly GCF_015476115.1). Classification (GTDB taxonomy): domain Bacteria; phylum Bacteroidota; class Bacteroidia; order Flavobacteriales; family Flavobacteriaceae; genus Aegicerativicinus; species Aegicerativicinus sediminis. Next base: position 2,294,852 of record NZ_CP064295.1, on the reverse strand, counting down.
CCTGTCCTCCAAAGACATTTGGGCTACCGACTGTATAGCTTTTTCCAACAAAATCTTGTTTATCCTTTTGCTGCAGGTCTAATAGGTCGAGGAGATCATTTATGTTGGTCATTTGGAATATTTTGCCATAAAGCTAAGGAACCTGATTTAAAATCCACAACCCGCACGGAAAAAGCAGTTAACAGAATTTTATAAGGCCAAAATCTTTTATTTAATAGCTAGACTTTAAATTTGTGATTACACGCTAAATTAGACCTTCATGAGCCTAAAATCACTGCTATATTTTTTTATTCTATCTCCTTTAATATGGAATTGCAACACCGGAAACCTAGATGTAATTGCAGACCTGCCAAACAATTTAAGGGAGGTCTCCGCGATACAATTAATCGAGGGATCTCCACTCTATTGGGTTATAGAGGATGCAGGCAATGAACCTATCCTATATGGATTGGGAGAAGATGGAGGCATACAACAACAGCTGCGCATTACCAATGCAGAAAATGAGGACTGGGAAGATTTGGCAGCCGATAGTAACGGCAATTTATATATTGCCGATATAGGTAACAACAGTGGTAAACGGGATGACTTTACCATATACAAACTTAAATACCCTGAAAAAGAAACCACAAAAGCTCAAGCAGAGGCCATCCACTTTTCCCTGCCAAAAAAAATGGATGACAAGGACATGGAATCTCTTTTTATACACGATGGAAACTGCTATGTTGTGACCAAGGAGCACGGTAGTTTTAGCATTTTGAAATTTCCAAATACGGCAGGAGAACATAAGGCCAAGGTGGTGAGCGAGGCAAACATCAAAGGAAAAGCCAATAGAATTACTTCAGCGGATATTAGTGCCGATGGCAGAACCTTGGCTTTGCTGACCAATGACAAACTCTATTTATTCAGTGATTATAAGGGAGATGATTTTTTGGAAGGAAACGAACAACAATTAGAGTTTAAGCACCACTCCCAAAAGGAAGGCCTATGTTTTGAAAGCGCCAACAGCTTTTTGATTACCGACGAGGACACTGGTTTTGGCGGCAATATCTATAGGTTGCAATTATAGATTACGTTTATTTTTTAATTTGCGATATAAAAGATATAAACGCAATTGTGCGTTTATCCATACGTTGGCGTGCATTTAGGTTACCAGTTTATTAATTTATATTTATAATATCTAAAGCTGTTTTAAATGAAACAACCAACATATAAATGAAACTTAACATTACGACAGCCTATTCTAAACCAAATAATATTAAAGGTCTTTTTATTGATATAATAATATATATATCTGTAATGTTCTTAATTAGGGAGGTATATATATCAAAACTTGGATTTCTTGCAAACGGACTTTTTTGGTCACTATCAACTTTCATTGTGGCGACTTGGCGAATGAGAGTTAGAAATGTTACTTGGAAAGATTTGGGTTTACGTAAACCAAAGAATATTCTTAAAACACTAGGATTCTCGATTTTAATACTTGTTTTGGTTGTAATTTCAATGATTGCATTTGAGATAATTAAAGATAATTTACCAATTTCGATAGCACCTGATACTTCATTTGAAGATGCGACTTCAAAATTTGGAAATCTAAAAGGGAATTGGCTACTTTTCGTATCCATAATGCCAATGGTGTTATTAGAATCAATGTTAGAAGAGTTGTTAGATAGAGGTTTCTTATTGAATTGGATTGAACGCCTTTTCTCTTCAACAACTTTTGCAACTATCATTGCAGTCATTTTACAAGCTGTAATTTTCGGATTTAGGCATTCTTATGATTTTTCAGTGAGGTCAATAAGTGCGGGGATTATAGCATTAATTATGGGAATCGCCTACGTGAAATTTGGAAGAAATTTATGGCCGTTAATAATTGCACATTGCATACTCAACACAATATCTATGTTTGATAGAGTATTGTAATTCTAAATCATAAACGACACGCCAACAACGGTTAATCGCCAATAGACGGCACCCTTAGAAAGGAAATAATTAACTTGACCAACAAACCAATACTAAGCCGACAAATTCGCGCCCCTTACTCCGCCAATTGGCAATAACCGAGACCGTTGGCCTTTATCAGAAAACTCAATAAATGATTAGACTTCTACCAAAACCAATAGTACGTAACAAAGAAGATCAAATCGAATTTCGTTGGAAGACATTTTGGTGGTTATTAGTTGTATTCGTTTTGGCTGCAATAGCAAACATCCCACATTCGCGAGCCGTAAAAGAGCTGACTTCTCAAGCTATTGATTTAGAAAAACAATCAATCTTTCAATCAATTATTGGAAATGCCGGAGCTGCGCTAATTATAGGTTCCCTATTCATTTGGATGGGATTATGGATATCTGCTCGAGCAAAATTAGGTGCACCACTTCTTGTAAAAATACTATCTGGTAAGTCGTTTTCGGATTCCTTCAATAGAAATACAATTCTTGCAAGTGCCTTAATTGGTTCTCTTGTAGGATTTTTAATGCTACTAATGCTTAAGGTTCAAAAATATGTTCTTCCAATGGGACCAGCTAATTTTAAACACCCTTCAGCAATTCCTAATCTTTTTGCTTCATTTTCCGCAGGAATTACTGAAGAAATAATATTTCGATTAGGTATTATGTCTTTAGTTATAACTGTAATCCAGTATCTGATTAAAACAAAGACACCATCATATAAAACCATATGGATTGGAAACCTATTAACAGCTTTATTTTTCGGATTTATTCATATCCCAATATCAGGCAATTATTATGACCTAACACCAATCGTAATTGGAACAACAGTATTGGGAAATGTAATAACAGGAACAACCTTTGGGTGGATATTTTGGAGGTATGGTCTGATAATGGCTATGCTGGCACATTTTATTTTTGATGTTGTTTTTCACGTTATAGGCACACCATTTGGTTAAAAAAATAACAAAGGCTAACAAAAAATATAGTGCATTGGGCAATTGAGTTAAAACATGAAAATTAGTAAAACAAATACAACCAGGAACAGTTTGAAAAATTGTTTTGTCTAACGCCAAACACACCATATTCAAATCGTTGAAACCAATATGGAAATAAATCAAGTATTTACAATAATAGAAAAATTATGTACCAAAGAATGCGTAATAATTTATTAATCACATTTATAACAGGATGTTTAATTTTTTCTTGTGTCTCAAAGAATAAAAAGGCTCCAGAACCAAAAGAAACACAAACAGGATTGGTTACCAAAAATGAAAGGTGGTCTGAAGAAAAAGCAAACTTCTGGGAGGAAAAATTACCTTGGTTAAGAGGTTCAAATTTTAATCCAAGTACAGCAATAAACCAACTAGAATTTTGGCAGAAAGAAACTTTTGACCCAGAAACTATTGATAAAGAATTAGGGTGGGCAGAGAATATTGGGCTAAATTGCATGAGGGTATATTTGCATCATGTTGCATGGCAATTTGATAAAGAAGGATTTAAAGAACGAATTAATCACTATTTATCAATCGCTGATAAGCATAATATAGCAACCATTTTTGTCTTTTTTGATGATTGCTGGAATCCTACATATAGTGCAGGAAAACAACCAGATCCCAAGCCAGGCGTCCATAATTCAGGATGGATTAGAGACCCGGGAGATTTACTTTTTACTTCAGAAAATTTACTCCCTACCCTTGAGGCTTATACAAAAGATATTCTTAGCACATTTAAAGATGATAAAAGAATTATTTTATGGGATCTCTATAATGAGCCGGGAAATAGTGGCTATGGCAATAAATCGATGAATTTATTAAAAAAGGTTTTTGAATGGGGAAGAGAAATTAATCCAACCCAACCTTTAACTGCAGGCGTATGGAATTTTGATTTAAAAGATTTAAATAAATTTCAAATTGAAAATTCAGATATTATAACTTATCACAATTATAATGATGAAATCCATCATCAAAGTGCAATTGATACATTAAAGAAGCTTAATAGACCTTTGATTTGCACAGAATACATGGCTCGTAGAAATAATAGTCTATTTGGCAATATAATGCCCATTTTAAAAAAGCAACATATAGGAGCAATCAATTGGGGACTTGTAGCAGGAAAGTCAAATACCAAATATGCCTGGGACGAGCCAATTCCTGATGGATCTGAACCCAAATTATGGTTTCATGAAATCTTTCGAAAAGATGGCACACCCTATAAACAGGAAGAAGTTGATATTATTAAAGAATTGACAAAAGAATAAATTGCTGGACTTATGAAAACTAAGTATCCATTTATACCAACATTGTCAATAATCTTGATCATAATGACAGGATGTAAATCTGATAACACTGAATACGATAAAATGGTCGAATTCGGACAAAACTATACTTATGCTTGGAATAGTAAAGTACCAGAAAAAATGGCTTCATTTTACGCCGAGGATGGTACATTAACTGTAAATAACGGAACTCCAGCAGTTGGAAGAAAACAATTAGCAGAAACTGCTAAATCATATATGGACGCATTTCCTGATTTGGAATTAACAATGGACAGTCTAACACAGGGAATTGGGACTTATCGATATTATTGGACTTTTAAAGGAACTAATTCGGGACCAAACGGAACTGGAAATAAAGTTGATTACAGCGGATTTGAAGAATGGACTATGAATGACAAAGGACTCGTCCAAAAATCAATAGGAACATACGATGCGGCAGAATATGAAAAACAGTTGAATGGGAATTAAAAAACTGGATACAACAACGTATATAATTAAACGTGACGACAGTACAAAACCAAAAGTAAAAATATTAAATTGGCTTAATCTCTCTGTGGATGAATCCTGTGAATGATTCCACAAAGAAATCATATCCAAACCGTTAGCCATTTAAAAGAACCTAACTCAATGAGTGATACATTAGACAAATTTGGAAGATTGATAGTTGATAAGTTAAAAGATAAACAAATCGATTGGTTCAAAGGACTAATTCAAGGTAAATGGAGTAGTCAGGAATCAAAAGAGTTGCATGCCAAACTTTCAAAATTAACTCAAGAAGAAAAACAAGTCGTTGCAGACGTTTTGGAAAAGGTACTTGAGAACTCTATGCATGATTTTCTCTTCGCCATTCAGGAGAGTAACGATTTAGATAGTGGGCTCAAAGTTTTTATGGATGGCGAAAATGTAGCAGAACTTTCTGATGGTTTACATGGAGAAATTTTTACAGAAGAAGGCTGGATTGAAAGGTTTAGCAGGCACAAATCTGTTTACGAAAACAACAATACCAACTGGATAAAAAAGCTATTTAGTTGAAATTCAAATTTCCCGATTTTAGATGTACTTAAAATTCAATAAACTCAGCAAAATCTGCTCACCACACTGTATAACAACCAAAGTTCCCTCATTTTAATATCTTAGATTCAAACAACGCAACGCGGCGTTATAAAAACCGCCAGAACAATTTATGAATAAGCCCCTGATACTACTAATTACTATTCTGACTTCAAATTTAGTTGAAGCACAATTCATAAAAGAAAAATCCATAAATGTTCAAGTTGGTTATGGAATAAGTGTTCCTTACAACAGTATTGACGACATAGCCGATGATGGATTCTTCGCACAAGGAGAATTAGTTCTTAAAGTTAAGTCTTGGGTTGAATTTAGACCTTATACAGGTTTCATTTTAACAAACTCAAATGGAAAGGATCTAGATGATAATCCAACTGAGGAAAAAGCTATATCAAAAGCTATTCTACTTGGAGGAAAAGTAAGAGTTAGAGCACCAATTCCATGGGTAGCCCCTTATGTGGAAATAGGATTAGGAACGTCGATTGGAAAATTTGAGACATTAACCGCGTTCGACAACATTGACAAAAGTGGCGTCATCTTCCATATCCCATTTGCTTTTGGATTGGAATTAGGAAAAAACAATAATGTTGATCTAGGGCTTGCTTACTATTTTCAACCATCTGCCGAACAGTTCGTTGGAGCATTCGCATTGGGGATTACTTTTCCGCTAAATGATAAATAAAACCAAGCGAGTATAGCACAACATGATACCCATTGCTTCATTTATCTATTGACGAAAGAACTAATCGGAATCTACCCGTCAACTAAACTCCCCTCATTTTACTATCTTAGTTTCAACCAACACAACTAACTTTATACCAAAGGGTGCTTCCTTACAATCAACCATTTACCTGTGATAAAATTCTTTAGAAAATTTCGCCAACAAATACTCTCCGAAAATAAGTTCAGTAAATATTTGTTTTATGCTACAGGAGAAACCATTCTTGTAGTAATCGGAATTTTGATTGCACTTCAAATCAACAATTGGAACGAAAACAGAAAACTACAATCAAAAGCACTTGATTATTTGCAACGCCTAAAAATTGATCTTGATAATGTGTCAGAGGATGTAAATCATTCTGTAAAGAACATGGAGCTTAGGTACAATCAAGCATTGACGACTTTAGATGCTTTAGAAACCAAAAAACTTTTACCCACAAAACGTGCAGATTTTGAAAATCATTTAAAGCGGTACTTTCAATTTCAAATCACTATACAAAATACGGTTGCATATAATGAAATGTTGAGTTCTGGCGATTTAGGTCTAATAAAAAATGAGTGGTTGAGAACTGCTTTTGCCAACCTATCCGATTCACGGGACTTTATCATGGAAGTGAATCAAACCAATCATAGTGCGTACAAAAATAATTTGGAAATGATTGAAAAACATGTCCGTTACCATCTTAAAAATGATGATACTGATTCAACAAAAGTTCAAGTATCCTATGACTTTGAGGCTATGAGTAATGATAATCTTTTTATTAATCAAATTTCAAATCATACTTACACCTGGTTTGATATGTTACGATTGTATAAACGTTATCAAAGAGAAGTGAATATCGTTAAAGATAGTATCCTAAAGGAACTTAAAAAATATAATTGATTTTTTGAAAAGTTAAAAATGTCGAAGGCACAACTTAGCATAAAGCCCATTGTTTCGATTCCAGATAGCTATCGGAATTAATCGGAATCGGTTCGCCTGTTAAAGAAACTGCGTTTTATTGTCTTATTCTTAAACCAATTCTATGCTACGCAGATCAAACCACTGTACAAATTAGTTAGAGTAAAACTGCATTAAAATTAGGCCAATCAATAGCTTGAACAATTAAAGGTCTCTTTCCAGTATTTTTTTTGACTCCTCATATTCTTCTTTAGAGATTTCACCATTAGCAAATCATTTTTTAAGGATTTGTAAGGGTTCATCTTTTTTTACCCCTCGAAAGGAGGGATTTTTTAAATACCAAAAAATTCCAATTATTGCAAACAACCATACAATCCACCAAATAAAGTGCATTCCCCAAAAATGTCCATCAAAGTGATGCATAATTAATTCTTTAGATTAATATAATTACTTGTAATTACCTCCTTATTGTTTCATGTTTTCCATCCCATTCATTGAATGAATCATGTGCTGCATGCATTCGTCAGTCATCATTCCATTTTCATTCATCATTTGCATCATACTACCCATCATCGATTTGTTTGCCATCATTTTTTCCATCATATTATGCATCATCACACTATCTGTCATCATCATATGCATACCATCCCCTTTCATCATATTTCCCATCATCATTTGGTTGCCTTGCATCATTTGCATTGCATGTTCATTACTCTGCATTGTTTCCATAAATAACATCATTTGGTTATGGTTACCAACAATAGCTTCAAAAATTTCCTCCCTTGTGTCAGGGTTGTCTAACAATTGATCCACGTTTGCTTTTTGGGTACAACCACTTAAAGTCATAAACCCCAAAATCCAAATAATTATTAATGATTTCATAATCCTTTTTTTTAATATTTTATTATTTTAATATGCTCCCAAAGGGTTCTCGACCCTTTCTTTCATCAATTCACCCTTCCATATAAAGTTCTTATAATTAACATATTAAGATAAGGAATCTAAAATGGTTTAAATTGATATATATCATAAACAATGAATTAATCAACTTTAAAGGTTGAAATTGACGAAATATACAATTATGGAATTTCAATGGTCATAAATACAGATGCACAAACAATTTCTAATGTACCATTAGCCGATGAATATCTTCTCTTAGATAAAACTTTTATTTGAAAATGGATCCTTTAAAAAATGAAATCTTGAGACAATGGGACACTCATTTATATTGGAAGATTCAAAGAAAAACTTAGTCACCTAACAGTTTCAGCCAATACAAATTAATTATACCAAAAAGCAATCCATGAGGGTATAGCCCCAAAATATTCATATTTCACTACCTTAGTACGAAGCTGACTTAATACGACCTTATACAAACCGCCGTGCCTCATTATAATAAAGCATTAACCAATGATAAAACTCTTTAGAAAAATTAGGCAAAATCTTTTAAGTCAAAATAAACTCTCTAAGTATTTGATTTATGCTATCGGGGAAATTATTCTAGTCGTTATTGGGATTTTGATTGCTATTCAAATAAATAATTTAAATGAAAATAAAAAACTAAACATCATAGCCCATCAGTACCTTAAAGGAATTGAAACTGATCTTAAAAAGGATATAACTCAAATAGACAGTATCCTAAATCGGTTAACTCTTGCGGTAGGGATGATTAGTAGTGTTGAAAACATTTACAAAGGTGAATTTTACAAACCAAATGAATACAACAGCTTATTTAACAACCTTGACACTTCAAAAACCAATCTTCTTTTTTATAGAGGAATGTCTTTTAGGGCCAATAGAGGCACCTATAATTCATTAATATCTGATGGCAAAACTGGAATTATAAAGGATAGGGAACTTTATCAAAAAATTCAAGAAATATATGACGAGTTAAATCCTCGGATTTCGAGTACCTATGAAAATCTTAAGGAAATTGAGGGACGTATTTGGCAAAATTATCCATTTCAAAAGAAAACTTGGAACTATTCGGATCTCAAAAATTCAACAAATGATAAAATATTCTTAGACCTCTCGAACTTTACAGAAGAAAAATATTTCTATGCTCAAAATTTATATGATCTTAAAATACAAATTAATAAAACACTCGAATTATTAGAACATTTAAACTCTGAAAAGATATTATAAACTAAGATTATTTAAAAATTGATTAATTGTCACGAATAAGCTCAACTTACCATTTTATTTTCATAAGGATATGGTTGCATTTCAGAAATTGTCGATTTTAATTTATTGCAAATTAATAATTGAAACATTTCTGCAAATTATTCAAAACTAAAAATATGAAGAGCCATTCAATCTTTTATATCATAATTGTAGCGTTAATTACCAGCTGTGCTTTTAATACAAGACTATCAAAACCAGTTCTTCAACAGGGTGAAGGCTTTGTAGAGGTAGAAGGCGGCAAAATTTGGTATGGAATTATGGGCAATGGAGACAATACCCCTTTGCTGTGTTTACATGGCGGACCTGGAGGTACCAGTAAAAGGTATTATAATTTGTCTGAAATATCGAACGAACGACCGGTAATTATGTTCGATCAACTAGGTTCAGGACGATCAGGTCATCACCAGGACACCACTTTATTAAAAGTAGAAAAATTTGTTGAGCAGGTTAACGCTATAAAATCAGAATTAAAATTAAATGAATTCTATTTGGTTGGAAGTTCCTGGGGAGCAGCCTTGGCACTCGAATATTATTCGAAGTACCCAGAAGGTATTAAAGGAATAATATTTAACAGTCCCTATTTTAGTACTCCTATTTGGAGCGAAGACGCTACTGAGCTTGTATCACAACTACCTGATTCCATACAGACGGCCATTCGAATTGCCGAAAGAGATAATCTCTTTGATACAGAATCTTATATGGCCGCCGATAGTGTCTTTGCCAGTAGACATGGCCGAAGAAAAGAAGATTTTAAACATACCTATGATACAGTCCCAAAAGAAAGAAATTCATTTATTTACAATTATATGTGGGGACCGAGTGAATTTACGGCAACAGGCACATTAAAGAATTATGACAATGTTGAAAGCCTTAAAAAAATAAAAGTACCTACCCTGTTTACAACCGGCGAGTTTGATGAAGCTCGTCCAGAGACTGTAAATATGCTAAGTAAAATGGTGAATGATTCTAGATTTGTCATCATTCCCGACGCAGGGCATAGTACCCTTAATGATAACAGACAGGCAGTGGTTAAGGCAATTCAAGATTTTCTTGAGAGCAATGAGAAATCAAAAAGATTTTCCAATTGAAAACTAAAGTAAAATTTCTAATCACATTAATAGGCTTTCTAATTGGAGCAGTTTCTTATTGGCGGACACCATACAAAGAATTAAATCTTTTGGATACCCAAATGTGGATCCTTTTTGTTTTTGGAACTTTGATTGGCTCCTTTATTTTGAATTTATACCTCAACAACAAACCCATAAAAGTTGCCATATTAATTTCACTCGGAGTTGTCTTATCTGTAATTTTTCGAATACTTTATGAAATAACATTTATGGATACATCTTCCCATAATCTAGCCCCATTCGAAATATTAGTAAGTGTGATTCAAACATTGCCAATGTCCCTGCTTGGAGCATACCTAGGCAAAACCATTTTAAAGTTAAAAAAATAGGTATCGCAAAAAATATGGTCTGTTTTCACAAACCATATCCTATCAAAACAAACAATAATTTTAAAAAATACTAATAAGTGATGCTTCCATTTCCTGTATTTGAAAATCAGCCCTGCCAATTCGCTTTGCCAATTAATCTAAATTCACTCCACAACCCAAATTCCGTCATTTTACTATCTTAGATATAACCAACATCATCCTTTAGGGTATGAACCTTTATAGGCATTCTTGAAACAACCTATTAAATATTGAACCATGAAAGTCTTCACTTTTTTCATTTTAATCAGTTTAACAGGTATAATTGGCCACGCTCAAGAATTTTCCAGACAAGATACCTTGAGGGGCTCCATAACACCCGAAAGGGAATGGTGGGATTTGTCTTATTACAATCTAGATATTGTTGTTGATATTGAGAAACATGCGATAAACGGCTCAAATACTATTCGGTATAAGGTTTTAAAACCAAACAAACTTATTCAGATCGATCTTCAACCACCAATGGAGGTTTTCAAAATCACCCAAGATGGGGTAGAATTAAATTACAAACAAGAGGGAAACGCCTATTTCGTTGAATTAGAAAAGGATCAAGCGGTTGGCAATTATAACGAAATTATTGTCCACTATGGGGGAATACCAAGAATCGCCCCTCGCCCTCCGTGGGATTCTGGCTTGGTTTGGAAGAAGGATGAGTTAGGAAAAGATTTTATTTCTAGTATTAGTTGGGGCGCAGGTTCTAGCCAATGGTGGCCATGCAAAGATCATATGTACGATGAACCAGACAGCATCAAATTCAGTATTAATGTGCCAAAAAATTTAGTCGCTGTAGCCAATGGAAAGCTTATGGGTAAAGATGAAAAGGACAACAGCACTCATACCTTTCATTGGAAAGTATCCAATCCAATAAACAATTATGGCATCACATTTAATATCGGTAATTATGTCAACTTTTCAGAAATCTATAATGGAGAAAATGGACCTTTAACATGCGAATATTATGTATTGGAGCAAAACCTTGATAAGGCTAAAGTTCAATTTAAACAAGTTCCCTTGATGCTAGAGGCTTTTGAATATTGGTTTGGCCCTTACCCATTTTATGAAGATGGTTATAAGCTTATAGAAGCCCCCTATTTGGGCATGGAACATCAAGGAGCAATTACCTACGGAAACAAATATCAAAATGGCTATTTAGGTTCTGATCGTACAAATACAGGTTGGGGCAAAAAATTTGATTATCTCATCATACATGAGTCTGGCCATGAATGGTTTGCTAATAATATTACATTCAAAGATATTGCCGATATATGGATCCATGAGTCTTTCACAACGTATTCTGAAGGTCTTTTTGTAGAATATTATTATGGTAAAGAAGCAGGCAATGACTATCAAATAGGAAAACGAGGCGGAATTAGCAATGATAAACCCATGATTGGAAACTACCAGGTTAATGACATCAATTATACTGGTGATAATTATCCCAAAGGCTCAACCATCTTGCACATGCTCCGTCAGATAGTAAATGATGACAACAAATGGCGGCAGGTATTGAGAGGGTTGGGCGACCAATTTTACCACCAAACCGTCACAACTGAACAGATTGAAAATTATATAGCAAAAGAAACACAACTTGATTTGAACAGTTTCTGGAACCAATATCTTAGAACAACTCAACTACCCCAATTGGAATATAATTTTTCAAATGGCCAATTATCCTATAGATGGTCCAATGCCATTGATAACTTTAAAATGCCGTTAAAAGTTACATTTAATGGAAAAGAACGATGGATAAACCCAACTAGTGAATGGCAACAAATGGATGTAGGTTCAGACGAATTAATTTTAAAGATTGATCCGAATTTTTACGTAACCTCTACTTACAGTAATTCCAAACAATAGCCGTATTGGCCATCAGCAACTAAGATTCATTAAAAAAGTGCCATGGGTTATATATTATAATACTTCTATACTATCCCATGCCTGGTCAAAGCAATAAAAAACAAAAAAGATTATTCTTTGACAATGCAATCGCATGGTGAAATTTCATGAGATTTAAATTAGTTCCCATTTTTATAAACAATTATTTTTCCATCTGGGACTAGTTTAAATGTTTGACGGTCAACAATCAGTGTTTGACGAAATTAATTGCAAAATTCTTCATTATAGATTCAATTTATTGGAACTAACCAAATTTTGTAAAATTCAAAAAATATGAAAACAATTCTTTTTACAATCGCTATGTTTCTCCTCGTCTTTAACCTAAATGCTCAAAATTTCGGAATTAGAGCAGGAGCAGATTTCGCCACTGCGAAAGCAGATTTTGATGGCTATAAAATCAGTGATAATCAAACTGGATTTTATATTGGAGTTTTCACCCGACTTACTCTTTCAGAGAAGTTTAAAATTAGACCAGAAGTAAATTACATTTACGTAGAAGATTTGAATATGATGCAAATTCCTGTTCTTGCTGAATTGGAGATGGTAAACAAATTGAATATTTGTGCCGGGCCAAGTTTCGGATTTTTGTTAGACACTGAGGAAGGTGAAAAATCCTTTAATATGGGATTAGATTTTGGCGTATCTTACAACATTACTGAAAAATTCTTGGCAGAGGCAAGATATTCTCTTGGCCTATCTAATTTGGTAGAAGATAATATGTTTGATGCAACACTTAAACTGCATGGCCTCTTTGTGGGACTCGGTTATATGTTCTGAAATCAGATTTATGAAAATACTGTTTCAGGTTATGGTACTTTTCCTATTGAGCAATTGCAACCACTCAAAACCTCAGGAAACGATTACCATTCAGGAGATAGAAGAAATCCTTGAAATTGATCTTAATTTAGACCAGTTTCAGGATAAGGACGTGAGGATTTTTAAGAGAAAATTGGCTAATCCCGAAAACGTAATGTTTAATACCAATGCCGAACACCAAAACAATCAACCTATTTTTTATTGTTTAGTGATGTTTAGAATTGAAGATGGACAATTAAAAGATTATAGAGCATTTGTCAAATCAACTTTTACTTATGAAAAAGTCAACTTTGAATGGATAAATGACTCAACAGTAACTTTTAATTTTAAAAATAAATTTCACGAACACGAAATTTATACTGTGTCTGGCTATGGTGGGACCACCAAATTAACTTGGTTGTAGATAGGTTCAAAAAGCACATATACATATTTCTATAGCAACTCTTGTTTTAGTTGGCCTATTTGAAATTATACTAGGCCATCTAATTCAATTTTAAAACTTAAAATCAAATCAGATGAAATTAATCAAGCGCATTGCTCCATTATTTGTTTTAGCAGCACTATTAAGTTCCTGCGCCATTAAGTCTTTACATGCTTTCTACACCAAAAATCTAATATATTTTGAAGAGGCCTTAATTGGTAAGTGGTCCGAATCACCGCAAAGCAGTTGGAATATTGAACCTTTTAAGGACGAAATATTAAAAGACCAACATAAGACCGATTATTCCCAACTTGACCAAGAGAACAAAAAACTCTACAATAATTATAAGGATGGTTATGTAGCTTACAACATACAGAACAATTCTTCAACATCTTATATAGTTATGCCCTTTAAAATAAACAATGAATTATTTCTAGATTTTATTCCACTTGAGAACCAAGAGGAGAACGGGTCGGAGAATAATATTTATGATATGCACTTAATTGCCGTGCATACCTTAGCGAAAATAGAAATTACATCGAATAACTCGTTAAACATAAAGTGGTTAGACGAGAAGAAACTTGAAGCCCTGATTAAAGAAAATAAAATTAAAATAAAATACGATAAAGTAGGGTTAGGTGAAAATCTACTTTTAACAGCAACATCTGAAGATTTGGTGAAATTTATAAAGAAATATATGAAATCAGAAGATACGGATAAATGGAAAACAGATACAGAAATAAATTTAACACGCTGTGCTGCATGATATGGAGATTCGATCTGGAAGGATAACACCTCCCAACATTTCGTCTTTTAACCTAGTATTATGGGCTTTCTCTTATGCTTTGTTCTTATGGATGTTCACTGGAGATGAGAAACCAAATGCTATTGATTTTATTTATACTGCATGTTTCTTATCGACCCTAATTATACCTACTATCCTAAATTTTTATGTTTTCATTCCCTCATTTTTAAAGCGTGAAAAATACCTGATTTACATAATTATTTTTATCCTTAACTGTCTGGTTTTTACAATTTTAAACGAGTGGTTCTTCGATTACTTTGTAGATTATATCTTCCCTGAATATTACTTTATTAGTTACCACTCTAGCATTGCTTTATTTACCATTTTCATTGCATTTTTAGCCTCCACCACTTTAATTAAACTCTCCCTAGATTGGTTCTATATAAATCGTAAAGAGAATTATGATTTAAAAGTTAGAAACCAACAGATGCAATTGCAACTTTCTACATTAAGATCGCAAATAAACCCTCATTTTTTATTCAATTCTCTAAACGTAATCTATTCTTTAGCACTTGAAAAACGGGCTGAAACTAAAGATGCAATAGTACAGTTATCCCATATTTTACGGTATGTTATTTATGATTCTAATACAGAGTTAGTTTTTATTGAAGACGAAATCACTCTGTTAAAAAATTATATAGAGTTCCATCAATTCAGACACAAAAAAGATAATAATGTAAATTTTTTTCATCAGGTCGATAACAACAAGTATAAAATCTATCCAATGTTATTATTACCTTTAGTAGAAAACAGTTTTAAGCATGGTATTAAAGGTGATATTGCTAATACTTATATCAAAATTAAACTAATGCTGAATTCCGGCATTTTCACTTTTGAAATTGAAAACAATTCTCCTAAACACCCTGTAATTGAAAAGGGTTATTCAGGCGTAGGATTGAATAACATAAAGAAGAATTTAGAAATAGTTTACCCTAATAACCACTCGTTTAAAATCGTAAAATCCGAAAATAAGTTTAAGGTAATTTTAGAGTTGTATTAAGTATGAAAATAAGTTGCTTGATAATAGATGACGAGCCTTCTTCCCAAATTGTCCTAAAACATTTCATTAGCGACGTCAACTTCCTAGAACTTACAGGAGTTTGTGATAACGCCATTGATGCAATTGAGGTATTAAAAGAAAACAGCAGTATAGATTTGCTTTTTTTGGATATCGATATGCCCAAAATATCTGGACTTACATTTTACAAATCTCTCAAGAATGCCCCTAGGGTTATCTTTACAACCGCTTACCCGCAATATGCAGTAGATGGATTTGAAGTTAATGCGGTTGATTACCTACTTAAACCATTTTCTTTTGAACGCTTTTTAACGGCGGTAAACAAAATTACAGACCATAAGTTGCCTACAAGTTCGAATATTGAAGATCGTCATTTCATAATAGTTAAATCGAACAAAATCCTTTATAAAATTTACTCTAATGACATTTTGTTTATTGAGGCTTATGGAGATTACGTAAAAGTATTTTTAAAAGACCAATTTATTTTAACAAATGCCACCTTTACGTCCATATTAGAACTGCTCCCCCCACATATATTTTTCAGAACCCATAAATCATTTGCCATTAATTTCCATAAAATGAATAGCATAAAAGGAAACCAAATCTCCATTCAAACCCACACCGTCCCCATCGGCCAAAAATTTAAGAATGAATTTCTTAATTATGTCAATAACACATTTACATAGGTTAATTAATCACTTTACACATTAATTAAATACCACCATGCTAAGATTGTCACTAATTATATTTAGCATTTTCACTATCAACTGCTCAATAGCTCAAGAGAGAGGGATTAAAGTTTTTAACGATCAACAATCAAAAGAATTTCTAATCAAAGAAAATAAGAGAATAAGAATTAAAACTATTGATGATCATAAGATATCAGGAAGATTTAAAATTGTGGATGATGAAACGATCTTGATTAGAAAAAGAACTATTAAATTAAGTGAAATTGAAAAATTAAAAAAGCATCCTTTAGGCATGTCAATTATCATTAACGGCATCCTTTACTATTATGCAGCGGCACTGACTGCTGCAGTTCTTACAACATATGCAGAAACTGGAGAAGCATTGGCCTTAATCCTTCTTGCTCCTGCCCCAGGATTAATTTATGGTGGAATTAAATCACCAAATATCCTTAAAGGCTACAACACTGAAAATAATTGGCAATTTCAGATAACAGGTATAAATGAGTAAAATTATAAAACCCATTAAAATATTCTTAGGCCAATATCTATTTGTCTGAGGCTGTGCACACCTAAAAATGGCTCTAATCCAATATTAAACCTATAGCCTAATTGCAGACCTGCACCTACTACAAACTTAGAACTTGTGATAAGAGAATAGTCATCATTCGAATCGTCTTCATCTTCAAAATTTGTAAAATATTTTTTACCCCCTAGACTCAACTGGCCTTGCAAGGTCCATCTATCACGGAAAATTCTACCATAACCCAGATCAGTGGACCAAATAAAATCTCCCTTTCGCGTTTCAATTTTTCCATCATTTTCATTTCGTTTCTTCTTGGTCTCAATCTTTTGTCCGTTGAGTTGAATATTAAGACCCCAGCTTAGCATATTATATCTATCACTACTGAAAGCATTAATACCAATAAAATTGTTTGTGGAACCGTACAAAGAAAGTCCTCTGGCTCCATAGGAAGTCTGACCGAAACAGTAGAAAAGATTAAAACATAAAAAAAATAAAACTATGAACCTCCTCATTGTGACTTAAATTAAAGAGGTGTTCTGGTCGACAGGAAGCTAATTAAAGATAATGAATAACTTTAATTGATTATCAAAAAAAAATCAATCCAAAGCAATGTAAGTTAGTAAGTTAAAACCCAATAAGATTATTACTGATCAATTGGAATTTAAACTAATAATCAAAGTATATTTTCTTCCTCGACCTGCAGACCATTCACTCATGAGAAACTAACCTAATAAATTAGGATTGGCGAAGATGATCTACCTTCTTCAATTAAATTACTGCGTTTTACTATCTTAGTTAAAACCAACGGATAACACAATTAATCTACCTTCAGTGTTAAGGAGTTGCAAACTAATGGCCGATGATAAAGTTCTATAGACGACTTAGATTTGAACTTATGGAGAACAACAAAACTGGGAAATATTTAAAATATGCCATTGGAGAAATTGTTCTTGTGGTTATTGGGATTTTGATTGCCTTACAAGTTAATAATTGGAATCAAAAACGATTAGAGGATATTGAACGTCAAAAAATCATAGAAAGTCTTAATCTTGAATTCAAGCAAAGTAAAAAGGAATTTACTGTTGTTAAAGAGAATCATTTAAATTCCAAAAATGCTAGTTTGGAGCTCATGGGTTTTATTGGAACAAATACCCAACAAAAACTTAACCAAAAAGTAATTGATAGTTTAATCGACAAAATTTTCCCTATCAGTGATTATATTCCCTCTAACAATGCTTTGGATGATATAATACAATCGGGCAAATTAAGTTCACTAGACAATTCTAAACTATCATCAAAATTATCTGAATGGAAATCTATTTTGCACATTTTATCCTCTAGGGATGATAAGCTTGAAGAATGGATTTTTTCACAGTTAATACCATATTTAAACAAGTATGTATCCTGGAGAGATGTAGGGGTTCAGAATAACTATAATTGGTCTACAAAAGGTGCACTTCCCTCGAATTACAACTACATTTTCACTGACCTTGAGTTCGAAAATATTTTAGAAAATCACATTTTCTTTGTAAATGAAAGTTTAAGAAGGCAAACTGAAGCTCTAACTATAATTAATGAAATAATTGAATTAACCTCAGATAATATTAATCCCTAATCATCCATCAATTTAGCCGTATAAATTCTTTAGGAAATCCCTTATCTCCATGTAATTACTATCTTGTAATATTACAAGCGTATTATAGAGTATTTATAATACTGTCATCCTTGATTAGGCAACAAAAAAGATCCTATGATAAAGCTTTTTAGACGAATCCGATTTGAATTTATGGAGAATAATAAAACAGGAAAGTATTTGAAATATGCCATCGGAGAAATTGTTCTTGTTGTTGTTGGCATTTTAATCGCTTTACAATTAAATGCATGGAACGATTATAGCAAGGATCGAACAATTGAAAAGAAGGTACTCTTAAATTTGAGGTATGATTTGCAAAAGGATACTACCGACTTAAATAACTTATTACGCTTAAAAAAGGATCAATTGCAAAAATGTCATCGGATGTTGGATGCCTTCAATAATCCTAATAGGGAAATTTTGGATTCATTACAGTTTATAAATAATATAAAATATTCCTTCTACTTTTATGTTGACAATCCCCATAGGACAGCCTTTGACTTGGGGAAAAGCTCTGGTGATTTGTTCAAAATTACCAATGATACATTGCTTAAGAAAATTTCAGTTTATTTTTCGAATAATAATACAACACAATTTCTTGCTACCAACAAAAAATTTTCAAACGAATTTATGAGCGATGTTTATCTACAACATCACAATCTTAATTTTCAGAATTTTAATGTGTTTAAAGAGGGGGTATTAAAAGATTTTAAAATTTCGAACTATTTTTCAGTTATGCTTGAGTATTTGAGTATTTCGATAGATTTAATTACTGAAAAGAAAAATAGTGCTCTCGAGTTGATGGCCGATATTGATAAACATTGAAAATATGAGTATCTTTAAGTAAGATTTGATAATGTATTTAAACCTAAATATAAAGGACTCATGAGCTATTATTTCAGTAAAATTTTAAAAGAAAAAGATTTCGACAAAGCCATTGAAGATGTAACAGTTGCGTTAAAAAATGAAGGGTTTGGTGTACTCACCGAAATTGACATTGCAGCCACCTTAAAAAAGAAACTAAATGTAGATTTTAAAAAGTATAGAATTTTAGGAGCTTGTAATCCACCTTATGCATATGAAGCCCTAACAACCGAAGAAAAAATCGGACTCTTTTTGCCTTGCAATGTTGTGGTTTTAGAAAATGACAATGGAGAAATTGAAGTTGCGGCTGTAGATCCGATTGCCTCCATGATGTCTGTTGAAAATGATAAGTTGGGGCCAATGGCGGGCGAAGTTCAACATAAGCTAAAAAATGTCATCGGAAATTTATCCTAGGCATAATACCCTATTGCAACATAAAAACTCGAATACTTGCTTCATTTTTGCAAAAAGTCGTGAATCCCGGTAATTATCGGGATTCATGCTTTTAAATAAATAATACAATTTATATCTTAGTTTTCCTTCCCCATCAAGCTGTATAACAACCTATTATTTTTAACCATAATTAAACTTATTAATAATTCCAATGGATAAAGCAGCCCAAACAATGGTTGATAACCTGCATAAAAACACAGGTAAAACTTTAGAACAATGGATTGCCATTGTTAAAAGCCAAAACATCACCAAACATGGCGAGATCATTAAATTCTTAAAAGAAAAACACCTATTCACCCATGGGTTTGCCAATTTGGTCGCTCATAAAACCAATCAATCCGATGCTGGTTCTGCCACTAATAAACAAGACTTAATTGAAAACCAATACAAGGGAAAAGAACATTTCAAACCCATTTACCATCGACTAATTGCTGAAATAAAATCCTTTGGCAGTGATATAGAAATCGCACCTAAAAACAGCTATGTAAGTTTGAGACGAAAAAAACAATTCGCCATACTAAATCCAGCTACAAAGAGCAGATACGAAATAGGCATTAACCTGAAAGGGCAAGAGGCAAAAGGAAAATTAGAAGCCGAAAAGCCAAACTCTATGTGCTCCCATAAAATTAAGCTTTCAGACATTAATGAAATTGATTCCGAAACAATCCATTGGATTAAATCAGCATACGAAAACGCTAACTAACAAGAAGATGAAAAATCTAAAAATAGAATTGAAATGGGCCATAATTTTTTCAATTGTTGCCTTGATTTGGATGGTCTTGGAAAACCTATCAGGACTTCACGGAAAATATATTGATTACCACATGTACCTCACCAATCTTTTTGCAATACCAGCAATTATCGTAATGGTAAAGGCTTTAAAAGACAAAAAAAACAATTATTACGGTGGCCAAATGAGTTATAAACAAGGTTTGATTTCGGGCATCATTATCTCCCTCATTATTGCCTTTTTGAGTCCGATTACACAGTGGATCACATCTAATGTAATAGCTCCAGAATATTTTCCAAATGTAATAGAACGTTCAGTGGAACTTGGCTATTACAAATCAACAGAGGAGGCTTCAGAATATTTCAATTTTGGAAGCTATGTAATTCAAGGAGCCATTGGAAGTTTAATTATGGGAATATTAACGACCGCGATAGTTATGATTTTTATTCGTTCAAAAAACTCAAAGTCCGATTGATTTAGATAGGAGATTTTAAACATCACACTATGAATAGTGAGCATGAAATACCAATCATAGAAGTTTATTCAGGATCATTCATCGAAGTCGGAATGGTAAAAACCATTCTTGAAGATGCAGAAATTAGGGTGTTTATAAAAGATGAAATCATGGGGACTCTGAATCCGTGGCATACCTCTTCAGGAGGATTTGGTGCTGTTAAAATATTTGTTTCCAATAGTGATAAGGAAAAAGCTGAACAGATAGTAACCGAATATTTAAAAGAATGAGCACAAAACTACTAATACTGTTAGTAATACTTTCCTCATTATTAGGCTATTTGGAATGGGGAGACAACAACACCATGTTTCTTTTTGAGGCCGAATATGAAGTAATTTACAAATTGATTTTTAACACAAAAGAGGCTATCCATCCTTTTACAATTCTTCCACTTTTAGGTCAATTGGTTCTTTTATTTAATCTTTTTTTAAAAAAGCCCATTAAATGGTCGGTTTATGTTGCAATTGCCATGTTAGGATTATTGTTGGCCTTCATTTTCTTTATAGGTATATTAAACCTAAATTGGAAATTAATCATTTCCACCCTACCATTTTTGGCTTTATCCTTCCTTCTTATTAAGGCGTTGAGAAAACCATCTAACGTTATACCATAAAAATCCTATCTTTAAAGAAACCTTATCCAAAGTTCGAATCTAAAAACACCAACCAAAATGAAACATCTTATTGCTACCCTAATTTTCACAGGGATATTGATTTCCTGTAACTCATCAGAAAAAAAAGAAGTACAAACAGAAGAACCAACAGCTACTGAAACTTCGCAAGAAACTCCTGCTGAGGCAACTATAAATTTAACCCCTATTAATACGGATGAAGCCTTGCTGGCAACGGCTTTAATGGCAGCTCCAGAAGAAAGCAGGGATGGCTGTAAAGTTATTGGCTTTAATATGGCTGGAGAATTTGTAACGATGAGGGAGGGTAACAATGAATTTATTGTTTTGGCAGACGACCCTAAAAAGGTTGGCTTCAGTGCTGCTTGCTACCATGAAAGTCTAGAACCCTTTATGGCAAGAGGCCGCGAACTTAAAGCCGAGGGGAAAACTCCGCAAGAAATTTTCGAAATTCGAGAGAATGAGATTAAGGCTGGCAATCTTAAAATGGGCGATCCTGGTTCAACCCTGCATATCTATTTTGGGGCCGGAGAACAATACGACCCTGAAACTTCTAAGGTAGATGGAGCACATTACCGATATGTAGTTTATTTGCCATTTGCCACCTCAGAATCCACAGGGCTTCCCGAGTCACCTGTAAGCCCAAACCATCCATGGATTATGGATCCTGGAACACATAGAGCGCATATTATGATATCGCCCAAGCGTGAAGAATAATTTAAACTAGGGATTACTAACTCAAAATCTATAAATCTTTTCTCAAAATGAAATCGATTTACACTTTACTATTTTTAATATTCCTTATTAGTTGCCAATCTAAAACCAAGGAAACAGATGACCTTTTAGAAGCGCGTATTTCTAGAATCGAAAATGGCCTCCAACCCAATCTTCAGATTGAGGGAGATAGTATTCCTAATTATAATATTAATGACCGACTGAAAGAACTCGGAATTCCAGGAGTAAGTATAGCAATATTGAATGATGGTAAAATTGAATGGGCTAAAGGTTATGGAATGGCTGATAGCACAGAAAACCGACTTGTTTCAACCGAAACAATGTTTCTTGCCGGCTCCATAAGCAAGCCTGTAGCTGCAATTAGGGCTCACCAACTTACCGAGGAAGGAAAAATTCACTTAGATTCTAATGCCAATACGTATTTAACTAGTTGGAAATTACCCGATAATGACTACACCACTAATGAAAAAGTTACCACAAGAAGAATCCTTAACCATACTGCAGGTTTAACGGTTTGGGGGTTTCCTGGTTACGATAAAGGAGATACTATACCAACAGTCCCGGAAGTATTAGACGGAAAAGGCAACACAGATTCGGTCAGGGTTTATAAAGAACCTGGCGAAAGTTGGATGTATTCTGGTGGAGGTTATACCATTATGCAATTAATGATTACAGATCTTGAAGGAAAATCCTTCCCTGAAATCATGCAGACCAATGTCCTCGATCCACTAGGCATGACAAGGAGCACCTTTGAGAATCCGCTTCCCGAAAATTATCATTCCATTGCGGCAACAGGCTATAGAGCAGATGGTAAAGAAGTAGAAGGAAAATGGCCCATATACCCAGAAATGGCGGCAGCCGGTCTCTGGACAACACCATCACAGCTAATTCTTTGGGCAAAAGAAATTCAGAAAATACAACAATCTGGCGAGGATGGTTTATTAAAGGCATCTACGGTTAATGAAATGCTTAACCCTGGAATGAACAACCATGGTTTGGGCCCTGGCGTTAGCGAGCATACTTATGGACACGGAGGTGCTGATGAAGGCTTTAGAGCCAATCTTGTAGCATGGAAAGAAAAACCCATTGCCGTTGTTATCATGGTAAATTCTGATAACGGAAGCATCATGCAAGAAATCATGTTGAGCCTCGCAAAAGAATATGATTTACCGGGTGTTGAACCACAAAAGCGTTCAATTATCAAAAAAACTGAAGAACAGCGCATGGTTTACATTGGTAAATATACCATTCCTGAACGTGGAGAGGTTTCTATTGAAATTAAGGATGAAGGACTAGAGGTTATTCCAGATTTTACAGATGGGTCTTTGTATATTTTGCCAGAAACTGATAGCACTTATTTTGACTCAAGCAATGGAAGTTACTTCAATTTTACTTTTGAAAATGAAAAAGTAGTTGGGTTTAAGTTTGGTCGTATTGAAGCTAATAAAATAGAGGAGTAACGTTTCAAAATTCATGCGTTCAATATCGTCAAATATAGGATACCAATGTCTTTTCGAATTCGTCAAAAGTTATTACGAATCGGTATTTATTTAGGACCGCTATTCAAGTTAAATACTGATATCCAAGAAGAAACAAATCAACTACCACGGTAGCTTGGTAGGATATCCTAATCAGTAAATTTCCTTACCTTTAAAGCACAGTCTTGTTTTTCACTACCGGCATGGCAACTAGGCAATATGAAGGCATAAAATTTCAAGAATTCGGATCTTCCCGAGTTCTTGACGCATTGACTGTTGAGGAAGCTCTTCAAATTAACATTAACAACGAGCCTTTTACTGTATCGATGCGTACTCCCGGCGAGGATATTGCCTTGGCCAGAGGTATATTGCATGCTGAAGATGTTTTAAATGATAAAAACTTCCAACCTGAAATTGTCATTGAACAAAAAAGTGACAAGGGAATTATTACAATAGTTAACACCAACATTCCAGAAGATAAAATGGGTAAAGGGTATACAAATAGCCGTAGCCTATTATCCGTTTCTTCCTGCGGTATTTGCGGCAAAACATCATTGGAAGATTTAATTTTCGATACATCTCAAATTGACGAAAACAGTACGATTGATGTAGACTTAATCCACGAACTTTTTGAGCGAATGTTGTTGAACCAAAGGAATTTTAAAAAGTCTGGAGGTACTCATGCCGCCACTGCATTTAACATAAATGGAGAATTGCTTTACACCATGGAGGATATAGGCAGGCATAATGCGGTAGACAAAGTTGTTGGCAAATTAATAAATGATGGGGCTTTAACCCAAGCAAAAATTTTGACTGTAAGCGGCCGAATATCCTACGAAATTGTTGTTAAATGTTTCAAGGCTAAAATTCCGATTTTGGCAGCAGTATCGGCACCATCTTCATTGGCTGTGGATTATGCCAAAGAATTGGGAATTACCCTTTTTGCATTCAGCAGAAATAATAGAACTACTTGCTATTCGCATCCTGAGCGAATTACAATAAATTTTCACAACAAAAACGAAGCTAGTTAATATGTCTAATAACTTAAGTGAATTATTAGGAAGAAAAGGTGTTGAAGAAAGCCTCTTCGATAAAATGGGGAAACTTTCAAAACCTGAAGGTAGCCCAGACGATGACAGTTTGGCAAAATTGGCCGATGAATTTTTGATCGGTAAAGCAAATACCTTTGGCACTTCCTCTTTTTACGATTTTTTAAAACCCGAAAATAAAGACAAAAAAGTGTATGTCTGCAACGGTACAGCGTGTTACTGCTCCGGGACGCAACCAGAAGTTATAGAGACGCTAAGGTTGCAATTTAAGGACACAGAAATTGGACATATGACTTGCCTTGGTCGCTGTCATGAAAATTATGCCTTCCATTATAAGGGCAAAAATTATTCTGGAAATGCCATCAATAATTTAGAAGAAATTGTTTCCGAAAAAGAAGGGAATAACACAGACCAATATACAGTTGCAGCATTTGATAAACCAATCCTAACCGCAGAGTTTACATCTATTGAAAAGTACTACGAGCCCTTTTTAAAGACATTAAAAACAGATTCTGCAAAGGTTCTAGAAGAAATTAAATCTTCAAATCTGCGTGGTCGTGGAGGGGCAGGTTTCCCCATGGGCATGAAGTTGGAATTTTGTCGTAAAGAAGAAAATAAAACCAAATTCATTATCTGTAACGCAGATGAAGGAGACCCAGGCGCATATACCGATCGCTATTTGCTGGAAGAACGGCCACATTCTGTCTTGTTTGGGATGCTAATAGCTGGTTATGTAACCCATGCATCCTACGGTATTTTATACATACGGGCTGAATACCCTGAAGCCGTAAAAGTGGTCCAAACGGCCATCAACGAATTAAAAGATCAGGGGTTAGTAGGAGAGAATATTAAGGGCTCAGGATTCAACTATAATTTTAAAATAATACAAGCACAAGGGTCATATATATGCGGCGAAGAAACTGCCTTAATTAATTCCATTGAAGGACAACGACCCGAGGTACGTGTTCGACCACCATTCCCAGCACAAAAGGGTTTGTTCAACAAACCTACAACGGTGAATAACGTAGAAACCCTTGCTGCACTTCATTATATAATTTCAAATGGAGGTGAAGCTTGGCATGGCATAGGCACTGACCGTTCATCTGGAACAAAACTCGTTTCCCTTGACAGCCTGTTTAATAACCCAGGAGTATATGAAGTACCAATGGGAACACCTCTCTCAACATTAGTATATGACCTTGGAGGTGGTTTTAAAAAACCGGTGAAATCCTTACAAATTGGCGGTCCTTTAGGTGGACTGGTTCCTGTTTCTAAAATTAAGGATCTAACAATAGATTTCGAATCATTTTCAAAAGCGGGATTTTTATTAGGGCATGCCTCCGTAATTTGTGTACCTGAAGAGCTACCGATCATGGCATTTATTGAGCACTTGTTTGACTTTGCTGCTTACGAAAGTTGCGGGAAATGCTTTCCTTGCAGACTAGGGACTAAAAGAGGTCAGGAACTAGCGTACAAAGCTTTGCATTCAGAGTACAAAATAGACTACAGTCTATTTACTGATTTATTGTCCACACTAGAACAAGGTTCACTTTGTGCTCATGGTGGAGGTATCCCATTACCAATAAGAAACGCCCTAATGTATTTTGAAGAAGAATTAAAACCTTATTTTAATCGAGATTAATAAATTAGGAAAAAGGGTGCCAAATAGTAAAAAATTGAAATTAGAATTCTCCAGGCTATGAAAACTGCTTTTATCGATAACCAAGAATTTAAAATTAACGATGGCGAAATGATGTTATCATTTATTCGTCGCCACAAGGGGACTAAACTTGTCCCAACCCTTTGCGATGCCCCAAATTTGGAACCCTTTGGTTCCTGCAGGGTATGTAGTGTGGAAGTAGCATTGGAAGAAGGTGGCAAAACCAAAACTATGGCTTCTTGCCACAGTCCAATTGGTGAAGGACAGTACATTTATACAAGTACCCCCAGCATCAAAAAATTGCGTAAAAACATATTAGAGTTAGTCCTAACGGATCATCCACTAGATTGTTTAACCTGTGAGGTAAATGGTAATTGTGAATTACAATCAGTAGCTGCACAAGTGGGAATCAGGGATGTTCGGTATCCTGAAGGCGATAACCATTTGCAAAAAGAAAAAGACTTGAGCCATCCTTATATGACATCCGATTTTTCTAAATGCATTAATTGCTACAGATGTGTTAGGGCATGTGATGAAGTTCAAGGGGAATTTGTTTTGAGTATGGCAGGAAGAGGATTCGACTCCCATATTATTAAAGGCCTAGACCAATCTTTTATGGACTCGGATTGTGTAAGTTGCGGAGCCTGTTCCCAAGCCTGTCCGACATCGGCCATTTCAGATGTTTTTCAATCAAAAGCCATTTTTGCAACCGAAAAAACCAGAACTATTTGTACCTATTGTGGTGTCGGCTGCAACCTTGAGGTATCTTCCACAAATGGTGAAATATTAAGCATTAGAGCTCCGTACGACGCCGAAGTAAATCAAGGCCACACATGCTTAAAAGGTCGCTATGCTTTTAAGTTTTATAATCATCCAGAGCGATTAGATTCACCTATGATCAAAAGAAATGGTGAATTTGAAAAGGTAAGTTGGGAGGAAGTCTATAGCTATATTACAGACAAATTCACACATTACAAAAATGAATTCGGACCCGATTCATTAGCTGGTATTTCCTCATCTAGATGTACCAACGAAGAAAATTATTTGATGCAAAAGTTTTTTCGAGCGGTCATCCAAACCAACAACATAGATGGCTGTGCAAGGGTTTGCCATTCTCCTACTGCACTTGGCATGCAAAGAACGTTCGGAACGGGAGCGGCCACAAATTCTATTGAAGATTTAAAACACACCAATTGCATCCTTGTTATTGGTGCCAATCCTACAGATGCACATCCAGTTACCGGAGCCAAATTAAAACAGTTTGCAATGAAATCTGACAATGTCTCTATTGTCATTGATCCAAGACGTACTGAATTAGCTCGTTACGCCACCTTCCATTTACCCTTGAGACCGGGAACAAATGTTGCCGTTCTAAATACGATGATGTACTACATTATAAAAGAAGGATTAGCCGATGAATCATTCATCGCCAACCGTACCGAAGGCTTTAAGGAATTCAGAGATGAATTATTGAACTTAGATATCGATAAAATGGAGTCGGTTTCTGGGGTAGACCGACAACTTGTACGCCAAGCAGCCATTGCCTATGCAAAGGCACCAAACGCAATGTCTTTTCATGGTTTGGGGGTAACAGAACATTCACAGGGCACATTTACGGTAATGCAAATTGCCGACCTCGCTATGATTACGGGTAATATAGGCAGGAAAGGTGTGGGGGTAAATCCACTTAGGGGACAAAACAATGTCCAAGGCTCAGCAGATATGGGTGTTCAACCTCATCAAGGTGCAGGTTACCTCGATGTAACTAAGGATGAGGTGAACAAAAAATACAATCAATTTTATGGAGTGGAAGTTCCAAAACATATCGGCTACAAAATTCCTGAGATGTTTGATGCTGCTCTTGCTGGCAAACTAAAAGCCATATGGATTATTGGGGAGGATGTGGTTCAAACTGACCCTAACACCCAAAAAGTAATTAGGGCTTTGGAAGCTACAGATTTAGTGATTGTCCAAGAACTATTCATGACGGAAACAGCCAAACATGCAGATGTGATTTTACCAGGGGCGTCGTTTTTAGAGAAAAGCGGCACATTCACTAATGGGGAACGTCGGGTACAAGCAGTGCGACAAGTAGTACCTCCATACCCAGGGTCTAAGCCAGACGGACAAATTATTATTGACATCATGAATCGCATGGGATATAAGCAAGCTGATTATACCCCTGACGGTATGTTGGAAGAAATTTCACAGATTGTTCCTTTCTTTGAGGGAATCAGCTGGGATCGACTTGGGATAAATGGCTTGCAATGGCCAGTGAGTGCAAATGGAACAGACACTAAAATATTGCACACATCTGAATTTAAACGAGGTAAAGGTTATTTTGAATTTAATCCTTGGGAGGAAACAAAAGAATTAACTACTCACTCCAAAGATTATCCCTATATACTAACTACAAATCGTGAATTGGAACATTACAATTGCGGTGCTATGACCAGAAGAACCGCCAATGAGCAATTGCTGAAAAGTGACTACCTAATGATCAACCCAGAAGATGCAGAAATCCATTTTATTGAAGATGGAGATTTTGTATGCTTGGAGTCAGCACGGGGCAAGGTAGATGTACGTGCCAGGATTACAGACGAAGTAAATAAAGGGGTTCTCAGCACTACCTTCCATTTTCCTGAAATTATGATCAACAATATCACTGGAGATGTTCACGATTCTGAGGCCATGTGTCCAGAATATAAAGTAGTTGCCGTACGGATAAGAAAAAGTAAAGGAAAGTTCAAGCAGTTGGCAATGGAGGAATAATCAATTGTGGCTGAAATTTAAAGTAAATTTGGCTAATTCCAGTTTTCGGATAATTCGAAAAGAATATTGGCATTTGCATAACCCTGAACTTGGAAAAATCAAAATAATAAAGACCAACAAGGTTATATTCAAAATAACTTATGATTAAAACCATACTATTAATTTTATTAGGCCTTTTTTTCATATTGAATGGGGTAAACCATTTAATAAACACTAGTTTTTATGAAGAATATTCCCATAAAAAAGGTTTAATATCCCCAAAACTAATGGTTCGCATCAGTGGTATTGCGCTTATATTCGGCGGACTTTCTCTAGCCACAGGATATCTAATGACTATTGGAATTATTGGTCTTTCAGCTTTTTTGGTAATTGCTTCGTTTACCATCCACCAATTTTGGAAGGAAGAAGGTCATGATAAAAAACTGCTAGAAGGGATGCACTTTGCAAAGAATATGGCCATACTAACTGAGTTGATATACGTTGCTAATTCTTGAAAATTTAAATTGGCAATTATTAAATATTATCACATAGTTCTCTATAATCTTTTCAGATTTCAGAAGACCTAATTTACTATCAAAAATTTACTACCTTAGGGATCAGCTGAATACAAGCTGAATATGAATTCATTTTGCGTCGCCTCTTCAAAAATCGTGAAACTTAACAGGCTTATTTGATTGGTATATATTCAAAACTAATCTAACTAACCATTTTAAGACATTATGAAAAGAAGAACATTCATTCATCAATCATCCCTTCTTGCTTTCAGTATCAGTGCCTTTGGAACCATTCAGTGGAATGGTGAAAAGTTTGTTGGGGACTCCCCTACGACCACAGATATTCTTGGGCCATTTTACCGTCCGGGAACTCCTCTGAGAAGTAACATTATACCGAAAGGATCGAAAGGAATTCCTATGCACCTCAGCGGAACAATTTTCAAGCGGGATGGTAAAACGCCACTTAACAATGCCTTAATTGAGATTTGGCAATGCAACGAAAATCAGGTGTACGATAACGCCACGGATGATTACCTCAACAGAGGGGCTTTGAGAACTGCAGCCGATGGCAAATACCATTTCACCACGATTGTGCCAGTACCCTACAAAGCGAATCCAGATAACGAATCGAGTTGGCGACCTGCTCACATACATATGCGCGTTTCTAGCCCCGAGCAACAAGATTTAATCACCCAGATTTATTTCAAGGGAGATAAGTACAACGGTTCAGATGACAGTGCCTCCTCACCATCTGCCGCAAACAGGATTTTAGAAATTGGAACCAATTCCAACAATGAAAAAAATGTTGTGTTTAATGTTGTTATGAACGAGACTTTCCCATTAGCGGATAATGAGTTTAAAAAAATCGAAGGACTTTACCGTACGGATCAAAAGATTGCCGACAGCGATCGCATTTATGAGTTTGTTAGGAAGGACGACCTTCTTTTCATGAAATTAAAGGGTCAATATGTCGCTAGCCTAAAATATATTGGAGATAACACATTTGAAGGCGGATTGGGGTATCCTAAGGTAAAATTCGACCTTCAGCAAGGAGGAATTCATCATGCCACAATAGAATCACGAAATGGCAGGATCTTAGCTGAAAAATTCTTGAAATATTCTGAATAGCAGGGCCGAATGAATTAGAAGCTTATTGCAAAGGCTAGTATAGAAATTTCAAAAAATCGACTCATATTATTTCACCTCGTTTTTTATATAAATCGAAGAACAAAATTATTGGATTTTATAAGGCAAAATTCCCTTTCTTTTTGCGAAGTGAACTATTTTAGTATACTCAACAAGAAATTAACACAAGATTCTTTTCATTGAAAAATTCTCCATTAATCCTCTCCCCTAACCCAAATGAACAAATTTCCTATCATCCTTTTAGCCTTTCTTTTTATTACTGCTTGTAAAAGAAATACCTCCATAGATATAGACTTTTTAAACGAAAAACTCTTAATACATCATCTTAGGGTAATTTCCCACGATTCCTTGCAAGGTCGATTATTTGGAAGCGAAGGCAACGAAAAAGCAAGGCAATTTATTTCGAAACAATTCGATTCCCTCGGGATAGAACCTGCCTTTTCAAATGGAAATATTCAAAACTTCACACATAACTTCACAGCGGCTGAATGGGAAAAAACAAAACATTTCAATACTCCTCACTCGCAGAGTGAGGTGGTTGAAGATACTTCAGTTTCTGGAGGAAACGTGGTGGTTAAAATTGATGGGGCAAGAGAAGAAGCTTTTTTTATTACAGCCCACTTAGATCATTTGGGGGTTGACAACAACACTATTTATAATGGTGCTGATGATAATGCTTCAGGGGTAGCAGCATTATTGAGCATTGGCAATTATTTTAAAAACCACAAACCAAACCATACTCTTATCTTAGCTGCTGTAGATGCTGAAGAAATTGGTTCACTAGGTTGCGAGTATTTGGTTAATCATTCACCCGTACCCCTAGAAAAGGTAATACTAAATGTGAATATGGACATGATTGGCCGTAATGAAGACAATGAAATCTATGCCTCTGGTTTATACCATAATCAACAATTACAGAAACCTTTAAACAGGCTTTCTACAGAAAATATTAAGCTATTATTCGGTCATGATAACCCCCACAACAAAGCGGTTTCTGATTGGACGAATTCTTCAGATCATCGAATTTTTTATAATCACGACATACCCTTTATCTATTTCGGCGTGGAAGACCATAAGGATTACCATGAACCAACAGATACTTTTGAAAATATAGATACGGAATTTTACATCCATTCTGTTGAACTTATAATACATGCTATTGAAGCATTAGACAATACCCTTTAAATAGGGTTACGCAGCCCAATGAAAAGTCTAATTTCATTTCCTTGAATAGGACTTAAAATCTCTCAGTTAATAATTGATTGGCCTAAGGTTTTGAAATTCCTTATTTTTATTTGGGTCTCAAAATTGACTTCCAAATGATTAAATTGTTTAGAAATATGCGTAAAGGGTTAATTTCAGATAAAAATTTTGGCAGATATCTATTATATGCCTTTGGGGAAATTGTATTGGTAGTCATAGGTATTCTCATTGCCCTTTCAATTAATAATTGGAATGAGAACCGGAAACGAAAGAATAAAGAAATCTATTACCTAAATAGTGTAAAAACAAGTATTGATCTCTCCCAAAAAGAATTTAATAGAGTAATAAATGATGCTGAAGAAATTCATTCTAGTGCCGACACATTAATAGTTTTGTTGGCCACAAATAGTACCAACAAATTAAGAAACAAAACTTTGGACTCCTTAATGTACAATTCAGGAGATTATAGCATTATGTCGTTAAACGATGCTGGAATTAAAGAAATATTAAACACAGGTTCTTTAGATATTATTCAAGATGAAGGAATTAGAATCATATTAGCGTCTTGGGATGAACGCATTCATGAGATAAGGAAATTTGAAAATGAAACTGAGAACCTTGCTCGGAATTATGACAAGTATATTATGGATTTTATTGACTTATCGAGATTTTTCACAGACTCACTTCAGGGAATCGTAATACCTGATAAAAGGAATGATCTTATCTCCGACCCGGTTTTCCGGAATCATTTAGGAAAAATCTCTTTTGCTCATGCGAAAATGCATAACATGTATACAGAGGAAAAACAGTTTTTGGATTCTTTGGATATTTTAATTGATAACTATCTCGATAAAAATCCCTAAGCCCCTCAATTCACATGACTTTTTATTGCCTCAAAGTCACTTTAAAATATTTTTTTAACTTTATGCCAATCGGCTCCTACCCTACACCGAAATTTCCTACAGCATGTTTCTTCCCTAAGGATTAGCTTAACCTAAGGTTATAGGCGTAACTGTTTATGGCCTCTAACTAAACTAACCATATGAAAAACCAACCAAGAAAAACTGAAAGAATCCATTCTTTAGATTCCTTAAGAGCTATTATGATGCTATTAGGCCTTGTAATACATTCCGCTATTACCTACGGAGTAGTGGATTACGGGAATTCATGGTCATTAAAAGACCCAAACACAACCCAAAGTTCCAATGACTTTATTGTATTCTTTATACACGCCTATAGAATGCAAATATTTTTTGCAGTTGCGGGCTTTTTTGGAGCAATGCTATTTTATGAGAGGAGACCGCTAAAAATGGTAAAGAATCGAGTAGCAAGAATTGTATTACCATTTATTGTTTTCGTGCTATTACTGTGGCCTACAATTCTCTTTTCCTTTACATATACCCAGCTCATATTTGGAGGTGTGCCAGATGCTTTCACCAAAGCATTAACTGTTTTTACCCCTTGGGACACTTTAATACCTGATTCCACCTTCCATTTATGGTTCTTGTATTATTTAGCCATTATTACCTTTGTTTCAACTGGCTTGGCCTTATTTATGGGGCGATTACCAAATTTGAGCAAGTTTATCTCAAATACCTTTAGTTGGATACTAAAACGAAGTATATTAAGGATACTATTATTTGCAAGTTTGTCAGCATTGGTTTACCAGATTATGGGAACTTGGAATGTGGCCACTTCCACTTCTTTTACATTAGATTTTAACACCTTTCTATATTACTTTTCATTTTACATATTTGGTTGGGTACTGTATAAATCGAAACATTTGCTGGACACCTTTATGAAACATGATTGGTTAAATACCATTATTGGAATTACGCTGTTCACGCTTTACTTTTTTATGGAGGGATCTTGGAGCTTTTCGGTCAATGTCATTGTAAAATCTCTTATGGTTTGGACCTTCATCTTTGGAATTACAGGTCTATTTATTCGCTACGGGAGTAATCATTCAGCAAAAATGCGTTACATCTCAGATTCATCCTATTGGGTATACTTAGTCCATCTAAGTTTTACTGCCTTAATTCCAAGTTTAATTGTTGAATGGCCAATCCCTTCAACCTTAAAATTTCTATTTGTACTTACGACCACTGGTATTATCAGTTTTGTGAGTTACCATTATTTGGTTAGAGGAACTTTTATCGGTAAATTTTTGAATGGCAGGAAATATTCAAGAAAACTTTCTGATATTAAAAAAGCTGGGGAACGGTCATCACCACAACCGGTATTGGAAATCTAAGATTACTGCGGACTCACTTTTTTTTGGATTTCTTATAACCCTACCTTTAGAATTATCGGTTGAACTGATAATAACTTGACATGTTTTTATTATACATAAGACACAACTTATTTATTATCCCAGCAGCCATCAGTTGTGCTTTATGAAGCTGAATCAATAGTAAAGTCGAAAATTATTTAAAATTTACTCTATGATTATCCAAACCATCAAATTTCAATCTAGATTATCTGAAGAAGAAGTATTAAGGATTGCAAGGGAAAGAGAACCTCAATTCCAAAAAATATCAGGGCTTATTCAGAAATATTACATTAAACTGCCTCAAGAAAACCATTATGGAGGTATATATGTATGGGACTCTAGGGAGTCTCTCAATGCCTTCAGAAATTCTGAACTAGCTGCAGGCATACCAAAGGCTTATGGTATTGTGGAAACTCCTTCTATTGAGGTAGTTGATGTATTGTTTCAGTTAAAAGATTAATCATTACTGGAGATAGGATAATACCAAATATTTTCAGAAAAGGCATAAATTAGAGGTCTAATTCCCTATCCATGAATAAACACCGCATTTACACAACTTCTTTCGCAAGTGTATATCCGCATTATATTGCAAAAGCTGAGAAAAAAGGACGTACCAAAGAGGAAGTAGACCATATTATTTTATGGTTAACAGGCTACGATCAAAACTCATTGGATCAAATTATTTCAGATAAAACAGATTTCGAGACTTTTTTCGCGAATGTCCCAAAGCTGAATCCGAATGTATCCAAAATTACAGGTGTCATATGTGGTTACCGTGTTGAAGAAATTGAAGATCCATTGATGCAAAAAATTAGGTATCTAGATAAATTAATTGATGAATTGGCGAGGGGGAAGGCCATGGAAAAAATATTACGTTCCTAGACCTATGTTAACATATATCTTTAATTTAAGATTAAATTACCTCTTACTTTTCATTGGGGTTTTCGTCTTTCAATACTCAGCAAAATCACAAACCAACGATTCTATTCCCGACCATGATAATTTCATCATTCGTTCTAAACATGTTGAAGAAGATAGGGTCATTAATGTGTGGACTCCTCCAAATTATGAAGACAATAAGAACCGTTTCCCGGTGTTATACATGCCAGATGGTGGCGTTAAAGAAGATTTTCCGCATATTGCAAATACCCTTGCCAAACTAATTAGCAATAAAGACATCCCCCCGCATATATTGGTAGGAATAGAAAACACAGTTAGAACAAGGGATCTTACCGGATTTTCAGAAGTTCCTGAAGACGAACAATATTGTCCCTTAACTGACGGCGCATCAAATTTTCGTGATTTTATCATCAAGGAATTAATTCCTGAAATCAATAAAAAATATCGAACCACTAAAAAGAGAGCAATTATCGGGGAATCTCTTGCAGGTTTGTTTGTTGTTGAAACCATGCTTTTAAAGCCAAATGCTTTCAACCATTACATTGCAATGGATCCATCCCTTTGGTGGAATGATCATTATTTGGTTAAGAATTCTGTTTCTTTAATTGAGAATTTTCCTAAAAAACAAATGAGCTTTTGGTTTGCAGGATCAAATGCAGAAGACATTCATATGTATACTCGAATGCTTAAGAAGACTTTTGAAGCGAATGCGCCTGAGACTTTTAAGTGGCATTATTCAGACGAACCCGGGGAATTGCACAACACCATTTTTAGGGCGACAAAAGAAAAGGCACTCATTTGGTCCCTTAATTCATTTTAGGTTTTAACACTGTTAAGTTATAGCGTTCAGGAATTATTACAGCTTATGAATTTGATTGATTGGATTGGTTTTATAGGTGTTTTTCAAATTTTATTAGCCTTTATCCTAAGCATTGCCGGGAAGGTAAAAACTTCCGATTTGTCCTATATCTTATTGAACTTAGTTGGAGCTGCAATGGCTTGCCTAGCGTCCATTTTAATGGATTATATTCCCTTTATTATTTTGGAGGGCGTATGGACAATTGCTTCTTTAGTTGCTCTCCTAAGATTCAAGGCCACACCTAACAACACCAATTAATCAAATATTAAACCATGGTTGTAATGGTTTGTTCCAATAAAGACATGACTTTTTTGGATGGGGAAATTTGGTGTGTGTTTGATATTTGCTCCATCTCTCGCCTAATAGAACTCATAAATTTCTGTTCGGTGATATTCCCTTCCTTGAAATCTACAACAGAGAGAAACCATTTAAAATAGGGGAATGTAATATGTGTTTTAATGGCAAAATTCTCTCTTTCAATTAAATTGTACCTTTTAATACACTTTTTTATGGTTGCATATTCTCTTAGGTAGAGTAAAGTTTCAATATAGGTTCTGAAAAAATTGTTCCAATTATGTTCTAGAATATCTTTTTCATGCAAGGCCAATTGATTCTCCGCATACCTCTTAGCATCCTTATATAGCTCATTATCATTATAACATTTAGTAAGAGAAGAAATAAACAAGGTACGATTGTATTTATTAGACATTTGCCTCACAAAAGGTAGTGCTTGTTTTAACATATGAAGAGCTTTTTTAGGCTGGCCCAACTTCAACAGGTTAAAACAATAGTTGTTTAGATACATTATATAATCATGTCCCTGGTCACTTATAGACAATTCTCCATAGTATAAGGCTTCATCATACTTATGCAATTTCATCAAAATCAACTGCTTATTCCCGTAATAATTCAATAATAATTTTCGCGAATAATAACTTCCATTAATCAACTGTTCTTCCAAATCATTGAAAAACTCCAAAGCCTCATGCAGCAATTCTGGCTTATTCAATGCGATATATGAAATTAATATAAGCGCTTGATACCTATTATAGCCATCTAAATTTGAATCTAAATACAAGCGCTTTAACCAATTCTCCCACTTTGAAGAATTAGGCGTCAATCTAGAATTATGATAATCGGAAACAATATCCGAAGCTGCCTGAATCATACGATTACCAACCTCCTTACAACGGGTATAATCATCATGGTATTGATGGATAAACTCATTGATTAATCCATAATCATTCAGTCTAACCCTTACCAAAAGAAAGATGAGATAGTTTTTTACAACCTCATAAAATTTAATAAAATGGTAATGGTGGGCCTCATAGTTTTTTATCAACATCAACAATTCCTTTTCCTCCTCAGAGGAAATAGTGTCTGTTTTAATACGATTATCAAAATAATTAAGACGCTTATAGAATTGGTCGGTACAGGATGCTTCAAGTTTAGACTGCATCCAATTCATTAAGTGTGAATATTTCCGTTTATCTATACTCTCGTCAAACTCTAATAGATCATCCGGGTGAAGTATATTATTCTTAAGTCGATAAAAAATAATTCTTCTATCATCATCTTGAAATTGTTTAATCCGCTCAAGAAGCATGACTTCATGAGGCAACAAAGTTGTTACGTAGGATGTAAACTTTTTTAATTTCATTTTAATTACATAACCAAACCTCCATCCACGCTCAATACCGCACCATTGACAAATTTTCCTTCATCGCTGGTTAAATAAAGATAGGCATAGGCAATATCCATAGGACTTCCCAATCTGCCCATAGGGGTTTTAGATTCTAAGTCCGAAATAACTTTTTCCGGTATGGTGGTTACCATTTCTGTGGCAATAAAACCGGGAGCCACTGCATTTACATTTATACCTTTTCTACCCAATTCTCGAGCCCAGACTTTTGTCATTCCTATAACACCTGATTTGGTGGCTACATAGTTGGTTTGTCCAAAATTTCCATAAAGTCCAACAATGGATGCAGCGTTAGCAATACTACCACTACCCTGCTCAACCATTACATTAGAAACCGCTTGGGTACAATTGAAAACGCCAGTTAGATTAACATTTAAAACAGTTTGCCATTGCTCATCAGTCATTTTTTTAAGAGTCGCATCTCTAGTAATACCGGCATTATTAATTAAAATGTCAATCCGTCCATAAGTATCAACAATAGATGAAATAGCAGATGCTATGTTTTCCTTATCACAAGTATTGACTTTGTAAAAAGAAAGGTCATTACCCTCATTTTCCGCCAATAATTTATTGCCCGCTACCTCATCAATGTCCC
Organism: Aegicerativicinus sediminis; assembly: GCF_015476115.1. GTDB lineage: Bacteria > Bacteroidota > Bacteroidia > Flavobacteriales > Flavobacteriaceae > Aegicerativicinus > Aegicerativicinus sediminis. The sequence continues at coordinate 2,256,408 of NZ_CP064295.1, read as the reverse complement.
AGCAAATGACGGATGCACCTTCTTTAAGAAACAACTCTACTGTTGCTTTACCAATTCCTTTTGCCCCACCAGTTATAATGGCTACTTTGTTAGTTAGTCTATTCATTTTTATAAATTTTCTATCAAAACTAAACTTAAAATAGCCGTTTAAAGATAAAATATTACAAAGTAATACATAGACTTTTTATTATTAACATGTTTACTTAAATTTTATTTATTTGATTATAAGCATTTTAATATAATTTTTTAATAATCCTGACTTTATGGTTTTTCAGATACATTTTAGGAAATAAACCCTTCAAACCTTCACCGCTATAACACAAATGGCCTTCTTAAGGCGACCAATTCTTAGATTTAAGAGAAATATTGATAATTCATACCCTGAAATAACAAAAAAGTCCATAGCCATTTTTTAATTTCATTTTAAGTAATTCTTATTCTTTGCCTTAATATTGACTTGAATGCTGCACATATAATTCAGGGATATTTTATGAAATCCCTAATTAATAAACAGTTTTTTTGCCAACTAACTAATATGGGAAATTCTGACAGCCTAGTTACTTTAATTAGCCTAATAGTATTTATTACTGTATTTTTTGTTTTAGCCATTAAGTCAAGGGCTAAAGTGGATTCTATTGAAATTTATGCGGTTGGGAACAAATCCTTCTCTACCATTTTTGTCAGTCTGTCTTTAGCAGCTTCTTTAACGAGCGCAGCAACATTTATTATAAACCCAGGATTTATTTCATTGTATGGACTTAGTGCTTATTTGGCATTTGGTGTTGTTATGCCCATTTCCATCTTTTTTGCTCTTATAATCTTCATTAAAAAATTTAGAAAATATGGTGTGAATGTAAAGTCCATATCCATTGCCGATTGGTTAGGAAAGCGATATGATTCACAATTCTTGAAAGTGTTTTTTGGATTCCTAAGCATTCTTCTAATCACCTTTATTGTTCTTATTTGTGTAGGAATTACCAAGGTTGTTTCAAAAGCATTAAATGTGGAGGAATTGTATGTGCTAATAACCTTAGTAATTATTGTATTCACCTATATGTCTATTGGCGGGGCCAATTCCATGGTTTATACCAACTCCATTCAAGCGATTCTTATGGTAATAGTAGCCATTTTGTTAATTGGATCTGGAGCTGAATATATGTTTCAAGCCCAGGGAACCGGACTTTTTGAACGGTTAAATCACATAGACCCAATGCTAACCAAACCCTTTAATTCTGAAAGCCCTTTATTCAGAGACTTTTTTGAGGTGGTAGTTTGTAATGCTATTGTGGGAATTGCAATTGTTTGTCAACCCCATATTTTAACCAAATCATTATTGATTAAAAAAGACGAACAGGTAAACAAATTTTTGTTTTACACCATCATCATATTAATTCTGTTTTTCTCAGTTGTATTTGCCGGATTTTATGCACGATTAATGTTCCCAGAATTAACAATGAATGGCGAAGTCCTTAAAATGGATGGGTTAATGCCAGCCTATGTTGTGCAAAGATTCCCAATATATGTTGGCATATTGGTTATTTTAGGTTTGTTTGCTGCGGGCCTATCCACCTTGGAAGGCTTAATTCAGTCCATCCCTACAACAATTACAAACGATTTTTTACTTCCAATTTTAAAAGGTTTAGGTATTTCTAATACTAATGCAATTAGCGTCAACAAAATGTTAATTGTGGTTGTTGCAATTGCATCCATAATATTGTCCTATCAACAATTAGTAAGTCCGAGTTTAAGTGTCGGTATTTTTGCCCAAAATGGGGTTTACGCTTTTTTCTCAGCCGCATTTGTTCCAGTCTTTTTTGGAATATTTACAAAGACACAAAACAAGACAATTCCCATTATTGCAAGTATTGTAGCAGTAATTACCCATTTCAGCGTCTATTATTTGGAATTAACTCCTTACATGAAGGGGATGGCAGTAAAAAATCCAGCTGTGGCTTCTGCCTTAGCACTTATAATTTCAACAATTATTGCAATGATAGTTTACGTAACGAATCCGATGAAGAATGAAGTGGCAAAATAAAATTAAAGTCACAGTAATGATTATGGGGCTTTCCAAAAAGTCCACCTCAATAATTACCCTAATCCTTTTAGGCAATTTTGTCATGGCTCAAAACATAAAATCTAAACATATTTCACTTCTCAAAGCCGGTATTGAAATGCATTATTTAGAGGCTGGGGACAACCAAAATCAAACTTTCTTGCTTGTCCATGGCCTTGGAAGCAATTCTAAAGCATTCAATAAAACAATTCCAGAAATTTCCAAACATGGTAAAACCTATGCGATAGATTTACCTGGTTTTGGAGAAACAAAAGCATTAAACTCCACGCCAAGTCTCGAAAAATTCGGTGAAATCCTCCAAGAATTTGTAAAAACCAAAAAACTAAAAAACATTGTTCTCGTAGGGCATTCCATGGGCGGACAGATCATTTCAAAACTAGCTCTGACGAAACACCCCAAATGGTTAAAACGATTAGTTTTGCTGTCACCTGCCGGGATAGAGACTTTCACTGAAAAAGACAGAAACTGGTTTAAAGCAGTAATTACAGAAGGCCTATATCTCAACCTATCTGACGCCCAAATTAAACAAAATTTTGACGTTAATTTTTATGGAGCAAAAGTACCTAAAGACGCTCTATTTATGTACGAGGATCGCTTGTCTATTAAAGCAGATAAGGAAAAATATAAAGAGTACTGCGAAACGGTTGTGGATTGCATTTTTGCCATGCTCAATGAGCCCATTTATGATCAATTATCTACAATAAAAGCACCGATAAATATTCTATTTAGCAAGAATGACCTGTTGGTACCTAACAAGATTTTACACCCAGATTTAACAATGCAATCTTTGGTGGATCAACTTAAAGAGAATCACCCAAATATTAATGTCACTTTGATAGGGGAATCAGGCCATTTTGTGCAATGGGATCAAACAGAAATCACTAATAACATCATTTTAAACAAGACTAACTAGTATCATTAATCCAACATTAACTATGAAATTTTTAATTACGTCAATTTTTATTTTCTTGGGCTTTATTGTCAAGGCTCAGGATAGCTACCTTACAGGAAAAGTCACAGACAATGAAGGTGCAGCACTGTCAGGTGCCACCGTCTATGTATTAGACGGAAAAACGGGAACGACTACAGATTTGGACGGCAACTATCGACTAGATTTGGAACAAGGCACTTACACCCTAGAGGTATCTTATGTAGGGTATGAAGTGAATTCTCAACAGATTACAATCTCAGCGGGGGAAAATGTTCTTAACGTAACTTTAAACCCTGGTGTTTCTTTAGGTGAAGTTTTAATTGTATCCGGTTCTAAAAAGGCAGAAAAAATCACAGAATCACCTTCTACTGTTGTGGCGATAAGCGCTAAACAAATTGAAGACTATGCCGGAAATCCTGCGGAATTAATTTCTAGGCAAAAAGGTATAGATTATTTCAGGGCAGGTATTGCAACTCCAGCCTTCAACATTAGAGGTTTCAATTCCAATTTTAACTCAAAAAATCTTCAAGTGGTGGATGATCGTTTGTCTACATTAATTGCGACTGGACTTCCAATGGGACCATTGACCACCACTATTAAAGAAGACACCGAACAAATTGAAGTCATCTTGGGGCCTAATGCAACTCTATATGGCCCTAATGCCCATAACGGTTTAATTAATACTATCACCAAAGATCCAAGAAAATATGAAGGAACTACAATTGCTGCTAACGCTGGGGTTAATAGCGACGGTAATGGATACTATTCAGGACGTCTACGATTTGCTAAAAAATTAAGTGATAAATGGGCCGTAAAAGCTACTGGTGAATACACCAAGGCCACGGAATATAAATATGCAGATTCTGTTTACATCGATAGAAAAGATGCAAATGGAAACCCTGGAGTTGACGGAGTAAAGGAAGCCTATGAAGAATTTGAATTAGACAATGACGTACGTTTCTTAAAAACAGAATTAAGTGCATACTTCTCACCTAAAAAAGGCACAGATATTATAGCGACTTATGGTCATAGCAACAGCACGTATTTGGCTCCTACTAATGTTGGTAGAAATCAGATTGTGGATTGGAGAATTAGTTTTATGCAATTGCGCTACAAGACTAAAAATTTCTTTGCTCAAGCCTATTATACTACTAGTAAAACAGATGACACCTATGCTATTGACGAGAGAACTAAGCAGTATTATCGTGGAATAGATGCAGGTCTGAGTCACGAAGAGGCTTCCGGAGACTTTTCTTATGCTAGTGGCGCTAAGTTTATAGACGATTCCCGTCGTTGGAATGCGGAGGCACAGTATTACAACACCTTCGGAAAACTAGATTTAGTTGCTGGAGTACAGTGGCAGTTAGATAAGGCTAATAGCCAAGGCACCTATCTATTAGATGAAGATGAGGATGATTTTATCAATTTGAGCCAAATAGGCGGATATGCACATTTAACTTATGATTTAGGTGGCGGATTTGAAATTCTTGGTGCGGCCAGGATAGATAATCATGAAATCTACGGAACCAACTTTATCCCAAAATTCGGCATAATGAAAGAAGTAAATTCTGGTGCTTTCAGACTTACTTATGGGCAAGGGATTGCGGCTCCAACAATTCTAAATCTATATGGAAATCTCTTTTCTGGTTTAATACTCGGAAACTCAGATGGCTTTACTTTAACAGATGGCTCTAAGGTAGAATCCCAAAACGTTGAAAAGGTAAATTCTTTTGAAGTCGGATATAGAGGCAATCTATCCAAAAAGCTATATACAGACATCAATGCATATTATAACATCAATAAAGATTTCTTAAGCCCGGTAACGGTTGTCGGGGTCGCCACACAGAGAGGAGATACCCCAATGTCTGAGGTACAGGACGGATATGCATTCTACAATGGTTTAGTTGCTACATATATCAATTTTGGAGAGGTGCATACTTATGGCGCTGACCTTAGCTTCACCTACAACTTTTCACCTAAGGTGAGTATGAACTTTAACTACTCATACTTTGATTATTCTTTTGACGAAGATGACGAAAACAACGACTTCAACAACGATGGTGAGGTCAACTTTTTAGACTTCCTTGTAAACGCACCTAAGAATAAATTTGGTTTAGGATTAAATTATAACGGCGGCAAGTTCTTTGGCTCTGTATTTAGTAGATGGGTTGAAGAATACAACTACTTCTCAAGTTTTCAAATTGCCTCTGAGACACTTCCTGGTTATAGCTATAGAGGATTACCAATTATAGAAAATGCCCCAAGTGGTGATTCTTATAACTATGGACCTTTAGGAGGATTTCTAACCTTTGATTTGAATTTCGGTTATCATGTTAGTGATACGTTAACCTTATCATTCGCAGCCGTTAATTTATTTAATACCGAAATGCGTGAATTTACTGCAGCGCCTCCAACAGGCGGTCTTTATACCATTCAAGCAACAATTCAATTGGACTAATAAATTCTAATAAACAAGTTAAGAAACGATAGCATGACAAATGCAAAAATAATATCCTCGGGGATGCATGTCCCCGAGAATATCCTACCCAACTCCTATTTCAATGAATTATTGGGCGAGGATGTTGATACATGGCTCAGGGAGAATGTTCATATTTACAATAGAAGATGGTGCAGTGAACATGAGTCAACTGCTGATCTATGTGAAGGTGCCGCCAAAATGGCTTTGAAAAATGCAGGCTTGAAAGCAACTGATATCAACCTATTAATTGTTGCCACCGATACCCCAGAATACATTTCACCTTCGACCTCTTCTGTACTTCAGCATCGATTAGGTTTAACAAATGCTGGTACTTTCGATTTGAATTCAGCCTGTGCAGGATTTGTTACTGCCACAGAAACGGCAGCACATTTTATAAGAAGTGGGGGGATAAAAAATGCACTTGTAATTGGGGCATATGCCATGAGTAAATACTTAGACAAAACCGACAAAAAAACGGTTACTTTATTCGCAGATGGTGCAGGAGCAGTTATCCTTACAGCGACAGAAGAGAAAAACTCCGGGTACCAAACCGGTAAATTTATTACCAAAGGAGAATATGCCGGTTGGATGGGAATTTATGCTGGCGGAACCCATCAACCTGTAAATGAAAAAGTATTGAAAAACAAGGATCATAAATTAAAGTTTGTTAAAAAATTTCCGCCTGAATTGAATCCTCAAATATGGAGTAGTCTAGCGATGGATTTGGCAAAAAAAATGAATATTAATCCCGTTGAAGTTGACCATTATTTTATGACCCAAATAAATATTAATGCCATTTGGGAAGCACTAGATATTTTAGGAGTCGAAAAAAATAAGGCCCACACTGTTATGCACGATTATGGGTATACAGGGTCAGCTTGCATACCAATGGCGTTTCATGACGCTTGGGAAAAAGGTAAGATTAAAGAAGGAGACACAGCATTCTTTATTGGATCCGGCGGAGGATTAGCATTTGCTGCCAATGCCTTTAAATTGTAAATTTAGACATGTCGCTAAATACATTTGATTGGTTTAAAAAATGGAACGGCTATACACCGGATAAGATCGCGGTAAAGGATATAGAATCCGGCCAAAGTCTTACATACCGAGAAATCCATTATGCAGGATCGGCTTTGGCAATCCATCTTAAAACTAAATTGAATCTAAAAAAAGGAGACAGAATTGGTATTCTTTCTGAAAACAACTTAGCCCAAGTAATCCTTTTTGCCGCTGCCCAAAAGGCAGGATTCATATTAGTACCAATAAATTTTAGGTTAGCACCAAAAGAGGTCGATTTTATATTGAGCAATGCTGAATGCTCTTTAGTTTATTTTCAAAATGATAGCTACGACACAAACCTCCTTAATACAAATAATAAATTTGAAAACATTGAGACCCTATATGATTATTTAGGGTCTCAATTAGAATTCAATCAAGAGGTTATCTCTGAAAATGACCCAATTTTTATTCTATACACAAGTGGTACAACAGGCTTCCCAAAGGGAACGATATACACACATAAAATGCTTTTTTGGAATAGCATCAATACCTCTTTAAGCCTTACAATTACATCAGAAACTACAACTTTAAATTGCATGCCTTTGTTTCATACAGGCGGATGGAATGTTCTTTTAACACCCGTTTTGCACCATGGTGGGACTATAATAATGCTCAAAAAATTTGAACCAGAAAAGGTCCTAAATTGTATCTATGAGGGAGAACTAAGTCTTTTCATGGGGGTTCCAACCATGTTGAAAATGATCGCTGAACTCAAACAGTTCGGAACAACCGATTTGAGTTGCTTAAAGTATATCATTGTGGGTGGTGAAAGCATGCCAATTAATCTAATAAAAATGTACCACCAAAAGGGCGTTCCAATTCGTCAAGGTTATGGAATGACCGAAGTTGGACCCAATCTCACATCCCTACATCAAAAGGATGCCATTAGAAAGCAGGGTTCTATTGGAAGGCCAAATTATTATGTAAGGGTAAAGGTCGTTGATGACAATGGAGAAGAAATAGGAGCCAATGAGGCTGGAGAATTATTAATTTCTGGTCCAATGGTTTCCCCAGGATATTGGAAAAATGAGGAGGCTACAACCTCATCAATGGACGGCGAATGGTTCAGGACTGGAGATGTAGCCAAAATGGATGAGGAGGGATATCTTTTCATTGTAGATCGCAAAAAAAACATGTTTATCAGCGGAGGCGAAAATGTATACCCCGTAGAAATTGAACGGGTTTTACGAGGACATCCCAAAGTTATTGAAGCAGTCGTAATTGGCACACCTCATGAAAAATGGGGAGAGTGTGGAGTAGCATTTTTAAAACTTTCTTCAGATTTAGAACCAGAAGAAATGAATGAATATTGCAAAACTAGGTTGGCGAAATTTAAAACCCCATCTAAATTTCTGTCCATAGATGACATTCCTAAAAGTGATACTGGGAAAATTGATCGTAAAAAATTAAAGGACGATTATTTAAACCTTAAAACTTCAGTTTAATAATCAATATTTTCGCTAACCTTCAAAAATAAAATGATTGAATTCAGGAGAAATAACATTTTCTAATTAATCCAGGAATGTATTTCTATGGAACAACCCGTTTTCAGATTTTAATTTTTCATTTCAATAAAAAACTTATCTTTAATCAATCACCTATAAATTAGGTGAATTTTCTCCCTGAATTTAGTATTAGCATTTGCCCTTTCAAAATTGGACTTTCCTACAACTATAATTTAATGTTATGGAAAAACCAACTAACCAATGATAAATTTTCTTCGATCGAATAGGGCTCGCCTATTCTTTAGCAGCAAAATATCCAAATATCTGTTATATGCTATCGGAGAAATTATATTAGTAGTCATAGGTATTCTAATTGCCCTTCAAGTAAATAACTGGAATGAGCGTGAAAAGGAATTGAAACTTGAACACAACATTCTACTTAACCTTAAAACCGAGTTACAAGACAACTTAAATGCCCTACAATTAAGCATTACTAAACGAAATCAGCAGTTGGGGGCAACCAACCTTCTACTCAATTCAATTAGAAATTCTTCAGGGAAAAATGATACTGTAAAACTTGACAGCTTAATTGGCCTAAGCCGTTACCTTCCCAATTTTGAAGCTCGTTCTGGAGTTATTGAGGAAATCATAAATTCTGGCAAACTAAACTTATTGGAAAATGAGGAATTGAGAAAAATCTTATCCAATTGGTCAGGAGACCTAGAGGACCTCAGAAGAAAAGAGGACGGCCTCCAAGATATAATCCTACTTCAGTACAACCCTTACTTGGCAAAGAATTACACACTAAGAAATTCCGATGATTTTATTGTACAAGAGCTTTGGAAAAATAATCCCAATCTCAATAAAAACTGGCGACCGTCGGACTATTCCATTGATTCAAATGTCACACCAGAAAAAGTTCGATCCGATCCTGAATTTGAAAGCCTCATCTCACTAATTAATCTCTGGGCGATAAGCAGTCAAATTACCTCTGAAGAAATTAAAACAAAAATGAACCATACATTGGAAATTATTGAAAACGAATTAAAGACTGATGAATGATATTTCTTTTGCATCATTGGGTTTAAAAAAGTGTATCTCAATTTATTTATTACAAAATTGATCACCCTTAAATAAAAGTATTCTATGATTGGAAAACTCGGAAATAGACTAACCCAAATCTTCCTGAAATACATGCCAAATGCCTTTGTATTTGCCTTGGCTTTAACCCTTTTAACCGTTTTAATTGCCCTGATTTGGTTAGGCTCTTCACCCCTGAATATCGTAACATCATGGTATAAGGGTTTCTTTGATCTTCTAGACTTCGCAATGCAAATTGTCCTTATTATAATAACAGGATTCTGCATTGCACTCTCTCCTATTGTAAGAAAAGCAATTGATAAACTCACCCTAATTATTAAATCGCCTGGACAGGTTTATGTTTTGGTTGTTTTTATAGGAGGAATATTAACCCTTGTGAGCTTTGGCTGGATTGTAATCACTAGTGTTTTTGCAAGGGAATTAGCCAAGCGCGTTAAAGGTATCAACTATCCATTTTTGATAGCGTGCACCTATTTTTCAGGGAACGTTTGGGTCATGGGATTTTCAAGCACCATTCCATTGATGCTCAACACTAATAATAATTTTTTAATGGATGCAGGTGTTTTAGGAGAAATCATTCCCACAAATTTTACTCTACAATCATCGCTAAATATGGCTTTTTTAGTAATAATGCTTATTGGAGGACCACTAGTTATGTTTTTATTAAAACCGAAATCTGCCGAAGGCAAAGAACTCACTCAATTAATAACCTCAAGCGACACTTCTGAATCATTAACAATAAAGGAAGAAGCCAAAAGTTTAAAATTACCCTTTCCTACTTGGTCCGATAGATTGAACAATGGCAGTCTAATACAATTATTGGTTTCCCTCATGGGTATAGTCTATATCATCTACCATTTTTATACCAATGGCTTCGATTTGAATTTCAATATTATGATATTCATTTTCTTAATAATAGGCTTAATACTACATAAAACCCCCATGAGATATGTGCTGGCCATGCAGCGATCTAGCAGTAACGTTTCGGGCATTTTATTCCAATATCCTTTTTATGCTGGTATTATGGGTATAATGCTCTATACTGGCTTAGGTGAGCGTCTCGGACAAGTTATGGCATCGCTTGCAACATTAGACACTTATCCATTTTATGCTTATTTAACTGGTGCCATGGTCAATTTTGCAATTCCTTCGGCCGGTGGAGAATTTGCAGTAGTAGGACCAAGTGTTATTAAGGCTGTAACCGAGATGGGCACTGGATTATCAGAAATAGAAATAACCAAAATGATTTCACGCGCTTCCTTGTCCATCGCTTATGGAGAAACCATTACTAATATGCTACAGCCGTTTTATCTATTACTGGTGATGCCTGTAATGGGTAAGGGCGTAAAATTACAGGCAAGGGATATAATGGGCTATTTAATATTGCCCTTCGTAATATTTTTTATAATTCAATCACTTTTAGTTATTTATTGGCCTATGTAGGATTCAATGCAACGCATGCTAATAGATTACTTTTCAATCATTTAAAAAATGTTTTTTACTATTGTAACGGGATAAATACATTTAATTTTGAATAATTTCTTTAGAAATCTTCGTAACCTTCATTTGCAACAAAACAAATTTGCCAAATATATTCTTTACGCTATTGGGGAAATTATTCTAATTATTATCGGAATTCTTGTGGCATTGTATCTAAATAATCTGAATGAAGCTAAACAAACAAAAGCATTAGAAATAAAGCTTTTAAATGAACTTAAGTCTAACCTGCAACATTCAATATTAAACTTTCAGCGTAGCATTAATAGCGAGAAAGACTATTTATCCTATAACGAGATGATTTTAGATTATCTCGACAATAACAAACCATATAACCCAGAGTTAGACAATGCCTTCGGGGTTTACTTCTGGACAATTACATCCAACCCAGTTACCGGCGGATACGATTTTCTGAAATCTAAGGGTATCGATCTAATTACTAATGACAGCCTGCGGAATAAAATAAGTTTCATATTCGAAACAGAATTCTCTATAATTAAAAATGAAAATGAAGTTTGGTCGAACAATTTACAGCAAAATATTTCCTACCCATATCATGTGGAGCATTTCAGAAAATATGTATTTAACAACAATAATTCAATTGAACTGGCAAAACCCTTCGATTATGACGCTTTATTGCGAGATGATAAATTTAAAAGCATCAATACGGAAATAATATCCAATAGGAGATGGAATATCAATAGCTTAACCAATCTTGTAAAAGAAATGGACGATCTAGTTGCTGAAATAGATAAAGAGCTACAATCCGAAAAAAAGAATTAGGTGAAAATTACTATTAAAAATTAAATGATTAAACTGTTTAACAGGATCCGGGAAAAGTCTGTATCAAAAGGTCAATTTGGTAAGTATTTGGTTTATGCAATTGGGGAAATCTTTTTGGTGGTAATTGGAATTTTAATTGCACTTCAAGTTAACAATTGGAATGAAAATCAAAAAGAATTTCAACGTAGCATTAAACTACTTCAAAATTTAAAGGAGGAACTTTTCCAAGACAGTATGTATTTTAATAATGTTTATACCGCAGAGAAAGATCTATTCCTGCAAGCCTCAGAAGAATTATTTCGAATACATAATCCCGACTATATTTTACAGCCTGGGGATTCTACCGTTAAATTAGCCTTCAGATATGCGTGCTTTACGCCAGTGATAAAATATTCAGACAATGCCTACAAAGAATTGATGTCATCAGACTTAATTAATCAGATTTCTTCAGAAAGACTTAAACATAATTTACATGAATATTACGGACAGGTTAAATTTTTAAATAGTTACTCTGAACAAAGTTTCCAACTAAGCAATAGTTTGATAATGGAATTAGCTGAATATTATGAAGTTATACCAGGAAAAAATCCTAATTCAAGATCTATTTCAGAGTTTTCTGGAGCTGCTGAAGATGAATTTTCAACCATTTACGATTTGGAGTCTTTTAGAGAAAATCGCAGTCTAAATCCCAAATTATATGATATGATTGATATACATAAGGATAGGCTTGGAGGCTTAGAAATTGTCAAAAAATTGGCTAGATTAATTCAAACTGACATAGATAAAGAATTAAGGACAAATTAACACATTTTCGGACCAAGTCCTACTAGGAAATAAAATATGGACAACAAGGGCATTTTTCCTTATTTTTAGAACTACAGAAATAATCGCTCTAATATTTCTGTATCACCTTCCCCAAAAACTAAAATCAATCTTAAATTATTAATCATGAAAAGAATAATGATACTTTCTATTGCGTTGTTGGTTATTGGGAATATTGTTCACGGCCAGTCTGCAAAATTATTATCAAATGCCGCCCAAGATTTTTTAAACACCTTAAGCACAGATGAGTTAAAAATAACTACGTATCAATTGGAGGACACTCTAAGGACAAACTGGACCAACCTTCCGGTGGGTATGGCTGAAAGGCCAGGAATAAGATATGGGGATCTTTCCGAAAAAAGCAAAATTCAATTTCAAGAAATACTTACCACAATTTTTAGTTCTCAAGGCTATTTAAAAACCAATAACATAATGCATTTGGATGATTATATCATTCGCATTTATGAAATAGCAATAGAAAACAAATTGATGGAACCTGAAACCATGAAAGAACTTCAGGCCTTAAATTGGGGACATGGAAATTACTATGTTTCAATTTATGGAAATCCTGGAGAACAAAGTAATTGGGGGTTAAAATTTGAAGGACATCACTTATCTATTAACCTCACTATAATAGATGGTAACATAAGTATCACACCTCTCTTTTTAGGGTCTGATCCAGCACTGGTTCGGACAACCCAATTTGCGGGCATTAGGGCTCTAAGCAAAGAAGAAGATTATGGTATAGAATTAATTAACCTTTTGAACGAACAACAAAAAAGTATAGCCATAATAAGTGATGAGTTCCCGATGGATATTATCACCTCCCCTGAGGGACCTCAAAGACTAACCGAATATCAAGGAATTAAAGGGGAGGCCCTAAACGAGAAACAAAAATCTCAATTAAAGCACCTGATTAATGAATAGATTAAAAATTTTGAAAGAGACAGAGCGGAAGTTTATCTGAAAAAATTAGAAGATAATGGAGTTGAGGATATCTATTTTGGATGGATCGGTGGACTAGCAAGAGAGACGAACCATTATTATGTTATTAACGGACCGGATTTTCTTATTGAATATGATAACGCAGGTTGGATTTATAAAGGAGACCATATTCATACCATATTCAGGGATAAAACAAATGATTTTGGGGAAGACCTCTTAAAACAACATTACCACAAGGAAAAACATTAAAATTTATTGGTCACCTTCCTTTTACTAACTAAACCGAAATCATAAGAAATTGGAAAAAGCTTACAAAAATCTTGGATACATATTCTTGTTATTGATTCCAATGGCAATCTTGGCATTTTATAAGTCCTATCTTGTTAAAAGTCCTTTAAACAATGATCGCATAGACGGTTATATACATTTTCATGCAGTTGTCGCGGCGATGTGGGTCATCCTTCTTATTTCGCAGCCTTTATTACTTCGTTATAAACAATTTAAGGCACACCGCCTCCTTGGAAAAATATCTTATCTGATATTTGGTTTATTGGTACTTTCCTTCTTGCCATTAATCCAACGAACCTATTCTGATTTTGCTTCGTCCATTAACCCCATAATGGACCTATTGTTGTTACTTATTTTTTACCCTTTAGCAATTAAAAACAAAAAGAAGGTTACCGTACACATGCGATATATGATTGCAGTTACTCTAATATTTATTGGACCTACGGTGGCAAGAATCTTATCACATTATACTTCTGTTGGCAATTATTGGGGACCACTTATTACATGGGGATGTATTCCACTTATTTTATCAGGATTAATAATTTGGGATAAGAAGAATGGAAGAAATTATAGACCCTATTTATTGGCTTTGGGAGGTTTTACAATTTATTTTGTTTTGGTATTTATAAATTTAAAGCCATAAAATATCTCACATTTACAGATCTTATGCAACAACCTCAAAATCTAAACCCTGAAAAAAAAATTGAATTCCTTAATGTTTTAAGGAGTCGGTTTGAAAAGAACAAGTCTCGACATGAAGGAATCAATTGGTATGAGATTGAATCTAAACTCGAAAAAAGACCTGAGAAATTAATTATTCTTTGGGGGATGGAAGAAACTGGCGGAGAACCGGATGTTGTATGTTTTAAGGAGAAATTGGAGGGTCCCGTCTTTGTAGATTGTTGTAAAGAAAGCCCAGAAGGAAGAAGAAGTTTATGTTATGACAAAGTGGCCTGGAACTCTCGAAAAAAATTCAAGCCAGAAAATAATGCCGTGGATGTTGCCGCAAAACTGGGCATTGAATTATTGGACGAAAACCAATATTACCAACTACAAGAAATTGGAGAATTCGACACGAAAACGTCTTCTTGGCTCAAAACCCCAGAATCTATTCGAAAATTAGGGGGCGCTATATTTGGCGACTACAGATTTAGTCGGGTTTTTATCTATCACAATGGAGCAGAATCGTACTATGCTGCTAGGGGCTTTAGAGGATTTCTTGTAATATAAATTATTTATACTCCGTCTTTAAACCTTAATATAGATTTTACGCTTATCAAGCAGATAACCAGCCATCCAACACATGATCATAATCCAAAGCGCGAACATTAACGATCCAAATTTTCCACCTAGGTTACCCATAAAAATGTTTCGAGCAATGTAGCCATAAGCGGAAGATTCACCGATCCTAGCATTGAGAAGGATGATAACAATCAAGATTGAAAGTAGATATATGAATAATGGGTTCCTCCCGAATACTTCAAAAAAATAGGTCCAACCTTTGGCTTTTCGCATATCTAAGACATAAACCAACAGACCGATTACAAACAGATCAATACCTGTGGTTAATAACACAAAAGAGCTGGTCCAAAGCTTTTTGTTAATCGGGAAAATTAAATCCCAGGCAAAGGCGAAAAAAATCAACACTGCACCAGCCATCAATAGTTTCGCAATAGTTTCAAAATTCTGACCATTTTTCTGAATAAATTTCCCTGCTAGAAAACCAAAAATAACATTACTAATTGCAGGTAAAGTACTCAACAAGCCTTCCGGATCGAAAGCAATGCCTTCGCCTTTATACATATGATTTGGGCCTATCAACCAACGGTCCAACTTTAATACAGCATTTCCTTCCAAAGATAAATCCCCAAAAACAATTAGTATGATATTATAGGCTATAAGAGACAATGCACTAAACCAAATCACCTGCCTTGTATTGAGATAATGAAGTAAAACCGCGGCAAAGAAATAACAAAGGGCTATGCGTTGCAACACACCAAAAATGCGGGTTTGGTCTAGAGGTTTTAATTCACCATCCCTGAAAAAAGGAAACCAATAGATCAAAAATCCAATTAAAAAGATGATGAAAGTACGTTTCAATATTTTTTTGAAAAAGGCAGCATTGCCAATTGCTTCATACTTCTTCAAACTAAAACTCATTGAATTCCCAACTACAAAAAGAAAGGTCGGGAAAACTAAATCCGTAAGGGTAAATCCATGCCAATCTGCATGTAACAAAGGGGAATAGGCAGTACTCCAAGAACCAGGAGAATTTACAATTATCATAAGGGCTACGTCTAGTCCTCGAAACACATCTAAAGAGAGGTAGCGGTTTTTTAAAGCAGACATATAAGATTGGTTAGTATGACGTTCAATTTACATCAATCTATTATAAAATTTAGGTTCAATTCAATAAAAAAATCATGAATAAAACAGAACTTACAATAGCGTATCTTTAACTTTTAAAGCAATCTTATGCCCTATGGACGAAAAAAAATTAGAGTTCAGAAAAGCCACTATAAAAGACCTAAGTAAAATTGTGGAAATGATCGCGGATGATGCATTAGGTAAAACAAGAGAAATTTTCCAGATACCACTTCCTGAGGATTATTTAACCGCATTTGATCGAATAGATTCTGATGTCAACCAAGAACTGATGATATTAGAAAATGAGGAGGGAGACATTCTGGGAACCTTTCAACTTACTTTTATACCTTATCTCACCTATCAAGGAAGCACTCGAGCTCAAATTGAAGCTGTGAGAGTACACAAAGACCATCGTGGTAAGGGGGTTGGAAAGAACATGTTTTTATGGGCAATTGAACGATCTAAAGAACGAGGCGCACATTTACTTCAATTAACAACAGACAAGCAAAGGCCTGAAGCCATTAAATTTTATGAAAGCTTGGGTTTCAAGGCCTCCCACGAAGGAATGAAGTTCCATTTCATTTAATAATATTTTGAAAATTAGATTAATATTTAGACATTTATCTAAATAACTAATTAATGAATGCGCTCTTCAAGGCACTTAACGATGAAACCCGAAGGCAAATAATTGAGCTATTGAGGGAAAGTGATATGAATGCGGGTGAAATTGCCGATCGTTTTGACATTTCCAAACCCAGTATTTCGCATCATTTAGACATCCTTAAAAGGGCCGATTTAATTACCTCAGAAAAAAAAGGTCAATTTGTAGAGTATTCACTTAACACCACCATTCTTGAAGACCTCATTAATTGGATAATTTCCCTTAAAAACTGATCTGATGAATCCAAAAAAGGAACTTCCGCTTATTGCAATAGTTTTATTACCGATTATTTATTTGGCAACAGTTTGGAACGAATTACCCCAAAAAGTACCTGTTCATTGGAATATAAATGGTGAAATAGACCGATATGGAAGCAAAATGGAAATCTTAGCGGTAACCCTATTTATTCCCATATTTATTTATGGATTATTCTTGGTGATACCAAAGATCGACCCGAAGAATAAAATTGAAAAGATGGGCGGCAAATTTCAATCCTTAAAATTTATTATGGTCACTTTTATGTCCCTATTAGCATTTTATATTGTTTATTCTGTTAAAAATGAAAGTATTTCAAATCCCAATTATATCCTTATTGGGATAGGGGCATTATTTATCATTCTGGGAAACTATTTTAAAACAATCCAATCCAATTATTTTATCGGAATACGTACCCCATGGACCCTAGAAAATGAAAAAGTTTGGAAAGAAACCCATAAACTTGGAGGAAAACTTTGGGTGTTTGGTGGGTTATTGATTGTAATTTCCTGTCTTGTATTAGATAGGAAAGTTAATTTTATTGTCTTTTTTGCAGTTACAGTGACCATAACCCTAATTCCTGTGATTTATTCCTATCTTTTATTTCAAAAAGAAAAAAATTCTTTATCCAATTAAAATCATCACATGAAGAAAGTTATCTTCTTATTGATAAGCTTTATTTGCTACCATGCTCTTTACAGCCAAGAAACTGAATCAGAAAAAAACCAGCGTATGCAATGGTTTGAAGATGCCAAACTTGGCATTTTTATTCATTGGGGTATCTACGCAGTTAATGGGATAGACGAAAGTTGGTCATTTTTTAATGGTTATATTTCCTACGATGATTACATGAAACAGCTCGTTGGGTTTACAGCCGAGAAATATAAACCGAAACAGTGGGCTAAATTATTTGCAGAAAGCGGTGCTAAATATGCCGTACTCACAACCAAGCATCATGATGGAGTGGCTTTGTGGGATACTGATTGTGGAGATTTAAGTATTAAAATGAAAACTCCTGCAAAAGAAGATGTTGTTACTCCCTTTGTAAAAGCCATACAAAATGAAAACCTTAAAGTCGGGCTATATTATTCACTTTTAGATTGGTCACACCCCGATTATCCTAATAAAACTAGAACTGAAAAAAGATATGAAGAAGATTCATTGAAATGGGATCGATTTGTGAATTTCAATTTTTGTCAGTTAGAAGAACTTTCAAAAAAATTTAAACCCGATTTGTTTTGGTTTGACGGGGATTGGGAACAATCCGCAGAGAAATGGCGAGCTAAAGAATTGAGTGAATCCTTACGGAGCTGGAATAGCAAAGTAATCTTAAATAGTCGAATTCAAGGTTATGGTGATTATGCAACTCCAGAGCAAGGTTTACCAATTACAGCACCGAAAAACCGATATTGGGAATTGTGCATGACCATGAACGATAGTTGGGGTTTTCAGGCAAATGACCATAATTATAAAAGCTCCAATCAAGTGATCCGAATGTTGGTAGACTGCATTAGTAAAGGCGGTAATTTGTTATTGGATATAGGACCAAAGGCAGATGGTAATATCCCTGACGAACAAGTTAAAATATTAAAAGATCTTGGCCGTTGGACTAACAAACATGCCGAATCTATTTATGGCAGTCGAGCTGGCATTCCATTAGAACATTATTACGGACCCACTACTTTAAACAAAGAAGGAACCATTCTCTATTTATTTGTTCCTCATAAACCAAATGGCCCACTGATGCTAAAAGGAATTAAAAACAAAATCAACAGAATGTATGTCGTTGGTAACGGAACCAAGCTGAATTGGGATGTTAAGATGAAACAATATTGGAGTTCGGTTCCGGGGATTGTTTATATAGACGTTCCAGAAAAGACCTTGGATGACGAAGTAACGGTTATAGCAGTGCTATTAGATGGAAAAATTGATTTGTATCGAGAGGACGGCCAAGTTATCGAGAGCAACTAAAAAGCCATAAATTCATATCGCTAAAAATAAATCGATACTTTAGCATCATCTCAAAGTAACATCAATGACAAGACATTTAATTACCTGCTGTCTTTTTACCTTTCTATTCATTTTTTCATGCAAAAAGAACACTTCAGAAATTAAACCAGCTCCAACGGTACAGGAAGAAAAGGCTGAAACCTCCCTCCCTTTTGACACTCCTATCCTAGATGAACTTGTCGTTTATCAGTCCAACAATCTGATTATTCAAAAATTGAGCGACCATGTTTATGAGCATATCTCTTTTCTAAATACCTCAGACTATGGCAAAGTGGGATGTAATGGTATGGTTGTAGTAAACGAAAATGAAGCGGTTGTTTTCGATACACCTACCACCGATATAGGTTCTAATGAACTTATCCAGTTTATAAAGGACAGCCTTAAAAGCACACCAAAAGCCATAATCCCAACTCATTTTCACGATGATTGTTTAGCCGGAATCGAAGGATTTATGGAACAAGACATTCCTGCATATGCCAATAATTTAACGGTACACAATTTAAACGCTAAAAATAAATCCTTTAGCAAACCCATTGAAGGCTTGTTAACCGAACTGGAATTAAAGGTAGGGGATCAAAGTGTTTATGCTTCTTTTGTTGGAGAGGGCCACACAAATGATAACATTATAGGATACTATCCGCAGGAAGAAGTAATTTTTGGCGGCTGCCTATTAAAATCGGTCGATTCTGGAAAAGGTTTCTTAGGAGACTCTAATGTTGAAGCCTGGCCAAATAGCATAAAACATTTAAGAAACTCTTATCCCAGCGCAAAAATATTTATTCCCGGGCATGGCCAATATGGAGGATCTGAATTATTAGATTATACCGAACAATTGTTCTCCACTACCGATTCTGAGTAAAAATTAGAGAATATAAAATACTTACACATCACTACATCATCCTGAATTATTGAGGATTAACCTAACATAGTTGATTATAAATTATTTAATTTTATAATCTCCACTTTGTAGCTCCAACCTACAACTCGCTTTTCCACACTTAGTTTGCCATAGGCTTAATTTTTACATAACTATCTAACTAACAACCTTTAACAAATGAAATCGAGTGTAACTTTCCCCGACAGAAAAAGAAAATCTGTGATCACCCTAATTTTATTAGGTCTCCTTTTTCTTATAGCCCTAAAATTCATACTTAATGAAGTGAAATATTATTCTTTGGACGAAGCTGTATTAGGGAACTATTTCCCTCACAAATGGCCCTTAATGGGACATTTGACTGGTGGAATATTAGCATTGCTGATTGGACCTTTCCAATTCTATTCAAAATTTCGGAACAAATACATTAAACTTCACAGAACCTTAGGTAAGATTTATTTGATAGCAATTTTAATCGCTGTGGTTAGTTCCACCTTTTTAGCTTGGGGAAAATCTATGGGAATTCATTGGACTTGGGGCTTTAGTCTTCAAATGTTGGCTCTAGCATGGTTTACGACTGCATTTATGGCATATAGGAGTATTCGCTTAAAAAGAATAGAACAACACCGTCTATGGATGATTAGAAGTTATATCGTAACATTTGGCTTTGTTGCATTTCGATATCTAAACGATTCCTCATTTCTATCAGAAATCGGAACTTTTGTAGAGAGAGCCCCAACAATAGTTTGGATGGTTTGGGCTGTTCCTTTATTATTTGCTGAAGTAATATTTCAATGGAATAAGAGGTAAACAAAATTAAACTCAAAAAACTCTTTTTTGGGAAAATGATCGTAACCCCAACATTCTGATAACAGAATAAAACAAAAAAGTAACTTCAATAGGGGACTGTACACATTCAGATAATTTTTTAATTACCTTTAAGATTCACAAAATCAAACCATTATGAAACAAATCCGATTATCATTAGTTCTTGCCCTTTTAACCCTAACCTGTTATTCTGTAAATAATCCTAACACAATATCGAAAAATGAATCTGCTTCCGATGGCGGTTCATTATTAGGAGGCACCAAAACCTACACCTTAGAATTAGCAGAGGCCATGCCAGCGGACAGTTACACCCTTAGGCCAACAGATTCTGTGAGAAGTTTTGGGGAACAATTAGCTCATATTGCTTTATCAACCCAATTCTTAGTAGATGTTTTGATCAATGACAAACCAATGCCTACCCCAGAGGAATTTGGGGCTGCCGCCAAAATGGAAAAAGAAATCGGTGCAGATAAAGCAAAATGCATTGCAATGTTAAAAGAATCTATGGACGCTCTTGATGCCAAATTCGCTTCGATGACTGAAAAGGATATGACTGCTACATTTAAAGTCCCCTTCGACCCAAATTCTCCTGAATTTCCGAAATCCAAAGCCTTTGATTTTATTTTAGACCATATCACTCACCACAGAGCTCAAGCTCTTGTTTCGCTAAGGATGAAGGGTATTCCAGCTCCCGCTTATCGCCTATATTAATTCAATTAAAGATAATTTAAACCCGCCAAAAGGCGGGTTTTGTTTATTGTTGAAATGAATAATAAATATTCAAACTCTTCGCATCTATGGTTCAAAAGTTATTCTGAAAATCCTTTAATTTATTACTAATGTTACCATTTTAATAGATATTGCTTTAAATTTATTGACCGCCTTAACTAACCGAAATGAAAAAAATTCTTTTTGCAATTCTTCTAATTGCCTTATTACTTTTTGGAATTCTTGTTTTTAACACACTATCTCTATCATCAAAGCAAGTTGAACCAGAGCAGCTTACAGAGGTTGCCATACCTAATTCTGTTTACGAAAATTTAGGGAAAGCCATTCAATTTAAAACCATTTCATATAGTGAAGACGCTGTCCCAGATAGCACCGCTTTTAATGGGTTCCATGATTTCTTGACTGAAACCTATCCTTTAATTCATGAAAAATTGACATTGGAGAAAATAAATGTCTATAGCTTATTATATACTTGGAAGGGTTCTGATGATTCCAAAAAACCTCTGATTTTTATGTCCCATCAAGATGTGGTTCCCGTGGATGCTCCGACTTTAGATAAATGGGAAGCCGGACCTTTCGATGGCAAGGTAACTGATGAATATATTCTTGGTAGAGGAACCATGGATGATAAAGGTTCTTTAATTGCAGTTATGGAAGCCATCGAGTTACTATTAGAACAAAATTACACCCCCGAAAGAACAATATATCTCGCCTTTGGTCATGACGAAGAAGTTGGGGGAAGTAACGGAGCGGCCAAAATCGCAGAACATTTGAAACAAAAGGGTGTACATGCAGCAATGACCCTAGATGAAGGTGGTTTTATTGCTGAGGGTATGATTCCTGGTCTTGACAGGGAAGCAGCAATGGTTAACCTTTCAGAAAAAGGATTTGCTTCTTTTAGATTGATTGTTGAGACTTTGGGTGGACATAGTTCCCAACCTCCAAAAGAAAACACCATTGGCATTTTGGCTAAGGCAATAGTTGACTTAGAAAACAATCAACTGCCTTATAGACTAGTGGAACCGGTTACCTATCAATTTGATTATTTAGGCCCAGAATTTCCTTTTTGGAAACGTATGGCATTTGCCAATCCTTGGCTATTTAAAAAGCCTATACTTGAAGGTTTAAATTCCCATACTACTACTGCTCCGACAATAATAAATGGAGGATTAAAGAACAATATTATACCTACAGTTGCTGAAGCCACAATTAATTTTCGGATTTTACCTGGGGAAAGTATTGAATCCGTTAAGGAACATATTGAAAATACAGTAAGTGATAAAGTGAAAGTTGAGGAAGTAGGTTTCTTAACCAATCCATCACCAGTATCGACAATTGATTCGGATATGTATAGAGGATTGGAAAAAACAATTCGATCCATGTTTCCTACCTCTATCGTAGTACCAGGGTTGATTGGAGGAGGAACAGATGCACGATATTTTTATGATATTTCGGATGAGGTCTATCGCTTTTATCCAATGCGTATAAATAATGAAAACATGTCACGATTTCATGGCATAGACGAAAAAATATCCAAAGAGAATTTCAAGGAAATGATAGAATTCACCTATCATTTAATTAAAAAGCTGAATTAAATAGTATCAAGAATAAATAAGCCTCCTATACCTTTAAATATTTTTCAAAAAATTCAATGGTTCGTTTCCAAGCTAGATTGGCAGCCTGCTCATCATATCTAGGCGTCGTATTGTTATGAAAACCATGATTAGCATTAGGATACATAAACATCTGATAATCCACATTATTTTCTTTCAGCGCCTTTTCGTAATCGGGCCATCCTGCATTCACTCTTGTATCTAATTCACCATAATGAATAAGTAGAGGTGCTTTTATTTGTGCCGTCTCCTCAGCAGATGGTTGCCCACCATAAAATGGTACAGCTGCTCCTAAATCAGGCAATTTAACGGCCATCATATTAGATATCCAGCCCCCAAAACAGAAACCGACGACACCTACTTTACCTGTGCAGTTCTCATTATTTTTCAAATACTCAAAGGCTGCAATAAAGTCCTCCAGCATCTCAAATCTGTCACGCTGCCGTTGCATGGTACGACCTTCATCATCATTGCCAGGATAACCTCCTAAGGGACTTAAGGCATCTGGTGCCAAGCTTATAAATCCTTCTAAAGCTGCTCTTCGACCCACATCTGCAATATATGGGTTAAGGCCCCTATTTTCATGAACCACAACAATTCCCGGTAACTTGCCGGAAGCATTTTTTGGCATCGACAACAGCCCACTGATGGTTCCACCTCCTTTGGGAGACTCATATGTAATGGTTTTGGAATCTAATCTAGGGTCATCTTGAGGAACCAAAATGGTATTTAAGTAATCGGGAGAAATAAAACTTAACAAGGATCCTACAGTTATACCACCTACGGCATAGACAGACAATTTTTCTATAAACCCTCTTCTATCAAGTCGATTATGGGCATAATCATCGTAAAGATCGAACACTTCCTGTTGTATATCCTCTTTTTTTAACGGTTTCATCTGTTTTGGTTTTCCTTAAAGATAACGAAATTGAACACACGCAACAATATGCTTTTTATATGCAGGGTTTGTTCCATCAAGTTGTTATAAATTCCCTATTTATAATATTGAAAAAAATCACGACCTTGGCAAAACTAAACAGGTAAAAGAATTTAATATGAAAAACATATGCCCCATTATTGCACTTATTTCATTTCTAATTATTGGCTCTTGTGTTACCTCCCAAAAAGTCCCCACTGAAAAACTTTACGAAACTGCATGGGAACTGGAATATTTATCAGAGCCTGACACTGATTTTGCAGAATTATTTCCCTCTAAAAACCCAAAAATAGAATTCAAAAAAGACAGCAAGAGGGCAGAAGGCAATAGCGGCTGCAATGGTTATGGGGCTGAATTTAATTTAGTAGGTGCTAATATAACATTTGGCGAACCTGGTCCGTCTACGATGATGTACTGTGGCGAAGGAGAAAAGTTCTTCAGAAATGCAATGGCAAAAGTCAACAGTTTCGAATTCGGAGAAAATGATAAACTCGTACTTAAACTTGATGACAAGGTGTTAATGCGATTTAAAAGAGTGGAGCCTTAAGTGGATATTAAGAATTAAAAATTGAAAGTTTCATTATAGAATTGATTTAAAATCGCAACTTCAAATTACCCATTAAATCTTCTATTTTTTAAAAGTATAAACCCAAAGTAACAAATCAATCAATTTTGTCCTTTGGCCTAATTATTAAACGAAGATCTTGATTTTTGGTAAGGTATTCTATGGACCAATTGTAAAACGTTCTCCAACGGTTTCTATAATTGATTAATGATAAAATATGTACAAAAATCCAAAGAAACCACGCAAATACACCATTAAAATGGATTTTAGGCAAATCAGCCACTGCCTTGTTAACACCGATTATCGCCATTGAACCTTTGTCAACATAGCGAAATGCTTTCAAGGAATCTCCTTTAGCCATTCTCTTCAAATTAGCAGCCAAAAGTTTCCCCTGTTGAATAGCTACCTGAGCTAATTGGGGGTGACCATACGTAAATTGAGGATCGCTTAGCATAAAACAGGCATCACCGAGGGCATAAACATGATCTACCCCCTCTACCATATTAAAATCATTCACCTTCAATCTGTGCCCGGGACCATAAGATTCATTTGGAAATCCTTCAAATTTAAAACCAATAACACCTGTTGCCCAAATTAAATTTTTGCTTTCTATTTGGCTACCATTGCTTAACTGAACCACCTCTCCATCAAAGCCTGAAACCCTCGTGTTTAAAATTACCTTTACACCCATTTGAGTCAATTTTTCGAGGGTGTAACTTTGGCTTTCTTTACTCATTGGAGTCAATAATTCACCGCGACTATTTACCAAATAAATGTTAGCGCCAGAATCCACTAATTCGGGAAATTCTTTGCGTATTGTTTGATTTTTTAATTCTGCAAAAATCCCTGAAATTTCAACACCAGAAGCCCCCCCTCCTGCTATTACCATATTTAGCCAAGGAATTCTTTCCTGCTTATTTTTTAACCTTGTTGCATATTCCAACCGCTGCAGCAATAGGTTTCGCATCTCGAGGGCATCCTCAAGGGTTTTCATAGGAATAGCTTTTTCTTCTATCGACTTATTTCCAAAGAAATTTGTATGCGTACCAGTGGCAATAATTAAATGGTCATATGCTACCTCTCCATTATTTAGAATTACTTTCTTGTTTGTTAGGTCCACTTTTTCAAATTCGCCAAGCCTAAAACGTACGTTTTCTTTTTTTCGGAACAGATTTCTAAAGGGATAAGTAATTGAGGAGGGATCTAGATAACCTGTTCCAACTTGATAAATTAGAGGCGTAAAAAAGTTATAGTTATTCTTATCAATAAGAGTTATATGATAAGCCTTATCACCACACATTTTTTTAGCCAGATTAATTCCGGCAAAACCACCTCCAATAATTACTAAATGCTGCGACAAAACTGTTAGCTTTTAATGGTTTAACGGATTGTGAATTTATTCAAAATTATCTGCCGAACTAGCATTTGAACTTCAGGTTTTTAAAGGCTTTCAAATCTGATTCATTCTTGAGGTTACCCTTAAGGTCTTTATATAACAACTTCATTTCCCTCCTAACTTGTTTTTTAAAAGACGGTTTACCAAATGCTTTATGATCATAAAGCTGAAGAAGCATTTGCATTAATTTTTGGGAAACCAAAACATCTTTGGTACAATAAGTTCTTAAAGAAGCCATAGTTGCATGTAAAATCTCCTTAAAGGTAAAATCCTTGGTTTTTAAAACCACCTTATCGTTATGCAAATATTCACTATGGTTATTAATTTGAATTCGTTCTAGAAATAAATCAGTTAGTGCATTTATGGCATTTATGGCAGTTCCTGGGTCGTTAATTCCAGGCGACATTGCCTTAACGGCTATTTCGGTTATTTGTTTAAACGCCAATACGTAATTTTCATTTACCAGTTCATTATTCGCATATACAAATAATTCACTAATATCCTCTTCATCCTCTTTGTTCAGTTGCTCAGATATTTTAAACATGGGAGTTCCTTCAAAAACATATGAACCAATAGGAATAAGTGTTTGCAGAATTAAATCATTTTCTGCCAATTTCTCTTTTAAGGAGTTAATTTGGATACTCTGCAAATAGCCAGAACGCTTGGATTTAAAAACATAAGAAGCTTTCTTCTGGGGAAGTTTCGTCGTCGACTCTTGATTGCGTTTAACAAATTTTCTCATTCGTTTAATCCCTGTTTCTTTTATCCTACTTATAATATTATCCACTTGAATTCCTTGGGAAATCGAATGCAAAAAGTATATAAATGCTCCAAGGCAGATTACCATAAAAACAATGGAGAGCAATACAGAAAATCCCGGCATGTTTACTTGATCCCCCTCCCCTTCTATTGCAACCAAGGTAAAAATGCAATAAAGAAGACTGGCATTATAAATACCCAAAATAATTTGGTGTTTTTTGTTGGAAATTAAACCTGGAAGAACTCGCGGAGAGAAATTACTACTAGCCTGATTAAGCAGGATCATCACCATTGAAAAGCTAAATACCATTATTGAAATGAGACCACCAATAAAAACAGACAAAATAACCCTAGCCGTATCTGAATTGTTAATTACAAGCATGGGTAATTCTTCTTTTAAATAGGAAGATACCCCACGACTTTCAATATAATACATGATAAACGAAAAAGCCAAGCCTGCTAAACTCAATATAGTAGGATAAAAAGCTATCTTATTTTTGATACGTGACAATAAGCCTAGCCCTTTTTGAATTAGCTCTTTCAATTTGTAATATGTAGATTTATTCTTTTAAAAATTTAAGCCGAAACCAAATGAGAAACGCAATCCTTCGGCTCCATGAAATAGGTTGAAGGTCCCAGATATAGATTCGGCAGCGGTTACCCAAAAGCCTCCCCCATAATCGTTATGCCATTGTTTAGAATTTTCACCTTTAGCCCAAACACGACCAACATCAAAACCGGTAAATATCCCTATTTGTATTGGCAAAATCTTTGTTTGGAATGAACGGAAGCTATATCTCACATCTGCACTACCAACAAATGAACTTCGACCGGTAAAACGCTCAGTTCTATAACCTCTAAGTCCGTTTCTACCTCCTAAATTCGCAGCCTGATAGAACATATAATCATCTCCTATCCTAAATTGTGCACGAGCATCAGTTTTTAAAACTAACTTTCTATTTCTAGTTAAAGCATTATAGAATCCAATATCCGTATTAATATATCCGAATGTGGAATCGAAGTCATCAAAATTGGAAGTCCCCCCTATATTTAAAAGAAAATTCATTCCTCTAGTGGGATTCAGATTATTATCCGAACTGTGGTACTTAAATTCAGCTTCTAAACTTCCGAAATATTTTCTTTCATAAAATTCTTCATCACGTTCTACAAATTCATCAGTGATATATCTATCGTCTGTTTGTTCAATCTTGATACCTTCAACAATAGCACGAATACCATAATCAGATCCAAATGCAGGCTTTCTCAGAATTCCTCCAGAAGCACGTATGATACTTGTTTTTACCCGATTGTAGTCTAACCCTAAATCATCATCCAAGTTTTCAGTATCGTTACCATAACCAAAGTAATTAAATGTAAAATTGTTACTGGTAAACAGTCCTGTGAGTTGTAGATTCCAATCATTCATTATGTTTGCGAACTCACCATCATAAGACAGGGCAAAACCTTTAGTTGCAAAAAAGTAACCCCCTTTTAACTTATGTTGATGCGAAAATGGATTTCTCTGGAAACCATTGATCACTTTTGTTGTTTGAAACCCAACCTTAACTCCGTCATCCGGATTATACCCAATGCTAGGAGTCATTACACTGTTCTTGGAAATATACTTCTGAAAGTCGAATAAGTTTAAGTTATAAACGTCAGTGGTTTTAATTTGGGCACCACCTTTTTTCTCAAAAGTGTTTTTCTTGGATTGGTGGTCATAAACTTTAATTCTTCGACCTTCATTTAGGCGATAAATATCATTACCTAAACCTCCTATGATTCTAGTGAAAATAGGATTATTTGCCTTTCCATTGGTTTCAAAAATATCGTCATCATCTAAACCATAAATCCAAATTTCTTTTGTGACGGATCTATCAAAAGTTCTATCAACAATTACATCTGCCTTTTCCCCATCCTTAATCCTTGAAATTTTAACATGTGTTTGCCCATCGCCTACCCTAGTGATTTCAATATAATCATCTTTATCCGTACCCGTTAATATCACTAAGCCATTAAGATAATTATAATAACGAGTAGCAATATCAATCATATTCTCCCTACGTCCTTTTAGCTTCTCCTTGATATCATCTATTGTTTTACCCCTAACCTCTTCAGGAATTTTATTGAAGGCATTTTCAATTACCTCATCTGAAATATGATCCTGTAGATATCTTGCCTGGTTTAACCATGCCCTTAATTCAGATTGCTGAACCAAAACCCTATCCAGCTTTACACCTGCCGCATTCATCCATTCAATATCCTTAAGTTCTGCATCGTAAACCTGTAATGTTTTTGCAGAACCAGAAATAACTCTCATTAAATCTAACAAGGCACCATCGAAATTTGAAAATACCTGATCTCGATCTCGTGGAATAGGGCGATAAATCTTGTCTCCATTGTTCATGTCGAATTGTGCCCAACGCCATTGGTCTTGGTGTCTATCCCAATCCCCCACAAGCATATCAAACAATCGCGAGCGTATATAAACTTCCTCATCTATCTTATACTTTTCGTCTTCACGGATTTTCTCAATAATATCGTGTGTGCTCTCAATATCATCTGCATAACCGAATGTGCGCTCGCTGGTATAATTTTCTTCAGGTCGTTCAACGATCATATAAATTTCTCCACCATAATCTTTATTATATTTTCCAAGCGCTTTATGTTTTGGTATATAATAAAGTTTAGGATTGGTATGATAAACGGCAGCAGCATCCGATAAATCTGGCATTGCTAAAAATGCATATGGATGTGCAGCGGTATAAAAATCCAATATTAAATCTTCTATTTCGGTCTGCTCAAAATCATCTTGGATATAGGTATCCTTGAACAATACGGTTTGCAAATATTGTGTTGCGCTCTTACGAAGAGCCCTCATATTTAATTCCCTGCCATCTTTTCTTTTTAATCTTAAAGATCTAGTTTGGTGACCACCTCCAGCTCTTACGACTTCTAATCCTCCATAAAGAGTATCCAATGTGGCAACCTTTACTTTGATATTCGCTCCGTAAACATCACGGTATCGATCTCCCAAAACAGTTTCATAAAAGCTTGAAACATCTGTTTCTGGTTTTGTATATATCGAAGTTTCTACTTCTTCAGGAAACTCATCTGGCAATTGTGATAAATCGAACTGTTCATCAGGAGGATAAACTTCATGTTGAAACAATAATTTTGGCTCTCCATTCTCAGCACTATAAATCCGTACCCAACTGCTTCCATCCTTAAAAACGGTAAGCTCGGCAAATCCTTGACGGCCATAGCTAAAAAGACCTTCTTTTCCTAAAGCAGCAAAGGATTCTTTTGAACCTGCACCTGAAACGATCTGCTTAACGTCATCCTCACTTTCTATATACTGTATATTATGCTCGTGGCCCGAAACAATTACAATTTTGCCACTTTCAATAACCAACGTTTCAATACGTTTCATGAGGTTATTATAGCTTTCGTTGTATCGATCTTGTATAGAGATACCACCTTGAGTTCTAATTTGAGTCAATAGAGAAGCTAATCCCGGCATTGGAATATCTGATTGAAGTGGAAAAAGGTGTTTTCTTAATGAATAATGCCCACCATGAGCGCCATAAGTAAACATTGGATGGTGCATGGCAAGAACGACTGTTTTACCTTGGGCTTTTTTAATTTCCCCTTCAAGTTCAATAAAGAATCGCTCACGGGTTTTAATTTCACAGTCATCATTAATAGTCGGGTGATAGTCCCAATTAGTCAAAAACCATTGTGAATCTACTACAAGTAATTGAACCGTGTCACTGATATCAATGGATTCTAATGGACACCCATTTTCCGGTTGAAATGTATTATCTCCTAAAGCATCTTCAATAAATTTCTCTTCATCCTTTAACCCTACTGGCCCCTTCGAATACCAGTCGTGATTACCTGGTATAAAAAGAGTAGACCCCTTAAAATCGGTTACGGCCTTTACTTGGGCATTAAGATTGTTTTCAGCATAGGGACGGGCCGAGCTTTTATCTTTCGGCATCCCCTCTGGGTAAATATTGTCTCCCAAAAAAATTGCATAATCATCTTTTGTCCCTCGACCTTCAATATATTTTTTAAAGGCCATCAATCCCTCAGACATTCCATCCATAGGAGAAACACCAGCATCACCAATTAAATAAAAGGTTCGGTTGATTTCCTTCTTCTCAGGAAATTCAATTTCTTTAAAGTCTTCTGATGCGTATTGAGGCTTGTAGGTGGCACAAGCAGAAATTAGAAAAATTAAGCTAAGGGCAAAGACTACTTTTAAGGATATTTTCATGCAATCTAATTTGAACTTACAAAACAAAGATAAACAGAAGTGGGGTCTTAGCTTATACGGTACAAATATTAACCGATTTTGCTCATAAAATTTTAAAAAATCTCCTTAGGAACTGCAGGACAACATGGAACACCCAATTTTATCTCTTGCCCATTCTGGCCTTTTGGCATACCATTTTTCGTTATCTAATTGTTCTTTATAAGGATTCTTTAGCAATTGAAATAATTCGTCAATTAGGTCAAAATTTCCAGAATCAGCTTCATCAATGGCCATTTGTGCCATATAATTTCTCAGCACATATTTCGGGTTAACCAAATTCATATTAAAAGCCCGTTCTTCATCTGTAATCACTTCATTTTGTAATCTTTCTTTATACCGTTGAAACCAATCTAACCACTTGTCTGTTTGAATTTTATTCAATTCCTGTTCATTATAAAAACTGAATTTAACTAATTCTGTGGTTGAAATAACATCATTCTTAGAAAGCTTTGCCAATTCTCTAAAAAATATGGTCATATCCGTTTCAATCATTTGAAGATTTTCAACTAATTCGCCGATTAGCTTATCATCTGTATCACCTTCATTAATTAAACCTAATTTTTTCCTCATCATATTTTGATATGAGGTTTTAAATTGATCTGGATAGGTATTTAAAATGCTTTCAAATCCTTCCGTTTCATTAATTAAGGGAACTAATGCGTTTGCTAATTGGTATAAATTCCAAAGTGCAATATTTGGCTGATTGATATAACGGTAACGCTTATG
This sequence comes from Aegicerativicinus sediminis, assembly GCF_015476115.1. Taxonomy (GTDB): domain Bacteria; phylum Bacteroidota; class Bacteroidia; order Flavobacteriales; family Flavobacteriaceae; genus Aegicerativicinus; species Aegicerativicinus sediminis. The sequence continues at coordinate 2,224,940 of NZ_CP064295.1, read as the reverse complement.
TGTTCGATCTGTAGTGTTAGGAGTCCAATTAGGATTAAAATCATCTAACCATCCGTATGGGCCATAATCAATCGTTAAACCAAGAATAGACATGTTATCGGTATTCATTACTCCATGAACAAAACCAACCCTCTGCCAATGGGTAATCATTTCCCTAGTTAGATCACAAACCTTTTGAAAAAAGTTCAAATAAATATTATCATGAAGTTGAGGCACTTCATCAAAAAAATATTTGATAGTATAATCTGTTAATTGCTTTAGCTCCTTAATTTTATTCTGTGAGGCAAACCATTGATAATTTCCAAACCTTAGAAAGGAAGGTGCCACCCTACAAACAATTGCTCCCTTTTCATAAGCAGCATTACCATCGTACATAACATCTCTCAACACCTGATCACCAGTCAATGCGAGAGAGAGAGCCCTCGTTGTAGGTACCCCTAAATGATACATTGCTTCACTGCATAAATACTCTCTTATAGAGGAGCGCAACACCGCTAAGCCATCTGCAGATCTAGAATAAGGAGTTTCTCCAGCCCCTTTCAGCTGCAGTATCCATCGTTTTTGATCATGAAGAACCTCTGCTATGTTAATAGCTCTGCCATCACCTAATTGACTAGCCCAATTTCCAAATTGATGGCCAGCATAAACCATAGCATATGGATTAAAACCCGGCAAGTTTTGATTGCCAGTAACCAAATTCAAGAAATCCGTTGTTCCTATTTGCTTACCAGAAATCCCTAATGGTTCCAACATCTCTGGACTTACATGAATCAGTTTTGGGTCAGACGTTTTCCTAGGCATAACATATGAAAAATGAGCATCCCTAACCAATCGTCGAGAATTTTCCATTATCGGATCTGCCTCAAGTTCTTTTGTAAAGGAATCGTCTAAATTTAAAATCATTAAGATTCTGGTTTCAATTTATCAGCGTACAAACGTCTTAATTTATACAATTTAGGATCTATAACAAAAGTACAATAGCCTTGCGTAGAGTTATCGTTGTAGTAATTCTGATGGTAGTCCTCAGCTTCAAAAAAATTGGTCAACGGACTTAATTCAGTAACAATGGGCCTATCAAATTCTGAGGTCAATTCCTTTAAAACTTGCTCCGCCACATCTTTTTGATCTTCATTATGGTAAAAAATTACAGATCTATATTGAGTTCCACGGTCAGCACCTTGTTGGTTTAAGGTTGTAGGATCGTGGGTGGTCATAAATATGATGAGTAATTCTTCAAAACTTATGATTTCTGGATTGTAATGAATTTGAATCACCTCCGCATGGCCTGTTAACCCAGAACAAACCTCCCTATAAGTAGGTTTCCCCGGAACATTACCTCCACTATAACCAGAAACTACTTTCTCAACTCCTTTAAGGCGTTGAAAAACAGCTTCAGTGCACCAAAAGCATCCTCCACCAATAGTAGCGACTTGAAGTTCAGCACTACGCATTTTCTGTTTCTTTTAAAGTTATAGATTCAGAATTAACACAATAACGTAAACCGCTTGGTTCAGGACCATCGGGAAATACATGGCCCAAATGTGCATCACAAGTATTACAAAGTATCTCTACACGCATCATCCCAAATGTGGTGTCCTTTTCATATTTAATGGCGTTCTCTTTTATTGGTTGCGTGAAACTTGGCCAACCAGAGCTAGATTCATACTTTATTGTGGAATCGAACAATGGGGATCCACAACATACGCAATCGTACCTTCCTGCTTCAAAACTAGAACATAGAGCTCCTGTATGTGGAGCTTCCGTCCCCTTTTTTCTGGTTATTCTATATTGATCTGGGGTTAACTTTTGCCACCATTCATCTTCGCTTAGTTCAATTCGCTGATCTGGCTCAGGATTTCCGTGTTTTAAGAAATGTAAAATATTTTTCCAAGTAAGCATAAATAGCAATTTTTAAGGTGTTTGAATTTAATAAATTACAAAAACAAAATGTTATGAGTTAGAAATAGTAAATTATTTTTAGGTAATTTGGCGAGTTAACTAACGCTATAATAAAAGGACCTATGTCGACCCTCATTGAGAAAACTGACAAATTTGTATTGGAACTTTTCAAAAATAAACTTCCGAATACATTCATATATCATAATTACACCCACACAAAAAGAGTTTACAAGAGCGCAATGGAAATTGCGGAACATTCAAACCTTTCAGACAAAGAAACTGAAATTATTCAACTTGCCGCCCTATTACACGATACGGGTTATACGGTAACGGTTAAAGGGCATGAAGAGGAAAGCGTTAAGATAGCAACCGAATTCCTCAAATCTGAAAATGTTGACGAAGATGTCATAGAGGAAGTGAACAAATGCATCATGGCCACTGAATTCCAAAATCAGCCAAATTCTAAGTTAGAGGAAATAATAAGGGATGCAGATGCATCGCATTTTGCAAAGGACTATTTTGATGAAGCTTCAGAATTTTTAAGGAAAGAGCTCGAAATACAGGGTATTAAAGAATACACATCTTCTGATTGGGTAGATGAAAATATTCGTGTCCTTTCTAACGTGCACAAATACTATACTCCCTATGCAGTTAGAAATTGGCAGGCGGCAAAAGATGAAAACCTTGCAAGTCTTATCAAGAAAAAGAAGAAGGAGAATAAAAAGTTAAAGAAGGAAAAGTTAAAAGCACAATATAAGGCGGACGCCAAGAATGCGAGTCCAGAAAGAGGCATTCAAACATTCTACAGAGTTGCTCTTCGAAACCACATTAAATTAAGTGATATAGCTGATACAAAAGCCAACATTCTTTTGTCTGTAAACGCAATTATTATTTCACTGGTACTTTCTAATCTTATTTCTAAACTAGATAATCCTACTAACGATTATCTAATTTGGCCAACTATTATTTTTACTATTTTCTGCATTGCCTCAATGATAATGTCTATAATGGCTACAAGACCTAACATTACAAGAGGTGAGTTTACCAAGGAAGATGTAAGGAAAAAAGAGGTGAATCTTACTTTCTTTGGTAATTTCCACAAAATGGAACTAAAGGAATTTCAATGGGCAATCGATGAACTTCTTCAGGACAAAAATTATGTTTATAGCTCGCTTACCAAGGATTTATATTTTTTGGGTAAGGTGCTTGATAGAAAATACCGATTGTTGAGAAACACTTATAACGTGTTCATGATTGGCATAATAGTTTCGGTTATAGCTTTTGCTATAGCTTTTAAATACAGAGGCTAATTCTTCAGTTCATCCATTAAATCTTCGTAGGAGTAATAATCTTTATCCTTTTCTTTGTGATAAAGAACTCCAACGCGAATCGCTTTAAGACCAGTAATACCTTGCAAATCTTCTAATTCTAGGATTTCCACAGTATCATTTAAATAATTTTTAGCCTGCAGAAATTTTATGTATTCCAGATATTCGGTTTCGTCTTCTTTTTGGCTATAGACTATGGCTATTTTACCATTTTGCGTTAAGCGCTCATTGGTTCCCTTTACAAAGGCCTTATCAACCCGTTTTTTAACCACCTGATATCTGGCATTATAAGTCCCATCTACATCAAACTGTTTTTCGTCCATTCTAAAATGGATTGAAAGTGGTTGATTATAAACAAGAATCATTGATGCCACATCTAACTGTAATGGATATTCCTGCTTTCTTCTATAAAATTCATTCTCCATTTCAACCATAACTTGCAACTGCCATAACCTCAAATTATAGAGGTATAGTTTATTAAAACTCTCCTCTCTAGTAATTGCTTCCCCTATGTACATATTATGCTCAACCCCATCCGTTTTAAATCGCTCAAAATAATGTGGGTACATGGCTTGGGCTTCAACTTGTCTACCGTCTAAATAATCCGCCATATGGAAATTAACCTTAGAAACAGTTTCATCATAACTTTTACGATGTACATAAAAAATATTCAAAACAGGATCGATTCTCTGGAAGTAAGAATCAATGTCATCTAAAAAGTCTGGGTATTTTTTCTTCTGAAAAATTAAGATAGGATCAATTTCTTCCTTTAGGAATTTTAAAATTTGCTGTTCAGAATCAACCCTAAATTCTGTTTCTAAATCGCCTAGATGTTTATTGATTAAGTTGAGAATCTGGTTAAAAATGGGCAGTGGTTCTCGTTCATTAAAGTTTAAAATCAATTTTTCAACCATACGCAACTGTAGGCAAAGGTCTTTCTTCGTAGCTGTATTTCGAGCTTCAGAGGAACCTTGGATATCAATTTGACCAAACAAGGGATACACCTGGTCAAATTTGATAGAATCAAATTGCGGGTTTGTTTCATCCAATTTGTTTTGGTGAATAAATTTCCTTGCGGCACTTTTAAACTTCCAATGCACACTTGGGTGAATCGCGGTACACTCTTGTTGAATGATAGCTTCAATTAGATTTGCCTCTTCACGTTTCGCCCTTTGCAAAGCCGAAACAATAAATGGCATAACATCTTCTAGTCTCTGAGCAGTAACACTATTGAGAACTTTTGGAGTTTTAGAAACCAATTCCAATACACCAATTAATTTTTCTTTTTCTGCTATAGGCACAAGTAAGGCACTTTTATATCCTTGGTTATAAAGCACTACACATTGGGGATTTTTTCCCTTCGACTTTTTGTAACATCTATCAACATCGGAAATTGCAACAAGTTGATGGTGATTAACAAGAGACTCATATGAATCATCACACAATGCTTTATGGCAATCTTTACTATCCTCCTTGTTTAAAAGAAAACTATTCATGTAATTACCAAACAACAGTTGAAAAGATTCTTCCTCAGCAATATATTCTGAAAAGCCGACCTCAATATCTGGTATCCCCATTAAGGATTGAAATGTTTTGGTAATTTCCTTAATACCCTCATGGCTTATTTCCTTAAAATCTCCAATAAGATTAGACTTGAAATTAGAGACCGATTGATCTTGGGTAACATCAAACAGATTACTGATAATAAATCCTTTCATGGTATAACTACGAGGAGGAAACTTTTCTCTCCATAAATCGACATCGTGGAAATTATCAATCAATTCCTCAAAATCTTCTTGGGTAATTGGTTGTACACCATCATTAATTATTATATCTGTAAAGTCAGCATTATACATTAATTTATAATGCCTCATAATTCCTCTTTGATCTGGTATTTGATAAAAAAATGGTCTGTTCAACTTTATTTCATAACCATAATAGAACTGCAAAATCATTGTACAGGCCACTATGTACAAATCATCACCAACTATATTTTGAACAGTAAGCACAAAGTCATTTCCAGCATTATTCAATATATTATTAAATCTGGAGCTATATTTAAAATAGTAGTTGCGGTATGGAACCCCAGCAGCCTTAATTTCATTTGTGCCCAGCATATCAGGAAACAAATCCTCTAGGAGAAACTCCAACTGATCTGTCAACTGTTCCAAAAGATCTAGGTCTGATATACCTTCATTTAAATAAGGAAACGACTCCTTTAAACTTAAGAGTTCCTTAGCCCGATTGACTTTAATAGGATTAGGGTCAGTTAACCAAGACTCATAAAACTCAAAAAGTCTGTGGAAGCCAATCTTAAGCAGTACTGGTGAATCGAAAAAATTATTAAGGTCTTTCATCAAAGTGATAGTTGGTTCACAAATATTTCAGCCTTAGTGGCACTTACTTCCTATTCCTTACAATTTTGTAAACTACATTAAACTTTAACAATAATAATAAAGGATTTTAATTTTTAACTACATTTAGATAAACAATCACTAACTAAATCCATAATTCATGTTTTCTAAACCTAACATCATTGCGACAATTGCCACTACGTTGTGGGCATTTTTTGGAGGCTACTTAATCTGGGGAATCATCGGTGATCCCTTATTATCAAATTATGTTTCTGGACCCGATATTATGAGAGAAAATCCTGACTATTTCCATTTACTTGTTGGATGTCTATTAATGGGATTTGCATTTTCTACCATTTACGGGAAATGGGCAAACGGAATTTTCAATCTTGCGAGTGGTGTAAAATTTGGTTTTCTGTTGGCACTGCTTTCTGGCCTAGGAGAAGGCCTGATTGACTATTCTACAACTAATTTAATTTCAATTTCCGGAGCATTATTAAATGCTGTACTTTATTTTGTCTTCTATGTTGCCATGGGAATTATTGCCGCAATGGTTTACAGAAAGTTTTAAACTATAACCAATTAAAAGACTATGGTTAAAACCATAGTCTTTTAATTCTTTTGCTCTAGTAGAACTAATTTTGAAGGGTTGTCAATTTGGATTTTACCGTCATCCACAGTGAATTCATTACCACTATATGAATCACGAATAACGCTGCCATTTTCGAATATATCAGAAACCATAATTAATCCTTCGGATTCAACATCCATGGCAACTACGACTTTATCCTCTCCTCCCTCATATTTATAAACCCGTGAAAATACATATGGTGATTCTGATATCATTTTATGAATACCGCCTCCTACTGAAGGGTGATTATTTCGAAATTGACCTAGCTTTTGGAAATGTTTAAGAACTTGTTTTGTTAAAGTGTCGTTTTCCACATCTTCCCAATTCATAAACGTGCGCAAGTTTGCATCTCCTACAGCACCTTCATATTTCAATGGGCGAGCCGTTTCGTCTCCGTAATAAATCTGCGCAGCTCCGGGGGCCAGTAATAATTTTGTTCCGGTTTCAAAAGGTTTGGTTCTATCAATATCGAATGGCGACCCATCGTCATGCGATGTCATATAACTGAGAACCCCATAATCTTTCAAATCGGAATTTAAAATCTGTGAAAAGACTGAGAATACTTCTTCAGTCGACTTTTGGTCTGCCATCCACCTTAAATCGAAATTAATTAAGGCATCGAATGCATTGTTATAAAAATCCACTTTCTTGTCGCCATAATCAAACTGTTTTCCAGAAGAAATTCCATAGTTATATACCTCACCAACCATATAAAAAGGAGTTTCATCTATTACTTTATCTGGATTGTTCTCTTTCCACATTTCAAAAGATTCATCGCAAACAATTCTAAATTCTTGCCAGACAAAATCTTCGGTGTGCTTCACAGTATCAACGCGATAACCATCAATGCCGTAATCTAAAATATAATCCGCCAACCATTTCATTATGTAGAATCTGGGAGCACGCTGATACTTTGTACGATCGAAAAATGCCTCCAATTCTTCAATTTCTTTTTCGTAGCGACCTTCAGCCTTCCATTTTTCAACCAATTGAGGAGGTAATTCCACTTCTTGATTACTATCCGTTCTAATATCTGGTAGATTAGCTACTAATGTACAGGCCGTTGTACCATCAAAATTTTGAAAGTTGCATACTGGTGAAAGTCGAACCCATTCGTCCGGCCACGCCAAATCTTCCTCAGTAACCGGACCTGTATGATTGATTACAGCATCTAATAACACTCGTATTCCTTTAGAATGTGCAGTCTCTACGAATGTTTTTAAGTCCTGTTCAGTCCCAAAATTTGGATCTAAAGAAGTCCAGTCCTTTGCCCAATAACCATGATATCCATAACTAACTCCTGTACCTTCATCTGTATCACCATGAATCTGCTCAACCACTGGGGTAATCCAAATTGCATTTACTCCCAAATCTGTAAAGTAACCCTCGTTAAGTTTTTCTGTAATTCCTTTGATATCCCCACCCATAAATCCACGAAGAGGTCCTGCTTCTGCATTCCTTCCAAAATTTACATCATTAGATAAGTCACCATTATTAAAACGATCAGTCAATAAAAAATATAGGTTTGCCCCTTCCCAAACAAAAGGGGCAGTCTCTTTTTTAGGCTCTTCAATAACGATAGGTTCTTCCTTGGGATCTTTACAACCAAATAGAACCAAGAAAGTAAAAAAGGCGATAAGTCGTATCATGTGGTAATTATTTCATTTTTAATATGAAGGATTGAAGCGGATCAAGTTTTATATCGACAAAACCAGTTCCATTTTCAACTTTCAAAGTGGGTTTAAACTCATGGTATAATTGATCTTCCAGCTCATAGTTTCCGTCTTCCAATTGCCACTCTTGAATAATAGGTTGTGGAATTTGAAGGTTAAATCCTCTGAAATCTTGGGCACTGAAATTTGAGACAATTAGAAGCTTTTCGTTATTTGACCATCGAACAAAGGAAAATACTTTCTCGTCGTAATAGGTAGTATGTTCTCTATTGAAACTATGAATCTGCTCATAATTCTTCATTAAGGCTTCACTTGTAATAGTGAAATTTAAAAGACGCTTATAAAAATCCCTTAATTCTAATTCTACAGGGGTTGATTGTCCGCCATCAAAATTTTTATTATTCACCCACCTTCTAACCGTCGGGACACTGACGTAATCGAAAATGGACGTACGGGATGGACTTCCAAAACCTCCATTCTCCTGCGCTGGCTCTCCAAATTCCTGACCAAAATAAATCATGGTTGGAGAGGTGCTAATGGTTGCAGATACAACCATTGCAGGTTTTCCTTTTAAAGGATTTCCAGCAAACTCTGGACTCGCAATCCGTTGCTCATCATGATTTTCTAAAAAATGAAGCATATTATGCTCAATATCCGCCAACCATTCTTGAATTCCCGGTAAATAATCGGTTTTTCCATGCCCTTGCATAATGTGTTTAATTGTATCGTACAGCTGAACTTTATCATACAAATAGTCCATTTTACCTTTTCGGATATAATCCCTGTATAAATCTGGATTATAAACTTCCGCCAAAAGAAAGGCATCCGGATTGGCCATTTTAATATGTGAATTCATATAGCTCCAAAATTCAACAGGTACCATTTCTGCCATATCAAATCGGAAGCCATCAACACCTTTCATTGTCCAATAAATGGCAATATCCTTAAACTTCTTCCAGGAATCAGGAACTTTTTTGTCCTTCCAAAATTCGAAATGTTCCTTATGTGTTTTACTGTCGTAGCCTTCTGGGAGCGAATCAAAATCTCTTGCCCCATCTGGCCGAACACCATAGTTTATTTTTACGGTCTCGTACCAATCATTAAAATCTGGTTGTGAGTTCCGACTGCCATTTCCTGTCCATTTAGCTGGAAATTCTTCAAATTTTCCATCGGATAATGTAGTGGGTTCTCCGCCCAACGGTTGATATCCATTTTGGCTATTTGGCACATTAAAGTACTCTCCTGGATTATAGTAGAAATTATTATTTACATTGTAAGTTACGGTTGTATCATCATCGGAACCTAAATCTTGGATCCCATTTGGTTTACTTAAGGAAACGTAACGACGGGCAACATGGTTAGGCACAATATCAATGATTACCTTCATGCCAACTTTATGTGTACGGTCTAATAACTCCTGAAATTCTTCTAATCGTTTTGCCGGATCAACGGCCAAATCTGGATTTACATTATAATAATCTTTTACCGCATAAGGAGATCCTGCCCTGCCTTTAACAACATCTGGATCATCGTTAGAAATTCCATAAGCTGTATAATCTCTTATCACCGCATGATGGGGAACTCCAGTATACCATATATGTGTTACTCCCAAATCTTTAATTTCACTTAAAGCTTTTACGGTAAAATCATCAAATTTACCTACCCCATTTTCCTCTATCGTTCCCCAAGGCTTATTGGTTGGATTGGTATTACCAAAAAGCCTCGTAAAAACTTGGTAAACAACAATTTTGTGCAATTTACTATCAGACTGAATTGTACTCATAGATTCTGAATTTTGGTTGGAAACTACCTCCTTTTTACAGCTGAAAATGACACTCAGCAAGATTAAAGAAAGTAAACAGGCGGATTTAGTCATAAAACAAAATCTGAAATTATTTTGCAGAACTAAAAATATAGATTCCTTTATTAGGCAAAGACAATTGGTTTCGCCACTTTACAGTTTCATTGGTGACGACATTTTGAAGAGTTTGTCCATCTAAATTCAATTCAGAATAAGGTGACAAATCTAAGGTTGATGGATTTTCATTTTTATTGATTATCACAATCACTGTTTCTTTGTCCGTAGCCCTGGTCATAATGTATACTCCATTTATAGGTGCGAAATGAACCGTTTTCCCTTCATGTATAGCCTCACTGTTTAAACGATAATTCAATAGGTTCTTCATGAAGGTTTGCATTTCTTTTTGAGGAGCACTTAAACCCTTTCCTGTGAAGGCATTCTTGGAATCCCCTTCCCAGCCTCCAGGAAAATCAGTGCGTATTAATCCATGATCGCCGGGCTTAGCCGTATTTTGCATCAAAATTTCGGTACCATAATAAACCTGTGGAATTCGCGGCATACACAACATTAACCCCACTGCCATTTTAGTATTTGTAACGTCTTCATGGAGTTGGGTAAAAATGCGATCCATATCATGGTTATCGGGAAAAATTAAAATGGATTGTGGATCAGGGTAATAAAAATCATTAGCCAACCCTTCATAAATATTAACCAATCCAGAGTTCCAGCCTTCTTCCTCATTTAAGGCCCGAACAATAGTATGTTGCATCGGAAAATCCATAGTGGATTTTAAGTTAGATTTATACCCGTCCTTGTTATTTGCTCCTTGTTGCCAATAACCTACAAGTAAAGGATTGGTACTCCACTCTTCACCCACAATATTAAAATTGGGATATTCCCGCATAATGGCACCCGCCCATTCAGCCATGAATTCTTTATATGAATAAGGATAAGTATCTTGCCGTATACCTTCGAGGTGGAGTGTTTCTATCCACCATAAGCTATTTTGGATAATATATTTTGCTAAAAAGGGATTACGTTGATTAAGGTCGGGCATTTCATTTACAAACCACCCCTTACTCATTAACTCCTTATCAAAACCGGAAGCATATGGATCTTGGTTAACCGTTCTTCTATGATTAGAAACTTTCAACCCCTCCTTGTTTAAATATTCACTTTGGTAATTGACCCAATCTTTAAAAGGTAAATCAGACATCCACCAATGTAAACTTCCACAATGATTAGCAACCTGATCCATTATCAACTTCATGCCCTTTCCCTGTAATTTTTGGGCCAATTGTTTGTAATCATCTAGGGTACCAAAACGTGGATCTACTTGGTAGAAATCAGTTATTGCGTAGCCATGGTAAGAAGATCTGGTCATATCGTTCATCAATAATGGGGTTGGCCATACAGAGGTAAAGCCCATGTCATGGATATAATCGATATGATCAATCATACCCTGAATGTCACCACCATGCCTTCCATAATCATTTTTTCTATTGATGGAAGTTTCTCGCAAACCAGAAACTATATCATTGGCTATATCACCATTTGCAAAGCGATCAGGTGTAATAAGATAAATTACGTCAGAACTATTAAAACCGATATATCCTTCAGCTAAACGATCCCTTGATTTTAAGGTATAAGAGTGGGTAATATTCTTCCCGTTTGGTAATTCAAACTCAATATCAAAATTACCAGCAATGGCATCCTCCTTTATTATTAAATCTAGGAATAAATAGTTTGGACTATCTGCCTTATTTACCTTAACAAGCTCTATATGCTTGTTAGATATTTCAACTTCGGCATTTTGAATATTTTCACCTTTAATTAGTAATTGCAAGGAATGATCGCTAAAACCAACCCACCAATTAGGAGGTTCAACACGTTCAATTTGTCCGAAACTAATTAGGCTCATACAAAATATAATAAGGTTAAAATACTTCATGGGGTTCAAAATTTAGGAGGACGGGCTTATTGTAATTTCCTCACCGTTCAATAAAAGGTTCAGAGATTTATTCCCATCTAATTCAAAGGTAGTTTCTTTATGTGTAACCTTTATTTTTAATATTTGTTGTCTAAAATTAATCTTAAAAGAATAGGCCTCCCATTGCTCTGGAATCTTTGGCTCAAAAGATAACTTATCATTTTTCACGCGCATTCCGCCAAAGCCTTCCACTATACTCATCCAAGTACCTGCCATAGAAGTAATATGCAATCCTTCTTCCACCTCTTTATTATAATCATCTAAATCTAAGCGAGAAGTTCTTAAATAGAATGTATAGGCTTGGTCCATTCGATTCAACTTTGCAGCCTGAATGCTATGTACACAAGGGGACAAACTGCTTTCATGAACCGTAAAAGGTTCATAGAAATCGAAATGTCTTTCTAGTTCCTCAGTGGTAAAATGATCCTCGAAGAAATAAAAGCCTTGTAAGGTGTCAGCCTGCTTTATGTATGGCGATCGTAGTATGCGGTCCCATGACCATTTTTGGTTAATTGGGCGCTGATTTTTGTCTAAATCCTTCACGGTAACCAATTCTTTATCCAGGAATCCATCTTGTTGAAGGTAAATATTTAACTCTTCTGAAAATGGTAAATACATATTGTTGGCGACGTCTTTACATTTAGATAATTCTTCGGAAGAGATATTGGTTTTTCCAACGATACGATTATAATCGTCGGAATAGCCATTTTTAACCTTTTCAATATTTTCCAATGCAAATGAAATACACCATTTCGCGATATAATTTGTATAAAAATTATTGTTCACATTATTCTCGTACTCATTAGGACCAGTTACACCAAGAATTACATACTTGTTTTTTTCCTTGGAATAGGTAGCACGTTGCTGCCAAAATCTGGCAATACCAATTAAAACCTCTAAACCTTTTTCAGGTATATAACTGTAGTCTCCAGTAAATCGGAAATAATTATAAATAGCAAAAGCAATTGCCCCATTTCTATGGATTTCTTCAAAAGTAATTTCCCATTCATTATGGCATTCCTCGCCATTCATAGTAACCATTGGATACAAAGCAGCTCCATCCTTAAACCCTAATTTTTCTGCATTTTCAATGGCTTTTTCAAGGTGATTATAACGATAGGTCAATAATTTTCTAGCAACTTCTTGATCTTTTGTAGCCATGTAAAAGGGTATACAGTAAGCCTCGGTATCCCAATAGGTACTTCCTCCATATTTCTCACCGGTAAATCCTTTTGGGCCTATATTTAACTGCGCATCTGTACCTAGATAGGTTTGATTAAGTTGGAAAATATTGAAGCGAATTCCTTGTTGGGCCTTAACATCACCTTCTATCGTAATATCGGCCATGTCCCAAATCTTTTGCCAAGCTTCCTTTTGCTTTTCGAGCAAACCTTCAAAATCAATCTCAGAAACTGTATCTAAGACCTTATTTGCAGCTAAAACCAATTGGTCTTTATCATGGTCTCGATCTACCGTGTATCCCCCATATTTAATCAAACTAGCAGTGCCACCTTTATTGACGTGGGTTTCTTGTGTGAATTCAATATACTTTTCAGTTGAATTAATTTTCAAATCGGTTTTGACCTCAATGTTATTCAAGAATAGTTGAGACAGCATAAATGTGCACACATGAAACTCCGTCTTCATTGTATGAGATCGGATGAAAGCCCTATTAGCTTCATGTTCAACAGAAACGGTCTGCCAAAATTGGTCATCCCAGTTAGAATCCTCATTTGTGATTCCTGCATCCAAGTAAGGCGTAAAGGCTACAAGCGTATCTTGATTGAGTGGGGTAACTTCATACTTAATGGCCCCAACCTCATCATGATCAAGACTTAAAAACCTAGTGGATTGCACTTTAACCTCAGCATCATTTGGAAGAATAGCAACGAAAGATCGCTTTAACCATCCCTCCTTCATATTCAATTCTCTTCTAAAATTGGTTACACTTTTACAGGTTGCCAAATCTAGAGATTCTCCATTAACATGAACTCGAATACCAATCCAACTCGGTGCGTTCAATACCTTCGCAAAATACTCCGGATAACCATTTTTCCACCAGCCAACTCTAGTTTTATCGGGGTAATAAACCCCTCCTATATAACTTCCTTGGAAGGTCTCTCCAGAATAATCCTCTTCAAAATTGGCACGTTGACCCATTGCCCCGTTACCTATGCTATAAATACTTTCCGATGACTTTACCCGGTCTTCTTCAAATCCTTCTTCAAGGATAGACCATGCATTCGGAATGATATAATCTTGATTCATTATGTAATAGTGTGTTTAAACAAGAAATATTTAAAACTTTTAGTCGTTAATTAATTGATTTATAAAATCTGTACTGATCTCAGTAAAATCCTTGAAGACAAAATCAGCATCTTTAAGAACGGTTGCATCACCAATTCCTATAGAACACATATCTATGGCGTTCGCAGCTTGAATGCCAGCCAAGGAATCTTCAAAAACAATACAATTATGAGGTTCCATCCCTATCTCGCGGGCTGCGATTTCAAATACCTCAGGGTCTGGTTTAGCTTTAGAAACCTCATTACCATCCACAATAGCCTCGAATTTGTTGAGCAAATTCACCTTCTCTAAAATCGATTTGGCATTTTTACTTGCAGAACCAAGTGCAACACCCTGATTCTTGCCTAAAATAAAATTGAGAATTTTCGGAACATCTGGTAAGATTTCTTCCTCGTTCATTTCATTAATGTAACCGAGATAATCCTCATTCTTTTTAGACATTAATTCGGCAAATTCCTCTTCCGTTAATGTAACATTACCCCATGCCAATATTTTCTCTAATGACGCCTTTCGACTGACTCCTTTGAGCTGTTCGTTTTGTTCTTCGGAAAAATCTATACCAATAGAATTTGCTAATTTTTTCCATGCCAAAAAATGATATTTGGCGGTATCGACAATAACCCCGTCCAAATCAAAAATAAATCCCTTTTTCTTCATAAAATCTTCTCTTCTACAATATTAATTGTGGCTCCATCATTAACCCTAAGAGTCAACAATCCAGATAATATCATGGCTAATCCACCTAAAATCAAAGCATAAATTGGTTCGCCATCGAATAATTGAGTTACTAAAAATCCAAGAATCGTGGCCGCCATTATTTGTGGTATTACAATAAAAAAGTTAAAGACGCCCATATAATAACCCATTTTTTTGGCTGGTAATGCACCCGCCAACATTGCATAGGGCACAGAAAGGATACTGGCCCAGGCGACTCCAACTCCGATCATCGGAAGAATTAATAAGTCTGGGTTGGAAATGAAATAAACTGAAATAAGCCCAACTCCACCTAAGGATAGCGCTATTAAATGGGTCAATTTTCTACTAGTTGCCTTAGCAAGAACAGGCAACAAAAATGCAACCAATGCCGCAACTCCGTTATAAACAGCAAATAGGATTGTTACCCAATCAGCACCGTCATTGTATAATTGTGAAGTAGTATCTGTACTTCCATAAATATGACTTGTAACTGCTTGGGTTGTATAGATCCACATCGAGAACAAGGCAAACCAAGAAAAAAATTGAACCCAAGCCAACTGCTTCATCGTTTTTGGCATATAGAGCAAGTCGGTCATGATAATAACAAAACCCGTTCTTCCTTTTGCTTTCCTCACAGCAGAGCTGGTAATAAATAAAAGGCCAACAATTAGAAGTCCAACCCCCATTATGTATAGTTCTTTTTCTAAGTCTGCAAAAATTAAAATAGCAGTAATAATGGCTCCAAAAATTGAAAACACCATTCCTGCCCTATTTAGTTTCTTTATACGTATTAAATTTTCTTCCTGAGTAATTACTGGATTAAATTCTTCATCATTCTTATGAAAACTTTCTAATTCTTCAGGGCTATACTCCTTAGATTTAAAAACCGTCCACAATACCGCGGTAAGAAAAACGAAGGCCCCAACATAAAAGGACCACTTAACGGATTCTGGAATTACACCTTCCGGTGCCGTATTACTTAGCCCGAGCCAATTTGTAAATACATAAGGCATCATTGACCCGACCACAGCACCTATACCAATGAAAAAACTTTGCATGGCAAATCCTTGGGTACGTTGTTCATCAGGAAGATTATCACCAACAAATGCCCTGAATGGTTCCATTGAAATATTAATTGAGGCATCCATAATCCATAGCATGCCAGCAGCCACCCAAAGTGTAGGGGAATTTGGCATTATGCAAAGGGCAATTGAAGACAGCAATGCACCGATTAGAAAATAAGGTCTTCGTCGACCGAGACGAGTCCAGGTACGATCACTAAAATATCCAATTATTGGCTGTATCACCAAACCTGTAACAGGCGCAGCAATCCATAAAATTGGTATTTCATCAACTTCGGCCCCTAAGGTCTCGAATATCCTGGAAGTATTTGCATTTTGGAGGGCAAAACCGAACTGGATTCCTAAAAACCCGAAACTCATGTTCCAGATTTCCCAAAATCCTAAGGCGCGCTTTTTCATTATAGTACGAATTTATTAATACTACTTTGATAAGCGAAAACTTATCAAAACTTATGTTAGAAGTGAATTTATAAGTTTTGAACAGCCGTAAAGATAATAAAGTTTTTTATTTGGTAACCATGAATTATTTTGTTGAGTCGCGCTCAATTAATTCAGTCTCAATAATCATGGTCTCATAACTTTCATCTTCATCATCTTTTTCAAGCTTGTTAATTAGTAATTCTGCCGCCTTCTCCCCCATTGTTTGCCCATGCTGTTTAACGGTAGTTAAAGATGGTGTGGCATGCCTAGACAAAACACCATCCGTATAGGAAATCACTTGAATGTCATCTGGAACCCTTCTACCTAATTTCTTAGCTATTTTTATGACGGTAAGTGCATATATTTCATTAACGCCAAGAATTCCATCAATATCTTCCCTATCCTTTAGGAATTCTTCAACCTGATCCTCTAGATGGTTCAATTGGGCTTCATCATTTACATAATCACTTAATTTCAGAATGTTTTCGTCCTTTACCTCTATACCTCTTAAGTTAAGGGCCTCAATATATCCATCCGTGCGAAGTTTTCCTACATTTATATAATCTTTGGTTGTAACAATTGCAATGTTTTTACAACCGTTGTCTATTAACTTCAAAACAGCGGTACGCGCACTTCGCTTATCATCAATAATTACTTTATCGCATGGAATCTGTGGGATCACCCTATCGAACATTACAATAGGCATACCCTGATTAATTGTTTCAATAAAATGATGGTAATCTTCTTTCATCATTGTATCCTTAGCAACAGACAGAATAAACCCATCAATACTGCCATTTGCCAACATTTGCATATTCAATACCTCTTTATCAAAAGATTCATTAGAGAGCCCAACAATAACATTATAGCCTTTTTGATTTGCAATTTTCTCAATGCCACTTATAACATTACTGAAGAAATAATGAACTATTTCTGGTATGATAACACCTATAGTTTTGGTTTTGCTGTTTTTAAGACTTAGGGCAATATTATTAGGTCGGTAATTATATAATTTCGCAAATGCCTGAACCTTTTCTCGAGTATCCTCACCAATCTCCAAACTATTCCTTAAAGCCTTAGAAACTGTGGATATTGAGACATCTAATTCTTTAGCAATTTGTTTTAATGTAATTTTCTGTTTCATTAGGGATTTATGGGCATAATAAAGTGGTAAGATACGACAACAAACACATTTTTTAAAAACAATTTGGAAAATGAACAAAATCCTCTTATGTTTATCAAATCGTTAATTAAATACGCCCTTTTTGAAATTATCTCAAATTTCATCTCAAGAAAGTATCGAGAATTGTTAAATTCAAAAAGTTTTCAACACTAAAACGTTTTCGTAGCGTTCGTGTAATCGCTGTAACATTCTAGCTCACCTTTTTTACATAGTTTTAACATTAGAAGTGAATTTATAAGAATAACTAACTAAGGTTTTAACTTAAAAATAATGTATGAAAACATTTTTATCTAGTCTGCTCCTAATGGTGCTGCCGGCTATGATATTTGCTCAAACAACTGTTAGTGGTGTTGTAACAGAAACGTCTACAGGACTACCACTTCCAGGAGTAAATGTATTAGTAAAAGGCACATCCACGGGAACAGCTACAGACTTTGATGGCAATTACCAAATTACTGTCCGAGATGGAGAGGTTTTGGTTTTTAGCTATATTGGGTACATAACCCAAGAAATTCCCTTTACCGGGCAACAAACAATCAACGTGTCGCTCGACGAAGATGCGGCTCAGTTAGATGAAGTTGTGGTTATTGGTTATGGTACTGTCACGAAAAAAGACGCTACAGGTTCTGTAACAGCAATAAAGCCAGAAGACTTCAATCAAGGTGCAAATGTTGCTGCTGATCAATTAATTCAAGGTAAAGTTGCTGGAATACAGGTTATTAATGGTGGTGGATCACCAGGTGAAGGAGCACAAATTAGAATTAGGAGTGGTTCATCTTTAAATGCTAATAACGACCCTCTCTATGTAATTGACGGCGTTCCTGCGGACTCAGGTGGAATTACCGGAGGTAGAAACCCTCTGGCTACGATAAATCCGAATGATATTGAATCTATAAATATTCTTAAAGATGCTTCCGCTACTGCAATTTATGGTGTAAGGGCGTCTAACGGTGTTGTAATTATTACTACAAAGAGAGGTAAAGTGGGAGAATTGAAATGGAACTATAATTCCAAATTTTCATATTCTAAAATAGATGAAAAGGTTGACGCTTTATCAGTACCAGATTTCATTGATTATGTTAATGCCAATGGTAATGCCAACCAAATCAATTTAATTGGAGATTCAAATACAAACTGGCAAGACCTGGTTTACCAAGAGGCTTTAGGAACTGAACATAACTTATCCGCTTCCGGAGGATTTGACTTCCTTAATTATAGAGTTTCTATGGGTTATGCTGATTATGATGGTATTTTGAAAAAAGATAACTTTCAAAGAACAACGCTTTCTACTGCTCTTACATTCAGGTTCTTTGATGACCATCTTAAAATAGATGCAAATAATAACACATCTGTAATTGAAAGTAATTATAGTAATAGGGGAGCAATCGGAGCTGCTATTACCTTTGATCCTACCCAACCAGTTTATATGGATGATCAGACTTATGGCGGATATTTCAGATGGACAAACGCTAACGGAAGACTGAATACTTTAGCGGGCGCTAATCCTTTGGCTCTAATTGAACAAACCACAAACAAGGGTAGAGCATTTAGAAGTATCGGAAACGTTCAGTTGGAATACAAACTTCATGTTCTTCCAGAACTAAAAGGTGTTCTTAACTTGGGATATGATATGTTAACGGGGAGATCCTACGGAGGTACCGATGCAGCTTTCAATAATTTAGACAGCGAAGGAAATCAAGAGGCTACTCAATATAATAATATTGAAAATAAGGAGAACAAGGTATTAGACGCCTATATAAATTATAACAATTACTTCGAATCAATTAAAACTCAAATCGACTTTACTGCGGGTTATAACTATCAAGATTTCAGATACCCAACAAGATTTTTAACGACTGATCAAACTGGTCAGACCATTGAAGTTACTAATGAAACCCGTTTAAATTTACAATCGTTCTTCGGTAGACTTAATCTTACTCATAATGACAAGTATCTCTTAACTCTTTCCATAAGACGAGATGGAACATCTAGATTTATAAAGGATAACAGATGGGGTAACTTCCCAGCTGCCGCTCTTGGTTGGAAAATTAGCGAAGAAGAATTCCTGAAAGGTACTGATGTAGTAAGCGACCTAAAACTTAGGTTAAGCTGGGGTATAACTGGACAACAGGCAGTTGGGGATCTCTATCCTTCCTTGCCTTTATACCAAACAGGGACTAATAATGCAGCTTATCAATTAGGCAATAGTTTTGTAAACACTATTAGACCTCAACCCTACAATTCTAATTTACTTTGGGAAGAAACAGAAACATTCAACATCGGTTTAGATTTCGGATTTTTCGATGGGTTAATTACCGGAACTGTAGATGCATATGAAAGAACAACAACAGACCTTTTAGTTTTTACAAATAACCCACAAGGTGTTGGCTTCTCAAATGCGGATGACTACAACATAGGAACATTGGAAAACAAGGGTATTGAAATTGCTGGTGATATTTTTCCTGTTAGAACCGAAGATTGGAATTGGAGAATTGGAGGAAACATCACCTTCCAAGAATCAAAAATTACCAAATTAACCCTAATAACCGACCCAGGGTATCAAGGGATTGATGTTGGTGGAATTGGAGGGGGTACCGGAAATACCATACAGAACCATCAGGTTGGCTATGCCCCATATTCCTTCTTTGTTTGGGAACAGGCTTATGACGCAAGCGGCAATCCAATAGAAGGAGTCTATGTTGATAGAAATCAAGACGGTATAGTTAATGCTGACGATAAATACAGATTTAGAAAACCTGCTTCAGATATTTATTATGGCTTTAACACCGACTTATCCTATAAAAATTGGTTTTTCAATATGTCTTGGAGAGGCTCTTGGGGTAACTACAACTATAATAATGTTGACTCTGGAAATGGATTTGGAAATCAAATATTAACCTTTGACACCTATTTAAATAATGCTGTTGGTGACCTATTAAATTCAAATTTCAGGACCGCACAATACCAATCTGATTATTATATTCAGGATGCAGCATATCTCAAATTAGATAATGCTACTATCGGGTATACATTTAAAGAATTATTTAACGAGAATAGTTCATTGACAATTACAGCAACTGGCCAAAACCTGTTAATAATTTCCGATTATGAAGGTATTGATCCAGAAACATATGGTATAGATAATAATCTATACCCAAGACCGAGAACCTATTTATTAGGCTTAAATTTTAATTTCTAGGAGCTATGAAAAGAAAAATAAATATTTACACAAATTTTATCCTGTTAATAACATTTTTGTTTATTGCAGGATGTACAGATGATTTAGACCAATCAGATCCTAATAGTGAAACTTTATTATCAGCAGAGGAAGTTTATAGCAACCCAGATTCTTATATTCAACTAGTTGCCAAATTGTATGCAGGCTTAGCCACAACTGGTCAATCGGGGCCAGCAGGTAACCCTGATATCACAGGTATAGATGAAGGTGAAAGCCAATATATAAGAGGTTATTGGGTAATGCAAGAATTAACTACGGATGAGGCCGTTATTTCTTGGAATGATAAAACCATAAAGGATTTTCATTACCATACTTGGACTGCCGGGGATGCTTTTATAAATGCCACTTTCAACCGTTTAGATTTTCAGGTAAAAAACTGCAATGAGTTTTTGAGACAAACAACTGATGAAAAGCTAGACTCAAGAGGAATTAGTGGAAGTGTTAGGGAGGAAATTGCAACCTATCGAGCTGAAGCAAGATTTTTGAGAGCTCTAAGCTACTGGCACTTTTTAGATCTATACGGATCTGTCGGACTAGTGAAGGAAGATTCACCCACGGATTTTTTCCTCCCAGAACAAGCCTCTTCAGAAGAATTGTTTACATATGTTAAAGAAGAGTTATTAGATCTTGTTAATGCTCTTCCAGCAATGGGACAAAATGATTATCCTCGGGCGGACCAAGGAGCTGCAAATATGTTATTGGCAAAATTGTATATGAATGCAGAAGCCTATATTGGAGAAAAGAGATTTGCTGAAGCTCTTCCATACATTCAAAATATATTGAATGGTCCTTATAGTTTACATGACAGTTATGAAGAACTTTTCTTAGCTGATAACGACTCAAATGGAGCACAGAATGAGTTTATATTTGCTGTGGCTTATGATGGTTTGTTTACTCAGACATATGGAGGCACGACATTTTTAACACATGCTCCTGTTGGAGGAGAAATGAATCCTGATGATTTTGGTATTGATGGAGGTTGGGCTGGTTTGAGAACTACTTCAGCCTTAGTGAACAAATTCCAAATGGGTGACGACCAAAGAGAACAATTCTTCACTCAAGGTCAAAATCTAGAAATTGAGGACATAGGTTCATTTACGGATGGATATGCCATTGCAAAATGGAAAAACATCGATTCTCAAGGAGAATGGGGTTCTAATGGAACTGGGGCTTTTGCTGATACAGATTTCCCAATGTTTAGATTGGCTGATGCCTATCTTATGTATGCAGAAATCGTAGCAAGAGAAGAAGGCGGTTCAGAATCTGCCGCTTTAGGATACGTAAATGCCCTAAGGGAAAGAGCCTTCGGTGACTCAGCCCACAATATTTCAACTAACGACCTTACTGAAGATTTTATTCTTGATGAAAGGGCACGTGAACTTCATTGGGAAGCACACCGCAGAACCGACTTAATTAGATTTAAAAAATTCACGGGAAGTGCTTATTTATGGCCATGGAAAGGTAGAGTACCTAATGGAGCTCCAACCGAATCTTATAGAAATATATTTCCTATACCATCTAATTCATTGGCTGCAAATCCCAACTTAACTCAGAACCCTGGTTATTAATTAAAAAATTGATTTAAAATGAAAAAAATATTCACCTTATTATTAACTCTACTAATCATTACATCGTGTAATACGGATGATGTAGAAGACAGACCTATTATTGAAGCGAGTGGAAACCCAGTTGTTGTGGCCCCTGAAACCGGTGCCTCCTATGAATTAGACTTCAACAAACCCACTGCCCTTGTTGACCGATTTGTTTGGGAACCTGCAGACTTTAATGGGGATGTGGCCATCACGTATACCGTTGAAGTTGATAACGTTGGAAATAATTTTGCAGACCCTCAAGTTTTAGGCTCTACAATTGGAGGAAACCAAATTTCATTCACCGTAAGTGATTTGAATAATCTTGTATTGGCTCTTGGAGCTACACCTTTTTCTAACTATCAAGTTGAGGCAAGAGTAAAAGCTTCAGTTAGTGATTCTTTTGAGCCACAATATTCTGAAACGATTGTTTTAAATGTTACTCCTTACACTACGGAGGCTCCGAAAATAGCTGTTCCTGGAAATCATCAAGGATGGGCCCCATCCTCGGCACCTAGATTAGCAGCATCAGGATTCGGAGAAACTGATTATGAAGGATATGTTTGGTTAGATGGTGGCCACAAATTTGTTGGACCTGATGCAAATGGAAATTTTGACTGGGGTAATACTGATTGGGGTGATGATGGAACCTTTACTGGAAAATTAGCTGAGGAAGGCGAATCAGATTGTACTGCAACCGCCGGATACTATTTGATTAAAGTAGACACAGAAGCACTTACCTATTCTGAAACAGAATATAGTGAATGGGGATTAATTGGTGATGCTACACCTACAGGTTGGGACTCAGATACAGATATGGTTTATGATTCGGCTTCAGGAACATGGTCAGTAGATATCTATTTAACTGCAAATAAAATTAAGTTTAGAGCCAATAATAATTGGGATTGGAATTACGGTGATGACGGCGGAGATGGTTTGCTAGAACCATCAGGTGCAGATATAGTAGTTCCCGCGGAAGGAAGTTATAAAGTTGTATTAGACTTAAGTAACCCTAGAGAATACACCTATTCTTTAACGTTAAACTAATTTTTCTAATATAAAGCCATAGTAAATACTATGGCTTTTTTGTTTCCTCTCATGAAAAAATTGCTACTATTATTGTTGGCAATCCCCATTTTTGGGTATGCCCAACAACAAACTGTTTCATATTCAATAAGTCCCGAAACTTTTAACGAAGATGAATCAATAACTCTAACATTTGACGGCTCTACAATTAATGAAAGCACTTGGTCTGTAACAAACAATGCTCTTTACTTATGGGCCTGGTCCTATGATGAAAATGACATAAATTCTATAGACTGTCCAACCAATGGCAGTTGGACAAATTCTAATGAAGCCAACAAATTAACATACAATTCTGGGAATGACACCTATTCTATATCGTTCGTCCCAACAACCTTTTATAATAGAACAGGCATTGGAAAAATTGGCTTTCTGGTAAAAGCCAAAGATGGTACTGGCGAAAAGAAAAGTCAGGATATGGATGCTGAAGTTGGTGAAAATAACGGTCCGCCTGTTTCAATTCCTGAAGCAGCTGTTCCAGCCGGACTTAAGGATGGACTAAACATTAACCCAAACGATAACACCAAAGTAACATTAGTGCTTTATGCTCCAGAAAAGAGCTATGTGCATATCATAGGTAATTTCAACGATTGGCAAAGGGACGATGATAACTATTTACTTTTTAAGGATCCTTCAACAGATAGGTTTTGGATTGAATTGACAAATTTAACACCCCAATCCAATATTTTATACCAGTATTTAGTTGACGGTTCTATAAGAGTTGCCGATCCTTATTCAACTTTGATTTTAGATGAAAATGATGATCCCTATATAGATGAAACTACTTTTCCTAATCTACCAGACTACCCAACAGGAAAAACCGAACATCCTGTTACATGGTTCCGACTTGGAGATACTCCTTACAATTGGGAAGTAACAAATTTCCAACCTCCTGCCAAAACGGATTTGGTCATCTATGAATTACTGGTTCGAGATTTTGATGATTTACATAGTTTCGATGCTGTCAAGGCTAGATTAGATTATTTGGAAGGATTAGGAATAAATGCTATTGAACTGATGCCTGTAAATGAATTTGCTGGTAATCTAAGTTGGGGATATAACCCCAATTTTCATATGGCTTTGGATAAATTCTACGGTTCACCAAATTCATTTAAGCAACTTATAGATGAATGCCATAAAAGAGGAATTGCGGTTATAATTGACGTAGTTTATAACCACGCCGATGGGCAAAATCCATTCTACCGTATGTGGTCTAGTAATAATCCTTTCTTCAATCCTACCGCTACTCATTCATATAGCGTATTTAATGACTTTAACCACAGCAAACAAGCCACTAGAGATTATGTTAAGCGCACTTCTCAATATTGGATAGATGAATTTAAAGTTGACGGATTTAGATGGGATTTAACGAAAGGTTTTACCCAAAATTGTACACCTAGTGATGAAAATTGCACAGGTTCTTATCAACAAGACCGCGTAGATGTATTAAAATTATATGCAGATTACCAATGGGAGGTTGACGATGATTTTATTGTAATTTTTGAACATCTAGGAGGAATTACTGAAGAAAAGGAATGGGCCAATTACAGAGCTAGTGAGGGTAAGGGCATATTGTTATGGAACATCTTAAATTACCAGTATACCCAAGCAATGGAAGGTCGTAACAGCAATTCTAACTTTTCTAATGTTTCCTATAAGGTTAAGGGATTTGATGAACCATCGGCAATTTCATATATGGAAAGTCACGATGAACAACGTCTTATGTATAATAGTTTAAATTTTGGCTTATCAAATTCTTCTTATAACATCAAAGATCTAAATACCGCTTTGTCTCGCATGGAAACTGCAGGGGCATTTTTATTCACTGTACCCGGTCCTAAAATGATATGGCAATTTGGGGAATTAGGTTATGATTTTAGTATAAACTATTGTCCTGATGGTTCAATAAATAATGATTGCAGAACAGGTGAAAAACCAAGTGCATGGGAAGAAGGTTATAATAATGTCCCCGAGCGTAAAGCTATATATGACACTTGGGCAGACCTAATTAAGTTGAAACTTAACGAACCTATTTTCAAGACTACAAATTTTACAATTGAAGCAGGATCTAGTACGGGACTTAAATCTATCCATCTAACATTAGATAGCGCTACCGGAGATCAAATAAAGCATGTTACTATCATTGGTAATTTTGGTATTACTGAGCAAGCTATCGATCCAAAATTCCAAGAGACAGGTGATTGGTTCGAGTTTTTAAAAGGTAATCTAAAAACAACCGTTTCTAATGTCAATGCTAGCATTACATTGGCTCCAGGGGAATTTAGAATTTATGGCAATGAGAAATCCTCTCTATTCCCAGACAACAATATCCCTGATGCAGACGGCGATGGAGTGGCAGACGATGACGATCTTTGCCCTAACACACCAACAGGTACAGTTGTGGATATTAATGGCTGTGAAACCTTCACACTTTCTGCAGATAATTTCGAATTGTCTATCAGTAGCGAAACTTGTAGAAATAGTGATAATGGAACCATTAATATTTCTGCCAAAGAGGATTTGAATTATGAAGCAACTATTACAGGAAATGGGTTGAACAATTCAGCTGCGTTCTCAACTAATCACACATTCAATAATTTAAAGGCAGGCGCTTATGAAGTTTGTATTACTGTGGAAAATGAGACTGGTTATGAAATTTGTTTCGATGCAGTAGTAACTGAGCCTGAGGATTTAGCTGTGTTATCAACATATTTTGAAGATGATAAGAATGTGGTTTTAAATTTAAGCGGTAGCTCGAGTTATTCGATAGTAATTAACGGAACCCAGATGCAGACTACGGATTCAGAAATCATAATTCCTCTAAGTAATGGGTTAAATACCATCTCTGTTGAAGGAGACAAAATTTGCCAGGGTATCTATGAAGAACAGATATTTGTAGGTGAGGATGTATTGGCTTTCCCAAATCCTGCCCAAAATAATTTGAATATTTATACCGGTATCACATCTGGCCCAGTGAATCTGAAAATATTTTCGGTTACTGGTAAATTGGTATTGAGTGAAGAATTAGAACTAACCAACGGAAAAACCCAAATTGATGTCTCCGGAATATCAAAGGGGCTTTATCTTCTTCAATTAAGCAGTAAGGAAATTAGTAAAACGTTAAAAATCGTGAAGAAATGAAAAGGCTATTAAAACATACATTGTTCCTCGCATGCTCAATGGTCGTATTGTTTAATTGTAGTGGCGGTGATGGCGGAGGTTCAGAAGGGGATCAAGACAATCCACCTTCTGCAGCAACTCTTCAATTTCCGGAGCAAAATTCTGAATGCACGGACGGAACAAACATAACAGACACTAAAAGTACCATTTCGTTTGACTGGTCTGATGCCCAAAATGCAACATCCTATCAATTGGTACTAAAAAACCTTGCGACACAATCAACGTCTACACACAATGCCAATGAATCGAATTTGGCCTTAGAGATTGATAGAGGGACTCCATTTTCTTGGTACATAGTTTCCAGAAATTCAGGCACTCAAACAGCGCAAAGTTCCACTTGGAAATTTTACAACGCGGGTGATCCTGAAACTTCATATGCACCTTTTCCAGCTGATTTGGTTTCTCCTGAAATGGGTGTTGGACTGCCAAACACAACAACCACAGTTACCTTACAATGGTCTGGTAGTGACGTGGACAATGATATCGAAGGATATGAGGTACTTTTTGGAACGTCGAATCAACCCACAAATAGTTTGGGGAATACAACCTCTACAACCAAAGATGTTACCGTTAATACAGGCAATGATTATTATTGGAAAATAATTACAACCGATGCTGAAGGCAATTCATCAACATCTGAGATTTTTCAATTTAAAGTGAAATAAACTTAAAAGGCTTCTCTTACGAGAAGCCTTTTTTAATAAATACATTTACTATTGTCTGATTTAACGTAATAGGATTTGTAATTTTTCGCCTTTTTATCGGTACAACCACATAAATCGAGAACTTCCACATTTTTTATTTCAGTGGGGTGGCTTTCTGCCTGAAAAGCAATATATCCTTTGGCTAAAGATTCACCTTCCCTATCAACCCAAGACTCAGGATTATTGACCCCAAAATTTTTCCAATGATTTAATAATTCCTCCTTAGTACCTCCATTTCCTATTCGAAGATTGGTGTATTGCATAACTGTGTCACCTTCGACTATATGTATCACTTTCTCATCGCCATAAACCAATGCTTCCGCATTAACCCATTGGTCACCAGCAAATGTTTTGGAGCTACTATTAATACAGTGATCAACGAACAATTCCCCATCAATATCAACAATGGTACCAGGCGTGCATAAATTAGCTGTTGCGCGTTCATCGACTCCATTACCACCAAGAAATTGGTATTCAATAGAAACTGGAAAATCTTGATCTAATCCAAGTGTACTAGGATCTTGACAATGGAGCATGATACCATTATTTCTGAGTGCCCAAGCCGGACCATTAGTAACCTGATCTCCTACAAACCGATATTGAAACTTCACTTTGTAATATGAAAACGGGGTTTTATAATAAATGTGGCCAAATTCTTCATTGAAATTCTCATACTCGTCATAATTAACGGATAAGACACCTTCTTCCATTTTAAAGGTATTCTTATAATTATGGCCAAGAGGATAGCCCGAAAATTTTATGTCCCAATGAGAAAAATCGGCACTATCCAAAATTGAAACCCAATCTTCAGTTTCTACCATAGGAGAACTAGTCTCCATTTTTTGAGATTCGTTCTTACATCCTATTATGAGGAACAGGGCCAATAAAAAAAGTATATATTTCATGATGTGATAATTATTCAAGTTTTATAAATACTACTCCAAATCCTTGAGATTCTTTTTGTTCTTTTTCGGTTAGTCCTGGCCCAACAGAAATCTGTATGCTTTCAACGGCATTTATATCAAATTCTTTAGGTTTATCAGGATTAAAAAAGTAGGGTAAAAAGGAAGGGTATGGGCGAGGCAAAATCACTGTTTTAACCAATTTCAAATCTTCTAAATTTAATTTATACTCATCCAATTCTTGGCTTAGCAACAATTCACCACCAAAAGCGCTTCCATCATTTTGCACTAAAGCAATTTGTATTATTTGTGGCTTCTCTTGAAGCGATCTTCCTTTAAAAACAATTTTTTCTTTTTCAGAAAGACTTCCAATTCCACTTTTTAGTTCATCTATAACAAAATGCTTTATAGAATAATCATAAATAGGATCGGCATTTAAATTCTCTGAATCTGGCTTGAACAAGCCATCAATATAAACTCGGTATTCAGACTCTTTTAATCCTGAGGCTGGTTTTAAGGCCAACCCTCTTCGCCAAGTTCGGACCAAATCCTTTGAATCTTTGGTCGCATCAAACAAATAAATAGGATCTGTTTTAGGATGAATTCGGATGGAATAATTTTCCGCTCCGTAAAAATCCCAATCTCTCGGCGAACCATTAATTGCACCTGGATAGGTTACCATACTATCCTCTTCAATTTTCACTATTATGCGATAATTTACCAGTCCGTGCCTCATAATACTTTTAGGAACAACAGCTTTGAACTGATACGGTTCAAATTCCTTCATTTTAATAGAAAAACGATCTACGTCAGTATATCCCTCTATTGTTAATTCTGCTGCTACACTAGGACCAACAAACTGAGCAACCAATTCTAAATCACTTTCTTCCACAACATCCATTGGTGGTTGATGTTTAAACCAATAATCCTTAACATTATCTTTTGGAGCGAAAAAAGAACCGATTTCATACCCATTAAAAGTTTGGTCCGAACTGAATTTAGATTTGGATGACTCCAACAAATATGTTCCAGGCGAAATTTGGAAGCTCCCCAAATTGGACTCGGAATTATATGTGTTACCACTATTTATTCCCCTAATTTTAAAATCATTACCCAAATCTGGTAAATTGATTTTCATATCAGCATTACGCCATTTAATAACACCAACTGTTTTGTTTGGACTGTTTTTCCCGAAAGGATCACGTACCCAGACAGCATCAGGCATAACCTCTAAACGCCATACACCATCCTTCAACTTATCCAGAAAATAGGCACCAGCACCTCCATATTGTATAATGGAGGAATTGCCATAACCAGCAATTTCCTTTAAATTATTTATGCTTTTGGGGACAATAGAAGTTGAATTGGAATAAAAAAACTTCTCTCCTTGATTATAAACGGCTAAATCTTGAGCATAATCAATATAAAAATCTTGAAACTTGGTATTATCCGGGTAAGAACCAAAGGACTCATTTATTGGAATATTCATAAAAACCTCGCCTGAAATTTTTAGGGCCAAAGCTTTTTTAGGGGTATAAGCCAGATTCATATAATGGGTGTTATACTCTGTATTAACACTTGCCATAAATGTAGGGTCGTAAGCAAAATGAGTCGCGATTTGTATACCTGCGGTTCTAAAACTCCTTGCAATGGCAGGATATATATAGGATTTTCCTATATCAGCAGCATCAAATTCATAGACAATTTTTGCTCCACCATATTTTGCAATTATCCCGTCAAATGGCATATCATATGAATCCACATTAGGTAAAAAGTTTCCTTCTAATTCCTTTTGATACCCTAAACCAGAAGGATACCATTGAAATGTACCACCATCGATTCCCGCTTTAAAATAAGATTCCATCTCGTGAACGGCATGGCTCGTATTGTAAAAAATAGGCTTTCTACTACCTGTAGATTTAATTGCGTCAACCATGCCTTTCACAAATTCGTTGATTTCCTTAGATGTACCTCTGTGATGAGGTTCGTTGCTTACTTCAAATGCAATAACGGAAGGATCATCCTTATAAGTCAATTTAGTATAAGGATTTGTATGGCTAATAAATTGTTTCAAATAATTTTGCTGCGCCTTAATTGCCCCCGGATCAGTCAAGGCATTACTTTTTCCATACTTATGGGAAAAACCAGGAGTTTCCTCATCCGGCTCAGGCCATCCATTACCCCAAAATGCAATAGGGGTTAGCACATAATTTATATCATGTTTTTTAAGAATAGAAATTAAATAATCGAATGCATCTAAATGCTCATTATCTAAAAGATTTCCTTTATCATCACTGATTTCAGTATCCCAAACATGGATTCTGTACAGATTAAATCCTAATCGCTTAAAATGGTAGACATCCGACTCCATCGCCTTTTTAATGTCAACTCCCATTCGTTTAGCAGTACGGTATGCATGGGCAAAGGGAACGGTATAATTTACACCGAATCCGTGCACCTCAGCATTGGTTTCAGACCAACGAATCACTCCTTTGTCGTCTACAAAGGTTTGGCCGTGTTTATTAGGGTTTTGGGCAAAAGATAATCCTACTGTAATACCTAAGATAAAAACAAGCGAAAACCTTAATGAAAACTTAGAAATCATAATCATAAATCCTTTAAAATGGCAGCCGCTGATTCCGCCGTAATGTCTCTTTGAGGACTTGCAAACATTTCGTAACCAACCATAAATTTTTTAACGGTTGCACTGCGCAATAATGGCGGATAAAATGACATATGCCAATGCCAATGATCGTTATTCAAACCATTTGTGGGTGCTTGATGAATACCGCTTGAATATGGAAAAGATGTATTAAACAATCGATCATATTTACCTGTAATTACAGAGATGGCATGCGCAAAATCAGTTGTTTGTTTAGAGTCCAAACTTAAAATATCTACTTGATGGGTTTTTGGGATAATCATAGTTTCATAGGGCCATACCGCCCAAAAGGGAATTAGAATCACAAAATTTTCATTTTGATAGATAATCCTTTCATTTTCCCTTAATTCTTGATTTAAATAATCGGTTAGGAGAGAAACACCCTTACTTGCAAAATAAGTTTTTTGATTGTTATCCTTTTTAACAACTTCATTAGGCAGCGTATTTTGACTCCAAATTTGTCCATGTGGATGAGGATTACTACAACCCATTATAGATCCTTTATTTTCAAATATTTGAACATAGTTAATTTTTGGATTGCTTCCCAAGTCTCTGAATTCTTGCTGCCAGAGCTTTACAACCTTTTCAATCGCAGTTATTTGCATGTCGGCCAAACTTTTGGAGTGATCAGGACTAAAACAAACCACTTTGCATATACCCGATTCACTTTCCGCTTTAAACAAACCTTCCTCCACTTTGAAACTTGGAGTATTTTCTTGTAGTGCTGAAAAGTCATTGACAAAAACAAAGGTCTCTTTGTAATCTGGATTTTTTTCACCGTTAGCTCTAGTGTTACCCGCACATAAATAACATGAAGGATCATGTGAAGGTCGCGTTTCGGTATTTGTTTCCTCCTGTTGACCTTGCCAAGGTCGTTTGGACCTATGTGGAGAAACCAAGACCCATTCTCCAGTTAATGGATTAAAACGTTTATGCGAAAACTCTTTTAATTCTGTTTCCATAATTTATTATATTCTGTATGTACCTCTCGACAAATTCACTCTATAAGGGCTACATTCCCTATTGAACTTGGCTTTATATTTTTCCTCAACCAACTCGATAAAATCATCCATCTGTTCCTTGTCAACCAAATTAATTGTACAGCCACCGAAGCCACCGCCCATTAGGCGAGCACCAATTACCCCAGGAAACTCTTTTGCCAATTCAACCAGAAAATCCAATTCAGCACAGCTAATTTCAAACTCATCTTTCATCCCTACATGGGCTTCAAACAACAACTCACCAAATCCTTCAATCTTTTGATTATTGAGATAATCAACCGCTCTCTCAACCCTATTATTTTCCTCAATTATGTATTTTGCCTTTAGAAAATCTGTATCGGACATTTGGGCTTTTTTAGCGTTCAACATTTCTAAGTCGGCGTCTCTTAAGGCACTAACATTCAAAATTTCAGCAACTGTCTCACAGCTATTTCTCCTTTCGTTATAAGCATTTTCAGCTAAATTATGATGAACGTTACTATTGATTAGCAACAACCCGTATTCACCAAAATCAACCTGATAAGCTTTAAAATCTAATGAACGACAGTCTAAAAATAAAGCGTGATCCTGTTCACCGAACATACTTGCAAATTGGTCCATAATACCACAACGCACACCTACATAATTATGTTCAGCTTTTTGAGAAACATTAATCATTTCCACTTTAGACAAACCCAAACCAAAAAGCTCGTTCAATCCAAAAACAATACTATTCTCTAAAGCGGCACTGGAGGACATTCCAGAACCGGCAGGGATATCGCCACCAAATACCGCATTAAATGGCGGCACCTCTTTACCTAGCTTCTGAATTTCCCCAACAACCCCAACCACATAATTTCGCCATCCACCATTAGGAATCCTTTTTACGTCATCCAAACTGAAAGCATGACTTTCTTTTGGATCATAAGCATAAATCATGGAAACCGAATCAGTGGATTTTGCAAATACGGCAATAATAGATTTATCAATTGCAGCCGGAAAGACAAAACCATCATTGTAATCTGTATGTTCACCAATTAAATTAATACGTCCTGGAGAAACCACCGTTACTTCAGGTTCCCCGAAACGCATCTTAAATGCGGCTTGTATTGCACTAATTAACTCGTTATTCATATTACAATGAATTTCTAATTTTTAGAGTATTTGGATTAATTACTTTCTCTTTTGAATTTGATTTTATCATATGGGCAAGAGTTTTGCCCATTTCAGAAAAATCGGTTGTGATTGTTGTTATTCCACCTTCAATAAGTTCTTTATAAAGAGTATCGTTATAAGAAATAATGCCAATCTCCTTACCAATTTTCAACCCTGAATCTTTGGCTAATTTCAATAGTTTAAACAAATCCCTATCATCAATAACCAGATAGGCATGTCCTGACTTTACACTTACGTCCTCTGTAGAATAATGTATATGAAGTGGTATGTCTGTATAATTTTCAAATTTCTTAAATCCCCTTAGCATACCTTGTGGTTGCTTTTCTTCCGAAAATATTAAATGTAGTTGAGAGTATTTTTTTAGTCTGACATGCAATTGACTCAAACTATTAAAAGTATCATTTTCAAAATCTTGAAAAACAGAAGGATAAACTTTTAATTCCTCAGGAAATTGATCTAAAATATAAACCCGATCGTTAGGGAGATTTCTAATGATCTCACATGTTTCTTTAAGATTAGCCGGCATAATGACATAATAATGGTAATTGCCGATACTTTCATTAATTAACTTTTCAAAGACCTTGATATTAAAATGGTGGAAATAAATATCCACTTCCACATCCCTAGAAAAACTTTTCAAAAATGCATTGTACAAATCTTCCTTAAATGCATTAAGCTCATCAAAGAGAACAAATATTTTTTGGGAAATATCAGTATCCAAACTTCTTACATAATATCCTTTACCAGAGAACGATTCGATAATTCCACGCATTTTTAATTCATTGAATGCCATCAAAACCGTATCCCTGGAAAGAGAAAACCTATCCCTAACCTCGTTAATTGAGGGTAATTTGTCCCCTTTCCGTAGGCTACCATTCAACAAGCTTTCTTCTATAGATTTTACAATCTGCTTATATTTCGGTTGACCGGCTTGGTTTTCAACATAGATATGTTTCATACGACAAATATATAAAAAAATAAACTGGTAGGTACTGGTAGGTTTTTATTAGTTTTTATTAATTTTGAATAACTAAATTTTTATGATTCGTATACTAATATTTCTGCTTAGCGCTACTGCCTTAATTAACTCCTGTTCTAGTGACACCAGCAACAGTTCTTCTGGAGAAATCACCCCACCACCTATCGATTCTCAAAGCGATTTTATACGAGGTGTAGATCTGTCATATATTAATGAAATGGAAGATTGCGGCGCCGTTTATTATAATTCCGACAATAATCAGCAAGACCCTTACAGGATTTTTAAAAACGCAGGTAGTAATTTGATTCGACTCCGTTTATGGCATACCCCAGATTGGACCTCGTATTCAAATTTAGAGGACGTAAAAAAATCTATCGGAAGGGCCAAGAACTTAAATATGCCTGTTTTACTGGATTTTCATTTGTCCGATAAGTGGGCAGACCCCTCACAACAACAAATACCAAAAACCTGGGAATATGCAATCAATAACACCCCAGAACTTGGCCAACCTTTATACAATTATATATTCGAAACTCTTAACGAGTTAGGAAACGAGAATTTATTGCCAAATATGGTCCAAATCGGTAACGAAATTAATGCCATGATTCTGCAAGACGGCAACCCTCAATGGCCCATTGATTGGGAAAGAAACGCATTTCTTCTCAACGAGGGTATAAATGCGGTCAGGGATTTTTCTGAACAACATAATTCGGAAATTGAAATAATGCTGCATATTGCCCAACCAGAAAATGCAGTATGGTGGTTTCAACAAGCCAAAACTGCACAGGTCACAGATTTCGATTGGATAGGAATTTCCTATTATCCTGGTTGGTCTGATTACAATTTGAACCAACTTGGCCCAGCTCTAACATCACTTATTTCCAATTACAACAAAAAATTGATGATTGTAGAAACTGCATACCCGTACACACTTGAAAACATTGATGCGGCTAACAATATTTTGGGGCAAGATGCCCTAATTAATGAGTATCCGGCCAGCCAACAAGGACAAAAAGATTATTTAATGCAATTATTGGAAGTAATAAAAAATGCAGGTGGTCATGGTTTGGTTTATTGGGAACCTGCTTGGGTTTCTACCGACTGCTTTACCTTATGGGGTCAAGGGTCTCATTGGGACAATGCCACTTTATTTGACCATAACAACATACCAACCTTAGGAATGGAATTTCTATCTCCAACAAATGATAATTAAACTCTTTATAATGCGAAATCTAGTTATATTAATTTTTCTTGTTTCCTTTTCCAACCTTCAATCGCAAACAAGAATATCAACTGTTTTGAATGATTGGAAATTCCAAAAGGGGGAAGTTTCAAATGGATATTCACCAACTATAAATGATGGCGACTGGGAAACGGTAAAAGTACCGCATGACTGGGCAATTGGTGAATCATTCGAACTTAATGGAAATGGAGACACTGGAAAACTTCCTTGGAAAGCAGAAGGCTGGTATAGGAAACATTTGATGTTAGATGCGTCTTATAGGGGCAAACGAATTTTCCTAGTGTTTGATGGCGTCATGGCATTTCCGGAAGTTTTTGTTAATGGTGAATTTGCTGGTAAATGGGACTACGGCTACAATTCATTTTATTTAGACATCACTCCATTTATTAAGATCGGCGAAAAAAACCTTATTGCAATTCACGCAGATACAAGAAAACATGACAGCCGATGGTACCCTGGCGGAGGTATTTACAGAAAAGTGACCTTATTAGCCACAAATCCCATACACACCAAAATTTGGGGAAATCAAATCACCACCCCAATCATAAAACCTAATTATGCAGAGATTCGAACGATTTCTGAAATAGAAATTCAAAAAAGCACTAATGACAGTTTAGAAGTTAAACATTCGATATTAACTAAGGACGGGGTATCGATTGTCTCAAATTCAGCAATTAAGAAAACTAAAAAAAGTAGTAGCGATTTTGAAACAAGCATTCTACTTAATGAACCAATATTATGGGATACCAACAACCCTTATTTATACAAAATGGTCACAGATGTTTTTGAAGGAGGAACATTAATTGACTCAGATACCACAAATTTTGGGGTTCGATCCATAAAATTTACTGCTGACGATGGTTTTCATTTAAACAATAGACGAGTACAATTAAAAGGGGTTAACCTTCATAGCGATTTAGGGCCCTTGGGAATGGCATTCAACAAACGAGCCATGCAGCGACAGTTAGAAATAATGAAAGATATGGGTGCAAACGCCATTAGAACCAGTCATAATGTGGCCGCTCCAGAGCTATTGGAACTTTGTGATGAAATGGGACTTTTGGTTTTCAATGAGATTTTTGATAAATACGATGGCAAAGCGGATATTCTTGACAGTACAGACTTCGACAGTTTTGCTCATAGGAATATCAAAAATTTTATAGAACGAGACCGAAATCACCCATCCGTATTTTTATGGAGCGTTGGCAATGAAATCGGTGATGTGCAATGGAATATAAACAACGGCTTTAAAAGATTGCATACCATGGTAAATTATGTGAATAAATATGATGCTTCCCGAGATATAACATTGGTTTGTGATAATTTAAAAAGTGCCGAACTCAGGCATTTTGATTATTACGATGTACATGCATGGAATTATGGTAGGCGCTACCGATTGGCTCGACAGCTTGAGCCTAATAAGTCAGTTATTATTAGTGAATCTGCTTCTACAGTTTCTACAAGAGGATTTTATGAATTTCCCCTCCCTGAAGACAAAACTGATTTTACAAAATCCTTGCAAATAAGTTCATATGATTTAAATGCTCCCGAATGGGCTGAATTGGCAGATGATGATTTTATGTGGCAACAAGATGAACCTTATATAGCTGGAGAGTTTGTTTGGACAGGTTTTGACTATTTAGGCGAACCTACACCATATAATAATAAATATGTAAATGAAATTGGATACTCTGATAAAGAAGCTTCCAGAAGTTCCTATTTCGGAATTGTTGATTTGGTCGGATTGCCCAAGGACCGCTATTACCTATATAAGTCCTATTGGAATCCATCAGAGACAACGATCCATATTCTTCCCCATTGGAATTGGCCAAATAGAATTGGACAAAAAACTCCTGTTTTTGTTTATACTAATGGAGATTGCGGGGAACTATTTCTCAATGGAAAAAGTTTGGGTAAACAATGCAAAAAACCAAATTCAAACAATTCAATCGAACGATTTAGATTAATGTGGAAGGACGTAGTATACCAACCAGGAAGCCTGAAAGTAAATGTTTTTAAAAATCAAAACCTGATAGGGACTGAAACCCTTGAAACTGTTTCTGAAGCAGAAAGCTTAAGCGTATTGGCGGACAAATCCACAATTAAAGCTGATGGTGAAGATTTAAGTTTCCTAACAATTGAAGCAACAGACTCAAAGGGAGCACCCCACCCGCTTGCGACTCATGAAATTACCATTGAAGTTAATGGACCCATTTATATTGTAGGGGTTGGCAATGGCAATCCGCAATCCTTTGATCCATTTCAATCTAACAAGGTGAAATTGTTTAATGGAAAGGCGGTAGTGATAATTGGCACTAAAGGAAGCAAAGGAAATGGGCAAGTTAAAATCAGTGCAACTGGATTAAAATCTACTACCATTAATCTAACCCTCAACTAATTATTAATCAATAAGGCTATTTCTTGTAGAGTTAATTGAGGAGTTGCTCCAGATTTCGATGCAACCAAAGAACCTATTGCACAGGCTTTTTCAAGTGAATTTTTAGAGCTATTCTGAAAAATAATCAATTCTGAAATTAATGTTGCCAAAAACGAATCACCTGCCCCTACGGTATCAGCCACTTTCACCTTGAAACCAGCCTGTTCATAAAACTGATTCCCATGAAAAAGGATTGCTCCCTTCTCCCCTTTAGTAATGCATATGGATGGAGTTGAAGTAATTCTGCTTAAGCTCAACAAAACAGATTGTTCATCGGATTCGTCTATGTTTAAAAATTTTGAAATCTCATCTAATTCTTCAGAATTCATTTTCACTAAATCTGAAGATTTCATCAACTCTACAAGTAAAGGTAGTTCATAGTCGGGTGGCCTTAAGTTAACATCAAATACTTTATAGTTTGCATATGGCAATAAGGAATTAAGGGTATCACGACTTTTTTCATTTCTACAAATCAGGCTACCGAATACTAGAACCTTGCTATCACCCACCAACTGTTTGTTTTCATTAGTAAACTCTATAGCATCCCAAGCCACAGGAAACATTATTTTATAACTAGCAGTACCATTTTTATCCAACCAAACCTTCACGGTGCCAGTCGGTAATTTAGTATCAATTTGGATAAATTTGGTGCTTAGTTGGCGTTCTTCCATAAAATTCAAAATACCCCTACCAAAATCATCACTGCCAACTCTGCTAATCATCGCCGTTGTTAAGCCAAATGAATTTGCCCTCAAAGCCACATTTAGTGGAGCTCCTCCAATTACGGATTTATCGGGGAAAACATCCCATAGAACCTCTCCATAACAAACAAGATCAAAACCTCTATTCATCTTTAACCAATTGACGTTCTAATGCCTCAAGTGAAACACCCTTAGTTTCTGGCATTTTTGTTAAAACCCAAATTAATTGCAGAACCATCATTCCTGCGAAAAACAGAAATATCGGCCATGGATTCTCTCCAAATATCCCATCGTTCTTATCTAAAAACAAAGGTGTTATTAGAGTTATAATCGCCGCAAAGACCCAATGTGTACCCGTACCCCATGATTGCCCAGAGGCCCTGACTGTATTTGGAAATATTTCTGATATGAACACCCAAATAACCGCGCCTTGCCCCACGGCATGTGAAGCTATAAATACTAATATAAAAATGAGTAAAAGGGTGGAACTCGCTGCGGAATAAAAACACCAACCTACCATTGCCAAACTGACAATATAACCAAGAGATCCAATAATCATAAGTTGTTTTCTCCCTAATCTATCAATCAGTCGCAGACCAACAAATGTAAATATCAAGTTCACTATTCCTATTGAAATGGAACTTAACAAGGATTCCTTGGCCACCAATCCAGAACGTTCTAAGATTTCTGGCGCATAATATAGCACGAAGTTTATCCCAGAAAGTTGATTGAAGAAAGCAATGAAAAATCCTAACCACAATACTTTCCTATATTTTGGTTTAAACAGCGACTCGGTATTAGTTGTATCTTTTAAATCTAATTTTATCTCTGATAATTTTTCATTCGCTACCTCTTGACTATAAATTAGGGAAAGAACACCTAGGGCCGCTACATCATCTTTTTTACGTAAAGCTAGCCATCTAGGACTTCTTGGAACCCTTAAAACTAAAAGGGTATAAAAAATAGCAGGGATAGCCTCCACTCCCAACATCAATCGCCAATCATTTGCCCCTCCAATACCTTTCAAAAGGTAATTAGAAATAAATGCTATAAAAATCCCGAATACAATATTGAATTGATATAGCGCCACCAAGCGTCCTCGTGATTGTGGATTCGATATTTCGGATATGTAAACAGGTGCCGCAACAGATGATGCTCCAACACCAATACCCCCAATAAACCTAAAAAACGAAAATGAATAAGGATCGGCAGCCAAACCTGAGCCTAATGCCGATACAAAGTATAGTATTCCAATCCAAAACAAGGTTTTCTTTCTTCCGAATTTATCACAAGGTATATGACCAAGCAATGCGCCTAATACGGTTCCCCAAAGGGCCATCGACATAATAAAAGTTCCATGAAAAATTGGGGATGTATTCCAAAGCTCTTTAATAGGCTGATTTGCTCCTGAAATAACAACCGTATCGAAGCCGAATAAGAAGCCCGCCAGAGCAACAGTTATAGACCAAACAAATAAATTATTCTTCATGCCATACAGATTTTATGGTTGAGATTTTTAAATTTTCAATAGCATCAATGCCTTCGGTAATAAAAAACTGATCATAAATTGAACTGGGGAATACCTGATTTGTTAAAACCACCAAACCACCATCGATAAATAGTTCAATTGAAGCTCGATCTACCAGAATTTTTAACTTTACATTATTCTTGTCGGTTATATTTGGAGAAGTGATTAGCGGATTTGCAAAATTGTCAGCAAAATCTATTTGTCCTGAATTACTTCTATCTACATAAAACTCATTCGTTTCCTTTTTAAAACCGAAGATGGTTTTATAATTTTCAGTTCCCAATGCAATTTCAGAATCGCCGTCAAGATTTAATTGAAATGAAATTTCCACACCTTCAAAATCTGATCTCTCAAAAGAAATAATGGAGTCTTGGACCGAGGTTAACACTACTTTTTCTTCGGCAGTTAATGTTTGGAATTGAGAAACAGGGTAGTTTTTCAAATATACATGTTCACCTATTTTTTCGAGCGATAATTCACGTGGAACCGTCATTGAACTTCTCCAAGTTGTGGTGGGAGTTTGCTGCCCATAATCCCAATTACTCATCCATCCAATAAAAATTCTTTCATTATTTGGCTCATTGTTATAGGTTATGCCTGCATAATTATCCCTACCAAAGTCAACCCAACGAATATCATTATGTTCTGGAGTAAAGGTTTTACCATCAAAATCTCCGATGAAATACTGGGTAGCACTTCCTTGATTTGGCCCTCCAGGATTTATGCTGATTAATAAAACCCATTTCGCTTCATCCGAATTGGAAACAGGCAGTTTAAATAAATCAGGGCATTCCCATACGCCGCCATGAGCCCCAGCATTTTTTCCAAATCTTCCTGTTTCTTGCCAGTTCTTTAAATTATCCGATTGATAAAATATCGCATGGTCCCCAGCCACCAAAATCAAAACCCATTTTTGCATTTCTTCATGCCAAAAAACCTTTGGATCTCTAAAATCATGGATGCCAGAATTTGGAACTACAGGATTACCTTCAAATTTGGTCCAAGTTTCACCATTGTCTAAACTATAGGCAATACCTTGGGTTTGAAAATCATGCCTGCCAGCTTTAGCTCCTTTATCTAGGTGATAGGTATACATTGCCACTAGAGGTGGATTTTCATTCGTTCCAAATCCGGTCGAATTTGTTTTATCTACTACCGCGCTGCCCGAGAAAATATACCCGAGGCTATCAGGGTATAATGCAATCGCCCTATTTTCCCAATGCAATAAATCCTTACTTCGAGCATGACCCCAATGCATTGGCCCCCAAACGATATCTTCCGGATAATATTGGTAGAAAAGATGATAGTATCCATTATTGTAAACCAATCCATTAGGATCATTCATCCAATGTGTCGGTGGAGAAAAATGAAATTGGGGGCGAAATTTTTCATTATAATCAAGGGAATCCAAGGAAGGCTCCTTTAAACTCTCAATATTTCCTGTCTCTTGCCTACAGGATAAAAAGATTGTAAGCCATAGGAAAATGGCCAATGAACGATAAAGCATAATTAGTAGTTAGTGAAATCTAAAGATACATTAAATCGCTGTAGACATTTTCAACCAAGCCTAAAAATGCCCTTATTTTAGTACGAAATCGTGTGCGGTTTAAAGATTAATCTAAATACAGTGCCCTTACCTACTATACTCTTAACTTGGATTTTTCCATTATGAAGTGTCATAATCTGTTTGCAGAGGCTCAGGCCAATACCACTTCCAGTTTTCTTTGAACTAAAGAATGGCACAAAAATATTCTCAATGATTTCATTTGGTATTCCCTTACCATTATCGAAGACCTTAATTACATTATTTCCAGTAGAAAGACGTTCAGCCGATATTGAAATTTTAGCGTCTTCAACCGTTTCAAAAGACTCCATTGCATTCAAAATTAAATTGATGAGCACCTGCTCCATCAAATAAATATCAATATTGAATAGAATATCGGGTTGAGGCGACTTAAAACTAGTTGCAATACCCTTTTGCTGAAGCGTAGGAGCCATAAGAGATTCAATATTCTGGAACAATTCTTTAGAACTCACTTCTGATAGAATTAATTGGGTCTTTTTATTAAGGCTGCGATAAGTTTGGGCAAATTTCATTAGACCCTCACTACGTTTTTTAATACTAAGAATACCCGAATTAATATCCTCTAAATCTAAATGTTGCTCTTTTGGATGTTCAATATTTGCTTCGATTGAATTGTGTAAGGTATCCGCTAAAGAAGATATAGGGGCTATACTATTCATAATTTCATGCGTCATTACACTCAATAATTTTTTCCAAGCCTCGTCCTCAGTTTTATTCAGGGTTGCCTCGACATTTTGAACCACAATTAATTTAATGGAGCTATCATCAATCTTAAAAATAGAATCAGACACTAATACTTTTATGGTTTCTTCCCGAATATTTAAGGTAATCGGGTTTGCCTGGTTATGGGTGGCAAGAAAAAGTCTATTGTATTGTTCCTCCCTTCTTGACTTTACAAAACTGATGTTTTTAAAGCGAGGGAAATCCACCAGATTCAAGAAAGATTCATTCACCCATAGAACATCGCCAGAACGTTGTTCGAATGCGATGATACCCACATCTACCATTTCTAAAATCTTCTGCAAATACAAGTATTGGGCTTGTCTCTCACTATTGATGCGCTTAATGGTCTTATTTATCAAATTAAAGCCTCGATGTAGTTGTCTGCGCTCATTAGATCCGTGATTTTCGCTAAACCATGTCGAAAAATCCCGATATTTTACAGCTTCGAAAAAATCGTTTACTTCCCTAAAATACCGACGCATAAATCTAAAAAGTCCGAAAAATGCAAAGAGAAAAACAAGCGAACCAGTCACTATAAAATACACTCGATTTTCAAGTATACCATAGGTTAAACCAAAAACACTAATGGTTAATAATAAGACCCGCCAACCTAAGGCTACAATAAAATTCCTAAAGATCATATTTGTTCAACCTTCTATACAGTGCGGCTCTGGTAAGTCCTAATTCCTTTGCAGACTTGGAAATGTTACCATTATTCTTGTCTATCACGGCAAGAATGGTATTCTTTTCCAGTTCCTCCAAATTCGTTTCTTCTGGTTTAAATTTTTGGCTCAGACTTTCTATTGATGAAAACACCAAATCATTCTTTGTAAGTTTATCCCCCTCAGACATAATTACAGCCCTTTCAATGACATACTGCAACTCTCTTACATTCCCTGGGAAGGAATGAGATTTCAGTTTATTCAAAAATCCGTCACCGAAAGAAAAAGGCCCTTTGGAATATTTATCTGAATACACGTCTGAAAAATAGTGCGCCAATAAGGTGAGATCATTTCCCCTTTCCCTAAGAGGAGGCATAACAAAGTCTACTGTATTAATACGATATATTAAATCTCTTCGAAACCGATTTTCATCAGCCAGTTCACTAATGTCTAAATTAGTTGCACAAATAAGCCTAATGTCTAGATTCACAGGCTCAATAGAACCTAAGGGAGTAACCATTCTGTTTTGCAAAACCGTCAACAAACGTGCTTGTTGTCTAGGACTTATATTTCCGATTTCATCTAAAAAAATAGTACCTCCATTTGCAGCTTCAAACCTACCCATTCGGTCTTGGCGGGCATCGGTAAAAGCTCCTTTCTTATAACCGAATAATTCACTCTCAAATAAACTTTCGGTTAAAGAACCCACATCCACCTTAATAAATGGTTTGTTCTTTCTTTTTGAATTTTCGTGAATTGCCTGAGCGATTAAATCTTTCCCGGTTCCATTTTCACCTAAAATAAGGACATTGGCATCAGTTGGCGCTACCTTTTTAATCTTAGTGAAAATTGCCTGCATTGGCTCACTATCACCAATTATTTTAAGATTTGAATTGACTTGTAGCGGCTTGGGCGTACTGCTTTTTTTAGATTCAACTAAATCCTTAATAGCTTGAAGCATCTTTTCATTTTTCCATGGCTTAACCACAAAATCTGAAGCCCCTTTCTTTAAAGATTTTATTGCCAAATCTATGTCCCCATAAGCTGTAATGAGAATAACATCTACTTTAGGATTGGTTTGTTTAATGCGATTTAACCAGAACAGACCCTCGTTACCAGTATGAACCAAACCATTGAAATTCATATCCAGGATTAAAACGTCGAACTGTTGCTCCATTAAAAGTCCCTCAATAAGATTCGGGTTTGTAGTTGTTTGAACCTTTTTAACATGTGATTTTAGCAATAGTCTTAGGGCGAGCAATACATCCTCGTCATCATCGATAATCAATATGT
The DNA here is from genome assembly GCF_015476115.1 of Aegicerativicinus sediminis. Lineage (GTDB taxonomy): Bacteria > Bacteroidota > Bacteroidia > Flavobacteriales > Flavobacteriaceae > Aegicerativicinus > Aegicerativicinus sediminis. The sequence goes on along the minus strand of NZ_CP064295.1, from coordinate 2,180,911 downwards.
TAGCCTTACTCAATTGCATGCATTACAATATTACGGAATTAGCCAACCTTCCAAAAAAATTAAACAACTAGATTATCTAATAAAAAAAAGTGTGTCATTATCGGACAGTTAATGTAACAAATCCGAACACTTCTAGTCTTTATTAAAAGTACAATCCATTAACAAACAGTTAATTAGCTGATTGGCACAGTTTTCCCAATTTAATCCGCAAAGAATTTATATATGGACATCCCATTAGAGAAAAAAAGATTCAATCGCTCTAAAATAATGATGATTGCGGCTGGTGCATCCATTGTCGCTTTAATAGTTTACGTAATGATAGCCACTAGTGGTCCTTCAAAATTAAATGTTGAAAAAGACCGCATTACCATCAGCACCGCCCAGGTAGCTCCATTCCAAGAAAACATACCTGTAAATGGAATTGTTCTTCCTTTAACCACAATTTATTTGGATGCTGTAGAAGGAGGTCGTGTTGAAGAGAAATTCGTTGAGGATGGTGCAGTCATGAAAAAGGGAGAACCTATTTTGCGTTTGTCGAATACCGATTTAGAGTTAAGCCTTGTTAACCAAGAAACGTCTGTTTATAATCTACTTACACAAATGCAGATCTCCCAAAATGCTGCACGACAAAATACCATAAATAAACTTAACCAATTTACGGATGTTGAAAACAGTTTGGTGGAAGCAAAACGGGTTTATGAATTAAACAAACGGCTTTACGATAAAAAGGCTATCGGTAAACAAGAGTTACTTAAATCTGAAAATGATTATAACTACCAAAAGGAACGAATGGTTTTGGCTAATGAAATCTTGAAACAAGATTCCATTTCGGTAAAGCAAGAGCAAAATCAAATCGAAAGTTCTTATGCCCGCACACAGAATGCATTAGAATTGATGCGAAGAAAAGTGAATGATCTTGTGGTTCGGGCCCCAGTAGACGGACAGTTAACATCTCTAGATGCTGAAATTGGTGAATCTAAAACTAAAGGTGAACGACTTGGACAAATAGATGTTCTTACCGGGTTTAAAGTAAGAGCGGATATAGACGAACATTATATTTCCAGGATTTATACTGGGCAAAAAGGCACCTTCCCTTTTGGAGGAAAAACACACACTCTGGTTATCAAAAAAGTATACACCCAAGTTACTAGCGGAAGGTTTCAGGTAGATATGGAATTTGAAGGTGAGACTCCCGAGGGAATTCGCCGTGGACAATCGTTACAAATTCGGTTAGCCCTTAGTGAGGAAAAAGAAGCATTGTTAATCCCCAAAGGTGGATTTTTCCAAGAAACAGGCGGTAATTGGATATTCAAAATTGCACAGGGTGGAAGTTCTGCTCGTAAAGTAAATATCTCGTTAGGTAACCAAAGCACTGAGTATTATGAAGTATTAGAAGGCTTGGAAGCAGGGGATAAAGTTATCACCTCCAGTTATGACAATTATGGAGATGTAGGCGAATTAATCATCAATTAAAATCAATCAAAAAACGAACATATTTTTTAATAGAACTAAAATGATAAAGATTACCGACTTAGAGAAGTACTACAGCACAGAAGAAGTGCGGACAATTGCCTTAAACAAAATTTCTTTTGATGTAAAGGAAGGCGAATTCGTAGCAGTAATGGGACCTTCAGGTTGTGGAAAATCCACACTGTTGAATATCCTTGGCATGTTAGATGACCCAGATGGTGGTAGCTTTGTTTTCAATGGAACCGAAGTGGCTGGTTACAATGAAAGAAAGCGCGCCAATTTGAGAAAACACAATATCGGGTTTGTGTTTCAAAGCTTTAACCTAATCGACGAGTTAACCGTTTACGAAAATGTTGAACTTCCATTGATTTACACTGGTGTTAAACCAGCGGAGCGCAAAGAACGTGTTGAACATGTACTGGAAAAAATGCAAATAATGCACCGTCGAAATCACTTCCCACAACAACTTTCAGGAGGTCAACAACAACGGGTAGCAGTGGCTCGTGCAGTGGTCAACAATCCTAAACTGATTTTAGCAGATGAGCCAACCGGGAACTTAGATAGCTCAAACGGTAATGAAGTGATGGACATGTTAACAGATTTAAACGAACAGGGAACTACTATAATTATGGTTACACACAGTGAACATGATGCTAAGTATAGCCATAGAATTATTAGAATGTTAGACGGACAGAAGGTTACAGAAAATGTTTTAGTCTAACAATCAAACATCATCAATCAATTAATCTCAATCATCATGCTCAAGAATTATCTTAAAATCGCTTGGAGGAATATCATTAGAAATAAAGGTTTTTCTTTCCTAAATATTGCCGGACTTTCTATAGGCCTTGCCGCCACTATGCTGATTTTATTATGGGTAGGTTTTGAAGTTAGCTACGACAACTTTCACGAGAAAAAAGATCGGATTTTCGAGACCTACAATCGCTATAATGTAAGCGGGGAAATCTGGGCATGGAATACTACTCCCAAAATTATGGCTCAGGCCATAAAAAATGATTATCAAGAAGTTGAGAAGGTAGCCCGTTTAGATTGGCCTAATTCAGCATTGTTTTCTTTTAAGGAAAAAAGAATAAATGCCGATGGTCATATGGTTGACCCTGAATTCTTGGACATGTTTAGCTTCAAATTAATAAAAGGAGATCCTAAAACTGCTTTAGAAGGCGTAAACTCCGTTATTATAACCCAATCTTTAGCCCAATCCTTATTCGGTACTGAAAATGTATTAGGCGAATTGGTGAAAGTAGATAATGAGCATGAATTCAAAATTACTGGAGTAATGGAAAATCCTCCAAAAAACTCCTCCTTCAATTTTGAATATCTGATTCCATGGGCCTATATGGTGCAATTGGGATATGACGATGATCACTGGGGAAACAATTCAACTACCACTTATGTGCTATTAAAAGAGGGCGTTGATGCCACGGCCTTTAATAACAAAATAAAGACCCTAAGGAGCAAGTATGATAAGGATTCTCCAGATATGGAGACATTTTTACATCCCTTTACTAGAAAACATCTTTATTCCAATTTTGAAAATGGTCAAGAGGCAGGTGGCCGAATAGACATAATTAGAATGTTTACCATAATCGCAGGATTTATATTACTCATAGCATGTATCAATTTCATGAATTTAAGTACCGCCCGAAGCGAAAAAAGAGCCAAAGAAGTTGGTATTAGAAAAGTTGTTGGCGCCCAAAAACAATCGCTAATTAGTCAATTTATGGGTGAATCCTTTTTTATAACCATTATTGCGGGATTATTTGCTTTATTGGTAGTCGCGATTTTTCTCCCAAGCTTTAATCAACTTGTAGGCAAAGAACTATCCATAAATTTCACAAACAAATGGTTTTGGTTAAGCGGTTTAAGCATTCTTCTTATTACGGGAATTGTAGCGGGAAGCTATCCTGCCTTGTATCTTTCATCATTTAGACCTGTTTCTGTTTTAAAGGGAACCTTCAAGAAAGTGAACACTCTAATCGCTCCGCGAAAAGTGTTAGTTGTCTTACAATTCACCTTTGCTATCTCCCTAATAATTGCCACCATAATAGTGAACAGGCAGCTTAAAAATGCACAAGACCGTCAAATGGGCTACTCCAAGGATGGATTGGTGTATGTAATGATGGAAGGCGATACCAGAAAAAACTATTCATTAATCAAAAATGAATTACTTTCCTCAGGTGTTGCTGAATCTGTAGTTAAAACCAGTTCTCCCATTACTCAAGGCTGGAGCAACAGTTGGGGGTTTGAATGGCAAGGTAAAGATCCTAACAACAGAACAATTATTGATAGGTTCTGTGCGGATGACAAGATTGTAAAAACCGCAGGACTAGAGTTAGTAGCAGGACGTGATTTCGATTTGAATTCCTTCCCTGCAGACTCAACCGCTATGATTATTAATGAGTCTGCCGTTAAACTAATGCAATTTGATGACCCTATTGGCAAAATTGTTAAGGATAATGATATAGATTGGCATGTAATTGGAGTCATTAAAGACTTTGTTTTAAAGTCCCCATTCCAACCAATTGAACCATTGGCCATTGAGGGTGCCAAGGGCTGGTTTAATGTTATTCATTTTAAACTAAATAAGGAAAACTCTGTTGCGGACAATCTTGCCAAAGCAGAAACCATCTTTAAGAAATTCAACCCCGAATATCCCTTTACTTACAAATTTGTGGATGAGGAATACCAAGAAAAATTCGATAACCAAAAGAAAACCAGCGACCTAGCCTCTATATTCACGGTACTGGCCATTATAATTTCGTGCTTGGGATTATTTGGTTTAGCAAGTTACATGGCAGAAAGCCGGGTAAAAGAAATCGGAATCCGCAAGGTATTGGGAGCTTCAGTAGGCAACATAACAACCTTACTTTCTAAAGAATTTATAAAGTTGGTAATGGTGTCTTTCGTCTTGGCCATACCAATATCTTGGTATTTCATGAATCAATGGCTACAGAACTTCGCATACCGCATAGACATCTCTTGGTGGATCTTCCTTTTGGCTGGTTTAACAGCTATTATAATCGCTCTTATAACAGTAAGTTATCAATCTATAAAAGCAGCTATTGCAAACCCTGTTAAAAACTTAAGATCGGAATAAAGACATCATCAATCAAAACCTCATCAATCAATCATGATCAAAAATTATTTCAAAATAGCTTGGAGGAACCTCTGGAAGAACAAGGTCTTTTCCATTATAAATATTGTGGGTCTAGCCATAGGTATGGCTGTAACTTTATTAATTGGGTTATGGGTAAACAGCGAGTTAAACTACAACTCCCACTTTAAAAATCGAGATACTATAGCCCAAGTTTATCAGAGTCAAACCTTCAACAGTCAAATTGGCACAGGCAATGCGATTCCCAGACCATTGGAAGCGCCAATCAGGAATAATTTCGATAATTATTTTGAGCATGTTGTAATGTCATCTTGGAATTTTTCGAGGTATTTAGAATACGGTGATAAAAAACTGTCACGTGCCGGTAGCGCCATGCAAGAAGGAGCCATTGATATGCTTTCATTGGAAATTATGGCAGGTACAAGCGAAGGTTTAAAAGAACCTAACTCCATCATGTTATCAAGATCGACATCAAATGCATTATTTGGAAAGGCCGATCCTATTGGTAAAATAGTAAAATTAAACTCGGAGTATGACATGATGGTTACTGCGATTTATGAGGATATTCCCTTAAACAACAGCTTCAATGAATTAGATTATCTAATTCCATGGAAGCATTATGCAAATTCCCAAGAGTGGATTAAAAATGCATTAGATAATTGGGGGAACAACTCCTTTCAATTGTTTGTAAAACTAAAGGAAGGAGTGGATATGGCTGCGGCTTCGGAAGCAATTAGAAATGTTAAGAAAAATGCCAATGAGGATACCGCAGAATTTAATCCACAACTCATGCTATTACCAATGGAAGATTGGTATTTAAGATCCAAATTTGAAAATGGGGTTCAGGTTGGCGGAAGGATTGAATATGTTTGGCTATTTTCTTTTATAGGTGCGTTTGTGCTCTTGTTAGCCTGTATCAATTTTATGAACCTAAGCACTGCAAGATCTGAGAAACGCGCTTTAGAAGTTGGAATAAGAAAAACAATAGGATCCAACAGAACCCAAATTATAAAACAATTTCTGGGCGAATCTCTTCTTACCGTGGTATTGGCTTATGTACTCACCATTATTTTTGTGTTGCTTTCCCTAAAGGGGTTTAATGAGATTACAGGAAAAGAAATTGATTTCCCATGGAATGACCCTATTTTTTGGATAGGTTCTATTGTATTTATTTTATTCACCGCTCTAATTTCTGGAAGTTATCCCGCACTTTATTTATCATCCTTCAGACCAGTAAAGGTGATTAAAGGAACCTTCAAAACTGGAAGAATGGCAGCGCTACCTAGGAAAATATTGGTAGTGACACAATTCACGATTTCTGTAGCACTAATAATCGGGACCTTGGTAATTATGAAACAAATAAATTTCACCAAGGATCGACCAATGGGCTACAACACCTCAGGTCTTATACAAATCCCTGTAATGAGTAGAGATTTTATTGGTAAATATGATTTGATGCGGACGGAGTTTTTAAACTCTGGTGCCATAGTTGAAATGTCAGCATCTAGCAGCCCAACCACCAATGTATGGTCTAACCGAGCTGGATACGTTTGGGAAGGCAAAGAGCCAGGTTTCCAAGAGGATTTTGCCTGGGTTGAAGTAAAACCGGAATACGTAAAATCATTAGGTATGGAAATCGTAGAAGGGCGTGATTTTTCAAGAGAATTCGCCTCAGATTCTAATGCCATTCTAATAAATGAAACCGCAGCAAAATATATGGGTGTTCAAAATCCGGTCGGACTTTTACTTAGAGATGATGATGAAAATCCAGATCCACCAATGAAAATTATCGGCATTGTTAAGGATGTTGTTATGCAATCGCCATATGAGCCTATTAAACAAACCTTATATGTCTTTGACAAATATGACAACATCAGTTATTACAATCTTAAATTGAATCCGGATCAAAGTGCTTCAGATAACATTAAAACTATAGAAAAGGTTTACAAAACCCACTTCCCCGATTTGCCATTTGAATATGATTTTGTTGACGAAGAATACGGTGAAAAATTTGCTGCGGAAGAACGGGTTGCAGATTTGGCTGCAATTTTCACGGTACTGGCTATTCTTATTAGTTTCCTAGGTTTATTTGGATTAGCTTCATATGTTGCAGAACAGCGAACCAAGGAAATTGGGGTGAGAAAAGTGCTTGGAGCAACCGTTTCAAATTTATGGTTAATGCTTTCTAAAGATTTTTTGCTTTTAGTGTTGATTTCTTGCCTTGTTTCTTTCCCTATTGCATATCTATTGATGAGTAATTGGATTCAGAAATTCACCTACCGCACCGATATTTCTTGGTTTATATTTTTTTCTGCCGCTATCGGAGCAATTTTAATCACAATTATTACGGTAAGCTTTCAGGCCATTAAAGCGGCCACTGCAAATCCGGTTAAAAGTTTAAGAACAGAGTAAAGCTATTTTATCAATCAAAATCAATCAATTATGCTCAAAAATTCATTAAAAATAGCTTGGAGGAACATTACAAAAAGACCTCTGTTCTCTGTAATCAATATTATAGGGCTCGCAACAGGTCTGGCATGTGCCTTTCTCATTTTTATGTGGGTCCTCGATGAGCGGTCCGTAGATAAATTTCATGATAATGATGCCAATTTGTATCAAATCATGGAAAAAAGCACGGAAAACAATATTCCAATAATCCATGATGGTACTCAGGGCCTACTTGCTGAAGCCCTAGAAAAAGATTTACCAGAAGTTGAACATGCAATTACTCTGATGAATCTTGAAAAGGAGGAAATGAAAATAACTTTTAAAAGGGATAATAACTCTTTAAAAACAGTTGGCTTTTTTGCAAGCAAACCCTTTTTTGAAGTCTTTTCCTTTCCTTTAATTCAAGGAGATAAATCCACCGTTCTAAACGATAAAAATAACATTGCTGTTTCTGAAGATTTAGCCAAAAAATTGTTTGGATCAATAAACGAGGCTATAGGGAAAGACATAAGCTACAATTTTTTCGGCAAGGACTATTTGGCGAGGATAACGGGAGTTTTTCAAAATGTACCACAAAATTCAACCTTGAATTTTGATTATGTTCTAACCAAACAAAAACTCCTAGAAGACTTTTGGACTAATGGAACGGATTGGGGAAATACCGGACCCCAAACCTATGTGTTACTGCAAGAAAATACCGATATCTCACAGTTGGAAGGAAAAATAAAAAACTTTTTAGACAACTATGCAGAGGGCAACATCTTCACTATTTTCCTAAGAAAATTCTCTGATGCTTATTTAAATGGTAAGTATGTAGACGGTGAACAACAGGGTGGCAGAATAACCTATGTTAGATTATTTTCAATTATTGCAGCCTTAGTTCTACTTATAGCTTGTATAAATTTCATGAATTTATCTACAGCGAGGGTTACCACCAGGTTTAAGGAAATTGGCATTAAAAAAGTTGTAGGCACATCTAGAAAACAATTGATTGTACAGTTTCTAACAGAATCTTTTCTTCTTACTATAATCTCTATGCTGCTTGCCATACTGCTTGTCTTCTTTTTTATACCAACATTCAATTTTATAACAGGCAAAGAGTTAGAAATAGGATTTAATCTTTTCAATCTTACATTCTTATTAGCATTGACTGTTTTAACCGGTTTTTTGGCTGGAAGTTATCCCGCATTCTTTATGTCTGGCTTTACGCCTCTAACAACTCTAAAAGGAAAATTTCAAAGCAAGGCTAGTGAATTGTTTATTAGAAAAGGGTTGGTTGTCTTTCAATTTATGGCCTCACTGATATTGATTATTTCAGTTCTAATAATCAATAATCAGGTTAATTATGCAATGGATAAACCTATTGGTTATGAAAAAGATAATATGATCTATTTTGATTTGGAAGGCAAACCATATGAAAATACCACCGCATTCCTCGATGCTATAAAGGCCATACCTGGTGTGGTTAATGCTGGTGGAATCAATCAAACTTTGATAAGGGAAGATGGTGGATCGTCTACCTACGGACTTAGTTGGCCTGGAAAACAAGATGATGTACTTATCGATTTTGTAATTCGAAGTATTGATAAAAACTTAGTGAATACACTAAATATTGAAATGGCTAAGGGGCAACCTTTCTCCTCAGATTTAGGTGATTTAGACTCCTATTTATTATTGAACGAGGAGGCAGTTAGACTCATGGGTTTGGAAAATCCGGTTGGCGCCAAAATCATCCTTTGGGGAGAGGCAAAAACGATTTTAGGAGTTATGAAAAATTTTCATACTGCTTCTATCATGCAACCAATATCTCCATTAGTGTTTAAATATCAACCCAAAGAATTAAGTATGGCTATGCTTAGGATTGAGGCCAATTCTACACGAGAAACACTTTCACATTTAAGAGAGTTTTACAGCAACTATAATCCAGGATATAATTTAGATATTCAATTTCTGGACGAGACATTCAGGGCCCAATATAATAATGAGGAAAAAGTATTAAGTCTATCTAGCACTTTTGCTTATATGGCCATCCTCATATCTTGTTTAGGGCTGTTAGGACTGGCGGCCTTTAATACAGAATTACGAAGGAAAGAAATTGGTATAAGAAAGGTATTAGGTTCTTCCGCTTTCGGCATCCTAAAATTACTTTCAATGGATTTCCTGAAACTTGTTTTTTTATCAATAATCATCGCAAGCCCTATAGCTTGGTACATAATGGATAAATGGTTGTCTCAATTTGTATATAAAATTGATATCAACTGGTATGTTTTTATCGCAGCTGGTATAATTTCTATACTTATTGCCACAGTAACAATAAGCCTACAGACATTAAAAACGGCTGTCGCCAACCCGATTAAAAGTTTAAGAACCGAATAACTACATAGATACCTATAGAATGCTTAAGAATTATTTTACCATAGCCTGGAGAAACCTCATTAGAAATAGACTTTATAGTTTTATTAATATTGGCGGTTTGGCCCTTGGTTTATCAGCCTGTATTCTCATATTGTTCTATGTACGACACGAAAAAAGTTATGATAGTTTCCTTGAAGATGCGAATCGGTTATTCAAAATAAGGGCGCAAATGGTAATGAGTGGTGACACCATTTATACCCAAGCATTAAATTTTTCCGCCGCCGACCAATTAAAAGAAATCAATCCTTCTGTTCAATCTACTCTAAGGTTATTTTCTGAATATAAACCTGTTGTAATAAAGAATCCGAAGTCTACAACAACCCAACATTCCGAGATTAATTTCCGATATGCGGATGATAATTTCTTTGATTTCTTTTCCTTCAAACTGCTTAAAGGAAACCCTAAAGCTGCTCTTAAAAACCCATATTCCTTGGTTATTTCTGAAGAAATGGCCCAAAAATATTTCGGGAATGAAAACCCTATAGGTCAAAACCTTCAAATTAAAAAAGATAGCACTTACCTTTTTAAGGTTACTGGCATAATTGAAAATTCAAGATCAAATTCAACCATTTCAACTGATTTTATAGCTTCCATCAACAGTCATCGTACGATGGTTGAAACCAAAAGAAATTTTGAGTATTCCATATTCCGTGGCGGTGCTTATCCAACTTATGTAAAACTGAATGACATTAATAAAGTTGCACAAGTTGAAAAAAGCATGAATGACTTAGGCTCCCAGACGGAAACAGGAGCTAACGACACTTATATTTTAACTGCCTTAACTGACCAACATTTAAATTACGGTAAGACTTCTATTTCAAAATATCTCAACATCTTCCCATTGGTTGCTTTATTAATTTTATTGTTAGCACTTATAAATTATTTAAGTCTCTCAACCGCAAGGGCCACTTTGAGGTCAAAAGAAATTGGGGTTAGAAAAGTAAATGGCGCAAGCAGGAAAAACGTTGCAATTCAATTTTACGTTGAATCAACTGTCTATGTATCATTGGCATTTTTATTAGCCATTTTGGTGGCCATTACATTGCAACCTTGGTTTTTTAGCTTATTAAACTTAACAATAGACCAATCCTTTTTCCTTGACAAATCCTTCATTTTACTGATGGTAGGTTTATATGGAGCTACTATTTTATTAACCGGACTTTACCCTGCAGTTTTGATGTCTTCCTTTAACCCCATAGACAATTTAAGACTTAAACGATACAGTAACCAAGGGGGGATTAGTTTAAGAAAGGCTTGTACTGTTGTGCAATTTGTTATAGCCGTTGGACTAATAATTTGTGGTATCATCATCCATCAGCAATTAAGCCATATGCGACAAGTAGATGTAGGGCTGAACAGATCTGATCTTTTAATGATACCCCTACAAAAAACAATGGGGACTAATAGCACGGCATTTAGAAATGAAATTGAACAGTTGCCACAGGTAAAATCTACCGCAGCAGCAGATTATCCACTATACAGAGGTTATAATATCTTTTTTGCCTCCTCTGGTCAAGGTGATGATCAAATTAGTTTACCAATTTTTAATATAGATGAAAGTTTCTTTAAAACCTTAGGAGTTAAATGGAAAATAGCACCTAGCGATGAAACTTTATTAACTGCCGAAAACAAGGTAATTGTTAACGAATCAACAATTAAAAAGTTTCACTTAAGCCCTTATCCTATTGGTCAATCCATTTCTTTAGGAAATTCCAAATATGATATTGTTGGTCTGGTCGAAAATTTCCACTTTTCAAACATAGATGCACCTATTGATGCACTTGCAATGTTTGTTTCAGATAAATCTGCAGCAAATACAACCTTATTAGGGGAATTGGGGGGATGTCTTTTCGTGAAATTTCAATCAAACACTGATTTGCAAGGAATGGTTTCGCGCATGGAATCTATCCATTCTAAATTCGATGCAGAATCGCCTTTTGAATACGAATTTCTTGACGATGCTTTCGACAATATGTTTAAATCGGAAAAAACGCTCTCCTACATTTTCAACATTTTCATAGTTATAACCTTTATCATTGCTGGCATGGGTCTATTTGGTTTGGCTGCCTTTACCGCCCAGCAAAAAATAAAGGAAATTGGCATCCGTAAAGTCTTAGGAGCCTCAGTTTATCAAATAGCATCACATTTATCATTTGGCTTCTTCAAACTAGTTGGAGTTGCAATCCTTATAGCCATCCCTTTAGCCTGGTATTTTATGCAGGACTGGCTACAAGATTTTAAATATAAGATAGAGATTGAGTGGTGGGTATTTGTTCTAGCAAGTTTTGCCACACTATTAATCACCTTCCTAACTGTAGGATTTGAAACCATAAGAGCCAGCGTGGTGAATCCGGTAAAAAGCTTGAGAACAGAATAAAACAAGAAATTATGATCTGGAATTATATAAAAATCGCTTGGAGAAATATTAAGAAGAATAAGCTTTATTCGGCCATCAATATTTTCGGTCTTTCTGTTGGATTAGCAGCTTGTTTATTAATTGGACTGTACATTAACAATGAATTAAGTTATGACAACTTCAATACAAAAGCAGATAGAATTGTACGGACAACTATGGAGTTCAATATGTCTGACAGGGATCAACATGTTGCCACCACAGGCACCAAGGTAGGCCCCCAATTCGCAAGGACATTTCCGGAAATAGAAGAATACGTAAGATCCTATATAAGTAGCAGTACAGTAAAAAATGGAAATCTGGCATTTACGGAAAATAAAATTTTGTTTGCAGACCCAGCTTTTTTCAAGGTATTCTCATTCAATTTACTTGAAGGAACTGAAGCCACCGTTTTAGATGCTCCTGACAAGATTGTTTTAACCGAGACCATGGCCAAAAAATATTTCGGCGAACAATCACCAATTAACAAAACACTAAACGTTATTGGAAAAGAAATGCGTGTTTCCGGAGTCTGCCAGGATGCCCCTAAAAACTCTCAAATAAAATTTGACTTTGTAACTCAATTTACTAACCTGGGCAACAACACAAAGCGAGAGGAGTGGTGGTCAGCCAATTGGATGACTTACTTTCTTCTAAAAGAAGGAACCATCATAAACCGCCTAGAAGAAAAAATCAATAAATATATGGACTCACCAGCAGTGGTTGAACAAACCGGTGCAGATGGTGAAAAATTCCTCCATTACCGCTTACAACCACTATTAGATGTCCACTTAAAATCAGATTTGGCAGGATTTGAGCCGAATGGCAACATCACCAATATTTATATTTTCACAATCATTTCTCTACTGATTTTGCTTATTGCCAGCGCCAATTACACCAATTTAGCAACTGCACAATCTACAAAGCGCAGTGCAGAAATCGGCATGAGAAAGGTTATGGGTGCAAATAGAAAACAGGTTTTTATACAATTTATCAGTGAAACTACCACTATAACGTTTTTTGCTGCTGTTTTAGGTTTAATTATTGCGACAGCCCTTATTCCTTTATTCAACGATATTACCGGTGGTGCATTTGAACGCTTTGAACTAATTCAGCCTTTACCTTTGACAATACTTATTGTATTCACATTATTGGTAAGTTTCTTGGCAGGTATTTATCCAGCAATGGTGCTATCCAGTTCAAAAGCCAGTGGGGTTCTTAAAAAGGGATTTAATTCTACGGGTGGAAATGGGTTTCTTAGAAAATCTTTGATTGTTGGCCAATTCGCCATTTCAGTCTTTCTCATCATCTACACTTTGGTGATTTTAAAACAGATGGACTTTATAAAAACCAAGGATATAGGTTATGACAAGGACCATATAGTTGTAATGCCCTTCTCTGGCAGTATGCATAAAAATATGGAAGCATTAAAGGATGCATTTGGACAAATACCTGGTGTTCTTTCAATTACAGCTTCTTATGAAACCCCAGAATTTGTTCAATGGGGAGATGGTCTTACAACCCATACAGACGAAGGAAAAAAAGATGTTTCCCTAACTGCAATGCCAGTAGACCTAAATTTTGTAAAAACTTTAAATATGACTTTGGCTGCAGGCCGAGATTTTATAGAATCGGATTTTGCCATGCAGGACACAACCAATAATCGAGAGAATTACCTCCAGCCCTATATAATAAATGAGACTTTAGCCCATCAATTAGGTTGGACACCCGAGGAAGCAATTGGACAAATAGTTGAGAGCAAAGGTACTGGCCCTATCGTTGGTGTAGTTAAAGATTTTAATTTTCAAAGCCTACATAATCCTGTGGGACCCCTAATGATTTTTCTAGGACGGGATTTTTCTCGACTTTTCATGCTAAAGGTTTCCAATCAAAACATCCAAAACACATTGACTAGTCTTAAGGAAGTTTATAGTACCCGTATGCCTGAAATACCTTTTAACTATCATTTTCTAGACGACGATTATAACGCTTTATATAAAGCTGAAGAACGTACATCACAGCTATTTTCAGCCGCTTCAGGTACTGCTATTTTATTGGCTTGTTTGGGGTTGTTTGGTTTGGCTGCCTTTACCACCGTACAACGAACCAAGGAAATAGGAATTCGAAAAATATTAGGTGCCAATTTGGGAGATATTGTGTTTTTAGTTAGCAAAAATTTCCTCATGCTTGTTGGTATTTCTATTGCTATTGCCATACCACTAGCTATTTGGGCTTCTGGTAAATGGCTTGAAAATTTTTCATATAAAATTAATGTTGGCAGTGGGGTGTTTGTAATCGCTGCCTGTTTAACCCTAATTGTTACCCTTATCACTGTTGGATATCATGCTAGCAAAGCTGCTTTAATGAATCCAGTTAAAAGTTTAAGAACCGAATAACATCATCAAAAAACCAACATAAAAATGTTTATCAATTATTTAAAAATCGCTTGGAGGAACCTTTGGAAAAGCAAGTTCTTCTCCTTCCTAAATGTATTTGGACTCGCTTTGGGTTTGGCATGTTTCATTTTAATAGGCATGTATGTAACTGATGAGTTGAGTTATGACAAATTTTACGACAAGGCTGATCGTATCTTCAGGATTAATTCAGATATCCGTATTGGTGGTACAGAACTCATTTTGTCTCAATCAGCAGACCCCATGGGGGCAACGCTCAAAAATGACTATCCACAGGTAGAAGAATATGTCCGCTTTTACAGTTCTACAGGACCAAAATTGGTTAAAAAAGGAACTGATTTTATTGAGGAGACTGATGTTACCCATGCTGATTCAACTTTACTTAAGGTTTTTAATCTTAAGGTTCTCGTTGGCGAGAATGACATGGTTTTAACTGAACCGAATACCGTAATAATTACAAAATCTGCCGCTGAACGTTATTTTGGAAACCCACAGAACGCCCTTGGTAAAACTTTAGAAACAGACGATAACGGCTCAACTTTATATAAGGTTACATCTGTAATCGAAGACATTCCCAGAAATAGCCATTTCCATTTTGACTTTTTTTTCTCAATGGAAAATGTTGAATATCCTTTCGGCACCTTTTTGAGTCATAATTTTCAAACCTATGTGGTGCTTCAACAGGGTGTGGACTATAGAAAATTCAATGAGAAATTCGAGGAAGTTATTGCTAAATATATCATTCCCCAAGCTCAAGCTTTTATAGAGGTTAAAAGCATTGACGAATTTAGGGCAAGTGGTAATAAATTGGAATATTCACTCATTCCAATGACTGATATCCATTTGCATTCATCAAGAAGTTTCGAATTAGAGGCTAATGGAAATATCCAATACGTCTATATTTTCTCTGCAGCGGCTTTATTCATCCTATTAATTGCATGCGTTAACTTCATGAACCTGTCTACCGCCAGATCCGAGGGAAGAGCTAAGGAGGTAGGTGTCCGCAAAGTTTTGGGAACGGGCAAAACTTCTTTGATTTGGCAGTTTTTAACTGAATCTATTTTGTTGGCATATATCGGTATGATATTGGCCTTGCTTCTTGTTTTATTAACCTTAGGTTGGTTTAACCAAATTTCTGGCAAAGAAATACCTTTCAATTATTTATGGCGGCCTACCAATTTACTAATCCTGTTTTTACTCCCATTTGTGGTAGGAAGTTTTGCCGGTGTATATCCTGCATTCTTTCTTTCCTCCTTCAAGCCGATAACTGTATTAAAGGGAAAATTAATGAGCAACGGAAAAGAAAACACATTGCGAAGTGCATTGGTTGTTTTTCAGTTTGCAACATCCATTATATTAATCATAGGAACCATTGTCATTTATAACCAGCTGTCCTTTATTCGCAATTCTAATGTCGGTTTTAACAAAGATCAGATGGTTGTAGTTGATCTTCAAGGAATGCAGAATAACTCCCAAACAGCATTCAAAAATGAAATAGAAAAATTAAGTGCCGTTAAATCGGCAACATTTGCAGGATTTTTGCCAGTAGGTAATTCTTCAAGGAGTGATACCACAGTTTCCTCCGACCCGGTTATGACCCAAGATAATAGTGTAAATACTCAGATTTGGAGGGTTGATTATGACTATATTCCAACCTTAGGAATGGAAATTATTAAAGGTCGAAATTTCGATCCTTCTTTTGGTTCTGACTCCACATCTGTAATAATAAATGAAACAGCTGCCAAGCTTTTCGGATATGATGACCCAATTGGCCAGAATGTTTATGCAACCTACCGAGGAGAAGAGACTCCTGCCCCGTATAAAATAATAGGTGTTGTAAAGAATTTCAATTATGAGTCATTAAGAAAAAATGTATTCCCTTTGATTATGAGGTTGGGGTCCAACCAATGGAAAGTTGCTTTTAAAGTGGCTGGCAATGATATGCAACCCGTCTTAGATAAAATAGAAAGCACCTTTCATGAAATGGCTCCAGGAATGCCTTATAAGTACCAATTTTTAGATGAATCTTTTGAGAATATGTACAGGGAAGAACAACGAGTTGGGCAAGTAGCATTAAGTTTTTCAATCCTTGCTATCCTTATAGCATGTTTGGGGCTGTTTGGTTTGGCAACCTTTATAGCTGAAAAACGCACAAAAGAAATTGGCATCAGAAAAGTTTTAGGAGCATCCGTATCAAATATTGTAACCATGCTTTCCAAAGACTTTTTAAAACTTGTCATTATAGCATTCATTATTGCTATACCAATCGCATGGTTTGCAATGTACAAATGGTTAGAGGATTTCGCTTTTAAAATAAGTATTAAACCGTGGGTTTTTATTGTTACCGGGCTTGTTGCAATAATCATTGCGATAACCACCATAAGTTTTAGGGCAATTAGGGCCGCATTGGCAAATCCATCTAAAAGTTTAAGAACCGAATAAACCAAAAAGACAAACAGAGTTAAAAATAAAAGATGATAAACTTTTTTAAATCAGGTTGGCGCAATACCTACAGAAACAAAACTTTTTCTGTAATTAATATACTTGGTTTGGCTGTCGGTCTAGCTGGCTTCATATTAATGCTATTATATCTTAATTATGAAAAAAGCTATGACATTTGGCACCCTACTTTGAACAAAGTTTATGCGGTGGAACTTCAGGGAGAAGAAGGTATTAAATGGAATGGGTATACTCCTGCTATTCTAGGAAAATTTCTTCAAGAAAATATTTCAGGTATTGAAGCTTCTACAAGAATTTCTAGCTCGGGTGACTATGAAGTACTTCTTGAGGCCAATGGAAAAAAACTTTACCAAAAAGGGTTGGTAGAAGTAGATTCTAGTTTCTTCAACGTGTTTCCATATGAGATCATTATGGGCGACCCATCCACTGTGATGAATGCACCAAATGCCATGGTAATAAGTAAAAACTTGGCAGAGAAGTATTTTGGAACAACAAATCCGATTGGTGAAACGGTGAAATTATATGGGGCCTTGGAAGGAGTAATAACAGGAGTTATGAAAAGTCCAGAATCCCCATCCTATCTTAATACCCAAATGGCATTTCGATCTCCATGGGAAAAACAAAATAATCATTGGCAAAATTTTTCATTTCAAACATTCATTAAATATACCGATGACATTGCCCTTGAAGATTTAGATACTAAAATCAATGAAGTTTATGTTCAGAGCCACCTCCAAAAAAAGGGAAGTGATTATGAAAAGTATATGGCTTCACCAACTTCAGAAACGTTATTTAGTGAACGGTTTACGGACTTACATACCAATCCTAAAAGCGGGGATAGTAACCTACCAGTAATAAATATATTATTGATTTTAGCAGCTTCTTTATTGCTTGCTGGAGCGATTAATTTTAGTAATCTGTCCCTTGCAGCCTCCATAAGCAAAGCCAAGGAAATTGGCGTTAGAAAAATTTTAGGGTCGGCCAATTTACAATTGTTTTGGAAGTTCTTTATGGACATATTTTTCCAAATAATGCTCAGTGTAATAATCGCAGCCTTGCTTGTCTTTCTTATGCTTCCTTGGTTTAAAACAGTTTTCAATATCTCATTTACCCTTCTTCAAGGTTCCCTATTATGGGTATTCGCACAAATACTTTGTATTCTTTTAGCTGTTGCAACTTTATCAGGCCTTTACCCTTCCATTGTTGCTTCAAGGTATAATCCTATCCAAGTATTAAAAGGACAAACTAAACAAAAAGTTGGCAGTATGGGGCTACGAAATGTCCTCATTATTGGTCAGTTTGTTCTTTCTGGTTTCTTTATAGTTTGCAGTGTTGTCATTTATAAACAGGTCTCATTTATGCAAGACAAGGACAAAGGATTTAATGATGAACAGGTAATTAGAATTCAAACTACCCAAAATACCAGGGAACAAAATTTTGATTTAACTAGGGAAAAATTACTTGCAATTGCAGGTATCTCGTCAGTTTCTAAAACCACAACGGTGCCTGGCGACAAGTACATCGATACGACTTCGAACCGACTCCTTTGGGATGCTAAAACATTGCGATTCAATGAAGTTAAGATAAGTACAGATTATTTTAAAACCCTTGATGCTAAATTAATTTCAGGACGATGGTTAGATGATCGATACAACGATCAACATACGCGATCTACGATTATAAACGAAACGGCTGCCAAACAGATGGGGTTGGAAAATCCTATTGGGCAAGTTTTGCGCTTTCAACATTGCGACACTGTGCCGATTGAAATTGTTGGTGTTATAAAAGATTTTCAAGTGGAAGGTGTCAATAGACCTATACAATCTACTATGTTTCTAATTGGTAATGAAGCCTGTAGTTATCTTTCTGGAGGGGCAATTATTGCCAGATTGTCCTCTGGAAATCCAAAAAATACGTTAGCTCAAATAGAAAATATCTGGGAAACAATCGAGCCCGATTTCCCGATGCGCTATTCATTTCTGAATGAAAATTTTCAAAAGCTATATGCAGAATATCTGCGGATCCAAAAAGTAGTGGGCTATTTTACAATTGTGGCCCTATTAATTGCTGTAATGGGATTGTTTGCCTTGAGTGCATTTCTAATAAAACAACGCACTAAAGAACTAGGGATTAGAAAAGTATTAGGCGCCAGCGCACTAGATATTTTTAAAGCAGTTAGTGGCCGTTTCATTCTTTATGTATCTATTGCAACTGCCATTGCAATACCCTTGGGTTGGATAGCCAGCAGACGTTGGCTTCAAAACTTTGCCTACAAATACGAATTAAATTGGCTAATTTTTATTGCATCCGCTTCTATATTGTTAATAACCGCAATCATCACTGTTGGATTACAAGCCGTAAAAGCGATGAGAGAAAATCCAATTTTAAGTTTAAGAAACGAATAATATAATTATGCTATTAGAACTAAATAATATTTTCAAATGGGTCACCACAGGTGGTCGACGAATTTTCCTTTTAAAAGATATCAATTTTAAAGTTGAGGAAGGTGAATTTATTTCCATTATGGGACCCTCGGGTTCTGGCAAATCTACTTTGTTAAATGTCATAGGAATGCTCGATACATTCAATGAAGGAGAATACACATTTTTAGATACCCCAGTACACCAAATGAAGGAAAAACATCGTGCCAATCTCTATAAAGAATATATTGGATTCGTGTTTCAGGCCTATCATCTCATAGATGAACTCACCGTTTATGAAAACATAGAAACACCTTTACTCTATAAAAAGATTAAGTCTTCAGAACGAAAGGCATTGGTAGCCGATATGCTGGACCGGTTCAACATAGTGGGCAAAAAGGATTTATTTCCATCCCAACTAAGTGGTGGCCAACAGCAATTGGTTGGAATTGCAAGGGCTTTGATTGGAAAGCCAAAATTGATATTAGCTGACGAACCCACAGGAAACCTAAATTCTAAACAAGGGGAAGAAATCATGGAACTTTTTAAAGAATTGAACAAGGATGGTGTAACCATAATACAGGCTACGCACTCTGAAACCAACGCCGCTTATGGCAATCGCATTTTGAATTTGCTTGATGGCGGCTGGGTAAAATCTTGATTTATGAAACTACGATTGATTATATTTTGTATGATGATTTCATCTTTAGGCTTTAGCCAGACAAATGATGAAATACTCACATTGGATGAATGCATCCGAATAGCATTGGATAACAATTTAAATTACCAAAACAATCAATTAGATGCCCAAACCGCCCGTGCAAATTACAAGCGTTCGATAAACAATTTACTTCCAACCATTAATGGAAGCATGAATTTGGGAAACTCCAATGGGCGTAGTATAGATCCCTATACCAACAGTTATATAGATGAATCCTTAACCTTTTCAAATGCCAACTTGGGGCTGAATGCTATTGTTTTTAATGGTTTCCGTCTTTTAAACACGTTGAAACAGACCAACCTAAATTATAAAGCTGCTGAGATGGATGTTGAAGCTGCAAGACAAGACTTAATGTTGAACGTTACATTAGGCTTTCTTCAAGTGTTAAGTGCAAGAGATTTAGTGGCGTTAACTGAGGGTAGAATTACTACAAGTGAAGGACAGGTGGATCGCTTAAAAACACTCTATGACCAAGAAGTTGGCAATCCTGCAGAGTATCGAGATTTACAGGGTCAGTTTGCAACAGATCAAGCTTCTCTCATTCAAGCTAGAAATACGTTGAAGGATGCCCTATTAAACCTGCAGCAATGGATGAATACTGAAATGGAACTAGACCCTGACCAAATGCAATTACTCATTGATGCTAGTCCATATGGTTACACCCCAGATGAAATTTATCAAGAAGCTCTTAAGGAATTACCTTCTATAAAATCTGGCGAATTAAAGGTTGAAGCTGCCAATAAAGGTGTGGCGGTAGCACGCTCCCTATATGTGCCAGAACTTTCATTCTTTGCCAACCTCAATACCAATTACTCTAGTGCTGCTAGAATTTTCACTGAAACCGGAACCATGATTAACCCCACAGGTGATTATGTTTCTATTAATGGGACAAATTTTGATGTTTTCAGGGAGCAAACCTCATTCACTCCTGAAGAAATACCTTTTAAAGATCAATTTGAAAACAACGTTTTTTCAAACTTTGGTCTAGCGATTTCCATACCCTTATTTAATGGCTTCAGGGCTAAGAACAATGTTCAACTTGAAAAAATTAAACGCTCACAGGCAGAAAACACCTTGAATCAAACCAAATTAGAATTCAGACAGTTTATAAAGGAAGCTTACTACGACATGGAAGCTGCTTCTGAACGTTATGAAGTCCTTCAGACACAAGTAAAGGCTTATGAAGAATCTTTTAGAATTAATGAAATCAGATTCAATAATGGGGTTACAAACAGTGTGGAATATATTATAAGTAAAACCAACTTAGATAATGCCAGGGTAAATCTTGCAAATGTTAAATATGAATATGTGCTTAGACAGAAAATATTAGATTTTTTCCGAGGGCAGATTTAGAATGCTTTCCAACTATCAACCAAAAAACCTCTGTACACCCTTAAGTACAGAGGTTTATGTTTCTAATCCATAACAATCTTTGTTAAGATCTTGTTCATTTGGAGATCCCAAAAATACATTTTGTTATCCCCTAGGAATAACAGCATTGAAACAAGACTTAACACTATCCAAAGAAAAACCCTTCTCTAAACAGGCTAATGGGAGAAGGGTTCTAGATTCACTGTAGTAATAACAATCTAACCTATATTCTAACTAACTCCTCCAAAAATAATTTACAGATGTTAGATAAACGTTATTCCAAGGTTAAGCTTAAATTAAAAAACCTTCTGGAATAGCGGCCAGAAGGTTTTTACTAATAAAACTAGATTGCTCGTTTTTTACCTCTTACTATTCATAAAAGAATAGTACCCTTATAATCGAGGCTTGATTAGTGAAACAAAGCTAACTAACTATTTATCCTATTGGATTAATAGATTTATCAAATATATACATTTTTTTTAATGGACTGATTATCTAACAGTTTAATTTAAATAATCAATTTGTAGAGCCTTGAATATCACACTAGAATCTTTTCCCAAAAACTAAACCGAAACCAAAAATTTCATAAACGTCTTTGTGAATATAGTTTAGGGTTGCAGATAATTCCCACTCATTTTTCTCAAGCAACACATATTCGCTACCTAATCTTACTACCCCAAGTGTTTCATTTTTATCAGTTTCTAAACCACCACCAGCGGTCACCGTTAATCGGGGCATTAATTCGTAGGTTAGTCCCAAGGTTAACACAACCGCATTTTCTCTTTCTAAAAAGTTGCCTTCCTCCTCCTCTACCAAAAGATTAATGATTTCAATGTCATTATATGTACCTATTGCCCAGCGCTCCGCAATCCAATATTCATATGAAAAACCAAAAGTGGGGGCCAACAAGGTTACATTTTCATTAGTGCCTAAACTTCTACCTTCTGGCACTAAAGAAGAGCCAAGATATAAGGCTAGTTTGTGTCTTTTTAAAGTTTCTTGCTCTTCCTCTTGAGTTTCTGAAGTATTACGTATTACTGTATAAGCTTGTTCCTCCTGAGCATGAATTGTGAGTGAACCAAAACAAACCAATAACAAAATGGTTAAACTTAAACACCTATTAGAAAACAAAAATTTATTTACCATGTACTTTTAAAGGTAAAGTATTGTAATACCTATGACTTCGGATAGAGAAGAATAAGATTTAACCTCAACCCCCAATCAGGATTTAGTGGACTATTTCCATAATACACTTTTGGTCCACCTCCAAGCTGAATCATTTGTTTGCCCAATTTGGTGACCTTGGCGTAATAAACCCCAATAAAACCAGTAAAAATATCATTCAACCAACTCTGAGTATTTTCCGCCGCGATAGTATAGGAACTTCCAGATGGAGTTGCATATGTAAAAAATGGCTGCACAAAGCTGGCACTTAAAGGATTGCCGTCACCAGCGTAGGACCACATATGGTTGATCAGTGCTCCATAGGTTAATTGGCCCTTTAATTTTAAGAAAACAGCATTTGGCCCTGCGCCCCATACATGCGCTCCCAAGGCATCATTTGTGGCCGTTGGCAAAAGTAAGACAGGGCCCACTCCCCAAACCAAACCTCCTTCGGTGGGCTCTTTTGGAGAGAAAAACAAACTTTGGGCAATATCACCCATACCTGAATCACTTTGGCCATCTACAAATACATCGCTTTGGGATACTATTGGCACAATGGTTCTGCTTATTAAATTCCAATTTTCGCTTAGGCTCATTGGAATGACAGGCTGGACATTTAGTAAATACTTAAAGCCTTCATTTGGCCCAACATTGAATTCAAAATTGTTTTGAAGCGGCACACTAATAAGGCTGGCAACGGGGTTAGCCAATTGCTTTGCCAAATCAGAGGCCGAACTACCTCCAGAATCATCTTGGGCTACCACACCAACTGGTGCACTTATGAAAAGTAAAAATCCAATTTTAGAAATAAGGTTTTTAATCATGATTAAAGATTTAGAAAAATGAGATAATTCGTTTTATTGCCCAAAATGAAGCATTAGAAGAATAAGTAATTTTTTCATGATCCGTTTATAAAATTTTATTGCATATTTTTTTAAAATCCAAGGCCCAAATCTGTGTTGGGATACTTCTTCATCGTTGCTATATGTCGTTTTTGAAAAGCTACAACAGCAGGCAGTCCCCATTCAAAATAGCGATGCCCTTCACTTGCCATTTCTTTGGGGTCAACATTTAAATTAAATACCCAAGGAGCTGTTCCTATTCTTGTAAGCAAAGAAGCATCGATGTTTCTTCGGGTTTCCTTTGTTTCAAAAACCTGAAAATGGACTTTATAATCTTTCCATCGCATAGCACAAAAATCTGTTGAATTCCATAAAAATACTGCCTGACGTAGAGACTTCCCATCCTTTGCTAAAAGGTAAGGTGTTTGGTCGATTCCATCGAAATATAAAGTATTCGGCAATTTGTCTAATACCCCGCCAACACGTAATGATACCATATAAATATCAGAAAGGTCCATTAATCCATTTGTTTCCTGACCTGGTTCAATCATTCCTTTCCAATAAGCTATGCAAGGAACCCTTACACCACCTTCCCAAGTAGTTCCTTTACCTCCACGCCAAGGATGATAACCAGAATCTGGGAATACATCTTCATTGGCACCATTGTCTGATGTGAAGATAACCAAGGTATTTTCAAGTTGACCACTTGCTTCTAGAGAATTCATAATATCCCCAACAATATCATCCATTTGAACAATGGCGTCCTTAACAGGCATCGCTGCAGGACTTTTACCAATATAATCTTCACCACAATAAGTATCGTTATGTATGGCAGTAAATGAGTGAACCAAAAAGAATGGAGACTTCCCAGAATGCTCTTGAATAAATTTGATGGATTCTTCTTTTAGTTTTTCATCTATTTGTCTAAGTTCTTCAATGGTTTTAATCTCAAAGCCTACTTCGCGTCCACCTCCTTTATTTCCCTTAATAAGTCCTTCGGGTTGCAACTGAAATGCTTTGTCATGAAGTTCCTTATTATTGATCATGTCAGAATATTGTCTTTCAATTAAAAACTGGGTATAATCAGATTGTACAGCAGGAAGGCCATAGAAATAGTCAAAACCAACTTCATGAGGCAACATGTTTTCAGCTTCCCCTATATGCCATTTCCCAATAAGAGCAGACTTATAGCCTGCTGTACCTAATAACTTAGCTTGTGTAACTTCTACTTCCCATGGATTAGTTGATACTTTATCACCGCTTAGCAATGGTCTTGTAAGTCCACTTCTGATAGGTTGTCGCCCCGTCAACATCATTGCCCGGGATGACGTACATGTTGGTGTCGAATAAAAAGAGGTAAATCGTTTACCTTCTCTGGCGAGACGATCAACATTTGGAGTTGGGGCACCAACAGCAACACCGCCTCCATTTACACCTATATCTCCCCAGCCCAAATCGTCAACCAAGAAAATGAGTATGTTTGGTTTTTTTCCCATTTTCGCCTGAAGATCACTAAGTTTTTTACTAGCAATTTTTTCCTGATCGGGTCGAGGAATGACTGGTTCTAAATTATCTTTAATTGTTACCGCCTCATCAAAGACACTAATTTGCTGAGCTCGTGAGCTTATCATGCTCAAAACGAATAGAAGTAGAATGAAAATCTTTAATTTCATTGTTTAAGGAATTTTAAGTGAAGTATGGACGCCGTAACGTCCCATACAAATGTTGGGCAGGTTTACTTTTTTCACGCTTTAATTTAAATGGTTCAACGCAAAATATTCTCGGGGTTTTTTGTTTAATTTTCTATTCATGGAAAAATGGATAAAAAATCTTTCTTCATATCAACTACCAACCAATTTTTTTCCTTAGCCATCTCTAAAGCAGTCTCCATATGACCGCTTAATGTTTTTTTGTCGTAGGCATATTCTCTTTCTTCATCAGTGTGATGAAGGAGAACACATAAGGTGTTGTAATTAGATGCAGAGGCATATTCCATCATTGCTTGATCTCCATCGCTGTTACCCCCCACAAATACTGGGCGTTTCCCTATAAACCTATGTATGGCTATAGGTTTTGCCTCCTTATCATCATAAAAAATATCTCCTTCAATCTTAGAAATTATTGGATTTCCATCTACAAATTCAAAAGAGGTATCACCGTAACTACCAATGACTTGGTAAGGGGGAATGCCATATACCTCCTCAGCAAAAACTCGCATAAAATCAGCACCTCCACCGCTTACAATAAAGGTTTTAAATTGGTTCTGCCTTAAATATTCAAGCAGCTCAAGCATAGGCGAATAAACCAATTCATTAAATTTTCGCGTATATTTTTTATTGGTCGCTGTATCCATCCATTTCATCACCGCCTCCTTAAATTCACTCTCAGTCATGCCTGCATGTGAGGCATAAACTAAATTGTAAACATCTTCTTTTCTAGCCTTCTCTAATACGCTATAATCTCCCTTAGAAATTTGGGTTAAAAAGGGATCAGTCTGCCAATTTGGACGTTCATTTATTTTAGCCTTTACATAATCTAATGCAAATTGTAATTGATTTGGCCAAGGCTGTTCTGGCCATAAGGTGCCGTCATTATCGAACACAGCAATGCGATCTTCGACAGGAATAAAATTAGAAGAAGATGAATCTGTAACAGTATTTACCCAAGATTCTATTCTATTTTTTGGGTCTTCTGCCCAACTAAGCAGAGAAATGTCACTTACTTTATCACTATTGGAATCCTCTTCAATTGTTACTTCTTTTGCATCTTTCACACAAGAGATTAGTGGAAAAACAATTAAGATGGTCGTAATGATTCTCAAACTTAAATGCATCACTATAAAAATTTGTTAATTAATTATAAGGGGCGTTATCACGCCCCATATAATTGTTGAGCAGGTTTTCTTTTTCACGCCTAATTCTTCAAAGACAAACGCAAAATTTTCATGGGATTATGATTGTATTATTTCTAATTTAAGAAACATTTATTGTCTTGCTTTAGACTTAAGAATGGCATCAATAGCCTTGTTTATATCCAAAGATGCCGAAGCCTGTCTAGGTGGAAATTCCTTGAATGTGGATAAATGATCATTCAACAAGCCAATGGCAGGTTGCATAACCCAAGATTTTTCCATCATTAAATGGAACCCAGTTATATCGTCGTAGTGCTCAAACGGGTCTTTTCTTAAATTGAACAGTTGAGGCATGGTATGGGAGACCATATCATCAAAATAACGCTCCTTGGTGGCAAAGTGCATTTTCCAAGGCCCTACCCGCATCGCAGTTAAACCACTTTCATAATAATAGAAGAAATAATTTCTAGCTGATTTATCTGTCTTACCTGTCCAATAGTCCAAATTATTAAAACCATCTACATAAACTTTATAGGTCATATCTCCTACTTTTTTACCTTTTTTCAATTCAGCAGAAATATTTGGATTTCCCACAGCGGCCATTAATGTTGGCAATACATCTTCATGGGCGGATATTCCATTTCTAACAAGTCCGGCAGGAATTTTCCCAGGCCATCTTACCAAAAAAGGAGATCTTAATCCACCTTCCCAAGTGGTCATTTTTTCACCTCTAAACATGGTGACACCAGCATGGGGAAAAGAACTCTGTTCTGGACCATTATCCGTAGTATAGATTACGATTGTATTATCGTCAATACCTAGTTCTTCCATATAATCCAACAACTCTCCAACCTGCCCATCATGTTCAATTAAACCATGACCGAACAAATCCATATCGGTACTGATGCCGGTTGCAAGATTTTTAGATTCTTCCTTTAGCCTTGTATAAACATGCATTCGACTTGTGGCATGCCAAATAAAGAAAGGTTTATTAGCGTCCTTAGCGCGTTTCATAAAGTCCTTGGACCTTCGAACCAATTCATCATCAAAGGTTTTCATATCTTCACTGGTTAACGGTCCAGTATCCGTGATTCGCTGCTTTCCTATTTTACCGAACCGAGGATCTTCTGTATTGTCCATTTGAGTTGTAGCAAAGGATTCTATGACCCCACGAGGACCATATTTATTTGCAAATTCTGACGATTTTGGGTAATCTGCCTGTTCAGGCTCTTCTGATACATTAAGATGATAAAGGTTGCCATAGAACTCATCAAAACCATGCACGGTAGGAAGATGCTCATTGCGATCTCCTAAGTGGTTCTTACCGAATTGACCCGTCATATAGCCAAGAGGTTTTAAAAGTTCAGCCAAGGTAGGGTCTTCTGGCTTAAGCCCCAGTGGATTTCCAGGTTGGCCTACAGTTGTAAGTCCTGTTCTTACAGGTTTTTGTCCTGTAATAAATGCAGCTCTTCCAGCGGTACAACTAGGTTGTGAATAGTGATCTGTAAAAAGTGCGCCTTCTTTGGCAATTCTATCAATATTTGGGGTAGGATATTGCATCCCCATACTATAGGCACTTAACGAATTAGGCGCCACATCGTCTACCATGATTACCAAAATATTTGGCTTGTCTTGGGCAGAAAGAAAAAAAGGTATTGAAATGAAAAACCATAAAAGAAATTTCAAAGAGTATGTTGAGTATTTCATGATTTGAATTGAAGTATATGAATTTTAGAATTAATTAAATTATTGCTTTCCTGACTGTAATTGTTTAACCAATTCAGAAAAGTCAAGTGTTGCTGCTTTTTGAACTGGAGGATATTCTTGAAGCGTTTTAATATGCTCACCAAGAATTTCCTGCACCGGTTCGTTAAGGAACTGTTTTCTTTGAATAATATCTGAACGATCGGTTGTATTATCAAAGCTTTCGTAAGGATCGAAATGCAGATTGTACATGATAGGGAATTTATGCTTTATGTATGGTGCATAATAATCTTCGCTAGTCTGGAAGTTTAATTTCCATTGGTTTACACGTATCGCCCTAATATCAGATTCATGGTAATAAATAAAGTTGTTACGGTTACTCTTTTCGCTTTTGCCTAACCAATAATCTAGATTATTGACACCATCAATATATTGTTTTCGTTCCTTTTTCATTTTTTCTGCAACATTAGGAACTCCAGCTGCAGCCGACAAAGTGGTGAATATATCCATATGAGACTGGATTCCTCTCAACACCTGACCTTCAGGGATATGGTTTTTCCACATTACCATCATAGGTACGCGTACGCCGCCTTCATAAGTCGTCATTTTTTCTCCTCTAAATGGAGTCGTTCCACCATGGGTACGTGCACTGTGTTCAGGACCATTATCAGTAGAATAAATTACGATGGTGTTTTCTAATGCACCCATTTTTTCAAGTTCATCTAAGATCATCCCAACATGTTGATCATGCTCTATCATTCCACTACCATACATATCATGTTCAGTTGTATAAGGAAGTGCCAAATACCTGTTTTCAGGCTTTAGATGAGTAAACATATGCATGCGACTTGGGTTTAACCAAACAAAAAATGGCTTATCATCCTTTTTGGCCCTCTTCATAAAATCAAGAGAAGCTGCAATAAATTCCTCGTCTACGGTTTCCATACGCTCTTTTGAAAGTTGGCCTGTATCTTCAATTTTTTGTTTTCCAACTTTCCCAAAACGAGGATCTACAGTAGTATCATCCGTATTAGTTGCCCAAGTATGTAATACGCCACGTGTGCCATATTTTTTAAAAAATTCAGGGTTTTGGGGGTAATCCTTCTGTTGATATTCTTCCTGGGTATTTAAATGGTATAGATTGCCAAAAAATTCATCAAAACCATGAACAGTTGGTAAATGTGAATTAAGATCACCTAAGTGGTTTTTACCAAATTGTCCTGTGGCGTATCCTTGCTCTTTTAGAACTTCGGCAAGGGTTGGTGATTCTTTTTTTAGCCCTAGAGGGCCACCGGGTCTACCAACAGTAGTCATACCACTTCTAATAGGGTATTGGCCTGTAATTAATGCCGCACGCCCTGCTGTACAAGAAGGCTGTGCATAATGTTCAGTAAACATAATACCTTCTTTGGCGATACGGTCTATGTTTGGGGTTGTATATCCCATAACGCCATTTCCATAAGCGCTCACATTACTCCAACCAACATCATCAGGAAAAATGATGAGGATATTAGGTTTGTCTTGGGCTAGGGAAATAATAGGTAATAGAAAAATAAATAGAAGTAACCTATTTAATTGGATAACATGTTGGGTCATAATTTTATAATTAAGTATTGAAATAAAATTTTTTTACAAATGATAGGTTAGATTATCAGTTTTAAAAGTCAATCAATACGGCAATTATCAACAACAATGACCTTAATATGCAATGCTATTAAAATAGGCCAACAAAGAATTTACCACAAGAGCGAATGTAGGGGAAACCAGGTCAACGGTTGTTCGCCTATAAGTTGGTAGGTACTTGGCAGAATTGGAAAAAATAAGGAGACAGAAAAACCTAACTCCTTATCATAATTTAAATATAATAATTTTAGTTAAACACCACTGCTTTTTTGACTAAAGAAACCAATTAAAGGTTAAACAAAACAACATTTTAACTATTTTATAATCTTGAGATAATAATTTAAACATAATCGCGTGCCTAAAATGCTTCTCCAATTCTAAAATAAATACCCCAGTCTTTCTTACCCACAGCGGCGTCAATACCAATATTAAAATGTTCCTCGTCGAATACTAAATATCGAAAACCCGCACCAGCACCGGGATACAATTTCCAGTTAAAATCATCATTCGCAGAGCCATAGAGAGTCGATAACCCCCCAAAAGCCACTAGCCCCATTTTGGAATGGAAGTTAAAGCGGTATTCCCCTTGTAAAGCTATGATACCGTCACCTCTATACTTACCTTCAGAATACCCCCTAATATCCTTACCTCCTATGGTTTCTTGTTGTTCAAAGGGTAATTCACCCAAGCCTACCAAGGCTGAAAATCTTGCAGCAATCACATCTCGGTCATTTTGTTGGCCAAAGTATTGATTGTAACTAAATTTTAATTTATTTGCCGCATTATCATTGCTAAACCACTCAGGGATCATTAGCCATTTTATCCGCGCATTAAATCCATCTGTGGGATAATAAATAGAATTACGGTTGTCGTATTGGGTATTCACTTCCAACCCATTTGTTTGAGTAATCGAAGATTCTAATACCTCATCTTCATAATCAGTGTCATAATGGGAATAGGTATAGTTTAGTCCTAAGTAAAAGTGCTTCTTTATGAGGCGTTGGAATCCAATACTTGCAATGGTTGTTTTAGTGTTATAATCATAAAAATCCGACGCATCCTGAAAATCCAAGAAAAATTGCGAGTAGTGGTTACCCGTAACTCCAAACATGGTTATTCTCCATTTATCCTCATTCAAGAAAAAACGGTTAAAAAGGGCCACGAAATAGGAATTGTTGGTTGTATAGAGTGCAGTTGCCCCAGACATGGATTTTGGCGAAAGACTATCCTTAGAATTTAATCGGTACATGATCATTGGAATGGCCCCAAACATGAAGCCCATATCTCTATTATAGCCTAGATACGGCATCAACTTAAAATCAATTGTTTTGGGAGTTTTTTGAATTGTATCACCTTCAATTTTTTGGGCAAAACCCACTCCAGAACTTAACAGAATGATAGCGACTAAAAACCTTCTTAAGTAATCCAAATTAGATGTTATTTATATTTTTAATAGGTGTTTTTTTAGGCAGTTAGTTCGGCTGCTAAGTCTCCTTTATTTCCAAAACTATTTAAAGCACGCATCGCGGCTTGCATTGAAATGGGAATATAAATGCATTCCGAATCTTTATAATACCGTATCTCACCTCCACCCATACGAGGAGCATCAGGTATTAAAACACTGATATTTCCGGTTTCATCTTTATGGGTAATAAAAGCAATTACGTAATAGGTATCCTCCTTTAATAAAATAGCTTTCCAATAATTATTGTTTCCTAATTGATCTTCTTCCTTTAAATATTTGTATTTCATCATTTGAAGACTCGGAAATAACATGAATAACTGATTTTCAATATCATTATTCCAATTATGAATAATTCCTTTTTTAATTAAGACACCACTGATGTATGCAATTAAAATTAGGACGAAAACAGTTAAAATTGTAACCGTATAGGCGCCTATAACCGTTTGTATATCTAGGAATACCAAAAATTTAGATACCATAGGTTTAAGTATGGCCAATGTATGCCTAATTAAAAATATGAATAGTAATATCGGAATTAGGAAAAATAGCCCTCCAATAACCAATGGACGAAAAGAGTTTTGCTTTGGTTTCATATGATTAGAATTGTATTATGAATGGTTGAAATACTATTGACTTCAACCTATATCAATTTTAAAATTTTTTAAAATAGAATGTATAACCAAATAGAATTCCTAAAGATGAATAATTCGCTTTAGTTATAGAAGTAACTCCATCTAAAAGAGAACTGGAGGATGGATTATTTAAATTTCCTGTTTGCTGATAATTTTCAGAAGTACCTGCACTAAACAACAACCCTAAACTTAAATTGCTATTATTTCTATTTATGGTTACACCAGTAGTAAAATGAAATATATCCCATGAACTTATAGTTGTTCTTATTCCTGAGCCCAGTAATTCCTTATCAAAATAAGACATATCATTTCTCGCACTTGCCAAGAGAGAAACCGAGTCAGTAAGTCGGTACTCATAACCGATGGCAACATTCATTACCGATTTAGCAGCAGAACGCACACTCATAAATTGATCACTTGTAAGTTGAGGTGCCAAATCGGCTGGTCTCACAAATGTATTAGGAGCTATATCCATAATATCATAACCATCTATACCGGCAAAGTAATTAATAGATAACCCTAGATAAGATTTGCCATTATCGTAATTCACCCCCGCCCC
Organism: Aegicerativicinus sediminis; assembly: GCF_015476115.1. GTDB lineage: Bacteria > Bacteroidota > Bacteroidia > Flavobacteriales > Flavobacteriaceae > Aegicerativicinus > Aegicerativicinus sediminis. The sequence continues at coordinate 2,148,824 of NZ_CP064295.1, read as the reverse complement.
AAAAGTGAAAGGCGATTTAAATGTAGTTTTTAATTCACCCTGTCGATCCGTTGCCACACCGCTTTGAGGAGAACCGTTTTCACTTAATTGAATGTTTTTGGCCACAATATTGGCAGCAACGGTTCCCTTACCCCCAATATTTAATGACGGAGAGGTTATCGTTGCGCCAAAACTCCAATTCTTCATGCTATAAATTGCACCTAATTTTAAGGCGTACCTAATATTATAATATTCAACATTCTGGGTTAAATTTCCTCCAACAAAGGTTTCCTCGATATCATTTAAAAATACATAAGTTGAAAAGTTTCGCGCGTAATCCTGTGAACGCACAGTAATTAGATTAGATAGTCCGATTGAGAAATTTTCATTAATCACCCTTCCTAAACCAACAGCAAACAGAACCTCATTTAACCTACTCGACAATCCGCTTTCGCCAACCAATTCTTCACTCCCTGGGCTTGTTGCATCTTCAATAATATTATAGTTACCGTCCACTCTGGCAATACCCTTAAATTTAAAATCTACTGGGGCCATAAAACCATAGCCTAGTTTCCATTTTTCATTTTTAAGATTTATCATCCCACTCGCCAATAAAGGAACCGAGCCCAAATTGCTGCTTTTAAAATCCGCTTCGTCTCCAAGCGCATTAAATATTTTAATATTCTCAATTCTATAAGCATTGGCATTTACGGAAATGGTTGAATTTTCCAAATTTGCCAAACCAGCCGGATTATAATAAATCATAGTATTGTCATCAGCTCCACCAATTACAGCCCCAGATAACAAGGCTGTCCGAGTACCAAATTGCTGCGACCAATAATGTGTATCTTGGGCAATTAAGGAATCAGGAGACAAGAATATAAAGCAGAGAAAACAAAAAATTGAGGAAAAAATCTTTTTCATGGCTCACTATTATAATATGTATTTAAAGTTCCCATCCCAAAGTAGTCTGTAGCACATAGTCATCCTTTGAAGCACCCTCTACAGGCTGATTATCAAAATTATAGGTAAAACCTAATTTGATAAAAAAGTCTAGGGGTAAATCGTATTTTAAATCGATTTTATAATCAACCCTATATCTTTTGCTTTCAGTAAAACTTGGATAAAAAGTTATATTGGAAAGAAGATCAATATTTTTCATGTCGAAAATGTTGAGCTCGGCCATTAAGAATCCTTCAAAGCTATTTCTAGACCCTATTTCTTCATCAGAAAATTCTTCATTATTCCAAGCAACTCCCCCACCTGCACCAAAATAAACTTGATTTGTATGGATAAAGTACTTACCAACACCCGTTCTATTTGTTAACCTGGAATCCAATTTTTGTTCGTCATTTGACAGAAATTCTGAAATCAACAGAATGAAATAATCCCTTTTTAAAAAGTACTTAAACTGGAGTTTTGCCTCCGTCCGCTGAATTTCATCAATATTTTCCTGTTTACTCCTTACTGAATTATAAGAACCTAGTAGACTCCAATAATTTGCCGTATAACCTATGCTACTTCTGGCTGTAAATTGTTTTAAATTTTGACTTTTGGTAAAGTTAAAACCAAATGAAATAGAAGCGTCTAACCTAGAGATAAAACTAGATTTTACTGGTTTTAAATAAACAATCTCATCTATAGAAACCTCTTTAAAACCATCAATTGTATTCAAAACCAGCATATTAGACTGACTCCCCAATGTTAAGGTGGCCGTAAGTCGATCACCATTTTCTAGGGTAATCAAATAAACTTGAGTGCTGTTTACGCTTTCAATTTCTAACCAGGTAACCTTAAAGTCATCATCACTGTAATCTGTTTCAACAGTGAGCACACCATTTTCCATCTTTTTAATTTCACCAATCAATCTATCCTTGTTTTTTAGCACGATTGTATCAGTCTGAGCATGTAAAATGGATGAAAAAATAAGACATGAAATTAGAGTAAATATATATTTCACAAGCAAACGTATTTATATTGTAATGTTGGGAAACAGTAATTCTTGCAGAACTAGACCCAATAAATTTTAAGGTTTAATCAGGCCATCTTTAATTAATTGTTCAATTAAAGCTTCCGTATACCCTTTTACGAATGACTCAAAATTAGAAGGATTATATGTTTTGGATTGAGCAGACCACAGCAATTCTTCAGTTTCAACATCGTACAAATTACTTTCCAAGTAATACACATTATCCTGTTTATAATACCCAGGATCATACCCCATAGGATAATAGTTTGCGTAATAACCATAAAATCTTCCGTAATGCCTAAATCCTAAGGGATAATAGGTTGTTGTGCCAGGAACGTAGCGTGTTGTGGTCTCCTTATCCTTTAGAGCAACAGTAAATATAGCCTGAGCCCCAGATTCGCGAATTTCAGATAATAATTCTTCTTGTTCTGGCATTGATTCCCTACCGAAAGTAGGTTTAAACACATCTTTACTTTTTGTGGCCAAAAGTCCTTTTAGGCTAGCCCGAGCGGCTAATTCATCCTCTACCTGCTGCTTCAATTGTTGATTACCACCAATAAAAACAATGAAAACACTTTCATATTTTTTTGGAGTTACATCTGGATTCTTCCAGCTACCCGTCATTTTTGTGTTTGAGGCGCCACAAGAAATTAATAAAATAGAGACTAGAAAAACACTAGGTAAGCAGAAATAATTGAATAAACGTTTCACAACCAATTATAATTAGTAGTTAATATTGAATTTAAAAAACGCTATTAATCTGTGGGAAAAACCTAAGATAGCAAACTATTTACTAGAATCAAATAGTTTTTATTTAATATGAATAAACCAAAATATCTTTTGGGTAATAATGAAGCTATCCAAAAGGCATATATTGATTTTCTCTACTCGGTCTTATCCTTAACACACCTAAACCCTAAATGGTTTTGCCCGCTGTCTATAGAATTAGCCATACGCCCATCGGGTCTATAATTTGAACAATATTGTGAACTACAAAGAAAAGACCCTCCTTTAACAACCCTCTTTTCAGCATATGGATCATAAGGATCGTAACTAGACTCCGGACCGGTAGGATTTTTACAAAGATTTGATTTACCCTTTAGATATATCATATAAGTATCCGGACGATAATAGTCGCTAGTCCACTCCCAAACATTTCCGATTATGTCATATAACCCATAGTTATTGGGAGGATAGCTTTTAATTGGGGCCAACCCTTTAAAACCATCTTCCCCTTTGTCGTCATATGGAAAATTACCTTGGAAATAATTGGCCAAATAATCCCCTGACGGGGTAAGTTCATCTCCCCAAGCAAAAGGTTTCCCATCCATGCCATTTTGAGCAGCAAACTCATACTCAGCCTCAGTAGGCAAACGCTTTCCTGCCCATTTTGCGTAAGCCATAGCATCTTCAAAAGCTATCTGAACTACAGGATAATTGTCCTTCCCCTCTATATTAGAATACGGCCCAAGCGGATGTCTCCAATCGGCCCCTCGCACAAAAGACCACCATTGGGAATAATCATTTAATGAAACTCTATATGGTGGTGGAGTAAAAACAAGTGATCCCGGTTTCAATAATGAATCATGGGGTTTTGGTGTACCAGGAGGCAATTGGGATTGCAGATCTTTCCAAAGTATTGGTCGTTCTGCAATAGTTTTATAACCGGTAGCCTCAACAAATTTTTTAAATTGAGCATTGGTCACCTCATGTTCATCCATCCAAAAACCATCAACTTCTACCTCAGCTTCTTTAGTTTCAAGTTGGTTTGCTAGATCTGATGGGTCCCCAATATGAAAACTCCCGCCAGGAATCCAAACCATCCCTTGAGTAGGTTTGGGAACTTCATTTTCGGCCGTAACCACAGAGACCTTTTTCTCTTCATTTTTGCAAGCCAAAAAAGTTGAAAACAATACTATAATCCAAAGTTTACTTAGAAAATTAAACTGCATTATCATTTTAAAAACAAAATTCATCTTTCTCAAATTTCTAAACATTATTCATTTAAGTGTACCATGCCTTAGTACTTTCATTAACTTCAATACATGGATTAAAATTTCCTGGCAAAGGATTAAAGTTCATATATCCTTTAGCCACTTTTTCTCGGGTAAAATAACTAATTATTGCCATTTTTTTAATGGTGGAAAACAATTGTTTATTTTGTAACAGATGGCTTTTTATTGCGCTTTCCTTTCCTGTAGGGTCTAAACCAATAAAATTTGTTTCAGTTTCAAAAGCGATCAAGGATTTTCTGAAGTCGCCCTGCTCTTCATCAGTTAACAAATTGAATAATAATACATCCGTTGGACCAATAATCCCCAAACTTTTAGCACCAGGAGAACTTTCAGTTTCTGGCAATATTATTTCCATAATTTCTTCTAGTAAAACAGCCTCATGCTCGTTTAAAAACTGAAGATGTGAATAATCTCGTTTAGCCTGCTCACAAGATTGCAGAAGTTGAACAGCTAATGGCGCAGATATTGCAAACCCAAAACCCAAGGCAATCTTTTGAAATGCTTCCCTCCTATCCATAATCTAAATATTTTGTTTTTTTAGTTCTTGAACCGCATAATCAGCCGCTCTTGCCGTAAGCGCCATATAAGTTATGGAAGGATTTTGGCAAGCGGAAGAGGTCATACATGCACCATCAGTAACAAATACATTGGGTACGGCATGCATTTGATTAAAACCATTTAAAACTGAAGTTTTTGGATCAAGGCCCATTCTTGCGGTACCCATTTCATGTATACATTTGCCCATGGCATGCATACGATTCCAGGTACTCACGTTTTTAAGCCCGGCTGCATCGAGCATCTCAGCTGCAGATTCAGCAATATCTTTGGCCATTGCCAATTCATTTTCCCTAAAACTGGCTTTAATTGAAAGAATAGGAATTCCCCATTGGTCCGTCTTATCCTTATTTAATTCAACCTTATTATCCTCATATGGCAGACATTCTCCGAAACCAAGTATAGACATTTTCCAAGGTCCTGGCTTAAATAACTTTTCTTTAAAATCAACTCCAAAATCATCATTACCTAAACCAGAAGACCAGTTCGATCTCTGGGCACTACCTTGGTAGCCAAACCCTCTCAAATAGTCATCTCTTTTGGTATTTTCATCAATATTTCTAAATCTTGGAATATAGATTCCATTCGGCCTGCGCCCCTCATAAAATTTATCATCAAATCCCTCCACATCTGCACTAGCCCCAGCAGCATAATGGTGGTCCATTAAATTTCTCCCCAATTGACCACTATCATTGCCCAAACCATTAGGAAATCTATTTGACGTTGAATTCAACAGAATCTGTGTTGTTCCTAAAGTTGAAGCACAGCTAAAAATAATTTTGGCGAAATACTCTGTACTTTCACTGGTCTCCATGTCTATGACTTGCACGCCTATAGCTTTTCCAAGCTTTTCATCATAGATAATACTATGTACAATAGCATTTGGAACCAACGTTAAGTTCCCAGTTTTTTCTGCAGCTGGAAGCGTAACACTTACACTACTAAAATAGGCCCCATAAGGGCATCCCCTATTACAGCGGTTTCTAAATTGGCAAGGACCTCGACCATTATGTTCCACTGTCACGTGAGCAGCCCTACCAATAGTTAGATATCTATTATCCCAAGTAGATTGGATTTTAGATTTTACATGCTCTTCAACACAATTCAATTTCATAGGAGGTAAAAATTCCCCATCCGGCAAATGAGGCAATCCTAATTTTTCACCACTAATACCTGCAAACTTCTCTACATAACTATACCATGAAGAAATATCTTTATATCGTATTGGCCAATCTACTCCTATACCCTCTTTGGCATTAGCTTCAAAATCTAAATCGCTCCAACGATAACATTGTTTTCCCCATGTAATGGATCGCCCTCCTGTATGATATCCCCGAATCCAATCAAACGGCTCCTGCTCCTCATAGGGATATTTTAAATCATCAACAAAAAAATGCTTATTCTCTTCTTGGATAAAACCAGCTCTACTTTGAACGTGGTGACGCTTTCTCTCCTCTGCTGAAAGATTTCCGAACAGTAGAAAATCCCATGGCTCCATATGAGCCGTAGGATAATCTTCGATATGTTTTACCAAACGGCCACGTTCTAAAACCAATGTTTTCAAACCCTTTTCACAAAGTTCCTTTGCGGCCCAACCGCCACTAATACCTGAGCCTATTACAATGGCATCGTAAGTATTGCTGTTGTTCATATCAGAAAATTTAAACTTAGTTAGTTTGGGCTACCGACTGTAGCCTAAAAAGAAGAGGCTGTTTATGGGTAAACCTAATATGGCAATTTACTTCCTAATTGAAAATAAAGAAAGTAATAATTAAGAATATTTATTCTGACCTTATTAGCAATACATGTTATGGAATAAAAAAATGGTAGCCTCATTTAAATAGAAACTACCACCTTCACCAATTTTTATGCTATTTACTAACCTTTTTTCTTATCTCCTTTTTTGGTTTTTATAATCACAACTCCATTAGGCGATTTATACTCTTCCATAGCCTTCTCACCCTTCAATACATTAATACTTTCAATATCCTCGGGAGATAATTTTTGGAGGTAATCTTTCTCAGCTACTTTGCCGTCTACAATTATCAATGGGGAACTGTCTCCATCTTTAATCCCTGTACCCCTAATACGAATCTTAGTATCATTATTATCTGCCTTAAACTTGGTTGTTATTAAAATAACACCATTTGGCGCATTATATTCTTTTATAGCCTGCTCACCTTTAACGACATTTACAGACTCGATTATATTTTTGTCAATTAACTCGACATTAAATTCGAATTTCTTCCCATCAACATAAACGTCTGGTTTTGCATCACTTTTAATCATTATACCTAATTGCTCCTGTTTGTCCGGTTTAACAAGTTCTTCTTGTTTCTCTTTAACCTGTGCATGGTTCAAGGATATCGATGCCATTAATAATAGTGCAGTAATTAAGAGTTTATTCATGATTTAAATGTTTACGTTTTTGTTTTGTTTAATAAATTGTTTTACTCTGAAGTTGTATAAATCTGGATGAATTCATCCTCGTAAATAATATTGCTTTGGGATTCTTTGAACATGCTCCTGGCCTCCTCTAATAATGCCTGTTTTTCTGCATAATCGAGTTTGGCCTGCCCTGACTTGTTAATTACCAATGTTAACAGCAATATTATGGATGCCGCCACGGAAATAACGGTAGCGAACATTCTGGCACTGCCTTGTTTCTTTTTTTGAAAAGATTCCCAAAGGGTATCATTAAAATTTTCTGGAGTTGATTGTTTTTGTCTTTTGGCAAACTCAATCCATTTTTTAATGGAATCATCAGAAGTAAACTCCTCTTCAAAAAGGATTTTCTCCTCTTCCAGGCTTGTTTCACCTGATTTATACCTTTCAATTAACCTATTAATATTGTCCTCTTTCATAACAATATGTTTTTTCTAATTCTAATCCTACATGTTTTCTTGCCCTTGCAGCCAATACCCTAACATGTTCAATTTTCAAATTCAATATTTCTGATATTTCTGAATATTCATATCCATCTATATCCCTTAGCATTAATACATCTCTCTGTTGTTCTGGCAATTGTTTAAGTATCTTCTTGACAATCTCGTTCAATTCCTGCAATTCCATAGCATCTTGTTGACTATTAGTTCCAGAAATGTTCTGGAAGGGAGCATCTTGCACAATTTTCAACCTATTCTTTTTAAGCTTGTCTAAACAAAAGTTCCTGGCCGTAAGAAAGACATAACCTTCAATGTTTGGATGATTTTCAAATTGTCTCCTCTTTTTCCATAATTTGAGCATAATTTCTTGGATCGCATCCTCAGCTTGGGTGGTATTACCCAGAAGGCGAGCACACATTGGAAAAATTTTCTCTGAAAGCGAAAAGACCTTTGTCTTAAAATCGTTTGTGTTCATTCAATTATATAAACGATAGATAAAGTGGTGGCATAACAAAGATTGTTGATTTTTTTTAGGAAATATAAATAGTCGGTTGTTTTTCAGTGATTTATAATTTGGAAATTAAATTTGGAGGCAACATGCTATTGGATATTTACATTATTTATAGAAGGAAAAATAAAAAGGACTCTCTAACTTGGGAGACTTTGAAATATCCATTTTGTACCATTTTTTAAGGCCAAGAGACTGGCTTCGGTCTACTGCAAGCGATAGGTTAACAAACGATTCAATCTAATTATTTATTTGCAAAATTACCGATAAAGTGTATATTTGTTTCGATTAAATGTAATTTATTAGAACTTTACCTACAACCCCAAATTTTAACCTACCATGGAAAAAGATGACCCTCTTGCTTTAAAAATTTTCTATTGCCTCGTCTTGATATTCTCACTTATGTTTTGGCAATTTGTTTTTTCCAGTTTATAAAAAAAGCCTCTCATGTTGAGAGGCTTTGAAATATCCATTTTGGACTATTCTGTGCGGGTGAAGGGACTCGAACCCCCACGCCGTGAAGCACTAGATCCTAAGTCTAGCGTGTCTACCAATTCCACCACACCCGCGGTCACCTGAAATAGGGATGCAAATATAAACATTTGTTTGTATTAACAAACGCCTCTTAATTAAAAATGTTCCTATTCAAATTTGTACTTTTGCCCTCGATAAAAAATTTACATGGATCAAATAAAAAGCTTTATAGATCAGCACCAAGATCGATTTATCCAAGAATTAATTCAACTTCTCAAAATTCCGTCCATTAGTGCGGATTCCAAATTTAAAGGCGACGTTATCAATGCAGCAGAGGAAGTTAAACTTCGTTTAGAAGAGGCTGGCTGCACGTTTGTAGAAATTTGTGGAACAGAAGGCCATCCTATTGTTTATGGTGAGAAAATTATAAGTCCAGATTTCCCAACGGTACTAGTATATGGACATTATGATGTTCAACCACCAGATCCATTAGACCTTTGGGATTCCCCCCCTTTTAAACCTGTAATAAAGAAAACAGAAACGCATCCTGAAGGCGCTATTTATGCAAGAGGGGCATGCGATGATAAAGGCCAATTTTATATGCATGTAAAGGCAATGGAGTTTATGTCTAAAACAGACAACCTTCCATGCAATGTAAAGTTTATGATTGAAGGTGAAGAAGAGGTAGGTAGCGAACACCTTGGTGAATTTGTTAGAAATAACCGAGAAAAACTTCAAAATGATGTCATCCTAATTAGCGATACCGGAATGATTGGAAAGGACATCCCTTCTATTACTACCGGCTTAAGAGGTTTAAGCTATGTTGAGGTTGAAGTTACTGGTCCTAATCGAGATTTACATTCTGGATTATACGGTGGTGCAGTTGCTAACCCTATAAATATTTTGGCAAAAATGATTGCCGACTTACACGACGAAAATAACCATATTACCATTCCAGGATTTTATGATAAGGTTGAGACCCTTTCTGACGAAGAACGATCTAAAATGGCCGAAGCGCCATTTTCATTAGAAAGGTACAAGAAGGCATTGGATATTGAAGATGTTTTTGGAGAAAAGGGCTATTCCACAAATGAGCGAAATTCTATTCGACCAACTTTAGATGTCAATGGCATTTGGGGTGGTTATACTGGTGAAGGTGCTAAAACAGTGATCCCGAGTAAAGCCTTTGCTAAAATTTCAATGCGCTTGGTACCTCACCAAGACTGGAAAGAAATCACAAAACTATTTACCAAACATTTCGAATCTCTGGCTCCCAAAGGGGTTAAAGTTAAAGTGTCACCACATCATGGCGGACAAGGTTATGTAACCCCTATTGATACTATTGGTTATCAGGCAGCTTCAAAGGCCTATGAAAAGTCTTTTGGCAAAACTCCTATTCCATATCGTAGCGGAGGTAGTATTCCGATAGTTTCCCTGTTTGAGGAAGAATTACACAGCAAGACCATACTTATGGGATTCGGATTAGATACCGATGCAATTCATTCCCCAAATGAACATTTTGGGATTCACAATTTTTTGAAGGGGATAGAAACAATTCCGTGGTTCTATAAATACTTTACTGAACTCTCTAAATAAAAACAAGTCCGTTCATTTTTGAACGGATTTTTTTAAAAAAATGCTTCTACATTTGTAGAATTAAATTTTTATTCTACATTTGTAGAAATGATTCTTAAATTGTAGAAATATGCAATTATCAAATTCAGAAGAAGAATTAATGAACCATTTATGGAGGTTAGAAAAAGCTTTCATGAAAGATTTATTGGAGGCATATAGCGATCCTAAACCTGCGCCCACTACCCTAGCGACCTTATTGAAACGCATGAAGGATAAAGGCTATATCGGTTACAATATCTATGGAAATTCACGTGAATATTTCCCTTTGATAAAGAAGAAAGATTATTTCTCTAAGCACGTAAATAGCCTTATCAAAAACTTCTTTAATGATAGTGCCAGCCAATTTGCATCATTTTTTACCAAAGCGACCGATTTAAGTAAAAAGGAATTAGAAGAGCTCAAGGCAATTATAGATTCAGAAATCGAAAAGAAATGAATTTAGTTATCTACATTTTAAAATTTTCGGGCTGTTTGGTCATATTTCTCTTTGCCTATAAGTTTCTTCTGGAGAGTACAAATCAAAACACGTTAAAGCGTTTTTATCTTATTTCCATCTTACTGCTTTCAGCTACTATACCGTTTATTTCCCTTACTACTTACTCATATAAAGACGACTCATTTGTTGAAGTTGGTAAAGGAATCATTTTAAATGAAAGTGAGAGTTTATCTGACCTAGGTTCAATTGTTTCTATTTGGAACATCCTTACAATAATTTATTTGATTGGTTTTTTCGCTTTTGCTTTGCGATTTATATTTAACCTATCCTCGATTTTAGATAAAATCAGATTAAATCCAAAACGCAAAAAACATCATTTAACCTATGTGCTACTTAATGACAATATAGCACCACACACCTTTTTCTCCTTTATATTTTTCAATAAGAAAAAGTTTGAAACCGATGAGTTGCCAATGGAAATATTGGTTCATGAACATATCCATGCGGAACAACTCCATTCTATTGATATACTATTTATAGAGTTGATTAAAATTATAATGTGGTTCAACCCGGTGGTTTACCATTTAGAAAAATACATTAAACTGAATCATGAATTTTTAGCCGACCAAGGAGTAATCTCACATGGCACAGACCCAATAAAATACTCAAACTTACTGGTAAACACTACTTTTCAAAAAGAAAACAGTCAGTTAGTCAATTCATTTAATTATTCATCCATCAAAAAACGAATACAGATTATGAAAACACGCACCTCCAAAAAGTCCTTAAGATTGAGATTTGCATTGGCATTACCTCTCTTTGCAATCGCATTTTACGGATTTAGTACCAAAAAGGTTATTCCATTGGAATACCCTACCCAATCCACAATTTCGACACAAAGCCAACAGGAGAAGGCAACGAAGGAACAAATTGCAGAATATAATAAAATTGCCAAGCATTATAACAATATGCCAGAGGATGATATAAGGATAGACAAACGGCAATTGGAGCGCATGAAGTATCTATATAGCATCATGTCGGTGTCCCAGAGGGAAAATGCAGAGCCATTACCAGTTATAAAATTACCGCCACCGCCACCACCAGCTCCGAGTCCTGATGGGTTGAAAGAGGTTATCGTACAGGGATATCCCGCACCTAAACCTAAGGGTGAGATTAATGAAGTAATCGTTCAAGGATACCCAAGTCCTAAATCGCCAAATAGGGACCAATTAGAGGCACCGGTTCCACCACCACCTCCGCCTGCAATTTCCCCTATGGATTTTGTTATAAAAATGGCCAAAAAAGATGGATCGAAATTTTTCTATAATGGAAAACCAATTTCATCAGACGGAGCAATAAAGCTACTAAAGAATAACAAGAACTTAAATATTGTTTCTCAAGACAGCAAAACAGAGAACCCCAAAATATTTATTACTAACAAGCCCATCGTACATGAAAATTAAAACTTGGCCCAATTTATTTGGGCCTTTTTTGTAACAATTCAATAAAATTGACGTTCTAATCAGTAATCAATCATAAAACGAAAGGCATGCTTAAAGACTTTTTCATTCTTTGTTCCGGTTCTGATTCTGAAATTCTTAAAACCTGTTCCAATGGGGAACAAAACAAATACGCCGGTATAGGTGCAACGGTATTTTTTACTGCGTTGATGGCATTTATAGCTTCTGGATATGCTCTATATACTGTTTTTGACAATATACCAGCCGCTGTAGGTTTTGGATTAGTTTGGGGATTATTGATTTTTAATTTGGATCGATTTATTGTTTCCACCATAAAAAAGCGCGATAGTTTTATGGATGAGCTATTACAAGCAACTCCTAGAATTCTCCTTGCTATTATTATTGCGGTTGTAATATCCAAACCTTTAGAATTAAAGATTTTTCAAAAAGAAATCGATAGAGTCTTATTGGAACAAAAAAATGATCTTACCCTTGCCAATAAGGAACAAATTGCCCAACAATACAATCCAGCCATAACAAATCTCAATCAGGAAATTACAAATCTCCAAAATGACATAACTACAAAGGAAGCCGAAGTAAATGCCCTTTATGATACTTATATCACTGAAGCTGAAGGAACCTCTGGAACAATGAAATTGGGCAAGGGTCCTGTTTATAAAGAGAAACGTGATAAGCACGATGCCGCTTTAGCAGAACTTCAAACCTTAAAGGCTGGAAATGCAGAGAAAATTAAATTGGTCGAACAAAAAATTTCTGATTTAGAAACAACTTACGATGCCCAGGTTGTAGATTCCCAACCTATCATAGACAATTTTGATGGTTTAATGGCTAGGGTTAACGCTTTGAACGAATTGCCGTGGCTACCTTCATTCTTTATATTTCTCTTATTTCTTGCTATTGAAACTGCTCCAATTTTCGCAAAACTCATTTCACCAAAAAGTGAATATGACTTTAAATTGGAAGACTCAGAAACAGCTCTTAAAACGTGGGTAACCCAAAAGGTTAATGAGCGAAAGGTGCTATTGCAAACCGACAGCGCAATTAATGATAAAGTGTATACGGATCTTTCCGAGGAAGAGGAATTGTACAATTACAAAAGAAAAATGGCAAAGGAACTGTTACAACTCCAAGCTGATTCTTTTATGAAACATCAAAAATCTGTGCTTTAAGCAGCAGTATGTTTCTTGAAATGGCGGTAAACCCCGTTTCCTCTTAATCCTATTATAGATAAGTGCTTTTTGTATTTGATAAATTCATTATGAATTTGGTTTAAGGCTTTCATACCATAGGCATCAATATGGTCTAAACCTTCCAAACTCATTGTTAATGAGTCTACTTCAAATAAAATGTCTCTTAATTTGTCTAAGAAAAAAGGTACGTGGGTCTTGTCGAGTACACCCTTAACCGTACAGAAGTTGTTGTAATTTGTAATTTTCAGATTCATAAGCAGGATAATTAAACATAAAAACTCAATTTGTGGCTATTAATTGATTCTCAGTCAAATATAAACACAAAATTCAATTTTAATGTTACAATTCGATTAAATAAACATTAATTCTGTTTTAACGATCTAAGCGACGAATGTAAAAAGCTATCCTCTTAAAAATCTGCTCTTTAAATATAAGTGTTGACTTTAATCAGTTTATCTGAAATTTACTCTTTGTTATTTGCCTTTTGAATATAGGCAAGAACCCTTTTTTCAAGTATAGGGAGGGTGACGGTTCCTTGTTCTAATATTACTTCATGAAACTTGCGTATATCAAAATCGGAACCTAAGTATTCCTCAGCTTTTTTGCGCAACTCCCGAATCTTTAATTCTCCAATCTTATAAGAAATTGCCTGCCCAGGCCAAGAGATATATCTATCCGTTTCTGTATTTATTTCATGCAAGGATAATGCGGTGTTTTTAGACATAAATTCAACCACTTGGTCACGTGTCCATCCCTTTGCATGTATACCCGTATCGACCACCAGCCTGCAAGCTCTCCACATTTCATAAGTCAATTGTCCAAATTTTTCATATGGGGTTGTATACATACCCATTTCCTCTGCCAAATATTCACAATACAAACCCCAACCTTCTCCATAGGCAGATAAATACATATTCCTCCTAAACTTAGGAATGCTATCCCCCAACTCGTTATTTAATGCACCCTGCAAATGATGACCAGGTACAGCTTCATGAACCGTTAAGGAAGGCAAGGTATATAACGTTCTACTCGGCAAGTCGTATGTATTAACCCAATAATATCCTGGTTCCTTACTATCCTTACTTGTACCTACATATCTTCCTCCAGTATATTTTGGAGCAATGGCATCTGGCACTGGTGCAACTCCATAAGGCTTACGCGGAAGAGTTAAAAAATAACGCGGCAATTGGGCATCAACTCGTTTAGCCATATCCCTTGCAATCATTAACAATTCTCTAGGTGAAGTAGCATAAAATTGGGGATCTGTTCTGAGAAAATGGAAAAAATCATCAAAGGATCCTTCGAACCCTAAATCAGATATTATTTGCTCCATTTCAGATTTGATACGGGAAACTTCCTCCAACCCTATTTTGTGTATATCATCAGCCGTATACTGTGTACTTGTGGTGTAATAGTTAATTCTATTTTGGTAATAGTCCAAACCATTCGGTTGATTTGATACACCAATAATCTCTGGCGCATTTGGAAGGTATTCTGTTTCAAAGAATTCTTTGATACGTTTAAATTGTGGAACAACAACAGAATCAACAAGTTTTTGGGCCACAATTAAAACTGAATCTTTTTGTTGTTCAGTTAAATCGTTTGGCAAGGATTTAAATGGAGAATAGAAAAAGTTAGATTCATATTCTTCCGTTATATGCATCTCGTATGTAGATTCATACCCCTTGAAAATCACACGAGGTTGTACAATACCTTTTCCCATTCCTTTACGAAGAAGCTCAAAATGTTGATCCACAAAAACAGGAATCGCCTTCAACTTCTCCAAATAATCTTTGACGTCTTTGTAATTGCTAAAAGAACCAACTTGGTAATTTAGGTTGCTGTGAAATCCAGAATCTGATAATAAGGGGTTCAGGTAAGCTTCAAATTGAAATTGGTTGATGGTTTCTTGTAACCGAAACCTCAATAGTTCCAAGGAAATTTGATTGGTTTCAGACAGTCCTTCAGCAGAAATACCAGATAGTGAATCCAACAATTTTTGTGCAAATTCTGCTTCATTTTTGTAATATTCCTCAGCAAATAAACCTAGAGGATACTTATCGCGGTCATAACCTTTATGATCCTGAAAGGTTTCAATAAAATGGATAAGATCAGATTCGTTTGATTTTGACTTTTTATTCGTTTCACAGGAGAATGAAATGACAACTACAGCTAGAACTAAAAATACATTTTTGATTGGTCGGTAAAATTGTTTCATGTTGTTATATTCGAATGGTATTTGAACAAATTGCTGATTAATCGAAGAAAAATTCAATTCCTGTAAAAATAGACATTATCCTAAATGAGCAAGAAAACTTTAATCATAATTAGCCTAGCAAGTATAGCAATTACAATTGTTGGGCTAGTTACCGGGAAATTCTTTTTCTTGTTTTTATTACTTCCTCTGGGATTTGGAATCTTTAACAATAAAAATAAGGACGAGTAATTCTATAACCCTTCGAGTTCCGCTTTCAATTTATTTGTGAGGGTTTCTACCACTTTTTGATAGGAGTGATCTATTAATTCAGTGATCAATTGGATAGAAATTTCACCCGATTGGACTTCCACTGTATTCCAATGCACTTTGCTCATGTGGTAACCTGGGGTAATGCAATTGTAAGTTTCACGAAGTTCCAAGGCATACTCAGGATCGCATTTTAAATTTATCGAACCTTTACCCTCTTCAAACTTTTCAAGGGAAATTAATGCAAACATTTTCCCCATAACTTTCAATACCAGGGTATCCCCGTCAAAAGGGAAGCCTTCGGTAACTCCCTTTTTTCTTAAACAATAATCCCTTAAAAAGTCCGCATTAATCATTTCTAATTCTCTTTGTCCACAATGACCTTTTGTGATTTTTCAGGTAGTTTAAGCGAAGAATAATCTAATTTCCAACCAATGGTTTCCACTATGGATTCAATTAAAAGAATAGCTTCTAAAGCTTCCTGCCTTGCGGCGTCCAACAAACCACTGTCAGGAACCTTATCTAAAATATGTTGTCTTGCATCGGCATTGAGCCCTGTAAGATCTGAAGCCTTAAACTTATTGAAGTACCCTTCTTTTTTATCGTAGTACGTTAAGTTTGTTTCAATACTGAGAACCTCAGGTTGAGGAAAGTTCTTCAATATTACCATCCTACGGTTAGTATCAGATTCCATTACAATTTTAGACAAATCATAGCCCACATGTGCCTTGGCATTGATTACAACTAAAGCCTTTTTTCGGCTTTCAATAAGTTTAAGAAAACGTTCTTTCACATTTTCATAATGGTAAATCTCAGCAAAATCTCCCTCAACAGTTATCAATTTACAAACGGTTCTAATTTTCTCAAGAAGAATTACAGACTGGGTCTTAGTTTGAAGTTTTTTACGAAATGATCGCCAATAGGTGACAATGCCTAAACTTGCCAAAGTACCTATTACTATTCCAAAAAATGTTTCCAACTAACTAGAATTTATCTGATTAAAGTAAAGATAAGCATTCAAACATGCGACAGCAACCTTATTGGTCATCTATATAAAAAAGATCGGAGGCTATGCCGTCGGACAGAAAACGTGAATTCTCCAAAACACTCAATTTACCTGTCTCGAACTTAAGAATAGATGCTTCAATTTTAGGCTGGGCCTCACTCATCAAAAACTGAGTATACATTTCACCAAACCTATTTTCAACTTCAGTTAAGGACACACCCCATATTGTGCGCAATCCAGTCATAATATATTCATTGTAACGATCTGTAATAGACAACTGCTCAGTTTCAGAAGGCAGTTGACCTTCTTTGATCGCCTTAAGGTATTTGACATTATTACTTATGTTCCATGAACGCTGAATACCGTCAAATGAATGCGCAGATGGCCCTATTCCTAAATAGATATCCCCTTTCCAGTAACTGGTGTTGTGTTTTGAAAAATAGCCTGGCAATCCCAAATTTGAAATTTCATAATGCACAAATCCGTTACTCCTTGACTTTTTTCTTAAATAATCGAAATGAGTTAAAGCAACCGTTTCATCGACAGGTGGATATGTCCCTTTTTTGATAAATGACGCCAACGCCGTATTCGGTTCCACAGTTAAGGCATAACAAGATATATGTGGAATGTTATATCTTAAAACTTGATTAAGATTATAATCCCATTCATCAATTGTCATTTTCGGTATTCCGTAAATTAAATCGACTGTTATATTCTCAAAATACTTGGTTGCCAATTTTAAACTTGAATGTGCCTGATCTGTAGTATGAGCGCGGTTCATTAACTTTAAGTGTTCAGGGAAAAAACTCTGCACCCCAATACTGAGTCGATTTATGGGTGAATTTGATAACTCCCTTATTTTCTCCTCTGAAAGGTCATCTGGGTTTGCCTCGAGTGTTATTTCAGCAGATTCGCTGATTTCAAATTCATTATAAAGCGATTGAAATAGAGAATCAAATGCTTCTTTACCAAACAAACTTGGCGTACCTCCACCAAAATAAATGGTTTCAATTGGTTCATTAACCTCGAGTTTTCGAAGTTGGATTTCCTTCATTAAAGCTTCAACCATGTCTCCTGAATGCTTCAAGGAAGTCGAAAAATGGAAATCACAGTAAAAACATGCCTGTTTACAGAATGGAATATGGATGTAGATGCCTGCCAAGAACCACTAATTAGTCTATACGATCTAAATTTTGTTTTACGAACGCGCCCCAACCAGAATAACTCTTACTTCCCTCTACCCTTCCATCATTATAGAAATGACAAACCGCCGCTGCTAAACCATCCGTAGCATCTAGGTTATTGGGCAAGGATTTAAGTTTCAAAGTTTGTTGAAGCATTTTGGCGACCTGTTCCTTACTTGCATTTCCATTACCCGTAATCGCCATTTTAATCTTCTTTGGAGAATATTCTGTAATTGGAATTTCTCTGGAAAGACCCGCGGCCATTGCCACACCTTGGGCACGACCTAATTTCAACATACTTTGAACGTTTTTTCCAAAGAAAGGTGCTTCAATGGCTATTTCATCAGGGTGATAAGTTTCAATCAATTCTATAGTCCGTTCAAAAATCAATTTCAACTTTAGGTAATGATCAGAATATTTCTTTAAATCCAATTCATTCAATTGCATAAAAACCATGGATTTCCGAACAACTTTTATTAGTCCGAAACCCATTATGGTTGTTCCAGGATCTATACCTAATATAATTTTTTCTTGTTCCATTAATTACAGGTATAACACCCACTTAAAGAAATTGAAACACCAATAGTTGCATATAATAAATCGCCATTAAATGCCCCTAGACCTTCTATAGTAGGATTGTAATCATCAAGCGATGTAAACCCATAAACATAGGCAACATCCAGAAAAAGGGAAAGGGAATCAGAAAGTCCATAATGAAATTCGGTGCCTCCCATAGCATTTAAATAAGATTGATCGGTTTGCAACCCACCCAAGGGCTTTACTATACTATATCCAGGCCCAGCATGAAGAACTATCCGCATTCGATTAGGCAAAAACCCAATTGCGTTTGAAGGATCGTAAACCACTTGTGCATTTATTCTTGAATAATTTATTTTGAAGTTTGGCACCTCATCGGCATTCTTCATACGATTAAAACCGTAATCTAATTTTGCTCCAAGCGTTTCAGAAAACATATATTGGAGACCAAGATTTACAGTAGGCCCATTAATGTCATTGGCATACAAACCATCTTCAAAACCACTCCAAAATGGCCGGTTGACTCCAACACCAATTTGGGCCTTCCAACGGTTATTTACTCTTTGGGCTTGAAGTTCTAAAACAGTAGAAAATAAGACTGCTAAAACAATTAAGATTCGGGACATTGATTTCATTTAAGTAATTCTATTTACAAAGAGACATTGAATTTCTTAGTATTTACAAATCTAAACAAATAACTTTACGGTCGCCATAAACCTCCGTACAACCTTTTAAGTGAAGGAGGTTTATTGTATTATAAACTCCTTATGTCTTTATTTATTTTTCTGGTTTTAATAGTATATACCATTATCATAGGAACTATGATAATAGGTTTTGAAAAGGTTGAAGAAATTAAGCTTCAGGAAGATTCTAAAAGATTAAAGTTCACCATTGTTATACCTTTTAGAAATGAGTCTGAAAATCTACCTCTTCTATTAGCCTCACTAGACCGTATTGCATATCCAAACTCATTGTTCGAAGTTATTTTAGTGAATGATGACTCTGATGACAATTCAATAGAAATAATCAAAGGTTTTAAAGAAAAATCAAAAATCAATCTAATGGTATTGGAGAATGAACGACTCTCGAGTTCGCCAAAAAAAGATGCCATTGACAAGGGCATTCAAGAAGCCAAAAACGAATGGATTATTACCACAGATGCAGATTGTATTGTTCAGATATATTGGCTAGACGCCATAAACACTTATATTCTTTCATCCAAAAAAGAATTTATTATTGCTCCTGTATCAATCTCACCAACAAAATCTATACTTGAGCGATTTCAAGCGCTTGAAACACTTATACTTCAAGCCATTACAATGGGTAGCTATGGTCTTAAAAATCCATTGCTCAGCAATGGGGCGAACCTCATTTACAACAAATCTTTATTTCACCTACTAAAGGGTTTTGAAGGCAATAATGATGTTGCCAGTGGTGATGATATATTTCTTCTTCAAAAGGTAAGCGAAAGAAATAAAAATTTAATCGGTTATTTAAAAACCAATAAGGCGACAGTCTTTACAAAGGCTGAACAGAGTTTGGAGGAGTTGTTTTCCCAAAAGAAACGCTGGCTTAAAAAAATGGGGGTAAAATCTAATTTATTGTCACTTGCTTTAGGAATAATAATCATTTTAATGAATTTCACATTACTTACATTTCTTGTTTTTGCACTCTTAGAACCAACTTATATAAAACTTCTTTTACAAATTGCAGTTGTGAAATTTGGAGTAGATTTTCTACTTCTTTTTAAATCCGCTAGATTTTTTAAGCAGGAAAAATTGCTATTTTCATTTTGGTGGATCTCGTTGGTTTATCCCTTTTATCTTTTTGTTGTTTTGTTTTCAAGTTATTTTGGACCTTACAAATGGAAGGGAAGAAAATTTTCAGCTTAACATTATTAAAATTTTTGGTAGCTTTAGAGTATCTCAGTAATACTGAAAATCATGCTGAAAGCCCTAATTTTTGATCGCTCCTTAATTTCTATTCTCATAATTTTATTCTCCTTTATTTGCTATGGTCAAGATTCTCAATCTGTGCCCTACAAGGGTTTGAATTTAACTTCCGCTATTAACGGTGACCTAGATTTACTATGGACTCTGGATCAACATCACTACCGGTATTTCATTCGCACATCCGACGGTGAGATAGTTGAGTTGGAAAACAATCGTATAAAAGGACATAAATATGATGGGGCCTATAAGCAGACACTATCTAAATATACTAATCCAACGGAAAAGGAATTAAAAAAATTACGCTTCACTTTGTTTCATCTTAGTGAGTTTATTGACTCCCAGAACACAAAGGCGGATCCTAATTATTTAAAACAATCGCAGAGAGCAAAGATCGTGATAAATGGATCATTCTTAGGTGGAATTACGAATATTCCTCTTTTTGAAAATCCTGAGGACGAAATATTACCCCAACTTGGTGTTGAACTTGAATTGATTGACGAAGGAAATTTTCCTCGGCATGCACTGTATTTTCAGGCAAGACAAATATTGAAATCTGACGAATTAAATTATCAGAATACTGAGTTGGCGATTGGGTATAGATTCAAAATCATTAAAAATCCAAATTTCAATTTATTTGCCAACCTGACCTTTGCCACTTTGGGTTTTATTAATGCTGAAAGATCTTACTATAATGTAGATAACGAACTAGTAGAAGAAAAAATTGATAATGCCACATTTGAAACCCCATTCAGTTTAGGGATAGGTGCAGATTTTAAGGTAGCGAAAAATGGATATATTTCGGTTCAATACAATGAAGTTGTGGCAATTTTGGTTGATAATGCAGGTAATTTTCCCAAAAATATATTAGTGGGTTACAAGTTTAAATTTTAACTAATCCACAACAATATGTATGGGTAAATTAAACTGGGTTTTAACCTGTTGACCCCGTTTAATGGCGGGATAAATTGGCGGTAATGAATCTAAACTAACAGACAATAAGCTGTCTAATTCAGGAAGTTGTTGGTGTAAATTGATCCCAATATAAACTGAATCAACGCTTAAATTTCCCTTAGAATTAATGGTGATTACCATATGGGCTTTATCTGATATTTCGCCAGAAACAATTAAATTCTGATTGCTCAGAAATTTACCCACTTGTTTACTGAGATAATTCTGGAAACAATCTCTTTTGGCTATTTTACTCTCGAGTGTGTCGCAAAATTCGAAACTTGGATATTCATCCACCTCACTCCAATTGATAGATTTCATTTCCTCATTAACAATATCCTGTGGATCTACCTTCTTATTCTCAAAGTAATTACAGCTACAAAAACTAAAAATCAGAAGGACAGTTGTTATATTTTTCATTTCTGGCGGACAGATATGGAAAAATACAATTTTTTTAAAAGTATCTCAATCTATACTAACAGAATCCTTTTTAGATTCACCTTTCATGAATTCCTCATCCCTTATTTTTTTGATAAAAAAATCTGCAGACTGTATCATTTTACTTTCTGGAAATCTCTTTTTAAAGCTCTCAAAAGCAGCAATTTTTGAATTGTTGTCAGCATAATACACACTCATGCTCATAGCCTTGAAAAAGGCAGCATTCTCATTCATAGGATCTTCTTCCAACGATTTATTAAATACGTCAATCGCTTCTTTGTATTTCTTTTGATGGTTAAGGATTATACCTAAATTTTTGTAGTCATCGCTTAAGGAGACATCCATTAACAAAAGATATTTACGCTGGTATTCTTCCGCCTCGGTCCACTTATTTAAATTTTTATAATAAAGAGAGATAAGGGCATAAGACTGTAAATCATTAGGGTTTAGCTTAAGTAGTTTTTGTCTATATTCAATAGCCTTCTCAAACTCATAGGCAGCAGCATAACTTTCTGATAGTTTTTCATAAATGAATTCTGAAGATTCACCTAAAGTCAAAAGTTGTTCAAACCATTTAATACTTTCCTTATAATTCTTTTCCCAATAATAATTTTGTGCTTTTAGGCTAATTAACTCCACATTATTTGGATAACTGGCTAAACCTTTGTCTATATAAAACTTTGATCTATTTAATTGTCCTTTTTGCAAGTAATGTTTCGCAACCTTAAAAATTGCCTTTTGATGATCATTGTTAAGATCATAGGCCGCATGAAAACGATTAATAGCAGTTGAATCCCTCAATTCTTCTAAAACGAGACCGGCTTGATAATGATATTCGGGATTGCGGTAATCGACATTAATCAAGTCATTAAATACTGAAGACGCTTTTTCAAAATGTTTTGTTTTCAATAAAAGCTTTCCATAATCATACTTGGCCTTATGATTTTCGGGATGGTTCTTTATCATCATTTCATAGGCCTCCATTCCTTTCTGATAATTACCCAGTGCCGTAAACGCCAAGGCTAATTTTTCATATACTTCTGAATCATTTAACAAGGTATAGGCTTCAATGGCTTTGCCATAATTTCCATTTGAGAACAAACTGTCAGCAACCCTCAAATCGTTAGACTGCCCACGAGCCTGAAGTGATAAAATCAGAATTAAAAAACACCATTTATTCATAAACTTCAAAAACAATTGGCAATGAATAAGGAACATCAACCTTTGTACCCCTCTGCTCTCCTGGCGTAAACTTTGGTAAAGATGCAATAACCCTAATTGCTTCCTCTTCCAATTCTTGAACCGAAGCTCTCGATCTAATATCTTTTACAACTCCGTCAGCACCAATTTTAAAAACAACATTTATACGTTGTCGTTTTTCCTCCAAACTCAAATCATTTGCAATTTTAGTATTAAAGTTGGTTGAAACAAATTGATAAATTTGGTTACTTGTACATTTTTTCCGTTCATCTTTATTCAAGATATCCTCACAACCTTCATATACAGGTGGAACATCAATCACGGCATAAGGGACTTCCACATTTTGATCAGTTTTCTGCATCTGAACTTCAGAAAGTGCAAGGTGAGGAAAATTCATGTACATCACATAGCTTTGAGAATTTCCCGAAACCAAAAGCTTAGTGAAACCTTCAGGAACTACCTCAGTAGCTTTATGTATAGAATAACTAACATTCTTATTGCTTTCATCCACAACCGCCCAACTAACATAATCTGGATTACCCAATAAAAAAGCCTCGTATTTTTTATGAATATTCTGAATCTCAGGAGACATTACACCCCCCTTTTCTAACGTATATGAAAATTGGCCTAGGTCGTTTTCTGATTGTATATCATATGATTCACAAGAAACATATAAAACTATGGCGCTTAATATTGGAATAATAACCAGGTAATTCCATAAAACTTTTTTAGATGACTTATGTTTTTTTAGCATGGTAATACGTTTGTTCAAAATAGATTTATTTGAAAATGAATTGATCAACAAGGATTTGGGCACCTCAAAAGCTTGAGATAGGAGATTGAGATAATAATCTCTGTTACTGTAATTTGGGGATACTTGCGCATCTGCTTCAAATTCATGTACCAAGGTCAGTTCCCTTTGAAAAAAGTAAATTAAAGGGTTAAACCATAATGGTATTTTGGCTAGTTCAAATAATACCCTATCAAAGGAATGCTTTTCTTTAACATGCACTTTTTCATGCTCAATAATCTGCATCACATCTTCATTCTCAAGTCGGTCACCAATAAAAACAAGATTGAAAAAGGAAAAGGCCGAAAAATTGCCTGGTATTAAATAGATGATATTACCATCAAAATCAATACGCTTAGATTTTTTATAGATTGTATACAAACTAAATGCTCTAAACACTAACGCAATTAGTAGAATGAGCATTCCCAAAAACCAAATAGTTTGTAGTGGGCTAAACGACATAGAAGTTGTCTCAACAACATTGACAGGATTATTGTTCGCAAGATTGTTCGCTACCTCAGAAAGATAAACTTCAGGTAGTTTTATAGTGTAATTTTCAGAGGTTGCAAGGGTAACGATATCCAGTCGCAAAAAGGGCAAAACAAGGGATGACAAAAACGTCAAGACCAAGTAAAAACGGTTAAATTGGTGAAAACTGTTTCTTTTTAAGAATAGCCAGTAAGCCATAAAAAAAGTGGCTTGAAAAAGTAGTATTTGAAAAATATAACTGATCATTTCTTGTCAATTTCTTTAATTATAGATTCTAATTCTTTTATAGATAAATCATTTTCTTTTACAAAGAATGAAACAAGATTTTTAAAGGACCCTTGAAAATAATTTTCTACTAACTTCGATATGTTTTGGTTGCTATAGGTAGACTTTTCCAAAAGAGGATAATAATAATGGCTCTTCCCTACTTTTTCATAATCGACGATACCCTTGTCTTCTAATATTCTAATAATGGTTGATACCGTATTGTAGGCTGGTTGAGGATTAGGCATTTCATCTAAAATTTCCTTAACGGTGGCCTTTTTCAAATTCCAAAGAATTTGCATTATTTCCTCCTCTGCTTTTGTTAACTGTTTCATATAGTATGAATTAAACTATTCAAATATAACTAATTTTTTAGTTTAAACTAATTTTTTAGTTTTAAAAAGTGATTAATTGATTATTTTCGACTTAAATTTAGATTGGAAATGGATATAATACTTGTTATAGTAGCTGGCATTTTAATGATTGTTGGGATTCTTGGTAGTTTTTTGCCAGTCCTTCCAGGTCCACCAATAAGTTGGCTCGGGCTTCTGGTGCTTTACCTTACCGAAGCGATCCCCATGAATTGGCCATTTCTAACAATTACGTTTTTAATTGCACTGGCAATTTTCATTTTAGATTATATAATTCCTGCTGCAGGTACAAAAAAGTTTGGAGGATCAAAAGCCGGAATGATAGGGGCCACAATAGGTTTAATTGTTGGTTTAATTGCACCTGTTCCTGGAGGCATAATAATAGGGCCATTCTTAGGGGCACTCATCGCAGAACTTATTAATAAAGCAAAACCAGACCTAGCCCTTAAGGCTGCTTTTGGCTCTTTCTTAGGATTTTTAGCATCCACTTCATTAAAGTTTTTAGTTTGTGTGATCTATGCGGTGTTTTATATAGTAAGAATAATAAAATATAGTTACCAACTATTTTAAAAAGGAAAAACCTGATTACTTTGGGCGGTAATCAGGTTTCATTTTTTTGCTATTAACTCAACAAAAACTTAGAGGGATTAATTAAAATTCTTTGTTGACCTATTCAAATATAGAAAAGCAGAACTTTTTAAAATTGCGGAAAAACCGTAAACTTAATGCGGAAAAACCGTAAATGTCAGACGGGTCAAGGCCTCACGGATTTTCTTCAAATGAAATTTTAACATTTAAAGAAACCCTTTATCCCTAGCTTCCTCCAATAAGGTTTCATCTTTTCCATCTGAAACACCAAATAATAGTTTTAATTGCTTTTTGCGTTTCTCAATCGCACTCATGGAAAGATCAATATATTCCTTTAAACTTCGGGTTTTAATCCCTTGGGAAAGCAAATGGAGAATTTTTCGGTTTATATCATCAAGGTAAATATCGCTGCTAACTGTTTTTTTGAGATAGTTACTTACTGTACTGCTATAATACGGTGGATCTATTAGAATATGCTGAAAGGCTTCGGCCAATTCGCTGGATGTAAGGTCGCTTTTTATAAGAAAACCATCCGGGTTAATTTCTTTCAGAATATTATGAATACGAAATGACTCATTAAACATAGTAAGGATGATCACTTTAGCTTGAGGCAATAATTCTCTAGATAGAATTGCCAAATCCTCACCAGAGGTAACTTTCCCATCTGAAGAGGGCGGTAAACTTATATCAAAAAAGCAGAGATCATAAGGCCTATCGCGAGATGCCCGTTTCATGAGTGTTATGGCCTCATCACAATTATTCGCTGTTTCAATGATAAGTAATTGTTCAGGTTTTTTGGTAGCCATCAACACATTTTGGTATCCTTCAAGTATAATAGGATGGTCATCCACCATTAAAATCTGAATTTGCTGCATTATGTATTTTCTATTTTTGAATATGGCACCTTTACTTCTACTTTGGTGCCTTTATTAATTTCACTTTGAAGCATCACCTCACCGCCTATTTCATCTACGCGCGAATTGATATTTTTTATCCCAATGCCACGTTTCCCTTTAGAAACATCGAAGCCTTTTCCATCATCCTCAACTGTTAGACAAATTACATCATTTTCTAATGAAATACCAATTCCAACCTTGTTAGCTTCTGCATGTTTGTAGATGTTTTGAAGGGATTCTTGGATAATGCGATACAGGTTTATTTTTAGTTTATTTGGCACCAATTCCCAATGAATTTCTTCGGTATAATCAAATTCAAAATTGAGTCGATAAGCAGCCGTTTGTTTCTTGATCAATTCTTCTAAGATACCAATGAAACCAGAGCCAGCCACAAAATCTGTATTTAACTCATGGGAGATTTTACGGATATCCTCTTCAATAGTTTTTAATTCAGAGATATATTGGGAGCGGGAATTTACTGCTTCAGTGGATTGATTAAAATTTAATGAATCTAAAGTTAGGCGTGTGCCAAAGAGCCGTCCAAGAATTCCATCATGCAATTCTTGCGAAATACGTTTCTTTTCAGTCGCTCTTGCCTCATCGACTTTATCTTGTTGGGTCAACATTAGGTTATAAATTTCCTCATTTGCCTTTTGTTGATCTTGAATGTATTGAAGCTCCCGGTTTTTATTCCTTTGTGTAATAATGATATATATTAGAATTGCGGTTAAAGCAAGACCCAATGAAATAGCCAAAAGCCAGCTACGTTGTTGGGTTACACGATCCTTCTCTTTTTCAATTTGATCCGTTTCAAACTCGATCCTGGCAAATTTATTTCTAACGGCTCTTTCGCGTGCCAAAAGACTATCATTTAATGTGACGTATTCGTCTAAATATTTTCGGCTTTCCCCACCTTCCGTTAGTTTTGAAAGCAGAACCATAGACTCTAAAAGAAGATCGTTCTCCGAAATTTGTTTGGCTATTTTATAACTATTCTGAGCATAATATTTAGAAGAATCCAATGTGTTGGTTTCATAATAATAATTAGCTAGATCGATACTGACAGCCAACTTTCCAGAAACATCATTAATACTATCATGAATTGCCAAAGATTTCCAAAATAATTCTTCAATTTCCCCTAAATCTGAATCTTTGTTAAGAAATTTAGTTTGGGCTAAGTTATCCAATATCAATCCATAAATACTAGGATCCAAATCTCTTAATTTGGGATGGGATAATGCCTCTAGATACAAAGAAATACTTTTGTCATAATTTTTTAACTGCCTGAAAGAATTGGCTTTATTATTTATTGTATATATGTAGTCTGTTCCCTCAAAAGAATTTTTTCTAATTATTTCAATTGCTTTATCATAAAATTCTAATGATTTTTCATAATTGCCAAAATCAATTGAATTTGATCCTAGCGCATCATAGGCTCTCCATAAATTCCATATTTTCCCCTCGGACTTTGGTAAATCTTCCAATAACTCAATCGATTTTATGAGACTTTCCTCTGCGGCAAAAAAGTCTTTATTGGAGTTTTGAATATCTGCTACATTAATTAAAGAATTTGCTAATTCAAAATATAAATTATTCTTTTCATAAAGCTGGATTCCTTTATAGTAGCAATAATATGAACTATCAATTTTATTTAAATTTTGAAAATTAAAGGCCATATTATTATAAACATATCCCAATGAAATGGAATCTTTCAATTCAATGGCTAATTGTAAATTTGTTCTTTGAACTTTTTGTGATGCTTTATATTCACCATTAACCATTAAAAAATATCCCAAATCCCTTCCAGTTCTGAGCTTAAGTGAATCATTTTCCAACCTCACTGCGAGTTGATTGGCCAATCTCGAAAATTCGATTTTTTCTTCTATTGAAGTATTCGGACTATCATATTGAGCTTTTAAATTTAAAATGCTAGTTTTCAAATCCTCATTTGGATTTGTACTTGACAACTGCAACATTAACGTAATTAAACAAAAAAGTAATTTGAACACAATAACAAAATAGCTATTTGCCCAAATTACTAATTAAAATTTATTTGGTAGTAATTATCTGAACACAGATAAAATTTAATTAATATTTATAAAATTATCCTTGAGGTGGTAATCCTAATTTAGATTTAGTGTGTGCCATTAAATCGTATTTAGTCACCTGCTTAATTTCTTTTTTGTTGGTTACTTTAAGGTCATTGCTTTCTGTGCCAGAAACGGTTAAAAAGGCCACTGCTAACAATATTAGTACAAATGCAATTTTAAAGGTTCTCATAGTCTATTAATTTAGGGTTGTTATTAGTTTAATTATCAAAATAATGCAACCGGATTTCCGATTACCAATGAGGGAGGAATGGATAATTAATTAATAGACATTAAGGCCGTCTAGACCGTACAAAAGCAACGAGGGATTGCTTAAAATTTAGAAGTAAAATGGATTAAAAACCTTTATAAGACTTTGGGGCCTATGAAGGACTTGTAAAGTACATTTAAGTTTGTTAAATAATGAAATTTTATCGATAAAATGATGTATTTCATCGATAAAAAGTATTATCCTCTGAATTTAAGGAGCCTTTTGTACCACGGAAGAGGGACAGGTTGGCCGTAACCATAACCATATCCGTAGCCATAACCATAACCCACTCCTTTATCTTTTGTAACACCATTAACTATAAATGCAACGTTATCAAATCGTTCATCATTTACCAACATTTCAGCATATTTTAACTGACGCTTATCTAAATAATTCGCTTTTATCACATAGGCACAAACATCCGCATATTTGCTTAAAAGGAAGGTATCGGGCACTAAACTAACAGGAGCTGTATCAATAATAATAAAGTCAAACTGTTCTTCTAGTTGAGCGAACAACTCACCTAAGCGTTTTGTTTTTAATAGATCCGTCGGATTAGGAGGAATATCCCCAGATGGAATTATTTTTAAATTAGGAGTGAGGGATTGGTCAATAATGATATCATCAATCGATAAGTCATGATCAACAATGAAATTGGACACGCCTGAGGCCTTTTCTAGATTTAGATACTGCAAAACTTTTGGTGCCCTAAGATCTAATTCAATCAGAGCCACTCGCTTACCAGAGTATGCCAAAGTCAACCCAATATTGGTGGCAATGGAGGTTTTCCCCTCTTTACTAATGGTCGATGTGATTAATATGGATTTACAAGAGGATTGAGCATCAGATAGTAAAAATTCCAAATTCGTATCTAGCAATCGATATGATTCGGCCAAATTAGATTTATCATGTGTTTTAACAATATAATGCTCCTTAGAAGGAGATTTTGGAATTTCGCCAATGATGGGTTTTTTAATTAATTTCTCAACATCCTTTGAGCTCCTAACCTTTGTATCTAGAAGATTGATTACAAATAGAATTAGAAAGGGTATAATTATGCCGGCAATAATATATTTCATATAAATACTTCGCTTATCTGGCAATACCGGCCCTAAACTAGAGTAGGCTTTATCAATAATTTTAGAACTTGCAGAAGTAGCTGCACTGGCGATAGCAGTTTCCTCTCTTTTTGTTAATAAATAAAGAAACAACTGTTCTTTAATTTGTTGCTGCCGTTCTATATCC
The DNA here is from genome assembly GCF_015476115.1 of Aegicerativicinus sediminis. Lineage (GTDB taxonomy): Bacteria > Bacteroidota > Bacteroidia > Flavobacteriales > Flavobacteriaceae > Aegicerativicinus > Aegicerativicinus sediminis. Next base: position 2,118,967 of record NZ_CP064295.1, on the reverse strand, counting down.
CTAAATTCCCGTTCTTGTGTTGGAATATTTGATAGTCCTCCTTGAAATCGTCTTTCCTGGTTAGTTAAATCTGAAATTTGAATATTTATATTGGATTCTAAATTGTCAAGTCCCTGATTCACTTTTTGTTTCAATAATTCTAAATCCCTATTGTAATTATCAATTATTGGATTCTTTTCCGTGACACTTTCTAACGCCTTATCTTTTTGTAACCAGAGTGTGTTATATTCATTTATAGATGTTTGTAACGCTGGATCAGTTAAACCTATTTTCGATGGCAATAATTCAAGATTTGGTCGCTCTAAATAATCCTTCATGTAATCAATTAGTTGCAATTCTGTTTCTAACTGAATACGTCGATTTTCATATGTTCTTCTACCCGATAAAAATTCTTGAGATTGCGTATTAATATCAATCAAGGAATTATCTTTTTTAAAAGATTCTACATCCTTTTCAACCTTAAATAAATCCTCCGAAATAATTCTTAATCGTTCGTCAATAAATTCAGAAGTTTTATTTGCCACCAACTTTGTATCATTAATGGCATCTTCGTTATACTGTTCCACCAATTTATTAATGATGTCCTTAGCTTTTGGAACATTTGGAGACACCATTGACAATTCAATAACCCTAGAATATTTATCAGGAAAATAGATGTTTATTTGGTATTGGTATAAATTGACCGATTGCTCAACAGAATTTAACTGTATATAAATTTCCCTACCAACATATTGATCGATCCTTGAGTTGGTTTCGAACTTCAAGCTCCCCAGATTGGTGTCTATCCAAGTGTTTAAAGGAAACTTTTCATTTGAGATTTCATCGTTTCTAACATATGAAAATTCATCTTTGTCATGAATATATAAAACGAAATTTCCTCTCGCATTTGCCTTTACGGTATCATTTAAAAAACGAATTATAATTGGAGAATTATTATACAATTCCTTGGGTCTTAAATACCCTTTGCTTACATATTCAATATTCAAATTGAGTTCCTCGACAACTTGCCGCATCAATGTTCTCGATCGTAAAATTTGAATTTCGTCATCAACACCTCCTTTGCTGCTCTTCATAAAGCCTAAATCTGAAAGCGCCGCTAATTCAGGAGACCCCCCACCAGCATCCTTTATGAGAATAGATGATACAATTTTATATTGAGGAACTATGGTTCTAATCTCATAATAAGCATAGGCATATGCAATAATTACCGCCAATAAAAACCATTTCCAATGCCTTAGATAATATTCAACTTGGGTCTTAATATTAATCCGTTCATCTTGAAAATTGGCATTATTTTTATCGGGAATTTCACTCATAGTTTGGAGTTATGATTATCTGGAAAGAATCGCATAAGCAGATAATATGAAGGCAAATATCCCTGTATAAGTACCTATTCTAGTTTCCCAAGCCTCTTTTCTAGATCCAATAATGCTTGGCTCGACATAAATTATATCATTTGTCTGTATATAATATCCAGGACTAGTAAAAAGTTGTTGATCTAACAAACTCAAACGAATAAACTGTCTTCCTAGTCCAGATTTTCGGATTATCAAAATATTGTCCCGCTTTCCTGAAATGGTTAAATCACCTGCCTTTGCAATTGCTTCGATAAACGTCATATTTTCATTTTCGCTGTTGTAAACACCAGGATTTTTCACCTCCCCGAGCACAAAAAATCGAAAATTAACTATTTCAATGTCAACATAGGGGTCATCGATATATTCTTTAAGTATTTTGGTAAGATAATTATCCAATTCCGTTAAAGATTTACCTTGCACATTAAGGACGCCCAATTTAGGAAATTCAATTGTCCCTTCCTTAGAAACTGTATATGGCTTTGGGTTAGTTACTGTTGTTCCGGCTGCATCCTGCATTACATAACTAATTTCTGTTTTGTTGAAAGGCGCAACGCCAATATTATCCGGCGAAGAAACAGTTATCGTTATTTTATCATTTGGCATTAATAAAACTTCACCAACCGCATTAAATCCTGCTTCCACTGGGGTTTCAATATTTTCAAAATACCTAATGTCCTTTCTTGCACTACAAGATGTAATAATTAAAGTAAGTATTAAAATAATAAAAGAGAGTTTCATTAAGAAAGCAAACAATTTCCAATATTAACAAAAATAAGCATGTGATATAAATTCACGGAGATCTCAAGTACGTTTTTTTAGTTTATTTAAAACTAAATAGTATGCTGCAAAGGAAACCAATAAAATAAAGGTCAGTATAAAACTTGAAAAATATATACCCAACACCCAAATAACAAGGATCATAGCAATATTGAACGCACCCAATACAAGACTAGCATTTAAATGTGAAAAACCCGTATCTAATAAAATATGATGCGCATGGTTGCGATCTGCTTCAAAAGGGTGCTTATTTTCTAATAATCTTGAAATGACAATTCGAAGCGTATCGAAAAGTAGCACACATAAAATAGCGACTATTATGGCAACACTGTTTTCAGCCAAAAGTCCAACCGTAGAAGTTACGATATCTCTATGGGTCAAAAACCTCAATGACAGTAATCCTATAACAAATCCAATTATCAAGGACCCTGTATCTCCCATGAACAACTTTTTCTTTGTATTTGATAAATTATATCTTAAAAACGCAGATAATGACCCAATAACTGTTAGACTCAATAAGAAATAAAAGTTATCATGTAAAATAAAATAAGTATAGGCATATGCAGAACAAATTATGATTCCTATAATTGCTGCAAGACCATCTATTCCGTCAATTAAATTATAACCATTAATGACTAATAACATAAATATTATGGCAGCTAGATTCAAATACCCCAATTCATAAAGTCCAAGAAAACCCTTTAAACTCAATATATTAAGCTCTGGAAGAAACACAACGAACGCTATAGCAAAAAATTGACTTATTAATTTCGCTTTGGCGGTTGAAACCACAAGGTCATCTTTAAGTCCTACTAAAAAAAGGATCGTAATAGCAGCAATAATTTGGTTACCAATTAACAACTCCTTATACATAGACTGCGTAACCGATAGGACAAGGACTATGGTTATAAAGAAGGAAACACCCCCAAAAACTGGAGTTCGAACTTTATGAGAACTACGATCTCCTACTTCCGTCAATAATCGCCTCTTATATGTAACAAATATTATTTTTGGGATAATAAAATACGTAATCGCAAAGGAAGCGGTAAATATGACAATAGAGAATATGATTCTATGTTCATTAAAATAATTGAGTAATACTTGGGGATCAAATAACAAGTTCATAGTTGTAATTAACTACTATTCAATGTAGATTGGACCTTCAAAAATAGAATTTTTATTTCAAAATAAATATTATAAAACGAAATGAATGAATTTTATTAAAAAATCAATTGAATCCGTTAACGTATGCCCACCTCCCCTAATTTTATCCAATTTTAAACGTTCGAATAAATTGAGGAACCTTTGAAAGATTTTTTTGAAGCAATATAATGATCGGCGAGTTAAACTGATTTTTCCTCAATGCCCGGTAATCTTCGGTTGACTTTAATACAATATTTAAAATATTTTTGTTGCTCGCCCCTCCAACCCTCATTTTACAGAATACCATAGGTAGGTATTTAAACTTTAATTTTTTTTCATTCATTATTCGAAGAATGAAATCATAATCAGCCGCTATTTTAAAACTAGTATCAAAACCTCCATACATCTCATAGACAGATCTCCTTAAAAAGAGGGTTGGATGCGCGGGCATCCAACCATTTTTCAACAGAGCGATGTCGAATGGTTTTCCTTTCCAATGGCGAATAATTTTTTGGGTGTTATCTTTCTTAACATAGTGCAAATCTCCATAAACACCATCCACGTTTGTTTTTTCAAAAATATCAACTACTGCTTCAATTATATCGGGTTCTGCCAAAAAATCATCAGAATGGAGAAGACCTATAATATCTCCTTTGCTATAGATAATTCCCTTATTTAATGCATCATAGATTCCATTATCCGATTCAGAAATAACCGTTTTTGAAACCTGGGACTTTTCATTTATTATTTTCAAGGTTTCGTCTTTAGACTGGCCATCAATAAAGACATGCTCTATGTTCCTATATATTTGGTTATTCACCGACTCTATCGCTGTTTTAATGGAACCAGCGCTATTGTACGTTGCAGTAATGATGGAGACTTTAAGCATGAATCAATTTTATTCGATTATCCTTTCTTGGACTTTTTGTGCAGGATTTCCCCTATAAATTGAGTAGGGATCAAGGTCCTTAGTAGCAACCGATTTAACTCCTATAACCGAATGAGAGCGACAAATAACATTAGGACCAACTAAGGATTGGGCACCTAACCAAACGCCATCTTCTAAAGTGATTGGGCCAATCATTAAATCGAAAGTTGTTTTTTTATAATTATGGTTACCACAAAGTAACATGGCTCCTTGGGAAATGCATACATTATCTTTTATTGTTACTTGAGCTAAATTGTCTATCCAAACGTTTTCTCCTATCCAGCAATTATTCCCAATAGATAAGTTCCAGGGATATTTAATATTAACCTTCGGTTTAAAAACTACACCTTCACCTATAGAAGCCCCAAATTTTCTGAGAAGGAAAACTTTTAATTTTGAAGAAGCATTCAAAGGGTTTATAAAAAATAAGGCATTAATAATAAACCACATGATGCGTTTAATTTTATTACCTGCATCAAACCAATCGTTATTAAATTTAGATAGATTAACTATTTGTTTTTCCACGCCTGAAATTTATTTAATGGGAAGCAAAATCATTTATAACCTCTTCAAACATTTTCTTATTAGCTTGGAGGGTACTAGGGTTGTTAATAAATTGAGCGGCATATTGTCTCGCTGCCAAACTTTTTTCTTTATAAGCGGTATCATCTATAAATAATAATTGATTTATCGACTTTACAAACCCCTCTAAATTTTCTATCCCAATGTCCCATCCTACATTTTTTTCATTCAGCGAATTCCAGGGTGTCAAGTTGGAAATGATTACAGGCAATCCCACAGACATGGCCTCTAAAATGGAATGACCAAAATTTTCTCCATATGATGGCATAATAAACGCATCATATTCAGACATCTTTTTAGGTACTTTTTCACTGTTTAATATTCCCTTATAGTTTACAACAATATTATGGGGCAAGGACGCGATTGCTTCCTTACATAAATCCCAATATCGATGGTCATAAATCGGGCCATAAATATCTAAGGAAACCTTACCCTCCGAAACTTTAGATAATATTTTCAAGATAACCAAAGTCCCCTTTTCCTTTGATATTCTAGCTACATTTATCAAATTCAAAACTCCGATTAATTTTGGGCCAGATCTTTCAAAATATTCAATTTTCCGCGGGAAATTTGGCGCAACCTTAATTCGCTCGGATTTTCCAAAATGCTCATATATATTACTTTTTTCATCCTCATTTGTGGCATGAAAATACACATCTTTATATAGCCCCAATAGTCTGGAGAGTTTTATATAAATCTTCTTCTTTAACCCTTTAACTGAAAATGCCTGAGGATTTAGCATTCCCCGTGCGGAAATTATCAATGGTAACTTAAATGACCTTAAGGCTAAAATTGGCAAAATAGAAAATTTCCAACTGTAAACACCATTAATATAAATAGCATCAAATTTCTCAAAGTCTAAGACCTTCCTAAAGGTTTTTGAGGAAATTTCCTTTTCTTCAACGTACATTACCTTAACATTTGCAAATAAATTATTCCATTGATTTTTAAGTATATTTTGATAGGGTCTATTATCGCAGTAGTCATGATTTCTAGTGACAACAAAAAAGTCCACCTCCTCTTTCATATGTTCCATCATGTTTGCATACGATCTCACAGGTCCACCAGAGGCCGTACCCGGTAAGAACCAATCAATAAAAACCAATATTTGCAATTTTCTAACTTCCTTCATTCAATATATCGGAATATAATTTTATATACTGTTGTGAAATATTCTCTATTTCAAAGCGCTTAACATTTTCAAAACCCTCTTCAATTAAGGAATTCCTCAATAAAGGGTCATAAATGAGTGTAAGCACTGCAGATCTAATCGATTCCACATCATATGGATCTACCAACATTGCTCCTTCTCCTGCCACTTCCGGCATTGAAGAACAATTGGATGTAATCACGGGCCGCCCGATCTTTTGAGCCTCAATAATAGGCATCCCGAAACCTTCATAAGTGGAGACAAATGTTACTATATCACATTCTTTATAACTCTCCAGGATTCGTTCATAAGGCACAAAAAATTCATTTTCATAATCAATATTTGAATCCTCCAATAAATTCAATTGCTCCTGGGATAATTTTCCAATTATTCTTAATCTACATTTGATATCAATTAATGCCTTAATGGTACGTTTCAAGTTTTTATTTGGTTTAGTACCTATATGCAATATCAATGGATAATTTTGATTAAACACCTTTCTAGATTCAGTGATGGCTTCATTCACTGGATTATGAATAACTTTAATCTTCTTTTTTGCGAAAGGAATTAGCTGCGATAACTCCAATTTAGAAAATTCGGAAATTACCGTAATCCTATCTACCATTAAGGCCGGCAGCCAGAACCAAAATACTTTAACTATGAATTTTTTAAAAATGGAACCTCTTAGGGCAGAACCACAATCATGAACCGTTAAAACCATATTTTTCTTTTTGGCTAAAGCCAAATAGTGTACATCCCCCGTTATGTGAAAAATATCGGCAGATAGACCTCTAACCTGTTGTATATTTTTAAAAATAACTTTGAATTTCGCACCATTAAATTTAACTTCCTCAATTTCAGTTTCTATATCTTCTACTTTATCAAAATATTGAAAAAGTCCTTTAAATAGCTCTTCTATGCTACTATTTTGAGGTAATTTTTTACGAAAAAGTAGGATACATTTAAATCTATTCACAATTTCCATTTAAGCGATTTGGTAACAAACCAAATAGTTAAAAAGACAATTAAACTTGCCTTAATTAGATGATTTAAAACTACCAATAACTCAGTTTCTGCTTTTAAAACTTGAAGAAAAATTAAAGGAAGCCATAGAATAACGGAAGGATATTTCAAACTAGAAAGAACTACCAAATTGTAAATTCCCACAAGTAGCAACCCCCAAATAAACATAAAAATTAAAGCTCCGTTTGGACCATAATTTCCATAGGCCTCTCCCAAAATACTTATTCCCATAGATGTGTCGCCTTTAATTTCCATGCCTGTGAATAATTTAAAATTTTCGCGGCCTCCAGCTTGTTTTTTATTTGGGTTTAAAAAGCGTGGTAATAAACTTGCAAATACGGCATCCTTGATTGTTTCACCACCAATATAGGGCCTAAATCTAGGTATATTATCAATAATGGCACTAATAATCCATCCTTGATTTAACCTTACATTTAAATCATTTATTTGTTCTTCAGAACTAAATAACCCCTCACCTGAAATTTGGTTTATTGCTAAATTGGCGTAAAGATCTAAACTAGAAACTTCTGGAGTATTTTCCTTGATTTCCCGAAATTCAGCCTTAATTGATTGTGTAGTAACAACAAAAAGAAAGCCAATACCCATCAATACAAAACGCCTTTTGAGTCCCCATTTGTAGCGGTAAACGATGAACGTTGAAAATAGTGCAGACCAAAGTATTAAATCGTGGAATAGACCTGCCTGGATTGAAGATAATATGGTAGCCCCAAATATGGCATATAATAAATAATTATCATATTTGGTTTCCGAAAAAAACATATAGATCAGACCAATATATTTAAATTGAGAAAAAAGGAAGAATACGAACACCAATGCACCCGGCATAAAGCGGCCAACCAAACTGCATAAAATTCCAAACCCCACCAATATCCAAGGAAGTTTTGGATTTAAACTAGTTATTCCCTTCAGCTTTTCTTCTAATCTATTTATGTCTATGGATTTCTTTAAAAGAATAATCGGAAGGATAAAAACAATTACCACGGGAAGTACAAATGCATAATATTGATTTTCATCTACGTACATATAATAACGCCAATGGGTAGTTGGGGTAATATAATCGATATAAGGTCCAAGGATCCACTGGGAAAGCGCTAGAATAATCATTAATTCGAATAAGGGAATATCCTTTCCTAATAAAAAAACAAACCTCAATACAAAATAGAATAACAACCATAACCCAAATGAAACAAAGGGGTTACCCGTAATCAAATAAAAGATAAGAACGGCTATACTAATTAAAATGTAAAAGATTTGATGCTTAAGCATTATTGACCTTTCTAATTGAGCAAAGACATTTCTTTTGAAATAGCCTCAGTTATTTTTTGAAACGACCAGTTTTTAATTAACTGTTGTGCCGAATCACCCAAATGTTTGCATTGATTTAATTCTAATTGAATAAGTTGTTCAACCAGTTGATTCTCGTTATCATATTCAAACATAAGACCAACGTCAGAATTCACTAAATCAGAACCACAACCAACCTTATTGCTTACTATAGCCGAAATTCCACTCGCCATAGCCTCATTTACTGCTAATCCCCAAGTTTCTCCAGGGCCCTTTGAGGGAAGACAAAAGATATTTCCCATTCTGTAAACAATTGGCATCTTGGATTGATTTTGAAATTCCAAATAAAACAAATTAGAATCTGATTCAATTTGTCCTAAAATTTGCTTTTCCATAGGACCATTACCCACTACCAATAGTTTAAGAGGCCTTTTTCTTTGCAAATTAGCTTTTTGAATGGATCTAATAAGAAAATCTGGTTGTTTTTTAGATTCAAGTTTTCCTGCAAATAACACAACCAAATCTTTACTTTTTAGTCCAAGCTCATTCCTCCATCTATTAGCTTCATCTGTATAATGCCCGCCCTCATTCTTACCAAATCTTTGGTTATCCACCGAATGTGGCGCATATACCAATTGGTTATCATCTAAACCGAAGTACTTAAAATACTTATAATTCTCAATACCAACATAAAATGCCTTGTCAACATTCTTGTAAACCCATGTCAACCATAATTTTCGAGCAAAAGATTTTAAATATGGCTCATTATCCAACAAAGTGGAGTCACCTCTAAACCAAATAGGAATCTTTCCCTTAAAATACCGCATTATTTGAAAATGAGATTTCAAATACCATCCAAACACCAAAATAGCTGAGGGATTGAAGGAACGAACCTTACCTATTAACTCTGGACAATATATTCCTTTTCTATGATGTGTTCCTGGGTCCTTTGAAACGTTTTGTACAAATTCAAAATCATAACCTTTAAGCAAAGGAATATCCCATCTAACTTCTTTACCAAAAGTTCTATCTTTTACAAAATTTTCACTTTGAGACCAAGTGTAAAATACTTTTACCTCGATTTGAGTTTGATTATTCAATAAGGCAAACCAAGGGGAATTATATTGAATGGGATGCGTGGTAATAACTGCCAGCTTTTTCATTTAATCGATTTTGGCAATGGATTGTCATCGTAATGATTAAAATTAAAGCTTTTGAAAATCTTTAATCCACCTTGAACATCTTCTTCCGTGCACTTTTTCTGCCATTTAGTCAATTGTTCCATGGCATTTGTATTTGTATGTCCCTTTTTGGAACTAAAACTAGGCTTTTTAATAATGTTCAAAAACTGTTCCCTGTCAATTTCATAGCCTAACAGAGCTTCAATTTTGTTCACTTCCCCTTTTGGATTCAATAAAAGATCTTCATAAAAAATAAAGATTGAATTAGAAGTATCCAGTTGATCCAATACATAGGAAAACTGACTTACAACCTGGAAAACGATTAATTCAAATGGAGAATTAATGGTTTCAATCTTGTTATTGATATTCTTGAAAAAACCTGGGTTCAATTCGTTGTCCATATACTTCCAAATATTGAAATTAGTCTTATGCCAATCAAAATTGTCTCCATAACCTAGGGAGGAAGAAGCTATTGCGAACGGATGTCTTAGCAATACGATTGATTTATAATTATAGCGATTTTGGAAATAGGGATACATGAAATTTCCAAAACAAAACTTGAATATGGTTTTCTTACTTGTTTTAAACCTATCCCAGTTATTAAATCTTAAAAACCTGATATTCCTTTCTCTCATACTAAATAGATCATCAAAATAGTTGTTGATTTCTACAGTGCCTTGAGTAGGAAGATTAGGGTGCCATCCTAACTTAAATTCAGTATAAGGATATGTAGAATAAGGATTAACACGTTTTAAAAACACCTTATTATACTTAAAAAGTGGCTCCCATATAAGTCTTGCATCAAGGGTCTTTGTCAAAGCGTTGGCTAACATGGTAGTGCCACCCCGGGAAATACCATAAATCAATATATTTTCCTGATTTTCAATTTTGGTAAATTTTATTTTTTTATAAAATTCTACAGATTCTGACAACTTCTCTAAAACATTCATAGTATCTCTTCTATTGCTAAAACAAGTGCTGTTGCGGAAACTTTGGCAGAGTATTTCTGAAGTGGCGAATAATTGGGAGACCAGCTATCACCTCTTAACCTAGCCAAAATAGCCCGCTTGAAATCCTTAACTAAACTCGTGCGGGATTTATTGGGATTAAATTTTACATTAAACAATGCGGCATTACATTGTTCTAAAATTTCTAAAGCGCTACTTTCCTCATGGAATACACTTAAGATCGGTCGACCACTATATAAAGCTTGAAAAGTTTTACTAGCGGTGTAATGCTTTTCGGTGCTTCCTATGATCATGACGGTATTTGCCCTTGAAAGAAAATTCAATACTTGTAAAAATGGAAATCTTTCGCGGATTTCAAAGACAACATCCTGTAAGAAATGATCTTTGGCGTATGCACCAATTCGCTTGGCGGAATACATACCTGTTCCTATAAACCATAATTCTATAGATTCATCCCATTGCCCTTCTTTCCTTAGGTCTGAAATGGATTCAAAAAATACATCCAATAAAAAGTGGCTATTTGGAAGAAAAGCCCCTGCATAAATCCAAATTTTCTTGTTAGTGGCATTTTCCCAAGGACTTACCAATGTTTCAAGCTGCACTTTATGATCATTGGGATCAAATCCATAGGGCATGGCAACATGAGTAATTTTCTTACCAGTATGGCGATTATAGGTTGTTGCTTGAAGTATCCCCTTTTTATAAAATTCAGGAAAATTTCGGCCTATAGCAGCCTCATAATAAGGTGTGGAGACTCCGCTAATTACAGATACTTTTTTAAGGGCAATTGGTTCCAAAATTCTCGCAAGAGTTTGACTTATTTTGGCCCTAAAATTATTTTGATTAGTGATATCTCTAACCCAAGGATCTATATAATCAATTCCGTAGGGAATCTTTGTTTTTTCAAATAACAAACGTCCTAAAAGAGCATTGTAAAATGACGGAATTGGTAACCATACAAAATCAATTCTTTCTTTCTGTATAATGAACAATGCTTTTTTGTATAAAAACCAAAAAGCCCTTAAGCCTATGTCTCCAAAAATACGCGGCCTTCCCACTTTCAAGGCTTTCACTCTTGTCACCTCAAAATCTTCGGAAAACGTTTTATAAAAATCAGGGTCAGGTTCTTCTTCAAAATAACGTTCATTTACCGTCAAAACTCTTGGACGCCAACCTAAAGCTTTTAAGTAATTTCCAATAAGTCGTGGGCGATGGACTCCGGCTAGGTTTGCAGGATGCCAATGGGGATATATTATTAGGATTGTATTCAAATCTTAAAAATATTCAGAAAATTTATCAAAAGATTTATTGGCATTAACATTAGACATTACTATTTCTCTAACATGGGAAGCTTGTATTTTGTCTTGACTTAGGGCAAGAACAATATCTGCAAATAAATTTAAATTTTTTGCAGTTACGCCCTCCATACCTTCTAAAGAATACCCTCTATTTCCTTGGGGGGTTGTAACAATAGGAAGTCCCATATTCATTCCTTTGGCTAATTTTGTGCTCACACCTTTAGAATAGTATAAGACAATATTCAAATATGCCATCCAAGACCCAACCTCTTTTTTAAGTTCATCTTCCTCAACGTAACCAATATGTTCTAAAAAACTACTTCCTTTGACGATAGGGGCTAATCTATTATCTGAAACCCCAACAAGGACCAACTTAAAATTATTGGGCAGTACTCTTTTATTTAATTCCTTACTCAACATTTCAATACCATGGAGATTAGGAAGGTGGGTAAAATCCGCTAAAAAGCCAACCTTGCCTAACACTGGATGCCATTGAACAAATTCAGGCTCAAAAATGCGAGGTATGTAGGTGACTCTTTTTGAGTGCAACCAATATTCGATATTTTCTTCTAATTGTGAAACAACAGCCACTTGATCGATATAATTTTTTCTGTATTTGGCCTCCATTACCAATTGCTTTCCAAGTTTATAATATGAGGTAACTCTACTCTTTTCCGATTTAACAATTTCATGCATAAAATCTCCTGATTCATTACCATGTGAGAGCAATACTGTAGATAGACTTGAATCAATTTTCTTTGCCAATTCAGCAAACTTCATTGCGGAAGTATGATTAATAAAAATTATCCTAATATTATTTTCCTTGATTTGACCAAATAATGATTTTTTAAATTTCGATACCTCATAATAGTCATAACTATCAACACCGACCCAAAATTTTAACCTCTGTAATAGATTTTTGGTAAAATCTACTTCCAAAAATACGAGGTCATATTTTCTTTCTAAAACTTTAATAAAATCTTGGGTGCATAATTTCACTCCCCCATTTTTTGTTTTCTTAGAAATAAATCTGTAATTGGTTATAAAAAGCGCTTTGGGTTTCTTCTCAATTTCCATATAACATTAATCCTATTATTTTACCATTTTATCCAATATAATATGCCCATAATAAGAAACAGATTTTGCGATTTTCCATCCAAGGAAATTTTTAATCGTTTCAATTACTTTACCGCCCAATATTGGTAAGTATTTAGACCCTCCCAATCGTGAGGATTCTTTGAGTGCCTTATTAGAAACTCCCTTAAACCTAGGCCAGGCCTCAATAGCAACATTTTTGTATTGAATAGCCATTGCTTTAATGGCAGGTCTAGTGTTATCTCGGGCAAAAAGATAACCCTCTTTTTTAAAAGTTGCATCAAGATTGCTTTCCAAGTGCTTTTTCTGGCGACCCGATGCAATGTTATGACCATCAATATGTTTCCTATAATAATTTTTGATTCCAGGAACAAAAACAATACCATTTGAGTTCAAACCCAATCGGGCAAAAAATTCCCCATCTTGATCTCGATAAAGATTAATATCCCACAACCCATATTTTTCAATTAGTTTCCTAGGAGACAACCAAGCACTCGTTTGGACCATGTTTGGAGGAAGATCATATCCCCCCCATAGACGAATAAAAAATTCAGAAGGTTTATCAGTAGAAATTAGATAAGGTGAATCTGTACAAATTCCACTTTGAATTTCATCCCTGAAATGGATAGTGCTACATACAGCCAATTTATCAATAACGCCATTAAGGGCATCGACCTGTTTTTGAATTTTGTCTGGACTTAAAATATCATCTGCATCTAAAAATTGAATGTAATCCCCTTTACTTAGGGCATAACCATAATTTCTTGCCGCGCAAGCACCCTTTCCCTTATTTTTGAATACCCTTATATTTTCACATTCAATTGACTGGACCATTTCCAAAGAACCATCAATAGAGCCATCATCTATTATGAGAATTTCAATATACGTATATGTTTGTTCTATAACGGATTGCAGAGTATCTAAAATGAAATCTTTAGAATTAAATATTGGTATAATTACAGAAACTAATGGAACTCTCAATACCTAGTAAAATTAAATTTTTAATCTGTTTTCTCTAAAAACTAATAAATCTTTCGGCTTGAAATATCCATTAAATTTGAAATAATATCTAAATGACATGCCAATCTCTCCTTAACGATTTTTAAAAAAGTAGTCTGAAATAATTAATAGCAATTGTAACAGGGTAAATTTATTATATATTGCATGGCTTCCAGCATGTATTTTTCCGAATTATATACTGTCATCAAAATGGATGCAGAGCCTTCGTTTAAAGAATATTTTTTATTTGTAAATAGCCTTTATGCAACTTCTGAAAGTAACCTAGTCGCCTTATATAATTTTCAAATTCTTTTTTATCTTGATTAAAATGGTCTTCTACCACTTTATCCCTAAATTTATTATAAAGCTTAATATCATAAAAGTTAAGATCCTCAATCAATTTAATAGTCCTTGAATCAAACTTAATCTCATCGATTTCCTCTTTAGAAGATTTATTCAAGGAACTATAATATGGTCTATATTTCCAATTAATCTTTTTATAGATTTGATATAAACTTTCATTAAATAGTTCTACTACACCAACATAAAAAAATTCCTTCTCAATATTTGAGAGAGCTTTGTTATATACTTCCTCCATTTCAGAATTTTCCACATAATTTTCTCCTGCAATCCAACATGTTTGCAAATTGGAAAAACCATAAATTCTATTTTCATCTATGATTTTGTGTAAGTCTTTATGCTTTTCATATTCTTTATAGATGAATGAATTGGGCATTCTTAAATATTGTCTAATATGGGATTTAACGCGGCTAACAGGATCCCTCAGGATAGTTAAATACTTATAATCCTCCGTTTTTGAAAAATATTTATGGATACCATATTTGTAATGTCCCTTTAAAACTTTAAATTCCTGAGGTTGCAATATATTTTCCCGGTATTGGTTTTGCAGCTTAGGAAAGTCTTTATTATCCCAAGGATGCCTGTCCTTTTTTGAATATTGTAGTTTAAATAAAATATCCAAAGAGGTTCCGGCTGTCTTAGGAATATGTAAAAAGTATAAATGCATAATTTTAAAATATACTGGGAAACCCCAATTTTCTATTTGTATAACAAACTTATTTGATATAAACGGATTAGAATTATTTAATTATATTTCAGGGAAAACGTTCTATTCATTAAATCCCTTTAATTATTTTGGCAGGAGTTCCTCCATAAATAGACTCTCCATGTAAACTTTTGGTGACTACAGAACCGGCCGCGACAACACATCTTTCACCTATTTTCACTCCAGGTAAGATTGTTACCCCAGAACCAATCCAAGCGCCATTTTCTATTATTATTGGTGCAGACTTAATCCCTCCTTTCCAAGCAGGTAATTGTTTATTAGAATAATCATGATCGTGGGTATATAAGGTGCAGTTTGGTCCAATTGCAACATCATTACCTATTACAATATCATCTACCAAATCAATTATGGTAAAATCCCCTATATGTGTATTATCTCCAATCAAAAGTTTGCCAAAGTAATTCGGTTCACGCGCAGCTAAACTACAATTGGTTTGAATTTCAACCCTGTCACCAAATCGCCAATTACTTTGGACATATAATCTAGAATTTTCACCAATTAGACATTCAATACCGGCAGTAAATGAACAATTTTTCATTACTTTTATAAGGGCTTTTGGTTGAAGTTTAGAGTTCTTACCAAAAGATATGTTTGCCCCTTCACCAGGACCTAAATTAACTAACTTACTTAATTTTGAGTTTTGACCTATGTTGATTCTTCCTTTTCCTTCAATAATTAAGGGAAATTCAAATTTTAGTTGGGAAACACCCTTAATTCTTGCACAATTGTATAACCAATATAAATTCCTGGTTAATAATCGGAGATAATATTTAATAAACTTAAATATTATCATCTCCTCAAGCCTTTCTGAATTATTTTTATCAGACTCATATTACTTGTCTTACTCATTTCATAAGATTTTTTAAAGGAATAATGTTTTGCGGCTGACAAAATTGCTCTAGCTTCAATTTTCTCCATTTTCTCCAAAGCTTGAGTCCGTGCTTTTTCGTTTAAAGGACAACGGTCATCAATTAATAATTTTTTGCTCAATAAAATATATTTAAATGGTTCCATCGGGTCATTCCTATTTTTTGCGGATTCTTGTTCATCATGTTGACGGTACCATACAATCCCTTGGGGCATTAATACCACGGGGTATTTTTGGGACATAATATGCCACATTTCAAAGTCTCCAAGTAAAGGCTTACCACTAAATTTACCTGCCCTCTCAAAACAATCTTTTTTCATTATGGCTGATAAAGGAGCTTTGTGAAATAATGGCTGTTCAAAATAATGCCGAGTATAGGCTTCTTTCGGATTTAATTGAAACGGAAAAATTCTAGCCTTATCTTGGGGTAAAGAACAAAGTCCATAACCCGCTTCAGGAAATTGTTCCATATAATAAACAAGTTGTTCAAGGCCATAGGGATATATATAATCGTCATGATCCACGAACTTCAAATATTTTCCCTTGGCATAGCTAACCGCTTGATTACGATTAGGATAATCTCCTAAATTAATCTTATTGACATAAACTTTAATTCTCTTATCTTTTTCTTGAAAAGTTTTAGCTATCTCATGGGAACGATCATTTGAGCGGTCATCTACAATAATCAATTCCCAATTTTGATACGTTGAAGCAACTACCGAATCAATAGCCTCTGCCAGATATTTCTCACTATTGTAAACAGGCATTAACACAGAAACTAGAGGTTGTGAAATTGAATTCATAGTTTAATTAGTATTTCCTTGAGGAATTTTAATTTTTAAAGATTCAAATAATTCTTGCAATTTATCTTCTTTTAATGCCTTATTAAAATCCCTAATCGCTTTTTTTTGAACACTAATTCTATTCCAATTAAAAGGAATCCACTTTAAGGAGGCACCCCATTTTAAATTTCTATATGCAATATGTAAAAACTCCTTGAAATTAAAAGGATCTGGTCTTCTATAATTAAAATTCTGGTATAAAAAATACCACACAATCAAAGTTCTTTTATAAGTAAATTTTGGATTATGATGATGGTAATGATTAACTCGGCACGAGTAGTCATACACTAAAGTAAATCCTAACGTTAGTACATTTTTTGCCCAAAGCATATCTTCACCAAAAATAACTGATGGAAAGGGGTTTTGAACTAAAATGGATTTACGGTACATAGCAACAACATTATCCCAACCACAGGCATTTTTCTTTTCTTTGGGGGTTAGCCGTTCAAAATCTTCATCACCCTTAAAATTTACAAATTTTGGAACAGGATTAGACTGTGGCCTAAACCACTCATGCGGGTTTTTATCATTGTGGTGTGGTACAATTTGTTGTCCACAAACACCAACAACCTCTTCATCCTTAAAATGTGATAGCATTCGCTCCAAAAGAAAATCATCTTCCGTCCAGGCATCCTGAACCGTAAAAAATAAATATTCTCCACTAGATTCTGACACCCCAATGTTTCTTGTGGCACCGTGATTGAATGATTTTGGATCGATTTGTATAAGTATAGCATTTTTGTTTTTCACAAATTCAACGCTACCATCATTGCTGCCACTATCAATAATAATTATTTCTGTTTGATTATAAATGGTTTGCTTTTCTAGTCCCTCAAATAAATTTGGGAGAGTATCAATTCCATTTTTTACAGGCACTACTATAGAAATTAAAGGATAATCCATATTTTAAATTGTTTGCAAAATCATTCCAATCCTTTTTTGCCATTGACAAGATATCAAAAAGTCTTCTAGCTCTTGAGTATCCAAGAGTTTAGGATTCTCAACCAAATACAGGAATTCTTCCAAAGTTTGGGCAGTGCTTAACAAATTATGATAATCCTCCACCAAATTATCGTGATAATTATTTACAACTACAGGAACATTTTGACACAAATAATCATATAATTTCATGCTATTAACGTCTAATGCCGGATCATCATTATAAAGACCAATGGCAACATCTGTCTGTTTTAATATGGCATCAACTTTTTTAGGCTCTAAAAAACCATGAAGCCTAACATTATTAAATTTCTTTAAATCTTGAGAAATAGAGGTCTTATAATCTTGGCCTATAATGTTAAAGGTCCAATCTGGATTCTTATGAATTAAATGCAGCAGCCATTCTAAATTGATCCATTTTGATAAGGTACCGCAATATGTAACTGTATAAAAATCTTCCTTTCTATGTTGAGATTTTAAATTTATGCGCTCCTTAAAAATTCCATTTAACATAAGGGCTGTTTTGTGAAATCCTCTAGAATGATACCAGTTTAACATAGACCTTGAACTACTTATAATCAAATCAGCCAACTTACCAATAGCAAGGAGTTCATTTTTACGACCTTCCTTATATTCTTTTGAAATATTCGGGTTATCAATAATATTATGATCCGCATCAAACACAATACGTCCATTGAATTGTAAGTATTCCCAATCATGGAAGCCTTTAGGCCAATAACACCAGTTGATTATGTTTGATGATTCGATTCGCTGAATCATATCCTTATTCAAGAACCTTAGGATGAGCCGATTCAAGGGTCTTGTAATTTTATATAGTATGCCTCTTTCGGGAATTATGGGTGCAAAATACAACTC
Organism: Aegicerativicinus sediminis; assembly: GCF_015476115.1. Lineage (GTDB taxonomy): Bacteria > Bacteroidota > Bacteroidia > Flavobacteriales > Flavobacteriaceae > Aegicerativicinus > Aegicerativicinus sediminis. The sequence continues at coordinate 2,100,548 of NZ_CP064295.1, read as the reverse complement.
ATTATAACCTCTGACCGGCTTTTTAAAAGCTTTGGTTAGGGCAGACTTTCTGGTTGTTCGTATACAATTAATAACCAACTCAACTTGCTCCAATTTGGTTAAACTATAAAGCACTGCCATGTTTCTGCGGTTTATAGTAACAGCGGTATCATGTTCTTTCAGCGACCTATCTGCACCATAATACATTATTATCACTGCAATTTCTTTTTTAATTCAACCCCTTTTTTCACAACTTTGTTACCTAAAAGTGGGAATAGGATAGCCCTCCATGTTTTAGATAGTTTCCATCCATCTTTTAAAGAAAACCTGACAATTTTAAATATGTTTTTATAATCTTTGGCATTTACCATTACCTTATATTTAAAAGATAAAAGATCTTTTCGAAACACATAGCCAGCCTTCTTTTTTTTGATTTGTTCATCCTCTAGGTTCAATGCAAAATTTGATTCTGGAAGGGGGAAAGATTCTCCACGTTGTGAGGGATCAGAACCAACCCTTTTCCTTTCGTCAGCAAAATTGAATGCAGTATCTCTATAAAAATTTGTAGTATTTTTGAATTTTTGGGTTGCAGATGTTGCATTCAGTCGCACAAAATAGGAGCAATAATTTAAAACCGCGGCATCATACTTCTCAATCCAACGCAACCAAAGATCTGTGTCTTCTGAGGTTTTAAATTCAGTGCGATACCCACCCAATTCTAGCAATTCTTCTCTTTTCATCAATACTGTGGCATGGGTAATTGGAGAATAAGGGTTAAATTGATTTCTCAACACTTTAACAAATGGCTTGTCTTCAAAAAATGCATTTTTAGGTTGTCTATAATCCCATGCAATTTTTCCTCGGTCTGTCATAAAAGCGATTTGGGCAGATACTAACGAAAATTCAGGATTAGATTTTAGAAATTGTAGCTGTTTTTCTAATTGGTCAGGTAAACAAATATCATCTGCATCATGCCTCCAAATATATTCCCCAACTGCGATGTTGATACCTTTATTTAAAGATTTAGCAACACCCATATTTTCTTGATTAACCAACAGGATACGACTGTCATCATATGATTCTATAATCTGTTTTGAATTGTCCGTAGAACCATCATTAATGATGATAAATTCATAATCTGTAAACGTTTGCGCTAGGACAGAATCTATTGCTTCTCGAAGATAGAGCTCTCCATTATACACTGGCATCAATATGGAAATTAAGGATTTACTCAAGACAAATTCTTTTTTCTGGTTTGAAAAAGGAAACACTTTAGCATAAACTTTAAAATAATTTTTGAATCTAAATTAGGAGCAAAGCGTTTTTTAGCTTTTAAAAAATGAACATACAATTTTGGCGAATAATGGGGAGCCAAAATAAAGCTTGTATTGAACACCTGTGTTATGCTGTGATCTTTTAATCCAATCACATATTCTTCAAAAATAACCTTGTCGAATCTATTTACCTTATCATTGATTTCTATCAAAAAATTGGCCCAGGAAATAAGATTTTCCAAATCGGATATTTCTACCTTTTCAAATCCTAACAATTTATAATGATCCATAATTTCACTAGATGAAACTTGAGGATAATAAGTTCTGAGTGTATCAGTGACAATTCGTTTGGCATGCTCCTGCTGTTCTTTAAATCGTTTGGTTGAAATTTGATTATCATGAATTCTATATTCCATAAGATAATCCGGTAAATTCGAAATTTTGACAACCTTGGAAGAATTAACCCAAAGTTCATAATCTTGGCTAACTGGATTATCTGGATTATAATTCAAACCATGCTTCCAAAAAAGTTCAGAACGCATCATTACAGTGGAGTGGGCAATACAATTTTGACCTAAAAATAATTTGACAGCGATTTCATCAGGGCAAGTTACTAAGTCTTTGCAGATTTCTGTTCCTAATATTTTATATCTAGACCCCAATATTCCTATTTCGGGATATGATTTTAAAAATTGATATTGTATTTCCAACCTATTCTCAGATATCAAATCATCCGCATCAATGCGCGCAATAAATTCTCCCTTTGCTGCTTCAATTCCTTTATTACCCGCTCTAGATGAACCTAAATTGTTATCATTATTTATAAGTATTATCCTTTCATCACTAAAACCCTCAATTGTTTGTTTGGTTGTATCCGTAGAACAATCATTCACAATAATAAACTCGAAATCTTCAAATGTCTGGTTAAGCACTGATTTTATTGTATCGCTAATATATGGCTCACCATTATAAACCGCCATTATAACTGAAATTTTTGGGCTTTCCATCCTTAGGTGTTATCTTGACTTTAAAATTTGCTTTTGAAATTTTCTAAGCATTTGAATTAGCCTAGAATTACGATAAGAATTGAGTTCTTTTTCTTGTTCTAGAAGTTGGTTATGAAGACTTATATAATCAGGATAAATATTGGGAAAAAGCTCTAATAACAGACAAGACCGTTGTTGCATCAATTGTTCGTGTAATTCTCGAGATGTACTAATACCCCCATGTTCAAAAAAACTAACAAACTGGCCAACATGCTTTGTTGTAGCATTGTATTTAAAAACAGCCTTTAAAAAAAACACCCAGTCTGCTATTATAGGGTAAGACTCATCATAAAATCCATAGGTATTAAACAATGACTTTTTTATAAAAGAAGCTTGATGGGGAATAGTGGCTTTAACAAAGGTGTTTAACGTAATCGTTTCAGGATAAAGATAGTCTCTAAAATCAGATTTTAGGTCTCCATAGAGAATATCTTCTTTATGCGGTTTTTGAAAAATCTTTTCAAGGGTAGTTGATCCTAATAAATAATCACCTGAATTTAAAAAAAGACAGTATTCTCCAATTGCTTTTTTGATGCCTTTATTCATAGCATCATAAATCCCATTGTCGGGTTCACTAATCCAATATGATAATTCTGCTGCATATTCTTCAATGAGCTGTGCACTTCCATCATTAGACCCACCATCAATTATTATATATTCGTAATTATGAAATGATTGTTTCAATACCGATTGTATTGTTTTTTTTAGACCATTAATGTTATTAAAATTAATGGTGATTATTGACAGTTTAGTTCCTTTCCCTTTCATTAAATATGTGTTCATATAATTCCTTATATGCTTCCGCTTGTTTATTTAAAGAATAGTTTTCTAAAGCAAAATTTCTAATTGCCTTTCTATCAAAAAAACTAGGATCATTTAGAAATTTTAGAATTGTAATTCTAAGAGATTCAACACTTATCTTTTCAGCAAGGTACCCCGTAATTTCAGGAACTATCATATCAACAATACCTCCAATAGGAAATCCAATCGCCGGTGTGCCACACATCAAAGATTCCAGTACAGTATTAGGCAAATTATCCATCAAGGATGGGATAACAAATACATCTGCCGCTGAATAAACCATGGACATTAACCTTTCATCATTAATGGCTCCTAGATGCTTATAATTTATTTCTAAATCTATAGCACTTGAGTTATTACCGACCGAACATAGAATGAAATCCTTGCAATTCAAACCTTCTAGAGCAGATAATAAATATTTTAATCCTTTGCGGTTATTATTAATATCATCCGCTACAAAGAGAATCACAATTTTATCTTCTGGAATCTCAAAAACTTCTTTACAAAACCTTTTTTCCCTAGGTCTAAAAATAGTTTCATCCAATCCATATGGAATATGACGAATGGGCCTTCCCATAAAAATCTCACTATTTTTAGCCTCATCGAAAAGCCATTTAGATGGAGTTACAATGGTTAAATTTTCACAATTTTCCATTGCTGTTTTTTTAATCATTAAATAATTCTTGAATAATTTCTTTTCACCCTCTGTTATTACTCGTTTAATGGGATAACCTTTTTCATCTATCCCATTATACTTCTCACTATAATGTTCACCTCCAGTAAAAGGATTCATATCATGCAGGGTCCAAACAATTGGCTTATCACAATATTTGAAAAAACTCGAATAATCTAAAAAATCTGCAACCCAATGAAGATTTATTAAATTAGTGTTGTTATAGAAAGCTGATTTTTCAATTTTGTGTTTTGAGTAAGGCAAACTAAACAATTCGAGACTTGACGACCTATTGGATTTAAATTTGTCAAATTTTGAACTAATATTTAATTTTCTAAGGATAGCATGTTTAATTTCATGAAATAGTCTAGAAAAAAAATTTTTATGCGTTATTCTATATGGAAATACCTTTAAATCATCATTGTTTCTCTTCCACCTCACCAAAACATTAGACTCTACACCAATATTCCGCAATCCTTTGTGTAAACGTAAACAAGCTTTACCTGCACCACCAGAATCTGAAGTAGAGATGTGCAAAACCTTCATAACAGATTATTTTTAATCCCAAAAATGTTCAGTTGCATATCCATATTATTATATGTAAACCGTTCCAAAAGAGGGGACTTATTTGAAAATCCAGGAGAGGAAATAAATAATCTAAAATTAGATTTCGTCAACCTATCAATAACTTCATTAAGAGTTTGTGGTTGACCAACCATAGAATGGTATTCTACAAATATCCTGTCGACGTTATCTAATACATCAAAAATATCATTCAATACAACCGTTTCAGCACCTTCAATGTCTAACTTCAAAAAATCGATTTTTTCATTTAAATAAGGACGTAGTGATATAAGATCGACAGAAACCTCAGTAAAATCTGAATCAGGATTTATAGCTTGCAAAACGCCTCCATCTGCCCCCTCCGACTTAAACTTTAAGCTATCTTCACGATTCCATAAACCCTTATTTATTAATTCAACACCATTAATATTATTTTGGGTTATATTTTTCACCAAATAATTAAAAATGTTCGGATCAGGCTCGAAGGCTATTATTTTACTGTTAGGGAATAGTCGCTTTAAATAAATAGAAGATAATCCTATGTTTGCCCCACCATCAATAATATAAGGTTCCTTAACATCTGTAATGAACTTATAAATATGTTGATGGAAAATTTCTTTATACATAAAATAAAAGGAAGCCGAATCCGGAATGGTCAAATTCATATTATTAATTTGAAAATCCATTCGTGTAAAGCGGGGGCTTTCTCTAATCTTTTCGAGGATTAACTTATCACCGCCTAATTTTGGGCCAAAAAACTTATTTTGCAATTTGGATTTAAACCCCGATAATACCACTCTAATATGCCTTTTGTTCCGTTTAATTACTTTGATAATATTATAATTGTTTGGTATATACTTCTTAAGAATACTTTTTTTTAAGTTGACCTTAAGTTTTGCGCAATTGATAATTACGTTAGAAGTTAATTCTTCTTCATTTTTTATTGGGTCATCATTGCAATGGACACCAGAGCCATCAAAACCTATATTTATTAATAATGATTCTCTCGGGTAAAGAAATAACCCTTTGTCTAAAAACATAGATACATAAAACCTGATTGCCCAAGAATCTATTTCACCTTCAATCTGTTGGATTAACATTTGCTTAAAATTTAAATTTCCAAAATTTAATTTATTAAGCACTCCCTTAATTTTAACTTTTTCAAATAAATCTTTTGCATCAAAATTTATTCTGTTCCAGCGATCTTTCCAAGTGCCATAACCCCAAGAACTCATTATAGGTAAAAAGAATGTATCGTCCAAAATGGGCTTAAAAGAAGGAAACTTATAGCCACTTATTCCATAAACACGTGTTTCTGAGGTATACATATTTAAACCAATATTCATATAGGTGAGAAACCCCGTAGAAGTTACGATGTCATCCTCCAACACAATGACCTTCCCGTACTTGTTCACGATTTGGGTAACCCCATCTATAACCGAATTTGCCAACCCGATATTGGTCTCCCGTTCCAAGATATGCACCTCCTTACACCATTGTGCCTGCCCCAGAACTTCCCTTGTCCTCGATATATCCTCTAAGGTTTGTGAATCTGCTCCCGGCTTTGGGCCGTCAGCAAAAATGTAAAGCTCACTCTTATCAGCCAAATCGTTCTCAGAGAGGGCCCTCAACGTTTTTAACGTATGTTCGGGTCTATTATAAACGAATAAAACAATAGGAGCTAATTCCATAATAATTCCGTAAAACCTTAGTCTCAGCTATTAAATTCCCAAAATATTCTTATCCCTGTAGAATATGGAAGTACACTTTTTATAAAACAATCCCGGGGATATTCCCCAAAAATCTATCCTCCTAAAACCATTGTCCATTGCATGGTTCACCCCCTTAGCATACTGCTCGCGCTCAGAGTCATCCAATACCATGACCCCTTTTTCCGTCAAAGCAGGAAAAGAATTTATCATACAATTAACACGGTCTCTTCCATCCACTATAATCATATCAAATTTCCTTCCCGTATCGACAGCGGTTTTCGAGTATTTACCGCCGTACTCCAATTCCCTGAATATCGGGAATACATTTGAAGGCATACCCTTCCTGATCTTTTCAAACCATTCCTTGTCGTGTTCCACCGTATGGATTTCCTTAATATAACGGCTATAATAGAGTGTGGAGTTTCCGGAACCGAATTCGAACATGCCTAGGTCATCTGTAAGCCTCTCCTCAACAAAATCGATAAAACTATAGGTCACCCATGGAATGGGATTGTCCTCCGGCCCAAGAGGGGATTTGCTCCTCCAGGCATTCCACCAACCAATTTCATTTAGATAGCCCTGCCTCAAATGACTGTAGGCCTCCCGCTCGTCCTGGCCCATCAATTGCTTAAGTACCTCGCTCTTGTTATTATATCTTAGGCCGAGCTCCAATAGATTGGCACGTACCCTGTCTTTAATCTTACTTAACATTTAACCTAATCACTTAAATTGAAATTGTGCTTCACCAAAAAATTACCCTGATTATTATCTATGACCCTACCCGAATCGAAAAAATCACCCGCCTCAACATCAAAACTACCTGCATTTTTGACCCAGTCTGATACAATTTCCCTGACGTTAGAACACAGAATATTACTTAGGAAATAAATTGATGAATTCATCTACCTTGTCAAAATATTTCTCAACTAACAGTAAATCAGATTCTTCAAATTTCCACCATTTAATACTTTGCAATTTTGAAATAGTTTCTGAATCAAATCTATATTTTCTCACTTGTATTGGTGAACCATAAGCTACAGCAAAAGGAGGAATATCTTTACTTACAACCGATCCTGCTCCAACAACTGCTCCATCTCCAATTGTTACACCATCTAATATCGTCACATTGGCACCAATAAAAACATCATTCCCAATTGTAATAAATTTTCTTTCCTCAATTTTATCCTCTTTAGTTAAACTAATAGTATTTTGTTTTAATGTAGAATAAAACATTGGATGTGTACTAATTTTATCAATTGGATGAATCCCATAACCACACATTAAGTTAGGACCAATTGAACAAAATTTACCAATGGTTGTATATGAAATATTAGAATTTTCAGCTATATAGGTATAGTCATCAATTTTAGATAGCCTTAAATTAAAAGGAGGATAAATTTTGACATATTCACCTCTTATAGAATCCATAAATAACAAGTCTTCTGAAATAGAATCCCTTTTTAATTCTTTCAGCTTTAATAAATCTGGATAAATTTTTTCCAAAATTCTTCTCATTATACGAACAAAAAATCTTTTAATTCTAAAAGGTTGAGAAGGATTTTTTCTAATTCCCGAAGCTCTAGAGTAATGTTCCGTTATTATATCCCTTAGGACTTCAGATTCCTTGAATTCTGTAATTTTTAACGGAACCCTCGTTTCCAGTTTAGAATTAAAAAATATATCGGTCGTTGTACAGTGTTCACCAGTTGAATCAAAACCTATATTATTAACGAAAGATTTAGATGGAAAAATGCAATAACCATTTTTCAATAAAATACTTGCATGCCACTTAATAAACCATGTATTTAAGGAACCTAAAACATTATTAACCAATTGTTCTCTTAAATCATTATTTCCAAATTTATTTAGGTCTTTCCATAAATTCCTTCGGTCAATAGCTTCATATAAATATTTTGAATCAATAATAAAACATTCCCAAGCCCTCTTCCATGTACCCCATCCCCAACATAAGGGTATATTATAAAAATAAATCCCATTTATGTCAACATTATGAGGATACATATACCCACTAACACTATAAATCTTATCGTTATTTTGGAATTCCGTTAATATACTATTCATATATGTTAGAAACCCCGTAGAAGTTACGATGTCATCCTCCAACACAATGACCTTCCCGTACTTGTTCACGATTTGGGTAACCCCATCTATAACCGAATTTGCCAACCCGATATTGGTCTCCCGTTCCAAGATATGCACCTCCTTACACCATTGTGCCTGCCCCAGAACTTCCCTTGTCCTCGATATATCCTCTAAGGTTTGTGAATCTGCTCCCGGCTTTGGGCCGTCAGCAAAAATGTAAAGCTCACTCTTATCAGCCAAATCGTTCTCAGAGAGGGCCCTCAACGTTTTTAACGTATGTTCGGGTCTATTATAAACGAATAAAACAATAGGAGCTAATTCCATAATAATTCCGTAAAACCTTAGTCTCAGCTATTAAATTCCCAAAATATTCTTATCCCTGTAGAATATGGAAGTACACTTTTTATAAAACAATCCCGGGGATATTCCCCAAAAATCTATCCTCCTAAAACCATTGTCCATTGCATGGTTCACCCCCTTAGCATACTGCTCGCGCTCAGAGTCATCCAATACCATGACCCCTTTTTCCGTCAAAGCAGGAAAAGAATTTATCATACAATTAACACGGTCTCTTCCATCCACTATAATCATATCAAATTTCCTTCCCGTATCGACAGCGGTTTTCGAGTATTTACCGCCGTACTCCAATTCCCTGAATATCGGGAATACATTTGAAGGCATACCCTTCCTGATCTTTTCAAACCATTCCTTGTCGTGTTCCACCGTATGGATTTCCTTAATATAACGGCTATAATAGAGTGTGGAGTTTCCGGAACCGAATTCGAACATGCCTAGGTCATCTGTAAGCCTCTCCTCAACAAAATCGATAAAACTATAGGTCACCCATGGAATGGGATTGTCCTCCGGCCCAAGAGGGGATTTGCTCCTCCAGGCATTCCACCAACCAATTTCATTTAGATAGCCCTGCCTCAAATGACTGTAGGCCTCCCGCTCGTCCTGGCCCATCAATTGCTTAAGTACCTCGCTCTTGTTATTATATCTTAGGCCGAGCTCCAATAGGTTGGCACGTACCCTGTCTTTAATCTTACTTAACATTTAACCTAATCACTTAAATTGAATTTGTGCTTCACCAAAAAATTACCCTGATTATTATCTATGACCCTGCCCGTGTCAAAAAAATCACCCGCCTCAACATCAAAACTACCTGCATTTTTGACCCAGTCTGATACAATTTCCCTGACGCTAGAGTATACTGTAAAGTAATACAGGCCCTGACTTAAAGGAAATTTATCAATATTTATTTTAACAATGGCGGTTTGGTGGCCAGCAAGAATTAATTCGTCTCCAACCAGTGAACTGTCAAAAATGGTAATCCTATCCCCATATTTATTGTCCACACCAACAGATATTCTTATTTTATCTAATTGATTTTCTGAATTATTACGAATTCTTAAAACGAATTTACAGTTCCGACCTGATTGAAAAAATTCAATTTTTTCACCAAACTCGTCCTCCAACCAATAATCTTCAAAAACAATAGTTTGGTTACCTTCCCTATCTTTTCTAGTATTTAAAGGTTCAATTGTACTGCTTGATTTAAAAACCTTTAAGTAATGAGAAATAACACTTTCAGTATCCCCAATCATTTCAACTTTTCCATTATTCAATAGGATGGATCTTGTGCACAAACTTTGAATGGACGCCATATTATGGCTTACAAACAATACAGTCCTACCTTGCCCTTGACTAACATCCTTCATCTTTCCAATAGCTTTCTTCTGGAACTCGGCATCTCCAACAGCCAAAACTTCGTCAACAACCAATATTTCTGGTTCTAAATGTGCTGCTACAGCAAAAGCCAGGCGCACATACATACCCGAGGAATAGCGCTTTACCGGTGTGTCTATATAGCGTTCACACCCTGCGAAATCAACAATTTCATCAAATTTAGAACGAATTTCAGCCTTGGTCATTCCCAATATTGCCCCATTAAGAAAGATATTTTCTCTTCCGGTAAGCTCTGGATGAAAGCCTGTCCCTACCTCCAAAAGGGAAGCAATCCTTCCATGTGCCGTAATTATACCTGTTGTTGGTGCAGTTACTCTACTCAATAACTTTAAAAGGGTAGATTTCCCGGCACCATTCTTACCAATGATTCCAAGAACCTCACCTGGTTGAACTTCAAAATTAATATCCCTTAAAGCCCAAACATAATCTGACGAACCTTTTACCGTCCTATCATTGGTATCCCCAATTTTTAAATAGGGGTCTTCTTTACCTCTAACCTTGTGCCACCACCTATTAAGATCATGGCTAAGTGTGCCCGTGCCAACATTACCAAGTCGATATTGCTTACTAATATTTTCTACTTTTAAAATGGGTTCCATACACTTAAATCAAACCGTATCCATAAAGGATTTTTCCACCGAGTTAAACACTACAAGACCTAAGAACAATAAGATTACCATAAATCCAAAGCTATATAATAACCAAAGGGGATCAAAATACCCTGCACCTAGAAACCCATATTTAAATGTCTCAATGATTGGGCTCATAGGATTTGCCATAATAATTTTCCGAATCAATGGATTATCAATAGAACTTAACGGAAAAATTATGGGCGTTGCATACATCCCTAATTGCACCGCAAAACTTAACAAATATTGAAAATCTCGATACTTAGTTGTTAAAGCTGAGATTATTAAACCGAAACCCAACCCTAAACCCGCTGTAATAAAGATTAATATCGGTAACAGTGCTAGGGCAGCGTTCGGCTGTATCGTTGTTTGCTGAAAAAAATAATAATAGCTAAAAACAACTAAAAAAAGAAAAAATTGCACTCCAAAGGTTAACAATTTTGTAATTACCATGCTCAATGGAAGCACCACCCTAGGAAAATAAACCTTTCCAAAAATACTCGCGTTGGCTGTAAACGTATTGGAAGTACCCTTTAGCGATTCCGCAAAGTAATTCCAAGTAACGATGCCAGCCAAATAAAAAACAGCCTGAGGCATCCCATCTGTACTCATCTTGGCAATACCTCCAAACACCACCATAAACATAATTGTGGTTAGGATCGGCTGGATAAAAAACCACAATGGCCCCAACACCGTCTGTTTATAGACCGCTACAAAATTTCGCCTCACAAATAATAACAAGAGATCTCTATATCGCCAAACTTCCCTTAGTTTAAGGTCAAACAATCGCGATTTCGGCTCAATTACCAGAGTTATGTCTGAGCGCTCGGAAAAATTAGCCTCTGTCCTCAATAAAGATATATTTATAAAATTGCCTACCTCCTTCTATTGCCAGAAGCAAAAAAGGAAGCCCAATTAATTTATGGAATGCAAAACTAACATATTCTGCCAATATAGGCATCTGTAAATAGCCGAACAGAAGCTTTCCGACTATTAAGGTTAATAAAAGCACCAATAATGCTAATTTCAAAATTCCACCTATGTTGGGTTCGTTGATAAATAAAAAATGAATCAACAAAAAATGGCATGATAAATAAATCGGGTAAAAAACAAGGTAATTGGCGATCCATTCATTGATCGATTTCGAAGAGCCATAACTACTTATTAATTGATTTATAAAAGAGTTTTGGCCCTCGTGGATAAAAGCTGCCATAAAATCACTTATCCCTTCTATAATTTGGAATTCAAATGAACCTAAAAGAACAATTAATGCAACAATAAAAAACGATTTGAGTGATTTTTTACCAATCATTTATTCCGGTTCTCAGCTATTATCGAGTAACGTATGAGCCAATGTCTCCAAAGAAGAAAAACGGCAAAATAGATTACTGCTATATACGTATACTTATGATTGAATTCAAAAGTTGAATTAAAATATAAATAGTTATAGGCCAATAACATTTGCCTAATTGTATTTAAAACAAAAACAATAAACAATCCAAGAATAATGTAGCTCATCTTCGGCCTTATGCGACCAGGAATACACAGGAAAAAACACACATATAACACCATGAGTTCTAGCCCATTGCACACATGTTCCACCCTAATTGCAGCATTTCCATTAATATAAATGATATTACCTCTTGCTTCAGAATTACTATTAAAGATTTTCATACCCAATTCAGTTCCCTTCACAACAATAGAGGTTAGAGCCTCATCTAAAGAACCATTTGGTTTTAAAACTAAATTGTAAGCTAATTGCCAAACTATAAAAAGCAGTAAAGCAGAGATTAAAAACCGTTTAACAAGTTGATTTTTAGCTTGTTTAGAAAGTTCGGCCATTTTTAGCCTTTAAGTTGAAATTGTAGATTAATCTGCAAAAATATAGCGCACACCAATCATATGATGCTTGTAATTGGTAGAATCCGACAAATCGAAGGTCCATTTACCAGTAGTTTGGGCAGTTACTCCCCAAACATTGTCTATCCAATAGGTTAATCCTACACCGAAATTAAAATGGAACCAATTAAGAGTATCAACGGTTGAAAAACCAAAACCAGCAATAACATAAGGCTGCCAATCATCTCTGCGAAAATCATCTTCTTTTAGAAAATAAAATTTAGAATTTAAATCAAATCCCACATAAAATTTTCGGTCCTCAGGTGGATCATAGAATGTTTCATATTGAGGGATAAAACGATTAAAACTTAAGGCTGCCTCACCTGAAAATTGCCGAGCGAAAACGTATTCAAGGTGAAAAGTCGCAGGTATTATAGTAGTATTCCAATGTTCACCTATATCGAAAAACTCTTCAAATCTTAAAGAGGAATCATCTACAATATTATAGGAAAGTCCAACGCTCCATGGCTTTACATCTTGAAACTGCGCCATACCTTTAACACCTGTAAATAAGAATAGTACGGCAACAATTATTTTAAAAAATTTCATGTAATCAAGAGATTTAGAGACAAATTTAATTCACAAATGTATTTTATTTTTTTAAGTATCTAAAACTTAATCCCTGCAAATTAGAACTCATTTGAACAAATGATAATTTAATACCCCTTAAATTAGTAATCCCTCAAGAAATGCCAATAGAATTAAGATTTTAAGCGTTAGGAACATCTCCATTTTATTGATTTACCTATCTTTGTTCCTTTAACCAGACGTAATTGTCTAGGCCTCAAAACCATGTTATGAAGAAAAAATTACTCATTGCTTTGGCATTTCTTTTCAGTTATGCCTATTCATTCTCCCAAACCACCGTTTCTACTGGTGATATTGCAATAATAGCATTAGACGTACCTACAGAAGATTTTGCATTTGTCACCTTTATTGATTTAGAAGCCGGCACCACTATTTATTTCACTGATAATTTAATGGATGGAGATTATATTATCAATGGCAATGAAACTGTTTTCAGTTATACTGTGCCTTCTGGGGGGATAAGCGCGGGATCGGTCATACGATATAAAGCCCATCAGGTGGATTTCGATAAAGTAGCTGGTGGAGGACCTTCAGCATTTAAATTTTCTCCTCAAGGGGATAATATTACTGCATACATTGGTTCTCCAACAACGGCTACTACATTTTTACATGCCATTGGCAAAACTGGGTTAGTTGGAACTTTCCCTGATGGTTTCAATTTTATCCTTAGAATCTCAACTAATAATGGCCAGTATACTGGAACCAGAACAGGTCTCTCTTCAATCGGTTTTTTTGAAGTTATAAATCAATTAAGCGGTACCACACCTTTTAATCCTGCTAATTGGAATGTTACAGCTTCAAGTATTTCGCCTATAGACGAAACTCTTTTTACACTTTCAACAGACCCAGAAATAGGAGTAGTCCCTCAGACTCTATTAGGTTTCCAATATTATCAGGAAAATGGACCTTCTGCCAGTGATACGTTTATCGTTTCAGGCATTAACCTTACAGAGGACCTAACAATTATCGCTCAAGACTATTTTGAAATATCAACAGATGATTCAAATTATTCAACATCAATATCATTAACCCCATCTAATGGCCGTATACAACCTACCACTATATATGTACGCCTTGCTGCAGGATTAATGGCAAATGGTAGCACCTACCAAGTGTATCAGTCTACAATAAACATTGGTTCTTCTGGATTAGAAGAAATCATAAATTTGGAAGGACTTGTAATTCCTCGTCCACCCATATTAATTTCTGGTGTAATGAGCGGTCCACTTCCAAGCGATACTCCTAAAGTTATTGAATTGTATGTCTTGGAGGATATTGCAGATTTAAGTGAATTTGGAGTTGGTGTTGCAGATAATGGTGGCGGTAGCGATAACCAAGAATTTACATTTCCGGCAATTTCTGTTGCTGAAGGAACTTATATCTACTTAACCGGCAATGCAAACAGATTCACAGAGTTTTTCGGTTTTGCACCAGATTATGTAGACAATTCACTTAAACCGGGAGGTGATGATGCTGTTGAACTTTATCAATTTGGTGATATAATAGACATCTATGGTGATCCTGATGTGGATGGCACTGGAACTGCATGGGAATATACCCAGGCTTGGGCATATCGCATTCCTGGAACCGGACCTGATGGTTATGACTTTAATATTAACAATTGGAATATAATAGGAATTGACGCCTTGGCGAATGAAACTACAAATGCAACCGCAGTGAATCCTTTTCCAATTGGCTCCTATATGATTGTTTGGACGGGGACTGTGAATACCGATTGGAACGAACCAGCTAATTGGAGCTCGTTCAGTGTTCCAACAGGGGCTAACAATGTTGCCATTAACAATGTTCCTAATCTCCCTATTATAGATGGAAATGTTGTAGAGTTTATTAATAACATTAGATTAAGGGGTGGATTAACAATTAATCCTGGCAGTAGCTTAGTTGCTAACGGTGATGTAATTGGAGATCCAGGATTTATAACGGTGCAATCTGGAGGCTCTTTGCTTACTGAAGGTATCATAACAGGTGATCAACATACCATTATAAGAAATACCACCTTTACTGGGGGTCAGTATAGTGTTGTTGGACCTCCTGTTAGTGGAGAAACTGCATCTGTACTTGGAAGCGTTAAATATGAATATGTAGAAACTAGACCATATGGAGTAGATGGCAGTGGACGTTATGCTTGGGTTGGAGATAATTTTGTAATGCCAGTTGCCGATGCTTTATTTAGTGCATATACTGGTACCGTTACTTTCGTCGGCAACCCTAATAATGGTACTTACACTCGAAATTTAGTTTATAATTTAGATCAAGATGGAACGGAAGCAGGGTATAATTTAGTATCCAATCCTTATCCCAGTGCTATTTCTTATGCCAATTTCATTATTCCGAATACTGATGTTATAACAGGAGAATTATGGATTTGGGATGATGACAATCCGGTTGGCACACAAGGAACTAATGCAGACTATGTAACGATCAATATTTTTGGAGCCGCTGGTGGAAATAATCCTGGTAAGTATAATGATCATGTAGGTACAGCGCAAGGGTTCTTCGTAAAGGCAAATGTGGAAAATGGGGTTTTAGAATTCAATAACGATATGAGGGTTACCGGAAGTAATGAAGATGCTTCTTTTTTCAGAACTTCTAAAAGTGTCGATACTGAAGAACTTTCATCAATCCGGTTTAAATTAACGGCCGTTGGCAATAAATATGAAAAAGATATTATTGTCGGTTTTGCCGATGAAGCAACTATGGGGATTGACAATATTTATGATGGTCGAATGATTGGAGGTAACCCAAACCTTGAGTTTTATTCTTACATAGATAATCAACCTTATTTAATACAAGGTATTCCATTTGTAACTAATGAAACCGTAATCCCATTGGGAATGTCCTTAGGATACTCAGGTACCTATGAAATTTCTGTTATGGAAATGAAAAACCTAGATTCTAGTATAGATATGTATATCCTAGATTCTAATGACAATTCATTGACCCCTATTACAATGGATTCACCAAAAAAATTTACTAGTGAGGCCAATTTCGATTCTGCCCGATTCAGTGTAGTCTTTGTAAATAATCTGCTAAGTGTGGAAGAAGAGGTGTTGGCTAAAGATGGGATTAAAGTGTATACGACCAATAATGGTATAGAACTAAAATTGTTCAATGATACCACCTTACCTAACGCAAACATCACTGTGTATGATATGTTAGGAAAAACCGTGATTAGCAAAAATGTTGTTAACAGTTTTAATACCGTAGAAATTAGTCATAAATTTGACCCTTATTCTTCTTATATCCTAAAATTGGAATCTGGAAATAAGAGTTATATCAAAAAGATTATAATTAAAGAATAATGAAAAAATTAGCCCTATTACTAATCATCCTTATCTTACCCTTTGCAATTATGGCACAAGGAAGAAGTGATGATGCGCCTAGAGGAGAACGTGCACGTAGTCCAAGAGCAGTGGGCGGTCCTGGACCACCACCAGGTGTACCTATCCAAGGCTTATTTGTTCTGCTCGCAGCTGGTGGGCTTTATGGATACAAAAAATTAAGAGATTACAATAAGTAAATTGAAACCCGCTTCTAGCGGGTTTTTTACGCTTCAAAGTATAGAATAATTAAAATTCTTTTTAAAATAATTTTAAATACAAAAAGAACATAAAGTCATAAAAAACAAAAGCCCCATTCTGGGGCTTTTTAAGTTCTTCCTGTTAGATTAATTCATCATCCCTGTCGACATTTCAGGCACCAATTCAAGGTTTTCAACTTCTTCACCCCAATATTCTAAAGCAGCATCAAAATTGGTATTATCTTCTTCATAGGTACCCCATCCAAACATTTCATTATAATCTTCCCTGAAGGTGTTCTCATGTTCTACAGGCTCCTCAGTTCTTTTAAAGGTGTCAAACCCAGTCACTACTACAAATTGGTTTCGATTTCCACCACTCACCAACCTGAATAACAACCTAGTACCCTTCCAACCTCTCTTCTTAGCCACTTCGGCAACCCTGCTCATATATCTCCTAAAATGACCCACCTTATCCGCTTTAACATTAAAGGTGGTTCTAACGATATGTTTATTTGGAGTGGAACCTGGAGTATAGTTCATAGTTCCATCCCTCAATAATTGCCATCTTACCTGACCACTATTACGAGCAACAAATTTTGCAACATTATCTCTCCAATAGGCACCTTCTGCAGACCTGTCTATATCATAATCCGAAGGCGATTTTTGGGTTTCAACCCTTACATAAGTACCACTGCCCGATCCTGTTGTTATTCTGTAAGTTAAAATGGCCGTCGTAGCTGTTTTGTTGTACATGGCAGTTTTTTTTGCTGCAGCGGCTTCGAATTCCGAGGTTTTCCCCTCTTTAGCGGTATACTCCCAAGAATTCCAATACTCGGCATTGTCGTTTCTTTGGGAATAGGTTGAAGTACTTATTAAAAGTACAGCTGATAAAAAAATTAGTGTTCTCATTTTAATTGGTTTAGTTAGTTAAAAAATAATAACAATATGCCCTTTATGCTTGGCAGCATAGAGAATTCGAATAACAATGAAATGAGGACTTATAAAAATCAGGGAAAAGCGGAGAGAGTTCCCTTTGACTCTATTAAAGTAGTAAAAAATTGTAATTTTTCCATTTTTTATTTTGAAATACTTTAGCCTATGATCTTAAAACAAAGGTTTATGCCTGAAAAAAAACTTGCACCAGTATATTAATTGTCAACAGGAAGATTTTAAGCTTATGAAGGATTACCTAGGTATTATTAATAATATTCTATGACCCTCTCTTCTATCAATAAGGCCCTACCTTTTAAATTGTCGATATGAACACATTTAACCCAATCGCCCATTTCGTTATATTCCCGATCTAAAACAAAGTCATATAACTTTTTGTTCTTTTTAATATTCAATCTGATATAAGAAATCAAATTTCCACCAACATCATAGGTTAAGATCTCTTTTCTATTTCTCTGCTCTCTTATCATTTCTTTTAATTCATCATTGGAATAGAAAATCTCCGTATCTCTTTCCTCTAATTCATCCTTTTCATCAAAAAAACTAACAATGTGTTTTGTGCCATTGTCTAAATACTCATGGACTTCTTTTTTAGTTAACCATCTCGCCTTAACCTTGGTAAAACCCGCTTTTAATGGATAATACTCTAGACTATCTATTACTTCACTTAGTTTATTGTCAGCTGTATAAATGTATACTAATTTTTGCTTTTTAAGACCACCGTCATTTTCTCTACTCCTCATATAAGTAGCAATCATTTCCTTAATTTTACTATCATTATTGAATTTGTATTCCTTTCTTACCAATGTGGTATCCCATCTTTTAGGATGCAACGTTCCCTCAAAGGCATTTTTTACAATTAATTCTCTCTCCGACACCAAATTATTTGCAGTGTCATACAGTTTATATAGGTGATCCTTTATTAGCTTTAGACTGTCAAATTCAATCCTTTTAATATTATTTAAACTATCATTTGTACTTAAATAAAAATTATGACAATCGCTATCTCTATATTTTGAATAGTAAAACTTTCCAAATATCGAACTAAACCATGTATCCCCGGTTAATTCTTGTTTACTGACCCTTAAGGTTTCGAAATTCCCTTTATGATCATACGTCCAATCCATGACCAAACTATCTTGAAATTTTGGAACAAAACCCACAAATTTTATGAGTTTCTTCCCTTGGTTATAATGGTATTTTTCGACAGTTACAATTTCCCTATTAACATCGAAATTACATACCTTTTTTAATTGTCCAAGTTCATCATATTCCTCCATGCTAGGGGATTCAAATGAAATTGGATAATAATCTTGAAAAAAAGAGGCCTTGTATGGTTCACCTTTTACGATTTCACCATTTTCCCTCTCAGCCTTGTAGATAAATATTTCTACACTTTTAATTGGACTTTTTACCGTTACGACTTGAGACAATGAGTAAAAGTTGACACTAAGAGTTAACAGCACCGATATGTATAAGATTGTTTTCATACCTATAATACTGAATTAATAAACTATTTAAACATATCAATGGGTAATTAAAATAAGCCTACTAATAATCACTGATAATTATCCCCTAAGACTTTAAATCAACCTTATAATGTATGATATAATCAAGAAATACATTATGACTTTTATCATTTTATAATTGAAAATTTTTTTACTAACTTATTGAGGCTTTAAGCACAAGCCTATAACTTTCAAAAGTTATTAAACCAGCTATGACGCATTGAAAAAATTTGCTCCAAATTCAGTGCCCTCCCTTCAATGCAACTTATTCTAATCTTTAATTCTTTTAAAATGAAAATTCAAAGTTTTATTTGGGTTGCCCTAATCTCCTTATTAATTACATTTTCCTGTTCTAATGAACCATTGGACGAAATTACTATTATGGAAATGACCTCTCTGGAACAAGCCTCTAAAAAGGCCGTAACCGTTCCATTCAAAGCAGAGTTTTTTACAAAAAGGGATTACTCCTATACTCCAGATTGCTCTGCATATGGAGATTATAGCTCTCCTAATTATCAGGTGGGCAGTGGGGATGGAACCCATTTGGGCGACTTTACAGTTACCATTTCCTTCTGTGGGCCTCCTGGTGAGTTTAAATACGTAGGTGGAGAAGGAACTTTTGTAGCGGATAATGGAGATGAATTATATTTTAACATTCCTCCTACTGGAGAAATTGGTATAATTTATCAAGTTTTTGACGATCCATATTATGAACTTTGGTTTGGAGATGCATTTGAAATTACTGGTGGAACAGGACGTTTTATGGGCGCTACCGGTAGCGGAGTTACGGACAGTTGGGTAAACCTGCTAGAAGGTGGTTGGGCCAATTTCCCTGATGGTTTTATAGCAGAACATCAAACGGATCATATTTTTACTGGTGAAATCACGTTTTATCCCGGCAGTAGATCAAACAAAGCAGGGAGATAATCCCCTTTAGATAATAAGTATTCAAGGAGCTAAATTATTAGCTCCTTTTTCCTTTAAACATCAAGACCTCAAAACTTATCAATTTTTGAAAATAAAAAAAGGGAAGCTATCCGCTTCCCTCTAATTTTTCGAACTCATCGACTACTTTAAATTCCTCTCTATTTTGTTAAACACTATATTTAAAAAGTAATTTCACCTTCACCCTCTAGGTTGAACAGAAAATTAATCCTATCGATGATACCATACATATGAACTGAACCGGTTGCTCCTTCAAACCTTCCTGTTCCCCCAAGAATGATATATTCAAAATTTGATATTTCCGGGGCTGGTAGTTCTGTGGCGCCAATCATTTGTGTAAAAATTTCGTCCCCATTAGCTGCTTTTAGGAAACCATAAATAGGCCCTACAGGATTTTCCCCATCAAAACAATATTTATTGATCACTTCAAAATTTCCCAAAAAAGTGGCATTACCATTTCCAACAATCAAAACCTGTAGGTATGGCGAACAATCCGTTGAAGGGTAAACAAAATCAAAATACCCAGATGATCTTTGAAATTTAATAGTCCTTGTAACAGCATTTGCACTTGATGACTTTTTAAAAACATTCAAATCTCCATTTGACATATCAATAGCCAAATGTGTTAATAGTGCTTTTTCTTCTAATCCGGTTATTTCATTATTTTCTTCTATGATATCGCCAGTACTGCAACCATAGTTTAAAATAAATAAACCTACCAATAATAAAATATGCTTTTTCATAATACGAAACTTTAATAAAAACAGTCGAAGAAAATATGTATTAGTAGTCGTTAATGAAATGATATTGATCAATCTCCGCTAATTTTTGCTACAACATTTAGGAAAATAACAGCTCTTATTCCCTTGGCAGGAAAAACAACAAACCCTTGCAAAAAATGACATTCACTCTTAGAAAACAATAATATTGGGTTAGACAAGTCACCATAAGTTCATTTACCCATTAAAATTACCCTTCATATAATTTGATAATCTGATATACAATGATTTCTGATATTGATCATTGAACAGTTGACCTTAATTAAGTAAGTTCATAATCCAACAAAATACCTTCCCCTAGAGTAATTGCATTAAATAAATTTTAAACTAAGTAATCATGAAAAAAAATTACTTAAAACTTATGATTTTGGTGATTGTAGGCTTAACCTTCAGTTTTGGCCAATCCCAAAACCTTTTGTACGATGGAAGTTTTAGTCAAACCACTGAAATCATTCCAGACACTTCAACACCTCCGCTTAACATCTGGACCTTTTGGACAAACACTTTTGGCGCCAGAGCAGAAGCGAATCCAATTGTTGAGGATGAAGCTTGTACTTTTCAAATAATAAATCCCGGAATTAATACCTGGGATATTCAATTAGAACAATATGGTTTTGAATTAATCCCAGAACATTCATATAGATTGGTATTTGATGTTAAAGCAAATGTAGTAAGATCTTTTGGTGTCTTTTTGGGGGAGTTTGGTGGCAATTGGACAAATCTTATCGGTTACGACCGATATTTACAATTTGCTACCACTGAATGGCAAACTATAAGTCTAGAGTTTAATGCCACGAGTAATTTTCAACTGCACAAGCTCAGTTTTGAATTAGGGACTGACATTACAACGATTTATTTTGACAATGTTGTTTTAACCGATTTAGGAGTCATGCAGCATTCTATAGGAATTATAGGAACTGCAGCAAATGGATGGTATGAAGAAGTTCAAATGGAAACAACCGACGGAATTAATTATTTCTTAAATAATTACCCATTGAAGGTTGGAGAATTAAAATTTAGACAAGACAATGATTGGATTGTTAATTGGGGCTCAACCACCTTTCCAATAGGTGTAGCATGGCTAAACGGACCAAATATTCCGATATTGAAGGCTACTAATTACAATATCGGTTTTAATAGATTAACTGGAGAATTTTCCTTTATATGTGTAGATTGTCTTCCAGACATTGGCATGATTGGCTCTGCTTTAAATAGTTGGACCACAGATGTAGATATGTTGACAACGGATGGGATAATTTATTCCCTTAATGATTTTTATTTCAGTAATGGGGAAGCAAAATTTAGACAAGACAATAATTGGGACATTAATTGGGGAGGCGACGCATTCCCAACGGGTATTGCAGTGCTTAATGGCCCAAATATTCCTGTGCCAGAAGGAACCTACAATGTTACATTCAATATTGAAACAGGTGAATATAAATTTGAACCTCCACATGTTGGAATTATTGGTTCTTCCTTAATAGGTTGGGAGGAGGATGTAAACATGGAAACTGAAGATGGAATACTATATACTCTTAACGACTATTATTTCAACTCAGGTGGAGTAAAATTCAGGACAAATGATAGTTGGATTACTAATTGGGGAGGTTATGATTTTCCAAATGGATTTGCTTTTTTAAATGGTCCAAATATTCCGGTTCTCGAAGGAACTTATATTGTCACTTTTAATAGGTTAACTGGAGCATATAATTTTACGGCAACTACGTGCCCAATTCCTAATATTGAGTGTCCTTGGGACATCTATGTTGAAAATTCACCTGGTTTATGCGGTGCCTATGTAACTTATCCCGAAATAGTTCCCGCAGCAAATTGTGGAGGTGAAATATCATTGGAACAGGTCAACGGTCTGCCGAGCCATTCATTTTTTCCGGTAGGGACAACAACAAACACCTTTGTGTTAACCAATTCAATGGGTGAAACAGCGACCTGCAGTTTTAATGTTACAGTTTTTGACTCAGAACCTCCGGTCATTTTAGAGTTGAACGAAACGTATGAACCAATTTGGCCTGCAAACCACAAGATGGTTCCCATATATATAGAATATGTTACTTCCGACAATTGCAACATTGCTTTTACCGAACTTTTGATTTCTAGTAATGAACCTGAAAATGGTCTTGGAGATGGTGATAAATCTCCCGATTGGGAAATTATAGATGAGCACAACATTCTTTTAAGAGCCGAACGCTCTGGCAATGGAAATGGAAGAGAATATTACATTGTTATAAGGATCTTCGACGATTCATGGAACTACACGGAACGGCAGATTAATGTTATTGTACCTCATGATAATCGACTATTATCAAATGAAGTCGTTTTATATAAAGAGAATGAAGATAAATTCATCTTGTATCCTAACGGAGCGGACGATGTTGTAAACATTAAGGGATTAGAAATGACTAATAATTCATCATACATTATTTATGATCTCTTTGGGGTAATTAAAAAGAAAGGGGTTGTGAAGAATAATCAAGTTAATGTAAACGAACTAACCCAGGGCCTATACATATTGGAGATTGCAACAGAGAATGGCAGAGCATATAAAAAGTTTATTAAAAATTAACTTCGAAACAATTGATTAGGGCTATTATTAATTTTTGGATAAAAGAGAGTTAAAACAACTGAATAAAAAGCTTCAATGTAAATTGAAGCTTTTTTAATGCCTTCTAGGCGGGACTCGATAATTATTTCAGTATAACTATAGTAATTTAAAGGCTAAATTTAAGAGGCAGAGTAAACCTCTACCTCTTAAATGTAAATGCCCATTGTTCTGTTTAAAAGATTAAGATTGGATTGATAAAGTAACAGGTACTTTGTTAGTAACAATATCAAAAACTGGAGATTTATATGCGTAAGATATTAATTGATTCTTTTGTTCTTCAGTTAGATCTCCCTGAATATTAAAGACAACTTTAATGTTTTGGTATCCATTTCTAACAGAATCATCCAAACCTAAAAATCCTTGAACATCCAAATCGCCTTCCAAACAGGATTCTACACAATCAACATTAATTCCGTTTGCAGCAGCATGTAACATCATGGTTGTGGTCATACAACCTGCTAAACCGTGAAGAATAAACTCAACAGGATTAGCACCTTCATTGTTACCCAATAGAATAGGCGGTTCACTGTTATCAAAAACAAAGGGGGTAGTACGGGATGTATCTTCAACACAACCACCATAAAAATCTTGGATGGTGCTTCTATTGTGCCCTCCGGAAATCCATTTGTTTCTAGCTCTAAATTTAAATTTTGCAATTTCAGGATTTGATTGAATTGCACCAACGGTATCCATTATGTCTTTAGATTTGAATCCGTTCACTTCTTTTTGTAAGGTTTCCATAATTAAAATATTTTATTGATTTATAATACTTTATTAGTGGCACAACCTGTTCCAAAATCATAACAAACTTATTATCAATATTTTAACATTTATATCCTGTTTTGTAATTGCCGATATTTCGTCAAAATTAAATTTTTGGGTAACTTGTTTTCGTCAAAACACTTATTGGAAATGGAGCCTAGAAAAAGAACACCTGCCATTATAGCACTAAAACAGATTGTTGAAACCACATCTCAATTTACAGGCAAAGAATTTTTTAAGGCCCTTGTTAAACATTTGGCAGAAATTTTGGATGTTCATGGTGTTTGGGTAACAGAGTATTTACCAGAGCAAAATAAACTTAATTCATTAGCATTTTGGCTCAATGGAAATTATGTAGAAAAATATGAATATGCGGTTTCAAACACCCCTTGTGAACCTGTTTTAAAAACGAACGAAATTTGTCATATCCCTGAAAAAGTGATTGACCTTTACCCAAAAGACCCAGATCTTAAACCATTAGGCGCCGTAAGTTATATGGGAATTTCTTTGAGAAATACAGATGGCAGAGTTTTAGGACATTTAGCTTTATTGGACAACAAAGTGATGCCTGAACTACCAGAAGAATACGCCATATTTAAAATCTTTGCATCAAGAGCTGCTGCGGAATTAAGACGTGAAATAATTCAAAGAAAATTGATAGATAGCGAATCGAAGTTAAATCGCCTAGTAAATGGGACTTCCGAAGCTATCATTGAATTTAATTCGGAATTAAAAATAACCCAATCCAATGATGCTGCTGAACAAATGTTCCAACAGACAAAAGATCGATTTAACAATGTTACCATAAAAGAGTTATTCGATCCCAAGACGTATAATAAATTAAACACCATACTTTCCCAACGGGATACTTTAACTAACACCTATTTCCAAATTCCCCAACCCTCAATTTGCCTTACTAGCAAAGGAGAACCCTTTCCTACTGAAATCAACCTATCTTGTTATAGTTTTGAAAACAATATATATTACGCCCTTTATATCAAAAACATCAATGATGTCGTTTCCAACACTTTAAAAATTAAGGAATTAAGCACTGAAGCCATTATCCTAAGGGAAAGGGTGGATGCTCAGCAATTTGACTACATTATCGGAAATTCTGAACCAATAAAAAAATGTCTTAATCTTGTAAACCTCGTTGCATCAACAGATGCAAATGTTTTAATACTAGGGGAAACTGGAACTGGAAAGGAATTATTTGCTAGGGCGATACATGAATCAAGTACTCGCAATAGCAAATCGATGGTTACATTGAATTGTGCAGCACTCCCTTCAGAATTGATAGAAAGTGAACTTTTTGGCCATGTTAAAGGTGCATTTACAGGAGCGTTAACTTCAAGAGAAGGAAGGTTTAGTTTGGCAGATAAAAGCACCTTGTTCCTTGATGAAATAGCTGAACTTCCTCTTCCATTGCAAGCAAAACTATTAAGGGTTATTCAAGAAGGAACCTTTGAACCTGTTGGAAGTTCAGAAACCAAATATGTGGACGTTAGAATCATTGCGGCCACACACCAAAACCTAGATAAGCAAATTGCTGACGGTAAATTCAGGGAAGATCTTTTTTATAGACTGAATGTTTTCCCAATTAATATTCCTCCATTGAGAGAGCGAGGAAAAGATATAGCACTTGTTGCAAAAGCATTTTTTGAAAAAATCACAAAAAATACAGCCCTACAAGTAAAGCCATTAACTAATCATGATTTAAATGTTTTAGCTTCTTATAGTTGGCCAGGAAATATAAGGGAACTTCAAAATATAATTGAGCGAGGTATTATAACATCTCATGATGGTAATTTCAATATGGATTCAATTCTATCCGGTTCAAAAAATACAAATACCTCAAACATTGAAATGCCAACTATTCTTACATCTGATGAAATATTAGAATTGGAAAAGAATAACATAATAAAGGCATTAAATCTTACTAATTGGAAAATTTCGGGCGAAGGTGGAGCCTCAGAGTTACTTAACCTTCCAAGAACAACCTTGACCTCTAAAATTAATAAGTTCGGAATTAAACGCGTGGCTATTGGTTAAAATCAATATTGACGTCAGATGTGAACAACCAATTAACTCAAATTATTTAATTACCTAAAACAAAAGGGCCCTATCTTTTATATTAAAGAACGTTTTCCAAATAAGGTCAAATAGGATTTGAAAAAAAGAAACTTCAGGTAATACAATTGTTATAAAACAAAAAAGCATCCCAATTTTTGATAACTCAAAAAAAGGAAAGCTTTCCATTGGAATACCCGAAACCTCTTTCGGATACTACTACGTTTCATTTCTAATGAAATGAAAACAACACAACGTCTTTACAAAAAAGCCCCAACTTTAGTTGAGGCCTTGTATGCGGTCTGGACGGGACTCGAACCCGCGACCCCCTGCGTGACAGGCAGGTATTCTAACCAGCTGAACTACCAGACCAATGGTTTTGCCTTTTAAAAAAGACTTCCGCAACAGCGGAATTAAAAACCTTGCTACACATTCAGTAAAGCGGATGCAAATATACACCCCATTTTTAATATCGCAAAAAATACTTTAAAATTTTAAAAATAAATTTTACACGAACCTGTGACGCTCTATCATAAAGGTTGACAGTACTTGATTAAAATCCTGATTAACATCTGCTAGCACATACTTTATCTGGTATTGGCCGCAACGCAATTTTATTTCATTAAAATAATCCTCCACCTGTTTATGATAATCCTCGCGGATGTTTTCAGGGTATAAATTAATGGTCTCACCGGTCTCTACGTCCACGAATTTTTTAGGGGTATTATCAAAATCGAAGTCGAATTCATGCTTTTTATCAACCACATGAAAAAGAACCACCTCATGCTTATTATATTTTAAATGTCTCAAGGCTTCAAACATCTTATTGTTAGACACCTCCGTTTGAAACATATCGGAAAACAAAAAGATTAAGGATCGTCTATGAATATTCTCTGCAATCAAATGCAAGAATTTATAGCTTTCGGTATTTCTCTGCTCTGGGACGTTCACCACCATTTGTTCCAACTGGGCCAACAACATTCGGTGATGTTTCTCACTTCCTTTTTCGGGAGCATAATAATCGTATGAATCACTATACAGACTTAAGCCTACGGCATCCCTTTGTTTTTTGAGTATATGCATCAAACTAGCCGAACCCAATGCTGAAAATGCTATTTTATTAAGCTGCCCTAAATTGAATTTTTTATATCTGGGATAATGCATCGAAGAACTGTTGTCAATTATTAGATGACAACGTAGATTCGTTTCCTCGTCATACCGTTTAGTAAATAACTTATCCGTTTTGGCATATAATTTCCAGTCTATATGCCGGGTACTTTCTCCTTGGTTATAAATTTTATGCTCGGCAAATTCGGCTGAAAATCCATGAAATGGACTCTTATGCATACCAGCAATAAAACCTTCAACAACCTGTTTGGCCAGTAATTCTAGATTCTTAAAACCAGACAGATGCTGTAGTTGCTCCTGGAGATCCATAGGCAACCCTCTAAGACAATAATTTATCTACGATACCATATTCTAATGATTCTTGTGCATCCATCCAATGGTCACGGTTAAAATCCTTCATGACTTTCTCAAACGTCTGCCCACAATTTTCGGCAAGGATTTTTGCACTTAGCTCTTTTGTTTTCAAAATCTCTTGAGCGGTAATTTCAATATCACTAGCAGGTCCTCTTGCTCCACCGCTAGGCTGGTGAATCATAACCTTAGCATGGGGTTGAATAAAACGATGGCCTTTTTCTCCTGCTGAAAGCAAAATAGAGCCCATTGAAGCGGCAAGGCCAGTACAAATCGTAGAAACCTTACTGTTTAAGGACTTAATGCAATCATACATTGCAAATCCTGAAGTTACATAACCACCAGGGCTATTTATATATAAATGAATGAGGTCATCACTTAAAGCATCTAAGTATAACAACCTATCTATGACATGTTTAGCTGATTTATCATCGACTTGACCCCAAAGGAAAACCTTTCTTCCTTCAAGCAATTTTGCATCTATCGCATCTTGCACCTTGTTCTTATTGCTCATACATTTTAATTTTCACTAAAAATAAAAAAGGTTTGCCTAAAAAGACAAACCTCTCTATAATTTAATATTACTTTAATTAATTTATTAAATCAATTGGTCTAAAGCATTTGCATAAGCAGTTTTTGGTGCAACACCAACTTGGCGACCAACTACCTCACCATCCTTAAAAACAAGTACAGTAGGTATATTTCTAATACCAAATTTTGCAGCAAATTCTTGGTTCGCATCTACGTCGACTTTTCCAACCACAGCCTTACCTTCATACTCTTTACTGATTTCTTCAATGATCGGCCCAACCATTCTACATGGACCACACCATGCTGCCCAAAAATCCACCATTACCGGTTTATCACTTTTTAATACTTTTTCTTCAAAAGTTGCATCTGTTATTTCTAGTGCCATAATATTTATTTAAATGTGTATCTACTTAATTTCTGAGCAAAATTAGTCAAAAACATTGCCAAACCTTACACTCCTGCCATTTGTTTTATGAATTGACAAATTGGCGTGTTTTATAGTTATTGTTTCTGGTTAGCTTTCTGATATATATGAACTTAATTCAATCGATACTGAAAATCATTTTCACCAAGGACATTTAACAATTCACTGGAAATTTTCACCTTTTGTTTCCGTGATGGCATTTGTACCGAAATTTTGTCTTTTGTGTCTTTAATTAGAAAATTTAAGGTGCAGGTTCCCTCATGATTCTTAAAAACATCTTCCATTATTTGGATACGTTTTTCTTGTAATTCTTTAATATCAACCATAATGGTTAATTTTTTGGCGTACTGTTCCATTACATCATGTAGTAACTGAACATTATTAAATTGTGTTCTTGGATCGCTAACTTTACCAGTATCCTTATTCATCCAACCTTCACGAACAAAAACCCTCATGTAAACAAAGGAATTTTTAACAAGGAAATGACGGTATTTTAAATACTCCTCACCAAAGATTCTGAATTCGTGACTATTGTCGTAATCATCAATTATAAATGTAGCCCAACCCTTTCCTTGTTTAGAAACTCTATGCTGTACATCCGTTACAACACCGCCAAAAGTCAATTCTCTATTGATGTATTTCGTAAGATCCTTAAAAGCACTTAAATCAGCATTGCAAAACGACTTTAACTCTATTTTGAAATCATCCAAAGGATGACCAGAAATATAAATACCAACAACTTCCTTTTCCCTTGCCAATTTCTCCATAGTTCCCCACTCTTCACATTGAGGAATTTGGGGCTCAGGTATTTGAACATCGCTTGCTGCACCAAATAAACTTACCTGGGCAGAATTTTCATTCTCCTGAAATTTACTTCCAAATCTTATGGCCTTTTCAAGAAAAGTAACTCCGTCTCCTTCATCTTGAAAATACTGGGCCCTATGTGTATTGCTGAAACAATCAAGACCTCCGGCTAAGGCTAAATTTTCAAATGCCTTTTTGTTCGCAGCCCTTAAATCGATTCGTTTTGTTAAATCGAATATGGATCTATACGGTCCGTCTTTCTTTCTATTTTCGGTTATGGTTTTTACAGCACCATGGCCAACTCCCTTTATAGCACCCATCCCGAAACGAACCGCATTATCCTTATTTACAGAGAATTTATAATAAGATTCATTGACATCGGGACCTAGCACATTCAATTTCATACGCTTGCATTCTTCCATAAAGAATGTCACTTGCTTAATATCATTCATATTATTGCTTAGAACCGCAGCCATATATTCTGCAGGATAATGTGCCTTTAAATATGCTGTTTGATATGCAATCCACGCATAACAAGTGGAATGTGACTTGTTGAAAGCATAACTTGCAAACGCTTCCCAGTCTTTCCAAATTTTCTCTAATACATCTCGAGGATGTCCGTTTGCCTCACCCCCATCTAAAAATTTCGGTTTTAATTTCTCTAGCAAGGCAAATATCTTTTTACCCATTGCCTTTCTCAAGACATCGGCTTCACCTTTCGTAAAGCTTGCCAGTTTCTGGGATAGTAACATTACCTGCTCTTGATATACTGTAATGCCATAGGTCTCCTTTAGGTACTCCTCCATGGCAGGCAAATCATAAATAATCTCCTCCTCCCCATGCTTCCTTCTAATAAAACTAGGGATATACTCCATCGGACCCGGACGGTACAATGCATTCATTGCAATAAGGTCATCAAAAACCGTTGGCTTTAGGTCCTTCATGTGTTTTTGCATCCCTGGAGATTCATATTGAAATATACCTACCGTTTCACCTCTTTGGAAGAGTTCATAAGTTTTCTCATCATCTAAGGGAAAGTTTTCAGGATCTAAATCAATATTGTGTTTAGCCTTTACAATCTTAACGGTGTCTTTGATAAGAGTTAAAGTCTTAAGACCCAAGAAGTCCATTTTAAGTAGACCAGCTTCCTCAACAACAGAGTTGTCAAATTGGGTAACATATAAATCTGAATCTTTTGCGGTTGAAACTGGCACAAAATTGGTAATGTCATCGGGAGTGATAATTACACCACAAGCATGTATTCCAGTATTTCTAACAGATCCCTCTAAAATTCTTGCTTGGTTTACTGTTTCTGCTTCTAAATCTTCACCATCTGAAATATTTAAAAGCTCATTTATTTTCTGTAAATCATCCGAACGGAATTGAGACTGTAATTTAGACTCTTCGACCCCAAATATTTTACCCAACTTAGACATATTGGGAATTAATTTTGCTATCCGATCTGCCTCATATAATGGCAAATCTAATACCCTAGCAGTATCTCGAATAGAAGACTTAGCCGCCATCGTACCATAGGTGATAATCTGAGCCACTTGATTACTACCATATTTATTGATCACATATTCCATGACTTTGCCTCTTCCCTCATCATCAAAATCAATATCGATATCTGGCATGCTAACCCTATCCGGATTTAGAAAACGCTCGAAAAGTAAGTCATATATAATTGGATCGATATTAGTTATCCAAAGACAGTAAGCAACTACCGAACCTGCAGCGGAACCCCGCCCTGGACCAACCGAGACCCCCATGTTGCGAGCTTCCCTAATGAAATCCTCAACAATTAAGAAATATCCTGGATATCCCGTCTTCTCGATGACATCTAATTCAAAATCGAGTCGTTCTTTTATAGAATCTGTTAGTTCCCCATATCTCTTTTTTGCTCCTTCATAAGTAATATGCCTTAGGTAGGCATTCTCACCTCTTTTTCCCCCATCAACTAAATCTTGATCATCCTTAAACTCATCAGGAATATCAAATTTTGGGAGTAATACCTCTCTAGAAAGATTGAACGGCTCAACTTTTTCCAGTATCTCCTCAATTGTAATTATTGCTTCCGGAAGATCCTTGAAAAGATGTTTCATCTCTTCAGGAGACTTAAAATAATATTCGTGGTTTGGTAATCCATAGCGATAACCTCGACCACGGCCAATTGGGGTCGCCTGCTTTTCACCATCCTTTACACACAACAGAATATCATGCGCATTGGCATCTTCTTTATTTGCGTAATAGGTATTATTAGTTGCAACAATTTTAACGTTATGTTTTGCAGCCAACTCCACCAAGGAAGTATTTACTCTATTTTCATCCTCCTGCCCATGGCGCATCACCTCAACATAAAGGTCATCTCCAAATTCTTCCTTCCACCATAGCAAGGCTTCTTCTCCTTGTTTTTCTCCTACATTCAGCAACAAACTTGGAACTTCACCATACAGATTTCCTGTTAGTACAATTAGATCATCCTTGTATTGTTTAACCAAATCTTTATCAATTCTTGGTACATAATAAAATCCATCTGTATAGGCCTTAGACGATAACTTGGCTAGGTTGTGATATCCATTTTTATTTTTTGCAAGGAATACTATTTGATACCCATTATCCTTACGGGTCTTATCAGTATGATCTTGACAGACGAAGAATTCGCAACCAATTATTGGTTTTATAGGTTTTTGATCTGAATCTTCTGCTATGGATTTGTTGTACAAATTGATTTCTTTCACAAAGTGAAAGGCCCCCATCATATTTGCATGGTCCGTGAGTGCTACGGCAGGCATATTAAATTTCGTGGCAGAAGCCACCAATTGTTTTATACTTATAGTGGATTGAAGTATGGAAAATTGGGAATGATTGTGTAAATGTGCATAGGGTATATCTTGAAGTTCAGACAGATTTTCAGCAATTTCTTGTGAACTAATACCATCATCCGCGTGCTTTGCCAACTCTTTCCTTATGCGTTCACTAGCCTCCTTAAGATTTATATGCTCTAAACCAATAAGGTCAATTTCCTTCGGATTTTCTTCTGTAAACCTTCGGAAATAATCTTGGGTAACATCTAACTGTTCAATAGTATATTCTTGTCGTCTCACCAATTCCAAGAAACAACGGGCTGTTGCCTCGACATCGGCAGAAGCATTATGAGCTTCCGCAAAAGGCTGGTTGAACAAAAATTCATGAAGCTCAGTAAGTGTTGGTAATTTAAATTTACCTCCCCTACCTCCCGGAATTTTACAGAGTTCGGCTGTGCTTTCTGTACAGGTATCTAAGACTGGAAGTTCCTGCAGATTATTATCAATTCCTAATCTAAAAAACTCAGCACCAATAATGTTGACATCAAATCCTACATTCTGCCCGACAATGAATTTAGCCCTAGAAAGCACTTCTGAAAATTCATCCAACAAATCAGATAAAGGAATTCCCTCTTGTTGGGCTAATTCCGTGGAGATACCATGAATCTTTTCAGCATCGTAGGGAATATTGAATCCATCGGGTTGCACCAAATAATCCTGGTGTTCGATACAACTACCCATTTCGTCATGTAACTGCCAAGCTATTTGAACACATCTTGGCCAGTTATCAGTGTCGGAAATAGGCGCGTCCCAACGCTTGGGAAGTCCGGTTGTTTCGGTATCGAAAATTAAAAACATAAAATGTGACGGATCTACAATTTGAACCCCTAAAAATACAATTTCTGACCTGTTCTAAAATGAAAAGTTTTCAAAGCCCTGTTAATAAAAAAAGCAGCCATAAAGGCTGCTTTATATAAATTAGATTACGATTCTGAAATTAGGATACTACTGCTTCTCGCTCATTCAAAGTATGAATGGCCTGCTTAACAGTATCTCTCTGCTTAATAGCAGTTTTTTTCAAGTCTGAAGGAATTTCTGGTTCTTTCAAGAAGTCATTATATTCTTCTAGGCTAGATTTTTCACCTTTAAGAACTTCTTCAATTATTGCTTCATCATCTTTTTTGGTGAAAATGGTTTTGAAATCCATCCATCCACGATGCATAGAGCCTGATAAACTACCTGAATCCTTTGGATCTTTTCCGAGGTTGATAATTTCAGCTTTTAACTCGCTAATAAATCTTTTACGCTCGGTTACTCTGTCAGAGAAATAGGACTTCATCCAATTACTATCTGCATTTTCAATAGCTTCTCTATATCCTTTTTCAGCATCGTAATTCTTGATTAGTAAATCGTTTAACTTATTGGAAATTTTTTCATTAATCTTCATAATTCAATCTTCATTTTTAAATTTCAATAAATTCTTTATAGATGCGTATTGTTTCACATCTGCACCTATAACATAACATTTAAAATACTGATATTCAAATAGTTTAACAGTTTTAATAAAGGTTTAACGTTTGAACAACAAACAAACCGGGCTTGGAAAATCGAGCTTATTTTTAAAGGAAAGTTTACCTGTTTCAGAATCGATTTTAAAAACTGAAATACCATTGCTCCGTTGGTTGGCAACCAATAAGAAAGATCCTGTTGGGTCGATAACAAAATTGCGTGGCCAATCCCCTCTTACATCTTCATTCTGTATCAATTCCAAACTTCCATCCGATTTATTCCTTTTAAAAACTGCTATTGAATTTTCACCTCTATTAGAACCATATACATACCCACCATCTTTTGAAAAATGTATATCTGCACAGTAACTTTCTCCATTAAAATTTGGACTTAGGGTTTTATACACTCCAATAACCTCAAAATTACCCATGTGATTCTGGGCGAATGTAATGGTGTTGGCATATTCACTAATGCTATAAATCTGTTTGCCCTGGTCCATCAAAACAAAATGTCTTGGCCCAGAATTAGCAGCAAATTTTAAAAGGGAATCTGTATTAAGTTTGAATTTCCGATTTTCTTCACTCCACCTATATTCAAATAGATTATTTCTACCCAAATCAGAAACATATAGCCTATCTCCTGAAAATTGTGCAGAATGGGCATGGGATTTTATTTCATCTGTATTATGATTAAATACTTGTAAGGTTTTTTGCAAATTTCCATTCTTGCCCAAATTGTAAACTGAAACTGTTCCTCCTCCATAATTAGAAACAGCTGCTAGGGCTCCTTTATCATCAACTGTAATATGGCACGGAGAGCTACCATTACTTCCTATGCTATTAATAAATTTTAGGTTTCCATTAGACCGTATCTCATATGAGGAAACATAACCTGAATCTAATTGATTTACAGAATACAAAAAGTCATTGTTTGGAGAAAGGGCTAAAAAAGAGGGATTTGTTGCGGCCATTGCAAGTTTAATATCTGAAATTTTTCCTTCAGAAATATCAAGCTTGGCTTTATAAATTCCCTCACTGTCACCATCGGTATAGGTCCCAATATAAAACGGCAATTGCTTACTTGCGCAATTAAATATCGATATGGCAAGAAAAAGTAGAATAATTCGGTTAAACAAGTTCATTCAAAATTCATTTTAAATCTCGAAAATACATCTTTTTAATTGTTGAATTTAATGAATTGAAAATCAAAAAAAAGATAGTATCTTTGCACCCTCATTAATAACAGAGGTCGAGAACCTCACTAATTAATTTATATGCCAGTTAGAATTAGATTACAAAGACACGGTAAAAAAGGAAAACCTTTTTATTGGATTGTTGCTGCGGATAGCCGCGCTAAAAGAGATGGAAAGTATTTAGAAAAAATAGGTACTTACAATCCTAATACCAATCCTGCAACTATCGATTTAGATGTTGATGGAGCTGTAAAATGGATGCAAAACGGTGCTCAGCCAACTGACACTGCAAAAGCAATTTTAGCGTACAAAGGTGCTATGTTGAAGAAGCACTTAGCAGTTGGTGTTACCAAAGGCGCATTAACTGAAGAGCAAGCTGAAGAAAAATTCCAAGCTTGGTTAGAAGAAAAAGAAGGGAAAATTGGTTCAAAGAAAGACAAATTAGCCAAAGATGCTGCTGATGCTAAAGCAAAGGCTTTAGAAGCTGAAAAAGCAGTAAATGAGGCTAGAATCGCTGAAGCAGCTCCTGAAGAAGGAGTTGTTGAAGAAGGAGTTGTTGAAGAAGCAGAAGTTGAAGCTGCTGCTGATTCATCTGAAGAAGAATAAACCTTTATTTTTTAATAACTTTAAACTCCGATATTTTATCGGAGTTTTTTATTTCCGCAAGATGAAAAAGGAAGAGTGTTTTTACCTCGGCAAAATTGTAAAAAAATTCAGTTTTAAAGGTGAATTATTAGCCAAACTCGACAGTGATGATCCAGAGATATATGAGGAATTAGACAGTGTTTTTATTGAACATCGCGGCACTTTAATCCCCTATTTCATTGAGCATGCGCAATTACACAAATCTGATTTGCTTCGTTTAAAATTGGAAGATGTCAACAAGGAGGCGGAAGCCGACGCTCTTCTTAAAGCAGACTTGTATCTTCCTCTTTCCATGTTACCTAAATTGGAAGGCAATAAATTTTACTATCACGAAATTGCAGGATTTAAGGTAATCGACAAACGTTTGGGGGATATCGGTATCATAAACAATGTTAACGACCAGACTGCCCAACCACTTTTTGTTATAATAAAAGGTGAAAAAGAAATATTGTTGCCAATTAACGACGACATTATTAAAAAAGTAGACCGAAAAAATCAGGTTATAGAAGTAAATGCTCCTGAAGGTCTCATTGAGCTTTATTTATAACACCAAAATGAATCAACCGTTCCATTTTAAACAATTTTCGGTTTCCCAAGACCAATGCGCAATGAAGGTTGGCACCGATGGTGTTCTTTTAGGAGCTTGGGCAGGGAAAAATAGCGACCCCTACTCCATTTTAGATGTAGGGGCTGGAACCGGTTTGATTAGTTTAATGTTAGCCCAACGCTTTACAGATGCACAAATTGAAGCCATAGAAATCGAAGATCTGGCCTATGAGCAGTGTGTAGAGAATTTTGAAAATTCAGAATGGAGTAATCGCTTATTCTGCTATCATTGTTCTTTTAATCAATTTGTGGAAGAATGGGATGAATCTTATGACCTTATCGTATCTAATCCTCCATTTTTTACTGAGGATACGTTTAGCAATGACGAACAGCGCGACCTTGCACGTTTCAATTCCTCTTTACCTTTTTCTCAATTGTTCGAAGGCGCCCAAAAATTATTGGCCACGGAAGGCAGATTCGTAATTATAGCACCAATATTATTGGAAGAGGAACTTTTAATTTTAGGACAACGTTTCAATTTATTCGCAGTTAAAAAATTATATGTTAAAGGTAACCCGTCTACGCCTTTCAAAAGAATTCTCTTAGAATTTCAAAGAAAAAATTCGGCCATAGAAACTTCAGAATTAACCATCGAGAATACTCGACATAACTATACTGAAGACTATAAAAATCTCACTAAAGACTTCTATCTAAAGTTCTAAGTTTATTGTTGTCGCATAGCGATTTCGTATTTTTGTATCCACTAACTCACGAACATGAAACAAGATCTTTTTGAAGCTCCAGATTATTATCAATTAGACGATTTATTATCCGAAGAGCATAAATTGGTGCGACAAGCCACTCGCGACTGGGTGAAGCGCGATGTAAGTCCAATTATTGAGGAGTACGCTCAAAGGGCAGAATTTCCTAATCAAATAATTTCAGGTCTTGCTGAAATTGGAGCATTTGGACCTTACATTCCCGTTGAATATGGAGGTGCAGGGCTAGACCAAATATCCTATGGGTTAATTATGCAAGAAATTGAACGAGGTGATTCTGGAGTTCGGAGTACTGCTTCAGTACAATCTTCCTTGGTAATGTACCCAATCTATAAATATGGAAATGAAGAGCAGCGTCAAAAATACCTTCCAAAGTTAGCTACAGGAGAATGGATGGGATGTTTTGGCCTTACAGAACCAGATCACGGATCGAATCCGGGTGGTATGATTACCAATTTTAAGGATATGGGGGACCATTATTTATTAAATGGGGCGAAAATGTGGATTTCCAATGCGCCATTTGCTCAGGTTGCCGTAGTATGGGCCAAGGATGAAAATGGCCGCATCCATGGATTAATTGTAGAACGAGGCATGGAAGGCTTTACAACTCCTGAAACTCACAACAAATGGTCTTTACGGGCCTCAGCCACAGGTGAATTAATTTTTGACAATGTCAAAGTTCCAAAGGAAAATTTGCTTCCAAATAAATCAGGTCTTGGTGCACCACTCGGATGTTTAGATTCAGCACGCTATGGAATTGCTTGGGGCGCCATAGGGGCAGCCATGGATTGTTATGATACTGCTTTAAGATATAGCAAAGAGCGTCAGCAATTTGGTAAACCCATTGGTCAATTCCAGCTACAGCAAAAGAAATTGGCTGAAATGATCACCGAAATTACCAAAGCCCAACTATTAACTTGGCGACTTGGGGTGTTGAGAAATGAAGATAGAGCGACCTCAGCACAAATATCAATGGCAAAGAGAAACAATGTGGAAATGGCCATAAATATTGCTAGGGAAGCCCGCCAAATATTAGGCGGCATGGGAATCACAGGAGAATATTCCATTATGCGTCATAGCATGAATTTAGAAAGTGTTATTACTTATGAAGGAACCCACGATATTCATTTATTAATTACCGGTCTAGACATTACTGGTTTAAATGCTTTTAAATAATACATGTATCTTAAAACAATGCTTTATTTCATTATCGGAATTTTGATGTTTTCTTGCGCTCAAGAAGATAAATCTGAGACTGAAATACCACAGGAAATAATGAATGAACCTGAAACAACTCCGGAAACAGACAACACTATTAATTACCTAGCCCTAGGGGACAGTTATACTATTGGGCAAAGTGTTTGTTCCACGTGTAAATTTCCAATTCAATTAAAAGACAGTTTACTTGCTAGATATCCAAATATGGATATAGAGGTCAAAATTATTGCCACCACGGGTTGGACAACTACCAACCTAATTAATGCAATTGAAAATGAACAACCTTCATCTAATAATGATTTAGTGACATTATTAATTGGAGTTAATAATCAATACCAAGGTAAACCGTTTAGTTTGTACCAATCTGAATTTCCTAGCTTATTAGAAAAGGCTATAAAATTTGCTGGAGGAAGAACAGATAATGTTGTAGTCGTATCGATTCCTGATTATGCCTACACACCTTTTGGACAGAATAGCGGAAATCCTGAAAAAATAACTCAAGAAATCGATCAGTATAATGCCTTCGCCAATACGCACTGTAGCTCAAAAGGGGTTTCGTTTGTTAATATAACCGACATTACACGCCAAGGACTTTCTAATCCGGAATTGGTTGCTAATGATAATTTACACCCTTCAGAAATTGCTTATTCAAAATTTGTAGACCGGCTACTACCTATAGTAATAAGGAAATTATTTTAAGTTTTTGTAGTTGGCAAATTTGACCTAATTTAGGCAGATGTCATCTCAATACCGCTTAAACAGGGCTTTTAAGGAAGCCAAAATTGTTGAATTTGACGACAATTCAAAATTCATTTTATTTAGCGATTGTCATCGTGGCGACAACAGTTTTGCAGATGATTTTGCCAATAACCGGAACACTTATTACCATGCCTTAAAACATTATTTCTTAGAAGGATTTACCTATATTGAATTGGGTGATGGAGACGAATTATGGGAAAATCTAACCTTCAAATCTATTTTCAATGCCCATAAAAATGTATTCGAACTCATGCAGGCATATTATTTTCAAGATCGTTTGCATCTAATATGGGGGAATCATGACATGGTTTATAAAAATCAGAAATATGTTGAGGAGCATCTTTATACCTATTTTGATGCTAAAACAGGCAAGGATGAACCATTATTTCAAAATTTAAAATTTAACGAAGGAATTGTTTTAAGACATAAAAACACTCAACAGGAATTGTTTTTATTACATGGTCACCAGGCAGATTGGTGGAATTACACCTTCTGGCGATGGAGCCGATTTTTGGTTAGAATTTTATGGAAACCTTTAAATATAATGGGTATTGCCGACCCTACTAGCCCAGCAAAAAATTACACGGAATTAATTAAGGTTGAAAGAAGGATTAAAAAGTGGATTACTAAAAATAATAATATTCCAACAATAATTGGTCATACACACCGCCCAAGATTCCCCAATCCAGGAGAAATACCATTATTTAATGACGGTAGTTGCGTGCATCCCAGAAGCATTACTGGCCTTGAAATTGAAGATGGGGCAATATCATTGGTAAAATGGCAAATAGCCACTACGGAAGAAGGGGTTTTAAAAATTATTAGAATGGTATTGGAAGGCCCACAAACACTCAGCAGTTACTGCACCTCTTGACAAACAGGACTTTAAAGAAAAATGTTGTGGGGTGAAATAATCCTACTTATTAATAAATTTTCTATTTTTAGCTACAACCAACCTTTAAATTCAATTAATCATGTCAACCAAAATTCTTATGCCCATTCTGTTTGGGATTTTTCTCTTCTCCTGCAATTCTGGTCAAGAAAAAAATAACGAATTAATCGACAAACCTGAAGAAGAGCCCATTAATTTGGTAGAAAGGGGCGAATACCTTGTAGATTTAGGAGGGTGTCACCACTGCCATTCACCAAAAGTTTTGTCTGAAAAAGGTCCTATTCCAGATTCACAACGTTTATTGTCAGGACATCCGGCTGATGAAGCACTACCACCTTATGATGAAGAAACCGCAAAAGGCTATGCCTTATTCTCAATGGGATTTACTTCATTCACTGGACCGTGGGGGACGTCTTTTGCTGCTAACCTTACACCAGACGATACCGGAATTGGATCTTGGAGCGAGGAACAATTTTTCATGGCAATGCGAAAGGGAAAATATAAAGGGCTAGAAAACAGCAGATTACTTCTTCCACCAATGCCTTGGGAAGATTTTGCCAAAATGACTGACGACGATTTAAAGGCAATTTTTGCCTATTTAAAAAGTCAAAAACCTATTGAGAATGTAGTACCTGCAGCTATTCCACCAAAAATGTAAATTTTAGATACACGGGGTAGGTAAACTTGCTCCGTGTACTATTTTAATCTACATAAACTCCCTATTTAGTCTGCAGGCGCCAACTCAACCTCAAGACCTTCCATATCGGTTGTCATTTGTATTTGGCAACCCAATCTACTATTATCCTTAACAAAAAATGCCTCTGCTAGCATAGCTTCTTCATCATCTTGCATAGTTGGCAACTCATGATTACTTAATACATAACATTGGCAGGAGGCACACATTGCCATGCCACCGCAAACGCCAATTGTTCCTTCCGGCGCAAGTTCATAAGCCCTAACAACTTCCATTAAATTCATCGCCATGTCGGTTGGGGCAGATATATCGTGAGTTACTCCTACTCTATCGGTAATTCTTATTGAAATGTCCACTTTATTATCCTTGGAATTGCTGTTTTACTTCCTAAAAAAACCGTAAAACTAAACTTAAAATTTCAAAAGGACAAAAGTAATAAAAGACTAGGAACAAAATAATTACCTCAAATAATATGTATTTACAGGTAAATAACTGTTAATATAATATAGGGGAAATAATAAGTGGGTACTAGATTCTTCACGGCCTATTCACCGCCATTATTCCAATATTGTGGTTTGGTGTCTTCTGAACGTTGCTCCCAATAATCTTGGTTGACAACCCTACCGTCAAAGGTTCGTAACTTTCTTTGGTATACCCATATTGTTGGGTTAAAAACCATGTCAGTTACGCCTATGGTATACAATTGTGGGTCGTCTTCAGATTTTCTTTTTGCTTCCTCAACAACCACCTCAAATCCATTATGCTCTAGTAGTTGTTTAAGAAAATCCTTCCTATTCTCCTCGACGCCTTTTTCAACAAAAGTGACCCTAGTTTCACCAATACTTCCAAAATTATGGCTTCCAGTTAATGGCATAACTCAAAAATTTAAATTGCTACTTAATTCAAAGATAAAATCGTATAGAGGACTATACAATCCAATAATCAATATACCGACTACGGTTACCAAAAGCCCAAGTCTCATATAAATTTTACTTCTAAAATAAGGAATAGGGTTAGCACTTTTCCTTAGAAACATGGCCCTCACAACCAACAGGTAATAATAAAGCGAGATAGTAACATTTACAACTGCCAAAAACACCAACAAATAATAACCCTTACTTGCAGCTGCAGTAAACAAGAAAAACTTACCAAAAAAACCTGCTACTGGCGGTATACCTGCCAAAGAAAATAAGGCCAACATCATAACAAGGCTCAAGTTAGGATTCGTTCGATAAAGCCCTTCATAATCGTCTATATTCTCTTTTCCTGTTTTAAGGGAAATTGCTTGCACCACACCAAAGGCAGCCAAATTTGAAAATATATAAATCGTTAAGAAATAAATAATGGTAGCTGTACCCAATTGAGTTCCATTCATTAAACCAAGGAGAATAAATCCGGCTTGGGCAATGGAGGAAAATGCTAGAAATCGTTTCATGTTTTTCTGCCTCAAAGCAAATAGGTTACCAATAAACATGGTTGCCAAAGCAATGACATAAATGAAATTTTCCCAGATATGCATTAGTGGCTTCATTACTGTAAACAGCAATATCATTAAAATAAAAACTGCCGCACCCTTTGAGATTACCGATAAATATGAGGCAACACTTATTGGAGCGCCTTCATACACATCAGCTGTCCAAAAATGGAAGGGCACCAATGAGATTTTAAATGCCAAACCTGAAAAGAACAACACAAAGCCTAGAATTGTAAGGTTTGTGGAAGAGATAACTTCTGCTATATTTTCAAAATAAATTGAACCTGAGGTTGCATAGAGCAAGGAAATTCCAAATAAGGAAAAACCCGAAGCCAAAGCTGCAGAAAGAATTAATTTGATTCCAGCTTCGCTAGATATCCTTTTTACAATTTCAAATGAAGCCATCGCCGCCACGGGCAATGTTGAAAGTTCTAACCCTAAATAAAACATTAGAAAATCTCCCGCAGAAATCATAAAGTACATTCCTAATAGAGACGAGAATAATAGAACAAAAAATTCGGTCCCTCTATTTTGGTTTACTATTTTCTGAAGCAACCAATCCGCGGACTGCAATAGAAGTATTAAAACCCCAACATTAAGAATGTTTTTGAAGAAATGCACCAACGAATTTACCCGGAACATACCACCAAAAAGTTTACCTTCCTCATAAGGCAAAAAGCCAACTATTGTATGTATTCCGAATAAGAAAATTGCCAAATGAACAACACTTTGTTTTTTACCCTTTGGCATTGCTATTTCTGCCGCAACCAAAATCAATAGAATTGTGAGCAATATAATTTCTTGTCTCATCAATAAAAAGCTGCTAGAATTCATTTGCTGTTCATTTAAAATTATAACACTCCTTGAATGAAAGGCTCTAAACTTTTCATGATCATTTCACTTAACCAATATGGCGCTACACCTATACCAATAACAGGCAGCATTAACAATAAAATTCCTGTTTTCTCGTACCAAGTTACAATTGGTAAATTATCCTCCCCATTAGTTTCCAAGGGACCCATCATTATTTTCCCTACCAACCTAAGAATATAAACTGCTGTTACTACTATAGATGAAACTACTAGAATGGTAAGAATTCTATTAAACGGGTCGGAATTCTGTTGAAAGGCCCCAACAAAAATGTTCATCTCAGCAACAAACCCACTAAATCCTGGCAATCCTAAATAGGCTAAACCAGTTATTACATAAATGGCTCCTATGAAGGGTAATAATTTCATCATACCTCCTAGTTTGGTAACATCTCGAGTATGTGTCCTTCCGTAAATCATTCCAATTAACGCAAAGAATAGAGCAGTAAGCAATCCATGTGAAAGCGATTGGATAATGGCACCATTCCATGCAATTTTATTCAATGTTAACAATGCAAAAAGCACCAAACCTAAATGGCTTACTGACGCATAAGCATTGATGTATTTTAAATCGGTTTGCCTAATGGCTGCGAAAGCACCATAGACAACACCTATAGCCGCAAGAATGATAAAGAACCAGGACCAATGCAATGCACCCTCAGGCAGAAGAAACATGGCTATTCGAAACACACCATAACCTCCCAATTTCATCAATACACCAGCATGCAGCATTGAAACCGCTGTTGGCGCCGAGGCATGACCATCTGGCGACCATGTATGAAATGGAAACAAAGCACTAATAACGGCGAATCCAATAAACACCAGTGGAAAAAATAATTTTTGAGCAGCTAATGGAATTTGAACTTGGGCAATATCTAATATATTGAATGTTAATGGGCCTCCATCTGCATTTGAATTGAAATAAATACCCAAAATTCCCACCAATAAAATCGCTGAAGCCCCCATTAACATTAGGGTTAACTTCATTGCCGAATATTCCCTAGGGCCTGACCCCCAAATACCTATCAAAAGATACATTGGAATTACCGCAATTTCAAAGAACACAAATAGCGTAAACAAATCAACGGAAATAAAAACGCCATAAACTCCCAGAGAAAGAACAATCAACGAAATGAAAAATTCTTTAGGCAAATCCTGCATTTTCCATGAAATAAATACTCCGGCTAAAACAACAATTGCGGTGAGTAATATTAAGGCTACCGAAATTCCATCAACACCAATATTATAATGAATATTGAAACTTTTAAACCAAACAAGATCTTTAGTGAAAACCATAATATCTTGATTGACCTCCCGTTCCTTAAAGTAGGCAAATACCAAATTTACTGCCATTCCCAATTGAACCAAACTGCCGAGCATTGCCACAATTGTTGCCTTTTTCAAACCTTTTGAAAAAACTAATACTATAACCGTTAGTATCGGGACAATGATGAAAAGTGTTAGAATATCCATATCAAATTAGATTGTCCATACATATATAAAGACCAAGGCAATAACAACCGCACCCATTAC
Organism: Aegicerativicinus sediminis; assembly: GCF_015476115.1. Lineage (GTDB taxonomy): Bacteria > Bacteroidota > Bacteroidia > Flavobacteriales > Flavobacteriaceae > Aegicerativicinus > Aegicerativicinus sediminis. The sequence goes on along the minus strand of NZ_CP064295.1, from coordinate 2,056,200 downwards.
AAATGCAAAGGCATAATCTTGCACCTTTCCAGATTGCAAACCTTTAATTTTCATTGAAGTTAATACCGTTGAATTACCAATTAAATTCATAGTTCCATCTACAACATGGCGATCGAACCAAGCAAATGGCTTGGAAATACCATTAAAGATGATTTTCTTAGTTACAAAAAGATAAACCTCATCGATGTAAAACTTGTTATACGTCCATTTATAGAACGAACCAAACGCATTCGCAAATTTATCTGCTAGGGTATTATCCTTTTTATAGAAAATCCAAGCCAAAATAATCCCCAGCAATCCCGCGATTGTTGCAATAATTGCTAAGGGATAATTTAAATGCGCCTCAAAGCCGACTTTGTCGGGCGAAATAAACTCGCTGAACGGTATAAACCCTGCCACTATACTCATGATGGCCAAGAACACTAAAGGCCCGGTCATAGAAAGTGGGGATTCATGTGGTTTATGGTCGTAGGTTTTGTCCTTGCCCCAGAAAATCCCAAAGTAAATTCTGAACATATAAAATGCAGTCAATGCAGCAACAAAGACGCCTACAATGTAAATTAGTTTGTTGTGCTCATAAGCCGCTACCAAAATTTCATCTTTACTCCAAAATCCGGCTAGCGGGGGAACACCTGCAATCGCCAATGTGGCAATAAGGAAGGTAATATTGGTAATTGGCATATACCTTCTTAATCCACCCATATCCTTTAAGAAATTGCTATGCACTGCATGAATAACAGAACCAGCCCCTAAAAACAGTAATGCCTTAAACATAGCATGGGTAAACAAATGAAACATAGAAGCCATATAACCAACTCCATCATGACCGTCGTAACCTGAAACGCCCAGTGCCAACATCATATAACCAATTTGAGACATGGTAGAAAAGGCGAGCACTCTTTTTATATCGGTTTGGGTAATGGCAATAATTGCGGCAAAAAGGGCAGAAAAGGCACCAACAAAGGCTACCACATTCAAAGCATAACCATCCTCCACGAAATAATACATGGGGAATAAACGGGCTACCAAATAAACACCGGCCACTACCATAGTTGCAGCATGTATTAACGCGGATACCGGGGTTGGGCCCTCCATCGCATCTGGCAACCAAATGTGTAATGGAAACATAGCTGATTTACCAGCACCACCAATAAAAATTAACAATAAAGCCCAAGTGATCACTGAAAGCCCCATAAAGGAAGTAGACGCCCAATTAAGAATGACATTGCCTTCAGGATTATTTAAAGTTTCAAAATCAAAGGTTCCCGTGAAATATCCCATCACCAAAATCCCGATTAAAAATCCGAGATCTGCAAATCGAGTTACAATAAAGGCTTTTTTCGCCGCAGAAACAGCTGATGGTTTGGTATAGTAATAGCCTATTAATAAAAATGAGGAAACACCCACCAACTCCCAAAAAATATAAATCTGAAATAGGTTGGTCGCCAGCACCAAACCAAACATGGAGAAAGTGAACAGTGATAGGTATGCAAAAAATCGAGTGTAACCGGGGTCACCCTTCATATATCCTCTACTATAGATATGAACCATAAGTGATACAATAGAAACCACGACAAGCATCATTACCGAAATAGGATCTATAAGAACTCCCATATCAATTTGTAGAGTATCGGTGAATTTCATCCAAACTGATTTGCTTACAAAGGTTTGGAAAACACCATCTACCTTTCCATGAACAAAAAAGTATTGATAGGCTGTATAAAGCGATAAAATTGCAGAAATAACTAAACCTAAAACTCCGATATAACCAGAAACTAAAGGCTTAATTTTTTGGTTAAATATTCCTAACAATAGAAATACCGCTAGGGGTACTAAAGGAATCCATAAAGTGTAACTTATATCCATAGCTCACCTTTTAATATTTCATTATTTCTGTGTCCTTAACCTCTACGGAACTTATTTGCCTGTAAAGATTTATTATAATGGAAACGGCCAAGGCGGTTTCCGCTGCTGCAACTGCAATGATAAAAATGGAGAACACCACTCCTTCTAGCATATCGGGGTATAAATACTTGTTTATAACCACAAAATTTACCACCGAAGCATTAAGAATCAATTCCACTGAAATGAGAATTGAGATTAAATTCTTTCGTGTAATAAATCCGTAAACCCCAATGAAAAACAATATGGAGGTTACAGTTAAAATCTCATAAATGCTAATACCTGCTATCATAGTTTCTCCTCATTTTCATCCGACAATTTTCTTCCTTTAGCAATAACAATTGCTCCTATCATCGCCACCAACAACAACACACTTATCACTTCAAACGGGAGTATAAAACCACCTGCCTCATAACTCAAGAGCTTACTTCCAATATCTGAAGTAGTTGTGGTTATATTATTTTCAACCACATTAAATTCATAATGGTAAATCGTGAATAAAAAAACAGCTAGACCAGCCAAGCTTAATAAGGCCGTAAAAATTTTCTTTAAAGGATTAGCCATCTCAAGTTCCATTTCAATATGATGCACCAACAATACCGAGAATATTATTAGCACAATGATACCACCAGCATAGACAGTTAGTTGTATTGCTGCCAAAAAATTATAATCGATTAAAAAATAGACCCCTGCTATACCACAAAGAACAAACAGCAAATAAATTACCGAGCGAAGCATTTTTCGGCTATTTACAGAGGCAATTGCAAAGGCAATTATTACGAAAGCTAAAATGTAAAATATAATTCTTTCCATCTTTCTTAATCTTCAACACCCGCTCTAACTTTAGAACCAGGTTTATTTAGAACTCTAGTAAGTTGTGTTCTATCGTATACAGAATTTTCAAAATTCTGACCCCACACAATAGCCTGGGTAGGACACGCATCTATGCAAAGACCACACATTGTACACATACTCAAATGGTACACAAACTGATCAATTTTCTTTTTCTTTTTACCAGTTGCCTCATCAATACCCCTATCCCAAATAATTTCAATGGTTCCGTTCGGGCATGCGATTTCACATTTTTGACAACCTGTACAAGCATGTTCATTATTTTCATCATGTGGCATGATTACCTCTCCCCTAAACCTGTCGAACATTTTAAGGGTGTCGAGGTTATCTGGATATTGCTGGGTAATGGCTCCTTTTCTTGAATTCAAGAAGTACTTACCTGTAACACCCATACCTGTAAGCAATGATTTAATTCCTTTATATATGTTTGAAAAATAGCCCATAACCTAAAACTTGATAATTAAATTTTGCCAGACTAAAAATGCCATGATCATTATGTTCACAAGATTAATTGGAAGCAAATATTTCCATTCCAATGTTAAAAGCTGATCGATTCTTAGCCTTGGGAATGTCCACCTAAACCACATCATTAAAAACACCAAAACAAAAGCCTTCAACAAGAACCAAAACACTCCTAGCCATGGAATTGATTCGGTTATACCAAATGGAGAAAGCCAGGCACCAAAAAAGACGGTTGTAGCTATACACGCTATTATGAACATATTGATAAATTCAGCCAAAAAGAAATAGGCAAACTTCATCCCAGAATATTCGGTATGGAAGCCAGCGCCTAATTCAGATTCTGCCTCTACCATATCGAAAGGTGCCCTGTTGGTCTCAGCGGTTCCAGCAATCATATAAACCATAAAAGCAATAATCGCGGGGATATGTCCTTGCACAATCAACCATCCACTTTTTTGAACTTCAACTATTTCAGATAACTGAAGTGTTCCTGTCATAAGCACCATTGTCAATAGAGATAATCCTATAGATAATTCGTAACTAATGGTCTGCACACCACTTCTCATGGCACCGATTAGGGCAAATTTGTTATTACTACTCCACCCACCTAGTAAAATCCCAATGACACCGATCGATGATATAGCTATTAGAAAGAAGACGCCAATATTTATATCGAATGCCTGAAATCCTTTAGTAAAGGGAAATACAGCCAAGGCCATTAATGACGTAACAATAACAAAATATGGAGCCAAATTGTAGAGAAATTTATCTGCCTTAACTGTACCTGTTAATTCTTTAGACACCAACTTAAGAGCATCAGCCATAGTTTGCAACAATCCTTGAAAACCAACTCTATTTGGGCCAAGACGCAGTTGAAACCATGCCGCTACACGTCGCTCCAACAACACCAAATACAATCCTGCAACTGCAAAAAGTGTTAAATAAATAATGGCAACTAAGACCATAGCCGTAATATTGGCAGCATTCTCAGACATTATACTAACTAGCCAGTCCTGAATAGTTTCAGTAATATTCCATGTTAATTTAAATGTGTCCATATCATCTATCAATATCAGGTATTACAAGGTCTAACGTTGCCATTATTGCTACTAAATCTGCTATTTTACTTCCAACAGCAATATGATTTAGAACAGACAAATTGGAGAAACCAGGAGATCTGAATTTTACACGGTACGGATTCTTTGTGCCCGTACTGATAATATAAACTCCTAACTCACCTCTTGCTGTTTCAACTTTCTGATAGTATTCGCCCTTAGGCAGCTTAATCACTGCATTGGTTGGCACTCGATAATCGCCTTCCGGAATATTGTCAATTAACTGTTCAATAATTGAAAGGGATTCCCATAATTCTTGAATCCGTACTTGGTAACGAGCATAAGTATCACCTTCTATGCGTAACGCCTCATTAAATGTTACTCTGTCAAGGGCACTGTAAGGGTGGTATTTTCTAACGTCACAAGAATATCCTGAAGCTCTGCCAACCGGTCCGGATACCCCAAAAGAAATAGCATCCTCTTTAGTTAAAACACCTACACCCTTTGTTCTTTTTTGAAAAATGATATTATTACTTAACAAGCGATCGTATTCAGGAATTTTAGTTTTAAAATGAGCGACAAATTCCTTTACTCTTTTCACAAAATTTGGATGTATATCGAACATCAAACCTCCAGGAACATTATAGTTCATGGTCAATCTTGCCCCACAGGTTTCTTCAAAAATATCATTGATCATTTCCCTGTCCCTAAATCCGTAAAAATAGGTTGTAAGAGCTCCCACATCCATTCCCATAACACCCCACCAAAGACAATGAGAAGAAATTCTAGTTAGTTCACCAACTATGGTTCTAATCACTTTTATTCTGTCCGTAACTTCGAGTTCCAAGGCATTTTCCACCGCCAAACACACCGCCTCATTATTAATGTTAGCCGACAAATAATCCATCCGATCTGTTAAATGAACAATTTGCTGATAGCTATCACGCTCACACATTTTTTCAATGGAACGGTGTATGTAGCCCAAATCAGGGTCTACCTTTTTTATAATTTCACCGTCTATAGTTAAGAGCAAACGCAATACACCATGAGTTGCAGGGTGTTGAGGGCCCATATTGATGAAATATTCTTGGGATTTAAAATCGGTATTTACAACTGCTGTTTCCATGATTACTTAATGACCATATTAATATCGTCTTCATAATCTTTTCTCAATGGGAAACCATCCCATTCTTCAGTTAAAAAAAGACGTTTTAGGTTGGGGTGATTATTGAATTTGATTCCAAAAAAATCATATACTTCCCTTTCATGAAATCCAGCCGTGGACCATAAATCAGAAACAGAATCGATGATTGGATTATCCCTATCATCTGTTTCCACTTTTACCACCAATTGGTGTCTAAAAATGGTAGACTCCAAATGATAGACAACACCTAAATTTTGTCCCCAGTCCACTCCAGTTAAACAAAACAGATAATCAAATTTTGTTTCTTGATTGATCTTTAATTGTTCCATTAAGAAGTGAAGCCGTTCTGGTTTTACAGAAACATTTAAAAACTGTGACCCTTCCTCACTGAAACCTAGATCAAGATTCCATGCACTGATTAAATTCTGTAACGCTTCGTTTGTCATTTCAAAATCATTTTAGGCCTTCATCAAATCCTTCAATCGGATTTGTTTTTAGCTTCATATTCTCCTTACGTATTTTATCTTGAAGCATCAACATGCCTTCCAACAATGCTTCTGGTCTTGGTGGACACCCAGGTACATAAACGTCCACGGGAATTACATGATCCGCTCCTTTAACAACTGAATAACTATTGTAAAAAAACGGACCACCTGAAATAGCACAAGCACCCATAGCAATAACATACTTAGGTTCAGCCATTTGATCATATAATCGTCTTAACACAGGTGCCATTTTATTTACAATGGTACCAGCAATAATTATTAAATCTGCTTGTCTAGGGGAAGGCCGAGCAACCTCAAAACCAAATCTTGAGTAGTCATGCCTCGCAGCACCAGTCTGCATCATTTCTATAGCGCAACAACTTGTTCCGAAATAAAGGGACCAAAGAGAATTGGATCTTCCCCAATTAATAATTTTGTCTAATGAAGTTACTATGACATTAGCGCCATTTCCAGCGGGAATAACTTTTCCCGGAAAATCCTTTGGAACCTTTGGTGTATTATCTATTCCCATTTTAATGCTCCTTTTTTCCATGCATATAATAGACCCATCCCCAAAATGAATAAGAACACGAAAATTTCTATAAACCCAACTAAGCCGAAGTCTTTAAAAACCACTGCCCAAGGCACCAAAAAAGCCACCTCAACATCAAAAATCAAAAATAGAATGGCAAATAAATAGTACCCCACTTTGAACTGCACCCAGGTTGGGCCTTTTGTTACCATTCCACTTTCATAGGGCTCCCTTTTTTGTGGGTTATCCGATTTTGGTGAAAGCAAATTGGAAAGAAAATTGGCTCCTGCCACTAATACAATTCCCGCTATTAAAAAAACTATGATCGCTTCAGACCCCATTGTAGTGTCTTATTTAAAATGAAAATCAGTTATTTACTATGGACTTTTATCCAATTAAAACCCTTATCTATTATTTAACAAAGTATACCTCTCCCGAAAAGAATAGATCGCTAGTTTCACTAAATTTAGAGTTGGCTTTTACCTTTTTCGTCAAGGCATCCTCACGTTCTTCAAGTGTAACATCCTCATAACTTCTTATTACTCCGGTTGCAACAGGATATTCTAATCGTACCAACATCTGGTGTAAAGTGGGATCTTTTTCTTTGGCATCATGTACCAAAATATCCTCCTCAGTCACCCCATTTTCACCTATAGTAACCACCTCTAATTTGAGTTTATTCAACACCAAACCTTTATCTCTATTCTTTCCGAAAATCATTGGTTTACCGTGCTCCAAATAAATCTGTTTGTCTTCTTTGTCGTCCTTATTAGTAATGTTGGCATAACATCCATCATTAAAAATGACACAGTTCTGCAATACCTCCAAAAGAGAAGTTCCTTTAAACTGATGGGCCTCTATTAAAATTTGAGTTATATCCTTTGGAACATTTCCACCAATCCTTGCAAAAAATCTTGCATTCGCACCTAAAGCCAATTCGCCAGCATTAAAGGGCGGTTGGGTATTTCCATATGGAGACGATTTCGTCTTTTGGCCCACTAAGGAGGTTGGTGAAAATTGGCCCTTGGTTAAACCATAGATTTCATTATTAAAAAGAACAATATTTAAATCTATATTTCTCCTTAGAACATGAATGAAATGGTTTCCCCCAATTGCCATGGCATCACCATCACCCGTCATCACCCAAACACTTAATTCGGGATTAGCTAATTTTACTCCTGTCGCAATTGCAGGGGCCCTTCCGTGGATTGAATGCATCCCATATGTATTCATATAATAAGGGAAGCGAGAAGAACAACCTATTCCTGAAATAAATACCACATCCTCTCTCTTCACACCCATTTCTGGGAGTGCCTTTTGCATGGCACGTAAAATCACATAATCGTCACATCCAGGACACCATCTGACCTCTTGATCGCTGGCAAAATCTTTGAACGTATATTTTGGCTCAACTGTAGTTTCCATGATTAATCCACTTGTTTTTTAAATTCATCCATCAGTTCACTATTTCCAAATGGCAAGCCTTGGATTTTGTTAAACTGCAAATACTGAAGGCTTGGAATTTTCATCCGTAAAACTTGAACAAACTGTCCATTATTAAGCTCACAGACAATAATTTTCTTAAACCTTTTGAATACCTCCTCGGTATTTCTTGGAAGAGGATTTATATAATTGAAATGAGCATAACCTATGTTTTTATAACCTGCGATATTTAGCTCTTTTACCGCAGTGTGCAAAGCTCCATAAGTCCCACCCCAACCTACAACAAGCAGATCGCCTTCGTCAGCAAATTCAGTAGTTAGCTTAGGTATATTATTTTCAACTCTTTTAATTTTTTCCGCTCTAATTTTAACCATAAACTCATGGTTATCTGGAACATAAGACACATCTCCAGTTACCTTGTCTTTTTCAAGTCCACCGACTCTGTGTTCTAAACCAGGTGTACCCGGAATAGCCCAATTTCTTGCTAAGGTTTCTTCATTCCTAGTGTACGGATGCCATCCTTCTTGATATTCCTTTACAACATTGTTATTGATATCTGGCATATCATTCACTGTTTGAATTTTCCAAGGAGCTGATCCATTTGCTATATATCCATCAGTAAGGAGTACCACAGGTGTCATATGCTCCAATGCCAATTTAGCAGCAGCATAAGCAAAATTAAAGCAGTTGGAAGGTGTACTTGCTGCAATTACAATTACAGGACTCTCACCATTTCTGCCATACAATGCTTGCAATAAATCTGATTGTTCGGTTTTAGTTGGCAATCCAGTTGAAGGGCCTCCCCTCTGAACGTTAACAACTACTAATGGCAATTCTAACATCATTGCCAAACCTAAGGCCTCACCCTTGAGAGCCAAACCTGGCCCAGATGTAGTGGTGATTGCCAAATCTCCTGCAAATGCCGCTCCGATGGCGGAAGAAATTCCTGCAATTTCATCTTCTGCCTGAAATGCCTTAACCCCAAAGTGTTTATGCTTTACTAATTCGTGCAATATATCAGTGGCCGGGGTGATCGGATAAGAACCTAAGAATAATTCCATTCCTGATTTTTCTGCCGCGGCCAAAAACCCCCAAGCAGTGGCAGTATTGCCCATTATTATCCTGTACGTTCCTTCTGGCATTTTAGCCGGAGAGATCGTATAAGCATTAGGAATTAGCTCCAAAGTTTCTGCAAAAAAATAACCGGCGTTTAGAACTTTTGTATTTGCTTCAATTAACTCCGGTTTCGACTTAAATTTTTTATTGAAGAACTCTATTGTATGATCGGCCGAACGATCATACATCCAATAAACCATGCCAAGCGCGAACATGTTTTTGCTACGAGTGATACTTTTGTTATCCAAACCCTGTACATCCTTGAGAGCCTCCTTGGTTAAGGAAGTCATTGAAACCTCAATAACTCGATAATTGTTTAAACTACCATCCTCCAAAGGGTTTGTGTCGTATTGCGCTTTTTCAAGATTTTTCTTTGTGAAAGAATCGGTATCCACAATAATGGTATGTCCAGGTTTTACTGCATAGAGATTGGTTTTTAAACCTGCAGGATTCATGGCTACCAATAGATCAAGGTTATCTCCTGGAGTGCTAACTTCTACACTACCTATATGTACCTGAAATCCTGAAACCCCATACAAGCTCCCTTGCGGCGCTCTAATTTCTGAGGGATAATTCGGAAATGTTGCTATGTCATTTCCAAACATCGCTGAAGTATCAGAGAATTGGGTTCCTGTCAGCTGCATACCATCACCTGAATCACCAACGAACCGTATAACAACAGCTTCCAATACTTCTGGTTGAACTTTTGTCTTTTCTATTAACATAATTACTGACCTAGTTAACTAACCTTTTTAATGCAATTAGGTTAGTGATATTGCGATCAAAGTTATATTCACATTTCAGCATTAAATATGATTTTTATCATAAAACACAGATTCATTATTGAGTAATATTGTTGGGTAATACGCTTAAAATTTTAAAATTATGGCAATAGTTATAACCGATGAATGCATAAACTGCGACGCATGCATCTCCGAGTGTCCAAATAATGCTATTTATGAACCAGACACCGAATGGTCTTATTCTGACGAAACTGAATTAAGTGGCATGGTAACTACTCCTAATGGAGTGGAAGTTGACGCTGATTCTGAAAATGAACCGATTTCAGATGAATTCTATTTTATTGTACCAGATAAGTGTACAGAATGTAAAGGATTTCACGATGAACCACAATGCGCTTCCGTTTGCCCAGTAGATTGTTGCGTACCCGACGAAAATCATGTTGAAAGTGAGGAGGAACTCCTTGCTAAAAAAGCTTGGTTACACGGCGAATAGCAATTTGGAATAAACAATTCAATTTAAATAACCTGTAAATAGCATTTCTCTTCTTTAATTTAAAAGAGGGGTGCTATTTTTTTATTTCACTATTTCTTCCATAGTCCCAAAAATCAATACCTTGGTCTTGTCAGCAATTTTAATTACCTAAAACATACCTTTTTACATGATTTTAATCATAAAATGAAAGAGTCATAATCTTTAATTTCATTGGATAGTTTTAAACTTTAACCGAAGTGATTAAATCATGGAATTAGATCAAAAAAAATTAATATGCGATGCCAATGAAGCTGTGGCTAGGGTAGCGCATAAAACCAATGAAGTTTGCGCAATTTATCCTATTACCCCGGCATCTCCAATGGGTGAACATGTAGACGTTTTTAGCGCAAAAGGACAAAAGAATATTTGGGGCAACATCCCAAAAATCATAGAAATGCAAAGTGAAGGTGGCGCCTCCGGTGCTGTCCATGGTGCTTTACAGGGTGGAGCACTTACGACAACTTTTACCGCGTCCCAAGGTTTGTTACTAATGATTCCAAATATGTATAAAATTGCCGGTGAATTATTACCAGCGGTTATACATGTAGCGGCAAGAACGGTTGCAACCCATGCACTTTCAATATTTGGGGACCATTCTGATGTTATGGCGGCAAGACAAACTGGTTTTGCAATGCTTTTTGGCGGCTCAGTACAAGAAGCACATGATTTCGCATTAATATCTCAAGTAGCAACTTTAAAATCCAGGGTACCGTTCCTTAACATTTTTGATGGTTTCAGAACTTCCCATGAAATTTCAAAAATTAATAGCATTTCTGACGAGACTATAATTGAAATGATGCCCGAAGAAGAAATTCTTAAGCATAAAAAGAGGTCTTTAGATCCAGATCATCCAGTTATAAGGGGAACTTCCCAAAACCCTGATGTATTCTTTCAAGCACGGGAGGCTTGTAATACTTATTATCAAAAAGTGCCTGAAATTGTCCAAGAAACAATGGATGAATTTTACAAACATACAGGTCGACAATATAAACTTTATGATTACATAGGACACCCAGAGGCAGAAAAACTAATTGTAATAATGGGGTCCGGCCAAGGACCTGTAATGGAAGTAGTTGATGCCATGGTGAAAAATGGAGAAAAGGTGGGAGCAGTAATCATCCGATTATTCAGACCTCTTTCCATATCTCATTTCTTAAAAGCAATACCTGAAACAGTTAATAAAATAGCTGTACTAGATCGAACAAAAGAACCTGGAAGTTTAGGTGAACCTCTTTACTTAGATATTGTAACTGCTTTCAATGAAAGCAATAGAAAAATGCCAAAAATAATCGGAGGACGCTATGGACTAAGCTCTAAAGAATTCGATCCTGCAATGGTAAAAGCAGTTTTTGATGAACTTGATAAAGAACAACCTAAAAACCACTTTACTGTTGGCATTAACGATGACGTTACGCATACTAGCCTAGAAATTGGAGAAGCTTATAAGACAGCAAAAAACACCTTCAATTGCATGTTCTTTGGATTAGGTTCTGACGGTACCGTAGGAGCCAATAAAAACTCGATTAAAATTATTGGGGAAACTACAGACAATTATGTTCAGGGTTATTTTGTTTATGACTCTAAAAAAGCCGGCGCCCAAACAGTATCGCATCTGCGTTTTGGCCCAGACCCAATCCATTCTACTTACCTAATACATAAGGCAGATTTTGTAGCATGTCATCAATTTAACTTTATTGAAAAATATGACATTTTAAAACATGTTAAAAAAGGTGGTACCTTCTTGCTAAACTCCCCTTACGACAGTAGCGAAATTTGGGAACAACTACCTAAATTAATGCAAGATGAAATTATAAAGAATGAAGTAACATTTTATGTAGTTGACGCCACTAGAGTTGCACATGAGGCAAATTTAGGTAAACGAACTAATACCGTTTTACAAACATGCTTCTTTGCAATTTCAGGAGTTCTACCTAAAGATGAAGCAATTGCAAAAATAAAAGCTGCCATTGTAAAATCGTATTCACATAAAGGAGAAAAAGTAGTTCAAAAGAATTTCAATGCGGTTGACAAATCTCTTGAAAATCTACAACAAGTTGATTACAAATCAATAATAACCAACGATGCTGAACTAAAACCTTCAATGACCGGTACAGAAGATCCATTTGTACAAGAGGTTTTAGGTAAAATTTTAGCAGGTAGAGGTGATGAACTTCCTGTAAGTGTTTTCCCTGCAGATGGTACCTTCCCCACAGGAACCACCCAATTTGAGAAACGTGGAATAGCTGACTTCGTCCCGGTTTGGGATGGCGAAGACCTATGTACACAATGTAATAAGTGTGTTGCTATTTGTCCACATGCTGCTATTAGGGCCAAAGTTGTTTTAAATGAAGAATTGGCAGACAAACCTAATTCGTTAAAAGCTGTACCTGCAAAAGGAAGACCTTTCGATTCCGCTAAAGAATCCTATGTATTACAAGTATCTCCACAAGATTGTACAGGCTGTGATCTTTGTGTAGCTGTTTGTCCAGCGATAAGCAAAGAAGACCCAGACTTTAAAGCCATCAACATGCATAGCAAAATGGAGGTTGAAGAAGTTGAGGACAAAAATTGGGATTTCTTTGTAAAATTACCTGACTATAATAGAACCGAACTTCAAATAACAAATATTAAAGGATCTCAATTCCTTGAACCTTTATTTGAATTCTCAGGAGCATGTTCAGGTTGTGGGGAAACACCATACATTAAGTTACTAACCCAGCTGTTTGGAGACAGCATCATGATTGCTAACGCAACGGGCTGCTCTTCAATATATGGTGGTAACCTGCCTACCACACCTTATAAAACAAATAAATTTGGTCGTGGACCAGCTTGGGCAAATTCTTTATTTGAAGATAATGCAGAGTATGGCCTTGGTATGAAGTTAGCATTAACTAAAAAACAAGAAATTGCTGTTAACTTACTAAGATCCTTAGAGGATGAAGTTGGAACGGAATTAGTTGATGCTATTATCACAAACCCAGAATCTGATGAATCTGAAAAAGCACTAAAATTTGAGCAAATTGCTCAATTAGAAGCAATACTGAAAACAAAAACTTCTAATAATGCCAAAAAACTTCTTCAATTAACCGAATACTTACGCAAAAAATCGGTTTGGATTTTAGGAGGTGATGGATGGGCTTATGATATTGGTTATGGCGGAGTTGACCATGTACTAGCATCTGGAGAGGACGTAAATATTATGGTATTAGACACAGAGGTGTATTCCAATACGGGAGGTCAAACTTCTAAGGCCACGCCGCTCGCAGCAAGTGCTAAATTCTCAGTTTCAGGAAAACGAACTGGCAAGAAAAGTTTGGCTCTACAGGCTATTTCCTATCAAAATGTTTATGTAGCACAAGTAGCAATTGGTGCTAAAGACATGCAAACATTGAAAGCCATACAGGAAGCAGAGGCTTATCCAGGACCTTCTATAATCATTGCTTATTCTCATTGCGGTGAACATGGATACGACTTAAAAGACGGTGCAATCCACCAAGAAAAAGCAGTTGAGTCCGGATATTGGCCATTATTTAGATTCGATCCTTCAAAACAAAAAGGAAAGAAATTTAAGTTAGATTCTAAATCACCAACAATCCCACTTAAGGAGTTCATGTATAATGAAACAAGATTTTCTAGAGTTGCCAAGGAAAATGAAGCTCTTGGTTTGCAGTTGTTAGAACAAGCACAAACAGAAGTGGATGATAAATGGGAACGATTGGAACTTTATAGAGATATGTAACTAATTAATCAGGTATTATGCACTGATATAACCATACTCATATTCAGAATGGGCCCTTTTATAGCTCATTCTGGATATGGGTTTTTTCTAAAGATTAATAATAAAATATAGTTTTATGGAAACTAAAGCCCAAGAATTATTGAAAAATGCCTCAACAAAATTATTTGAAGCAAACAAGGAATTGATGAGGCCAGAAGAGGATGTAGTTTCTTATGTAATTTGTAAAAATGCTCAATTCGCCATTGAAAATTACTTAAAAGGGTATTTATTTAAAAATGGCTTCAATGCTGATAATCTTCACACAATAGAAGAATTACATAAAGAGTGCATTAACATTAATCCTAAGTTTAGAAACGTCGACCTATCCGAAATTAATTGTAAATCTGGTAAAACTGCCGAAAAGTACTGTTATGAAGTCTCTAAAGTTAGTAAATGCTTCGACGTTGCCAATAGTTTAGATACTTTACTGAAAGAAGAAAAGGTTATTTAACAATTAATTAATCGACTTTATAACGGCCTTAGGAGCTTCTTTACGAGTGCCATCAAATCCATCAATACCACTAACGGTAGTGTATTTCAACACATACTTTTTTCCTGGATTTATGATTTGGTAGGCCGCTTGGCACATTAATGTAGCCTCATGAAACCCACAAAGAATAAGTTTCAATTTACCGGGATATGTATTTACATCACCTATCGCAAAAATTCCCGGGATATTGGTTTGATAATCTAATGCGTTATTTACTTTAATTGCATTTTTCTCTATTTCCAATCCCCAATTGGCAATAGGACCGAGTTTGGGAGAAAGTCCAAATAATGGAATAAAGAAATCTGTTTCTATTTCAAACTCTTTCTGGATATGTTGTGCTTGGGTAACGACCACAGCTTCCAATTTATGGTCTCCAACCAAACTAGTAACCTCTGCAGGAGTAATAAGTTTAACCCTACCCTGATTTTTTAATTCTTGGACTTTTTCAACTGAATCTAAGGCTCCCCGAAACTCATTTCTTCTATGTATAAGGGTAACTTCCTTTGCTAAATCTGCCAAATAAATGGTCCAATCTAAGGCAGAATCACCCCCTCCAGCAATAACAACCCGCTTGTTTCTATATACTTCTGGATCCTTTATAATATAATTTACCCCTTTATCCTCAAATGCGGAAATGTTATGAATTGGGGGCTTTCTTGGCTCAAAACTTCCAAGACCTCCTGCTATTGCTACTACAGGAGCATGGTGCTTAGTGCCTTTATCCGTTGTGACAATAAAAGAACCATCTTCCAATTTTTCTATGGTTTCCGCCCTTTCTCCCAAGGTAAAACCTGGTTTAAATTGCTTTCCTTGCTCTAATAATTTTTCAGTAAGGTCTCCAGCCAAAATCTCAGGATAAGCAGGTATATCATAAATTGGTTTCTTAGGGTATATTTCAGAGCATTGACCTCCTGGTTGCGGGAGGGCATCAATTAAATGGCATTTAAGTTTCAATAAACCAGCTTCAAACACAGTAAATAACCCAGTAGGTCCTGCACCTATAATAAGGATATCTGTTTCAATCATTAGGATGGTTCAAGTTTTGTAAATAATAAATGGAATGAATTACATTCATTTTAAGAATTGACGTAACGCGAATGAGTAATTATAACAATGAATTTTAATTTACATTGATAACTTCTTCAATCTGAGGCGCATATTTTTTAATGGTCATTTCAACCCCTGATTTTAGGGTCATTTGGTTCACAGTACAAGAAATACATGTACCTTCTAATCGAACTTTAACTAATCGATTGTCCTCTATAGACAATAATGAAATGTCTCCACCATCACTCTGAAGAAAAGGTCTAATTTCATCAAGAGCCTTTTCTACGTTCATTTTCAATTCCTCTTGCGTCATATAATTATTTTTTAACGGCAGAACAACCTGCCATTGTGGTAATACGTATTGCTTCGGTAGGGGGCAAATCTTCATTTCTTTTCACTAATTGCTCCACCATATTTTTTGTAAGCTCTTCAAATGCTGATTCAACTATGGTAGCAGTCTGTAAAGCAGCAGGCCGACCAACATCTCCAGCTTCACGAATACTCTGAACAATTGGCACTTCACCTAATAAAGGAACCCCTAAATCATCGGCCAAATTCTTTGCACCATCTTTTCCGAATATGTAGTACTTATTGCTTGGCAATTCTTCAGGAGTGAAAAAAGCCATATTTTCAACAATACCTAGTACAGGAACGTTTATACTTTCCTGTTGAAACATTGCAACACCTTTACGGGCATCCGCCAAAGCTACATTTTGTGGTGTACTTACAACAACGGCGCCTGTAATTGGTAATGCTTGCATTATGCTTAAATGAATATCGCCGGTACCCGGTGGAAGATCTATTAACAAGAAATCTAACTGTCCCCAATCTGCATCAAAAATCATTTGATTAAGAGCTTTAGAGGCCATCGGACCTCGCCAAACAACTGCCTGATCTTGACTGGTAAAAAATCCTATCGAAAGTATTTTAACCCCATAATTCTCAATGGGTTTCATTTTTGATTTACCATCCACAGTTACTGCCAATGGTTTTTCATCTGAAACATCAAACATCAGTGGAATACTAGGACCATAAATATCTGCATCTAACACTCCAACTTTAAAACCCATTTTCGCTAGTGAAACAGCTAAATTTGAAGTAACCGTTGATTTACCGACTCCACCCTTACCAGAAGCAACTGCAACAATATTCTGTATTCCAGGTATCGGATTTCCTTTAATAGAATTTACCAATTTTTTAGCGGGGGCATCTACTTTCACATTAACCGAAACCTTGGCTTTTTCATACACTTTATCATGGATAATCTTCATTATCTCAACCTCAGTTTTCTTTTTTGCCTGAAGACTAGGATTTTTTATAGTTACATCCACAACCACTTCATCACCAAATGTCATGACGTTAGTTACAGATCCACTATCAATCAAGTTTTGACCCTCACCTGGAGCGGAGATCAACTTTAATGATTCGATTATTTCATTTTTGTTCAACTTCACCATACCTAAACAGTATTAATTTAGATTAATTCTAAAATGCAAATATACCTCGAATTGTTATAAAAATAAAGCAGTTGACCTCCGAAATCGCAACAAATTAAATAGGACTATTTTGCGGGAAGATATAAAGCTGGATCCCAAAAAACCTCTACAAAATTCACTATTTTGTCATCAACAATAATGTGACCTTCACTTTCCAATAGTTGTTGCATTAAATAGGTTCCTTCAAAATGATGTTTCCCAGTTAACAAACCGTTTCTATTTACAACACGATGAGCAGGCACATCATCCAAGCTATGAGAGGCATTCATGGCATAACCCACTATGCGAGAACTTCTTTTGGCTCCAAGGAAACTGGCGATAGCACCATAAGAAGTAACTTTTCCATAGGGAACCTGTTTTACAACCTGATATACTTTTTCAAAAAAATCTAGAGTTTCCCCTTTCATTTATCTGTCATTAAACTAATTAGAGTTATAATCGCAACAATTCCTGTAATTGAGCCGATTATTCTATTCATATTCTTTTGAGATGTGAAAGGTTTAGACTTAATCTTATCAAAAAATAAAATGTACAGATAAAACATTGTAAACGAGCCTAACACCGTACCCGCAACATAGGCCGAAATATTTATTGGATAAAATGTGAGCAAGTTTAAGGAAGCCAAAGTAATAGCCATATAGGCATGAAACGGCAAGGGAAATAAATTAAGGGCAGACAGGAACGCACCTCTAAAGAACCAACCTCTTTTGGTTTTATCTTCCGCATCATATTCTTTCACTTTTTTATTATTGGCAAAACCTAAATAATAGATTGTCAACCCTACAAAAATTAACAATCCTATTTCTTGCAACGTTTTAACGATATCAGGATGGTTGTGCAAAAATTTTGCCGACATCACCGAAATAGATGATTGAAAAGTTATCGTTAAACAAGCCCCGGCAGAAAACAAAAGGGCACTCTTACGGCCCGCATTCAGTCCAATTTTGGCGGAGGTCATGTTCAGCAATCCAGGAGGGGTAACGCCTAATGCAGATACCACATAGCCAATGAGAAGAATGAGAATAGCCTTCAAAATCAATTCAATTTAAATTGAAGATAGGTGATTGGTTTATCATTCTCAAGGTATTGTTGCTCATAGAATGTCTGCACAGCTGTAACAACCTCGGGGCTACCATAATTGGTATAAATATCGTGGTTTGAATATATTATTTCTTTATTTAACCCATGCAATAAACCTAGGGTATATCCATGCATAAACTCACTATCCGTTTTAAGGTGTACCAATCCTCCGGGCTTCAATATATTTTTATAACGATTCAAAAATTGAAGATTGGTTAATCTGTGTTTTGTGCGTTTATATTTAATCTGGGGGTCTGGAAAGGTAATCCAAATTTCATCAACCTCATTAGAGGCGAAACAATTTTCAATCAATTCTATTTGAATTCTCAAAAAGGCGGCGTTATATATATCTTTTTCCAAGGCTGTCTTAGCGCCACGCCAAAATCTAGCCCCTTTAATATCTATTCCAATAAAATTTTTGTCGGGATAACGCTCCGCCAAAGCAAGTGTATATTCACCTTTACCACATCCAAGCTCTAAAACAATAGGGTTATTATTTTTGAAAACTTCTAAATTCCAATTACCTTTTATCGGAAATGCACCATCCAGCAATTTGTCCCGTTTGGGTTGATAAACATTTGAAAAGGTTTCATTTTCCTTAAATCGTTTCAGCTTGTTTTTACTGCCCACAATTATTTAAAATTTTGGTAAAATTAAGGAAACATTTGATGTCTATCTTTGTTTGAATGAAATTAGACTCCTATATCTTATACGCACCTTTAAATTGGGGGCTAGGACACGCCACAAGAAGCATCCCCATAATCAATCATTTGATTGAAAATGGATTTTCACCCATAATTGCAAGTGATGGTGAGGCATTGGAGCTTTTAAAAAAGGAATTCCCTAATTTGAATCATGAGGAATTACCGTCATACAGGATAAAATATTCTAAAAAGAAGGAGTTTTTCAAATATAAATTACTTTTAGATACACCTAAGATAATCTCCGCTGCCAAGGCTGAACGGAAAGCAACTGCAGCATTATCCATTAAATACCCACTATCTGGTATAATTTCAGATAATAGAATGGGTGTTTGGCATCCTGAAATACCTTCAGCCTTTATTACACATCAACTTCAAGTTTTAAGCGGTAGCACGACCAGGCTTACAACAGCTTGGCATCAAAGAAAAATTGCAAGATTCAACGAATGTTGGGTTCCAGACCTTGAAGAAGAGCCAAATTTGAGCGGCTGTATGGGACACACGCAACTAAATAATATCAAGTTAAAATACATAGGTGTTCTAAGTAGGTTTGAAAAATTAAAGATTAAGAAGAAATACGATTTGCTAGCAATAATTTCAGGACCAGAACCTCAGCGAAGCCTAATTGAAAATATTCTTGTAGAAGAACTTAAACATTACGAGGGGTCGGTTTTAATTGTTAGGGGAAAGATAGAAGAATCCATAACAAGAGAGGAACAGGGCAATATTACCATTCAAAACTATATGACTACCAAAGAATTGGAAATTGCCATCAATGAAAGTGATTTGGTTATCAGTAGATCAGGTTATACCACTCTTATGGATTTGGCAAAACTTGGCAAAAAAGCATTTTTCATACCAACCCCCGGTCAATTTGAGCAAGAATATTTGGCAGAACGCCTACAACTTTCAGGTGTCGCTCCTTTTTGTAACCAAAACGACTTTAGCGTTTCTCAACTCAGTCGAGTAAGTGATTTTTCAGGATTTGTGTCTTTTACTGAACAACCCAAACTGAATAACTTATTCACTCTTTTCCAAAGTGAACGAGAATTCACTCCCAACGCCTAGTTCACTTTCAACATAAATTTTTTCCTTATGGGCTTCAATAATATGTTTAACAATAGATAAACCCAAACCGGAACCACCTTCTCTTCTTGATCCACTTTTATCAACCCTATAGAACCGTTCAAAAATTCTCGGTAAATTAACACTATCAATTCCTTCACCGTTGTCGGTAACACGAACGATAACTTTATTCTTGATTAGATTTTCGATACTCACCTCAGTAGTACCCTGGTCCTTCCCGTATTTAATAGAATTTACAATTAGGTTAGTAAGAACTTGTTGTATACGTTCAACATCCGCATTTACATAAATAGGATTTTCATAGGCCATATCGAAAGTTAAAGTGATGTTCTTCTTGGCCGCCTTCATCTCCAATAGTTCGAATACATTATTAACTAATTCAACAATGTCGAATTTCTCTATTTTAAGGCGCAAATCACCTGCTTCTAATTTGGTGATCATATCTAAATCCTTAACAATATAAATTAGACGCTCAACTCCTTTAGCAGCTCTTTTAATATACTTTTTACGTACCGATTTGTCCTTAATAGCACCGTCTAATAAAGTTAACAGATAACCTTGAACCGTAAATAGAGGCGTCTTCAATTCGTGTGAAACATTTCCTAAGAATTCTTTACGGTACTCCTCCCTAACTTTTAATGTCTCAATTTCGAGCTTTTTGTTTTTGGCAAATTTGTCAATTTCAGCAGTAAGGGTTGCCATGTCTGTAGTGATGGGGCGTTCTCTCAATGTTGTAGATTCTAAAAGAGTAAGGTCATCATAGATTTTTTTTACCCTTCTATAAATAAATCGCTCTGCCCTATACTGAACAACGATAAAGGAAATGATAAAACTTAACACTAAAAATGAAAGAATGAACCATACATTAAATTGTCCCCAGAAATACAAAAAAACACTCATAGTGAGTGTTAGAGACAACGTAAGATAAAAAGAGGTTTTTAAGGCAAACCTATATGTTTTTCTAATTGCGATGGGCATTAATCAACAAACTTATATCCGACTCCTTTAACCGTTTTAAATTTTTTATCACCAATTTTCTCGCGCAGTTTTCTTATATGAACATCAATGGTTCTACCGCCCACAACAACTTCATTACCCCATACCTTATCTAATATTTCTTCTCGTTTAAACACTTTTCCTGGTTTGGTGGCTAGGAGATATAACAATTCAAATTCTTTACGTGGAAGAACAATTTCCTCGCCCTTATAAGATATTTTGTATTCTTCACGGTTAATGGTTAACCCTGAAATTTTTATCGTTTGATCTTGGGATTCCTCTTCCTTTAATCTTCTAAGCAGGGCATTAACTTTACTTACTAAAACTTTAGGTTTAATAGGCTTAGTAATATAATCGTCAGCACCCGCATCAAAGCCAGCTAATTGTGAATAATCTTCGCCACGAGCAGTTAAGAAAGTAATTATTGTTTCTGATAAATCTGGAACTTTTCTTATTTGCTCGCAGGCCTCAATACCATCCATTTCGGGCATCATAACATCTAGAATAATTAAATGAGGCTTTTCTTTTTTAGCTTTTTTAACTGCCTCAAGTCCATTCTCAGCTGTTATTATTTGATATCCTTCTGAAGACAAATTATAACCAACAATCTCTAAAATATCTGGTTCGTCATCAACAAGAAGAATCTTAATTTCATTCTTTTTCATCCCTTATTAATCTTAACGTAAAGATAATACTAATCAAATAATTCCTATATGCATAGACTATTGATAACACAATGATAACCTTGCACACACTTTTTTAGAAAATTATTGCATCACTTCTTATTCTTTAACATTTGTTTGGTATGAAATTTGAATTTCAAATAATAATTTTAAACAAACGGTTATTTATGAGGGAAATTTACACTTTACTTTTAATTTTTGGTCTGATATCTAGTCTTCCTCAAATGGCTTATTCGCAATTAGCGAATACCAACAATACCGTTTCATCCATAAATAATACAGAAGGAACAATTGATGGCTTGTATATTTATCCTAACCCCGTTAGTAACGGCAGGATTTATATTACGACTAAAAAGAAATTAACAAAGGAGATCGAAATCTACGATGTTTTAGGTAAGAAAATAGTATCCACCCAAATTTTCGATAAAAGCCTGGATGTATCTGAATTTTCTCCAGGTGTTTATATCCTAAAGATTAAAGAAGGTGATGCTTCAGCAACTAGAAAGTTGGTAATACGCTAAAATATCTTTTCCTATTATATTATCTACATTTGCCCCAATGGTTGATGTAAACGACATTTTCTCTATTTCTTCTGAACAGGATTTCGAAAAAATCGCAATTCAAGTGTTTAATTTTCAATTTGAAAACAATAAAGTTTACCGCTCTTATTGTGATTTGCTTTTTAAGCATCCATCAGACATAAGGAAAATTGAAGATATTCCGTTCTTACCCATACAGTTTTTTAAATCTCATGAGGTTGTTTCATCATTTAAAAAGAGTGACATTGTATTTACCAGTTCTGGCACTACGAATACTGGAAACAGCAGACATTTTGTTACTGAATTGTCGATCTACAATAAAAGCTTCTTAAAAGGATTCGAACTCTTTTATGGAGACCCAAGTGATTATACGATTTTAGCACTTCTCCCTTCTTACTTAGAGCGCGATGGTTCATCATTAATTTATATGGTTGAAGCCCTAATCAATAAATCCAAGAACAAGCTCAGCGGATTTTATTTACACAATTATGATGATTTAATCCAACAGATTAATTCTTCAGAAAAAAACGGGGAGAAAATTTTATTAATAGGTGTTACCTATGCCCTTTTGGATTTGATTGAACAACATCAATTCAATTTAAAAAACACCATTATCATGGAAACTGGAGGAATGAAGGGAAAACGAAAAGAATTGATTCGTGAAGAACTCCATAAATTACTTAAAAATGGTTTTGGTGTAAATAATATTCATAGTGAATACGGAATGACTGAACTTTTAAGTCAAGCCTACTCAAAAGGTTATGGCATTTTTCAATGTTCTCCTTGGATGAAAATTTTAACCCGATCTGTTTACAACCCATTGGAAACCATGCAGGATATAAGAAGCGGGGGACTAAACATCATAGACTTGGCAAATATCAATTCCTGCTCTTTCATCGCCACTCAGGACCTAGGAAAGGTTTACCCGGATGGTTCATTCGAAGTAATAGGTAGATTCGACTCGGCTGACATCAGAGGATGTAACCTTATGGTATTATAGAATTAGTTTACCTCGATGATAAAGGTTTTCTTTTTTCCTCTATCTAAAACAATGTAACGATCGTTAATTAAATCTTTATCGTTAAGCATATAATCTTCCGACACTTTAACCTTATTAACGGCTATAGATTGTTCTTTCAAAGCTCGCCGTGCCTCACCATTAGATGGCAAGAAGCCAGTTTTAGCAGAAAGAGCTGCAATCATATCCATTCCTTCAGAAAATTCTGAACGGCTTATAATGAATTGTGGAAGATCACTAAAAAGATCCTTAAGAGCCTCGTTCTTCAATTTTTTAACGTCCTCGGCAAATGACCGACTATATAAAATTTCACTTGTAAGTTTTGCTTCCTCAAAGGCCTCATGAGAATGCACAAAAGTCGTTACTTCTTCTGCTAGTCTTTTTTGAAGCTCCTTAAGGCCAGGGTTTTGTTGATGTTCCTCAATCAAAGAATCAATTTCTTCTTTTGGCAAAAAAGTGAATATTTTGATATATTTTTCTGCATCTTCATCAGATGCCCGCAACCAAAACTGATAGAACTTATAGACAGATGTTTTGTCTGCATCTAACCATACATTTCCTCCTTCAGTTTTTCCAAATTTGGAACCATCCGCTTTAGTGATCAAAGGGCAAGTCATGGCATAAGCTTTTGTTTCTTCACCTGGGTTCATACGTCTTACCAATTCGGTTCCAGTGGTTATATTTCCCCATTGATCACTACCCCCCATTTGAAGTGTACAGTTATAAAGCTTATGTAGGTAATAAAAATCATAACCTTGAATTAATTGGTAAGTGAATTCCGTAAACGACATTCCAACACTTCCCTCCTCACCGCTTAATCGTTTTTTTACCGAATCTTTAGCCATCATATAATTAACGGTGATTCGTTTACCTACATCCCGTGCAAAATCAATGAATGTGAAATCCTTCATCCAGTCGTAATTATTAACTAAAACTGGTGCATTTTCAACTCCTGAATTAAAATCTAAAAACCTAGACAATACGCCTTTAATGCCCTCAACATTCTTCTCTAATGTCTCTTCATCCAATAAATTACGCTCATCGCTTTTGCCAGAAGGATCCCCAATCATACCGGTTGCACCGCCAACCAATGCAATAGGCTTGTGTCCTGCATTAAAGGCATGCACCAATAGAATAATTGGCACTAAACTACCAATATGAAGTGAATCGGATGTAGGATCAAAACCCACATATAAGGTGGTCATTCCCTTTTGCAATTCCTCTTCCGTTCCAGGCATGATATCGTGCACCATTCCTCTCCAACGTAATTCTTCTACTAGATTCTTTACCATTTTTAGGTCTTCTCAATTAGTTTGGCAAATATAAAAATAGACACAGAAATAAGGCTTCTTCCTTCTTATTTCTTTAAATTTAAAACATGATTCTTGTTACAGGAGGAACAGGCCTTATTGGCGCCCATTTATTGTATAAATTAGTTTCTGAAGGTGAAACGGTAAGAGCGATTTACCGTCGACAAAAGAAATTAAAACTGGTAGAACAACTGTTTTGTTTATACTCTGAAGATGCGAATCTATTATATAATAAAATTGATTGGGTAGAAGCAGATCTTAATGACATTCCTTCTTTGGAAAGAGCTTTTGAAGGGGTTACAACAGTGTACCACCTAGCCGCCTTTGTTAGCTTTGAACCAGATAAATATCAACTTCTTCGAAAAATTAATATTGAAGGCACCGCCAATATTGTAAATATTGCCATTTCCAATAAAGTTGAAAAATTGTGTTATGCTAGTTCGGTGGCTGCGATTGGTCAGGAGGTAGCAGAAGGAGATCCCATTACAGAAGAATCCCCTTGGTCTACCGAAAAGGACCATAACGTTTACGCTATTTCAAAGTATGGGGCAGAGAAGGAAGTTTGGCGTGGAACACAAGAAGGCTTGGATGCGGTTATTGTTAATCCGGGGGTAGTAATCGGACCGGGATTTTGGAAAAGTGGTAGTAGTGGAAGTCTAATCACAAAAGTTCATAAAGGAGTAAAATACTATACCACCGGAAGCACAGGCTATATAGATGTAATCGATTTAGTGGAGGTTATGACCTTTTTAATGAAGAGCGAAATAAAAAATGAACGATATATTTTAGTTTCAGAAAATTTAACCTTTAAACAGTTTTTAAATCATATAACTAAAGGCCTAGGTATTCCTCCTCCTTCAAAAAAAGCCAATAAAACACTATTAGAAATTGGGTGGCGGCTAGATTGGTTAGCAAAAAAATTAATCGGTAAACGTAGATCCCTAACTAAACAACTAACAGAATCTCTCACAACACTTTCAAATTTTGACAACTCAAAAATCAAGAGGATCTATCCTCATGAATTTAAGCCAATGAAAGTTTCAATTAAGGAAACCGTCGAGAAGTATAAAAAGGATTTTAGGGACTAGTTTTGGGCCTAGAAGTTTTTTTACCTTCCGGATTTAAGGGAATATTATTTGTTCTATCTAAGCTATCTCTCATTTTAGTCTTTAAATCATTTAAAGAGTCTCGTTTTCTTTTGTTTTCTATTTCCTCTTGCTGATAAACCTCATTGTAATGGTTTTCCAAACTATCTAAACGGTCTTGCACCCTATCTAATATGTCTTCATACTTTTCAGCATCATAGGCATAATAGGCATTACTTTGTGCAAACCTAAGACTATCTATATTATGCTTTTTAAAGATATAGGCCTCAGGATTGAGCCCTTGATTCTCTAGCAATTTTTTATTTACACTTTTAGCTGAATTAAGAATCTGTATGTCTAGCAACAAATTCACCATTTCCTCCTGGGATATTAAATCATCAGGTTTTTGGGGTCTTTTATCGCTTTCACAGGAGAAAATGAAAAAAAGCAACAATATAAAGCCAGAAAGTCTCATCAACGATTGAAAGTTAAACGCATCGCAGCTCGCTCATCAGAAAATTTCAGATTTTGGTAAGCTATATGACCATTAACAAACGTATGGGTTACCCTAGATTTAAAGGTGGTACCTTCAAACGGAGACCATCCACATTTGTAAAGTATATTCTGTTTATTTACTGTATAGGGACTTACAGGATCCACCAATACTAGATCGGCATAATAACCTTTTCTAATAAATCCTCGCTTCTCAATTTCAAACAAAATAGCGGGGTTATGGCACATTTTCTCGACAATCTTTTCTACCGAAATTTTACCCCTATGATGCATCTCCATTAGAGCCGATAAGGCATGTTGCACCAAAGGACCACCGGATGGTGCTTTGGTGTATGAATTCTGTTTTTCTTCCCAAGTATGAGGTGCATGGTCTGTAGCAATTACATCTATTTTGTCATTAATTAAGGCTTTCCATAGAGCCTCTCGATCTTTAGATGATTTAACGGCAGGATTCCACTTTATCAAGGTGCCTTTACTATCATAATCCTCTTCAGAAAACCAAAGGTGGTGAATACAGACTTCAGATGTTATTTTCTTTTTCTCGAGAGGCAGTTTATTCCCAAACAATTCCATTTCTTTAGCCGTTGACAAATGAAACACATGTAGGCGCGCGCCGGTTTCCTTTGCCAATTCTATTGCTTTTGATGATGATTTATAGCAGGCCTCCTCACTCCTAATCTTGGGGTGCATGGAAATTGGGATATCCTCACCGTACTTGGCCAAACAACTCTCAAGGTTTTTCTTAACAGTTTCTTCATCTTCACAGTGAACGGAGATCACTAATTTAACCTTTGAAAAAATTTCTTTCAAAGTTTTAGGATCATCTACTAGCATATTTCCTGTGGAAGACCCTAAAAATAATTTGATCCCAGCAACAGACTTTGGGTCCACTTTTAGCAATTCATCCAAATTATCATTAGTACCACCCAACATAAACGAATAATTTGCAATTGAAGATTTGGAAGCAATTTCAAATTTATCCTCTAAGGCCTCCACTGTTACAGTTTGTGGATTGGTATTGGGCATTTCTATAAAAGACGTAATACCACCAGCTATTGCCGCCTTAGATTCTGAAGCAATAGTTGCTTTATGGGTTAATCCTGGTTCCCTGAAATGAACTTGATCGTCTATTAGACCCGGGATCAAATATTTACCTTCCGCATCAATTATGGTGGTTTCAGAAGATTTTGCACTTATTGAAGTGTCTACATTGGCAATAAATTTGTCTTCGATAAGAACATCACCCTCCATGGTGTTATTCTCGTTGACGATTTTGGCGTTTTTTATTAAGATTTGCTTGGGCATTAGACTTCCTTATTAAAAAGACTTTTTATTTTCATGTTTAAAACTCCAAAAACAGCTTCAGAAATTATACCTCCGCTCATTTTGGATTTTCCTTTGGTTCTATCGGTAAAAATCACAGGAACTTCCACAATTTTAAAACCCTTAAGATAAGCTTTAAATTTCATTTCAATCTGAAAGGCGTACCCTACAAATTTTATATTATCTAGGTTGATTGCTTCTAATACTTTTCGCCTATAACACACAAAACCTGCTGTGGTATCGTAAATGTTCATCCCTGTTATAAACTGAACATATTTAGAGGCAGAATATGAAAGTAATACACGACTCATGGGCCAATTAACAACATTTACTCCCTTTATGTATCGCGAGCCGATAGACATATCCGCACCGTCTTCCGCACAGGCTTCATACAATCTTATTAGATCATTAGGGTTATGGCTGAAATCCGCATCCATTTCAAAGATGTATTGATAATTCGAATCCAACGCCCATGTGAATCCTGCAATATATGCAGTGCCGAGACCTGTTTTCTTTTTACGATTCAAAATATACAACCGCTCAGGAAACAGATTTTGTAATTCCTCAACTTTCTTAGCCGTTCCATCCGGCGAATTGTCATCTACAATTAAGATGTTAAAATGATCATTGAGTGAAATTACAGCCCGAATGATAGCTTCAATATTCTCGATCTCATTATAGGTAGGTATGATGACGAGTGCATCACTCATTCCAAAGAAATTTTAGCAAAAATACATTATTTAAATCACCAAATCTATTCGATATTGATATCATAATAGAGTTTTTTATTGTTCTTATTAGATTAAAAAGTCTGTTTGTAAAAACGAATTAAACCAAATCTTTATAATTTTGAAGCCATGTTAAGAGAAACTATTTCAAATGAATGGTTCACTGCATCCATAGTAGTTGCCTTAGGATTAATTACCCTAGCAAAATTTTTATATAGTTATCGATTTCATGACTTTTTAGCGGTAATAACCAATTCCAAATACCTAAAAATTTACATAAGGGAGCAAAAGTTTTTTGACACCTTTGATACCCTGCTTTATATCAACCTCATTATTTCTGCAGCCATATTTGGATACATCGCACTGGGAGAATTTGTTGACCTAAATACATTTAACCCAGAAGAATATTTAAAAATATTGATTGGTTTTGGCGCAATTGTAGTCATAAAGATAATGATTGAACGTTTGGTTGGCAGTATGTTTGAAATTGATGGACTAATAGATTCATACCTCTTTCAAAAAACGACTTATAAAAATTATTCCGGGTTAATCTTACTGGCAGCCAACATTTTAATGATTTATACTATTACCCCCTCAAAAACAATTATCTTAATCGTTTTCGGTATTTTATTTTTGATAAATCTCAATGGTTTCTTAACAACACTCAAAAATCATCAAAACCTGTTATTCAGCAACTTTTTCTATTTTATTTTGTATCTTTGCGCTCTTGAAATCGGACCTTACATATTATTGTACGAGTTTATTTCAGCTCAAAAAGCTTAAAAAAACAATCCCCGACCTATGAAAGTGAAAACTATTTTAGTGTCTCAGCCAGAACCTAAAATTGAGAACTCTCCTTATTTCGATCTACAAGAAAAGCAAAAAGTTAAAATTGATTTCCGTCCATTTATACATGTGGAAGGGGTTCCTGCAAAGGAAATCCGTCAGCAAAAGGTGGATTTGGCCAATTATTCAGCAATCATTTTAACCAGCCGTAATTCTGTTGATCATTTTTTTAGGGTAGCAGATGAAATGCGATTTAAAGTACCAGATACTTTAAAGTATTTCTGTCAGTCTGAAGCAGTTGCATATTACTTACAAAAATATGTAGTATATCGCAAGCGAAAGATTTATGTAGGTAAGCGAAATTTTACCGACTTATCTCCCCTAATTAAAAAATATAAGGACGAGAGGTTCTTATTGCCAACAACTGACAAATTAAAACCAGAGGTTCCTGAAACCTTGAACAATTTGGGTGTTAAATGGAAGGAAGCCATTTTCTACAAAACTGTAATCAGCGACCTTTCAGACTTGGCAGATGTTTATTACGATATTTTGGTGTTTTTTAGTCCATCAGGAATTGAATCGTTGTTTCACAACTTTCCTGATTTCAAACAAAATGAAACCCGAATAGCGGTGTTTGGTAATACTACGATTAAAGCCGTTGAAGAGCGCGGGTTGCGTGTGGACATTGCTGCACCAACCCCAGAGACACCTTCTATGACCATGGCTTTGGAAAAGTATATCAACCAGGTTAATAAGACAAAATAAATTGAAGGAACAATTTACCTAAACAAAAAAATCCCGACCATTTCTGGTTGGGATTTTTTTGTTTTAAAACGCATAGCGCTGTGGACCGCCTCGCCTTATTTCTTCACTTGCATAGGCTTCAAACTTTTTAAAGTTCTCCCTAAAAGCATTCGTCAATTTAAAAGCCGTTGTGTAATATGCCTCATCATTGTTCCATGTGGCCCTTGGACTTAATACTTCGGTAGGAACACCAGGACATGTTCTAGGTTGCGCAACTCCAAACACTGAATGAATATGATAATCATCATAATTATACAATCCAAGATCACCATTTAACACAGCGTTAATCATCGCCCTAGTATATTGTAATTTCATACGTTTACCTACACCATATGGACCTCCCGTCCACCCTGTATTAACTAACCATACATTAACTTTCGCCTCAACCATTTTAGCACTCAGCATTTCAGCGTATTTCGTTGGATGCAATGGCATAAATGGCGCACCAAAACAGGCAGAAAATGAAGGTTGAGGCTCAACAACGCCGGCCTCCGTTCCTGCTACTTTAGCGGTATATCCAGAGATAAAATGGTACGCCGCCTGACTTGGGGTAAGTTTAGAAATAGGAGGAATTACACCAAAAGCGTCGGCTGTAAGGAAAAATATATTCTTCGGATTCTTGCCAATTGACGGAACCTGAATATTGTTTATATGGTAAATAGGATAACTAACTCTTGTATTTTGAGTAATGGAGGTATCACCAAAATCAACCTTCCCATTACTATCTGCTATAACATTTTCTAAAATAGCGCCCTTCTTTATTGCATCGAAAATATCTGGTTCATTTTCTTTACATAAGTTAATCACTTTTGCATAACAACCACCTTCAAAATTAAAGACAGTATTTTCGTTTGTCCAACCATGCTCGTCATCTCCGATTAATTTTCGATTAGGGTCGGCAGAAAGAGTTGTTTTTCCTGTGCCAGAAAGACCAAAAAATATAGCAGTATCACCATCTTTTCCAACATTTGCACTACAATGCATTGGTAAGGTGTTTTTGTAAACCGGCAAAATAAAATTCAGGGCAGAAAATATACCCTTTTTTATTTCTCCCGTATAACCAGTACCACCAATTAAAGCTATTTTTCGACTAAAATTCAAAATGGCAAAGTTATGTTGACGAGTACCATCTCTTTCAGGGTCAGCCATAAATCCAGGTGCATTTATAACCGTCCATTCCTCATCAAAGTCTTTTAGCTCCTCTGCACTTGGCCTTAAAAACATATTGTATGCAAAGAAGTTACTCCAAGGATATTCAGTAATTACGCGAATATTTAATTGGTAACTCGGATCTGCACATGCATAGGCATCCCTAACATACAATTCTTTTTCAGACAAGTAACCAACTACACGATCATACAAGGCATCAAATTTGGATGGATCGAAGGGAATATTCACCGGTCCCCACCAAACCTTATCCTCGGTAATTTTGTCTTTTACAATAAATCTATCCTTTGGTGATCTTCCTGTAAATTCACCAGTATTAATCGCCAAAGCTCCAGAATCAACCTCAATGCCCATGTCTTTTTCAATGGTCATCTCATGTAATTCGTTTGGAGAATTTTGATAATTGATTATGGCATTTTTAATGCCATACTGTTCAAGCGAAATCGTTTTCGAAATTTGAGTTTCGTCTACCATAAATTAGATTGTTGTTATGGGGGCAAAATTAAATATTTAAAACAATCTCCCCTAAAATTTTAAGATATTAGTGCTCTTTAGAAGAAATTCCGAACAATAAAATTACCCATGCCACAATAAGAAGCAATCCTCCAATAGGTGTAATAAATGCTATAGTTTTAAAATCAAAACTGGTCAATATATTCGTTGCCAAACCATAGATTGAACCTGAGAAAAAAATTAATCCAAATACTACTAACCAGTAAGAAATTTTAACAATTTTTGGTGAAATACTGCCTAATTGAGATAAAAACAATAAAAATAAGCCATGATACATTTGGTATCTTACTCCAGTCTCAAAAGTGGCTATATTTTCAGGACTTACTAATTCTTTTAAACCATGTGCACCAAATGCACCTAAAATAACAGCTAGTACTCCAATGGAAATACCACTTATCAATATTTGTTTACTCATTTTAAAATTCCTAATATTATTTTCACGAGGGTATTTCTTAAATTCGTTAGACAAAACTAATCAACTAGGTTCATTATGCGAAAGATTTTAATTTTCGGGGCTGGGAAATCTGCATCTTATGTGGTTAAGTATTTATTAGACAAATCTTATGATGAAAATCTGCACATTATTGTAGCCGATGTGAATATTGCGAGAGCCAAAAAATTGATAGGCGACCATGAAAATGCCCAGCCGAAGTACATAGACATAACCGATACACGGGCAAGACATGCCGCTATATCTAATGCAGACATTGTTATATCTATGCTTCCTGTTAAGCATCATATTGAGGTTGCCAAAGACTGTTTAACCTTTAACAAAAATATGGTTACCGCCTCCTACATTACGGATGCTATGCATTCTTTAGATGCTAGGGCCCGAGAGAAAGACTTAATATTCATGAATGAAATAGGGGTAGATCCTGGTATAGATCATATGAGCGCCATGCAGGTGATTGATCGAATACGATCAGAAGGTGGGAAAATAGTATTATTTGAATCATTCACTGGCGGTCTCATTTCCCCTGAGTGCGACCACAATCTTTGGAATTATAAATTCACTTGGAATCCTCGTAATATAGTCCTGGCAGGTCAAGGTGGGGCAGCAAAATTTATTCAGGAGGGATCTTTCAAGTATATACCTTATCACCGTCTGTTTAGGAGAACAGAGTTTTTAGAAGTAGATGGTTTTGGAAGGTTTGAAGTTTATGCAAATAGAGATAGTCTTAAATATCAGAGTGCATATGGTTTGGATGATGCCAAAACCCTTTACAGGGGAACTATGAGACGAGTCGGTTTCAGTAGGGCATGGAATGTTTTTGTACAGTTAGGCATGACCGATGATGAATATTATATGGATGATACTGAAAACATGACTTACAGAGAGTTTGTAAACACATTTTTACCTTACCACCCAACTGATTCTGTAGAATTGAAGTTTAGGCATGCCTTAAAAATAGATCAAGATGATACAGTTTGGGAAAAATTTGAAGAATTAGATTTGTTTAGCGACAAAAAGAAGGTAGGTCTTTCCAAGGCTACACCTGCTCAAATACTTCAAAAAATTCTAGAAGACAGCTGGACATTAAAGGAAAAGGATCGCGATATGATTGTAATGTATCATAAGTTTGGATATGAATTGGATGGTAAAATGCATCAAATAGATAGCACCATGGTAACATTAGGTGAAGATAGCACATACACTGCCATGGCTAAAACCGTTGGACTTCCATTGGGCATTGCAACCTTATTAATTCTAAATGAAAAAATTACAACTCCGGGAGTTTTGATGCCTTTAGCTAAAGAGGTATACGAACCTATTATGAAGGAACTTAAAGAATATGATATCACCTTTACCGAAAAAAAAGTTCCTTATTTAGGGTACAATCCTTTGAATCTATAAAGAAATTCCATGAAATCGAACAATCAAGTTGTAGAAATTGATGGTATAGACAAAACAATTCTCCGGGCTTTAATGGAAGATGCTCGAACGCCCGTGCTAGAAATAGCAAGGCAGGTTGGTATTTCTGGAGCTGCCATCCATCAGCGTTTAAGAAAGCTAGAAAAATCCGGCTTGATTTCCGGATCTAAATTTGTTATCAACCCAAAGGTTTTAGGCTATACTACAATGGCTTTTATTGGTGTGTATTTAGACAAGGCGGTTAGTAATCCTGAAGCTGTAAGGCAGCTAAAAAAAATACCTGAAGTCCTAGAATGTCATTATACCACTGGCAACTGGAGCATCTTTGTAAAGATTCTTTGCAAGGACAATTCTCACTTAATGTATTTATTAAGCAAGGAAATCCAATCCATTACTGGAGTCTCTAGAACCGAAACCTTTATTTCTTTGGAACAGCAAATTGACAGACAGATTAAAATATAAAAGCCCTTAAAGGGCTTTTTATTTATGACGGCATATCTTATTAATCTCTTCCTCCAAAAATTTGAAGTGCCCAATAGATTAATGATGCTAAGGCACCAATTGCTGCCACTAAATAAGTTCTAGCTGCCCATTTAAGTGCATCTGAAGCAGCGGCATGCTCTTCTCTATTCAGCATATGTTTATTTTCTAACCAAGCCAACGCCCGATTACTCGCGTCATATTCTACTGGAAGCGTAATGAAACTGAATAAGGTAGCCATCCCCATCATTGCCAAACCAGCAACAGCCACCCAATAGCCCAAACCAACACCAGCTGCAGCACCTAAGACTAAACCACCAATGATTAACCACTGCGACATTTGAGATGTAATACTTACAACCGGGACTAATTTAGATCGCAATTGCAACATACTATAAGCAGTGGCATGTTGAACGGCATGGCCACATTCATGTGCTGCAACAGCAGCCGCAGCAGCATTACGCTGGTGATAAACTGGCTCACTTAAATTTACAGTTTTATTTTTTGGATTGTAATGGTCTGTAAGTTGACCAGCTGTAGAAATTACCTGCACATCTCGAATTCCATTATCCGCCAACATTTTCTCAGCAATCTCTTTACCGCTCATCCCATTTTGAAGATGAACTTGACTGTATTTCTTGAATTTTGATTTTAATTGCGCACTAACCGCCCAGCTAACTAAAGCGATGGCACCAATTAATATATAATAACCTAATCCTATTCCCATTTTTTAAAAATTAAAATTTAAAGATAGAATGAGAATAGCAAAAAGCAAGCCAATAAAATGTTAAGAAAAAATGTCAGTTTAAGACATGCTGGGCACCCCAACCGAAGGCCTCAGCTATCTCCTGATAAACAATTTCACCATTGACAATATTAAGCCCTTTTCTTAAAGACTCATCTTCGTCGCAAGCCTTTTCCCAGCCCTTGTTAGCCAACGCCAAAACGTATGGCAAGGTAACATTTGTCAAAGCAACAGTGGAAGTGTAAGGTACTGCCCCAGGCATATTCGCTACACAATAATGAACGATGTCATTAATTATAAAAGTTGGATCTTCGTGAGTAGTCGGGGAAGAAGTTTCTATACACCCTCCCTGGTCCACAGCCACATCAATTATTACTGTACCGGGCCTCATTTCCTTTAGCATGTCTCGGGTAATAAGTTTTGGTGCTTTCCCGCCCTTAATAAGAACGGCACCAATAATTAAATCGTGATTTTTAATACGCTCTTTAATATTGAAGGCGCTGCAAAATTCTGTAACAACATGGTTAGGCATTATGTCATTGACATAACGAAGACGCTTCATATTAATATCCATAATTGTAACGTGGGCGCCCAGCCCCGCTGCCATTTTAGCCGCTTGCACACCAACAACTCCTGCTCCCAAAATCAACACCTTTCCTGGAGGAACTCCAGGCACGCCACCTAATAAAACTCCCCTGCCCTTAATAGGCTTTTCAAGATATTTGGCTCCCTGCTGAATTGCCATTCGCCCTGCAACTTCAGACATTGGTGTAAGAAGAGGCAAACTTCCCTCAGAACATTCAACGGTTTCATAAGCAATACAAACCGCTTTACTTTTAATCATTGCAAGGGTTAAAGGTTTGCTACTTGCAAAATGAAAGTAAGTGAATACAATTTGGTCTGGCCTAATTAAATCATATTCTTCTTTGATAGGCTCTTTAACCTTTACGATTAAATCCGCCAATTTATACACAGCTTCGATGCTTGGTACTATAGTAGCACCAACTTCGGAATAATCACGATCAAAAAATCCACTACCGTCGCCAGCAGTGGATTGGATAAAGACTTCGTGCCCATCCTTTATCAGTTCAAAGACACCCGAAGGGGTCATGCCCACTCTACTTTCGTTGTTTTTAATTTCTTTAGGAATTCCAATTTTCATCTGAGAAGAAAGGTTAGATTAATAATTGGAATTCAATATACCCTTAAAAATTTTACATAAACAACTGTTCAGCCTATACTTATCCTAATGTTATTAACGACAATTGAAACTAGCCTTTTTTACGATGTTTCAAAATAAGGTAGACCAATAAGAAAGAAGAAATAACAGTTATTCCGTTAGCCAAAATCATCGAGGGGCTTTCAATAATAATCCCATAAACCAACCACAGGACGATTCCCATAAAAAACATCAAGAACATAGGTAACGACATGGAGGAAACGTCTTTGGTCTTCCATGTTTTATAAACTTGTGGAAGAAAGGCCGCTGTAGTTAAAAAGGCAGCAATAAAACCGACCACTTCAGTTATGTTTACCTCAGCCAACTATATTCACAATTTTACCTGGCACTACAATCACCTTTTTGGGAGTGCGTCCCGCTAATTGTGCCTGGGTTCTATCATCTGCTATTACAGCCTTTTCAATTTCTTCTTTGGAAAGATCTAAAGGCAATTCTAAAGTAAACCGCATTTTTCCATTAAATGAAATCGGATAATTCTTAACACTTTCCACCAAAAAGTTTTCATTAAACTTTGGAAATGGTGCCGTTGAAATACTTTCATTATGACCCAATTGATACCATAATTCTTCAGCAATATGAGGCGCATAAGGTGAAACTAAAACCAAAAGGGGTTGTAATATTTGTTTACTTGTACATTTTTGTGCGGTTAATTCATTCACTGCAATCATAAAAGTTGAAACAGAAGTGTTAAACGAAAAGTTTTCGATATCCTCTTCAACCTTTTTAATGGTTTTATGAAGCGTTTTTAAGCTTTCTTTTGAAGGTTCAGAATCATCCACTTTAAGAGTTTCTTCCTCAAAATACAAACGCCAAAGTTTCTTTAAGAAAGAGTGCACTCCGGTTATGCCTGCAGTATTCCATGGTTTAGCTTGTTCCAATGGACCCAAGAACATTTCATACAAACGCAAACTGTCCGCTCCATATTGATGGCAAATCTCGTCTGGATTTACAACATTGTATTTAGATTTAGACATTTTTTCGACCTCTCGAGCGACTTTAAATGTGCCATCCTCCTCACAAATAAATTCAGCATCAACAAATTCTGGACGCCAATTTTTAAAAGCATCAATATCCAATTCATCAGAAGCATTTACGAAGGACACATCTGCGTGAATGGGATATGCTTCCTCATTACCAACCACATCCTTAGAATATAATTTATTAGCATTTAAGTCTTTTTTTACAAAGGCACTTGTCCCCAAAATCATCCCTTGGTTGATTAACTTTTTAGCATATTCATCAACCGGCACCAAACCTTTATCGAACAAGAATTTTTGCCAAAAACGTGAGTATAATAAATGCCCTGTGGCATGCTCACTACCTCCAATATAGAGATCTACATCTTTCCAATAGTCAAGAGCCTCTTTCCCCGCAAATTCGGCTGAATTTCCGGCATCCATGTAGCGATTAAAATACCAACTACTTCCAGCCCAACCCGGCATAGTGTTCAACTCTAATGGATAAATAGTTTTATTATCTATAAGGTTATTACTTACAACTTTATGATTAACCGTATCCCAAGCCCAAACGTCTGCATTTCCTAATGGTGGCTCTCCTGTTTCAGTTGGTAAATATTTTTCAACTTCAGGAAGTGTAATGGGCAGATGCTCTAGGGCAATCATTTGTGGCATGCCATTAACATAATACACAGGAAATGGTTCTCCCCAATAACGTTGTCTGCTGAAAACAGCATCCCTTAACCTATAGTTAATCTTTCCTTTACCATGGCCATTATGTTCTAATGCCTCAACAACTCTCGCAAAAGCTTCTTTATATGGCATCCCTGACAAGAAATCACTATTTGCAATTACTGTTTCACCCTTTTCTTCGTGGGCATGTTCACTTATATCAACACCCTCAAAAATATTTGGGATTGGCAGATTGAAATGTTTTGCAAAATCATAATCCCTTTGGTCTCCACATGGAACAGCCATAACGGCACCAGTTCCATAACTTGCCAAAACATAGTCCCCAATCCAAATAGGGATTGCATTTGCAGTAAAAGGATGTTCAGCAAAAGCACCAGTGAAGACCCCCGAAATAGTTTTTACGTCCGCCATACGATCGCGTTCGCTGCGTTTTGCTGTTGCCTCAATATAAGCGTCAACCTCTGCTTTCTGCTCAGGTGTAGTAATCTTTTCCACCAAAGGATGCTCCGGAGCAAGTGTCATAAACGATACTCCGAAAATAGTATCTGGTCTGGTAGTAAACACTTCAATAAGGTCTGCCCTATCAACAATTTTGAATTTTACACTTGCCCCACGCGATTTTCCAATCCAATTACGTTGGCTCTCCTTCAAAGATTCAGGCCAATCGATGCGATCTAAACCTTCCAAAAGACGTTCGGCAAAAGCTGAAATGCGCATGCTCCATTGGGTCATTTTCTTGCGAACAACTGGATGACCTCCACGTTCTGAAACTCCATTTACAATTTCATCATTCGCCAATACAGTCCCCAAAGCAGGACACCAATTAACTTCTGTTTCTGCCAAATATGTGAGTCGATAACCTAAAAGAATCTCTTGTTGTTTTACAGAAGAAAATGAATTCCATTCGTCAGCAGTAAAATTCGGCAAATCATCATCGCAGGCCGCATTGACATTAGAATTTCCACTACTTTCAAACTTTGTTATAAGGGTGGAAATGTCTTCAGATTTGTCGGTATCAAAATTATACCAAGACTCAAACAACTGAATAAATATCCATTGTGTCCATTTATAATAATCAGGATCGCTAGTGCGTACTTCACGAGACCAGTCAAATGAAAAACCTATCTGATCTAACTGCCTTCTGTATGTGGAAATATTTTCTTTAGTAGTAATCGCAGGATGCTGACCTGTTTGTATGGCATATTGTTCGGCTGGCAAACCAAAACTATCATATCCCATCGGGTGCAATACATTAAATCCCTTAT
This sequence comes from Aegicerativicinus sediminis, assembly GCF_015476115.1. Classification (GTDB taxonomy): domain Bacteria; phylum Bacteroidota; class Bacteroidia; order Flavobacteriales; family Flavobacteriaceae; genus Aegicerativicinus; species Aegicerativicinus sediminis. The sequence goes on along the minus strand of NZ_CP064295.1, from coordinate 2,017,539 downwards.
GACGCTTGTAGCGTGCATAAATATCTGATGCAATGTAACCTAAAGGATGCCCGACATGTAATCCAGCTCCAGATGGATAAGGAAACATGTCTAAAACATAATATTTTGGTTTGTCTGAATTATTATCAGCTTTAAAAGTTTGGTTTTCAGCCCAATACTTTTGCCACTTTTTCTCAATATCATTGAAATGGTATTTCATCCCAGCCTCTTATTTGGAAGCGCAAATTTAAGCTTTCTTATAGCAATCTAAAACCTTTACAGAAGGTTTCTAGCCTTCTTTTCCATTGGAAGCAAACAGTAGTATGTAAAAGCATGGGTTGGGGTATCCACCCCAAGTTTTCTACCCTCTTTCATTATATAACCATTAAAATCTTCCAATTCACTTGGCTTTCCTGCCATGATATCTCTTTGCACACTAGCTGTAGTATCTGGCTCAAGATTATCAATCACCCCCATTACCATTAAAAAATGTTCTTCGGAAAGGCCAATCCCCTTTGCTTGGGCAAGGGCAATTATTTCTTTTGAAGATTCTTCCAGGAGTTGTCGGGTATATGATTCTGATCGCAGAACACCCATAGTCATTCGGGTAAGTCCGCCCAATCCACTAACTGTGGCAATAAACAAGAATTTCTTCCAGATTTCTAAATGTATGTCTTTTGGAACAGTGGCCACAAAATTGGCCTTGGATAACCGCTGTTGAAGTTTTAAAATCCGATTTGTTTGCGAATTGTCAATTTCTCCAAAAACAATTTCTGGTTTAAAGTTTAAATGACGAATTATACCTGGGCTCTCAACCTTACTTACAATTTTACAAAAGCCGGCCAAAATGTTCTTGGCAGGAATTACTTCCGAAAGCTTGTCGACACTTCCCACCCCATTTTGTAATGGTAGCACTAAGGTATGTTTTTGCAAATACGGTTTAAATTGTTCCGCAACCGTTTGAAGCTGCCAAGATTTAATGGCCAGGATAATTAAATCCATATCTGGGATTTCCTTAAAATCTTTGACAACCTTTGGGTGAACGGTAAATTCTCCTTCAGAATGGATAATTTTTAGCCCATCTTGGAGTATAATTGAAAAATGAGGTTCTCGGACCACAAAAGTTACATTATGACCCGCCTCAGCAAGTCTTGCACCAAAATATCCGCCAACTCCACCAGCCCCTACTACAACAATTTTCATAGTCTTCAGTTATAATTCTCGAGTCTTTAAATTTACTTTTATATTTTTACGCAGCCAAGAAAACAGAATGAGCACATCTTTTGATAAATATCAAAAACGAAGATTAATTTCCTCCTATTTTTCAGTGGTTATAAGCATATCCTTAGTCCTATTTTTATTAGGGTGCTTAGGACTTTTGGTAATAAATGCCAAAAAAGTTGCAGACCACTTTAAAGAACAGGTTGTAGTAACCATTTACCTTAATGATACTGCTAAAGAAGTTGAAGTAAAGCAATTGGAAAAATCCTTGGCAATGGCAGATTATACCAAATCAACTACCTATGTACCCAAGGAAGATGCCGCTAAATTGATGCAAGAGGAAACTGGTGAAGATTTTATGGATTTCGTTGGCTATAATCCATTAATGAATTCCATAGATGTCTATTTAAAGGCCGATTATGTTACTAATGAAACTCTTCAATCTATTTCAGAGGACCTAGCTGATAAACAATTTATTGAAGAAATAAGGTACGACAATGATTTGGTGGAACTAATGAACGACAATGTAAAAAAGATTACATTTTGGGTTCTAATAATTAGTTCCCTGTTTACTTTAATAGCGGTGCTGCTTATTAACAGTTCAATCCGGTTAGCGGTATATTCTAAACGATTTATTATCAAAACCATGCAAATGGTAGGGGCAACAAAAAGTTTTATACGTCGACCCTTTATCTGGAAAAATGTACAGCTCGGGTTAATAGGGTCTGCTGTCGCTATGATTGGGATGGGAGCTGTTCTTTATTATGTAAACAAGAGCTTTCCGTCATTAGGATTTTTAGACCATCCAATTCTATTAGTCCTCGTTTTTGTTTTAGTAGCTGCTATTGGGGTTATTATAACAAGCATAAGCACCTTTATAGCCACACAAAGATTCCTTAACCTTAAAACCGATCATTTATACTATTAGGTTTTACCTTAAAAATTAATCCGAAATGGGAGAAAAGAAACGAAAAGAGCAGGCTAGATCAGAATTCATATTCGGACGTAAAAATTACAAGTTTATGTTTATAGGCTTGGCCTGCATCGCATTAGGTTTTATTTTAATGGCAGGCGGAGGCAGTGACGATCCAAATGTTTTCAATGAAGAGATCTTTAATTTCCGAAGAATTCGACTTGCGCCTGCACTCGTACTGATTGGTTTCGGCATACAGGTCTATGCCATTTTATTGAATCCGAATAAACAAAAGTAATCCAAGTAATTCACCCCTCATCTTATGGATGGCATCGATGCGGCCCTGTTGGGAATTGTTCAAGGTTTAACTGAATTTTTACCAGTTTCCTCAAGTGGCCATCTTGAAATCGGGAAAGCATTGTTAGGAGATAATAGTGTTCCCGAAGAAAGTCTTTTGTTTACTGTGGTGGTTCATTTCGCTACGGCTTTGAGCACCATTATTGTTTTTAGAAAGGATATACTTTTCCTGTTGAAAGGTCTTTTTAAATTTCGTTGGAACGAAGAATTTCATTTCGCATTGAAAATTATAGTATCAATGATACCGGCTGTGTTTGTGGGATTATTTTTTGAAAATGAAATTGAAGAATTATTTGGGGGAAATCTGCTATTGGTTGGCAGTATGTTATTGCTGACTGCATTACTTCTGCTTTTGGCGGATCGGGCCAAAAATACTGGTCGACCTGTTAGATTTTTAGATGCTTTTGTGATTGGTATATCTCAGGCAGTTGCAATTTTGCCTGGAATTTCTAGGTCAGGAGCAACTATTTCAACCTCAGTTCTTTTAGGAAATGACAAAGGTAAAGCCGCAAGATTTTCATTTTTGATGGTTGTACCTTTAATTTTCGGTAAAATCGCGAAAGATATTTTAAGTGGTGATTTATCGGGGGAAAGTACCGATATGGGCTTATTAGGCATTGGGTTTATAACAGCTTTTACCGCGGGTATTTTTGCCTGTACCTGGATGATAAAATTAGTTAAGCGGAGTAAACTTTCTTACTTTGCGCTCTACTGCACTATTATTGGACTTATAGCCATAGCCTACACCCTATCTACATAATGACTACTAAGGAAGATTTTCTAAATGGCCAATTAATTCTAATCGATAAACCTTTAGAATGGACTTCTTTTCAAGTTGTAAACAAGATGCGCTGGGCCATAAGAAAGCAATTTCAACTAAAGAAAATTAAGGTTGGACATGCCGGAACCTTAGATCCTCTAGCATCTGGATTACTACTTATCTGCACTGGCAAAATGACTAAATCTATTGAAAAATTTCAGGCTCAAGAGAAAGAATACACTGGCACCTTTACCTTAGGAAGCACCACACCCTCTTATGATTTAGAAACAGAGGTTGACCAAGAATATCCGACTGAACATGTTAATAGTAAACTACTAAATGAAACTGCACAATCTTTTATTGGCGAGATAGATCAAATTCCTCCAATATTTTCAGCCATAAAACAAGATGGAAAACGTGCCTACGCTGCAGCTAGGGCTGGAGAGGAAATAGAATTAAAATCCAGAAAAGTGACCATTACAGAATTCGAAATAACCAAATTTGAAGATCTAATGGTAGATTTTCGTGTTGTTTGCAGCAAAGGAACCTATATAAGATCTTTAGCACACGATTTTGGCAAAAAATTGAATAGTGGCGCCCATTTATCAAAACTTAGACGCACAAAAATTGGTAGCTATTCTGTTGAAAATGCACAAACCCTAAACTCCTTCTTACAAAGTTTGGGTTAATACCTTCGCAACGATTAAACACAAGTTTTTAAACCCGTATAAACATGATTATAAGCATGTTACATCATATTTCACTAAAATTTTACTCACACCAAGAATTAGCGTAATATTTTGATTATTAGTACTTTCCACATTACCAGAAAGGGACAATTGTTTTGCTATTATCGTTATTTAATCTATATTAGTTTTTCGTTCGTATATAAATAACCTACTTATAGAACTAAATTGTGATGTTTATTGAAAGACATAAAGCCCTAATAATTACAATTCTGATTACCGGAATTGTGGTGTTTGGTATGTTCAGTCTTCACATTACCAAACAAACCGAACTTATAGCCGAAAGTTATTACGAAATGGAACCTTTGACTCCTGAAGAAATAGAGGAGAAATTGGAAAAGGAAAAGGAACTTAGCGAAATTGATGACAGTAAGCCGACTACCAACCAAGCCTTTAATGAGGATAAGGAGTTTAAGGAAGTGATGAAGAATTTCCGAACTGTTACTGCTGGTGACCTTAACAAAAATGATGCTGACAATTCCCAACAAACTGAAAACGAAGAACCGGAGGAAATTTTAACTTCTAATTCTGATTATAATGCTTCCTCGGGATATGGTGTTAAATCAAATGAGAAAAGCACTTATAGTAAAGTCAAGGACTTACTTGCCATGCGTAATTCTGAAAATTGGAAAAAGCCAGAAAACACTAACGCTAATAGCACCCTTACCTATTCACTTAAGGGCCGGACAATGTTAGATTTCGACACTCCTCGGTATTTATGTGAAGAAAGCGGAATAATCATTGTAAACATTACAGTGAATAATACTGGAAAGGTTATAAATACTAGCATTAATGGTTCATCAACTTCAAAGAACCAATGCTTAATAGATAGTGCTACGGAATATGCAGAATCCGTGACCTTTGATACTGGCAAACAACCAGTACAGGTTGGGACTATAACCTTTAGGTTTAAGGGCAAAAATTAAGCTACAATTTCTTAGTAATTAGACGTACTTTTAGGTTTAAATCCTAAATGAATTTCAATGCAAAATCTTCATCGTTGTGGATGGTGCCTTGGAGACCCATTATATGAGGCCTACCATGATTTGGAATGGGGTGTGCCTGTGTATGATGATGCCACTTTATTTGAATTTTTAATATTAGAAACCTTTCAAGCAGGTCTCAGTTGGATTACCATTTTGCGAAAACGTGAAAACTTTCGAAAGGCATTCGACAACTTTGATTATAATTTAATTGCTTCCTATTCAGAAAATAAAATAGCTGAATTGTTGAATGACGCAGGAATAATAAGAAATAAACTTAAAATCAATGCTACCGTTACCAATGCCCAGGCTTTCATTAAAGTTCAGGAGGAATTCGGATCATTTTCTAATTATATATGGGATTTTGTTGAAGGAAATCCTATAAAAAATAAATTAGAACATTATAAAAACGCTCCCGCAACAACACCATTAAGTGATACAATTAGCAAGGATTTAAAGAAGCGAGGTTTCAAATTTGTTGGTAGTACAGTTATTTATGCACATATGCAGGCAACAGGAATGGTAAACGATCACGAAATAAATTGTTTTAGGTACCATGAAGTTTAGTTCAATAATCGATAAATCGAATGTAGTACTTAAACCATATAAAATTGGAATATGTACTCTATTACTTTTAGTTTCAGGCCTTTCACACGGACAAAACAAGGACATAAGCGCTGGGTTAGAATTGGACGTTTTACCATACATTTTTGAAGGATATATGGGAGCAGGTTGGATTGGATTTGACAGGTTTCGAATTAGAGGTCTTTTTGCCAAAGTAAATATGCCAGAATTTATGGTAGATGATGATTTTACTGATAAGCAAATAAAGTCTACAGCTATTATTCTAGATTATTTTTTCAACGAATTCCAATCTGGCTTTTGGATTGGCGCAGGAGGTGTTTACTGGAATGAACAAATTCAATCTAAAGAAAATCTTGAAAGAGCCAATTACAAAAGCTATCTTTTAAATGGTAGTTTTGGTTATGTATGGAATCTTTCCAAGAGAATCTATTTGTCTCCTTGGACTGGCCTTAGTTTAAGAATTGGAGGAGATAAAAATATCAATGTTGGGGGTTTTAATTATAAACCTCCTGTTTTCAATCCAGAGTTTTCCCTAAAGGTTGGATTCAGAATACTCTAATGAGATTTCAGGATTTTGCTAAATTCCTCCCTTGGTATTTCCACAGCGCCTAGGCTAGACAAATGTTCTGTAAAAACTTGACAATCTATTAATTTATAATTCTTACATTTTAATTTCTCGACAAACTTTATAAATCCATACTTAGATGCATTACTAACCTTTGAGAACATACTTTCACCGCAAAATACATGACCTAAATCCACTCCGTAAAGGCCTCCAACTAATTCTCCATCCTTCCACACCTCTACAGATTTGGCAATACCCAAACCAAATAGCCTTAAATAAGCTTTTTTCATTTCCACAGTAATCCAGGTAGATTCCTGACCTCTTCTTGGCATTGAGGCACATGCTTCAATAACCCTTTCAAATTGTTGGCAATAAGTAATTTTAAAAGTTTCGTTTCTCAATATTTTTTTCATGCTTTTGGAAACTTTCAAGTCTTTTGGAAACAAAACAAACCGCGGATCCGGAGACCACCATAGGATTGGCTGTCCCTCAGAATACCACGGAAATATTCCGGATTTATAAGCCAATAATAATCTTTCAGATGATAGATCACCACCAATTGCCAATAATCCATCGTTAGTGGCAAGTTCAATCCTAGGAAAAATTAAATCTTCTGAAAGGACAAACATTAAGTTATTGATTTTAAAACTTTAATAGTTCAGAAACCTTAAAAAGCAAAAATCCCAAAGTTTTTCTTTGGGATTTTTACATTCTTGCGATTCCATTAAAAAGGTAAATCGTCGTAATCTTCATCATTAATATCATCTGCAGGTTCAAATGCTTCCGCTGGAGGAATTGGAGGCATATCTGGAGATGATGACTCTGGTTGAAGGCTCTCAATTCTCCAACCTTGTATAGAATTAAAATACTTTATTTCTCCTTGAGGACTTTGCCACTCACGACCTCTTAAATTGATCGAGACCTTCACCGTCTGTCCTTCACTGTAATTATTCAGTAAATCTGTTTTATCTTGAACAAATTCCACCATTAAGGGTTGGGGGTATTGTTCCTCAGTAACTATAACTATTTCTCTTTTTCTAAACCCATTTGAACCAAATGTCTGGGTTTCTCCAATCTTTTTAATTCTTCCTTGTACTTCCATTTCCTATTTTAATCTTATTCTAATTTTAAACTTTACGACAACAATAATTTCCATGCACTTTCAACATCCCCATAACTCAGATAATTTCTGGCTATTTTATGTTTTTCACGCTGATTCATATTTTGGATATTTGGGTAACGCTCACTAACATGAATAATAAAATCTGTAACCTCTTTTTGTTCTGGCAATCGTTCAACATTTCCAAGCATTCCTAAATCGTTGCCAGTTAGAACCATACTATTCTTAACATATTCAGGCATTGCATCCACACCAATTCCCTTTGTTTTTAAAGGTTTCGGAATCTCAAAAAATCCTTTTTTTGCCCTACTGTAATAATTTCCTCCAGCTCGAGCTACTAGATCTAGTTTCTCTTGAATGATATGATTTTCATCATCAAGCACTTCCTTGCTAATATGAATTTTCAAAACTTCACATATCACTAAATTTCCAGCACCACCCTCTTCACCAAGCGAGATAACATCGTTTACCTTACACTCAAATTGAACTGGTGATTCAGCAACCCTAAAAGGTTTTACAACATCCGAGTTAAGTATGGTTAATCCAGATTTTTCAAACTCATTTACCCCTTTTCCATATTCTGTGCTAGATAATGAAGTTTGATGCACGATATCATAATTCACCACATTTATAACAACTTCCTTGGTAGCCAAAACATTTTCAAGCGTATGTTTTATAGTATTATCCCTTACCCTTCTCGAAGGAGAAAAAACCAAAATTGGCGGATTAGAACTGAAAATATTAAAAAAGCTAAAAGGTGATAAATTTGGCTTCCCCACCTCATCAACAGTACTTGCCAATGCTATCGGTCTTGGCGCCACTGCTGCCTGCAAATACATTTGCAATTTTGGCGTAGACAAGGTCTTCGGATCTAATGAAATCATTAAAAATCTTGATTTTGGCAAATGTAACCAATAAAGGCTGTTTTATAAAATGAATACGGTTGCTTGAGACACAATAATTATTAACAATATGCATTATATTTAGGAATCAAATTAATTAAATGGCCCTTACCAGAAATCGTAACGTGGTACGTTGGATCCTCATTGCGGCATCTTTTATTATCATTTCTCTAATTCTTTGGAACACCTATATCTTCTTTCAGAATTTTAAGGCAGAAGAACGAACCAAAATGGAAAACTGGTCAACAGCCCAAGAAAACCTAATGAGGTCAACCTCAGATGCAGAAATAGAATTGACTTCACGGATTTTGGAAAGCAACACCACAACCCCTATGATGTTGGTAAATCCTGATGGAGAAATTATAAGTTCCAACAATATAGATGAAGAAAAGTTGAAAGATACTGTTTTTGCACAAGACCTTATGGAGCAATTTGCTTCAGAAAACCATCCTATTGAAGTAAAGGTTAATGGACAGCTGTTTAATACGATCTATTATGGCAATTCACCTCTTTTAAACAAATTGAAATATTATCCCCTGGCATTACTGTTGATAATTTTTTTGTTTGCGGCCGTGGTATTTTTCTTTTATAGAAGTTCTAAAAATGCAGACCAAAATAAACTTTGGACAGGTATGGCTAAAGAAACTGCTCACCAAATTGGCACCCCGTTGTCTTCATTGGTGGGTTGGACTGAAATTTTACGGAGCGAAAATGTGAATCCTGATTATATCATTGAAATTGAAAAAGACATCAACAGATTGCAAACAATAACGGAGCGATTCAGTAAAATTGGTTCTATTCCGAATATGGAATTTGCTGATATTATTCAAGAAACCAAAGAATCATTTGATTATTTGAAGGCAAGATCTTCAGATTTGGTCCATTTCAATTTCATGGCCCCAGACAAATCCATAATGGTTAAGTTAAACAGACAATTATACAGCTGGACTATTGAAAACTTGGTTAAAAATGCCATTGATGCCATGAAAGGAAAGGGCAACTTGGAGATTAAAATAGTCGAGGCTGACAAATTTGTGAAAATAAATATTACGGACTCCGGTAAAGGTATACCAAAACACCAATACAATAAGATCTTTGAACCCGGTTACACTAGTAAAAAACGCGGTTGGGGCCTTGGTTTATCCTTGGCCAAGAGAATTATTGAGGATTACCACAACGGAAAAATAAAGGTCCTTCATTCAGAATTGAATAAAGGAACTACAATGCAAATTCAATTGCGACTATCCTAACCTTTGTAAGCCTCAGAGATTGCATTTGCCAATTCCCTGAATTCCGAATCCGATAGTTTATCTTTTGAAGTAAATCTGGCGTCCTCCATTGTTCTTAATGGGATAAGATGAACATGTACATGAGGAACCTCAAGACCTATAACCGACATTCCAATCCGTTGGCATGGCACTACTTTTTCAATAGCCTTTGCAACATTTCTTGAAAATTTCATAAGGCCTAAATAAGTTTCCTCATCCAAATCAAAAATCTTGTTTTCTTCCTCTTTTGGGATACAAAGGGTATGACCTTTCGCGTTCGGATTAATATCTAAAAAGGCTAAATAATCATCCGTCTCAGCCACTTTATAAGCAGGAAGTTCGCCATTAATTATTTTAGTGAATATGGTTGCCATTTTATCGGGAGATTTCTAAAATATCAAACTTAATAACGCCATTAGGCACGGTAATATCTGCAACTTCTCCAACTTTCTTTCCTAACAAACCTTTTCCAATTGGTGAATTAACAGAAATCTTACCTTTGGCCAAATCTGCTTCACCATCGGCAACAAGGGTATAGTTCATCACTTGACCGCTAACTTGGTTCTTTATTTTCACCTTTGAAAGCACTAGAACTTTTGAAGTATCCAGTTGAGACTCATCAATTACACGTGCATTTGCCAGAGTCTCTTCCATTTTAGAAATTTTCATTTCCAACAAACCCTGTGCTTCCTTTGCAGCATCGTATTCGGCATTCTCACTCAAATCTCCTTTATCTCTGGCATCTGCAATAGCTTGTGACGCCTTAGGACGCTCAACATCCTTTAAATAATTAAGCTCGTCCCTTAATTTTTTTAACCCCTCTGCTGTGTAATAAGAAATGTTACTCATAATCGTCATTTTTAAGTTGAAATCTGCATTATCACCACTCCTTTTTCAATCTTTAGGCAAAGTATACAACGCAAAAAATCTCGCTTTCACGAGATTGGTCTACAAATATACGAATTATTATTCGCAGTTTATATTTTGTTGTAAATTGTGCCAAACGAAACTGTTTATGGCCCGCTACCTTTTTTCCGTTTTTGTCTTATTTATGTTTATTTCCTGTAGCAGTGATGACAATAGAAATGAATGCCGTTATCTACTAAATGTTGGCGTTAATTATACTATTAATATGAATTTACCCGAGTATAGTCAATTACAATTTACAAGCAATTCTGTTTATGTTCCCAACCAAGGAAATTTAGGTTTTTATGTAATCAATGTTGGAAGTGGCTATCGAGCCTTTGATGCAGCAGATCCCAACCATACAATTAACGGGTCTTGTTCTTTTTTGCAAAGAGAGGGTGTGGAGGTCACTTGCCAATGTGAGGACGAAAATACATACTACCTATTTACAGGACAGGCCAAAGACAAACCCCTTCCATGTGGATTAAAAGAATACCGGGTGTCTCAACCGAACGCTACAACTTTGGTGATTACAAATTAAAATCTCAAGGTCAACCCAACTAAAAAATTTCTTTCCGCTTGTGGATAATAGCCAGCACCTTCAACTGTAGTGATTACTCCTGGAACTGAAAAATCGTCATCGTACGTATAATAATAACCATTGGAAATATATCTTTCATCCAAAATATTATTTACCAATGCGGTCAGAACTATTTCTTTAAAAATAGATTTTGGCCTGATGGTATAATTCACATTAAGATCATTTACAAAATAGGCATCCAACTTTGAAAAATCTGAATCGGTATTGCCCATGTATTGTTCCCCAACATATTTACTTAATAGTGCAATTTGAAGATTTTCAATGGGACTGTATTCCAAAGCATTGCCAAACACCACATTTGGGGAATACGAAATGGAAGTTCTGCCAAGATTCACCAATTCACCATCTAACGATGCAATAAACTCCTTGTTTTTGTTTGAACTGATTGCAATGTTAGGTTTTAAATTTAGGCCTTTGGTTATATTCCAAGCGGCTTCTATCTCTAAACCTAAACGGTAACTTTCACCACTGTTGTCTCTAATTGGGTTTCCTACATCATCCAACATTCCTGTAAGCACCAACTGTTCATTGTAATGCATATAATACAGATTTGAATGCAGCCTGAACCTTTCAGAATCGTAGCGCCAACCTAACTCAAAATCATTGAGTTGCTCTGGTTTCACATTTGGGTTGTTTTGGAAATCATCGCGATTGGGTTCACGATTCGCGCGGGCATACGAAAGGTACAGGCTGTTCTGGTCATTCATTTTGTAGGTCAGTCCAGCCTTCGGATTAAAGAAGGTGTATTGTTTGTCCGTTATAAACGGTTCTCTGTCTGAATTTTGTCCACTTGTGGTATAATCCACAAAGCGAACCTGCAGATCGCCATAAAATTGCCATTGACCATTTAAACTGTAGGTTGCTTTGCCGAAGATGTTGGTATCGGTTTTCTCTCCGTAACCATCATAATAATGATCTCCTTCTTCCAAAGTTGGCGCATATCTGGCCCAAATGATTTCACCAAAATGGTCTCCCTTGTATAAACTGTATGAACCACCACCAACTACTTGTAGGTTTTCATCTTTATAATTAATTGCACCATTAAAAACGTAGAAATCATTGTCGAGCCAGCGACGCCTTATATAATCTGTAGAATTTATTTCTTGCCCGTCAACGATTATAGGATCTAATCCCAAAAAATCATAGGTAGAATCTCCTGAAAAATATATGTTTTGATATAAATAGTCATCGACGTATTCTTCAAAATAACCTCGTCCGTAAGTATAGTTTAAAGCAAAATTTGTTGACCATTTCTGGTTGTAACGGTGATTCCAATGCAATTGGTAGTGATCTTGGCCATAGTTGTCGACTTGCTTGTCGTAATAGCCTTTAAAATTACCTTCATCATCGAACATTATGCCTGCAATATTGAATCTTCGGTTTTCATCTAAATTCGGATTAAACCCTGCATATTCTGTAGAAACAGGATCAAATCCATACCAAGACTGATATGTTTCTTCTTTACCGGCAAACGTAATCGCTTTTATCAATGTATTATCATCAACATAAGACGCTTGAAGGAAATACGATTTTAGATCAGACGAAGCTCTATCGATATACCCATCAGATTTTATTTGGGAAAGTCTACCGGACACTTCAAAATGACGATCAATAAGACCAGTGCTCATTTTAACCGTATGTTTTCGAGTATTAAAACTTCCAACTGAATTATTGATTTCTGCATAAGGTTCGTTGGCAACAGCATCCGTCAACACATTGATACTTGCGCCAAAAGCACCAGAGCCATTTGTGGAGGTTCCAACACCTCTTTGTAATTGTATATTTTGAACGGATGACGCAATATCGCCCAAGTTGACCCAAAAAGTCCCCATAGACTCGGCATCGTTATAGGGGATTCCATTAATCGTAACATTAGTAGATTGCGCATTGATGCCACGAACACGAATTCCCGTATACCCTATTCCTGCTCCTGCATCTGAAGTAGTTACAACAGCCGGTAAAAAATTAAGCAACTGAGGCACATCTTGCCCCAAATTTCTCTTAGCAATTTCTACCTTGGATAAATTGGAATGGGTAATCGGGGCATTGGATTTAACTCTGACAGCAGTTACCAATACCTCCTCTAATACTTCAGTTTTTGTCGTGTCTTGATCTTTTGGCTGTTGACTATACATCTGGTACGATAAACCAAACGTCAGCACAACAACACCAAGAACATTGAATAAATTTTTCATTGCGATTAAAAATTTTTAATCGAATAAAAAGAGGTAATTATTCTTTAGTTGTTATTTAATTACGAATCCTTAAGATCCAATTCAAGGTGATTATTTCACCTTGTTTATCCCTAAACAGCATTACCTGTTCTAGGTTCATTGGGTATGATCTCAGCCGATATAGGCACCCCTTTTGAGAACGGAACAAAGTTACACATATAGATAAATATGCCATAACTAAACTTTGAAAATTTAATTAAATCTCAGGAGGTTTTCTAAGGGCTTTTTTCTCAGAAAGTTGTCGTTTGTTGGCCAGACGTTTTTGTTTTACTTTCTTCGGAACTTTGGTTGCTACACGCTTCTTTTTCTTTTTTAAACTTTCTTCAATCAGCTCTTTGAATTGCTGAACAACCAATTCTTTATTTTTATGTTGACTCCGGCTTTCACTATTTTGAAGAATCAGAACTCCATCTTTCGTGAGGCGGTTAGATAATTTAACTTCTAAGCGATGCTTTTGGTCTTCATCAAAGACCATGGAATCCTGTAAAGACCAATAAAGTTCAACCTTGCTTGAAACTTTATTAACGTGCTGCCCACCTGCTCCAGAACTTCTAACAGCTCTGAATTGCAGCTCTTTTTCTAAAATTTCAAAATCGATCATTTTTTAATTTGGTGGGGAGCCTTCAGAAGATCATTTACAGTTTTTACAGGATTAAAGGTTATCAATGGCACTTCAACGAAAATAGTATTCCAATTTGCCATGGTGCCATTCCAAAGTCCTGGTAATTCGAGTGCTTTAAGATCTTTTCCTGATTTGGTTTTATCCGTAATAAAAGCCGCATTGGGATCAACAAACTCCTTCAAATTGAATTTTTCTCCTTTATAATTTCGAACACCGCAAACAACGTCTACCGGATTAAAATGTGTAGAACCTTTAAAAATGCTCTTTTGCTTTTTGTTTTTTAAATCAATTTGTGCAGACTCTACAATCTGAAGGGAGACCTCTCCATTTTCATTTTTTACCCAGAAAGGGCCACCTCCGGGTTCACCTTCATTCTTAACCATTCCGCAGATTCTAATTGGTCGATTAAGTTTTTCCTGGATGTATTCAATCTGGTATTTGGTTTTATATTTCTGAAACTCCCTAGAAAATTTAATCTGCATTTCATCAGTCATAAAGTTTAAGACTGGTTCTAATTCAGCTTCTTCAAAAGTTTTAGAATCTAATTCATTTAAATATTGAAAAACCTTTTCCTGAATGTCTAACAAAATCCCCCCAAGCATTTTTTTATAACAGGCCACTTCATCTTTATATCTGTAAACAACCACATTATCTATATTCTTCATGAATATAACATCGGCATCAAGTTCATTTAGGTTTTCAACCAAAGCCCCATGTCCCGAAGGTCTAAAAAGAATTGAGCTATCCTGATTTCGAAAGGGCTCGTTATCTGGAGTGACAGCTATTGTATCGGTTGACTGTTTCTGATAAGAAAAACTGATATCGAATTTAGATCCTGTTTTTTGCTCAACTTTATCTTGAATTCTCTTAAACTCTTCATTAAAACGGTCTTTGTATTTTTCCGAAATGGTAAAATGAATCTTTACCGGCTTTTTTTGAGAAGTATATAAAGCCGTCTCAAACAAATGTTCCTCGAAAGCTGTAGAAATAACTTGATTCTTATATTCATGGAATGGCAGAAGGCCTTTAGGGGAATTGCCATAATCCAATTTATCTGAATCTAACATTGCCTTGATGAACAATAAATATTGGTCATTACTACTCATAGATTCGTAATCTGGACAACTCTTCAAAAGGCTCGCCCGAACGGATTCATAAAACGGAAATTTTTCTAACCCAACCAAAAAAGTGTAAAGATCTCTGTCGTTATTATTATTGATATAACTATTTATACTTTCTTTTTCAGGATCGTAAGTTTTTAGAAACTGAAATAAAAACTTAAACATGCGAGTTGCAGCACCGGAAGCCGGAACAAATTTTATAACCGAAATATCATCAACCTTTTTTTCATATATTTTTATGAATCCATCTCTTTCTTTTTCCGAAAGTTTAAGTATCCCATCATCAACCACCGCTGGAGCAACCAAATTTGAATAAGGCAAACCGTTTTGGAATAGTTCCATTTGATGCTCTACCGCCTCTAGAGTCAATCCTTTTGCTTTAATTTGTTCAGTATCCTTTAGTGAAAATTCCATACTCATTTAAAAAATTTTTTATCAATTGTATCAACTGCGAGAGATAACCGTTGCTCCATACTACCTTTAAGGATAATATATGGACGATTGTATTCGATTAAGGCTTGTTCAAAAGCCGCAAACATTTCTGCTCTTTGAAAAGGTTTATCACGCAGGTCATCCTTTACCCAAGGTATATCTACATAAGTTAAGAAATATAAATCATATTGATTTTTAATCGCATATTCCTCCAATAATGGATCACAACTACCGCCATAATAAGTTTCCGAATATACTTTGGTTTCTAGAAGATCAGTATCACAAATCAATATTTTATTAGCTATTTCAGTAAGTTCGTTTTCAATTTTAATTTGGCCTTTGGCAATTGGTAAAAGATCAGCAGTTTCACAGATTTTCTTTTCCTTGTCCCACTTTTTCTGAAGATAATCCCTAGCATACTCGGGTACCCAAGCCGTATTATAATGCTCAGCCAATTTCATGGCTAAGGTGGTTTTTCCTGTGGATTCAGGACCAAACATTACAACTTTTATGCAGTCTGAAGGTTTTTGTTTAAGGCTTTTTTCCATGCGATGTACCCTTGAATTGCAAGGATTGTAAAGATAAGATATTGTAAAGATAGCATGCCTAGACCACGATAACCATAAAGCGGAACTGTTACGATATCCCCGATAATCCAAAGTGTCCAGTTTTCAAGTTTCTTAATAGCCATGTACCACATTGCGGTAAAAAAGATGCCGGAAGTAACAATATCTATATAATTTGTGGTTCCAATTTCATAGTCAAATCCCCTATAAACTAGGTAGGTTACAACCATAGTAAGAATAAAAAACAAAACACCAATTAATTTTTCTTTTAGATTGGTTCTGGAAATTGGCACAACATAGACATTGTTCTTTTTTCTAGACCAGTTCCACCATCCGTAGATACTCATTATAGAGTAATAAACGTTCATCATCATATCTCCCAAATAACCTGCAACATAAAGAAGATAAACAGTTATAATCGTAGCTATTAATCCAGTAGGATAAACCCAAATATTCTCTTTTTTAGCATAGTAAACGCTTAGTATACCAAAAACAAAGGCTATAAATTCCAGTATAATAGCATAAGTTGGGGTATCTCGATAAGCATCTAAAAAAAAATCAAAAATCTGGTTCATAGTCGCTGCGATCACTTTTTACTAATTTCATGTGTAAGACTACATGATCTAAATTTAAAAAGGCCTCTTTTACGGCATTGGTTAAAAATGGCATTAAAGAATCGTACTCCCCGTAGATTTGAGTACTCAATGGATTCTCCAATACCTTGAAATCTGAATTTCTTAGGGTCACAATAAACCCTTTTATAGGAGGCTCAAAATTGTCTTGCAAAGGTGTTAAGGTTAGCTCAACGGATATTTTCATGGGAAATCTGATTTATTTTTTCTGTGGTTTCAAAAAAACATGGATCATTTTCAAAAGCTGTTCCGATTACAACCATGTCCGCTCCCGCATCATACGCCTTCTGAATACCTTGCATGTTGTTGATTCCTCCACCAATAATTAATGGAATGTTGAGAATTGACTTTACTGCTTTAATAATGTCTACTGGTATAGGTTGGTTTGCCCCACTTCCTGCTTCCAAATAACATAACTGCATTCCTAAAAATTCTCCTGCCTTAGCGGTATGTACTACTTGGTTTATATCTGAATTTGGAATTGGCACTGTTTCCGTGACCTTTTCCACGGCTGTAGCTTTGCCATTTTCAACAAGAATATAAGCCGTTGGGATAATTTCCAAATCTGAATTTAAAAGTTTAGGAACGGCTTCCACATGTTTTCCTATTAAATAATCTGGATTATTACCCGATAGCAGTGAAAGAAATAAGATAGCATCTGCCTCTTCACAAATCTGATTGGTATCTCCAGGAAATATAATGATTGGCAGATGGCTTAGCTGCTTAATGACTGAAACAATTTCCTGTGTTTGTCCATCTTTAACCGTACTTCCACCTACTAAAATGTGAGTGGTAGCCGATTTGTGGATTTTATTTAATAACCTTGGTAAGTCTTTAACCTCCAATTTGTCTGGATCTAGCAATACAGCCAAAAATGGAATTTTTCTAGAAGCTCCATATTTTATATATGCTAAGATTTCATTCACGATGGCATAATATAAGCACAGGTATAACCTTCAAATTCAAAATAATGACTTGTATATCGGCAGGCCTTATCTTCATATAGAATCCATGATAGTGTTTGGCCATCATCTAGCATAAAAGGAATTACTTGGCAATGCTCTTTAAAACTCAATCCGGGTGTTGCATAAGATTTATAGAGGGATTCTTTTATGCACCATATCACAGTGAGTTTTCTAACCATTTCTGTTTCAGATTTACATATATGGTAGTTGTCAAAATCACAAAACTTTGAACCAATCTTTATAATTTTTGATCGCTGCATTTCTATATCAATCCCCACGACCTCATCACTTACAACTACTGCGGAAAACTCAAACGAATGGGTTATTGAGATATGTTTACCATCTGTTAAATGAGGCTTACCATACTGGTCATAGTAAAGATCTTTATCCTCATAGCCAAATTCTGCTAGCAAATGTCTTACACTCAAAAATCCACGTCTATGGATTTCACTTTTCATACCGTCGACACGTTTCATCCGATCCGGCAAAAGTGTTATTGGTTTCAGTAAATCTTCAAAAGATTCGGTAATTTTCCACACCTTAACTTCGGTATGCGGATTTGGTTTAATGGATTTATATAGTGGCATTTAGATTTCTCAAACTTATTGGTTAACTTTGCAAACCAAAAATTAATCAGTAGACCAAGTGGTTAGCTTGCTGATTAACAAAGGCGAATTTAATCTATTTTAAAAGCAAAGCCAATTGAATTTGGCGATAATAAATTGAAACATTTTTATGAGTACAAAAACTGCAACTTACTTACCTTATAAAGTCAAAAATATTGAATTGGCTGAATGGGGCCGCAAAGAAATAGAGCTAGCTGAAGCTGAAATGCCAGGATTGATGAGCTTACGTGAGGAGTATCGCGACTCTCAACCGCTCAAAGGTGCCAGGATTGCCGGTTGTTTGCATATGACCATACAAACTGCTGTCCTTATTGAGACTTTGGTGGCATTAGGTGCTGAAGTTACCTGGAGTTCTTGCAATATCTTTTCAACTCAAGACCAAGCCGCTGCTGCCATTGCTGCTGCGGGCATTCCAGTTTATGCTTGGAAAGGAATGACTGAAGAAGAATTCAATTGGTGCATAGAACAAACCTTATTTTTTGGTGAAGAAAGAAAACCCTTGAACATGATTTTGGACGATGGCGGTGATCTAACAAATATGGTTTTTGATAACTATCCAGAATTAATTTCAGGCATTAAAGGTCTATCTGAAGAAACCACAACAGGTGTACACCGTTTGTATGAACGAATGAAAAAAGGCACTCTTCCTATGCCTGCCATCAACGTAAATGACTCTGTTACAAAGAGCAAATTCGATAATAAATATGGCTGTAGAGAAAGTGCTGTTGATGCTATTAGACGTGCAACCGACGTAATGTTAGCCGGTAAGCGTGTTGTGGTTTGTGGTTATGGAGATGTAGGTAAAGGAACTGCTGCGTCATTTAGAGGTGCTGGAAGTATAGTAACAGTTACTGAAATCGATCCAATTTGTGCATTACAGGCTGCAATGGACGGTTATGAAGTTAAAAAACTTGAAACTGTGGTTGGTAATGCTGACATTGTAATTACTGCTACTGGTAATAAGGACATTGTTACAGGCAAGCATTTTGAGGCGATGAAGGACAAGACCATAGTATGTAACATTGGGCATTTCGACAACGAAATAGATATGGCTTGGATGAATAAAAATCACGGTTCAACAAAAAACACCATTAAGGATCAAGTTGATAAATACTCTGTTAACGGCAACGATATTATTATTCTTGCTGAAGGTCGATTGGTGAATTTAGGTTGTGCAACAGGGCACCCTAGTTTTGTAATGAGCAACTCATTTACTAACCAAACTTTGGCACAGATTGAGTTGTGGAACAACCATGGAGAATATGAAAATAAGGTTTATATGCTTCCTAAACATTTAGATGAAAAGGTTGCAAAATTACATCTTGAAAAAATCGGAGTGGAATTAACTGAATTAAAGCAAGACCAAGCAAATTATATCGATGTACCTGTTGAAGGTCCATTTAAACCTGAATATTACAGATACTAATCTGAGAAATTCATATAAATTAAAAAACCCTCGAAATTTCGAGGGTTTTCTTTTTTATCTAATTGCTAAATTTTTGATTGCTTCTTTAAATCGATCTTTTATCGATTGAAACTTATTGTGCTCATTTTCTTTAACTAGCCATTTCCCTGCTACAATTGTGCCTAATATATCCCTTGAATCGGCAGTATAGACAAAAGTGTTACACAAGTTTTTAATTGAAGAATTTTCGATTAATGGACTGGAAGACTTCATTACAACCGCATCAAAATCATCCCCAATTTCAAAGAATTCAGAATTTTGCTCACCCATAGCTCTTCGACCAGACTTCCAAGCCATTTTAATAGCATTAAAACCACTATCCCCACTTTCCGAAGTTGTAAAAATATTGCGCTTATGAGAAATTAATCGCTGTCCATAATCCAATAATCTCAATTCTTCAAAAGGATTTAGACCTATATGCGAATCCGTACCAATACTCCAATTTCCATTAAATTCCTTATAATCTATAAATCGAAATATTCCATCACCCAAATTACCCTCAGTAGTGGGACACAGCACCACAGATGCACCACTTTCCGCAATTCCTTTCACTTCAAAATCATTCAAATGCGTACAATGAACCAAATGAAAATTTTCTGAAACTGGCGCATTATTTAAAAACCATTCAACTGGTGGCATATGATAAAACTCTTGACAATCTTTAATTTCTTTGATCTGTTCGGCAAGGTGAATATGAAAAGGCAAGTCTTGCTTATAATCTTTGAAAAAAGATTCGATATCCCCAGCTTTTACGGCTCTAAGAGAGTGAATACCATAACCGATTTTTGCGTGCGATTGATTTCTAACAACTTTTTCTGAAGCTTCCCAAAGTTTCAAGTATTCATCTAAAGAGGGCGAAATAAAACGCTTTTGCTTTTCCAAAGCTACTTGCCCAAATCCACCCATTTGATAAAACATGGGCACAAGTGTAATTTTAATTCCGGCAGTTTTTGCTGCACTAACTAATCTTGCTCCAAGTTCGGCTCTATTATCAAAAAGCTTCCCATCTTTATCATGATGCAAATAATGAAATTCAGCCACAGAAGTGTAGCCGAAGCGAAGCATTTTAGAATAAAGCATAGTAGCAATAGCCTCTAACTCATCCGGAGATACAGAAAGTGCAATGTCATACATAGCGGATCGCCAACTCCAAAAGTCGTCATCAACACTATTTGTTGAATGCAACTCAGCTAAGCCAGCCATGGCATATTGAAAGGCGTGGGAATGCGCATTTTGAAAACCTGGTAATGCATAGCCTTCAGCTGAACTGTCTACTCTCCCACTATCGATTTTTTCGATTTTACCATCATCATCAAGATAAACCTTAACATTCTCCAGCCAACCATTTTCGGTAAGCAAACCTTTAAATTGAAAACTTTTTTCAGCCTTTTTCATCTTCCAATGCCTCAATTAAATTAACAAACATATTTTCTAATGTCTTTTGCATATTCTCAGCCCTTTTCTTGTCATATTCCATTTGTTCATCATTCATATAATTAGTCTTAATCATTTCCAATTGCAAGGCATGAATGTTCTCCTTCGGATTTCCAATTGACCGTGTAATATACCCACCCTTAAATGGGTAATTATGGGTTACCTCATAGCGACTACTTTTTAAGGCATTCAAAGCAGTATTAATAAAAGTATTCGAACAAGATACTCCATTGTTATCCCCAAGAATCAATTGCGGAAATGCCTCTTTCCTTATACCTGGCACAATGTCTCTAATAGAATGTGCATCAAACAACAACACCTTTCCAAATTCATCTTTATAAGCTTGGGTTAGTTCATGTAATTTGTTGTGATAGGGCTCATAAAATTCTTTAATACGCTGTGTTACTTCTTCATCAGTTGGTTCTTCCCCGGTTTCATATAAATTAATTCCATTAAAATCGGTAGTTGGCGTTAGGGCAGTTATTACTCTACCATCATCATAAAGCGGTTTACTATCCGGATCCCTATTTAAATCGATTACCCATCTACAGAAATTGGCTGAAATAAGAGTAATGCCCAAATCCTTGACAAAACTGTATAGCCGATCGATATACCAATCGGTATCATCTGGCCTCGTTATCATTTTTTTCTTAAATCTATGTTTTAAATTTTCGGGGAATGCCCAACCAGAATGAGGTGAGCTAACAATTATTGGCACCTTTTTGGTCGTAGGTTCGTATATATTGTAAATCTCCATAATGACCTATCTACAAATTTTAGCAATACATTGAATAGGAATATAAAAGTATCACCTTACTTTTATATGAGACGTGAAAATCCGAAGAATCCCTTAGATTATAGATTAAAATAATGGGTATATTTTATTGAAGCAGAAATGTTATGAAAAATTATTTAGAGGATGATATAATTAAAGTCCCCAAATTTTCTGAAGAGTCTGGTTTCTACACTACTAAGAAGCGCTCCAAAATGATGGGGAGAATTCGCGGAACAAACACAAAACCCGAAATTATTTTAAGAAGAGCGCTTTGGCGGGCAGACGTGCGCTTCAGGATAAACAATAAGGATCTTCCAGGAAAACCAGATATTGCAATAAAGAAATATAAACTAGCCATTTTCGTCGATGGCAGTTTTTGGCACGGGTACCAGTGGAATGATCGAAAGAAAGGGATAAAAACCAATCGAAAATTTTGGATTCCAAAAATTGAAAGAAACATTCAGCGCGATCGTCAAGTTAATGAAGAGCTAAAACAATTGGGCTTTACCATTTTTCGGTTTTGGGATCATGAAATTAAAAACGATTTGGCTACCTGCCTTAATGATGTTATTGTATATATTCAAACTGGCGAAATAAATTAACAATAAATGAAATTTCAATCTAAGCTGCCAAATGTTGGCACAACTATTTTCACCTTGATGAGTGCCTTGGCAAAGCAAAATAATGCCATAAATCTATCGCAAGGATTTCCTGATTTTGAGAGCGACCCAATATTAATCAAGGAAGTTAATGACGCCATGGAAAATGGTTTCAATCAATATGCGCCAATGGCTGGGGATTTCGGTCTAAGAGTTGAAATTTCAAGAAAGTTTAATACTCTATATAATAGCACTTACAATCCAGATACGGAAATAACGGTAACAGCCGGGGCAACACAAGGAATTTTTACTGTTATCTCAGCATTTATTAAACCTAGCGATGAAGTAATCATTTTTACACCGGCCTACGATTCTTATCAACCTTCAATAGAAGTTAACGGTGGTAAAACGGTGCCAATACAAATGCAACACAATGGAACCATCGATTGGGATGAAGTTGAAAATAGCATAACGGATAAGACGAGAATGATGCTTATAAATACTCCCCATAACCCCACAGGGACCATATTAAAAAAACAAGACCTTTTAAATTTAGAGCAACTCGCACTTAAGCATGATTTTCTAGTTCTTAGTGATGAAGTATATGAACATATTATTTTCGACCAATCTGAACACCAAAGTGTGTGTCGGTTTCCTCAATTAAAGGAACGAAGTTTTATTGTTGCTTCTTTCGGAAAGACATTCCATAATACTGGTTGGAAGGTTGGTTATTGTTGTGCCCCAAAACATTTAATGAGCGAATTTAGGAAGGTACACCAGTTTAATGTTTTTTCAGTCAATCATCCAATGCAAGTTGGATTGGCAAATTATATGCAAAACCCCTACACCTATTTGAACATTTCGAAATTTTACCAGCGAAAGCGCGATTTATTTTTAGAATTGATGAAAGATTCCAATTTTGTATTTAAGCCTTCTGAAGGCACTTACTTTCAGGTAGTGGATTATTCTAAAATTACGGGCAAACCTGATGTTGAATTTGCAAAAGAGCTTACCACAAAATATGGTGTTGCTGCTATACCGCTTTCAGTATTTAATAAAAACAAGGAAGACCTCAAACAGTTGAGATTTTGCTTTGCCAAAAAGGAAGAGACCCTTATTAAGGCTACAGAGATTTTAAATAGAATTTAACGTTGGCATTTTTGACTTCAACTCCTTAAATAGTAACTTTTCTTTTAATTTCATACTTATGAAAGAGAATTTAAAAATTGCATTACTTCAATACGATTTGGTTTGGGAAAATCCTGAGGAGAACCGTATCAATTTCACAAATCATATAACGGCTATTTCCGAGGAGGTTGACCTTTTCATTCTACCAGAAATGTTTACTACTGGGTTTACGATGAATGCAGAAGATCATTTTGAAACAATGAATGGAGATTCGGTAATATGGATGCAAACCATGGCCGATCAAAAGAGAGCAGCCATTTGTGGCAGTCTCGTCATAAAGGAAAACAACCATTTTTATAATCGATTATTATTTGTTTATCCAAATGGTAAAATAAAACATTACGATAAACGACACACCTTTACCTTAGCTGGGGAAGATCGAGTATACAACAAGGGGGTTAAACGTGAAATTTTTGAATATAAGGGCTGGAAAATAGCACCTCAGATATGTTATGATTTACGTTTCCCGGTTTGGGCGAGGAATACAGATTATTACGATTTATTAATCTATGTGGCAAACTGGCCTGAAATTAGGATTGAGGCATGGGACGTACTTTTAAAAGCCCGTGCAATTGAAAACCTTACCTATTGTATAGGAGTTAATAGAATTGGATTGGACGGCAACGCACACCCATATTGTGGACATAGCCAAAGTATTGATCCTTTAGGAAATGTTATTGGACAATTAGGTGAAAATGAATTAGGGGCAATAATTACAACCTTATCCAAAAAGGAGTTAAGTGATGTGCGTAATAAACTTAATTTTCTGGAGGATCGGGACTCGTTTGTAATAAATTAAATTCAATAATAGGATCCCAATTTGCCCTAGCTTCAATTTCATCTGGATAAAAGCTAATCCTTTCGGGTTGGCGTTTTTCTAAATAGTTCCCAGAATCCCACTTTCTATTTCCATTAGAGTCATAAATTACCCTAAGATAATATACTCCAGGAGTTATAAGATCGAAATCAACAGGCCCTGATGCAGTTGCAAATTTTTCATATTTAACCACTTCCATTTTATCTGTTAACTGGAGAATCATCGGATAGACAGCATTATTAAGAATTACCCTAACATTACTGTAATCTGAATAAGCTTTTGTTCTAATTGAATAATTAAGAGTATCATTAACTTCCCCAAAAAAACTTGTTACCGCATTTGGAAGAGCTTGAATTTCATATGAACCTTCCTCAACAAGTTCAAATCGTATTTGCACATAATTATTCAAAGTATCCAAGGACGTTGCAAATGAGACAGGCAAAGAATCTTTATCTAAAATCGTAATAAGCCGTTCATCAATTGATTCAAAAGGTACATTTGCTTCTAGGCTAAACACTTTATCGAAATCTAAAGACCCAGAATATAGGGGTTTAATTTGCATAGAATCTCGAGGCAGGTCCCTAAATCTATATTTTACAGTATCAACATAAGTTAAATTTTCAAATCGGAATTTAGCTGAATCAATTTCAACCTTTGGTCTATACCAATAGTACAGAGTATCTGTTTTTTTATCTTTGGTTAAACGGGTTTCTAAATTATCCGGTAGGCTGTCTCCAAAAATTTCAATGTTTAAATTTTTTCTATCCCCTTGATATGGAATACCAATTTTCTGACCGGATACTTGAAATGGCTTAAATACCTCAAAATCTAAAACTTCCTTGAAAATTTTTACGTTATAAATCGAATCTGATGGTACATTAACAATGCCCTCATAAAACCCTATTTTATCTGATCTCTGTTCGTATTTGTAGTTGCTATTTTTATCCTTAACTGCAACCAATAAGTATTTACCCTCTTTTAAATTCTCTAGAGTATAAGTCGTTAAACTATCTAAAGTATTAGTAATGTATCGTGGGCGTTCCTTGTAAATTATTGAATCGCTATAGGTTGAATCGATCTCATATAACATTACCGATACAAACTGATCTGTAACCCTAGCATCAGCACTGGCAATATTTCCAGATATTTTTAAGGAATCAATATAAGTGCCAGTGGAAAAAACATACTTATAAAATGGATACGGATTACTTTCATTATTGTCTACTATACTTTGGCCAAAATTAATCGCATAAGTTGTATTAGGCTCTAGCGTATCATTAATTATAATTTTCACATATTTATTTGCCGTTCCCAATGGGGTAACCGTAGGCTCTGGATCCATAGGTGGGGATACAATCAACTGTCTTTGGAGGTTATCCAATTTCACATATTCATTAAAATAAATACGGATTTCCTTTGCATTAAAATTTGTGCTGAAATTCTCTGGTTCGGTGCGGAGAACTTCAGGGGGAGTTTCATCTTTTGGCCCACCTGTGGGAGTTCCTCTATTTGCGCAGGAATAAAGAGCAACTATAATTATAAAAATGGTAAGTAGATTTTTCAACTCTAAGTGTTTCAAAAGCAATTAATGGCAAAGAAACAATATTATTGTGTTTGGAGAAAATTAATCTGTGAGGGCCATAGTTGCCAAACTCAACTTTACCCCATGTGCTTTTAGGAGGGCATTGGCACAGCCTTCAATAGTGGCACCAGTTGTAATAAGATCGTCCACCAATAACAGGTGCTTACCTTCAATTATAGATGGGTTAGTCACTACAAATTTAGCTTCAGAAAGATCAGACCTTCCAATTCTTCCTTTAAATACTTGTGTTTTGGTCGCAGATTGCCGAAGAAGCACCTTATCTTCAAATTGAACATTCAATGAACCAGCTATTGCTTGTCCAAAGTTTGTGACTTGGTTATAACCACGCTCACGTAACCTACTCTTATGAAGAGGAACGGGAATTACCAAATCAATATCATTTGCCCATCCTAGTTCATCCAGTTCATTACCTAGCCATTTCCCCAACATGTCGCCAATTTCTTCATGACCACGATATTTCAGATTATGTATTAAAATTTGTACTATGCTTTTCTTCCTGAAATGAAGCAGGGAAGTTGCCTTTTCTAATTCAACTCTTCCGTATAAGATATTCTTTACGGTAGAATCATTTTCAAAGTGAAAATTGGTCAATGGCAACTCATGCCTACAACCTGTACAGATAAGTTTTTCATTATCATTCAAGAACCCATCACAAGCCAAACAGTGTCTAGGAAAAAATAAGTTTAACAAATTTTTGACCATTTCATCGATTAAAATAACCTTCGCTGAAGTTAATATCTATTTTCGCTGCAATTAATCCATTGATTTAAATGATAGTTAACCCACAACTATTTAATTATAGGTTAATTATTGGTTCCCTCATAGTTACGGTTGCGGCAATTTCCGCAGTAGGCTTTTTCAGCTATCAATCCCTCGAATCTGAACGAGCATTTCTAGAAAGTGAAAACCAACTTATTCGTAAAGAATTAGATAACGCTTTAATTCAATATGATGAAGTTACGGGAATCAATAATGAATTAAAACAACAGATTGAAAATTCTGAACAGCTTTTTCAATTTGCTATAGATTCTTTAACCTCATTGCCAGAAGAGCAAGTAAGTGCCTCCGACAATAGTAGCACTCAAATAACTACAGTCTTAAGGCAAAATTCTTATTTACAAGGTATTATAGATTCCTTAAAGGAAGAAAATTCCTCGTTAACAACGAACAACCAAACACTTGAAGCTAGTCTAGAGGATTCTCAGTCGACCAATGCAACACTATCTAAAGAACTACTGAAGGTAAAGGAATTAAAAAATTTACCTGTAGTGGCAATGTTAAATTCTCTAGAAGTAACGCCATACCGAGTAGCTTCTGGTAAAAAGTTGATTACCATAAAAGCTAACTCCGCCAGCTTATTTGAAGTCTGTTTAAAATTGGTAAACACTAATGAGATTACATTAGCCGGTGATTTATTCGTTCAAATTCTAGACCCAAACAATAATGTGGTTGCAGATAAAGGTGCCATGAACTTTGGGAATGCTTCACTTATTTACAGTGGCAGATACAACCTAAAGAACTTAGGCAACGATAACGAGGTTTGTTTAGATATAATAACAGACAATAACGACAGGCCTTTAAAAAAAGGGACATACAGAGTGAATGTTTTCCATAACGATACAATGCTGGAAAACACCACGGTGCTACTCAACTAATTATACTAAATATATATTGAAAAACCGCTCCTTGAATTAGAGCGGTTTTTTATTTTTGCAGCATGATACAGCAGGAAGATCAGTTTAAGAAAGTTATTTCCCACGCCAAGGAATACGGTTATGTATTTCAAAGCAGTGAAATCTACGATGGCCTAAGCGCAGTTTACGATTATGGCCAAAATGGTGTAGAATTAAAGAAAAATATCAGGGATTATTGGTGGAGAGCAATGGTGCAGATGCATGACAATATTGTAGGTGTCGATGCAGCAATATTTATGCACCCCACTACTTGGAAAGCATCAGGACACGTTGATGCTTTTAACGATCCACTAATTGATAATAAAGACTCCAAAAAGCGATATAGAGCAGATGTTCTAATTGAAGATTATTGTGCAAAAATTGAGGCAAAAATTGACAAGGAGATTGAGAAGGCAAGAAAGCGATTTGGGGAGAGCTTCGATGAAGCCCAATATCGATCTACCAACCCTAGGGTTTTGGGATATCAAGAAAAAATTGATGGTACTTTAAAGCGCATGGCAAGATCTTTAGAAACTGAAGATTTAGCGGACGTAAAGGCGCTTATTGAAGAACTAGAAATTGCAGATCCATTAACAGGAAGCCGCAACTGGACAGATGTTAAACAATTCAACCTAATGTTTGGTACCAAATTAGGTGCGTCTGCTGAAAATGCTATGGATTTGTACCTGCGGCCTGAAACCGCTCAAGGTATATTCGTGAATTTTTTGAATGTGCAGAAAACTGGTCGTTTAAAAATACCATTCGGTATTGCACAAACTGGCAAGGCGTTTAGGAATGAGATTGTCGCAAGACAATTTATCTTTAGGATGCGGGAATTTGAACAGATGGAAATGCAATTTTTCATTAAGCCTGGAACCCAACAGAAATGGTATGAACATTGGAAGGAAACTAGATTAAAATGGCATCTTTCATTAGGTATGGGAGCAGAAAATTACCGATTCCATGACCATGAAAAATTGGCACATTATGCCGATGCCGCTTGTGATATAGAATTTAAATTCCCATTCGGCTTTAAGGAGCTTGAAGGAATTCATTCTAGAACAGACTTCGATTTGAGTCAGCATGAAGAATATTCTGGAAAGAAACTTCAATATTACGATAATGAAGAAAACAAAAGTTATGTTCCTTACGTTCTGGAAACTTCTATTGGTTTAGACCGAATGTTTTTAGCCGTTCTTTCAAACTCATTAGTAGAGGAAGAGCTAGATAATAACACTACCAGAACAGTATTGAGAATTCCAGCAGTTTTGGCACCAACTAAGGCCGCAGTATTACCATTAATTAAGCGTGACGGATTGCCAGAAATTGCACAAAAGATCGTTGATGATCTTAAATGGGATTTCAATGTGGATTATGATGAAAAAGATGCTGTAGGTAGAAGATATAGACGTCAAGATGCGGCAGGAACTCCATTCTGCATTACTGTAGACCACGAGACTTTAGAAAACAATACTGTTACTATACGTCACAGAGATTCTATGGAACAAGAACGCGTGCCAATTCAATCCTTAAAAGAGTTGATTAAGAAGCAAACTGACGTGAAACATTGGTTAATGAAAATGTAAAAAGAAGCCCGGTATTACCGGGCTTTATTTTTTAGAATCTATATCCCAATTGAACTCCTCCTTTGGCAATTACAGAAATATTGTGTTTGTCTACTTTTGCTAAATTAGGACCTGCACCAAAATTAACTTCCAATAACCAACCTTTCCCCAAAAGCACCTTACCTCCTATTCCTAAACCAATAGCAAAATCTGATACAAATTCACTCGATTCATCAGAATTTGGCTCATCGTATTTTTCATTCTCTAACTTGTTTAGCATACCAAAACCTTCCAAAAAGAAACCCGAGGCATATTTCTTTCCAAAAAAGTACCGATAATAAGGCGCCACATAATACTTAATGTCATCCTTGGCATCTTTAGAATAAGGCACCATGCCTGAAATACCCACAGAATTACGTCTGCTAAAATTGAACTCGTAACCAAGTTCTATACCTCCCAAGGCCAAATAGAAAAGGTTTGTTTTTATTTCATGTTTTTTAATCGGCTCTTCAATTTCAACCTCGATCTCTTGATCAGGCTCTTGGGAAAAACCAAAAACAGGCAATAACGCAATAATGAATAAAAAAAGATATTTCATCGATTCGGGATTAATTGTGATTTACAAAATTAAAGAAAAGGAATTCTAATTATGAAAATATACCTAAAAATAGGCACGCAATTGAATCGTTCCAGTATGAATAGTTCTAGAGGTCGGTGTCTTTCGGCCAAAATAATTTAGGTTTAAATCTAAAAATTGAGTGATTTTCTTCTGAGCAATTAGAGACCATGTAAAATTAGTACCTGGCTGTAAACCCTCTAAAATTTGATAGGAAATTGGCGTGTTCACTTGGCCTTCATAGGTATTATCGAAGTAATTAAATTCTCCATTCAAGGAAATTTTATTAGTAGAATTCAGCGTAAAAGAAACACCATAATTATTTTGCTGTAAACTCTCATTATCCCCAATTGTATTTTCTTTTTTAGTGTACTGGTAAAATACATCTATACTTGCGTTGTCTCCAAACAGGTAAGACAATTTTGGCTCTAACCTAATCTCATCTAAACTGTAATTTCTACTACTGAAATTTTCACTTTTGTTTTCAAGGTTTTGAAAAATGGATTTAAGGTTAAAAAGCCAAGATTCCTGAACCTTGTGATTAAATGTAAGTTGATGGCTTTCCATATTGTTTTCTTGAAAACCAATAGACAGTAAATTCTTATTAGAGTTATTCAAATAGGTATATGAAGTTGTATAATGCTGTTTACCCCTATTAAAAAACAATAAGTTTCTAAAACTCCTATTCATCTGTAATGTATTTTCATCTTCAGCGGCGAACGGATTTAAATCGAAATTAGACCCTTCCCGTCGAGTTTTTCTGTCAACCAAATAACTGACTTGTTCAAAAAAGTGAGACCAAAACTTTTTCATTTTATTTTCTGAAACAGACCATTGAGTTGGATTTACGGTAATCGTTTGACTAAATCTATTTTGGTGCGATTTAGTATAAGCTTGGTTTGGCAATAACACCCGAATAAATTCACCTTCATCTTGAAATTGAGCCAGTTCAAACTCATCCAATTCTTGAATGCCGTTTCCGTTATAATCATTCCAGGTATATGCCCCTTGACCAGGCTCAACCTTTACATAAGTGAAATCTTGCCGTGGAACTGTACCAGCGTTTGTCTCATAAACTGTAGACAACAGTACCAATTGTTTAAATAGGTTTTGAGAGAAAAGAATCCTTGAATTTAAACTGTACTCATCTTCAAATTCTTCTTCTTCCCATGTCAATTGTCGGTAATTTGCGAATACAGACAGATTTGTTTGTTGGCTTTGAATGATCTTGCTCCTTAAATAATAAGTATTAGAAGTATTCACTTTTCTTACTTCATTATTCCTTAAGCTATCATTTACTCGATATTTATAACCTATTTCCGCATATACCGCCGTACTATCCCCAATTCCACTAAAAAATTCGTAGGCTGCAAATCGCTGACTTAAATTTGACAGCTGGTTAGTTTCCTTTAACTGTTCTTCATTATCTTCAACTGAAAATCTTGCTCCTACCCACTTTTTACCTAAATCCAAGGCTGCACTGTTGTAAGTCCTTAAGAATTTAGTTTCGGAAATCTCTCCATCAGAATTTAAAAAACTACTATTTGAAAATAAACGCCAGCGACCAGTATCGAATCCTAAACGAAGCCCATGTCTAATTCCATTGAAAAACCCACGATATTCTAAACTTTGAAAACTGTAATTGGCATATCCAATTTTATAATTTTGAAAGTCTAACGAGGTTGTTATAAAAGTTTGATCCCCAGTCGGGTTGATTAAATTCCAGTCTCTTCCAAACTCAGCCGCATATATACGTTCGACCGACCTATATTTTTCCTGTATAAAATCAATATTCGCAACGGCAGATAATTTCCAAATTGTATCATTTTCAATTAGGGTTTGACTAACATTTAAATTTGCAGCAAAACCGTCATTATTAGCATCATCTAGGGAGGAAAATAAATTCAAATCATTTTTACTACCTGCACCTTCAAACGAAATTTCAGTTTTAGAATTGGGTTTAAATGAACCATTGACCACTCCAATTTGTAATTTCTCCGGAGCAATTAGCTGAACAACGGGTTCAAATTCACCTTGAGGAATACCATTTACTGGAGATACATATTCGTAAATTGGCTCAATGCTATTGGCATTTTGTAAGATATAGTTACCCTGCTCCACCCTTGTAAAACGAACACGATACAAGGTTTCTTCAGAATCGCTAGAATATTGAAAAACATCAACACCATTAACATTAAGCTTTCTATATAAAATACGATTTTCAGAAAAATTATCTTCTACGGCCGATGGTGCCACCATTAAATCGCGGTTATCACCTGCCAACTTGAGAACCTCGACTTGCTCAGGCGACAAATTTTGCTGGAGTGGCTGATTTTTGGCATCCGATTCAGAATATACTGCAGCATTTATTTGCCATTTATCCTTTTGAACTCCACCTCCACCAAAAATTGTAAACCTTGTATAGTTGCGATCACTAAACTGATAATCTACCGTTATCCGCATCTCCGAAGTTATTGGGAAAGTAGAATTGAAAATAATCTCACCCGCATTGTAATCAATTATATAATCTTCGGTTTCCCCTCTTTTCAAAGGTATACCATTAACATAAACAGTTTCACTACCAGATACGATGAGTACAAATAATTGATTATTTGGCCCCCTTAATTTATAAGGCCCTTGATTTCCTTCAATACCGACAAATCTGCTCGTAGTAAATTGACCTCGTACCAAGGAACCTGAAGCAAATGCGTTGGCTGAAGTTTGCTCATTTCCTAAATCAGCGTTAACTAAAAGACCTTGAACCCTCTTTGTAAAATTTGCAAATTTGGTAGTGTTATTTATCAAATCTATGTCCCCTGCCCTAATGGACCAATCATCACTAACAAGCTCAATGAAAATTTGATCGAATTCATCTAAGCGCTGAGAATAACCAATTTCTTGCAATGGAATATTGGCATCTTGTATTGAGGCTCTTAAAGAAACCTTATCACTAAGTTTACCTGAAATTTGTAAATCCAACTCGCTATTTAATACCGAATTTTGATTATTCCCCACCGTAAATCCTCTTGAAATACTTCCTGAAGTATTCAAACCATCAAAGGGTGTAAATTGCTTAGAATTATTAGATTGTGAAAGTTGGTATAACCGGTTAATAGCATTGGTATTCGGTACAATAATGGTATCAGACAACAAAGAATACCTTCTTGTTAAAAAATCTGGATATGGTAAATATTCAATTTGAACTGAATCCAAAACAATTTCGTTTTTAAAGACGAGCAAGGACTTTACAAAATCAATGTAATAAGAGTTAGAATCAACTACAAATCCTTTTTTATCATAAACCTTAAAATATGATGGATTGATACTGGTAGAATCTAAACGAATGGTGTCGGAAACGGCTTTTTTAATCTTTATGATATCGGGAAAGCGCTGTTGGGCAAAACCCAAAAGCGGTAAGAAGACCAATACCAAGCGGAGTGTCCATTTCATGATTATTCTTAACTAAGAATAGCTGGGAATATTTTAAAGTTAAAAGGTCTTTAAAGTTATGGGATAAAAGTACAGTATTATTATTTTTAGCCTAAATAGAAATTGAATGAAGATAATCTCCTATAATGTAAACGGAATAAGAGCCGCAATGAACAAAGGCCTTATTGACTGGCTTAAAACAGTAGACGCGGATGTTGTTTGTTTTCAGGAAATTAAGGCTTTGGAGGAACAGATAGATGTTGGTCAATTTATGGATATTGGTTATCCGCATACCTATTGGTTTAGTGCCCAAAAAAAAGGATACAGTGGTGTAGCGATTCTTTCAAAAATAAGGCCTAAAAATGTGGTTTATGGCACTGGTATAGAATCCATGGACTTTGAGGGAAGAAATCTACGTATAGATTTTGAGGATGTATCGGTAATGAGTCTTTACCTACCATCTGGCACTAACATTAATAGATTAGACCACAAATTGGAATACATGGCTATGTTCCAGGATTATATTGACGATTTGAAAAAAGAAATTCCAAATCTTCTCATTTGCGGGGATTATAATATTTGTCATAAGGCCATAGACATTCATGATCCTGTGCGGAACAAAAATGTATCTGGTTTTTTACCGGTAGAACGTGAATGGATTGATGCATTTATGAAAAGTGGCTTTATTGACACCTTTAGGTTATTTAATGATCAACCACATAATTATACATGGTGGAGTTATAGAGCTAACGCCAGAAATAATAATAAGGGGTGGCGGATTGACTATGGCTTGGCAAGCACCCCTTTAAAGAACCGTATTAAAAGAAGTGTCATCTTATCGGATGCGGTGCATAGCGATCATTGTCCTATGTTAATTGAGTTAGAATCATTAGAAACAGCTAATTAAAAAATACGAACATGAATTTTAAGCACCTATTGTTAGGTTTGATAATTGCAGTAATTCTACCTTCCTGTGTTTCAAAAAAGATTTATACAGATTTAGAATCGAAATATGCAGATTTAAAAAAAGAAAATAGGGATCTAATGGATGAGAATACCGAATTGGAATCTTCCCTAACAAAATTCAAAAACGAACTTGATCAATTAAAAAAAGATTATGAAAAAGCCATTGCCGAAAGGGACCGGCTTGAACGAGATTTAGAGGCAACCAAAACCAATTTGGCCACCTTAAAGGAATCTTATAATGCACTTGAAGAAAACAGCTCTGCAGCGATAGCCGAAAACTCGATAAAAAACCGAGAATTATTGGCACAATTGGAAGCAAAAGAACAAGCCTTAGCGGCTGAAAATAGCCGATTGGAAGAGTTGAGAAGACAACTTCAAGATAGGTCTGAGCGGGTTGCAGAATTGGAAAAGGTGATTTCCGACAAGGATGCTGCCATGACCAAGCTGAAAAATGCTATTTCATCAGCGCTTACCAATTTTGAGGGCAAAGGGTTGACCGTAGAGCAACGTGATGGAAAGGTTTATGTATCTATGGAAAACAAATTGCTTTTTGAGTCGGGAAGCTGGGCGGTGGGTGCAAATGGTAGACAGGCAGTAAAACAACTTGGTAGTGTATTGGCTGATAATCCTGAGATTGCCATTTTAATTGAGGGCCATACAGACAATGTACCCTATACTGGTACAGGTGCTTTAAGTGGAAATTGGGATCTTTCTACCAAAAGAGCTACAGCAATAGTTAATATACTTAGGGAGAATCCAAATATTAATCCCGAGAATTTAACTGCGGCTGGTCGTGGAGAATTTGCACCAATTGCAACCAATGAAACAGATTCCGGCCGAGCCAGAAACAGGAGAATTGAGGTAATTCTTACGCCTAAATTAGACGCCATTTCTAATCTACTAAACGAGATTGACTAACCAAATCAAGAACCTAAATTATTTATTAAACCAAAAATCTATGCGTAACACTTATCGCATTAGAATTTCCTTTTTTACATGAGATACACAAAATTGCCAAATACCGATATTGAAATTAGCAAAATCTGCTTGGGTACTATGACCTGGGGTAAACAAAATACAGAGGATGAAGCTCACGTTCAAATGGACATGGCTATTGACAAAGGCATCAATTTTTTTGATACTGCTGAATTATACCCTGTTCCTGCGGAAGCAGAAACCCAAGGTAGAACTAGTACCTATATTGGCACTTGGTTAAAAAAAACCGGAAACCGCGATAAACTAATTTTAGCCAGTAAAATTACCGGGCCCGGTGATTATACCAAGCATATTAGAACAGGTGGATTTTCAAAGCAGAATATCATTGATGCGGTTAACAGAGAATTAAAGCGCTTACAAACTGACTATATTGACCTTTTTCAACTGCATTGGCCAGAGCGGGAAACTAATACTTTCGGGACTCGAGATTATACGCATGACGAAAACGAACATTGGAATCAAAATTTTTATGCCGTTTTAGAAACATTTCAAGAATTAATTTCTGATGGCAAAGTACGTTTTGTTGGTCTATCAAATGAAAAAGCTTGGGGAACCATGAGATATTTAGAAGAGGCTAAATACAATAATTTGCCGCGACCAATTACAATTCAAAATGCTTATTCTCTAGTTAACAGAACCTTTGAAGGTGACTTGGCAGAAGTATCACATCGAGAAAATATAGGGTTATTGGCTTATTCTCCTATGGCATTCGGGATATTATCTGGTAAATATTTCAAAGGCTTAGACAAACCTAATTCTAGATTAAACCTATTTAAACGCTTTTCAAGATATAGCGACCCACAAACCATGGTGGCGGCAAAACGTTATATGGAATTAGCTGAAAAATATGGCTTATCACCTGCCCAAATGGCGTTGGCCTTTGTTACAGATAGGCCTTTTGTTACATCTAATATAATCGGCGCTACAGATTCGGCACAGTTAGAAGAGAATATTGAAAGTATCCATTTGAAACTTGGTGAAGATATACTGAAGGAGATAAATAAAATCCATTCAGAGATCCCAAATCCTGCGACTTAAGAAAGAAATTTAAATTTGGGTTGTACGATAGCTTTTTGGATAATTAATTATCGAGTCATGGATAAAGCTAAAAAAACCATAAAATTGATTCAATAATAGGGGTTAAATACATTTTTTTCGTCTCTATAGAATTGAAAAGCTATTACTATTCTTATTTCTAATCTAAACAAGTTCATGAAAAAATTTAGACTTCCAATTTTAATTGCTTCACTTTTTTTGTTGTCATCCTTAACAACGATTAATGCACAAATAGCAAAAGATGAAAAACAGAATTCCTTAGTTCCTCGCGAACATTTTGGAAAATGGGAATCCGCCAGAAATGTTCTGTTCTCTGATGATAATAACTGGGCCGGAATTAATATCTCAACTAATGATAGCGACTATACCATTCAGTTAAAACAACTTCGTACTGGAGAATTCTTAACCTTCGAAAATGCTTCATCATTAAATTTTTCACCAAACAGTAAATGGATTACCTATAGTGTTATGTTACCTGGCAAGGAGGCTAAAAAATTAAAGAAGTCTAAGAAACCTGTGCCTAATAAAATGGCATTATATAACCTTTCAACTAAGGATACAGTCTTTTTTGCAGATGTAAAAAGTAGAAGTTTCAGTGGGAATGGAGATTATTTAAGCCTATACCGGGTAAAAGACAGCCAAAACACACTTATTATAAGAACTTTAAAATCTGGAAAAGAAATTAGCTTCGGAAATGTAAAAAACTTTGCCTGGCAGCCAAAAGGAAATTTATTAGCTTTTTCAACCCATACCAAGGATAAAGAGGCTAATACAGTTCAATTGTATAATCCAGAAAACAATACACTAACCTCCCTAGATAGTGAGGCTGCAAATTATATAAGCTTAACTTGGGCAGAAGATAATGATGATCTCTTGGTAGTTAAAGAGGTCAAGGATGACAATTACGACAAGGCTACTAACACCCTACTTGTTTGGAATGATTTAAGCGGAAAAACTCCTGCTTCCCATAACTTCAATCAAGATAATTTTAAATCTTTCCATAAGGATTGGTATGTTACAACAGGCGGAATCCAAATTTCAGAAAATGGAGATCGCGTGTTTTTCAACATTTTTGATCGACATTTAAAGGCTAACAAGAAGGAATCAGATTCTACCAAAACAGATTCTGATTCAAAAGACGAATGGCACGAAGAGGCACCAGCCCTAGAAATCTGGAATAGCAAAGATGAATTGGTTATCACACAACAAAAAGTATCTACTGGAAAAGGAATTGACCAACCAAGACAAGCGGTTTGGAATATTAAAGACAATAGCTTTTATGTTTTAGTTGAAGGAAATGTAGAATCGGTATCAATTAATAAAGACAATACCAAGTTTATTGGATTAAACCAAGAACCCTATCGTTTTGAAAGCCTTTTTGGAAGACCATCCTTTGATCTTTATTTAGTAGATGCTGAAAATGGCACACAAAATTTATTGGTAAAGAATGTAGCTGCGAATTTCGATTTAAGTCCTGATGCAAATTATTTTGTGTATGTGAAGGATGATCATTTGCATCTTTTTGACATAACTAAAATGTCTAGTCGAAATCTTACAGAAGGCATTCATGCAGAATTCATTAACAACCATAACGACCACCCTGTTCCACAAAAACCTGCCTATGGCTTCGGCGGTTGGTCAGAAGATAGCAAAAGCTTTTTATTGTATTCTGAATTCGATGTTTGGCAATTCCACCCTACTAACAAAAAAATCACGAAAATCACAGATGGTAAACCTAGTAATATAATCTACAGAGTAAATTATGCAAATCCATGGGGCACCAAAGAATTTAATCCTAAGGACGGGTTGACTTTTTCAATGAGTGGCAAGCTTACTAAAGATAGTGGTTATGCTCAAGGAAAACTTGGGGGGCAAATTAAAACATTGATTTATGAGCCCGCCAGAATAAACATAGCAGGGAAATCTGAAGATGAATCTATGATGTCTTTGGTTAAAATGAGATATGATGAGTCACCATCTTTTTATGTTACTAATCAGTCTTTTGAAAATCCATCAGAAATATTTAAGATTAACACCTTTTTAAAGGATTATAAATGGGGGAAAGCCGAATTGGTTAATTATACAAATGCTTTGGGAAATGAAGCTCAAGGTATTTTGTATTACCCTGCGGACTATGTAAAGGGCAAGAAATATCCTATGATTACCTACATATACGAAACCTTGTCAGCTAACCTTAACAATTTTATTGCACCATCTGAAACGAGTTACTATAACACAACTGTTTGGTCTCAAAATGGCTATTTTGTATTTAACCCAGATATTGAATTTGAAGCGGGAAATCCTGGTGTATCATCAGCAAGAACCTTAGAGAAAGCTGTTGCTGCAGTGATCGAAAAAGGTGATGTTGATCCCAGCAAGGTAGGACTTATAGGTCACTCCTGGGGTGGTTATCAGGCTGGTTTTGTTCCTACACAAACTGATATTTTTGCAGCTTCAGTTGCTGGCGCAGGTCTAACCAATTTAATAAGTATGAATTTGGCTATCACACCAGCTTTTAGAGGAAGTCCAGAAAACAATCATTTTGAAGTGGGCCAAGAACGTATGGTGACATCTCCATGGTTAGCACCAGAAAAGTACATTGAAAATTCATCGGTTATGCAAGTTCATAAATTGAACACTCCAATTTTATTTGAGGTTGGTGACAATGATATGAATGTCAACTGGAGACAAGGAGTTGAATATTATAATGCCGCCAGAAGAGCTAACAAAGATTTCATTCTATTGGTTTATGCCAAGGAGGGACATGGTTTACGCGAACCAAAAAACCAAATCGATTATCAAAAAAGAATCCTCGAATGGTTTGATCACTACCTAAAAGGAGCCGAAGCCAAAGACTGGATCAAGGAAGGCATTCCTTATAATGAGCAAGAACGCCAATTAAAAGCTTGGGGTAAATAATACATTTCACCTCATGTATAAAACAAAAAAGCCTTTTCAACTTTCGCTGAAAAGGCTTTACTTTTTTTGATATTATTTGATCATTGTTCCATTTTTATCATAAAAATGGTATTCAAGATAGGTGTAAGCATCTCTGGGTTGAATTTTAACCCATTTTTTATGTTCAAAAAACCATTTTGAACGCACAGACGGAAATCCTTTCGTTAGAAAGGCAGCTATAAAAGGATGCGCATTTAGCGTTAACTTTTTATAGTCTTTACGGAAAAGTCCCTCTAGGTCGTGGGTGATCTTTTGCACCAATTTAATTGGCGCCTCAATTTCATCCTCTCCTATTGCATTAGGATTAACTTCTCTCGTTTTTATATTTCGCTCAGGCCTAACCCGCTGCCTTGTTATTTGAACGAGACCAAACTTGCTAGGTGGCAAAATCTTATGTTTAGCTTTATCATCTTGCATCTCTTGTCGCAGATGATTAAAAAGAGTTCTACGGTTTTCAGCCTTAGTCATATCAATAAAGTCTATAACTATAATCCCACCCATATCGCGCAGACGTAATTGTCTGGCAATTTCGGTTGCTGAGATTATATTGACTTCTAATGCCGTATCTTCCTGACTTTTTTGTTTGTTAGAACGGTTACCACTATTCACATCAATAACATGTAATGCTTCGGTATGTTCAATAACCAAATAGGCTCCTTTAGGCATAGAAACCGTCTTACCAAAAGAGGTTTTAATTTGCCGTTCAATGCCATATTTTTCAAACAAAGGAATACCGTTTTTGTAATATTTTACAATGGACTCTTTATTAGGCGCAATTTGTTGTAAATAATCTTTTATTTGTATTTGGAGTGTCTCATCGTCCACAATAATACTTGTAAATGAATCGTCAAAAATATCCCTTAAAATTGAGGATGCTTTGTTCATTTCACTTAGCACCTTGCTCGGATGATGTGCTCTAAACATTTTTTTACATGTCGCAGTCCAACGACCCAACAAATTTTGAAGATCGCGA
Organism: Aegicerativicinus sediminis; assembly: GCF_015476115.1. GTDB lineage: Bacteria > Bacteroidota > Bacteroidia > Flavobacteriales > Flavobacteriaceae > Aegicerativicinus > Aegicerativicinus sediminis. The sequence continues at coordinate 1,977,322 of NZ_CP064295.1, read as the reverse complement.
TCTAAATCTGCGACTTTCTTTCCTTCGGCCACCGTACGGATGATGACCCCGAAACCTTTAGGGGTAATGCTTTTAACTAAGCGTTTTAATCGGTCTCGCTCTTCTTTAGATTCTATTTTTTGGGATATTGAGAATCTATCTGAGAAAGGTACTAGTACCAAATACCTACCTGCTATGGATAGCTCAGAGCTAATCCTTGGTCCCTTTGTAGATATTGGTTCCTTAACAATTTGCACCAAAATAGATTGGTTCGATTTTAAGACATTCGGAATGCTGCCGTTTTTATCAATGTCTTTTTCAAAATTGAAATTTTTGAGTAAAAAGTCTGTGTGTTTACCCGTGCTTACGCGTTTTACAAATTTCAGCATAGACAGAAGCTGTGGTCCCAAATCGTGGTAATGCAAAAATGCATCCTTTTCGTAACCTACATTGACAAAGGCTGCATTGAGCCCTGGAACAATTTTGCGAACTTTGGCTAAAAATATATCGCCTACCGCAAAATTGTTGTCATCTTCGTCTTTGTGTAATTCGATTAATTTCCCATCTTTCAATAACGCAAAATCAACAATATCAGAACTGGATCTTACAATCAATTCTTTCTCCATGTTGTTAATTTACATCTCGAGCAAAAAGAGCTCTAGACTGATTATTAAAAAATTTTGTCTTTACACAGGATTTTAAAATCCAATAAATTTTAAGCTGTCTCAAGGTAGTAGAAACAGTCAATAAAATTCGATGTCAAAGAACGTTTGTAAAAACTAAAAAAGTAGTTTAAAAACTACTTTTTTAGTTTATTTGTTTTTTTTGTGACGATTAGCGCGTCTTCTCTTTTTACGCTTATGCGTTGCTACCTTGTGTCTTTTTCTTTTTTTACCACTTGGCATAGATCGATAAATTATAAAAAATTAATATTAGAGCTATTTAGTTTACCTCTACGTTACTCTTTACACTTTCTACAAAAACTTTAGCTGGTTTAAATGCAGGTATATTGTGCGCTGGTATTTTTATAGTGGTATTTTTAGAGATGTTACGCCCTGTTTTCTCAGCTCTTGTTTTGATGATAAAACTTCCAAATCCTCTCAAATAAACATTATCACCAGATTCCAATGAAGTTTTTACTTCTTCCATAAACGTTTCAACAGTTGCCTGTACATCTCCTTTTTCAATTCCTAATTTCTCAGAAATTTTAGCTACTAAATCAGCTTTTGTCATTGTTATTTCTTTTAAAGGTTACTATTAATTATAAGGGATGCAAATATAGGTAATTTAAATTCAAACATTCAAGCCTAAATAACTAAAATTTAAAGGGATAAAGGGCTATTTTTGCTCTCCTCTGAAAATTAAAATGAGTTTTAGTAAAATATTAAGAGATTGGTATTCAAAGAACAAGAGAATACTTCCTTGGAGAAAAACCAAAAACCCTTATTTTGTTTGGTTATCGGAAATTATTCTTCAACAGACTCAGGTGAAACAAGGTTTGCCTTATTACGAAAAATTCGTTGAAGAATGTCCAACAGTCTTTGATTTAGCGAATGCCTCAGAGGAACAGGTCCTGAAATCATGGCAAGGTTTGGGTTATTATTCCCGCGCACGTAACCTACATGCTACGGCTAAAATTGTGGCTGAAAAATATGGAGGCATTTTCCCAGATAACTATAGAGAGCTAATTAAATTAAAAGGCATAGGAGATTATACCGCTAGCGCCATCGCATCTATATGTTTTGAGGAGAATCAAGCTGTTGTGGATGGAAACGTTTACCGAGTTTTAAGCAGATATTATGGTATAGATTTACCTATTAATAGTACACAAGGCGTTAAGTATTTTAAAAATTTGGCGCAGGAGGTACTTGACCATAGCTCTCCAGGAGAACATAATCAGGCGGTTATGGAGTTTGGCGCTCGACATTGCACCCCAAATAATCCCAACTGCGAAACTTGCCCTTTAAATGAGTCTTGTTTTGCACTTGCAAATAACAAAGTGAAAGATCTTCCTGTCAAGATTAAAAAAACAAAAGTAAAGGATAGATATTTTAATTTTTTAGTAATTATAAATGAGTCTAGAATTGCCTTGGAACAGCGAAAAAATAAGGGGATATGGGAAAATCTTTATCAATTTCCACTTATTGAAACTAAAAAGGCAATAACCGATAAAGAATTAATAGAGATGGAAGAGTTTCAAGGTTATATTTCAGATCCTTCGGATATCTACCTATATAATGAGAAGGATGTCGTTCATAAATTATCCCATCAAAATCTTCATACCAAATTTTGGATCGTCAGTACGAGTGAAATTTTAACCGAAAAAGTAGATCTTGAAGAACTTAATAGATATCCTGTACCAGTTCTAATCAGCAAATTTTTGGAAGAGTATGAGTTAGATTACTGAGCCAACTCATCAATTTTTATTACATTTATTATTGTCTTTTATTTTGGTAATTTTGCCAACTTAAATGAATTAGAATTTTTCGATTATCTCGGACTGAAGAATGGGTAATCGATAATTTTTCAAACAAACCGTTATACAAAAAACAAAAAGAGAAAAATGTCTGGTACTTTAAACAAGGTTATGTTAATAGGCCATTTGGGCGATGATGTTAAAGTGCATTATTTTGAAGGAGGAGGTTGTGTTGGCCGCTTCCCATTAGCTACTAATGAGACCTATACAAATAGGCAAACCAACGAAAAAATAACAAATACGGAATGGCACAATATTGTTGTGCGAAATAAAGCCGCAGAAATTTGCGAAAAATACCTTAGCAAAGGAGATAGAATTTACGTAGAAGGCAGAATAAAGACTCGTAAATGGCAGGACGATCAAGGAAACGACCGATATTCTACCGAGATAGTTTGTACGGACTTCACATTCCTTACTGCAAAGAACGAGGAGACCTCAGCGATGTCGAACCCATCTCAACCCAACTTGGCAAGTTCCTCAAAAACTGTCAACGAACCAATAATGGATGAAGATGATGATCTTCCATTTTAATTATGTATAACCAAAAAAATAACGATTGGATCCTGAACCCCCGAGTTATTTAATTTCTTTTTTAGCCATTGAAGGCGCCTTACTAACCGGACTTATTTTATTATTGGTGTTATTACTTTGTTCCGCGCTTATTTCTGGAGCAGAGGTAGCATTCTTTTCCCTTACAAGGTCAGATTTGGATGAGGGTATGGAAACAAAGCCCTCAACTTATAATCACATTACGCTATTGCTGGATAAACCCAAAAAATTGTTGGCAACAATACTAGTGGCAAACAATTTTATCAATATCGCAATAGTGTTATTGTTTGCCTATTTGAGCGAATCTTTCTTTAATAGTATAACAATAGCTTGGCTAAAGTTTATTTTAGAAGTGGTCTTAGTAACCTTTCTAATTTTGCTTTTTGGGGAAATTATTCCGAAAATTTATGCGAATCGAAATAGGAGGAAATTTGCTGAATTCATGGCAGTACCAGTGCGAATTCTAGATGTTGTTTTCTCTCCTCTAAGTTTGCCAATGCGCCGCTTTACGATATCAATTCAAAAAAAACTAGGAAAGCAAAAAAGCAACCTCAGCGTTGATCAGTTGTCACATGCCTTAGAGTTAACCTCCGACAAGGAAACTAGCCAAGAAGAACATAAAATTTTACAAGGTATTGTATCCTTTGGCAATACGGATGTCCGACAAATAATGCGTCCTCGTATGGACGTTTTTGCCATAAATGTTGAGCAAAAGTATTTGGAAATTATACCAGAAATAATTGAAAATGGCTATTCTAGGATACCCGTTTTCAGGGAGAGCATAGATACTATTGTTGGTATTCTTTATGCCAAAGACCTTCTGCCCTTTTTAGACCGAAAGCAATTTGATTGGACAGCACTTATCCGTGACCCATTTTTTGTTCCAGAAAACAAAAAGCTCGATGATTTAATGCTTGAATTCCAATCCAAAAAAGTACACTTAGCAGTCGTGGTGGACGAGTATGGCGGTACTTCTGGTTTAGTATCACTTGAAGATGTTATTGAAGAAATTGTAGGGGACATAAGTGATGAGTTCGATGATGATGATCTTATTTATACTAAAATAGATGATTACAATTACACCTTTGAAGGAAAAACTCCTTTAAAAGATTTCTATAAAATTCTGAGCCTTCCTGACGAAGATGAATTTGAGAATCACAAGGGTGAGGCAGAAACAGTTGCTGGGTTTGTACTAGAAATTTCAGGTATTTTCCCTAGATTGAACAGCAAAATAAATTTTAAGAACTACGTTTTTACTATTGAAGCATTAGACAAAAAACGCATCAAACAAGTAAAGTTTACGATATTGAACCCATGAAATTAGTTTCTATAGTTATAGCTACAGCATGTCTATTGGTAAGCTGCGGGGATGAACCGTTGCCTAAGCCCAAGGCAGAATTAAGATTAGATTATCCTAAACCAGCATATCACCAAACAGATATCGCAGCCTTACCATTTACTTTTGAGAAAAACGATTTCGCTAAACCAATTTCGAAAATAAAATATGATCCTAACACTGGTACTATTGGTGTTGATGTGGAGTATCCTTCAATGAAAGGTACAATTTATTTAACCTATAAACCCGTAGATGGAAACTTAACTAATTTGTTGAGAGATGCCCAAGAACTAACCCAAAAACACGTTAGTAAAGCTGATGAAATAGCTGAACAAGTGTATCAAAGCCCTGAAAAAAAGTCGTTTGGAATGTTCTATGAGGTTGGTGGGAATGCAGCATCCCAATCTCAATTTTACCTTACTGATAGCATAAACCATTTTTTAAATGGCTCGCTCTATTTTTATGCAAAACCAAATTTCGATTCCCTTTACCCTGCAGCTGTTTATCTTAAAAATGATATACGGCATATCATGGAAACCCTAGAATGGAAATAAAAAACTCATTATAAAAAAACCCGGCGATTGCCGGGTTTTTATTTTGTTTCTTAACTTATTTGTTTTCTAATTAGAAATTGAACCTGGCTGAAATGTTCCAAGTTCTTCCGAATCCAAACCAAACATAGTTAGTCTCATCTATACCTTTATAGGTTTGAGATGAACTTGTTGTATGAATATTAGAGTTTGACTCTGCGATATATTCAGTATCGAAGACGTTGTTGATATTTGCTCTTAAATATAGGGTAGTATCTCCCCATAAATCAAACCCATAACCTACACCAGCATCAAATAAACTGTAAGAAGGTAATTCTATGGCACCTGGATTATCTTCATCCAAGAATATACTATCATCTGGATTAAAATCTGCATAAAGATTTGCAGCATGTCTCCAATTGGCATTTACTCTGAAACGCTCAAAAATTTCCCAATCGACACCAAGGTTAGAGGTAAATTGAGCAGCATCACCAACTTTTACATCCTTAAGATATAACGTAGATGTACCTATTAATGATTGGTTATCATCAAATACACTGGCTTCAACGTCATCTGTATATCTCCAGTTACCAATTGATAACATACCATCAATTCTTAAATTAGATAAAGGTCTATAGTTTAAATCTAATTCTATCCCTTGATGCAATTGTTTAACGCCCTGAAAATTAGCAGTTCCGTCAACACCACCTCCTAAATCGATACCTCTTGAAATAAATCTATCTTTCCAAGAAGTTGAGTAAAGGTTAAGGTTTGCAGATAAGTTACTTCCCCTGAAACCATAACCTAATTCAAAAGAAAAGATTTTTTCATTAACCAAATCCTCATTAACAATATTTGCAAAATTTGGGAATACTGCATCGAAGATTGGCTGTTTTGAAATAACACCTATATTAAAGAAAACATTGTGGTAGTCATTAATGTTATAATTAGCTCCACCTTTTACATAACCACCTGTGATCGATTCTTTATCACTCTCTACGTTATTTGGTTGGTCGAAGTAATCAATTCTTTGGTAAGTTTGGTTAGAAAGACCAGCTTGAAGTACCGCTGATAAGGTTTCCTCGTTGTTATATTCAACTATACCATTAAAACCGAACCAATTAACTTTTCCTAAGTTGTAATAGTCGATTTTATCACCTGCGATTCCTGTATCTTTAAAAGGAGAAGCAGCAGTTGTTTCTGTTAAGATAACACCATTAACTAAATTTCTATTTCCGGTACTATAATAGCCGTCTAATCCCATTAAATCATTCAAGACACGATAATGATAACCAGTGTAGGTTCTTAAGTCAATACCACCTCCTAAAGTCCAGAAACCTGATTCATATTTCAAATTTGAAATAGCACCATACCAGTTATGTGAATTCATTGAAGCTCTTCTTATAAGGATAGCCCTGTTGACCTCATCTTCTCTAAAACCATTAGATCCAATTAACAATCCCTCATAATTACTGTTTGGCCCAGTATAAGGATTTGTAGTTGCACGGTTAACAGCCATAACATTGTCAAAATCGATTGAGTAATCATCGTTTCTAGAAGCCATACCATTCCCTCCTGCAACATGATCTGTAAAATCTCTATTGAATGGAAATAAATCTATATCAGAATTACGGAAGTTATTTCCTCTAGCTCCAGTTCCACCTCCACGACCCCAAGAGCCATAGAATGAAGAGGATAATGAAAGTTTATCATTTATATTCCAATCCCAGTTTAATGTTCCAATTGGTTTATTGTAGAAGTTTCTTCTAATACTATATTCTTCTCCATTTTTATAACCCCAGTCAGCATTGAATTTTCTGAAGTCATCACCACCGAAATTAAAATGGTCACGAATAGACAACCAAGTACTTCTTTGATGGTGCCATTGACCAGCACCAGTAAAAGTGAAGTTGAAAGCGTGAGTTTCAGATGGCTTATATCCTAAAGAAAATAAATAGGTATACCCTTCACCTTTAGTACCATCAACATAACCATCACCATTCCAATGACCAAGTAGGACACTAGAAGCCCAACCTTTTTCATTAGTACCAGTATTATAACCAACAACTTTCTTTAAGTATCCATCGTTACCAGCAGTAAATGCTCCAAATCCTCCTTGAGATTTCTCAGTAGTTTTAGTTACTACTGTTATTGTACCACCGACAGAAGGCACAGCTAATTTTGACGCCCCTAGACCTCTTTGAATTTGAATTCCAGAAGCAATATCAGATAGACCAGCCCAGTTAGACCAATAAACCCAACCATTTTCCATATCGTTAACCGGCTGACCATTAATAACAATCGCAAGGTTTCTTTGATCGAATCCACGAACGTTAATTCTAGAATCACCGTAACCACCACCATCTTTTGTCGCATAAACAGAAGGAGTAGTATTCATAATTTCAGGAAATTCCATATTCCCAACCTTGTTCTGGATTTCGGATGCCCTAATTGTGGAAACTGCAACTGGAGTTTCTCTTTCTCTTGCTAAGTCGATTACCCCTACACCAGTAACAACAACTTCATCTAATGCGTTACCTGGAGTAATTGTAATACTTCCGAAGTTAGTGTCGCCATTAAAATTTAAAGTAACCGATGTGTAACCCACATAAGAAATTACAATCTGACCACTTGTAGCGGTTGTAGTTAAGGTAAAGTTACCATCGAAATCAGAAGTTGTACCATTCGAAGTACCTTTTTCAATAATATTCGCACCAGGAAGTGGTGCATTCATGTCTGCATCCATAATGGTTCCCGAAAGGGTGCTTTGCCCTAGCGCAACGGAAGTAATTAAGAAAACTGCAGTAATAAAAACAAATTGAGTTAGTTTTTTAATCATGAGTCTAAGAATTAGTTTTTTGAATTGCCGCAAAATTACAGTTATTCACCGACTTAACATTAACATAAAGTTAAGAATTATGCCTGCATAGTAAAGTTTACAAAATCCTTAAAACAATGACTTTATAACAATAATTATTGAAGAAAATAGGGGCTTTTTTACGAATTTATGTAAGATTTTAACAGTTGAGAAGTGGAGGGGTCATGACTTTTAAGAATTTTACCTGCCTCGAACTCCTCTAATATACTACCCGCCAACTGTTTACCGAGTTCAACCCCGAACTGATCATAACTGAAAATATTCCAAATAACCCCCTCAACGAATATCTTGTGTTCATACATCGCGATTAGCTTACCTAGACTTTTTGGTGTTAACTGGTCTATTAAATAAGTGGTCGTTGGTCGATTCCCTGAAAAGATTTTATATGGAAGTATACGATCAGCATCCTTTTTCCCTGTCATTTCTGATGACACCTCATCACTATTCTTTCCTTTTAAAAGCGCTTCTGTCTGGGCAAAGAAGTTAGACATCAATTTATCGTGATGGTCTTTATTACCATGAAGTGAGTACTTAAAACCTATGAAATCTGCAGGTATTAGTTTAGTACCCTGATGTATTAATTGAAAAAACGCGTGTTGTGAATTGGAACCTGGTTCACCCCAAATTATGGTTCCCGACTGGTAGGTTAATGGATTTCCAGCCCTATCTACACCCTTACCGTTACTTTCCATAATACCTTGTTGCAAATAGGTAGCAAACTGACTCAGGTATTGAGAATACGGAATTACCGCCTGAGATTCGGCACCAAAAAAGTTATTATACCAAACACTTAATAAGGCTGCCAAAACAGGAATGTTTTTGTCAAATGAAGCGTCTTTAAAATGCTCGTCCATTTCCCTAGCACCCTCAAGTAGTTGATCAAAATTTTCATAACCTACACTCAAGCTTATGGATAAACCTACTGCACTCCAAAGAGAAAAGCGACCACCAACCCAATCCCACATAGGAAAGATATTGTCTTCAGCAATTCCAAACTCCTTCACCTTAGCAATATTGGTAGAGACTGCAACGAAATGCTTAGCAACATCTTCTTGGGAAGCACTTTTTAAAAACCACGAACGAATAGTTGAGGCATTTGAAATAGTTTCCTGGGTTGTAAAGGTCTTGGAAACAATTACAAATAAGGTGGTTTCTGGGTTAAGCTTTTTAAGAATTTCCGATACATGATCTCCGTCAACATTACTTACAAAATAAGTTTTTAAATGATTTTGATAATACGAGAGTGAGTCAACTACCATAGCTGGACCAAGATCAGAGCCACCTATACCAATATTCACGATAGTGTCAATTGGTTTGCCGGAAAACCCTTTATGAGCCCCATTAATAATTGATTCAGAAAAACTATTAATTTTTTCTTTTACCGCCTGTATTTCAGGTATAACATCTAATCCATCCACATAAACTTGGGCATCTTCCGCTGCACGTAAAGCGGTATGTAACACAGCCCTACCTTCAGTTTCGTTAATAATGTCACCTCCAAAATACTTATCGATTGCATCTTTCAAATCCAATTCTTGGGCTAACTCCAACAACAATTGCCAAGTAGTATCATTTACGCGGTTTTTGGAAAAATCAACTAGGAAATCATTCCAATTTACAGTCATTTTAGTTGCACGCTCAGTATCATCCTCAAACCAAGACATTATGTGAGTATCTTTAATTTTATAATAATGATCTTTAAGCTTTTGCCAAGCGGCTGTTGAAACTGGACTAATATTTTTTAATGACATCTTAATCTATTTGAGAAATTAGATCGTCCTCTGGTTCGAGCATATCCTCCAAACTTTGAACATGCATTACATCCAACTGAGTTTTTATTGGCTCAATAAAGTCTAAAAATTTTGCTTTTAAATCTTCTTTAATAGGTTCAGCCTCCGGCAATTTTTCCCTGAAAGGATCAACTTGAGATCCATTCTTCCAAAATCGATAACAAACATGTGGGCCTCCAGTATTCCCTGTCATACCTATCCAACCAATAATATCTCCTTGCTTAACAAATTGCCCCTTTCTAACATTTTGGGCCTTCATATGAAGATATTGGGTTGAGTAAGTCGCATTGTGCTTAATTTTCACATACTTTCCATTACCTCCACGTTGGGTCGATTCAACGACAGTACCATTGGCGGTTGCCATAATAGGAGTACCAATTGGAGCGGCGAAATCTGTTCCTTTATGTGGCCTCAGTTTATAACCATAGTAAGCAATCCTTCGCTTTAAATTGTATCTTGAAGAAATTCTATATTGAAGGGCAATAGGAGATTTCAAAAATGCTCTCCTCAAATTTTTCGCATTTTCGTCAAAATAATCAACTATACCTTTTATGCTGTCCGTCTGGAACCTAAATGCATAAATTGGTTTTGTGTTATGCTCAAAATAAGCAGCCTTAACATCATAAACTCCACCATAAATAGTATCATCTATGTATTTATCCCTGTAAATTACCTTGAACTTATCACCTTCTTGTAGACGGGTGAAATCTATTGTCCAAGCATAGATATAATCTGCCAATTTATAGGCTAGCATGGGACTTACGCCACGATCGACCATTTCTTGAGTGATGTTACTATTCTTTCTTATTATACCAGAAAGTTCCTTTTCAACATAGGTAATGGGCTTCCTGCTTTTATATGCATATAAGGAATCTTTTAAACCAATAACCACAAATTCTTCCGCATTGGGCTGATATATAAAACATTCTGGAGTATTTATAGAGTCTTTTGAACATAGCAGAGTATAAGGTTTCCCTATTTGAAGTTTTCTAGTATCAAAGGAATCTTTTGTTTTTTCGACTATATTATAGATGTCCGGGTAGCCTATTTGGTTTTTCTGTAAAATTAATCCGAAGCTATCACCCTTACGAATTGTATCTCGTTTTACCACATAATCGTTTAAATTGAAACCAAATTCCTTAATCTCTTTCGGCTCAACGTAACTTTGAAGCGGCTCCTCATCTGCTGGTGAATGTTCGGTAATTTTATCGTTTTTACAAGACATCATTGCCGCTGCTAATAACACGATCAATAATCCAATTTTAATATGCATTAATCAATTAATTATTAAATGTTCTGTCCCCAGTTTTTTAACTCTTTGTCGGTCCAAAGTTGAGGAAAAAATATCCTTCTCTGAAATTTAGGATGCATATATTTTTTCCAATTGCTCCCACCGGTAGCTTCACCATCCCCTAAACCACTTTCTATATAATGAATAGCAGTATTATAATGTGCCATTACCCATGTTACATTAACCGTATAATCGTAATGCCTCATTGCATTCACCAAATCTTGATCTTCACGGTCCTTCTTAGGTAATTCCTTAAAACGCGTCCAAAGGTTTTTGGTATTATAAGTTTCCATAAACTTTATGAACTCGTCTTTATACCTTCTTTCAAAATTACGCAAAAGTGTGGATTTTTTGCCTGTCTTATAATCTTTGCCCGCGGCCTGCCAATACAAATGCTCGAATGCATGGGTAAATGGTGTGTTTCTATTTATGGTTTCTCTGAATCGGTCATCTATAAGATTTATCAATTCAGTAGAGGCAAATTCTATTAAACGATATTGAGCACTCTGAAAACCACTTGCCGGGGTTAGTGTATATCTAAACTTCATATACTGTTCTACATCCATACCTTCGCGCATAATATTGAAGCTGGTAGTAAGCATATCAAAATAGCGACTTATACGCATCAATTTCCCTTCAAAAAATACAGCATCCAAATCTTCTTTCTCGGCCACTTGCTTAATTTCCCACAAAATCATCTTAAACAAAAGTTCGTTGATTTGGTGGTAAGCAATAAAGACCATTTCATCTGGTAAGGTGGTTCTTTGTATTTGCAAACTTAAAAGTGCATCAGTGTGAATATAATCCCAGTATGTAATGGGTTTACTGTACAAAAGGCCATTAAGATGATCATCTGTATCCTGATCTATGGCCTTGTATTTTGCTTCAAGAGACTTTAAAATGTCTTCGTAATCTGGCTGGTTAACCATTTAGTTTTGAAACTCTATTTTGAATTGATGTTTTAACCCTTTAAATGCCTCTAGTTCAGCTTGTAATGAGCCAACAGCTAAGTCAGCCCTTACCATTAACGGCATTTTGTTCTCATCTTCACTGACCCACATGGTTAAGCTTTCTTGTTCTTTAAAAACCCTACCTGCCATCACATAAGGACGAAATTTCATGGTTCGAACTTTACCGAATTTGGTTTCTAATAATTCTCTGCCTAGAAACTTTAGTTTGAAATTGTAATTTTCCTCATCAAAGAACATATTCAAACTAACCATATCCCCTTCCCTTAAATTTTTGGTATCGTAATTATTGCGAAGGTAATAAAAAGCAGAGACCATATCCTGTACATCTTTTTCGGTTGGATAAGATTTCAAGGTTTTATGCTTTTTGTTCTCCACCTGGGCAATCCGTCTTTGGTGATCAAATTCTATTTCAATATCCTTTGTATGTCCGCCCTCATCAATTTTCCGAATGAAACGGGTTGGAAGATTGGTCTCTCTATCAATATAGGTTTCGTACCTGTCATCTACTTTGAAAAACCAGCGAATGGCACCAGTGGTCCATCCCTTTCCGACCACGTGGTAGACCGGCCTCCCCTTATACATTTTTTCATTTACGCTAAGAGTAGCATTGCCCGCTTTCAAGAATCCACTATAACTCATTTTGAATTTAAACCATTCACCATCCTGAAAAGCAGATGTATTCTGCGAGAAGGAAATTGCAGTTATAAACAGTAGGAAAAATAGAAAATAAACTTGCTTCATGATTTTAGGACTTACATGCAATTTCAACAGAAACTGCAATATGCAGTGCTTTAAATACAATTTCCATTCCAAAAGTATTAAAACAAAAAACACCAACAAATTATTGTGGTGCTTTTTAGAATGGCTTAACAGTTTGATTTTAAAGGGTTCCCCGCTTTTCTTGTTCTCTCTCAATAGATTCAAAAAGTGCTTTAAAATTGCCAGCTCCAAAACCTTTAGCACCCATTCGTTGTATTATTTCGAAAAACATTGTCGGCCGATCTTGCACGGGTTTTGTAAAAATTTGAAGCAAATAACCCTCTTCATCTGCATCAACAAGTATTGAGTGTTTTTGCAGATCCCTTATATTTTCCTTCATAATTTCCATGTGCTTTCCTAAACGCCTTGGTATATCCTCATAGTAGGCGGTTGGTGGAGGAGGTAAAAATTCAACTCCCCTAGCTTTTAATTCAGAAACAGTGTGAATTATATTATCGGTTGCGACAGCCAAATGTTGTACCCCTGGTCCTTCATAAAATTCTAAGTATTCTTCAATTTGTGATTTCTTTTTTCCTTCAGCAGGCTCATTTATTGGGAATTTTATTCGTCCATTCCCGTTGCTCATTACCTTACTCATTAGAGCAGAATATTCAGTATGAATTTGCTTGTCATCAAAAGATAGGAAATTCACAAATCCCATTACTTTCTCATACCATTCCACCCAAGTATCCATTTCACCCCAGCCAACGTTACCAACCATATGGTCGATATACTTTAAGCCTACGGAAGAAGGGTTATAATCAGATTGCCATTTTTGATATCCCGGCAAAAAGATGCCGTGATAATTTTTGCGCTCCACAAATAAATGCACGGTCTCACCATAGGCATAAATACCTGAACGAACCACCTCACCATTCTCATCTTTATCGACTTTTGGCTCCATAAATGGTTTGGCTCCACGCCTTACGGTTTCCTCAAACGACTTTCTTGCATCTTCAACCCAAAGAGCAATTACTTTTACCCCGTCGCCATGTTTAACGATATGATTATTTATAGGTGAATCACTTTTTAAGGGTGAGGTCAATACCAATCGAATTTTGTCTTGCTTCAATACATAGCTAACTTCTGTTTTAGACCCTGTCTCCAAGCCTTTATAGGCATAAGACTGAAAACCAAATGCTGTTTTGTAATAATGTGCCGATTGCTTGGCATTCCCCACATATAATTCAACATAATCAGTGCCTAATAGAGGAAGAAAATCCTCAGCACCTTCAAATATTTTTTCTAATCCGTAATCAACTGATTTAACTGACATAGTTTTAATTTTAAAAAGTTATTCTAGCCAAGATTGGTAGTAAGTACCATCAGCTATTTCCATACCCTCTTCTGTAATTTTCAAAGGTTTAAATGTATCGACCATTACGGCCAATTCTTCTGTTTTTGATTTTCCAATACTTCTTTCTGTCGACCCCGGGTGTGGCCCATGAGGTATCCCCGCTGGGTGTAGTGAAATCTGACCAGGTTCAATATCATTTCTACTCATAAAATCACCATCAACATAATACAACACCTCATCACTGTCAATATTACTATGGTTATATGGCGCTGGGATGCTTTTTGGATGGTAATCGTATAACCTCGGTACAAAACTGCACACCACAAAGGCATCGGTTTCAAAAGTTTGATGGACTGGTGGTGGCTGATGGATACGACCGGTTATAGGTTCAAAATCATGGATGGATAATGCATAGGGGTAGTTATAACCATCATACCCAACTACATCAAAAGGATGTGAAGCATAAACAACATCAAAGAGTGTATCTTGTTTTTTAATCTTTATTGTAAATTCACCCTTTTCATCATGAGTTTCTAGTATAGAGGGTTTACGTATATCCCGTTCGCAGTACGGAGCGTGTTCCAACAATTGACCAAACCAATTTCTGTAGCGCTTTGGCGTATAAATAGGTCGATAGGATTCTACAATAAACAGTCGATTATCATCTGTGTTAAATTTCATTTTATAAATCATTCCCCTTGGCACAACCAGATAATCACCATACTTAAAATCGATATTTCCCAAATGGGTCCTCAGAGTTCCAGATCCTTTATGGATAAATATCAATTCATCAGCATCGGCGTTTTTATAAAAGTAATCTTCCAACGAATCGGTAGGTGCTGCCAGAATAATTCGACAATCAGAATTTGCCAAAACCGTTTTTCGGCTCTGTAAATAATCTGCTTCAGGCTTTATTTCAAAACCTTTAAACTTAAAAGATTGAATGTGGTTTGCCTTAGCAATCTTAGGCGCCATATCTAATTCCGAAGCAATCTCCTTTACCATTGTAGGACGATAGAGATGATAACTATTAGAGTACATACCATCGAATCCAATGGTTCCAAACAATTGCTCAGAATACAGGGAACCATCTGGTTTTCTAAATTGAGTGTGTCGCTTATGTGGTATGTCACCTAATTTGTGATAAATGGGCATAATTTTAAGTTTGAAATGAGTTTGTATGAAGAATTTGTATTGGTTAATACCCAATAACCTATTCTCTTAAAGATACAAAAAGGAAGACTTATTCAGGATTTCTCTTGATAAGAAAATGAAGAAATGACAGAAGATCTGAATAAAACAAAATCATACTTCACAAATATCGCAATTTTTTTCAAGAATAAA
Organism: Aegicerativicinus sediminis; assembly: GCF_015476115.1. Lineage (GTDB taxonomy): Bacteria > Bacteroidota > Bacteroidia > Flavobacteriales > Flavobacteriaceae > Aegicerativicinus > Aegicerativicinus sediminis. The sequence goes on along the minus strand of NZ_CP064295.1, from coordinate 1,962,122 downwards.
ATTCTCATCTATTCCGTCTAAAACCAAAATCCCACATTAAACAACCAAAAACCGCTACTGTTTTCTGGAGACCAACTATATTTTGCCTCCACAGGACCCAAAAATGTCTCTAAACTATAACCGACTGCATAACCACTGTAATCTGGCCAACTGAACCATTCACCAGTTTCGAAAATAGAATTTTCGATGTTTGCATAATTGGCGGATAATAAGATATGGTGTTTGTCAAAAATTTCATAGTCCATATTAAATAGCGATTTCACGAAACTATCACCTATTAAGGATATCGGCTCATAACCGTAAAAAGGAATAAAATTGTTTATGTAATTGTTACCATAGCCCCCTAAGGCAAAATATAAGGTAGGTGTAGTATCATCCCCTATCCTAAAACCACCCTGTGTTCTCAAATTAAACGATAGCCGATCAGACACGCTAAAAGCATAACCAATATCAGATTTTAAAGTAGAGAACTGTGAAAAATCTGGGTTAAAATGTGAAGCAAATAAAGTTAAATGGAAATCCCCTAAAAAATAAAACCCTTTGGTTGGAAAATATTTGTCATCGAAAGTATCGAATTTTAAATTGCCAAATGCACTTATGTAATCTGTATCCTCCAAATAAAAATCATCTTCCTCTGATCCGGATCTAGATTTTAAGGTTTCTGTTTTTATTATTAGACGTTTATGCTCACCGCCAATTGTAAATGCAAAATCATTTCCCAATAAAGTTTGGAGGTACAGCTGATTTGTAAAATCATTTAAGTCTACATTCAGCTTTCTTACATTCGACAAATCAATACCATCATACTCTGGGAAAAGCTCCGGGCCTATACTTTTATTAAATTGATTGAATCTTGAATTTAAGCCTATACTCCAATAAAATCCCTTATCAATTAAATAATCCATATTAAATCGGACATTATCACCCAAAATAACATCTAGGCTAAAAACATCATTATTGAAAAGAACACGGTTTTTGGTGTAGTTTATAAGGGCAGCACTTTTGTATAAATCGTCATAATGGATCCCCAATTTTAGAAAAGCAGTTGTTTTTGCTTCTTTCACAGAAATGTGAAGATCATATGTGTTTTCTAAATCAACTTTATTGAGTTTGTAATAAACATTATCAAAATTATTAGTCGCAACCAAGTTGTTCATTCCATCAGCAAAATCTTCATATTTAAAACTACCTCCTGTTTTCAGCTTTAACTTTCCAAGAATGTAAGACCGGCTGTAATTGTAATTTCCAAATATCCTGATATTGTCTAGTCGCAAGGAATCTATGGGCCGAATAACAATTTGTGTTTTGGGGTAATTAAAAGAATACTTAGGTAGTTTGTTCAATTCAGTAATCGCATTTTTTGCCGCAACCTCACCGCTTTTTATTATTTTTTCCCCTTGACTGAAAGACACAACAGAAAACTCCTTTATATCTGGCTTAATATAGATATCCGTTTTCAAGGATTTATTCTTCATTGCTTCGATAGTCCTAAAATTATTTATTTGAACTAGAACATCTGGCGCTGAACCCATTTCCTCCATATCTGCTAACCCATCCTGCACATCAACACCTATAATGAGATCCATTCCTTTAGCTCTTAATTCATCGATAGGGTAATTATTGACTACACCGCCATCGATTAGAAACCTTCCATTAATTTCTACAGGTTGAAATAGGGTCGGAAATGCTCCACTCGCTCTCGTCGCCATAGCCAAATTGCCATGATCCAACATTACCTCCTCACCTGTTTCAACATCTGTCGCCATACAGAAAAAAGGTATTGGTAAATTCTCAAAATAGTCAACATCGTTTACATGCAATAGTAATTTGGTCAATAGGCTGTAAACATTCTGTCCTCTCGATAAGGCCGAAGGCAGGCTTAAACGAAATCTTGAAAAAGGTAGAGTAACAGCATATTTTTCGATATGCTCACGTTCATAAAAGGTTTGTGAGGCTCTTGGCAAATCATCATTAACTATTGAAGTGATGTTTAAGCTTTGGAAAATAGAATCTAATTGCTTTCCACTATAACCTGAAGCATAAAGAGAGCCTATAATTGCACCCATGCTAGTCCCGGCTATATAATCAATCTTTATATCGAGACTGTCTATAACTTTTAAGACCCCAATATGTGCAAAACCCTTCGCTCCACCCCCACTTAAAACTAATCCAATTTTTTTACTATCGGTAGAATTACTTTCTTGAGACCAACCATTGGCCGTCATTAGTACAATTAATATTAAAACATAAATTTTCTTCATTTGCCTTTAAAATAGGCTAATATTTTTTCCGCTCTAGAAACCCCAATTTCTGATGAAATCTCTTCCAAAGACGCATTGGATAATCGTTTAACAGATTTAAATTTTTTCATGAGTTGTACGATCGTTTTTTCTCCTACACCTGGGATGTTCTCCAATTCATTCTGTATTGCACTCTTACTCCTCTTGTTTCTGTGATGTTTTATCCCAAAACGGTGCGCCTCATTTCGAAGTTGCTGAATTACTTTGAGAGTCTCACTTTTCTTATCTAAATATAACGGAATTGGATCGTCTGGGTAAAACAATTCTTCTAATCTTTTTGCTATGCCAACAATGGCTATTTTTTTTCGTAGGCCAAGTCGATCTAAACTCTTCAGGGCGGATGAAAGCTGCCCTTTACCTCCATCTATTATTATCAGCTCGGGTAAGGACTCATCTTCTTCCATCAACCGTCTGTAGCGCCTAAAAACCACTTCTTCCATTGAGGCAAAATCATTTGGACCATCAACAGTTTTTATATTGAAATGCCGATATTCCTTTTTGCTTGGTTTACCATCTTTAAACACTACGCAAGCGGCAACAGGATTAGAACCTTGAATATTACTGTTGTCAAAACATTCAATATGTCTAGGTTCTTTATTTAAACGCAAATCCACCTTCATTTGTGCCATCAATCGATCTGTATGGCGGTCTGGATCGGTGATCTTAACTTGTTTCAATTGTTCCAAGCGATGAAACTTGGCATTTCGAAGCGACAAATCTAAAATTTTCCTTTTATCCCCCAGTTTGGGAACTGTAACTTTCACAGCCTCCCCTAAATCTATTTCTAAAGGGACATATACCTCTTTAGACTGGGAATGGAAACGTTGTCTAATCTCCGTAGCTGCGAGTTCCAATAGTTCCTCATCAGTTTCATCGAGTTTCTTTTTAACTTCTAAGGTATGTGACCTAATAATAGAACCATAGGAAAGCTGCAGAAAATTAATGTAGGCATAACTCTCATCACTTACTATTGAAAAGACATCCACATTACTTATAGTCGGATTTACAACCGTTGATTTTGCCTGATAGTTACTTAAAATGTCAATTTTTTCTTTTATACGTTGCGCATCTTCAAATTGCATTTGCTCAGCATAATCTTTCATCTGCTCCTTAAAAGCATTAAGACTATCCTTAAAGTTACCCTTTAGAATTTCTTTGATGGCATTTATATTCCCATGGTAAGACGCCTCAGACTCCAAACCTTCACAAGGTCCCTTACAATTACCAAGATGATATTCTAGACAGACTTTATATTTTCCGGCTTCAATCTTTTCTTCGGAAAGATTGTAATTACAAGTTCGAATATGATAAAGCCCTTTTATTAGCCCCAATAAGGTGCGCACGGTTTTCATACTTGTATATGGACCGAAATAATCTGAACCATCCCTAATAACATTCCTTGTTGAAAAAACCCGTGGAAAACGCTCATTCTTCACGCATATCCAAGGATAAGATTTATCATCCTTAAGCATCACATTATAACGTGGCTGATGCTTTTTAATAAGGTTGTTTTCAAGAAGAAGTGCGTCAGTTTCTGAATTAACTACGATATGACGTATTTCGCTAATCTTTTTAACCAATACACGTGTACGCCCAGAATCGTGTTGCTTGGTAAAATATGAACTTACTCTCTTCTTTAAATTCTTTGCTTTACCAACGTAGAGGATTTTACCATTTTTATCATAGTATTGATAAACCCCCGGCTGATTTGGGAGTGTTTTCAATTGAAGTTCAAGAGAGGGGTTGCTCATAAAAAATATACTGTTTTCCAAAGTTATAGCAAGTTGCAATACCTGCCAAAATATCCTCAATAATGGTAAATTTAAGGAAGTATAATTGTGTACTTTTGCACCACTTTAAAAACGGAATGAACAAGCAAATTATTGGCAGAACTGATATAGCTGATTTTCCTGAGTTAAACCTCTTCGATATCGACATTAAGATCGACACAGGAGCTTATACCTCGGCAATTCACTGTTCAGAAATTGCTGAAATAGACGGAAAATTATACTGTACCTTTCATAGTGAGGACCACCCAAATTTCAGCGGGAAGCAGGTTGTATTTAGTTCCTTTAAGAGAACAGATGTTAAAAGCAGTAATGGTTTTAGGGAGAATCGCTTCAAAATAAAATCTCAAATTCTTTTGTTTGGAAAAACGTATAAGATTAACTTAACTTTAAGCACGAGAGAGGATATGAAATTTCCCGTATTAATTGGCAGACAATTTCTCTCCAAAAAATTTATGGTGGATGTTGATCAAGAAAATTTATCATACGCACAACGCTCTAAATGAACATTGTAATATTATCCCGTAATTCTAATCTATATTCAACCCAAAGACTCGTTGAAGAAGGAAGAAGTAGAAACCACCATGTAGAGGTTATAGACCCTCTTAAATGCGATATTATAATTGAAAAAGAAAGGCCAACAATTTTCTATAAAGACAGATTGTTAGATTATGTAGATGCTATTATTCCTAGGATTGGAGCATCTATTACCTTCTATGGCTGCGCAGTGGTTCGGCAATTTGAAATGATGGGCGTTTTCACCATATGTACTTCAGACTCTATAACCAGATCTCGTGATAAATTACGAAGTTTACAACGCTTAAGTAAAGCAGGAATTGGTATGCCAAAAACGGTTTTTACGAACTATTCAAGAGATGTTGACGAAGTAATAGAAAGAGTTGGAGGCACCCCCGTTATTATAAAACTACTTGAGGGCACCCAAGGACTTGGTGTTGTTTTGGCCGAAAACCAAAATGCAGCTGAATCAGTTTTAGAGGCTTTTAATGGATTACAAGCGAGAGTTATTGTCCAGGAATTCATTAAAGAAGCTAAAGGGGCGGACATAAGAGCTTTGATTGTTGATGGACAGGTAGTTGGTGCAATGAAGCGCCAAGGAAAAGATGGAGAATTCCGTTCTAATTTGCATAGAGGAGGCACAGCAGAGATCATGAAGTTAAACCATGATGAATTACAATTGGCAATGAAGGCATCTAGAGTATTAAAACTACCTGTGTGTGGTGTCGACATGTTACAATCGGCCCGAGGCCCATTATTGCTTGAAGTAAATTCGACTCCCGGCTTGGAAGGTATTGAGGGAGCAACTGGTCGTAACATTGCTCGAAGTATAATTACCTATATAGAAAGAAACGCCATCTCCAAATGACATACGAACCCAAGGAAAATATAACAGTTCTTGGGGAAATAATTGGCCCAGGAGAGAGCGCCGAACTAAGTTTTGATGTTGCCAAACTCCACACCACATCAACAGTTGATGTACCTGTAATTATAGAAAGATCCACCAACCCAGGACCAGTTGTATTATTTACAGCAGGCATACATGGAGATGAAGTAAATGGAGTAGAAATTATACGACAGATAATTGCAAAAGGTATAAACAAACCTAAATGTGGGACGATCATTTGCATGCCCGTGATAAACGTTTTTGGATTTATAAACCTCAAACGCGAATTCCCTGACGGGCGCGATTTAAACCGTGTATTTCCAGGTTTAAGGTTGGGCTCACTAGCAAGTAGAGTTGCCTACACCTTGATGACTGAAGTGGTTCCGGATGTAGATTTTATTATGGATTTTCACACCGGTGGAGCGGGTAGATTCAATTCTCCCCAAATTAGAATTGCCAAACATAATCCTGAGCTAAATGAATATGCAAAAATATTTGGAGCTCCTTTCGTGTTATACTCTAAAAACTTAAAACGTTCCTTTCGGCATGCCTGTTACAAATTGAAAAAGCCCTTATTGCTATTCGAGGGGGGCAAATCTTTTCATATAGACAACAATATTACCAAAACTGGCATTAATGGTGCAAAACGGATATTGAAACATTTTGATATGCTCAATAACAAGTTCAAAGCACGAACAGTTGAGAAGCCACCGGTATTTATAGTAGGAAGTCGTTGGCAACGCGCAAACTTTTCAGGCATGTTTCAAGCAACGGTTAAAATAAATACTCAAGTGACCAAAAATCAGATTCTTGGACATATTACAGATCCATATGGTAAATTTGATCATATAGTTAAGTCAGAGATTTCAGGGTATATCATTAATGTGAACGAAGCGCCTATAGTTTATCAAGGTGACGCCCTATTTCATATAACTTCGAAACTTGCCAAGGTGTGACCAAGTCAGAAATCCGCAAAGTCTACAAAAGTAAACGGGAAGAGCTTAAAAATGATGAAGTTGATGATCTGAGCTTAAAAATTGCCAATCAACTTTTGAATCTCAAAATTTGGGATTATGCCAGCTATCATATTTTCTTGAGCATTCAAGAAAAAAAGGAGATTCAAACGGATTATATTCTCAACATACTTTCAGGGAAGGATAAAAATATTGTTGTACCCAAAACCAATTTTAATGAAAACGGCCTTTCCCATTTCCTACTAACCGACAACACAACCATTAAAATAAATAATTGGGGAATTCCCGAGCCTCTTGAGGGCATAGAAATAACACCCAAGCAAATTGATGTGGTATTTGTACCATTGTTAGCATTTGACCTTCAGGGCCACAGGGTAGGATATGGTAAGGGTTTTTATGATCGGTTTTTAACCGAATGTAAACCAGAATTGATTACCATTGGGCTCTCTCTTTTTCCTCCGATAAAAAAAATAGAAGGTATCCATTCTGGAGACATCCCATTAAAATTTGTGGTTTCACCAAACGAAATTTATAAATTTTAAGATTCCCGAAAAGCGGCCTTATTAAAAAAGATAAGCATTCCAATACCAGTACTTATTGCCATGTCTGCGATATTAAAAACTGGATTGAAAAAGGTGAACATTTCTCCACCGACAAAAGGCATCCAATACGGAAAGGCACCTTTCCAAATAGGAAAATACAGCATATCTACAACCTTCCCGTGGAATAAGGATGAATATCCACCCCCTTCAGGCAAAAATGTTGCAATTTGTCCATGACTGTCATTGAAGATTATTCCATAAAAAACAGAATCTATGATGTTGCCCAAAGCTCCAGCTAGAATTAGGGAAATTGCAATTATCAACAAACTAGTCTTACCATTCTTTATAGAATTACCCAACCAGATTCCAATTCCAAAAACAGCAATTATCCTGAAAAGTGTTAGAAATAATTTAGCCGATTGATCTGTAATAATTGGGATTAAATCACTGATTTTTGTTCCCCAAGCCATGCCATCATTCTCAACGAATAAAATCTTGAACCAATCAAAAACAACGAAGCCATCGTTTAAAGCGAAATGTGTTTTTACATACACCTTGCTTACCTGGTCAATTACTAAAATAAGGACTATTAAAAGGGATGATTTTGTGAGGGACATGCAATTAATTATTAATTAAAAAAGAAAAACCGTCATGCTAAAGGCAAGACGGTTTCCCTATGTGTAACAAAGTAATTATTTCTGCATGTTTTTAGCTTCAATACTAAGAGTGGCATGAGGAACCAATTTTAATCTTTCTTTACTGATTAATTTTCCGGTAACTCTGCAAATGCCATAAGTTTTGTTCTCAATACGAATGATGGCATTTTTTAAATCGCGAATAAATTTTTCTTGACGAATCGCCAATTGTGAATTCGCTTCTTTACTCATTGTTTCACTTCCTTCCTCAAATGCCTTAAAAGTGGGCGATGTATCATCAGTACCGTTATTAAGGTCATTCATGTAAGCGCTCTTAATTAATTCAAGATCGTGTTCGGCTTTTTTAATTTTTTCCTGAATAAGTTCCTTGAACTCCGCTAAATCCTTGTCTGAATATCGAATGTTTGTATCTACTCCCATGATCTTAAAATTTTTGAATCAATAATTTGGTATTTACATCGTCAAAAGCAATTTCTATACCATCATTTAATCGGTCTAAAATATCTATTTTTTCTGTTAAAGTTTCTGTTTTTATATAATTTAAATTATTGTCTATCGCTAGAATTAATTCTTTATCCTTTTCCAATTGAACAACAATCCTATCTGTTAACTCATAACCAGAGTCTTTCCTTAAATTTTGAATCCTGTTTACAAGTTCCCTAGCAATTCCTTCTTGCTTTAACTCATCATCAATTGTGATATCCAAAGCTACAGTCAATCCATCTTCACTGGCAACCAACCAACCTTCAATATCCTGAGAACTAATTTCAACATCAGATCGTTCCAAGTTAATGTTTTTTCCATTCACATCAACAGTAAAACTGCCTGTTTCCTCGATTTTTTTAATGTCTTCAGGTGTCATTTTTGCTACTTCAGCAGCAATAGCTTTCATGTCTTTACCAAATTTTGGTCCTAACACTTTAAAGTTAGGCTTAATTTGTTTAACAATGATATCTGATGCATCTTCTAATACCTCTAGTTCCTTTACATTAACCTCGGATTTAATTAAATCTGAAACAGCTAATATTTCACTTTTCTGCTGCTCACTATTAACAGGAACCATTACCTTTTTTAATGGCTGCCTCACCTTTATCTTCTCTTTTGCCCTTAAGGACAATACCAAAGAGGCTATGGTTTGGGCGTTTTCCATTTTTCTTTCCAAAGAACTATCCACCAATGCCTCATTATAATTTGGAAATTCGGCTAAGTGTACACTTTCAAACGGTTCTTTTTGAGTGCTATTGTTCAAATCCTTGTAAAGTCGATCCATATAGAAGGGTGCAATAGGGGCTCCCAACTTGGCAATGGTCACTAAACAGGTATATAATGTTTGATATGCCGAGATTTTATCTTCTTGGTAATCACCTTTCCAATAACGTCTTCGGCTTAAACGCACAAACCAATTACTTAGGTAATCTTGTGTAAAATCTGAAATCGCCCTTGCAGCCCTTGTAGGTTCATAATCAGAATAATAATTATCAACTTTTTGAATCAGGGTATTCAATTCTGAAAGAATCCAACGGTCTATTTCAGGCCTTTTTGCTATATCAATATCAGCTTCTTTGTACCTAAAGTTATCTAAATTGGCATATAGCGTAAAAAATGCATAGGTATTGTAAAGAGTTCCAAAAAACTTTCGCTTCACCTCTTCAACACCATCCAAATCGAATTTTAAGTTGTCCCATGGGTTTGCATTGCTAATCATGTACCAACGAGTAGCATCCGCACCATAGGTTTCCAACGTATCAAATGGATCTATAGCATTTCCTAAACGTTTGGACATTTTCTGACCATTTTTATCTAGAACTAAACCATTTGAAACGACATTTTTATACGCCACAGAATCAAAAACCATGGTGGCAATAGCATGGAGGGTGTAGAACCAACCTCTTGTTTGGTCAACACCTTCTGCAATAAAATCTGCTGGATAGGCTTCATGACCATCGATTTTCTTTTTATTTTCAAATGGATAATGCCATTGAGCATAAGGCATGCTGCCTGAATCGAACCATACATCTATAAGATCACTTTCACGTGTCATCGGTTGACCAGATTCTGAAACCAAAACAATTTGGTCCACAATATTTTTGTGTAGATCAATCGTGGCATAGTTTTCTTCAGACATATCACCAATTTTAAAGTCAGCGAAAATATCTTTAGGCATAACTCCAGCGTCAACAGCTTTAGCCATTTCATTTTTAAGTTCCTCCACAGAACCAATACATTTGGCTTCTTTGCCGTCTGCTGATCTCCATATTGGCAAAGGAATACCCCAATAACGTGAACGAGATAAATTCCAATCATTAGCATTAGCGAGCCAATTGCCAAAACGTCCTTCACCAGTTGCCTTAGGCTTCCAATTGATAGTAGAGTTCAATTCATGCATCCTATCTCGAACATCGGTAACTTTAATAAACCAAGAATCTAATGGGTAGTAAAGTATAGGTTTATCAGTTCTCCAACAATTCGGATAAGTGTGCTTATATTTTTCAACCTTAAAGGCTTTATTCTCTATTTTAAGTTTAATGGCAAGTTCAACATCAATAGATTTTTCTGGAGCTTCGCCATCATCATAATATTCATTCTTAACATACTTGCCGGCAAACTCTTGCATTTCTGGACGAAACTTACCTTGAAGATCCACGAGGGGCACAAGATTGTCATTTTCATCTTTTACCAACATAGGAGGAACTTCCGGAACCGCTTGTTTTGCAACCAAGGCATCATCAGCACCAAAGGTTGGTGCGGTATGAACAATACCTGTTCCATCTTCCGTCGTAACGAAATCTCCACTGATAACCCTAAAAGCATTTTCCGGATTATCGTTGGGCAATGCGTATGGTAATAATTGTTCATAGGTAATACCAACTAGGTCTTTACCAACAAAGGATTTAATCACCAAATAAGGTATTTTCTTTTCTCCCTCCGAAAAAGCTTCTAAGTCTGATTCATTTTTAACCTCAACAAATTTTCCGCTGAATTGATAACCCACAAGAGGTTTGGCCAAAATAACACTTATAGGCTCAAAAGTGTATTGGTTAAATGTTTTTACTAAAACATATTCAATCTTAGGCCCAACCGTTAAGGCAGTATTAGACGGCAATGTCCACGGAGTGGTCGTCCATGCCAAAAAATGAATATCTCCATATTCCTTAAGGAAATCTGGTAAACTTTCAGAATTTGCTTTAAACTGGGCGACAACAGTGGTGTCAGTCACATCTTGGTAAGTACCTGGTTGATTCAATTCATGGGAACTTAAACCAGTTCCAGCTTTTGGGGAATACGGTTGAATGGTATAGCCTTTGTATAATAAATTCTTATCGTATATCTGTTTGAGCAACCACCAAACGCTCTCCATATATTTAGGTTCATAAGTGATATATGGATCGTCCATATCCACCCAATAACCCATCTTTTCAGTAAGATCATTCCAAACATCCGTATAACGCATTACCGCTTTCTTACAAGCAGCATTATAGTCTTCTATCGTTATGCTTTTCCCAATATCTTCTTTGGTAATGCCCAATTCTTTTTCAACTCCTAACTCAATAGGAAGCCCATGAGTATCCCAGCCAGCTTTACGCTTAACTTGGTACCCCTTCATGGTTTTATACCTAGGGAAAATATCCTTTATGGTTCTTGCCAAGACATGGTGTACACCAGGAAGTCCATTTGCAGAAGGAGGACCTTCAAAAAAGACGTAAGGATGTTTGCCTTCCCTGGTTGAAACACTCTTTTCAAAAAGGTTGTTTACCTTCCAGTATTTCAGTACTTCTTTGGCAACTTCAGATAGGTCAAGTCCTTTATATTCAGGAAATTTCACGCTCATGATCACTCATTTCTAATAAGTCTGCGAAATTAAGGATTTTTAGCCATATAATTTTTATGGTTTTCGCATTTTAAATCAAGTGGTTAACTAGGTCCTCGATCCTTCCTAGTTTAATTATTTGAATACCTTCTTTTGGGGAGTGAAATTTACTGTATTTAGAAATGAAAATTTTTGAAAACCCTAGTTTCTCCGCCTCAAGAATTCGCTGTTCAACCCTTTGGACAGGTCTAATTTCACCAGAAAGACCAACTTCTGCAGCAAAACAAACATCTCTCGGCAGTGGTTGATCCTCATTTGAAGATAAAATAGCAGCAATTACTGCAAGGTCAATTGCAGGGTCGTCTACAGTGATCCCTCCTGTTACATTAAGAAAAACATCCTTAGTACCCAAACGAAAACCTGCGCGTTTTTCTAAAACGGCCAGCAACATATTTAAGCGCTTTGCATTAAATCCGGTGGCCGATCTCTGAGGCGTGCCATATACGGCAGTGCTCACCAGGGCCTGAATTTCAATCATTAAAGGCCGCATACCTTCTAAGGTTGCCGCCACGGCACTTCCGCTTAAATCTTCTTCTTTCCTCGATAATAAAATATCGCTAGGGTCACTTACTTCTCTTAAACCAGAACCTTGCATTTCATAAATCCCTAATTCACTAGTAGATCCGAATCGGTTTTTTTGTGCCCTTAAAATCCTAAACACATGGTTGCGATCCCCTTCAAACTGCAAGACTGTATCAACCATATGTTCCAATATTTTCGGTCCGGCAATATTGCCATCTTTAGTTATATGGCCAATAAGTATTACAGGAGTTGATGTTTCCTTAGCATACCGAATTAAATCTGATGCACATTCTTTTATTTGAGAAATGCTTCCCGCAGAGGAATCTATATAGTCGCTATGAAGTGTCTGTATTGAATCAACTATGAGAATATCTGGCTCTAATTCTTCAATTTGTCTAAATATATTTTGAGTATTTGTTTCGGTAAGAATAAAACAGTTATTGTTTTTATTACTAATCCGTTCAGCTCGCATTTTAATCTGCTTTTGGCTTTCCTCACCTGAAACATAAAGGGTTTTAATCGGAAACTTTAGAGCTAATTGCAGCATTAAGGTACTTTTACCAATACCGGGCTCTCCACCAATCAGAATAACTGAACCGGGCACAATACCTCCTCCGAGCACTCTGTTATATTCGTTATCGGAAGTTGGAAAACGGGCCTCCAATCTACCATCAATTTCGTCAATTTTTAAAGGTTTAGAAACCTTTGTGTTGGAAACATCAGATTTCCAATCAGACTTTTGAGGTTTTTGGATAACCTCTTCCACTATGGTATTCCATTGACGGCAAGAAGTACATTGACCCTGCCATTTAGAAAATTGGGCTCCGCAATTTTGGCAAAAAAATGTTGTTTTGGTTTTAGCCATTCAATAAAAAAGTTTGGCTAAAAATAAGCATAAGCCCGAAAAATATCGGGCTTATGGAAACAGTATTTATGAAAGTTTAGTGGGTTGGAATTTTAAATTTCTAATATTAATTGTCGTTTTCATCATCGATTTCATCAATCTCATCATCTTGACCGACAACTTCCATTTTTTCAACCAAAGACATAATGTATTCCTTGTTAATTAAAGGGGTAGACTCTAACTCGAGAGCTGATTCGTATAATTTTCTTGCCTTTTTAGGCTTTCCTGATTTTTCGTAATACTGTGCCAAATAATAGGTACCAAGCATTGAATCCGGAAATTCTTTCCTGGCCAATTTTCCAAGTTGCTCAAGAGATTCCAAATCGTTTCGATCTTCTGCAGCACTTACCATTTTTTGAAATTCATCTTCTGAAATTTCTTTAACCACCCCAAATAAATTCTTAATCTTTTGGTAACGGCCAACTAAATATTGGTCTAAAGTTCCCTTGTAAGGTTTCACCTTATCTACTAACTCCTTTTCCGAAATAGGTTTATACAAATCAAATATTTGATCGAAAGCTCTTGAGATAGCTCCTGTAACCAGGGTGTAGTGCGATTCATTTTTAAAATCATCGAAATAATAATTAAAATTATCATTATCTATCGCAACTAACTCATCATTGGTTTCAAGAATGGTCTTTCTTATGGCTGGTATATCCTTATCGCTTGTTGCCATATAATAAAAGATGTCTTTTTTGATATATGATAAACGTTCGGCAACATTTCGGCCCATGGCACCATTTAAATCAGGGCTTAAATTCACATAAGCGGAAAATATGGGATCATCTTTCAATATAAAACTGTTGATGAAATTCCCCATTATGTTATGACCCACAGCCATTTTAAATGGCCCGATTGAATATTTTTCACCTAAATAAGGTAATAATTCTTGCCCAATGAATTCATAAAATCTAGAGCCGGACTCAAATGGCAATCCAGAAACCTCATCAAAATAACTATCATAGAATCGTTCATTTCCTTGAACAATACCAACTATAATAACAGGAGGCATTTCATCGAAATACTTTTGAAATTTAATCTGTCCGGCAACGGGTTCAAACAAATATTCCGCATCGAATACAACGACCAAGGGATACTGTACACCTGAATCTGGATCGTAGTTTTCTGGAAGTTGAATTTTTAAACTTCGAACGGAATTCATTTTTCGAGACTTGAAACTCTCGACAACTGTTTGCGCATTCAATGTTAACGCAAAAAGAAAAACAAGCAGAATTGAGGCAACTCGTTTCATCGGTTAAGTAGGTTAATTTGGAAGAGCTAAATAAACCTTTTTTTCGATAAATTGCTAATTTTTTCGATGAAATGCACTATTAGTTTCCTTCAGAGCCCTGGATATCGTAAATTTTATCCAACAAAATATCCTTATTTATAAACTGGGAAGGTTCCAATAATAATCCTGATTGGTAGTATTGAAGGGCTTTTTTCATATTTCCCTCTTCTTCAAAATATAGTCCTTGGTAATAAGCACTAATCATAGAATCGGGATATTCCTTACGTGCTAATTTTGAAAGTTCTTTAATTGTTTCTAAATCATCTTTCTTTTTGGCGGCAGCCGCTACAGCTCTCAAATCATTTTCAATAACCTTCTTCTCGAAACCATAAAGCCCTTTAATAGCCTCATACTTTTTCAACAGATATTCCATTGCGCTACCAGAATACGTTAACATTTCCTCCTTATACTCTTTAGCACTTATAGGTTTATAGAGATAGAAAATGGAGTTTAAGGCTTTGGGAATACCTTGCCCCACGAGTGAATAATGGTTAGTATCTTCAAAGTTGTCGAACTTATAATGCAATTTTTCATTAGAAACAGTAGCAAATAACTTATTTGCCTTTTCAATGGATTCTTTTAATCTTGATATATCTTCTTCCGCCGTAGCTAAATAATAAAATGTTTCATGTTGTAAAGTTGAGAATCGCTCAGCCAATTTCGGCTCTATTCCAGGAGCAAAATCTGGACTAAGCATAATATAGGCGTCAAAAACTGGAAATTCTTTAAAAAGATAATAATTCAAAAAATTAGCTCCCATGTCATGACCGACCGCTATTCTAAAATCTGAAGCGCGGTACTTTTCTTCCAAATACGGAATAAGCTCCATGCCGATAAATTCAAAAAACAAAGCACCTTCATGAGCAGGAAAATCGGTTTCCTCACTATAATAAAAATCCAAATCCCTGGTTTCAGATTGCTGAATACCAACCACTATACAGTCTGGCATATCATTCCAATAAGACTGATAATCCACATTACCCGTAACCGGTTCAAAGAGATAGTCTCCATCTAGAACAACCACTAAGGGATAAACTTCTTTGCTGTCTGGTTTATAATTTCTAGGTAGTTGAATTTTCAACCCTCGCTTTTCCATCATTTTAGAGGAATCGAAGGTCTCATTGATAACTTGCGAGTAGGTTAGGGAGGAAACTAAGACCACCAAAAAAAAGTAAATCTTTTTCATGTTCTCTTTGGGTTTGATTTGTTGGATAAAATTACATTAAAATTTCCACTCGTGTATGATTGATAATCAACCTATTGCCAATTTATTTTTATTATATAGCGGCAAAAGTAGAAACGATAAACTTCCTAAAATTATTATAAGTATAGTTTGGCTTGTCCACATAACCCATCCAAAGGCATAACTAGGATCTTCCGGAAGATTAAATAGGGAAAATGCGGCCATTACGGCCAGGGGATAAACAAAAATACCTCCATTTGTAGCGGCAATTGTAAAACTTGCTGAAATAAATGCAACCAAAATTGCACCAATTGGCAACCACTCCAATTCAGGAATTGCAAAAGTCGTTACATAAAACATTGAAAGATACATTCCCCAAATAAAGAGGGTATGAAAAATAAATTGCCACTTCCGTCTTAATTTGAGAATGCTGGTAATTCCCTCAACCAAACCTTTAACAAAGGTTCTAACTTTAATAATAAAAGATGATTGGGATTTCCTCAATATAAAATACAAAATCATAGCAAGGACAAAGCCAACGACCCCAAAAACAATTAACTTTCCTCCGCCGATTGCATTTATTAATAAATTATAAATGAATTGAAATTGCATCAGCAAGGTTATTCCAATAATGGCAAACATTACAACAACATCGGCCACACGCTCAGCGATAATAGTGCCGAATCCTTTTTCAAACGGTATATTTTCATAATTGGTTGCTACCGTAGCCCTAAGTATTTCACCAGATCTCGGAATTCCATAATTTGCCAAATAGGCTATGAATACAGCCATTATACTATTTGGAAGTTTAATCTTATATCCCAATGGTTCTAGGAGATACTGCCATCTATATGCCCGTGATAGGTGACTGAGAAGCCCTAAAAAAGTTCCAACACCTATCCATAAATAATTGGCGGACTTAAAATAAGGCACCATCTCATCTACAGGCAATTTTTTAAATGTGAAAATACCAAAGGCAATGGCTAGTATTACAGGAACCACAATTTTAAGAGTGCCCTTGGTTTTATTTTTCAAAATATCAATTTAAAAGATTTGTTTCTTCATTAGGGAAAACCAAAGAAGGTTTGAACGACTTTGCCTCTTCAATATCCATCCAGGCATAAGTGATTAAAATGAGTACATCCCCAACTGCCACCTTTCGGGCAGCTGCACCATTGAGTGTAATCTCACCACTATTTCTTTTACCTGGGATAACATAAGTTTCTAATCTTTCCCCGTTATTATTATTCACAACTTGCACCTTTTCTCCTTGTATAATATTAGCTGCATCCATGAGATCTTCATCTATGGTTATGCTACCAATATAATTGAGGTCGGCCCCTGTGACCTTAACTCTATGTATTTTCGATTTTACGACTTGAATTTGCATCAATTCTCCTAGTTAATTGAGGGCGATATTATCTATTAACCTAACATCGCCTGCATAGACAGCAATAAATGCCCTATACGTTTTGGTTTTTGATTTTCGATTAATTGGTTCTAAGGTAGCCGAATCTGCAATTTGGAAATACTCCAATTTCAACAATGGATGTGCCGCAAATTGCTTGGTTACCCACTCCATCACCTTTGTCGCACTTTTTATGCCAAACATTTTTTTGGCAGTATTTAGGGTTTTGAAGATAAAGGGAGCCGCATCTCGATCGATTTTTGAAAGCCTCCCGTTTCTCGAACTCATGGCTAAACCATCGGATTCTCTCAAAATCGGACAACCCTTAATTTCTACTGGTATTCGAAGTTTTTCAACCAATTTTTTTATTACCAATAGTTGCTGATAATCTTTCTCTCCAAAATAAGCAACACTTGGTTTTAATGTTTCGAATAGGCGCCTAACAATAGACCCAACCCCGTCAAAATGTCCCTTTCTGAACTTTCCTTCCATAGGATTTTCTAAACCGTCAAATTCATAATTTTCAGATTTTACGGTACCATCATAAATATCTTCAGGTGTTGGTGCATAAACAATAATATTCTCTGAAATACGCTTCAACATTTGAATATCTTGTTCAAAAGGACGGGGATATTTATCTAAATCGTCCTGGTTGTTGAACTGGGTAGGATTAACAAAAATACTTGCGATTACTTGATCCGTCTCCTCTAAAGCAGTCTTTACCAATGAAATGTGGCCTTGGTGTAACGCCCCCATAGTAGGCACTAACCCAATAGTTAATTGCTTCTTTCTGAGGCCCTCAATAATTGGTGCAATCTCCTTTTTTGTTGTATAGATTTTCAAATTCTAACAAAAATTAACAGCCCACAAACTTAAGACAATAGGAGCGATCTGCATAATTTTTGTAATTTTGCATGTTTTTTATTCACAACCGAAGAAACGAGAGAGATTTTATGAAAGATAAGAGAATTTTGTATGTGTCATCTGAGGTGGTGCCATATTTACCAGAGACTGAAATTTCGTCAATGTCTTTTGAGGCACCCCGAATGGTCAATAAACAAGGGGGACAAATACGAATTTTCATGCCACGGTATGGTAACATTAACGAACGACGTCATCAACTTCATGAAGTAATAAGATTATCAGGTATCAATTTGGTGATTAACGATCTAGATATGCCCTTAATCATTAAAGTAGCCTCAATTCCAAAGGAACGGATTCAGGTTTATTTTATTGATAATGAGGAATATTTTAAAAGAAAGGCTACCCTAACTGATGAAGAAGGAAAGTTGTACCCCGACAATGATGAAAGGGCAATATTTTTCGCAAAAGGGGTTATCGAGACTGTTAAAAAACTGAATTGGGCACCAGACATTATCCACGTAAATGGGTGGTTGGCTTCTCTCCTACCACTTTATTTAAAAGAATATTATAAAACAGAGCCACTTTTTACAGAAAGCAAAATTGTTACATCTGTATACAATGACGGCTTCGAAGGTACGTTAGATAAAAATATGATTAAAAAGGTACTCTTTGATGGTGTTGAGGAAGATTTGGTAAAGCCCTTGGAAGAACCAAATTATGTAAACTTAATGAAGGTGGCTATCAACAATTCAGATGCCGTTATTAAGGGGTCATCGGAACTACCTGAAGAATTAGAATCTTACCTTGGCACCATAAGTCAACCGGTTTTAGATTATTTTTCTCCAGAAGAATTTCCAGAACCTTATACCGAATTCTACCAATCTGAGGTACTTAACTAGAAAAGATTTAATGAGAAGACTCCAAAAAGCCATTTCATTCCTAAGTATGGGCATAATGGCAATAAGCATCTTTGTATCCTGTGACAAAGATTTTGCAACGATAGATTCAGACTTGATAAATGAAGATACATTCAACTTTGATACTGACAAGGATGTTTTAAACGTCAAAGCCTACAACCGAAGTTTTGATAATAAACCTGTTCAAACTAACACCTTACCATATAATTTATTGGGCTATTTTGTGGATCCTGTTTTTGGGTCTTCAGAAGCTGGGTTTGTTACTCAAATTACTCCCGCAAGCTACAATCCAATATTTGGCGAAAATGTAGAAATTGATTCTGTCATCCTAACCCTGCCATATTTTAGCACTATAATTGGCACCGAGGAGGATGGATCTCTGTTTCGTTTAGATTCGGTTTATGGATCTGAACCCATTAAAATCTCCATTTATGAAAACGCATATTTTCTAAGGAATATTGATCCAAATGGTGAAAATATAGATACTCCCCAGAAGTATTATTCTAATGCTTCTGATGGTTATTCTCAAATCCCAGTCGAATTACTGCAGTCTGCAGAAATTTATGATACTATTGGCTTTAAACCACAAGAAACTGAAATTAGATTTAGGGATACTGTTGGGGCCGTAGTGGATAGATTAAATCCTGCAATGAGGGTTCATCTAGAAACAGGTTTTTGGAAAAACAAAATCATTGACAAGCAAGGAGATCCGGTCCTTTCAAATGCCAGTAATTTTAGAAATTATTTTAGAGGACTTTATTTTAAGGCTGAATCTATTAATAATGAAGGAACTTTAATCAGTTTAAATCTTGCAAGTTCCGGTACGGGTATAACAATTTATTACAAAAGAGACCCTGCTGAAGATGGAGCTGAGAGAATTTCAGCAAGCTTTGATTTAAATTTCACAGGCACCAGATTTAATGTATTAAGTCCGATTGAAACACCAATTCCTTCAGATGAAATTAATGGTGATGATCGCTTATACCTAAAAGGTGGACAAGGTTCTATGGCGGTGATTGAATTATTTGGGGGAGAAAATGAAGATGACATACCGGAATTAAACGAATTTGAATCTTACAGAAGAGAATTCTCTGAAGTAGATGCTGATGGTGAATTTGTTAGAGCCAAAAAAATAATAAATGAAGCTAATTTGGTTTTTTATGTAGATGAGGATGTAGACCAAACTTATATTTCAGATCGTATCTACCTTTACGATCTTGAAAACAACGTACCTTTAATTGATTTTTCAACTGATTATTCTGGAGGCACCAGCCCTCTTACCTATAGGTCAATTCATTTAGGGCCACTACAAAGGGAAGGAGAAGAATTAGACGGTAAGGGTATAAAATATAAAGTGAGAATTACAGATCATGTAAGGAATTTATTGCTCGGCAATGGGGAAAATATTAAACTTGGCCTTACAGTTTCAAGTAATTTAAGGATAGACGATATTTTTGATTCTCAAAACACTAGTGGTAGAGCCCCGGCAGATGTATTAAATGACCCATCAAATGGCGGTCTTGCTATTAGCTCTATTCTTACACCTAAAAATGTTGTTTTGCATGGAAGCACTGAATCTAATGGTGTAAAAAAATTGGAGCTTGAAATATATTATACAGACCCTGAAGTAAATTATTAATCTATGTGCGGCATTGTTGGCTATATTGGTAATAGAGAGGCTTATCCAATAATCCTAAATGGATTAAAAAGACTCGAATATCGCGGTTACGATAGTGCCGGCATTGCTCTATACGATGGTAATGATATTCAATTATGTAAGACCAAAGGTAAAGTAGCAGATCTTGAAACTAAATTTTCTGCAGGTATCTCTACCAATGGAAGTTTGGGTATCGGACATACCCGATGGGCGACACATGGAGTGCCTAATGATGTAAATTCGCATCCTCATTATTCCAACTCTGGAAATCTTGTAATAATCCATAATGGTATCATTGAAAATTATGAAACCATAAAACAGGAGCTTATTAAGCGCGGATATACTTTTAAGTCTGATACTGATACCGAAGTTTTGGTAAACCTTATTGAGGAAGTAATGAATCATGAGGACACTAAACTGGGAAAGGCGGTTCAAATTGCACTTAATGAGGTTGTTGGCGCCTATGCCATTGCCGTTTTTGACAAGCGCAAACCAAATGAAATCGTAGTAGCGAAATTGGGCAGTCCTCTTGCAATTGGTTTAGGCAATGATGAGTTCTTTATTGCGAGTGACGCCTCTCCTTTTTTGGAATATACCAAAACTGCCATTTACCTTAAGGATGAAGAAATGGCCGTTATTAGACTTGGCAGAGATGTAAAAATAAGGAAGATTAAGGATGATCAATTGGTTGACCCTTATATTCAAAGGTTAAAACTCAATTTAGAGCAGATTGAGAAGGGTGGCTACGACCATTTCATGCTTAAAGAAATTTATGAACAGCCTCATGCTATAAAAGATACTTATAGGGGTAGACTTTTGGCAAATAAAGGAATTATTAAAATGTCTGGCGTTGATGACAACCTTGAAAAGTTTATGAACGCACAGCGTATTTTAATTGTTGCCTGCGGGACCTCTTGGCATGCAGGTTTGGTTGCAGAGTACATCTTTGAAGATTTAGCAAGAATCCCGGTTGAAGTAGAATATGCATCAGAATTCCGATACCGCAACCCCATTATCACCGAAAAAGATGTTGTAATAGCAATTTCACAATCTGGCGAAACTGCTGATACTTTGGCGGCCATTAAATTAGCAAAGTCTAAAGGCGCTTTTGTTTTTGGAGTTTGTAATGTGGTGGGATCAACAATTGCGAGAGAAACTGATGCTGGCGCATATACCCATGCTGGACCTGAAATTGGTGTAGCTTCAACTAAAGCCTTTACGACTCAAATAACCGTACTTACCCTTATCGCCCTAAAGCTTGCGAAGTTAAAGGGTTCATTGTCCCAATCAGATTACCATTATCATTTACAAGAATTAGAGCTAATCCCTCAAAAGGTCGAGCAAGCATTAAAATCTGACGTACACATACAGATGATTGCTGAAACTTATATGAATGCAAGAAACTTTTTGTATTTGGGTAGAGGATACAATTTCCCAGTTGCTTTAGAAGGCGCATTGAAATTAAAAGAAATTTCATATATACATGCTGAAGGTTACCCCGCGGCAGAAATGAAACATGGACCCATTGCTCTTATTGACGAAAACATGCCAATTGTGGTAATTGCCACCAAAAAAGGTCATTACGAAAAAATATTAAGTAACATCCAAGAGATTAAATCTAGATCCGGAAAAATCATTGGCATTGTTACAGAGGGTGACGAAAATGTTAGGGATCTGGCTGACCATGTTATTGAAGTTCCCGAAACAGTTGAATCTCTGTCGCCTCTTTTAACTACAATCCCATTACAACTACTCTCTTACCATATAGCTGTAATGTTAGGCAAAAATGTAGACCAGCCTAGAAATTTGGCTAAATCGGTAACTGTTGAGTAATCCTTTTTTTATACACATTTCTAAATAAGCCTTTTTAACCTTTTTATTCAATAATTGATTTATAAAAAAGGTTTCCAAGATTATCCTAAAAAGATATTTTAGGACAGTCTTTATTTCAATTTCATTTAGATTCGATTTGATGATAAAAAAACATGAATAATTAATAAATTTTTAAGTAATTTGAAATTGAAAGACGGTTTTCTGAAAATTCACCATTTTAAACATGCAAATTTTGCGATTATTTTATTATGCATGCATAGTTAATTGGTAATTATTTTTATATTGTAACCCGTTTTTCAGCTTTTAACACAACTAGATAACTCACTAATTCGGTATGAAAACAATTTTGAAAATTCTTGTCTTCTTAGGCTGTGTAATTTCCTATGGACAAACAACCGTGTCAGGTAAGATAACCGATGATACAGGAATGCCTCTTCCAGGCGCAAATATAAAAGTGGTTGGCACCAGTCTTGGAACTATCTCCGATTTTGACGGAAATTATACATTAACGGTAGACTTAGCCCCCCTTTTTCGATAGAAATCAGCTTTGTAGGTTTCACTACCATTACAAGTGATGTCACCTCAACCAATCAAACCTTAGACTTTCAATTAAACGAAGGAACAGAACTTGATGAAGTAGTCATTGCCGCCTCCAGAACACCTGAGCGTATATTCGAATCTCCCGTTACGGTTGAACGGTTTGGGGCGAAAGACATAAAAAACTCTGCATCTGCGGAATTTTACGATGCCTTGGAAAATTTAAAAGGGGTAGATATAAATACGAATAGTTTAACCTTTAAAGCAATAAATACAAGAGGTTTCGCAACATTTGCCAACAACCGCTTTATGCAGTTGGTAGATGGAATGGACAATAGTGCACCAGCCTTGAATTTCCCTTTAGGAAATTTACTTGGTATGATTGAAACCGATGTTCATAGTGTTGAAATTCTTCCAGGTGCTGCATCAGCACTTTATGGCGCCAATGCATTTAACGGAATTCTTTTTATGCGAAGTAAAAATCCTTTTGAGTTTCCTGGTATAAGCGGTTACATAAAGCAAGGAATTACTTCCCAAGATGTCGCAGGTACAAATAGCTACACCGATGTTGGCGTTAGAGTCGCACATAAATTTAGCGATAAATTTGCTGCCAAATTCAATGTAGGCTATCTAACCGGAACGGATTGGATGGCAGACAACCAAAATGATAGATTCGATCCTAATAAAACCAGAGCCGCTACAGATTATAACGGTGTTAATGTCTACGGAGACGAGATTGCTCAAAATATTCGTACGTTATCCGGATTAGGAATCGTTCCTGATGTTGTTGTTAGTAGAACCGGATATTCAGAACGCGACTTAACTGATTATAATGCCAAGAGCTTTAAAGCTGATTTAGGATTGTTTTATCGACCTTGGGGCACTGATTTTGAAATTTCATATCAAGGAAAGTATGGGACCGGTAATACCATTTACCAAGGTAGTAACCGATATTATATCGATGGATTTGACATGCAACAGCACAAACTTGAGGTTCGAAATGACAACTTTTTCGTGAGGGGTTATATTACAGAGGATAGAGCAGGCGATTCTTATGACATGATCTTCACTGCATTTAATATTAACCAAGCATGGAAATCTAACACTCAATGGTTTCAAGAATACATTGGAACATATGTTGGCGCATCACTTAATGGGGCGACTGAAGATCAGGCACATGCAGCAGCCCGAGCTCAGGCCGAAAGCGGACGTTTTGAGCCAGGATCCTCAGAATTTAATGAAGCATTCAATAGGATAATTAAAGACCCAGATCTTACAACTGGATCAAGGTTCCAAGATAATTCAAAGTTTACTCACGTAGATGCCAACTATAATTTTGGTCATTTGTGGGACCCTATAGAAATTCAAGTTGGTGGTTCTTATAGAAAATATGAATTGAATTCTTTTGGTACTATTTATACAGATGCGGATTCTCCCATACTTTACTCTGAATTTGGACTTTATACCCAACTACAAAAGACATTGGAGTTGAGTGAGTCAGTAGATTTGAAGTTAACCGGTTCAATGAGATATGACAAATCTGAACTGTTCGATGGGTTTGTTTCACCAAGATTATCTGCAGGTCTAACATTCAATGAAAACCATAACATACGGGCTTCTGTTCAAACTGGTTTTAGAAACCCGACTACCCAAGATTTATATATAGGTTTAGATACGGGATTTTATCTTCTTGCAGGTGCTGCAGAGGATAATTTGGACCGATATACAAAAGTGAGAGAACTTAGTCCTACTGGAGCTAATATCGTTGGCAGCAATACCGTTACGGTAACAGGAAGGGATGCCTATGAAAATTCGTATTCCGGAACATCGGTCAATGCCTTTGCGGAATCAGCGGCCAATGGATCTCCAAATCCTGGGCTATTAGAAATTGGCAATCCTGAATTGGTTCAGCCTGAGAAAATTACTGCCTACGAAGTCGGGTATAGAGGAAAGTTTGAAAGAACAGTTGTTGACTTAAACCTATATTACAATAGGTATGAGGATTTCATGGCCAATGAATTTGTAATCACTCCTTATTATGGAGAAGTTGGAGATAACAGTCTTTCATTGGTGGCACTTGCAAATGATGATTATGAGCTCTTTCAAACATATACAAATTCAAAAACAGAAGTAAGTTCTTTAGGGGGTTCTATTGGACTATCAACAAAGGTTTTTGGAGATTTTGACTTAGGTGCAAACTATACCTATACCGAGCAAGATTTTGATCAGGATAAATATCCAGACTTTAGAACCAATTTCAATACCCCAAAGCATAAAGTTAAGGCCACATTTGGGAATACCTCCGTTGCTAAGAATTTAGGTTTTAATGTAGCCTGGAGGTGGAGTGACACTTATTTTTGGCAAGCCTCGTTTGGGGATGGGCAAATACCCGCCTATCATGTTGTTGATGCGCAAGTTAACTATACCATACCCAAATTAAAATCTCAAATAAAATTGGGGGCTTCCAATCTTTTAGGTGATGACTATTATACTGCCTTTGGAACTGGTTTTATTGGATCCATGTACTACCTTTCTTTAACCATCAACAATCTTTAATGCCATGAAAAATATATTCACATTCAGATACTATTTAACATTTGCCCTTATTTCATTGTTTTTAGTGGGATGTAATGATGACGATGGTCCCAGTGGAGATTCTGAACAACCATTACCAGAATTAATTTCAGGTGATGCGGATTTTTCAAAATATGTTTCAATAGGAAATTCATTAACCGCTGGATACACAGATGGTGCATTATTTATTGCTGGCCAGCAATTTTCAACGCCTAATCTTTTAGCTCAAAAATTTTCATTGGCTGGTGGTGGTGCGTTTTCTCAACCATTGATGAATGATAATATTGGTGGTTTATTGATTGGAGGCCAAGAAAACTCATCATTTGGACCAAGATATGTTTTCGATTTTGAAACGGGACTTCCTTCACAATTAGAAGGCACGCCAACTACAGAAGCTACAAATGTACTTTCGGGGCCGTTTAATAACATGGGGGTCCCAGGTGCAAAAAGCTTTCATTTATTATTTGATGGCTATGGTAATCCAGCCAATTTATCGCTGGAGCTTGCTAATCCCTATTTTGTAAGATTTGCAAGTTCACCTACAGCCACAATATTAGGAGATGCGATGGCTCAAAGCCCAACATTTTTCACTCTTTGGGCAGGAAACCAAGATATTTTGGGATATGCATACTCAGGAGGTGAAAGCAATCCTGATTCTGAAGAATATGATCCCTTGACTGATTTAGCAACCTTCAGTTTCTCTTACTCAACCTTGGTTAATACTTTAACCTCAGGCGGGGCCAAAGGGGTAGTTGCTAACATACCAGACATTAATAGTCTTGCACATTTTACTACAGTACCTCATGATCCATTAGACCCGTCAGATCCAAATTTCGGACCAATGATTCCTACTTTGAACACTCTATTTGGAGCATTAAACCAAGTATTTACCGTTTTAAATAGGACTGATAGATACATGCAATTTTCTACAACAAATAATAGTGCGGTTGTAATTAAAGATGAAACCTTGGAGGATTTATCCGCTCAAATTACTGCAGTGCTTAATGCTAATCCTGACTTTCCAGCATTTCTCGCTCAATTTGGAGTTCCTGCGGTTGCAGCGCCGGTGGTTGCCGACTTATTAGGAATTATGTATGGGCAGGCCCGGAAAGCTAAATCAAACGATTTGTTAACTCTACGCAGTGGATCAGTCATTGGAACTGTAAATGTGGATTTTTTCACATTTCTTCAATCAAAAGGCTTATCCCCAGAAATTGCTGGTCAATTTTCCGTAGAGGGAATAACCTTTCCCTTGGATGACATGTGGGTTTTAATTCCTAGTGAACAAGAAGAAATCAAAAATAGAACAGAAGAATTTAATTCTGTTATTGCGAATATTGCAAATCAAGCCGGTCTTGGATTTTTTGATGCTAACGAAACGTTGAATCAGATATCTGATGAAGAATTACAATCAGGGAACTTTGTTTTTACAGATGACTTAGTAACCGGTGGGTTGTTTTCATTAGATGGAATCCACCCTACCACTAGGGGTTATGCCTTAATTGCAAATGAATTTTTGAAAGTAATCGATGCAACTTATGGCAGCAATTTTGAAGAGTCTGGCAACCTATATAACGCTGGAGAATTCCCAACAAATTACCCTGCCAATTTGTAACCGTTTTTAAAGATTCATGCACATATAACGCCTTCATAATGAGGGCGTTTTTTTTACAAAAAAATCCACTGAAAAAGTATTATGCTTTTCAATTAAAACCTATATCTTTGCAGCGCGAAAAAAATTAGGTTTACGCACTATTTTCTGATTATAATAAACTAAGATAGAATGGCAAAAGTCACAGGTAAAGTTGCACAAATTGTTGGACCGGTTATCGATGTTGAATTTGGAAGTGATTCTGAACTTCCAAAAATCTATGATTCGTTAGAAATTGCAAGACCAGATGGATCTACTCTGGTATTAGAAGTTCAATCGCACATTGGTGAAGATACAGTAAGAACCATAGCAATGGATTCTTCTGACGGATTAAGTAGAGGCACCGAAGTTGTTGCTACGGGAGCACCAATACAAATGCCGATTGGCGAGGATGTTTATGGTCGCCTTTTTAATGTAATTGGTGATGCAATTGATGGAATGGAAAACTTACCTAAGAAGGGTGAGGAAGGATTACCAATTCACAGAGAAGCTCCAAAATTTGAAGACTTATCTACTTCTACCGAAGTTCTTTTTACCGGAATCAAGGTTATCGACCTTATCGAACCATACGCCAAAGGTGGTAAAATTGGTTTATTTGGTGGTGCTGGTGTTGGTAAAACTGTATTAATTCAGGAATTAATCAACAACATTGCTAAAGGACATGGTGGTCTTTCTGTTTTTGCTGGTGTTGGTGAACGTACAAGAGAAGGTAACGACTTACTACGTGAAATGTTAGAATCTGGTATTATTAAATACGGTAAAGATTTTATGCATTCTATGGAAGAAGGTGGATGGGATCTTAACAAAGTTGACAAATCAGCATTAAAAGAATCTAAAGCTACTTTCGTATTCGGACAGATGAACGAACCTCCAGGAGCACGTGCTCGTGTTGCTCTTTCAGGTCTTACAATTGCTGAATATTTCCGTGACGGATCGGGTGAAGGACAAGGAAAAGACGTACTTTTCTTCGTAGACAACATTTTCCGTTTTACCCAAGCAGGTTCTGAGGTATCAGCTCTTTTAGGTCGTATGCCATCAGCGGTAGGTTACCAACCAACTTTGGCAACTGAGATGGGTGCGATGCAAGAACGTATTACTTCTACCAAGAGGGGATCGATTACGTCTGTACAAGCAGTATATGTGCCTGCGGATGACTTAACTGACCCTGCTCCTGCAACCACCTTTGCTCACTTAGATGCTACTACGGTATTGTCTCGTAAAATTGCTGAGCTTGGTATCTACCCTGCGGTGGATCCATTAGATTCTACATCAAGGATTTTAACTGCAGATATTTTGGGTGCTGAACATTATGGATGTGCTCAAAGAGTAAAAGAGTTATTACAACGTTATAAAGAATTACAAGATATTATTGCCATCCTTGGTATGGAAGAATTATCTGAAGAAGATAAACTTGCCGTAAGCCGTGCAAGACGTGTTCAGAGATTCTTATCACAACCCTTCCATGTTGCTGAACAATTTACTGGTATTCCTGGTGTTCTTGTAGATATCAAAGATACCATCAAAGGATTCAATATGATTATGGATGGCGAATTAGATCATTTACCAGAAGCCGCTTTTAACTTAAAGGGCACCATTGAAGAGGCAATCGAAGCTGGAGAGAAAATGTTGGCTGAAGCCTAAAATCAATAATTTCAAGAAATAGAAATATATAGGTCAATGAAGGTAGAAATCGTAACTCCAGAAGCAACTCTATATAACGGAACTGTGACAAGTTTAGCTGTTCCTGGTGTGGATGGCGAATTTGAAATATTGGAAAATCACGCCCCTATCGTTTCTTTGCTTAAAGAAGGATTTGTAAAGTTATTTGGCGAGGTTACTATTGACAAAAGATTTACTGATAAATTTCAAAAAGGTAAAGATCGCGGTATGTGGTTGCCAATTGAATCTGGAACGATAGAACTTAAAGACAATAAAATTGTTGTATTAGCAGATTAATACAATTCTTAAATAATAATAAAGCCGGTTTAATACCGGCTTTTTTTATTGTTGTAACCAAAGTCGGCGAGCTTCTTTCTGTTTTGCGGTTAACTCTAATTCCTCCTGAGCCTTAAGTTTATATTCCGTCCATGGTTTCAAAACCAACGGTTTTTCAATTAATGTCCCAAATCTTTTTATAACTATTGTATGTTCAATATCAGTGTCTAAATTCTTTATCATAGCATTCAAATCATCTCCTTGGGTAATGGGTGTAGTATCTATTTTTTCAATGATATCGCCCATTTGCAATCCACTTAAATAGGCAGTGGAATCCTCGAACGGGTTCGACATAACTTTTCCGTACCGCACGAGAGCTCCCCAAGATAACTCTTCTCTCTGTTCTAGACGTACGCCAACAATACTCAGTAATTCTGTAAAATTTGGAATTTGGGAATCATAAATGAAGTTTTTAAAAAAATTGTTCGCAAGTTCCTGATTGGTATAAGATGCTAATATTTCTTTAAGGTCATTTATTTCATATGGTTTTTCGGTTTTTCCAAATCTTTGCCAAACCAATTTCATATAGGCATCTAAAGATTTTCCAATCTGCCGTAATGTTAAATCTAAAGCAAACCCTAGCATTTCACCATAGTTATAATACGATATATGTGTGTTCTCTCTGTTAGTAGGGTCTAAAGCGGTAGCTGCATCAACAAAGGGTGCCTGTTGACTCATTTCAATAGGATTAAAATAGTTACGCCCAGGAGAGGTCCAAACATAATTAAAGGAAAAACTCTCATTGACTAGAAAAGTATTTAGGTCCCAAATCTTTGCTCGCGTTAAAGAAAGTGCATCATAGTAATTTGTAAAACCCTCAGCAAACCATAGGGCACCACTCATATTAGCCTTTTCAAAATTAAAGGGTTCAAGAGATGCGGGACGAATGCGCTCAACATTCCAACAATGGAAAAACTCATGCGAAACTGTTCCTATATTCTCTTGTATACCTCCTTGGGATAAACTCCTAGTACTAGTAAGTACAGTAGAGTTTCTGTGTTCCATACCATCCCCATTTACTTGCGGCATATAGCAGGCTAAAAAAGTATATTCACCAAAATCAAACTTCGGAAGTTCGCCAATAATCTTTTGTTGGGTTTTAACAATAGATTCTGTATGCTTTAAATACTCCTCAAACTCAAGTTGGGTTGCCATGGAATCGTGAACCACAAGATTAATTTTTTGCCGACCATTAGGTCCCTCAATCACAAATGTGCCCTTATAGAAATCACTTATTTCTGTTGGACTATCCATAAAATATTGAAGATTAGGTGCCCTATACTTGTTCTCTTCCATTTTTTCCAATTGGGTGGCAATTTTCCAATTTAAATCAGTTCGCGGTTTGAAATTAACCAACATTTCATGGTCACTCAATTCGGGCATGTACATAAATGTGGCAGGCATATTTAAATGCGCATGACTTTCATCTACTTGAGAATAAGTACCATCTGCCCTATTTGCAAATAATGTGTAATGAATCTTTAAGAACCCTGTATGTCCGACCACCGCCCAAGAATATGGATCAGGCCTAAATACATTTAATTCTTTTCCTTGGTCATTTTCGGCTCGCACAGAATAAACGTTTTTGGCAAATTCATGAAGAGCATACCGTCCTGGTGAACTTCTCGCCATTCTAAAAACCGCAGTATCCACTTTTATGTCCTTAAAGGAAACCTCTACTGAAATTTCATTATGTTCGGCATTCTCAAAAGAGACAATATATTCAGTGTTTTGGGAGAATATGTTGCAAGCAGAAAAAAATAGAAAACAGTGGAAAATTAGTTTCATTGGAAATTGTTTTATCTATCAAATTGAGAATTAATTGCAGGGACCTTCATGTTTAAAGTTAGGTAAAGCTTAAAAATAATAAGGAGGCAAGTGCTCCACCCAAAATTGGTCCAATAACTGGAATCCAAAAATATGGCCAGTTTGACGACTTATGTTTTAATGGTAATATGGTTAGAACAATCCTTGGCCCTAAATCCCTAGCCGGATTTATGGCATAGCCAGTCGTACCTCCTAAAGACAACCCTATAGACCAAACAACCAAGGCAACAGGTAAGGCACCTAGGGAACCTAACCCTATAATAGCCGTTTCTCCTGAAGCACTTACAAACTCAGGTCCGGCCAGATAGAATACTGCCACCATTAATACAAAGGTTCCTGAAAATTCAGAAAATAAATTTGACAATGTATTTGGAATGGCTGGAGAAGTACAAAAAGAGGCAGAAATCAATGCTGGGTCTTCAGTAATGTCGTAATGCTTTTTATGGAAAATATAAACGGATAATGCTCCAAACATTGAGCCAAGGAGTTGGGCAATCATGTATTCCGGAACGATAGACCAATCGAAAAGCCCTCCAATGGCTAAGGAAAGGGTTACAGCCGGATTAATATGAGCTCCACTAACCGGACCAGCAACCAATACAGCAACATAAACTGCTAGTGCCCAACCGGTAGTTATTACAATCCAGCCAGAACCATTGCCCTTGGTGCCATTTAGTACCACATTAGCCACCACAGAATTTCCCAAAAATATCAAAAGAAAAGTTCCTAGAAATTCTGCAATAAATGGTGTCATTAAACTATTTTAAAGATTTTTCTCACTCGATTGAAATATCCGTTCTTTGGCAACTTTCACGTAATTCCTTCCAATTGGTATTTTCCTTCCAGAAATTTCAACTAGATTGCCTTCAACCGATTCAATTTTATTTATTGCAATGGTATAAGACCTGTGGACTTGCAAAAAGTTCGATACCGGTAATTCTTCAGAAATGGCAGTTAAGGATTTGTAAACTACGAAGTCGCCTATTAGGGTTACAACCTTTATATAATCCTTAAGACTTTCTATATAAAGAATATCATTTAGATTCACCTTTACTAATTTCTTACTTACTTTTAAAAAGATGTGAGGCTCTTGTTGCAATCCATTATCTAAGCCAGGGATATCATTAAATAGTTTTTGATAAATCTTATTAATAGTCTTTAGAAAGCGATTAAAGGGTATCGGTTTTACCAAATAGTCCAAAACATTTAATTCATAGCTCTTAACGGCATATTCTCTATAGGCTGTAGTTAATACAATTAGGGGACTTTTAGAAAGTTTTTCAATAAACTCGAATCCCCCCATTTGTGGCATATTAAGATCTAAGAAAATAAGGTCAACTTTTTCTTTTTCTATAAAATTTAATGCCTTTTTAGGAGTATTAAATGTGCCAATAACATCTATGTTGTCAAAATTCTTAAGATGTTCTAAAATGACATCTACGGCCATAGGTTCATCATCAAGAATTACGCATCTAATTTTCATTACACCGGTATTTTAAGATACAATTCATAGACTCCATCCTCTACAGATGATTTTAATTCATAGTTATTTGGGAAAAGGAGATTAAGCCTTCTTTCGGTGTTAGGCATACCAATTCCTTGACTAAACTCTTTACTAATTTCTCCATTAAAGGTATTGTTTATTTTGAATTCTAAAAATCCTCTATCAACAACTTCAAAGGACATTTTCACTTTTAAGAACTCACTATTTTTAAGTCCATGCTTAAATGAGTTTTCAATAAAATTAAGGAATAATAACGGTGGCACTGTTACTTCTTCAATACTACCGATGATATCAACCTCACAGTCCACCCTTTCATCAAAACGCATACGTTCTACATCTATGTAGTTGTGTATGTAATTTATTTCTTCAATTAAGTCGACCTTTTTATCTGAAACCTCATATAAAATATATTGTAAAATATCTGAAATTTTAAGAACTAGCCTTGGAGCGGCGTCCGACTTTTTTAATGTAAGGGCATATAGATTATTCAATGCATTAAAAAAGAAGTGAGGTTGAATTTGGGTCCTCAAATATTTTAACTCAGTATTTAATTGAAGTTGGGCCAATTTTTCATTCCATCTTCTTTCCATACTCCATACGATCAACAAATGAATCCCTGTGACAAAACCTAAAACATATAATTCACCTAGAATTACTGCAACAATATGATTAAACCCAAAAAACGAATCCCTATTGGCAGCTGCTTCTGGCCAAATTTCTTTAGAAACCAAAAAATAATTCAAACCTGTTCTAACGAAATAAACACCGAAAAGCATCACAATAAGTATCAATACGTATTGCAAATACTTTTTGTTGAGAATAAATCGAGGTATTAAATAATAAATATTGAAGTAAACTATTAGAATGTGGATGGGAAACTCCACCAAATTAGACTTCAGGGAATAGACATAATCATTAAAATAACTTCCCCATCTAACCACATTAAAACTAAAATAAACTATCCAAAATAGAATGTGATACCTAAGAGGAACAGTGTTGCTATTTGGCAGGGTTCTATACAAAATTTCCTAATTAGTTCGGGTAAACATTGAAGTAAATAAAACACAATGTACTACAAACTTATAAATGTTCAAGATCATTTATTTAACAATTCTTTAAACCTTAATCGAGTAAAAATTGCATTCGGGATAAAAAACCATGTCGTTCAGATAAATAATTTAGAGAACAATTAGAATAATATTATTATTGATTGAATAACAAACTTTTTACCTTTTTGATGCGAATTAATATTGACGAACTACAGAATATAACGCACCAAGAAGCGGGTAAATTTGAAGAAACCCGTTTTGAAAAAATCCATAATGTAATTTTCAGTTCCTCCTATGAAGGTTCTTTGGTGGTCGCTAAAGAAATAGCTGATTTAATCAAGAAAAAACAAGCCAAAAAACAACCTTGTATACTTGGTTTGGCAACTGGATCTTCTCCTATTAGAGTATATGAGGAGTTAGTAAGAATGCACCACGAGGAAGGCTTAAGCTTTACCAATGTTATCACCTTCAATTTGGATGAATATTATCCGATGGACCGTTATAACATACAGAGCTATCACTATTTTATGCATGAACATTTGTTCAATCATATAGATATACTCCCTGAAAATATCCATATCCCTGATGGCAAGGTTTCACCCGAGGAACTATACCAATATTGTATAGATTATGAGATGAAAATAAAGTCTTACGGAGGTTTAGATTTTCAACTTTTGGGTATTGGCAGAACAGGACATATTGGTTTTAATGAACCCGGTTCGCACTTTAATTCTGGAACAAGAAGCATCACATTAGACCATGTTACCCGTGCAGATGCAGCCCCAGCATTTCTTGGTATTGACAATGTTCCTAGAAAGGCAATTACCATGGGAATCGGCACCATCAGGAATGCAAAACGTATTGTTCTACTTGCTTGGGGTAGTAAAAAGGCGGGAATTATTAAAAAGTCTATTGAAGGCGAAATAACCCCACAAATTCCCGCAACTTATTTACAGGAGCATAATAATGTAACCTTTGTTCTTGATGATGATGCCGCGTCAGAGTTAACAAGGGTAAAAACTCCTTGGCTTGTTACTTCCTGTCATTGGACTGAATCTTTAAAACTTAAGGCAGTTGTTTGGTTAAGTGAGTTTTTAGATAAGTCTATCCTTAAGCTAACAGATAAAGATTACAATGACAACGGAATGTCTGGGCTTCTTACAGAGGAAGGCACCGCATACGACTTAAACATTAAAATGTTTAATAAAATGCAACATACCATTACGGGTTGGCCCGGTGGAAAGCCTAACGCTGATGATTCTAACCGGCCAGAAAGGGCATTCCCTGCTTCAAAAAGAGTAATAATATTTAGCCCCCACCCAGATGATGATGTCATCTCAATGGGTGGAACTTTCGATCGTCTTATTGAACAGGGCCATGAAGTTCATGTGGCCTATCAAACTTCAGGTAATATAGCAGTCTCTGATGAGGAAGCATTAAAATTCGCAGAAATAGCCCACAACCTTAATCCAAGTGATCAGATTTCATCCATCATCCGATTTTTGAAAAACAAGAAGGAAAGTGATATAGACACTGTTGAGGTAAGACAACTCAAAGCCCATATTAGACGGTCAGAATCTCTTGGGGCAACACGTTATTTAGGTCTTAAGGATACAAATGTTCATTTTTTGGATTTGCCGTTTTATGAAACAGGAACCATTAAAAAAGCAAATTTAAGCGAAGCCGATATTGAAATTATGGTGAATTTAATAGACGCAATTAAACCACATCAAATCTATGCAGCAGGGGATTTAGCAGATCCACATGGAACTCATAGGGTTTGCCTAAATGCCTTAACAAGTGCCATCGATGCACTGAAGGATAAAGATTATATGAATGATTGCTGGGTATGGCTGTATCGAGGAGCATGGCACGAGTGGGAGTCTTATGAAATTGAAATGGCCGTCCCAATGAGTCCCGATCAAGTTCTACGAAAAAGAAGGGCGATTTTTCACCACCAATCCCAAAAAGATGGAGTAATGTTTCAAGGAGAGGATTCGCGAGAGTTTTGGGTCCGCGCGGAAGACAGAAATTTATTGACGGCAAAAAAATATAATGCGTTAGGCTTGGCCGATTACGCGGCAATAGAAGCATTCAAAAGATATTATTTCTAAATGGTTTTTAAACCAAACCAGCATCAATTTTAAACAAAAACATTCCATATGTAACTCTAGTTATACAGGATTGCTTATGGTCTTAATTTCACTAACTCAAATTTTTATTAATTCAATTATTCAAAACAATCAAAATTTATGGTACAGAATTTCATTAAAGTGATGTTTTTTGCATCAATCTTTCTGCTATCTACAAGTTTGGCTTTGGCACAACAGGTAGATGTCAGCGGAACCGTAACAGATGCAGCAACCGGTATGCCTTTGCCGGGTGTAAATGTTATATTAAAAGGCACAGCTACGGGTACTTCAACAGATTTTGACGGTAATTATTCAATTAGTATCCCATCTGATGGAACTTTAGAGTTCTCATCAATTGGATATGCATTAGTAGATGTTGCCGTTAATGGAAGAACCACAATCGATGTTCAAATGGTAGAAACTGCAGAAGGTTTAGACGAAGTGGTTGTTACCGCTTTAGGTTTAAGTAGAGAAAAGAAATCTCTAGGTTATGCAGTAACAGAATTAGGCTCCGAACAAATCAACATGGTAAAAGACAACAACGTGGCCAACTCTTTGGTAGGTAAAGTTGCTGGTGTTACCGTAAACCAATCTGGTGGTATCGGTTCAGGTTCTCGTATTATTATTCGTGGTAACAATACTATAACGGGAGATAATCAGGCTCTAATTGTTGTGGACGGCGTGCCTATTGATGCTTCTGGATCGGAATCTGGCGGATCTGTATATAGCAGCTCAGTTACTGGTGGTGGTATCACTGATATCAACCCGGAAGACATCGAATCTATTTCGGTTTTAAAAGGTCCGAACGCTGCTGCACTTTATGGATCTAGAGCAGCTAGTGGTGTGGTTTTAATCACAACCAAAAAGGGAAGAAGAGGTGCAGGTTTAGGAGTTTCCTTAACTTCTAACGTTACTATGGAAAATGTAATGTTCCTTCCAGATTATCAAAATGAGTATGGTCAAGGAACAAACGGAGCCCCCTACCCTGATTTACCTGGAATGGGCGGATCTTCTTGGGGGTCAAGATTAGATGGTTCCCAACAGCTATATTATACAGGGGAACAAAGGTCTTATAGTGCCCAACCTGACAATGTGAAAGATTTCTTTGAAACGGGAGTTAAAAGCATTAATTCCCTTTCCCTAGATAAAGGAACAGAGGACTTCAGTTTGCGATTTTCCTACACAAACAATAGCACCACCTCTATAATGCCAGGATCAAAATTAGATAGCCACAACTTCAACTTGAGATCTCTCGTTGATTTAACTGACAAGTTGAGTTTTGATGGAAAGGTAACTTACTTCACTCAAGAACTTAACAACAGAGTCAATTTAGGAACAGAAGGTGTTTTGGCATATGTTTTCGGTATGCCAAGAAACGTTGCTGTAAATGATTTGAAAATGTTCCAAGACCCAAACGCAGCTTTATATGACATTGGAGCAGGCATTAATGAATATGATGTTATAGGATATGCAGGTCAAGGAAAAAGCATAGGTAACCCTTATTGGATTCAGAACCACGATAAAAATGATGAAAGAAGAAATAGATTCCTGGGATTTGGAAAAATAAACTATGATTTTAATGAGTGGTTATCTGCATTTGTAAGAGTTGGATCGGACGTTGCTAATGTACGTTCAGATGTCGTTACTCAACCAGGGCATCACTTTGTAAGATGGGGAAGCGTTAATTTTGGATCGAATAAATACACGGAATTCAATGCAGACTTTTTGGTCTCTTTAAACAAAGACCTAACCGAAAAACTAAACTTAAATGCCAATGTTGGTGGTAACCTTTCAAAACGAACTTATGAAACCATGAGGGTGACAGGTTCACAATTTAAAATTCCGACAAGAGCATTTTTAGCAAATACAAATATCCAACAAAGCTACCACTCACCTTTGGCCATAAAGAAGGTTAACTCTTTGTATGGAAACCTTAATTTCGCTTATGATGACTTCATGTATCTAGAATTAAGTGGAAGGAATGATTGGTCTTCAACTCTCCCAGAAGACAACAATTCATATTTCTATCCAGCAGTGAGTTACTCCCTACTTGTAGATAGGTTTATTGACCCCAATAAATCAACCTTAAACTTATTGAAGTTAAGAGCAAGCTGGGCTGAGGTTGGTAATGATACTGGTGTTTATCAAATTTATCAAACCTTTGATGTTCCTTCCCAAGGATACCTAGGCTTAACAACATTAAACACGCCAAGTGTTAAATTTAATGAGAACTTGAAACCCGAATCTGTTAATTCACTTGAATTTGGTTTTGAAGCAAAATTATTCAACAATCGACTCTATACCGATTTTTCGATTTACAATATCAAAACTAAAGACATGATATTTGATGTTCCTGTACCTGCCGCAACCGGATATAGTTTCTTTAGGGAAAATGTTGGTGAAGTAGAAAATAAGGGTATTGAATTCTTAATCGGTGGTGTACCAGTTGAAACTTCAAACTTTAGTTGGGATGTTTCTCTAAACTTTTCTAAGAATGAAAATAAACTAATCGAACTAATTGATGGTATCGACAATTTTGTTTTGAATACTACAAACAGTGGAAATGTTTCGATCCGCGCAGAAGTAGGTGGAAGTATAGGAGATATCTATGGAACAACTTGGAAAAGGGATGATGCCGGTAATTTATTGGTAAATGCAGAAGGTCGTCCTTTAGCTTCCTCAACTGCAGAATATTTAGGCAACTCTCAACCTGACTGGATTGCAGGTCTAAGTAATACTCTTACTTATAAAAACCTTTCCTTACGATTTTTAATTGACGGCCGTTTCGGAGGAGAAATATACTCAGCAACCTCAGCATCATTGGATGCTTCTGGTGTCTCCGATAGAACCCTTCAATATAGAGATGGCGGAGTAGTTTTAGATGCTATCAATGAAGGTACCGGTTCTGCCAACACAGAAAATATAACTGCTCAAGAATATTGGGGTGGTGTCTCTGGAATTGCAGAAAATTATGTTTATGACCAAACCAATATAAGGTTACGGGAATTTGTTTTAAATTACAATATACCTTCTTCAGCCGTTGAGCAAATTGGCTTAACATCTGCAAGTATAGGTTTGATAGGCCGAAATCTATTCTTCTTCTATAGAGAGGCAGACGATATCGATCCAGAAGCGGTATTAAGTACTACCATAGGTGGACAGGGAATTTCTATCAATAACGTCCCTCCAATACGTAGTCTAGGTTTCAATGTCAATCTTAAATTCTAAAAAATTATGAAAAGAAAATTTAATGTTTATGTCTCAATTCTGTTCATCTCGTTGCTTTTTGCTGGATGTTCCGATTTTGATGAAATTAATGAAAGACCTGATGCTTTCCCCTCTTCAGAGGTGAGTGCGAAATTTTTTCTAACTGGTGCCCAGATTGAACTTTATGCTCCAAATAGATACCCTTATTGGCGTGCACAATTAATACATGCAGACCGTTTTGCTGGACAGTTCACCTTTGGTTTTAACGGAAGTTGGTGGAATGATGGCTTGGGATATTCTTATAATTCTGGTTATACAGATGCGGCATTCGATTGGATGGCCGGTTATAATAGTAGGCTAACCTCCTACATGAATTTTGTACAGGAAGGCGGTGCGTTGGAAAATGAGAAATATTATGCAATTGGTTTAATAATGAAAGGGTTGTATTACCAAATGTTTACAGACACTTTTGGAATGCTTCCTTATTCAGAGGCATCAGATCCAGACATTGTAACTCCTCATTTTGATGATCAAGCAACCATTTATGAAGGTGTAATAAATGAGCTGGATGAAGCCATGGCGATCATCGGCAGTGAAACTTCAACTGGAGAGGGCGTGGAAATACTAACCAATAATGATTTATTCTTTAACGGGGATCTACAAAAGTGGAAAAAACTCGCCAATACACTTAAGTTAAGAATGGGGCTTCGAGCAATGGGAGCATCAGGAGCTTCTTTTGCAGAAGCGGCAGTGAGTGAAGCCATGCAGGCTGATGTTTTGTCGACATCCGAAGACAATGCCTTAATGGAAAAAGACACGGAAATTAGTCAATGGGCAAATTCTGCATATGGTGATGTATGGCATAATTTCGGAGGTTTAGGTTCTAAGTGGAAGGTAGGACAAACTCTTATAGACATTCTTAGAGACAACAACGATCCAAGATTATCTAAATATGCACAACCAATTGCTGGAGGTGTAATCACTTTTAGCAAACCTTCTGAAGGTACTGGAGTGGCCTTGTTTGATAAACATGTGAACTTTTTAGTTGGACTACTAGATGATGCAAACGTCCCGTATACAAGAGTTAATAATGCAAACAACGTTGAGGTTACTATTGCTGATGGAGAATTTTATGTGGGGCAACCTAGCCGCTTAAATGGCGATATCTACACCCATGTTAAAAATGAAATGTTTTCATTCCCAGCAGAAATTGTAACAAATCCAAAAAACCAGGGATTACCAATTTTCCCAGAAATTGTAATGACAGCAGCGGAAGGTAACTTCCTTAAAGCGGAGGCAATTCTCAAAGGCACTGGAACTGGGGATCCCCAAATGTATTACCAAGAAGGCATTAGACAAGCTATGTTGATTTGGGGTGTTACAGAGGATGCTATCTCACAATATATTGCAACTGAAGATATGGCTCTTTTAAATGGCACAACCGAAGAAAACCTAGAAAAAGTTGCAATCCAAAGATGGATAGCAGATTATACAGATGGTTTTGAGGCATGGGCAGTTGTAAGGGATACGGGCTATCCTTCAGAATTGGCAAATGGTGTATCTGATTATGATATCTTTAGTGCTGGTGATTTGAATGGCGAATATCCGCAACGTTTACGTTATGGTAATTCCTCTTATAACACTAACGGCGTAAATACAGAGGCTGCTAATTCTACTCAAGGACCAGATGAACAAGGAACCGACCTTTGGTGGGCTAATTAATAGAGTTGAAATTAATTTTAGAAAAGGTGGGGAGCTCCCCACCTTTTTATTTTAACGTTATTTTTTCACTCAATCCAATTTTTACTTCTTCCTATAGCCCTATGCCATTTATGAAGGAATGCGTCTCTTTCACTAGCCTTCATTCCGGGATGAAATACCTTATCTTTTTTCCATTGGCTTTGCAACACATCTAAGTTATCCCAAAACTCAACTGCCAGTCCTGCAAGATATGCTGCCCCCAATGCGGTGCTTTCCAATTGGGTTGGTCGGACTACGTCAAATCCAAAAATATCACTCTGAAATTGCAACAGTAAATTATTGACTGCTGCACCACCATCGACTCGCAATTCACTACCTTTTGCTTTTGAATCTGCCTCCATAGATTTAACTATATCATAAACCTGGAAAGCTATACTTTCTAACGTCGCCCTGGCTATATGCCCTTTAGTTGTACCTCTTGTAATCCCCACTATAGTTCCCCGGGCGTAACTGTCCCAATAAGGAGCACCTAATCCCGATAATGCTGGCACAAAATAAACGTCTCCATTATCTTTTTCCGATTTTGCCAATTCCTCAATTTCATCTGCATTATTGATTAATCCAAGTCCATCCCTCAACCACTGTACAGCAGCTCCTCCTATAAATACACTTCCCTCTAAGGCATAATTAACCTTTCCGCTAATCTTCCACGCCACTGTGGTCAACAAATTATTTTCTGAATAAACTGGTTTATCACCTGTATTCATCAATAGAAAACAACCCGTTCCATAGGTGTTTTTAACCATACCCTTTTTAATACACAGTTGACCAAATAATGCAGCTTGCTGATCACCAGCAATTCCACAAATGGGTATGCTGGTGTCAAAAAGGCCATCAGCAGTATGGGCAACTACTTCACTACAACCAACCACCTCAGGCAAAATAGCTGAAGGAATTTCCAATATTTCCAGTAATTCCTCGTCCCAATTGAGTGTATGAATATTAAAAATTAAGGTCCTGCTCGCATTGGTAACATCGGTAATAAATTTTTGGCCTTTAGTTAATTTCCAAATTAACCAAGAATCAATTGTACCGAAACACACTTCCCCATTTAAGGCCTTTTCTTTAAGGCCATCTACATTATCTAGAAACCATTTTATTTTTGTGCCAGAAAAGTAAGCGTCAATTACCAGCCCTGTTTTCCTTTTAAATGTTTCGATATTCCCTTCGCTTTTCAGTCTATCACACATATTGGAAGTTCTTCTATCCTGCCAAACAATGGCCTTATGTACAGGCTCACCTGATATTTTATCCCAAATTAAGGTTGTTTCTCGTTGGTTGGTTATTCCGATTGCGGCAATTTGAGAATGGGTGATGTCTGCTTTTTCTATTGCAATTTGAATAGCTTTCCACTGGCTTTCCCAGATTTCCTCTGCATCATGCTCAACCCATCCGGGGTGAGGATAATACTGTTTAAAATCAACTTGACCTAAACCAATTATCTTTGATTGGTTATTAAAAATTATTGCTCTGGAAGAGGTAGTACCCTGATCAATTGCTAGTATATATTGTTCCTTCATAATGACCGAATTAAGGTAAGTAATATGAGTTAGTGAGTTGTGTAAACTGTTGTATTTGTTCTTTTTTCCATTGATCTGAATATGCTAATTCCTCGGCCATAACCTCCGCCACCTTAGGGGCAGCTTCAATTGCTGATTTGGCGTCTAACAATAACATTCTAATTCTTCGAGACAAGAAGTCTTCTACTGTTCGTGCAAATTCAAACCGAATACTCCAAACAATTTGACCGACTGTAAAATTGAATTTCGGATGAATTATTTCCGAATATTTCGAATTACTTTCTTGAAACTTAAGAAATTCAGGCAAATCACTCCCATAAAAAATTAGATGGTTGGGAGCTTCAATTAATTCCTTGACATTTCCGTGAATAGAAAGGCTAAGTGTAATCGAAGAATCACATTTTATGGAAAAATTCTTTGCAATTGAATCGACTACATCTTCACCAATCTTTCTATAGGTTGTCCATTTACCTCCAACTATAGATAAAAGGTTGCCATCTATATTTATTTTATGACTTCTCGAAACATCCTTAGTACTCTCCTCCTTTTCTGGTTTTGCCAATGGTCTCAGCCCTGTGAATATGGAATAAATATCATCCCTACCTACCTCGCAATCCAGATAATGATTTAAAGTATCTAAAATAAAATCTATTTCAAATTCTAAGGCTT
This sequence comes from Aegicerativicinus sediminis, assembly GCF_015476115.1. Lineage (GTDB taxonomy): Bacteria > Bacteroidota > Bacteroidia > Flavobacteriales > Flavobacteriaceae > Aegicerativicinus > Aegicerativicinus sediminis. Next base: position 1,919,588 of record NZ_CP064295.1, on the reverse strand, counting down.
TGGGTTCAATCTTAGGTTTCTTAATTGGTGTATCAGTTGTACCAACAATCACCTTATCGTACCAGGGAATGACAAACAATACTCTGCCATCAGAAGTTTTAGGTATCATTATGGCTTTGGTACTTTTTAAGATTTTATTATCTAGCACTATGTGAATCCCTTGACTAGGAACTACTGTTTTCTTGTGATTAGGACGGTATAATTTCAAAATTTTATCCGTGAAAATGCCTGTTGCGTTTACAATTACACTTCCCGAAACAGTATATGTTTTAGATGATTCCACATCGTTAACCTCTAATGACACAATCTGATTCTTGTCATTTTTATTAAAATCTAAAACTTTGAAATAATTAAGTGGAATCGCTCCTTTTTCTATTGCAGTTTGAACCAAATTTATAGCAAGTCTGGCATCATCAAACTGGCCATCGTGATAGGTTACCCCATTATCTAAACCTTCAGTTTTTAAAGTGGGTAACATATCCAAAACTTTCCGTTTAGACAAAAATTTAGACGATCCTAAACTCAGTTTTGTAGACAACCAATCATACATTTTCAAACCTAACCAATAATAACCCCCAAACCACCAGTTATAATTAGGAATAATGAATTCTTGATTTACAAATAAGTGTTTTGCATTTGTTTTTAAATGACCCCTTTCCCGAAGTGCCTCAATTACTAAGCCCACATCACCTTGGGCTAAATAACGAACACCTCCGTGCAATAACTTGGTACTTTTACTAGAAGTCCCCTTTGCAAAATCGTATTGCTCTAATAATAGTGTATTTAGGCCTCTCGAAGCAGCCTCCACAGCAACTCCCAATCCTGAAGCGCCGCCGCCTATCACAATTATATCCCATTTAGCTGTCGATTCTAATTTGGATACTAACCTTTCTCGTGAATTCAAACTGAAGAATATTGAAACTGCTCTTTAATTTAATTTATTAAATATAATCTTAAGGTTTCAAATGGCTGCAAACCACCTCTTTTTTATGATTAATGTCATAGAAATTGACTTAAATCTTAATTAGCTTGGAATTAGTTTTTCAACTAAAACTGATGAGAACCAAAATCTTGAAACCCCTTCAATTATGCCCATAGAATTTCCACTAATTGCAGGATTAATTGCTGCTTCCATACATGTTATTGCTGGACCAGATCATTTAGCAGCGGTTGCACCTTTTGCAATAGAATCACAAAAAGGAGCATGGAAAACAGGCTTTCTTTGGGGTGTAGGGCATTTGTTAGGGATGCTAGCAATTGGCTTCCTATTTGTAATATTTCGAAATGTGATTCCGATAGAAGCGATTTCAGAATTTAGCGAACAATTGGTAGGATTAACACTTATAGGTATTGGGGTTTGGTCGTTATATAGAATTTTTAAGAAACGACAAAAAAATGGTCATTTACACCTTCAAATTGTTAAGCAACCTGTTATTCATGAGCATGAACAACATCACCTACGACCACATGAAATGACTAATAAACATCACCATAATTTACCTGTGAATCACACCAAAACAGCAGTATTGTCTATTGGTACGCTTCATGGCTTGTCTGGAATTGCTCATTTCTTATTGTTTTCTCCCGTATTAGGTTTTACAAGATATACTGATTCCATTACCTATATCCTCGGTTTCGCATTTGGCACCTTGCTCGCCATGACTACTTTTGCCTATGTCGTTGGGAATATTTCAGGTTATTCTGCCAATTCACAAAACGAGACATTTTTTAATGGAATTCGATTAGCTGCCGGATTATTAGCTATTATTATAGGTGTTTATTGGTTTTTTTCCTTTTAACAGATTCTTGGCAACTGTTCTCCGATTAAAGGGGTAACGATACGTTTTCCTCCAATTACACTCTCCATCACAACCTTCTTAGAATTTGATTGAGTTATTTCTCCAATGCACATTGAATTTTTTGCATTTTGATTAGTTTGCATTTGCCTTAATACTTCAGTTGCAACAGATTGATCTACAACTGCCAGGAAAACACCCTCGTTGGCGACATATAGTGGATCTAGACCCAAAATTTCACATGCAGCAGAAACCTGCTTATCTATTGGCAAATTTTTCTCTTCAATATAAACCCCCTTGCCGGTATCTAATGCAATTTCTGACAATACACTAGCAACGCCACCTCTAGTTGCATCTCTGAACAAATGAACGTCATCTCCAAATTGATCTAGCAATTCGTTTGCGATATAATTTAGATTGGCAGTGTCACTAACTATATCACTTTCAAACTCTAAACCCTCTCTTTGAGACATTATGGCCATCCCATGCTGAGCAATATTTCCATTTATTATTATTTTATCCCCAACTTTTATTCGCTCCATAGAAATATTCGCTTTAGGATGAATTACCCCAACACCAGTTGTATTAATAAAAATCTTATCGCCTTTACCACGTTCCACAACTTTTGTATCACCAGTAACTATTTCAACACCACATCGATCAGCGGTGGCCTTAATTGAATTAACAATAGCAATAAATTCTTCTATCTTAAGTCCCTCTTCAACAATAAAAGCTAAACTCAAATATTTTGGTTGGGCACCACACATAGCAACATCATTTACAGTTCCGTTAACCGCAAGTTCTCCAATATTTCCTCCTCTAAAAAAAATCGGAGAAACAACAAAGCTATCTGTTGAAATAGCAATTTTCCCTTTTAATTCCAAAATGGAACCATCGTGTTTTTGGTTAAGCAAGGGGTTGCTGAAAGTTTTAAAAATGACATCGTCAAGCAAAGTTCGAGTCATCGATCCCCCGCTTCCATGACCTAGATTAATTATGTCTTCTTTACTCATTATAACACATTTTCATCCACTGAAAAATGATAGTAGGCAGCACAAGCGCCCTCTGAAGACACCATGGGAGCCCCTAAGGGATTAGTTGGATTGCATTCCTTTCCAAAAGCAGGGCATTGGTATGGCTTTTTTAAACCCTTCAATATTTCTCCTGCTATACATTTAGTATGTAAAACATTATCATTCCCAATAATTTGAAATTTTATTCCGGCATCAAACGCCTTGTATTCTTCTGAAATTAAGTAGCCACTATTGGGTATTTTTCCAATTCCACGCCATTCCCTATCTCCTACCCTGAACACTTTACTAATTACTTCCTTGGCTGCTATATTCCCTTCCTTTTTTACAACACGAGCGTATTGGTTTTCTACAGTATATTCGTTTGCCTCTAATTGTGATACCGCCATATAAATTCCTTGAACCAAATCCAATGGCTCAAACCCTGTAATTACAATGGGAATTTTATACTTTTCACTTATCGGCATGTATTCTTTATAACCCATTATCGCACATACATGGCCGGCTCCAAGGAATGCATCAATGTTACAAAATTCATCGTCCAAAATGGCTTCCATTGCAGGTGGCACTAATACATGTGAGACCAAAATTGAATAGTTCTTTAAGCCTTCCTTTTCGGCGTGTAATACCGAAATTGCATTTGCAGGCGCAGTCGTCTCAAATCCGACAGCAAAAAACACCACTTCTCTATTTGGGTTTGCTTTGGCAACTTCAACTGCCTCTAAAGGAGAGTAAAGCACTCGGAGATCAGCTCCTTCCGCCTTTGCCTCTAAGAGACTTTTTTTTGTTCCAGGGACACGAATCATATCTCCAAAAGAACAAACAATTACACCTTTTTCCAGTAATTCAATGGCTTTATCTATTAAGCTTACGGGAGTCACACAAACCGGACAACCCGGACCATGGATCATCTGAACCTGCTTCGGTAACAACTCTAAAATACCATTCCTCACCAAACTGTGTGTCTGCCCACCACAAATCTCCATTATATTCCATGGCTTGGTAACCTTATTAGCGATTAGGCTTAAATATTGGTTAGTTGCCTCTAAGTTTCTATATTCCTCTAAATACTTCATTCCTACAGTTTACAATTTACAACATACATTAATTGTCCGAATGAAATATTTTCATCATTTGGCGGCAAATGTTTATTGAAACATAATTGGAGGTCATCAGGTTTTATGTCGATCAGAATATCTATAAGTGTTGTGTTTTGAAATACACCGCCTGAACAACACACTATGGTATAATCATTCTGTTTTGCAAAATCAACTATTATTGTCGCTAATGTGAAAATAAAATTGAAAAGAATCACTGAAACCTCAATACCCCTTTCAAAATCTTTGGTTATTTCATCTAATATTAGACCTATTTGTATGGGCTCAGTAGGTTCAATCTTATAATAAGTTCTAGGCTCAGGCATTTTTAAATTCGAGACGTTATTCTCTAGCAAAATTGCTGCTTCGCCTTCAAATGAATTATAATCACAAATGTTAAGTAAGGATGCAACCGCATCAAACAAACGACCTACGGACGAGGTTTTCAATTTATTTATTTTCTTTAATTTCCTATAAACTGAAAACTCCTCGTTAGAAAATTTATGTTTAATAATCTCGTCATTTTTTAAAAGTGAAAACAATGATAATCGAGGTTCTTTAGACATTTTATCACCTGCCAACCATTCAAAATATTCAAAGTGATTTATCCTATTTATAAATCCATTCTGAAAATCAAAAAACTCACCACCCCAAACCTCACCATCATCACCAAAGCCAACACCATCCCATACAACCCCTAATATTTTTTCTTTTTCTTGAAATAAATTATGTTCTCCCAATACCGAAGCGAAATGAGCCTTGTGATGTTGTACTTCAATGAGTTTAGAATTATAGGTAATTGCCAATTCTTTACCCAATTGGCAACTAAAATATCTTGGGTGTTTATCTATTACAATAGTCTCCGGAATTTGATTGAAAATTGTGGTAAATGATTTAATTTCCGTTATAAACCGCTGGTAAACATCAAAATTTTCTAGGTTACCCAGATATTGGCTCACATATACATATTCATTTGGCATAAACGCAAAACTATTTTTTAAATCTGCTCCCATTGCCAATATTTTAGTTTCAGCAACTTTAACATTTGTAAAAAAATTAGGTGCATATCCCCTTGATCTCCTAAATAAAATCGGAATTTTATTTTGAAAGCTAAGCTTTATAACACTGTCATCTTGAGGATGCTCAATATGTAGGTCGTGTTGCAAAAAATAATCCGCGACAGAACCTAGTTTTTCCAATGCGTCATTCGAATCGCTCAAAATTGGGGACCCATGTATGTTTCCGCTGGTCGCCACGATCGGAAAAGTGATAGATTCTCCTAACAATTCCAATATTCCTGTATAGGGCACCATAACTCCCAATTGTTTTAAGCCTGGAGCAATTTGGTTGAGAGCAATTCTGCCAAAATAATTTTCAACTGGTATTATAACAATTGGTCGTTCCTTAGATTTTAGGAATTCTTCCTGATTTGGGGAAAGTGAAAATTCACCTTTGAGATGTTTTAAATTGGGAAATAATAATGCAAATGGTTTCGTAGGGCGCTTTTTTAATTTCCTCAATTTTGCAACAGCATTTTCATTTTCTGCATTGCAACACAAAAGATATCCGCTAGTGTTTTTAACAGCTACAATCTTCCCCTCTTTCAAATACTGGCCAATAGATTCAAAAATATGCTGTTGACTTTTGTTTAAATTTTTCCCCTGTGAATCTAATAGCTGCAAACTAATTCCACAATCACCACAAGTATTGGTTTGCGAATGAAATCTCCTATCTGAGGGGTCCTTATATTCGGTTAGACAAGTTTTACACATTACAAATTCTGCAATTGATGTATGTTCTCTTTCAAATGGAAACTTTTTTGTGACCGACCAACGCGGGCCACAATTAACACAGGTTGTAAATGCATATTGGTAACGCCTGTCTTCAGCATTTTGAATTTCAAATGAACACGCTTCACATATAGCAAAATCGGGGGTCAATCTTAGACTTAAATTACTTTTGGTCTTTGACGGTATAATTCTGAAATCTTCAAATTCCTGAAATTCTATTTCCTCTGAATGGAATTGTTCAATTATTGAAACTGGAGGAGGGTTTTTTGTGAGTTGATTACAAAACGCTTCCAAATCAACGGGTGTGCCGGAAACTATAATTATCACACCTGTTTCATTATTTGAAACTTCACCCTTCAGATTATTGTCTTTAGCAAGTGCAAAAACATAAGGACGAAAACCAACACCCTGAACTTGTCCAGAGATTAAAATTTGAAACGTTTTAAGCATGGTTTGGATGCCTGCAGTTGAGTAAAATTAAGTTTTTTGAAATTTAAGTTTTTTGGAAAGCTCCAAAATTTGATCGATCAATTCTGGAATTGCCATTTCAACTTCGGGACTTAATTCCACCGTCATTGGAATCATTTCTTTTATGGAAATCGTGAATAGATAAACATCGGGAACTTCCTCCATGAGATATACCGCCTCAATCATATCTTTAAGACCAACATCATGGACACTCAGTGCGGAAGGAAAATCGGAAGCGAATTTAGGACGCAATAACGAAATTGTACCTGCGGGCTTTCCATCCATAGTAGCATCAACAAAAATGATTGACGGATAGGCCTTAAAACAATCTAGAAGCAAAAAACCTCCCGTACCCCCATCAAGAATATCAATATAATCGGGTAAATTAAACTTTGAAAAATGCTGAATCAAATGCACGCCAACGCCCTCATCCCCCATTAAATAATTTCCAACTCCTAAAATGAGTATCGAATTAGATTTATCATTTTCAAAATAATAGGCATCGCTACTTACAGCTACTAAACTTCCTTCTAATTCTTTCATAATTTCATTAAAAATAAATCCATTCGGCTTAAAATTTGGGTCAGATTCACCGAATGGATTTACATTCTTCTAACTTAATTAATCAGCGGGTACTGCCGCTTTATTTTTATCGCTCTTAACCTTTTCAGGTTTTTTCATTCGATCTTCACATACAAATTTATAGCCCCCAAACATAGATGACACCTCACCTCTTCCCTCAAGCCAATCATGGTAAAATACCAGATACACATGCACCATGGCAAAAAAGATAAATGCCCACATACTAATATGATGGATTTGTCTGGTAAGTATATCACCACCCAACATATCTGGCACCCAAATAAATAATCGAGGCAACCACCAACTTGACATTCCAGCATACAATCCAAAACCTGTAAATACCATTACTAAGGCTAAAAAGAACATGGCTATATAACTTAAAGTTGCAATTGTGTTATGGCCAATACTTATATTCCTAATATTCTCCTCTTCATCATTCAATAGCATAATATCCACCTTTAAAACATGTTTGAGATTGGCCCAATGTCTTTTTGTAAATGGCCAAAATGCTCTCCAATTGGCAAATTTATTTCCCACAAATGCCCAATAAATCCTTAATATCATTACAAAAAAGAAGACATAAGCCGAAATGAAATGAATAGATCTAACAATACCGAAAGTGTGAAGATTGGTTGCCTCTGCATTAGAAAGAAGTGCAGGCGGATCGGCAATTAAAAAACCTGTCACGGTTAATACAAAAAGCGCCAAAACATTTAACCAATGAAATATCCTAACCGGAAGCTCCCAAACTAAAACCCTTTTAAAATTTCTAGTTTTCATGATTCATCAATTAGATTTCACAACTTCCTACATTACTTACCTTAGATATATGGTTTCCATGTTCGTCATACAAATGAACCGCGCACGCTAAACAAGGGTCGAATGAATGGATGGTTCTAATTATCTCCAATGGCAATTCAGGATCCGCAACGGGAGTACCAATTAAAGCAGATTCATAGGCAGATCTCTGTCCTTTAGCATCTCTTGGTGAAGCATTCCAGGTGGTTGGAACCACTTGTTGGTAGTTTTCAGTTTTACCATCCTTTATTTTAATCCAATGGGCTAATGACCCCCTTGGGGCTTCCATCCATCCAACACCTTTTGATTCTGCAGGCCATGAATCTGGCTCCCAAAGTTCAGTATTAGCCATTCTTTCGTCACCATTTTTAATATTGTTCATCAGAGAATCGTAAAACCCTCTTGTCCAGTTAGCCACCAATTGTGTTTCAATACCCCTCGCAGCAGTCCTTCCTAAGGTCGAGAAAAGAGTATCAACAGGTATCCCTAAATGTGCAAGTGCTCCATTTACAGCATCTTGAATCTCCTTACTTCCACTTGCATAACCAACCAAAAGCCTAGATAATGGACCAACCTCCATTGGCATACCCTTCCATCGAGGAGTTTTAATAAAACTATATTTGCTTTCCACATCTAAAAAATCGTATGGAGGTTGGGGACCACTGTAATTGATATTAGTCTGACCTTCCCAAGGATGTTTTCCAACAGCATCGCCTTCCTCATAATCATACCAAGAATTATTGATAAATTCTTCAATATCAGCATTCCTATGGTTAACCTCATGTACTTTGGATAAATCTCTATTTAGTATTATACCTGGTTGAAATTTATAGCTAGAAATATCTCCATAACCATTAACCGGAAAATCTCCATAAGACATATAATTACCAAAACCTTGGCCTATAGCTCCCCAATCTTTATAAAATGAAGCAATTGCCAATAAATCGGGTATATAAACTTGTTCAATAAACTCTTGTCCATTCTTCAGCAATTGTCCTACCATCGCCAATCTTTCAGCGGTCAATCCACCTGGGTTTTCGGTATTAATAGCACAGGCCATACCTCCAACTAAATAATTAGGGTGTGGATTTTTTCCGCCAAATATGGTGTGGATTTTTACAATTTCCTTTTGCCACTCAAGAGCTTCAAGGTAATGTGCTACCCCAAGTAAATTAACCTCCGCTGGAAGTTTCATTTGAGGGTGACCCCAGTAGCCGTTAGCAAATATTCCTAACTGACCGCTTTCTACAAATTTTTTAATCCTATTTTGAATGTCGCTAAAATATCCAGGTGAGCTTTTAGGCCAGCTAGATATACTTTGAGCCAACTCTGACGTTTTTTTAGGATCTGCACTTAACGCATTAACTACGTCTACCCAGTCCAAAGCATGCAAATGGTAGAAATGTACGGTATGGTCGTGCATATAAAGAGCCCCTTCCATAATGTTCCTCACCAATTCTGCATTCGGCGGAATTACGATACCAAGGGAATCTTCTACAGCCCTTACCGATGCCAAGGCATGAACCGTGGTACATACACCACAGGTTCGTTGTACAAAAGCCCAAACATTCCTTGGATCTCTTCCTTTAACGATATTTTCAATACCCCGAACCATAGTACTGGAACTAAAGGCATCTACAATTTTTCCGTCTTTTATCTCTGCTTCTATTCTTAAATGACCCTCAATTCGAGTTACAGGGTCAACAACGATTCTATTTGCCATGATACCTTAATTTTCCGAGTCTAGATTCATCTCATTTATTTTTCCTTTCTCCGTTTCATCCTTTATTTGGCGCCGTTTGGATATAGTTGCTCCGATAGCATGTGCAGCGATACCGCCTGCCAATACACCAGCTGCCACTTTACCAAATTGATCAGCGGTGGATTCTCCCTTTACACCGGGAATACCAGTGAGTCGCTCATAGAAATCTCCATTATCCCAGAAACCATCTTCACTACATCCTATACAACCATGACCAGACTGTATTGGGTAACTAACTCCGCCATTCCATTTTATTATTCCGCACGAGTTATAAGTAACCGGGCCTTTACAACCAACCTTATACAAGCAATAACCATTTTTAGCATTTTGGTCATCAAAAGATTCAGCAAACAAACCTGCATCGTAATAAGGCCTGCGGTAACAACTATCGTGCACACGTTTCGCATAAAACGCCTTTGGTCTTCCTTGCCTATCCAATTCAGGAACACGGCCAAAGGCTACCAAATGAACTATAATGCCAGCCATTACCTCTCCTATTGGTGGACATCCAGGAACCCGAATTATTGGTTTGTTTTTAATTATTTTATGTATGGGTGTGGCATCAGTAGGATTTGGTTTTGCTGATTGAACGCAACCATTTGAGGCACAACTACCCCAAGCAATAATAGCTTTCGCTCCTTCGGCTGCTTCAACTAAAATATCTTTAGCAGACCTTCCTCCTATACAACAATAATTACCATCAGCTCCCATAGGCACGGAACCTTCCACACAGAGAATATACTCTCCATGATGTTTTTTCATTGTGTCATGCTTTGCTGCTTCAGCTTGATGGCCAGATGCGGCCATTAGGGTTAAAGTATAATCCAGAGAAATTTTATCTAGAATTATATCGGCTACAATTGGGTGATTAGATCGAATGAAGGACTCACTACAACAAGTACACTCCTGAAAATGCTCCCAAATTACGGGTAACCTCTTGGTCGTTTCTAAAGCTTGGGCAACTTGCGCAATCATAGAAGATTCAAGCCCCATATAAGCAGCAATAAAGGCAGTAAATTTCATGAAATCTCTACGGCTATAACCTTCCTTAATTATGCTATCGTAATATGTACCCTTAATTGGTTTTACATTTTCCATATAATTAATATTGATTAGTTATTATCGAAGTTCCAAAGCCTAATAAATGTAGGTAACCACCATTAGACAAAACATGACTTATATCATACAATTTGCGTAAAGCCCTGATTATCTTTAAACTCCATCTTAAAGACCATTAATTGTGCATGAATTATCCGTGGCATTAGGAATTGTAAGAATTGCCGAAGAAGAAACCAAAAAGGCAAATGCAAATACCGTTGAGTCTATAGATTTGGAAATTGGAACTCTCGCTGGAATTGAATTAGATTCTTTGGAATTTGTTTGGCCCGCGGCTGTAAAAAATACCATATTAGAATTTGCAATTAAAAATATTCATTTAATTCAAGGGAAAGCGATTTGTTTAGATTGCAACTGCGATTTCGAGATCCAAAAAATTTACGACTCCTGCCCAAAATGCAAAAGCTCTTTAAAAGGCATTACGCAGGGAAAAGAATTGAGAGTTAAATCTTTAGAAGTTAATTAAAACATTAAAATTATGTGCGGCACTTGCGGATGCGGAACCAACGAAAATGGCGTTGTAATAGGCAAACCTAATTCTGAACATCATCATCATTTTCATTCTGATCATCATCATAGGAATCACGGTCAAGACCATGATCATATCCATGGACACCATCATCATGATCATGATCACCACCACCATAGTCATAACCACGAGCATGAACATCACAATCATGGCCACCACCATACACATCATCATGAGGTAAAAAGTAAGGTAATTGATATTGAACAGGATATTTTACAAAACAATCAATTACAAGCTGCCAAAAATCGAGGATATTTTGAGGCTAAAAATATATTTGCGTTAAATCTAGTAAGTTCTCCTGGAAGTGGAAAAACTACATTGTTAGAAAGAACACTTCAAGATTTAAAAAATGAAATCCCTTTTTATGTAATTGAGGGGGATCAACAAACATTTAATGATGCAAATAGAATAGATGCTTTAAACGTCCCTGTTATACAGATCAATACTGGCAAAGGTTGCCATTTGGAAAGTGACATGATTTTTGATGCGGTCAAGCAATTAAACATGAAGGACGATTCCGTTTTAATGATAGAAAATGTTGGCAATCTTGTTTGTCCGTCCATGTTCGATTTAGGGGAAAACAAACGGGTGGTTATTATTAGTACAACTGAAGGTGAAGACAAACCTATTAAATACCCGGATATGTTCTATTCTGCTCACATTTGTTTAATAAACAAAATTGATCTTATTCCGTATCTTAATTTTGATATGGAAAAACTAAAGATGTATGCATTACAGGTTAATCCAAAATTAAAATTCTTTGAGGTTTCTGCTACGACAGGCGATGGCACTGAATCTTGGTACAATTGGATAAAAGAAAACCTAAATTAAAACAATTATGTGCTTATCTATTCCGGGAAAATTAATTGAGATAACCGAAAAACTAGATGATCAATTCCGAATTGGAAAAGTTTCTTTTGATGGTGTTTTGAAAAAAGTGAACTTAACATTGGTTCCAGAAGCTAAATTAAATGATTATGTTATGGTTCATGTTGGGGCTGCCATTAGTATCGTTGATGAAGAGGAGGCCAAAAAAACTTTTGATCTTCTAAAACAACTAGGAGAGCTCGACGAGTTAAGCCATACCGAGTCATAGAAATCATTCTTATTCATAATTGTTCAAAATAATTCTACCTTTGAGCCTTATTTCTCAATGGTATGAAGATAAAAATAGGAATATACGCCTTAATCGGATGGTATTTAACTGTTAACAAGGCGGAAGCCCAACAAATTGAACCCCAAAACTTAGATTCGATTGTAATTTCCTCCACTCGTATTGACCTACCATTCAAAGAAAATTCAAGAACAATTACCATTATTTCTTCTGAAGATATTAAAAACAGTGCTGCCATTTCAGTTGCAGAGGTTCTACAACAATTTGCAGGTATAGATATTAGAAGAAGGGGTTTGGCAGGAATGCAAGCGGACCTTTATATTAGAGGAGGCGGATTTGACCAAACCCTCCTACTTATAGACGGTTTTAAGGTTGAAGACCCCCAAACGGGGCATCATACTCTAAACTTAGGGCTTCCCATAGATGTAATTGAGCGTATTGAAATTATAAAGGGACCTGCTGCTAGAGTGTATGGACAGAATGCTTTTACAGGTGCGGTAAATATAATTACCAAAAAGACCTCTAAAAGTTCCGTTAGTTTACAGTTAAGTTCAGGTTCTTATGACCAATTAAATACTGAAATTACTGCACAGACTCACCTAAATTCATCAAATCATATCGTCCATTATTCGAGAAATACTTCTAATGGTTATCGGTTTAATACGGATTTTGACAATCAGAATTACTTTCTGAAAAGCACCTTTAATACTGACCGCCAACCAATACAACTATTGGCAACATTATCTGAGCGAAAATTTGGTGCAAACGGATTTTATGCATCACCATCTGCCCGAGATCAATATGAAGAAACCCAAGCAAGTTTAGTAGGGCTTGGGACTACCTTTAAAAGCGATAAATGGACTTGGTCACCTAGGGTTTATTGGAGACGTAACCAGGACGAATACGTTTTTGTAAGGCAAGATCCTTCAATTTATAGAAACCTTCACATTAGCAATAAAATTGGGGCAGACCTCAATGCTTCAAATCAAAACAGTTTGGGGACGACAGGTTTTGGAGTTGATCTAGCCCAAATCTACTTATCGAGCAACAATCTAGGAAATAGGGAACGATTTATGGGGACACTTTTTCTAGAACACCGATTTGAATTATTCGATAACACACTGGATATTATTCCTGGTATTGCCGCCACTTATTTTTCAGATTTCGATTTTCATGTATTCCCAGGAATTGATTTGGGATACAAATTATCTGAGAATTGGCGCCTGTATGCGAATGTTGGTTACACTTATCGTATACCAACATACACAGATTTATATTACAGCGACCCTACCACTTTAGGTAATGAAAATTTAGATCCAGAAGACGCTATTGCAGAAGAATTAGGAATAAGATTTACATCAGGTAATTTGCTTTTAAATGCAGCGTTTTTTAATCGAGATAGTGATAACATCATAGATTATGTAAAAGAAAATGAGGATGATCTGTGGATGGCAACTAATATAAGATCCTTAAATACAAAGGGCCTTGAATTATCGGGAGACTACAGTTTTAAAATAAATAATTTTAGACAAAACTTGGAGCTAGGCTATACATATATTGAAGATGAAATTGCTGATCTAAATATCGCTTTTTCAAGATATAGCATTAATTCTTTGAAACACCAATTCACCACTACCTTTAGAACCCAATTCTTGCCATTTTTAAGACAAAGTATAATAATAAAACATGCCAAACGAACAGTAGGAGATCCTTATACAGTGGTCGATGCTTCAGTTACAGCTTCGGTTAAAGGCTTTGAGTTTTCACTTATTGGAAACAACCTATTTAATGAAGTGTATTCAGAAACGAACCTTGTACCGATGCCGAAAGGCAACGTTATTTTAAGTGCCCGATATACGCTCAATTAAAACCATTATTTTCATAAATAGTATATTTATCCGCTTTTGTAATTTAATGTAAAGATTCAATTATGATATTAAGCGATATTGATAGAGTTAAAACAATTTCCAAACAGGACTTTATAGACAATTATTATAAGCCTCAAAAACCATTGGTAATTGAAAACTTTAGCAATGGGTGGCCAGCAAAATCTAAATGGAATTTCGATTATTTTAAGGAAGTTGCCGGAGACAAAAAAGTCCCGCTTTATGATGATCGTCCTGTTTCCCATGAAGATGGTTTTAACCAACCTCATACCACTATGAAAATGTCTGACTATATCGATTTACTTAAAAGGGAACCCACTCGATATAGAATTTTCCTTTGGAACATCTTAAGGGAGGTACCAATATTGAAGCAAGATTTTGAATACCCTGATATGGGCATCAAATTTCTGAAAGGACTACCCATGTTATTTTTTGGAGGCAGAGATTCTTATACCTTTATGCATTACGACATCGATCTTGCCAATATTTTCCATTTTCATTTTGAAGGTCAAAAAAAGTGCATTTTATTTGATCAAAAGCAAACCCCATACATGTATAAAATCCCTCATTCATTAATTGTACGTGAGGATATAGATTTTTCAAATCCCGATTTTGAAAAATGGCCAGCCCTTAAGAAAACCAAAGGTTTTATAACCCATCTTGAACACGGCGATGTTCTATATATGCCTGAAGGTTATTGGCATTATATGAAATATATAACACCGGGCTTTTCTCTAAGCTTAAGATCTATTCCAAGAAAACCTCAAAATCTAGCTAAGGCGGCCTACAATATAATGGTCATGAGACACTACGACAACCTTATGCGCAGATGGAAAGGTCAAAAATGGATAGATTGGAAAAATAATGAAGCCTTAGAAAGAACTGCTAAGACAATACAAAAAATGGCTTCTTAAAAAATCATTTTGCACTGAATAAATCAGCTACCTTATCATAAACAAATTGGGGTTCCCACCCCCTATATAATAGGTAATCAGCCAATTTTTTCCTATCGGTTGGCTTGTTAGTTGATCTAAGTGAATTGAATTTTTTTTCTGCTAATTCATCAAACGTTTCGAAGTACTCCTTTTCAGAAATATTGGACAACGCTTTATTTATAGTATATTTGGAAAGTTCCCTCTTTTTCAGTTCTTGAGCAAGCCGGAATTTTCCCCATTTTTTAATTCTGAACTTTCCCAGTACATATGTGTTGGCAAAACGTTGTTCATTCAGGTAGTTCTCATTGATTAAATGGGTAATAATAAGATCGATGACATTTGGTATCATCCTCATTTTTATCAACTTTTCTCGTACTTCTTTATGACACCGTTCTTGGTAAGCACAATAGTGCTCCATTTTCCTTTTTGCCTCCTCGACAGTATAGGTTTTCACTTGAATCATGAGGCAAAGAAACAAAGATTTTTGTTGATAAATAAATTAATATAAATCACTGACAATAATTACATTAGCAGTTAATAATTAAAAATGCATCGTATCATTATATGAACAGGTTCCTTCCCCTCAGCCTCCTGTTGTTCCTCATTTCTGTAACATCTGGTTTCCCTCAATCAAAAATAATTATTAGTCAATATATCGATACTGAAACTGGCACTACCCCAAAAGGTATTGAACTTTTCAATGTGTCTAATTCTTATATTGCCTTTAGCCCCACAAATAAACTTGAAATTTATCGAGGTCTTAATGGTGGACCTTGCCAACAAATAATTTCAATTGACAATGGTATCCTTTATCAAAATGAAGTAATGGTTTTTGGCACTAACGATGTTATCAATTATGCAACTACGAATGGGACTGATTTAAGTAGTGCCCATTTTTACAACTTTACTTTTAATGGCAATGATGCCATAGAAATTTATTTAGGAGGAGTTTTACAGGACCAATTCGGGACCTGTGGCATGGATCCCGGAAATTATTGGCAGGGATCAGGTGTTAAGACGGCCGATCAAAATATTGCAATAAAAAATGGTTTGTGCGTCGGAGATCCAGATGGGTGGTTAGATCCAAGCGAACGGTTTACAACCATTTCAAGTACTCCTTCTATTAATTTAACCGGCATGGGTACGGCTCCACAAGCTTGTACTATAATGAATCCTACCATTATCGCTTTACCAAACCAATTGATAGGCTTTTCTTATTTTGAAAATTCTGGACCTTCCAATGCTCAAAATTTAACTATTGAGGGTTTTGCACTAACAACAGATTTAGTAATAAATGCTCCAACTAATTTTGAAATTTCTTTAGATCCGAATACCAATTTTACTCAGAATCTGAGCTTTTCACCAATAGCAAACAAGGTTAGTAAAAGGACCATTTATATTCGATTAAAATCGGGACTTCCACCAAATACTTACACAGAAACTATCGGTTTATCAAGTAATGGAGTAAATATAAATGTCCCTTTGGAAGGCAGGGTTTACAATCCTTTGGCAAATTTGGTCATCACAGAATTAATGTATAACACAACAGGTTCTTTCGATGATGAGTGGATAGAGATATGCAATCCTACTTTATTAGATTTTAACATAAGCGGCTACCAGGTTAAAATCAATAATGTATTAACGTTCACCTTTCCCGCAAATTCCATTATTTCAAACGAAAGTTGCATTACATTGAACATTGGCGACGGAGGAGGTACAGAATTTAATATCGATTGTCCGTTTACTCCTACCTATGGCAACCCAACTGGCACAGATAGACTTACAAATTCAACAGGAAAAACAATTTCTTTGGTTGCCAACGACAATCTCACTAACGTTGATGAGGTTACTTATAATCCTCAAAATGGAGCCGACGGCAATGGTAGTTCACTCCATGTTATTGATATAAATCTAAACAATTCAATAACCTCTTACAACTGGCAAGAGGTTCGCTATGGTGGCTCTCCTGGGTTAAATTCCTTAACCTCACAATGTGCCCCTACGACTCCGGAAATAAATGTGGAGGGTAATTTGGGTGCATTTCCAGATATACCAAACGGTGATACAACTCCAAGCGGATTAGACAATACCTTATTTGCTGGTCAATTTGTTGGCTCATCCCAAACCAAATCATACAGAATTCAAAACTTAGGCGGAGCAGATCTTACAATAAACAACATTAATATAACTGGGCAGAATTCAGGGGATTTTGCGGTTACCTTAAATCCTGATTCTGTAATAGCACCTGGTGAAATCACAAATTTTGAAATTACCTTTTCTCCTTCCTCAATTGGCCCAAGGACAGCTACAGTTTCGATTTCCAATAACGATTCAGATGAAAACCCATACAAATTTACGGTTGGTGGAACAGGATTATGTTATGAATCCAGTAATACAATTTCACCAACTTCTGGACCCGTTGGAACGGTGGTTAATGTTGTTGGAACCAATTTAATTGGTGCAACAGCAAAAATAGGTAACATAGAAATCGTCCCAACTTATATTAACAACACTTCAATGGAACTGGCCATTCCAGATAGTGCCGTTACTAGCACCTTAATAATTACGGACAATAAAGGATGTGTAACGAGTTTTGTGTTTGAAGTGCTAGAGGAACATAGAAGTGGTTGTGAGGGAAACACCTTTCTTTCAGAATTATTTATTAGTGAAGTTACCGATGCAACATATGGCGGGCTAAGCTATATTGAAATTTACAATCCTACAGAATTTGCTATTAATTTAAGCACCTATAGTATTAGAATTTTTTTCAATGGAAATTCAAACTTTGACGAACAACCATTAAATGGCCTTATTCAACCAGGTGATGTATTTGTTTTGAGCGCTGGCATTGACAGCCCTCTAGCACAAAACAAAAATTGCAATTCGATATTGGGTGGTAAAGGCGAATTGGCCGACCAATCGAGCACAGTTTTGGAAGGAATCAATAAAACCGATTTTGGCCATGATTTTATAGGGCTTTATAATGCTGGAACATTAATAGATGCCTTTGGTGTACAGGGAGATAATAGTTGGATGGATTCCTTGCCCACAACAATTAGTGGGGACAGTGGATTTAATTTTAGGCGATTTAGTACTGCCAATCCACTGCCTTCGAATTCATTCAATCCATTAGATTGGTTAATTATAGATTGGATGGGTTCTAAACCAGCCTCTTGCTCTAACAACGATTATTCGAATATCGGAATTCATGATTATTCCAGCGGTGTTCCTCCAACAATAAGTTCTCAACCTTCATTAGATGAAAATAGTTGTGAGCTAAATCAAATCCTATCTGTTGAAACCGAAGAAGGCTTTACAGGAGGCAATGCATTGAATTATCAATGGTTTGTTCTGGCTACCAACGCCTCGGTTTGGGAATCGATTGATTCTAGCGATATAGATTATTCGGGACAACAAACTTCTGAATTAATAATTGGTCACAGCTACCTAAAAAATGGATACCAATATTATGTACAGGTAATGGAGGAGGACATGACTTGCTATAAGATATCCAATGCTGTTAGGATAAATTCTAAAGCGACCATTTGGGATGGAACAAATTGGAGCAAAGGGCAACCAAATCTTGAATCAATTGCGATAATAGATAGCGACTACAATAGCACTGTAGAAGGTAGTTTCTCTGCCTGTCAATTAGTTGTAAAGGATGGGAACTCACTTTTTATTGAAAACACCAAGCACATTGAAGTAGAAAATAATATTTGGATTTATGGCTCAGACCTCAACAATTATGGTGAAATAATTGTTAGAACAGGGGGAAGCGTACTTCAGAATAACGGCAAGGCCACAACCAATTTAATAGGCACAGGGAAAATTACGGTTGAAAAGGTAACTGCCCCAGCCAATAACTGGTACGAATATACCTATTGGAGTTCCCCAATGTCTAATGAAACTGTAGGTCAAGGTTTGGCTGAAGCAAACCCAAATAGAAGAT
This sequence comes from Aegicerativicinus sediminis, assembly GCF_015476115.1. Taxonomy (GTDB): domain Bacteria; phylum Bacteroidota; class Bacteroidia; order Flavobacteriales; family Flavobacteriaceae; genus Aegicerativicinus; species Aegicerativicinus sediminis. Next base: position 1,900,732 of record NZ_CP064295.1, on the reverse strand, counting down.
ATATTCTGAAGGGAGAAAACTATCTTGACGCTCTAGCCGAAACTAATAATAACAATACCTATTCGCCAGGACAAGATGGTATAGATGACGATGGTAACGATTGGATTAAAGTCTCTGCAGAAACAGTGATGCAACCAGGCGTTGGTTACGCCGCCACACAAAATCCTCAAACTTTTGGAAGTCTTCCTGGGTCTACACTTCCAATTCAACTGAAATATACCTTTAATGGAATTTTGAATAATGGCAATTATAATATTCCTGTATATAGAAATGATAGCGAATTAGCTGATGATAATTGGAACTTTATAGGAAATCCATACCCCTCCGCAGTTGATGCCCTTAAATTTTTGGATGTCAATTCTGGAACTCTAGATGGTGCCATTTATTTATGGTCCCAAAACACGGCACCTTCATCAACTGCAAATGGCAATCAAGCATTAAATTTTACCGATAGTGACTATGCTATTATAAACGGATCTGGAGCTTTGGCTGGTGGGGATGGAATTATACCAGATATGTTTATCCCTTCTTGCCAAGGATTTTTCATCACCTATTCAAATAATGGGTTTGTTAATTCATTAAACGGAAATATCGCACAAGGAACCGTAATATTTAATAATGAAATGCGTTCAGTTGAGGGAAGTGCTAATTCAAAATTCTTCCGAACGCGAAGTGATGAAAAAGAATTTTTAAGATTAGACCTTACTACCGAGAGCAAAGTTTTTAGCCAAATTTTAGTATCATTCTTAAATGGCGCCACAGAAAAATTGGATCCTATTTACTACGACTTTCCACGTAAAAAAATAACTTATGGTAATATTTATACATTCGCAAAAGAGGATACAACTCCATTGGCCATACAAGGTAGAGGATTAAATTCCCTAAACGAAGATTCTGAAATTGCAATTGGCTTTTCAACCTATATAACCGATCCTACAATTTTCAAATTGTCTCTAACTGAACTTAAGGGTACCTTTTTATCCTCTCATCCCGTCATCTTAAAGGATAATTTAAAAGGAATTATCCACGATTTAACCCAAAGCGATTATTACTTTACTTCTGAAAAAGGGAATTTCAATGACAGATTTTCAATCGTGTTCGCAAACAATTTGCTTAACAATGAAGAAGTGCAAGCCAATGAAAATTCAATTTACATTCATAAATTAAACCATAATTGGATTGAAATAGGCACCGATAAAGAAACTATTTCCAATATTGTAATGACCGATTTATTGGGCAGAACAATTCTTGAAAAGAAAGCAAATCAAAATGCAATTCAACTCAAAACTTCGACAGAAACTGGAATTTATGTGTTTAAAATAAGCTTATTGAATGGCTCCACTATTTTAAAAAGGGTATTGTTGAGTTATTAAAAAACGTATCTCAGCGACATTACCAAATTTCTCCCTGCTGAAGCAATACCCGATGAATAGGTTTTATATCGTTGATTGGTAATGTTTTCTAAACTAACATTTACGGTTGCTGAGTCGGAAAGCTGGTATTCAGATCTTAGGTTCAAGGTTAACCAAGATGGCGCATAGGGGTCTCCATTTTGGTCCTTTGCATAAATGTAATCTTTACTTAACTCTGATGGAGTCATTTCTGAATTTGTTAGTTTAGCATTATAAATAGCAAACGCGTCTAAAGTTAATTTCTCCTTCTTCCAAATTAAGTGCGTATTGCCAAAATCTGGAGCGGCATGCCTTACGGGTACTTCCTCTCCCTCATCGTTTTCATGCCCATTTATAATATTGTATTGGGATCGTAATTTTAAATCTTCATTAAATTGATATTGAAGGCCCAGTTCTACGCCATAAACTTTTGCATAGGCAGAATTTTGGACAGCCTGTACATCGCTTAGTTCGCCATCATATTCAATTTGGTTCTGTCCATTAAGTGAATAATCTCGTCTTACCAAGGCGTTATCTAAGTAAGTGTAAAACAGGGAACCATCAAAAGTGAGTTTGTTTAAATTCAACATCATACCAAAATCAGCACCATAAGCGTATTCGGGTTTTAAATCTTTATTTGGCACTACAACAGAACCTGGTTCAGAATCAAAAACCTTTCCAATATCATCAATGTTAGGAGCTCTAAAGGCAGTCGAAAAATTCAATCTAAAACTCAATAAATCTACTGGCAACCAATTAATACCTGCAGAACCGGTAAGTGCACCTGCATCAACGGAGGCTTCATCAAAAGGCAAATTCAAGAATTGATTGTTATAGCTAAAATCTGATTTTAAACTGATGTAATTATATCGGGCTCCGGTCTGAAAAACAAAATGACTTGAAGGTTTATATTTCAAGGTCCCATAAACAGCGGCAGACTGCCAACTCGAGCCATCCGGATATCTGGACACAGTGTTTTCATATCTATTATCCGAAATGTTTATAATAGCACCATCTGAATGAATCTTATTATATACGTACTCCATACCATAATTTAATTCTGTTCTTGGCGTCAAAGACTTATCAAAATCTATATTAAATGAAAAAGCGTCAACAGCTTCCATACGTTCATTCATTAATTCCGAACCAAAGTCCCTATCATATCTGCTTTCCTGAAAATATTGGTAAGCTAGAGTTGTCTGCAGTTTATCAAAAAAGCTTGAGGAGCTACTTAGCTTTGTCATTTGGAGGTTGGCCATAAACCATCTCTGGGGACCATAATACCATTCCGCAGATCTCAACTGTTCTCCTCTATATCTTATTAATCTATCATATCTAGAATAATCTGAGGTCGTGGTATAAAATAAGCCTAAATCAAAAAAAACATTCTCCTTTGGAACATACCTTATCTTTTGCATCAGATTGGTTTGATCATAACCAGTCGGTTTCTGGACCCTTGGATCTGAATTAGGCACAATGATGTCTTCACCATTTTCCCGAAGTACATACTCCGGTCGAAGGTATTCTTTTGGACCGTGCTTCCCCATTTTCATATCATCAAAATCTGAAAATGTAATATTTGTGGCAAAAGCCCACTTTTTTAGCCCAAAACCAATGTAAAAATTTCCTGTTTTCTCTCTATTCGCTGTGGCATATCTCAATGCTGCATGGCTATCGATTAACAATGAATCACTGTTAGAAATCCTGGGTTTTAATGAATAAAAACTCATTACCCCGCCTATGGCATCGCTACCGTAAACAACAGAGCCTGCACCCAAAACTACCTCAGTTTGTTCTATTGAAAATGGATCAATGGAGATAACATTTTGGATATTACCTCCTCTAAAAATGGCATTGTTCATCCTTACCCCATCTACCGTCATAAGTAATCTATTCGTTGAAAAACCTCGAATCATTGGGCTCCCCCCTCCTAGTTGGCTTTTTTGGACGTACACGCTTCCAGAACCCTCAAGCAAATCTGCACTCGTTTGTGGATTTGCGAATTTAATTGAAGATTGATTAATGCTACTAATTTTTTGAGGAACATCACTTTTGTCTTGTTGAAATTTTGAAGCAGAAACAACCACTTCTTGGAGCCCTTCGATAATAGCATCTAAATAAACAATGTTACCTCTTTGAATTAAAATCGATTTTCTAAAAGAGTTTTGGTAATAGCGATTACTCTTGAAATATATAACCTCATCATTACCAAATTGGTCAATATTCACTTTCCCATCTAAATCGGTCATCAACATAATTGTGCCTTCTGCATTAAATACAGCAATGCCCGGAAGAGATTCTTTAGTTGCATGGTCCAAAACCAAGGCCTCTTGTGCGTTTACAATACAGCTAAAGAATATAAATAAGAGGAGAGATAATTTTTGGAACATTAAGTATGAAAAACTTGATTGAAAATTTCCAAAGATCTTGGATTTCTGAAATTCCCCAAGTGTAATTGGTAGTATAATAAAAGCATTTTCAGGAATGATTGTCTTTGGTTGGCGTTAATTTTAATATCATTTAATACATCAAAATTTATGCCTAACAAGGCTTTCAAAATGTGAAAATTTTCCCCTTCTATGACATACCTTGAATTAGATTTAATAACAAATCTACCTGTTTCCAAATCAAATGATGTGGCGTCCCCTATGTTTGTCGTTTCTGGATAAAACCCTAAAAACTTGGTAAGATTCAAAAGAAATAAAAGATGAAAATTTGAAAAGTGGTCCTCCTGCTCTAACCAATTTATAGAGGTTTCTAGATATTGGAATAATTGGCTGTTCTGTTCCTCTTCCCTTAAAACTGAGGATAGCATTTCTGCCAAAAACATCACTACCGAACCCTTAATAACATTAGAATGAAGCGAATGAAAATGCCCTAAGGGCTTTACCTCTCTAATAAATTTAAGTTCAGAATTCGCTTTTGAGTACTCAATAATCTCCAAAATTCCCAAAAGCTGATAATAGGCCAATTGTTTCCTTTTAGCTTTAGAGTTTAAAACTCCCCTTAAAAAATAGCTTACTAAACCATCTGTTTCTGTATAACATTTAACAATAAGATCATTGTCACCATATTTGACTTTGGAAAGAACAATTGCTTTTGTAGAATTATACATTTTTGAGGATTACCTTACTACCAATAGCTTGAGAACCTTGGTTTCAAAAGAGTCAAGATCGGAAATCATAATCAGATAAACACCTGTAGCAACAATATTGTTTGCCAGATTCCTGCCATTCCAAATTGCTGTACCTCCATCAATGGCAAAGTTGTAGTTGGCACTAGAAGTTCTTGTATTCACCCGTGATTGGCATTCGGCCACCAAATTACCTTCTATATCTGTAATTTTTACGTTAACATTTTCGGTGAGACCCTTAATCTTAATACCATTATTAATATCATTGAGATCTTCCTTGCCTAAAATATCATATTCAGGTCTAACCGGATTAGGATATACAAAGGCTTCTTCTAATGTAGAACTTGGATTAGAGCCACCAGACAAAAAAGACACCATCCCCCTATCGGTTGCAATAACAACTGTACCATTCGCAGAATCTAAACTAATATCCGTAATGAAATTCGAGGGTAAGGGTGAATTTGTTGTAGTAAAATGATAAATGGTCTTCTGACCATCTGGCGAAACATAGAAAAGTCCAGAATCGGTGGTCCCTATCCACTTACTATTAGACCCATCCACCTTAATGTCTGTAATATATTGACCTTCCAACAGCTCCTTAGCAATACCATCATCCTCAAAAACAATTTCACGAAATTCTACATTAGGATCTTCAAAAAATCCGTTGGTATTGTATAGAACACGGAGTCCGAAAGTTGTACCTATCCATAGCTGACCACTATTATCAATTTCTAAAGCCTTTACCACCGTTGAAGGTAAATTTGAAGACTCTGAATTTACCCTCTTAATTTGATAACCGCCAGACTCGGTCCTTACTCCAATCACTCCCGAAAAATAACCTCCTATCCATTTTGTTTGAGACCGATCTATAACCAAATCACTAAATCCTAATTCCCCATTTAGCGGATCGGATATTATGTCTTCAAAACTATAAGAACGCCATTGCCCCGTTTGCGTATCAAAAGATTTTAAGGCATTGTCAATTCGGCTGCTTATCGACCAAAGAAGTCCTTGCTGATCAAATTCTAAATCACTAACTCGAACACTTACCACATTAGGATCGGATGGCACAACCAATGATTCGAGACCACTATTATCTGGTGTATAAAATGTTGTTGCCTCTTCATCATTAAGCTTTAAAATACCTCCATGGAAGGAACTGATAAAAACTTCATTTGCAACAAATGGACTTATTGCTACCTCGTTGAGATTATATGCCCCGAGAAGTTCTTCAAATGGTATATTGGTCCAAGTATCATCTTTAAAATGACTTATACCATAACTTCGTATTGGCGAGGGGTTGTAAGAGATAGTATAATCTCCATAAGTTATCCAAATTTCATTCGGATTGGTTTGTATTTTAAAAGCATCATTTCTCAAAGGTCCATCTGGCCTAATTTCCAAAACTTCCTTATTGTTTGAAATCCCATACTTAAGGACTCCATAACCCAGAGTACCGACAAAAATATCATCACCTAAAACAATTGAAGATGTAAATCGGGTATTATAGGGATTAAAAGAATCAACAATCGAAATTTGATTAAAATTAAGATCAAAAACCAAGGAGTAATTTTGGGTCGTAATACTTGCATTATTCTCTACCAACTTAAAATCTAAAGGAGTCTGAGGCATAGAATATATAGAGCCTAAACTATTGCCTGAAATTCTATATAAACTCGTATTGTTTAGCACATAAAGCCCACTAGCATTACTTTGAATATTGGTATAAGATCCACTCCCTATGGTGGTCCACTGATTATAATCAATTAAGTTTGGATTTGTGACAGGAGCATATTTTATGGCATTTCCTTCACCACAAGCGGCATATATTACATCGTTATAGACTGTAGTTTCATTCACTGGGGCATAGGAACCTCCAAAACCTATGAAGTACGAATCCCCGAATTCAAGTCGTTCTAAATCGTAAACTGAAATACCATAATCTGTTGAAATATAGACCAAACCTTCATACTCATAAAAGTGATTGATCGATTTAAGAGTTGGAGAAACAGAAAGTTTTTCTACAATATCAACAACAGAAAGCACGTCTTCATCACTTTCAAAAACAATTTCAATCAGGCCATTTTCATAACCTACCATGAGTAAATCATAATTCTCACTGTAATGGATCGTTGTTATATCCATACCTGATAGACCTTCAATAGTTGTAATGGTCTGAATTTCCTCGGTAACAGTATTATACCTAAAAACAGCATTCTCAGCGGCGGCATAAACCAAATCATCCCCCTTGATTACCTCAGAAACCTGATAATAAGAAAAATAACCTTTCCACAAATCTGAATAATTCTGGGAAAAATTATACCAAGAAATAAAAATGAAGAAAATCGCTAAGAAATATCTAAGCATACCAGGACTTTACTTTCCAAATATATTGATAAGAACGAAAAAAAATGGCAATAATTATTGAATAAAAAAACCCTTCAATTTCTTGAAGGGTTCAAATTTTAAAGTTGGTTTCTAAACGATTCCCTGAGCAAGCATTGCATCAGCGACTTTCACAAAACCAGCAATATTAGCACCTTTAACATAATTAATATAGCCATCTTCCTCTTTCCCGTATTGGGTACAGGCATCATGAATATTAGCCATTATGTCTTTTAGTTTATTATCTACTTCTTCCCTAGTCCAGTTATAACGCAAAGAATTCTGCGTCATTTCTAAACCTGAAGTTGCAACTCCACCAGCATTGGATGCTTTACCAGGGGCAAACAAAATTTTTGCCTTGTGAAACTCTTCAATGGCTTCCTTGGTGGAAGGCATGTTGGCTCCTTCACTCACACAAATACAACCATTTTTAAGTAGGGTTTTGGCATCGTCACCGTGTAATTCATTTTGGGTTGCACATGGTAAGGCAATAGCACAAGCAACTTCCCATGGTGTTTTACCCTTAACAAATTTTGCAGATGGATACTTATCAACGTATTCGCTAATTCTGCCACGTTTCACATTCTTAAGTTCCATTACAAAGGCCAGCTTCTCTTCATTTATGCCATCTTCGTCTAAGATGTAACCAGATGAATCTGAAAGGGTTAATACTTTACCTCCTAAATGCAATACTTTTTCTGCTGCATATTGTGCAACATTACCAGAACCTGAAATAACAACAGTTTTTCCTTTAACGTCTTCACCTTTAGTGTTAAGCATACTTTGGGCGAAATACACCGTACCATAGCCCGTGGCTTCAGGTCTTATCAAAGATCCACCCCAAGATAGCCCCTTACCAGTTAATACTCCAGAAAACTCATTTCTCAGTTTTTTGTACATACCAAATAGGAAACCAATTTCCCTAGCACCAACACCTATATCTCCCGCAGGAACGTCAGTTTGTGGACCAATGTGTCTAAACAATTCAGACATAAAGGCGTGGCAAAAACGCATAATCTCGTTATCACTCTTACCTTTCGGATCGAAATCGCTACCACCTTTTCCACCACCCATTGGCAGTGTAGTAAGACTGTTCTTAAATACCTGCTCAAAAGCTAAGAATTTAAGAATACTCATGTTTACAGAAGGGTGGAATCTCAATCCCCCCTTATATGGGCCAATTGCAGAATTCATCTGAATTCTATACCCACGATTAACTTGTATCTCGCCTTCATCGTCCACCCAACAAACTCTAAAAGTAATCACACGTTCCGGTTCAACCATTCTTAAAAGAATGTTTTTACCATAATAGATATCGTGCTGAACAATGTAAGGAATAAGGTTCTCAGCAACCTCCTCAACGGCTTGTAAAAACTCAGGCTCATTGCCATTTCGTTCCTTTACAAGTTCCATGAATGCATCAATGCTTTTTTTCATTATCTGATAATTTAATAATCTGAAGTAAAATTCAGGGTGCAAAGATACATTATCTTTAAATTATAACGCACAAATTTTTCAAATTCACAAAACATTAGCAATTAAATGATAATTCCGAAAATGAAGATTGTTAAATCGGCAAGAAGTACTGAATTACAATAATTTGGTGACTGAGGTAGTTTTTATATATTTGTTGATAACAGCCCTCAACTAAATGACGCCTTATGCGGTTTAAACTGAAACCATTAGCCCTGCTTATTATTGCCGTTTCTGTTTTTTCAAGAGGGTACTCTCAATTAGGGTTTTCACATGAAATTGGAGCAATTATTGGTCCAGTAGAATTTCGTTCAGATTTTGGTCAACGCAATAACGAACCTACCAACTTGGGCAACTCAGGTATAGGTATTGGCATTATACACTATATAAATTTTGCCTATCGCGCGGATTGTAATTGTTACTCTACAGACACCTACTGGAACGACCATTTTAAGGTAAGGTCTGAAATTTCATGGAATTACACACCACTCGATCACATCGGCAAATTTGTTAGTCCAAGCCGAACCGGCCCAAATGCACAAAAATTGAGGGATCATCACGGTGTTGCCGAGAATTTCGATGTTGGTATGCAATTAGAATATTTCCCCAGAAGTATTAGAGCCTTTCAGGCGATGATGTACAAATTTGCTCCATTTGTTAGTTTGGGTGCACATTATACCAATAGTAGTCCTCAAGGCTGGACAGATTATGGTGATTTAGATATCTATAATCCAGATAATATATATTCTCATTGGTGGGATCCAGGTGATGAATACCCAATACGTTTGGGATCCCAGAATGCATGGTCAGTTGTTGCCAGTGTTGGTGTAAGATATAAACTAACAGTGCTTTCTGACCTTATGCTCGACCTAAGATGGCAATATTATTTTAGTGATTGGATCGATGGTTTCAACCACAAACTGAGTTATAATAAATTTAATGATTGGCTGATCTGGCTTAATTTTGGTTACATCTACTATCTCGATTAACCGATTGCCTGTTTTAAGTCTGAAATTAAATCATCCACATCTTCAATACCTACACTTAAACGAATAAGAGAATCCACTACGCCAGTTTTCTCCCGTTCCTCTTTTGGTATACTTGCATGTGTCATACTAGCGGGATGACCAGCCAAAGATTCAACGCCTCCAAGAGATTCTGCTAGGGTAAACACTTTTAATTTTTCTACAATTTTAATGGCTTCATCGTAATTATTTCCCTTGGTTACAAAGGAAACCATTCCTCCAAAATCCTTCATCTGGGTTTTGGCTATATTGTGATTTGGATGGGAGGTAAAACCTGGCCAATAAACTTTTTCAATTTTTGGATGGCCGTTTAAATAATTGGCAATAACTTCTCCATTCTCGCAATGACGTTGCATCCTAACATGCAATGTTTTAATACCCCGCAATACCAAAAAGCTATCTTGCGGTCCCGGCACGGCTCCACTAGCGTTTTGTATAAAAGACAAACGTTCCGCTAAGTCTTTATCATTCACAACTAAAGCTCCCATTATAACATCACTATGCCCACCTAAATATTTAGTTGCTGAATGCATAACAATATCTGCACCTAAATCTAACGGCTGTTGAAGGTATGGCGTAGCAAATGTATTATCGACTGCCAACAAAACAGAATGCTTCTTGGCAATATCACTACATGCTTTGATATCGATAATATTCATCATTGGGTTAGTCGGAGTTTCAACCCATATCAACTTGGTCTTAGCAGTAATATACTGTTCAATATTTCCTGCATTCTCCATGCCTATGAAATGAAATTTTATTCCAAATTTTTCATAAACCTTAGTAAACAATCGGTAGCTGCCTCCGTATAAATCATTTGTGGAAATAACTTCATCACCTGGGTTAAGCAGTTTCAAAACGGCATCAATAGCAGCCAAGCCAGAGGCAAAAGCCAACCCATAGTTTCCATTTTCAATACTGGCGAAAGATTTCTCCAAAGCTTGGCGCGTGGGATTATGCGTTCTAGAATATTCAAAACCTTTATGTCCTCCGGGAGTTGATTGCGCATAAGTGGAGGTCTGATAAATTGGAGGCATAACCGCACCATAAGCTTTATCATGTCCTTGCCCGCCGTGTATTGTTTTGGTATTAAATTTCATAAAGAATGTTTTGTAAAACGCAATTGAATTTCTACAAAACTAGTACTTAATTTCATTCTTTTCAAAAGAACAAACCGTACCTTTATATATCAATTCAAAGTACCTCCTTAAATGAAAAAGTTTGTAAAATTTTTGCTTCTTCTAACCCTAGGTTTTGGTTGTAGCGAACCTGAGGAACCACTGCAATTTGAAGAGAAATCTGTAGAAATAAATGAAAGTGTCACCATTGAAGTAAACTATCCTTTTTACATAGGAGATTCCGACCGAGCAAATGCCATAAATTCTGAATTGCAAAATGTTATTGCTAATTCCATGAATCCGATGGATACTTTGAAAAATGTTTCCGTAGAAGAAGCTGCAAAATTGTTTAAAATGAGCTTTGATCAATTTAAAAAAGACTTCAATGACACTAACCAAAGGTGGGAGGCTTTTATTGATGCCGAAGAAACCTATCGATCTCCAGAGGTATTAAGTATTGGAATAAATTCCTATGTCGATACTGGTGGTGCCCACGGCAATACCGTTATTAATATATTGAATTTTAATCCTATAGACGGATCTGTTTACCAAAAAGAAGATTTGTTAATAGCAAATGATGGCTTAGAAAAGATTGTAAAACAGTACTTTTTAGATGCGATCCAGAAAAAAACCATTAAAAGTGATTTGAAAGATTATTTTTTTGGCGAGGATTTTCATCTTCCTGAAAATATCGGGTATTCGGATGAAGGTGTTATATTTCTTTACAATACCTATGAAGCCTCAGCCTACCATTTGGGCATTACTGAATTTGAAATTCCTTTTAATGAAATATCAGAGTATTTGAATGTTCAATGATGAGACAAACCATTTGGTTCATCCTCGTCAACATAATTCTGCGTTAACTTTTTTACGATTGGCCCAACTGTCAAACCTTGCCCAATTATTGAAAATACCACAATTATATAGGTAATTACTAAAAACAAATCTCTGTGCATTTCATTAGATAGGCTTAATGCCAAGGCTATGGAAATACCTCCTCGCAATCCTCCCCAGGTCATTATAAGGTTAGTTTTTGGTACAAAATTTAGTCGCTTTGCAAAGAATTTAATAGGCATCCATAGGGACAAAAATCGAGCAGCCAATGTTAACGGGACACTAATTAATCCTGCCAATATATAATTGAAATCAAAAGTGAGGATTAGCATTTCCATACCTATAAGAACAAATAGCAGGGTGTTTAACAGTACGTCTATAAGCTCCCAAAATTTGTCTACATAGGTTTCCACCATTTCAGACATAGCAGATTCCCTAACCGTGTCGTGCCCAACCATAAGACCAGCCGCCACCATTGCGAGAGGGGCTGATAAATGCAGTTCATGAGCTAAAAGCGTACCACCCATAACGGTAGCGATGGTTATAATTACCTCAACCTCATAATCATCAATAGACTTCATAAGGAAATAAGTAATGTAGCCCAATATTAATCCAAGGATCAAGCCCCCAAAAACTTCCTGCACAAAAAGTAGTGCAATATCTGAAACTTCAACCCCTCCATCTGCTGATCCAGCGGCAGAACTTGCAACTGAAAAAATGGTAAGGAAAACAACCACTCCTACCCCATCATTAAATAGAGACTCACCAACAATTTTTGTTTCTAATTTCTTAGGAGCATTGGCTTTCTTAAGTATACCTAATACAGATATCGGATCTGTTGGTGAAATTAAAGCCCCGAACAGCAGGCAGTAAATAAACGCTACCTCCATACCAAGAATCATTAGCAGATAATAGGTGAAAATCCCAACTAAGAATGTTGAAATCAAAACTCCGAGCGTGGCGAATACCAGTACAGGCCATCGCTGTACACGAAGTTGATCGAAATTTGTATGTAGCGCACCTGCAAACAGCAAGAAACTTAACATAATATCCAATAAAACTGTTTTAAAATCTATACCCGAAATGAGCTCCTTCTCACGCAGTAATAACGAATCATCAAATATGGATAAAATGACAATCAATAACGTAAAAACGATGGTTATCAGCATTAAACCTATTGTCGTTGGGAGTTTTAAAAACTTGGCGTTAACATATCCAAAAATGGCTGACAACACTATTAAAACCGAAATGATACCAAAATAATCCATATTACACTAGTTTGCGGATTGCTAGAATAGAACCTAAATGGATGCCCTCATGAAAATTATTGAACTGAAGTGCATCTTTCACATTTGTTAAAGTGCTTCCTGTTGATACTGTATAGGAATCATATAATTTGAATTTTCCATTTTTCAAATCATTGATTGTTTGATCTATTGGCATAAATAGCATTGATTTAATCTCTTCAATTTTATTTGAATCTATGAATTCTTTTGGCTTGGTACCTTTCTTAAAATTTAGAATTATCTCATTGGGTATGGTGGTTGATAGTTGCGATTTCTCATAAACCAATATTTGTTGGGTTGCAATAACGTGTGCAACATTCCAAATGATGTTGTTATTAAATCCCTCAGGTATTTGGTTGAGTTGGGTTATTGATAAATCATTTAAAAACCGTTCCAAAAGAGCACGGTTTTTATAGCAAACATCAAAAATAAAATCCATTTATAATTTTTTTTAAATGTAGGCAATTTCCCTAGATAATGCCTTTTCTTTGCAGTTCACAAGGAAATTATGAGAAAGATTTTTTATTTAAAAAGCTGTAGTACTTGCATTAGGATTTTAAAAGAGTGGAATGCACCAGAAAGTGTTTCTCTTCAAAACATTAAATCAGAACCATTAACTGAAAATCAAATTGAAGAATTAAAATCTCTTTCGGGAAGCTATGAAGCACTATTTAGTCGCAGGTCTACACTCTACAAGACCTTGAATCTAAAGGAAAAAAATCTAACTGAAACTGACTACAAATATTATCTTCTAGACCATTACACAGTTTTGAAACGTCCTGTTTTGGTATTGGATGACAAGATTTTCATTGGTAACCAAAAGGAGGTTGTAGCCGAAGCCAAAAAAGCTCTGCATGAGTAGAACTGGGGCCATAATTGCCGCAATTATTGTCCAAATCATTTACGGACTCAATTATACCTTCGCTAATGACGTAATCGATCAAGGGTATATTGGGCCTTTTGGCTTTATTATTTTGCGAGCCGTTGGTGCATGCATTCTCTTTTGGATACTAGAGCTTATAAGGCCCTCCGAAAAGTTGGCTCCAAAGGATTTTAAAATAGTGTTGTGGGCCGCGATTTTTGGAGTTGCAATTAACATGCTTTGCTTTTTTAAAGGGCTGCAGTATACTACTCCTATACATGGATCTGTAATAATGACCATTGTACCTATAGTTGTACTTGTACTATCAGCATTTATGCTAAATGAGCGATTAACGAAGGTTCGTGTAGCTGGTGTTGTCTTGGGCTTTATCGGGGCTTTAATCCTCTCTATTTATGGCAAACCTTCCCAAGCTGGGGATAATATTCCTCTCGGAAACTTCTTAATATTTATAAATGCGGCTTCTTATAGTTATTATTTAATTATCATTAAAAAATTAATAAATAGATACCATCCTTATACCTTCATAAAATGGTTATTTTTAATGGGATCTTTTATGGTTGTACCCTTTGGATATAGCGAATTGACCGATGTAAATTGGGGATCCTTCAATGGATATATTTGGTTTGCAGTTGGATTCGTAATTGTGGGGACCACCTTTCTTACCTACCTTCTAAACCCTTTGGCCCTAACTAAATTAAGAGCATCTACGGTAAGTATTTTTGTCTACACCCAACCAGTAATTGCCGGTGCATTTGCCATTGCCATGGGCAGCGACACTTTAGATGTTATTAAGGTTCTAGCAACAATGCTAATATTTTTAGGTGTTTTCTTGGTAAGTAAACCACCACATTAAGTATGCAAATCTGAGGGGTGGACCCCAAATCTTCGAGTATCCTTTAAAGTAAGTTGCTTGAAATCTTTTGACCTTTCCGCGTTCAAAATTTCTTCCAAGAAGGGCTCGGGCAATGGTTTTAATTTTCGAAGTTCAGGGTCTATCCAACCTCCCATCATCTCTCCATGTGCCAAATTTTTACCTGTTTCAGCATGATAAAAATTATGGTCGAACGAAAACAACATTCCATCCTCACTCAAGCCCCTTAGTTCCCCAGACACCTTAATTGGGTTATCCATTAAAATCTCCCTGAAATAATAAATATGTTCAAAAAATATAATAGGTCCCAATTTATTTTTTATCATGCCATCCAACGTCAACCCATATTTTTTAAACCACGCCATACGCGTATGACTCATAAAATTAACATAGGAAACATTGCCTAGGTGAGCGTTGGCATCGAGATCATTCCACCTAACTTCAAAATCTTTCAAAAACATAATTAAAACCTTTTCAGAATTTCAAAGATAAAAGAATCCGATACTAGCATCAATCGGGCTTAGTGAATATTTACTTACCTTTGCGCTTCATTCCAACAACGCTGTATGATTGCATCAATGACGGGTTACGGTAAAACTATCTTACAACTGCCCACAAAAAAGATTTCCATAGAAATAAAATCTTTGAACAGTAAAAACCTTGATATAAATTCTAGGATTGCCCCACAGTTCAGACAAAAAGAATTAGAAATCCGCAAAATGTTAGCCGACAAGCTCGAACGCGGCAAGGTGGATCTTTTTATCTATACCGAGATAACCGGGGAGGATACTTCATCAACTATAAATGCTGTTGTGGTTAAGGAATACATTAAACAGCTTAAAAAGGTTGTGGATGGAGATGAAATTGAACTGTTAAAAATGGCTATTCGATTGCCTGATGCAGTTACTACAGAGAGGGACGAAATAGATGAGGAAGAATGGAAAATGCTTTCAAATGAAATAGCAAAAACTCTAGAGGCCATCCAAAAATACCGATTAGATGAAGGCAAAGTTTTGGAAGCTGATTTTAAAAACAGGGTTGAAACTATTAAAGATATCCTAGAAAAAATAAAAGTCATGGACCCCGAACGGGTTCAAATAGTAAGGTCTCGTTTAGAAAAGGGTGTTGCTGATCTTAAAGAAAAGGTGGATGAAAACCGTTTTGAGCAAGAACTGATTTATTACATTGAAAAATACGATATCACTGAAGAAATTGTCCGTTTAGAAAACCATTTAAACTACTTTCTTTCAGCTTTAAAATCAGCTGATTCCAATGGTAAAAAACTTGGGTTTATCGGCCAAGAAATGGGTAGGGAAATCAACACCATCGGTTCAAAATCTAATCATGCCCCAATGCAGAAATTGGTTGTACAAATGAAAGATGAACTTGAAAAAATTAAGGAACAACTTTTAAACGTACTTTAATGATTGAAGGCAAATTAATCGTCTTTTCTGCACCTTCAGGATCGGGCAAAACAACCATTGTTCGCCACCTGCTTTCCCAAAAAGATTTAAATCTTGAATTTTCAATTTCCGCAACTTCTCGCCAGAAAAGACCAGATGAGGTGGATGGTAAAGACTATTATTTCTTAGACATCAAGGAATTCAAACAAAAAATTAAGAATGAAGAATTTCTGGAGTGGGAAGAAGTCTATAGAGATAACTTTTATGGCACCCTTAAAAAGGAAGTAGAACGCATTTGGTCGAAAGGCAGGCATGTAATCTTTGATATTGATGTCGTAGGAGGCCTTGATATCAAACACATTTATCCAGATCGAACTTTGGCTGTGTTTGTGAAACCGCCCAGTATTGAGGAATTGAAAATTCGATTGAAAAAACGCAAAACTGAAAGTGAGGACAAGATAAATATGCGTGTTGCCAAAGCATCAATAGAGTTAGCTACTGCGCCCCAGTTCGATTTTATAATTGAAAACAACGATTTAGAAACCGCTCTAAAAGAAGCATACAAGTTAGTAAAAGACTTTTTAGGAACATCCGTCAAGAACGAAAAGGACTGTTAATACAATTAAAGTGAAAGTCGGACTCTTTTTTGGAACATTTAATCCAATTCATGTTGGTCATTTGATTATTGCTAATTATATGGCTGAATTTAGTGATCTAGACCAAGTTTGGTTGGTGGTTACCCCGTTAAGTCCGTTTAAGAAAAAGTCATCATTATTGGATAATTACCATCGTCTTGAAATGGTATACCAAGCTACAGAACCTTACCCGAAGTTGCGCCCAAGTGATATAGAATTTAATTTACCTGAACCAAATTACACCATCAATACGCTAACTTACCTTAAGGAGAAATTCCCTTATTATAACTTTTGTTTAATAATGGGAGAGGACAACTTAAAGGGTTTCCACAAATGGAAAAATTACGATCTTATTTTAGAAACTCATGATCTTTATGTTTATCCAAGAGTAAATGAAATGCCTATAGAGAATGATTTAATTTCTAATGAAAAGGTTCATGCCATTGATGCTCCAATTATTGAATTATCTTCAACCTTTATAAGAAAGGCAATTAAGGAAGGCAAAAATATACGTCCTATGTTGCCCGAATCTGTTTGGCGATATATAGATGAAATGAATTTTTATAAAAATTAAAGATGGGCCGAAGCCCATCTTACTATTTAACAAACACAATTTATATAGGACCACCAGACCCATCATCTCCATCACCCGAATCATCATCGGGATTGTCTGAAGGATCGTCGTTCTCTATACATTCTGTAAGGTCGGTTTTAAAATACATCGCCCAGCTTCTTCCTTCAAATTCATCTCCTTTTCCCCAGGCGGTTTCACCTCCAGTAGGCCCCTGAACTTCGGCATGGGCTGCAAAGCAAAATTCACCGTCAGAATCGATATCTTCTAAAGGAATAACATAAATAACTTCATGCTCATCGGCGGAGTAAGGCTCCTTATAATCGAATCTTCCAACTTTCGGATTTCCAGCTTTAGTTAACGGCACCCATGATCCCTCGCAGTTCCCCACCTGCAAGTGCGTTGTTCCAAGCGTCCAATCTTCATTGGTTGAATAGACTATAATTAAGTTTCCATCTTCAACATAAATGGTAATATCGCCAGCCGTATAATGCTGCCCAGCAATTAATTCTGTAGTAAAACAAGCATCTTCTTCAGTTAGCTCTGCAATGGACATTGCCATATTTGCAGAAATGAAGGCATCATTGTTAGAAGATAAAGCCTGTTCTAATTGTGCATCGTAAGGTTCGGTGGAACAGCTTATAAATAAAACTGATAAAAAAATTCCTAACCTAAAAGTAGTTTTTCTCATGGTATTAAGATTTGGGATTTGGTGAAATAAAGATACCACTTTGAGGCCCCGGAAACATATTTTTTCGATGAGTCGGGTAAAATTTTAAGAAAATTCTTATTAATATCGATGAATGGCTCTAAAAATGATAGAATGCATTAGGAATATGTTCAATATTAAAACCATGGACGTCTTTAGATATGGCAATTATATCAAATCTTACCTCAACATTAAGCTCATTTTCAACAACATACTCATTAATTGCTTTTACTAATCTTTGAATTTGTTTAGGCTTCAAAAAATCTTGTGGGTTACCAAAATCTTTTGAAGATCTCGTTTTTACTTCAACTGCCGCCAAGGTATTTCCCTTTTTTGCAATAATGTCCAACTCTGCTTTGTCGAATCTATAATTACGTTCAATTATTTGAAATCCATTAGCAATTAGAAAGTCCACTGCCATCTGTTCGCCCTTTTTCCCTAATTCGTTATGATTGGCCATTGTATAATTTTACAAAATATTGAGCTGAATACTAAATAATGATTCCTTCTAGTGGTATCTTTGAATAATTTCTTGAATTTATAAAATGAAAAAGATATTTCTATTTACGGTCTTAATTTTTGCGATTAATTTCTTCTCTTCATCACAGAATGTAATGACACCTGAAAAGCTATGGCAGGTGAAACGGTTAAGCGTTCTTGGCTTGTCTGAAGACAATTCAACCATATTTTACAGAATTAGCATACCAAATGTTGAAGAAAATAATTTCGATTCTAAATTTTTCAAACTGCCTGTCGATGGCGGAAATGCAATTGAAATTAACAAAGAGGATGTTAAGACGGTAGATAAGAATATTTCTCCAGATGGCAGCAAAATATTATTTCACAAAGCAGTGTTATTGGAAAATACTCGTAGCACCAATGTGTATCCTGAACTTTCAAAATCTGATGCCTACATCTTTACCGAATTAGATAACCGCCATTGGGATAGTTGGAATGACGGACAATATGACCATGTTTTCTATAAAAATGCAGACAGTGAAGATGATGAGGGAATCGATTTAATGCCTAACGAACCTTATTATACACCTCAACGTCCTTTCGGTGGAGACGAAGACTATATATGGTCTGCTGACGGCAATAGTATTTACTATGTCAGTAAAAAATTAAGAGGCACAGACTATGCAAAAAGCACAAATACGGATATCTACCAATATGATCTAGCTACTAAGACCACAACCAATGTAACGGAGGCAAATAAGGGATACGATACCAATCCTGAGATTTCCAGTCAGGGTGCTTTGGCTTGGTTACAAATGGAAAAGGATGGTTACGAGGCGGATAAAAATGACCTTGTGGTATTGGAAAATGGGGTAAAGCAAAACCTCACAGCAAATTGGGATGGAACAGTAAATAGTTTTAAATGGAATAAAAATGGTCAATCCCTATATTTCGTTGCTCCCGTTGGCGGAACGAAGCAATTGTTTGAGGTAAATTATCCTGGGAAAAAGCGAATTGCAGCCGTTGTTTCACAACTATCTGAAGGTTGGTTTGATGTTAATAGCATCATAGCCGAAGTAGGATCTAAATTGTTAGTCACTAGATCTGATATGAACCATGCGAATGACCTTTATTCTTTCGACTTAAAAACTAAAAAGTTTACTCAGTTAACCAATGTAAATAAGGATTTATATGACAGTGTAGACTTACCAAAGGTGGAAAAACGTATGGTGGCAACCACGGATGGAAAACAAATGTTGGTATGGGTTATATTGCCCCCAAATTTTGACTCTTCCAAGAAATATCCGACCCTATTGTATTGCCAAGGTGGTCCACAATCGGCACTTTCACAATTTTATTCTTACAGGTGGAATTTTCAATTAATGGCATCCCAAGGTTATATAGTGGTGGCTCCAAACCGGAGAGGAATGCCCGGTCATGGAGTAGAATGGAATGAGCAAATAAGCAAAGATTGGGGAGGACAAAACATAAGGGATTATCTTTCTGCCATAGATGATGTGGCCAAAGAGCCTTATGTTGACAAAACACGACTTGGAGCTGTTGGAGCAAGCTATGGTGGTTATTCTGTTTTCTATTTAGCAGGAATTCACAATAATCGTTTTAAAACTTTTATTGCACACGATGGTATATTCAACATGCAAAGCATGTATGGAACTACTGAGGAATTATTTTTTGTAAATCATGATTTCGGCGGAAATTATTGGGATAAAACAAATGTTGCAGCACAAAAGTCTTATAATGAATTCAACCCAATCAACCTTGTAAACAACTGGGATACTCCAATATTTATTATCCAAGGAGGAAAAGATTACAGAGTGTCGATTGAGCAAGGTTTAGAGGCGTTTCAAGCGGCGCAATTAAGAGGAATAAAAAGTAAGTTGCTTTATCTTCCAGAAGAAAATCATTGGGTGACAAGCCCACAAAATTCTTTGGTTTGGCAACACGAATTTTTTAAGTGGTTGAAGGAGACCCTCTAATTTATTTAGGCATTATCTTTTAGCAAATTCTATAACTGTTTCGTCTTTAGTTACCTTCAGTTTTATGAGGCGACCAAAATATAAAGCACGGTTATCATCCTCGTGCCCAGACGGCATATTAAATGCAATTGGAAAATCATAATCTTTGAGTGCATCCAAGATTAATTGCTCTATTGAACTGCCCCATTCAGTTGTGTTTTTTCGCATATTGGAAAAGTCGCCAACGATAACACCTTTGCAATGATCAAAATAACCAGCACGTTTCAAGCTTTGCAACATGCGATCTATATGATATTTGTATTCCCCAACATCTTCAATAAACAGAATTTTATCATCGGCATTAATACTACTACGTGACCCTAACATGGTATGCAGAAGCGTTAAATTACCACCTATCAATTCTCCCTCCGACATACCAGTACGGTTATAATCTGAACCGTCTAAATGATACTCTAATTTTTCGCCAAGAAGGGTCTTTTTGAAAGTTGAAATGGTTTCCTCCATGTCTTCTTGATCCTCCCCTAAACTAGTACCCATCATTGCATGTATTGTTTGATATCCAAGATTATGAATATCTAAATGCAAGGCAGTAATATCAGAATACCCTATCACCCATTTGGGATGTTTTTTGAACTCCGTATAATCTAGTTTATCTAATATTCTAACCGTACCATAACCTCCTCTGGAACTCCAAATAGCTTTTATTGATGGGTTGTCTAAGGCCCACTGCATATCCGCTGCACGCTCCTCATCCGTTCCCGCAAAATGATTATCGGTTTTATATAAATTCTTTCCTAGTACAACATTAAGACCCCAACTTTCCATTAAGGCAATTCCTCTTGCAATATGTTCCTCTCGATTCTTTAAAACCCCAGAAGGAGAAACTATAGCAACAGTATCCCCTGGCTTAAGATAAGGTGGGCTTATTAATGAAGCGGGTATTTTTTCGATACTTGCCGATACATTAGGTTGCGCTGGCAAACACGATATGGCGGCTATAAATAAATGAAGTAAAAGAAGGTTTTTTCTGGAAATGAATAACATGAATTGGGTTTTTGTAAATGTACATTTTTTTTCAGGAAAGCTAGTGTTTTGCGTACTTTTGTGGCTCTTAAAGGAAGCCTGAATAATGAAAGATTTTCAACGATATACTATCACCGCTGCATTGCCATACACAAACGGACCCATACATATAGGTCATTTGGCCGGTGTCTATGTGCCTGCAGATATCTATGCACGTTATTTACGGGCAATTGGAAAGGATGTTGCATTTATTTGTGGCAGCGATGAGCATGGGGTCCCAATAACTATAAAAGCACGTAAGGAGGGAGTAACCCCACAGGCAATAGTAGATAAATACCATGCCATTATTAAAAAATCGTTTGAAGATTTTGGAATCTCCTTCAATAATTATTCAAGGACATCCGCCCCTATCCATCATAAAACGGCATCCGAATTTTTCAAGACCCTTTATGACAAAGGCAAGTTTGTTGAACAAAGTACGGAACAATTATATGATGAGGAAGCTAGTCAGTTTTTAGCCGACCGCTTTGTAATTGGCACGTGCCCTAAATGTGGAAATCCTGATAGTTATGGCGACCAATGCGAAAGCTGTGGCACTAGCCATAATGCCACAGATTTAATAAATCCTAAATCTGCAATTACTGGAAACACACCTACTTTAAAAGAAACCAAGCATTGGTTTTTACCCTTAGACCAATATGACTCCTTCCTAAAAGAGTGGATTTTGGAAGGACATAAAAATGATTGGAAACCAAACGTATATGGTCAGGTAAAATCTTGGGTAGATGATGGGTTAAGGCCAAGAGCCGTTACCCGCGATTTAGATTGGGGTATCCCAGTTCCTCTTCCAGGTGCAGAAGGTAAAGTTTTGTATGTATGGTTCGATGCTCCTATTGGTTATATAAGTTCAACCAAAGAATGGGCAGAAAAAGAGGGTATAGATTGGGAGCCTTACTGGAAAGACGAATCAACAAAATTGGTTCATTTCATTGGGAAAGACAACATTGTATTCCACTGCATCATATTTCCTGCTATGTTGAAAGCTGAAGGAAGTTATATACTTCCTGACAATGTTCCGGCCAACGAATTTCTAAACTTAGAAGGGAACAAACTATCTACATCAAAAAACTGGGCCGTTTGGCTACATGAATATTTAGAAGAATTTCCTGGGCAACAAGATGTATTAAGATATACCCTAACTGCCAATGCTCCAGAAACAAAAGACAATGACTTTACTTGGAATGACTTTCAAGCCCGCAACAACAATGAATTGGTAGCCATTTTAGGGAATTTCATTAACCGAGTGGTAGTACTAACCAATAAGTATTATGACGGTATTATACCTGGAAGACATGAGTTAACAACGATTGATGAAGAAACCTTGTTGGCCTTAAACGCTTACCCGAGTGTTATAGGAAATACAGTTGAGCGCTATAGATTTAGGGAAGCAAGTCAAGAATTAATGAACTTGGCCAGATTGGGCAATAAATATTTGGCCGATGAAGAGCCTTGGAAAGTAATCAAGGAAGATCCAAAAAGAGTAGAAACAGTTATGAATATTGCTCTGCAGATTGCGGCAGGATTAGCAATTTTATCGGAACCGTTTTTGCCTTTTACAAGTTGTAAACTTCATGGACTTTTAAACCTAAAAGACTTAAATCTTAGTTGGGATACGGTAAGTTCCAATAACAACCTTTTAGCCTCAGGCCATAACATAGGAAAAGGCGAGCTGCTGTTTTCAAAAATTGAGGATTCTACCATTGAAAAACAACTTAAAAAATTGGAAGCTACCAAATTAGCAAATGAAAATATCTCTTCAAATGTTGAACCTCAAAAAGAGTTGATTCAATATGAGGATTTTGCAAAGTTAGACATGAGGGTTGGCACCATTGTTGAAGCTGAAAAGATACCTAAGGCTAAAAAATTGTTAGTCCTCAAAGTAGATACAGGTATTGATACCAGAACAATAGTTTCCGGAATCGCAGAGCATTACAAACCAGAAGACATTATTGGTAAAAAAGTTACGGTTTTGGTTAATTTGGCGCCTAGGGCACTTCGAGGTGTTGAAAGTCAAGGCATGATTTTAATGACCGAAACTGCCAATGGCGATTTGGTCTTTGTAAATCCTGATGGTGACTTGTCTACAAATGGTTTGAAAATCAGCTGATATAAAAATTAAAAGCTATATTTAACATAAGAAACTAACCTTTCCATGTTAAAATGGCTTTTACTGGCGTCCCTCAGCCTGCCATCCATGTTATTGGCGCAGGATTATGTTGACCTGTTTAAACTTGGCCTAATCCATAATTTTTCTTCCTCTTTCAAAGGATCAGATAATTCTACAACAGTTAATTCATTAGATTTCAATGCACTTATACCGGTTGAACTTAACCAAGATCAGGCATTTTTATTTGGCACAAGTTTCTTTTATTATAAAACACAATTATTTCCCAATAGCCGTCCTGCCAATCTATATAGCACTACCCTAACGTTAGGCTATTCCACAAAGCTGAGCGCGGATTGGTCGGGTGTATTTGTAGTACTTCCCAAAATTGCCTCAGATTATGAAGAATTCTCGAGTGATGATTTCTACTTGGGAGGGTTTGCTATATTTAAAAATTACCTAAGTCGACGACATTTTTATCGTTATGGCTTATATCTTTCGGAAGAGGCTTTTGGCGTAACCACTACACCTATATGGGGATTTTACTATATAGACGACAAAGAGTTTTTCGAAGCCGATGTTTCCTTGCCCATTTCTGCGGATATCAATTGGCGATTGGAACACTTCACTTTAGGAATCGATTATTACGGCATGCAGCGTACTTTCAGATTACATGGGATTGTTGATGACGAATTGTATACTGAGCAACGCAGAATGGAGTTTGCCGGTTATTTAAAAATGAGAACCCCTGATGAACACATTTTTGCAAAAGCAAAAATTGGGTATGCAGTTAACCGCAATGAGGTTTACGATATAAATGACAAAATCGACCTGTATTTCCTGGCTTGGTCAATAGGAGATGATCGAACCCAGCTTAACCCCGATATCCGAGGTAGTCTATTTTTTAAATTGGAACTGCTTTACCGTTTCGAGCTTTAATTAGGCTGAATTCCTACTAGCGTTAATATTTCCATATAAAGAACGTGTCACCAACTTTTCAAACACTTCCATTTCTTCGGCATCAAATTCTCCCGATTTTCGCATTTCTTGAATATGTTTTAATGCAAATTGTTGGATTGTCAATAAGGGTAATACGATAGATTCCCTAATATCAATAGAAGCTTTCCCTGCCGGCTCTTCTTCCATTAGGGTTTTGTAACCCGTAACTTTCAATAACAGCCTCTTCGTAAGTTGATATTCATCGTGAATAAGATTCCAAAACTCTCCAAATTCTTCGTCCTCAGCCATATACTTTGTTAAATCGAAGAACGATTTAGACAGGGACATCATACTATTTTCAACAAGAGTTTTAAAGAAATTTGATGTCTGATAAAGCTTTTGAACTTTATCAAACTTCCCTTCATCTTCATAATGCTTCAATGCGGTACCTACACCATAGAATCCTGGTACATTTTGCTTTAATTGGCTCCAAGAACCAACGAATGGGATTGCCCTTAAATCTGAAAACACTAATTGATCAGACTTGCCACGTTTAGATGGACGGCTTCCAATATTAGTTTTAGCATAATATTTTAAGGTACTCATACGCTCTAAATAAGGCAAGAATTTTGGATGACTCTTAAAATCCGAATAGGCCTTGTAACTTCTTTGCGCTAGATCCTCAATGATTTTTACATTTTTAGAGCGCATGCCCATATTGGTCTCGTTCAGACGGTTCAAAATACCGGAACTTATTAACTGTTCTAAGTTATATTGAGAGGATTCTAGTGTTCCAAAATTAGAACTAATGGTTTGTCCTTGAATTGTAAGCTGAACTTCCTTATCCTCAATAGTGGGGCCTAAAGACGCATAAAACTGGTGAGTTTTACCACCTCCTCTAGCAGGCGGTCCTCCTCGACCGTCAAAAAATATGACGGTTATTCCATGTTTCCTTGAAACCTCGGTAAGTCTCTCTTTAGCTTTAAAAATTCCCCAGTTTGCCATTAGATACCCACCATCTTTCGTACCATCTGAGAAGCCCAACATTATGGTCTGTTTATTGCCTCTAGATGCTAGGTGCGCTTTGTAGTACTTATTGGTATACAGTTCTTCCATTACCTTTGGAGCATTTTCCAAATCGGTAATTGTTTCAAATAAAGGCCCGATATCCACGGTTAATTTGTCGTGAAAAGCCACCAATTTTAACATGGCCCAAAGCTGCATTACATTTAATGTAGTTTGGTTGTTGCTAATGATATAGCGATTTGCTGCCCTTTCTCCATTAGTCTCTTGAATTGTTTTAATAGCTCGCATGGTCTGCAAGGTTTTTAAAACGTCATCATCATCAAAAAGACCGATATCTATTTGTCCCGAAATACCTGACAGTATTTTAACCTGTTGCTTTTCTGTTAGCTCAAAATAATTTTTTGGAAATATATTGGAACCCTTATCAATCAACCTTTGAACCATGGTAGTAAATACCTTGTCGTGTGCACGGCTATCCTGGCGAATATCTAGGGTAGCAAAATGAAGCCCGAAAATATGCACCTTGTTAATGAAACTATCCACCTCATCGATGAACAAGCTGTAATAATCTTTTTCAAGAGTTTTACGAATAAGATTTAATTCCGTTTTAAGCTCGTCTATTGTTACGGTTCTATTATAAATTTTGTGTTCTAATCGGGTAATTTGGTCTGTAACCCCTTTAAACGTTAACCTTCGCTTAAGTTTCCTAATATCGCGATAATAATTTTTTAGGATAGTTTCTTTCAAACGTTTGGCAACTTGCAACGTAATTTCAGGTGTAACAAAGGGGTTCCCATCTCTGTCACCGCCCGGCCAAAAACCAATATTAATTATATCGTTATCAATGTTTTTTGAATCGAAGATATTTTTGGAAATGTAGTCATAGACATTTCCGAAAGAATAATAAAATACATTTTCTAAATACCAAATAAGACTTACTGCTTCATCGTAAGGTGTAGGCTTTTCATGTTTAAAGAAGGGTGTTTTGCCTAATTGTGCCAACAAATCATTGATGGTTAACAAATCATTCGCTTTAATAGCCTCAGCCAAATCGGTAATAATACCTAAAACGCTTCCTGGATAAAATTGTGTAGGGTGTGCAGTTAACACAATACGAACTTTAAATTCTTCCAGATACTTTTTTAGCAATTCAAGTTTATCTTCTGCGGCGGCAGCCTCTTTTAAACTTCTTAGTGTACCAATACCCTCCATATTATTAACCACGGGAAACGCCGCATCTTCTATAGCATCAAATAAAACAACCTGACGTTCTATATATTGAATGAACCTAAACAATAGGTTAATCTGGCTTTGCCAGTTTCTTCTGCCTTGGTATTTTTTGAAAAAGGTATTTACAATTGTTGTTGGATCATCACCAGCCTCATAGCCCTTTTTACAGGTTTCATGGAATAATGGAAGTAATGCACCTGTTTTAGTAATCGTATCAAAAGGGAGCGTCATAAAGATGCTATTATATATCTGATACTTTGCTAAAACGTTCTGTTTGAAACGGGCTAATTTTGGTTGCAAAATTTTTGAATTTTAATTCTTGAACTGCTAAAATTAAGAAAGCTAATTAACATGGTTAATTCCTCCATTAAAAATTAATGATTCCCTAATATTTAAGAAAAAAAATGTGAAGAATTTATTAAAGCGGCACGATGCTTGAGGTTTTTTTAAGGTTGCGAAATGAAAAATTACATTATTTCACGATATTAGAACAACTAAACCAACCTTTTATAAATGACCAATTGCAATAAACTTTATTGCTCCCTGAATAAAGACTTGGGCAACATCCTCGTTATTTTAATTTTTTTATTTGGCAGTTATAAGTTATTTCCACAAGACAATGTCCCCATAAAAGATAGCTTAATTGCAAAATATTCCCGTTATGTTGAGCTCCCGCGGGAAATTCTATATGTCCACCTTAACAAGACTCATTACTTAACAGGCGAAACGGTTGGTTTCACAATTTATAGCATTGATAAGAGCAGCAAAAAACCATTAAAAGATACCAGGAACATCTATTGCCGTATTACCGATGAAAAAGGATTAATTGTTAAGGAAAAATTATTAGTAATGGTCAATGGAATTTCATTCGATAGTTTTTACGTTGACGAACTTCTTCCTCATGGCACATATACAATAACTACCTATACTAATTACCAAAGGAATTTTAAGGAGCCAAATTCTTATTCACAGCATTTTTTCGTGGTTGACCCGAGCACAGCACCAGAGTATTCACAAAAAGTTGATGATAGCATAGACTTACAAGTTTTAGCAGAAGGTGGACATTTGTTAAATGGAGTTAATAATTCCATAGGAATAATTATAAAATCTGAAGATGGATATGGTATACCTAACCTCAGCGGAGTTATTGAAAGGTCAGACGGCACGATATTATCTACGTTTACTACCAACAAATTCGGCATTGCCAAAACTTGGCTTTTTGTAAATAATGGCAATAAATATTATGCCAGGGTAACTTATCGAGGACAGAACCATTCAGTTCTTTTACCAATTGCAGATTTGCAAGGTGTAAATTTTAGTTTTTCCCATTTAAAGGATAAAATAGCCGTTTCAATTAAAACAAACTCTAAAACCTTTCCAACGGTTAAGAATGAAAAATTCAAGCTCATTTTTCATGATGGCTCAACAATCAAAGCGATTCATATTCAGTTTGAAGACAGTACGGAGGTTATAAAATTTATTGGCAAATCAGATTTATTTCCAGGAATAAATATCTTCACCTTTTTTGATGACCAGGACAATCCATTATTAGAGCGCCTTATTTTTAATATGGAGGGGTTGGCTATTAAAAATTCAGGTGATGCGAGAATCAAGAAAGAAAAAGATTCTACCTTAGAATACTTAAGCGTAAAGTTACCAATTGAAAATTTTTCACAATCTGACCTGCACAATATAAGCATATCGGTTTTGCCTACAGAAACTAGGGCTAACGTTCAACAGCAAAATATCTTATCAAAAAGCTTCC
The DNA here is from genome assembly GCF_015476115.1 of Aegicerativicinus sediminis. Taxonomy (GTDB): domain Bacteria; phylum Bacteroidota; class Bacteroidia; order Flavobacteriales; family Flavobacteriaceae; genus Aegicerativicinus; species Aegicerativicinus sediminis. The sequence continues at coordinate 1,872,412 of NZ_CP064295.1, read as the reverse complement.
TTTCTCCATACCTAAAAAGCCCTATAGAAAATGCATCATACTATTTCCGTGATGTGACTATTGCTAAAGAATATGAGTTAGACATGCTATTGCTTACCCAAGGATGGAGCTCTTATAATTGGCACGACATTTTCAATAACCCACCTAAAATACTTTATCCCTTTGAAAATGGCATAGGTGTTAGCGCCACTATAAATGGCGAGGTAGGACACGAATACATGGTTTATGCCAGCTTGGCCAATTCAATGGAAATAATTGACCCAAAGGACCAAAATAAATTTACTTTGGACGGACTATTCCCTTTTGAAAATGAATTGATATCAATTTCTGAATTGAATAAAAAAGGAAAACTAAAAAAGCCAAGTTTATATTTACAATTCTTTCCATCCAAATTTTTAGATTTTAAACATAATCAACCAATTATGAAACCAAAATCTGAAGAATTGGTCATAGACTATAATTTCTCTCAAATTGTTGAAACGTCTTGGACTGAAATAGAACAATTGGATGAAGTTACCTTAACGGTTAACTTGGAAACAAGGAGAAAACGAGATTTAGAAAATGACAACCTCATGGGCAAGGTTGATGTTTTTAATGAACAAACCAGAAACAGGTTTATGGATTTAGCAAGTTATTTAAGAACTAAAGGTTATCAGGTGGTTAATGAAATGGGAACCTTTCAAATATTTGGACGAAGGGGACCAAATAGTTTTAATAATAACAGACCACCCCAGATATATATAGACGATATGCCGTTGATGAATAATGAATTATTATACTCCATAACGATGGCAAACATAGACTATATCGTATTTAATGATTCTGGTCTGGGTGGCAGCCAATTAGATTATGGAGGCAGTATTAAAATATATACGGATCCTAAAGTTCCATTCAATTATTCATCACCCACGGTGCTATCTCAAGAATATCCATTAACATTTAGTAGGCCTAACAAATTCTATGCTCCAAAATATACGTTCTATACAAATTCTTTTTTTAAGGAATATGGTGTAATAGAATGGTTACCCCTCCTTAAAGCTAATAAAAGAGGGATGGTAGAATTTAGAATTGAAGACCATGACTATAAATCATTTAAACTTTTTATTGAAGGGGTAAGTGAGAATGGATCCTTTATTTCTGAGGAGAAAACAATAGTCATAAATTAATAAAAACATAGAACTCTGTGATATTATGTAATCTTTTATTATTTTAAAAACAAAGGGGTTACGCACATCGCATATAAGTTCTTTCAAATAAAACCAAAAGCTATGGAGAGTTTAAAAAATTCATTAAGGATAAATACTACAGGGGCTCTAAGCAAATCAATTGTTACTGCATATATGTTAATTGCTGTAACATTAGTATTTGGTCAAGAAACTAAAAGCAACCAAGACGGTTTATTAAACAATTATACAGCCTACACCAAATTACCAAGGGAGTTGGTTTATGTTCACCTTAACAAAACACATTTCACTACTGGGGAAACTGCCGGATTTACCATCTATTGTCTGGAAAAAAGAACCAAATTACTCTCCAAAGAAACACGAAATATTTATCTTAAAATTACAAATGAGAAGGGGGAAATTGTTAAAGAAAAATTGTTAGCTATGTACAACGGTTTGGTTTATGACAACTTTTTGATTAATGAAGAACTTCCCAAAGGCAAGTACACTTTAACTGCATATACCAATTACCAAAGAAACTTCAATGAGCCCAATGCTTATAAGCAATATTTTCATGTTATTGATCCATTTCCCCAAACAGAAGAAGTTCCGCAAACCAATACACATATAGACATACAAGTGCTTCCTGAAGGAGGACATCTTCTTTTAGAAGCCAACAATTCCTTAGGAATAATTGCAAAGGATTCAAAGGGGTTAGGGGTTGCAAATTTACAAGGAACTATAGAAACTGTAACCGGAGAATACCTCACCTCCTTTAGCACAAACCAATTCGGTATTGCAAAGTGCATGATACATCCTTTACCAGGAGAAAAATATGTTTTGAAAACTAATCACAAAGAAAACCAATACAGCATCAACCTACCAGCTGCGGACCATATCGGATTTAACTTAATGTTGTCTCAATTAAAAGGTGGGATTGCAGTTGCAATTCAGACAAACAACTCAACACTACCCCGAGTAGCAGATAAGCCTTATTACCTCTTAATACACAACGGTAGCTCCGGAAAAACAATAAATTTCAGCTTTAAGGATGAACTGCAATTGATGAAATATCTTGAAACAAAGGATTTATATACTGGAATCAATATTCTTACATTTTTTGATGATCAAAACCGACCCATTTTAGAACGTCTTTATTTTAATTACGAAGGTGTAGATATGGCAGATAGTGAGCTGCTAGGTCAAAAATTTTTAAATGATTCCATAAATATTAAATTAACAATAAATGATTTTAAGGGCAAAGAACCACATAATTTAAGTATTTCGGTTTTACCTATTGAAACAAAGGCGTATAGGCAAAATCAAAACATTATTTCTAAAGCTTTTTTAACTCCATTTCTTAAAGCACCTGTAGAAAATGCCCCTTATTATTTTAAAGAGATTAATGCTGCCAAAAAGTATGAAATGGATATGTTATTAATGACCCAGGGATGGAGTTCTTATAATTGGAATGACCTTTTCAACAATCCTCCCAAAATTCTATTTCCCTTCGAAAATGGAATTACAGTTAACGGCACATTAAATGATGACATGGATGCCGATTATTTGATACATCCTAGCAAGGTTAATCAATTTGAAGTATTAAAGCCACAGGGAGATCCAAAAATTAAATTGCAAGCTCTTTTCCCATTTGGAAATGAGAAAATGAAAATTTCTAAGTTAACTAAAAAGGGCAAACCTAAGACACCTTCCGTTTACCTTCAGTTTACCCCTTCAAAATTCGTTGATTATGAACTACAACAGAAGGTATTGGAAGCAAAAAATCAAAACATTGTAAGTGATCAAAATGAACCTACGGCAAATCAAAGTGAAATTTTAAAATCCTCATGGGATCACATAGAACAATTAGACGAGGTAACTCTTACGGTACAAAGAGAGAAAATGCGCAGGGAAAAAATTAAAGATGAAATAGTATTCGGGAATGTTGACCTATTTGATGATAATATGAGAAAACGATTTTATGATATAGCTAGTTATTTGAGAACTCGAGGGTATAGGGTTTACGACCTGAACGGAGAATTAAAAATTTATGATTTAAGACGAGGTACATCGAGCATAAATTTGAGAGCTGACCCTATCGTCTTCCTTGACGGAATGCAACTATTCGACACCTCTATTTTACTAAATTTTGACATGCGAATTGTTGATTATGTTGTTTTAAATAGATCTGGGTTTGGCGAGGGTTTTAGAGGAGCTGGGGGCACCATACAAATTTTTACTGACCCTAATGCGGCCTCATACACTAAGACCCAACAAACGGTTTTGATGAAGGATTACCCATTAACCTTTAGCAAGCCAGAAAAGTTTTACACCCCAAAATACACTTCTTACTCCAACTCCTTTTTCCAAGATTATGGAGTAATTGGTTGGTTTCCTATTCTGGGAATTAATGAAGATGGTGTAGTAGAAATTCAATTTGAAAACCACAATTTCGATTCCGTAAAATTATTTATTGAAGGTGTAAGCGACAATGGATCTTTTATTTCAGAGGAGAAAGTTATAAGCCTCAATTAAAGTTCCCAACGGATAAGGGCATTAGGAGTAAATTGCAGGCCATTTTGGTACGATGCTTTAACTTGGTTTTCTTCAATACGATAAAAATCATCTAAGACGTTACCAGTATTGAACATATTCCAAAGTGATATACCAAAAATTAGATCGCTTCCACTTTTTAAACCTAGATTATAAATTGCTGAGGCATCTACACGGAAATAATCTTCCAACCTATAGGCATTTACTTGTCCAAAATTAACCGTGTCCTCAATAACTTCATTCCCATCTAACGGTAAGGTTATGGGCTTTCCGGTTCGCCAATGCAAGCCCATTGAAAGCTGTAAATTACCCAAGTTAAGGGCACTGCCAAACGAACTATTATGAGTTATGTCATAATTACTAGGAAAAGCGTCTTCGGCAATGTCCTTAAACAAATAATTATTATCCATTAGTCCGTAGCTCAACCAAAATTCAATATTTTCAAATTTTTTCTGAACCAACACATCCAAACCATACACAGTGTTAGATCCATGCGTCTGTATTAATTCATACTGATTTTGAAACGCCTGGCTTTGGGAGGTTAAACCTTTTAATTTTTTATAATACCCTTCTGCACTCAGCAACCATTGTTGCTTTTCATAATAGAAGCCTAGGGATATTTGTTGACTTCTAATAACTGGTATCATTTCTTCATCCGCCAAAAACCAGCGCCGTTTTTCAATTCCTAAAAAATCTGTTCGGTAATTGATTAATTGAGAGGTTGTTTGGTGTTTCAATTCTCCTAGCAACTCCATTGTTATACCGGGAAGTAATCGTTGGGAGAATGATATCCGGGGTTCCAAAAACGTCTTCTCGAATTTTGGAATATAACTTAATCTAGCACCAGCCTTTAAAGAACGGTTTGCATTTATTGATTTTATATTTATTTGTGAGAACCCAGCATGTTCCCTAACAACCTCTGTCACCGATAAACGGTAAGGTGGATTATCGACAATATTACCATTCGTAATACCAGTTTCCGAAAACTTGTATCCCCCATTAAGGGCAATAGTATTTGAAAATTTATATAAAAAGGAAATCTGCGCACCCGTTTCCGACACCTTGTTTGTTTGAAATAAACTCTGATTGTTAAAAACGTTTGCATTGGTACCTTCAAGCAAATAATCGGTCTCATAAACCTGTAATTCTGTTGAAAATTTCGAGTTCCATTTACGCTCATAGGTAATACCACCAGCAATACTATTTTGGCTAAGGTTGCTATCTAATGAATTAAACTGTCCTTCTTCCAAAATTCCCTCCTGAAAACTCAGGTCGTTATAAGTGAGGATAAAATTTACCCTAAACACATCCTTCGGACTAATCTGATACAGATAACGTAGGCTGGTGTCATAAAAATCAAAATTTTTATCCTTTGAAATTGAATTTTGTGAGTTACGTTCCACCTCTGTGTTTTGAGAGATCCTATCAAAATATCGGTTAAAGGTTGGTGTTTCAAACCATTTGCTTAACCCTTTACGCGCCGCTAATTGCAAGGATGATTTTTCGCCCAATGGCATGTCCATAAACATACTTGCGTTTAAAAGATTTAGCCCAAAGCTGGCTTTAAAAACATTGTTAACCACATCTTCTGTTTCTAAAGAGATTGTGCCAGATGTACCATCACCAAGAGCCGGGCTCGACCCATTTTTTATAAGACTTACCTTTTGTGTCATTTGGGGATTAAACATTGAAATTAGCCCAAAGAAATGTCCGGTTTGATACATTTTTATACCATCCCAAAGGATTAAATTTTGGTCGCTTGTGCCTCCTCGAATACTAATTTCTGAAACTGTTTCGTTGATACTGAAAATTCCTGGAAACATTTGCACTGTATGCAGCACATCTGATTCAACTAGTCCCGGCAGTATGCTAAATTCATTGGTATTGATACTAAAGGACCCATCATTTAGCTTGTCTATTCCTTTTGTTAGGTAGTTGGTGATAATTATTTCTGATAGCTGTTCCGGTTGAGATTCCAAAATAAAAATCTGGCAACCCCCCGCAACATTGAGTTGATTAATTGTTTGAGATTTGTAACCATATACTTCAAGGCTCAACGGTTCTGCTAAATCGGCAAAGACTTCTTTGAAAAAACCAGTTTCATCAGATCTTACCACCGTCTTACCCGCAATAAATTCTGTATTAAACAGGTATTTGCCAGTTTCTGCATCCTTCAAATAACCACAAATCGCAACTTGCTTCGGTGGAGTTATTATCACTAATCGATCATTAGTTTTTTCAAATCCTAAGTTTGTATGATTATTTAAAAAGGCAAGAGATGTATCTAAACTAGCATTTGCTGGAAAATTAAACACAATGACATCCTCAACAATATCAGGGGCATAATTGCATTTTACTTGGAAACGTTGTTCTAAGGAATCAATAATATCAATTAAGGGCATGGAGATATCAGGCTGCTGACCAAAAAGGCTCAGAGCATACAAAAGGCACCCAAGTATGACATTTTTTTTAATTGTGTTCGGCATGGATTACAACCCGGTTGGACCTAATTGTAAAACCTAAATTCATTGGTTTGGTTATTGCTGATAAGGCATTCTCCAAATTGTTATTCGGGAAAGCCCCATTAAATTTTCTTGATTCATCTATATCTTCTAACTGTAAATCCACATTAAATTGACGCTCTAACTCATCACAAACTATATAAAATGGAACATTATCAAACTTACTCATACCATCACGCCAATCCGGTGAAATATCGTCCACAGTTTGCAAGCGTACCTCATCAAACAATTTAACTACCCTTTCACCTGGATTCAAAATTTTAGAAAATTCGTCAAATTCAACCCTTACCTTGCCTTCGTAACAGGTAACTTCCAAAAACGAATTTCTGATTGCAACATTAAACTGGGTCCCTACAACGGTTATAGTACCCATCTTGGTTTGCACACTAAACGTCTTTCCAGAAGTGACGGAGAAATACGCCTCACCATCTAATTCTAAAATTCTTTGATCTGGCCAAGCATCCTCATTAAAAGTTAGCCTACTGCCTGCATTTAAAACCACCTCGGAATTATCTGGAAGCGAAAAACTTTCATTCTCTGCAAATTTAGCCTCCTTTACAATACTGGAAGGGTAAAACCACAACATATAAATGGAGAATGCCAGCACCAAAATACTAGCAATTCTAAGATACCACAAATTGGTTTTTGGACGTTGCACTGAAGCTTTATCCTTAAACTCTTTGAAAGTATAAGGGGTTTCAGAAGTTGGTTTTGCAAAATTTTGGGCAGCACTTACTATACGCTTAAAATCTTCCGAATCTTTTAAAGCGTCGAAGCGTTGCTGCTCTTCTTCGGATAGCTCTTGAGCTAGCCATTTTTTCACCAATTCCTCCTCGGTCATGTTCAATTCTTTACAATATAACAATCGTGAAACCCATTCTCCTGAAAATTAAACCGAAAAATCATCTAAATTTAATTTTAGTTGTTTTAAAGCACTATAAATTCTATACTCAACTACCTTTTTAGTAACCCCCAAAAGATCAGCTATCTCTTGGTGGGATTTCCCCTCAACCTTATTTAACATAAAGGCGACCCGCTGTTCCTCCCCTAGCATGGCAAGAGCTTTTTGGTAACGATCTAAATATTGTTTTTCCTCCAATAAAAATTGTGGATTCTGATGTGTTACCGATTGAGGTTTTATGTTCTTATATTTTAAAACAACCTTTTTATGCTTCATATCATTCAAGGCAAAATTATTGGCAACCGTAAAAAGATACGATTTAGCTTTGGCTAGACTTACCTTTTTACAATTGTTCCACAAAGTAACAAAGGCGTCTTGCACCTTATCTTTTGCATGTACTTCCTCCCCGAACTTGTAGTATAAAAAATCATGGAGAGGCTTGGCATGCTGCTCATAAAGAGACCTAAACCGTTGTTCCTCGCAAATATGTGATTCCTCCTTCTTCGCCACAAAAATTAGTTAGTTGGTTAAATGTAAAAATTATCTGAATAAGCCCAATTAGTATAATGATGAAAAAAAAATTTACAAATTTTCAGGATTTGGAAGCGGTCAGTTGTTTAATTATAAAGAAAGCAAAGTAGTCTTTATGAAACGCCTATTAATTTTCGTTTTGATTCTAACCCTAGTTGTTTCCTGTAGAAAGGAGAGCATCGACTTTTATGCCCCATCTGAAGAAGAACAGTTGGTGGCAAGTTCTACAGCCGCCATCTTAATGGAAAATACTAGCTTATTAGATGGTTCTAGAGATAATATTATTGACAAGGCAAGTTGCCTCACGGTGATTTTTCCAGTTGAAGTTGAGATTGATGATGAGACCATTGTCATTAACTCTTTGGAAGATCTTGACTTATTGGAGGACTTGTTGGATGAGAAGAACGATGATGACTACGACTTAATTTATCCATTTCAGGTTTTAACCTCAGATTTTAATATAGTGACTATAGTAAATGAGGACCAATTAGAAGATTATATAGAAAGCTGCCCACAAGATGGTAGTGATGACGACATTGAATGTATCGATTTTGTCTATCCGGTTACATTTTTATCTTTCAATATTGCAACAGAAAGCATAGACACCTATAACATTTTTACGGACAACGACATGTTCGATTTTCTGTCTTCCCTTACACCGGCAGATGTTGTATCTATCCAATTTCCCTTGGTTTTAAAAACCTCCGACGAAGAAACCCTAACCGTTAATAACATTCAAGAATTACAATCTACCCTGGCAGCTTATGAAGATTTTTGCAATGAAGATGACGACCTCGATTTTCGGGATGATGATTGTTACGGTTGTACACCAGATAACCTACTAGATATCCTAACCCAATGTGATTATTGGGAGGTTGATAAACTGGAACGTTACGATTATGATTATGATGATTATTATGAGGGGTATAGCTTTCAATTCTCGAGGGACGGCAAAATAACTGTAGATTATGATGGCGAATTGTATTATGGAACCTTCGAAACATCTGGTCAAGACAATGACTTAATAGTAACTATAAATATCCCCGAAATGCCTTATTGTAATAATAACTGGAGACTACATAAAATTGAAAATAGTTATGGAGAAACAAAAATTAATTTCCGTAAAGGAGAAAACGACCGTATGCGATATGAAAGCGAATGCAATTAAAAGGTGGGTAATATATCCGTGCCTAGGCATTCTTTTAAGTGTTTGTCTTATAAACTGCTCCAGCGATGACAGTAATAATGACAACACACTAAATGAACAACTGGTACAAAATACTATTGGTAGCAACTGGATTATTTCCAACTACATAGATTCTGGCCAGAATGAAACTTCAGATTATAGCGGGTATATTTTCCAGTTTAACAGTAATGGAAATGTTATCGCGCAAAAAGGAGACGTAACAATTAATGGTACGTGGAGCATTACATCTGAGGATGATGACTCACAAGACCATATGCACTTTAATTTGTCATTTAATGTGCCCGAAGATCATGATTTTGATGACCTAATAGATGATTGGCATGTTATGAATTTCTCCAACTCGAGAATAGATCTAGAAGATGATAGCAGTGGAAGCGGCGATATAGACCTATTAACATTTAGCAAAGCTTAGGGTGAAAATAAATATGAAAAAGAGAAATAGTTTGCGGTCTACACCCTAGCACCCAAAAAGGCTAAGACCGCATTTGGTTGGTGCTGCCCCAGTATAACTGGGGCAGTTAAACCAAAAGAATCATCAAAAAAAATGAAAAAATTAATCCTCTTAATAATCAGCATTTGTGTTTTGGGTGTATTGGGCTATCTATATATCAACCAAGACCACAGGAATATATCAGAGGAGAAACCAAGCCTAAGTATAGAGGCAGAAAAACTGATTAAGGAATTTCAAAACAATTCCAAAGAAAATGAACTTAAATATCTCAATAACACCATTCAAATTCAGGGAGAATTAACCGGCATACAGGAAAAGTCCTTAGTAATTGAAAACAACATTTACTGCGAATTTGACCAGACTCCATCAATATCTAAAACTACTAAAGGAACTAGTATAACTATAAAAGGCAGATTAATTGGCTTTGACGACCTACTTGGAGAATTAAAATTAGACCAATGTACAGTTATAACCAATAAAGACCTTTAGCAATGAAACAGTTAGTATTAGCTCTATTATTCTTAGTCCCCCTACAAATCATATCTGCCCAAACTACCTATCAAATATTATGGAAAATTGGCATTAACGACGAAGATGCCAGTCTAGACATTGAAACTGGCGATACAGTAGAATGGATTTGGGATGACACCTTTCCCCATACCGTTACCAATAAATCAGGATCTACCGAAACCTTCGACAGTGGTAGCCTTACAGGTGAAGGTTCTAAATATTCAAAAACATTTAATTTGGAAGGTGCAAATCCTTATGAATGTGAATTTCACCCTGGTATGGACGGTGTGATAACTGTTTCTAATGCATTAAGTGTTGATGACAATGCCCTAATAGGCTTTACGGTTGTAAAAAATCCTGCCCGCGAATTCTTAACCCTTAAATTCCCAACTACCTTAACAGATATAACATTAACGAGTTTTAATGTGATGGGACAACGTATGCAGGTTAGTTTTGAACTAGTCGAAGATGATGTCCTCATTGACATTTCTAAATGGCAGCAGGGGCTGTACTTTATAAAGGCCCAATCTGGCAATCTAACCCAAACCAAACGCTTTATAAAACAGTAATATGAAACATTTACTATTTCTCTTTCTTTTAGTTTTAGTACCTCTTTTTATCAACGCTCAAGATGACCTCTTAAACGAAATTGATACCGATGAAACAGATACGGATGTAATAGCGGTTTTCAAAGGCCTTAAAATTGTAAATTTTGAATCTACTAAACTGGTAGCCCACAAAGAATTAACCTTTATTGTTTCACACAGATTCGGAAGTATCGATCGAGGATTCGACAGCTTTTTTGGATTAGACGATGCTGTTACACGCTTAAATTTTGTTTATGGAGTAACCGAATGGCTGAATGTGAGTGTATCTAGAAGTTCTTACCAAAAAATTTATGAGGGTGCCTTAAAATATCGACTTATAAGTCAAAAAGTAAACGGATTTCCTGTTACCATCGTCGGTTACAATTCTTTGATGATAAATACGGATTATGACACAGATAATTTACCCGGATTAGAATTTAAACATCGGGTAAGTTATGCCACACAATTGCTTATTTCACGAAAAATGACCGATAAGCTTTCCTTGGAAATAATCCCCACATATTTCCATGACAATTATGTTTCCAATAATGAACAGGATAATTCACAGTTTGCCTTGGGTGTGGGTGGACGCTATAAATTGGGAAGACGCTTTTCCTTGAATATGGATTATGGCTGGCATCTTAACCGTGCCGATTCATCACCATTTAAAAATCCTTTTTCCATCGGATTAGACCTGGAAACAGGTGGACACGTTTTCCAAATGCATTTTACCAATGCACAACCTATGAACACCAATTATTTTTTAAGCCAAGCCTCGGGAGACTGGGGTGAAGGCATAATATATTTTGGTTTTAATCTAAGTAGAACCTTTTAAAATTTAATGCTATGAAAAAGTTATCTCTTTTAGTTTTTACATCCCTATTAATTCTATCATGCTCTAGTGACAGTGAGGATGATGTTACGGACCCAGGAGGAAACGGGAATGATCCTGGGAGTACGACCATTACTTACAATACTCATATTGCCCCTATAATGAGCAGTAATTGTGTATCTTGTCATGGAAGCACCCCTAACAATGGTGCCAGTGTATCCTTGACCACCTATTCTCAAGTAAAAAGCGCAGTAGAAAACAACCAACTAATACAGCGAATAAATAGCACTCAGGCAGGTTATGCCATGCCATTTAACGGAGCGCAGTTGCCACAAACCTCTAGGGATAGAATTGAGGCCTGGAGAGATGGTGGTTTTATTGAATAATGTATGAAACATCTTGTTTTTGTTTTAAGCTTATTAATAGGTCAATGCCTTTTTGCACAAAAGTATGTTACGCGAAGTGGGACCGTTAGCTTTGAAGCTTCAGTGCCTTCCTTTGAGGAAGTTGCTGCCACTTCCACAACTGCCACCGCCATTTTAGATACCGATACGGGAGAAATGGCGGCTTTGGTATTGGTGAAAGGATTTCGTTTCAAAAATGCTCTCATGGAAGAGCATTTCAATGAAAATTATGCAGAATCGAACAAGTATCCAAAAGCTTCATTCAAAGGAAAAATAGTTGATTGGACTTCGGAAAATGCATCAGGCAATTATCGTTTGGAAGGAGACATTGAATTCCACGGGGTTACCAAATCTATTGAAGGTGTTGCGGTGGATTTAGTGAAGAAGGATGGAGGGTTTTCAATGCAAGGCCTCTTTAATCTTAAACCAGAAGATTTCAACATCACTATTCCAAAAATTGTAGCCAATAAAATAGCGAATGATGTAGAAATCAATTTTCAATTTATTCTACTTAATAAAGGCTAGAATATATGTGTATTTAACTGGATTTGATTTATTTAGGATTGTCTCTTAGCAAGTAGTTACCTTTTTAAAGGAGATTGGTTGTAAATGCACGAGGATACAGGTAGTTCATCGAAATTTTCAGGATTTAGCTCACTTAGATTGTTTTATGTATGAAAAGTTGAATGAACACATATGTAGTTCATTTTCAACTTAAAAGTTATTAATTAATCCAATTTTTATGAAAAACAAATTAGTATTACCGTTGATGGTTGTAGGATTTCTTATGATCCTATTTGGCTGTTCTAACGAGCCGATTGACCAAACTGAAAGTGCCTTATTTTCAGCTGAAAATACAATAGACGCGAAAAAGGGAATGAAATTTAATTTTACAACCCACTTAAGTGGATCAAATGAGGTGCCTGCAAATGACTCCCAAGCCACAGGCCAAGTTATAGTTAAAATAAGTCCGGACGAATCATATGTTTACTACAAATTAATTGTGGCTAACCTGGATAATCCGGTAGCTTCGCATTTTCATTGGGCCGAAGCTGGATCCAATGGTGGTGTTGTTGCCGGTCTGTACGCAGGCTCTCCGGATGGAGTATTTAATGGTGTGCTTGCAGAGGGCATGATAACCGCTGACAATTTAAGAGGCGTTTTAGCGGGAATGACTATTTCTGACCTCGCCACCCAAATTAGGGATGGGATGATTTATGTGAATGTTCATACAATCGCTATTCCAGGTGGAGAATTAAGAGGTCAACTTTAATTTTAATTAATTTAAAGATCACAATTAACTAGATTTTTCCTTAAGAAGGAGTTTTAATAAAAATGGAAAAGCCCATAGCAAAACTATGGGCTTTTCCTTGGTTATGGGTGATTATTTTTTTTCTTATTTACCCATCATCAACAGTTCGTTACAAACTACCTCTGTGATATAGCGCTTCTCCCCTTCCTTAGTCTCAAAACTGCGGTTGGTTAGTTTACCTTCTATGGCCACTTCCTTACCCTTGGTGAGGTATTGCTGTACAAGGTTTGCGGTTTTGCCCCAAGCAACCACATTATGCCATTGGGTATCTGTTATACGCTCACCTTTTGCATTTTTATAGGTTTCGTTTGTGGCGATTGAGAATTTGGCAAGTATCTTACCAGATTCTAGGTTAATGATTTCAGGATCGTTTCCTAAGTTTCCAATCAACTGTACTTTGTTTCTTAGCGTGTTCATAATTTTAAAATGTTATCGTTAAACAATTGATACTATTGAAGGCCATCGGCTCATTCAACGGTACAAAGATGTAACGGGTTGAAAGCCTTATTCGGTTTTTAAGCATTTACATTCGTTTGTTGTCGTTTGTTGTCGGCTTTAAATTGAAGATTCCTTGTTGATAATTTCCTAGCCAACCAAAGTTCCCCCATTTTACTATCTTAGTTTCAACCAATGCAACGCTACGTTATACAAACCGTTGGCAGTAATTTGAGAAAACCTAAATGCTAGACAAATACGTCAAGCAAATAATGTTTGAATATTTATGGAAAACTATCAATTTCTTTTACGGAATTATGATTTTGCTTTCCATTTTAGTCGGAATTAGGACATTACTTTATTTTCTCGGAGGAATGAAAGACGAGAAATTTAGCTTTAACGGACTTTTAATCGTTTCAAGTTTCATTATTATTTACATCGTTTTAAGAAACCTGACAAAACCATTTTTCGAGAAAAAAATAAATGAAAGAAAGTAAAACTTTAAAATGGACTTTGATTTCAATTTGCGGAATTGGAATAGTTCTGACCAGTTTTACTGTGTTATATGAATTACTAATTCCAGACATTTGCTATTATCACACTCACGAGATGAATTCATTTTTGAGTTTATTTTATAGTGCTGGACCAGCAAGTAATGGACATCCAGAACCGAATATTTTGAATTTCATTGTATCATTATTAGTTGGTGGAATAATTGGAAATGGAATTTATAAATTATTGACAAAGAAAACCGAATTAAAAATAAAAACTACTACCAACACGGTATAACGCCCATTGCTTCATGGCTTCCTAATAGTAATCCACTCGCCAACCAAAGTTCCCTCATTTTACTATCTTAGTTTCAACCAACGCAACGCTGCGTTATACAAACCGTTGTGCTTTATTATGATTAACCATAAACCAATGATAAAGTTCTTTAGAAAAATTAGACAAAAACTACTTTCTGAAAATAAATTCAGCAAGTATCTCATATACGCAATCGGAGAAATTGTGCTTGTGGTTATTGGTATTTTAATTGCGCTACAGATTAATAATTGGAATGAAAATAGGAAAAGCAGGCTCAAAGAAAAAGAATTGGAAATAGCTTTATTGAGTGATTTCCGGGAAACCGAAACAAGGCTCCAGGAAACCATTAATAAACAGCAGAGGCATATTAAATCTTCAAGACGATTAATAATAGGTTATGAAAATAAACAATTAATGACCATAAAGGACTCTTTACCATACTTAATGCTCGATGGGTTTTGGGCTTGGGAAAGACCTGAGCCCGTTACCAAAACTTACCAATCCATGATCAGTACAGGTAATATTGATCTGTTAACCAATACTGACTTAAAGCAAAAATTGGCAGAATTTCATGCTGAACTGGATATCGGTTTTGAAGATCAAGAAGAAAGTATGAATCTACTAGATGCCTTAAACAATAAATTTGCTCCCTATGGATTTAAATTGAAGTCAAATATTATGAGAAATGTATTGGGCTTAAATATTTTAACTGATTCGATAAATAAAGATATTATGTCGAAAGAAGATGTAATGAAACTACAGGCTGACCATTCAATATTTAATCTTGGAGCAGATAGAATGGTATTAGAATTGAACCGATTGAGGAGTCAGCAAAAAATGGCGGATTTGGTAGATGAAATTCTTTTAATTTTAAAAAAGCATGATTAAGTTCTTTCGACGCATTCGTCAGCAACTGCTTTCAGAAGGTAATACTGGAAAGTATTTTAAATATGCTCTCGGAGAAATACTACTTGTTGTTATTGGAATTTTGATTGCACTACAAATCAATAATTGGAATGAGGAAAGAAAAGATAGAATAAAGGAGCAAGTAATCCTAAAGCAACTTCAAGAAGACTATCAATCTAACCTTTCACAATTGGAACAGAAAATGGAGACTAGGGAAAAGATCCTTACTTCGGCATTCAGATTGCTAAGGGCTTTTGACAATCCTGTTGGAATTGTTCGGGATAGTATAATACAAGACTTAGCTATGGTGCGAAATGATCCGACATTCGATCCTATACAAAATGATTTAACCAGTTCTGAAAATTTAAGATTAATTCGAAATGAAGAATTGAAACGTCTACTATCCAACTGGTCTTCGGATGTAGTTGGAGTGATAGAAATCGAAGTGGTCTGGACTAAAGTAGTGAATGAGCAATTTGATCCAATTATATCAGATTTGGGATTGGGTAGAGATATCTATAATAGTTTTATTAACGACATTGACCATTATTGGCTATTAAATAAAAATATAAATGAATACAAAGAAGAAATTGGAACTTCCAGCCTAGGTGCAACTCTAAATGAAATATTGACAAGTAAAAAATTGGAGTCTATGATTTCAATATCCATTGCGAATAATAAAGGTGCAAATCTGCAATCTGAAGCTTTGCGTCTTAGAATCTTGGAGATTTTGGATTTAATAGAAGATGAATTAAAAAAATAACGAAAGCACAACAATGGCTATACCCCAGGGCCTCCCTTATAGTAAGCTTCACACACTCAATCCTAAAAATGCCTATCTTTAATGAAACGCTATGCCTATATAAACCCGTCAACGGGGCATAGCCTTAACCGTTGGCAATAATTATGAAAATGACTAAAAGCACCACAAATATTCTACTGCTGATTAATGTAATCTTGATTATCCTAATGCTTGTTGCAAATGAATTTTGGACTGAATTAGGACTTACAAATGCTGAGAATATTTATTATGCTTTAGTTGGAATTTTAATATTTGGAATAAGTATTGGAGGAATTTTTGTTGGATATAAAGAGTTCAAGGAAAAAAAGAAATTGACTCTGATTGGAATAATAGGGAACACTATTCTGACCATACTATTTTTATTTGCTTTTTTATACGTTGCAATAACATTGGATATTTAATTGATGCATAAATAAAAAAACTATTGCCAACATTGGCTAAATGTAATACGGCGTTGCAACAAAGGATAACCAGTTTAACCAATATCCCCGCCAAATCTTAGATTTGACGGTTTATTTTTTTAATTTAAAACCTTAAACCAAAGCCTTGGCTCGTTGCGTACGGGTTGAAAACTTACGCTTTCAAAACCCCGCACTACACTTAGCCGACGCGTTGTGTGTAATGCCGAAAATCGAAATGAATAAGAAACTTAGAAATTATTTGACTTTACTATTTCTGACTTTTACAATCGTTTCTTTCAGCCAAACTAAAACGACCAAAGAAATGGAATGGTTAACAACCAAAACTGAACATGAAGGACTTCCACTATACTTGAGACTTCCGAATTATAAGAACATTTGGCAGTATAGATCAAAATACCCTAAACTGATTTGCATTACGCACGAATTTGAAAGTGTAAAAGATAACGGATTACCAACAGCAGAATACAATGAATCTTTGATTGATTTTGACGGAGAAGCTGTAAATCTTTTTGATCCAAAAAAAGGCGGAATTATTTTTTTAGTGGAAACTTATGGCGGAGCACGAAACTATTGGTACTACATAGTTGATTCAAAATTCTTTTTTAAAAAATTCCATGAGTTAAAAGATAAACATTCGGACAAAAATCTCGAATTGAATTACCGAAATGACCCTGAATGGAATTTTATTAAAGATTATCCAATAAAACTATATGAACCTGAATAAAAAACACTACACACAACATTGGCTAAATGTAATACGGCATCCGTATTAGACGGTATTTTTAACCACTATCCCCGCCAAATCTTAGATTTGACGGTTTAATTCACTAATTTAAAACCTTAAATCAAAGCCTTGGCTCGTTTCGTACGGTTTGAAAACTTTCGCTTTCAAAACCCCGTACTACACTTAGCCGACGCGTTATAGCCAATAAAACCACCATGAAAAATCACTGTTTAATAATCTTTGCCATTGTATTATCTGGAATATTGGGGTGTCAAAAAAATCAAGAACCAACTCCAATAGACTTGAATGAACTAACTATTAAGCATATTCATAAAGCATTTCTGGAGGGGAAATATAATAGTCAACAGTTGGTTAAGGCTTATCTAGAAAGAATTGAAAGTCTTGATTCAAATATTAATTCCATTACTGCAATAAACCCTGAGGCATTGACAATCGCTGAGGAACTTGATGACGAATTTCAACGTAACAACGTTCTTCGTCCACTTCATGGAATCCCGGTGATTGTTAAAGATAATATCAATACAAAAGGTCTTAGAACAACTGCCGGAGCACTTGCACTTCAAAATTTCACACCTGAAAATGATGCTTTCATTATTTCAAAATTGGTGGAAGCCGGAGCTATAATTTTAGCCAAATCGAACATGGCTGAGTGGGCGTTTACTCCATGGGGATCGTTTAGCTCAACAAATGGGGATACCTTCAATCCGTACAATATTGAATTTTCACCAGGGGGTTCAAGCGGCGGAACAGGTGCTTCCATTGCTGCTAATTTTGGGGTTATAGGTTTGGGGACAGACACGGGCAACTCAATAAGAGGCCCCTCTTCTCACGCTTCAATTGTAGGAATCAGACCAACTATGGGATTAGTTAGTAGATCAGGAATTATTCCATGTAATCTGTCTAACGATATGGCAGGTCCGATGTGCAGAACTGTTGAAGATGCAACGCTAGTTTTAGAAATTATTGCCGGAAATGATGGTGAGGATCCTTTGACCGAAAATTCAAATAATAAAATACCTCCGAACTATAGTCAATTCCTGGAAGAAGATGGGCTAAGGGGAGCTAGGATTGGTATTCTACGTGAAATCGGTAATCCTGATTCTGATATTTTGGATCTTTTTGACAAAGCAATACAGGATATGAATCTCATGGGCGCTATAATTATTGATTCTGTAAGCATTCCCAATTTCTTTCAATTAAAAGAGAATTTGTGGTGTGATGAATTCGGGTCTCACCTTGAAACATTTCTTAGAGATTATGTTAAAAATGATACCATACAAACTATTGAAGATATTGTTCGGATTGGTACAAAATCAAATTTCACAGCCGGGAGATTGGAAAACTCAGCGAATAGCTCTATAACCGATTGTTTAGATGTATTTTCTGATCAAAGGAGAGTTGATTTTCGTACCGCCATTGAAAGCCATATGGAAGAATTGAAATTGGATGTTTTAGTTTATCCTACATGGAATATTAAACCCTACAGAATGGATTCAATTGTGGAAAAATATATAGGTGATAATTCAAGTGTAATTTCACCACATACAGGTCAGCCTGCTATTACAGTACCGATGGGTTTTATTAAGGAAGGTTTACCTTCTGGGATAGAGTTTTTAGGTCGGATGTATTCAGAACCTACACTTATAAAACTTGCTTACTCCTATGAACAAGGAACAATGCATAGAAGGATGCCAAATTTGGACAAGGCTATAACAAAAGATAAAATGCATTAAAACGCATTTTATCAAGTCGTTGTGCTTCATTATAATCAACCAAATCATGTTTTGGAGCCATTTAATAACAATAAGCCGAGAGCTTTTAACTTACATTGAGAAAGAATTCGAATAGTTTTAATAAACCACAAAATTTTTCAACATGAAAACAAAACTACTTACACTTTTAACTTTTTTTTCCCTCTTATCAATAACTTTAACCCATGCGCAAGAAAGCAGCTTAGGAAAAGACGTTAGGGAAGTGCTTGATCAATACGGGAGTGCTGTGGGCAGTAAATCATTCTCAAAGATGGCAGACTGCTTCCACGACGATGCGATGATCCTACCGGAGGGGAAACCAATTGTTAAAGGCCGTAAAGAAATCATAGAAAGTTTCAAATGGTTTGAATCCCTTGACTTTGCTGAACAGTTCATCATTGAAGAAGTAATCACGGCAGGTGAATATAGTATCGCCCGAACTAGAAATATAGGAAGCTGGAAAGATCCAAAGACGGCTGAAAGTGGAAACTTTGAAGTGAAAGGATTGCTGATATTAAAACCCGATCAAAATGGGGATTTAAAGATTTACAGGTATATGTTCAATAATAATGGAAAATAAGTATTCCTGCCATAAATGTAATAGGATACATTACTAGTTTAAGGTAAAAACGAAATAATATGTAAAGTATGTAATAATGAATTTTAAAAATAACGAAAGCACAACATTGTGTATAAGCAATAGCGGTTTGAGTGCCAACTCGAACTGTTTTTGTGTAAAATAAAGTTTATTGTAAACCGAAAAGCAGTTGCGTTAAATCCGCTACTGCTCATACACGAGACCGTTGTGCGTCATTATCAGAAACGCTAACCAATGATAAAATTCTTTAGAAAAATCAGGCAAAACCTACTCTCTGAAAATAAATTCAGTAAGTATCTAATTTATGCTATTGGCGAAATACTTCTTGTTGTAATCGGTATCATCATCGCTGTACAAATCGGTAACTGGAACCAGAGTGTTCAAGATAAGGAGCTGCTTAGAATTTCTTTGGATAACCTTCGCGAAGACCTTGAGTTACAAAAGGAGATCATAGATGGGCAATTAGCTAATGAATCCGAAATGATTGCCAAGGCAGATAGTATTTTAATGTTAATGCAAAAACCAATTCCCTCTCCTTCGGATATAGCACCTTTATTATTTGAACTTACAACTCGTCGTACCTTTATTGCAAATAAAGCAACCTTCAACAATCTGGAATCAACGGGTAATATTGTACTCATTAAAGACAAAGAGCTTAAGAATGAACTCA
This sequence comes from Aegicerativicinus sediminis, assembly GCF_015476115.1. GTDB lineage: Bacteria > Bacteroidota > Bacteroidia > Flavobacteriales > Flavobacteriaceae > Aegicerativicinus > Aegicerativicinus sediminis. The sequence continues at coordinate 1,852,303 of NZ_CP064295.1, read as the reverse complement.
TTAGATACTATCAACAGTTAGATTATCTTACGGCAGTAATCACGAATAACAATTTATTTCTAATCGACAACATTTATGGTGTTTTCGTGTCAAACAATGGGATGAAATTTGGACAAAACCCGGATGGTAGTATTCGGCAGGATTATTCAATTACTCCTGAACTTCGATTTACCATCAATAGCCAAGTATCAAGTCGTAAGGAGTTTTCAGAAGCTATTAAGGGTTTTACCGAATTACAGTTAGAATTAACCGTTGAAATGATCAATCTAATCAATGAAAAACTTGGGGATAGACCTGAGATAGATACAACCTTATCAACAAAAAGATGATAAAATTCTTTCGTAAAATCAGGCAAAAACTTCTAACTGAAGACAAATTCAGCAAATACCTTATTTATGCCATTGGTGAAATTATTCTGGTTGTTATTGGGATATTAATTGCACTGCAAATCAATAACTGGAATGAAAGCAGAAAGGACTTTGCAAAATCCAAAAACTATTTATCGGAAATTAGGAAGGATTTAGTAGGGGATACCATTGCATTCAATCGATCCATTAAAAGTATTTCCGCAAGTATTGATGTAGGGGAATGGGCTCTCAATAGAATTCACGATAATACGAGTCCTATAGACAGTCTTTGGATGAGTTTTGATGGAACTTATTGGGATACTTCCGTAAATGACCGAACCTTTCAAAGGGTTCAGAATGTGGGAGATTCAAAATTTACAGGCTTTGAAAGTATTACAGATGAAATTAACAATTATTACGGCATAACTAAAAGAAGGGTTGAATACAAAACGTCATGGGATGAAAAAGAAGTGTCTGAAAATCAATCCTATATGCGCGACTTAGAAAAGTATATAGAGATAGATGAGTATCGCATGAATATGGATGGTGCCGGAACTCTTGAAAAAACATTTTCAATACGGCAAGATTCTTTGGAACATGTGAGAATGATGATTGAATTTGCGAATTCTACAAGAGGAAGAAATCACTTCAAAAATAACTACGTCCGTCATTCAAGACTTCTAAATATATTTAAAGAAGTTAAGGAAACGGCAGCTGAGCTTATTATAAAAATTAATAAAGAATTAGAACAAATGGAATAATAACCAAAGCACAACAATTTGTATTAACCATTAAAACGGTTCATACACGAGATCGTTGTGCTTAATTATCAGAAACCACTAAGCAATGCTAAAATTCTTTAGTAGTATTAGGTATAACCTTATGAGCGAAAACAAAACAGGTAAATATTTAAAATATGCCGTCGGAGAAATTATTCTAGTGGTAATTGGAATTTTGATTGCCTTACAAATTAATAATTGGAATGAACAGAGGAAAATAAATGAGCTGGAAGTTAAAGCATTGAAAGAGATTGTTTCAGACCTGCAAGATGATTTAGTCTCTCTTGAGAATGATATCGCACTTAACCTTAGAGGTTTAAAAAGCGCAGCCATAATCCGCGATGCACTAGACAGCAATCAGACTTATCGTGACACTCTTGCCTTTCATTTTGCACAGCAAGATTTCAATACAACATACACCCTCAAAACAAGCGGTTATGATAACCTCAGAAACCTGGGTTTTCAAATTATATCGAATGACAGCGTTCGAAAATCCATTACGGATCTGTATGCCTCTGAATATTCCTTTTTAAAAGAAAGGGAAGAACTCGCTGAGCAGAAAACTTATGAATATTTTAGTCCCCGTTACATTCCTTATTTCAAGAGTATTAAATCCATTGATGGGACGCGTGCCAGATTACCTTATTATGTACCAAGGGATTTTGAAGCCTTGAAAACCGACCTTGAATTTAACATTCTTCTAGAGTACATCGTTCTTGTGAAGGAAGATAATCTCTATTCGCTTAACTATACTATATCCAAATTGAAAATAACATTGTCTTTGATCAATGATTACCTGAAATCGTTATCATCTGAATAAAAAAACACCATGCTTCTTTAGACGTAGATAGAAGACGCCCAAAGAACAAATATTGCTTTGATGATTGCTATAAATGTCGATTATGAATTCCTTAATTAATGATAGCTAAAGCACAACACCGTGTAAAATGCATGCCTTTGGCATATTCAAAAAATCTCTAACTTCTACCCTATTAATATTTTGTGTAATGCAACCTGTCGCGAAAGACGGCTGGCACCTTACACAAAACCGTTGTATTTTATAAAATAGAACTAAATGAAGTCTGCTATCCAAATATTTATTTTATTGATATTGTGTTCTTGCACACAAAATCAAAAAACTGTTGAAAGTAATTTTAATGATCAAGGTTTTCCTGAAAGTGACTATATCGATTTTTCACTGGAAAAATCTAAAAAGGTACATCAAAGATTTAATGATGAAAACTGGGATGATTTTGAGTCCTGGGCGTTGCAAGGTGATGCTTCCAGATATATTTATCTTCATTTTTCTGAGTTTTGGCCACATACAATTATAAAAGCTGGTCAATACAAAAAATGTCTGCCGATTCATCTTCGCGAAGATGTAGCTCAATTTAAATTTGCATTGGATAAGAAAGACTTCATCTTTAAAAATTACATAAATAACTCACCAACAAACGGGGCAATTGTAATACATAAAGGGAATATTATTTTTGAATCCTATCCACGGATGCTTCCAGATGATAAACATACTTATATGTCAATTTCAAAAATATTGGTATCTCTTTCCGTCGGAATATTAATTGATCAGGGGAAAATTAATACAGAAAACCCTGTGGAAGTATATATACCTAAGTTAAAGGGAAGTCATGCAGGAAAAATTAAAGTCATTGATTTTCTAGACATGAGTTCTGGTCTCGATTGTGTTCCAAGTGAATCACATGGTGGTGATTGTTTTAAAAAATCGCTTCTTGTATGGGGGTGGCCAATTACTTCAATGGCCTTAGAAAATCCACTTGAATATTTTGCTGAAATTACATCACACAGACCGGCGGGCGAAGTTTTTGAATATGCCGACATTAATCCCCTTATCCTATCTGCATTAATTGAAGAAGTAAGCGGTCAAAAGTATTCAAACTTTATTGAGCAAGAGATCTGGAAAAAATCTGGAGCTATGTCTGACGCAGTAATAATGAATGCAGCATTTGGCCGATCAGCGTCACCTCTTGGATTTAGTTCTACTTTGAGAGATTTAGCCCGTCTAGGGATGCTCTACACACCCTCAGGCAGAAGAAATAATAATCCTGTTGTTTCTACCAGACATCTTGAGGCAATTCAAATGAAAGGACGACCAAAATTATTATTAGAAACTAAAAGTACTGACTGGTTTACCGATAAGGATTCAAATACTAAAAACTTACTAAACGGAGAGCCTATTAAACATGAGACATACCAATGGGAATTTGTTATGGAAGATGGCGATTTTTGGAAAGCAGGTTTTGGAGGGTCTGGATTATATGTTTCTCCCAAAAAGGATTTAGTTATTGCATATTTCGGAAGTAAAGACGAAAATAACAATGAAAACAAACTACCTTTAATATCAAGGATGATAGCCAAATCTGATTTATTTAACTAGTTAAAACAAACTACAACAATAGATAAAATGAATTAAAACTCATTTTATCAAAAGCGTTATGCGTCATAATAAAACAACTCTATGAAAATAGTTTCAAGTTCTGGAAAGGGAAATTTTAAATTAATTGAGAAAAATAGTGAAATCTGTGAATTGGTTTATACCAATTGGTTTTTAGAAAAAGCTAAATCGGTTCTCAACGGAAACAAAATCGAAATCAAACCAAAGAATATTTGGACAAGCAAAGTTGACATTTACAAGAATGACACTAACATTGGAGATATAACTTTTAACCTAAAAGGTCAGATGATTATTCGATTAGAAAAATCAAATGGAATGGAATGCAATTATGTGTTGAAAAATAAGGCGAAATGGAAGCTGAAATTTGAAGTTTATAACGAATCCGAAACACTTCAGTTTTCACTAAATTCAGTTAATAATTGGAGTAAACTGAATTATGACTATGATATTGAAATTGCAGATTTCAATTCAGAATTTGACATTAAAGAGCTCTTGGTTTATTGTGGTTATGCAGCAAACTTATATTTAGCAATAATTAGTGCAGTTTGATAAAACAAAAAATTACTAAACCTAACAATGGCTATAAGTAATTGCTTGTTCTCGTCTACTTCTGAAAATTGCTAACGCACAGTTCGCACTGCGTGCTCGTGTCTCGCGGATGTTCAGTTTGGTGTGTAATTGCATGGTTAAGAGCTAAACCACGCAACTACTCATAGCCGGAGCCGTTGGCTGTAACTCAAGGACGATGGAAAAATCATTAAACAGATGAAAGTGAAATTGAACATATTTATTTTTTTCAACGCATTGGTTTTATTGACATCTTGTAGTGGACAGACCTCAAATAAACAAGTAAAGACTGAAAACATTGTTAAGGGTGATGCTGTATCGGTACTTGGAAATAGCGTGATGGTAATTTTTCAAGACAGTAAGAACGATTATTGGTTTGGTAGTTGGGAAACTGGAGTATATAAATACGATGGAAAAGCAATAGTCAATTACACAACAAAACACGGTTTGTTAAACAACAGAATAGATGAAATAAAAGAAGATAAATTTGGCAACATTTATTTTTCCAGCGCAAATGCAACTTCAGAAATATCAAAGTTTAACAGAAAGACATTTACAACTTTGAAGGCAGTTCCCAGTGAGGACTGGAAACTTGATTCCGCAGATATATGGTTTAAATACTCTTATGAAAATACGGGGAAAGTATATCGTTATGATGGTACTACTTTATTTGAATTGCAGTTGCCAAATCCACCAAACTTCTCAAACCCTTTTGCTGTTTACAGTATCTACAAAGACAAAGAAGATAATATTTGGTTTGGAACCAACCCTGTAGGAGTTTGCCGATATGACGGAAAATCGTTTCAATGGATAACAGAAGAAGATGTAACAGAGTTTCGCAACGAAGGAGCAAACGGAGTGCGTTCCATTACAGAAGACAAAACTGGCGACTTTTGGTTTAATACCGAATATCGGTATAGCGTTTACGACAGCACTGCATTAAAAAGCAATAAGTTTTACACACGACATAAAAGCATCGGTGGTTTAGATGGAAAAAAGGACAGCAATTTAGACGAATATCTATCAACAGTAAGAGATGACAATAACAATTTGTGGTTTGTGACTTATCTTGATGGTGTTTGGAAATATGATGGAACAAAAATTACACATTATCCAATTCAAGAGAAATCCAAACAGATTGCTTTATTCAGCATATATAAAGACAAAAACGGAGAACTTTGGCTTGGGACTCACGAAAATGGAGTATATAAATTCAACGGTAAAACATTTGAGAAATTTAATAAATTACGAATATAAAAAGAGCTACCGCTAACAATGGCTATAAACAATTGGGGCAAAATTGATAAAACGAAAGTATAAACATAAACTAAAGGTCGGTACTAAACTGAAAAGTTTGGGCATAAAATCCCCAACTGTTCATAGCCGGAGCCGTTAGCGAGTATCAATAAAAGCATAATTAAACAAATATGAATGAAATAGAAAAATCATCGAGACGATCATTTATAGGAAAAACTGTAGCATTATCATCTGCTTTGGCTTTAACCAGTTTTGCGTTTAAGCCATGGGATCAAGACGATTCGATTGAAGAAGGTTTATATATGATTGGACCAAGAAAAGGTTACACGCCTTTAATTGGAACTTTAGTTTCCATGTTAGAAAACATGACCACTCAAGTAAAGCAAACCATCCAGAATCTTACAATCGAAGAGCTTGACCACCAGTTCGATGAAAATGCCAATACAATTGGTGCCCTAATCTTACATATTACTTCAAGTGAAAAATTTCATCAAATAGGAACACTGGAAAATCGACCTTTGAATGAAGAAGAACTTAAATTTTGGTATGCAGCAAGAAACCTGAGCGACCCATCCAGCAAAACCATAAAAGGAAATAAGATTGAATATTATTTACAAATAATGGATGAAGTAAGGAAAGATTCTTTAGCTGGTCTCAAAGAAAAAGATGATACATGGTTACTTTCACTTGACGAGACCATTTCGACACCAGAAACACCAATAAACAAATTTTGGCGCTGGTTTCACGCTTGCGAACACATGTCCAATCACAACGGTCAAATTAAGTTCTTAAAATCCAGGCTACATTTAAATAAAAAAGAATGACATCTCCCTAACCCTGTACGTGAAATCATAACGGCCTATCGGCTGGCTATGCTTCATATACTCATCGTTGTGCTTCATTACAACCCATAATCAATGAAAAAGTTATTTCTATTCATTCTGATTTTCAATTTACTGCTGTCATGTAGTTCAGATGTGAATCCCTATTTTGGTTATAAGTCTAGTGGATATAAAAAAAAGCTTTCAAAAGCAACATGGCGTTCATATAATACTGAGCAAAAATCGGGAGAATGGATTAAGAAAGATTTAGATTGGATATACATTGTTAGTTTTAATAAGTCAGGAAATATAATTGAAGCCAGTACTTATGACGAAAACAGCAAACTAAAATCGATGCAAAAAATGGTATATCATAAAGATGATCAAGTCAAGTCGAGTTTTTATGAATCAGATGGTAACGTTACTGGAGAAATAACTTTTGAACTGGAGACTGATGATAGATATAACTTTAAAGATGGTGATAAGGGAGATACTTTAAGCGGTTATGTTATTTTTTCAAATAATTATGAAAAAGATTCCAAATTAACCCACCAGCACTACAAATTCGTTGGAGATCGCTCTTTATTAGAGTACGAATCTATAACTGAAGGGAAACCTCGTTATCAGAAGTATTATGATCAAGACCATGAATTAGTTTATGTAACACGAAGCGAATTTCTTGAATTTAACAAACATGGCGATTGGGTAAAGGCAATGCGTTATGACGAAGGGGAGGGTGATCTACAAGTACATTTAATTATTAGAGAATTTGATTATGTCGATTAAAAAAACGAAAGTACAACATTGGCTAAATGTAATACGGCTTAACCAAAAAAGATAATCCCTTTAACCAATATCCCCGCCAGATCTTAGATTTGACGGTTTATTTCAGTAATTTAAAACCTTAAACCAAAGCCTTGGCTCGTTGCGTACGGGTTGAAAACTAATACTTTCAAAACCCCGCACTACACTTAGCCGAGCCGTTGGCAACAATTAAAAAATAAATAAGATGAAAAACGCTTTTGGATTTTTATTTAGTATAAGTCTACTGCTAATAGCATGTAACAATAAACCTCAGGGAGGTAAGGCGGAAGCAGCAGCGGAGCCATACCAAATGCAACAAACCATTTACTATAATGGGGATATCATCACGATGGAAGGTGACGAGCCAAAATATGCAGAAGCTGTAGTTGTAAGAGAAGGTAAAATAATCTTTGTTGGGAGCAAGGAAGAAGCGTTGGAACAATTTGAAGGAAAAGCTAAAAAACATAACCTGAACGGAGATACCATGATGCCAGGATTCATCGAGCCACATCTTCATCCATCTATTGCGGCCACGGTTTTACCCAATGAGATAATTGCACCTTATGATTGGGTCTTACCCAATGAAACCAAAAAAGGTGTTTCAGGGCATGAAAATTATATTGGACGAATTACTGAATCAATTGACAATAACGCCACTGAAGAAGCAATTTTTTTTATTTGGGGATACCATCAACTCTGGCATGGGGAACTGAATAGGGAGATATTGAATAAAATTGCAGGCAATAAACCCGTAGGTATCATACACCGCTCCTTCCATGAAATTTTTGTGAACGATGCCGCCATTAAGATGATGGGCATAAAAGAAGAGGAATTTAAAGATAACCCACAAGTAGATTGGGAAAAGGGGCATTTCTTTGAAGGTGGCTGGATGGCTTTGGTTCCTAAAATAGGTCACTTGTTCTTTTCTAAGGATAAGTATTTAAATGGTTTAGAGCAAATGACCCAACTAATACTTAAAAATGGCATTACAACCATTGCCGAACCAGGTTTCCCGAGTTCCAATTTCGATTTGGAATACAATTATCTGAAATTAGAGATGGACAAAAACCCTCCATACGATATATATTTAATTCCAAATGGCACACAGTTGTATGGAATGAAAGGAAACAACAACGAAAATGCCAAGCAATATGCTGAAACATTAGCAGATAGTTTCAATACAAAAAACATAACTTTCTTACCCAAACAAATCAAACTCTTTTCAGATGGCGCTATTTACTCTCAATTAATGCAGATGAAGGAGGATTATACCGATGGTCATCACGGGGAGTGGATGACTCCATTAAATTTGCTTAAAGAACAAATAGCACTCTATTGGAATGATGATTATAAACTTCATATTCATGCAAATGGCGATTTAGGAATTCAAATGGTGGTTGACAATGTAGAAGAACTACAAGACCAACATCCTCGAGAAAATCATCAACTTACGCTTCATCATATGGGGTATTTTACGGATGAAATGGCAAAACAAATAGCCGAACTAGGAATAGAAGCTTCAGTAAACCCATACTATCTATGGGCCTTGGCAGATAAATATTCTGAAATAGGATTGGGAAAAGACAGAGGAGAAAATTTGGTAAGGATTAAATCTCTGGTCTCGCGAGGAGTTCCTGTTTCTTTTCATTCTGATTTTGCCATGGCACCGGTTGAGCCCCTCACTTTGGCATGGACTGCCATTAATCGAGTAACTTCAGAAGATAGTAAATTCTCACAAGATCAGCGTCTAAGTGTTTTTGAAGGCCTGCAGGGCATTACTATTGATGCCGCAAGAACGTTAAGTCTAGAAGACAGGATTGGTTCCATAAAAGAAGGCAAACAAGCGGACTTTGTCATCTTAGGAAAAAATCCTTTTAAGGTAAACCCTATGGAAATAAAAGATATTGAAGTAATAGGCGTGGTACATAAAGGACAATTTCATATCAACAAGGCTTCGAATTTAAAATAGCACCTTGAAAAAATAGTGGCTAACACCGTATAACGCCCATTACTTCGTGAATTCCTAATCGCGATCCACTCGCCAACCTAAGTCCCCTCATTTTACTATCTTAGTCTAAGACCAACGCATCGCTGCGATATACAAACCGTTGTAGCCAATTGAAAGCTTATTAATATGGAAAATAAACTAAATATAAATTTGTTTCCCAAAGCTCATTTTTGGCTATTGATTCCATTTGCCCTGACTATAGCCGGATTTTATCTCTCCTATTGGAGCAGATTTAGCGATGCTCCATGGCGCCAACATATACATGGATTATCAGCTACCGCTTGGTATATTTTGGTAGTCCTGCAGCCATGGTTAATTCATAACAAACCCTTAAAGTATCATAAAAAATTGGGGGTAATTGGTGTGTTCTTGGCTGGGGCTGTTGTGTTTTCAGCGTTTCAAGTTATCCCCTACCAAGTAGTAAATGATTTTTTGCCCAATGTATTGAAGTACGGATTTTCCTTTGGTGATATTTGCGCCCTTATAGGTTTCAGTATATGTGTAATTTTAGGTGTCTTGAATGCAAAAAAAACAAATGTCCATGCGAGATGGTTGATTTCAACAGTGTTTTGGATTTTATTACCAGCAACTGCAAGATTAGTTTATTTTCCATTGTTAGGTGCCTATGAGGGAAATCCGCCATTAAGCTATCTTCAAGTTGTACATTTATGTTGGTTTGTTACTACTCTTATTCCTCTTCTCTATTTAATTTATCTAGATCATAAAAAGGAAAAAAAAGTTTATAATTCTTACCTATTCACCCTAATTGGTGTATCGTTTTACACACTAGCTATTGGAATAGTGGGTAAATGGCAATGGTGGATAGATTTCTGTCATGCTGTAATTGGAAAAGGAATGTAAGGAACGTGGCTAAGACACCGTATAATTCCCATTGCTTTGTGGCTTCCTAATCGGAACCCATTCACCAACCAAAGTTCCCTCATTTTACTATATTAGTCTAAGGCCAACGCATCGCTAGGTTATACAAACCGTTGTGCTTCATTATAACCAACCATTGACAAATGATAAAATTCTTTAGAAAAATTAGACAAAAACTACTCCCTGAAAACAAATTCAGCAAGTATCTGGTCTATGCTATTGGGGAAATTGTGCTTGTAGTGATTGGAATTTTACTCGCTGTACAGATCAATTCATGGAATCAGGATCGAAAAGACGCGAAAACAGAACTAGATGTTTTGAAGAAGCTTAACACTAATATTCAAACCGATACTGCAACTTTTCATAAAGGAATATCACAAATCCAAAGCTCCCTTGATAAATTGAATATTATAGAGGATGAAATTAATAATGAAAAATTAGATCGATTTTCAATCAATATTATTAGACCAATGTTAGATGCTGTCAATATTAATTTAGAAACGACAACTTGGGAAAATCTGAAATCTACAGGAGAACTCAATCTAATAAAAAACGCTCAGCTGACTGATTCCATTCAAAACTACTATATTCAATTTAGTCTTAATTCCAGAGCCTGGACTGATGCCTATGTAGAATACAATAGAAATATTCTAGCCCCTAAATTTTTCGAATTGGATGACTTCTCAATGTTTGCACCATCTGACTCTATTGATCCTGACATTCAAAAGAAACAACCCTTTGCATATGGTCAAAGTATATTTTTCAGAAATTCTTTAAGATATAGAAAAGGCGCTTTACAAAGTCTTCTTATTGTCTTTAAAAAGGATTTATCAAGAGCTAAATCGGTACTCAAAATGCTAAATGAAGAGATAATAATAAAAAAAGCACAACTACGGCTATAGTTCATGTCCTTCGGAACACGAACCAAAGCTGATCCGTTGTGCTTTATTATTCAGGAACTTCAATTCATTAAATATCATATCTTTAATGAAACTCACCTCTGATGATCAAATTCTTCCGAAAATTTCGACAAAAATTACTGACTGAAAACAAATTCAGCAAGTATCTGGTCTATGCTATTGGGGAAATTGTGCTTGTTGTGATTGGAATTTTGATTGCACTATCAATTAATAATTGGAACCAAAAACGAATCAATTCCCTAAGTGAAAGCTTGTTGCTAAAAGAAATTAATACTGAATTTAAATTCAATAAAAAAGAGCTGGAAAGCACCATTATAACTTATACTCTTGTTCGAAACCATTGTAACTATTTAAGAAAGTCATTCCCTTTAGTCCAAAATGAAATAGATAAAGACTCCTTATCAAGAGCATTAGGTCAGCTACGAAACCTTGGTTCTGCAGATCTATCGATGGGATCGATTTCAACTTTAATCAATACATCATCTTTTGAAATTATTTCAAATACGGAACTTCGAACATTGCTAATTCAATGGGATGACTTGATATCTGATTATTTTGAAAGAGAGGAGCAAACAATAAATTATACCAGACATACCATAATTCCCTATTTGGCGAAAAGAATCCCACAGCCCTATATTAAAGGATTAGATGATGACCGCGTTGATTTATCATTTTTAAACTCAATAGAATTTGAGAATTTAATTAACGACCGACACCGAGATGTAAATACTTTGTTGAACGTTGTAGAAAATGAAGACGATGAAATTCGAAAAGCAATAAATAGAATAATATTTCTAAGTAACAGTGGCAAGGAATAATTTCGTTGTTTCAAATAGATTACGAAAGGCTAACACAGTATAACACCCATTGCTTAAGTTGAGCAAATTGATTAATTCTCGTACATTTATTTTAAATTACTTCCGATAAAACTCGGTAAGCAGCTCAGCCATCACGGCTGATTCGCACGCGGCTTACGCTGCTTCCCACGAAACACTACCGTGTTTTTGATTCGAAGCCAAGCTAGGCCGCCTACCGCAACGAGCCATCCACAAAACCGTTGTGCTTCATTATAAGAAACTAATAATCAATGAGATAATTGATTCCATATTTACATACTAAATCAAATGTCCTGTGGACATTTGGGCGAGATAGCCGCTTGCAGACTTAATAAATGCTTAAATTAGACCATGTTTAAGTTTTATAGACGAATCCACCACGACCTTATGGAGAAAAATAAAACTGGAAAGTATTTTAAATACGCAATCGGAGAAATTGTTCTTGTTGTTATAGGGATATTAATCGCGCTTCAAATTAATAATTGGAACGAACAAAGGAAATTCAACAGGGAAATTGCGGATGTGCTCATTGAGGTACGTAGCAATCTGATTAGCGATAGTCTAAACATTCATCAAACTTATATCGAAAGATTAGAGGACATAAATATTCAATCAACGGTAATCAATGCGTTAGAAAAGGGCAGTATTCCATACGACTCTTTAGAGTATGATCTTGGAAGAGTGCTGATTTATAGACGAATTGTTCTTATAGACAATGGTTATCAACTAATGAAAAAATTTGGATTGGAACGATTAAAAAATAAAGAACTCAGGAATAAATTGGTGAACTACTACACTACATCTATTAAAGAAATCAATGATGATACAGCAGACGATGAACACGAATTTTTTACTGTATACCTTCCCTATATTCGAAACCATTTTCTAGATTGGGAATGGAATGAACGAGGTATCCCTGCAGACTATGAAAATCTCAAGTCGGACCAATATTTTCTTACCTCCCTGAAACTAAACATTACTAACATAAAAGACACATCAAAAGCATTGGAGAGAGGTGCAAACAATATCAGGCAAATTCTTCCAATTCTTGACAAAACAATAGTGTCTTATAATTAATATATCGGCAAAACATTAAAATTCATGGGTTATGCCAAACTCAAGGAATGAAAAAACTTAATTAAAAGAACTAACAGAAGCATAACAATATATAACCGCAAATAAAAATGATGGTTATATGAAACCGTTATGGACATAACACTTTAATTATGAAAACACAAAAATTAATAACAGGGTTACTGGTTCTACAAGTCATTTCTTGTATTAGGCATGATCAAAAGGTTCAAACTACAATTAAGGAAAATGAATCACCAAATTATTCTGGCCCTATTATAGATATGCATTGTCATGCATTTGATCAAATATTTTTTGGAGGTAACGACTATTTAAATCCTTTAACAGGCAAAACATATAAAGCTTCTTCCACCGTAGATTCGTTAAGAATTGAAACCTTAGCTAAATATGAGGAACACAATGTTGTAAAAGCGATGGTTAGTGATGGCGAACTTTGGTTTGACTATGCTCCAGAAAAAATTATAATTGGGAATGACCATCATAATTCCATCGATGAGCTTCGGCAAAGGTTTAAGAGTGGAAAACTCAAAGTAATTGGTGAAGTAGCTCCCAATTATGATGGCATATTGCCAACAGGCGAAAGCCTAAACAAATATTTTGATTTAGCTGTAGAATTAGATATTCCCATTGGATATCATTTATTCCCCGGAGGTCCTCCTGGCGGTGCATATTTTGCATATCCTAAAACAAGGGCATTTCAAGGAAAGCCGCTACAGTTTGAAGAAATACTTTTTAATAGGCCTAATATCAAAATATATATCATGCATGCGGCATGGCCATATCTTGAAGATTTAAAAGCACTGATGTATGCGCACCCGCAAGTATATGTTGGCCTTGGTGTAATTGATTGGGTTTTACCAAGAAAAGAATTTCACCATTTCTTAAAAGGATTAGTGGATGCTGGCTTTGGCGAAAGGATTATGTTTGGAACCGATCAAATGATTTGGGTAGAAACAATTGATGATGCTATTGAGGCAGTTAATTCAGCTGATTTTCTAACATTAAAACAAAAGGAAGATATTTTTTATAATAACGCGGCAAAATTTCTAGGATTTACTGAAGAGGAAATCAAAACACATAAAAGTCAATAAATAATAGCCCATAACATTGGCTATAATTCATTGCTCTTAGGGTGGATGCTTAAGCTAAACTAGTGTAGCCTACCATCCATACAGGTTCCAACACCGAATTTCCGACTAATTTCTGCATAACACAGCATCAACGTCAAAGTACCGTGCTTTAAAATAATCAACCATTAAATAATGATACAATTCTTTAGCAAAATACGATACCATCTTATGCAGAAAAACAAAACAAAACAAGAAAGTATTTAAAATATGCAATTGGTGAAGTTATTCTTGTAATGATTGGAATTCTACTTGCATTACAGGTAAATAATTGGAATGAATTAAGAAAAACAAAAGAAAAGGAAAAAGTAATTCTAAAAGAAATCATTTCAGATTTAATCGTAAATGAAAATAATGCTCAAATCAGATTAATGCATACTTATGACATTGGACGTGATTCTATTATGAAAATTTTTACTCATGTGATAAACCATCTTGAAAATAAATTGCCTTATGACTCTATTTTATCGAGACATTTTGCCTTAATTCATCAATTACCCGGTCTTAACATAAAAACAAGTGGATATGAATCTTTGAAATCCTCAGGATTGGATATGATTCAAAATGATTCCTTAAGATCAAATATTGGAGAATATTATACTGTTACAATAGAATCTACAAAAGGAATATATACCGAGTTGAGGGATGATTTTTACAATTACATTTTAAAATTTCCTAGGACGATTTTCGTAACCAAAATGGACAAAAATCAGAGACGCATTCAAATTCCGACAAATTATGCGCAACTCTTGGAAAATGTTGAATATGTTGAGTCTCTAAAAATGTTCTCAGGAATTTATTTAATAAACTTGAATGAAACCAAGGAATATTTAAGTAAAACAAAGATTTTAAGAGAAAAAATGGAAGAATATATCGATCACAATTGATAAAATTACGAAAGCCCAATAATGGAAACGAACATTGCTTGCAATATGCAAACCAAAAATCATTACCTTTAACTTAGCTCGATTCCTAGTTCGAAATTCTTACCAATTTCCTCACAACCGAATTCCAGCCAAGCCGATGTTCTGCATAACCCAATATACTGCAATTGAGAATTTTACTTTCACTAATGCCCTTACTCTTTTTTCAAGAAATCCTTTATTCACAGAGAACACCGAGTGAAATAGCAATTTTCAACCTTGAGACCAAGGAATTGGTTAGGCTTACCCACAATGAATTTGCAGATGAAGAACCCGAATGGTCCCCGGATGGAAGTTTAATAGTCTTTGATTCAAATAGAGAAAGTTCTAACGATTTATATCAAATGAAGCCCAACGGAACCGAGGTTATCAGGCTCACTTTTGATAATGCTAAAGAAGATCATGGGGCTTGGTCGAGTGACGGCTCAAAATTATTATTCCAATATGATGCTGGCTCCAATACGGATGTTTGGGTGATGAATCGTGATGGAAAAAACAGGATTAGACTTACAGAAAATCCTTCCAGAGATGGTTGGGCAGATTGGTCGCCAGACGGATTAAAAGTGGTATTTTCCTCAGATAGAACAGGTAATCGCGAGATTTATCTAATGAATGCTGATGGCTCAAACGTTACACAACTCACATTTTCGAACACCGACAATACAGACCCAACTTTTTCTCCTGACGGAAATTGGATTGCGTTTAATTCAGAACGAGACGGAAATAGTGAGATTTATATAATGAAACCCGACGGTTCAAGACAAATGCGACTAACTCAAAATGCCTATTATGACGAACGTCCAGACTGGTCACCTGATGGTTTGAATATACTATTCTCCAGAAGAGCCAATGGTTACTATTCCCTTTGGGTAATAAATCTCGAGTCGAGTAAGGAATATAGAGTAACGCCACAAGATATTAAAGTAGGTAGAGCTCATTGGTCGCCAAATGGAAAGATGATTGTAACACAATATTATCCCGATTAACTCATCACAAGATATTATAAGCGGCATTAAAAGATCCGCTGCCAAATAACCTTTTTCCTTTATTATAACTAACCAAAATTATGATTAAGATTTTTAGAAGAATACGCCAAAACCTGGTTTCACAAGGCAAAACAGGAAGGTATATGAAATACGCTATTGGAGAAATTGCGCTTGTTGTAATAGGTATCTTAATTGCGTTACAACTTAATACCGCGAAAGAAAATTGGCAAAGAGAAAAATTAAGACAAGAGCTGTTAACCGAACTAAGATCAAGTATGATGGAAGATACCCTTTCCCTAAATAGAGAAAAAACTAGATTAAAATCGGCTTATATCAATGCCATGCTATTAAAAAAGATCATTAAAGAAGATTTGCCTTATACAGAAGCATTAGATTCCTCTTTGGCCAAAATTGTTGGAGTATCAATTGTTCCGGCAGACTATAGAATTTATGACAGACTTTTGGCCATTGGTATGGATATCATTGGTGATAAAGATTTAAGTATGGAAATTGTTCATTATTATGATGATTCCAAAAATTTGGAAAACAGCGGAGAGGCTGCAATTGACCTATTAAGGGATCGAATCTATCCTACCTATTTTATTAGTTATAGTCGAAATAAAGCGGTGCCGGAAAATTTTGAAAAGCTCAAAAAATCTAATGAATTCAAAATAGTACTAGACTATGCCTCTCAGGGTTCCTATGGTTTAATAGGGCGATCCGTTCACAGAAAAAATCTAGCCACAGCAATTCTAAAAATTTTAGATACCAAAATTACTACTGACAAGGATTTACTTAATAAAGAACCTTATATAAGAACCACTAAAATGGACTCAACTGATATGGCAAGAGAGTATGATAAAATAAAAGCAATACTTGATGAATAATGAAAGTAGTTAATTCAATCCAACTTTCCGAAAGCTAGTCATCGCAAATTTTCGCCTAATGATTCCACAGCCAAAACTTAGTACTTCATTATAACCAACCGAAACTATGATAAAGTTTTTTAGAAATATTAGATACAATCTTATGGAACAAAACAAAACTGGAAAATATTTAAAATATGCCATCGGCGAAATTGTTCTTGTTGTAATAGGCATTCTTATTGCGTTACAACTAAATAACGCAAATGAAAATTGGAAACGTGAAAAATTAAAACAAGAGTTTTTGATAGAACTAAAGTTAAAAATAATGGCTGATACGGTTTCATTAACCCTTGAAAAATCACGGTTAAAATCGGCTTATTTAAATGCCGAGTTGTTACAGCGGGTTGTAAAAGAAAATTTGCCATATACAAAATCATTAGACTCATCTTTAGCATTAATTTCATGGGTGTCTATTATTGAAGCGGACTATTTGGTATATGATAGACTGTTGAATATTGGTATTGAAATATTGGATGATAAAGACTTAATAAATGAAATTAGTCATTATTATGAAGATTCAAAAGTTTTTAAGGACCGAGGAGATCTTATTGAAAAGCTTTTAGACGAGAGAATTTATCCCAATTACTTCACAAGCTTAAGAGGAAGGAGAGCTGTGCCGGAGGATTTTGAGAAGCTTAGAAAAGCTAATGAATTTAAAATTGTTCTCGATCATTCGAGTAGAACTTCACGTTTCTTATTAAGAAGATCTATACACAGAAAAAATTTAGCCACAGAAATTCTTAAAATTTTAGACACCAAAATTACTTCTGACAAGAATTTAATTGACGATGAACCATATTTAAGGTCCGCACGAAAGGACTCGATTGATGTTGCTAACGAATTAGAAAAATTGGATATTGAAATTGAAAGATGGAAAAATGAAAATTGACGACTATAAAACATGGGAAATAATCCATTGCTCGAATCATGTTAAACTAAAACCATTAGATTCATTTGGCTCGATTGTTACTACGGAATTACTGACGCCAGTTCGCTCCGCTCGTGTCTACCGAATTTCTGAATGACAGAAACATAGCCAAACCCTTAGCTATAAATTGTTGCATATATTGAATGACTAACCATACCAATAATAAAAACACCATGCTAAAACCAAAAAATGTACTCAGCCGAATTTTAGTTCCTTTACTTATTGTTGTGATAATTCCGTGTAACGCACAGGAATCTACAGATAAAAACCATGAAATTCACCACCCCAAGCCAGACGCTTCTAAAAAGTATGTAACGGTGATGTCTTGGGAACACCAACGTGAGCTCTATCTCGAAAGGGGAATGTCTGAAGAAAAAGCAGATTCCTTGATCGCTAAGGGTCTGGCGTTCCTTTCAGTAATGGATCGCACTGCTGGTGATGACCGTATCGGTGTTGAGGCAACCCCGTTTAAGTTTGACGGATGGCTTAACTCAGAACCACTCACCCTGGAAAACCTCAAGGGGAAAGTTGTACTTGTTCGTTGGTTTACTGACACCTGTCCCTACTGCGCAAGTAGTGCTCCTGCGCTTCGGGAACTCTATAATGAATACAGTGACAAGGGACTAACTATAGTCGGTGTTTACCATCCAAAAGCAGGGAGGAATGACCCACTGGATGTACAGCGCGTAAAGAATGTAGTAGATGCTAGGCAGTTTAAGTTTCCCATAGCGATAGACTGGGATTGGAGGAATGGAACTCTAAAGGAATGGTGGCTAACAGGACCCGACCGGCCCGGAACTTCGGTGACGTTTATATTAGATAAATCTGGAGTAATCCAGTTCATCCATCCAGGGATGGAATACCATGACGACAACGGATCAGAGTTACACAAAATGTGTGCGAATGACATGGGTCGAATACGCGCAACAATCGAGCGGCTCATCGCTGAGTAACCAGGCAGAAGTGAATAGATGGCCTTTGCCACATTGTTTATAGGCATAGGAAACAATCGAGGGGCCTGATGCCTACATAAGCCAAAGACAAGAATCGCTAATCACAAAGATAGCCTATACGCAAGCAGCAAATTCGTGTATCGCAGTACAACAGTTAAGGCTGAAAATCATGGCCCGCGTGTAGCTGATTAAGGTTGTGGTTAATTTGATCAATCAATAACAAATGTTAAAATTCTTTAGAAAAATACGTTATAAATCAATGAGTCAAAATAAAACAGCAAAATATCTGAAATATGCCATTGGTGAAATATTCCTTGTGGTTATTGGTATCCTCATTGCGCTTCAAATTAATAACTGGAACGAGAGCAATAAAAATAAATCCATTGAAAAGGTTTATTTGAAAGAATTGCTGGAAGACTTTGAAATCAATCTTAAAAAATCCCAGAATACCATAGATAAAATTGCGGGAACTCTACCAAAACTTATAAGTCTTTTAGAACAATCTACCCTTGAAAAACCAACAATTTCTATAGACTCATTGAACAAGAATTTCAGCTTAATGAGTTCAATGCCTGCCTATATTAGTACCGACAGAACTTATAATAATTTAATTGGGTCAGGAGATTTCAAACTAATGACCAACGCAAGTCTAAAATCTAAAATTGCTGATTATTATAAGTACGTTGATCTTATTAAACTGGTGCAATCTACCCACGAAATGGACCTTGTAAATACTTTTCAGCCATACATCATAGAGTACTTAGATTACCAAGCCGTTCCGTGGTTACGAGTAGAGGATTATCCATTACCTCCAGCGGTTGATAAAAACAGAATCCTTAATGTTATTAAAGACCAAAAATTTAGAAATATTATAACCCTAAAAATCCACATCCTGGCCGACTTGTTAGATCTTAATAGAACTATTGAACAGATC
The DNA here is from genome assembly GCF_015476115.1 of Aegicerativicinus sediminis. GTDB lineage: Bacteria > Bacteroidota > Bacteroidia > Flavobacteriales > Flavobacteriaceae > Aegicerativicinus > Aegicerativicinus sediminis. Next base: position 1,832,785 of record NZ_CP064295.1, on the reverse strand, counting down.
AACGAAGGGGTTGTAGAACTTGTAAGGCAACAAATCGAAATTAATGATTAAATTCTTCCGCCAAATCCGTTTAAAATCTATGGAAAACAATAAGGCTTCTCGCTATTTTAAATATGCCATAGGCGAAATAATCCTTGTGGTTATTGGTATCCTCATCGCGCTTCAAATAAATAATTGGAGTCAAGAGCAAAAAGAAAACAAACAAGAGCGATTTATTCTTCAAAAGTTACAAAACGATATTCGTTCCGATGTAGTTCAAATAAAAAATCAAATTATAGTCAACGGAGATAATTTGTCAGATTTCAAAACGGCTGTAAACATTTTACTAAATAATGAAACTGGTGATTTCATTACGTTTAAAGCAAAATTCAGCAACATTTTAAACATCAGCGGATTTAATCAAAATGAAACTACATTCAATAATCTCATATCTACTGGCAAGATAGAATTAATAAAAAACCAAGTTCTATTAGATTCAATATTGTTGTATTACAATAAGAATTATGAAAGTTGGGACACAGCGATGAAGGATTATACTAGAAATATAATTGCACCGCAGTTACTCAATTATGATCACTTACCACAAACCGATTATAAAAGAGATGAAAGATTTTCGAATGAAGATTTTTCCAATTTTGATAAATCGAAATCAGACGTTTCGTTTAAATCATTAGATGATTATAGGAATAATGTCTTTGTAATAAACATATTGCTTCAAAAAATTTGGATTTTAGAAGGTCAAATAAATCATTTTTCGGAACTGCGGGACACTATGGATTCATTATTACTTCAAATTAAAAAAGAGTTGGATGATTAAATTCTTCCGCCAAATCCGTTTAAAATCTATGGAAAATAATAAGACCTCGCGCTATTTCAAATACGCAATTGGAGAAATAATCCTTGTAGTTATTGGTATCCTCCTTGCACTTCAGATCAACAATTGGAACGAAAACAGAAAAGAGCGAGTGCAGGAACAGGTTTTATTAGGCCAGTTAAAATCAGAATTTCAAAGTAATTTAGAACAGCTCGATCAAAAAATCCGTCTCCGTGACGATATGCTTGCTGCTTCGCTTCAACTTCTGGACTATTTCGATCATCCTGAAACCGCAAATCAAGACAGCTTAATTGCATTCCTATCGATTACACAGATGGTTCCTACGTTTGATCCCATCGTGAACGACTTAGCGAGTTCTGGACAAATGCAGTTGATAAAAAATCAAGTGCTCAAAGAGAAATTAGCACGTTGGACGAGCGAAATCGTTCAGGTTACGGAAGAAGAGATCTCTTGGGGCAACCTTAGCGCTAATCACTTTTTACCTTATTTGAACAATTTAATCCCTGGAAGAACAATCAATCATGCATTCTGGGAAAACCAAAAAATGAGTGCTTTTCATTTGGATGAAGGCAAGAAAACCACATTCAAGTTAGCGAAGTCAAAAACAAATTTTGATAGTGCCGTGGTATTGAACGATTATAGATTGGAAGGTTATATTGCTGATTGCGCTACCTTTTCAGAGATGATCAATAGCCAGTCCTATGCACTCAGAGAACGAATTCTAGAACTGTTGGATTTGATAGAAATTGAATTAGCACAATGATTAAATTCTTTAGACACATCCGTCAATCACTAGTTATGGAAAATAAAACCTCTAAATATTTCAAATACGCCATTGGCGAAATCATTTTGGTGGTCGTTGGTATTCTCATTGCGCTTCAAATTAATAACTGGAATGAGGCTAAAAACAATAGAGCTTTTGAAGTTAAAATGCTATCAGAAATTGAAAAGGGATTAATGGTTGACCATTTGAATTTACAAGAAAATTTCAATGCTTATGCTACCCTCGATAGCACTGTTAAATATTTCTCAAACTTGACCCAAAACAGGGCCACTTTTCATGACTCTTTGTACACGAGATTATGGAATTTAAACATTGGAAGATATTTTCAATTTAACAGAGGGCCATATGATGCTTTAAAATCCTCTGGTATAGATAGAGTGTCTAATGATAATATACGAAATCATCTTATCAATTTCTTTGACTTTGTTTTACCGGTCTTTCAAACTCAAATAGAACATACTACTAGGCGCTATAGGCCTAATGTTGAAATGTTACTCTCACTTCGTGAATATCCATACTTGGATAAAAATAATACTTGGATAGTTAACCGTATCCCTGAAGACATTTTCCAAAAACCAGAATTTGTATGGTTACTTTCAGATATTGAATGGCGAGCCAATAGTTCAAAAAACGCCATCAATGAATTTTTACCAAAAATTGATGCCTTAGCTCAACAGATTAAAGATGAAATTGATAGATAAATAATGAAAGTACCGCCCAGTATAACCCCTATTGCTTCTTGTCTTCCTAATCGGAATCCTCCACCCAACCAAAGTTCCCTCATTTTACTATGTTAGTCTTAAACCAACGCTGCGTTATACAAACAGTTACCTTCAAGCTGAAAACAATACTTATCAAAAGGAACAATATGAAAAGCAAAACAATCTATCTTCTACCCATTCTGTTTTTATGGACATTATCTATCCAAGCACAAACAGAGAAATCCCAAGAACCTATATCTCCAAAAATATTCGTTGTACTAGACATTACAGTACACGACACAATTATGTATGAACAATATAGGGTAAAGGTTGAACCAATAATAAAGAGCTATAACGGGAAATATTTGGTTCGATCTGGCGGCATGGCTTTTGACAAAGACCCCGATAAAATGGTTATTCCAGGTGAAGGGAATTGGAATCCGAACAGATTGATAATTCTGGAATGGAATTCTATGGAGGAACTGCAAAAGTTTATTAACTCGACAGAATATCAAAAAGTAGCTGAACTAAGAAAAAAATCGGCTTCAACTAAATCTGTTATTGTTAAAGAAAATTTGACCGATTGATCAAAATCTGATTCGAAAAAAGAAACCCCAATCCGGATAAAAAATAAATACGCATTCAATAAAAACCTAATAGTTTATTGGTTCTGATTTAATTCTCGAAATATCTTTATCATCAACCGTTGCCTAGTTTTATTTGGTAAATTAGTATGCAGCTAATGCGCCTTTGCATTATACAAACTATCAAGCACAACCATAAACAAAGGGTCATACATGAATAATTTAAAGACATGCCGAGTAAATGTGATGATCTCAGATATGGACCAAGCCATTGAGTTTTACCAAATAAAATTGGGTTTAGAGTTGGTTAACAGATACGGAAATCATTATGCAGAAATACAGGCACCCGATCTTTTAATTGGACTTCATCCTACTACAGGGAAAATCGTAAAAGGAAATAACCTGTCAATTGGCCTTGGGGTTATTAATTTTGATGCAACTATTAAAGAACTAGAATCTAAAGGAATAAAATTTGAATTGGAACAAGACGGATGGATTCGGTTAGCATATTTCGAGGATCCGGACAATAATCAATTGTTTTTAGCAGAAAGAAAAGATTAAAGATATGCATCAAAGTTTTTATTTCCATACCTGCAACGACCCCAACCTACCTTAGATTAACCGTTTTGGTTCCTTGTATGCCAAATAACCCCAAAAAATTAAGTAGATTAGGAACACTTTTTCTACGTCTAAAATGCTAAAACATTACCCTATGGCACATATAAGAATTGGTCTTTTACTAAGTTTCGTTTTATGTTCTTCTTGTATAAAAGACAGTCAAAATAATGATGGCGATTGGGCCTTTCATGGATTAAACTATGAAGAAACAAGGTTTAGCCCTTTATCTCAAATAACTAAAAATAATATTGGCCAACTCGGGTTAGATTGGAGTATCGATTTGGGTGTTAAAAGAGGTATTGAAGCGACTCCTATAGTTAAGGATGGGGTTATGTATCTTACTGGCCCATGGAGTGTGGTTTATGCTATCGATCTCAAATCGCATGAACTAATATGGACCTTTGACCCAGAGGTGCCTAAAAGCTTTGGAGAAAAAGGTTGCTGTGATGTTGTTAATCGCGGAGTGGCTCTAGATAAAGACAAGGTATTTTTGGGCGCTTTCGATGGAAGATTGATTGCTCTAGACGCTGAATCAGGAGAGAAAATTTGGGAAACGCTTACTGTTGATCAAAGCAAACCTTATACGATAACTGGTGCGCCTAGGGTAATAAATGATAAAGTAATAATTGGCAACGGGGGTGCCGAGTTTGGCGTAAGAGGATACTTTTCAGCTTATGACACTGAAACAGGCAAACAACTTTGGAGGTTTTATACCGTACCTGGAGACCCTTCTATACCTTTTGAAAATGACGCCATGAAACATGCAGCAAGCACCTGGACAGGCGAATGGTGGACATTTGGCGGAGGCGGCACAGTGTGGGATGCGATGGCTTATGACACAGAATTAAATACATTGTATGTTGGCACAGGAAATGGATCTCCTTGGGACCGCAATAAACGAAGCCCGGGCGGAGGGGATAATTTATATTTATCGTCTATTCTGGCCATAAATCCTGATACGGGAGAGCTTTTGTGGCATTATCAAACCACACCCGGAGATTCATGGGACTTTACAGCAACACAGCACATAATACTTGCCGATTTGGAAATTGATGGAAAACCGAGAAAAGTTCTCATGCAAGCGCCTAAAAATGGGTTTTACTATGTTATAGACCGAACAAATGGCGAACTTATTTCAGCTGAAAAGATTGCTTATGTAAATTGGGCTGAGGGGGTAGATCTTGAAACAGGAAAGCCAATAGAAACAAAATTCGCTAGATATGATAAAGCTAATATAGATATTGCACCAAATTTTAATGGTGCTCATAACTGGCAACCAATGGCATTTAATCCCAACCTCAATTTAACCTTTATTCCAGCCAGGGAAACCTTTTCTAATTATGGCCAGGACAGTACGTGGGTTTATAATGAAGAAGGGTTCGGCACCGGAAATGGTTGGAATCTAGCAATTGGAACCTTACCCTCCAACCCTACTATTACTGATGAAAAAGCCAATTATTATGGAAAGCTAGTGGCATGGGATCCAATAAATCAAAAGGAGGTTTGGTCTGTTAAGCAAGATAATATTTGGAATGGAGGTGTTTTGGCTACGGCATCTAACCTAGTATTTCAAGGCACTGCAGATGGGCGTTTGACAGCTTATGATGCCACAAATGGTGAATTGATATGGGAAGCAGACTTACATACCGGCATCATGGCACCTCCAGTGACCTATTCAGTAGATGGTATTCAATACCTTACGGCAGTAACAGGCTGGGGAGGCGGTTATGGCATGAAAAACAAGCACACAGATGTACTGCTTCCTGGCACCATTTATACATTTAAAATTGGCGGAACGCAGCCTTTACCTTCAAAACCAGAAGTTCTTGCCAAAAAACTGGTCTCTACCGCCACTCCCTTAGATGAAAATATGGTAAAAAAAGGTGAAAGTATTTTTAATCGATTCTGCGGTACCTGCCATGTAGTTGCGGAAACAGGCGGCGGAGTAGCCCCAGATTTAGGATATAGTGCCGTTGTTGGAACTCAAGCGTTTCATGAAATTGTACAAAACGGTATTTTCCTTCCACTAGGCATGCCCAACTTTGGTGACCGTTTAACGGAAGAAGACATTAATGCAATTGAACAATTTATTTTCAACAAAGCGGACAAATCGAAAATCGAATAAAATTAGTAATGCAGATAGCATAACATTTTTATAATAGTTTGTCCCAACTTAAACTGGTAATTTTCAAAATATTCTTGACGTGGTGATAAGATAAAAAGTTCGTGTAAACCCGTGGAATAAAACCTACAAAAACAGTGGTATAAAATCTAAAAAATGGGGCATAAATTAATTATGGCGGCTTTGGCAATTACGTCGCTATTTTCATGTAAACGGGAAGGCAATTCCAATACAGAAAATACTACGATTGAACCAAAGATTGAAATAATTTCAGAGAATCAAACCATTTCGCAAAATATAGATTTAGAAAAATACATTTATACAGATACCACCTATTTACCCATTATTGGAAAAGGAATAAGAATTCAAAACAGTCTTCCTAAGGGTGGAACCATTGCACCAGATGGAACCCAATATATTGATCCTTCTGGAAAGTCTTACGCATTTGCTGTATTCTGGACTCGGATAGTAAATGAAACCAACACGCCAATAGAGCTGAACATTAATTTCCCCTCAGATTCATCAGCAATTTTTACACCACCAGGTTCCTATCTGAAACTATTTTTGCCTACAGATAACATGAGTTTTGATAAATTATCATCATTCAATTATGGTTTAACGGAACTAAAATCATTTTTTGACAGTAATCTTAATAAAGGATCTAGCCTACATAAAATAATCAATCCGAATGAGGAACATATGTATTACATAGCAACCCTTTCCTATTTAGCAGCTGGTACTCCAAGGGCAAAACTTACCTTGAAAGAAAATAACCTTTATTACCATATGAGTTTATCACCAGAGGATTCCGGAACAATGGCAGTCGGTAATATTCAATTTAAATAAAAAGCATCCCGCAATAATGTAAGCCAACTAAAACAACAGAAATATTTCAATACTATTTCGATTCACTTTTGAATTCTCCTAACCACTAAGTTTTACCATTTTACTATCTTAGTTATTATTCCCCACCCCGATCTATTAGGTCCGATAACACTTTTTTAATTCTAATTATCAACCGATGATTTCATTATTTAGAAAAATTAGGCAAAAGTTACTCTCCGAAAACAAGTTTAGCAGATACCTGTTCTATGCCATTGGTGAAATTGTACTAGTAATGATTGGCATTCTATTAGCATTACAAGTGAATAATTGGAATGAAAACAGGAAAATTAATAAACAAGAACTACAACTTTTAAGGTCTTTAAAGAAGGAGTTTACCTATAATAAGGACGAATTAAATCGTTCCATTTTAAAAACCCAATTAATACAGAAACGATGTGAAACTATATTAAATAATACAGGCAATAATGAAATGACATTGTCTGAATATGAAAGTGATTCTCTTATCAATTCGGGGTTATTAAACATAATCTCTTACGACCCTAGCAACGGCATTATGAGCGATATCATCAATTCAGGCAAAATACATATTATTAAAAATGAAGAACTTAAAAATCACCTTTCAAATTGGAATGGATTACTAAACGATGTAAAAGAAGATGAAACTTGGGCAATTAATGAAAGAAACAATATATCGTTCCCATTTCTTTACAAGAATTCAAATTATACAAAAATTACTGAAAACATAAGAGATGACACTTCTATTACTTCAGGTTTTGAAACAGACTATACAGAAATATACCAATCCTTGGAGTTTGAAAATCTTGTTAATAGTCAACGGATTTGGAATATGAAAAACGAACGCAATTATATAAGACTTAAAGAGAGAATCGAAAAAATAATTTCACTTTGTGATCAAGAAATTAGCTCGAAAAAATAAGCCAAGTGAAAAACAACATTTAAACCCCAGATACTGATCAAATAATCAGTATTTTCTTACTTCTAAAAATTGACTTATATTAACAATCTGGTTTTGAGAATATGGCATCTTAAAATTAGAAAAAATGCTAGCACCTAAGCTTGGAAACCCAAATTATCATGAATAACTTATTAGCAATAGTTCTATTATTTTTCTCCTCTTTAGGTTACTCCCAAATTAATTCAAGCTACAAGACCATTCAAAAAAACTTTGGCGACAATAACTTAATAGCAAATAAAACTTCTGACAATCACTATCAGTTTAAGACCTTAGGGGCATCTGAAACAATTAAATTTAAGTTTGATAAAGAAAGCCTTGTTAGGATGATTGAAGTTGAAAGTGAAGGATCAATTGATAACGCCCGATTTCATGAACTGGCAAAAGAGCTAAATCCGAAATTTAAATTAACCTCAACTGGAAGCACGGATTATTTAAACTTGTTTTATGATTCAAAAAATGAACTGTTAAACATTAAAATTTTTGAGACCGCTAAAAAGGTAAAATTGAAAAAAATCATTTTCATATCAGACACAAACCTTATTTCGGAAATGATCCCGGACATAAAAAACTGGAAATGATTAACTTGACGCTAACCATACATCAATACCTAAATCTGAAATGAATAATCTGACCAAAAAACCTCATTTGGTTTATTTAACTGCCATCCCAATATTAATTTTAATGGGCGTTTTTAGTGGAGACGCTAGCTTCGATATAAATATTAAAGACACTTATTTAATTGTTTCTTATTTGTACTTGACCCTTGGAATTGCCATACTTTTTGGAATCATCGGAATTGGATATTGGATGGTTCATAAAGCCGAGAGAAAATTATCCAAATGGCTTACTTGGACCCACATTATTTTAACATTAGGAGGAACTTTAGCAATTGGCATTTTAATTCAATTTAATAGAACCAAATCTTTGGGCAATGATTTCAATAGCAATTTTACATTAGCTATCTACCTTATCCTTTTTCTTATCGTTATCGGCCAATTAATTTTCCCGATTAATATTATTTACGGCCTTGCCAAAGGAAAATAGAATCTATTTGAATATCAATTATTAAACTCTTTACCCAACTTCTCCCAACAGATATTGGGGCTATCATCTTCTCGACTCACCCTATTTTATTATCTTAGTGAAGCCCAAAGTTACTGCTAAGTTTACCTGCCGTTAGTGGACAATAAAACCTTCAACTAACCAAAAAAACACAAATGAAATTTTTATCCTTTACACTGGTTATTCTGTTATTCGTAAGTAGCTGTGCCGATAACAAAAAAGAGACTGTTACAGAATCTGAAACATCTTCATATTTTGATTATTCCAATAGCGATGACCAACTTACGGGTGGCATTAAAATGATTCCTATTGAAACCGAAAAAGGAACATTTAATGTCTATACAAAGCGCGTGGGCAACAACCCTAAAATGCGTCTACTGTTACTTCATGGAGGCCCAGGAGGAACGCATGAGGAATTCGGAAATTTTGAAGGATTTCTACCTAAAGAAGAAATAGAATACATTTATTACGACCAACTCGATTCTTATTATAGCGACAAACCCAACGATTCTACCCTTTGGACCACCGAGCATTTTGTGGAAGAAGTGGAACAGGTAAGAAAAGCACTAAACCTCACTAAAGACAATTTTTACTTGCTTGGTCAATCTTGGGGTGGCATACTGGCCATGGAATATGCCTTAAAATATCAGGATAACCTTAAGGGACTTGTCGTTTGTAATATGATGGCAAGCGCGCCTGCATATGGTAAATATGCCCATGAGGTGCTAGGGCCACAAATGGATCCTGATATTTTCAAGGAAATTATGGATATGGAAGCGAATCAAGAATTTGATGACCCAAGATATAGTGAGCTTCTAATGAACCATTATTATACAGAACATATCCTTAGAATGCCAGTGGAAGAATGGCCTAAGTCTATAAATCTGCTGTTTGAACATTTAAATCCAAACATCTACGTATACATGCAGGGCCATAGTGAATTTGGCATTTCGGGTAATGCTACACTCAAAAACTGGGATATAACGGATAGATTAAAGGAGATAAGCGTGCCTACCTTAATACTTGGTGCAAAATACGATACTATGGATCCCGAACATATGAAATGGATGGCAACAGAAGTACAGAATGGCCGGAGCGTTATAACAAATGGTAGTCATGTATCTCAATTTGATGACCCAGACACCTTCTTCCCTGCTGTTATAAATTTCATTAAGGATGTAGATAAAGGCGAATTCAACAAAGGGGATTAGAATTAATAACCATCGAGGACTGAATCGCCTTTTGGCAAATTATTAGGATTGCAGGTAATCCTAGTAAAGCACTATTATACTATGAAATTTGGTCACTATCTAATTCTCATTGTTCTTTTTTGCAATTACTCTGTGTGGTCCCAAACTACGGTTGATGGTAGTAAGATGGTACGTGTATTATCTTTTAATATTCTACATGGCGCAACTACTAAAGGCGATTTCAATTTGGATGTAATTGCCAAAATAATCACCGATGCAAATCCAGATTTTGTGGCTATGCAGGAAGTTGATTTTAAAACCAATAGAGCCAAAAAATATGATTTGGTAACCGAGCTTGGGTGGAGAACCAAAATGGCTCCCATTTTTGGCAGAGCCATGCCATATGATGGTGGAGAATATGGAGAAGGCATTTTATCTAAATATTCCTTTTTACAAAGTCGCAATATTGCCTTGCCTCACTACCCAGGGAACGAACCTAGGGCTGCCTTGGAAATTACAACAGTGCTCTCATCAGGCGACACTATTGCTTTTATTGGAACCCACTTAGATCATTTAACTGATGATAAAGACAGAATAATCCAAGCGACAAAAATCAATGAAGTCTTTTCCTTAAATAAATACCCAACCATTTTGGCTGGAGACCTAAACGACGTTCCCGGTAGTTCTCCCATTAATATACTTGAGCAATTATGGACCTCTTCTTACAATAAAAATGACCCTAGACTAACTTATCCATCAGACAAGCCATCCATAAAAATTGATTATGTGATGTTTTATCCAAAGCACCGATGGAAAATACTTGAAACGGAAGTCATTTGCGACACCATTGCCTCAGATCATTGTGCTTATCTTGTTATTCTTGAATTGTTGGAAGAATGAAAATACATTTCATTATTTAACTTAATAACGCATGAACTCTCTAATAAATCATATAATTCAACAATTGGAAGAAGTTCAAAACGGAAAACCTTGGGTAGGCAGTTCCTATAAAAGCAAACTAGAAGAATTAAATGAACCCATAGTTTTTGTACGACCCAAAGATGACTTGCACAGTATTGCTGAAATCATTTCGCATCTAACTTTTTGGAGAAAAGAAGCTCTTTTGAAAATCCAAACCGGCACAGGAAGCAAAACAGATGACTGCGAGGAAAACTGGTTGACCAACGAACAACTTAAACCCTTGGGGTGGCATTATATTTTATCTGAATACAACAAAACCCTCACAGAATTAATCAATTTATTAAAGACAAAGGACGACAGTTTCCTCAAGGGGGAATATTACGATACCGATTTTAAAGCCATGTACCCCTACAGTTTTTTAATAAACGGCATGTTACATCACGATCTTTACCATTTAGGGCAACTTGGCATAATAATTAAACATTTGAAAAAAAAGTAAATCCATTAAAATGAAAAACATCGCTATCTCTTTATCCATATGTTACTTTTTGCTTTTAAGCAGTTGCTCTAAAAATTTGACTTCCATTCCAGATAAATCGGAGGAAGAAATAGCAACTACCTATTCAATCAAGAAGGATGTTTCTTATGGAAGGGATGATGAACAGAAAATGGATATTTACCTATCCGATGAGGCCAAGTCTTATGGCAAGAACAATTTTACCATTGTCTTTATCCATGGTGGCGCCTATTATTTGAGCGATAAAACCAAGGAGGAGAGGTATATACAACCCTATCTGAAGAAGGGGTTAAATGTGGTTAATATAAATTATAGATTAAAAAGAGGAATCCCCATGGCAACCTCTGATTTAACCAATTCACTGAATTATCTATTGGCAAACAACAAGGCCTACAACTTGAATTTAAAACATGTAATCGTGACGGGGTTTTCCGCAGGGGCTCATATGGCAACAATTGTAGGCCTCACACAAAACAACCCCAACTATACACATAAATTAAATAAGGGAGTTAGGATTGTCGGGGTAATCAACTTTTCAGGTCCGGTTGACGGTCTAGATGATATAGAAAAGATTTTTGTAGATCATGAAAATGAACTTTTTAGCAAGGCCGGGAAGGCACTTTTCCCGTTGAGTCACCCTTATGAAACAAAGGAAACCATAGCGATTTATGAGCCTATAACCTATTTGGATGCAAATGATCCTGCTATTTTAGTGTGGCATGGAGGAAAGGACGACCAAGTTCCACCTCAAACATTTGAAACATTTGTTCAAAAATTAGATAGCAAAAAGGATAAGGTAGTTTTTAAGCCCGAAGCGTTCCATAGTCCAAATAGCAAGGAGTTAGAAGAGGCCTATATTGCCATTTTTAAATTCTTGGATTCACTTTAATACAAAACTTAAACCCCCTCTCTCATAATTAACAGATAGAATGACTAAAAAACTAGAACCTTATAAACGATATATTTTCCTCGGGATCATTTTTATAGCTCTTGGGGTTAGCTTTTCCACTTCTCTAGGCGACGAAACAGGTTCATTAGGAACGGTATTTATTGCGGTTGGAGGACTCTTTTTTATTATCGGGATGAGCAAAAAACGAAAAGAAGGAAAATAGCCTTCATAGGTAAATCCTAAGCGACTAGAGAACAAAAAATACAAGGTAAAATTCAATGTTTAAATTGAAGGAAGGATTCCTGCATTCTAAAATTCATTATTAGAGTCTAATCATTTTAGTATCTTAGTAATCAATCAACTAATTACTTCATTGATATCAATTACACCCCAAATAACATTCCTATGAAAAAATTAAACCAATTGTTGGTTATTGTTTTTGTGCTATTGACAGGACAAAGTTTTTCCCAACAACCCAAAGATACCTTAAGGGTTCTTTTTGTAGGTAACAGCTATACATATATGTCTAATATCCCCCATTTGGTTTCCTTAATTTCAGACCATACAAGAACAAAATTAATCACATCAAAAAGTGTGGCTGGAGGTGCATGGTTAAACCAACATTGGAATGGAGAACGAGATTTGAAAACTTTGGAAAAGATTAAAAACGGAAAATTTAATATTGTAGTGCTTCAGGACCATAGCATGGGAGCAATTGTGCGCCCAGACAGTTTGTTATTGTACGCCAAAAACTTTTCCAATTATATTAGACAGAACGGGGCTGAACCCTATTTCTATTCGACCTGGGCTCGGGAAAAAGTACCTCAATACAACGAAACAATTCGAAAAGTTTATACTAAGGCGGCCAAAGAAAATAATGCAGGTATTGTTCATGTTGGCGACACCTGGGAAAAAGCCAAACAAATTCGGCCCACTATAAAGCTCTATGAAAATGATGGCAGTCATCCATCTGAGTTGGGAGCATTTTTAACCGCTTGTAAATTTGTAAAAGAATTAACCGGTGAACTTCCTGAAGAATTACCATCCTTTTATGATTGGACCGACCAAAATGGAGAATGGATTACCCTTATTGAGCTAGATCGATTGGATGTTATTTTTTGTTCCAAGATAATTAATGAAATCACCAATTAGAATGGGTGATGAAATTTAAATCTACCCATTTAGCTTATGCTTACAACTGTGGGTTGAAGGTATGTAACAATGGTTACGAAGCACAATCAACCCTTCTATTATCTTTGTCTTTCTTAAAGTTTAAACAACCTTGCGGCAATTAACAAACCTATTGCCAGGTACTTCAGCAAAGAATATATGAAGCCAAAAACAAAAAAGTCCTTGATAGAATACGGAATTTTCATAGCCGTTGCTGTGGTATTATATGTTACGGGACTACATACGGAGGTAATTGGTTTTGCGCAACGAGGTATTTTAGCAACAGGCTTGATGAACCCCGATGTTAGTGAAGAATCTGTAGATGCAGATACTTCAAATGAAGCACCTATAAAGGTGAATTATAATTTGAAACTAATTGACGATAAGGGCAACATAACCTCTTTGGAAGATTTTAGAGAGAAAGTTATCTTTTTAAACCTTTGGGCTACCTGGTGCCCTCCCTGCGTGGCCGAAATGCCGAATATTGCAAAATTGCATGAAGAAGTAAAGGATGAAGTTGTCTTTGTAATGTTGTCACTAGACCAAGATTTCAACAAGGCCATTGATTTTAACAACCGAAAAGGCTTTAACCTTCCTATTTATACCCCGGGAAGTGCATTACCCCAACAATTTCAATCATCATCAACTATCCCCACCACCTATATTATTGATGCCAATGGCAATTTAGTTCTTACCCACAAAGGCATGGCCAATTATTCCACAGAGGAGTTCAAGGAATTTCTCTTAAAACAAAAGTGATACCCGCTAGCAACAACAACTAGTTTAAATCCATTAGATTTGTGTTGACGACATAAAAGATATAAACGCAATTATGCGTTTATCCATACGTTGTGCGTCATTGAATGAGCTTAATTAGAATATTACTTTTTACGTTATTAATTTTTCTTTTCCTCACATTGATAACGATGAAAATTCAAACGCCTATTGACGGTTCTGACACCTATGGCTTTCCCATAACGTTTTATACAGTTTTTAGTGGTGAATGCGTTGATTGCTTGGAAACCAAACCAAAAATTTCATTTAGCTCTTTAATTATAGATGTTTTTGTTTCAGGAGTTTTGGGGTTAGCCATAGATTATATAATTAAAAGATTTAAAAAATAAAAGACATTAAAAAATTATAAAACGCCGCACAACAACGTATAACGCCCATTGCTTCGTGGCTTCCTAATCGGAATCCACTCGCCAACCAAAGTTCCCTCATTTTACTATCTTAGTTCTAGACCAACGCAACGCTGCGTTATACAAACCGTTGCGTGTAATGTAAACTGACGAATAAAACATGAATTTGAACCAAGTAACAGTACCCTCTTTGGATTTGACAAAATCAATTCCTTTTTATGAAAATTTGGGACTTAAATTAATTGTGAAATCCCTACCACACTACGCAAGATTTGAATGCCCAAATGGAAACTCTACCTTTTCAATCCATTTAACAGACGAATTACCAAATGGAGATGGAATTTATGTGTATTTTGAATGCGAAAATCTTGACGAACAAGTTGAAAAAATAAAAACTAAAGGAATTGAATTTGACCAAGAACCGATTGACCAAAAGTGGTTGTGGAGAGAAGCAAGATTAAAAGATGTTGACGGAAATCAACTGATATTATTTTATGGCGGTGAAAATAGACTAAACCCACCTTGGAGAATTGAAAACGGAAATGAGGATTGATTAAAACATTACACACAACTTTGTATAACCAACCGCTTACTAATGATAAAATTCTTCAGGAAAATTCGCCAAAACTTACTTATGGAAAATAAAACTGAAGTGTATATTAAATATGCAATTGGTGAAATTATCCTCGTGGTTATTGGAATTTTGATCGCATTGCAAATTAACAATTGGAATGAAGAAAGAAAAGACAACATAGCAGAAAACAATGCTTTGGTAGCCCTGAAAAATGAATTTGACTGGAATATAAAGCGTTTGCAAAATATATGTCAAGGCAGGAATTCGGCGTATTCAGATCGTTTAAAGTACTGGAACCTCATCACAAACGACTCCATTCCTTTCGAAACCAAATTCGAGGCATATCCTAAGGGCTTCTTTGGAGGTAGCTGGGCCGCTCAAAACACTGTTTTGAATGGGTTAGTAAATTCTGGTCAAATTGATAATATTAAAAATGATACTTTAAAAAAATTATTAATCTCATGGCCTAATCAAGTAAAATTTTGGGATGATGATGAGGACAAGTGGCAGGACGCAAACACTAATTTAAGTAATTACTTAATAACCAGGCTAAGAAGAGTCCCTGCCTTCACTTCTGAAGGAAACCTTTGGCAATCTAACTATGAGAATTACAACGATGAAATAAAAAGCCAAACTCTGTCCTTTATCAATGATTTGGAGTACCAGAACCTGCTTTCAAAAAATATTAATCAGTTGTACATTCTAACCATACACTGTGATCGACTGATGGCTACTTATCAAAAAATCATTTCAAACTTAAATAGGGAAATTAAACTTAGAAATATAAAATAAGCAGTTTATAAAGAATCAATATTAAAAACCTAAAATACAATGGGGACTATACGAAATTAAAATGGCCTTACGTGTCAGGATTTAACTCAAATTTGCTATTGTTCAACTACAGCAAAAAGAGCCCTGAGGATATTTCTGCAACGAACCCATAACCAAACACGTTGTGCTTCATTTATATTACCAATAACCAATGATAAAATTCTTTAGAAAAATTAGACAAAAACTAATCTCTGAAAACAAATTCAGCAAGTACCTCTTTTATGCTCTTGGAGAAATAATTCTTGTTGTAATTGGAATTTTAATAGCACTTCAAGTTAATAATCTAAATGATAAAAGGAATATTGAAGCCAACACAAAAAACAACTTAATTACACTTAGGGCCGAATTAATATCCAATAAGGAAAAATTGAAATTTAATATAGATGTCGTAAATGCCCAAATCAGAAATAGCCTTAATCTGATCGATTCATTAAATAAAAACATGGATTTGGATGATAAAGATCTATTCCTTTTAAATAAAATAGGAAAATTAGGCCCACTAAGACTTAAATCTTTAACAACAACGTCACTTAGTGATTTTATTAATTCTGGTTATTATAGCGCCTTTTTAACGGGTGAGATTAAGAACAATTTATTAGTGTATAATTCAGAAATCCAAAACGTCAATGTTACTCTTGATAGATTTGAAGAATACTGGAAAGAAATTGAGTTACCATATCTCACTAATCACTTTAGTATTTTAGATATGTATACACAAAGCCTCTCCAATCCGAGTGAACAAGCTAATAGATTGACAGACAACACAATTCTGAAATCGAATAAAAAATATTTTACAAATGACCTTGAAGCTTTTTTCAATAATCGAGAATTTGCGAGTATGTATACAGCAAGGTTTGCGGAATTAAGAGCCGTTTTTTATGCTATGGATTCATTAATTAGCTCTATTGACAACCTAATAAAAAGCATAAACACAATCCTTTGAAAACGAAACCACATCAATGTGTATAAAGCATTAAATTGGTTCTTAAAGGAGGTAGTTGTACACCATTAAAAAAATCAAGACTTGAAATTTATCTTTATAGGATTAATCTTCATCGTTATTTTATATTCCATAATCTTAGCTAAAAATCAGCTATTAGAAGATAACAAAACAAAACCCTTCACATCTGTTTCGGCCCTTATGTTAATGGCAATAATCATTTCAATTTTCCTTTCCACTACAATTGCCTTAAATGCTGAAATTTCAGCTAGTTCGGGCCATGGGGGTTTCATCTATATTATTTATCCAAGCCTATATGGAATAATAATCTTAATGGGCTATTTGGTTTCTCTGGGCTTAATCCCAAAATGGAAATATGCCTTAGGAATTAGCTGTGTTTTGCTCAATATAGTAATCGGGCTTATCTATGCCTTAATTGAAATTTAAAGCGGTTAATTTTTCAGAAAACCTATGGTTTCATATCTCCCATAATTAATAGGGCTATTTGGAATTTACGAGCCGCCAAATTTCCATCATTTTACTATCTTAGTCTTATACCTACACAAAGCTGAAAAATAAAAGACGTTAGTGATCTTTTAAAACATACGCTGCGCCATAAAAAAGCTTATCAAACTAACAACCAAAAAGACTAATGAAGAGAATTGAGGAAATAGATGCAATGAGAGGTTTTGCGTTATTTGGCATCATAATGACGCATATGTTTCAAGGCTATCCAGCAAGCTTCACGCCGCCGAAGTACGTGGGATTTAATATGATTTTTCCAATAGATTCAGTTTCTCAAACTATAATTCAAAATTTATTTGTAGGGAAATTTTATGCGATTTTCTCAATGCTTTTCGGATTAAGTTTCTATTTGATATTAGGCCAAAAGGAAAATTCCAGTGCTTTAAAATTTGCCTGGCGCCTTGTCTTGCTTTTTCTTATTGGGTATATCCACCATATACATTATCGTGGAGATTTTTTAACGGTGTATGCTGTATTTGGAATGGCTTTAATTCCATTTAGAAAATTCCCAACAAAGCTAATTTTGATTCTTGGATTGTTCTTTGCGTTGAATGTTCCCGGTAATTTTATTAAAGCCATTGCACTTATTCAGCCGCCAGTTCCGGTAAATCAACCTGGCGCGATAAATCCAAATCCGGTAGAAATGGCTATGAATTACTTTCAATTAATCCTCGATGGCGAATACCAAAAGCTACTTGTTTCAAATAGTACGATAGGATTTATCAATAAGTATAATTATCTGAAATTTAGTGGTAGGCTTTGGGTAATACCGGGTTTGTTTTTATTGGGTCTCTGGGTTGGACGAAAAAAATGGCACGAGAATATCGAAAAAATTCCACTTAAAAAATTAATTCTTGTTACGGCATTTATTGGTATTCCATTAGTCGTAATTAATTTCTATTTGTCAGCACCAGCAAATTCTGAATTGACTCGATTTGTTGGGTCTATTGCCAAGGATGTCTCTAATATTTTTATTCCACTTCTTTACATTGGATTAGTACTTCTTCTATATAAATCAATTAAAACACAGAAAATAGTAAAACAATTAATACCCGTCGGAAAAATGGGTCTAACAACATATGTTTTACAATCTGCTTTCGGAATTTTCATTTTTTACGGTTACGGATTAGGCTTGTTATTGAAATTATCAGGAACAGTGGCATTGTTACTCGGACTACTTTTTTTTATAGGACAGATATATTTTAGTAAGTGGTGGTTTAGTAAATATAGATTTGGGCCACTAGAATGGTTCTGGAGAAGTGGAACAAATAGGAGTTGGCAAACTATGAAAGTGCAAAATTCTGAAATAAACAATATTCAAATAACTATTAAGTGATAACCATCTATACCCAATGATAAAATTCTTTAGAAATATTAGACAAAATTTGCTGTCTGAAAATAAATTTACTCGGTATTTTATTTATGCTATAGGAGAAGTAATATTAGTAGTTATTGGAATTTTGATTGCACTACAAATCAATAATGCGAATGATATTTCAAAACAGAAACAAAAAGCAATAAACTACAATAAAACCCTTATTAATGAACTAAGAACCGATTTAGATAGATTGAATCAATTAGACACTATGTGCTTTCTTAAACGGAAAGAAATAACTAATTATTTATCCTATTTTATAAATCCCGATAAGGGAATTGATGTCTTAATCCAAAAAATGCCTGACGTTAGTTATTTCGGCGACTACTACCAAAGCATTGCCTATACCGTTGATGATATCATTAATACCGGAAGCCTTGAAATTTTTAGCGACAAGACCAAACATGCCATACTAGAATTTAAAGCCGTTCAGGACTTTTATGAAAAAAACCGCGCGGAAGTAGTTCAAAAATGGGTCTTGAGTGATCTTGAATTTGAAAATGCGGTTGACATGCTTTCATTTTATGAAACTCCAACAAATAGGTCAGAAAACCCAAATGACTGGAGATTAGATCTAAATTCGGACCAATACAGATTATTTAACAACAGGGCACTTTCATTATTACGAACTTATCATTTTCGAATAGATCAAAACGAGAAAGCAAGACAAAGCATTGAAAAACTATTACATGTGTTGGAGGAATAAACTAAGCTGAATAAGCTATAAGTAATCGCTTGTTCTAAACTATTGAACTTAATTAGGATCAATAACTCGCAAAAGTACCATGATTAAAAAACTCCAAAACAGTGATATAGAAACATCAAAACAGATCTTTTCTGTTTTTCAATTATCATATGCTGTTGAAGCAGAACTTTTAAAGGCAAATGACTTTCCTCCTCTTAAAAGACCTTTTGAAAGTTTTCTTAAAAGCCCTAATGATTTCTATGGATATTTTGAAGAGGATGAATTGGCTGGTGTAATAGAAATTGAACAAACAGAACAACTCACAGACATCAATAGTTTGGTTGTGAACCCGAAATTTTTTAGACGTGGAATAGGAAGAAAATTGATAGAATTCACATTTAATAAATTTGATTCTAAACTTTTTATTGTTGAAACAGGTGTTAAAAACAATCCAGCTACAGAGTTATATAAAAAACTAGGATTCAAAGAAATAAAACAATGGGATACAGACTTTGGAGTTAGAAAAATACTATTTGAAAAAAGGATAAATAATTAAACCCTACAGGTTTTAGCAACCATTATTTGCGATTGCATTTCGTAATTTCCTCACCAACCAAAACTCCTTAATTTTATTATCTTAGCCCAAATTCATTAATAAATTGCACCAACCCCAAAGCCTTACATGAACAAAATTATATTCTTTACCCTATTGTCGATATTCATAACGTCTTGTTCTTCAACCTCCACTACTACAACCTTAGGAAATAATAAACCTATTTATTATGATTTTGCTGATAAAGTAAGTACGGAACAGTTACAATTTATACAATCAACTTATGGTTGGGATAATGAAGAAATTTTAATCATTCACTACAACCAACCCATTTCTAGCTGCCATTTTGATAATAATAAAATAACTTCACAAGGAAAGAAATTCCGGAAAGATTTTTATGCCACTATAGATACCGAAAATTGCTTGTATATTCAGGTGCTATCAAATGGAGAACGTGTAAAAAATAAACTTGACAACATCACCTATTTTGATGATGCCGATGATTTTCTTTTAGATAATTTCTTCAAAAGAAAAAAGTCTTGTTTTGGTGTTTTAGTGATTAATCAAACTGGTTCTTATTTTCAATTCAACGGGCATTATTCTGAAAAACAAGTCGCAACTTTTATTGAAGAATTAAAAAGTTAAATAACCATTACAACAAGCTGTAACTGTAATATTCTAGAAAATTTCTTGCAGAAATATACTCCCCTACCCAAAATCCCTTCATTTTACTATCTTAGATACAATCAACATAACTCCCCGTTTTTCATATTGTTGGACCTACAAATAACTAACCTATTTTTTTGAAAGAACATGGAAAACAGAATTCAAAAGATCAGTATTATTACTGAAATAGTGGGTGCTATCGCGATTGTCATTTCACTAATTTTTGTTGGCATCCAATTCACAGAAAACACAAAAGCAACCAAATCCGCCACAGCCGCGAGTACGGTTGCAACCATTTCATCTTGGTATAATGAAATGGGTAATAACCAACAATCAAGTAGCCTTTTTTATAATTTCATGGCTGACCCTGAAGCCTTAACCTCAGAAGAACGGTTTCAAGTCATTATAAGTTTGCACGGTCTGTTTTTAACGTTTCAAAACAGTTACTATTTAAGTCAGCAGGGAACACTAGATTCACACATAGAAGAATCCATTACAAAAGCCGCTATTGGTGTAAAAGACCAGCCTGGATTTCGCCTTTTCTGGAAGTTGCGAAGGGAATTATTCTTTCCAGAATTTCAGAATCATATAGATGAAATTGTGGATACCGACATAGAAATATCTGAAGGAATGTATAAGTCCGTCGACGAGCAAAAACCAACTGATCAAGAATAGTAATCACACCAACTATTCATAAACCATAACAAGTTGAATTATTTGAATTAAAGCAATGAAAACAAAATCCCGACTTATTTTTCTTATACTCTCCTTAATAATTCACTTCAATGCCAAGGCACAAAATGAGCAGTCAGAGTCCGCAATGGAAGCTGCAACTAATTTTATAACAGCCTTTAATAATTTTGATTGGACAACATTTCAGGAATCCTTTACCGAGGATGCTACTATCTTCTATCCTTTGTGGGAGCATGCAAAAAGGGTAAAAGGGAGAAAGGACATTGATGCTGTTTGGCTTACAGTTTTTCCAGAATTTAATGATTCAGAAAATACAAGAACATTACAAATAAGCCCGAAGGACATTAATATTCAAACCTATCAAAACACTGCAATTGTTACTTTCCATTTAGGTAGCGGCGAAAGTTCGTTGTCGCGACGAACTTTAGTAATGATTATGGAAAATGGAAAATGGAAGATTGCACATTTACATTCCTCGAATCTAAAAAAGGGTTAAATAGCATTAAAGAAGGGCGATATTTACTGATTCAAAAACTCATAGTAATGGAAAGAAAATTAAAAGTGAAGGAATTCTATAAAAAGCAAAAACTGTTGGAATTTGTCAATTCCAATTCCAGTAAAATAGATATTTTGTCCATCACCACGAGCCAAGAAGCATTTTTCTTTAAACACTTATTGTGGTATTATGACAAATAATTAAGTTCTGATTTATTCTTAATAATTTGGAAATCACAATTCAATACGCCCTGCTATTCTCTACTTAAAAAGAGTGCTGTCATTTTAGTATCTTAGTTAGCAACCAATTGTTAGAGTATTTATACACGTATTCCTATCCAATTATTAAATCAACCAAAATGAAAAAGTTTAGATTGGCCCCAACCGTAATCCTATTTACCCTACTATTTTTTAGTGTTCCGAACTTCCAAAAAATTCAGGCCCAATCATCAATTTTAACCTTGGATCATTTTGATGTGTTAGTTGATTTGGGTAATCCAAAGATAAGTCCTGACGGAAACAACATTCTTTTATTAAGCAGAAAAGCAGATTTTGAGGACAATAAATACATAAACACTTTATGGTTGGTCGATATAAATACCCGCGAAAAAAAGGCCTTAACCCACGATAGACCTAGCATTAATTCTCCAGAGTGGTCGACAGATGGCAAGTCTATTACATTTCTTTCAGCAGGAAAAAACAAGAAACCTCAAATATTTAAAATGCCCCTTCAAGGAGGTGAGGCCCTGCAGGTAACGAATAGCAAAGTTGGAATCATGGATTATAAAATGAGTCCTGATGGCCATTTATTCGCGTTCATTGAAAAAGATTCTATTATTGAAAAGAGTGGAGTTGAAAAGCACAACAAATCTTTTGAAGTCGGCTACGATTGGTATTTGGCAGAGGAAGAACCAAGACCTACCAATATTTGGATATGTTCCGAAAATGGAGATAATAAAATCAAATTAACTTCAGGGGAATTGGGTGAAAGCATTAATGCAGGAAGCCTTCAATGGTCATCGGATAGCAAAAAATTAGTATTTACGGTAAAGCCAAAGCCGCACTCTTCCGAATTTTTAAAAAATTCCCTACAACTTATTGATATAGAAACGAAGGAAACCACTGTTCTGGACAAAGGACCCGGAGTACCTTCCAATCCATCATTTTCTAAAGATGGATCTCTCGTGTTATACAGCAAAGCAGTTGGCCCAGAACCCGGTTTTAATCCTAATGGCATATTCTCTGCTGACTTAATGGGAAGTGGGTCCAAATATATATCTAAAGACATAGACCGTAACCTTAGGGATCATGTTTGGTTTAGGGATCAATCCTTTTTAACCGGAGCGTCTGATGGAACGAAGGTGAGTTTATGGAGAGGGAATTTAAGTGGGGACTTAAAGAAAATAGATACAAAAGGAATTTTACCGTCACTTGGCAACATAGATATTGGACCAGCAGATCAAATTGTATTCATTGGTTCTACTTCTCAAAAGGCTTCCGAACTGTATTATATGAAGACCCCTAACAGTACTCCTATTAAATTAAGTTCATTTAATGATGCTATTTCCAATTTAAAACTAGGAAAGGTAAGCTCAATCAACTGGAAGGGAGAAGATGATTTTTATGAAGATGGTGTATTAACCTATCCCCCCGATTTTACCGATGGTAAAAAATACCCCTTGGTATTATACATACATGGCGGACCCATGGGTGCTTCCCTTGAAACTTTTAATTTTTTCGCACAAGCCTTCGCTTCAAACGGTTGGATTGTTTTCCAACCAAATTATAGGGGCAGCAATAATCTAGGGAAAGCCTATCAAACTTCCGTTATAAATGATGCAGGTGAAGGTCCAGGTAAGGATGTGATGACTGGCATTGAAGCAATAAAAAAGATGGGGATTATCGATGATGGCCAAATGGCAGTATCAGGTTGGTCCTATGGAGGGTATATGACGGTTTGGTTAACCTCCCATTACCAAGGCTGGAAATCTGCTGTTGCAGGTGCGGCGGTAACCGATTGGTTTGATTGGTATAATATGGCTGATATGAATATTTGGGCAGGTTATGGTCTAGGCGGATCGCCGTGGCTAAATGATAATGCAGAAAATTACCGCAAACAATCGCCCATTACATATGCACACCAAATTAAGACCCCTACACTTATTTTGTCTAATACATTAGACCAAAGGGTTACGGTTACCCAATCGTACAAACTATTTCATAACTTAAAAGACAACGGTACGGAAACAAAATTTGTAGCTTATCCGATTCCGGGACATTTTCCTGCTGACCCTGTTCATAGAAAAGATGTCTATAAGCGTTGGACCCAATGGATAAAGGATCATTTCTGAAACTAGAATAATTGCAAGGGTTCATTAATTTATATCTAGGCTGATAACAATTACCTTAAATGCCAAATAACCCATTTACGATAATTGTTCTCGACCAACGCAGCTTTATTTTAGAAACAGCCTACTTTATTATTACTAACCAGTTAACTCAAAAGACATGGAACTAAGAAATATTGTGAATTTGGCATTTATTTATCTGTTGCTTTTAACTTCTGCGTTTGGTCAAGAGAGTTTAGAAAAGAATTTGTTGCCAAATGTAAGCGAAACCGAATTTCAAACAATTGTCCAATTTTATGAATACGACAAGAATATTCCATTAGATGCAAGGGTTGTAGGAACCCAAGAGCTTGACTATGGCATAAGGGAAAAAATTGTATTTAAAGGAATCAATAACTCAATAGTTCCGGCCTATATAGTAATCCCGAAAAACAAAACAGAACCCCATCCTGTGGTTGCCCTTGTGGATGGTATATTTGGCTCAAAAGAGCGGTGGTTTCAGGATGATAGCTGGCCGAAGGGTGGCCTTATGACAACGTCTTTAGTCAAGGCTGGCTTTGCAGTAATTATTCTAGACGCAGTAAATCATGGTGAAAGAGCATGGGAATATGGTTATAACAGCCCTCCTTGGCCATTTTCATATCCGAATGAATTTCGGCAAATGGTGATTCAAACCGCAACAGAATACCGCAGGGCGTTTGATTATTTAGCGACCCGAAGTGAATTCGAAACTTCAAAAATTGGTATGCTTGGATTAAGTATGGGGGCATTAATCACATTTGAACTTACAAGCATAGATGCAAGAATAAAAACTGCTATTGCGGGGGTAGTTCCACCGCTAAGACGAAAAGATTTGCAAGCGGTTGATGTGTGTACATTTGCCAGCTATGTTAATAGCAGTTCCTTTTTAATGTTTATGGGGAATGAAGACCCTCTATATTCAATGGAAGAAGCAGAAGAAATCTTTAATCGAATTCCGATAAAGGAAAAAGAATTCGTTGAATATAATGCTGGTCATGAACCACCGATTGAATATGTAGACAAGGCAACTAATTGGTTCACCTTGTATTTAAAACAATTTTAAAGCTATTATCAGTTTCTCAAATTATAAAGTACAACTAAATTCAACCCAATGAAAAACGATAAATTTTTAAAAACCCTATTAATCTGGTTACCTTCAATGATAATTTCATTGTTTTTCATACTGAATGCATTTGATAAAATTCTCAATTCAAACCAGTCTGATAAAATTATTACTAACAGTGCCATTATGATTTCAACCGGTATATTTCTTTTGGTTGCCACGGCCATGTTTCTGTACAATAAGACAATCTTCATAGGCACTTTACTGTTGTCGCTGTATATGACTGTAATTGTGTTCATACATATGTATAAAGGAAAACCTTATGAACTGACAATACTAATAGTAATGGCGACCATATTTGCTTCTTTCATCAGGAAACGGCAACTTTTCGAAAATTGATTACAGAATCGACTAGAGAACCAAAATTTAACCCAAAGACAAGAGGATTATAGGAGCAACAAAAAGTCTAGTATTTTTGCTAATCTTTCTATTATACTATTATAATGAAAAAGTCAATTTTCGAAATATCAAAAATGGACTGCCCTTCTGAAGAAAATCTCATTAGAATAAACTTGGACGAATTTTCCTCAATTAAACATCTAGATTTTGACATTCCAAACAGAAAACTCACCATTTTTCATACTTCTGAAATTGAGGGAATTGAAAGATCTCTTCAAAAATTGAATCTTGGCACTAAAAGATTAGGAACGGAACAAATCGACCCTGTGGATTTTGAGAAAGATACAGGTCAAAAGAAACTTCTATGGACTGTTTTATCCATCAATTTTGCATTTTTTATTATTGAAATGACAACAGGATTGATCTCCAAATCTATGGGGTTAGTTGCTGATAGCTTGGATATGCTTGCCGATTCATTTGTTTATGGGATAAGTCTTTTTGCAGTAGGAGGCTCAGTAATACGGAAAAAGAAAATCGCCAATATCGCAGGTTACTTTCAGATTTTATTGGCCGTCATTGGTTTTATAGAAGTATTAAGACGCTTCTTCGGAAGTGAAAATATTCCCGATTTTTCGACCATGATTATTGTGTCAATTTTTGCATTAATCGCCAATGGTATTTGTCTTTATCTCCTTCAAAAATCTAAGAGTAAGAAAGAGGCCCATATGAAGGCAAGCATGATTTTTACCTCTAATGATGTTATAATTAATATTGGTGTAATTGTAGCTGGTCTACTTGTAAATTGGCTAAACTCCAATAAACCAGATTTAATAATAGGGACTATTGTTTTTATTCTTGTAATCCAAGGTGCGGTTAGGATACTAAAAATCGGAAATTAACTCAGAACTAGTCCAGATTACTCATTTTCCCCAAATTAGTATCTTAGTTTAGCAACTATGCTCGTATTTCTATAAACCAGCTATTAGGATGAAAGAGGTTAATTATATCATAGAATGTTTGGAAAGAACACCTTTAATTCTTCAAAGTTTGCTCAACCAAATCCCTGAAGGCCTTTTTAAAATTAGAAGGGTAAAACACAAATGGAGTATCCATGAACAAGTATGTCATTTGGTAGAGGCTCAGGATATTTTAACGGGAAGGTTCAAACAATTTAAGAATGAACCATTTCCACAGATAAAATCATATTCTCCTCCTTCTGCTGAAAATTATTACTTAGAGATGGATATGAATTCAGCATTAACCAAGTTTCCTGAAATTCGAAAAGGTATGGTTAAAATGCTGAGGGGGTTTGAGGATAATTATTGGACACTGGATGGGGAGCATAATTTGTACTTACCTTATAATACCAAATTATTGCTTAGCCATACCTTAAATGTTGATTACGCTCATTTATTTAGTATTGAACAACTTGGGCTCACAAAATTGGGATTTGAAGAGGGTATAATAACCATCCCATAAATCAACTCAAGAACGATAACTGTTCAAAACACATAAAGTTTAAAGGATTCTATTACTTTGACAAAAATTAAAAGAATGAAACATCACCTTTTAGCAATCATTTTATTCCTAATTGGCATACATCAATTAAAATCCCAAAATGAAAATGGTATTGTTATTGGATCTAAGCATATTATACAGTCAACCCTTCTAAATGAAGAACGCGAGTATTGGGTTAACCTACCTGAATCTTACCACAAAGCAGAATTATCCTATAAAAAATACCCTATTCTAATGATACTTGATGGGAATGCGCATTTTAAATCCATTTCTGGAATGGTAAACTATATGAGCACTGGATACAATGGTAACCTTAAAATTCCGGAAATGATTGTTGTTGCAATACAAAATGTGAATAGGCTTAGAGATTTTACCCCTGACAAGGTGGTCACCATAAGGAAAAATGACTCAGGAGGGGGAGAACAATTTTTGAGTTTCTTAGAAAATGAACTGATCCCCGAATTGGAAAGAAACTATAGAACAGAACCATACCGAATTCTTTTTGGGCATTCTCTTGGGGGTTTATTGGCGGTCCATACATTCCTCAAAGCACAAACAAATTTTAATGCTTTCATAGCAGTTGACCCTAGCTTCGGCACTTGGGATGCAGAAACAATGGATAGTAAATTAGAAAGCGTCACTGACAATTCATTCCGGCGTTTTCTATATATAGCAACCGCAAATTGGGGCAGGAGAAACATTAGAAATCGAGATCGGCATATTCGTTTTTATGAAGCCCTACATAGCAAAAGTAAAAATGAATTTAATGCCAAACTTGAATATTTCGAAAACGAAAACCATGGCTCCGTACCTCCAATTGCTTTTTATAATGGGATTTCAGCGATTTTTGATGGTTATGGTATAAACTACCAATCCATTGAAACTACAGAACAACTTTCAAAACATTTCCAGAAGCTTTCTCAAAGGTTATCATGGGATATGAAACCTCCTGAAGAACTTGTTAATAGAGTAGCTTATCGCATGTTACAAGGCAATAGCCAAGGTGAGAAAGTAAAAGCTCTAACCTTTTTTGAATTAAACACCAGGAATTACCCCGAGTCATATAATGCTTTTGATAGTTTAGGCGAAGCCTTTGAAACTTTAGGAAATAATGAAAAGGCTATTGAAAATTATAAAAAATCCCTTGAACTTAATTCAAATAATGCTAATGCAAATCATAAAATTAAATCATTATCTAAAGTGGATTAAGCTTTAGGACTGACTATTTTATATATGTCTTCAAAAATAAATCAAATTAGGATTGGATATCCAAATAATGGAGACACACAAATTAATAAACCTAATTTTCAATGGACAATTCAAAAATAAGTATAACCCAATTTAAAGGTTCATGGGAGTTATATGAGTGGCGAGCGGAATCGATGGAAGGTCATATTGCATATCCTTTTGGACCAGATGCAATTGGTGAAATTGTATATAATGATGATGGGCATATGTCGGTTCAAATAATGAAACCTAATCGGGCAAAATTTGTCTCAGATGACCCTCTAGAAGGTCAGCGAGACGAAATTCTTTCGGCATATAACGGATTTATTGCTTATAGCGGAACTTACGAGGTGAATGAAAAATCAAATCAAGTATTTCATCATATTAAAATAAGTTCATTCCCTAATTGGGTGGGTCAAAAACAAATTAGAAATTTTGAATTTCGTGATAATCAATTAATCCTAAGCACAGATTTTATAGAATCAAGGAAACATAGATTAATCTGGCGCAAAAGAAAGCAATAAAATCAAGAAGCTGATTTAAAAATTTATATCCTGATAGCTTGGTCTCTTTTTACTTATAAAGGACCTATTTCTCTGGTTCATATACAAATGGCGCGGGGTCTGGCAAACCCATTTCCCGAATAAGCTCCAAATAACGAGGATCCTTAATTATTTCTTTTTGCCACATCAATACTCTAATCCACGGATACCAACCATGCTTGTCTTTATAGCTCCAACATTCAATAGCTTTATCTAAATCCCCTAACTGGTTGTACATTATTCCTAAACATAATGCCCCATAGGGCGTAGTTGGTTTATTTTCAAGTTCCTCAATAATGGCTTTGCCTTCTTTCAATTTACCCGCTCTGATTAATGCTGGGCCATAGCCCAAATACTTCCAATCCGGATTAATTTTAGACGCTGCCTTAAGGTTTTTTAATCCTTCTTCCACCTTTTCTTGATCCATCTGAATATTCCCTTTTATCAATAATCCCAAGGCAAAATCGTCGTCCATATGTTCCACTTTTTCTACCTCAGCCAATCCTTTTTCATATTCGCCTACTAATCTATAAATTTCACCAAGCCAAGCTGTATGTAATGGGGTAAATGGGTCTAATTCCTGAGCGCGTTTATGCTCTATTAATGCCTCATTTATTCTGCCAAATAAAACAAGATACCAAGCTCGATGGTAATGGTTATATGCCATATTCGGATTTAATTCATTAGCTCGATTAAATGCATATTCAGCCATATCCCAGTCCCAGCCAAAATAAGTATGGTAATGAGCTAAGGCAGCCCAACCCTCAGCATTCATGGAGTCTAATTGAATGGCACGCATAGCAGCTTCGTAGGCTTTCGGAAATACATCTAGAGGGGGATTAGGGCCATGTCCAATCATCACATAGCCTTCGGCCAGACCAGACCAGGCATAGGTATCACCAGGATTCTTATCCACCGCTTCTTGTAGATACACCATACCCCTCAACCAATTAGAAGGAGTGGATTTGCTTAAATTATATTTTCCTTTTAGGTAAAGCGAGTATGTTTCTGGATTTATAGCTCGAATTGATGATCGATCAACTTTTAATGTTCCTGGCACCACGATTCCCATTTGCCTTTCAATATCATCCGCCACACCCGCCCAAAGTCTTTTTACATTTGTTAAATCATCGGAATAGGTTTTCTCCCAAATAGGGTCTGCCTCTATTGCTTCCTTTAACTGCACGTCTATTGTTAATCTATTCAGTTTTAGATCTAATGAGCCAGTAACAAAATATTCTATTTCGTCCATTTCATTAGTCATTAACATACTAGCCGTACTAAAGGAAGCCGGTAATAATTTAGTCGATGCCTGACTAAGAATGGTAAGCTTTTCCGTTTTTGATAATTCTTCAATAAGCCCATCGGTCATGCCCGATTTGAAATATTCCTCCTGATCAACATTTTCTATTTCAAATGGAATCACAGCTACCTTAGTTGTTTCTTTATCGAGAAGCCCCTGATTCCATAAAGACCCGGCCCAAAAACTTAGGACGATTAGCAATACCACGGCTAATGAAAGCGCTCCTATAATTACGGTATTTAACCGTTTCCTATTAAACGTTTCAACCTCCTGTTTGTTGGTAATGTCCTCTGTTTTCCTAAAACCTTCTGAAGTAAGGTCATATGCCCAAGAAAAAACAACCCAAATTACCAGGCCAATGGATAAAATATAAAAAACAATTTTTTTGGAATAATCAGGAAGGGTAAAGGCATCTATAACAACGAAAGCAATCTGAACAATAACCCAAGCAACAGCCAAATAAGCCAATATGGCTCTAATGACATTGCGCCTTTTAATTTCTGATATGAATTTTGCTAAGTTCATCCCCCTATTGAACTTATATATTAAAGATACGGATTTTTAAGGAAATGATCATTGAAGACGACAAAGGAGGACGGTTCAAACCCTTTATTCTTTGACATTCATATAGAATTCATTGGTTTTATTTAATTTCGGTCAAACCAATATAAAGTTCAATCCAAAAACATTAAATTACAATTCCTTTGAACAAGTTGTTTCACATATTTAAGGTTGATGCTGAAGAGGCAAAAAGGATATCCGAATTGCCTGACGAACCACATAACCATGATTTTGAGGAACTTTTAATTGGGATAGAAGGTGAATTAGAACACTTTATTGATTTTAAGACGTCCACAATTCAAGCTCCCTTTGTAAGTTTTGTAACAAAGGGAAAGGTTCACCGTGTTATTCCCAAAATCCACGACGGGAAATGCGAAATTTGGGGAATCCGTTTTAAAAGTGAGTTTATACCTGAAACTACTTTCCAGCTTTATTCTTTATACCACAATCAGGCCAACATACAATTAGACAAGAATAACTGTTTTCAACGTTTGGTTACAATTTGCACAATGATGTTTGAGGAAACAAAAAGCGATTCGGCAGATTATGGGGTCATTCGCCAACTACTGAGTGTACTTCTTACCATGATTGAGTCGGAACGAAAAAAAACCCTACCCCCAGATGTAAGCCTTCAAAAAACACAACACATTTCGTTTGGTAACTTTTTAAGTATTCTAGAGGAAAACTATCGCAGACCTTTGGGAGTTGAATTTTATGCCGAAAAATTGTTTATGACCTCGAGGAATCTAAACCATATCTGCCAAAATATTTTAGAACAAAGCGTTTCTGAAATAATAGAAACTCGGAAACTTATTGAAGCAAAAAACCTTCTAATATCTACAGACAAAACCATATCGGAAATTGCATTCGATTTGGGTTTTAATGAAGGTTCATACTTCTCAAAAGTGTTTAAGAAGAAAGCGGGGCAGTCTCCCGGAGAGTTTAGGGATGAAATGAGAAATAAACTTATTTCCTAATATTACCCTAATACTTCCGAAATGTGTAAAAAATAAAACCTCAATGGTTTTCATCTTTGTATCATCAATAATTGACATTCAAATAAGAACAAAATGAAAACAAAATTTAAATCACTAGGAAAGCTTTTGCTAATTATAATTGGAACCATTTTTATTGCAACAAGTTGTTCCAATAACGAAGCAGAGCTGCAAGCCAAAATAGAATCTTTGGAGGCTGAGCTACAAACATATCAAGATGAAAAATTATTAATTGAGAACCGCCTTCAAGTTTTTGACACATTGGACTATGAATATTATACCGATCAAAAATGGGATAAGTTTAATGAAAGTCATGCTGATGATATAGTAGTTTACAACCCTGATGGTAGTATTACTGAAGGCCTATACCCTGCTCACATTGATGACTTAAAGCCAATGTTCATTTTTGCGCCAGATACAAAAATCAAAAACCATCCAGTACGTTTTGGAAGTGGTGATTGGACGGCTGTGATAGGCGAATTGGAAGGAACATTTAGTGAGCCCATGCCAATAGGAAATGGAAAAACAATACCTCCGACAGGAAAGTCTTTCAAGTTAACAATGGCAACCATAGGTCAATGGAAAGATGGCAAAATGATTAAAGAGTATCTTTTTTGGGACAATCAATCTTTTATGAAACAAATTGGCCTTGCACAATAAGACTTCACCAAAAACAAATTAATTTAAATACATATTGAAAATGAAAATAGGAATAACAGGAGCGACCGGAAAATTAGGAACTTGGGCCTTAATAAAATTAAAAGACAGAATACCTTCTGATAAAATTGTTGCGCTAGTACGAACTCCAGAAAAACTATACTCGTCAGAAATTGAGGCACGAAAATTCGATTATAATGAACCTGAAAGCTTGGAAGCATCCTTAAAAGGAATTGACAAATTACTTTTGATTTCTGGAAATGAAATAGGAAAACGCTATACGCAACATCAAGCAGTTATTAACGCCGCCAAGGCCGCTGGAGTACAACACATTGTATACACTAGCCTGTTAAATGCAGATAAATCAACCTTGGTGTTGGCAGGTGAACACATGGATACTGAAAAAGCAATAAAAGAATCTGGTTTAGATTATACCATTTTAAGGAATGGATGGTACAATGAAAACTATACGGAATCTGTAGGTAGTGTGGTAGAATTGGGGACATTGTATGGCAGTTCGGGTGAAGGAAAAATTTCATCTGCTTCAAGGGAGGATTATGCTGAAGCAGCAGCCGTAGTGCTTTCTGAGGATTCACATATCAACAAAGCATATGAACTTTCTGGTGATGATGCATACACCATGGAGGATTATGCAAAGGAAATATCTAAACTCATCAACAAAGAAATACCTTACGTTAATATTTCAGAGGAAGAATACAGCAATGCATTAATTGAAGCTGGATTGCCAGAGGGGCTGGCCACTTTTTTGGCTGGCACTCACATCTCGACTTTAAAAGGGGATCTTTATGATGAAAGAAACGAGCTAAGCACTCTTATTGGAAGACCTACAACAAGTATTTCTGAATCCTTATCAAAGGCTTTGTAGTTTAACAGTACAAATCATCAATAATGTTTGTCAACAATAATATTTAATTTGACAAATGAATCGCAAAACGTTTTTAAAATCATTGGCTTTAATGCCTATAATTGGTTCAAACATGAATTTAAGAGACTTGAATAAAATGACCGAACCCTTAAGTAACACAGGTAAAATGCCTGTGTTATTTCTTGGGCACGGAAGCCCTATGAATGCCATAGAGGAAAATGAGTTTGTAGCCGGATTTAGAAGAATTGGTAAAGAAATTACTAAACCTAATGCCATTCTCTGTATATCTGCCCATTGGGAAACCAAAGGAACCTTTGTAACTGCGATGCAAAATCCACCAACAATTCACGATTTTGGTGGATTTCCAAAAGCCTTGTTTGATGTGCAGTACCCCGCGCCAGGAAGTCCAGAATTAGCAAAGGAAACAAAAAGCATCATAACAAAAACTGAAGTCGGTTTAGATGAAAAATGGGGTTTGGACCATGGCGCATGGAGTGTTATAAAGCATTTATATCCAAATGCCGACATCCCTGTAATTCAAATGAGTATTGACTACTCTAAACCCCCACAGTACCATTATGAGTTAGCGAAAGAAATTAATAGCCTTAGGAATAAAGGTGTATTAATTATAGGAAGTGGAAATATGGTGCATAATTTACGTATGGTTGCTTGGAGTAAGCTTAATGAAGAATTTGCTTTTGATTGGGCAACGGAGGCAAACGAAAAAATGAAAAGCTATATTTTAGGTGGTGACCACCAAAGGCTAATTGATTTTAGATCACAGGGCCGGGCATTTGATTTGGCTATCCCTACCCCTGAACATTATTTACCTTTGCTTTATACCTTAGCTTTAAAGGAGAAGAATGAGGAAGTAACTTTATTCAACGATAAACCAGTGGCGGGTTCCCTAACAATGACTTCACTAAAAATTGAAGCTGCATAAGAAATTATTGCCATTTATGGTTTAGGCATAATCCCAAAGATGTGAAATGCTCCAATTGAAATATTACAATTGCGAATTTTATTCTTTGTATCTTATGAGGGTGAAGATAAATGATGGGTAAACCCATTTAAAGTCTACACTGAAGATTACTTTAGAATTAAAAAATTAAAAAATGAGTACTAAATTGATTACCGTATTTGGGGCAACTGGAGCACAAGGAGGAGGGCTTGTGAGAGCCATATTAACTGATAAAAGTTCAGATTTCAAAGTAAGGGCTGTTACAAGGAATGCCTCTTCGGAAAAGGCAAATGCCTTAAAAAAGCAAGGAGCTGAAGTTGTTGAAGCCAATATTGATGATACGGAAAGTATAAAAGCTGCTTTAGATGGAGCCTATGGAGCCTATTTTGTCACGTTTTTCTGGGAGCATTTTTCCGCAGAAAAGGAAATGCAGGAAGTAAAAAACTTCATCGACGCTGCCAAAACTTCCAATTTAAAACATATCATTTGGTCGACATTAGAAGACACAAGAAATTGGGTTCCATTAGATGATGATAGAATGCCAACGCTTCAAGGCAAATATAAAGTCCCACATTTTGATGGCAAAGGAGAAGCGGATAATTTATTTAAGGAAGCAAACTTGCCTGTAACCCTTTTGAGAACTTCTTTTTATTGGGATAATTTTATCTATTTCGGAATGGGGCCTCAAAAAGGAGAAGATGGCAATTACTATATAGCTTTCCCTATGGATGATAAAAAATTGGCTGGTATTGCCGCAGAGGACATTGGAAAATGTGCGTATGGCGTTTTCAAAGAAAATGGCGACATAATTGGAAAGACTATAGGAATTGTTGGAGAAAAATTAAGCGGAAGTGAGATGGCTGCAAAACTTTCTGAAGCCCTAGATATTAATGTTATTTATAATAATGTTAGTCCTGAGACCTATAGAAATTTTGGATTTCCTGGCGCTGACGATTTAGGAAATATGTTCCAGTTTAAAAGAGATTTCAATGATGATTTTAATAGTATTCGCGATGAAGAACTTTCTTTAAAACTAAATTCTGAACTCCAAGACTTTGACAAATGGCTGTCCATAAATGCGGAACGCATTCCGTTGGAATAATTTTCTAGATAGAAAATCCTCACATTATTTTAAAGGTCAATTGTAATTGAAATAATAGACAAACATGCAAACAGAACCTTTGGATGATTATTTAGCTCCCCATTATATCAATCGCAGTAATTGGTTAAGGGCCGCTGTTCTTGGAGCGAACGATGGTATTTTATCGACTGCAAGTATTGCCATCGGTGTTGCCGCGGCAAGTGATACAAGAGAACCCGTAATTTTAGCAACTTTGGCAGGCCTTGTTGCAGGCGCACTCTCCATGGCAGCAGGAGAATATGTTTCCGTAAGCTCACAGACAGATGTAGAAAAAGCAGATATTGAACGAGAAAAAGAAGAATTGAAAGACATGCCTGAAATTGAACTTCAACGACTGGCTGAAATTTATGAACAAAGAGGTTTAAAAAAGGAAACAGCTCTTAATGTAGCAAAGGAACTAACAGAACATGATGCCTTAGGCGCTCATATAAGAGACGAATTGGGGATTAATGAAATAAGCCAAGCAAAACCACTACAAGCCGCAATGGCATCTGGAGCTGCATTTACCGTTGGAGGTTTATTGCCGTTTTTAGTTACCTTATTCCTCCCATTAAGAAGCATGGAATATTGGCTTTATTTCTTTGCCCTTTTTTTCCTGATTATTTTAGGTGCAACAGCGGCCAAAACAGGAGGATCTAATATTGGTAAAGCAATTTTAAGAATTACTTTTTGGGGTACCGTTGCCATGGGACTAACAGCATTAGTAGGATATTTTTTTAATGTGAATGTTGCCTAAGTCATTAAAGCATTTATTTCAAATTGAATCCTTCAAACTAAAACTAAAAAGATTTAAAATCTTATGACATCCCCTTTGAATTTAAAGCTAACTTGAATAGAATTCGTTTTCTACTTGTATTAAACTGGAACTTGACAGATGTAACAAATTGCAGGTGTGGTCGTCATTTTATTAACTAACCACCCTAATAATGAAGTATTTTCAATTTTTCTTCCTCTGTCTCCTTTTAAATTTTTCCTGCACTTCCAATCATAAAAACCAATTACCCTTAAAGGAAATATCTGAATATTTTCCAAAAGAAAAAGCTCAGGTTCTAGTAGTGGGTACATTCCATTTTGATTACCCAGGCTTAGATGCACACAAAACATCTAGCGAAGACAAAATAGATGTTTTAAAAGAGCCAAAAAAATCTGAGGTAACTCAATTGGTTAATTACATTAAAAAGTTCAAACCTAACAAAATTGCCATAGAAGCGTTTGAAAATTGGAATGCAACCGAAAAATTTAGAAGTTATAAATCTGGTGAATACCAAAATAATAGGGATGAACGCTTCCAATTGGCTATGCGTATTGCCTCAGAATTAAAACTAGACACCTTATACTCAATTGATACCGAAACAATGGCTGGCGATTTAGAAAAAATTGACTCGTCTTACGCCCAAGCTCTATTTAAAGATTTCGATTTTCAAAGTGATGATATTTATGAAAATTATTATAGAGACCAGCGTGAGGCTGAAGATAAGGCTATACCGAAGATGAATTTATTGGACTATTTCAAGTACATAAATTCAAAAGAGTATCATCAATACGATTATGGAGCGTATTTAATTGGCGACTTCAAACTAGGCGATTCAAGGGGAGCTGATATTATTTCCTCATGGTGGTACAATCGGAATTTGCGCATATTTAGAAAATTACAACTGATTACTGAAAATGCCAATGATAGAATCTTACTTGTCTTTGGAAATGGCCATGCCTCAGTATTAAGACAAGTTATAGAAGCCTCGCCAGAATACGAATTCATAGAATTTGATAATCTCTAAATACTATTGAAATTGTCACATTTTTGAATATAACATTTGAAAAATTTAAAACATCATAACAATGGAAAGATCTATTGAAAAAAGATTGAATTTATTATCTGCCTATGCCCTTATAAGTACAATTGTCTTTGGCTTTTTATTATTAACATCTGTAAGAAGCCAAGATAAAAATGAGCAATTCGATGAAATTACGGTTAAAAAAATAAATGTCGTTGCAGAAGACGGAGAATTAAGAATGGTATTAAGCAACGAAACTCGGCAGCATCCAGGTCGAATGAATGGCAAAGATTTCGAAAAAAGAGATCGACCTGCAGGAATTCTATTTTTCAATGAAGAAGGTGATGAATGTGGGGGTTTAATATATCATGGAAAAACTGAAAATAGCCAAACTTATTCTGGAATGTCATTTACCATGGACCAATATAAAGAAGATCAGGTCATCCAAATTTTAAATAGCGAATCCTACAAAGACGGAAAGGAACGAATAAGTCGAGGTATTGCAATATCAGATCTACCTACAGGATCAGATCTCATAACTAGAATAAACAAGATAGAGGAACTTCAAAAAAAATTAAAATCCCTTTCTGAGAAAGAAGCTGAAGAGTTAGTTGCGAAAATTGGCAACAGTTTAGGGAGTAAACGACGGTTATTTCTTGGAAGAACCGGCGATAATAATTCAGGCTTATACTTGTCCGATCCAAATGGAGTTGTAAAAATAAAAATCTATGTAGACGAAGGTGGAAATCCTGTTTTCGAGGTTAAGGATAACCAAGGTAATTTCAACAATATCCTAAATGTGGAATAAATTGCTACAATTCTAAATTTTAATTTGTAACACCTACAAATCTCTACAGTATATTAAAATCAACCTTCAATTTATTTGAATTTAAAGATGTCCGAATTTATCTAAGACTCCTTATTTCGGACATCCCAACAATTTTTCCGAGCTAAGTTTGGATTAACAATCGAAACGAGGGTTAATTAAAACGTATACCGATGAAAACAGTAGATTTTAAAAATAAAGTAGTTTGGATAACAGGAGCCTCTTCAGGCATTGGAGCTTCATTAGCAATTCAATTAAATCAATTAGGAGCAACAATAATTGCATCTGCTAGAAGATCGGAAAAACTCACAGAACTTAAAAAAAGCTGTCAGTATCCAAACCAATTTATAACCCTTGAATTAGACATAACCGATTCAAACTCCATAAAAACAGCAATAAACGCTGTAGAAGGTTTAAAGCAATTAGATTTAGTTATTCATAATGCCGGGATTGCACAAAAAGGAATGGTCATTGAAAATGAAATGGAGATTGACCGACAAATTATGGAAACCAATTATTTCGGAACCGTTGCCTTTACAAAGGCAATTATGCCAAAATACCTTGACCAAGGGCATGGTTGGTTTGCTGTAGTTTCCAGTTTTGCAGGAGTAATGGGTATCCCTGGACGTTCCGCTTATGCCGCTTCAAAACATGCTCTTCATGGTTTTTTCGAATCGCTTCAGGCTGAAAATATGAATTGCAACCTTGACGTTAGCTTTGTGATTCCAGGTTTCATAAACACTGAAATAACGGCCAAGGGATTATGTGGAAACGGCAAACCTTTCGGAAGGGTTGAAACCTCACATAAATTAGGAATGACTGCAGACCAATGTGCAAAAGACACCATTAAAGGCCTAATGAAAAAACGCCAGCGAATTGTTGTGGGTAAATTTGAAGTTTATCTATTATCTATTAACAGAATCTCACCACGCCTTGGCAGACTTATAATAAAAAGTCATCCTATGAAGAGAATACGCCTTCTTAAAAAGAAAATCACCAATATTTTCAACTTTGGAGCAAACCACAGTTTAGAACCTCAATTAACACCTAACAACTAGGACAAAAGTGTTGACTTGCCCTCAATTGGTTTAAAAATTTGTTTCATTTTTTTAATGCAATCCGTAATTCAACTTTTGCAATTAGCACAAAATGAATGCAATAGCCAAATAATTGAAATCTAATAGTTATCTTGTAGTACAACTACTAACTTTAACATGTCTGTTCAATCACCCTTAGGCGCCTTTCTCCAATGGGAAAAGGAAAATCCTGATTTAATTTTATTCCACCAACCCCTTCATGGAGGCAAAAGAAAAACATATACCCGTTCTCAAGCTGGAGATGAAATAAGGAGGGTAGCTAAGTCATTGAGGCAACTCGATTTGCCTCCTAAAAGTAAGGTGGCGATATTGTCCAAAAATTGTGCACATTGGATTATGGCCGATCTCGCTATCATGATGGCAGGTCATATATCTGTACCTATTTATCCCACTTTAGACGCCGATTCAATTCGTCAAATTTTAGACCACAGTGAGTCTTCCTCCATATTTCTCGGGAAACTTGATGATTATCCATCCCAAAAGGTTGGAATACCAGAGATAAATAAAATCGGATTCAATTGCTATGGTATGGATGATGGAACTTCTTGGGATGAATTGGTAGCAAACAACCAACCCTTGACTTCCTATGCAGACCAAAACCCCGATGACTTAATTTCAATTCTTTATACCTCTGGAACTACGGGTACCCCAAAGGGCGTAATGCATACTGTACAAAATTTCACTATAGTTCCTCAAACCTACCCTAAGAAACTTAGCGTCCCTGACAATCCACGCTTCTTTTCTTACCTACCTCTAGCACATGTAGCAGAGCGAGTTGGTATAGAAATGAATGGTTTGTTTAGAGGATCCACTTTTTATTTTGCAGAATCTATTGAAACCTTTGCACTTGATCTTGAGAAGGTTCAACCTCACATGTTTTTTGCAGTTCCGCGTATTTGGGCAAAATTTCAAGAAGCCATTTTAAAAAAGATACCCCAGAAAAAATTAAATCTTCTTACGAGTATCCCAATTGTCAATTTGCTTGTCAGAAAAAAGTTAAAGAAAAAACTGGGACTTTCCACAGCTACATTTATTGCCTCTGGTGCAGCCCCTATTTCCGTCGAACTAATTCATTGGTTTAGGAAAATTGGTGTAAATATCAACCAAGTTTACGGAATGACCGAAGACTGTATTTTATCACATTATAATTTTCCTGCCGAAAACAGAATAGGATCGGTTGGTAAGGCCTTACCTGGAGTAACAGGAAAAATATCTGAGGAGGGAGAAATCTGCATAAAAAATGAGGTTCTCATGAAGGGTTACTATAAAAACCCTGATCTAACAAAGGAAATGTTTGATAGCGAAGGATTTCTTAAAACTGGTGATATTGGCGAATATGATAAGGATGGATACCTTTTCATAACTGGGCGCATAAAAGACCAGTTTAAAACAGATAAAGGGAAATAC
Source organism: Aegicerativicinus sediminis (assembly GCF_015476115.1). Taxonomy (GTDB): domain Bacteria; phylum Bacteroidota; class Bacteroidia; order Flavobacteriales; family Flavobacteriaceae; genus Aegicerativicinus; species Aegicerativicinus sediminis. The sequence continues at coordinate 1,792,364 of NZ_CP064295.1, read as the reverse complement.
ATTTCTCCTGCACCTATTGAATTGCAACTATTGAAAAATGAAAATATAGAATTATGCTGTGTAGTAGGTATGGGAATCCCCCAGCCTATAGCTCTTTGCGTTTTGTCTGAAGATGGTATAGCTAAAGACCACCAAACACTAATTGAAAGTCTTAAAACAACGCTTGTAACAGTCAATAAAAAGCTTAAAAAAGTGGAGAAATTATCAAAGATGGTTATCATGAAGGCTGACTGGTCGGTAGATAATGGTCTGTTAACTCCCACTTTAAAAACTAAGCGAAATCAAATCGAAAAAATCCATATGCCCAACTATAAAAATTGGTTTAACCAAGAGGGAGAGGTAGTATTTGAATAGGAGACCGATTTACTGTCAAAATTAAGCTCTGACTGAAAAAATCTATCGTATTTTTATAGTTAATTGCTTAACTTAATTATGAAAACCATCTTTTCCAAAATCTCAGTATTTCTATTTATTTCCAGTTTAGTTTTCCACCAAGCATTTGGTCAGGAGGCCATATTTTCAAACCAAGATATCACCTCTCCCGAAATTCATGACGATAAATCAGTTACTTTCAGGTTTTTTGCCCCAACGGCAGATTCTGTTAAGGTTACAGGCGATTTTTTGCCAACTATAAAGAAGGAAACTCAATGGGGAATGGTAGACGCTCCGACCCATGCGGATTTAACCAAAGACAAGAATGGGTTGTGGAGTTTTACTTCCGATCCATTGATGCCAGAATTATATAACTACTCATTTATTGTTGATGGAGTTTCAAATACAGACCCTAATAATCCTTTTTTAATTAGAGATGTGGCTTCAGTTACCAATATATTCATTGTCGGTGGCAAACAAGCAGATTTATATAAGGTGAATGACGTTCCCCACGGAACCGTTTCACGCATTTGGTATAATTCCCCCGGACTTAAGATGGATAGGCGATTAACGGTTTACACCCCACCAAATTATGAATCGAATAAAACTACCACATATCCAGTGCTTTATTTATTACATGGAGCCGGTGGAGATGAGGAAGCTTGGATAGAATTAGGAAGAACCTCCCAAATTATGGATAATCTCATCGCTCAAGGAAAAGCGAAGCCGATGATTGTGGTTATGCCCAATGCCAATATTATACAAGATGCGGCACCGGGTCAAGGTAATAAGGGATATTATAAACCCCAATTTATGGTACCCGGCAGCATGAATGGAACTTACGAAGAAACTTTTATGGATATCATATCTTTTGTTGAGAGTAACTATCGCGTTAAAAAACAAAAAGAATTCCGTGCAATTGCAGGTCTTTCTATGGGTGGGTTCCATTCGCTTCACATTTCGAGATATTTTCCTAATACTTTTGACTATATCGGATTGTTTTCTGCGGCCATTATGCCGCGAGACGGTTCTGAATCTAAAGTTTATTCCAATTTCGAGGAAAGCTTAAATACTCAAAAAACAAATGGCTATAAACTGTACTGGATTGCAATAGGCAAAACCGATTTTTTATATGACGCCAATATGGAGTTTATAAAACTTTTAGATTCCATAGAAATGCCTTACGAATATATGGAGTCTGAAGGAGGACATATTTGGCGAAATTGGCGAATTTATTTGTCTCAGTTTGTACCGAGATTATTTTAAACTGTCTCTATAAAATTGAATAGTATTCACAGAGAATATAGAGATTATCAAAATTTAATTCATATTTCTTGAGTTTAGAAAAAATGGCTACAAAACACTCTCAAAATATTGATGCAACTTTTGGAATCTATCATGATTTAACTATTGATGTTACTCCAGAAAAATTGTTCACAGCGATTGCACAACCTGAACACCTAATAAATTGGTGGCCAAAAAAATGCCAAGGCAACCCTGCATTAGGGTCTCAATACAATTTCTTTTTTTCACCAGAATACAATTGGTTTGGAGAAGTCGTGAAGTTTGATGTGAACAAAAGCTTCCATATAAAAATGACCAAATCGGACGTTGATTGGGATCCTACCACTTTTGGGTTTGAAATAAGGGAAGAGAAAGGCAAATCAGTACTACAATTCACACATTTGAATTGGAAAGAACGCAATTCCCATTTTAGGATTGCATCCTTTTGTTGGGCAATGTTACTCAAAGGGCTTAAAGATTATGTTGAAAAGGGAATTATTCTTCCTTTTGAAGAAAGAAGTTAAACAACCCATTCCTATAATATTTCCAAGCCTGTTTAAACTGTTAACAGCATGGCCATGCCGTAAGATTGACGCAAAAAAGGGATGCAAGCTTACTAATAGAAACTTCTAAATCAATTAATCTTTTTACTACCTTGACATAAAATCAATGGATAACATCAACTTCACATACATCAAATGAAACTGAAATTCGCCATCATCATATTATTATTGTCTTTCACCAACAATTATGGCCAAGAAAATGAAAATCCTATCGAGTTTTCAACCTTAGACAGCACTATTGATATTTTATATTCAGTTATATCAGGAGATAAGGGAGTGGAGCGCAACAAGGAATTGTTCATGTCGATGTTTCATCCCGAAGCTAAGTTAATTGCAACCACAACCAAAGACATGGCCAAGGCTTTATATTTTTCACCCGAGGATTTCAGCGCTAGGAATTTTGATCGTATGAAAGAAATTGGATTTTATGAAAGAGAAATTTACCGAGTGGAAGAAAGTTTTGGCAATATTGCTCATATTTGGAGCACCTACGAAAAAGACATCAATGGTAATCGCAGCAGAGGGATTAATAGCTTACAGTTAATGTTTGATGGGGCACGATGGTGGATTGTAAATTTATTTTGGCAGGATGAAACTGGAAGCAATCCACTACCGGAAAAGTATTTACCCAAGGATTAAAACAAAAGACATTCAAGAATATCTTTTACTCTTAAATATTGTAACGCTGCTTAGAAATTCATGCTATTTAAAGGAATAACTAAGTCACTTTTTCCCTTTATAAATTATAACTTATCTTTATAAAATGTCATAGATATTTCCCTTTCAAGTTGGCAGCTCTTACCACCAACTTTAATCTACCAGAATGATATTCACCGCTTATAGTTTTAGGGAATTTTAACCAACTAAAGTTTTTAAAATGGAAGAATCAACACCATCTGAACCAAACCCTTCAAAAATAATGCAAATAGGCATGGGCTTTTGGGCTTCAAAAACCTTGCTCACGGCCGTGAATATGGAATTATTCACCCACCTAGCAAAAGGCCCATTGTCAGCAAAGGATATACAGGATAAATTAGGTCTACACGAAAGGTCTGTCTACGATTTTCTTGACACCTTGGTTGCCTTAGGATTTTTAAAAAGAACTGGATTGAAGGAAAGCTCAATCTACAGTAATTCAGAAGACTCGAATTTGTTTTTAGATAAAGACAAACCTAGTTATATAGGGGGTATTTTGGAAATGTCCAACAATAGGCTGTATCCCTTTTGGAATGATTTAGAAACTTGTTTAAAAACCGGTCAACCACAAAACGAAACCAAAAATGGCGGTGCACCACTATTCGAGGCAATTTATGCGAATGAAGATCGGTTAAGAGAATTTATTCATGGAATGGGCGGTGTTCAAGCTGGGAATTTCATGAAACTAGCTCATGATTTTGATTTTTCTAAATATAAAACTCTATGCGATGTGGGCGGTTCAGGAGGCAATCTTTCAATCCATGTTGCAAAGAACAATAGCCATATGAAATGTATTTCGTTTGATTTACCAGCTGTTTCCCCAATTGCCCAAGCAAACATCGACCGTTTTGGATTCGGTGACAGAATTGAAGTTCGTTCAGGTGATTTTTTCGAAGACGATTTGCCAAATGCCGATATTATAACTATGGGAAACATTCTTCATGATTGGAGCCTAGAAGACAAAAAAATGCTTATAAAAAAAGCGTATAACTCATTGCCAGATGGAGGTGCCTTCATTGTCGTTGAAAACATCATAGATAACGAAAGAAACAAAAACGCCTTCGGTTTAATGATGTCCTTAAATATGGCTATAGAAACGGATGGCGGATTTGATTTCACGGCTGCCGATTTTGAAAAGTGGGCAAAAGAAGCTGGCTTTTCCAAAATTGATGTAATGCCTTTGGCAGGACCTTCCAGCGCAGCTATCGCCATTAAGTGAGATCTGATATAATTTGTATTTTTAAAAGAGATTTAAAGTGTTTTAAATCAATGTCTTAATATGAAGTTTATTGCCCAAGTCTACATTCTTTTTATGGTCTTGATAGGATGTAAAGATCAAAATTCCAAGGTAGGAATAATAAAAAGTGAACTAGAAACCGGAAAAATAGAAAAGGTAACTGTTTCCATCACTGAAAACTCATTTGAAGCTCCTGAAAATGTACCAGCCGGCTATGTAGACATTTCATTAGTCAACCAAACAAATGAAATACATTCTGCCCATCTTATTAAACTGGAGGATGGATATTCTACCCAACAATTGATTAAGGCATATGTTGATTCTAGCAGAACCGGGGGAGCTCGACCAAGTTGGATGATCCACCGAGGGGGTGTTATTTCAGAAAACGGAAAGGCCAATGTAACTTTATTACTTGAGCCTGGAAACTATACTTGGGTTTGCGTTATGGGCTCAGATACTGAGCCTCATTTTGCAGGAATAGAACATAAAGGTGTAGTTGTTTCTGGGAGGGTTGATGACCAAATAGAATTACCAAAACCAGATGTCACTATAGTTATGACTGATGAAAACCATCAGCTTAATTCTAAAATTAAATCTGGCAGCCAGGCCATTGATGTGGTTAATTCAGGTTCGAAATACCATTTAGCCGCAATTTCCAAATTAAATCCTGGTGCTACCCAAAAAGATGTTATTAATTGGTTTAGCACCTTTGCAGGGCCACCTCCAGCAAAGGGAGTCGGAGTAACCTCAGCAATTGGCCAAGGATTATCGGTAAGATTAAACCTAAATTTTGAACCAGGAAGTTATGTCCTTTATTGCATGGCCAATGCCGAAGGTACATATCATATATTGGAAGGAGCAATTTCTACCTTTACCGTAGAATGATTTTCCTTAATTTCGATTATAAATATCGAGAAGCAAAGCATTTGATAACCCTATAGAATTTAATAATCTATTATGATAGAAGGAATTTTAAATATCGTCTATGGCTTAATTGCCTCAGCAGTATTTGTTGGATTAGGTTATCTATACGGACGTTATAAAGAACGTAAGAAAAAGGGGCAACCGTTAGAAAATTATCCCTTTTACCCATTTTCCTTGGATGACAAAAAAATGTTGCAGTTCGATTTTGATTTATTTAATGAAGGGGTGGCTCATCTCCTGAAAAAAAGAGATTATCAGGCAGGTCCACAACTAATCTTAATAGGTGAACAGAACAATATCCGTCATGTTTATAAGCCCTCACAACTTAAAAATTATGAAAAGCTTTATAAAATTTATAATGGCGATCAGGTATTAGACGAATCCTTACAGTTTTTAGAAAACTACAAGCGTATTGTTCGCCTAATAGGCGATAGTTTCCCCGACTGTGGCATCGAAATATTGCTACATAATCTAAGTAACCCATCCAAAGCTTTATACCATATTAAAAACAATGTTACAGGTAGAAATGTGGAAGCTCCCGCAACTAATTTGGTGATGGATTTAAAGCGAAGAGATACGAATAAGGAGGACAAACTTAATTACGAACTCAATATAGGTTCCCGACGATTTAAGTGCACCACCATCCCTATTTATAAAGATAAAATGGGTATAGTGGGTGCTATTTGCATCAATGTTGACTATAATTTTTTGAATGAGGAAGTGCGGAACAATCCAAAGTTAATCGATAAATTTTTAGATACCCTCTGCAAGGTTGACATGAAGTTAGATGAAAATATTCTAAGCAAGAACGAATATGAAAAAGCCTTAAAAGGAAAACGCCATTTTAGGGATGTTAGTGAACACCTTTAATCTAACCAATTCATTTTCATTTAATTAAAACTTCCTTAAAAAATAAAGCACTACCTTTTGTGTAAATTCTAATTTTAAGGAATATGAAATTTAAAATCTATTGTATTGCATTACTTATTAGTTGCTTATCATTAACAACAGTTAGCGCTCAATCTCAAGATGAAATCAAGCTTATAGAAAAAGAGGTGATGGAGGTAGCAAAAAATTGGACATCCGCTTGGAATGGTAAAATAGATGCTGATAAAATGATGGCGCTTTATCACCCCGATATGAAATATTTTTGGAGAGGTACATATCCACCGGGTAATTATGTAGGATTTAAAAAATTTTTAATGGAAAACTTTTCTCAAACAGCCACTTATGATATTTCTATTTCCAACCCCGATGTAACAGTAATAGACTATACCTCAGCCATTGTTTTTTTTCAATTTAACGATAAGAACGAGGATCCTTTTGGGAGCGGTGCAGCTACCCTAGTAATGACTAAAGACAATTCTGACTGGAAAGTTTTGTATGTGCACGAATCCTCTGTACAAGAGCAATAAAAAAGTCTGGATTTAGACCTTTTAAATTTTATCTTGCGTAGGTAAATTAATGCTAACCTATGTATCAATCATTCCATCTAAATTTTAGACATCTCGCTTTAGCCATTGCTACAACCATATGCATCACGTTTTCATCTTTTCCCCAAAATTTCCTACCCCCAGTTATGGAGTGGCATGGTAAAAGTGAAAACCTAGTTGTAAAAAATAACCATCCCTGGGTGACCCCTGCAGAATTGTCAAATTTTGAATCAACCCCTACTTACAAAGAAACTTTTGTATGGTTAGATAAACTTTGTGCCTCTTCCCCCCTATTAAATAAAATAAGTATCGGCACAAGTGCTGAAGGCAGGGAAATTTTTATGATTGTAGTTTCCAATGAGAATGATAAAAGTGCGGAGGGATTGAAAAAATCCTTAAAACCAATATTTCTAGCCCAAGCGGGAATACATTCAGGTGAGATCGATGGAAAGGATGCAGGGATGATGCTTCTTAGAGATATTGCCTTTGGAAATAAAAAATCATTACTAGACCAAGTGAACTTTTTATTTATTCCAATACTAAATGTTGACGGGCATGAAAATTCCTCTCCCTATAATAGACCAAACCAAAGAGGTCCAAAAAATATGGGGTGGCGAACCAACGCTTTAAACCTCAACCTTAATCGTGATTATACAAAACTAGACACAGAAGGGATTAGGGCTGTATTAGGCGTGATCAATGAATATGATCCTTTGCTTTATATGGATATTCATGTAACGGATGGTGCTGACTATCAATACGACATCACATTTAGTGGATCTGATGTTGTTGGCAATTCCCCAAATATTGCCAAGTGGTTGGGGAATACATTTAAGCCAAATTCTGATGCTAGTCTTGAAACTGCCGGACACATTCCAGGTCCTTTACTATTTGCAGCAAACAATAGGGATTTTAGCGCAGGTAATATGGTGTACGGATTCGGTCCGCGTTTTTCACATAGTTATGGTAATTTAAGGCACTTGGCTACCATTTTGGTAGAAAATCATTCTCTAAAGCCTTACAGACAGCGTGTATTAGGAACTTATGTCTTGCTTGAAAATACGTTGAAGCTCCTCTCAAAAGAAGGGAATAATCTTAGAAATGCAACCGAGTTGGACAAAAACTTGAGGCAGTCTTCTTTACCGACCTCCTATTTAATTCCCCAAATGAAAAAACGGGCAGATTTTGACTCAGCAAAAGACCTTAATACAGCTTCAACAATTACACCTCCAGATTCGTTATTGTTTTTAGGCATCAGCTCTAAATTAACAACTTCAGCCGTCACAAATTCCGACTATATTGAATGGCTTGCCAAACCAGAAACAAAAACGATTGCGAATTTTAAGGCAACTGAACCTTCAGATTTCATCTCAAGACCAAAAGGTTATTATATTCCTGCAAGTTATAGTGAAGTTATTGAACGATTAAAAATTCACGGCATCCAAATGGAAATTATTACAGAACCAAAAGAATTAGAGGTTGAGATGTACCGTATTGAAGATGCAGAATTTGGAAAGACTCCCTATGAAGGACATATGACGGTTAGTGGCAAACCTGTGACAATTAAGAAAAAACAATTGTTTCCACAAGGATCAGCCTACATTTCTACCGATCAGCCCTTGGGTGATTTAGCTGTTCACTTATTAGAACCAAGTGTTAGCGATTCATTTTTTAGCTGGGGGTTTTTTCTAAATATTTTTCAAAGAACAGAATATATGGAATCTTATGTTATAGAACCAATGGCTAAACAAATGCTCGAGGATTCTCCTGTATTGAAAAAAGAATATGAAGAGAAAATGAAAGACAGTTCTTTTGCCAAAAGACCGTATGCAATAATGAATTGGTTCTACAGCAAATCACCATATTATGACAGTCGGTACTTATTATATCCGGTAGGAAGGGTTAATTAATTAATTCTTTTATTAAATAATTTTATTAGGAAAACCTCCATTCTAAAAGACGGTCTATATTAAGTTTATAACGATAGCTGGTCACTTTGGATAAGAAATAAGTAAGGTTACTTATTGATTTTTGTTATTGTAATTTGTAGTTTATAACGCCACCCTTTCTACAGCATCATAAACTCCTTAACTTACTGTAAAACACAATGCAATGAAGCAACCAATTCTCATTTTGTTAATCTTTATCATTTCTTTAGTTTTTAGTTGTCCTAATGGCTTTAGCCAAACAAACAACAATTCTTCAACCGAATCTCGATATACCGGACCAATTATAGACATGCATCTCCATGCCTTTAAGGAGGGTGATCCAATGTTAGGACTTACCCATCCACCAACACTTAGAGGTCAAACTTTTAAAGGAAGTAAAAGCGCAAAGGAACTTCAAACTGAAATTTTAAAACGATTTGAAAAGTATAACATTAAAAAGGCGATTCTAACAAATGCAGATTTTTGGTATACCGATGTGCCTGAGACAATAATCAATGCAAAAACTAATAATCTAGACACCATACGGTTTCTTCATTCTCAAGGAAAATTAGGTGCAATTGCCGAAATGGCTCCTTACTATGCTGGTATTTTAGCGGATGCCCCCTCACAAGAACCCTATTTTGAATTAGCTGAGGAGTTACAGATTCCTGTTGGCTTTCATATTTTACCTTGCGGACCAAATAATGGAATACACCTTATGCCAGAAATGTTGGGGGGGAATGCGTGTTAATAATGCAAGCCCCACACAATTGGAACCAGTATTGGCTAAATTCCCTAAATTAAAATTATATATTATGCATGGTGGATGGCCCTATGTGGAGGATGTAAAAGCACTTCTATACGCCCATGCAAATGTATACGTAGATATCGCTGTTATAAATTGGATATTACCAAAAGAGGAGCTTTATAGTTATATCAAATCCTTAATCACAGCCGGCTTTGGTGATAGAATTATGTTTGGCACGGACCAAATGGTTTGGCCCGACACTATTGATGTCGCCATTGAAACGGTAAATTCTGCAGAATTTTTAACCCAAAAACAAAAAAAGCTGATATTTTTTACAATAACGCGGCGAGATTTTTGGGCTTAGGCAATTAATAATTCCTAACCAGTAATTTAAGTGATGGGAAGAAAAAGAGACAGCTATTTTTTGATTACGGCATGGATGTTTCTAATTGTTGTAATAATTGGATTTTCTAAAGGGTTTTTCTTTCGACCCATTTATAAAGAAACGTCAATTCCATCCTATTTAGTAATTCATGGGGCTTTAATGGTTATATGGTATGTGGCCTATGTTTACCAATCTCATTTAGTTTATAAAGGCAACATTATTAATCATCGAAGATTTGGGACCTTTTGATTCTTATTTGCACTAATCATTACCATGGCTAACCTAAACGTAATATTGGAAATCTCTTCAGAAACTATGAATGGTGAAAAATCTTATTACGATGTCATTAGGACTTTTGAAAATACTGGCGGACTGGTCGTAGGCAATCTGTACCTAACCCTAAGCGGTTTAGCCTTTTTGGCAATTGGGTATTATAAAAGAAACAAACCCTACGTCCATAAAAGAGCAATGTTCGGTGTGTCTGGACTTTTATTAAATCCTGCCTTTGACCGTTTTATTGACCCATTAGGACTACAGGATATTCACCCACTTTTGAAATTTACCGTAATTTATTTATTCCCAATTTCATTGATTATATATGATATTGTTAAGAGAAAAAAGCCATATAAAATCTCGGTCGTAATTTTAATTGTTTTTCTTTTAACATTACCGATCATATTTTCATTACTCAATGCTGGTTGGGGTGAAAAATTAATACGCTTTTTCGGTTAATTTTGAAATCATAATATTCCATTAGATGTCTAAAAATTAGATTAATTTAATTTCAATAATCATTCCAGTTAAAAAGAGAAGAATAACTTGTTAGCTTTTTTGATGGGAGCAGTTTATAAAACATACGAAACGGAACGCCTATTTCTAAAACCAACCGATTTGGATGATGCTGAATTCATCCAAAAATTAATGAATACCCCTAAATGGTTGAAATATATTGGGGATAGAAATATTCATAGTGTGGAAGATGCAGAAAATTACATCCAAAATAGAATGTTGACCCAGTTAGAGCGACTTGGTTATTCAAATTATACACTAATAACTAAAACAGAAGGTTATAAAATTGGTACCTGTGGATTATACGAACGCGAAGGAAAGGAAGGCATTGATATAGGTTTTGCATTTCTCCCTCCTTTCGAAAAGTTGGGATATGCCTTTGAAGCAGCAAGCAAGTTAAGAGATATAGCCTTTAATGAACTTGGTATCAAGGAAATTCAAGCATATACCCTAAAAGACAATATCTCATCTCAACAGCTATTAGAAAAACTTGGCTTAGAATGCATAGGAACCACTAACCTGCCAAATGATCCTGAAGAATTGCTCCATTACCGAATAATCTTGAGATAATTCCTAATAAATCTTCTTTAAATTGAAAGCATTTCAAAAATGTTGCATTTGATAGCACAGCACAGAAATTAAACCATTTTGGAGTATTTCTTAGGAATTAAGATGCATAGCTATTAAATTTATAAAGATTACAATTGGATGAAATCCACCACTACATTATGGCCAACCCTTTTAATGACCTTAAAAAGAAACAGATATGGCGATCCCTAGTGGCATATCCTGCCGCGGCATTTGTCATTCTACAGGCAGTGGACTTTTTTATTGTTAATTACGATCTAAACCCTAAACTTTTAACTCTTACCTTAATTTTACTCATCGGTGGTTTTTTTATTTCATTTACATGGAATTGGAATCATGGTGAAAAAGGAATTCAAGAATTTTCGAGAAAAGAGCTTCTTCTTTATGGCGCTCTAATTGCTTCAACACTTCTTGGCGGAAGTTATTACTGGTTCAAAACACCATATATAACCGAAAATTCAAACTCATTATTATCAGTAGCTTCAAATAGATTGGCTGTATTGCCTTTTGAAAATAAGTCTTCCGACTCTTCCCTATTATACCTTTCAGAGGGTATTCCAGAGAATTTTATTAATCGCCTATCTCGAACCACCAATTTTAAGGTATTATCCCGGAACTCAACCTTTATTTTAGAAGAATTCGAAAGAACAAGCGATTGGGTAAAGGTTAATTTAAATGCTGATTTAGTATTAACAGGTAAAATTGAGAATTCCAAGGATGGATTGGTTATAAGTTGCGATCTTATCAATACCCAAGACCACACTCAAATATGGGGAGATAAGGCTATTTTTGAAAATGGGGATGTTAACAGCTTAGAGGACAAAATGATGGCATCGTTGCTAAACAGATTGCCTAATCAAAGCACTATTACAGAAAAATCTGAAACTAATGATGCTAGCAGTATTCCGGAAGCACAGTCTCATTATATGAAAGGCAGAGTTTTAAGCTATGGTTCTACTATTGAAAAATCTGAATTGGCATTAGAGCATTTTAGAAAAGCAATTGAAATTGACCCAAAATTTGCGGCGGCCTATGTCGCAATTGCAAACGAAAAAATTATTCAAGCCATTTTTTCAACCGCTAAACGCGATGAAATTTTTAATGAGGCACGACTTGCTGTACAGACTGCTTTGGCTTATAATCCTAACTCAGCTGGAGCCTATGATGTAGATGGCGCAATTAAATTTTATGGCAATTTCGATTGGGAAGGAGCCGAAAATTCATATAGAAAATCTATTGAACTAAATCCCTATAACGCCAATGCTTATATCCGATATTCCGCTCTTCTCGCAGCAATGAAGAAATATGACATGGCAATTGAGATGGCCGATAAGGCTATTTCCTTAGACCCTATTTCTATCTCAAGCCTTCATAATTTAGGTTGGGTTCACCTTATTGCCAGAAATTTTAAAAAATCAGAGGAAGCATTCAATGAAGCCCTCACCTTGCATCCCACATGGGCATGGGGCTATGTTAAAAGAGGATATGCTCAATTGTTCCAAAATAAGTGCGATGAGGCACAAGAAGGTGCAACCAAAGCGAAGGAATTAGTCGGAAATTGGGGATCTGAACTAATAGAGTCTGCAATAATATTCATTCACGGACAATGTGGAAATGAAACTAAAACAAACGCCTTAACCAAAGAATTTTTTAAGCATGTTAATGACACAAATTATAAAGATCCGTTTGCAGTTTTTAGCGTTTATAATACAAATGACGAAATTGAAAAAGCCTTAGATTGGGCAGAGTTGTGTGTTAAAGAAAAAGCTGTTGGCTCTTATTTATTTAATATAGATGTTTTTTATTCCAAGCATTTATTGAACCATCCAAGATTTATAGAATTACGTAAAGAGATGAATTTTTAAATAGCCCAAATAAGCAACTCCGATATCTTTTAAAACATTAATTCACCACCTAACTTTTTATGAAACACCTTCTCTTTTTCCTATCCACAATTTGCTGTTTCTCACAATCGCAACTTAAGGAAACCCAACTTAAAGAAGATTATGAAATATTAAAAACAATCATTTCAGAAGTCTCACCTGCTCTTACCGCAGACGATAAGATTAATTTAATAAACTACTTCAATAGCCATGAAAGTGAGTTGCAGGACAAAGAAATGAGCAGCATTGAGTTCTTCCGGTTTCTAATTGAATTAAAAGCCAATACCAAAACGGATGAGCATGGGTCTCTTACCCTATCCGCAGATGTTATGAAGGAAATATTAACCCAAAGCAATGTGTTATTCCCAATTCCTATTTTAATAATCGACGATAAATTGGTAGTGAATCACGAAAAGTTGCCTTTACCCTATGGTTCAATCATTCATGAAATTAATGATCGTAAAGTCGGGGAACTTTTAGATGAAATGCTGAATAGGAAGGATGCCTTCACCCTGAGGAATCTTGAACCATCGTTTGATGCGCTTTACTTAATTAAGTATGGAAGTGCCGAAACGTTTAAGATACTTTATACACCACCAAATTCACGCATAATTGAAACTATTTGGGTAGAGGCCATAGATGTAAAAAGCAGGGAAACCTTACATAGAAACGCAATATATCCTTTAGATCGGGAGAGTTTATCCAATTTGCTTAACACAAAATATTTTGAAGAAAAAGACACCTATTATGTTCAATTAAATTCGTTCAATGCAAAAACCGACTCAGATAATTTTTACAAAGAATTCGACGATGTGTTCACCGAACTTTTCAAGGACATAAAAAAGAAAGACCCCAAGAATGTTATAATCGACTTAAGGTATAATGGTGGTGGACGCATGATTATCCCGGCGTTATTTTATTCATACCTGGCAGCCAAACCTTTTAATGAAACTATACATCTAAAAATTCCAGATTTTCAATTACCGTATAAGGAATACATCAAAACTATCGAGGGAAGAGAAGTTGATGATTCAGCTATAACCCAGATAATAGAGGATTTTAAAAAGCCTTTTACCAAAATAGATGACCATTACGAACATAGGTTCATTGACAGCTTTAAGATGAAGCCTAATAAAAGGGCCTATAATGGTAACGTTTATCTATTAATTGGTGGGAAAACCTTTTCGGCTGCCTCACATTTCACGGCACTTTTTAAAAGTGAAAACCGGGGGAAATTAGTAGGGGAGCAATTGGGAGGTTCTCACAAAACAATTACGGCTGGATTACAAGTACAATATGAACTCCCTAATTCTAAATTGCTGTTGGGTATGCCACTGGGAGTATTGGAATTTTCTGAAGCCGTAACTAATATTCCTGGCACAAAAATAGAACCAGACATACCTATTTCAGAAGAAACAAAATATCGCTACTTTCTTCAAAAGGAAGATTGGGATTTGCAGGAAGTATTGAAGTTAATCGATTAGACATTGTTTCAACAGAGTTGATTAAATTGACATCCTTTTTTAAACGTTTTAATATGTTCAAAGCTTCTATAATCCCTATTACAGCCCTAACGTTCTTTCAGAATATTCTATTAATAGCACAGCCTAAGGATGTGTTATGGTATGACAAACCCGCCGAATTTTTTGAAGAAACACTGGTATTAGGAAATGGGAAGATTGGAGCCTCCGTATTTGGTGGCGTAGATTCAGATAAAATTTATCTCAATGACATAACCTTTTGGTCTGGAGAACCAGTAAATCCAGACAATAACCCAACAGCCAGCTCTTACATACCCTTGATTAGGGAAGCATTAAAAAATGAAAATTATAAGTTAGCGGATTCTTTAAACCGTTATGTGCAGGGTGAATTTTCGGAGTCATATATGCCATTAGGGACATTATTTATTAAAAACAATAATGAGGAAGGATATAGTAATTATCGACGGGAATTAGATTTAAAAAACGCTATTTCCACAGTTACATACACCCAAAATGGAATAGATTACAAAAGAGAATATTTTGTATCCCATCCAGATAGCATCATGGTTATTCGTTTATCAAGTGACCAACCTAATTCCATCAATTGTAGTCTACGGTTTGATAGCCAAATGAAATACTCAATCTCAACTTCTGAAGAGGTTCTAAGAGCATCGGGTTATGCACCTTACCATGTAGAACCTAGTTATAGAGGAGATATGCCTGAAGCCATAAAGTTTGATTCCGAAAGAGGAACACGCTTCACTTCACTTTTCAAGGTTAAGCACACAGATGGGTTGTTAGAAACCGACGGCACTTCCTTAAACCTAACAAATGTAAGTGAGGCTATTATTTATGTGTCAATGGAAACAAGCTTCAATGGTTTCGATAAAAATCCTGTCACTGAAGGAAAAGACCATCATAAAATTGGGTTACGAAATCTAGATCATGCATTTAATCAAACTTTTGATGAATTAAAATCTCGACATACTGAGGACTACCAAATATTATTTAACAGAGTTCAACTAGATTTCGGAGAGAGTTTAGCCCAAGACTTACCCACCAACGAACGACTTCTAAGGTATAGCGATTATGATCTGGAGGATAAAAATCTAGAGATTTTATATTTTCAATATGGTCGTTATTTACTTATTGCATCTTCTAGAACTCTGGGAGTACCAGCCAATCTCCAAGGCATCTGGAACCCCTATATACGTCCCCCTTGGAGCAGTAATTACACCTTAAATATTAATGCTGAAGAAAACTATTGGATGGCAGAAACAGCCAACCTCTCTGAACTCCATCAACCTCTTTTAAGCTTTATAAAAAACATGTCTGAAACTGGAAGTGTTACAGCAAAAACCTATTACAATTGCGGAGGCTGGGCCAGTGGTCATAATTCAGATATTTGGGCCATGACTAATCCTGTTGGAGATTTTGGGAAGGGAGATCCTAGTTGGGCAAATTGGAATATGGGTGGGGTATGGATGGCAACCCATTTATGGGAGCATTATTCATTTAACTTAGATACTGAATTCCTGAAAGAAGAGGCCTATCCATTGATGAAGGGCGCTGTACAATTTTGTTTGGATTGGATGATAAAAGACCGTTATGGAAATTGGATAACTTCGCCTTCAACCTCGCCTGAAAATATTTATATAACTCCCGATGGATATCGAGGGGCTACCATGTACGGAAGCACCTCAGATATAGCTATGATTCGTGAGCTAATCAATAATTTCATATATGCCTCTAAGGAATTAAATGTCCACGATTCGTTGGTGAAAAAAGTTGAAGCGGTTAATCAAGAATTATTGCCCTATAAAATTGGAGCTAGAGGTAACCTACAAGAATGGTATTATGATTGGGAGGATCAAGATCCAAAACACAGACACCAATCCCAGTTATTTGGTTTGTATCCAGGTCACCAAATCACACCAATCAACACACCAAAATTAGCGGAGGCTGCGCGCACCACCTTAGAAATTAAGGGTGATGAAACCACAGGTTGGTCTAAGGGTTGGCGCATTAATTTATGGGCGCGTTTATTAGATGGCAATAGGGCATATAAAATGTACAGGGAACTACTAAAATATGTGGATCCAGATGCTTCAGATGGGATACATAAAGGCCATGGGGGCACCTACCCTAACCTTTTTGATGCACATCCTCCATTTCAAATCGATGGGAATTTTGGAGGTTCAGCTGCTGTTATAGAAATGTTATTGCAATCTTCTATGAATGAGATATACCTGTTGCCTGCACTACCAGATGCATGGGATGAAGGTAGGGTGAGCGGAATAAGGGCAAGAGGCGGTTTTGAAATTTCGATGGAATGGAAAAATCATAAACTTGTTTCCACTGAAATAATAGCAAAAAAAGCACGCGAGACAAAACTGATTTACAACGGTATAACTCAACATATTAAACTTGGAGATGGTGAGCACATGACAATAACATGGTAAATCATTATTAGAATAAAAAGTTTTTGGCATCTATTAGTCTTAAAATACTTACCTTAAAAATCTAATCTCAACTAACACATATGAAAATTCTATCTTCCATTTTTGTTGCCCTATTTTTTACTCTTACCTCTTGCCAAAAAAATGACGCTGATAATACCTCTTCACTAGCCGAATATCAAGGCCAAGAAAGTTATTCAGTTATTATAAGTGGAACTAATGTCGGTCATCTAAATACTGAAATTATCGGGGATACTGTAATCGTTGATTACGACTATAAAAACAATGGTCGTGGACCAACAATGCAGGAGACAATTGTTTTAAACAGGGATGGTATACCAATAAAATGGAACATTAGTGGAAACACTACATTTGGAAATAAGGTTGATGAACACTACAACTATGATGGTAAAATGGCATCTTGGGTAGATGCTACCGGTAAGGACAGCACTTCAACCGACTTACCTCTAATGTATGTGGCACAATCTGGAAGTCCTTATCCCATAATCTTAGCGGCAAGGTCCTTGTTAAAATCTCCTGATCCTGAATTGGAGGTGTTGCCGGGAGGTAAATTAAAGCTTATGGAAATGGAAAGTTTTTCTATTGATTCAGATTCTACCGCTATTCCACTTAAATCTTATGCCTTAACAGGTGTAGATACAGATCCTTTATATTTCGTCTTAGATGATCAACTACGTTTGTTCGCTTTTATTAATGAGAGATTTAACATCATAAGAAAAGGTTTCGAAGGTGAAGAAAGTCGTTTTCAAAAAATGGCACAGAATTATTCGGCTGATCGATTTGAAAAACTACAAAAAACATATGCTCATAATTATGACAAAAAAGTTAGAATAAAGAATGTGCGGATTTTTAATTCTAAAACAATGGAACTTTCTGGGCCACAATCAGTGGTTGTTGAAGGGGATAGAATTATAGGTATTGAACAAGCTGACAGTGAAGAAGACAATGAAGTTATTATAGATGGCAATGGAGGCACCCTGATACCAGGCATGTATGAAATGCATGCCCATACAGGTAGTAATGGTGCACTGTTAAATGTTTTGGCCGGAGTAACATCTGTTAGGGATATGGGAAACAACAATGAGGTGTTATCTGATTTGATGGAGAAAATAGAAAATGGTCAATTGGCTGGACCGCGTATTCATAGATTAGGTTTTATAGAGGGAAAAAGCCCATACAATAGCAACAATGGCATAATTGTTTCAACAGAGGAGGAAGCACTAGCAGCTGTAGATACCTATCACGATCAAGGGTTCTATGGTATAAAACTTTATAACAGCATGAATGGGGATTGGGCCCAGGCAATCGTTAAAAAAGCACATGACTATGGCATGTTTGTTTGTGGGCATGTACCTGCATTTTCAAATGCAAATGCAATGCTTAGAGCAGGATTCGATGAAATGACTCACATAAATCAAACCATGTTAGGTTGGGTTCTTGAGCCTGATGAGGATACACGCACTTTGTTGAGATTAACTGCTTTAAAACGTTTGCCTGAATTAGATTTAAATAGCCCTGAAGTTCAGGAAACTATAGACCTTTTTCTGAAAAATGAAACGGCAATTGATCCTACAGTAGCAATACATGAAGCCTTATTACTATCTAGAAATGGTGAAGTTTGGGAAGGCACCAAAGACTTTATTAAAAATATGCCTCCCAATGCCCAACGCGGTCTAAAGGTGGCAATGGCTGAAATCTCCAGTGAAGAAGATGACCAGGCTTATAGGGCAGCTTACAATAAAATTATTGAAGCTTTGAAGTTGATGAAAGATAAAGGGATCTTTATAGTTCCTGGTACAGATCTAGGCGGTTCTTTCTTTTTCCATCGTGAATTAGAATTATATCAGCAGTTGGGTTATACCCCTGCCGAATTACTTAAATTAGCAACTTT
The DNA here is from genome assembly GCF_015476115.1 of Aegicerativicinus sediminis. Taxonomy (GTDB): domain Bacteria; phylum Bacteroidota; class Bacteroidia; order Flavobacteriales; family Flavobacteriaceae; genus Aegicerativicinus; species Aegicerativicinus sediminis. Next base: position 1,773,682 of record NZ_CP064295.1, on the reverse strand, counting down.
TGATATGGCTAATTATTTAGGAGATGAAGAATTGGGGATTGTAGAACCAGGAAAGTTGGCTGATTTCTTTTTGGTACCTGGTAACCCTGTTGAAGATTTGAAAGCCATAAAAACCATTTCTTTGGTATCGCGAGGGGGTACATTTTATTATCCTTCAGAAGTTTACCCAGAATTTGGCATTCAACCCTTCACAGACATTCCAAATATTGTTGAATAATAGATGGATGAAATTATAAATAGAAAATAAAAAAAGAGCCGGGCTATTTGTCCGGCTCTTTTATTAAATCTATAAACTTTTTATTCCTCTTCAGGTCGATCAAACTTAAAGTTAAAACCAAGCATGATCATAGAAGTTTTCATTTCATAAGCTACATTGCTATTAGGTACTGCACCATAAGGAGGGAAATTTTGTATCATCATTGGGTTCAATACAGGTCCAGAGGTTTTACCATCGCTGCTTGCGGTATGATAGGTAAAATCTAACTGAAACCACTTACTAAATTCATAACTCAAACCGACTTGGAATGCATTTTTGATAATGGCAGTTGCGGGAATATTGAAAAATGCTACATCACTGCTAATAGGGTTTGAACTATTGGTATAGCCCAATCGCAATGGTAATTTATCAATTCCTTTATATTGAACTCCTGCAGACCAAATTTGAATATTATCCCATCCAAAGCCAGCTACTGAGCCTGTTTGGGTCCAACCTGTAGTATTAAATCCATCGGTATTCTCATAATCTACATGTCTAAAATCTAGGGCCAAATCAAATTGTCCGATTGAATAACCTAAGCCTAGAGATAAAATTGAAGGATAATCCATGGCGAATGAATTGGTAGACTGATCGCCATTTGGATAAGTATTATCGAACTCAAAATCCTTAAAATTTTGAAGGGTCTTATAAGAAATACCTGCTTTAAATCCAGAATCTGTGTGGTAAAGCAGTGCTATCTGGGCTCCAAATCCAAAGGCATTCACCTTGTTTGTATATGGATAGGTAAATTCCTGATTTGGGTTGGCTGTAGGATTGGGCATTAGTTCTAAAGTGGCCCAATCTATATTCGGTTGTACCGCAATTGAGAAATTATCACTTAGCGCATAGGCCCAAGTTAATCCAAATTGGAACAAACCATAGTCTGATTCAATTTTTCCAAAACCTCCAAGGGCTTGGTTAGCATTTACAGGGTTAAAATTATTCTCTGGGAAAGTAACACCAAATCCACTAATACCAATAGCGGAAACCCCAAAACTATGTCGGCTATTTTTTGGCTTATATATGTAAGCGTAAGCCGGCATAGGAGAAACTCCCCTATCATCTTTTGTCATACCACTATATATGGTACCGGTTTGCATATCAGGTACAGAAGAATAAAATTTTGGAGAGGAGAAAAACATGCCGATATCGAATTTCATTGAGGAATTTTCGAATTCGGTAATCCCGGCAGGGTTCCATAAAAGAGCGCCTGTAATATCTAACGGTTGGCCAGTAGCGGCACCTCCCATTGACATATTAAAGGCACCTGCACCTTGCATGATATGCCCAGCTTGGGCAAAAGAATAAAGAGTTAAAAGGGACAATAAAAAGGTAAAAATATTTTTCATATTGAGGTATTTATATCCTCAGGCAAGCTCCTAAGAAGAGTGAAGCTTGGATGGGGTGTAATTAATTGTTCAAAATTAAAAGTCATAAACTCTACTGCTTATGATTATTGTCATATAATTTACCCTAACACCCCTTAATTCTACTTTCTTTATTAGAAATCTCGTGTTTAAAATAATTGGTCCAAGCAACGTATATTTACTTAATGGAATTTCAGAAAGTCAATAATTAATAAAACGGCGACTGCAGATGGATTTTAACTCAGCTCTATATACCGATTTGTATCAAATTACCATGGCCCAGTCTTATTTCAACCATGGAAAACACAATAAGAAAGCAACCTTCGATTATTTTTTTAGGAAAAATCCATTCAATAGTGGTTATGTGCTTTTCTGCGGGTTAGAACAACTACTGGATTGGTTAGAAGAGGTTCACTTTTCTGAAGAAGACTTGTATTATTTAAAACAACAAGGCTTTCAAAACGATTTTTTAGAATATTTAAAAGGATTTAGTTTTAATGGTAGCATCTTGTCGGTTGAAGAAGGACAAGTCGTTTTCCCATTTGCACCAATATTAACAGTAGAAGCAAGCATTGTTGAATGCCAAATAATTGAAACATTTTTACTGAATATCCTCAACTTTCAATCCTTAATTGCAACAAAGGCAAGTAGGGTAAGATACATTGCTGGAGATCATGCAATTCTTGCTGAATTTGGGTTAAGACGTTCTCAAGGATATGCAGGTATCTTAGCCTCTAGGGCATCCTTTATTGGAGGATTTAATAGCACTTCAAATGTGTTAGCCGGGAAGAGCTTTGAGGTTCCGATTGGCGGAACCATGTCACATGCCTTCATTCAATCTTATGATAATGAACTTTCTGCATTTATGGCCTATGCTGAAACTTTTCCTGATAACTGCACCTTGCTTGTGGACACCTATAATACCCTTAAAAGTGGTTTACCAAATGCCATAAAGGTTGCAAAGGCTCTATCAGAAAACGGGCAACAACTTGCGGCAATAAGATTAGATAGTGGAGATTTAGCATACCTTTCCAAACAAGCTAGAAAGATGTTAGATGCTGCAGGATATCCGGAGGTGAAAATTGCAGCGTCCAATCAACTAGACGAACACGTAATTCGAAGTTTAAAAGAGCAGGAAGCTGAAATCGATATTTTTGGCGTAGGAACGAACTTGGTTGTTGGCCGGGAGAATGGCGCTCTAGATGGCGTATACAAATTGTGCAGTTTTGATGGTGATCCACGAATTAAAATATCCGAGAATTTGAAAAAAATGAACTTTCCCGGTTCTAAAGAGCTCTACCGATATTCCAATAACCATGGGCAGATTATAGCAGACGCTATTTCTACCAAAGGCGAACCGGCTCCGCCTAGTATGGCTCACCCATTTGAACCTCATAAAACTATGGCTCTAGATTCAGATAATAGTCAATCCATTTTAAAGATGGCAATGACAAATGGAAAAAGAATTACTCAAAGAACCTCCGCCAAGGAGATTGCAAATCAAGCTAGCAAAAATCTAAAATTACTACCTAATGAACATAGGAGATTTGACAATCCACATGTTTATAAAGTTGGTATTAGCAAAACGCTGGAGCAACTTAGGGACCAATTAAAAAATGAAAGAAAATGAGAGCTTTATTAATTGTGGATATTCAAAATGATTTCTTGCCAGGCGGTTCACTGGCAGTACCTAAAGGAGATGAAATAATCCCAATTGTAAATGACTTGCAAACTAAGTTCGATTTAGTGGTTGCAACCCAAGATTGGCATCCCCAAAACCACTTAAGTTTCGCCTCTAACCATTTAGAACAACAGCCATTTAATATTATCGATTTGTTCGGACTTACTCAAGTTCTTTGGCCAGACCATTGTGTTCAAGGAAGTGAAGGGGCCGAATTTTCTAAAGAATTAGAATCCAATAATATTTCAGCCATATTTAGAAAAGGCATGGATCCGAAAGTTGATAGTTATAGCGGATTTTTTGATAATGGGCATAAAAATAATACCGGGTTATCAGCCTACTTAAAAGGAAAAAATATTAAGGAGGTATATGTATGTGGTTTGGCTGCGGATTACTGCGTGTATTATACGGCAAAAGATGCCATAAAAGAAGGATTTAGAACGTTTTATATCACTGATGCTACAAAAGCAATTTCAGATAATACATATTCTGAAGCCATTGAAACATTGAAATCTCTAAACGTAACTTTTATAACTTCCAAGAACATTTAAAACAAAAAAGGTGACCTTAATGACCACCTCTTTTGAACAATCTAATTAATCTAAATGACTATTTTATATCAAAGCGGTCTAAATCCATAACTTTTGCCCAAGCTGCAACAAAGTCGTTTACAAATTTTTCATTTGCGTCAGAACTCGCATATACTTCAGATAGAGCACGTAATTCAGAATTAGAACCAAAAATTAAATCAGCTCTGGTTCCTTTCCATTTAACTTCACCAGAATTACGATCAACCGCTTCAAAGAATTCTTCATCTTCAGAAACAGCTTTCCATTCGGTACCCATATCTAAAATGTTGACAAAGAAATCATTGGTTAAGGAACCTTTATTCTCAGTTAGAATACCTAAATCTGAACCGTCATAGTTTGTGCCTAAAACTCTTAATCCGCCAATCAATACGGTCAATTCAGGAGCAGTAAGAGTTAACAATTGTGCCTTATCCACCAACAATTCTTCTGTTGAAACAGGGAACTTAGTACTTCTGTAATTTCTGAATCCATCAGCATATGGCTCCAAATAATCAAAAGCTTCTACATCGGTTTGCTCTTGGGAAGCATCCATGCGACCTTTTGTGAAAGGAACGGATACATCATGACCAGCATTTTTTGCTGCTTTTTCAACTCCAACGTTTCCTGCCAGGACAATTAAGTCTGCCAAAGACACTTTCTTATTTCCAGTTTGTGAGTTATTAAATTCATTTTGAATTCCTTCCAAAACATTTAAGACTTTAACAAGTTGGTCAGGGTTATTCACTTTCCAACTTTTCTGAGGCTCAAGTCTTATTCGAGCACCATTTGCACCACCTCTTTTGTCGGACCCTCTGAAAGTTGAAGCTGAAGCCCAAGCCGTAGAAACAAGTTCTGAAACTGTAAGTCCAGATTCTGCAATTTTAGATTTTAAAGATGCAATATCGTTATCATCAACCAATTCATGGTTTACTTTAGGAATAGGATCTTGCCAAATCAATTCTTCTTGTGGAACTTCTGGTCCTAAATAACGATCTAGAGGCCCCATATCTCTATGGGTCAATTTATACCAAGCTCGTGCAAAAGCATCTGCAAACTCATCTGGATTTTCATAAAAATGTCTAGATATTTTTTCATATGCAGGATCAAAACGCAATGACAAATCGGTCGTCAACATAGTTGGTCTATGTTTTTTTGCTGGATCGAACGCATCAGGTATTGTTTCGTCTGCATCTTTAGCAACCCATTGAATTGCACCCGCAGGACTTTTCGTTCTCTCCCATTCATTTTCAAAAAGATTCTTGAAGAAATGGTTGCTCCATTGTGTAGGAGTTTGTGTCCAAGTTACCTCTGGGCCACCTGTAATGGCATCCGCACCAGATCCTGACTTATAAGTGCTTTTCCAACCAAAGCCCATAGCTTCAATTGGAGCTGCTTCTGGTTCTGGCCCGACAAATTCCGAAGGATCAGCCATACCATGGGTTTTTCCAAACGTATGACCACCTGCAATAAGCGCAACGGTTTCCTCGTCATTCATGGCCATTCTTTTAAAGGTTTCTCTTATATCTACCGCCGCAGAAACTGGATCTCCATTCGCATTAGGACCTTCTGGATTTACATAAATCAATCCCATTACCACTGCTGCAAGAGGATCCTCTAAATCACGTTCACCAGTATATCGCTTGTCATCTAACCATTCTGTTTCTGAACCCCAGTATACATCTTCTGCAGGTTCCCAAACATCTTCACGACCACCAGCAAATCCGAATGTCTTAAATCCCATAGATTCTAAAGCAACATTACCTGCAAGAACCATTAAATCAGCCCAAGAAATCTTATTTCCATACTTTTGTTTTATAGGCCACAGCAAACGTCGAGCCTTATCCAAGTTGGCATTATCTGGCCAGCTATTTAAAGGCGCATATCGTTGTTGTCCCATGCCTGCCCCACCGCGTCCATCTCCAATTCGGTATGTTCCGGCACTATGCCAAGCCATTCTGATAAAAAACCCACCATAGTGACCGAAGTCTGCCGGCCACCAATCTTGAGAATCTGTCATTAAAGCATGCAAATCTTTTTTAAGCGCTTCGTAATCAAGGCTTTTAAATGCTTCTGCATAATTAAAGTCTTTATCCATGGGATTTGACAAAGACGAATTTTGTCTTAGAATATTAACTCTTAATTGGTTTGGCCACCAATCTCGGTTCCTAGTACCTCCACCAGCTGCTTTTTGAGGAGCACCTCCCAAAAACGGACATTTTGCATCCGAATCGTTTACCTCCCAAGCTACTCCTGGGTGATGAGGGTTTCCATTAGAATTTTCGTGATTTCCCATTATATTTTGATTTATAAATTTCGAATTTTTCAAAGTTACGAATAAGCCTAAAGTTAAACAGGCGTTTGCTATTAGTAATACTTATATTCGATTGCTAAAACTTATTGAAAATTTAAATCTATTATCATTCCTGACTTTTATAATAAATTTCATCAAAATCTCATATTTTCAAGAAAACACCTTCATCTGATATTGTAACTATTTTTAATTAAATTAGCTATTCTATATAACCATCCGATCTCAACAATTTATGAAGACATTCAAATTTTTAAGAACCGTGGGAGTTCTTTCTATTAGTTTTTTATTGGCCATTTTTCTATATACCTGCGGGGCTTCCAAAAAAGCTAGCGACGACAATTATGTAGTTGCCAAAAATGCTGTTTCCTACGAAAAAGATATTAGCCCCTTTATGACAAGAAGTTGTTCCCCTTGCCATTTTCCAGATGAAGGAAAAAAGAAATATTTAGATACATACGCTTCTGTAAAAGAAAACATAGAAGATATATTGGTAAGAGTACAAAAGCCAATTGAGGAAAAAGGTTACATGCCTTGGAAAAGCAAAAAGCCAGCCTTAACCGATGTAGAAATAGACAAGCTTAAATTGTGGGCAGGTCAAAACTTTCCTAAGTAAATATTACTCTTAATTATCAACCCAAACAATAGTTTTTCAATTTTTGTGAAGATCTAATTGATCCTATGTGTATTGAACCTAATGCAACTTTGATGGATGTAATGGGTGACTCATTATTCTTTGACTTTTCGGAAAAAGTAATCCTTGGGGAATCCATATTTATCCAGAAAATGTGATCCCATATTGGAGTCCCCTTTCAATATTTTTTGGTAAAATTGAAAAATTATTTATAGATCTTACATAATTGGTTTACAGATAGTTATATTAGTTGGGGATACCCCAATTCGCAACACAATTGGCAAGGAACAGTAAATTAAGACTTCAACACCAATCAAATTAAATAGGCTTTTTAATGCCAAATATCCTTCACCTAATTTACGAACTTAGGAAGATTCGCTATCTTTAAGGCTCTTCACTCAGTAATAACGTTATGACCTTTTTCTTATGAAGAATCTATTTTTAATTATGTGTCTTGTCTTGCTTAATTTTAATTGTAAAGAAGAACGCATTCCCCTTAAAGAACAATGGGAAAATGAAATAAGAGATGCAGAAAATGCATTTTCTAATTTGGCTCAAGAGAAAGGCATAGCTGATGCTTTTTTAACCTATGCCGACGACAATGCGGTTTTAATGCGGAATAACAAACTAATTATAGGAAAAGAAGCAATACAGTCCGATTTCGCAAATAAAGAGGAGATCCTGAAATCTTTAAATCTTAAATGGGCTCCTGATTTTGTGGATGTTTCATCTTCCGGTGATATGGGTTATACTTATGGTGAGTATGAAATGACAAAAACAGACTCTTTAGGTAATTCCCAAATAGAAACAGGAATTTTTCACACTGTATGGAAACGACAGGAAGATGGTAGTTGGAAATTTGTGTTTGATTAGATGGCATTTAAATAGAGAATACCGAACTTTGTTTTGCATATATTTCAAAAACTCCCCAGTCCAATGAACAATACCTCAGCCTATGGACACTGAAATTCTCGCAAGAATACAATTTGCTTTTACAATTGCTTTCCATTACATATACCCTCCCTTAAGCATCGGTTTGGGGCTTTTAATGGTAATTTTTGAAGGATTATACATAAAAACAAAAATTAAAGATTACCATACCCTAGCTAAATTCTGGACCAAGATTTTTGCACTCACTTTTGGAATTGGGGTGGTCACAGGGATTGTAATGGAATTTGAATTTGGCACGAATTGGGCCACCTATTCAAGATATGTAGGAGATGTTTTCGGCAGTGCTCTAGCGGCAGAGGGAATTTTTGCTTTTGCACTTGAAAGTGGTTTTCTCGGAGTACTACTTTTTGGATGGAATCGAGTAAAACCATGGGTGCATTTTGTGGCAACTGTGGGCGTGTTTTTAGGCTCCATGTTTTCCGCCGTTTGGATAGTAGTCGCTAATAGTTGGCAACAAACGCCTGCTGGTTACCATATAGTTGGTGAAGGGCTAAATGCACGTGCAGAAATAACAGATTTTTGGGCAATGGTCTTCAATCCTTCTAGTGTTGATAGACTACTTCATGTTTGGCTTGGTGCTTTTTTGGCCGGTGCTTTCTTGGTTTTAAGTGTCCACGCTTACTATATTTTAAAAGGTCGGTTTATAATAATCTCTAAAAAAGCTTTTAAAATTGCATTAACGGTGGCAACGATTTTTTCTCTGGCGCAATTATTTGCCGGACATAAATCTGCTGAAGGAGTTGCTAAAAACCAACCCGCTAAATTGGCAGCACTTGAAGGTCATTTTGATGCCAATGCACCAGCAGATATGTACGTCATGGGATGGGTGGACAAAAAGAATAAATCTGTTACGGGATTAAAAATTCCGGGAGGATTATCCTTTCTCCTACACTATGATTTTGAAGCGCCCGTACAGGGTTTAAATGATTTTCCAAAGGACGAGATACCATCGCAAATAAATGCTGTTTTCCAGTTTTACCATATTATGGTTGCTATTGGAATTGCATTAATTATATTAACCGTATACGCAAGTATCCAATGGAAAAGGCGAAAATTATTTAAACAACGTTGGTTGCTGTGGGCTTTTGTTTTTGCCGTGTTCCTTCCACAAATTGCAAACCAGGTAGGATGGTTTGCTGCCGAAATGGGGCGTCAACCATGGGTGGTCTACGGACATCTTAGAACGTCTGAAGCCTTTTCACAAGCTGTAACCGACAATCAAATCTTATTTTCCTTAATATTATTTTTATTCGTTTACAGTCTTTTACTCATACTTTTCCTGTACTTATTGAATAAAAAAATTAAACATGGGCCTTATGATGACTCAGAGGAAGATGATAGGCCATTAACTAAAGAAATCTCTGAAGCAATAACCGGATAAATAAAATTTATGGAAACATTTTTAGGTTTAGATTATCCAACTTGGTGGTTTTTGGTTGTCGGGGGACTTTTCTCTGGTTATGCCATACTAGACGGTTTTGATTTTGGAGCAGGTGCTTGGCATTTATTTTTCAAAAAAGAACTTAGCCGAAGGATAGCATTGAATGCAGTAGGACCAGTTTGGGATGGAAATGAGGTGTGGTTGGTTATTGGTGGAGGCGCCTTATTCGCGGGCTTTCCAATAATGTATGCAACTTTCTTTTCTTCACTTTATATCCCATTCATGCTTTTCTTAATGTTCATAATTTTCAGGGCGATAGCTATAGAATTTCGCAGCAAGGAAGAAATGATATGGTGGAGAAAATTATGGGATATTTGTTATAGTATCTCAAGTATCATGTTGGCTTTTTTGCTAGGGGTTGTTCTGGGAAATGTATTGCAAGGAATTGCCATAGGTGAAAATTTTGAATATACTGGAGGTCCATTCCTTGAATTCTTAAATCCTTATGCACTAATGACAGGAATTACCACTTTATCACTTTTTATGTCACATGGCGCAATTTATCTTCTACTAAAAACAGAAGGGAGACTTTATACTAAATTAACCTTTCTGCTTAAAAAGGGAATGATTTTTTTCATGGTTAGTTTTGGGATAACTACGCTTTACACCTTACTCTACATACCGCATTTATCTGACGAATTTAAAAGCAATCCATTGCTATTCTTTGTTCCAGTTCTAGTTTTTTTGAGCATAGCCAATGTACCGAGATTGGCAAGTAAGCGTAAATTCAAACGGGCATTCTTTTTTTCCTCCTTAACCATAGCCCTTTTATTAGTATTAGTTTCAATAGAGTTGTACCCAGATTTGTTGATGTCCTCCATAGACCCTAAGTACACCATTACAATTTATAATGCGGCCGCTTCTACAAAATCACTCAAAATAATGCTTACCATTGTTGCTATAGGGGCACCATTGGTGTTAGGTTATACGGCCTTTGTCTACAGAACATTTAGAGGCAAGGTTACTTTAGACGAAACAAGTTATTAGGAAAACAATAATGGGAACTAAATTATGGCAGATGTAAAATCTTATATTTCAAGTTTTTCTGGGGATGTACAGGACATTTTAATTGGAATAAGAAAAATAATATTAAATCAGGTCCCAGATGCAGAAGAAGAAATCGCTTATGGAATGCCCGCATATAAATACAAAGGACAGCCACTGATCTATTATGCAGCCTTCAAAAATCACATAGGGGTTTATGCCACTCCTTCAGCCCATCAATATTTCAAGGATAAACTTCAATCATATAAATCTGGCAAAGGATCGGTTCAATTTCCATTAAATAAACCTATTCCTTATAAATTAATTGAAGAGATGGTCGTGTATAAGCAAAATGAAATTGATCAAAAATAAAAAGGCCGAGAATTGATTTATATTTAGGGTAAGTTTTACATTTTTGAAAGCCATCCCAAAACATATACTTCCAGTTATTGTTATTTCACAATTCTGCTGTACGTCTCTATGGTTCGCTGGAAATGCGGTGATGAGTGATTTAATTTCAGTCTTTGGACTACAAAATGACGCCCTTGGCTTTTTGACATCTGCAGTACAATTAGGATTTATTATTGGGACACTTTTATTTGCCCTTTTAAATATCGCCGACCGCTTTCTTCCATCTAATGTATTTTTTGGTTGTGCATTAATCGCAGCTTTATTCAATCTTGGTCTAAACCTTCCAAATAATAATTTATTAAGTCTTGCAAGTTTGAGATTTGGAACCGGATTTTTTTTGGCGGGCATTTATCCTGTCGGAATGAAAATTGCCGCTGACTATTACGATAAAGATTTAGGAAAATCTTTAGGGTATTTAGTCGGAGCATTGGTATTAGGCACTTCTTTTCCACATGCCATCAAAGGAATGGGTACGGACCTCAATTGGACTTCAGTAGTTTTATCAGTTTCCATAGCCTCAATCGTTGGTGGTTTTTTAATGAAATTTACAGTGCCTCCAGGTCCCCATCGAAAAGCCATGCCAAATATTCATCTTTCAGCATTTTTTAAAGTTTTTAAAAACAAATCTTTCAAGTCTGCGGCATTCGGTTATTTTGGACACATGTGGGAACTCTATACCTTTTGGGCTTTGGTACCGGTTCTTTTGCTTACTTATAAGAATATTCATCCCAAAATAGATTTAAATATTTCCCTTTGGTCATTTTTAATTATTGCTATGGGCAGCATTGGTTGTGCGGTTGCTGGCAAATTGTCAATTAAACGCGGTGCCAAGAGAATAGCTGGCCTTGCGTTATTTTGTTCAGGTTTTTGTTGCCTAATCTCTCCTTTTATTTTTCAATTAGATACCCTTGAACTCTTTTTGGCAGTATTATTATTTTGGGGGTTTATGGTAGTTGCGGATTCGCCATTATTTTCAACTTTAGTAGCGAAGAATGCAAATCCAGAAATAAAAGGAACAGCCCTGACAATAGTTAATTGCATAGGGTTTGCAGTAACCATTTTCAGCATACAATTAATTACTTATCTTGGAAGTATATTGTCATCCACATTTATTTATTTACTGCTAGCTCTTGGTCCTATATTTGGACTAACCCATTTATTTAAAAAGAGATAAAACGAAAGTATCTTAAACAGAACCTTAATTTGAGATTCATTTAATTGTTTTATTTCGCGAATCATATTCATTTGAGGTCGTTAACGAATTAATTCCATTTACCGATTTTTTATCCGATTGTATTGAAAAGGGAATCATATTTATTATTGCAATATTGATTCCCAAGATCAAAAAGTTGGTAATTCCAATTCAGAGGATAATATTGCAATTACTATAATCGCCGGTCTATTCTTTTTGAAGAAATTGAAACAAGGATTTAAAAACTGATGTATTCACATATAGACATTAAATTAGCATTTCATTAAAACACCTTGTTGATTTAAAAATAAAAATGGATAAATCGTGAAGTTTCAAATGATTATTAAACTCATTTCAATACTACTCGTAATTTTTCTTTCAATCCCAATTGAGGCCCAATCCAAACCTTATGAAGTTGATAATTTTTTTGACACTTCAGACAGTCTATCACTTGGGCTAAACTATCCAAATGGAATTGAAAATATCACCATATTTATGCCTGTTATAAATAAGCATCAGTATAATCATGGAGTTGTACTCTATCCATTTCAAGACAAATTATTTGCAATGTGGCAAAGCTCCAAAAAGAATGAAGATGAGAATGGCACTCAAATACTCTATAGCTATAGTAAGGATGGGGAAAATTGGTCGGCCCCAACACAGCTTACAAAACCATGGAATGGCGGCATAAAAACTTCTGGTGGTTGGTGGAGTTTCAATGATGATTTGATAGCCTTTATTAATGTTTGGCCTTATAACGGAAAGAAAAAACAAGGATTTACACATTATAAGGTGTCCAAAAATGGATTAAAATGGAGTCCGGAGAAACCTGTCCTTAACGCAGAAAACTTCCCTATTAAAGGAATAATTGAACAGGATTTAGATACATTGGTAAACGGCAGAATACTTACTGCATTTCATATGCAACCAGGGTTAAAAATTACACCCTCCTTTACCGACAATCCTTCTGCAATTAGGGGTTGGACTATGGGAAAAATTAAGATGCCACAATCAAATGACAACATGAGCAGAGGTATCGAGCCAAGTTGGTTTACCCAATCAGATGGTTCAATTGTAATGGTTTTTAGAGATCAGGAAAGCAGTTTTAAACAACTAGCAGCAATCAGTAACGACCTAGGTGTTAGTTGGACTGATCCGGTAATTGTAAATATGCCCGATAGTAGAGCCAAGCAAAGCGCCGGAAACCTAGTTGACGGAACAGCATTCATTATTAATAACCCCTCAGGTAATAAAAATCGTTTCCCTTTGGCGATTACCCTAAGCAAAGATGGCAAGCATTTTACAAAATCCTACCTTTTGAGGAATGGAGGTTCAGACTTACCAGAAATTCAATTTGAAGGTAAGTACAAAAGGAAAGGGTTTAGTTACCCCAAGAGCGTTATATGGAACGATTATTTATATGTGGGCTATGCAACCAACAAGGAGACCATAGAGTTGACTCGTATTCCATTAAAAAGTATTTCCTTAAATTCAACACAATGAACAAAGGTAGACTTGAAGCTTTTAGCGATGGTGTGTTGGCCATTGTAATTACTATAATGGTTCTGGAAATTAAGGTCCCGCATGGTTCCGAATCTTCAGATTTAAAGCCTTTAATTCCAATTTTTCTCAGTTATGTACTTAGCTTCATTTATTTAGGCATCTATTGGAATAATCATCACCATATGCTTCATACCGTTACTAAAATTTCTGGAGGTATTCTCTGGGCAAATTTACATCTGCTTTTTTGGCTTTCACTAGTACCCTTTACCACTGGATGGATGGGTGAAAACCATTTTGAAACAGTCCCTATGGCGTTGTACGGTTTCGTTCTTTTAATGGCTGCAATAGCCTATTTCATTTTGCAAAATCAAATTATAAAATCCCAAGGTGAAAATTCAATTTTAGCCAAAGCAATTGGAAAAGACATTAAAGGAAAAATTTCCCCCATCGTTTATATAATTTCTATTTTGTTATGTTGGGTGAATCCTTGGCTATCAGCTTCAGGCTATATTTTGGTTGCCTTAATGTGGTTGATTCCGGATAAAAGAATAGAACGAACAATTAATTAAACCTAGGGTTTCAACTTTTAATTCAAATTTGGACTGAAAGTTGAAAGGATAAACCAAAGAATTCTTAACTTTAGTTTATCTCCACTTACCAAATTTCACTTTTTAACATTGTTCAGTATGGCTGTATATCTATTGATTACTTATGACATTGAAGACCCCAAAAGTTTCGAACCGTATGTTCCATTGGTAGTACCCCTATTGTTTAAGCATGGTGCAGAAATTTTGGCAGCAGATATGAATCCAAAGAAAATTGAAGGGGATGACCGTGGTGTGGCTGTGGTTCTTAAATTCCCCAATGAAGAATCCGCTATGAATTGGTTTAATGATCCTGAATACGCATCGGTTAAAAAAATCAGATTAGAAAGCACCAAAAACAATTCAATCTATTTGGCTCAAGAATTTATCCCACCAAATGAATAAGAAAAATTATCTCAACCAATTAAATTAAAAAGAAAAGCCAACCTAAGGTTGGCTTTTCTTTTAATAGTTATTCTTAACGAACCATTCGAACCAGCCTTGCCAAATAGGTCCACTTCTGATCGCGTGTTTCCATTCCCTCCTGCATTTCTTTTTGCTGAGCAGGCGTGAACGTCATACCCTCACCCTCCATCAGTAATTGATCTAGGTTTTCAAACATATTTACTGTTATATGGGAAGCAAAGGCCTCAGAGCCAATAGGTATCATAATTCTTAATAATTCCCACGAACCCTTTTCACCTCTATCAACCTGCTGTTGGTGCATAGGTTGAAAGATTTTTTGCTCCATAGTTTCATAGGCGTCATAATTTGAAAAATCAGCTTTCATAAAATCAATGTTAGCTAGGATACCTTCCTTGATTTCAAAATCTCCTTTGGTATGTGCCAAAACTTCCAAAAATAATCGAACGGCAAGATCCCTAGTTTTACTGGCACTGTTGAGTTTTTTATTCAAATCTGCTTCAGACATATTTGGATATGCTTTTTTTGCTGAGGCCATAAGGTCCGATGGGCCCAACATTTTTTTCGCATCTGAAAATACAGTTACTGTAGCATATTGGTAACCTTGATCTTCACCTCCTGGCAATAATTGCCATAAGTCCCATCCTATAATTTCACCAGCCTCTACTCTTTTTTCATGAATTTTTTGCCAAAACTCCTCAGTCTCCCAATAGGAATCCTCTTGTTCATTATCAACCTTCATTAATTCCATGATCAGAAAAAATTTTTCAGGTAATTGGTTTTGTGCTCTTAATGGCATCACAAACGTTAGTACAAACGTTAAAATGAATAAACGTCTCATAATTTATTGGTTTTAGTTAATTAGATACAGCCCTAAATTGTAGTCTTCATGGTGATTGGAGAGCTATCTGAGGCAAAAAATTATAATGAGATAGATTTTGCGAAGCACCTTAAAGATAATAAATTATTAGTTTCTAATAACATAGAATAAGCTAAAGGTATTTAAAGAAAAGAGAGTATTTGTCTTCCCTAAATCCATTACCCGTTTATTTTACTTTTAAAAGCTATTTGTATGTTAAATACAAACATTTTAGTAACCTCTGGTTATATTTTTAAGGAACCTTAGAAACCAACCTAATTATTAAATTGAAGTTGAAAGGAATAAAAGACCATTTTTCGGAATTATCGCAGGGATATCAAAAATATAGACCATCCTATCCAAAAGAATTGTTTGAATTTATTTATGGCCATTGCCGATATTTTGACAAAGCTTGGGATTGTGGAACAGGTAATGGACAAGCTGCAATAATGCTCTCAAAAAAATTCAAAGAAGTTTTTGCCACTGACATAAGCCAAAACCAATTAAATCTTGCAACCAATCAAGACAACATAACTTATTTAATTCAACGAGCCGAATCTACCGAATTTGAATCTGATTATTTCGATTTAATTTGTGTAGCACAAGCAGTACATTGGTTTGACTTAGATACCTTTAATACTGAGGCCAAAAGAGTACTTAAACCTGATGGAACCCTTGCAATTTGGGGATATGATCTGATAATGGTAAACCAAAAAATTGACATGATAGTCGACCAATTTTATAATAAAACAGTTGGGGAATATTGGAATAAGGAGCGTAAATCGATAGAAAAACATTACGAGGACTTGGACTTTACATTCGAAGAAATCCCTGTTAAGTATTTCTTTGAATTTAAAATTCAATGGAGTTTAGACCATTTTATTGGTTATATATCCTCTTGGTCGGCAGTGAAAAACTTTAAGAAATCCAACGGATCAGATCCCACCATTAAATTAAGAGAAAACCTATCGGAAATATGGAATGGCGAAAGAACTGTGATTTTCCCAATATTTTTGAGGCTTTTCAAAAAGCCCTATTAGGCAAACATTTTAATCTAAAATTCATAATTTTAACTGTAATAAATTGATTAGGTAAATGCCAAAAGTCTGTCCCGAATGTGGAGAAAAAATTGTCGGCAGGGTTGACAAAAAGTTTTGTAGTGATGCATGCAGAAATACTTATAATAACCGCCTGAATAAAGATTCAACCAACCAAATAAGAAATATAAATAACATCCTTCGCAAAAACCATCGCATCCTACAAGAGTTTAATCCAGAACAAAAAACCACGGTCTCCAAACAAAAATTGGCAGAAAAAGGATTCGATTTCAATTACTACACTAGTACCTATACTACAAAAGCCGGAAGCATTTATTATTTCGTTTATGATCAAGGGTATCTTCCCATAGAAAATAATTACTTAGCCTTGGTACGAAGAGAATAATCTTTAGTTACCACACTTATTTTGTGTAAGCTACATGCCTTTTATAATTTTTGGGAGTAACTTTGAAACATATAATTTTTAAATATGAAAACACCATATCTATTACTTATTGCCGGATTTATGGCATTGAGTTGTAAAAACGAAACTAAAACTGAAGAACCAAAGGCTATTTTATCTACTCCTGAGAACGAAATAGTTGTTGAAACAGCTTCTATTTCGGGAAGCTATGTAGATGATAGCTATTCTAAACGAGGTGAAGGCTTTGATTGGGTTGGGGTTAGGGTTTCTAATAATGAAGACAACACTTTACACGTTTCGGTAAGGTCTAGGGCAGACCAAAAAAAACCTACTTGTACATGGGACGCTAAAGCAGAGAAAATTGATGAAAATACTTACCAAACCTGGTACGAAGGAAAGACCATTTTATTTTCATTTACAGATAATCAAATTTCCATTAAACCTGAAAACCCAGAAGACAATACCACTTTATATTTCTTTTGCTCAGGTGGTGCTACATTGGAAGGAACCTATACCAAAATTGAAGGTGATTTAGATAAAGATCAAGTCGACAATACTATATTTTCAAAGAATTTGAAACTGGAGAATATTGGGTTTTATGTTACTAGCAAACCAGAAGGAGGAAGCACACAAGTTACAATAATGCCATATGGACCAGAAATGCGTCCTGATCTATTAACCCATACTATCGAAGGGGAAATTGTAGATGCCGAAGTTGAGGACCTTAACCGTGACGGATCTCCAGAAATTCTTTTATTCACAAAAGATAACATTGGCAATAATGATGTTATCGCATATTCAGGTAATAATAACAAATCTATGAGCATGGTTTATCTTCCGCCAATTACAAATAATGCTGAGGCTTCAAAAGGGTATAATGGCAAAGATGAATTTGCACTTATTGAAGCAAGTCTCGTAAGGAGGTTTCCTATTGAGGGTTCAGGCAAAATGAGGCAAATTCAATACAAATTGGTAAATGGTGAAAACAGCAGGATTTTTGAAATTGCTAATGTTTCAGAATACTAAGCCGCAATAAAAAATGGTCTAATTAAAGGGCATTACTTCCAAGTTTGCCCTTTTAATTTTATGGCTGCTTTTAAAATGTCTTTTTGACTTATTTGCCCTACCAATTTACCCTTTTCTACTATTGGAAAACGACGGATTTTAGACTCGAGGAATTTATTGGCAGCATCAAAGACATTCATATTCCCATCTATGGTTTCAACATTAGTTACCATTCGATGTTCAACGTTTTGTTGCTCTAATGGCATATTGTAATACCGGCTGTCGCTAATTTGTTTGAGGCAATCGCCTTCTGAAATAATCCCGATTAATTCTTTTCGTTCATTTACAACAGGACCACCAGAAATTTTGTGCTTTATAAGGGATTGAATTACCTCTTCAATAGATTGTTCAGGACGAAAAGTAATTAATTTACGCGTCATGTAATCACTCACTTTAATTGGTACGTTTTGGGAAACGTTCTTACTCTGCTTCCTTGAAGCTATAAAACTTTTAATGCCCATGTTAGTTGATTTTAATCTCTTTAAATTTACTTAAAATAAGTTAATTTTCGCAAACATTCTCATAGCAGTGACTCATGAAAGAAGGAATTAGTATTCTAGGTTGTGGTTGGTTAGGTTTTCCTTTGGCACTTACCCTGAAAAATGCTGGATATCATATCAAGGGATCAAAAACCTCAGAAAATGGGGTCGCTCAATTGAATGAAAGTGGCATAATAGGATATAAAATTGAAGTTTTTGAAAATAAGGTAATCGGCCCATTCGATGATTTTTTATCAAATTCTGAAACATTGATTATTGACATTCCCCCTAAACTTAGAACAAACCCTATGGGTGATTTTACAAAAAAGATTAAAACTCTACTACCACATATACATTCAAGCGAATTAAAGAATATCATTTTCGTGAGTTCAACTTCAGTTTATGAAAATGGATTCCCATTTCCTATATATGACGAATCATCACCAACCAAGCCCGAATCGAAAGCCGGGAAACAACTGCTGAAAAGTGAAGTACTATTAAAAACACAGCCCAATCTGAAAACTACTATAATAAGGTTCGGTGGACTTGTAGCGAATGATCGCCATCCAGCGCGGATATTATCTGGGAAAATGAATGTTAAAAATCCAAAAGCTCCAATTAACCTTATCCACAGAGAAGACTGTATTGGTTTAATCCTAAAAATTATTGGGAAGAATGCATTTGGATATACCATTAATGCTGTCTTCCCAGAACATCCATCAAAAAGTGAATACTATCAACATATTTGTAACAAAATGAAATTACCTGTTCCACAATTCGATTTCAATTCCGTGAGTATAGGAAAAAGAATTAATTCGCAATTGGGACAAGAATTATTGTCTTTTAAATACAAACACCCAATTTATTAAATACTTGAAGTATCGAGAATTATATAACATAAATGTTTAGATTTGGGGCCTGAAAAAAATAACCTTTAGATAAATTACAATGAAAAAAGTTTTGTTAGTAAGCCTGATGTTGATCGGAGCCATTGGTATGACGGCGCAAGACAATGCCCAATTAAAAAAGCATTTTGAGCAATACTATAAAATGATGCGCGAACATGGTGATGTTCAAGGTATGATTAATGCAATGACCCACCTAGAAGTGGTAAGCCCTTCTCAAGCCAGGAGAGATACGCTTGCCTACATTTACACTACCGAAGGACGATATGTTCAAGCCCTTAATACCATAGGTATAGACATTAAACCAACAGATACGGATATGAATATTGAGGTAAAGGCTATTGCATTGAAAGCTGTAAATCAACCTCAGCGGGCCTTAGAACAATATCAGGAATTATTTAAAAGAAAACCAGCTCCAGCCATTGCATACGAATTGGCAGATTTGAAAATGCAAACCAACAATGTAGTCGGTGCTAAAAGGGACATTGAATATGGCTTAGCAAATGTTACCGCAGATATGAAACGCGCCTATTTCGAGTCTCAACAACCTTATGAGGTACCTTTAAAAGCTGGCTTTTTGTACTTAAAAGGAATAGCTCTATTTAATGAAGATCAGGTAGGAAATCTCGATGCAGCAATAGGTTTTATGGATCAAGCTTTAACCGAGGCTCCTAACTTCAACATGGCCAGGATAACTAAGGATGCACTTAACGCAAAAAAGAATCCTCCAAAGGCACAACCTAAAACAAACAATTAATAAAAAAGCAGCCAAAAGGCTGCTTTTTTATTACCATATTCTTACACGCTCATCAGGAGGCAAGAACATTGCATCACCCTCTTGGATATTAAATGCTTCGTAAAAAGCATCTATATTTCTTAGGGGTTGTATAGCTCTAAACATACCTGGAGAATGAGGATCGGTCTTCACCTGGTTATTTAAATATTCATCAGTACTTAAGGTTCTCCATACGGTTGCCCAATTCATAAAAAACCGCTGTTCGGGTGTAAGACCATCAATTTCACTAGGTCGGCCATTTTTTTCTAAACTCATTTGCAGTGCATCATAAGCAGCATTTAGGCCTCCCAGATCACCAATATTCTCTCCCAAAGTAAATGCTCCATTCACATTCACATTTGGTAAAACTTCCAAAGAATCATACTGTCTCGCCAAAGCTTCACCCAATTCTTTGAACCTTTCGTAATCGCTTTCGGTCCACCAATTTTTTAAATTCCCATCTTTATCGAATTTTGCACCTTGGTCATCAAAACTATGCGAAATTTCATGTCCAATAACAGCTCCCATTCCCCCATAATTTACAGCGTCATCAGCTTTGTAATTATAGTAAGGGGGTTGAAGTATTGCAGCTGGAAAAACTATTTCATTATAGGAAGGGTTGAAATATGCAT
Source organism: Aegicerativicinus sediminis (assembly GCF_015476115.1). GTDB lineage: Bacteria > Bacteroidota > Bacteroidia > Flavobacteriales > Flavobacteriaceae > Aegicerativicinus > Aegicerativicinus sediminis. The sequence goes on along the minus strand of NZ_CP064295.1, from coordinate 1,753,202 downwards.
TAACAATTTGAGGAGCCATAAACCACTCGCTTTTATCAACTGGTTTCCCTAAATCACCAATTTGATCTTTAAAGTTCCATTCGCTAACATTTAGCATATTTTGGTAGTAACTACCGCCATTTTCTGGATCCATCACCTCCAAATCTGAATAATCTTTCCAAGTGTCAGGATAACCCACTTTGATCTTGGTGGCTTTAAGCTTTTCAATGGCTTGCTTTTTTGTTTGCTCACTCATCCAATCCAATTGTTGAATGCGATTTTCATACGCCAAGATGACATTTTCAATCATCTTTTCAGCTTTCTCCTTAGCAGCAGGAGGAAATTTTTGATCTACATAAAGTTTCCCTAACGCTTCCCCAATAGACCAATTAAGAGTCTGTAACGCACGTTCCTCTATTGGACGTTGTTCTTTTGTTCCGTTGAGTTCTTTACTGAAAAAATCCCAATTTGCCTTTTCAATTTCTGGTGAAAGTTTGTTGGCAGCATTATCAATGGTATGCCATCTAAGATAAGTTTGCCAAGTTGAGATATTACCTATTGTCAAAACTTTATCTAAAGCTTTAAAATAACCTGGATCTGTTACAACAACGGTATCTATTTCAGATATTCCCAATCCTTGGAAATATTCATTCCATTCAATGTTTGTTACAATCTTTTGCAAATCAGAAATCGAGGTTGGATTATAACGCTTTTCAGGATTTCTTCTTTCTTCCTTATCCATCTGCGCCTTTGCCAACTTGGTTTCAAAAGCCAAAACAGATTTAGCATCTTTTATTGCATCATCTTGCGATTCTCCAATAAATTGCAACATACGAGAAACATGGTCAACATACTTTTCTCTAATTTCAACTGACTTATCATCCTCTTTGGTATAATAATCCTTTTCTGGCAAGCCTAAACCGCCAGGAGAAATATACCCGATGTTCATGTTACTGTCCTTTGCATCTGCTCCTACTCCGAAACCAAACAAAGCGCTAGGTCCTTTTGGCTCCATTTCAATAAGATAGGCTTGAAGATCCTGAATGTTTTTTAATTTTTCAATACTGTTTAAAATAGGCCTTATAGGTTCTATTCCCTGCTCCTGTCTAGTAACTGTATCAACGATTGTTTCATAAAGGAATACCGCCTTCTCTTGATCTGATCCAGGAACTATTTTAATGGTTCTTAAGTCAGGATCATCATTCATAGCTTGCTTTAAAATTCCTAAAGCATCTTCATCTGTTTTTTGGGCAAGAGCTTGGAAACTTCCCCAACTAGAACGGTCTCCAGGAATCTGCTCTGTTGCCAGCCATGTTCCATTCACATATTTATAGAAATCATCAGCTGGTTTTACAGTAGTATCTAGGTTTTTGATATCTAAAGCAGACTCAATTTCTTTATTATTATCAATAGCCTGTTCCTTTTTTTCTTCCTTGCAAGAGGAAAGTCCCATAAGCAGCACGGCCACCATGGGAACGGTAATTCTATTTAATTTCATTCTTTGGGTTTTGGTTTCCGAATTTACGCCTATTTAGACGGAAGTTGACAAAATTTGTTACACTGTTAATAGAAAAGGTCTTTTTAGGATTGAGTTTTTTGAACATTAATATTCGAATCCAATTCTAATTTTTTATTGATTTGAAGAAGTAAGTTGGAATAGGCTACAAGAAATTCCCGTATAGATTCCAACTTTTCTGACTTAGAAATATTTTGAAGTCTCAATAAATTATTCATAAGGAGTAATTTAGTGTTAAGAGCTAATAATCGAGCCTGTATTGGTTTAGATTTAATGTTATCTGGAATACTTGAATTCATTTCCCCGATCTGCGTTCTAATAATTTCTGATTCTTGTTTGAAAAAGTTTAAGTCACCCGATTTTAAATTTTCAATCTCTAAAATCATTGTTTGAAATGCCCCCCAATCTTCAACCGATTTTTGGCCATCAATACTCAGCCCAAACTCTAATATTTTCAGTGATTCTATGTCAGCAGCAGTTATTTCTCCTGATTTTGATTCCTGCACTTCATCAGCTTCAATATCCTGCTGCTTACTTTTTTCATTGCAAGAAATTGTAAGCAGTAAACCAAAACAAATTATAAGTAAGGATTTCATAGGGTAAATTCTTTTGCAAAAATAAGTAAATAGGAATTGAAGATAATCAGTCTAAAATTTGCATTCTTATTATTTTTGCAAAACACTAATTAAAGTTCATGTCTTCAAAAATTCTCATTATTGGTGCCTGTGGACAAATAGGCTCAGAACTTACCGCTAGATTAAGGTCGATTTATGGTATTGAAAATGTTATTGCTAGTGATATAAGCTATAATAATTCTGAAGTGGTAAACTCAGGTTTGTTTCAAATTCTAGATGCGAACAATTACACCGAAGTAAAAAAATGTGTGGACAGAAATAAAATCCATACGGTCTACTTAATGGCAGCAATGTTAAGTGCTGTAGGTGAAAAATATCCAATGAAGGCTTGGGATTTAAATATGAACACCTTGTTCCATGTACTTAATCTTGCCAAGGAGGGGTTTATTAAAAAGGTGTTTTGGCCATCGAGTATAGCCGTTTTTGGCCCAACTACCCCTAAAGAAAATACCGCCCAAAGAACCATAATGGAACCCTCAACAGTTTATGGCATAACAAAACAAGTTGGAGAAAGATGGTGCGAATACTATTTCAACAATTATAATGTTGACGTAAGAAGTTTGAGATATCCTGGTTTGATTAGTTATAAAACAAAACCAGGAGGAGGAACAACCGATTATGCTGTTGAGATTTATTATGAAGCATTAAAAACAGGGCAGTACGAATGTTTTCTATCCAAAGACACCCGCCTTCCTATGATGTATATGGATGATGCTATAGAAGGCACACTACAATTAATGGATGCACCTGCCGAAAAAATCAAAATTAGATCATCTTATAATTTAGGTGCTGTAGACTTTACTCCTGAAGAAATAGCAGCTACAATAACTGAAAACCTTCCAGATTTTAAAATTTCATACAATCCAGATTTCCGCCAGGCAATAGCAGATTCTTGGCCGCAGAGCATTGATGATTCAATTGCAAGACAAGACTGGGACTGGAAGCCAAAATTTACCCTAAAACAAATAACGGACGTGATGTTAACAAACATCAAAATCGATTAACATCATTAAACATTCGTAAGAAAACACTTATTTTTTGGTTTCCGAAAACGATTTCGAGAAAAAATTGAATAGTTTTAGGTTAATTTTTTCGTATTTACACAACAATTGCTAACATTTGTTTTCACGCTGAAAATATACTTTATAAATGTATAAACCACATTTAAAATATTCTTAATTGAGATTTTAACAATAAAAGATCTCAAAATTTAGGAATATGATAAAGTTTCTCTTATTTTCAATGCAACTTAGGCTAAAACAAACTTTTACTAACTCGAATAATTAGGCAATATGAAAAACAAGCTACTTAGAAATCTATGGCTCCCCATGGTATTGATGCTATGTGGGAGTTTTGTTTTTGCTCAGACAACTGTTTCAGGAACGGTGTCTGATGCAGCAGGCCCCCTCCCGGGGGTTAACATCATAGTTAAAGGGACCACAACTGGTACCCAATCTGACTTTGATGGAAATTATACTATTGACGTATCAGATGATGCCGTTTTGGTATTCAGCTTCCTGGGTTACCAAACTCAAGAAATTCCAGTAAATGGAAGGACTTCAATTAATGTTACTATGGCGGAAGATGCAGCGATCCTTGATGAGGTGGTGGTGATTGGTTATGGTACCCAGGCCGTGAAAGATGCCACAGGTGCTGTTGATGTTGTAAGTTCAGAAAATTTCCAAAAGGGAGTTATATCCTCCCCAGAACAATTAATCCAAGGTAAAACCGCTGGGGTACAAATAACACAAGCAAGTGGTGAACCTGGAGCAGGAGTGAATATTCGGATTAGAGGTACAGCCTCTGTACGATCTAATAATAACCCTTTATTCGTTGTTGATGGTATCCCATTGGCCGCGGATGATACTCAAGGTGCCGGAACAGATTTGGGAGGTGGGGCCACTTCTGCTAGGAATCCTCTCAACTTCCTTAATCCAAATGATATTGAAAGTATTAGTATCTTGAAAGATGCTTCCGCAACTGCAATTTATGGATCACGTGGTGCAAATGGTGTCGTTTTAATCACAACAAAATCTGGACGTAAAGGATCTACTGGAGGTAAATGGGAAGTAAATGCTAGCTTTGCAAGTGCAACTCCTGCTAATGAATTTGATCTGTTGGATAGAAATGAATATTTGGGAGCTATTGCACAATATGGCAATAACCCTGATGATCGTGATTTTGGCAACAATACCGATTGGCAAGATGTTATCACTCGACATACAATTTCTCCAATAGTGGATTTGGCTTATTCCCAAAATTATGGCTCAGGTAATGTTAGAGCTTCCTTTGGGTACCAAAATCAACAAGGTATTATGGTTAATTCTTCACAAGAAAGAATTACTGGCCGATTAAATTTCCGTCAACGTCTTTTTGATGACAAATTAAAAATAGACTTAAATGGTACTATTTCTCGAGTTAATGATGAAACCCCTTTTATAGGTAATACAGCACCCGCACAGGGAGATTTGATTGCAGCAGCCTATTTTGCAAACCCAACTTGGCCAAATGACCCAACATTTGATCCCGGAGGTGCAGAATTAAATCCTGCGAACTTATTAGAATCCTACCGAGATGTGGCGGATACCGATAGAATTTTAGTTAATGGATCCGTTGAATATAGTATCCTACCAAATTTAACTGCTAAAATTGCTTTGGGTTATGATGAATCTAAAGGCAATCGCTACCAAACATTAAACGCAGCTACGGTAGGTATTAACAATGGAGTTCCCGGATTTGGAAAAGGAGCTTATAGTGTTGTAAATACAAAAAATGAACTTTTAGATGCAACATTAAATTATACCAAGGAATTCGAAAATTCTAATCTTGAAATATTAGTTGGATATTCTTATCAAAGTTTTCAACGCTATGGAAATACTTCAGTTGGATTTGGGTTTAGTTCCTCAAGTCATTCGCGTATGCAAGATCAAATCAATGCAACAAGAAGTAGGGTCCTAGGGGCTGTAAGCGGAGATTTTCAACAAGCAATGTATGCTCCAAATTTATCAGGGTTAGCAGTTAATAGGCTTTTTGCAGATTCTCAAACCGGTTTAAGTGTTCCGAATGGCGCAAGCTTAACATCATTTACTTATGATCGTTTTGACTACACAGACGAATTGCAATCGTACTTTACAAGAGCTAATTATACAATCGCCAATAAATATTTATTTACAGCTACTTTAAGAGTGGATGGTTCAACAAGATTTGGACCAAATGATAAATATGGTTGGTTTCCATCTGCAGCATTTGCTTGGAAAATGCATGAAGAAGATTTTATAGGGGAGAGTGTTTCAACCTTAAAATTAAGGCTCGGTTTTGGGATTACAGGATCTCAAGACGGTCTTGGATATGGAAATTATCTGTTTAGACAACGCTACGCAGCACCCGGAATTCAGAACAGCGGAAACGTTGATGTTCCTGGATTAGCTATTCAATCATACCCAGATGCAGATCTTAAATGGGAAGAAACAACCCAATACAATTTTGGTATTGATTATGGATTTGGAAATGATCGATTAAGTGGTTCCCTTGATCTTTATTATAAAAGCACGGCAGATTTATTGTTAAAATCCGCAACTGCTGCACCTTCACCACAGGATTTTAACTTTTCCAACATCGATGCCAGTGTTATAAATTATGGAGCAGAATTTTCAATAAATTACGATGTAATTCAACAGGAAGATCTTTTCTGGACTGCAGGATTTAATATTTCATACAACAAAAATGAGGTTCAAGACTTCCAGGGACAGATAAACACTGGAGATATTAACGGAAATGGTTTAACTGGAGCATTTGCACAGGTTTTAACAGATGGTGAACCTCTATTTTCGTATTTCCTAAGAGAATTTGGCGGTTTTGATAGTAATGGTATTAGTATTTATCCTAACGGAGATGTTCAAGAATTGGTAGGGAAATCTGCTCTCCCAAAAGTAAATGCTGGTTTTAATACTACGTTAACTTATAAACGATGGAGTCTTGATGCTTTCCTTACAGGACAATTTGGGCAATATATTTACAACAATTCGGCTAACGCATTCTTTACTGCAGGTATTATTAATGGAGGTAAAAACGTAACCAAAGATGTATTAACTAATGGTGAATCACCGGCAAACGCTCCGGATGTATCCACTAGATTTTTAGAAAAAGGTGACTTTATTCGTATGCAAACACTAAGTTTAGCCTACCAAGTTCCTGTCGAAGACAGTGTATTTGATAGCTTTAGAATATCCTTAACTGGCCAAAATTTATTTGTAATTACGGATTATTCTGGTTTAGATCCAGAGGTTAACGTAAGTAAGCCTTTGAATGATCTTCCATCTTTGGGAATTGATTATACGAGTTTTCCGAGACCAAGAACGATAACCTTAGGGCTAAGCGCAACTTTTTAAAAAAATTGAAAAATGAAGAGAATAAAATTTATTAAACACGTAACATTTGTGCTTCTAACAATTTTCTTTGCTAGTTGCTCAGATTTAGAAATTGAAGAGACGGATTCCATTTTCAGTGAACAATCTGGAGATTTTTCTGGAGTGGATGCTGCGGGAGTTTTAAATACAGTGTATAACGACCTCAGAGGACAAATTGAAAATCAAGCGGACTTATATGCCTTACTTGAAGTCAGTACCGATGAATTTCTTGTAGCTACAAGGGGAACTGACTGGGGAGATAACGGAGTTTGGAGAACATTACATTCTCATACATGGAATGCAAACCATTCTTATGTTAATGCCACATGGAATAACATGAATAAAAATGTTTTCAATACCACCGCTATAATTGACAGCAGGAGTAATCCAACCTCACAACAGGAAGGAGAAGCACGATTCTTAAGGGCTTACAGTATGTACCAAATAATGGATCTTTTTGGTCAACAGCCATTCCGTAATGTTGATGATGCAATTGATGCAACTCCAATGGTGATGAGCAGAACTGAGTCTTTGAATTTTATAATTGATGATTTAAATCAAGCCATTAATTTATTGCCTTCAGCTCCAGCGGGAGGATCCAATAAAGCAACCAAAGAAGGAGCCCAATTTTTATTGGCTAAAATTTTACTTAATAAGCATGTCTATAACGGATCTGGAAGCCCAGACAATGCAGATATGCAACAAGTGGTTAATTTAGTTGATGCTATTCACGCGGCTGGCTTTGACTTGCAATCTGGATACTTTGACCTATTTACAGATGCCGTTGATTCTGAAACCATTTATTTCACTACTTCTAGTGCAGGAAACTTAATATGGAATGGTTTGCACTATAACCAAATTACTCCAGATAATACTGGTGGTGGATGGAATGGCTGGACTACCATTGCTGAATTTTATGATAAATTCGAAGGGAGTGCAAATTCTAACTATATAGGAGATGGCCAAGAAGAAAGAAGAGGTTATGTTCCTAAAGACGGATCTCACTATGGGATTGGTTACGGGTTTTTAATTGGCCAACAATATGACGCTTCTGGTGCCGAATTAAAAGATAGACCAGGAAACCCTTTAATCTTTACGAAGGAATTACCTGGACTTTTAGGAAATGATGAAAGGACGGGAATTAGGGTCATAAAGTATCATCCAGAAAATGGGGCCTATGCAGGCCATAGGATTCTTTTTAGATATTCAGATGCCCATTTGATGAAAGCAGAGGCTATGATGCGCATGGGAGGTGATCCAACCGCATTGGTAAATGAATTAAGATCTATTAGAGGTGCATCACCTTTAGGAAGCGTTGGAGAACAACAATTATTAGATGAGAGAGGAAGAGAACTTTATGCTGAAGGTTGGCGACGTAACGATTTGATCCGTTTTGGTCAATTTACAAATCCATGGTCTTACAAAGAAGTGGATGGGGATGATACAAAGAATTTGTATCCGATACCAACAGCTGCTCTAACCACTAATCCTAATTTGGTTCAAAATCCAGGATATTAATTAATAGGCTTAAATTATAAAAACAGGTTATCCAATGGATAGCCTGTTTTTATTCCATATATTTCCATTTACTCTAATTAGGAATTATTCCTTCCGTGATCAAAAAAGCTTTCTATATTATCATTGCCATTAGTATATTCGGCTGTGAATCTGAAAAACAATCAAAGTCAGACATAAAACTTTTTAGCCTTCTCCCCTCCTCAGAAACCAAAATAGATTTTAAAAATACGCTTAAGAGCAAGGCGGAATTTAACATTTTAAATTATCTCTATTTCTATAATGGTGGCGGTGTAGCTGCTGGTGATTTCAACAATGATGGCCTAATAGATTTATACTTTACTGCAAACCAAACAGAAGACAAACTATATCTTAACAAAGGATTTTTTTCCTTTGATGATATAACCAATTTGGCAGGAATTAGTAATAGTTCTGGGTGGACAACTGGGGTAACGACAGTGGATATAAATAATGATGGGTTGTTAGATATCTACATATCCAAACTGGGAAATTATAAACAGTTTAAGGAAGACCATAATTTGTTATTTGTCAATCAAGGAAATGATGAAAAAGGAATACCTCATTTCAATGAACTCTCTAAAGAATATGGCCTTGACTTATCTACGCTATCTACACAAGCTGGTTTTTTAGATTACGATAGAGATGGTGATCTTGATTTATTTTTATTAACTCACTCCGTCCATCCTAACAGAACCTACGGTAAAGGTAGTAAACGCAAATTGGGCGATTCTCAATTTGGCGATAGGTTAATGGAGAACATAAATGGCAAATTCATAGATAAAAGTGAAGAGGCTGGCATTTATCAAAGTATTATAGGCTACGGGCTGGGACTAGGATTTGGTGACATTAATAATGACGATTTTCCTGATATCTATGTCGGCAACGACTTTTTTGAAAATGACTATCTCTATATAAACAATAAGAATGGGAGTTTTAAAGAGATTATCCATACAAGCAATAATCCTTTAGGACACACTACCCACTTTTCTATGGGTAATGATTTAGGTGATATAAATAATGACGGACAAATTGATATTATATCAATGGATATGCTTCCTGAAGATTTAACCACCTACAAAACTTCTGCTCAAGAGTATAACTATCAAATTTACCAAGGTTATTTAAAAAACGGTTATTCTCCACAGTATATGCAGAACTCTTTAAATCTAAATAGAGGTGATGGCAATTTCAGTGAAATTGCATTTCAAAGTGGTATAGCCGCTACGGAATGGTCATGGAGCCCACTTATTGCCGATTTTGACAATGATGGTTGGAACGATATTCATATTACTAATGGCATTTTCGGCGCAACAAATGATATGGATTTTATAAAATTCATTTCTAACGATGCCATTCAAAATAGGATAAATAAGGGCATGACGGAAGAGGACTTAAAATTGATAGAAAAACTTCCAAAGAAAAAAACTAAAAACTACTTCTACAGAAATTTAAAAAATGCTCTTTTTGAAAATAGCACAGACCATTGGGCTTCTTTACCAGATTCATACAGCAATGGTAGTATTTATGTTGATTTAGATAACGATGGGGATTTAGATGTGGTTGTAAATAATGTTAATGAAGAGGCCTTTGTCCTTAAAAACAATTCTAACCAACTTAATAAAAACAATTATATAACTATTGACTTTGAAGGTTCTGGGAATAATACTTTGGGAATTGGGTGTAAAGTTGAATTATTCACAAATAATCTACATTGGATTAAGGAAAACTACCTTAGCCGAGGTTATCTTTCTGCAGTAGCCCCGTCTTTACATTTCGGGATTGGTAATCATACAGAAATCGACAGTTTACTCGTCACTTGGTCGGATGGAAACTATCAGGTTTTAAAAAATATTCCGGCTAACCAAAACCTAACTCTGAGTTATAACAATAATCAAGGAGCTAAAAAACCAAGGTCTATTTATAATGAGCCTTTATTGAATAAATCTGAAATAACGTTACCCTATTCTCATAGTGAAAAAACAACGATCGATTTTAATCGCGACCCTTTGATACCAATGGTAAATTCAAATGAAGGGCCGAATGTTACAGTTTCGGATTATAATAATGATGGATTGGAAGACATTTTCATTACAGGAGCCAAAGGTCAACCCTCTGCCCTACTTGAACAAACCGCACAAGGCTTTAAAAATGTTCATGAAAATGCATTTTCAGAATTTAGACTCCATGAAGACATAGATGCGGTTTTTTCAGATTTAGACAATGATGGTTTCAAGGATTTAATAGTTGTAAGTGGGGGAAATGAATTTTCTGATGGAATCCCTTTACAGCCCAGATTATATTGGAATAAAAATGGAAATCTACTTTTTGATTCGAGCTTGTTTAAAAACCAATCGATGAATGCCTCATCTATTAAAGTCTGTGATTTTAATAGTGATGGATATCAAGACATTTTTATATCCTGCGATGCAATAGATTTAACTTACGGCAAGTCTCCAAGACAATACATTTTTCAAAATATAGAAGGGAAAAAATTGGTGGATGTCACAAAAGAAATAGCACCAGAATTAATTACAATAGGAAATGTAAAAGACCAATTGTTTGCTGATGTAAATAATGATGGATTGGTGGATTTAATTGTTGTTGGTCATTGGATGCCCGTTTCAGTATTCTTATTTGATGGAAAAACATTTATGCTTTCATCCAAAAATGGATTAGAAAATACAAATGGTTGGTGGAATAGTATTGAAGTCTTGGATATTGACCTTGATGGAGATTTGGATTTGGCCGTAGGTAATTGGGGGTTAAATTCACTCCTTAAAGCCTCAATTGAATTTCCTATCACCCTATATTCTTATGATTTTGACAATAATGGAAAAGTAGACCCACTTGTGAGTTACTTTTTTAATGGGGAGGAAACCTTATTTGCATCAAAAGAAGACCTCTCCAAAAGCTTACCTTATACCAATAAGGAATATCTCACCTATTCAGACTATGCCGACGCAACTATAGAAAGTATATTAGGAAGTGACAAAATCAAAAAATCAAAAAAGAAAAAGGTATACGAATTGGGTAGCTGTATTTTTAAAAATGATGGTGATGGGCATTTTTCAAAAGAATTGCTGCCCTTGCAAGCACAAATTTCATCAATTAATGACATTTTATCTTACGATTTCAATAAGGACGGTTACTTAGATCTTTTTTTAACAGGCAATAATTATGAAATCAGCACCCAATTGGGTAGATTAGACGCTTCTAAAGGCGAACTATTAATAAACAACCAAAAGACTGGTTTTGAATCGGTCTCTAATACTGGTTTTTTCATTCAAGGTGCTGGCCGCTCGTTGAATCTTATCACCGTAAAAAACAAACCATTAATGATTGTGGGCAGGAATAATGAAAAACCATTATTGTTAAACATTGCATTGCCAAAAAAATGAGTAAAACGTTCACCAGTTTAGTCTTTTGCTTATTGGTTTTAGTGATATTTTCATGCAAAAAGGAAAGAGCCAAATCCATTGAAGATATAAATTTTGAACCTACCCTATTTACCCTACTATCCTCGGCAGAAACGGGAATTGATTTTTTGAATCGGGTAGAAAATCAAAAAGACTTTAATATTTTCAAATACCGTAATTTTTATAATGGAGGGGGTGTGGCTATAGGAGACATTAACAATGATGGGTTGGCTGATATTTTCTTTACAGCCAACATGACCTCCAATAAACTTTATCTAAATAAGGGGGACTTTCAATTTGAGGATATTACAGACAAAGCAGGGGTAGGCGGTCAAAAACCTTGGTCTACCGGAGTAAATATGGTGGATATAAATAATGATGGCCTGCTAGACATTTATGTTAGTAACGCTGGCAAAATGGAAGGGAATAATCATGATAACGATCTGTTTATTAATAATGGAGATTTAACCTTTACAGAAAGTGCAGAAACATATAATTTAGCTGATTCAGGGTTTACCATACAGACAGTTTTTTTTGATTACGATAAAGATGGGGATTTAGATGCCTACATCCTAAACAATAGTAATGTACCTGTTAATGGATTGGGATATATGGAACAAAGAGATGTTAGAGCAGAAGATTGGCTTAATGTTCCAAAAGTTTTGAGTGGGCAAGGTGATAAATTAATGAAAAATGAAGATGGAAAATTCACTGATGTCAGCGAAGAAGCTGGTATTTATGGAAGTTTAATTGGTTTTGGATTAGGTGTTCAAATCGGAGATGTCAATAACGATCTCTATCCCGATATATATGTTACAAATGATTTTTATGAGAGAGATTATTTATACATAAATAATCAGGACGGAACCTTCACTGAATCAATCAGGGATTACACTTCACATTTGTCACTTTCGGCAATGGGAGTAGATATTGCAGATATAAATAACGATTCACATCTTGACATTTTTGTTACAGAGATGCTACCAAAGGAAAGCGTAAGGGTTAAATCGGTAATGGAGTTTGAGGGCTACAATGTTTTTAAGTTAAAACAATCCAAGGATTTTTACCAACAGTACATTCAAAACACGCTACAATTAAACAATGGTAATAATAGTTTTTCTGAAATAGCCTATTTCAGTGGAGTTGATGCAACTGATTGGAGTTGGTCTGCACTTATGTTTGATATGGACAATGATGGGTTTAAGGACATTTTCGTTACAAATGGCATTAATCATGACCTTACAGATCTTGATTTTATTGAATTCTTTGCTGATGAAATCATCCAAGAAATGGCCCTAACTGGAAAGAAAGAAGCTATAGATTCCATAATAGACAAAATGCCTATTTATCCATTACCCAACTATGCTTATCACAACAAAAGGAACTTAACGTTTAACGATGTCTCTATGCAATGGGGATTTAGCAAACCAAGTTTTTCAAATGGTGCCGCATATGGAGATCTTGACAATGACGGCGACTTAGATTTGGTAATTAACAACGTAAATATGGAGGCATTTGTTTATAGAAACAACACCTCAGAAACTTCGGAAAATAATTTCGTCAAATTAAAATTTCAAGGTGCAAATGGCAATAAGTTTGCCATAGGAACTAAAGCTTACCTCTATTTCGGAAATCAGATAATTATGCAAGAATTGATCCCTTCAAGAGGTTTTCAATCTTCTATGGAATATCCGATGACCGTTGGATTAGGATCTGCGAATAAAATTGATTCGATCCGCGTTGTTTGGCCGAATGATTTAACAACCAAACTTGTCAATATATCTGCTAATCAAACAGTACAATTAAACCAATCTGAGGCAACAGAACCTTACAAAGTTTCCCAAAATAACAAGTTTCTCCTCCAAACCTTACTTACCCAATTGGACGAACAAAATCTAAACTCCCATAATGAAAACAGTTATAATGATTTTGATTACGAAGGGTTATTAAATGTTTTGGTTTCCCAGGAAGGACCTTCATTGGCAATAGGAGACTTAAACAATGACGGAAATGAGGATATATTTGTAGGAGGAGCCAAAAATTCCCAAGGTATTATCTATTTACATGCTGGAAACGGAAAACTTAATCCTGTTAAACAAAATTGTTTTTTGGAAGATGCTGAATTTGAAGACACATCTTCAGCATTCTTTGATGCCGACAATGATGGCGATTTAGACTTAATCGTAGGTTCTGGGGGAAATGAAGTAGGGAATTCTAACTTCATGAAAAACCGTTTATATATAAACGATGGAAACGGAAATTTCATAAAATCGGAAATCCAATTACCCTCTAACAACAGCAATGTTTCCGTAATTGCTACAGAAGATGCAGATGGAGACGGGGATATCGATCTTTTTATTGGAAGTAGAAGTGTTGTTGGAGTATACGGTATTAATCCTCAGCATTTATATTTAGAAAATATAGGTAACGGTACCTTTAAAAATTCCACTGAGCGATTTGCTTATGATATAAAAAACTCAGGCATGATAACTGATGCAAAATGGCTCGACATAGATGGTGATGGAAAAAATGAACTAATTACAGTATCTGATTGGGGAAGCCCTCAAATTTTCAAAAACAATGGAAGGCGCCTAAGCAAACAGAATTCAGAACTGGACAGCTTAACTGGATGGTGGAATACAATAAACTTTGCAGATTTCGATAATGATGGAGATTTAGATCTAGTAATAGGAAACCAAGGGAAAAATATTCACTACAAACCATCAATTGAATCTCCAATGAGGTTATGGATCAATGACTTCGATAATAACGGTACCATTGAACAAATTATGACCCAATTTGAAAACCAAAAGGATTATCCCCTACACCAAAAAAAAGACATTGTTGGTCAAATTGTTTCACTTAAAAAACAAAACCTCAAGGCGTCCGAGTATTCAACGAAAAGTATACGAGAATTATTCCCTGAGGAAATAATTTCAAATACAATTGTTAAAGAGGTTAAATATTCTGAATCTATCATAGCAATTAACAATGGTAATGGAAAGTTTACTGTAAAAGAACTACCTGCAAAGGTTCAATTGTCTTGCGTCTGTGGTATTAACTGCACCGATATTAATGACGATGGCAACATTGATCTAATTATGGGAGGAAATAATTATGAATATCGTCCTCAATTTTCTAGACTTGATGCTAGTTATGGACATGTTCTTTTAGGAGATGGAAATAATAATTTTGAGTGGCAACCTTACGAACAAAGTGGATTTTTTATTAAAGGTGAAGTAAAACATCTAGACAAAATCCGAGATAAGCACGGAAACAGTTACATATTCACCGCCTTAAATGATGACAAACCCAAGGTGTTTAAAATCAATGAATAAGACCTTAATGTATTTTTTAGTAGTCTCGATTATTTTTTCATGCTCAGAAAAAGAAGGTTCCTTATTCAAAAGTATTAAGGCTAATGATTCTGGTTTAGATTTTAATAACACTCTAAAGGAAACAGATGAACTTAATATATTAGACTACTTGTATTTTTATAACGGTGGTGGGGTTGCTATTGGTGATATAAATAATGATGGCTTGCCAGATATTTACGTCTCTTCTAATCAAAATAAAAACAAACTTTATCTAAATAAGGGGAATTTAAATTTTGAAGATATTACTTCAATTGCAGGAGTGGCCGGTAACAGCAGCTGGAATACAGGAGTTTCAATGGCCGACATTAATGCGGATGGATTATTGGATATTTATGTAAATGCAGTAGTTGGGATTAACGGATTTAAAGGACATAATGAATTATTCATCAACAATGGGGACCTAACTTTCAGTGAAAAATCCTCAGATTACGGATTAGACCTTGATAGCTTTGCCTCTTCTTCAGCATTTCTGGATTATGACTTAGACGGCGATCTAGATATATTTATTTTAAACCATGCAATCCATACTCAAGAGTCATTCGGCAAGGCTGCAATTCGCACCCAACGCAATTATGAAACTGGTGACCGTCTTATGCGGAACGATAACGGAAAATTTATCGATGTTAGTGAGGAGGCAGGAATATATGGCGGTGTAAATGGTTATGGTTTAGGAATAGCGGTTTCAGACTTTAATAAAGATGGTTACCCAGATATTTACGTAGGCAATGATTTTCATGAAGATGATTATTATTACATCAACCAAAAAGATGGAACTTTTAAGGAATCCCTGAAGGAAAATTTTGGGCATATTTCTAGGTTTTCAATGGGCAACGACGTAGCGGATATTAACCATGATGGTTGGCCAGACCTTATTTCCCTTGATATGTTAGCAGAGGATGAAAAGGTATTAAAGACTTCAGAAGGAGATGACAGTTTTCAAACTTTGAAAATGCGCACTGAAGATTATGGTTATCATTACCAATATACCCGCAATATGCTTTTTGTAAATGAAAAAGGCAGTGGATATGCTGAAACCGCCCTTTTAAGTGGTCTGGCGGCAACGGATTGGAGTTGGAGTGTTTTAATTGAAGACTTTAATCTTGACGGAAACCAAGATGTTTTTATTTCCAATGGAATTCCTAAGCGACCCAATGATTTAGATTTTATCAAATTCGTTTCAAGCGAAAAAATTAAAAATAAAATTAACGAGACCAAATTGGTGGATCAAGAAGCTTTTGATCTTATGCCTACAGGCAAAGCTGTTAATTATGTCTTTGAGGGTAAAAAAGATTTGATGTTTAAAAATCAAACTGGAAATTGGATTGTAGCAGATTCCCTAATCTCTGGTGCCACTGCTTTAGGAGATCTGGATAATGATGGGGACTTAGATTTAATAATAAATAATATCAATAGCCCTCTAACGTTACTTGAAAATAAAGGCAGCTCATTTAATAATTTTTTGAAAATTAAATTTTCATATTCTCAACAAAACCCATTTGGTATAGGTACAAAGGCTGTTTCCTATCACAACGGCATTAAACAATATAAGGAATTATATACCGTAAGAGGATTTCAATCTAGTTCTGAACCTACTTTGTATTTCGGATATGGCAAAGAAGAAAGGGTTGATTCATTAATAGTTATTTGGCCAGATTTTACAAGTCAAAAGCTGGAAAATATTGAAACCAAACAAACTTTATCAATTGCCCCTCAAAACAATAAACCATATAAATATTTTGCCACTACAAACAAACTGTTTGAAAAGGTAAATGATAATTTAGGAATTAATTTTGCTCACGAAGAGGATGGTTATATTGATTTCAATCGTCAAAAATTAATACCTTTTGAAAAATCAGATGCTGGACCAGCTGTTGCTATAGGAGATTTAAATTCGGACGGCAATACTGACATTTTCTTTGGTAGTTCCAAATTCAAAAAGTCTGTTTTATTTTTAGGAAATTCAGAAGGTTTTATAAAAGATTCAATTAACTCAATGGTTACCGATTCAATAACTGAACAAGTTTCCGCTGCAGTGATTGATTTGGATAATGACGGCATCAATGAATTATTCCTAGGTAATGGAGGAGCAGATTTCTACGGCAAAAATGCCCCACTGTTAGATGCAATTTCGAAATTTGAGAACGGAAAATTGATTGAAAAAACAATTCCGGATTTATATAATAATGCATCAATAATAGCACCATATGATTTTGACGGTGACGGAGATTTGGATGTTTTCGTAGGAAATTCAATTATTACAGGTAATTATGGAAAATCACCGGATTCTTATTTATTGATAAATGAAAATGGAGAGTTGGCAATTTCAGATTTAGTCCCCAAATCTATGGGCTTGGTTAATCATGCCATTTGGAGTGATATTGATGGTGATAATTTAAAAGATTTAATAGTTGTTGGAGAATGGTTCTCGCCAAGGTTTTTTATAAACGAAAAGGATTCTTTTAAAGAGATCACACCAATAAAAAAACCATTAAATGGTTTATGGCAGCAAATCTTGGAATTTGATTTTGACCATGACGGTGATAATGATTATTTATTAGGAAATTGGGGCTTGAATTCAAAATTTAAAGCTTCTATTAAATATCCGCTTAGAATGTATTATGGTGATTTCGATAACAATGGTCAAACAGAAACTATCCTAGCCAATTATAAAAATGATGGTTACTATCCCATATTAAGTTTGGATGAATTATCTAGCCAAATGGTATTCTTAAAAAAGAAGTTCAATTCCTATAAGTCCTTCGCTGGCAAAAAGATGGAAGATATTTTTGAAGATGAAAGATTAGAAAATGCGGAAATATTTGAGGTGAATATTTTAGCCTCAGGTTATCTGGAAAATAATAACGGTGAATTCAGTTTCCACCCTTTTGCAAACCAACTTCAAATTTCGCCAATCAAAGCATTTGTTGACTTTGATTTTGATAGGGATGGAAAAAAGGATGTTTTAGCCGCCGGGAATTATTTTGGTGTTACACCATATCACGGTAGGTTTGATTCATTCTCGGGAGCCCTAATAAATTCGAATGGAAAAGTGGTTAACACTTCAGAAATTGGACTTAATTTAAAGGGCAAATCGGTTCGGCATTTAAACATTTTAAATAAAAATGGAATTAATTATTTATTGGTTACAACTAACAATGATAAAGCGGAAGTTTATAAAATACTAGATTAAATTATGAAAGCGATAAAACTAATTACAACACTTATAGGTCTCCTGTTTCTTTTTAATTGCGGTAAATCTGAGCCCATTGAAATAAGCAGAGAAATGTATCAAGCCTCGGTGGATAAGGTCACCGATATAATGGTTCACGATATTTTCTCACCTCCGGTAGCAAGTAGGATTTATGTTTATCCAAATATTACTGCATACGAAATAATGGCCGTTCATTCAGATTCTTTCAATTCATTTTATGGACAGATCAAAGATTTTCCAAAAATCCAAAAAGCCACAGATCCGAATGTAAATTATGATATGGCGGCACTTATTGCCCATATGGAGGTTAGTAAACGTCTTATATTTTCGGAACAAATGATGGAAGAATTCCGAGATAGTCTTTACAATATTTGGGAGAAGAAAAACCCTAAAAGCCTAGAAGCCTCAATAATTTATGGTTTGCAAGTGGCGGATGAAATTGCTTCTTGGATTGATCAAGATATGTATAAGCAAACCCGTACAATGCCCAAATTTACAGTTAACACTGAAGAAGTTTCCCGGTGGCAGCCAACCCCACCTGCTTATATGGATGGTATTGAGCCTGCCTGGAATAAAATACGAACCTTAGCTATGGAATCTCCAGATCAATTTAGACCTGAGGAACACCCAGAATTTTCATTAGAAGAGGAGAGTCAATTCTATCAAGAACTCCAAGAGGTATACGAAATTGGAAACTCTATTAGAGGAGGTGGAGATGAATCAGAGCAAATGGAAATCGCCCGATTTTGGGATTGCAATCCTTACGTATCCGTAAATCGTGGTCATTTAATGTTCGCCAAAAAGAAAATTACCCCCGGAGCCCATTGGATTGGGATAACCGAAATTGCATGTAGGCAAAGTGATTATAATTTTGAAGAGACACTGTACGCGTATACCAAAACTTCTATCGCTTTATTTGATGGATTTATTAGCTGTTGGGATGAAAAATACAGGAGTAATTTGGTTCGTCCTGAGACCTTAATCAACAATTTTATTGATGATCAATGGGAGCCTATTTTACAAACACCTCCTTTCCCCGAATATCCAAGTGGACATTCCGTTGTTTCAGGTGCCGCTTCAACGGTCCTAACCTCCATTTTTGGCGACAACTATAAATTTCATGATGATACAGAAGAACCATATGGGCTTCCTGCAAGAGATTTTACGTCTTTTAACGCTGCTGCCGATGAAGCTGCAATGAGCAGGTTGTACGGAGGCATTCACTATATGGCAGCTTGTAAAAATGGTCTTGTACAGGGCAGAAAAGTGGGTGATTTAGTTGTAAACAAATTTAAAATGAAGAATTTTTAAAATGAGGAAAGCTGCATATGCGCTATTATTCATTATCGTACTTTTTATCGGTTGGTATTTTATAATAAAAGATCACGATTATCGTATTTCATTTAAAACACAATCCTCACCTGCCATTGTCTATACAACCCTAGATTATTGGAACCATTACAACCGTTTGGAAGAGAAAAATATTAAACTAGGTTCAAATGAACCCTTTAATTCTTATGCTTATTCTCTCATTACAAGTGATGATAGTATTTCTTTTAATTGGGAATTTAAAAGACTTTCAGACAGTTTAACAGAGGTGAAGGTCTACACCAAAGATTTAAAGAATAGTCTAAAACAAAAAATCGAAGTTCCGATTATTAAAAATTCATTCGTTGAAAAAAGCACCGTTGAGGTAAAGAACTTTATAGGATATCTTAATGGATTTAAAAATGCTTATAATGTTGAAATTCTTCGTCCAGCTAAACAAAAATTCAAGGAGCAGCACTATGCATATGTTTCCTCAAAAGGTGAAATAAAAAATAAGGCAAATTTAATGTTGCAAAGCATCGGGGATATAATGGCATACATTAAAGACAATAATATTGAATTAAATGGCGACCCCTTTTTAAAAGTAACCCATTGGAATCAAAGGACTGGTGAGATTGAATTTGATTTCTGTTTTCCCATCAGAAAATCACCCGAAAAACCTTCTACAAATATTATAAAATTTGGTTATCTTAATACATTCCAAGCTTTAAGGGCTGATTTCAATGGCAATTATAGAGAATCTAACTTTGCTTGGAATGCACTATTAGAATATGCTCAAGAACACAATATTTCAGTACAGCCCCTACCCATTGAAATTTACAGGAATGATCCTCATAATGGTGGCAATCCTTTAGAATGGAAGGCGGAAGTATATTTTCCACTTAATAACTAACTCATGAGATTTTCAATTATTACAGTATTAATGCTCCTTTTCGCATTGGGATGTGAGGAAAAAGAACAAAAAAATGATTCAGGTCTAAGTGTAAGCTCTCCAAATAACGAAAACACAATTCATTTTTTATTAGATGAAAAAGGTAAACCTACCTATTTGGTTTTTCATAACAATGAAAAGATTGTAGATACTTCTTATATGGCATTTCAATTTAAAGATTTGCCAGATATGTCTGCTAGTTTCCAAATTAGTGCCAGTACAGAATCTTCTTTTAATGAAACATGGGATATGCCTTGGGGAGAACAGGCTACCGTTGAAAATAAATATAATGAGTTAAAGGTAGAACTCGAAGAAACCATCGATCCACATCGTAAAATGACCATTATATTTCGGGCTTTTAATGACGGTATTGGTTTTAGATATGAATTTCCTGAACAGGAAAATTTAAAAGAGGGGCTAATTACGGATGAACTTACTGAATTTAATCTTACAGGAGATCACAAGACTTGGTGGATTCCTGGAGATTGGGATATATATGAACACCTATACAACGAAACTTCCATTTCTGAAATTGATGCAATTTCTAAGCGAAACCATCCTAATCTTAGTGCCACCTATATACCGGAAAATGCAGTAAACACACCCGTTACCATGAAAACTGACAACGGTTTGTATTTAAGTCTTCACGAAGCAGATTTAACCAATTATGCTGGTATGACCCTAAAAGTGGACAACAAAAATCACAGTTTTGTTAGTGAACTTGTAGGATCTGAGCGGCTCGGTGGAAAAGCAAAATTGACCACTCCTTTTGTTACGCCGTGGCGTACCTTACAAATTGCAAAAAAGCCAGGTGACCTAATAGAGTCTAAACTTATTCTTAATCTAAATGACCCTAACGCTATTGGTGATGTGAGCTATTTCAGACCAATGAAATATGTTGGAATATGGTGGGAAATGCACCTTGGCAAATCAACCTGGGATATGGAAGGAAGTCAGGACATGAATACGTTCACGGAAGGCAAAGCAGGAACGAGCAGACATGGAGCTACAACTGAAAATGCAAAAAGATATATTGATTTTGCCTCTCAAAATGGTATTAAGGGATTACTTGTTGAAGGTTGGAATACTGGTTGGGATAAATGGATTAACAATGATCGCGAAGGAGTTTTCGATTTTATAACTCCTTACCCAGATTATGATTTTGATGCAGTTATGGATTACGCCAAATCTAAGGGCGTAGAAATGATTATGCACCATGAAACATCCGCAGCACCAATGACCTATGAAAAACAAATGGAACCTGCGTACAATTTTATGGTTAAACACGGTATTCATTCTGTAAAAACTGGTTATGTTGGAAAGATAATTCCTGAAGGAGAATACCATCATGGGCAATGGATGGTGAACCACTATCAAAAAGTATTGGAAGAAACCGCTAAAAAGCAAATTGCGGTAGATGCACATGAGCCAATTAAAGCAACAGGAAAGCGAAGGACTTACCCAAATGCAATTGCAAGAGAGGGTCTTAGAGGTCAAGAATTTAATGCATGGGCAACTGATGGCGGCAATCCACCATCCCATTTACCAACTGTTGCCTTTACAAGAATGTTGAGTGGACCCATTGATTTTACTCCAGGAGTTTTTGATATTAAATTTGATCAATACAAACCAAACAATCAAGTCAATACTACTATTGCCCAACAACTAGCTTTGTATGTGGTAATTTATAGTCCTATTCAAATGGCTTGCGATTTACCAGAAAATTATATGGTAGATGATAAAATACATCCAGCATTTCAATTTATTTCTGATGTTGGAGTTGATTGGCAACAGTCTAAAGTGTTGGATGGTGAGGTTGGAGATTTCGTAATTATTGCAAGACAAGAAAAAGAAACCTCAAACTGGTTTATTGGAGGTATTACGGATGAAAATCCACGCGATGTGACCTTAAATTTTGATTTCCTAGAAGAAGGCAAATCATATGCTGCAAGAATATATAAGGATGGTGATGATGCAGATTGGGATACCAATCCAACTAGCTATACCATTGAAGAAATGGATGTAGATAAGCAATCAACGATTGACATACATTTAGCCGCGGGTGGTGGTTTTGCCATTAGCCTAATGACTAAATAAATGGACTCGAAACTAGGCTCATACTATGAACAGGCCAAAGCCCTGCTTAATACATTATCCACCGAAGATGGATATATGGCAAGTGCCGTAAGTTCTGATAATTATCAAAGGGTTTGGGCTAGGGACAGCATTATATGTGGAATAGCTGGATTGCTAACCAAGGAAAAAAACTTAATTCTTGGATTAAAAAATTCCCTGCTTACGCTGGCCAGACACCAACATGAATTGGGAATGATCCCCTCTAACGTTTTAGAAATGAAGGATAAGGCCGATGTATCCTTCGGAAGCTTGGTTGGTAGGGTAGATTCAAACTGTTGGTTTATTATTGGCGCTTGCCTATATTACAATTCTGAAAATGACGGGGCCACATGGGCAAAATTAGGACCCGTAGTTGAAAAATGTCTTCAGTTTCTTAAATCAGTCGAATTTAATGGAAGGGGTTGGCTTTATACCCCTTTAAGTGGTAATTGGGCAGACGAATACCCCATTCAAGGCTATACACTTTATGACAATGCGCTTTATTATTGGGCAAGAAATTGTTATTCCAATATAAATCCCGAAAACGAAATTAATTTGCAATCCATTGAAAGAAATTATCTTGCAAATTATTGGCCAACTGAGGGAACGGAAGATAATTTAAAACATCACAAAGAGGCCTTTAACGAAGCAGTTAAAAGGAAGCAACAGCATTTTTGTTCTTATCTACTCCCAGGTAAATATGATATGCGTTTCGATTGTGCTGGCCATGGAATTGCACTTTCAAATTGGCAACTTCCTCTGGATCAGAAAGAAGGTTTAACCAAGTTTATTTTAAACTTAAAAAATGAAATAAATGTAACCCTGCCACCGGCTTTTTGGCCAGTTATTACTGAGACCGAATGCGATTGGGAGTTTTTAAGGCATAATTATTCTTATTCATTCAAAAACTATCCTTACCAATTTCATAATGGAGGCATATGGCCTGTTTGGCTGGGATGGCTTTGTCTTGGTCTAACCTTCCAAGGTTTACAAGATATATCTGCCATAATCGCTAAAGATTTAATTGATCTTTTACCAGAATCTGATTGGAATTTCAATGAATATTTCCGTTCCGACACCTTAGAACCTGCTGGTAAAGTACAAATGGGGTTTTCAGCTTCAGGAATAATTTTTATGAAGTTTGCCTTAGATTCAAATTTTGATAAATCTATTTTGATGTTATGATTGGGGATAAACTTACATACTATTCAGAATACAAGCCCATAAGCGCACATATCCTTTCAAAATTGAGAATGGAGCAAATTCCATCTCCTAGATTCTGTATTGCGGTATGTGGAGAATCTGGATGCGGAAAATCTAGCATGGCCCAATCCTTACTAATTGATATAGAAGACCAAACAAAATTTAAGGGGTACATTTTCCATTCTGACGATTATTTTTTTCTCCCCCCAAGGACTAACCATGAGCAAAGATTAAAAGATATAAATAAGGTTGGCCCAAATGAAGTTGACTTGGCATTATTGGACTTCCACCTTACATCCTTTAAAAATGGAGCCCCAAAACTAGAAAAACCTTTGGTTAATTATTCAGAGAATAGCATTAAAACAGAACTCATTCGGCCTACGAACTTAGATTTTTGTATTGTTGAAGGAACTTATGTTGGTAATTTAAAATCTCCCAATTATGTTATTTTCATGGGTGCTAACTTTAAGCAAACTATGGCAAATCGCAAAAAAAGAGCAAGGGATGTTCTAGACGATTTTAACGAGAGGGTGTTATTGATTGAACACCAAATAATTAAAAAACAAGCGGCTCTTGCCGATATCATAGTCGACACTAACTACCACTTTTCCGTAAACAAAAAAGATGAAACTAGTTAAACCAAACCTTTCTTTTTGGCAAATTTGGAACATGAACGTTGGGTTCTTTGGAATTCAGTTCAGTTTTGGATTGCAACAGACTGCTGTTAATCCCATCTTCTCCTTTTTAGGGGCACACCATGAAGATTTACCACTTCTCAATTTGGCCGGACCAGTTACAGGGTTACTCATTCAACCTATAATTGGAGCAATATCTGATAAGACATGGCTTCCCAAATGGGGAGGACGGCGGCGTCCCTTCTTTTTGATTGGTGCAATTTTAGCGAGTTTATGTTTGGTAGCTTTTCCGTTCAGTTCAGAATTGTGGTTCGCTGTTGGCTTACTTTGGATTCTAGATGCAGCCAATAATACTGCTATGGAACCCTACAGGGCTTTTGTAGGGGACAAATTGAACGATTCCCAATTAACCTTCGGTTACCAAATGCAGAGTTTATTTGTAGGTGCTGGAATTACCATCGCAAATTTCTCTCTTTTCCTTTTCCAAGATTGGTTTAGTGCTCCCTCTGATGTTACCGCTGGACTTTGCAGCACCGCTACAGAAACCGTTACCGCCATTCCAAAATGGGTATATTATGCTTTTTTCCTAGGCGCATTTGCTTCCATAACAACCATACTTTGGTCAGTTTGGAAAACTCCAGAAATACCTCCATCCCCTGAAGATTTAGATAAATTGAAGACAGAAAAAAAGGAAAAATCATTTATTAAAAGGGCTTCTGAACCCTTTGTAGAAATTGCGCATGCCATTAAGGACATGCCCAAGTTAATGTGGAAACTAAGTGGCGTTTATTTCTTCCAGTGGTATGCTCTTTTTGTTTATTGGCAATTTATAACCCCAATGCTCAGAACAAGTCTTTATGGAATTTCAAATGACGACACAACAAAATTTGAAGGGATTATGAATGCCTGTAATGCAGGTGAATCGATTGGAATGGTAGATGTCTCATTTGCTAAAAACATTCAGGATCTATCGGAACAAGCCTTGGCACAAACCGGATTGATGAATGGTACTTATAATTTGGTAACTATGTTAACAGCACTTGCCCTTGTTCCTTTTGCTAGAAAATATGGCTCTCGATCTGTCTATGTTGTGAGCTTATTTTTTGCAGCCACAGCGATGCTAAGTATGCCATTTATTAAAAATGAATTTGCCCTTTTAGTGCCTATGATCCTCTTTGGTATTGGTTGGGCTGCCATGATGGGTATCCCCTATTCTATGGTTTCTAAAGTAATCCCACAAGAACGCCGGGGCGTGTATATGGGTATTGTAAATATGATGATTGTTATTCCAATGGGAATACAAACGGTTACTTTCGGCCCCATCATTAAACATTGGTTGGGAAACAATGCCGTTAATGCAATTTTGTTTGGTGGTGTATTCTTTTTAATTGCGGCAATTCTCGCAACCCGTCTTGGTAGATCTATGCCCAAAGAAATTCGATTTGATTGATGTATAAAATTGAACCAATGAGACAGATTTTATTAATTGTTTTCACTACCATATTATTACTCTTTAATTGTAAAGAAGATTCGGCTAAGGAAATTAATTCTTCTTTAGAAGTGAATATACACTCGACATTAGAACGCCTATTAAATGAAGAAGATACAGATGGCGATACAAAAATTACCATTGATGATACGGCCGATAAATCCTTTAAAATACAAACCATAGACGGCAATGAAACTATCATTGAAGGCACTATGGCACTTACAAATTTGCTTCAAGAATTGGTATTGGCTTCCGCTGAAAATGATAGTATAGCAATTATTGAATTGGATAAGCTGAACGAACCTCCTGTAGACAGAATTTCCCGAATGATTAAAGACTATTATTGGGATGGATTAACACGTCATTTGGATGAGGATGGTATTCAAAAATTAATTAAGGATACCAAAAATCAAAATTTAGTTTCCCAATCTTTGAGAATCTATGTCCCACATACAGACACGGTTGCCTTTAATTACTTTAAATCACTAGAAGAAAAACTACCAATTAAGACAATTAAACTACCAGAAAATATTACATCAGAATTTGTTAAATCTATTAATAACGAACCAGGGATTCTTTCCTTAAAATTAGTCAAGGATGGTAATTCATATAAGGGCGTTCCATTTGTTGTTCCTGGCGGTAGATTTAATGAAATGTATGGTTGGGATAGCTATTTCGAGTCGATCGGTTTGTTGTTAGACGAAAGAGTGGATTTGGCTAAGGGAATGGCTGAAAATTTTCAATATGAGATTAATAATTATGGCAAAATATTAAATGCAAACCGTTCGTATTATTTAACAAGAACCCAACCGCCATTTTATAGTAGTCTAATTAGTGAAGTCTACAAAAAAACGAATGATACCGATTGGCTGAAAGATCAATTAATAACAGCTATAAAAGAATATGAAACTGTTTGGATGGTGATGGGTAAACGCCTTTCTTCAAATGGACTTAATCGCTATCTAGCCGAAGGTATTGGGGTACCGCCAGAAACGGAGGAAGGTCATTTCGATGAAGCAATACATGAATTTGCAGTTAACATAGATATGTCGCCAGCAAGTTATATTAAAGCCTACTCAGAAGGAGAAATTAATGATAAAAATCTAGATGAGTATTTCATACATGATAGAACCATGAGGGAATCAGGTCATGACACCTCCTATCGTATGGATGGTTTCGCAGCAGATTTGAATTTGGTAGAACTCAATGCCATGCTCTACAAATATGAAAATGATTTTAGAGATCTAATAAAAAATGAATTTGGAGGATCATTAACAATTGGTGATAAAACATACACCTCTGATTATTGGCAGCAACAGGCTGATAAACGTAGAGCCAGTGTAAATGAATATTTATGGAATGAAGAAAGAGGGCTATATTTTGATTATAACGTGGAAACGAAAAGCCAAACTGATTTTGTTTCTGCGACAACATTGGCACCCCTTTGGGCCAACTTGGCCTCCAAAGAACAGGCCGACAAACTGGTGAAAACTGCTATTCCTCTTCTAAAAGAAAAAGGTGGCTTGGCTGCTTCTACGGAAGATAGTCGTGGGGCTATTTCAGAGATACGGCCTCAGCGTCAGTGGGATTATCCTAACGGATGGGCACCTCATCAAATTATGGCATGGAGAGGTTTGATCAATTATGGGTATGAAGATTTAGCCCAAGAATTAATTTACCGTTGGCTTTATATGATTACTAGAAATGCAGTAGATTACAATGGCACCATTCCAGAAAAGTACGATGTGGTTGAGGCGACACATAAGGTATTCGCAGAATATGGCAATGTTGGAACAGATTTTCAATACATCACCAAAGAAGGTTTTGGTTGGATGAATGCTTCTTATCAATATGGCCTTTCCCTATTGAAACCAGAACTTCGCAATCAATTGAATCAACTAAAACGTCCAGACACTATTTTTTAGGAGAAAAATCCTTAATATTGATTAAGGAAATGGCAAACGTAACTCTTAAAAAAATTGCGGATACCCTAGGAATTTCTCCCGCTACAGTTTCTAAGGCGTTAAAGGACTATCCGGACATAAGTTCTAAAACAAAAGAAAAGGTTAAGGCACTTGCAAAACAATTGCATTATACCCCAAACCCTTTTGCCCAAAGTTTAAGAAATAAAGAATCAAAGTTAATCGGTCTCATTATCCCCCAGGTTGTACACCACTTTTTCTCTAACATCATCAATGGTGTAATTAAAGCGGCAACCCAAAAAGGATATTTGGTAATTGTCTTAGAGTCTGAAGAATCTTATGAACGAGAAAAGGATCAAATAAACCTACTCATTGAAAAAAATGTAGATGGCATACTCCTTTCTCTTTCAGACAAAACTGTGCAATACAAACATATCAATGCTATAATCGACAATGGAATTCCTGTTGTATTGTATGACAAGATTTCAAAATTGATTAATTGTTCGAAAGTGATGATTAATGACCGAAAAGCTTCTCAACAGGCAACCCAACACCTTATCGATTCAGGTTGCAAGAAGATTGCACATATTAGAGGACCTTTAAAACCTCAAACAACTATAGATAGATTAATGGGTTATAGAAAAGCATTAGAATTAAACGGTATTGCATTTGATGACAGCCTTGTATTCGAAAGCCTTAATTTATCCTTTGAAGATGGCTACCAACTTGCCCAAGAAATAGTTGAACAACACCCAGATGTCGATGGAATTTTTGCATTTGCAGACCTAGTTGCCACTGGTGCACTTATTAAACTGAAAGAATTGGGTAAACGTATACCTGATGATATTTCTATAATTGGATTTAGCAACTGGTTTTTATCTAAGGTAACTTCACCTTCACTCTCCACTGTGGACCAACCAGGTTTCCAAATGGGAGAAACGGCTTTTGAGTTACTTTATGAAAATATTCAGGATCTAAAGAACGGTCAGTCGATTAACCATCAAATAGTTGAAATTTCTACTAGGGTTATAGCAAGAGATTCCACCAAAACAATCAATTAGTCGTAATAAACAATAATTCTTGTTTCTGGCAAGTGCGACGTAAATAGGATATTATCACCCATAGTTTTTACTTCCACTTCATCAAAACTTTCATAATCTGAACCTTTGGGCAAAAGAATTTTTAGAGTCCAATCGTGATCTGCTTCAAGCACCTGAAGTTCAAGCTTGTTTTCAACCCGCTTATAATAAATTGAAATTTCATTATTTCCGACCTGAACATTCTCTAGGGAAGCTACATCCCATTCTTGAGGCATTTTTGGTTGAATGGTAATTGTCTTTTTAGAAGCCATTGGTTGAATACCGAAAAACTGCTGTACAATAGGTATAGCATAACCATAAATATTCCATGCTTGGGTTATCATTCCATAATCGGGTGAAACTTCATACATACTTCCAGGAAGGGCAAAACTAAAAGAGTTAGTCATTCTCTTTAGATATTCCAATGCTTTATCGGTTCTACCATAGTTATTTTCTGCTATCACTTGCACCCCAGTAGGCAGCGTCATAACGGCACCAGTATAGGAAAAGATCTCACTTCCTTTAAAAGAGGATATTTCAGTCCCTGCAGTTTCGTCTCTATCAATTCCCGTAACAAACATTCCAAAGGGATTACTGTATTGTGTCGCCGTATTAAGTGCCGTAATAGCCTTTGTACTATCTGCAATACCCATTTCCATAGGTGTATTAACCACCCAATTATGATGTAGAACAAAGGGGCTTGGGTCTGACGAAGTCGTAGTTATTATTTTTTCCTTTAACAGTTTTAACTCCTCAACAGACCATGGTTTATTCAAAGTATCCGCACGTACCAAAGCATCATCAACTAATTTTAGGGCTTGGATATCAGTACCAATAAAATCAGCAAAAGAACCATCCTCTTCAGACCAGAATTCATTATTTATGGCAGTCTTCAATTGCTCTGAAAGATTTCTATATTTATTTGCATTTAAACTGTCTCCTAATTCCAAAGCTATTTTAGAAGTATCCTCATAGGCGCGTTGGGTATAACAAGCAACATCAATCATTTCACTATCCAATCCATGAATTTCCATCATGCCAAAACCATCGGGAAACAAATTTTGGTTCTTATCTTTTTCATTTTGAATCCATTCCATCCCTGTTAAAATAGTTGGATAATAGTTCTCCAGGAAAGATTCGTCCCCAATCCATTTATACACCTCCCATATTAGCGATACAAATTGTGGTGTTTCATTTACATTCCCTTTATTAAAAACAGCCCCATTGGTGGACATTTCATGTATGATTCTACCATTATCGTTGGCTACCTTAGATATGCTATCGATCAACTTAATTGTGCTTTTTACTGTTTCAAACTGGCCGATGGCTGCATAACCTTTCAAAGCATACTCGCTATCGACACCGAAAAACCAAGGATAATCAGGAATTCCTGCAGTCATACCCTTGCCTAACCCAGGAACCTCCTGAACTAACCAGTCACAATTATACTTAAGCCATTCAAATGCTTCTTGCAACTTTTTATCTGGTATGGTTAATTTGGATTTGGTTCCTAAACCGACATATCTAGCTTTTTTTGCCTGTAGAAATCGGGGATAATCATCCTTCAATTGATTAAATTTCTTAGTAGCATCTTCCCTTGAAACTAAAGAACTGGCTACAAAAAATGTTATTGATTCCTCATTATTTTTGGGAATCTCCATATTGTAATCGGTTACTGTTCTTAAACCTTTTCCTTTATATTTTGCCGAATATTTGGCATTTCCGATAGCCTCATAGGTACTTCCGTAGGTAACAAACCATGGATTCTTGCGATCTTTTGCCACCCATTGGCCAGTAGTTTTTTCAAAATTAGCTACATCTGGGGTATCCACTAATCCTGTCTCATCTCCTAACCATGTTGGCCTTAAATCAACATCAGCAATAAATCTTAGGTTGAAATGTTGATTTTTGTTAGAGGTATTTTTAAAAACATACTGAACGACGAGACCTTCAAAATCTTGTGGTACAAATTGGAAACGTTCAACGGTTATGTCAAGGGACTCAAGGCTAAAAAGTTGCCGACTTCCAAATGGATAATTTCTAAATTGACTTGCGTTGTCTAAACTCAAGGTCTCATCCCCATTAGATATCCGTAATTGAAATCCATCCAGTAGTTTTATGGGGTGTGCCCATACCCCACCCATTTCATCAGGAATGTGCCACCCCAATTCTTTAAAACTTCCATCTTGTTGGCCAACCATATATACCCTATCTCCAGCTGTTACAAATGGAGAGTTGAGATATGCCTCCTTTCCATCTATAAAAGTGGAGGTATTAAATATAAATGAGAGCTGAAAGTCTGATTCTCTATTGTCGGAAGTACAACCCACCAAAAAAAGGCAAAGAATCCAACAATAAACTTTCATTAAAAAACTAGTTAGTAACCACTAAAAATACGGAATGCTTTTTAAACCTCAAACACTGAAGTATCTGTAATAGCGTAACATATAGGATTTTCTTTAGTCTTTCGTGTGTCCAAGCCAGTAAACTTGCTAAAGGCTGGAAGAACAAGTCCGGATTTTGAAAGTTGATAACACGGCAGTCTGACCCGTTGCTTTCCCCTTCCCTTCAACACAACCCCTGGATGGGTATGGCCTGTAATTGTGAATTTATCAGTAAATGATTGTGGGCGCTCATGCACAAAACAGAATCCACTTAATTCTAGAGAATCTTTATAAATCTTTACTCCAAGCAGGGTATATATTCTATCTGTTAACTGATCATGGTTACCCTTTATAAGCTCTATCGACAACCCAGGATTTTTAGAAATCCACCCTTGAAAATCCATAACCTCAGTATTAGCTTCAGCATGGAATAAATCCCCTACAATTATTAAGCGAGTCACTTGGAAAAAACCAATGAGTTCCTCTAATTTTTTTAGATCGTCTTTGAAAACCTTTTTTGAAATGGGGATCCCAAATTTTCTGAAATGTGCTGCTTTGCCAAGGTGTAAGTCAGACAAAATGAGCGCCTTTTGCCTTGGCCAATACACAGCACGTTGATTGGTTAAGAGAAGCTGTTCTTCTTGGCATGTTATTTCTCTATATTGAATGGTCATATTTGAGTCGCCCTTTCTGCCTCAGCTTTTAATCGTTGAATGCGTTTGTCTAAATCTTCACTTGTAAGAGATTCTCGCAAGCTATCAACTTTTATCGGAAAACTCAAAGGAGTAAACGATTTTGCCCTAACCAATATTATTTCGCTTTTATGTATACGTTCAAACGCGGCTCTTAATCTTGTCTCTTCCAATTGCTGATCAAAAACTTCGGTATAGGCCTGTCGTAAGAGGAGATTGTTTTGTTCATAATCTTCTAATACACGAAAAATTAAACCTGAACTCGACTGTAAACTTTTATTATTCTTTTTAGACCCTGGCTGGGTTTGCACCACCAAACCTGCAATTACCGCAATGTCTCTGAATTTTCGAGAAGCCATTTCTGTAGAATTAATACTACTTACCACATCATCCATTAAATTTTCTTTGCTCAAAATCTCCTTAATATTCGATTCGTCAAGAGGAATTTTTTGGTCACTCAGCAATTCAAAACCATAATCGTTCATAGCAATGGTAAAAGTTATGGGTTGAATTTGGCTTATTCGATAAGCTATAAGTGCTGCGACCACCTCATTTACTAATCGCCCTTCAAATGGGTACATAAACAAATGTGAACCGTCTTTGGTATCAATCATTTCGACTAAAAATTCATTTTCCCTTGGAATATGAGATCGTTCTTCTTGATTAGCGAGTAATGGATGAAGAAATTGTAATTCCGGTTCGTTAGTCCCTGCATTTAAGGATTCGGACAATTTCATTCTCAAAAAATGACTTAGGTTGGAAGTTAATGGTAAACGACCCCCCAACCAACTAGGGGTAATCGCTTTTCTGGCTTTACTACGTTTAACAAAGGCCGTCATATCCTTAATTTGCACCAATTCTAGGACCCGACCTGCTAAAATAAAACTGTCTCCTGGATTTAATTTGGAAATAAAATATTCCTCAATCATCCCAACATAACCACCAGACATAAACTTTACACGCATCATTGCGTCACTCACTATAACCCCAACATTCATACGGTGAAGCATAGCAATCCGTCGACTTTCAACCTTGTAGGTACCATTGTCCTGTTTTACCACTTTATGAAACTCCTCATAAGCTTTTAAGGTTGGACCACCTTGAGTGATGAACTGAAGCGCCCATTGCCATTCCTCATCCGTAATGAATTGAAAAGCATAAGTGTTTTTTATGGTTTGAAATACCTTATCCGGTATAAAACCTTCTCCAACTGCTAAGGTTACCAAAAATTGAACGAGTGTATCAAAGGTTAGCACCATTGGTTCTCTATCTTCAATTCTCCCTTGCTTAACAGCTTCCTTTAAAGCTGCAACCTCGATTAATTCTAAGGAATGTGTAGGAATAAAATAGATTTTTGAAATCTCATAAGGAGAATGTCCGCTTCGACCCGCACGTTGCATAAACCTAGCAATTCCTTTAGAAGAACCTATTTGAATAACGCAATCCACAGGTTTAAAATCCACTCCTAAATCTAAGGATGAAGTACAAACAACGGCCCTAAGTAGACCTGCAACAATGGCTTCCTCAATCCAATTACGCAACTCAAAATCAATTGACCCGTGATGAATAGCCAATTGCCCAGCCAATTCTGGGTCTTCATCCAGCAAAATCTGGTACCATAATTCAGCTTGTCCACGTGTGTTTGTGAAAATCAGGGTAGTATTATTCTCATAGATAATGGGAACTATTTTGGACGCCATCTTCTTACCGATATGTCCGGCCCACGGAAGCACTTCCAACTCGTCTGGAATAACGGGTATAATCTCTAGTTTCTTTTCTTCTAGTGCTCGAACAGTCGCCTTTTTAAGTTCAGGATATGGCAATAACACTTCTTTAGCCTGCTCTAAATTACCGATGGTGGCGGTGATTCCCCAAACCCTTAATTCTTTAGAAATGCCCATTATATGACTAATTCCTAATTCAGTGAGAACGCCTCGTTTGGATCCCAAAAGTTCATGCCATTCATCAACCGCAATACATTTTAGGGATTTGAAAAACCGAAAATTATTTTTTTGTGCAAACAATAAATGCAAGGTCTCTGGTGTAGTTATAAGTACATCTGGCATTAACCTTTCTTGCTGTCGACGAACTTTTTGTGGCGTGTCCCCATTGCGGACTTCCACCGTCCAATCTAACCCAATTTGATCAACCGTTGTGTTCATTGCCTTGGCCAAATCCTTGGCCAAAGACCGCAATGGACTAATCCAAAGTAGCTTCATGCCTTTGGGATAGTTTGAAGGATGGTTGATGTAATCTATGACTAAGGCTAAAAACACGGAAAATGTTTTACCAAAACCCGTAGGAGCAACTACCATTCCACTAAAACCATTTCCATAATGTTCCCAAGTTTCTAATTGAAATTGAAAGGGTTTAATACCCTCATTTTTCATCCATTGGTTAATAAGTTGGTAGCCTTCAGATTTTTTAAAGGTCATCAGTAGTCGGAATCAATTTTTTCACCTCTTCTAAGGTATCAATTTCACTAAGAGGTTTGTCCTTACGCCACCTTAAAATTCTGGGGAATCTAAGTGCAACTCCCGATTTATGACGATTGCTGGGAGCTATACCTTCAAAAGCTATTTCAAATACCAATTCTGGCTTTACGGTTCTCACTGGCCCAAATTTCTCAATGGCATTACGTTTTACAAACCTGCTTACCTCCAAAATCTCTTTGTCAGTTAAGCCTGAATAAGCCTTGGCAATGGTTACTAAATTTTCACCATCCTTCACTGCAAAAGTATAATCGGTATAATGGGCACTGCGCCTTCCGCTCCCTTTTTGAGCATAAATTAAAACCGCATCAATGGTAAGAGGATCGACTTTCCATTTCCACCAATCACCTTTCTTTCGACCTGTATGATAAATGGAATTTTTCTCCTTTAACATTAAACCTTCACTATTTATATCTCGCGAATTCTCTCTAATCTTGGTAAGTGATTGCCAATCTTTAAACTGAATAATTTCGGATAGTTTTACCGTTTCAGAAGGAGGAAATCCGGAAAAAAGACCTTCAAGTATTTCACGGCGTGCTTGCATGGGTTTATTCCTAATATCCTTCCCTTGGAACTCCATGATATCATAAACGTAAAATCCTATTGGTACCTCATTCAACAATTTTTTGCTGATGGTCTTACGATTAAGCCGCTTTTGAAGATCATTAAACAACAAAACTGCTCCTTCCTTTATGGGTAGAATCTCACCATCAATAACAAAGTCTGAAGATACTGAAGTCATAAATTCTATCAGTTCAGGAAATTGCTCGCTTACCAATTCTTCCCCTCGCGACCAAATAAATACCTGACCGTTTCTCTTAACAATCTGACCCCGAATACCATCCCACTTATACTCCACCTGCCATTCATTAGGTTTTCCTAAATCATCCAATTCTTTTTCTAATGCATAAGCCAAGCAAAATGGATAGGGCTTAGAGTTGTCATAATTCACGTGCTCGCCATTAAGCAAATCGTGAAATGAAATACTGTCAATATCCCATTTTCCGCTAATAGAATGCATCAATTGGTTGGCGTCTAATCCCGAATATTTTGCTAAGGCATTTACCAAAGTCTTTTTAGAAATCCCAATTCTGAAACTGCCTCCGATAAGCTTATTAAAAATAAACCGCTCCTGCATTTGCAAGCCATCCCAAGCACTAAGAACATATTCTTTCTTATCATCCTCAGTAGCTCTTCGTAACTTTTTCAATTCTTTCATCCATTGATGCAAGGGCTTTTGGATGCGATGCGAAGGTTCTGGTAACATCAAAGCCATGGTTTCACCTAAATCACCAACAACACCATAACTTTCCAAAAACAACCATTCTGGGTAGCCAACAATTTCCAAACACCATTGCCGCATTAAATTAGAATTTACGGGTCTAGGTGGCCGTCTTCCAGTAAAAATAGCAATGAGCCAAAGTTTATCCTTGTCCTCGGCTACATTAAAATAATGTACAAGTGCATCAATTTTAGCATTGGTTTTATTGGTGATTTCCACCGAGTTGATTAAGTCGGTAAAATCTTTCATATGCTGGACTGATTTGTTTCGTCTTTGGCAGTGTCATCCTCCTCACCAAATTCCGTCACTATTTCTTCAGCTTCAATGCCAATTTCATTTAGATATTTCGAAAAAGTAGCCTTTGACCCATGCGTCACATAAACTTTTTCAGCTTCAGTTGATTTCACGGCATTTAAAAGGCCATCCCAATCAGCATGATCACTTACTGCAAATCCAGCATCGACACTTTGCCAACGACGGTTACCTCTCACCTGCATCCAACCACTACAGATAGCAGTTGCCGCATTTGGTAAACGTTTCAACATTTTAGAGCCGAGAAGAGCTGGAGGAAGAATTACTATCTTTCCTTCCAAATCTTTTTTATTAAAATCGGATTCCAAACGTTGGGTAGGAGGCAAAGAAATTCCTGCGGAATCAATAGCATTGTTGATATTATCTATTGCAGAATGCACATACATTTGATCTAAGCCATTTAGCAATTTCATAAGACGCTGCGCCTTACCTAGTGAATAACCTAAAAAAACAGAAGTGCGATTATTTTCTTTGTTTAATGTCACCCAATTATGGAGTTGTTGTTGCAACTCATTTTCTTCTAACCATTTATAGATTGGCAAGCCAAATGTGCTTTCGGTAATAAACGTATGACACTTAACAGCTTCAAATGGTGTGGATAGAAAATCGTCCTTCACCTTATAATCTCCAGAAAATACCCAAACCTCTCCCTTGTATTCTAGTCTAATTTGCGAAGACCCTATTAGATGTCCGGCAGGATGAAAACTTACTGCCACACCATTGATTGTTCTCTGCGCACCATAGGGCATACTTTCGACCGAAATATCCGCCCCAATCCGGTGTAGTAAAATCGGTTTAGTAGCATCTTGACATAAATAATGCCGCATTCCCCAGCGGGCATGGTCCGCATGACCATGTGATATAACAGCATGTTTTACGGGCAACCAAGGATCTAGATAGAATTTTCCAGGAACACAATAAATACCTTTTTTAGTGAATTTTACCCAAGACATGTTTTGGAATCATAGCATTTTCACTAAAAATACAGATTTATGATTTTGGCCATGAACGCTTTAAGGAAATATTTGGACTTTATATTAAAAGTCCAAATATTAAAAAGGCTTTATGGAAACTGTAAATTAATGACCACAGATACACTTAGGTCGGGTAAAAGATTGTGTCTCCTCGTGCCACCCAAAATCGTCATTATAACCATCTTGCTCCCAAAAGAAGTTGGTTCTTTCTTTAGTTCTATTTCCAACTTCATTCATTGTAGATGTGTCAAATAATCTTCCATTAACCATTGTATGGGAAACGAATTGAGAATTTTGAATATCGACCAAAGGATCCTTATCCAAAACTAATAGATCCGCTAATTTACCTGGTTCTAATGACCCTAAGTCATCCCCCATTCCGATATACTCTGCTCCATAAATGGTAGCAGATCGTAACATTTCATAATTTGAAAAGCCACCTTGGCCCAACATCCACATTTCCCAATGCACACCTAATCCTTGCAACTGACCATGGCCACCCACACATATATGAACTCCTTTGTCTAACAAAGCCTTGCATGATTTAGCTACCAAAATATGTCCATTTTCATATTCTTCCTCTGGCGCCATAGTTCTATGACGCGAACGGCTATCGATAATCCTACGCGGAGTATATTTCAGCAATTTTTCATTTTCCCATACGTTGCTATGCTGGTACCAATAATATTCACCGTTTAAACCCCCGTAATTAACAATCAAGGTTGGTGTATTTGCAGTTTTACTAGCACCCCATAGTTGCAAAACATCATCATATAAAGGGGCGACGGGAATGTTATGTTCTACACTTGTATGTCCATCCAAAATCATTGTCATGTTATGGAAAAAAGTTGAACCACCTTCTGGATAGACCATTATTTCATTTTCTCGAGATGCCTTAATAACCTGTTGGCGCTGCTCCCTTCTTGGTTGGTTATAACTTTTTACACTAAAAGCGCCGTAAGCCTTTGTTCGCTTTATGGCAGATTCAGCATCTTTATAATTGTTGATTACTGCTTTAAAATCTCCATCGGCACCATACAAGATGGTACCAGTACTAAAAATTCTAGGACCTACCATACGACCTGTTTTAACCATTTCAGATTGTGATAAGGCATATTCGGTATTTGCCGAAGGATCGTGGGTGGTGGTAATTCCAAAGGCGAGATTAGCATAGTATGACCATTCTTTCTGAGGACTGATCCCATCCCCAAAGGCATCTAAATGTGCATGCGTGTCAATAATACCCGGCATTATTACCTTACCACTAACATCAATGGTTTTCGCGTTGGAAGGAATATTCACTTCACCTGCCTTACCTATACTTTTAATTCGATTTTTTTCGACTACGACCACACCGTTTTCAATTACCTCTTCACCTTTCATGGTAATTATTTTGGCACCCGTTAAGGCGATGACACCATTTGGCTGGTCTGTAGTTAGAGTAAGTCCAATATCCGTTACTTTGCGCTTTATTTCTTTTGGCATTTCCTCTGGTGCACCCTCAACAAAATCAAAGACATCCTTTAAATCGATACTATAATGTTTAGACCCTAATGTATAATGTAGAATGTTGCTTTTATTATTCCATTGTAGATTTATTCCCGCATCTTCAGAAATCTTCTTTACCGGAAGAGATTTAGAATCCTTTGAAAGTTCAAAAGTTTGCCCAAATTCCTTAAACGGCATCAAATAAATATTATGAAGCTCCCCAAACGCAAGCCAATTACCATCAGGACTAATAGCATATTGATTAGCATATTTAGAATGAAAATTAGTTCGCTTATCTTCACCCTTTAAATCAACACTGTTCAAACTCTTATCTAAACTACCGAATAAATATCCACCATTTTGATAGTAAATGCGGTCACCTTTTGGGTTAAATCTTGGATATTCGCCACCATCAGTAACTTTTTCTTCTTTCTTGGTGTTTAAATCGTATAAATAAATCCCAGGTTCCATGGCATAAGCAAATCCAAAGGTACCACTACCCCCATCTTTTCTGAAAACAATCGATTTTCCATTTGGGGAATAAGCCGGAGTTCTAAAAATGCCTTTTTCCGAGCTTAGTTTAGTTGGGACTCCACCTGAAGAGGGAATCGTCATTAAGGCTCCCTTGTTTTCATCATTCCATGTGACATATGCAATTGATTTACCATCAGGAGAAAAAGAAGGCTCGAACTCAAAATCAGTTCCTGTTGTTAGGCGCTTAGGTTTTCCATTAGGCATAGATTTAGTATACAGGTAACCCGCAGCATTGAAGACTAAGATTTTTTCGTCAGGAGACAATTTCGCAGTTCGAATTACGTGTGACTCAAAGGTCTCGGGGGCAGGATTTTGCTTAAATTTTAATGCCTCTGTTATACTTTGTTTGCTTTCAATCTGAAAAGGAATGGTCATCGACGTACCATCTTCAGTATTAATTTTCTTCAATTTACCTTCTGCCCATATAACAATATGCTTATTGTCTGGCATCCAATTGAACCCTGGATATACACCGAAAATTGCCCAAGCTTCTTGTTGGTCCTTTGATAAACCATCAAATACAGGTTTAGTTACTCCAGTTTCCAAATCCATTAGGTATAACACGGATTTGGTGCGAACTCTTCTTACAAACGCCAAAGTTTTTCCATCAGGTGACACCTGGGGACGAATGGCTCCACCGGGTCCACTAGCGATTGTTTTGGTTTCACCCGTTTCCATATTGTATCGCTTAATAGCATAAATCTGGCTATTAGGGTCCTTGTTATATTGGAAAAAGCCTCCCGGATACATATCTTCACTGTAAAAGACATACTTGCCATCAGGACTTACCCATGGTTCGCCAATATCTTGTTGGTCATTTTTCTTTTTTACCAATTGAATACCTCCACCTCCAGAAGTATGATACATCCAAATTTCGCCAGCTCCAAGAGAACGGGTAGAAGTAAAATGCTTTCTCGCAATTAAATAATTTCCATCAGGGGTCCAAACTGCATTATTCAACAAGCGAAAATCTTCTTTGGTCACTTGTTTGGCGTCAGAACCATTGGTATTCATAATCCAAATATTGTCGCCTCCACCTGCATCGCTTGTGAAAGAAATTTGTTTACCATCTGGACTAAAGCGAGGTTGAATTTCCCAGGCATGCCCTCCCCTTAATAATTTGGCTTTACCTCCACTTATA
This sequence comes from Aegicerativicinus sediminis, assembly GCF_015476115.1. Classification (GTDB taxonomy): domain Bacteria; phylum Bacteroidota; class Bacteroidia; order Flavobacteriales; family Flavobacteriaceae; genus Aegicerativicinus; species Aegicerativicinus sediminis. The sequence goes on along the minus strand of NZ_CP064295.1, from coordinate 1,713,124 downwards.
GGCATGGTAAAAATGTCTCCGAGCATATCAAAGACCAAGGTTTGTCCATCAGGGCTTACGTCTACACTCATCCAGGTACCTTCTTCTGTGGAAATGGTAACTTCTGAAAATGGTTCTACAGGTTTACTAACATCCCACTTGTCTTCTTTTTTATCTTGGGAAAAGCTTACAAATGGGAGAATAAAAATTACCGTTAATTTGAAAAGATGTTTCATTTAAAGTTTTGGTTAGTTTTTGGTATAAACATTAAAAGTCTTGTACATATTTCTGTTAAGAGCATCAGGAATTTCAGAAATCAGGACATAGCTTCCAGGCCTTAATTCAACACTAAAATAGCCTTTTTGATTTGCTTCTAAGTCTTGCACACCTCCTAAAAATTGGTATCCTTGTGGCGCTGGAGTTCTCAGGGCTTGAAAATCAGAAGCATTTAGCCAATTAGCCAAACTATCTAATTCTTTACCCTCTTCTAATCGCACCAAATTAACATCATGCCCTAACATACTTTCATAAATTTTTTGGTCTTTAAAATTCACCTCAAATTGATAGTTTCCATTAGGAATTGAATCATTAAATTGAATACCTGACATAGCCGAAACGCTAATTACATAATCTGGAGAAAAGTCTAGTTCTGGATTTTTTTGATCAGTAACAATAATCTCCTTAATCATTCCCAAAAGTGCATGAGGCTTGCCATCTGGCATTCGCACATAACACTCCATAACATAAACTCCAGGTTCTAGATATATTGTGGATTGGGCGGTCATCCTTTCGCTGGTCATGCCAACACCACCAGCAACTTTAACTTGAGAAAACCAAGCAGGTATTTTACCGAATTCCTGCATAGCAGCCTCAAAATTCCCTTCAGACATTAAATCATGAGCCGCCAAAAAGGGAGGAAATATATCCCGCTTGTAATCAGAAAATCTCAAACTATCGGGCATTTTCTCAAATATTAGAAAGTGTACCTCATCTGATTTGTTGATATATTTAAAAGTTGTCCAGCCAGAGTTAAGTGTATCGGGCATTTGGAAGTCCATCACGTTTGTGGTTATCTCGATTGTTGATAATGGAATGTTAGAGGGTTGTGCTTCTGGGTTTTCTTTTGAATTTTCTTTACAGGCAATGACCATAATAAAAAGGCAAAAGATACCTAAAGCAATGAATATACGCTTCATAAAAATAATTGAATTTAGTGGTGTTATGATTTCTTAAAAGTGGGGTTTTTAAAGTTAAGAAGATTTTTTAATTGATATAAATTATTAATTTTAAGAAGATTAATTCCTTTATTATGAAATTGTTACCAGTCCTTTTTTCTTTTTTAGTATTCACTTCATCACTTATTATTGCACAAGAAGATGTGGTTATCGGCAAACGTTTTAAGATAAAATCGGAAGTTCTCAATGAAGAGCGAACCTACACGGTTCATCTTCCAAACCGATTTAATTCTTTCGATACCGCCTACCCAGTGATTTATTTATTAGATGGACGGACTCATTTTTTACATACATCTGGTATTACTGATTTTTTAGCTGGAGGTAGTCGAATGCCAGCAGCAATAGTGGTAGCTATTGAAAACACCAATAGGACGCGAGATTTAACTCCTGAACAAACCATAATAGACAATGATGAATCTAACGTAATTCAGGGATCAGGCGGGGCTGATAATTTTTTAAAGTTTATTGAAACAGAATTAATGCCGGAAATAAATAAAACCTATAGCCCGGCTCCTTACAACATTTTAATAGGCCATTCATTTGGCGGTCTGTTTGCGACCTATGCATTCCTTAATAAGCCAAAACTGTTTCAAGCGTATATTGCTTTAAGCCCAAGTCTTTGGTTCAATGATCAAAATCTATCAAAAAATATGAAGCCATTTTTTGATAAATATAATAAGGAACGAATTCGTTATTATATGACAATCGGCAATGAAGGCGGCACCATGCTAGGAGGAGTTTATAAGCTTATAGGCGAATTTGAAGACCATTCCGAAAAACATCCCGAAACCAACATCAAATACAAATTTGAGCCCATGTTTACCGAAACTCATGGTACAATTCCGCACAGGGGCACCTATAATGGACTAGAATTTATTTTTCAAGATTACAAATATGACGAACCTAAATCACCAGAGGACTTTGATCGTTTCGGTGGACGAAAAGGATTTGTGGACTATTTAGTAAAACATTCGCAAGATATTTCCGAATTATACGGTTTTGAAATCTCCTCAGAACCTATTGTAAATGAATGGGGTTATCAATTTTTAAGTGCCCCAATGGATGGATTTAAAGAGGTTGGCATATATGCTTTTGAAACCAATGTGAAAAATTATCCCAATTCAGCCAATGTTTATGACAGCCTTGCCGATGGCTATGCAAGACTTGGGAAAATAGAAAAAGCCAAAGAAAATTATAAAAAGGCTATAGAGCTAGCTAAAAAATCCGACCATCCTGTATTGGAAGCCTCCACTACAAAGCTAGAGGCTTTGGAAAGAGAATCCTCCGGCAATTGATAATTAAAGCTGATTGATATTTCTAAAGGCAGAAGGCGTAAGGTTTTTTATCTTTTTAAACTGCCTATTAAAATTAGATAGATTTTGAAAGCCTACATCATAACTAATTGCTTCGATGGTCGATTGGGAATCCAACAGCATAGAACATGCATTTTCAATACGGACCTCATTTAAAAAAGCCATATAACTTTTACCCGTGCGTTCCTTAAAATACCTACTGAACTGAGAGCGACTTAAATTTGCTAAATCTGCAATTTGATCAATGTTGATGGTTTCGCTATAATGTGTAAACGTGTAATTCAAAACCGAATCTAGCCTTTTAATACCTTGTTCCTTCAATTGATAGGTCACAACATCAGAATTTATATAACTAACTTCTGAATTTGCGATGTCCCTCAGAATTTCCATCAAGCCAATAATTCTGTCGTGTTCCTTCAAATCTAACATTCGTTGGATTAAACGGCCGACTCTAAGCTGTTCTCCTTCGGAGACTTTTATAACTCTGGATGTAATCTCCAAAAGCTTTTTCAATTGCCGCATTTCTGGCAATTCAAAAAACGAGTCTCCAAATGAATTATAATTAAAAAAAACAGAAATAGATTTTACACCGCTTGAGTTTTCTTGGTAATAACGTTTAGAAGACTTTAGTAAATGTGGCGTACTCTGGCCAACAAAAAATATGTCCCCAGGGGCAAACTTTCCCATTCCCACTCCCCCAAAAAACAATCCATCACCCTTTTCAACCAAGGTTATCTGAAATTCTGGATGATAATGTAACTTATCATAAAAATGCCGCTCCTCATCAACTTGAATAAGGATAGATGCTTTGCTTGATTTTGGTATTTTGAATAGAATTGGTTTCAACCAAACAATTTTAAACGAATCTTCTCTCGGGCGAAAAAGGACTAATGTCCATCGATAATGGCTGCTCTGAAATAATTTCTGAAACAAATTTTCCCGTCGCAGGCGCAAGGCTCCATCCCATCATAGCATGACCTGCTGCTACGGTTACATTCTTCCAATTTCCAAGCCGACCGATATAGGGAAGTCCATCTGGAGTACAAGGACGCAACCCACTGCGGGCTTTAGATTTTTCTTCCTCAGTAATTTTTAAATGATTAAAATATGAATTGGCAGCATCGGCAATTGCATCTACCCTTTCCTTGCGAATAATTTTATTAATGCCCGAAAGTTCCATAGTCCCAGCAAATCGAGTAAAACCATTCATCGGTGTAACCGCGCATTTGGAATCAACCAAAATACAAGGAATTGTCATGTTGGTAGAAGTGTAGGTATTAAAACTGTAACCCTTTCCTGCTTCCATAAGCATTTTACTTCCTAATTTATTTACTAACCCTGATGTCCAAACACCAGAACAAATAACAACCTCATCACAATCTATAACCTCACCTAGTAATTCAACCTTAGTTACTTTATTTCCGCTTTGATTAAAATCTACAACTTCTTTACCCCTTAAAATGGTAACTCCAGATTTTTCAAGGTAAGTAGTAATTTGTTGCATAAAATCATCGGGAGTCATATGCCCATCGCAGTCGTAGAAAAATGAGCCCTTTAGATTATAATCTACACCGGGTTGCATTTTTTTCATTTCCTCCAAGGTACAGTGTCTAACATCCATACCTTCTTTAATAGCCAAATCTGCTGCATACGTTTCATGTTTTTCTGCCTCTTCAGTTTTATAGCACATAAAGATTCCGTTTCGATGATAATTAAAATCGAAATCTCCACCAGCTCTCATAGATTCATATAGATCCCTGCTTAAAAAATTAATTTCCTTTATTACAGGAATGGCTTTCTTTACCTTAGCCTCTGTTGCAGATTTCTTGAAAGCCCATGACCAACTTAAAAAATTACTTTCCAGACGTGGTTTCACATAGAATGGACTTCTACTGTTAAACATCCATTTTAAACCTTTAGTAATTATTCCGGGTGAACTTAAGGGTATAACATGACTTGGGGTTATGTAGCCCGCGTTTACGTAAGAAGCTCCTTCGGCGTCCGTTCCCTTATCAACAACAATTACCTCATGACCTTCTTTTATTAGATAATAGGCCGTACATAAACCTACTATTCCACCGCCAATAATAACGCATTTTCTATTCATAGTTACTCAAAATCATAGTCCCAACGTGGGGTCTTATGCAATAAATGTTCAACAAAATAATTTAAGCGACGTTTTAAGAATACATTTCTTGCTTCACCAACATAACCATGTCTCTGGCTAGGCAAAATCAACATATCAAAATCTTTATTTTCCTTAACAAGGGCTTCAGCTAACTTATAGGTTGCAGAAGGGTTAACATTATGATCTAAGCCACCGTGAACCAACAGTAGTTTTCCTTTTAAATTCTTGGCCAAAGTTATATTGGAAACTTCCTCATACTTCTCAGTTATTGGCCAACCCATATACATCTCTGGCCACCATGCCTTCTCCATACGAAAGTCGTGATCTCCGGAACTAGCAACTGCAACTTTATAAAAATCTGGAAAGGCCAAAATGCCATGTCCAGAATCGTAACCCCCTGCGGAATGACCAAATATTCCGACCCTTTCGGCATCAATAAATTTATAACGATTAGCCAGTTCAGTTATAGCTAAAACATGATCTCTCAGGTTATCTCCCATATTTTGATAAGAATGTTCCCTAAAAGCCTTAGACCTTCCCGCTGTACCCAATCCATCAATTGAAACGACTATAAAACCTAATTCTGCAAAATATTGATTGTTAAATGCCAAATTGAATGATTTAGGAAATACCTGTGTATGTGGACCAGTGTAAGTCGCATCTAAAACAGGGTATTTTTTATTAGGATCGAAATTGGTAGGGAGAATAAACGAACCGTAAATGGTGGTTTTTCCATCCTTACCAATTAATGAAAAAGTTTCCGGTCGCTTCCAACCTAGTTCCTCCGCCCAAAATGTATTGGCTGTAGTTAATTGGGCAACAATTTTACCAGTCTCGGCATTTCTCAAGACGGTTTTGGAGGGCACATCAACTGCAGAAATCGTATCCACAAAATAATCTCCTTCAAATGAAAATTGAATCTGGTGATGAACTTGTTCCGGAGTTAATAATTGATTTTCACCTTCTAAATTTACCTTATACAATCGCTGGTAGTAAGGGTTCATATTTGTATCTGTACCAGAGGCCAAATAATATACTTCCCCATTTTCAGAATTGATATAAGAAATCTCATTAACTACAAAGTTACCTTGTGTAAGTGGAGTTACTTTTGAGCTAGAAATATCTAACAGATACAACTGCTTCCAACCAGACTTTTCTGAAAGAACAACTATTTTGTCTTGCTTTTCTAAATACCTGAATTCAAAATTGTCAATACTTGTATTTGAGGTTTCTTCCCATAGGCTTACCATTTCTTGGGTTTTTAAGTCGATTCCCTTTAATACGACTTTTTTAAATCCACGCTCCTTCCATGAAGCCAAAGCATAGTCTTTACCTTCCAAGAACTGTAAACCCACGGCATTTATATGAGTATTGATAGGTAGGTCTAAAGAAAGCCTGCTTTTAGTCTGAATATTATAAATAACAGGTGTTACCAAAACCAAAGTAGAATCTCCGGGAGAACCACGGTAATAAGATTGTACGGATGGACGATACAAACTATCAATCGCATAATTCAACAAATACATTTTATCTGCCTTCCGCACATCACATATCTGGGTAAATAAATAGTTAGAATTTGAAGACCAAGAAACTGAGAATCGTTCAGGCCTTGCCCCTCCTTCACCCATCATTTCATCGAACCAACCATACCAACTCGCATAGTCATAACCCTCCTCACCGTCCTCAGATAAGGCGGTTTTTTCAGATGTTTGAGTATGTTCCAAAAACAGATTGTGATCTTTTCTGTAAACTTTCCATTGTTTGTTCGGGGAAATGCTTTCAAATCGGTTACCATTATTGTTGTTTCTAGCAGAATCTTTTTTCGCCAACTTTTCGTTTTTAAGTGACCATTCATACTTATTCTCTTTGAATTGAAAATGAATGGAGGAGTCTTTAACTTCAATGTTTTGAAATCTTAGACTATCCAAGGTTAGCCGAGTACCAACTTCAGATTCTAAAGCAGACCGTAGCTTGTCATGATTGAATAAGGGAGATTTTTTTTTAGATTTTAAATCGAAAGAAAAATAGGTTGGTCCATTTTGAGAATAATCAATAAACCAAAATTTTTTGCCATCCTTGTACCAAGTAACATCTGTGCGGAGATTGTAAACCTTTTTATTAATCAAATTCTGGGGAGTGAACTTCATTGCCCTTTGGTAAGTTTCCAACGGCACTGAATCATTTTGTGCTTTCACAACCCCCCCAAGGTTAATTACTAAAAAAAGACTCAATAAAAAGAATTTCATATCTAAATTTTAAATTACTTGAAAACCAAAGGCGTAAGGATCTTCCTCATCAATTGTTATGATGTTGTGTCCATATATTCGTGCCCATCCTTGTATACTTGGCACTATACCCAACTTATCCCCAACACTCATCTCCTTTTCAATCCTTCCAACAAATTTTGATCCTATAAAACTTTCGTGAATAAAATCTTCTCCAACTTTCAATTTACCCTTTGCATGTAGTTGTGCCATTCGTGCAGAAGTACCTGTTCCACATGGTGATCTGTCAATAGCTTTGTCACCGTAGAATACAGCATTTCTTCCAGAGGAAGTTGGGTCGATTACCGCTCCTGTCCAAAGCATATGAGTGACATCCCGAATTGTATCATTCTCAGGGTGCACAAAATAATCAGGATATTTTAAATTTATTTCTTGCCTTACAACCTGACTAAAGTTGATAATTTGTGAAGCTGAGAAATGTTCCAGTCCTGGAAAATTCTTTTGAGGATCAACTATTGCATAAAAATTTCCGCCATAACCAACATCAAAAACCAATTCTCCAAGTCCTGGGCAATCCACCGTAAGTTCAGAGGCAGCTAAATAACTTTTAACATTCGTCAATTTTACCCATTCCACCTTATTATTTACTTGGTTATATTCAATTTCTACCAAACCGGCAGGGGCCTCCATTCTAATTTTTCCTGGAATTTTTGGCGTTATGATTCCTTCCTCAATGGCAATAGTAACCGTACCAATAGTGCCATGTCCACACATAGGTAAACAACCACTGGTTTCTATAAATAAAATGGCAAAATCGTTATTGGGATCATGAGGTGGATATAAAATGCTACCGCTCATCATATCGTGCCCTCGTGGTTCAAACATCAAACCCTTCCGAATCCAATCGTATTCCCTTAAAAAATGCTGACGTTTTTCGCTCATAGTGGTTCCAATTAATTTGGGACCACCATTTTTTACCAACCTGACGGGATTACCGCAGGTATGGGCATCAATACAGTCAAAAGTTTGTTTTATCATGTATCACAAACGCCACTTACGGCATTAAATCTTTGGGCATATCTTGAAAACAAATCGGCCTTATCCATCTTTGTATTGCTGTTAAACCAACGGAAGTAAATCTACTATCTGTTGTTGCAGGAAAAGGGCCCCCATGAACCATTGCGGGCGAAACCTCAACTCCTGTTGGCATACCATTGAAAATAATCCTGCCAACTTTAAATTGAAGGGCATTTACAATGGACTTATATTCTTCAAAATCCTCTGGTTCAGCTAAAACACTGGCGGTTAATTGACCATGAAGTGATGAAATCACCTTCTTCAATTCTTCCATATCCTTTGCTACCACGAGCATGGTAAATGGTCCAAATACTTCTTCCTGTAATTCAGAATTTGCAACAAAGTCTTTTGCAGCAACCTTTACCACCATACCAGATGAAAGATTACCTTCTTCATTACCAATGGCATTCAATGCAGTTATTACTTCACTTTGTAATTTAGATTCCCGGTTTTTATTAAAGGCATTTTTAATATTAGGATGAAGCATACATTGGGCTTCAATCTGTTCTAATTCATTTGAAAGTTGGTTTTCGAACTCTTTAAGGTTTGGGTTATCCAAAACAATTACCAGACCTGGGTTAGTACAAAATTGACCAGCTCCCAATGTAACTGAACCAGCAATCTGTTTAGCGATTACATTCCCTCTTTTCTCAATGGCTGTAGATGAAAGCACAACTGGATTGATACTACCCATCTCCGCAAAAACTGGAATTGGCTCATTCCTCTTGGAGGCTAAATCATACAATGCCTTTCCACCTTTTAAACTCCCAGTGAATCCTACTCCTTTTATATCAGGGTGTGAGACCAATAGCTGCCCAGCTTCATTACCATTACTATTTAAGTTGGAAAATACCCCTTCGGGCATATCACATTTTTTTGCAGCTTTAATAATGGCCTTAGAAACTAATTCGCCAGTTCCTGGATGCATTGGATGACCTTTTACAACCACAGGGCAACCAGCAGCTAGCGCACTTGCGGTATCACCTCCAGCAGTGGAAAAAGCCAAGGGAAAATTACTAGCCCCAAATACAGCTATCGGACCCAATGGCAAGGCAGATTTAAACAATTCTGGTTTTGGTAATGGTTGCCTTGAAGTATCAGCTTCGTCTGTAAAGTCATGCCTCCAATTATCACTTTTTATATGGTTTGCAAAAGCCTTCAGTTGTCCCATTGTTCTCCCTCTTTCACCCATGGCTCGTCCCTCGGGTAACCCCGACTCAAAACAATAAGTATTAATAAGGTCGTCTCCCAAGGCCAAAATTTCATCAGCTATAGTTTCAAGAAAATTTGCCCTTTCCTCATCTGACTTTGCAGAAAAAACAGGAAATGCATTTTTTGCTAAAGCCACCGCCTTATTAACTTCTTCAATTGTGGCAATTACAAAACTTCCACCTATAGTTTGGGATTTAGGATTAAACGATTCAAAAACGTCATTTCCATCAGCACTTTGAGAATAGCCGATGTAATTTTTTCCAGTAAACATGTAAATTTTATTAAGATGTAACCTGAGTGAGTACAGGTCTAGTTTTCATTGCTTTATTGATAATATTCAAAACCCGTTCTCTCTCCTCTCCTGCCAGTGGTAATCTCGGCGCTCTGACATGTTCACTTCCTATGCCTGTTGCAACTGACGCTAATTTAATATTCTGAACTAATTTAGTATGAATGTCCAATTCAAGCAAGGGCATAAACCATCTATAAATTTCAATTGCTTCCTGGATATTACCTGACTTAACAAGATTATATATAGCAACGGTTTCCGCTGGGAATGCATCTACCAATCCAGCAACCCAACCATCTGCACCCATTACCAAACTTTCTAAGGCCAAAGTGTCAACCCCAGTTAAAATTTTTAAACGGTCTCCAAAACGGTTGATATATCTGGTAACGTTAGTGATATCCCTCGTGGATTCTTTAACAGCTTGGATATTATCCTCCTTAATCAATTCCTCGAACATTTCAATCGTTACTTCTATTTTATAATCTACCGGGTTATTGTAAATCATAATGGGAAGAGAGGTGTTCTTAGCAATAGTTTTAAAATAGGTTAAAGTTTCTGCATCATCTGCTTTATACCGCATAGGTGGAAGCAACATTAAACCGTTTGCCCCATCTTCTTCTGCAATGTTTGCAGCATGAATGGCACCTTTTGTAGATTGCTCTGCAATATTCATTACAACTGGCACACGGTTACCAACGATGTCTTTGGTAAACTTGGTGAGTTCTCTTTTTTCTTCAGGCAACAAGGTACTTGCTTCTCCTAAGGTTCCTCCCAAAATAATACCGTGAACTCCTGCTTCTAATTGGGCATCTAAGTTCACCTTGAACATCGACAGGTCTAGTTTTTCGTCTGCCGTAAATTGGGTTGTGATTGCGGGCATTACACCCTTCCATTCGAATTCCATACTACTAAATTAAGATTTAAAGCAAAATTGAGAGTATTATTCGAGATAATATTGTTAGAATATGTTAGAAACTAATATTATTGTGCTATTTTGACAGTTCAATTGGATGCCGTTGTTTCAACTTTTCCCGGCTGTCTTACTCCCCTGCCCTTTACACCTGTAATTCTGTCTCCCAACTCTTCCCTAACTTTCTGCCCAAGTTCAGAGAGCTCGTTTGCTATTTGAGGATAGTTAGTAATCACATTTGTGGTTTCATTAATATCTTCCGAAATATTATAAAGCTCCATTTCCTTCATTTCTGTAACACCAGTTTCTCCAGGAAACCCGTCCAAACCTTGTTGATATCCTACATACTCGCGGTATTTATGAGGAAAATAAAGTTTCCACTCGTCCCTTTGCACAAATATTAGTTCACCCCCATAATAACCCCAAAATTCATTTCTAACTGTATTTTTTTCTTCTTTAAGAACGGGCAACATACTAATACCATCTATTTTGTGGTCTGGAAGATTACCATCCACAATTTCGGCAATAGTTGGTAGAATGTCCAAGTTTAACAATAGGGCATCACTTTCACTTCCACTATTTATAACACCTGGCCATTTTATTATTGCGGGCTCCCTTACACCTCCTTCCCACATTGTACCTTTACCTTCACGTAAACCGCCAGTGCTTCCTGCATGATTTCCATAGTTGAGCCAAGGGCCATTGTCGCTGGTAAAAATTACCACGGTGTTTTCTTCTAAGCCTTCTTCTTTTAATTTCTTCATAACCTCACCTACCGACCAATCCACTTCCATAATTACATCTCCATAGAGCCCCTGATCACTTTTACCCCTAAATTTGTCTGATACTCCAAGAGGAACGTGAGGCATGGAATGGGCCAAATACAGAAAAAATGGATCTTCCTTATGTTTATCAATAAATTCTACAGCCTCCTCAGTGTATATAGTGGTTATTTGGTCCATATCATTGAGGTTTTTTATACCGCGAATCTTTTCATTACCTCTAATTAAAGGAAGTTCAGGCATGCCAATTTTCCAAGGAATTTTTTTACTATTAATAGAATCCGCTGGTGTTCCATCATAGTAAACTGGCCACATATCGTTAGAATACGGTATTCCTAAATATTCATCGAATCCTTGTTGCAACGGAAGCATAGAAAGATGGTCTCCTAAGTGCCATTTTCCAACTATACCTGTAGTATAATCTTTTTCTTTAAGAATTTCTGCTATCGTTTTTTCATTTGGGTTAAGACCCTGTTTTGCATTTGCAAAATAGGCCCCATGGACACTTACTCTATCAGGATAGCAACCTGTTAACAAAGCAGCTCTGGAAGCACTACAAACTGCAGTGGCTGCATGAAAATTCGTAAATCGCATTCCTTCGGAAGCTAACTTATCTAAATTTGGAGTTACCCAACCTGTAGCACCATACACGCCTAAATCACCATAACCCATGTCATCCATAAAAATGAGGACGATATTGGGCCTGTCTACTTCTGGAACAGTTACTGGGTTGTCTTCCTTATTACTTTTACAACTAAGAAAGAAAACAAAGATGGTAAAAAGTAAAAGGTTCTTCATGGCTCTTCCGAATACTGATTAATAAATTTTTGATTCAGGCTATCCGAATCTTTATACTTCAATCGCAATTCTTTCAATTTGGTTTTTAATTCCCCGACTATCTCTGAATATTCTGGATTGTAATATTCATTATTCAACTCTTGAGGATCTTTTTCTAAATCATATAATTCCCATTCATCTATGTCATAATAAAAATGCATGAGTTTGTAGCGCTTATTAGCTATACCGTAATGTCTTTTCACCATATGAACTCCGGGATATTCATAATAATGATAATAAATAGCATCTCTTTTCCACAAATGATTCTCACCCTTTAAAAGAGGCACAATACTTTCGCCTTGCATATCCTCCGGAGCAACAATCCCAGCCATTTCAAGAAAAGTTTGGGCAAAATCTAAATTTTGAACCATCTCTTCTTGAGTCGTATTTGGTGTAATTACATTCGGCCATTTAATCAACAATGGGGTTTTAAAGCTTTCATTATACATAAATCGTTTGTCGAACCAGCCATGTTCCCCTAGATAGAATCCTTGATCGGAAGTGTAAACGACCACCGTTTTATCCTCAAGACCTGAATCCTCAATATAATCAAGTACTCTGCCTACATTTTCATCTACACCAGCAATACAACCTAAATAATCCTGCATGTAGCGCTGATATTTCCACTCCATAAGCTCTTCAGTGGACATTTGATTATATCGCTCTAAAAAATCGGCACTTATTGGATTATAGATACTGTCCCAAATAGTTGACTGTTGTTCATCCATATTAGATGTAGGAGGCCAATTCATGAAATCTTCTTTAACCCCTAATTGGTTGAGGGTTTGAAGGTTGACTTTATTGTCATAACCTAAAGTCATATGCGCTAAAATACTCATTTCAGCATCTTTAGCCGCGGTACTATATTTTGGTATAGAGTCAGAAATATTTGAATCATGAACTCTTTTATAATCGTCAAACAAAGAGGAAGGAAGCGGAAATTTCTTTTGGGTAAATTCTCGGTAATGTCTTGGGGCAGGTAACCATGAACGATGTGGTGCCTTGTGAAAATACATCAACAGAAACGGTTTTTCTGGATTTCGTTTTTCCTTTAACCATTTAAGTGTTTGGTCTGTAATAATATCGGTGACATAACCTTTAATTATGGTATCACCTTCCTTCGTTATGAATTTAGGATTATAATACCTTCCCTGACCTGGCAAAATCATAAACTCATCTACACCTTTAGGATTGTTGCCAAAATGAAGTTTGCCAAACATCGCTGTTTGATAACCAGCTTCTCGAAACAATTGGGGAAAGGTAACATTAGTAGTATCAAAGGGGCTTATGTTGTCAATTTTTCCGTTGATATGAGAATGCTTTCCTGTTAAAATAACAGCTCTGGAAGGAGCACAAATAGAATTGGTAACTGAAGCGTTTGTAAACAACATTCCTTCCCGCGCAATTCTATCGATATTTGGAGTTTGTATTAAACGATCATCATAGGCGCTGATGGCCTGATAAGCATGATCGTCTGACATGATAAACAAAATGTTTGGAGGTTTGGAATCAATTTGGATTTTATCTTCCTCGGATTTGCATCCAGACAATATTCCGAATACAGCAAAACAGCTGAGAAAGAGAAATCTTCTAGTTATTTGATGCATTACAATAACCTTTATACTTTTTGCTTCAATTTAAGGTTTATTCACCTAATAAGCCATCCTCTATTAGAGGAATTCTGAATCGTTCAATAACAGCATTCTCATGTTGTGCCTTAAAAATTCTTTCAGCTTCTTCTATAATCTCGGGATGGTTTTCAGCCATATTGTTCTCCTCGGCTGGATCTTGAGTTAGGTTATAAAGTTCAAGTGTAGGTTCTTGGTCGTCCTTGAGGTGCTGTCTTATTACTTTCCAATCGCCCATCCTTATTGCCACTTGCCCACCATATTCAGGGAATTCCCAATAAAGAAATTCATGGTGTTTTTGATCATTTGCATTACCGATTAAGGTCGGCAAAAAACTTATACCATCCGTGGCCCATTCTTGCTTGAAACCTGTCAATTCTCCAAAAGTAGCCAATACATCATATTGGGCACTAATTAAATCGGTTTTGGAACCTGGTTTAATTTGTTTTGGCCAGGTCGCAATCATTGGAACTCTTATACCCCCTTCATATACGAATCCCTTACCTCTGCCATATTCCTCTCCAAATTGTGCTGAACTATTAAAATATGCGCCATCCGTACCTCCTGAATACGTTACCCCGTTATCTGAAGTGAAAATTATTAAAGTATTATCATAAAGGCCATTATCTTTAAGATACTTAACAAGTTTACCAACATTCTCATCCAAATAAGAAATTTGTGCCGCATAACCTGCGTGTGGATTCTGATGGGGAAAGTATCCTGCCTCACCCAGGTATGGCTCCTCTTCCCCAAACTTCCTTTTATAATATTCCACCCAACGCACTGGAGCCTGTATGGCATTATGAGGAATTGGGTCTGCCCAATAAAAAAAGAAAGGTCTATCCTTATGTTCCTTAATCCAAATCATCATACCATTAAACATCACCTCAGGAGCATAAACATTTAAATTAAATGGAGCATAACTCTGCGGGTCATTGGGATCTGCACCCTTTGAAAGTTTGGTATGGGGAGCAACGGTGTCATTATCTAAATGAATTCTATGTTCATTTTCATATAAGTGTACCGGATAATAGGTATGGGCCTGCCTTTGACAATTATAACCTAGAAAATAATCGAAGCCTTTTTTGTTTGGAATTGAATTGGTATGAGGTGCGCCTAAACCCCACTTGCCTATCATTCCCGTGGCATAACCTTCTTTCTGAAGCAAAGCCGGAAAAAAATTAATTGAATCTGGAACAGGCCTTTGCCCCTCTAGAACGGAGTCTTTAATCATTTCACGATAATCCCATACTTTACCTCGATCGCGCCATTCATCATTACCTCGAATATACGAATGCCCGCTATGAGTTCCGGTTAAAAGCATGTATCGCGCTGGTGCACAAACTGGTGCACTACTGTAATGTTGGGTAAACATCATGCCGTCATTTGCCAATGCATCTATATTTGGTGTTTCGATTAATTTTTGACCATATACACCTAGCTCTCCATAACCTAAATCATCGGCCAGAATGTAAATAATATTGGGCTTTTTGGAAGCCTCTTGAGGAAGGGCCCCTTTATTATTACAATTATAAAACAGAATTAAAATAATTCCTGCTACTATAAATAATTGCTTCATACTTGTTTACTTTTCTTCAGAATCTATAATTTCTTGGAAATCCTGCTTTAGTTCCTCTAATTTCTCTGGCAATGAGTCCGCAAGATTAGTTAGTTGAGCCTTTTCAATTTCAAGATCATACAACTGATAGGCTTCATCATTCCCGGATTCGATGTTAACCCCGCTGTATAATGAAGGCCCCTTATGTGGGGGTATCATTGCCCATTTACCTTTTCTTAATGCAGTTCTTCCTGAAGCTTCTAACACCAACTTTTTCCTACCTATATCAGATTCACCCAATAAGGCATCCAATATGTTTTCACTATCCTGTGTTGATTCTTCAGAACCAACTAGCTTGGCAAATGAGGTCAATAAATCAATTTGCGACACTAAGGCATTTGATGTTTTCGGAGTAATTTTTCCTTTCCAATAGGTAACAAATGGCACGCGGGTACCGGCTTCAAACAAACAATATTTACCTCCACGAAATGGCCCCCAAGGTGTATGATTCCCATTCCGAACATCCGCTTCATCCCTATATCCATCATTAAGAACAGGACCATTATCACTTGACAAAATGATTAGGGTATTTTCTAAAAGGCTCTCTTCCTCCAATGTCCTAATAAACTGGCCGATACACCAGTCAGCCTCGACTATAACATCTCCACGCGGCCCTAAATCAGTGGCTCCTTTAAATCTTGGATGTGGGGTTCTCGGTACATGGGGTTGCTGCATGGCATAATATAAAAAGAATGGGGATTCCTTATTTTCCTTCACGAATGATTGCGCCTTATTCAAAAAATGATCTGCCATATCAATATCACTCCATTTTGCAGACTCTCCACCTCTCATATAACCAATACGACCAATACCGTTAACTATCGAATTATTATGCCCTACATCCCACATCATAGTCAATAATTCTGGATTATCCTTTCCGGTTGGTTGACCTTCAAAATTTTCTGAGTAACTCACGTCAATCGGATCACTTCGATCTAAGTTATCTACATTCCCATTTTCGATATAAACCGTCGGAACTCTATCTTGAGTAGCAGCTAGAATATAAGAATAATCAAAACCCAATTCATTTGGACCAGGAGATATTCGCTCATTCCAATTAACATCACCATTCCCGAGACCTAAGTGCCATTTGCCAACAATACCGGTATTATATCCACTGGCTTTAAGCACCTTCGGAACTGTAATTTTAGCAGTGTCAATTATTAAAGGCGCATTACCGGGTAAAACATGAGCATCTTTATTTCGCCACGGATAAAGACCTGTTAGTAGAGCAAATCTACTGGGGGTACATGTGGCAGAGGAGGCATGCCCATCTAAGAATTTAACCCCTCCATTTGCTAATCGATCCATATTAGGTGTTTTAATGGCGGTAGCACCATAGGCACCTACATCTCCATAACCCAAATCATCTAAATAAATAATAACAATATTTGGCTTTTCTCGAAGGCGTAGGCCCTGGGACTCTTTTTTAGTCTCTTCACATGCTGTAAAAAATAGTAGTAAAAAAGAAAGTGTTAAACCTTTAAACCGATGTTTCATTATATTAGCACTGAAATAATTTTCTAATTTTTGAAGTTGATTTTTCAAAGAAAAGTTAATTATGAAGAAAAACAAAAAGAAGTTATTTCGATAAAAATAACGCTTAAATAAGTCCATGTAATTTTTTTTGACTTATAGGTATTGAACCTATAGTTTGATGTATTTAATGGACCTTTTTATTTTACATAGAAAAGAAATTGCATAACCGATAAAATAGCAAACAATGAATTTTAAGGATAGGAGAAGTTTTTTAAAATTGTCATCTCTTGCGGGTATATCCTTGGCAAGTGGAAACGCCTTAGCTTTTAAAGAGTCAAATTCAGACAAGAAAAAACTAGAATCTTTAATCCATCAAAATACACAAAATTTCAATATGTGCGGCTATGCAGCACCTAAGTTAAACAAGGTTAGGGTTGGTATTATTGGGCTTGGAATGCGAGGCCCTGGGGCGGTTCAGCGCCTGAGTTACATTGAAGGTGTCGACATTAAGGGGCTTTGCGATTTAAGACCGAATCAAGTAGAAAAATCATTGCAGCTATTAAATGGAACCCCCCATAAACCAAAATTGTATTCAGGTGATGATGAAGCCTGGAAAAAAATGGTAGATCAAGAGGATCTAGATCTTGTTTATATATGTACCCCTTGGGAATGGCATACCCCAATGGCCATTTATGCCATGGAAGCAGGAAAACATGTTGCAGTTGAAGTTCCTGCAGCCAAAACCTTGGAAGAATGTTGGCAATTGGTAGAGACATCCGAGCGCACCAAAAAACACTGTATGATGCTAGAAAACTGTTGTTATGACTTCTTCGAATTAATGACCCTTAATATGGCGCGACAAGGATTTTTTGGAGAAATTATACATGGTGAAGGCGCATACATTCACAATCTGGTCGATTTAAATTTCAACAAGAACGGGTATGAGGATATGTGGCGATTAAAAGAGAATGCCAATAGAAATGGAAACCTTTATCCTATGCATGGTCTTGGCCCAATTTGCCAAATTATGGATATAAACCGTGGAGACCAAATGGATTACTTAAGTTCAATTTCAAGTGGCGATTTCAATATGCATGATAGAGCTGTTGAATTGGCTTCAACCGATCCTTTTTTTACTCCTTACAGGAATGATAACTTCCGCGGCAATATGAATACAACAATCGTTAAAACAAAAAAAGGTAAATCGATAATGATTCAACACGATGTGAGTTCACCAAGACCCTATTCGAGAATCCACCTAGTTAGCGGTTCTAAAGCTTTTGCACGAAAATGGCCTGAACCAAAAATTTCCACAAGTCATTCTTATATGGACGAACCTGAAATGAAGAAATTGGAGGAACAATACACCCCAGAAATTGTCAAAAAAGTTGGAGAATTGGCTAAAAAAGTCGGAGGTCATGGAGGCATGGATTTTATAATGGATTGGCGCCTAATTGATTGCCTCAGAAACGGGCTCCCATTAGATCAAGATGTCTATGATGCAGCTTTGTGGAGCGCTATAAGTCCTCTAAGCGAACAGTCAGTGGCCAATAGGGCTCAATCCATGGATATTCCAGATTTTACTAGAGGAAGTTGGGAAACCAACCAACCTGTTATTCTTTCATTAGAAGGAGCTGGAACTACAAATGTTTTGCTAAAAGAGTAGCTATCTTTTTAATGATTTAAATATCATTTCAATCTGCTTTCTCGGCCAATTTTAAAATATCGCCGAAGACACCTCTTGCAGTGACATTTGCACCGGCACCGGCACCCTGGATAACCAAAGGCTGTTCTCCATAGGATTCTGTATATATTTCAAATATGGAATCTGCATTCCTTAACGATCCTAGGGGCGTATCTTTTTCTATGGATATTAATTTAACCTCCAAATTTGCTCCATCATCCAAGGATAAATCACCACTTAAATCCCCAACATATCTCAATACCTGATTAAGTCCTAAACCAGATTTTCTATTGGCAAATACAGAATCCAGCTTATTCAAGGATATCAAAAACTCTTCTTTAGATAGAGACTTAATATCGTTAGGGATAAGGTCTTCAATAAAAACATCTTCCATTTCATTATGTAAATCGAGTTCTCTGGCCAAAATGAGGAGTTTTCTGGCAACATCAACACCACCCAGGTCATCACGTGGGTCTGGCTCTGTTAACCCTAATTCAATAGCATCCTTCAAAATAGATGAAAATGATTTGTTCTCTAACGAATACCTGTTGAATAAATAGCTTAAGGTTCCAGAAAATACGCCTCTTATACGTGTTATATTTTCACCAGACAAATGCAAAAGTCTAATTGTATCAATTAAAGGTAAACCTGCACCGACGTTAGTTTCATACAAAAAGTTCTTTTTGTGTTTTTTCAATGTCTCCCTAAGCTGATGATAAAAGTCTAGACTTTTCGTATTTGCAACCTTGTTTGCTGATATAATATTAAATCCGTTTTCAATTAAGGTTTCATACTGATTAGAAAAGTCGGAACCTGAGGTAACATCAACAGCAACTAAATTTACCAAATGGTTTTGTTTACAATAAGAAATGATATTTTCCAACGAAAAAAGCTCACTCTTCTTATCAAAATTTTGAGACCAATTTTCAGTCAATCCACCATCTGACAAGTACATTTTTCTCGAGCTAGTAACTCCAACAATTTTCAATTCAATATTCTTTCTAGTTTCGATGTCTTTAGCGGATGAAATAATCTGATCAATTAGGACATTCCCTACAGTGCCTTTTCCAAAAATCACTAAATTAATAACTTTGGCCACGCCAAAAAGTTCTCCATGGATTACATTAACTGCTTTCTTGGCATCTTTTTCTTTAACTACTATACTCACATTCTTTCCTGTAACAGTATTATTAAAGAGAATTGGGACAATTTCGTTCTTGACCAGGGCGCTATAAGGTCGATGGAATGAACTTAAATCCTGTCCGATGAGTGAAACAACAGCCACACCATCCAATACCGCAATTTTATTTACATCGTTATCCTCCAATTCCTTAGAAAATTCCTGCTTCAAGGCCTTCTGGGCCTTTTCACTTTCACTTGCATCGACAACCACACCTATCCCTCTTTCAGAAGAACCTTGCGATATTATACTAACGCTAATGCCTTTCTGACCTAAAGCTCTAAAAATTCGCTCATCGATTCCGGCTTTACCCATAAGCCCACGTCCTTCTATTTGCACCAGCGCCCTGTTACCCATTGCTGAAATAGATTTCATTCCTTTACCATTTCCTTCAGAAGTTATCAACGTACCGCTATCATCAGGGTTATAGGTGTTTAAAATCCTTAGATTGATATTTTTTTCAATCAATGGGATAATGGTTTTTGCATGTAAAATTTCTGCACCGAAATGGGCAATTTCATTGGCTTCATCAAATGTTAATTGCTCAATTTTTTTTGCATTCTTCACCACTTCCGGATTTGCAGTGAAAATTCCATCAACATGAGTGAAGTTTTGTAATTCTTCCGCCTCGAGATAATTAGCCAATAAGGCTGCTGTATAATTACTTCCATTTCTCCCCAAGGTAGTTGTAGTTCCATCTAAATCGGAACCTATAAATCCAGAAACCACATAAACAATATCAGATGGGCCATTTTTAATTGCCTTCATTGTTAATTCCTTGGAAACAGCATATAAAGGCTGAGCATCACCAAAATCTGAGTTGGTCTTAATTATTTCTCTTGAATCAATCGCATTAGCAGGAATTTTTCTTGAATTCAATAATGAAGAAATTGCTTTGATGGAGAATAATTCCCCTTGGGCGAGGATTTCATCTTTCGTTCTGGGAGTACAATATCCTAAGGCTTCCACACCTTTTAAAAGTCTTTCCAATGTGTGTTTCTCGCTTGAAACATCAAAAGTTACTTCATCGAGTTTTTGATTATTGATAAGGTCACCTAATGCCTTTTGATAGTTTTCCCCTTTTTCAGCTCTATAAATCAATTGCAGTAAATCGTCGGTAGTTTTTCCCCTAGCAGAAACGACTACTACCAACTTATCATTCAATTCGTGTTTCGATTTGATGATAGAAACCACTTGATTTATTCCATCCCCATTCGCTAAAGATTTTCCGCCAAACTTTAAAACCTTTATATGCTCAGAGGCGATTTCAGGTTTGAAAATTGGTAATAAAATATGTTCCAACTGATCAAATTCTATTAAGAATGCATCATGCCCATGATCTGAATGAATTTCATGATACGTTATATTCGGATTTGAAAGCGCCAGTTGTTTATGGGTTTTTCGGTTTTCCTCGGCACTAAAAAACATGTCAGAATCAACGCCAATAATGTGAATGTGTGATTCAATGGCATCTAAAACTTGAATATCTCCATCCCTCCACTTAGTAACATCAATGGTAGCTAAAAGCTGATTCATCAATTTGTATGCAGATAACTGGAAACGTTCCTGAAGTTTCTTACCATGATGCATCAACCAACTTTGAACATTGAATACCTGTAACTCGTCATTTTTTGTACGGTTAAAACGCTCATTAAACGAAACAGGAGTACGATAACATAACATAGCATGCATCCTTGCATCGTTAACCGGATTTTTTGAATTTAATAGGAATTGCTGTTGGATATGGCAATTAGCAATCAACCAATCCGTAGCCTTCCAATCAGTAGCTACCGGGATAAGATGTTCAGCCAATTTTGGTTGAAGCACTGCCATTTCCCATGCAATACCACCACCAAGCGAGCCTCCTATAATCGCAAATAATTTTGAAATTCCTAATTGTTTTAAACCCTCGATAAATATTCTAGCTACATCACGTGCCACAAAATCTTCATAATTATCAATAACATAACCATCATAACCATTACCAGGGATGTTAAAACTTAAAATGGAATAACGCTTTGTGTCTATAACTTTTTCCTCACCAATTATACTATTCCACCAACCATTTTGTCCGGCAACATTACTGTTTCCAGTTAAGGCATGGTTAACAAGAACAATTGGGGCGGTTCCTAATTCTTGACCGAAGGTTTGGTAACTTAATGGAATATTCTGTAAATCCACTCCATTTAGAGTGGTATAATCGGAAATAACTAAATGCTGCAATTGGTCTTTCACTTTTCTATAATGTAATTAAAAAACTGTCATCAGAAAAGTGTTCTACCTATAAGGTGAGTCCTTTTGCTATCTTTCCCAGTTTACTGGTAGAATGTAGCACCTTCTTTCTATTACTAAAAAGGGTTGCTAAGGTTTCAAAGGGTCTATTCCCTCCACCTTTCTTGATAACGTTTCAGTAATTTTTTGAACTTAATGCGCAAAGATATAAAACAAAATTAATTGGCCTTGAAATGTTTGTTCATTTTAGCTTACATCGTACCAGAGATTACCAAAAAAAAGATACTGTTTACTTTAAAATTCAAATTTGTTAGAAAAAGATGTTTAAAGGCTACAATTTTCAATAAAAATGTAAATTTAGCTCTTGTTCAGAAAGACAATTTCCGAATATTAATATAACTAGCTTATTCTAATGACTTTACAACTAATCGACTACATAATCATATTTGGGTTCTTTGCAATAACTCTAGGTATTGGGCTCTACGTTTCAAAATCTTCAGGCAAAAACAGCTCAGAATATTTTTTATCCGGAAGGTCTATGCCTTGGTGGTTATTAGGGATGTCAATGGTTGCCACTACATTTTCTACCGATACACCAAACTTAGTAACCGATATTGTAAGAAATAATGGAGTCGCAGGTAATTGGGTATGGTGGGTGTTTTTGTTAACTGGTTTATTGACGGTATTTGTGTACGCCAAACTTTGGCGCAAATCTGGTGTAAATACCGATTTGGAATTTTATGAACTGAGATATGGCGGAAGGCCAGCCAAATTCTTAAGGGGGTTTAGAGCTGTTTATCTAGGAGTCATTTTTAATATGATTACCATGGCATCAGTGACCCTAGCCGCGATAAAAATTGGAAGTATAATGTTAGGCCTGCAGCCATGGGAAACGGTAGTTTACGCGGGTATTATAACAGTTATTTTTAGTGCTGTTGGTGGATTTAAGGGTGTGGTATATACCGATTTTTTACTCTTCTTTGTTGCTATGGCAGGTGCAATAGGCGCCGCGTATTATTTGGTAAATCTTCCAGAAGTAGGAGGAATAAAATCTCTAGTTAATAATGAGGCGATACAAGAGAAACTATCAATTCTACCACAAATAAGCGATACCAAAGCTTGGTTAATGCTACTAATAATACCATTAGCAGTTCAGTGGTGGAGTTCTTGGTATCCTGGTGCGGAACCCGGTGGAGGCGGTTACATTGCTCAGCGTATGTTAGCCTCCAAAAATGAAAATCATGCCATAGGAGCAACATTCTTTTTCAATATTTTGCATTATGCTTTAAGACCATGGCCTTGGATTATCGTAGCACTGGCATCGTTAGTTGTTTTTCCAGATATTGCTAGTATTCATGAGGCATTTCCAGGAATTCCCGAAGATAAACTAGGCCATGATTTAGCCTATTCGGCCATGTTAACCAAATTACCAACAGGGCTTTTAGGCCTAGTATTGGCATCGCTTGTGGCAGCCTATATGTCTACGATTTCCACACAATTAAATTGGGGGTCATCTTATATTGTTTATGATTTCTATAGGCAACATATAAATAAAAATGCTGACGAAAAAGAATTGGTAAGAGTTGGTAGATTATCAACAGTTGGTCTAATGATTTTAAGTGCGTTGTTAGCCTTAGCACTGCAAAATGCTTTACAGCTATTTGAGGTATTATTAGTTTTTGGAGCAGGTACAGGACTTATTTTTATTCTGAGATGGTTTTGGTGGCGTATTAATGCTTGGAGTGAAATTACCGCTATGTTTGTTTCAGGGATTGTTTCTATAATCCTCAAATTAACACCGATAGGATCCTATTTATTTAATCCTGACTCAGGCATTTTCCCAGATTGGTCCGAGTATATTTTTGTAGTTGCCATCACAACTTTAGCATGGTTAACAGTGACCTTTATAACAAAACCAGAATCTGAGGAAACCCTAGTGTCTTTTTACAATAAGACCACCCCCGGTGGGCCAGGTTGGGCCAAAATAATTTCCAAATTAGAACACTTTTCTGAAGATACGATCAAAAAGCAATGGACAGTTCCAGCTGGAATTTCCGCAATGCTTGCGGGATGCATCCTAATTTATAGTTGCCTTTTTGCTACAGGCTATTATATCTACGGTGAATATACCAAAGCCCTGGTTATAACTGGAATTGCGATTATTTCTGCCTTATTATTAGTAAAACTTTGGAAACGAATAAGGGTTAATATTCTCTAAAAAAAGCTAAGCTAATTTTTTAATTTCGGTTAGAGCTTTGGCTAAACTTCAGAACAAATAATTGTAGATCCACCATATAATTGAAAAATTTTTAAATTTTTTTTAGATCACAGCACTCTGTATTTCAACTATTTACAAAAAATGTAATCAGAACACTTGCCATTTTTAATAATATTTGGTCTCGTTTTTGAAATAATCTGGCATATAAACCAAATCTATTCCCAAACAAAACTTGGGATGTGACTTTAAAATGCAAGTATTATGAAAAAATGGATTACTCTTTTCGTGTTTACGATAACAACTTTCACAACGATACAAGCCCAGCAACAGGCTTCCTTTGGTATTACCGGTGGTTTGCTAAATACAAATGCGGATATAAAAATTGGTGCCCTAGGTTTTGACATTGCTAATATAGATGCAATTAATGAGACAGGATTTTACGTGGGCCTTTTGGCTGATTTGCCTTTGGGGGAATCTTTCCACATCCAACCTGAAGCTACTTATGGGAAAACCGGAGATTTAGAATTTTTCTATGTCCCCGTATTGGCCAAATATTATGTTACACCAGGATTAAACTTACAACTTGGCCCACAGTTCAATTATTCTTCTAACCTAGGTGAGATTAAAGATAATTTAAGGGATATTGAGGATATTATTGGAACTGATCTTAATGTAGCCGATATGATTAAAAGTACTGCTTTCGATCTAGCTTTCGGATTAGGTTATGACATCAATGATAAATTTTTAGTTCAGGCGCGATATGCAATTCCATTAACAGACCGTTACGATGGGCCATTAGGTGGATCGATAGATATCAAAAACACCACCCTTCAGGTTGGTTTGGCCTATAAATTTTAATACCCCCTTTTCTACTTACTATATATATTGAAGCCGGGAATTTCCCGGCTTTATCTTTATTATTAGTCCGAAATATTTTCGAGGCATGTAGAATTAGCCAATCGTATTTTATTAAATCCCTATTTTTAAACCACTTTTAAAATTTCCTCAGAAAATGCATTATTTCAAACTATTAATTTGTCTTTTTTTCATCTCCCCTTTATTTGGTCAAAACAATTTGGAAATTGAATATTCAATTAAAAAAATTGTTGCATCAATCGAAGAACCAAAATTTCGAGATTTCGAAGTGAATATTTTAAATTTTGGAGCCAAAGGTGACGGCGAAAAAAACTGTCACAAAGCATTTACTAAGGCATTAAAAAAAATTGATCAAAAGGGAGGGGGAACATTAATTGTTCCAAAAGGTATTTATCTGATTAATGGTCCAATCCATTTGGTTAGTAATCTAAATCTTCATTTAGAAACGGGAAGTATTCTTAAATTCGGGTCTAACCCAGATGATTATTTACCTACAGTTAAAACAAGTTGGGAAGGAACCTTTTTGTATAATTACAGTCCCTTTATTTATGGATATGGATTGAATAATGTAGCCATCACTGGAAAAGGGATAATTGATGGAGAAGGTCATATAAATTGGCCAGACTGGAAAGAAATTCAAGCTGCAGACCAAGAGTTGAGCCGGACAATGAACCACAATGATATAGCTATTGAAGATCGGCAATTTGGAAAAGATCACTTTTTAAGACCACAGTTGGTTCAGTTTTTTAATTGTTCTAATATTCTTGTGGAAGGAATTAGAATTGAGGATTCTCCCTTTTGGTGCCTACATATGCTAAGATCGAATAATATTACCATTAAAAACATTTCATTTGATGCCCAGAATAAGAATAACGACGGCATTGATTTGGAATATAGCAGTAATGTACTGATCGAGGGAGTAGATTTTAATAATGGAGATGATAATATCGCCATTAAAGCTGGTAGGGATACAGAAGGTAGAAATAACCATAAGACTCCAACTGAAAATGTGGTTATAAGAAATTGTAAGTTTAAGGGGCTTCATGCGCTAGTGATTGGCAGTGAAATGTCGGCAGGAGTTAGAAATGTTTTTGTAGTTGACAATGTAGCATCTGGCTACTTAAAAAGGGGCATTTATTTCAAAACGAATTCAGACAGAGGTGGCTATATAAAAGATATATTTATTAAAAACCTAAAACTATTAGATACTGAAGATTGTTTATATATGACTGCCAACTACCATGGTGAAGGAAGCGGCAAGCATGCCTCAAAGATTTCTGATGTGGTAATTGAAAATGTCCATTGCCTTACCTCCAGTAATACTGCAATTGTAATTGAAGGATATCCTACTAGTAAGGTTGAAAATTTACTTTTAAAAAACATTACTGTTGAAACAGCAACAAATGGAGTGACCATAACCAACACAAAAAATGTAATCATGGAAGAAGTTATTATTGGTGAAAAGGCTGGAGTGCCTACCGCAGCGCAATAGAATGTTATATTGAAATATACCTCCATTCCTTGCCTATTTATCATTTTAAAATATTTAAATTTGCCGTCCATTTCCTAGAAGGAAATATTCGGGATGTAGCGCAGCCTGGTAGCGTACTAGCATGGGGTGCTAGGGGTCGCTGGTTCGAATCCAGTCATCCCGACCAAGGAAAGCCAAGTAGAAATGCTTGGCTTTTTTTTATTTGAAACAGGTGCAAATTCATTTTCGGATTCAAGGGAAAATACAGGTTAAAAAACTTGAAAGTCGAAATAAATCTAAATCACATCCAGTTCGAAAAGTGTTACATAGGATCTTCAAAAACGCCCTAGTAACTAGCAACAATAATTAGTATATTAGTAGACCATTTTTTTAAAATATGGGAAACACTAACAATAATTCATTTTAGGGCTTTAACCTTGTCAGTATCTATTACTCAATATTATCGCATTAGGCAGTGTCGAATGTACCTCCGATTAGTTTTATTAGGGTTTATAGCCATTTAAATTTCCAATATTATGTACTGTATTAAAAATCTAGCAGCATATTCATTAAAAAATTACGCAATCGTTTGTGTAAAAATCCATTTATTTAATCACCAATAGTTCTTATGGCCACCTCACTTAAAACGACTGAATTAAATTATATCACTTCATATGAAGCCTTATATTTAGTGGATTCCTAATACAATAAATTAATTCTAATATGAACGGATTGAACATATTAAAACTCCTTTTAAACCTTATCTTTAATGAACATTTATTCTCAAACTAATTCCATGAAAAACATACCAACCCTATTATTAGACCTAATCAAAAAAAATAATCCTGTATTTATTGTTTTTTGTGTACTACTTATTGTTTCATGTAAAGAAGAATCTCCAAACGACATGACCCCTTGGCGACCTCTTTTTAACGGCAAAGATCTTAATGGATGGAACCAGAAAGGTGGAAGCGCAACCTACAATGTCAAAGATGGTATGGTTGTAGGCAGTACTGTGGCAGATACTCCTAATTCCTTTTTAACTACCGATACGATTTATGGTGATTTTATTCTAGAACTTGATTTCAAAGTTGACTCTACTATGAATTCTGGTATTCAAATAAGAAGCAATAGTATCCCTGGATATCAAAACGGAAGGGTTCATGGATACCAAATTGAAATTGATCCATCTGAACGATCTTGGAGTGGCGGGATTTATGATGAAGCACGACGAGGTTGGCTTGTACCTATGGAAGGCCGTGAAGTGGCGCAAAAAGCATTTAAGCAGAATGAATGGAATCATTATAGGATTGAAGCAATCGGTGATACAATTAAAACTTGGATTAATGAAATCCCTGCAGCTCATCTCGTAGACGATAAAACACATGAGGGATTTATCGCCTTACAAGTACATTCAATTGGTGAGGACGAAACCCCCGGAAAAGAAATTATGTGGAAAAATATTAAGATTCTTACTGATAGTCTATCAAAATATAGCACAGTTAGCCCCATCCCACCGATCATTACAAAAAATCAGCTCACCGACCAAGAGGCAAAGAGTGGTTGGGAGCTTCTTTGGGATGGCAAATCCACCGAAGGTTGGAGAGGTGCAAAACTTGAAAAATTTCCTGAAAATGGTTGGGTGATTGAAGATGGAAATTTAATCGTATTAGCTTCCGAGGGCGAAGAATCAGCTGGAGGAGGGGACATTGTTACCGAAGAAGTATATGGTGATTTTGAACTTCAAGTAGATTTTAAAATTACAAAAGGAGCCAATAGCGGTATTAAATATTATGTAGACACCGAACTCAACAAAGGGGAAGGTTCGGCAATAGGCTTAGAGTATCAAATACTTGATGATGACAACCATCCTGATGCCAAATTGGGAAATCATGAAGGTAGCAGGACAGTAGCTTCTCTTTACGACCTAATTAAGGCAGATCCTAAGAAACCAATTAATCCTATTGGAGAATGGAATACGGCACACATCGTTTCAAAAAATAACCATGTTGAACATTGGCTTAATGGAATGAAAGTCTTGGAATTTGAAAGGGGTAGTGATGACTTTAAAAAGTTAGTTTCGGAAAGCAAATACAAGGTTTGGCCAAATTTTGGGCTATTAGAAAAAGGAAACATTCTATTGCAAGATCACGGTAACAGGGTGGCCTTTAGAAACATAAAAATAAAAACTCCTAAAACCAACCAAAATGACAAATAGAAGAGATTTTATTAAAAAAACCACATTGGGTAGTGCAGCAATTGCCTTGGGTTCTAGTGCCTTTGGGATGCCCGCTAGTAGTTATCGAAAAATTATCGGAGCTAATGATCGCTTGAATGTCGCCATTGCCGGTTTGGGAAGACGAGTAGGTGCCTATTACCAACCACTTCAAATGAAAGAGGCGAATGTACACCTTTCCTATTTATGTGACGTAATGAAATCGCAAAGAGAAAAGGCTCTTATAAACTTTACAAAAAATGCTGATTATAAACCCCAACTAGAAAATGATATTCGAAAAGTTCTTGAAGATAAAAATGTTGACATTCTCTTTAATGCGACACCAGACCATTGGCATGCACCTGGTTCCATTATGGCCATGAAGGCTGGTAAACATGTTTATGTAGAAAAACCATGCAGTCATACCATGAATGAAAATGAATCATTGGTTAAGGCAGCAAGGAAATATGGTAAGGTTGTTCAAATGGGAAATCAGCAACGTTCATCCGACCATACCATTAAAATTATCAATCAGATACATGAGGGCGTCATAGGTACTCCATACAAAGCTTTAGCATTTTACACCAACTCTAGAGGAGAAACACCAGTACAAAAACCAGCAGCAGTACCTGAAGGACTAGATTGGGATTTATGGCAAGGCCCTGCTGTTAGAAGAGAATATACCCAAAACACTTGGGATTATAATTGGCATTGGTATGGATGGAATTATGGAACCGCAGAAGCCGGTAATAATGGCACGCACGAAATGGATATTGCTAGATGGGCATTACAGGTAAATTTTCCCTCCTATGCAGAGGTTGAAGGACACAAACGCCATTTTTTAAATGATGGTTGGGAAATGTATGATACCATATTAGCAACTTTCAAATTTCCTGAAGACAAAATAATTCAATGGGATGGAAAAAGCAGAAATGGATATGATACTTATGGAGGAGGCAGAGGAACCATTATTTACGGCAGTGAAGGAACTGTTTTTGTAGATCGGGAAAGATACAGACTTACAGATCGAACAGGTAAAATCATAGAAGATTTTAAAAGCGATAGCAATGAAGCTGGAACGGCACTTGGCGGGGGTGGAGATACCACAACGGCCCATGTAATCAATTTTTTCAATGCCATTAGAGGAAAGGAAAAATTAACCGCTCCTATTGATGATGCTAGTATTAGTATGGCAATGGTACATTATTCGAATATTGCGTACCGTATTGGTAAAGGATTTTCAATTGATGAACATACAGGTCATATTTTCGATAAAGAGGCCATGAAATTATGGGATAGGGAATATGCGCCTGGCTGGGAATTGAATTTATAAACTATGGAGAGACGAGAATTTGTGAAGAAAAGTGGAATGGCTATAGCAGGAGTATCTGTTGCCACAAGTGCCATGACTAATTTAAATATTATTAAAAATATAGGACAAACTGTAAATATCGGAGTAATTGGCACGGGTGATCGCGGTGGTGGTCTAATACCATTTATAAATGAAATTGAGGGCAT
This sequence comes from Aegicerativicinus sediminis, assembly GCF_015476115.1. Classification (GTDB taxonomy): domain Bacteria; phylum Bacteroidota; class Bacteroidia; order Flavobacteriales; family Flavobacteriaceae; genus Aegicerativicinus; species Aegicerativicinus sediminis. The sequence continues at coordinate 1,683,018 of NZ_CP064295.1, read as the reverse complement.
ACAAGTTTCCGCATGTTGTGATATTTTGCCATTCAGACTAGAAAATGGCATGAAGCAGGTAAATGGCAAAGCCAAAGCCTATAAAGACTATAGAGCCCTTTTGGATGATAAGGAAATTGACGCAATTTTAGTGGCGGTTCCCTTTAGTGAACATTCCAAAATAATGATGGATGCTCTAAGTGCTGGCAAGCATATTTATGGCGAAAAAACACTGGTTAAAGGTTACGATGCTGTACGCGATATAATTGAAAAGAAAAAAAATTATAAAAATTTAGTATTTCAAACCGGTCATCAATACCATTCCTCAAGGCTTTACACCTCGGTAGTAGAAATGATAAAAGATGGAAAAATAGGAAACATATCTGCATTTGAAAGTCAATGGAACCGTAATGGAAATTGGCGCCGACCTGTTCCGGATCCAAAGTTTGAGAGATTAATAAATTGGAGGATGTATCGTGAATATTCTGGCGGATTAACTGCGGAATTGTGTTCCCATCAAATAGATTTTGCCAATTGGGTTTTAAATGAAATCCCTAAGGAAGTGGTAGGCTTGGGAGGAATCGATTATTGGAAAGATGGTAGAGAAACCTTCGACAATATCCATTTGGTTTATAATTATCCTAGTGGGGTAAAAGCTACTTATACCTGTTTAACTTCAAATTCGAAGGACGATTACCTCATCAAAGTTATGGGCGACAAGGGCACCATAATATTAGATTATACGAAAGCCTGGTTTTATCCAGAAGGAAAACCAGATAAACCACTAGGCAATGTAGATGGAGTTTCTGGAGCAACAATGAAATGGCAAGAAGGCAGAGGTATTCCTCTTGAGGTGTCTCACGAGGACCCAAGCAAGCAAGCACTTATCGATTTTAAAAACAGTATCATTAATGAATCCGAACCAATCTCAGATTTAATTACCGGTTCTAAAGCCTCTATTGCCGTGCAGATGGGATTAGATGCTTTATACACAAAAAAATTGGTGAGTTGGCAATCGGAGTATGACGATTGGTTTTAATGTTCCTCATATGAAAAATAGACTTAAGGTAATCTGTTTCGTAGTACTTTACTTTATAGTAGTACCAAATATAACCGCTCAGGAAAAACTATACCCTAATGAATTTCCATTAGAGGATGTAACATTACAAGACGGAATTTTCCAACATGCTAGAGATCTCAACATAGATGTACTCTTAAAATATGATGTAGATCGCCTTTTAGCTCCTTACAGAAAAGAAGCTGGACTTCAACCAAAAGCATCCTCCTATCCAAATTGGGATGGCTTAGATGGTCATATTGGCGGCCATTATCTCTCCGCCATGGCCATGAATTATGCATCAACAGGAAACAGCCTGTGCAAAGATCGAATGGACTACATGATTGATGAACTAAAGCAATGTGCACAAAGCAATAGGTCAAAACATCCCGATTGGGGAAAAGGATATGTTGGTGGTGTTCCCAATAGTGCCGAGATATGGTCTTCATTACAAAAAGGAAATTTAAATCCATTGCGAAGAGCTTGGGTGCCATGGTACAATCTCCATAAAACCTATGCTGGCCTACGCGACGCTTGGCTGTATGCAAACGATAAAAAAGCCAAAGATTTATTCCTTAATTTTTGTGATTGGGGAATAGAGATAACTTCATCACTTTCTGAGGAGGAAATGCAAAAAATGCTGGATATAGAACATGGAGGAATGAATGAGATTTTTGCGGATGCATACCAAATGACGGGTGATGATAAATATATAACAGCTGCTAAACGCTTTTCTCACCATGACATTCTATTTCCTATGGCAGAAGGTGTTGATAATCTAGATAACAAGCATGCTAATACACAAGTGCCAAAAGCTGTTGGCTTTGAACGGATTGGTGAACTTAGCAAAGATAGCACCTATCTAAAAGCTGGCGAATTTTTATGGGAAACAGTAACGGATAATCGTTCCTTAGCATTTGGCGGTAATAGTAGAAAGGAACATTTTCCTAGTGTATCAGCCAGTATTGACTTTGTGAATGAAATAGAAGGGCCAGAATCTTGTAATACCTACAACATGCTGAAATTATCGGAAGATCTATTTAGAGTAAATCCAGAAGCCAAGTATGTCGATTTTTATGAGCGATCATTGTATAACCATATCCTTTCTACCCAACACCCAAGACATGGGGGTTATGTCTATTTTACACCTACCAGGCCGAGGCATTACCGAGTTTATTCAGTTCCAAATGAAGGCATGTGGTGCTGTGTAGGAAGTGGCATGGAAAATCATGGGAAATATTCACAATTTATCTATACGCATAGCAAAGGTGCCCTCTATCTCAACCTCTTTGTGGCATCGGAATTGAATTGGGAGGAAAAAGGAATAAAGATTAAACAAGAAACCGAGTTCCCATTTGAAGAATCTTCAAAACTCACAATCATAGAAGGGACAGCGAATTTCCCATTAATGATTCGTTATCCTTCATGGGTTGAAAAGGGTGCCCTAAAAATCTCTGTCAATGGTAAGGCTGTAGATATTTTAAATTCCCCTTCAAGTTATATTGAAATAACACGTAATTGGAAAAAGGGAGATATAGTGGAAATTTATTTGCCAATGAAAACAACCACAGAACAATTGCCTAATGTTCCCAACTATAAAGCATTTATGCATGGCCCTATTGTATTGGCTGCCAAAACAGGTTCCGAACAATTAGAAGGTCTTTTAGCAGATGATAGTCGTTGGGCACATATAGCTCATGGAGAACTTCTTCCCATTGATAAGGCGCCTATAATTATTGAGGAAGATCTAACAGAAATTGGCGATAAATTGATTCCTGTGCCTGGAGAACCCCTTAAGTTTAAAACGTCTAATCTCAACATTTTAAATGGAGAGAACCTCATTCTAGAACCCTTTTTCCAACTGCATGATTCCCGATATATGATGTATTGGCTGACCCTAAGCCCAGAAAAGTATGAAAAATACGTGGATTCTCTTGCTCAGCTTGAAAAGGCTAAACTCAATTTGGAAAGACGGACTATCGATTATGTCGGCACTGGGGAACAGCAACCTGAAAGTGACCATTTTATGCAAACAGAAAAATCTAATTCAGGCAATGCCCAAGACCAGTTTTGGAGAGACGCATATAATGGCGGCTACTTCAGCTATCAAATGAAGACCGATAAAAAATTAGATCTGAGTTTGTTGGTGCGTTATTGGGGCTTTGAATGGAGTTCAAAAAACTTCAAAATCCTTATTGATGATGAAGAAATTGCATCTGTAAATACTGAAAATAGAAATAATACGAGTCAATTTAAAGAAGCTTCCTATCAAATACCTAATCGACTTCTTAAAGGCAAAGAAAAAGTCAGGGTAAAATTCCAAGCTGAGGAAGGTTCAGGTACGAGTCAAGTATATTTTGTTAGAATTATTGAGAATGAGTAACTCTAAATTAGTAAGTACCCTACTAAAATAAAAACCAAGACAAATGGATAATCAGCCTGAATAATCAGAAGACAATAATTTTTTTTAAAATTTAACGATGAAATACGTAATCCTATTCAGCTTTAACAACCTAAAACAACTTTTTACTAGCCTCTGTTTATTATCGATAAGTTTATCCACAATTGCGTCGACTGTTCCTAAACCCCCAACCAAAAATGGAGAGGGCCCTATCTTTTTGCAAGCCACCTACATAGGAAATGATTCAATATATCAAGAAAATCCATTAAGGGAGGATGAATTCTACACACCAATTTTACAAGGGTGTTATCCAGACCCTGCAATTACCAAAAAGGGTGATGATTATTACATGGTATGTTCCTCTTTTGCTATGTTTCCCGGCGTACCAATTTTTCACTCAAAAGACTTGGTCAATTGGACATCTTTGGGCGGAGTATTGGATGATATTAACGAATTTAATCCACATAACTCAGGTATAAGTCAGGGTGTGTATGCCCCAGGCATCACATATAATCCTCACAATGACACCTTTTATATGATTGTAACTGCCTTTTCTGGCGGACTTGGAAACATTATTGTGAAAAGTAAAGACCCAAAAAAAGGTTGGGATAGCCCAATTAAATTAGGGTTTGGAGGAATAGACCCTTCAATTTTCTTCGATGACGATGGCAAAGGTTATGTGGTACATAATGATGCTCCAGACCAAGGTGCGGAATTATACAACGGGCACAGAGTAATAAAAATTTGGGAATATGATGTTGAGAATGATAAAGTAATTCTAGGTACAGATAAAATAATTGTAAATGGAGGTGTTGATCTTGCGGACAAACCAATTTGGATTGAAGCTCCACATCTTTACAAAAAGAATGGCGCCTATTACTTAATGTGCGCAGAAGGAGGTACAGGTGGCTGGCATAGTGAGGTTATTTTCAAGAGTGACAGTCCTAAGGGACCATATATTCCAGCAAATAACAACCCAATTTTAAGTCAACGCTATTTAAATAAGGATCGAAAAAATAAAGTGGATTGGGCAGGTCATGCTGATTTGGTGGAGGGTCCAGATGGAGAATATTACGGTGTATTTTTAGCGGTTAGGCCTAACGAAGAAAATCGTGTGAATACTGGTCGTGAAACATTTATTCTGCCTGTTGATTGGAGTGGTGAATATCCGATTTTTGAAAATGGTTTAATTCCTCTTGAACCCAAATTAAAAATGCCTGAAGGGGTAGAAAACAAAACAGGGGAAAACGGATATGAACCTAATGGCAATTTCACTTTTACTGATAATTTTCAGTCTGAAACTTTAGACCACAGTTGGATAGGACTTCGAGGACCGAAGGAAGCATTTACCGAGAGAACTAAAAAGGGAATTAAGATTACACCTTTTGCAGCCAATATTAAGGAAGTTAGGCCCACCTCTACCCTATTCCGACGACAACAACACCTCTCCTTTACATTTAGGTCAACAATGGATTACAAACCAAATTCGGAAAAAGATTTGGCCGGTGTAGTGGCATTACAAAATGAAGGATCAAACTACGTAATGGGCGTAACAAAAAAGGGAAATGACTATTATATGGTACTACACAAAAATAAATGGCCAGGAAGAAAAGGCCCTATAATTTCGGAAGTAGTTGCAAGCAAAAAGATTGAATATAATAATCCCATCGAATTACAGATTACAGCTGAAGGTGATAAATACACATTTAGCTATTCCCTAGATGGAGAAAATTTCCAAAATCTTGGTGGTACTGTTTCAGGAGATATCCTTTCAACAGATGTTGCCGGTGGATTTACCGGATGTTTGTTGGGCTTATATGCAACTCAGGTTAATGATATTTTGCCAAATTAAACTGTAATTATTTAATGAAGTATAATGCGATTTGAAAAAATAAATTATACCATAGTTATAGTTACATCAATTCTCCTATTTGGTTGTAAAGACAATATTACATCTAAACAAAATACTGAAATTGAAAAAGATACTAGCTATACTGCATATACCAACCCAGTTATGTGGGCGGATGTTCCAGACATGTCGATTACAAGGAAGGATGACACCTTTTACTTGATAAGCACTACAATGCACCTAATGCCTGGTGCACCTGTTATGACTTCAAAAGATTTGGTGCATTGGGAAATTGCGAGCTATGTTTTTGACAGTCTAACCGATACACCAAAATATAACCTTAAGGAAGGAACTGTCTATGGACGGGGGCAATGGGCCTCATCAATTAGGTACCATAATGGTGAATTCTATGTCTTATTTTCTCCAAATGATGAGCCTTTCAAATCATACTTTTATAAATCCAAAGATCCTAAAACGGGTAATTGGGAGCTTATAAGTAGAATGAAACATTTCCATGATGCTTCGCTCTTTTTTGATGATGATGGCAAAGTTTATGCTTTTTATGGAACAGGTGAATTAACTGAATTAAAACCTGATTTGTCTGGAGTGATGCCTGGTGGTATTGATATAAAAATCTTTGAAAGGGACTCCACAGAAACCGGACTTTTGGAGGGAAGCCAAGTTGTAAAGCATAACGGCAAGTATTATTTACTCATGATTTCATGGCCAAGAGGTGAACCCAGAAGACAATTGTGCTATCGAGCTGACAATATCACTGGCCCATACGAAAAGAAGGTGATTTTAGAATCTGAGTTTGCTGGTTTCTATTATGCGGGCCAAGGCGCTATTATTGATGATGTAAATGGAAATTGGCATGCTTTGATATTCCAAGACCGAAATGGAGTCGGCAGAGTACCTCTACTTATGCCAGTAACATGGGAAGACGGCTGGCCAATGTTAGGCGATGAATTTGGCAAAGTTCCTTTACATGATACAATTCCTTTAAAGCCCCATGACACTGGAAGGCATATTGTTGAAAGCGACGAATTTAATTCTGATAAACTAAAAATTAATTGGCAATGGAACCACAATCCTATTAATAATGCCTGGTCATTAATAGAAAGGCCCGGATATCTTCGCCTTAAAACAAATAGAGTTGTTGACAATCTTTATTTGGCTCCAAATACCCTTACACAGCGTATGGAAGGCCCGACCTCAACAGGAATTGTAAGTTTAAATTTATCAGGGATGAAGGACGGTGATAGAGCTGGCTTTGCTGCTTTCAATGGCGATTCTGGCATTCTGAGAATTTCTAATGAAGAGGGTAAAAAAACATTAAGAATGGTCACCAACGTTGTTGCTTTAGACCCAAATACCAAAGCTGTGACTAACGTTGAGGAAGATATTAAAGAATCGGTTGAAATAAATGAAGATATTATTTATCTCAAAATTGAAGGTGATTTTAATGTTGATAAAGACATTGCAAAGTTCTATTACAGTTTAGACAATAAAAAATGGACCCAAATTGGGCCTGAATTTAAAATGATCTTCGACTGGAGGCGACTTTTTATGGGGACCAAATTTGCAATATTCAATTATGCTACTAAAACCTCAGGGGGCTATATAGATGTTGATTATTTTCATTATGAACGTCATCCCGAAAACCTAGTTCCTTTCCAATAATAAACGCTTATTCTCAATACCATCATGTTCAAATTAAAACTAATTTCTGTTATTATTATTTCTTGGCTCTCCCTAACCCAGCATGCTTATTCCCAAGATTCAAATTTTCATATTTACCTTAGTTTCGGACAATCAAATATGGCAGGTTCTGTAGATGCAGAAAAACAAGATTCCATTGTATCGCCACGTTTTAAAATGATGAGCACAATGGACTGCCCGGATCAAGGTCGATCTTTGGGTAATTGGTATGAGGCAATACCGCCATTAGCAGGTTGCAAATCAGGCCTATCACCCGCAGATTATTTTGGGCGCAAAATGGTTCAAAAACTCCCTGATAGTATTAAGGTCGGCATAATAAATGTTTCTGTTCCAGGTTGCAAAATTGAATTGTTTCAACAAGAAACCTTTCAAGAATATGCTAAAACTGCACCTGATTGGATGGTGGGATGGATTGAGAATTATGGTGGTAATCCATATGATCGATTGGTTGCTATGGCCAAAAAGGCACAAGAAGATGGTGTGATAAAAGGATTTTTACTTCATCAAGGGGAGTCCAACACCGGTGATAAAACATGGCCGACTAAGGTTAAAACGGTATATAATCAACTTATTAGGGATTTAAATTTAAATCCTGAGGAGGTCCCTCTTTTAGCTGGTGAAGTGGTTGGAGAAGATGAAAATGGAATTTGTGCAAGCATGAATACTATCATTGCTACACTTCCGGATGTTCTTCCAAATTCTTACGTAATTCCTTCAGATGGATGCGAAAGCCAATCAGATATCATTCATTTTACGGCTTCAGGATATCGCAAACTCGGAAAACGGTATGCTAATAAGATGTTGAAATTACTTGGTTATTCAGATTCAACAGTTACCCATACTTTTCAAAGCCCCAATGAAAATATTGAAATTAAGGTGGCAACGAGGGAAGGAAAACCCGTCTATGAGGTTTCACTTAATGGTAAATTATTTGTAGAACCTTCTCCACTTGGGCTTAATACCAATGTTGGCGATTTCAGATACAATTTAACCCTAGTTGACACTTTTCAAATTTCTACCATCAAGGATGTTTATAGCCTCCCGAATATTAAGAAGAGTAATGTGGAATACAATGCAACTGAGGCCATACTTACATTTTTAAAAGATGATCTACCTGCATTTGACCTGGTTTTTAGGGTGAGCAATAACGACATCGCATACCGGTATCATTTATATCCCCAAAACCAACGTAAAAGTTGTGTTGTTAAAGAGGAAGCTACAGGATTTGTTTTCCCGGAAGGCACAACAACCTTTTTAACTCCGCAAAGCCGTCCAATGGTAGGTTTTGCGCGTACAATGCCAAGTTATGAAATGCCATATGAAGTGGATGCCCCTATGGGTAAAAATGGCATTGGGTTTGGCTATACCTTCCCTTGCTTATTTAAAATATCCGATCAAGGTTGGGTTCTACTTTCTGAAACAGGGGTGGATAGCCAATATTGCGGAAGTAGATTACTTGGAAAAGAAAACGGTTTATACACCATTGGTTTTCCAATGCCTGATGAAAACAATGGAAATGGAACTTCCTCTCCTGGTGTCACTACTCCCGGTGAAACCCCTTGGAGAACTATAACCCTTGGCGAGAGTTTAGCACCCATAGTTGAAACAACGGTGTCTTTTGATGTTGTTAAACCTTTATACGCAGCTTCCCAAAAATATAATTATACAAAAGGCACCTGGAGCTGGGTAATTGGCATGGATGAAAGCATCACTTTTGAAGATCAAAAAAAATATGTGGATTTAAGTGCCGCAATGGGCTACCAAACCATACTTGTAGATAATTACTGGGACACTAAAATAGGCAAAGAAAAAATAGTAGAATTAGCAAAATATGGAGCATCCAAAGGAGTTGGCTTGTATCTATGGTATAATTCTAACGGGTATTGGAATGACGCTCCACAAGGACCACGTAACATAATGGATCGTTCGGTTACCCGACGAAAGGAAATGGCTTGGTTAAAGGAAATTGGCATAAAAGGTATTAAAGTTGACTTCTTTGGCGGTGATAAACAAATGGTTATGAAATTATATGAGGACATTCTTTATGATGCAAATGATTATGGATTGCAATGCATATTTCATGGCTGTACCCTTCCAAGGGGCTGGGAGCGAATGTTCCCTAATTATGCCTCGAGCGAGGCGGTTTTAGCTAGCGAAAATTTACACTTTGCACAAAGTCACTGCGAGGAAGAAGCCTTTAAGGCTTCCATCCATCCCTTTATACGTAATGCAGTAGGAAGCATGGATTTCGGAGGAACCGTTTTAAATGACTATTGGAATACAACCAATAGCGACGCAATGTGGGGTGGTCATCGCATTACATCAGATGTATTTCAGTTAGCTACCGCTGTGTTATTTCAAAGTGGGGTGCAACATTTTGCATTGGCGCCAAACAATATAAATGATGCGCCAAAATGGGCGATCGATTTTATGAAAGAAGTACCTACTATTTGGGATGAAACACAATTGATTGATGGATATCCTGGAAAATATGTTATACTGGCTAGACGTCATGGAAATACTTGGTATATCGCTGGAGTTAATGCACAAGAGCAAATAATCAATAAAGATATTGCTTTACCAATGTTAAAAAAGGGAATAAAGGCTAAGGTCTATACTGACAATAATAAACTTGAAGGTAAAGTGGTAGAGGAAACAATTAAAAAACCACAAAACACACGTATTGAAATCCCTAAAAATGGTGGATTTTTAATTATTGCTGAAGAATAAGCAGTTGACTAAAATAAAAAAGCAGTTTTGTTTTAAAAAAATTCTAGAGGGTTAACCCCCTATTGTAATCATACTGCGGTTTTGTTCGAAGTATTTAGGATCCGTCATGGTTTCAAAAGTGTCCATACCGGCCCGTTTAGCTCGTTTGGCCCAAATAGCTTTTTGAATAACAGGCAAGATATCTTCACCATTTCTATAAGGAGTCAGCAAATCTGTTTCAGATTGGGAGAATAGGCAATTCTTTAATTTTCCATTTGCCGTAAGACGTATTCTGTTGCAACCATCGCAAAATGGATTGGTCATAGTGCTGATTATTCCGAATGAACCTAAATAGCCATCTATTTTATAGTCCCTGGAAATTAGATTTCTTGGCTCTGGTAAGCGAGTTGAATTTGAAAATGCAGCATATACTTCATCAAGTATGAATTGTTCACTAACCAATTTAGACCTATCCCAACGGTTTCCTAAAAACGGCATAAACTCAATAAAACGAACTTGGATATTTCTTTCACAGGTTAGATTAATAAAATCAATAATTTCATCATCGTTAAAGCCTGAAATTAATACCACATTTATCTTAACATTAAAACCTTCATTGAGTAGTAAATCAATGTTTTCTGAAGCCTTTTTAAATTGATCTCGAAGTGTAATTAATTTGAATTTTTCTGGTCTCAGTGTATCCAAACTTAAATTTACTGTATCAATATTTGAAGCCTTAAAGGTTTCCAAATGGCGGTCGACCAAAATACCATTTGTTGTAAGAGAAAGTTCAATATCTAGGTCCGAAAGACGCAATAAAATATCATCGAAATCTTTTCGTAATAAAGGTTCGCCACCTGTCAATCGGATTTTGTTTACACCATTTTCCACAAACAGTTTCGCCAAAGTAATAACTTCATCTGCAGTCATTAAATGGTCCTTAGGGCTTAAAACAACACCGTCAGAAGGCATGCAATAAGTGCAACGCAGATTGCATTTCTCAGTTAATGAAATCCGCAAATACTGGTGTTCCCTGCCAAAACTATCTGTTAAGATTTGCGTCATATTAATGTCGTTCCCCTTTCATTATATCGAAGATATGGAATAGTTGTGGCAAAATAGCCGCCAAACATTCCTCAACAGCTTTTTGAGATCCCGGTAGTGCCAAAACTACTGTTTCACTTATGATTCCGGCTAAACTTCTCGAAAGCATAGCATAAGGGGTTCTATTTTGACCATAAGATCTCATGGCTTCTTCAACTCCCCAAAGTCGTTTCTCAATTAAAGGTTCGAGCACGTCTGGTGTAACATCCCGAGGTCCCAGGCCGGTTCCTCCTGTAAATACCAACAATTGATTATCATAAAGTTTAGATTGAAGTGCCTCATGAATAGTCAGTTTATCATCCGGAATAATAATAATATCGCCAACCTCCAATCCAAATTTTTCCAATTCAGATTTAATAAAAGCACCCGAACTATCTTGAGCTTTTCCAACAGAAACAGTATCGGAGCATACAATCACAGCTGCCTTTAGATTACTAATATCCGTTTTAGATATACCACTTTTGCCCCCTTTTTTAGAGAGTAGCTTCACTGATGTAATTTCTGTTTGCTTATCAATTGGCTTAAGCATATCGTACATAGTTAAGGCTGCAATTGAAGCAGCATGCATAGCCTCCACTTCCACTCCAGTTTTGTAAACCGTTTTAACGGAAACTTCGACAATTAAATCAAAGCCATCAATCTGAAATTGCAAATCGGTATACTCAATTGGTAATGGATGGCAATCGGGAATTGCAAAATGGGTGTTTTTAGCAGCAAAAAGCCCTGCCGCTTTAGCCATCTGAAAAATATCTCCTTTTGGCACCTTACCGTTCTTGATGGCATCAATAGTTTCCTGCCTGCTCACCTTCAAAATAGATTGTGCAACAGCAGTTCTAAGGGTATTATATTTGTGAGTTATATCTACCATCTACGTATTTACTTTCCAACGATATTCCTTATCCTGAAACAATTCTTTTCCAAAAATAGGCACTTCAGATTTAAAGCGTTTTGCCAAAATCTCAACTGCATTAAACAAGCCCTTTCTATGCTTGCTAGAAGCAAAAACTACAAAACAAATTTCCCCAGCTGGTACAATTCCTAAACTATGAAAAATCTGAACCTCATGTAATTGATACTCTTCCTTAATTTCTTCTATAAGATTTTCAGTGGTTTTTACAGCCATCCCCTCATACGAGGTAAATTCAATATCAGTAACCACACTACCCTCAACTTCATCTGCACGTACCCTGCCAATAAAAAAGTCGAAAGCCCCGCTATGCATATTTTTATAGCTTTCCATGGTTTCTGAAATGACCCTTTCTGGAATAGCTCCTTGATAAATTTTCAAAGGACTTTTATTATTAAAAAACTCTAATAATTCAGGTGCATTTTCCTTTAAAACATAAAGATTTCTAAATCCCTTTGCGTTTAGCTTTTCGACAGCATCCCTACTTCTATTGCCTGTTTGGCAGAAAAAATAATAGGATTTATTAGGTGAAAGTATTTCAGGCGCTGAATAGAGTTCAGACATTGGCAGCCCAAGAATTTGATCTTTTGGAAGCACGGGCTTTTCCCCAATTTCTCGCACATCAACCAAAATGCTCTCTTTCAAATCAATCAAACTGAGAGAAACTGATCCTAGGACATTACTATAGTTGTCAAACTGTTCCCTATCAATTTCAATCTCTGTGTTCTTTTTAATGTTGAATTGATGAGATCGATGATTCCAAACGTTATAAACTAGGACTTTTCCCGCCAAAACATGTTCATCAGCAAGCAAAATTTTAAAAACTTCATTTGCTTGCATTAATCCTGCTATACCCGCAGTTGTACCCAAAACACCTGTTTCTGTACAACTTAAATTTCCTGCTGTTGCATTATTATACAAACATCTATAAGTTGGACCATTATTATAGTTAAAGACCGACAGTTGAAATTCGTGTCGATATAAGGCAGCATAGACAAAAGGTTTCCCACAAATTACACAAGCATCATTGATAATATATCTTGCCTCGATAGTATCAGTGGCATCCACAACAATGTCTACTCCTTGAATTTGGTCAATTGCATTATTTGATTCCAAAAAGAACGGTAAGGTATAAATGTGAATTTCAGGATTTTGCCTAGATAACTTATCGGCTAAAACTTGAGCCTTATTTTTGCCCACATCAGTAGGATTGAAATGAACCTGCCGATGCAAGTTTGAGGCCATAATCTCATCGCCATCAATGATGCCCAACGTACCAACTCCGGAGGCCGCAAGATACGATGCTACAGCATTACCAAGACCACCAGCACCAATGATCAAAACATGGGCATTGGATAATTTGGCCTGACCTTCCAATCCAAAATTGGGCAAATTTATTTGTGGTTGATATCGCTTCATATTAACCTCCTGCAAATGGTGGCAATAAGGCCACCTCATCACTTTCTTCTAAAACAAAACTGCTATCTGAGATAATCTCTTCATTAACCGCAAACTGCAAATTTAAATCGGCAAGAAGATATCGCTCATTGAGTATTTCTACAAGTTCAGACAATCGATTTTGTTCAATGGTAATTGCCTCCTCACCTTTATTGGTGCGATCTACAACTTCCCCAAAATATTTCACATTTACCTTCATACTATACCAAAAATAACTTTATTGATGCTATTAACAGCACAACAGACAACACATATTTCAAGGTATTATTGCCAAATTTTTTGCTGCCGTAATAACTTCCTAAAATTCCTCCTACCAAAGCAAAAGGTATAAAATAAAATGCTTCTGTGGGAATGCTTCCTCCATTAATCGAGAAACCAATAATTCCAGCAATAGAATTTACAAAAATAAAGAGAGCTGAAACCGCGGCAGCTTCCTTCAAAGATCCCCAGCCGAGCAAAATAATAATTGGACTAAGAATAATGCCACCCCCTATACCAATCATACCAGAAAATAAACCTATACAAAAACCTATTACCAAGGCTAGTTTAAAACTAAAAGGCTTTGGATTAGTTGGCTTTCCAAACACATTTATCATCCTCAAAACAGCAAAAATTAATAAAACTCCTAAAATCTTCTTATAAATCAATGGATTAAGATTTAAATAACCTCCAATGAAAGCTGCAGGAATAGAGGAGATGGCAAATGCCTTGAAAAGGTTTGGTTTAAAATATTTGTGCTTTCTGAAAAACCAAAAGGAGATTCCCGCCACGACTATATTGAGCAATAAGGCAGAAGGTTTCATCACATCCATTGGCAAACTAAAAAGTGCCATCAAACCCAAATAACCGCTAGCACCTCCATGACCAATGCTAGAATATAAAAAAGCAACCACAATAAGGATTGCCAAAAACCCAATTAAATATAAAGGTTCCCCAATCATAAATCGTTTGCGATATTAATATACGGTACGATATCACCCGATTTTAATTCAGTTATTGATGGTGAAACTAAAAGCAAGGCATTACTTAAAGCAAAACTGTGTAGCATGGATGAGGCTTGATGTGAAAGAAGTGAAATTTTACCGTCTTTTTGCTCGGCTTTTAAAAACAATTGCTTACCAGTTTTATTCTGAAAACTTCCTTCAAACTTAGCATTTTGTATATTATGATTAAATTCCAGACCTCTTAAATGGCGGATAATTGGCAACACATATACCAAAAAACAGCTTAAACTGGAAGCAGGATTTCCAGGAAGGGCAACTACTAATTTATCCTCTTTTTTACCGAACCAAAGAGGTTTTCCAGGTCTCTGATTTACTTTATAAAATAGTTCCTCAACCCCTATATCAATTAAGGCCTGACGAACAAAATCGTAATCTCCTACGGAAATTCCACCAGAAATAAGAATGAGGTCAGAAATTTCAAGAGCTTTATTAATTTCCCTCGTTACATCTTCCAAGGTGTCGACTGCCTTTGTCACCGAAACTGTTTCCACACCATTCTTTTTTAGAACAGATTGCAACATTAAGGTATTACTATCGTAAATCTTTCCTTCTTCCAATTGATTTCCTAGAGCAACTAACTCATCACCTGTACCAATAACACTAACTTTTGGAGCCCTGTAAATCGGTACATTTTCTATTCCAAAATTAGCCAGATAACCTATACTGGCACTATTTAAAACATTCCCCTTTTTTAGCGCTAAATCTCCCTTTTTTATCTGCTCGCCAACATCCCTAACATTATCTCCCTTTTCAGGGATTTTAGCAATTGTAATTTCATTTAAATTTCGCTCTACATGCTCCTGTATAACTACAGTATTGGCTTCATCTGGAACTCTTGCACCTGTAAATATTCTTACAGCTTCATTGTTATTCAATGAAGGATTAAAGAACTCACCTGCCCTAACCTCTCCTATAACTTTTAAAGTCTTGTTTCCAGAATATTTAAAAGCATATCCGTCCATTGCGGACTGTCTAAATGGCGGTAAAGAAATGGGTGCGTATATATCTTCGGCCAGTATTCCATCAATAATCTCTGTTATTTTACAGGATACAAATTTTCTTTTCGGCAAATTGAGATTAATGCATTCTAGCGCCTTCTCAAATAAAATCATACGTGAATTTTGAAACATGGAAGTTATATAATTTTATTTAAAATAGTTGATACCTGTTACTAACCTTTACTTATGAAAATTCATATAATTTCGTAATTTAATTTTCAAGTATTTCAATAATTGAATAACAGTCCTAAACATAAAATAGCAGATGCATATATTCTCTGTGGCGGCAAAAGTAGTCGCATGGGCACGGAAAAAGGCCTTGTGAAAATAAATGGCAGGGCTTTAATTTCGTATGTTATGGATGCCCTAAAACCTATTGCCGAGAATATCTACTTAGTAGGAAATTCAAAAGAATATCTCAATTTTGGTTTACCGGTTTTGAAGGATATGAAACCTAACAAAGGGCCGATGGGAGGAATTTACACAGCCATGAGCTACACAAAAGCCAACGAAATTTTAATTCTTAGTTGTGATATACCTTTTATCACTACCAAGACATTAGGTAAATTGATTGCTGCAAAAGAAAATCAACATGGAGTAATTACGCTGAAAACAAGTGATGGTCGACAGCCTTTAGTTGGCATTTATCCGACCGTATTGCGCAAGTTCATTGCTGAAAACTTAAAGAATAACAACCTAAAACTAATGACATTTTTATCGGCAATTCAATCTGCCGAATTAGTTATTGAAGATAAAATTGAAACATTCAACGTAAATAGTCCCAAGGATATCCAATTGGCAGAAGAAATTTTGGGGGCTATGGGATGAAAACAATTTCAGGAATTGGATCTCAAGTTTTTCTTAAAGAGTACTTAAAAAGTCACTTTTATCAATAATTTTACAAATTGATACTATGAAACTTAGAATTAAAGGAAATACAATCCGATTAAGGCTTACACAATCTGAAGTTGACACCTTTAAGAAAATGGGTGAAATTACAGAGCATTTAAATTTTGGAGAAAACAGTCTTAAATATTCTCTGAAAAAGTCCGACAAACATGTCATCTCTGCTAGCTTTAAGCAAAATTTAATTACTGTACATATTCCCTCCCCTTTGGCTGAGAAATGGACCAATTCAGATTTGGTAGGATTAGACAATACAAACGAATTAAATGGTGAGATAGAGGGAGAAAATTATATTTTAGTGGAAAAGGATTTTCAATGCCTCCACAAACGTCCGATGGAAGATGAAACGGACAATTACCCGCACCCGTTAAACACCTAACAATTGTATATTCAATTAAAACATTATAAAACTTTCAGGAATAATATTCATAAATACATGCATGTACCCATAAGACCTCAATCCAATTTTTATTTTTTAGCCGTTTTTATCACTCTTCTCATTTATTCATGCGGAGGAACTAAGGGCACTACGGTCAACGGACCACAGCTAATTAATGCAAATATCGATTTAGTGAATGTTAACAATGACAGAGTCAAAGTTGTTGTGGCGCCAAACATCCAAATTAATACTGACACACTGAGCTATGTAATGGCAAAAATTATACCCGGCACATATGCTATTCATGATTATGGTAAATATTTAGATGATTTCCAAGCTTTCGACAAGCAAAACAATCTCTTAACGGCTACAAAAACCACAACAAATACATGGCTAATATCAAATGCCAAAAATTTGGCATATATCTCTTATTTAGTAAATGATACGTTCGATACAGAGGTAGGATTCAACCCCTTTGATGAAAATTCGGAAACGATTTTTTCACCAGCAGGAACTAATATTTTAGCTGGCAAGAATTTCGTTTTAAATATGAGTGGATTTATAGGTTACTTCCAAGGGAGTAAGGAACTTCCATATTCCGTTACGATTTCCCATCCGGAAACACTTATAGATGCCTCCGCCCTAAATGACCAAAACCCAAGCAATTCACTTGATGTTTTTAATGTAGATCGTTACGCCGATTTGGTTGATTCACCTATTATGTACAGTACCCCTAACCTTGAAAAGTTTGATATCGATGGGATGGAAGTATTGCTCTCGGTATATTCACCAAAGGTTAATCGGATTAGTGCCGCAAGTTTAACACCCGATTTGAAGAAAATGATGGTGGCTCAAAAGAATTATTTAGGGCCGATTAATAGAACCAATAAATATGCTGTTTTGTGTTACATTACTTCGGAAGACGAAGATGATGCCAAGGGAATTGGCGCTTTAGAACACAATTTTTCAACCGTAGCCGTTTTTAGGGAAACTATGGGAAGCCAAGACCTTGTGGATGTTATTTCACATGAATTTTTTCACACTCTAACTCCGCTAAAAGTGCATTCTAAGGAAATTCAAGATTTCCAATTTCTACACCCTAAAATGTCCAAGCATCTTTGGATGTATGAAGGCATCACGGAATATTTTGCACAACATTTTCAGGTTTATGAAGGTCTATATACAGAAGATGAATTTTTTGCGAAAATGATGGAAAAGATCAATTTTTCGCAAGGAATGGATGATAAGCTGTCATTTACAGAAATGAGTAAAAATGTGCTTGAACCAAAAATGAAAGCTCAATATCCTAATGTTTATTTGAAGGGAGCTTTAATGGGTATGTGCTTGGATATTATTATTCGCGAGAAATCTGGAGGGAACAAAAGTTTATTGGATGTTATGGGCGAATTGGCAAAGATATATGGTCCTAAAAAACCATTTGATGATTCTGAATTAATCCCCAAATTTACTGAGTTGACATATCCAGAAGTGGGAGATTTTATCCAAAAATATATAGTTGAAGGTGGCTCTATAGATTACGATGCCTATTTAAATCGCATGGGTATTGAGCGCACAACAGCTCAAGTGGTTCAACCAGTAATATTCATAATCGGGCAAACTCCATATATTATGCCTAACGAAACAAGGACCGAAATTGTAGCTTCCATACCGGAAGATAATAACGAGTTTTATAAGGCCATGGGAATAAAAGACGGTGATGTATTCCTTGAATTTAATGGCAAAACTGTTGATATTTCCAAGATAAATGACTTTTTAATGATGGGGTATGGAATTCCTGAAGGCACTCCTGTTGAGATTAAAGTGAGACGAGATGGAAACGAATTACTTTTAACTGGCAACGCTGTTAACAACTATGCTGAAGGTGAAGGTTTTAAATTTACCGATGAGTCTAAACAAGCCTTGAAAGACTCCTGGTTACACGGTTCATAGACATTAAATACATATTATTATTAGCAAAGCAGTCCTATAAGACTGCTTTTTTTCGCTTTGATTTCAAGACTTTAACAAAACTTTTAGATTTAGAACCGAACCCTACTTAAAAAATCTCGTAGGTATTGTAAAATGTTTAACTAAAAACCAATACAATGCAGATTTTAAAACAATTTTTAACCTTTGGGTTTATAAGTATGTTTATACTTACTACCTCTTGCAACAATGATGATGACAATATGGATGAACCTCCATTTATGGGTGATTCTAAAGTTTTTCAATTATATGCAAAGTCGAACCCTTCAATTTCTGGTACAGCCACGTTCATGCAACAAAGGGATGGGAGTACAGAAGTTCAAATTAACTTAATGGGTGTTAGTAGCGGAACACATCCATCGCACATACATTTCAACTCCGCAGCAGAAGGAGGTGATATTGCAATTACACTAGATCCTGTTGACGCCAGTGGAATGAGCTTAACAATGATTTCTGCCTTGGATGACGGTAGTCCGATTTTGTACAATGACCTAATTCAGTTTGATGGTTATATCAATGTGCATTTAAGCGCTAGCGATCTTGCGACTTTAATTGCCCAAGGAGACATAGGAACAAACGAGCTAACCTCAACAACAAAAACTTATGATTTAATGAGTAAAGATGTGGACGGTATTATGGGTACAGCGACATTCACCGAACGTGTAGACGGCAAAACCTTAGCGACTATTATGCTAGAAGAAACGACAGACGGAGGTATGCATCCAGGCCATATTCATAATAATACTGCTGCCGAAGGTGGTGGAATTGCTATATCCTTTACGCCGGTTAATGGTACTACTGGTATGAGTATGACAAGTATTGAAATGCTAGACGATGGCACTCCTATAACCTATGATGAACTATTAGATTACAATGGATACATCAATATACACCTCAGCGCTAATGATTTAGGAACTCTGGTGGCACAAGGCGATATCGGCCAAAATGAATTAACCGCAGAGAGCAAAACGTACGATTTAATGAGCAAGGATGTAGAAGGTATCATGGGAACAGCCACTTTTACAGAACGTGTTAATGGTACTGCCTTAGCCACAATAATGTTAGAAGGCACACCTGACGAAGGGATGCATCCAGCACATATTCATAATAACACGGCTGCTGAAGGAGGTGGTATTGCAATCACCTTTACTCCTATTGACGGTACCACCGGTATGAGTATGACACAAATTGGGATGCTAGATGATGGTACAGCAATTTCTTATGACGATCTCTTAATGTACGATGGTTACATCAATGTACATTTAAGTGCTGAGGATTTAGGAACTTTAGTAGCTCAAGGAGATATAGGTCAGAACGAGCTAACAGGCACGATGGATTCGTATGCCTTATCTTCTGTGGCGAATGCAGCGATTAGTGGAACGGCTACATTTATGGAACGCTTAAATGGTGAGACCTTAGTAAAAATAGAATTGGATGGAACAACCACCGGTATGACACACCCTGCACATATCCATACTGGATCCGTTGCTAATGCACCAGGTGCTATTGCAATTTCTTTAACTAGTGTAGACGGTGGTAGCGGTATAAGTTACACAAATGTTTCTCAATTAGATTCTGGTACTGCCATAGACTATACAGCAATGACAAGCATTGATGGTTATATTAATGTGCATTTAGCTGCTGAACAGTTAGACATTTTAATTGCTCAAGGCAATGTAGGAGCTAATGCAAATTAATGTGTAAGTACTGTTTAATGTTAAAAGGCCCTAAATGGGCCTTTTTTTAGTCTTATAAAGTAGTGGGTTATTTTTACGGACTAACTGCCCCAAGAGCATATAACTGTTCCATTGTTGGAGCTTCACTTCCACCAGCAGGTTCTAGTGTAATTCCGAAGGCTTCAGATTCATTGGCATTCGCTAATTCAAAAAGACGTTGGTCATTCGTATCGAATTCATCCAATAAACCTATGCTTACAGGTGTTAATGGATTTAAAGTTAAAGACCACACTTGGTATACCATACCTCTCGGTGGTTCTGGTAAACCTTTTGCATCTACAAAGACACGGTCCTGATCTTTGTTCCAATAAACTTTTGCGTAAGAATTTGGAGCAACTTGTTGTCCTGCGAGAGAAATGACAGATAAATCTCGATCCCTTAGTTTGTCTAGTAGTCCATTGGTCTCAACTAATCGTTCACGTGTTGAAGAAACAGAATCTTTTAATTCAATCAATTCTTGATTGCGAGTATCAACAACCTGTTGTAATTCTTGGTTTTGCTGATACGTATAGAAAAGACCTAAACCGACAATAACGGCAGCAGCCCAACCCGTATAAGTAAGCCATGGTAACGGTCGGACTTTTTCGACCTTAATTTCGGTTTGCCCGAGGCGAGGTCGAATCGATTCAAAACTTGACGCTTTAATGTCGGAAAGATTTTCAGCCAAAATTTTGACAGCTTCTTCAATTCTTTCAATTTCAGATTTAATTTCAGGATGTAGCTCAGCCAATCGGGCAATTTCCAAATTTTCTTTTTCGGAAAGTTGTCCGGCAACATACAGTTCTAGTATCCCAGAATCTATGTAATTAGCTACGTCCATCGTTATCGTTCAAATTCTCCCTTAATTTACCTATACATGCTCTATTACGCGTTTTTACAGTTCCCAGAGGAATATCTAATTCTTCCGAAACTTCTTTTTGGGTAAAACCTTTGTAATAAAGCATTTCAATTATTTGAAGACATTTCTTTTTAAGACCTTTCACCATACGGTTAAGGATATTGAAATGCTCTTCGGAATAAGTGCTATCTTGGGCTTCTAACCTACCTACGAAAGATTCAGTGGTAAGGTTTCGTTTTTGTTCCTTAAAATGTTTAGATCTGGTCTCATCTATCGCAGCATTGCGAGCAATATTTAAAATCCAAGTAAAAAATCTTCCTTTAGAGTTGTCGTACATGTCGGACTTCTCCCAAACCTTCATAAACACATCTTGGCAAATTTCCTTTGCTCTTGCCTCATCTCGAACAACATTGGCTATCACTCCCTGTATACTTTGGGAATACATTTCATAAAGACGCTCAAAAGCTGACGCGTCCTTCTTTTTAAAACGTAATACCAATTCGTCTAAACTCATCTATAGTTTTTGTAGGATGCAATATAAGCCACGGTCTAGTTTCATATTAACCTAAGAAAGCTATAAATGAACTTATATTAAACGTAAATTTAAACTATTGGAATTTAGGAACTAAATAAATAAGTGATAATTCCCTACAAGATTCTAATTTAAATGCGTTCCTTTATAGAATTAGAATACCTTTCAAACTAAGGGGTTACTCAAATCAGTAAATACTTCAAGTTTATAAACTATTCTATTTTATACATTCGGAGTATAATCTTTAGCATACATTATACATTCTTCTCTTTTTATAAAAATCGGGTCGATTCCAAATGACGATTACCGCCTAAATTGAATTGAATAACAATCTTATTGATTGAAAATTAAATTTCAAAAAACGTGAACCACTAGGCAGAATAGGTTCATTTCATTGGTTAGATACTTTTGTCTCGCCAGAATTAATAAAAAAAACCAAATGATAATTATTTCAGTTAATCCGGGAGAACCAATAGAAAGAGCCCTAAAAAGGTACAAACGTAAAGTGCGTAACGTGAAACAACTCCAAAACATTCGTGAGACCCAATATTTCACTAAAAAATCAATTCAAAAACGCAACCAGTTGAACAAGGCAATTTATAAACAAGGGTTAAAGGTCAAAGAAGATATATAAAGAATGAAAACTAATCTCAATCTTTCAGTCCTAATAGATGGCGACAATATCCCCTCAACCTACGTGAAAGATTTGTTAGAGGAAATTGCAAAATATGGTAATCCTAGTATTAAGCGTATTTATGGAGATTGGACGAAACCGCATCTTTCTAAATGGAAATTGGTGCTGTTAGAAAACGCCATCACCCCCATACAACAATACGCTTACACCCAAGGAAAAAATGCAACAGACAGCGCCATGATTATAGATGCTATGGACATTTTATATTCTGGGAAGGTGAATGGGTTTTGTCTAGTTTCAAGTGATAGTGATTTTACAAGATTAGCCATCCGTTTAAGAGAAGCCGGTATGGTCGTTTATGGGATAGGTGAGAAAAAAACACCTCAACCTTTTATTGCTTCGTGCGATCGTTTTATTTATTTGGAAATACTTAAAAATGAACCTGACACAGATCAAAAAAACACTTCTAACAGCAGGAGAGGATTTACGAAAACAGAACAGATTTCTCCAAAAGCTGAACGTTTAATTTTATCTGCTATCTCAGATGTTGAAGATGAAGATGGTTGGGCATTTCTTGGAGAAATTGGGGCCTTGTTGCAAAAGAGACATCCAAATTTTGATGCCAGAAATTATGGTTTTAAAAAATTAACTCCTTTGGTAAAATCAATTCCAAAGGTTGAAATAGAAAAACGAAAAAACCCTAAAGGAAATAGGAATTTGATCTATGTAAAAATTAAAAGTACATAATGCCCATGAGACAACTTAGGATTACCGCCCAAATTACCAATAAAGAAGAAGCCTCCTTAGGACGATATCTTCAAGACATTAGTAAAATTCCGCTTATCAATGGAGAAGAGGAAGCTGAATTGGCAAATAAAATCCGAAATGGGGACCAAATTGCATTAAAAAACTTGGTCCAATCCAATCTGAGATTCGTTGTTTCGGTGGCGAAGCAATATCAAAATAACGGTATTCAATTGTCAGATTTAATTAATGAAGGTAATTATGGACTGATAAAAGCTGCCTTGAAATTTGATGAAAAAAGGGGTTTCAAATTTATTTCTTATGCTGTTTGGTGGATCCGACAATCCATAATTCAGTCCTTATCAGAACATGCAAGAGTTGTTCGCCTTCCTTTAAATAAAATTGGAGTTATTAATAAAATGAACTACTCGATAACCTTTTTAGAACAAAAGCATGAGCGACCACCAACCGCTGAGGAAATAGCAGACATTTTAGAAATTTCTTTACAAGAGATAGAAGATTGTCAAAAGCTCTCTAGTTGGAATATTTCCTTAGATGATTCAATTAAAGAAGGAGAAGACGCAAACAAACATGATTTATATACAGTTTCGAAGTTAGATTCTCCTGAAGAGGCTCTTCTAAAAGCATCGCTTGTGATTGAATTGCGAAATTTATTAAATAATCTTTCCTACAGAGAAAATGAAATACTAACACTTTTCTATGGGCTTAATAATTGCAGCCCTAAATCTCTTCATGAAATAGGCAGCGAAATAGGTTTGACTAGGGAAAGAGTAAGGCAAATTAAAGAAGCTGCCATCGTTAGATTGAGAAGATCACAAAACTCCAAAACCTTATTAAAATATCTAGGGGATTAATACAACTAAAAAAGTAATCGATCTATTCTAGTTCCTTTGTTGCCTTATCCAATTCGTTATAATAAGATTTAACAACATCCTGTCCGTATTTGCGCTCTAAACGACGAATGACAAAATGGGCTTTTGCCATATTTTGAAAATGGTCAATGAAAAGATAATTAATCAAACCTCCTCCTGCAGCGCCGACAAGAGGGACGGCTTGGGCGACAAATTTTTCTGAAACTTGAACGGTAAATCGAGAAGCGATTAGTCCTAATACTTTGATAACTGGGTTTACACTTCCCATCATAATTTTGCCTACGCCTTGTAAACCATATTTTGATATATAAGCTCCAGCACCTTTAAGTGCAGTACCCATAGCAACTCGGGTGGCATAATATCCCGTATCTAGGTTATCATCATCTTTTTGGGAACCTCCTAAAGCAAAGACTTCAAGGCATGCCAATTGGGTGTTAACATCATATATATCCTCTCCTTCGCTTCTGGCAATATCCATTATGGATCGCATCATAAATTTGGTGGACACCAAAAGTTCTGCGGCAAATACACTTGCACCTAAAGGATTAGCAGCACCAAGTAATCCACTACCAGCACCCGTAGCACTTACCAATAATTTGTAGGTTGCAGAAGAAGGCTCTTTAAAGTCTCCCTTTTTATTCATTGTTCGAAGGTTACTCTTCAAAATTTTCAATAATATGGAATGTATGTGGGTATTAAGCCATTCCCTCTGTTTATCAGATAAAAATTGAAGGCCGGTTTCTACAGTTGATCCAACCTTATTCATTGCCTTCATCAGAAAGCCAATATCTTGAATTGTATCTTGGGCAATTTGCAATTGCTTTAAATCTTCAACATTCATTTGAGGTGATTCACTCAGCTCTTCCATCGTATTTTCAACCTTTTCACTCATTTCTCGAATATTTAAAATTTGGTTATATCAAAAATAAAACAATGTGAGGTAATGAAATAGCCTAATTGAAACTTATAATAACAGGAATAGAATCCTATAGAACCATATTTGCAAATGGAGGATTGAGAAATAAACGTAAATTTAGGGTCATTATATAAATCCTTACCAATGAAGAACTTCCTCATAGTACTATTTCAACTCGCTGTAATTCCGTTTTTGACATATGCACAAGTCCCTAATAATTTTGAGAAAGAACTTGACAAATTAATTCAAGATGGAATGAAACTTTGGGAAGTGCCTGGAGTAGAATTGGTGGTTGTTGAAGACGGAGAGGTGGTTTATTCAAAGGGATTTGGTGTCGCCTCTATTGAAACCAAAAAGCCGGTTGATGAACATACATTAATGGTTTGTGCTTCTACCACCAAGGCTTTTACCGCTGCTGCAATGGCGACTTTAGTCGATCAAGGAAAATTGAAGTGGACAGATAAAGTAAGTGATATTTTACCCGATTTTCAATTAAGTGATCCCTACATAACTAAGGATATAAATATTATTGACTTATTCACCCACCAAATAGGACTACCCAATAGCGATTATCTGTGGACGATGATGGAAATACCTGCGGATTCGGTTTTATATCGAATGCGTGAAGTTCCGATGTCCTATTCACTCAGAAATGGACATGTTTATCAAAATATAATGTATGTCGTTGCCGGAAAAATCATTGAAAAACTTTCTGGCCAAGATTGGGGCGTCTATTTGAAAAAGCACATTTATGATCCATTAGGCATGGATGAAACTTATGCATATCAATCCCAAACAGAAGGAATAGTGAACAAAGCATCTGCACATGACAAAGTCAATAATGCGGTTATGGTAATCCCCCAATCTAGGGCAGATCTTATCGGTCCCGCCGGTTCCATGTGGTCTAATATTGATGATATGGGGAATTGGTTGAAATTTCTCTTGAATGAAGGTGTTGTGGATGGCGATACTTTGATTAGCAAAAAACAATTCAAAAAACTTTTTGAACCTCATCATATTATCCCAGAATCGTCCTTTTATAGTTCACAAAAATTTACAAAACCTCATTGGAGAACCTATGGCTTGGGATGGTTTCAACACGATTATAAAGGGGAGATGGTGAATTTCCACACAGGTAGTTTATCGGGTATGCATGCCATAGCTGGACTTATTCCGGATAAGAATATTGGTGTTTACTATATGGCAAATATGGATAATTCAGAGTTACGGCATTCCTTAATGTATGCTGTTTTTGATTTATTGTTGGAAGGAAAAGTAAGCCGTGATTGGAATAATGATATTTACAATGTGTACAATCCAAAAGATACAAAAACAAAACCAGATCCTAAACCTATCGCTAATTCTCCAGCAACATTCAACACTGAACAACTACTCGGAGAATACATTCATAAAAAATTTGGTTCAATTAAAGTATTTAAGGAAAATGGTTCATTGCGATTTAATTTAAACGACAAACTTTTTGGCACCTTATCCCATTGGCATTACGACACCTATCAACTCGAATACGACCGAAAGGATTGGGGTACAGATTTGGTCACCTTCCAAAGAGGTGAAAATGGAGAATTAGGGAATCTGCTTATCTTTAATGAGATATTTAAACTCACGAAAAAATGAGAATACTAATTCTTGTCTTGACGACTATTGTAGCATTTAATTCTTGTAAACAAGAAGAAGAATCACCCCTTTTATCTTCTGGCGAAGTACAAAAGCAAATATTAGATAAGGCTAGAGAAGTTGTTTGGGGGCTAAATCATAAAGATTCAGATACTTTAATGTCTCAATTTTGGAAATCGGATGACGCACTTTTCATTATAAATGGAAATATGGTGAAAGGTTATGACAATATTGAAAAAGGATTAAAACAGGGCATGTTGGCCAGGAAACTGTTTCAACTTAAAATTACCAATGAATTTGTTGAAGTTTTTACCCCAGTATCTGCTATGCATGTAGCCGAATTTGAACAAGAAGTAACCGACCAGAACGATAGCGCCTTTACTGAAAAAGGCTCTTGGTCTGCTTTTTATCGAAAGTTAGAGGATCAGTGGAAGGTAGTCTTGGTACATGAGTCATATTATCCACTTAAACCCAAAACAACTTCGGAAGCGGGAGAAGAATAATTATTTTATTCCTCTTTAAGGATCAAACTTGAAATGTAAATCAACAACTAAAAAATACAGCCCGCTAATGCGGGCTGTACTATAAACAAACTCTGATAATTAGGCTTTAATTATTTTATCCAGTTTCTAAAGGCGAATTAATAAACTAGATGTTCTATAACAAATATAGAGAAGTGTTTAGTAGACAACGGATAATGAGAGTTTAATAAAGTTTAAAGAAAGTTTAAAAAGTTTAAAGAAAGGCAAAAGGAATTATACTTTTCTTTTATTTATGTCGTATTCAGAAACATGGCCAAAAGACATATTTACATTATAGTATTTGCCGTAGCAATTATTGTTCTTTTAATTGTGCAATACCAATATTTAAGGATAGGATTAAGTTTAGCTAGAAATCAATTTAACGTTAAACTTGAAAAGGCCGAGACAGTAATAAAGGAAGATTTAAATACTGAAAACAAATTAACCTTTTTAATAGGAGAAGCACTTGGAGAAGCTACATATTTCAATATTTCTCAGGATAGCTTAATTGATGCAAGTAATAATTTCCTTCGTGATCAACTAATAGGTCGATTAACCGAAAATAGCCTTCCAGACGATTTCTCCTTCAGATTAAAAGATTCAGAAAACAATGTTCTTTTATTTTCGCCAGACACCGTGAAAATGGACGGACACATAATTTCTTACCGAATAAATCTACAAGGGTATCTACCAGATTTATTGAAGAGAAAACTTTCGCTAGAACTTCAGTTCAAAGATTTAAATGCTTATTTCCTTTCACAATTAAATGGTTTAACCTTCCCCACATTGCTATGTATTATTGCCATCTGTATAGTTGGAGTTTGGTTCTTTATATCATATTACGGACAGCAACAATTGATTACTACAACTAATGATTTTATCAACAACCTAACCCACGAGCTCAAAACACCCGTTTTCTCGATTGGATTGGCAACTAAACTAATCGAGGAAAAACCCAAATATGAACAAAAGCCATTAATCGAAGCAATTAAAGAACAATTACAAAGGCTAAATAGACATATAGATCAAGTTCTTAAACTTGGAAGCTTGGAAAAACACGAAGCAGCCGTACCACTTACAAAGTTAGATTTACATCCTTTTTTAAAAGAATGGTGCGAGAGCTTTAAGGTCAAAGCTACCCATGAGCAATTTCATTTTGAATATGAAATTGGTGATGAGTCCTACCTTATTAAGGGAGAAACATCCCACTTGGAAAATGCCATTAATAATCTGTTGGATAATGCAAAAAAATATTCTGAGGATCCTATTATTAATTTAAAAGCCTTTAAATCGAAAGGTCACCTTTTAATTGAAATTAAAGACAATGGTATTGGGATTCCGAAAAAGGAGTTGAATAAAATTTTTCAAAAATTCTATAGAATTCCAAATGGAGATATCCATAAAGTTAAAGGGTATGGATTGGGTTTAAGTTACGTTCAAGAAATCATTCGTAGACATAATGGTAAAATTTCTATGGAAGCAGCTGAACCAAAGGGAACAATTGTAATATTAAAATTACCTTTGATTAATGAATGAAGGCAAAATACATATTCTGCTGCTTGAGGATGACGAGACTTTGGGATACCTGCTTTCGGAATACCTAAAACTTAAACAATTTGAAGTAACCTGGTGTAAGCAAGTTTCATCGGCTAGAGAAAAATTAAACCATTTAAAATTTCAGCTGGCAATATTGGATGTAATGTTGCCAGACCGGGATGGCTTTAGTTTTGCTGAAGAAATTTCAAAAACCTCTCCAGAATTGTCATTCCTGTTTTTAACTGCTCGGTCTCTTAAAACTGATGTCCTTAAAGGATTTTCAATTGGCGCTGTAGACTATATTAAAAAACCTATTGATGAAGAGGAACTCGTTGCACGCATACACGCCATATTGCGGCGCAATTCTTCTCAACATCAGCTAAGTGAGGAAACAATTCACAAAATTGGTCTTTATAAATTCGAACCTTCAAAACAGGAATTGTCTATCAATGGTGAAATTAAATCACTTACAGCAAGGGAAAGTGATATTCTTTCAATGTTAGTCTCAAACGCAAATGAATTAACTTCATATGAAGACATTATGAATAATATATGGGGGGAGGACGATTACTTTAGCCGCAAAAGTCTAAATGTCTATATCTCAAATCTCCGCAAATACTTACGAAAGGATTTGAACATGAAAATCGATAACGTTCACCGCAAGGGGTTTATCCTAAAGATTAGAAACCGTTAGCTTCAATTGCCATCAGTAAAGGCGTTGTAATTAAAAGGGTAATAGTAATTATTATACATCCTTAGACCAAACGATTCTCCTATTTCCTTCAGGTTCTCAGATTTTTTGGCTAAAGCCTTTCTAATTCTTTTAGCGGGTCGCCTTACTTTAAAGCTTTTGATTTTTTGACTGATTGTGAAATTGTCCATGGCATTAATTTTGACCTGAAATTACTTTAATGTATTTAACAGGTTTAACTGAAATACAAAAAATGGTAATCCATATTGATAAATGGATGTTAAACAGGGTCACTTTCAATTTACTTGGTAATTAATTTCATCCTTATCTCTCTTTTTAAATCTATAGGCTATTCCAATATTTATAAGATAGTCTGCAAAAGCTGCATCTCCTTGCCTAAATTGTCCTGTAGACTCCTGAGTTTCCAAATCAGTTAAGCTTTGCGGCCTCTCTCTTCTTAAGGCTATAGGAACATTTAAATTCAAATTAAAATTGCCTTTCATAAATGACAAACCTGGGTCAATGGAGAGCACGTTTCCGGGTCTACGAAAACCTTCGCTTTTCCCGATTACATCCTCAACTGTTACGCCTTCAAATCTAAGTCCCAACGAAGTTCCCCAATATCCCCCAAAATCGTACCCCATGCCAGCCCGGAGAGCAAATTGATCAGGTACCGACATTATAGCCTCGTTTTGTAATATTGGGCTTAGTGTTTCTCTGAAGGTGCGGATACCATTAATATTTCTTGGATTGAAAAGATAGAATCCACCACCATAAGCAAACAACTTATCTGCTATTTTTTGGTAAAATTGAATATCTATTGCAAACCCAAATCCACCATCACCAGGTTGTATTGATTGATCAACTGGTCTTGTTTGAGGACTGCCATCTGGACCGACATTGTAAAATATATCGGACGCATTGTAATTTCCAGAAGGTATTTTAACTCCAAAACCTATCGCTATGTTCCCATTAACATGAGAAACAGGCTCAAACAACCAAAATCCAGCTCCAACTCTGATATCCGCTAATCCTCTTGAAAAAGTGGTATAGCGCTCCTGTCTTCCATGCTCATATAAAGAGGACCTTGTATTTATAACGGTTGGTATGACCATATTTGCATACCATCTTTCAGACAATCCATATGTCATTATAAAGTCCCATGAATGAGAATGGTTTATCACTTCAGTATTATTTGAAATGCGATCCGGTTCCTCGTGTGTTCCCCTGAAATGGCGGAAGGATTTAAAGTACCTGTAGCTTACCCCAATTT
The DNA here is from genome assembly GCF_015476115.1 of Aegicerativicinus sediminis. Classification (GTDB taxonomy): domain Bacteria; phylum Bacteroidota; class Bacteroidia; order Flavobacteriales; family Flavobacteriaceae; genus Aegicerativicinus; species Aegicerativicinus sediminis. The sequence goes on along the minus strand of NZ_CP064295.1, from coordinate 1,652,610 downwards.
GAATATCCCCGGTTTGCATTAGATTACTATCTAGGTGGTTACCGCTAGTACAGGAAAAATGTCTTATTGCTACACATCCCTGCGAGTACGAGTCCAATGAACAAACAATGCAACTCAAGAAAACAATAAATTGAAGTGTTTTCCACTTGAAAAAATATTTCATTTTAAATAAATGGTTGGTTTATGACATTTAAATATGTGGATATCCCAACTGATTCAGTGATAATGAAAGTTTAAAAGAGTTTAATGAAAATTTAAAAAACTTAATACATAATTAAATGTATCGAAATGGGTGTTGTTTTTTTGGGAGTATTATTCCTAAATCAAATATTTTAAATTAAAGTCAATTAGATTAGAATTTTCACCTTTATAATAAGATATTCCCAAAATTACGGATATGACATTTTTATAACCCTTTATGTCTTGTAGTGATAAAAATTCAATATCTCAGAAACTATGTTGAAAATAATTCATAATTTAAGCCTTCAATTCAGCAATATAACTAAGCTTTAAGGCTTAATTTTTAATCCTCTATTCAATCTTATATGGAAACAACATCTCTTAATAGACGTGATTGGTTAAAAAGAAGTGCTTTAACCATTGGAGGACTTTCAATCTTACCTTTAATAGGACAAGCCGAAACTCCGTTAGCTCCTTTAACCCTTGACAATAAAGGGCGTTTAACTTATAGTCCTCTTTTTAGAGAATTTACCCTTTCGAAACCATTAACCACAGCAATCAAAGCCAAATTAAATGCGAATGAAAACCCTTATGGTCCTTCCCCAAAGGCGATTGAGGCATTAAAATCCAGCGCACATTTAGGTAATAGATATGCTTGGAAAGAAATGTTCGATTTGATTGAAAAAATTTCAGACTTAGAAGGAGCCACTCCAGAAAATATAATAATGGGGCCTGGCTCATCAGATATTTTAGAGAAAGTGGCCATGGTATTTTTCAAGGATGGTGGAAACGTGGTTTCTGCAGACCCTTCCTATATGTCACTTATTCAAGTTGCCAAGGCTACAGGTGGTTCATGGAAACCTATTCCGCTAACAAAAGATTGGGAACATGACCTAGAGGCTATGGAGGCGGCTATTGATAATGAAACCAAATTAGTATATATATGCAATCCTAATAACCCAACGGGTACTATAACTAATTCTGACGCATTAAGAGATTTTTGTTCTAGGGTCTCAGAAAGGGTCCCTGTGTTTGTAGATGAGGCATACTTAGGATTTTTGGAAAATGGAATGAAACATTCTATGGTTCCATTAGTAAAAGAGGGGAAAAACGTTATTGTAGCTAGAACATTTTCGAAAATACATGGAATGGCCGGCCTAAGGGTTGGTTATGCAGTCGCTCAACCAGAAACCTTAGAACGTATTCACTCTATTACAAGAGGAGGAATGGGCATATCTTACCCTTCCATTCATGCAGCTATGGCAAGTTTAGAAGATGCAGAGTTTCTTGATAAATGCCGTTCATTAAACTCTGAAGTCAGAGATTATGTTTATACGAGCTTAAAAGGCATGGGACACAATGCAGTTCCCTCTCATACTAGTTTTATGATATTTCCTATTGAAATGGAAGGAGAAACTTTCCTAAAAGAAATGACCGCACTAGGTGTGGGGGTAAGGGCTTTTCAATTTATGGACAAAAATTGGTGTCGAGTAAGTATGGGAACCATGGATGAAATGAAATTGTTCACCGCTGCAGTTAACAAAGTATTAGTATAAATTTCCATCTTTAGTATCTAATCCAAGAGCATTTATAATATGAATATTGCACTTCAAAAAACATTGGAGCTACTTCTGATTATTGCTATTGGTGTGTTACTGCAAAGAAAAGTTCCTAAAAAAGAGCAGTTAGATGGTCTTAAGACACTAATTTTAAATGTTGCCCTTCCGGCAACAATTTTCTTAGCGCTATTAAAAATTGATTTTAACCTTAAGCTGATTGCTTTACCAATTCTAGCGCTCCTATTTAATTTTTTGATGTTTTTTGCTAGCAGGTACTTACTTCCGTTATTCATCCCAATTGAATCAAACAAAAAACGGAGAACCCTAAGTATGTTAATCCCTTCTCTGGCTCCTGGTTTATCTTGTTTTCCGTTTATCATCGCCTATTTAAGCGAAGAAGAATTAGCATTGGCTGCCTTGGCCGATGTAGGCAATAAGTTATTCGGTCTATTATTATTGTATTTAATTGCAATGCACTGGTATCATCAGAGAAAAACTCAAAAACAATTCAGGAGCAATAAAACCAAATTGATCGATTTAACCCTTACTCTATTGAAAGAGCCAATAAATGTGGTTATAGTCATTGGCCTCTTAATGCTAATAGCTGGCATAAACCTTTCAATATTTCCTGAATTTATACAAAATACCATAGATCGATTTAGTGTAATGATGGTGGCAATGGTATTGCTTTTCATCGGCTTGGCAGTAAGAATAAAATGGCGAGAATTTGGATTTATGTTTCAACTGTTAAGTTGGCGGTCCGGCATGGCCCTTCTTTTTTCGGCTATAGTTTTACTGGTAATTCCTACACCTTCATTAAGTGTAAGTCTATTAATAATTGCGTTCCCGCAAAGCGCTTGTAGTTTTTGGCCGTTTGCACATATGAATGCTGTTGATAGTCTAGAGGAAAGAGACCAAAAAACAAAAAAGACTTTCGACTTAAATTTTGCGGTTACAATTTTAGCTTGTTCACTTCCCTTTTCCACATTTATGATTATTGGGATTTTCCATTTTGGAAACTCAATTGTAGATCCATTTATATTGGGTGGTATTGGTTTAACCTTAGTTATGGTGAGTCTTATTTGTAGACTTGTATCTTATTTACGCCCTATTGTGAAAAATGCGATTGTAGAAAAGGTCGTAAATTAAGTTTACCCTCTCGATTGATTTTTCTTATCCCAACCAATATAGGCTAGCAGAGAAAGCAGGCTGAACCCTGAAATCCAAATTAACCCGGTTTTTAACTTATGAAAGTCTTGTCCAAACCAACCTATTGCCAAAATTAAGGGTAGAATACCTAGGAAAGTTGCTGAAATAAATTTTCTGTAGCCCATTTTCACCAATCCTGCTACAAAGCTTATCCCATCATTAGATAATAAAGGGGAAATTCTAGCTACAATAACAGCCCAAAAACCATAATTTTTCACATAAAAAGAAATTTTCTTCGCCGATTTAGGTCCTATTAAAGATTCAATAGCGGAGGACCCAACATAATGTGCAATCCAATAAGCCAAGGTTGAGGCTATAAAAATTCCAAGTAAGGAAAGCAAACTACCCCAAATAGGTCCGTAGGCCAACACGCATACAATCATAATCAAGGCCGATGGGATCACAAATAAAAACATTTGCACTATCATCAATAGTAGAATTACAAACGGAGCCCAAAAACCATACTGAGACACCCAGTTGGAAATTCTATTATTATCTCCTGAGGTTAAAACAGTGTATGCCTCATTAAGAAAGTTATTAAAGCCTGGCCAAACAAAATAAAGCAGAACAACAATTCCAAACACAACCAAACTAAGCACCAAAGGTAGTTTAGATTTAGTTGGGTTTTTCTTATTCCTGTCGCTCACGGTTATTTAATTATAGATTCAAAAATACAATAGGCAATAATTTTCTTTTGTTTGAAGCATTCAAAACATTGCTCTAATCAAAGGCGTAACTGATAGTTGTAAGAAATTTTTTCCTTATAGTGATATGAATGCCAAGATTTTATTATTTTTAATTCCTCACCTAAGAAACCACCAAAATAACATACATGACAAGGTCAGGCCTTCTTCTTATTATCTTAATGCTCTTGTCGTATATCTTGTTCCCACAAGATTTAGGCCAATTAAAAGCTAAAGAAACACAAATAACACAAAGCCTAGATTCGGTTCAGGTAAATACATGGAATGATAGAGCGTTTGAGTTTTATCAAGAAGCGAAGTATGATTCTACCATCGTTTTTGCTAAAAAAGCTATTCAGTTATCCGACTCCATCCACTATAAAAGTGGATTAGGTCTTGCCTATAAATATATGGGGATGGCTCATTATCAAAAAGCTGAATATGCCGAAGCGATTAGTAATTGGGAACCTGCACTGAATATTTATAGAGATTTGAAGGATGATTCAATGGTTAGCAACCTGTTAAACAATGTTGGAGCTGCTTACCAGACACTTGGAGATGACCCAACCGCCTTAAAGCTCATTTTTGAGTCTCTTGAAATTGCAGAACGTTTAAATGACAAACAACAAATGGCTTCATGTTATGTTAATATGGGGTCTGTATATATGAATGATAAAAACACCTATCCACAGGCAATTAATGCTTTAGAGCAAAGTATAAAAATATCTGAGGAAATTAATAATAAAGGGTTAGTTGGTTATTCAGAATTAAACATAGGAGATATCCTCCTTCAACAAGATAAATATATAGATGCCGCACTTCATCTGGAAAAAGCTATTGACAATTGGAAGGAAATCAACTATTTTCAAGTATCCTATGCAGAAGCAAAGATGGCAGCGGCCCAATCTAAGCTCGGTAATTATTTAGAAGCTCAAAAATATATTGAAGAAGCCATTACAACTGCAAAAGAAAATGAGGACAAGTTAACTTTGTCCGAAGCGTACAATACTTTTGGTACCATTCTATATGAGCAAGGGAAGTTTAATGCATCTATTGAACAGCACTCCTTAGCGCTTGATTTAGCTAAGGAAATGAATACTTACAAGGAAATACGAAACTCATATCGGGGGTTGGCAGATGCTAACGCAGGTTTAGGAAATTATTCAAGTGCCTACCAATTTCAACAACTTTTTACGGCAACACAAGATACCCTTAAAGACGAAGAGTACAACAATACTATGGGTATCTTAAGGTACCGTTTCAATGTAGGCGAACAAGAAAAGGAAATGGAACGGCTAATAATGGAAAATCAATTAAAACAATCCGAAATTGAGAAAGAAGCAACTGCCAGAAAATTATTGATGGCAATCTTGATTTTACTTGTTTTCATAATCGGAGGCTTTATTTTTCAATACCGTTATGTTAAAAGGTCCCATAAAAGATTAGACCGAGAAAAGAAAAGATCAGAACGTATTCTCTTAAATATTTTGCCGAAGGAAACTGCTGAAGAACTTAAGAATAACGGCTTTATAAAGGCTAAGCGATTTGAGAATGTTACCGTTCTTTTTACTGATTTTAAGGCTTTTTCTGTAGTGGCAGAAAATATATCACCGGAGGATTTGGTAAACAGTGTCGATTATTTTTTCAAAAAATTTGATGAAATTATTGAACGGAACAACTTAGAAAAAATTAAAACCATTGGAGATGCTTATATGTGTGCAGGGGGGCTGCCGTCAAAAAACCACACGCATGCTGAGGATGCATTAAACGCAGCTAGGGAAATTCTTCAATTTGTAAAAGTCACTGCTGAAGATCCACCAGATGGAATTTTCCCATTTGAAGTAAGAATCGGTCTTAATACTGGTCCGGTAATTGCCGGTGTTGTAGGAACCAAGAAATTTCAATATGATATTTGGGGGAATACTGTAAATATTGCTGCTAGAATGGAATCGAACTCAGAAGTCGGCAGAATTAACGTATCACAGCATACCTACGAACATTTAAAAGATAAAGGAATTTTCACCTACAGAGGGGAAGTAGAGGTGAAAAACCAAAAAAAATTGAAAATGTATTATATTGATCAATCAACCATTTAACAAATAAATTATAATCACGTAATACTAACATTAACCAACGAGCAATAATAAATTTTAGTAAAAATTTCTTAAGAAATCTATTGATTATTAAAGGATTATGATGTTTTTGGACGTAAATTTTTGTATTTCTATAAAAAAAAACGTTAAAATTGCATTATATTAATAGTCAATTTACTGAGATCCCTTACTGCTGTAAGTTCTTTACTGAATAGAATATATGGTATTGAAGAATAGAGAAGCCTACCCCGACATATGCTTCAAAGTCTTGGCCGATTTGGAAGAAAATCTGCCAGAACATTTAGCTTATCATTGTTTGGAACACACTATAGATGTTGCCAATGTGTGCGATTTCTATATTGACCATTATGCTATTTCCAAGCAAATGGCAGAATTGATTAGGATAGCTGCAATCAGCCATGATTATGGATATATGGATTCCCCAATTGATCATGAAGCAAAAAGCATTGAAAAAATAACCCCACTTCTTAAAGAGCATAAGTATACCGATAAAGAAATTGATCTAATTGGTGGTATGATTATGGCCACAAAAATTCCCCAACGTCCAACAAATTTATATGAGGAAATTTTAGCCGATGCTGATCTAGACTATTTAGGAAGAGGAGATTATGACGAGTTAAGCAGCAGATTATTGAAAGAATTTCTATACTACGATGTTGTCTCTAACCAAAAAGAATGGTTAGACGCCCAAATTAAATTTTTGGAGATACACCGTTACCACACTGATTTAGCTCAAAAAGAGCGGATTAAAACCAAATTAGAAAAACTTAAGGAATTAAAAGAAGATCGTTATAAACTTAACGGAACACCCTAGCAGTATTCTTTTTAACTAATCGAAAAAAGTCTGAATAACTATAAGTATTGCACTTATGGTAAGTGGAATAAAGCTGTAAACAAGATTTTTAACCGATTTATTCACGTCGCTAAATTTTTTAGACGCAATAAGTGAATTAACAAATATTTGCTCTCCTAACTGTTCATATAATTGGTTATAATCATCTAGCAACCCCATAAATTTTTTGGAGAATTCTTTTATCGTCCCATAACGTGTAACAACATCATGGAAGAAAAACATGTTATAATCGAACTTGGTTTCTATTTGGGGCATAAAGCACTTGAAACTGAAATAAATAGATCTAGCCACTAAAAACAAAAAGAGAACTAAGCTTATTATAAGAGGAACAGTAAGGGTGAAATGTTGCTCTGTCCCAACAACCACTTGAAACACCACCCCAAGCAATAATCCATAAAATGAAATGATCAAACCTGCCTTTATTTCTGAAGATCGATTTAGATTACTTATGTAGGTAATAGTTTGCCAATAAACTTCTAATTTCTCTTCAGCATGCAAATTTTTACTCATATTTGGTGGTTTTTGAAATATGAAAATAAAGGAATTATTTAGTTATCGAAAATTCGGAACTAAGATTTATTCGAATTTTAAATGAATCCATTATCAAATTATCAAGATATTATAAAAATCCTTGTTTATTTTCATTCGGAAATTATATTGTTTTATAAATGTTAATTTTTTGTTAATCTCAAGAAATTGAATGAAATTTACTCTAGGATTGTAGTACAATTCATATCTTTATGTTTCTCCCAATGTAAAGAACTATAATAGTTTAGTCCCCACTTTTTATTTTATAACAATTAAAAAAATTGCCAAGCATGGGCTCATTATTTCGCTATGGGGTTAGTTCTTCCCAATGGGGACACCATAATTTTTCATTGCCCCAATATATTTGTTTAACTGTAATTTTCCTGTATGGTTTCACTGGCTTGAGTCAGAATTATACCACTACTGGTAATTCAACAAATTGGACGGATCCGAGTGCCTGGAGTTGTAGTGGTGGGCCGTGTAATAATAACCCTTACCCTCCAAGTAATCTAAGTAATATTACGATTAACATAAACCATAATATCATTTATTCCGAGAGTAATCCTCTCAATTTAGGCAATAAGGCTAAGTTATTGGTTCAAAATGGTGCTGAACTAACAACTATTCCTAATATTAATGTATATGCAGGTTCTACTTTGGAGGTTAATGGAGGTAGTATTTCCATTGGTCCTGGCGTATTAAATAACGACGGCCAAATTATTTTAAACAAAGCCCTTTTGTTCAAAAATGGAAATGTGGTAAACAATACCATAATTCAAATGGCAAACTCTTGCTTTGTTTTAAGTAATGGTAATTTCGTTAACAACGGTAGTTTAACAGGGGATGGAAATATAAAAGTTGAAGACGGAAATATAGACAATAAGGGCACTTGGAGTGATGACATTGACTTCTACTATTCCAATAATAGCAATTTAACGGGTACTCCATCAACTGCAGAAGAAATAGATGACGCCTGTAACTGCATCATTACAAATTGTGATATTGAACCAGGTTATAAAAGTCAATTTAAAGTTGATGAGGTAATAGATCATGCACTTTTCTCACTTTTTAGCAATTATACGTTGGGGGTGAATCCCAATCCAGATATCTACGTGATAAATGATCTAAATGAAGTTTTAGTAGAAATTATTCCATTGGAAAACAAATACAGTGATGTACGATCTTTATTGGAATTAGAATACGGCATTTTTGAGTCTGATTATATCCCTGATTATTACTTTTTAGACGATGATGACAATAGGATTACCGTATTTTTTCCGATACTTAGCCTTGGAGAATTAAATTTACGTTCAGACATTATCAATAGAGTATACGTCCCATATAAAGCCACTTTAAATACCGATGCAATTGTTGGCCAAGGTGATAAAGCTCAAGGTTCAGATTTGGGAAGATTGGGATGGAACGTTAGTGGAGCAAATGTAAAAATTGGTGTAATATCAGATGCATATAATACAAAAGGTGATGCTGGGGATGATGTTACAAGAGGTGATTTACCTAATAATGTAACTGTTAGTGAAGAATTCCCCTTCGGAATAGCTACAGATGAGGGTCGAGCAATGTTACAAATTGTACATGAGGTAGCTCCAGACGCCTCACTGTTCTTCAATACCGGTTTTATTTCTGAGGGACATCTTGCCCATGCTATCGAAACTTTAACAAATGATTACAGCTGCGATATTATCGTTGATGATTTAACTTATTTAAAAGCTCCTTTTTATAGAGATGGAATTGTTTCTAAAGCCGTAGAAGCGGCGGAACAAGCAGGTGTACAGTATTTTTCTTCTGCAGGTAATTTCGGAAACAAATCTTATGAAGCGATTTACAATTCTAACGGAGGCACCCCAGATAGACATGTATATTCAACTGGGGTAACCCTACAAGATCTAACACTTAATGTTGGTAGATATATTATTGTTTTGCAGTGGGATGATGATTTTTATTCCTTAGGGAGCAACCCTGGTGCACTAAATGACCTAGATATGTATCTCGCCGATGATGCTGGCAATGTTGAATATGGGTTCAATATAAACAATCTAGGTGCAGATCCTGTTGAAGTAATGCCTTTTACAGTAATTAACAATACCACCACAAACCTTATCATCGAAAGGGCTGCTGGCAACACCCCTAACCTTAAATTCAAATACGTGGTCTTTAGGGCAGGTGATGATAATGAGTTTTTGGCAAACCCTGCATTAACCGAATCAACAGTTACAGGGCATGCAAACTCCAACAGTGCTATAACTGTTGGTGCAGTGCGTTACGATAATACACCTGCTTGGGGTGGAGTTTTAACGGCCCAACAATCATCCTCATTAGGAGGCACTCAGATATTTGGAGAATTATCACCAAGGCAGAAACCAGATTTTATGGCACCTACCGGAGTTAATACCTCCGTAAATTTAAGTGGTGATTATGCTGGTGATGACGATTCCTTCCCCAACTTTTTTGGAACTTCTGCTTCTGCACCACATGCGGCAGCTGTTGCAGCCTTGCTTTCAGAAGCCAAAATTAAGTTTGATGTGGAAGCGTTGAACCCAGGGATGGATTTTAGTATTCGCACACTCTTATCATCTAACGCCATTGACATGGAAAGCCCTGGATTCGATTATAAAACGGGGGCCGGTATGATTTCGGCGACTAATTCGCTTTATGCAATTGCCAACCCAACCCCAATATTATTCCCTCTGAGTCTAGAGGGTGTTGAGGGAGTTGATTTAACAAACGTCCATGAAGGTGGATTTACTATGGATTTTACAGGTGACTTTTTTATGGATAGTTCAATTGTTTACATGAGAGATGAGGCTTTGCCTAGCACCTTTGTGGATGAGAATACCATACAGGTGCAAATTCCTCCTTTTGAAGGCAACCCAGAATTTAAGGTTACTAATACAACCAACCCATTAACAAACGGATCAGATGGTGGTGATTCAGATATCCAAAAATTCTTTGATAACATTTTTGATGTAACTGTCGCCGTAAATGATACACAACGTAAATATGGAGAAGCGAATCCAGAATTTACTTATACAACAGCATTAGAGGGAAGTGGTGGAGAATTATCCTCTGAACAATTAGCGATATTAGATAATTTTGTCACATTAACTGCAGTTGAATCTATTGATCCTAATGATGGTTCGATAACTTCTGAAGTTAGTCCTACAACAGATATTGGATTTTATTCGATACGCCTTTCTATTTCTACTGACGATGTTACAGACAGTGCACTGTTAGATCAATTCAACCAACTTTTAGAGTTGTACAATTTTATTCCCGAATCAGGTATATTAACTATAAATGCTTTAGAAGTGGCTGTGACGGCAGGTCCTATACCAGATATCACCTATGGAGATCCTATACCACCCATAACTTACGAATATATTTTTGGTCCAGAAGGATCAGATATAATAGTCGACCCTTCGGCTCAACAAGCCATAATAAACAAGCATCAAAATGCTTTATCTGCTACAAATGGTCTTTCAGTAATTAATGGGTTATCTGTAATAAATACAACAGGTGGTGATGTTACTTTTAATGGATTATCAGTTATAAATAAGACTATTTATGTATCAAAAAGTATTCTAGAGAATGCTGAAACTGTTGAACAAAATGGTCTTTCAGTAATTAATGCTGCTCCTGATACTAAGCTTGTAAATTTAGATGCAAGCATTTTTGCACCAGATGCTATTGATTCAGGTGATTTTTCAACTAATGGCTTATCTGTCATAAATGGATTAAGCGTTATTAATGCTATTCGAAACGGGCTTTCTGTTATAAATGGATTATCCGTAATTAACGGGTTATCGGTTATCAATGGCCTGTCTGTTATAAATGGCCTGTCTGTTATAAATGGTTTATCTGTTATAAATTCAGGAGATGGATTGGAAGATACCAATGGCTTATCTGTTATTAATAGTGAAGGAGAAAACTCTATCGATAATATCTTCTCAAAATTCTTAATTGTAATATCTAATTCTGATACTGCAGATAACGGAGAGCCTATAGAATTATTTCCAATTACTGTTGTTACTAATAATACACCTACAGTACAGGCGGTACTCCCAGGAGGCAATATCGATCCTAACGTAATATTGTCAACAATACCTAGACTGTTTAATATTAACCAAAAAAATCTTTCGGTTACGGCAAATAATAAAACCATCACTTACGGCGACGCTTTACCAGAGTTCGATAGTACAATTGATGGATTGGAGTTTAATGAAACAGTTGAAAGTTTATTCCCTGAGGGTTTAAATTATGAAACCGGATGCACAGAATGCGATGTTGTTTCCAGTCCTCATAATATTTCAGTGTCTGGAACACCTTCAAACAACAACTATAATATTACTTTTAATAGTGGCAGTCTAACAGTTAACAAATTTCCTTTAACAGTAACCGTCAATGATGAGACCATAACATATGGAGGAACCGCTCCGATAGGAGGGTATACACTGTCAACAGAAGATCTTCCATTTGACGATACTTCGGCTAGTATATTTACCGATTTCAGTTACACCCCTGCAGATGCATGTACGGTAACTAGTAGTATCTCCATAAGCAACGAACAACAACCAGGTAATTACAATGTTTCTTATACAGATGGCACGCTTACTTTATTAAAAGCATCCTTGACAATTGAGGCGACTTCAGCCTATATGTATACAGGCGATACACAACCTAGCCAGGTAGATATAACAACAACCGGTTTAGTTTGTAATGATTCTGAACCCACTTTCACAAGCTACACCATTAAGGACAGCTCTGGCAATCCGGTTGAACCACCACTAGAGGCGGGCCTCTACTCAATTACCCCAGACATTTCAAGTCTAAGTGGCTATGAAGGTTATGATATAACCCTCATCCCGGGAGATTTAGTTGTTAACCAAACTGTTGGCTGTAATGATAGAATAAAAGCAACTGATGTTTGTAAAATTCTTATTAGTGATATCCCAAGCGAATTATTACCCGATGATTTACCGTCATGGGCAACAACACTTTTAAGATTTTGTTATGCTAACGATTTAGACACTCCCATTTTTATTCCAAGAGGCCCTGATAATGATTTGTTTGGTAATGCCAGAACCTTCGGAGAAGTACCTGAAATATTCTACCCAGGTGGAGCTTGTTTCGATATATTTACAGATGGCAATAACTGTCAATGGGAAGTAACAACTGGAGGATGTAATAAACCGTCTAAATCTGCTAATGGATCTAAGGCTAATCCATGCGACGCCTTAAGTATTACAGCAACTTACGTAAGTACTTCTCAACAAATAGCTCCTAACCTAACTTTAAAGGTTTATCCAAACCCGGTTAAGGATTTTGCAACAATAAACTTAGGGCAAATTGGTGAGGTGACTAACCTTAGGATCTTTAATGAAATTGGAGTTTTATTGTTAGAACGTGAGTTTAAAAACTTGAATTCTTCAAAACTTCAGATGGACCTGTCATCTTTCAAACCTGGAATTTTATTTGTAGAGATTGAAAATGATGGTGTAAAATCCATGGCTAAATTGATTAAAAAGTAACACACCAACCAAACTTTATATTTCCAAAAGGCACTCAAATAGATGGGTGTCTTTTTTTATTAAACAGAAATTCAATTTTTTTAGGTCAATTTATATTTCCTTAACGACCTATTTTTGTATTTATCGATACCTAACATTATGATAGCACCTACTATTCCACTAGACGAGCCCCAACGACTGGAAGAATTGTACAGCTTTGGTATACTTGACTCTGAAAATGAGGTCAGTTTTAACCAAATTACCGAATTGGCTTGCCAAATAACTGGTATGCCAGTTGCACTTATTTCCTTTGTTGATAAAGATAAGGTTTGGTTTAAAGCCTCATCCGGAATGAACATTTGTTCTGCTGATAGAAATTTATCTATGTGTAGTCATACGGTTGGTGCAAAAGACCATATACTAATCGTTGAAAATTTATTGAAGGATCCTCGATTTTTTGATCATCCTTTCGCACATGCAACTTCTAAACCCGTAATATTTTACGCAGGAGTTTGTCTCATTGGCCCAAAAGGTAATCCATTAGGAACCCTTTGTGTTATAGATCATAAGCCCAATACCATTAATTCTGAACAACTCAAAGGTCTGAAAACCTTGAGTGGGCAGGTAATGAAATTGTTAGAACTACATAAAAGCAATATCGATTTAAAGGAGGCGCAAAGCCGACTAAGAAGAAAAAATGAAAAATTGAAAGAATTTGCCGGCAGGGTATCGCACGATATGAAAATGCCTCTTTCAAACATAATAGTGATAACCGATTTATTACGCTCTAAGTTCAACGGTAAGATGGATCAAGAAACAAATGATTATCTATCTTATCTTAAAACATCCTGTTTTCATCTAAGCGATTTTGTCGAGGGATTGTTAGACCATTATCAAAGTGATGATTTAGCTAGAAATGCAAACGAAACTTTCGATCTAAACCAACTTTTAGAAGATATCGTTGAACTACTTAGCATAAAACACGAATGCGAAATTCACCTACCTGAGGATAATCACGAATTGCTCTGTAATAGGGCCGCTCTGCAACAAATACTTCTTAATCTAATTGGTAATGCCTTAAAATACAATGACAAAGACGTAACGGTTATTAACATTGACTGCAATCGAATTGGCGACCGCGTACATTTTGAAATAAGGGATAATGGAATGGGTATACCAAAGGAGAAGTATGAAGACATATTTCAACTATTTAGTACTGTGGGCAATTACGACAGAAATGGCAATAGAGGAAACGGCATAGGCCTATCTACTGTATTGAAACTTATTGAAACCTTAGGTGGTCATATTAGTGTCTCTTCTGAACTAGGAGAAGGAAGTTGTTTCAAATTTGATATTAAAGCCTGACAGTTTAATCTTTAAATAATCTAGATCGTTTTGTAAGATCTTGTATCAATTGCTCTTCCTCTTCACTTTCCAATAAAGTGTTATAGTTTTTCCAAAAATCCTTATGATAAGGCCTCACAGAAAAAATATCTGAATCCCAAGTGGAGGCCAATCGACTGGCAATTGTTTCCTCATCAAAAATTACATCTGTAAATAAGATTTCTTGAATCGTGTAGTAATAACGTTCATCTCTATTGAACTGTTCTTTTTCCTCATCTGTCATATCTACAGATGGTTTTGCCCCAACATTAACTAATTTGGGGGTTTCATAGTAAATATAATTGGGATACATGCGGCCATCAAATTCCAAATAATTAATTACTAATTTATGGTTGGTTTGTGTGCCAAATAAATCCTTGCTTCGCTTTTTCTGATTTGGAGAAGCTGCTACTAATTGATATTCAATTTTTTTGATGGCATAATTATCATAATAAATATACATCCACCCCTCAGCTTGGTATCCATTATTAAATATACCTGGCGTATTTAAATCTACATAATCTAGACCACCTTCAATTTTTACCTTATAAATTTTTCTTTCATTGTCTACCAAAATTGTATCTAATTCAAATTGGTGATTTGTTAAAATATCTTCTCCAAACAATGAATTGGATGCTGTTGAATTACGCACCAGATTTAACTTGCCTTGAAGCAAATTTTCTAATCCATTAACCCTTTGATCATTCCATTTAATTGCATTTACCAAAGTTGATATTCTTATGGTATCTCGCCTTAAATTTCGCGCCCTTAAGTTGCGCTTATTGGATTTATTTGTGAGATAGGCAGCATAAGCGAATAAACTATCTACATCTCGCAGATCATAACTTTTCCTAACCTCATCAACGTTAATCTTAAGTTGCTCAGCAGAATTTGTCGCATAACCCGAATCATATACAGTTATCGCGCTTTCTATCAACCACTTAAATTCCTTTTTATTTCTTTCCTTATGCCTTAGAAAGCCTTTTAATAAATACGGATTCTCAGGCATAGTTGCCTCTAGTTTTTGCAATGCCTTTAAAACAATTTCATTTCCAGTTGTTGGTCTAGGTTCTGCCACCAATACAACTTCATCTAATTCAGCCACATCTTCTTCCAAGAAAACGTCCATGGTTCCGTCAAATTCATTCACAGGCGTCTTAAAACTTTTGTAGCCAATAGACGAGATAACTAAAGTATCGGCATCATGCTCTTCAGGAACCAAAAGCACAAATTTTCCGTCAACATTGCTCATTGTTCCAATAGTGGTGTTTTGGATATAAATACTTGCACTCTCAATAGGCATCATGCTCATAAAATCCACAATTTTACTCTTAATTTCGGTTTGGGAATGAATACTTGAGAATGACAACAGAAGGGTAAAAGTCAAGATTGACTTTAAGATTAGGGGCAATTTCTTCATATTATTCTATCTAACAGACTACAAAGTTCTGTAGGTTGGTTATCTACTAATAACGTAAAATTAAGTTGTTTCTTTTATTTAAAGTAAAATCTTCAGATTATATAGGTGAAATATTATGCCTTTTCAAATGGACAAACAGTTTATTGCATATGGACACCTTTAATGCCAATTTTGGTTATATATTTAGCCAATAAACAGAAATTTTACCCTGATGCGGGAATTTTTAAGGGGGCTTATTTCGACAATAAGGGAATTTCTCGTTAGGCACTTTAAGTGGTTTGACGAAAAATTACCCTATATCATCACCGTTATAATTGGCTTGATCTTGGTGGTTGGAGGTATTAATCTTTTTATTGAATTAACTGAAACTCTCACAACAGATACTCTCGCCTATTATGACGAGCAGATAACGCAGTTTTTTGTAGCAAATAGAACTCCGGGACTTACCAAATACATGTTATTTGTCACCTATGTAGGGGATGTTCATGGTTACCTTATTGTATTGGCACTTTGTATTCTAGTTACCACCTTGGTATTTAAGCGTTGGAAATGGGTGCTTCAAATTTCATTGGTTTTGGCCTTATCGGCAGTGTCTAATATGATTTTAAAACGTTTTATAGACCGCGCAAGACCAGGGATTGAACATATGGTTTCTGTTGAAACACTTAGTTATCCCAGTGGGCATGCCATGAGTGCGATGGCATTTTATGGTTTCCTCATCTTCATTTTCTATAGATTTAAAATGAATCCGATGCTAAAAATAGCGTCTATTTTATTATTGGCATTCCTTATTTTAAGTATCGGAATTAGCAGGATTTACCTTGGCGTGCATTTCCCATCGGACATTGTTGGTGGATTTATTGCTGGCTTTATATGGGTGGTATTCTGTGTATTACTTTTTTACACCATTGAACTTTTTAGAAGGGATCCAAAAACCTAAATAGAAAAATATTATTAGTCCATTTTGAAAAAGGAATTCAGTTTTAGACTAATTTCGCCCAGTTATTTATTTCCGTGACACTCTATCGTAAAGTCCAAGCGGTTGAACGGGTTTTCAAACAATTGGAGAAGGATTTGGCATCCTTTCAAAATGCTACAAATTTGAGATGTTTTCAGGGATGTGGACGTTGTTGTACTACCCCAAATATAACAGCCACAACTCTAGAATTTATTCCCTTGGCATACCATTTACACAAACAAGGCTTAGCCATTCAATGGTATCAAAAACTTTCCGTTTATAATGTATCTAATTGTTTTGCATTTAACCATTTAGTTATTGAAGGAATCGGTGGAAATTGCGGCCAATATAATTATCGCGGACTCATCTGTCGACTATTCGGTTTTTCTGCAATGAGGGATAAATATGGAACTGCACAATTAGTGACATGCAAAACATTGAAAGAAGGGAAGACGCAAGAATATCAAGTGGCACAACAACACATATCATCTGGTAAACCTGCTCCGTTGATGAGTAATTATTACTATCAAATACAATCAATAGACGGCAACTTAGGTTCAAAATTATTGCCTATAAATATGGCGATGAAGGAAGCATTAAAAGTTGTATTAAGCTACTATGCATATCGACGACCTCGATCGGCCTAATTTTGGCTCAAACTTTCATGAATTGTATTGAGAAGGGTGCCATTATCTCCGCCAAATTGCCAGAACATTATGCCGCCTAGACCTTCATTTTTCACATAATCTGTCTTTATTTTTAACGAGTTACTGTCTTCATATGTGACGAAACAGGAGTCTTTTTCTCGCCACAGGTATGGTGCTTTTGCACTTTCATCCCAATTGGGAGTAAAACCGGAATTAGATCGAAGGGTATCCTCCAGAGCTTTGTAAGAAATACTGCCTCTTGCACCATTAGATTCTTGATATAACCCATGGTCAGATGGCATGGAACCTATCCACCAACGGCCATAAAAGGGCACTCCAACCACCAATTTAGATTTTGGCACACCAGCCTTCAAATGCTGAATAATTGCTTTAGTAACACTCATTCCATAAGGGTTGAGGGAGGAAGCTTCAAAATTGGAATGATGGCCCACAACATTAGAACCGCCCGTATAAAAGTCGTAAGTCATTATATTTATGAAATCTAAGTATTGTTGCGCTGTAGCCAAACCTGTATGATCTAAATAAGATTGGCTCGCTCCAGTAGCAATTGTCAATAGGTTTTGATTAGGTAATTGTTTATCCAATTTTTCTCTGAGCAATTTCAAAATAGCTGTGAAATTTTCTTTGTCTTCTGTGCGATGTTTATTTCCTGCACCTGGTAAACCGGGATATTCCCAATCTAAATCGACACCGTCTAAACGATGCTCTTTTATAAATTCAATAGCACTATTGGCAAATAGTTCCCGCGATTCAGGGGTGAGAACTGCGTCTGAAAATCCTCCTGACCAACCCCAACCACCAACAGAAATGAGAATTTTCAATTTCGGATTGTATCGTTTGAGATTAATGATCTGCTCCAATGTTTCAGCATCACTATCTTTACCTAGCACAATTTTCCCTTTCCTAATATTTGCAAAAGCATAATTGATATGGGTAATTTTATTGGCTTTTTCAAAGTTTTGCCCCCAATCGTCCTCCATACCCCTCACATATGCAATAACTCTGTAAGGACTAAGATCATTAGAGGAATTTCCGGAAGGATTTTTAAGGCTTGTGCACGAAAATAAACTTATGCAAACGAGTAGAGAGTATCGCATTGAATTATGGATATATAGTAAAAAATATAGGTTAAACAAAGGCTGAGTATCCTGTTATTGCCCGACCCACAATTAAGGTATTTATCTCCTTAGTACCTTCATATGAATAAATAGCTTCTGCGTCAGCAACGAAACGAGCAACGTCATACTCTAACAGTATACCATTACCTCCCATAACTTCTCTGGCCTTACTAACCACATCCCTGGTCCTCAAAGAACAAAATACTTTAGCCAATGAGGCATGTTCATCTGTCAACAAACCTTGGTCTTGTAATTCAGATAGGCGGAAAACCATAGTTTTCATAGCCGTTAGGTTAGATAACATCTCTACCAAATGATTTTGGATTAGTTGGTAAGATGCAATTGGTTTACCGAATTGCTCACGCTTCTTAGTATATTTTAAAGCACTTTCATAAGCACCTCGCGCACAACCTACAGCCTGCCAAGCCACACCTGCCCTAGTCATTCGTAAAACTTTCGCAGTGTCTCTAAAAGAATTAGCATTTTGTAATCGGTCGCTTTCAGGTACTTTACAATCGGTCAAGGTTATCAATGCGTTCTGGGTAGTTCTTAAGGCCATTTTATCTTCCATTTTCTCAGCCTTAAACCCTGGATTTCCCTTTCTTACTAAAAATCCTTTCACCTTATTAGATAAAATATCTCTTGCCCAAATAATTACAACATCAGCAAATGTTGCATTACCTATCCATTTTTTTTGTCCGTTTAAAACCCATACGTCTCCTTCTAAACGACAGGTAGTCTCCATGCCTCCAGAAACTGCGCTTCCAACATTTGGCTCTGTTAAACCAAATGCCCCTACCACCTTCATTTGCTGCATCTTGGGTAACCATTCTTGCTTCTGTTCTTCACTTCCACAGAGGTAGATAGAACCCATTGCTAATCCGCTATGAACACCAAAAAAGGTTGAAATTGAAACATCCACCCTTGCCATTTCTTCGGCAATTATTCCCTCCATAATAAATGGATAATCAGGACACCCGTAACCTTTATACGCGATTCCAGCTATATTCAATTCAGCTAATTTGGGTATTAATTCATGGGGGAATGCAGCACGTTTCCAGTAGTCGTTGGCAATAGGCTCAACCTCGTTTTCCATAAAGTTTCGAACTTTCATTTGAATTTGTCTCTGCTCTAAGGTTAACTTTAAATCGAGATCATAAAAATCCCCATCTATTGGAGGGAGTTTGTGTTGACCCTTTTTACCATTGCTTTTCAACATTTTTAAAAGGCCATCAAGTTGTCGTTCATCAAGCTCTCCCACGGTTTTCATAATTTGGGAAATATCAATTTTCTCAGAAATCCGATTGAGTTCAGCAAAATCGACACTTTTCATTAATTGAATAACCTGTTTTATTTTATTGAATAATTTCATGTTGGTCGTAATATGAATATTATAGCCACAATTTCATTAGTTGGGCATATGTAATTTAAACCAAAAATTTATAGAATTTTGAACCGAAAAGAATTAAGAATATAAAAAATCTCTAATTCACCTAGCTAATCACGTTTTGAAATGATTATTGTGGAATTGTAACAATTGCAATAATTTATACACCAATAAAATAAAAAATAGATGTTAGGCATTAGATTATTTAAACGGAAAAAGTACAATTCCTTAGCCTTTTTACTCATACTAGCCATTCTTTTAATAATTCTTGGCCTAAAATTTCTTGCTTGGTTTTAGCTTCAATTATATAGAATAAAAAAACCGCCCCTTTCGGAGCGGCCCTTTTTCATAGCAATTAATAATTTAATTTGGCATAATTACCGTGTCTATAGCATGTATTACACCGTTAGATGCACCAACATCGGTCATTATCACTTTTGAAGCATTTCCTTTTTCATCTGTAATAACCACATGATCTCCGTCTAAACTTAAGGTAATTTTTCCCCCTTCAACGGTTGTAGCCATGAATTTTCCATTGTTCTTTTTAATTGCAGCCACAACATCAACAGCTTTAAATTCACCCTTTAAAACATGGTAAGTTAAGATTCCTGTTAAGGTCTTTTTTGCATCAGGTTTTAACAGGGATGATACTGTTCCATCCGGTAATTTGTTGAATGCATTGTTAGTGGGAGCGAAAACCGTGAAAGGACCATCAGAATTCAATGTTGCAACTAGATCGGCCGCTTTTACAGCAGTTACTAGTGTACTGAAATTTTCATTTCCGGCAGCAACACCAACAATTGTTGGGTCTTTAGAAATAGTTGTGGCATCAGAATTAACCATAGCCAAATCATTTTTGTGTTGTGCAATAGCCAATACGGTAAATAAGGCTAAAGTTAGTGTGGCAATTTTTTTCATTTTTTCTTCAATTTTATTTTAACCAAATGTAGAAGTTTGAAATCCATTTATTCTTAATTTTTGTTTAAAGTTTTTTATTTATTATTAAACAAAATAAAAGATTTTGAAAATTCCAATGATTAATCCTTCAACTAGCCAATTGATATTTATTGTAAATTTCGATAATGGTAAATTCCATAATTATGCATAAAAGTATTTTAGCACTTACAGTCATTCTCCTTTGCGTATCTACTCTTTTTTGTCAAACCCCTGGAGAACGCTTAAAAGAATTAGGGATAGATCTTCCTGAAGTTTCCAAACCTGTTGCCAATTTTGTGAAATGGAGAAAATCAGATAATCTTTTGATTTTGGCCGGCCATGGGTCTCCCGTTAAAGGAAAACTAGGGGAAGATTTAAGCATTGAACAAGGCTATGAAGCTGCCAGACAATCTGGAATTTTAATTTTAGCCACCTTAAATGAGGCCTGCGGCGGTGATCTCTCAAGAATAAAACAGTTCTTAAAAGTTAGGGGAGTCGTTAATTGCACACCAGATTTTACCGATCAGCCAAAAGTTATGAATGGTTTTTCTGATCTCATGGTTGAAGTATTCGGAGAAAAAGGAAAACACGCTCGTGCTGCAATGGGAGTAGTTGCCCTTCCCTTTAATAATGCAATTGAGATAGAAGTAATAGTAGAATTAGAGAACTAAATTCACTTCTTTAAATTTGCACACCTAATAGCTCCTGAACCTCAATAAATGTTTAAATCGGTTATTGTATTTACGTTATTTATTCTATTACCCAGGCTATCCTTGGGTCAATTGGTAAATATCGAATCTCAACGAATGCAGACGGACTCAATAAGATTTGTGTTGAGTGCCGATTTTTCTTTTAGCCATGCCAATAATGATGGTAGCACAGTTAATCAGGTCGACGGTTCTTTAACTTCCCAGTTCAAGTCTAAAGATTTGAGAAAGATCTATTTTTTAACAGCCAACTACATGTTAATAGACTCAGATAATCAAAAGCTTCAAAACAGTTGGTTTTTGCATGCCAGGTTCAATTATAAAATCACACAGTTTTGGAGGTTTGAAGCCTTTATACAAAGTCAATTTAATGAGCTTTTGGAAATTCAACAGCGCAACCTAATTGGCGGTGGAATACGAATGAAACTCTTCGCAAAAAAGCAATTGACTGCCTATTTAGGAAATAGTTATTTGTATGAAATGGAAAAGAATATTGATGAGGGCTTAACTTATTATAACCACAGAAACAGTAGTTATCTCACCCTTATATATATTCCCAAAACAGAACGCTTTAGTGTTTCAAATACCGTGTATTATCAACCTCTTTATGAAAATCTAAAGGATTACAGGATCCTCGAGCAGTTTAAATTAAACGTTCCCCTATCAAAGGTTTTTAAAGTATTCGCCTTATTCAATTATTACTTCGACAGTTTAACACCTTTAGGAAAACAGGAATATAGCACCAATTTTAATTTTGGACTCGGAATAACTCTGTAACTAAACCTTACTATTTACCCAAAGCGCATGGATTACGCCCGGCACCCAAAAAAGAAGTGTCAATAACAAATTGATAATAAAATCGCTATTAAAACCTTTTTTTAGAAAAACGGCTAACGGAGGCAATACTAAACTCAGTATAATTGTGAGAAGTGACATATTAAATTTTTGGTTTGGAAGTAAATTAACCTCTTGGATAAATTTAATTGTATCCTATTAAGATTTTCTTTGATTTAATCCTACCAAACCCCCTCATCCCTACTCTAGGGAACATTGAAATCCTTAACTTTAAGGATATGAATTTAAGGAAAGATGCTCTTAGCATTTTTAATGCGGCAATAAAAGCGGTACACCCTAGCGAATTGTTGAAAGACATTTTGAACAGGGGTTCGGATCATTTACTTATTGATGGTGTAGCTTATCCTTTCGATTCTTTTGAAAATCTTTATGTCATTGGAGCCGGAAAAGCCGGGTCGGCAATGGCAGTTTCCGTAGAGAAAAATTTAGAAGATTTAATTAAAGAAGGTTTGGTTATTACCAAACACGGCCATCTATTAAAAACTGAGCATATTGCAATCCTAGAGGCTGGGCATCCCATACCAGACGAGCATGGGATAGAATCAACCAACAAAACACTTGAATTATTAAAAAAGGTTGAGCAAAATGATTTGGTTTTATGTTTAATCAGTGGAGGAGCTTCAGCCATTTGGTGCGATCTGCCTGAAACATTAAATCTCCATGACTACCAAACGACTATAAAAAAACTTCTAAATAGTGGCGCTGACATTTCAGAAATGAATACAGTTCGAAAACATCTTTCAACACTAAAAGGTGGCCAATTATTAAAGCAAACCAATGGAGCTAAGGTAATTTCATTGATCATTTCGGATGTCCCCGGAGATGACCCATGCATTATTGCCAGTGGTCCCACTCAATTTGACGAAAGCACATTTTCGGATGCTTTAAACATTTTAAAAAAGTACGACTTACTCAATGAAATACCAGAGTCAATTAAAACACATCTGGAAAATGGCAAATCTGGGCGAATCGAAGAAACTTTAAAACCAAATTCTCCATTTTTAAAGGATTGTCGGAATATTATCTTGGGGACGAACCACAAGGCTTTGGAAGCCGCCAAAATTAAAGCCCAAGAATTGGGATATAACACTCAAATTAACGAACGTTTGGTAATTGGCTCAACAGAGATCGAAGCAGTAAAATTATGCCGAAACCTATTTGAAATGAAACTTCATCGACCAAGCTGTATACTTCAAGGAGGGGAGACAACCATTAAAGTTACCGGCAATGGTAAGGGTGGAAGAAATCAACATTTCATATTAACTGCCTTGGAATATTTAGATTCTCAACAGCACTCTTATCCACCATTCTGCTTAGTAAGTGGCGGAACGGATGGGACAGATGGCAGTACCGATGCTTCGGGAGGAATAATAGACCATAGGAGTTTAAAAAAAGTAGGACGATCAAACATGGATTTGAAATTATTTAAAGCCAATTTCGATTCTTATCATTATTTAAAGGAAATGGATAGCCTTTTGCTAACTGGGCCAACCCAAACCAATGTTATGGATATAATGATCGGTTTGGTAGACAATGAATTTTAATTAATAACATCATATGTAATGGAACCCTCTCTAGACTTTAGTTCAATCGATACTGTGACCTTCATTATGAAAATTGGAGCAGCCACTTTATCTGGAATATTTATTGGATTAGAACGTGAAATGAAAGGCAAAAGTGCCGGACTTAAAACTAATACACTAGTCGCCGTAGGTGCTGCTATTTTTATAATAATCTCCCTACAATTTGAAAATGTAAAATATGTAGATCTTACGCGTGTGCTGAGCCAGGTGGTCACAGGAGTAGGATTCTTGGGAGCCGGAGCTATACTTCAAAAAAAGAATAAAGACAAAATTAAGGGTTTAACTACCGCTGCCACTATTTGGTGCTGTGCTGGCGCCGGTTGTCTTGCTGCAGTTGGCATGTACAAAGAATTAGCCATTCTTACGGTATGGGTCGTATTATTTAATCTGGTTTTTGGTTACGTTGATACAAAAATAAGGCCCCATAAAGAAGCTTGATTCAATTTTAGTCATTGTCCACCGTCAACAAGAAGTTGCGAATATTAGACCAAAAACGATCAGTAATTGTAGAGGTTTCCTCCTTCACTTTTGCCCTCAATTCTCTTTCAAAACGGTCGAAAGGGATTGTCTTTTTGGATAAATCTTTTTCTTTTTCGTTTAACATGGCCATTTGGCAACCCTGAAACACTTTAACCGTTTTAAATCCTTCCCAGACAATTTCGAAATTGATGAATCTACCATCATTTTTTATCTCTTGCATTATTGATTGGACATGGGTTTTCGGACCTTCCAAAATCTGGAATATATCATTCCCATAATGCACCAAACAGCCTGTGATATCAAGTTTCTTCTTTTTCTTGGACAATTCTGTGTGAAAAGCAATTATTTCAGCCTCTTTAAGATTCGGTGTTCCCTGTGATTTATAAGTTAGCTCATAACAAGCAGAGGCGGTCTCAACTAATTTCCTATAATCGCTTGGTAAATGCCCAAAGCGTCTTTGGTACATTTTAGAAAAATTACTTCGGCTACTTAGGCCTATTGTGTATGCAACCTCCGAAATGGAAAGATCAGTTGTTTCCAAAAGCATTTTTGCCCGCTCCATGCGCATGTCGGAAATGAAAGTGTGCACAGATTTTCCAAAAACATGATTGAATCCCTTTTGGAGTTTGTTGGAAGACAACCCAAATTCAGATTGTAAATTTGAAATATTGATATTTCCAGCAAGGTTTTTGGCAATATAATTACCAATCTTCAAGATTTTATGGGTCTCTTGTTTTCTAAGGGGAGAATTTTGAGCGATATCCGTTTTAGAACTTATAGTAGCACCTATTTGATGGGATAATAAGTTGAGAAGACCTGATTCTAAATGTAAGCGACCGACTATGCCCTCTCCATTTGAGGTAATAATATCTCGAACTAAATCTGCTTCTGCCAACATCATTTTACCAACGTGCCTATAATTGGCCTCATCTTTCATAACCTCAAAAATGTCAGCCAACACATCCCGCATAAATGTAGGATTGATATCTTGTGTTTGAGGTAACATTTCCTGTACCACGAAAATAACTGTGCCCATTATTTTTTCATTAACCCCAAAACGAACCATATTAACAGCATCATTATTGGAAAAAATGACAACATTGTGAAGAGGATCCATTCTGTGGTCATTCCCTTCTTTGTCAAAACGGTGGTAAACATGCCCTTCTAGGCAGTATAAGAAATAAAGGGGATTCATTAAGGATTCATCCTTGTAATACATCACCTCTTTATAGAAGGTAATGTTGTAGAGTAAACAACCCAAACCAGGAGAAAGGTTGTAACCCATAATGGTTCCTTTGCCATTGGCATTATCCAGCACCATTGTGGCCTCTCCATGGCCTTCATAAAATTCTGCTTCTAAATAAACGGCTATCCGTCTTAACGTATCAGTGACGCTGGCTTCCCTTAATACTAACATTGCAAAAGATAAACTAAACCTAGAATTTTATTAAACAAATAAAATGTTAATGAAAACTAAATATACAATTTTTCAAAATAGAGCCAAATGCTAATCCTCAAATATAGAGTAAGTTATACCTTATTTTTGTAATCTGCACAATTTAAAGAGATTAGAATTGAACAGGCAGTTAAAATAGTGGTAGAAGTAGTAAATTTATTAGTTTTCGTAGATAAGAAGGAAATTTCGAATGTTTGACCAAAATCTTTCGGTAATGTTTGAATTTTCTTCTTTAACCCTAGCCTTTAATTCTTGCTGCAATCTATGTACTGGCGTGGTTGATTTTGCAAAATTATCTTCCTTCTGATCTAAATTTACCATGCGCCAATGATTAAAAGACCGAATACCTTTAACTCCTTCCCAAATGATCTCAATTTTGGTATGTCGATCGTCCTGTTCAATTTTAGACATAATTTCCAAAACATGACTTTTTGGACCTTCTAAAATCTGAAAAAATTCTTTGTTATAGAATACCAAACACCCCGTTACATCTAGTTCCCTATTTCGCTGGCCTGATATGTCATAAATATTTTTAATTTCATCAACGGTGATACCTTCTTTTGCCTTAGACATATAGGTTAATTCGTAACATGCAGCTGCGCTTTCAATAGCTTCTTTATATTCACTTGGCAAATGACCAAAACGCTTAAAAAATAATTTTGAAAAGTTACTTCTACTGCTAAGACCAATGCTATATACGATTTCAGAAATACTTAGATCAGTGGTTTCCAATAGCATACGCGCATGCTCCATACGAGTGTCGGTTATAAACGAATGAACCGACTTACCAAATACATGTTTAAACCCACTTTGTAATTTATTTGGCGAAAGTCCAAATTCTCTTTGCAACCTGCTAATGGTTACATCATTAGAAATATTCTTTGAAATAAAATTACCTATTTCCAATACCGTTTGGGTTTCCTTTTTACGAATGGGAGAATTATAGCTTATATCATTATTTGAAGTGAAATGGGCCCCGATCTGTTGAGATAACAAATTTAAAATGGAGGATTCCATATAAAGTCGACCTACAATCTCATCTGGCTTGTTAGTTACTATATCTCGAACCAAATCCGCTTGGGACAACATCATTTTACCAATATGTCGATAGTTATAACTGATATCGATATTTTTGAAAATTTCCAAAAGCACACCTTGCAAAAAGCTAATCTTGGGAGAATTGGTAAATTCTATATTTTCCTTCACAACATATATAGACGTACATAAAATCTTTTCATTAATGCCAAATTTTGCGCTATTTGAGTTATCCTCTCTAGAGGCAAGAACATAATTATGAAGAGGATCCAATTTAACATACTTCTCCTCCTTGCCAAAGCGATGGTATACCCCTCCTTCGAGTATATATATAAAATAAAGAGGGTTCATTAGGGTTTCATCTTTGTAATAGGAAATTTCCTTAAAGAAGGTAATATTCCATATTAAACAACCCAAGCCAGGAGACAAATGGTAAGCACGGACGTTCCCTTTACCGTTCTCATTATTAAGTTCTAAAGTACCTTCTCCTTGTTTCTCAATAAAATCAGCCCTTAGATGTATAGCTAATCGACGAAGTGTATCAATAACGGTTGCCTCTCTAACGAAAAACATAAAAATTTGTAATATAAAAATTCATCCAAAAAGCGCAGAATACAAATTCCTGCAATCTGACAAATATAAAATTTTTTTAAATTGAATTTACCCGTATCTCTCTAATAGTGTGGGATAAGCACAATTTTGTGGCATTTGAGTTAAGGTTATTTTCGTTACCGTTAATTGAAATTTAGCAAAATCAATGAAATCGAATATATAGTTAAGCCTTATTTTATTGAGAACATTTGATATTTTATAGAGCACAAAATATTAAGCCAACTCGCCTCTGTTCAATCTCATTTTAATCCTAACCCCATCTAAAACATTTTGAACTTTAGATTCCAAATTTGAATAGGCATTATAGAACAGTTGATATTTAGGCAAATCGTCAATTTTATTGAATTGAATTTGAAGATGGATTGCCCGATTTTCCAGATCATCCAAATTGATATTATTTGAGCGGTAATCGGTAACTAAAGAATCTACAGCGCTGTAGATATGCTGAATATTTTCCATAACCTTAAAAATTACTTTCTAAAGTTCAAGATTTCATCTCTATCAAATTTGCTCAAATGAGATTTAGGTGGACGCAATTAGTTGCTAGAAAAGAAAATCCCCCTGAAACGGAGGATTATAAGTAGCCTCACCAGGACTCGAACCTGGATCTAAAGTTTAGGAAACTTCTATTCTATCCCTTGAACTATGAGGCCAAAACCACTTTTAAAAAGCGGCAGTAAAATTACAAAATTTAGTTGGTTTGTAAACTCCAGAATTTTAGTCATTATCACCACACAGATTATTATACCTCCTATTGTCAAGAGTTCTACAATCCTTTTAACCGATCTATTTTATTAACTTTATGAATGTGCTTATTTATTGTGGTTGAATTATGAAAACCACGAACATCATACTTAAAATTATCATTTGGGCTGCAAGGATTTGGGGCGGACTAGTAATTGCATTTGTTGGGTCTATAATAATAGGGCACCTATTTTCTCCCGTAAATGAATTTGGCACACTTTCCGACCTTAATGAACTAGTTATTTTTATATGTTTCCCAATCGCAACACTCATTGGTTTATTAGTGGCCTATAAATGGGAGTTTGTCGGTGGGGCAATTTCAACAATTGCCATGATTATTTTAGCCTTTATCAGTTTCGATATCCCGTCTGAAATACAATTCATTTTGGGCATTTATACCCCTGGCATACTATATCTTTTATATTCGGTAATCAAAAAAGGTTTTAAAACCCCATAATCGTAACTCTATTTCCGATTCAAACTTTTTAATCTAACTGCTATATATGTAATGCATTTTTTCAAATGCATTTTATCCATAAAATTTGCACCGCACAGTAAGTCGTCGACAATTTCAGATTGATTATCAATTATCTATAAGTTCTCAGACAGTAATGGATAACTTCACATTACCTAAATCTGAAATGGAACATAATCTCGACTTAACCATGACACTTCTAAACGACATCCGCCAACAATTTAATATTCGCTTTAAAGCGATAGTGGCATACGCCCTTATATTTTTTGCAATCATATTATTAAGTTCATGCAAGACTACAAAAGCTGGCTTAGAAGACAGAGGTTACACCTGTGTTGAAAACGGAGAGGGTGGCTGGATTTGCACCAAAGGTGAAAATGCCTATCTATGTCAGCAAAAAAAGGATGTAGACCCAAAAGTAGTTTTAGTGACAAAATAGTCTTTTTATCTTCAGATTAGGGCCTATTTCTTGTGGTCTTATGACCAAAATCATTTGTTTTTACATTCTAAGTACTACTGCTATTTCTCAGGTAAAAAATGGTACATTTTTACCAATGTTAATTGATTAAAATCACAATTATAACTCAAGAATTCGTTAGTTTTGAGTTAAATTCCAATTGGGCAATTCAAGTGTTCAAATATTAGATAAAAACCATCCAAATCTTAGATAATATTTGCAGAAATCAATTGGCATTTAGATTTATACTCATGAGAATACTTGCCGTATTAATTTCTTTCTTTTCAATTAATTCTATTATAGCCCAAACTGTTAACCCTAATCCATGGGTGATGGATACGGACACAACCAAAACTGTCACCTACAAAAACCCTATTATACCAGGTTTTTATTCAGATCCAAGTGTCTGTAGGGTTGGAGAGGACTATTACCTTGTTACTAGTTCGTTTGAATATTTTCCTGGCGTCCCCATATTTCATAGCCGTGACTTAGTGAATTGGAAGCAAGTCGGACATGTTATTCACCGTAAAGAACAAATCCCTAAGGACCTAAATATTTTTGCAGCTACAATTCGCCATCATAAGGGCACCTTTTACATGATTACTACCAATGTTTCAACAAAAGGTAATTTCTATATGACGGCAAAAAACCCAGAAGGCCCTTGGTCTAACCCAATTTGGATTGACGTTGCTGAAATAGACCCAGACTTATTCTTTGATGATGATGGACGGAGCTATGTTATTTCATCCACCTTTGAATTAACGGAGATTGACCTAAGCACAGGTAAATTGATTGGAGAAAAACGCAAGGTATGGAATGGAAATGGAGGCCGATACCCCGAGGCTCCCCATATTTATAAAAAAGATGGGTTTTATTACTTAATGGCTGCAGAAGGTGGTACGGAAGAAGCTCATTCCGTGACAATTTCCAGAAGTAACTCTATATGGGGACCTTATATCAACAATCCTTCTAATCCGATTGCAACACATGTAAATGTTGCGGGCATGGGAAAACACATACAAGGCATAGGGCATGCAGACATAGTACTAGCCCATGATAGCAGTTGGTGGATGGTTCTACATGGATATAGGTCGGTGGCCGGTTACCCACCCCACCACACCTTGGGAAGAGAAACCTGCTTGGTTCCTGTTAACTGGCCAGAAGGGGGATGGCCTGTTGTTAATGGCAATGGCACTGTTCCTCTGGAAATTCGCCACTCTACTCTACCACTACAAAAACTCGCCATTACACCAACAAGAGATGAATTCCAAAACACCTCTTTAGGGTTAAAATATAATACCATTCAACCATATGATGAAAAACATATATATGTAGATCCTAGCGAGAGCCAACTCGTATTGAAAGGAACCTCATTAAAAATTGGCGACAAGGGCAGTCCTACATTTGTGGGACAACGCTTGACAGATATTTCCTTTACTTCTTCCACCCTAATGGAATTTAACCCTTCCGGAGAAAATGAAGTGGCAGGAATGACCCTTACAAATAATGGCTCTCATTTCGATCTCGTGGTTTCAAAAAGTGATAATACTCGTGTTGTTTATGTGGAGTTACAATTTGGCCAAACTGTATATAGATCTAAAGAATTTATATTAAAACCTGGCCCTGTAAACTTAAAAATTGAAGGTACCGGCCCAGAATTTATTTTTTCATATACCCAAAACGGAGAGAACTTTACCATTATTGAAAAAGCAGATGCTCGATTTTTAAGTACGGAAACGGTTGGTTGGTTTACTGGAGTGTATATAGGTTTGTATGCCACAGGAAATGGCAAATCTTCTAAAGAATTAGCGCGATATAATTATTTTGAATATGAAGGGCGGCAATAATATTAATAAGAAATTCAAAATTTCTATCACAAAGATTTTTTCTGTTATCAGTGTTGTTTTAATCTTCTTAACGTGCTCTTCTTCAAGTGAAACTGAAAATAAACAAAGAGTCATTTCCTTAAACGAAGATTGGCAATTTACCCTTATTGCAAATCCACAAGCAAGCGACACAACACCTGAAAATTTAGAATGGCGAACACTTAACTTACCTCACGACTGGAGCATTGAAGGTGTATTTAAAAAAGATAATCCCGCAGATCTCGGTGGTGGATACCTCCCTGGGGGCGTAGGTTGGTATAAAAAGAATTTTAAATTATCCGATAGTACTAAATTAACATTCGTACAATTCGATGGCGTTTATATGAATAGTACTGTTTGGGTTAATGGTAAAAAAGTAGGCAATCACCCAAATGGCTATGGAAGTTTTGAATATAACATAACCCCTTACCTTAAATATGGGCCAAATGAAAACGAGATACTAGTTAAAGTCGACAATTCCAAACAGCCCAATTCCAGATGGTATTCAGGCTCGGGAATTTACAGGAATGTTTGGTTGAAACGAGTCAACCCTATATATATTCCCTTTAATGGAACCTTTATTACCACTCCTAAAGTAAGCAACTTATTTGCAGAGGTTTCTATTGAAATCGATTTGGCCAATGAATATCCAAAAGAGAAAAACACCCAAATAACAACCACTATATTTCAAGATAATTTAAAAATTGAATCCGTTACTTCCGAGGAAACTTTAATAGGTAACTCTAATAAAACCATTTACCAGGATTTGAAAGTTACTAATCCAAAACTATGGTCTTTAGAAAGTCCGTTCTTATACCAGGCCATAACACAAGTTTATGTTGACGGGGAAGTTATTGATACTTACAAAACCAACTTTGGAATCCGAACATTTCAATTCGATCTAAATAAAGGTTTTATATTAAATAATGAACCGACAAAAATTAAAGGGGTTTGTCTCCATCATGATTTGGGCCCTCTTGGAGCTGCAATTAATAATCGGGCTATCGAAAGACAATTAGAAATAATGAAAGAGATGGGAGTAAATGGTATTAGAACAGCCCATAATCCTCCTGCTCCAAAATTATTGGATCTCTGTGATAAAATGGGATTTATTGTAATGGATGAGGCTTTTGATATGTGGGAGAAAACAAAGACAACATATGATTATGCCAACTATTGGGAAGAATGGCATAAGAAAGATTTAGCGGATTTTATTAAAAGAGATCGCAATCACCCAAGTATTTTCATTTGGAGCATCGGAAATGAAATTCCTGAACAATGGAGTGATCGTGGGATTGAAATTGCCAAGGAGCTAAAGTCTATTGTACACGAATTAGACACTACCCGTCCAATTACGCTTGCCATGAATCCGCCAGTTAACATGAATGATGTAGATGTAACTACGCAATTCGATGCTTCCAAAGTTTACTTAAATCCTGTGGCTGCATCGGGTGTGTTAGATTTGATCGGATACAATTATGCCCATCAAACCTATGAATACCATCAAAAAAACTTTCCTAATACCCCATTTATTGCCACTGAAACTACCTCCGGACTTCAAACCCGCGGGTATTATGATTTCCCCTCCGACACCTTAAAAATATGGCCCTTACGCTGGGATATTCCATTTGATGGCGGCAACCCAGGAAATACGGTGTCAGCCTTTGATCAGGTTAGGACTCCATGGGGTTCTTTACATGAAACCACTTGGAAAATTATTAAAAAATATGACTACCTCTCCGGTATGTTTATATGGACAGGATTTGATTATATAGGAGAGCCCACACCTTATTCTTGGCCGTCAAGAAGTTCTTATTTTGGAATAGTAGATTTGGCAGGTTTCCCTAAAGATGTCTTTTATATGTACCAGAGCGAATGGACCGATGAAACTGTACTGCACATATTTCCCCATTGGAATTGGGAACCAGGAAAAATTATAGACATTTGGGCATACTATAACAACGCTGACGAAGTTGAATTATTCATTAACGGGAAGTCTCAGGGAATACGGACAAAAGAAGGTGACGATCTTCATGTAATGTGGCGGGTTCCTTTTGAAAAGGGAACCTTAACTGCTATTTCTCGAAAAGATGGCCAAGTAGTCAAGGAACAAGAAATAAAAACAGCAACTCAACCTACAGGTTTAAGATTAAAAGCAGATCGGTCAACCATAATTGCCGATGGAAAGGATTTATCATTTATAACGGTTGAAATAGTTGATGGAAATGGAACTCTTGTACCTACTGCAAATATCCAGCTAGATTTTTCAATTGAGGGTGAAGGGACCATTATCGGGCTTTCAAATGGGGACCCTGTGAACCATGAATCCTTTATAGGAACATCACATAAATCATTAAATGGAAAGTGTCTCGTTATACTACAGTCAACTAAACTTAGCGGAAGTCTGAAACTCTCTGTTACCTCGAAAGGTTTGGGGAAATCTGATATAATTATTTCTAGCATAGATAAAACTGAATAAATAAGGATGACTAAAACAATAAAAATGTATAGAGCGAACTTACTTCTGGTACTCATGATTTCGTTGATAGTAGGGTCATGTGCCAAAAATGAAAAAAAGTATCAATTAACTGAGGATGGGATTTTGGTACATCTAGATAGGGCAACCGATAGTATAGCTAGCCTAGTAAAATTAGAAGTTTTAGGAGAAAAACTTATTCATGTTTCTGCTACTCCAAATAAAGAATTCCCTAAAGATTCAAGTTTAATTATTTTACCTAACCAGGAAAAAGTTCTGTTTAATGTTGAAGAGTTGGGGGATTCCATTCGGCTATCTACCAAAGAGTTAAATGTTTTTGTTTCAACTAAAGACGGAGGAATTGTATTTAAGAATAAGGATGGAAAAATTATTCTCTCTGAGTCGCACGGTGGAGGCAAGATGTTTAAACCTATTGAAGTTGAGGGAACCAAAGGCTTTACGGTTCGCCAACTATTTAATTCACCTAACGATGAAGCGTTTTATGGTTTAGGGCAACATCAATCCGATGAATTTAATTACAAAAACAAAAGTGAGGAGTTATTTCAATACAACACCAAGGTTTCAGTACCCTTTATAGTTTCCAATAAAAATTATGGTCTTCTTTGGGACAGTTATTCCATAACCCGTTTTGGAGATAGTAGACCTTATGGGCAGTTAAATGAGGTTTTCAAACTATATGACAAAAATGGAAAGGAGAATTCCTTAACAGGTACTTATTCCACATCCGAAAACGGCGGACAAACGATTATTAGGGATGAGCCCAACATCTTTTTTGAGGATATAAATAGCGTTCAAAACCTACCTCAAGATATCCCCTTGAAAAATGCAGAGGTTCTCTATGAAGGAGAAATTGAACCTTCTGAAACTGGTCAATATCAATTCACGCTTTATTATGCAGGTTACATAAAGGTGTACATGAATGATGAACTTATAGTTCCAGAAAGATGGAGAACTGCATGGAATCCTAACAGCTACAAGTTCAATATGGATCTTGAAGCAGGTAGAAAAGTACCCTTAAGAATTGAATGGAAACCCGATGGGGGACGCTCCTATTGTGGTTTGAGGGCAAGAAAACCACAGCTGGAAGAGGAGAAAGGGCAACAGGTTTGGTGGAGCGAAATGAATAAAAAATTAGATTACTATTTTGTTTATGGGGATTCTATGGATGAAATTATCAAAGGTTATAGAGCCCTTACTGGTAAGTCTCAAATAATGCCAAAATGGGCAATGGGTTATTGGCAAAGTCGTGAACGCTATAAAACTCAAGATGAAATTTTAGGTGCCTTACGAGAGTTTAGAGAACGAAAGATCCCTATTGACAATATTGTCTTGGATTGGAATCATTGGGAGGAAGACCAATGGGGTAGCCACGAATTTGATAAATCTAGGTTTCCAGACCCCAAAGGAATGGTAGATTCCATCCATGCGATGAATGGTAAAATGATGATATCGGTATGGCCAAAGTTTTATGCCAATACTGAACATTTTAAGGAATTTGATCAAGAAGGTTGGATGTACCAACAAGCAGTTAAAGACAGTATCCGCGATTGGGTAGGACCTGGTTATGTTGGTTCATTTTATGACGCTTATTCTGCCGGTGCTAGAAAATTGTTTTGGAACCAAATTTACGAGCATTACTACCCTTTAAATATTGACGCTTGGTGGATGGACGCCAGCGAACCTAATATATTGGATTGTACCCCAATGGAATACCGCAAGGAACTACAGGGCCCAACTGCCTTAGGCCCTGCCGCCGAATATTTCAACACCTATGCCTTAATGAATGCTGAAGCCATTTACAATGGTCAGCGCGATGTTGCACCCAACCAACGAGTTTTCCTTTTAACCAGATCAGGTTTTGCAGGTTTACAACGTTATTCAACTGCAACCTGGAGTGGAGATATCGGAACTCGTTGGGAGGATATGAAGGCCCAAATCTCTGCTGGTCTCAATTTTGCAGTAAGCGGCATCCCTTATTGGACCATGGATATTGGTGGTTTTTGTGTGGAAGATAGATATGTTGCGGCCCAGCTAGAATATAATAAAAGTGGAACTGAAAATGGGGATTATAAGGAATGGAGAGAATTAAATACCCGCTGGAATCAATTTGGTGCATTTGCTCCTTTATACCGCTCACATGGCCAATACCCATTTAGAGAACCTTGGCACATTGCACCCGAAGGTCATCCAGCATTTGAATCCATAGTTTATTATACCAACTTACGATACCATTTAATGCCATATATCTATAGTTTGGCAGGTAAAACGTATTTCGACGATTATACCATAATGCGACCTTTGGTTATGGATTTTGCATCAGATAAAAACACGGAAAATATTGGAGACCAATTTATGTTCGGTCCTTCAATTTTAGTAAATCCAGTTTATGAATACGGAGCGCGATCAAAGGATGTTTATTTCCCTAAGGGTACAATTTGGTACGATTTATATTCCGGACAAGCTATTGAAGGAGGACAATCATCAACAGTTGATGCACCATACGGAAAAATCCCACTTTATGTGCCGGCTGGAGCAATTATTCCGACTGGGCAGGCGATGCAATACACAGACGAAAAACCAAATGATAAATTAACCATTTATGTTTATAGTGGTGCTGACGGCAGCTTTGACCTTTATGAAGATGAGGGGGTAAATTACAATTATGAAAAAGGCAGGTATTCAATAACTCCTTTTGATTATAATGATGCAAATGGAATTTTAACCATTGGGGAGAGGCAAGGATCTTTTGATAACATGTTAGAAAATCGAACATTAAATATTGTTTTGGTAACTAAAAATAATCCAATAGGTATGACCTTCGATACAGAAGGCCAAACCATTGAATATAATGGACAACCTCAGTCCATTGAATTGAAATAAAAAATTATAATAAAATGAATAACAAGGTCTTACTAACAGCAATTATTTCTGCAATGGTAATGATAACATCCTGCAAGGAAGAAGGGAAGGCGACTAGTATCGCCACTACGAACGATTCCAACAAAGAAATTACTTATAAAGGAACACCAATTTCTATGGATTTCGAAAGTAAAATTGACAGTTTAATCATGGAAATGACCCTGGAGGAAAAAATCGGAATGCTCCATGGCAACACCATGTTCGCCAACAAAAGTGTAGAACGTTTAGGAATACCAGAGCTTACCATGGCGGATGGCCCTTTAGGTGTGCGTGAAGAAATATCTAGAACATCTTGGGCTCCAGCAGGCTGGGACAATGATTTTGCAACCTACTTTCCTGCTGGTGGCGGTTTGGCTGCCACATGGAATCCTAAACTTTCCTATGTATTTGGTAATGCAGTAGGTGCAGAAGCAAGGGCGAGGGATAAAGATGTATTGCTTTCCCCGGCTATTAATATAATTAGAACTCCCCTCGGTGGAAGAACTTATGAATACTTCACAGAAGATCCATTCTTAAACAAAAAAATTACCGTACCCTTTGTTGTTGGAGTTCAAGAAAATGATGTTGCAGCTTGTGTAAAGCATTATGCTGCCAACAACCAAGAAACACACAGAGATTTTGTGGATGTTCAAATCGATGAACGAACCCTAAGAGAAATTTATTTACCGGCATTTAAAGCTGCAGTTGAAGAAGCTGAGGCCTATAGTATTATGGGCGCCTATAATAAGTTTAGAGGCGACTATCTCTGTGAAAACCCTTATATGTTAGATAGCATTTTAAGAAAAGAATGGGGATTTAAAGGAATTGTAATTTCAGATTGGGCTGCAGTACATACAACTAAAGCTTCACTGGAGAGCGGCACAGATATAGAAATGGGCACACCTAAGCCTTTCAATGAATTCTTCTTTGCTGATAAATTAATTGAAGCTGTTAAGAATGGTGAAGTTTCGGAAGATGAAATAGACAAACATGTCAGACGCATTTTAAGACTTATGTTTACCCTTAAAACAGTAGATGGAAAGGGTCAAAAAGAAGGAAGTTCATCAACTGAAGCTCATTTTAAAGACGCTTATGATATAGCTGCAGAATCGGTTGTTTTATTGAAAAATGAAAACAATTTGTTGCCAATCAATACTTCCAATATTAGCAGCATAGCAGTAATAGGAAATAATGCCATCAAAAAGAATGCATTGGGCGGTTTTGGAGCAGGTGTTAAAACAAAAATAGAAGTAACCCCTCTTGAAGGTCTACAGAATCGTTTACCAGAATCTGTAAAAATAAATTTTGCTGAAGGTTATAAAGAAGCATATAAAAGAGACGAAAAGGCAAAATTTGGGGATATTACTTTAAATGGCCCTGTTACAGTTAATGAACTAGATGAAAATTTAGTAAATGAGGCAATTACAGCAGCGAAAAACTCCGATTTAACTATTGTATTTGCAGGCTCTAATCGCGATTATGAAACAGAAGCTTCAGATCGTGCAAATTTAGATTTACCCTATGGGCAGGAAGAACTAATACATCAACTATTAGAAGTTAACCCGAATACAATTGTTGTTTTCATAGCTGGCGCTCCTTTTGATATAAAAGCGGTAAGTGACAAATCAAAGGCTGTTATATGGACTTGGTTTAATGGATCTGAAGGTGGAAATGCACTTGCCGATGTTCTCCTGGGTAACATTAATCCATCAGGAAAATTACCTTGGACGATGCCGGTTAAACTTGAGGACTCACCTGCTCATGCAACCAATAGTTTCCCGGGTGATGATACAGTTACATATGAAGAGGGAATTTTAGTAGGATATCGCTGGTTCGACACAAAAAACATTGAGCCACTATATCCATTTGGTTACGGAGACTCCTATACCTCATTTGAACTTGGTGATTTAAGCATAAATAAAAGCGAATTCGGTGAGGATGAAACAATTGATATAAAGGTGGCTGTTAAAAACACAGGTGATTGGGATGGCAAAGAAGTCGTTCAAGCGTATATTTCTAAACCAAATACCTCAATCGAGCGTGCCACAAACGAATTGAAAGGGTTTACAAAAGTTGAAGTCGACCAGGGTAGCACCGCAATGGCGTATATATCCATTCCCGTAAAGGAACTGGCTTTTTATAACACAGATACCAAAAACTGGGAAGTCGAAAAAGGAACCTATATTATTAAAATAGGTAATTCCTCAAGGAATCTAACCATGGAAACTTCCATAAATATTTTGTAAAACAATTATTTAAAGAAAGACCAATTACCAAAATTTTTAATCAAATAATTATCGCCAGTGACATTCCCAATTAAATTATCATCAATAGCTTGGTTGGGAATGTTCATTTTTTCAGTCACTCTATTTGAATGTGCCTCTCCGAAAATTCAACAAACAACAATTGGAAAAGCTTGGTCAGGCAATTCTGTAAATACAGTAATCTTTAGACAAGCTGCAATAGTAAGTAATGACAATATCCAAATAACTGCTTATTATAACGACTCGGGGCAACTTATATTAGCAAAGCGCAATTTACCCAATGGAGGATGGATTACAGTCTCAACCCCATTCAAAGGAAATATCGAAGACGCCCATAATTCCATTAGTCTTGCAATAGACGGAAACGGCTATATACATTTAGCATGGAATCATCATGATTCTGCTTTAAACTATGCCATAAGCAGCTCTCCAATGAATTTAGAGTTTGAAAGATTGGATCGGATGATTGGTGATTTGGAAGACAAGGTTACCTATCCCGAATTTAGATTAATGCCTAATGGAAACCTTATTTTTTTATATCGCAATGGAGCTTCCGGTAATGGGCAATTAGTGTTGAACTCCTTCAATAAAAAAGAAAAAATTTGGCAAAGAACACAATCACTTTTAATTGATGGCGAGGGTCTGCGAAATCCATATTGGCAATCTTATGTTAGTGATGCGGGCAGAATACATCTCTCATGGGTTTGGAGAGAAACATGGGATGCGTCAACAAACCATGACCTTTACTATATTTATTCAGATGACGGGGGCAAGGAATGGAAAGATTACAACAACAATCCTTTAACCTTACCTATAACCAAAAAAACATTATCTTCCATTTGGAATATACCTCCGAACTCATCTTTGATCAACCAAACTTCCATGGTTGCCGATCATAATGAAACCCCATTTATAGCAACTTATTGGAGAGAAGAAAACAAGAATGTTCAATACAAAATTATCTACCTTAAAAATGGGTTATGGAAGAAAGTAGACATTCCGCTTATTTCTGATAATTTTCAATTGGGTGGAGGCGGAACAAAAAAAATCCCTATTTCCCGACCACAGATTTTAGTTTCTGCAAATGATAGCAATAGATGGTATCTTTTACTACGATACGACAACCATGGAAATAAAATAGAATTACTACAAACTAAAAATGCTGGTCAAAGTTGGGTCTTAAAATCACTGTCTAATTATAATTATGGCGATTGGGAACCTAATATAGATGAGTTTCTGTGGCGAAAACGGCAAAAACTCCATATTTTTGGTTTAAGGGTTAATCAAATAGACGGAGAAGGTGTTGCAAAAATTCCTCAAGACACCCTAAAAATCATTGAAGTTTCTAATCTTAAATAGCCATGAAAAATTTGCCTTCTAGATTGAGCCTTTTGGGTATCATTTTATTTTACTCATTCACAGCCCACAGTCAAAAATTATCAATTGATCAAATAGACACGATCTTAGATAACGCTGTAAAAAGTTATCAATTTATAGGTAAAGACCTGCCTGAAGACCGATTCCCAACAACTTATTATGAAAAGGGCGACATATTGGCAACTTCTGGCTCGGGCTGGTGGTGCAGTGGCTTTTATCCTGGATCCTTACTATACCTATATAAATTTAGTAGAAATGACGATTTATTGAATACCGCCAAAACCAAAATGACCCATTTAGAAAAAGAACAATTCAACACCTCAACACATGATTTGGGTTTTATGATGTTTTGCAGTTTTGGACAGTTGATGGAAATTGAGCCAAGTGAGAAATGGGAATCTATATTGATGAACAGCGCTAAATCATTAGCTACTAGATTCAATCCTCAAATTGGCTGCATAAAATCTTGGGACTCTAATATCGATACAGATTTTAAGGTAATTATCGACAATATGATGAATCTAGAATTACTGTATTGGGCTTCAGAATTCAGTGGTGATCCATCATTTAAAAATATTGCCGACACTCATGCTGAAACTACCATAAAAAATCATTTTAGAGAAGATAATAGCTCCTTCCATCTGGTAAATTACAATTCTGAAACTGGAGAAATAAAAGAGAAAAAAACGGTACAGGGTGCTTTTGATGAATCAGCTTGGTCAAGAGGACAAGCTTGGGGTTTATACGGTTTTACTCGTTCATATCAAAAAACAGGGAACAAAAAATACCTTAACCAAGCCAAAAAAATAGCCAATTTCCTTTTGAATCATTCCAATTTTCCCACAGATGGCATTCCTTATTGGGATTTTAATGCCCCTAACATTCCAGATGCTTATAGAGATAGTTCTGCAGCGGCCATAATGGCCTCTTCACTTTTAGATTTAAGCTCAGTGGTTGATGGAGCAGATGCGGTAAATTATAAAAATGTTGCCATTAAAATTCTAACATCGCTATCGAGTCCTGAATATTTGGCTAAACCGATAGAAAATGGAGGGTTTTTATTGAAACATGCTGTAGGCAATTTACCTTCTGAATCAGAGGTTAATGTACCACTTAGCTACGCTGATTATTATTTCCTTGAGGCCTTGATGAAATACCGGAGTCTTCTAGAAAAATAATATCTTAATCTGGGTAAAATTTCTAATTCAATTTTGGTTTATTCCCAAAAAACCTATAATGGAGATTGTGATAGGAATCAATGGTATCCATATCTACTAGCATATCCCCTGCATCCACCGAAATAATCTCTTTTTTATTGCTTTTAATCAATTTTTTTGCGCCCTCCTCCCCTTTTAGTGTCATTAATTGGCAGAAATAATCTTTCGATAGTACTACAGGTACTCCTTCCCATCCGTTTGAAGATTTGGATATTATGGCTTTATAGATTCCTGTTTTGATTTTGTCATAAATATTGCGGTAATGGGCTTCCGAAATTAAAGGTTGGTCGACCAAAGAGATCATTACTGCGGTTGCTTCTGGTATATTTTGTGAAATATGTTTGAGGGCATATGCGATAGATGTTCCCATACCTTGCTCCCATTCCGGATTTATCAAAATATGAACTGGAAAATTAATAAGTGTTCGTGAAATTTCTTCTGAATGGGCTCCCAAAACAACAATAATATCTTCATTTAAGGAACTTAGAACTTCTAGCTGGTGTTTTATGAGAGTGGTATTACCCCACGGCAATAAAGCTTTCGATCTTCCCATTCTACGGCTTGCCCCAGCTGCAAGTAGAATTACAGGAATTTTACCCATGAATTTTACCCGTTTTTTCCCTTAATGGCATAGGATCTTGTTGTCTAATTACACTTAATATCTCCGAGATAATTGAAACGGCTATTTCCGAGGCACTTTCTGCCCCAATATTGATTCCCGCGGGAGCATGGAGACTTTCTATAAATTCAAAAGGGGTATTTGGTTGGTATTCCATCAATAGGGACAGTAACCGTTCCCTTCTTGTTATCGGACCCAACATACCCAGGTAAGCTAAATTAGTGCCCATTAATCTAGTAAGATATTGTAGATCCCTATTAAAGCTATGCGTCATTAATATAACTGCTGTTTGGGCATCCAAATGAGAAACATCAAAATCCTCTATTAGAGGTGTCATCAATTTTGAGGCACCAGGAAAGAAATCTATTGTCTTCTGCTCGTCTGGATCTGCCACAATTGTAACTTCCCATCCAAGCAATACCGAAGCTTTACAGACTTGAACTGCATCATGCTCCGCTCCAAAAATGTACAATTGAAATAAAGGAGGGAACTTTTGGCTGAAACTATTTAATTCTGGATCAATTTTAATAGTTCCTTTTGAACATAAAGAGTAACTAGAACCGTTTAAATGACATATGGAACCAAGTAAGGGGTTTTCCCCAATTTCCAGAGAATAATAAGACTCTATTTCGAAAGAGGATCTTTTTAAAAGACCATCTTTAAATTTATAATAAAACTCTTCTGATATTTCAATCCGCTCTAACAAAAGGTATAAAATACCCTCACATCCCAAGCGAAGACGACCATCATAAGTCATCATCTTTGGATTACCAGAATCTAATACAGATTGTGCTTGACGAAAAACTTCCTTTTCTACACAGCCTCCACTTACAGCACCAACAGAATCACCTCTGTCATTAAGGAGCATCCTTACTCCAGGACGTCTATAGGAAGAGCCATTTAAAGCAACTACAGTTACTAAAACAGATTTAACACCTAAGGATTGCCAATGATAAACCTGTTCAAAAAGTTGTTTAACCTCGTGAGTCATTAGGCATCAAACATAAAATGGAAATAGAACACTTAACCAATAAATGTTTGATCGCTAATAAAAGGCTGATTATAATACCTTCTTCCAGTAGCCTTATACATGGCGTTGGCCAACGCGCCAATAACTGGTGGCAATGGTGGTTCACCAAGTCCAGTTGGGTCTATATCACTTTTGACAAAATCGACCTTTATTTCTTTTGGTGCTTCCGAATGCCGTATTAATCGATACCTATCAAAATTACTTTGTTCTGGTACACCATTATTAAAAGTCATTGCAGAATACATTGCATGTCCGATTCCGTCAATTAAACCACCTTCAACCATATTGGTAGCAGCAATAGGATTAACAACTATTCCACAATCTACAGCATTATATACTTTTTCGATAACGGGTTTACCCTCTTTCATTTCTATGTCCATTACCTGGGCAACATAAGAATTATGGCAGAAATATGCCGCTACACCTCTATTTCTGGCAGAATCATTTGTAGACCAACCCGAGGTTTCTTTAACCAACTTCAATACACCTGCATAACGTTCTGGATCGTAATGACCAATATTCCAATTACCAACAGGATTATTCTTGGCGCGATCCAATAATTCCAACCTAAAATCAATCGGATCTTTCCCGGCTAATTCAGCAACTTCATCCAAAAAGGATTGTTCCGCACCAGCCATAAAGTTTGATCTTGGGGCTCGCCATGCACCTGTGGTAACATTTGATTCTAAAGTCCAAGATTCTGCCAAATAATTTTCTACCGCACTTGCAGGGAAACGATCTGCGAATAAAGGACTTTCAGGAATACCTCCAGCCTTTACCTTTAATGCTATTAGGTTATTATTATCATCTAAACCAGCTTTGAAAGTCGCAAGATAGGTTGGACGGTAGGTTCCAAAAGTCATATCGTCTTCTCTTGTATAAACCAATTTAACTGGCGCTCCTATTTTCTGCGAAATTACTGCGGCTTCCACCACAAAATTACCATATAGACGTCTACCAAAACCACCTCCCATTCGCGTCATTTGAACACTAATATTTTCCTTAGGAACATTTAAACGCTTAGACACAGAAGTCTGTGCCGAAGCCGGTGTTTGTATAGGGCCTAGCAATTCAACCTGGTCTCCTTGAACATTTGCATAAAAGTTCATAGGTTCCATCGTATTATGTGCCAGAAATGGAGCTGTATAAGTACGTTCGAGAATCTTAGCAGCATTTTTGAAGGCAGCTTCAACATCACCATCTTTACGATCAACCTTTCCTGGTTTAAGGGCTTCTGCTTCCATTGCTTTTAAATGATCGGAAGTGCTTTCCAAGCCGGCCGGATATTCCTGAATTGTTTCACCTCCGCCAAAACTACCTGACTTTTGAGCAACCACTGGACTATCTTCCCATTCAACCTTAAGGCTATTTTTAGCCTGTAAAACTTGCCAAGTTGAATCACCTACCAAAACAACTAAATTATCGAAAATGGACACATCAGACCATTCACGTATCATATCTTCTGGATAGGATTGAATAGTAAATACATCTCGAATACCAGGCATCGATTTTACCGAATCAGCGTTCATGGATTTAAAACGTTTTCCAAAAGCAGGAGGATGTATCATCATGGCTATTAACATTCCTTCCTTTTGTACATCTAATCCGAACAATGGTTGACCAGTTACTATTTTCTTGCCATCAACATTTTTTCGGGAAGTACCTATAATTTTAAAATCAGCAACATTTTTAACCTTGCCTTCAATTTGTTTCTGTAATTGGTCTTGGGCATTTGTTGCATGTTCAAATTCTGTAGGAACTTCCAATTGGGCTGCTGCAGAAGCCATTTCACCATAATGTGCAGATTTACCGCTCCCTTTATGATGGATTGTACCAGCCTCAGTTGTTAATTCCTCCATTGGCACCTGCCATGCATTGGCCGCCGCTTGCATTAATAAATGGCGTCCCACTAAACCTGCTTTTCTAAGTGCAAACCATGCCTGACGGATAGACTGAC
This sequence comes from Aegicerativicinus sediminis, assembly GCF_015476115.1. Classification (GTDB taxonomy): domain Bacteria; phylum Bacteroidota; class Bacteroidia; order Flavobacteriales; family Flavobacteriaceae; genus Aegicerativicinus; species Aegicerativicinus sediminis. Next base: position 1,607,961 of record NZ_CP064295.1, on the reverse strand, counting down.
TGCCTCCGGCAATTTGTGCCCCCCAACTCCAATCGTAAACTTTAGTATTTAAAGGAGCCTGTTCAACAATTACATTTTTCCAATCCACATCCAATTCTTCCGCAACTATCATAGGCATAGAAGTTCTAACATTCTGTCCAATTTCTGGGTTGGTCGACATAATGGTTACAACTCCATTTTCCCCAATCTTTATAAAACCGTTAATTTCGAACCATTCCTTCGGCATTTCCAGAACATCTATTTCTTTCTTTTCTGCTTCTTCCGCGCAAGATGCCAGCCAACTAAACCCTATCATTAATCCACCTCCCGCTAGGGCCGATGTTTTAATAAATGATCGTCTTCCCAAAGTTGTTTTTATAAGTGCCATTTTTTGAGTTTTTAAAGAGGTTGGTTTTAATTAAGAATTAGCTGCAGATTTTATCGCTGCTTTTATACGGGTATAGGTTCCGCATCGACAGATATTGCCATTCATAGCGCCTTCTATATCTGAATCGGTAGGACTTGGATTGCTTTTAAGCAAGGCCGCTGCACTCATTATTTGCCCTGCCTGGCAATAACCGCATTGCGGAACATCATGCTCCAACCAAGCTTTCTGTACTGGATGATCTGCATGCTCAGAAAGACCTTCTATAGTAGTCACTTTTTGATTCCCAACAGCTGAAACTGGTAATTGACAAGATCTTACTGCAACCCCTTCCAAGTGAATTGTACACGAGCCACATTGCGCAATACCGCAACCATACTTGGTACCAACCAAATTCAAGTTATCTCGTAGAACCCATAGCATTGGAGTGGACGGATCAACATCAACCTGTTGTGTCTTACCGTTAACATTTAAATTAAAAACCGCCATGATTAAATTTATTAGAATATCGATTAATTGTATTCTTATAAATATCCGATAATCTGTGTTAAAAATCAAACAATTGAAAGGTTTTAAGATTTCAGATCCCAGGCAGCATTAAATTGTATTTAAAATAAATTGACACAGAAAGCGTCTAAGTAAATAATAAACTTCGGGCATTTTATTACCTTTAAACGTCTTATTATTTGATAATTAGACCAATAACTCCAATTTCAACAGTCATTATGATTAGAAGATCTTTTAAATTCTCCGCTTTTGTGTTTGGATTTTTAATATTAAACATTGCACAGGCACAAACCACTATTGATGCAGAAGCAAAGCGACGTATCGATTCTACCTTGCTTTCTTTTGTTTCAGAAAAGATGGTGGCAGGTACTTCAGCCTTAATTTATGAAGATGGCAAGGAGGTTTATTATAAGGCCGTAGGATTCGCAGACAAAGAGAAGGAAGTCCCAATGGCAAGAAATACCATTGTACAAATTTATTCTATGACCAAGCCGGTTGCAGGGGTTGCATTAATGAAGTTGTTTGAACAAGGTAAATTTAAACTGGATGATGATGTGGCCAAATACATCCCTGAACTAAAAGAATTAAAGGTTTATAAAGGAACTGATAACTATGGGAAAATAATTACTGAACCTCTAAAAAACCCAATTACTGTTAGGGATATTACTCGACATACGGCAGGTTTCTATAACGGAGGTGATATTGAACCTTTAAACGTTTTGCGCTCTAGTGCAGATTTAGGAAACAATAATATAACCTTAAGTGAATGGATAAAAGAATTGGTGAAAATACCTCTGTTTTTTCAACCAGGCACCCAATGGGAATATGGTCCCTCGGTAAATGTGCAAGCCCTTTTGGTAGAACGTCTTTCTGGAGAATCTTTTGGCAACTATGTGAGAACACATGTTTTAGACCCATTAAATATGAGCAAAACTCGTTATTATGTACCAGTTGAAGACAGAAAATATATGTCGGCCGGTTATAGAATTGATGACGGCGGGGAATTGGTTCAACTAAAGGATGAGCAAGTCCACGACTATAATTACCACGATTACACCTTAAAACATGGCACATATGGTCTAACTTCTACCTTAGATGACTACATGAAATTTGCGCAGATGCTTCTTAACAGAGGCTCTTTAAATGGTGTACAAATTTTAAACCCTGAAACGGTGGAACTTATGACCAAAAATCAATTATCAGAAAATATTACAAAACGCAGTTGGTTACCGTCGAAAGGTCAAGTAGGCTTTGGGATCGATTTTGCTGTACGGCTAAGACCCCCTGCTAACGCGAGTGAAAATATGGGTGAGGTTGGAGAATTTTTCTGGGATGGGGCGGCAAGCACCTTGTTTTGGGTGGATCCTAAAAACAGATTGACCGCGGTGTTCTTTGTTCAGGTTTTTCCTTTTAATGGCAAACTCCATAAACGTTTTAGAGATGCAGTTTACGGGCCTTTACAAGAATAAAATAGAAAGCCCAACCGTGTGTGGGGATGGGCTCAGCTATTAATCAAAATGCATCGCTTATGAAACAATACGGTGTAAAAAAAGTGATTTTTATCCTTAATGACAAGTTTTATGCAAACGTATTTGTAAAAAATAAGAGAACCCATCAAGATGGGTTCTCTTATTAAATTGTTTAATCAGTAAATAAAGGTGGCCAATCCTGTCCTCCCTCTCGGGTAATTACCGTATTACCAGAATCTCCATAATCATTCGTCCAACTAAGGTATAAATCTGGGCCATCAACCTGGGTTATTACCCATATATAGGTAAGTGAATATTGGTCTTGACCACCTGAAATTATCTTACCACATGAATCTGAAAATATGGCATTACTACTCGTGGCTGGGGAATCATCCCAGCAAGAAGATGAGTACTGCCCAAATCCTAGATCAGAAACCAAATAATTACCTCCACCAATGTCTGTAAATGTTACTGTACCAGTTACCTCTCCTGTAGGACAAGGAAAACCGTTGGTTGCCTGCAGATTGGTTGAAACATAGGTATGTGTGCCAGCAAGTGTTGAAGCACAATTCATAGGAACATTTAATACATTTCCAGATGTCATTTCCTGTCCATCAACCAGTTGGAAATAAAACCGAAAGCTAAAACTATCATCCAAAGTTAAGCTTGAAACATTTACACCAGTTGCCGCCGCAGCTTCGTTTAAAGTAACCGTCTCGGTATGTGGAAAGGAGTTGACATTTGCATAGTTAATATAGTCTCCTCCATTAAAGTTAATTTGAATTTCACCGCTTCCATTGGACTCTGCGCCTCCAGATTCTGACGGGGCTATGGTAAAGGCAATTTCTGCAGTACTTGGATCGACTATATCAAAAAAACCATTTTGAACATCCGATATTATTGGATAGACCCCATAGGCAGTTGGCGGGTAATATGGATTTTCACCATCTTCTACCACACAGGCTTGCAAAAAGATTGCAATAGCAAAAAATATGTATATGTATTTATAACTCTTCATGTTTTTCTTTTTTTACAATTATTGAAAAATCCAAAGTTTATCAAAAATGGAAACTGTATTAGGCGTGTTTGGATTAGTATTAATCGATTCTTGGGGATACAGAACTCGTTGAATAAATTGATCCGCCACAGGTATCCCATTTTTATCAATTGGTATGGCCAAATAATCTGGGTACATATAACTATGTCTGCGTACGTCCACCCATCCCTCACTATTCATTGTTACCATTGCCTTATACTTCTCTGTCATGATCTTTTCCATTGTAACAGTGGCAGCCGTTTCACTTGCATAATTTGCAAGATAATCTGGCTTTAAATCCATAAACTCCACCACATAATCAGGGTCGTTAGGAACAACTAAATCTAATTGGGCCTCAATGGCTGCATTTAGTGCATTAGCAGCTCTATCAGTAGCTCCATTTAATCTAAATTCGGCTTCCGCTTCTATGAACAATAATTCAAAATGGGTCATTATCAGTTGAGGCGAAGTTGGCGCCCCGTAAAACCCTTTTGGGCCAATTGGAGAAAAACTTACGTTAGAGGTTCCATAACCGCTCTGTTTGCCATTAAACCCTACAAACATACCCGTAACCTCAACATCATTCCAATATGAATATTTCCTTGGATCGTTAGTACTTATTAATAGATTCATGAAATTTTCTGAAGCAATCATTTGGTTGTTTTCGAACATATCATACCAACCATTTTGATACTCTCCAGTGTTATCATAAGTAAACTTCAAATCTGAAGCAAAGCTGTCAAATCCAAAATTCTTGGCTTGTTCCAACGCTGCTAAAGCTCTACTTGCTGAACCTGAAGGATCTTTTAAACTGAAATGATTCTCGTACCTTGCCTTAAGTGCATAGGCCAAGGCTTTCCATTTGGTTGCATCCCCATTGTAGACAATATCTTCAGAACCCATTACTACGGCCGGTGTCCTATCTAAATCTGCAATAGCTTCATCTAGGAGATTGAACATACTGTTATAAATCTCCTCTTGTGAATCGAAAATAGGGGTTGGATTAACTGCACCTTGTAAAGCTTCAGACCAAGGTAAATCTCCATACCAGCTAGTTAAAGTACCTAATGCTTCTGCAGATATTATTTTACTCGCAGCCACATGGGTCCAGGCCTCCTGTTCGGTGCCCCTTTCGATAACATTTTTAAGATCTAGAAGTCCATCCCACCAGCGCGCCCATAGCGCATCGTTATTTCTTATATCGTATTGGTCATAATTTATACCGCTGCCATGGTTACCCGCCCATTGTTGGGTAAATAGTCCAGCCCAAGCATCCCAATCGGTACCGTTTGTAAACCGGCCATATTTATAGAGAATGTAGTCAACACCGGCAGTAAATGTTAGGCCAATATTAACGTTGGCAGGGTTATTAGGATCTATATTCAACTCTGTTAATGATTCTTTTTGACAAGATTCAATTGAGAGTATGCTGATTATAATAAGAAGTATTCTTAGTTTTTTCATCGTTTCAATTTTTAAAATTTGAGGTTGACACCTAATCCGTAGCTCTTTGTACCTGGCGCATTTATCACGTCTACACCTTGCACATTTCCAGCTCCTAACGCATTTGTTTCAGGATCTACGCCTTTGTAGTTAGTATCTAGCCACAGGTTTCTGCCATTCAGATTTATATTCACTTCAGTAAAACCAGTATTTTCCAACCATTTCTTTGGAAGCGAATAAGATAGATTGATGTTACGCAACCTAATCCAGGATGCATCCTCGACATGGGCCTCATCTACAAAAGAGTTTAGGTTGTGGTAATAATCATTGGTCAAAGGAGCAGCGACATCACTTCGTTGACCTGTAGATTCGATAATCCCATCAAACACTGCCGTTGCATTCGCATTTGGGTCCGAGGCAGCATAAAAGCGATCTTCAGTAGTTTTACTCAATCCAGAATAGACCCAAAAGGCTTCCGAGTCATTCAAGATTTCTCCGCCCTGCCTAAACTCCAAATCAGCACTTAAAGTGAACCCTTTGTAAGAAATACTATTATTGATACTTAAAATCCAATCTGGGTTAGGGTCTCCCAAAACCAAATTTTCGGTAGCTAGTTGAGGATAGCCATTATCATCTAATAACAATACCCCATCCTCATTTCTCTTATAACCCGATCCTACAAAAGTGCCATATGGCAAGCCGGGCCGGGCAACTAGATTGGCACCATTCCAATACCCGTATCCAATGATAATCTCATCCAATCCATCTGGAATGCTAATTACCTCGCTTTCATTTTTTGAAAAATTGAAAAGCATATCCCATTTTAAACTACCTGCTCCACGGAGAATATCATTAAACCCTAAAATTGCTTCAATACCGTGGTTGCGCACCTCACCGGCATTATCATAATACGCTGCATATCCGGTTGTTGAAGACAAGGGTATTTGAACTACCTGATCGACGGTACTGCGGTTGTAATAGGTAAAATCCATGTTTACAAAATTGTCGAACCAACGCAACTCCGCACCAACTTCCCAAGTTGACGATATTTCGGGTTTTATGTCTGGATTACCTTGAACATTACTTACTGTAAATCGCGGTTGCCCCAATACATTAGGATCTCGTTTAGCATAAGTATCTGTAGTGGCATAAAGACCTTGCGAATCATTCCCAAGTTCAGCCCAAGACCCTTTTAATTTTCCAAAGGATAAAATGTTAGAATCTCCCAATAATTCTGAAAATACAACAGCACCACTCACCGAAGGATAGAAGAATGAATTAGCACCTTCTGGCAAGGTTGAAGACCAGTCGTTTCTTCCAGTAACAGTAAGAAAGAAAGTGCTATCATAATCGAAGCTTAGTTCTCCAAAAACACCTATAGTTCTCTTGCGACTTGTAATATTATTAGCGGTTACCGTGATGGCGTTGGAGATATCTGTAAACCCCGGGACCGACAATCCATCGCCTTTAACAAATAAGCGATCATACAACGTTTCATAAACATTGTTCCCCAACAAATAAGACATATTAAGATTGTTTGTAAGGTTGAACTTACCTGTGAGTAACAAATCGGAGTTAAAATCTTTATTATTAATACGAACCTCATATAAATCTCCGAGATTATTAGTGGTGTTTACCGAACTAATGGGGCGTACCAAATTGCGATCATCACTGTAGTTATCCATACCGACCCTATAGGAAAGTTTCAACCAATCCGTAAAATCATAATTAAAGTTGACGCTGCCAATAAATCGGTTAACCTCAGAATCCTCTATTTCCTCATTAACTACCCAATTAATATCTGCAACTGTAGAACTGAACCATGTTCTATTCCCTTGAGCATCCTTCCAACCGCGATTACGTATATCCCACATATGGTGATAATATCCTAAGGCTTGGAAGGCTGTATTACCTCCTTGAAAAGAGGAGGTTCTAGAATTTGCATAAGTCGCATAACCTCCAATCTGGAATTTATCAGTGATTTGGTAATCTCCCTTTATGGTGGCATTGATTCGTTCATAACTAGAATTTGGCACTATACCCTCTTGGTATTGACGGCCAATAGAACTGTAGAAGCTTCCATGTTCATTTCCTCCGGAAGCTGAGACAGCAGTTTTTAAGGTATGCCCATCTCTCCAAAAACGTTTGTAATTATTTTTGAATAGAGGAATTGATTGCCCTGAGACATCTTCGGTTACTCCATCGCCATCTAAATCAGTTAGTGTGCCTGATGGAAAAACAGGATCACTATCGTAAGAAGGACCCCAACTCCAGTGAGTCACATTAGAGTATTGTCCACTTCTTCCTCTTGCATATTTAAAGGTAAAATCTGGGGTTTTATTTACTACGTCAAAAGAATAACTAGTGTTTACCGAAACATTCAACCCTGTAGCTCTCTTCCCTTTTTTAGTGGTTATTATAACCGCACCATTAACGGCTCGATTTCCGTATAAGGCGGTGGCTGCACCCCCTTTTAATACTGTAATGGACTCAATATCGTTCGGGTCGATGTCTGCCGCCCTGTTAGTTCCAACAGTTTCACCATAATCTTCAAAGGTGGTTCCATCTAAAACACCAAGTTCCGAGCCGTTGTCAGTATTATTATTAATCGGCAAACCATCCACTACAAAAAGCGGTTGGTTGTTACCAGAAATACTGGAATAACCACGGATTACAATATTGGCTGAGGCACCAGGCTGACCGTTTGAATTTGTGATATTAACACCGGCAACCTTGCCATTAAGAGCATTTACAATATTTCCTTGATTTGAATCGGAGAGATCATCTTCACCGATGGATTGGGCAGAATATCCCAAAGTACGCTCCTCTTTAGATAGTCCGAGGGCGGTAATAACCACTTCGTCTAAAGCTTCAGTACTTTCAATCATTGTTACATTGATGGTGGTATTTGTACCAACAGTTATGGTTTGGGTTTGAAAACCAACATAGCTAAACACCAGTAGCTCGCCAGTGCTAGCCGAGATAGTATAAGCGCCATCAAAATCTGTTTGGGTGCCCCTAGTTGTATTTTGAACCAATATGTTCACCCCAGGTAGAGGTAAACCCTGAGAATCTACAACCAAGCCCCCAATATCCATTTGCTGAGCACTCATTTGGCCGTAACATAACCCCACAACCAACAACACCGCAAAGCGATAAAAATTCTTCATATCATTAAATAATTTGAGTTAGTAAGTGTACAATTTAGGCTGTTGCTGAATGCCTATTTCGAGTCTTGAAGTGAACCGACGGGATAATGATTTGAAGTGACTATTAAAAGATTTGAAGCACTAATCATCTATATAATTGATTAATTTTAAGCCTGTTAAAAATTATATCCGACTCATATTAGACCACCAAACACCATCAATTTGAAGTAAACGACTCAATTCTCACTTTAAAGATTTTCAAAGCAAAGGAGGAATTGTTTATTTTTTGTTGAGATAATCAAACTGATTAAGTCAAAATGACTATGGTTCTACTTAGCCTAAAAATTGAATAAAATTCCTTGATATTAACAACTTAGAACCAAACCAAATTATAAGTTATTCGTTTAGATTTTTAACCAAATCATCATAAATAACCCAACTAAGCTCATTTATTAAAAAAGCACTGAACTGACTGAATTTTGAGCTGAGTGATTTGGTTTTTGAATTGAATGACCTTATTCCACATACCAGTTGCCTTAAAATGAAATAATCTTCAAGATGTTTTAAGTATCTTGCCATACAAAGCCTTGGAATGAAGATTTTAATTGTCGATGATGAAGCGCTAGCCAGGAAGCGTGTTTTAATGTTGCTCGAAGAAACAAATCTTTCTTCAGATATAAAGGAGTGTGCGAATGGAAAAGAGGCAATTTCTACTATCAAAGAATACCGACCAGATCTTATCTTCCTGGATGTTAACCTTAAAGACATGACCGGTTTTGATGTGTTAAAAAGTATCGATTTTGAACCTAAACCTACCGTTATTTTTGTAACGGCATATGATTCTCATGCCATTAAGGCTTTTGATTTTAACGCATTTGATTTCTTGTTAAAACCTTTTAAGGATGAGCGTTTTTTCAAGACTATAGAAAAGGTTAGGAAACTAACCCATACCGAACGCGATCTTACTTTTGAAAAGCGTTTTGAGGAGTTGATGAAGCTTCATGAAAACAATAATCAAGAGTCACGCCCCTCCAACAAAATCCCCATAAAGCAAGGCAATAAAACCATTTTACTCAATATTCAAGACATCATTTATATTTCAGCATCTGGGTACTACGCAGAACTCATCACCTCGAACAAAAAGTACCTATTGCGAGAGTCTCTCAAAAATTTAGACGATGTTTTGGATAATGAGCAATTTTTCAGAATACACCGTTCTACAATCATCAATCTCGATTTTATTTCAGAAATAATCCATTCAAATTATTCTGAAATAGATATCAAAATGACCGAAGGAAGTCTGTTACATGTCAGTAAATCACACAAAAAGGATTTTCTAAAGAAATTGGGATTATAAAAAAATGAAACTTCGGAAATTTATTGATTGGCGGCTAATTGCCATATTAGCGGTCTTCTATACCCTATTTGACCTCGTATATATTGGAAAAGGATATTTGCTGAGCATGTTGGGCTTCGGACGTGACGGTAGTACTTTCGGCACCGTATTGTTAGGTGGATTTGTCTTAGACTGGATAGTGGTGATTTGTTTTATGACACTTATTGCTATAAGCACAAAGTATTTTATAAGAAAACGTAAACCATGGTCCATAATAATTGCCGTTCATATTTTGGGTTCTATTTTTATAGGATTTCTAATTCGATTAATTTCAGACTTCAATCTGTTTTTGAATGACAAGCTACATACTGGCTATGAGTTAAAGCGTAGTTTGGCTGCCTTTATTGCGGTATTGGACCTCAACTTCCTCATTTATTTTGCCATGGTAGGTATTATCTACACATTTTATTATGTAAAACAGGTTCGTGAATCAGAACAGCGCAGAATTCAGGTAGAAGATCAACTCACAGAAACAAAACTCAAACTACTAAACAGCAAATTACAACCTCACTTTTTGTTCAACACCCTCAATACTATCTCTAGTTTAATGAGTATAGACACCCAAAAGGCCCAAAATACAATTTCAGATTTAAGTAGCTTTTTAAGGGATATTTTGTATACAAAAAGTACAACCATAAAATTGCGTAAGGAATTAGAAGTCTTAAACACCTATTTAGAAATATTGCATACACGCTTTGGCGACCATCTCAACATAGAAAAGGAAATAAATCCCAGCTGCTTAAAACTTTTGGTACCTCCTCTAATTATACAGCCCATAATAGAAAACGCGGTGAAACATGGGTATTCTCCTCAACATTCCTCCCTAACCATTAAACTCATCATTAAGTGTAACAGCGAGTATCTTCAAATAAGGGTGTGGAATAATGGGGCTGCTATTGATACCTCAAAAGATTATTTTAATAGCGGTGTAGGTTTAAAGAATACTAAGGATAGATTGGAAACACTTTATCAAGATAATTTTGAATTTTACTTACAAAATAGTGCTGACGGTGAAGGAGTTGAAACGTTTATTGAAATTCCACGCCTTCTATTTAAAGATTAGATAATAAGCATCTTTTGAGCTTCTTTTCACATCATTATTCCATTGGTTTACATCATTTTAGCTGGCATGAGGCTACTATTGAGCTACATTTATAATAGTCAATCGGAAACGGACCTGCTAACTGTGGTTCATATGATGATTATTTGAATTAGCAAAAAAAAGCCAGCCTAAGCTGGTTTTTTTTATCTATTAATAGATTTTCAATTTTTGATTGAATCTACCTATATTAAAGTTTTAGGATGGAGTTCAAATCTTCCTCAGAAATAATTAACAAACCGACTTTTGGTAGGCGCTCCGTTAACAACTTCCAATTAGGATCTTTCTTGAAAATTGGTTTGAGCATCTCTTTTGCTTTTTCAACATCGCCTTCATTTGCTAAGGTAATGGCTGTCCAATATTTCATTTCTAAATTTTCAGGAAACATATTCATCGCAGAATTATACGCTTCCATCGCTTTATCCATCTGCCCCTTTTCAACATAAAGATCACCAGCATTCATATACTCATAAGCTCTATGCACTTTTAGAAGACGAGATAATTCTGCAATAGGGTCGGAATGATCCGCAACCTGTAAATTAATCAAGCGATCGTTCCAAGGTTCGTCTGAAGCTTTTCCTTTAACAACTATTAAAGCCGCTGATTGTTTGCCGCGTATATCCCCACCAACACTTTGGGCTGCCTGTAATACGGCCACCATGCGTTCAGGAAGTTTTAAATTAGAATTTGATCCCCAAGCAGATTTCATTGCGGGCACTACCTTTTCATTTAACATCATATTTGCTTGAACCGAAAAATTGGGCCCATTTGTGTGACCTGCATAATCGATGCACTTGGTGCCGGTATGGGTTGCCACATTACCTTTAGTATCTATTATAGCCACTTGCCTTACCTCCCTACCTTCATCATCTTTTAATAATTGCTCTAGAACATCCTGTGGGGATTTCCCCTCTTTAAGCAATTCCAATCCTCTTGGCCCAAAGGAAACATTTACAAAACTTTGGGTGGCAATAGCTCCAACACCCACTTCGGCCCAAGAAACAACGGTGCCAACACTAAACCAATGACTTTGTACTGCAACCGCTAAATCTCCAGTAAGGGAATCTCTTGCAACTATAGAAAAAGTATGGGCAAATGGATCTGTGGGTTTGTGTTGGGCTAAAACATTAGAAATAACCATCAAAATAAGGAGTTGAAATAAAGATTTTTTCATTGGCCATAGATTGAATTGTAAATATAATACATTAATAAAATGATATTAATTAGCTCACAATTCAATAAATAAAAAAGCAAGGCATTTAGACCGCCTTGCTTATATCTAAATTAAGAATTAAACCTATTTAATAAGCTATTTCAACTACCTCTGCCATTCCTGGGATTAAAGCATTTTGAGTTGCCCAAAGTTTACCATCCTTATCAAATGTCAAAGCAGTTAACATAGGGATGCCAGAAGCAATTGTTGTTACTTCCATAGTCTCTAAATTGCACATTTTAATATTTCCTCCCGCCCCAGCATGAAGAACCTCAACGGCAAACCAAGTCTGTTCATCTAATTCAGCAACATAAAGGTTTCCATCTGGCCCGAAAACCATGTCAACGATGGAAGTAAATCCTCCACTGAATAATTTAACACAGTCTAGGCTGCTTCCACACATCGCCCCTGAAGCATCCGGTGTAATTTTCCAAATGTTTGAGGCTCCAGTAGGTGCTGGAAAGCCTTTCAATTCACCTACATAATAATAGCCGTCCGGACCAATTGCAATAGAAGTTGGCACTGGTTGGGCCGGCATCATATCGGGTAGGAAGCAAAGGCCCTCTTCCGATTCTGGGCAACCAACCAAGTTCTTTACATTTTCCGTGGAGACTAACTCATTTGGGAATACGGCTACAACCTCTATATTTCCTTTATTATCAATTCGCAACAAATCATTTGCACCTGCATCCGCCACCAAAGCTTCACTTGCATTCAACGCAGCTACAGAATAGGGATTGGAATCCACACCATGACCGTCTGGATCATTATGTTCTTCAAAGGCAAAAATATTTGCAACCTTACTAATTTTTCCTTGACCAACACGATGCAGGCCTTGTCCGGAATCTTCAGTTGGTTCGGGGGCACCACCAGTTACTGCCCACATAACTCCTGTACCTATTGGGGCTACAGAGGTAATACCAGGTAGCATAAACAAATTAGCGCCATGGGCATTTGATACACCGGCTCCTGCATCTGCTACTAAAACGGTATTATTAGGTGAAGTTGCTAGATCAAACAAAGGTCCGGCAAATGAACCTTCTTCCATATGGCTCGCATTTAATGATCTTGCATTCAGCCCTAGAGAAGATTCAATTACTAAAGATTCAGCCTGAGACACCGGCTCGGAACTACAGCCCGCAATAATTAAAGAGAGCGATCCTAAAACCGCTAGATAAATGTGATTTTTCATCGGATTAATTTTTAGTTGATTAATATTTAAATATCATTTTGTAATTCAACATTCAAATAGGTTGGAATGATTCAATTTGGGAAACAAAAACTGGAGATCCAGTTGCTGTGGAGTACAACTACATCAGTATCAGCTAATTCTATAGGGTAGTATTTTAAAGATACACTAAATTTGACGAGTAAACGACCAAGTACGATAATCTGACCAAAATCAGCGATATTTAGCCTTTAAGTGTAGATTAATGGTAAAAATTGGATTATTAACTCTTACTTAATCGATTAATATAAATTATGAATCGAAAATGACCAGTAACGCAGAATTCAAAACCCTTAATGGTTCGTCAGGCAACAAAATGTTTTCTTTTTTTACTATTTCACATCTTATAATGAAAATTCACTCAACTATAATTTTACCGTGCATATTGTTGTACGGCTGTTCTGGTTTGCATTCACCCTCAGAAACAACATTGTTAAAATCCCCAAAGGTAGTTGGAGATTTAGTAACTCAAGATTTACTCTCCCGTTCAGATTTTATGATGTATAAAACTGAAGGAGTTACGGCTGTTCATTATGCTGAAGTATGTGCAGCTTATGGAGCCTCAAAATTAGCTGCCAAAAAAAATGACACGGAAACTTTAATCCTTATCAGCGATCGTTATGACAGAGTAATTGATGAATCTATTCCAAACACTGCCAATCATGTGGATGCAAATGTCTATGGCATACTACCTCTTGAACTTTATATCCATACCAAAAAGAAAATCTATTTAGATCAAGGAATGGAATTGGCCAATGGGCAATGGGAGAATCCCTTGCCAAACGGTCTTACCAACCAAACAAGATTTTGGATAGATGATGTGTATATGGTTTGTAGTTTACAGTTACAAGCTTTTAGAGCTACTGGTAAAAGTATCTACCTTGAACGTGCAGCTTTGGAAGCAAATGCGTATGTTGAAAAATTACAACAACCAAATGGATTATATTATCACGGTGAAAATGCCCCCTTCTATTGGGGTCGTGGAAATGGATGGGTGGCAGCTGGATTAGCTGAATTGCTTATAGATTTACCTCCCAATAACCCATTCTACAATACCATATTGGCAGGTTATAAAAAAATGATGACCACCTTATTGAAATATCAAGGAGAGGATGGAATGTGGCATCAATTAATTAACCGTAAAGATTCTTTTAAAGAAACCTCCTCAACAGCCATGTTTGCTTTTGCCATGGCAACTGGCGTTAATAAAGGAATTTTACCGAAAAAAACCTATGAGAAGGCATATATTAAAGCCTGGAATGCACTTACAACATTTATAACACCAGAAGGGAAAATAAAAAATGTTTGTGTTGGAACAGGACAAAGCACAGATATAGACTATTATCTGAATCGACCAACAATTGTCGGTGATTTTCATGGGCAAGCACCAATGCTATGGCTGGCTTTTTCGTTATCAAAAGATTAAAAAGAATAGAGAATCTTGGGCCTTAAACGAATGGATTTATATAGCAAAAGACTATTTACTTTTTTGCGCCTTTAACAGGAAGGAATTAATTTGAATCATGTATCTTAACCATCAAATATTAAAATAATAAAGATGTCTAAAACCAAACTCACTATACTCAGTAATGGCAGCGTAAAAGTTGATGGCGATTTTGAAATTGTCGATAAAGAAGGTAATGTTTATGGTCTAGGCGGTAGAACTCTAGTATCGCTCTGCCGTTGTGGACGCTCCAATAACAAGCCATTTTGCGATGGCAGTCACCGCAACTATTTTGAACATGAGGCTGAGGCATTCGACCTTCCACCCAAACCTTAAAATTTCTATACCTCTTTAATTCGTTTAGCCATAGGCTTTAAATCTGTGAGATCTGATATTTTAATGGGGTCTCCAGACTCTATACTTTTCCTTGCGGCTATTCCAATTAAAACAGACATTATACCATCACGTATACCGGCAGAACGGCCAAATTCATCTTCAGTATCGGGTGAAACAAAGATCTTTTCATGTAGGCGGGCATCTCCTCCTCCATGGCCTCCGCGTTCAGTGGCAACGGTGATTGTTTCATAATCACTCCAAAGTTTATGAACGATAATACTCTCTGTACTCGTATCTTCCAAGGCATTTTGTTCCATTTCCTTGGCATGCATTTCAGCCTGACTCACCTCAACTTTTTTGTCATAAGGAATATCTAAGGAAGCTTCAATACGTCCACCAGTACCATTAAAGGCAATACGCCATCCTTCAAAAGGGGAATAAGTTGTTAAGGAATAATTTACACTAACATTATTTGCATACTTAATTTGGGCAGACATTTTATCATAGATATCTATTTCTTCCCTAAAAAGACAATTGTCGCGTATGTAACCATCATGCTTTTCATTTGCGACATACAAATTCATTAAATGCTCATTTTTGGTTATATCGAAATAATATTCGCATTTAGTTTTATGCTGACAATCCCTACAGTTAGGGCCCCTAAATGGCCCATTAACACCATAATGTTCCAAATCACCATAAGCAAACACCTCAGCAGGATCAGAGTCTAACCACCAATTTACCAAATCGAAATGGTGAGTGGCCTTGTGCACCCAAAGTGATCCTCCTTTATCCTTAAGCCCGTGCCAACGACGGAAATAAGAGGCTCCATGGTAAGTGTTCAAATACCAATGAAAATCTACTGAGGTTACCTTACCTATTGTATTAGTGGCCAATAATTCCTTAATTTTTGTAGCATATGGACTCCAACGGTAATTAAAGCCAACTATTAATTTCTTGCCTGACGAACGTTCGGCATTAAGAATGGCTTGTGCTTTGGTTTCATCCGTAGTTAATGGTTTTTCGGTAAGTACATCGTAACCAGATTCCAAACCTTTAATAATAAATTGGTGATGGGTTGAATCTACGGTAGTAACAATAATTAAGTCTGGTTTAGTCTTATCCAACATTTCATCAAAATCAAGGAAGGTTGGACAAGTGGTACCAATAAACTTCCTACCAAATTCCAATCTCCCAGGATTATTATCACAAAGCCCTACAAACTCAAGAATTTCTGAATATTCTTGTACAAGCCGTTGTCCCCAAAAGCTGGTACCCCTAATACCGGTACCCACAAGGACAACCTTAAGTTTTTTTGTTGTACCAAAAGAAAATGCCGAGAGTGGAAATGCGGTTGCAGCTGCAAGCATACTTATGGATGTTAAAAATTGTCTTCTGGAATTTTGCATAGTGGTAACACGGTTTTTAAAATAATTAATGATAAAAGAGCAATTTCCGGCCCTAACTCATAAAATTACCGTATTTGTAATAAAAACTATACTGTTGTATCCTGTATAAAGCACTTTTAATTAGTCCATTTGAGAGATTGCTTAAAATTATCCGACAAAATATTCAATAGATAATTTTGGACATCTATTACCTTATTCTTGAGTAAGTTTAGTAAATTAACTTATTAACTAAACAAATGTATTATACCAATTCTAAATCACCAGAGTTGTTTAAAAATAGATATCTGGAGCTATTAACACGTACCCATCCGGCCCTTATATTTTTAATATATGTAACCATTTCCTCTATTTCTGCCTACATCGCCCTTACCAAATACAATTTTGGAAATTTTGAGTTAATTCTATTTTTCATTTTAGGCTTTTTAACCTGGACATTGATGGAATATTTAATCCATAGATATGCTTATCATGATTCACATGGCAATCACTCCACCAAAGGCATCAAATATATCATACATGGCGCTCATCATATGTACCCAAATGATAAGAGGCGCATTTTAATTTCTCCTCTTCCAGCCTTATTAATCTCCGCATTTTTTGTTCTAATTTTTTATTTAACGCTTGGTGTTCGATCGTATATGTTTAATTCAGGTTTTTTTATTGGATATACTTTCTTCATGTCGATCCATTATATGGTACACTCGCTACCATCACCAAAACGATTTAATTTTTGGTGGCGATACCATTTAATTCATCACTATCAACAGCCCGATAGAGCTTATGGAGTCTTAACTTCCTTTTGGGACTGGGTCTTTCAAACACTTCCAGAAAAAAAAAGGAAATCAAAACTAGTTTCTAGAATACATAAATCCACACCGAACAAATGACATCCAAGTGGATAAATGGTTTGGTTTCATATAGGGCTAGGATCTTTTTTATCCTTTTTATCTTACTTATCACCTCATTATTTTTCAATAGATCGATTCATGTAAGTGGAAGCCTCAATGGTTTAGAAGCGACTGATAATGAAGAGTATATAAGAATAAGCAGAGTAGACTCCATTTTCGGGCATTCAGACAACATTTATTTGATTGTATTTCCTAAGTCTGATGATCGGAGGGTTGTATTCAAGGAAATAGATGAATTTCAAGAGAAGCTAATCAAAAGACAACCGGATATTAATATTATTAGTCCTGTTACAATATTTAAGAACCTGCAAATTCATTCCCGTGAAGAAATAAATGCCTTATCAGAATTTTATGCAAAGGCTTCGGACATTCCAATATTAAAACAATTAATAGGTCGAGATAAAAGAAGTTTTGTTATTGCAATTTCTACAACCAAGGAAAATTTAGAAGTGGGCCATCTTGTCAACTCTCTTCTCAATGAAACTGAATTTAATCAGTTGAGCATTCAGGTATTAAGCAACCTTGAAGTACAAAAGGCGGTAAAACACCAAATTGAAAAAGATTTAGGAATGATTCTTATTTCTATCTCAATACTTTTCCTTGTCTTCACATTAATGGCATTTCGCTCACTCCTTTCAGGCGTTTTTATACTTGCAATTCTGTCAATTGCTCTAAGTTCCACCTATCTGCTGTATGGTTTGATGAAGATAGATTTTAATGTAGTTTCAATGATTGCATTACCAGTAGTTTTGATATTGGCTCTTTCAGATTCATTACACCTTCTTGCGGGGTATAAAAAGCTTCACTACACATCGACAGAGGAGAACCTAAAACAGGTGTTGCAACTGTATTATATTCCTTCTTTTTATTCTTCATTGACAACCTCAATTGCATTTTTCACTTTTTATCTTTTTGGAGAATCAGAAAATATCCGAGAATTAGGTTTGTTAGCTTCAGTCGCATTATTAATGGAATTTTTTTTAATTTTTTCAGTTGCACCTTTCCTTTTATCCTTTCAGCCGAAAAAGGGCGTCAAGGATTATTATTTAATATCATTAGCTAAAGCTCTGAAAAAAGGTAAAAAGCCTATTACCGGATTTTTTGTAATTGTTTTTATCCTATCAATTTTTATTTATCCAAAATTACAGTTTCAATCAAATCCTGAAGCCCAAATTCCTGAAGGCAGCAATGTAAAATTGTACTACAATTACTTTAAAACCAACTATTTTTCACCTTTTAATGTAAATATTTTAGTAGAACCTATAGCAAATCAAAATCGGGGAAGATTTAAGGCTCAAGTAAAAGAAATTTCAGAGTTTATAAAGGAAATGCCCAATGTTTCAGCGGTTCAGTCAGCAACAAATACATATTATATAAATACCCGTATGGGCTTTAAGGTTAACTTGTATGATCTTCTTGAAAACAACAATCCATATTTCAATGAGGAAACCAATATCTACCGGATAGAAGTAAAACTTAACGATGTGGACAACACCCAAAAGTTCAAGGATTCCGTTCTAAAGAAATTCGCTTCTATGGATTACAAATTAGACATTTCAAGTCGGAAATTATTATATGATTCCGCCAACTTAGCCATTTCATCCTCCTTGATTAAATCTATGGCAACCGCCGGAATTGGTATTTTCATGGTTTTATTGCTATTAACTAAATCATTCAAAACGGCTTTGCTTAGTCTTTTCCCCAATCTTTTCCCATTAGCTTTAGCATTTTTAATAATGTATTTATTTGATTTAGATTTATTTTTTTCATCCGTGATTACCCTAGTTATTGGTCTTGGTCTATTGGATGACAACACAGTCCATATTATTTATAGAAAACTTTGGTTGAAAAAGCCCATGGATGAATTGAATTTTAGCGTTCTCTCCTCCAGCCTTCTCCTATCATGTGGATTTTTCATGTTTGCCTTAAGCAAGTTTGAGCCTATTAGAATTTTTGGCTGGATTAGTGTATTAATATTTATTTCTGGCGTCATTGCTGAAATGACCACTATGAAATGGATTATAGATTCTGTAATAAATAAAGTTAAAAAGAATAAGCTTCAATAATTTGCTTCAGCGCCTAATTGCTATACCATGATTTTAGACGATTCATTCCTTCCTCTGTAGTGATTTGTGGCTTATAATTAAAATCTTTTTTGGCCGCAGAAATATCATACCAATGTGAACTTGAAAACTGTTTTGCAATAAACAAATCGAAAGGAGGTTCCGATTTTAATTTTAATGTTCTAAAAATACCCTGTATTAAATGGCCTATCGTCCTTGCAATAAATGGGTTTATTCGTTTAGTAACTGGTTCCAAACCTGCACAACACAATAGACCGTTTATAAAATCTTGAATAAGGATAGGGTCGTCTTGTGAAATAAAATAAACCTTCCCCGCAACTTTTTCAGGGAAGTGCAAAAGAGTATTAAGTACTTGCACATGGGCAATGGCAGCGTTATCGACGTAGGTTACATCGACCAAATATTTCCTTCTTCCTATAAGCCGAAGAGTACCTTTCCTATGCCTTTCTATTAACCTTGGTAGAAACTGAGTGTCTCCAGGACCCCAAATAAGATGAGGACGTAATACCACAGTTAACATATTTACACCATTTGCAGATAATACCAGCTGTTCCGCAATAGCTTTGGTTTTGGGATAAAAAGCGTCAAACTTATTTGGATATGGAAGGTTTTCATTTTGCCCCTCTGAATTTCCAGAGAAAACCACACTGGAAGAACTCGTAAAAATCAAATAACGGATTTTCAACTCATTACAGGCCCTAATTACATTTTCAGTTCCTTTTACATTAATTTCATAAAATTCCTTGTAAGATCCTTGGATACCAATTTTTGCTGCGGAATGTATTACGACAGAGCACCCATCCATTGCATCTTTAACAGCAGTGTAATCCCTAATGTCTCCTAAATAATGGGTTATACCCATTTCCTCAAAAATGTCAATTTTATTCCTCGAAAAAGAACGAACGTCAATACCGTCACTTGAAAGTTTATCAATAATTGATTTTCCTAAAAACCCAGATCCTCCAGTGACAAAAACTCTCATGTTTTAAAATTGCAATTTAGATGATGCCCATAAGGCCAATTTTTCCCGTCTTATTTTGGCATTATGCCTTGCATCTACGGGAAATGAGGGATGAAATAGAAAAGTTTTGATTTCTAATTTTTGATTTTTGGCATATTCAGAAAGCTCCTCTTTAATTTTTGCTTCATCAGGATTCCTAACTTCTTTATCTAATTCCACACAAAGCACAGCTTTATTATTTACCTCCACCAAAGCTGTTAGATGAACTTGTGGGTGTTGATTAAAAATAGTTTCGCACGGAATTGTAAACAAAACGCCATCCTTAATTTTTACCCTTTGAGATTTACGCCCACAAAACCAAAGGAGTCCACTACCATCTATATAAGCCAAATCACCCATTCGGTGATAGAAACCGTCTTGATCTTTTATTTTTGCCAATTTTGTACTTTTCTCTTTATTGAAATAAGCCTTAGTAACGCTTTCTCCTTTAACGGTAATTTCACCAATTTCACCATCAGTTAATTCTAAATCATCTGACCAAAATTCAAAAGGTTCATCACTAATTTTTATGATTTTTAAAATAATCCCCTCTACAGGTTTGCCAATACAAACACCCCCACCCCTTACACTTCGATTCTTTATGTCTGGTGATAATAGCACATCACTACTTATGGAAGTTATAGGCATTGCTTCCGTGGCACCGTAAGGAGTGAAAATTTGGACACCTTCCATTAGTAGTTTTGAGAACCTTACCATTGTTTTTGCAGGCACTGGGGCACCAGCAGATATCACACGTTGAAGCGTTGGAATTTTTATGTCGCGGTTTTGTATATATCTCCCAACTCGATCAAGCAATGCAGGTGAACCAAACATGGTTGTAATTCCGAATTGTTTTAATGCGGCAATTATTTTCTCTGGGTTTACATTAGCTGGCTTGGTTGGGTCCATATCAGGAACAACTGTACTAAGGCCAACTGTAGGATTAAACAATGCAAATGGAGGAAAAGTTGACAAATCAATTTCACCTTCCATCATTCCAAAAGTTTTTTGGATATTCTTTATTTGATGCATGAAATTACCGTGTGTATACACAACCCCTTTTGGTTCTCCAGTTGAACCACTCGTAAATAGTATGGCAGCTATGTCGTCGGTTGAAATTGGATAATTTCCCATCATAAAATCCTCATGTTCAGACAGGGATTTACCCATTTGTTTTACCGCAGAATATGACCTTTTACCGAAGATTAATTTCGGGCCAATTACAATTTGTTTCTTAATATATTTCTTACCCCAACCGAATATAATTCTGGCTAAATGAGCTTTATAAATACCTATGAATCCAATAGGTTGCGATTCTTTTATAGAATTCTTTAAGTGTCTAATTCCTATTCCTGGGTCCATAAGTACAGGCACTAATCCACATCTCATTAAGGCAAAAGCGACAGCAAAAAAATCTATATTGGGTGGCAACATCATAACTACCCTATCTCCTTTTTTAAACCCAAAAGACATAAATCCTCTAGACAGGTTCTCGATTTTTGAAGCTAATTCTTCATAACTAACACACCTATATTGAATCTCTCCATCTTCAGGAATTCTTTTGTTAGGTTTCCTAGGAACGGCTATAGCTAGAGAATCTGGGTTTGTTTTGGCATAATTAAAGATTGCCGATACTATGTTTATGCTATCCATTTGTACGCTTCAAAAAATCAATAATGTCATTAGTGACCTCTTCCGGAGCATCCTCTAATACATAATGACCACAATCTAGATAGCGATGAACTTCTGAATGTGGTAAATATTCAATCCATTTATTAAGCAAGTCTTCATCAAAGACAATATCCTTCAAGCCCCAAATCAATAGAACAGGAACTTCTTGAAAAAGAAAAAGATGATTCTGAACATCTTCGATATAACCATAGCCAGAATCACTCAATTTTACAGGAATGTTTTTAATAAACTGCATAACCCCAATTCTATTTTTCCAAGAATTATAAGGTGCGGTATAACCCCTTCGCACCTCTCTAGACATTTTCTTGCGTTTTACCCCAATACGTGTTGAGCCCCCATTAAAGGCATTAAACCCTTGTATGGCTATTTGGCCTAAATAGGTTCTTGCCATCCTAAGCATAAAGGGAAGTTTTTTCTCCTTCGGCAAATGAAAAGCAACCGTATTCATTAGGACAAGTCGTTTTATATTTTCTCTATTATGACGGGCATAAGACATTCCAATTATACCACCCCAATCATGAGCGACAAGGGTGAACTTTTCATTTAAATTAATAGCATTAATAAAATCCGTTAAATCTTTAACTCGCTGTTGAAGAGTGTAATTGTAATTAGATATTAAAGGCTTATCAGATAGTCCCATACCAATATGATCTAGCGCAATACATCGATAATCTGGACTAAGAGTTTTAATTAATTCTCGAAAATAGAATGACCAAGAAGGGTTTCCATGTAAAAACAAAATAGGCTCTCCTTTTCCTTCATCTATATAATGTATCCTATGGCCGCCTATATCAGAATAACGATTCTTAAATGGGTAGAGTTTTTTAATTTCTTTATCCAAGATTGCCTTCAATAATATCTTTTTTGACCTATACCTATCTATAAAAATAGGGTAAATGGTTGAATGTAATAGACTTTATGATTATTAAAGGAACTACTTTGAACCTAATAAATAATCTTTATGGTAACGATTAATTCCTTATTTTTCAAGTATGAGTTACTCATTTTGTGTAAGTTTCGGTAGTGTTTCAATGCTTTTAAGATGATAATTATTAATAGGTTATTACATTTCCCCAATAATGCCTTAAGTAGGTATAAGGGATCTATGAAAAAGCAATCACAAAATGACAATTTTAATACATGAATCGCTTCTTTCCCCTTCCCATTTTTCAATTTTTCCGTATCGTTCGGAAACATGGCGGAATTTCAGGCAGGGGACTCAAAAATGTCCCTTCCTGGTTATTAAAGGTGATTGTTTTTGAGCCCTTAAGATGGATAGAACTTGGTTTCAATAAATCTGTTGCAAAACATAAAATTGCAAAAGACCCAATATTTATTCTAGGTTTCTATAGAAGTGGGACCTCTTTTACCCACGAATTTCTAAGCCAAGACAATCGTTTGGGGTATCACACAAATTACCAAATGATACTGCCTGAAATTATGCTGGGCTCAGAATGGCTTTTGTCTCCCTTATTCGATTTTATATGTAGACTGTTTAAACTTAAAGATCCTATTCATCGAATTCCAATGTCCTTTAAATATCCGGGGGAAGAAGATGGAACAATGACCACCAGCCTTAATACCCAGGGATCTCAATGGGGTTACTTTTTCCCTAAATCCATGTTGAAGCATTTCCAAAAGTTTGTAATGTTTGAGCATATTTCAGAAAGGGAAAAATCAACATGGATTAATGATATGGTTTTTATCCATAAAAAAATATCCTACGCTAATAAAGGCAAACAACTTATCCTAAAAAGCCCTCCTAACACTGCACGGATTAAACTATGGCTTTCCATTTATCCAAAAGCCAGGTTTATTTTCATCCATCGCAACCCGTATGATGTGTATTCTTCAAATAAACGCTTTTGGGAGGTGACGCATAGAATTTATGCTCTTGGTTCTTATAAATCAGTGGACACAAAGGAAATTATTTTTCACACCTATTCTCAAATGATGGACCGATACCTAGCGGAAAAAGAAATGATTCCAAAAGGACAATTGGCAGAAGTAGCTTACTTAGACATGATGAGTTCTCCTCTTGCAACCATGAAAGGCATTTATAAAACCCTTAATCTTGATGATTTCACCGAAATTGAGGACCGTATGAAATCGTACCTCGCCAAACAAAAAGATTTTAAACCCTTAAGACATGAATTGCCGGAAATTGAAAAAGCCGAAGTGTCCGAGAAATTTGGGACATATATAACCCATTGGAATTATTAATCCCTGCCCCCAAGCCTATAAATCATCATAATTACCCAATGTAACTAGAAATTTTTGATGACTTTTAATTGCCTGCAAAAATGACAATTCATTATAAGGTAATTTGTATTTATCTGTTACACGTTTTACAATTTTAGATATTTCAGGAAAATGGACATGGCAAATGTCTGGAAATAAATGGTGTTCTATCTGAAAATTAATTCCTCCTGTAAACCAAGAAATAATCCTATTTTTTGTCGCAAAATTTGCAGTAGTCCTTAGTTGGTGTGAGGCCCAATCCGTGTCTATTTGTCCTTCTTCATCAGGCACATGAATACTTACTTCCATAACCTTATGGGCAAGTTGAAACATTATAGACAATAGAAACCCACAGATCATATGCATTGTAATAAAACACATTAAAGTAAAGGTCCAAGGCTGATTGTTAAGAATTATTGGTAGGATCAAAAACAAAATAAAGTAGATAATTTTGGAGAAGATTAAAAACAACAAAGCCTTTGTATATGTTGTGTTCTGGGTCTTAATTAATTTTTTTGCTTTGTAACCATTTAATTTAATGAAGTCTTTCCTTGTTGTCCAAGAGAGTGTGAACAAACAATACAGAATCCATGCATAAATACCTTGATAACGATGAAGTTTCTTCCTTTTTTGTAATGGAGAAAATCTAAGTATTGGTAACACATAAAGATCTTCGTCATGCTCCTCTATATTTGTGTAAACGTGGTGTAAAATGTTGTGCTGAATTCTCCAAACCAATGAACTACCACCAACCAAAATCGTTAAATTAGAAAGCAACTTATTAATTGTTCTGTTTGTAGAATAATTTCCATGGTTAGCATCATGGCCAATCACAAAGTATATAGAAGTCATCCCAATGGCCATTACCATCCAAGTTAAAAAAATCGCTATCGGATTGGTTATAACATTTAAGATAATAAACAGATAAGGGACAAAATACATGAGTAACACCAAAAATGTTTTAAATATCATTTCTGAATTTGCCTTTTTTGATATATTATTCTTGGTAAAATAATTATTTACATTAAGGCGTAACTCCCTCATAAAATTAGAGCTGTTATTAACCGGAAAAGATATTTCGTTTAAGGTATTACCGTTCATTTGCAGGTTTAGATTGAATAAAATTGGCTAATTCACTAATAGTCTGGTACTCAAAAATATCTTCAATTTGTAAGCTATAACCAAACATATTTGCCTTGGTTACCACTTGGATCGTTTGAATCGATGCTCCACCAAGATCGAAAAAATTATCATGAATTCCGACAGTTTCAATATTTAAAGCATTTTTCCATATTTCAATTAAAACTTTTTCAACCTCATTGGTGGCAGGAACATAATTAGTTGATGTTCTGTTAATTTCTGGATTTGGAAGTGCTTGTCTGTCAATTTTACCATTGCTGTTAAGCGGGAATTGTTCCAGCTCAATCAAATAAGAAGGCAACATGTATGAAGGGACTTCCTTTTTTAACCAGTTTCTTAGTTCTTCTTGTGAAACACTAATCCTTTGGTTAACAACATAGTAAACTGCAAGCTTTAAATTTCCATTCGATTGCTTAAAGGGAATTGTAATGGCTTGAGAAATAGCAGGAAGTTTTTCTATTACTGCCGTTATTTCGCCAAGCTCTATTCGGTTACCATTTATTTTTACCTGATTATCAGACCGCCCCAGAAGTTGAATGGATCGATTATTTAGAAAACGTGCTTTATCACCCGTTCGGTACAGACGTGTCTCCCCATTTGAAATAAAGGGGCTGTATAAAAATTTCTCAGAGGTTAACTCCGGCTTGGATAAATAACCACTTGCTAATCCCTCTCCCCCAATATAAAGATCTCCTACAATACCTATTGGAAGCGGATGAAGTTGATGATCTAATATAAAAAGTTGAGTATTTGAAACGGGGTGTCCGATACTTATTTTTTGATCCTCATGAGTAATTTTGGCTAAAGAAGACCAAATAGTGGTTTCCGTTGGTCCATACATATTCCAAAGTTCTGCTGAACGATTAATTAATTGCCTTGCTAGAGACTTAGTTAAAATATCACCTCCACACAAAATTTTTAAATCATCTTTTCCCTTCCATCCAGAATCAATTAAAAGTTGCCAAAATATCGGTGTGGCCTGCATAATGGTCACATTATGCTTTGCAATTAAATCCTGAAGGAAAAATAAATTGTCCAAGACAGAATCATTAGCGACCACCACCTTAGCGCCACTCACAAGCGGGAGAAACAATTCTAAAATTGAAATATCAAAAGAAATATTAGTAACCGCCAAGAGGACATCATTTTTATTGATCCCCGGTTTTTCATACATCGAAATAAGGAAGTTGGTCAAGGATGAATGATTGATCATTACGCCCTTTGGCTTACCCGTAGATCCAGAGGTGTAAATAATGTAGGCCAATCCATCAGCGTCATGATTCAAATTAAGATTGCCGCTTTCAACACTATTGGAAGTTTCTATTTCTTGGGTATAAACAACTTTCGCTTCGCTATCTAATGTAAAAGATTGAATGTTTGTGATAAGGATAGGTGCATTAGCATCCCTTAATATAAATTTAATCCGATCATTAGGAAATGAGGTGTGAACAGGAATAAACACCCCTCCTGCTTTATGAATTCCTAATAGTGTTTCAATTAAATCCCTATTGCGATTCATTAGAACCACCACCCTTGTTCCTACACTAACACCAAGATTAAGAAGATACTTTCCAATATCATTGGCTCTGGAATTTAGTTGGCGATAAGATATATTTTGCTCCCCATAAATGACAGCGGTGGTATCTGGAAAGTTACCGGCTATCCTCTCAAAAAGCTGATACATGTATTGATCCTTTGGCCAATTTTTATTCACATTCGTGTATTCTGCCACGAAGCTTTCTATTTCATTTTCTGAGGCAAGTGGAAGTTGGGAAATTAAGGTATCAGGTTGAACAACAACTTTTCCGATAATTTTTTGAAATGACCTAAATAATCTTTGGATAGTTTCATGGACAAACAAATCGCGATTATATTCTACCGTTGCATGGCATTGCCCATTTTCCTTAGATATCATTAGCATTAAATCGAATTGAGAAACCCCACGGTCAATGTCAATAAATGAACACTCCAATCCTGGCATATCTAGTTTAGGTTTTGGAGAATTTTGCAAATTAAACAGCACCTGAAAAAGGGGGGTACGACTGAGGTCTCTTTTTGGCTTTAATTCTTCAACCAATTTTTCAAATGGCACATCTTGATGGGAATATCCCTCCGTAGCTACTTGCTTAATCTTTTTTAACAAAGACCGAAAATTTGGATTTCCTTTAATGTCTAGTCTCAATGGCAAAAGATTAATAAAAACACCAATTAACCCTTGTAACTCGAATAGATCACGATTGGCAACTGGAGTGCCTATGACGATATCATGTTGATTACTATATCTATGAAGAACAACATAAAAAGCCCCCAACAAGGTCATAAAAAGGGTAGCATTTTCTGTCTTGCTTAAAAATTCCAGCCCTGCGGTTATTTTTTCACTAATTACAAAGTGATAAGTACCTCCATTATAGGATTGTCTTGGACCACGAAGAGCATCGGTTGGTAATTCAAGAATGGGTAATTCTCCCGCTAGTTGAGTTTTCCAATAGTCAAGGCCCTTGCCCCATAGTTTCATTCTTTTCTCGCCCTTTAACCAAGATGTATAGTCGTAATACTGAATGGGCAAGTCATTCAAAATACAAACTTCCTTATTAATATGAGACTTATAAAATACCATTAGTTCTTTGAGAAAAACACCAAAAGACCAACCATCGGCTATTGTATGATGGATAATAATTAGAAATTGATGCAGCCCCTCTTGAAGTTTATATAACCTTAATCTTATAAGGGGGGCCTGATTTAGATTAAACGGAATTAATACTTCCTTTTCAACCAATTTTAAAACAGTCTCCCTTGCCTGTAAATTCTCATTTATTTTGGGTTCAATTATAGGTATGGTGATGCTTAAATCGTTTCTCAATACCGCTTTGGGCAATCCTCCATCTAATTGAAATTGTGTTCTTAGAACTTCATGCCGATTTATAATTTTATTGGCGCTGATATTTAATGCCTCCAGATTGATGTCTCCAGACATTTCCACCAAAACAGACAAATTATTTACAGCTGTATTCCTATCCAATAATTCCAGGAATAATTGGCGTTGTTGAGGGAAAGAAAGCTCAACAGCATCCTTATTTATCCGAGGCAAAATCTCAGGTTGGGAAGTCAAAGACATATTGCCCTTAACCCATTTTTCAAACAACGCTTTTTTGGCTGGTGAAAGATTTTTGCTCATGCCTTTATTCTTCCTTAGAGAGGTGATTTCTTACCTCCTCTTCACTCATTGATTCTATTTGTTTTAAAATTTCCACCTCAACCAATTCTGAAATTCTCTCAATAGTAAAGTATTGAAATGCTTCTTTTGGGTCTATATCGATGCCATAGGTTTTACGAGCGGAAGATATAATTTGTGCCGCCAAGACCGAATCTCCTCCAAGTTCAAAGAAAGAATCCTGAACCCCAACTTTATCAATATGTAGGGTTTGCTGCCACAATTCCACCATTTTATGTTCTATTTCATTTCGCGGAGCTACATAGGCCTGTCTAAGGTTGGGTCTTGCATAGAGCTTCGCAGAATAATTATTATCTCCTCTTATCTCTTTAAAGAAAGGCATAGATGCAGCCAAGGGATATAATTCTAGTAAATTTTTCAAATCGAAGGGTAGTGCTGTTATTTGAGAAAATGACTGGTCCATTAAGGCTTCCAGGACCTTAAAGCCTTGATCTACTTCAATCATTTTAACAAGATGTTCTGTAGATATGTTTTGTTCTTCCATTTTTTCTGAGGCTTGTGCAGCAAGACCCACTTCAGCCCAAGGTCCCCAATTAATACTTAATGCAGGTAATCCCATATTTTTTCGATAATAAGCCATAGCATCAAGGAATGAGCTCCCTGCCGCATAATTACCTTGTCCGGGTGATCCTAAAACAGAAACTGCCGATGAGTACATTATGAAAAAATCAAGATTGAGATTTAATGAATTGTAGTGTAAATTCCAAGTGCCTTCTACCTTCGGACTCATCACCCTTTTCATTTGGGATTCATCTAAATCAAGAATGGAGGCATCATCCAATACCCCAGCTGCATGAACAATACCCTTAATTGGAGGTAATTTTTTAGCAACCTCACCAAATAGACTTTGTACTTCATTAAAATTAGAAACATCAATTCTCTGAACCGAAATGGTAGCTCCCAATTTTCTTAATTCATCAATTTCAAAAACTGTTTTTTCTGTTGGTTTATTTCTAGAAAAAAGAACTAAATACCTAGCCCCTTTATTGATTAACCATTTGGCTGTTTCCAAGCCTAAAGCGCCAAACCCACCAGTAATTACATAGGTTCCATTAGATTTTATTTTCTTATCAAGGATATGGATTGGTTTCAATGCGACCGGGACCAATCGCGGTACATAACCTTTACCATCCCTAAAAGCAATTTGATCCTCATTAGTTTCTATATAAAGATGTTTCCCTAACTGAACAACAGCATTTTCAATTGAAGATTTCGGATCTAAATCGATTCTAGTACACTTTAGCTCAGGAAATTCGAAACTAATAACTTTTCCCAATCCCCAAGAAGTTGCTTGCTCTACTGATATTTGATGTGCCAAATTAATTGATTGGACACCGTTAATTACAAGCCATAAGTGGGGGGAGCCCTTATAATGAACAGATAGAGATTGAACAAGTCTCATTATTGAGTTGCACCCCAAATTATAAAGCTTAATAAAGGATTTCTCTGAATTTTCAATTGCTGGGATAGACAAACTCCAAAGATGAACAATACCATACAAAATCGAATTTGAGACCTGCATTATTCTTTCCAACAAAGTGTTAAGTCCATTGTTGGGATCCCTATTTAAACTATTTAATAGGTCATCTGCATAAACAATGGTGCATTCATCTCCCTGTTTCTCCAACAGTTCTTTTAAATTATCGCCATAACCTTGGTTATCCGCAAATAGTAACCAAAATCGGGTTGAATTTTGAGGTTCCGAAGGCACTTGCTGCAAGTCTTGTTTTTCCCATTTCGTTTTATAAAACCAAGTTTGATTTTTAAAAATATCATCTGGTTTAAAATTTCTAAACCGACGAAGGGTAAAACCTTTTAAATAAGCAACTAAATTCTCTTTATTATCATAAATAGCTATATCAGCCTCTATGGTGTCGTCTTCGGTTTTACTATTCCCTATTAGAGTTACATTACACCAAACCTCATCTGAAAAACCTCCTTTAAATACCAATTTAGAACATGAATAGGGTAGATATCTATCATTATTATCACTATTATTATCTGCAGCTGCAATAACTTGAAGACAGGCATCTAACAATACTGGATGGAATTGATAGTGGTTACCATCAAATTTTTGGCTTTCTCCTAGTTTTACATAAGCTCTAATTCCATTGGAATGAAACCAAATTTTCTGAACTCCTTTAAATGATTCCCCATAATGCAATCCTCTTCTATGAATACTGTCATAGAAATCTTTTGAATTTATGTCTGGTTCTTTATCACAAAATGACTGATTATCTTGAATATTGGAAATCTTAAAAGAATCATAAACATTTGGACTTAAAGTAGCAGTTGAGTGTAAATACCAATTTGCTTCGTTCTCCTTTTTACTATAGACCGAAAAATTGTATGAATTATTTTCCTTTGGTATCAGTGCAACTTGAAGGTCTATGTTTTTACCTTCAGGAAATCTCATACTTTCAATAAAAGTGAAGTTAGTTAATTCATGGGTTTCTGAAAGATTCATTTGTTGCATCACCTCAAATGCCATTTCCATGTAGGCTGCAGCTGGCAAAACCACTTCATCATCAATTTTATGATCTAATAAATAGGGTAAAATATCGGTGTTCAATACATTTTGCCATAATCTGTCGGCAGGAGAATAGGATAGACTTAAAGCTCCCCCTAATAACGGATGACCGTTTTCATAAAAAGAAATTGTATTACCTAAATTAGTCCTTTGATCTAACCAATATCGATCATGATTCCATCCAATTGGAGGAAGTTTAACATATGCACACTTTTTTCCATAAAATTGATCCCAATTTATTTTAAACCCTAAAGTATAAAGAACCCCAACAGTCTTTAAGATGGTATCTATTTTAGGCTCCTCTCTCTTTAAAGTTGGCAATAAATGTATTTCGTCAGAGTTATTTCCAATAGATTGTTGAATAGCTCCTAGCAAAACAGGATGCGGGCCTATTTCAATAAACACAGAATGCCCTTTAAGCATCAATGAATTAATGGTTTGGGAAAAAAGTACTGGTTTGCGTAAATTTTCAAACCAATATACTGCATCAAATATTCCTTCTTTTGATTGATCACCAGTTACGGTCGAATAAATTGGGATTTGCGATCTTTTGGAATAAATACCATCTAATCCCTCAA
Organism: Aegicerativicinus sediminis; assembly: GCF_015476115.1. GTDB lineage: Bacteria > Bacteroidota > Bacteroidia > Flavobacteriales > Flavobacteriaceae > Aegicerativicinus > Aegicerativicinus sediminis. The sequence continues at coordinate 1,576,463 of NZ_CP064295.1, read as the reverse complement.
TCATTTCTTGTTTCAACAATTCGATTTGAGGACTATGAGAGGCTACATTTACCTTAACCAATTTACAATAGAGATTGTTAGCTTCAAGGGTTGCCTTAATTTCGATCATTTTGGTATGGTCACCCGACAATACCGTTGATTTAGGGCCATTAATGGCCGCAATAGAAATTTCGTCTACATAACCCATCAAAACTTTTGAGGCTTCGTCCGGAGTTAATTCGGTAACCATCATACAGCCCCTTCCCTCTAGGGAAGTAAGCAGTTCACTTCTAGAACATATAACTTGAATGGCATCCTCCAAATTAAGTGCACCTGAAACATAAGCCGCCGCAACCTCACCCATACTATGCCCGACAACAGCATCTGCTGAAATCCCCCATGACGATAAAAGTTTTACTAAAGAAATTTGAATAGCGAAAATGGCTGGCTGAATTTTGTTTATTTGTTCAACTTCAGAAAACTCAGTTTTATCCATTAAAAAATCTGTGACGGACCAACCATAAAATTCTATAATCAGCGTGTTAATTTCCTTTATAGATTGGTAAAAAACAGGTTCCGATTCTATTAACTCCTTTCCCATACTAAACCATTGGCCTCCCTGACCTGAGAATACAAATGCCACTTTTGGCAACATATTAGTTTGTCTTCCGGTTAAAACATTTGGATCCGGGACACCCCTTACAAAATGGTCCAAGGAAGATAAAACCGCCTTTTTGTTATCACCCAAAACTGCCAATCGAAAATTGTCATTGCTTCTTCGGATACCAGCTGCATGACAAACCTCAATCATTGAGTATTCTGTTTGAGATTTCATAAAATTTCTCATGCCTTTAGCTTGCACTAAAAGGTTTCCTGAATCTCTGCCAGATATTGGAAAAATAAGATCGTTAAAAGTTGAGCCAGACTCCTGAAATAGATCCTCTCTTTGGCGAGTACTTGATTCAGCAGCTTCTAAAACTGCATGAACGTTGGTTCCTCCAAAACCAAATGAACTTACTCCTGCAATTAATAAGTTGGTAGGGTCTGGCCAAGGCGAAAACCTATCTTGAACTTGCAAGTTTAAATTGTCAAATGAAACATATTGATTAGGTTCTTTGAAATTTATGCTAGGCACCAAATACTTGTTCTTTATACACAAGGCAACTTTAATTAAACCTGCCATACCAGCAGCTGCCTCCAAATGTCCTATATTGCTTTTTACAGAACCTATATGGCATTTTCCCTTTAATCTGTCTTTCCCTAAAATATTACCTATGGCGTTAGCCTCTATAGAATCTCCTAAAAGAGTTCCGGTTCCATGTGCTTCAACATATTGAACACGTTTAGGATCAATGCCTAATTTCATATAAGCCTCTGATAGCATTTTTTCTTGAGAGGCCTTGTTTGGAGCCATTAATCCATTGGTTCTGCCGTCTTGAAACATGACACTCCCCCTGGAAACCGAATAAATGTTATCCCCATTTTCTAACGCATTCGACAAGGATTTGAGAACTAGGAATCCTCCCCCTTCTCCCCGGACATAACCATCGGCCCGATTATCAAAGGTTTTGCATCTACCATCAGCAGACAATACCCCTGCTTTTGTAAATGCAATGGAGTGGGTTGGCGAAAATATAAGATTCACTCCTCCGATTAGCGCCATATCACATTCTCCACTTCTTAGGCTTTTGCAGGCTAGATGAAATGCAGAAAGAGATGAGGAACAAGCAGTATCAACTACCATGCTTGGTCCATGTAAATCATAGAAATAAGAAACTCTATTGGCTGCAATGGATAAGGCAGAACCCGTTCCGGAAAGATTTGAAATTTTTAATGGGTCTTCCAATTGAAGTTGGCTATATTCATTAACGGACACTCCAACAAACACACCCGTATTGGTTCCAGAAATCTGTTCAATATTTAACCCTGCATCATCTAACGCTTCAAATGACAATTCTAGTAAAAGTCGCTGCTGTGGATCCATATCCTTTGCCTCTTTGGGAGATATTCCAAAAAAAGAAGGATCGAATTGATCCACACCGTCTATAAAGCCTCCCCAATTAGAAACAGACTTTCCTGGCATTGATGGATCCGGATGATAGTATTGATCACTTTTCCAGCGATCTTTAGGCACTTCTGATATTCTGTCTTCCCCATTTTTTAAAAGCTCCCAAAATTCATCTATAGTTTTTGCTCCTGGAAATCGACAAGCCATTCCTATAATGGCAATAGAATCTGTTTCTGAATTATTATACCTAGAAGAATCTACCGAGTCGGATCGAGAAGTCCCCGAAAGGTGTTTTGCTAACTTATAAATATTGGGGTATTCATACGCCAAAGTAGGTGATAGCCTGCGGCCAATAAACTCCTCTAAAGCACCTGATAAGGACACAACATCGATTGAAGAAAGGCCATAGTCAGCAAATGGTTTATGAATTCCTATTGAGCTCCTTTCGGCACCAATTAACTTGGATATTTCATTAATTAACCAGCCTTGAATCTCTCTTTCATCTCGAGTCTTTTCCATTTCCTCTGTACGATAACTATAATATAAATTAATTTTTCTTTGGTCGCATGCCTCCAGTTTGCATTTTCCATAATGCGGTCATCCCCGGCCTCCTATCAAGAGAGCCTCCCCCAGTTTGAGAACTCATCTTGTTCCATATTAACGGGTAAGCTTCTACAACAGGGCTATCTTTTAATGGTTCCATGGTACGTACTCGATTATTTGCAACTTCAATCGCATTAGCAAGCTCCTTTTGTTTTTCCTTCTCTCTGTTTAATTCTCGCTCCTTAAATTCAGGCAGTACCTCGCTTGCAAAAAGTTTAAGTGATTCGCAAATATGTTCATGTTTATATTTTCCACATTGGTGAAGAAGAATTAATTGATCCACTCCCGCATTCTCTAATGCCCGGAAATTTTTAATTAATTGTTCGGGAGAGCCGATACCGGTCATTCCAGCCTTTTTCCTTTCGCGCTCCAATAATTTATCTTGAGTCGTTGGTCTATTTTTAAACTGTTCCCATAAATTGGTTTTACCTGGTTTATGAATCCCGTCTCTCCAAAAATGTCCAAGGCCAAAAGCAAAATATTGGGCGCCTTCATAACCAAGTTCTACTGCCCTATCGGCATCTTTATGGCACATAAAACCTGTTAGCATTGCAATATTAGGATTTACAGCCTGCCCTATTGGGTCACATTCCTTCTTAAAAGTCTCATAATATTCATCCACCCAAAATTTAGCTTCCTCAGCATTGATAAAGGCAAAGGTGAGCGCACCAATTCCTAATTGTGCGGACATCTTTACACTATCTCTATTAGAACAGGCGGCCCATATAGGTGGGTGGGGCTTCTGTACAGGCTTAGGTACAACATTCCTGTGGGGCATAGAGAAATAAGTGCCTTTATATCCTGGATAGGGTGTCATACTCATCATTTTGGCCGTCTCACGTAAAGATTCCGCCCACATGGGTCGCTTATCGACAAAGTCTATCCCGAACCCTTCTAACTCTAACCTGGAACCGGATTCTCCAGAACCCCAATCTAAACGACCATTGCTTAAAATATCTAATGTAGACAAACGTTCAGCTATCCTAACAGGATGGTTGTACTTTGGAGACATAAGCACAATGCCATGGCCTAACCGAATCTTCTGGGTTCGTTGACTACAGGCGGCCAAAAACACTTCTGGTGCCGAGGAATGACTGTATTCTTCCAAAAAATGATGCTCCTGTGCCCACACATAATCTATCCCCAATTTGTCAGCTAACTCTACCTGTTCCAAAGCCTGATGAAATAATTCTTTTTCATCTCCCTCGTTCCATGGACGAGGCAATTGTAAATCAATAAAAATTCCAAACTTCATGATGCAGTCACTTCTTTTTGATAGTTGGTTATATATTTATTCTTGCATTCGTAATGTTTAATTTTACCACTGGTTGTTCTTGCAATAAAGCCCCTTGGAACTATCCTGATATCATCAACAGACAATGAAAATTCTTCATTAATTGAGGAACGGATAGATTTAAACAAATTTTCCATACTGAAATTGGTATTGTGTCGAACTTCCACAACTACAATTAACCGTTCTCTCTGGTTGTCTTCAATTGAAAATGCTGCACAACCCATTGGCTGAATTGCGTAATGGGCTTCTTGAACTACCCTTTCAATATCGTGAGGATAAAAATTCTTTCCTTCAAAAATCATTATGTTTTTTCTGCGTCCTACCACATAGAGCTCTTCATTCTCGAGAAAACCTAGATCTCCGGTTCTTAAAAATGGCCCTTCCCTAGTGTCAGTTAAAAACCCATGGAATAAATGTTCAGTGGCTTCAGGATTATTCCAATAGCCCTTAGTAACACAAGGTCCCTTTAGCCATATTTCTCCAACCTCATTGCTTTCAGAGAGATTTTCAGTTTCTGGATTTACAATTAAGAGTTGATGATTATCAATAACCTTCCCGCAACTAACAATTTCTGTTGAATCTGGTCCATTATCGGCAGCAGGTTCAATTTTGTTCGCAGATATACCTGTTTTGATCAATTTTTTAAAGGCATAGGATTGGTGACTGGAGACCGCAGCAACCATTAAGGTTCCCTCTGCCAATCCATAACACGGCACAAAGGATGATCCTTGAAATCCAACCGAATTAAAATAAGCCTCAAATTCTTCCAGGGTATTAACAGAAATGGGTTCTGCACCGTTCATGGCGACCTTCCAATCACTAAGATCAAGTTTATCCCTTTCTTCGGGTTTAATTTTCTTTAGACATAGTTCGTAGGCAAAATTTGGAGCCCCACTTATGTAAGCCTTAAATTTTGAAATCGCCCAAAGCCAACGAATTGGTTTCTGGAGAAAAAGTAGATGTGGAATAAGAGTAACCGTAAAACCAGTATAAAGCGGTTGAAGCATGCCACCAATTAAACCCATATCATGGAAAGGGGGGAGCCAAAAAACAGATTCTATGGTTTCATTTAACTCCATTTCCTTCTCAATTGCCCTTAAATTATTTAAAACGTTGCCATGGCTAACCATAACCCCTTTTGGAGCAGATGTTGAACCAGAGGTATATTGAAGAAAAGCAAGATGATCCACTAAAATATTCGGATTTTTCCATTCTAAGGACAGGTCTTTCTTATCCTCATTAAGTAGTATAAACTTCACTCCATTAAATTGCCTTTTCAAATACGGTTTGCTGTGTATGGCCTCATATAGCTTTTTATGAAGCACCACAACTTCTGGATTACAATCCTTTAAAATCCTTAAGGCAATTGTAAGTGTTTTTTCAATCCGAGCGTGATGTGGAGGTGAAAGTGGCACGGGCACAGCTCCAGCACAAATAGTTCCAAAAAAAGACGTAATAAAATCGATGCCATTTGGCACCAATATCAAGACACGGGCACCAAAGTGAGCCACTCTTTGTAATCTCGCCCCAATAGATTTAGATAACTGCGCTAAGGATTTAAAGGTCAGTAGTTCCTCTTCAGACTCACCATCCACCAAAAACCTATAGATAATTTTATCTGGTTGTTTTTGTGCTCTAAAAAGTAATACATCTACAAGAGATTTTTTAGAATCAATCACCGGTGAATTTTGCAGTTATTTTTGACTTTGATTAGAGACAATATTACCCAACCACCCTATAACCATTTAATTCCAGAAATACCTCCCTATCTGTTAAAGTTAAGAATTATCATCAACTATTTCTTATTCAAACCCTTAATTCAACGCAATATTTAAGAGATAAATTGAAAAAATTATAATTCTGAATAATATAAAATAGAGATGTGATTGAATTTGATTTCCTAATTCTGCACAAAATCAGCAAAATTTGATATTTTTAAGAATATTCCCCTCTTCTTGAGTCATCGAGTTTAATAAATAGATCAAAAGCCCAGTTAGCTCTGCGATATGTCAAATAGCAAAACCATAAAAGGACGTCCTGACTATTATATTACTCCAACGCGTGATTTCACCAAGTATGTAAGGGATTGCGAGGAAAAATATTGGAATAAGGAATCAGCCTTCGATTGGAATCAGGATGTTAAAAAGAACTTGATCGAATATTTGGAGAATCTCAGCAAGGATGAACTTTTTCTTATTTCTACGCTAACCCTGCCGATGATTAGAGATTCTATACAGAAAAAAATTCAATCGATTAAAACAGGAGAATTTCAATATTCTGAGGATGCTTTAAAGGATGTGTCTGAGTGCGTATTCTCAAATAATGAAACAATTTCAAAACTTCTGACCTTATATTCCCCGTTGCATTCCGACCTTATTAAGGTAAATAGACTTAACGATAGATTAGACATTTTGCATGGCGAGATGGTAGATTTAGAGGAACAAGATCGGTTGGGGATTATTAAGGTAGGAATTGAAGCGAAGTACATAGAGACCGAAGCTGAAAGAGAAGAGCTAGACAATCAATTAAAAACTAAATCCGAAGAAATCGCTGAAACGGGAATTCAACGTGCCAAACTTAAAAAAGGCTATGATTTAAATTTAAGCAAGTTAAAATTATCCGTTAAAGAAGACCAAGAAAAAAACTCATTGAAATTAGTGGAAGATCTTTCAGAAACTGAAAGTTTTGTGAATCGTTTAATCGAATCCAATAAACTTCCAGACAATCCAAAAGACTTGTCCTTGCTAAAGGATTTAATTGTAAAACGTCAATTAAGGGCCTTAAAGGACATTGCAAATCATGCACTTGTTGTAGAACAAAGTGCCATTGCCCCATTAACGATGGGGATCATCCATTACAAAAGATACCGGGAAATACAGGAAGCCCTTACTACCTTTATCAATGATGAAGCCAAACATTCAGCAACTTTTAGACGGTTTTTGGTTGAAAAACTTGAGGCAAAGGAATTTATTTCATCTCAACTAATTAAAGGAGCAGAACGATATATGTGGGTAGCAAGATTTGCTCCAGGCATTGGCATGTTCCTCGCCGTAATAATAGAAGCTATTGGGGCTTCTTACTTATCTTTTTTCAGCAAAAAGGAGATAATGCCTGATAAATTATTCCGAAGTATTAGCAATACTATTTCTGTACATGACGAAACGCGCCATATGGATTTGTGTGTAGCCATTTATAATGAACTTTTTAGAACTGGCAGTTCTTGGGAGCGTCGCAGAAATCATTTCGCATTAAAACTTATAATGAAATCCGTTTATGGAGATAAACATGACGACCACCACCTCATTCAAGCTTTTCGAGCCTTTGGGGTTGAATCGGATGTGCTATACAATTATGTCTTGAGTTCATTAAGCCAACAACTAACTCGAGTTGGCGTTTTTGTTACTCCAGAAAAACTGAAGCGGTACATTGGCAAATAGGGGAAAATGCATCATAATGTCTTGAGAAAAAATACAGTTATTGAAAGCCTGGGCAGCTACCTTCCCCCCAATTTTCTTTCCACCAAAGAAGTATTGGAAGGCTGTAATGCGTCCATAAGATTTCCATTGGAAAAAATAACCGGTATAAAGTCAAGACATGTTGCAGGTAAAGAAGAATTCTCCATTGATTTGTCGATACAAGCTATAAATGACTGCCTCGAAAAATCAAAGTATAAAGCTTCGGATATTGATTTGGTCGTCTGTTGCAACATATCGCGTATAGATTCTGAAAAACATCTAACTTTTGAACCCAGCACGTCGGTAAGACTTAAGAGGCATTTTGGGTTTAACAATGCTATTGCTTTCGATATTTCCAATGCCTGTGCTGGGATGTTTACGGGAATATATCTCGTTGATGCACTTATTAAAGCTGGAAGTATTAAACGTGCCATGGTAGTGAGTGGAGAATATATCACACACCTCACACGCACTGCACAGAAAGAGATAAAAACGTTCATGGACCCTAAAATGGCCTGTCTCACTTTGGGCGATGCGGGTGCAGCCGTAATCTTGGAAGAAAGCTCAGATCCAAAAGTTGGATTCCATCAGCTCTCCCTGCAAACCCTTGGTCGCTATAGTCCATTTTGTATTGCGAAACAAGCCGAAACGGAAGGATGGATTATGATTACAGACTCCGTGAATTTAACTGACGCTGGCATTAAAAGCAGCACCCAATTTGCTATTTCTTCCCTTGATAAAGCCGGTTGGAACGCCAAGGATTGTGATCATCTCATAATGCACCAGACCTCTAAAACTACTATTAAAAGTGCAGTAAATGAAATCAATAGCATTCTAAATAGCAACCTATTCCATGAGGGTAATACGGTAAATAATTTAGAGCAGTGTGGAAATACGGCTTCAACATCCCATATGATTGCATTGGCAGACCAAATTAAACGAGGAGTTATAAGTAAAGGGGATAAAATCGCTTTTAGTATAGCCGCCTCTGGCTTAACAATAGGTTCAGGTTTATATGTCATGGATGGCTTGGCAGAAAACAATTTTAACGGAAAAACAAGAACTAAGGCATTTATTGAGCCAGATTTAAACCATCCGATTGAAACTATACCATATGGAGTAATTATTGAAAGTGTAGGGATAGCAGAACCATCCACAAATCAAATTGATTCGTTAGAATTACTTCATTCTGCAGCACTAAAATGTTTAGAACAATCGAGTTACCAAGCCAACGATATAGATTTATTAATTTATTGTGGGGTTTATAGGTCTGAGTATATAGTAGAACCTGCCATTGCAGCTTTACTGGCAGGCATGCTAGACATGAATTCGTCTATTTTAGGGGAGCAATCCGATTCTACTCTAGCATTTGATGTATTTAATGGAAGCGTGGGAATGATGAATGCACTCTATTTAGTGCAAAACCTATTTTTAGCCGGAAAACATAAAAGTGCTATGGTGGTTACAGCTGAGGTTGAGAATAACGCTGTTCATTTTCCAAATGATTTATTAGGAGTTCATGAGACTGCTACTGCTATAATATTAGCCTATAAACCAAATACATCGAAAGGCTTCTCTAGATTTAATTTTTGCTATAACACAGATGCCATAACCAATTATACCACCCAAGCAACTCCTAAACCAATAAACCACTATTTAAAGATTCATAAAACAGAGCATTTGGAGGAATTGTATTTAAATCTTATTTCTGACAGTGTGGAGGAACTGCTGTCAACAACTAATATAAAAAAGGAGGATATCCGGACGGTTTTCCCACCCCAATTATCGGCAAGTTTTATCAGTAGGCTCAGCAAAAATTTAGGCATAAATGGAGATAAATTTGTGGATGTTGCAATTGATGGCGAAGACTTATTCACTTCCTCCATTCCTTATTGCCTTAATAATTCTGAATCCAAGGAAGGAACTATAGCTCTTTTAATTACAGTGGGTTCGGGCCTTCAGGCCGGCTGTGCTTTGTATTATTTTTAATTGATCCATTGGCATGAAAGTAACGTCTCACACAAAACTACCTCCCGGACCAAAATCATTGGTCCCTTTCGCCAATGTTTTTGGGTTTAGAAAAAATAGCCTAAAATTTCTCAAGGATATTTCTACGGAATATGGCGACATTGCTCAGTTTAAAATGGGGCCTCTTCGTGTTGTGCTTTTAAATCACCCAGATTACATTAAAGAAGTCCTTAGCAACCAACACCAAAATTTCATCAAAGGCCGGCCCTTAGAAATGGCCAAAGAAGTTCTAGGGGAAGGGATACTAACAAGCGCTGGTGACCTGCATAAAGAACATTCACGAATCATTCAGCCTGCCTTTCATATCCGTATGATGGAACTTTATGTTCCTGCTATGACCAATTATTCCCAATTGACAATGGATAAATGGCAAGATGGACAAGTAATAGATATGCTTCAGTGTATGATAGGGATGAGCACAGAAATTGCGGCAAAGACGATGTTCAATGTGGACATTAACAATGAAGTTCCTGAAATAAATAATGCTCTTGAGGACATTATGAGTTTGTTTGGCCGCATTACTATGCCCTTCGCAGAAATCCTCCTTAAGCTTCCTATACCAAGCACAAAAAAATTCTTTAAGGCGAGGGCAAAATTAGATGACACCATTTATAAGATTATTGAAAATCGAAAGAAGAATCCATTACAGAACGGGGATTTGCTGTCTCTATTATTAAACACACAAGAGGACACCATAGGTATCTCCTTGACAGACAAACAGATCAGAGATGAGGCTTTAACTCTGCTCCTAACTGCTTTTGATACCACTTCTTTAGCTTTAACTTGGACTTGGTACCTCCTTTCTCTACATCCGGAAATTGAGAGTAAAATGCATCAGGAGTTAGACTCTGTGCTCAATGGTGGAACACCCACTTTAGAAGATTATCCAAAGCTCAAATACACCAAAATGGTTTTTGAGGAGGCCATGAGAATGTACCCTCCCATTTATGTTATTGCCCGTGAAGCTTTACAGGACGTTATCATAGCTGATTATAAAATCCCCAAGAAATCTATTGTTTTATTAAGCCCATACCTCATTCACCATGATGCTAGATTTCATCACAATCCTGAAAAATTTGACCCTGAAGCATTGGCGAAACGCTTAGGGCGAAATCATAATAAATATGAATTTTTTCCATTTAGTGTCGGTCCTAGATCCTGTATTGGTCAGCATTACGCAATGCTTGAGGGCGTGATGGTCTTAGCATCAATGGGCAGTCATTGGTGCATGGAAACAGTTCCGAACCAGAAAGTTGAAATGGAACAACTTCTGAATCTTAGACCTAAAAACGGAATTAAGATGCGGCTTGTAAAAAGACCTATATCCAAGTGAGCTATTCTAAGATACATTGGCTAAAACAGCCCCAAACAACCTATCCCATTCCGTTGAATACCGATCAACATATTCAACTGTATTCCGCGGACCTTTCAAAAGATTTTTGTGATTCCCTTGATTATATTGAATTATTGTCTGAAAATGAATTAATCCGCATGAAGCGACTCCGCTTTAAAAAGGACAAACTAAACTTTATAAAATCGAGGGGCTTCTTACGTCTAATATTGGGCCAACACCTGCAGTTAGACCCAAAATGTATACTATTTTCATACGAGGAAAATGGCAAACCTGTATTAGCTGAAATTAACTATGGTAATTTACATTTCAATCTTTCTCATTCTAGAAATAAAATTCTTTTAGCAATTAGTGATTGCAATAATATTGGTGTAGATATAGAGTATGTTAATCCGGCTATCGACAGTTTATCCATTGCTAATAAGTTTTTCTCTGAAGTGGAAGCTCGCACTCTTGAGAGCACCCATGGAAATGAGCGACTCAATAAGTTTTTTCAATTTTGGACAAGAAAAGAAGCCTTAGTAAAAGGCCTCGGAGATGGTTTAGGATTTCCTTTTCAAGAAATAGATGTATCTAAACTAAAAGGTACTGATTGGGACACTCTAACAAATCTAACTTCTATAGGCAGATTAAAACAGTGGTATTCCATCGATGTACCATTTGGGAAAAGTTATAAAGCCTCTTTGGCGGTTGATTGTAGTGATTAAACCTTTGAGATTTTCAGAATCTTCCAATTTGCAGTCCAACCTAAATCTTATAGATAAAAATTAATCCGAGTTTATCAAATTAAAAAATCTCTTATCTAAAAAACTATGGGGCTCATTTCTTTTTGTTCCGCCTCCATAACCATGGAGCAATAGCATCATCATCAATCCATAAACCAATTTTATTTAGTCTAGCCATGTCTTCAATAGACTGTAATAATGAATCTTTTGAAAATTGACGATAATGCCAAGCTAGACCTTGTTTCAACAATTCTTCGCTAAGAACTTTGCCATCATTGTAAATGGTTTTGGCAACCAAACGTCCGTACCTATCTTTCTTCAGTACAATAATCTTTACCTGTTTTCCAAAAATGGCGTCGGCAGTGAATTGTTTTGCCTTGGTTGAAAATGGTTGTTTACGCTCAGGACAGTCAATATTGGCAACTCTTATGCGAATTACTGTGGAGTCGGGCTTTAAAAGTTTGTAAGTGTCTCCATCAGTTATGGCCACCACCTTACCATATATAGCATTTTCTTGTGCATAAACATTTTTATGGATACTTAAATTAAAGCCTAGGAATAAAAAAATAAACAAGACTTTATTAGGCATAACTAAGTCGAACAGATTTAAGGAAATTAATGAAGCATTAGTAATATATTGATTTACAAAACTTTTGAAGCCAAATATTTTTGAACTTCATAAACGTTGACACTCTTATTAAATTTTTTACTCACAGACGGAGTGTATTCACTTGAAATCCAAATCTTGAGTTCGGCATCCAAATCAAAGGTTCCAGCAGTTTCCAAAGAAAATCTGGAGATGCTTTTATAAGGCATGGACTTATATTCAATTTTACTCCCCGTAAGACCTTGGATATCTACCAAAATAAGTCGTTTATTGGTAAACATAAATACATCGCGTAATAAGGAAAAGCCTAGTTCTATGACCTCTTCCTCAAGTAGCAACTGTTGATATTTAGCAGTAAGTTGTTCGGCCGAAACCGCACTCGAATTTCCTAAAAGCTTATTTAAAAGTCGCATAAATAAATTTTGGATTAATATAAGAGGTTTTGGGAAATATAACCTTTCATACAAGCCTTACTAGTAAACGCCAAAGGAATGGAATAATTTCTTCGAAAAAACAAAACACGCCCCGAAAGGCGTGTTCTTAGCAATATTAATTGCCTCCCTAAAACGATTAATAGCGATGCAAGTTATATTTGGGGATCGTAAATTCCTTACGGGAAACCATAAGAACGGTTTTAAATAAGCCCAATGTCTTTGGTTACTGCAATAAGTTGTACGGCATTGGACGCTTTAAATTGTATTTTTAATTTGTTAAGTCGCTTTTCAATAGAACTTAGACTTGAAGGTTTTATGTTTTGCGATTTAAATCGGGTGCTAATCTCCTCCTGCGAATACCCATTGGCCAAATCCTTCAATAACAAAATATCGAAGTCATCTATCTCCAAAAGCGATTTCTGTTGAAGTGCCTGTCGCATGCTTTCTGACACAAAAAGGGTGTTTTGTGAAGCCGATTCAATTGCTGATTCTAATTCTTTAAGGCCAGACCTACCTTTACATACATAGGCATCAACCCCAAATTTTTTGATAAGTGTTCGTGCTTTCTGTACTTTATCCTCTACAGAATAAACAATTACTTTTAGGTTTGGAAATTTTTGCTTTACCTCCTCTAACAAGGCTTCACCCGAAGTAAATTTTTGTGGCCGGTGGTCATGTTTAAACGAAAGGTCGGTAACAAACAAATCAAAAGGTTCGCCGTCCATTTTGGCTTTTTGCAGCCTTAACCAAGCATCATCACAGTAATGCACTTTTTGGCTATCGCTTATCCCAAAATTGTCGAGTATGGCCTGAACACCATAAGTGATACTATCTAAATCATCGCAAACCAAAACCTTTTGAAACATCTCACAAAATTATTGTTGAACGAAATCCTTTCTCAGGAGTAGTTTCAAAAGTAATTGTTCCATTGATGTCTTTAATACGGTTTTCCGTATTATGCAATCCATTCCCTTTTTTAAGATCACAACCAAGTCCATTATCTAAATAACTGACTTTTAATTTGCGGTTTTCCTTTGCAAATTTTAGAACGACTAGGGACGCCTCTGCATGCTTTTTGGTATTGGTCAGTAATTCCTGCAACACACGATAAAGTGCAACTTTCCGCATGTTATCCAATGATTCCAAATCTATAGAATTAAGACCTTGTACAACTACAGAAACCTTTTCAGATTGATAGGATGCCATTAAATCCTTTAAGGTATGACTGAAATCATCACTTTCGGAAATTGGATCGATACTTTTGGAAATGTCCCGTGTTTTACGGTAAATCAATTCCAAATCATCCAAAGTGTGTTCTTTAGAAACCTCTTCGCTCTGCATTTTGGCCATCATTCGGTAGACATCGTTTGCGACCTCATCGTGAACTTTTTTGGATATCTTACCTTCAGTTTCGTAAACCTTCAAAAGGGTTTTGCGTTTATAACGAACATTCAGAAACAGAAAAAGTGGAATTGATGCCACGACCAAGAGCAAACCAGCTGCCTGAAACCACTGTTTTTTGCGGCGCTCTTGTTCAGCCTTTAATAACTGTTCATTCGCCTTTTGTTCCTGCTCGTAATAATTGAATTTTATTAATGCATAACTGTTCTTTTGCTGTTGCTCGGCATTAGCAAGGCTATCCCTAAGTATTTTATAAGCCAAGGCAAGGGAATCATTTTTGGTCTGCATCTGCAATTCCATTGCGTTTAGTATATAGGTTGGGCTGTTGATTATTTTGGCCGTTGCCAAAGCCTTATCTGCATACCGTTTTGCTTGGATTAAATCATTACGGTCCTGGTAGTAAATGGACAAATGTCTGTAACTGGAATATGCCCCTGTAAGATCGTTATTCTTTAAACGGCTTTCCAATGCTTCTTCCAATTGTTCCAAAGCCCCATCCTTACCTAATTTAGTTTGCACAAAGGCCAGATTATCCAGCGCCCGATTGCGCTGTTTTACATCATTGTGCTCTAGACTGTTATTATAAACTAACTGAAATTCAGTTTCAGCCAATTCATATTTCTCATGGTCTTTATAGATAACTGCCTTGTTATTCCTTATAATATTTTTGTTAACGTCATCTTCGGCATACAACAAGGCCTTGTCATAACATTCAATGGAACGATCAAAGTCTAACATGGCCTTATAGTTGCGTCCCAGTTGGTTATAAAGCCCCGTATAGGCCTCTCTGGTTTTAGTAGTTTCTGGCAGGTGGGAAAGGAGTTCTATAGCCTCAACCGCGAGTACTTCACTTTCAGAATGGAAACCAAGTTTATGTTGACCAATAGCTAACCTCCTTAAATCTGAAATTACGTTCAGGGTATCATTTAACTCCGAATGTTTTTCCTTTTGCTCCGTAAAAAAGTTAATCGCATTGAAAATATCGGTATCTGATTGAGGATAATTTAATAGGTTATCGTAGTATTTGATTCTATCTTTTTCAATTCCTTTTTGACCAAAGGCAAGAATGAAACCGAACAAAAACAGGGCTAATTTAAGAAGGGATTTCATGCCTTAAATTTAATATTTATTGGAAAAGGTTTCAGTTAATTTAAAAGGGAAATAAAGTTTTCAAGATAATTCCATTAGTTTGAACCTCGGCAGCAAGAATCAACATGCAATTTTGACGAGCTCAACCAAGGCTCTTTCAAAAAACCTTCCTCCTCTTCGACTTTCTATCAAAAATATTAATCACGATCATTATCTTTAAGCTTAAGATCTTAAGACAGATGAATACCCTAGAAGCGAAATTAAGGGAACGTGTAAAGGAACTTACTTGTTTATATGAGGTGACATCCATTATAGTCAATTCTGATTATGACCAGTTGGAGGAATCTCTTCAAGCGATTACCAACTGTTTAAAAAGAGGCTGGCAATTTGTGGAAGACACCGAAGCCGAAATATCGGTTAGCGGATATGAAGTCCAGACCGCAGGATTTGGCCCCGGCCGAGTTTGTCTAACAACCAATGTTAAGGTGTTCAATAAGCAAGAAGGGTATATCAATGTCGGCTATCCTTCGGAAAAATACACCCTTGAGGATTTTCTGGAAGAAGAACAGACCTTGTTAGACAATGTAGGTTTGGCAGTAGGCAATCTATTGGAGCGAAAGCAGATACGGGATAATGAATTAGCCACTAGAAAACAGATGGAATGGACCGATCGACTCCATATCCTAGGTGAAATTACGGCCGGAATCGCCCATGAACTCAATACCCCTTTGGCAAATATACTCGGCTTTGCAGAGTTGTTACAAGATAGTATCAAAGATCCCGATTCTATCCGAGACTTGGATAAGATCATGGAGAATGCCATTTTTAGCCGTGAAATTGTAAAAAAATTAATGTTCTTTGCCTGCGAGATGCCACAGGAAATGGATGCGGTGGAGCTGATTCCTGCTGTAGAGAATGTACTAAAACTCCTAAAGCCTCAGCTTAGAGCAAAAAATATTGAATTTGTAACCCAGTTTGAAGATAAAGTGTTTCGCCTAACGGCTGACGACGTTCAATTAACACAGGTACTGTTCAATCTTATAATGAATGCCATTTATTACTCACCTGAGAACGGTATCATCACCATAGCTATTTCCGAAGAGGGAACGAATATTAAAATATCGGTTGCTGATGAAGGTGAGGGAATCAAACCTGAAAATACAGATAAGGTCTTCGAGCCATTTTTTACCACCAAACCTACGGGCGAGGGTTCTGGACTTGGACTTAGTGTAGTACACGGTATTATTAACAGTCATAAGGGTACCATTTCACATGCCCCTAATAAACCAAAAGGAACCGTGTTTACTATTTATTTTCCTAAATTGTAATTATGGCATTACACAGAGAGAACATTCTAATTGTAGATGACGATATATCTATCCTTGAACTGTTACAAAGACACCTGAAGTCTATGGAGTATCATGCCTTTAAGGCGGTATCCGTAAAGGAAGCGATTTTCATTTTAAAGGACACCTTTATCGATCTGCTTATAACGGATATACAGATGCCGGAGGTTGATGGGCTGCAACTGTTGAAATTCACCAACGAACATTATCCCGACATGCCAAAATTGGTAGTTACAGGCTACCCATCGGTAGACGATGCCTTGGCGACCTTTAAATCTGGTGCCGTTGACTATCTCACCAAACCTTTTACAAAGGTAGAACTAAAACAGGCCATTGTAAAGGCCTTCGCCCATGGCCAACAACGCAGGGATAAAAAATCGCCTAGGATTAATTCAGCAAATGCTGTTTATGGGGATATGGTGGGTGAATCGGAAGCATTTCATAAGGTTACCAATATCATTGATCGGGTTAAGGACAACAAGGCTACAGTATTGGTAAAGGGCGAAAGTGGTACGGGTAAGGAATTGGTGGCCAGGGCAATCCATTATTCAGGCAAATTCTCAAACGCCCCTTTTATAGCGGTAAATTGCGGTGCCATTCCTGAAAATTTGCAAGAAGCGGAACTGTTCGGATATAAAAAAGGAGCGTTTACGGGTGCACACGAAAACCGTAATGGGTTCTTCCAAGCCGCACAGGGTGGTACCCTATTCCTCGATGAGATAGGATTGGCTTCCCTAGCCGTACAAGCAAAATTGCTACGTGCATTACAGGAAAAGGAAATAACAAAATTGGGATCCCAAAAGGCGGAAAAAGTAGATATACGCATCATCGCCGCTACAAATAGTGATTTGTCTGAAGAAATCCAGAAAAAAACCTTTCGCGAAGACCTATTTTATCGCCTTACCGTTGTGGAAATCAATGTGCCACCCCTAAGGGAGCGAAAATCTGATATCCCATTGTTGGTTGAAAAATTTATTAAAAAATATGGCATAGAATATAGAGATCGTTTATTGCGCATTTCACCCGAAGCCTTGGAGGTATTGCAACGCTATCATTGGCCCGGAAATATAAGAGAGTTGGAAAATACCATACAAAGGGCCGTGATCATGTCTGATGGCATCATTAAAGTGAAAGACTTACCAGATTTCCTTAAATTCCAGATACACTTCCCCGAAGAGGGGTTTCTATCCCTTCGTGAAATGGAAAAAAACTATGTAAAAAAGGTGCTTATCCATACCGAAGGGAACAAGACAAAAGCCGCGGAAATTCTTCAAATCGATCGCAAAACCTTACGCGACAAATTGAAATAGTCAATTGGGTATTTTTTCCCTAATCGGGGAGAATTTCCCCAGTATCAATTCACCCTCATTTCAAGATTACAATTTTTATATTTCTCATTTATAGTATGTTACATGAATACTATCTAAGGTTATCAATTTATGGTACAGCAATTGCCATAGTAGGTGAAACTAAAAATTAACCCTTAAATACAATCCTTATGAGAAATTATATCATTGTCCTACTATTTTCGTTAGGCATGTTAGGTGCCCAAGCAAGTACAGAACAAAACACTACTGAAGTAAAGGTGGGTGATACTTTTGAAATCGGAAAGCCAGAAACCAATACATACAAACATATCAATTTCCCACGTGCAAATTTTATAATAAAAGGTGGCGGTATAGCCAATTATAACAACTTGGAAGGCAAAAAGGTTGTAGTGACCTCAGTAAAAGAGAAAGCGGATGGAAGGACGGAAGTTAAAATTAAGCGTGCCAATGGTATGCGTTTTTTCAGAAGTCATACCGTTGTGAGTGCTAATATTGAGCAAGCCTTAAACTCAGGTGAATTGAAAGTTGATTAATACATAGGTTGGTAAAATCTGCCTGGTCCGTAAAACATTTCCGATAAAATTGGCCAGGCGATTTTCTTTTTAAACCAAACCTATTATAAGACATTAATATAGTTCACTAAAAGTAATGCCCATGTTCAAAAAAACGTCTTTAAGTAAAAGAATTGAGCTAACCCTCATCCTGGGAATGGCATTTGTATTGTTATTAGGCTCTAACTTGTTAGATAGAAGGCATTTTAAAACCGTTCAACATACGGTGAACTCTGTATTTAAGGACAGGGTTGTGGTTCAGGACTATATTTATCGCTTAAACAACATGTTCCACGATAGGGAATTGGTCATTATAAAAGGTGATTACAACAAAGTGGACGATACTCATAATAAGGAAGTTGAGCAAATCCTCATCGATTTTAAGGCAACGGAACTAACCGCAAAAGAGTCAAATCTACTAGAGGAATTGCATGGCAGTATTCTAGACCTTAAAAAAATGGGAGAATTAGCAGACAGTGGTTCAAACAATGCCCCTACACTGCATAAACTTCAGGAAATAAAAATGCTGCTAGATGGTCTTGCTGAAATACAATTGGAGGAAAGTGGTCAAATGACCCATTTATCCAACCAAACCTTAGGCATGAATTCGTTGATGTCTAAATTAGAGATTGCCTTTATGGTATTGACCGGAATATCTATATTGGCCCTGATTGTTTACCCAAACCCCATAAAACAGGAAATGGTTTAATATTGAAGATGAAGTTGGATTTACTCCTTCTCCTTGTTTTCTTTATCCACTTTTTTCATATCACTGGCTGAAGGCTGGTGGGCGCCTTGATCATAATATTCCTTGCCGCGATGGGCCTTTTTTTCCATTTCTTCATTTTGTTTTTCTTGGAACTCACCTGTTTCGGTAACAGAATGGTATTGATCCGATAGATTTCCGGAACTCTTGTCCACATGCTCATCCGTTTCCTTGCCCTCATCAGCATTTGGATCTTGCTCATTGCTAAAATCTTGATTCCGTTCTCTAGTATCCCGCGTAAAGGTTCCTTCTCCTGGATTTCTATCTTTTTCTTCCTTGTTTTTATCCTTGTCGTTAGTTGCCATGACGAATACTTTTAATTGTTGAATCTTTAAAACTAAGAAGTCTATGGCGATCATATTGCCTTATATGCAAAGAATAATACGCCTATTAATTTACGGGCAAACCAGAAACTCAGAGAAACCCGAATGTTGAAATTGACTATCTTAGAGTAAAGTTCATTGTCCTAATTCTTCCACAGTTTAAAATCTCGGACCTCAATAATGGGTTTAAGCCCTAATTTTAAAGAAACCAAATTTTAAATGTCAATGAAAGTAACAATTGCCACCAGTTTCGCCCTAATGTGTTTCGTTTTTGGTTTAGTTCTCCTAGGCTGTAGTGTTGTGGACAATCCAACCGAGAGTGACGACTGTTCAATCTTCAATTGGGTGTATACCGATTGCGACTGCAATGACGAAGCCGAAGGTTGCCGCGAATTAATTTCTACCGGTCCAGATGAATTAACCCGCCTAGAGAATCTGTTGGAATCTAGTGGGGAGGACTGTATTTATGTGGAAAACATTAGAGGTAGGTACGGCAATGTTTCAGGTTATATTAAAGCGCCTTTAAGTACGGCTTGTTTAAATTTTGACTGGAATAATTTGAGCAACTAATTATTAATCCGTTTCGTCATTAACCATAGCCTCAGTATGACATGAAGGAAAATCTGCTCTTTTAAAAACCAGTTATTTTTATTAACTTAAAGCTATATTCCTGGGTCTAAGTTGAGCCTATCGTGTTTTTCGTATGGAACAAGGTAAAATCTGCTTTTAATACACCCAACGATGAAATTTCCAACATTAAAAGCTCCCATCGCAGTTAACATCCTTATCACCCTTTTTTCTGGTTTTGTAAGCTTTTTTGGTTTAGTATTTGGGATAGCCCATATGTTTGGCGAACCCAACCCGAACATCCCAAGATCTGAACATATAAAGGGTGTGATTGCAGTAGCTACACTTTGTGTTTTGGGAGTGGCATTTCTAATTATTACGATTGCTTCCTTACGTGGTATTTTTCAAAAGTTGAAGGAACGGAAGGAGAGATAAATTTCTAATTGATTATTAATCTATCCTATTGATGCTGCAAAACCATCAACCAATTTTATGGTTTTAGCATTCCTTTTATATCATAGATTGAATAAAGTTGACTCCAAAAATGTCTCACCTAATTGCTTGAAAAAGAAATTAGAAGTGATTATTTTCACTTCAGTGAAAATAATTCAATGGCCCTCATCAAAGGAGAAATAGAAACCCTTAAGCAACTTAAAAGAGAATTAAACCGATATGGATTTTACCAGCTAGACAGTCTGGAAAAGGTTGAAGAGTTTAAAAGGGATTACATAGTTAGGCGCCAAGAAATTATAAGTGATGTCGAGAGAGAATTTGAAAATGAGTTGGTCAACTTAAAAAAATATAGCATAAAGCTAAAGACTTCAATGCATGTCAAAAAAAATAGAGTGGCTGAAATACTTCTTAAACATATGGCATCTATAGATATGAGGCACTATATCATCGAACCTGTAGATGAAGATTATTTTGATAAGGCGAATCGATTTTTGGTAGGATCCTACTATTTTTTCAAAAGAAGTTTTATAGCCACTAACATGAATCGTATAATTCAGTTACGAACAATATTCCTAAATAAGAAACTGAACACTACAGAAGCTAAAATTGAAAAATTCGTTCATAGCCGGGAAAAAATTATTGGTGAACGCCTCAGCCCAAAAACTAAAGCACTGGACCAGACACAGCAGATTATCAACAGGTTATATCCTAAAATTGCTGGTGCCATTGGTGAAAGCAGAGTGGTAAAAGAAATTAAGAAACTCCCTGATAACTATATTCTTTTTAATGATTATAGCTTAAAATTCAGACGTCCTATTTACAATAGGAGCGAAAAGGATAGAATTTTTAGCATTCAGATAGACCATTTGCTAGTTACTAATTCTGGGGTTTTTAATATAGAGACTAAGAATTGGAGTGCCGCCACATTGCAAAATCCAGAAATGCGTTCCCCAATAGACCAAATTGAAAGGACTAATTTCGCCATGTTTATTTTGTTAAATGCACCATCTGGCAACTCAAGAGTTCGAATCTATAATAGTAAATTGCCTAAAAGAAAAATCCCAATTAGGAATGTTGTGGTTATGATAAACAATAGACTGCCTGAAGAGTCGGGGTATGCTAAAATTTTATCACTACACGAATTAAATAGTTATGTACAATGGTTTGATCCTATTTTCTCAGATGCGGAAGTTCAGAAAATTTGTGAGTATTTAGAGCATTTAAAAAAGGTAGTTTAAATTAAATATTAAGTGATCTTGAGTTTATCATTTATAAAACTTTCACGAACTCGCCAACAATTCTCATCCTTTCGGCACCGTCTTCATCAATAATTATGTCCTTATAAGACTTATCATAAGAATTCGGCTTTAGTATTATAGCTGTGTGTGACCAAAAGTCATCTGTTATTATTTTTTCGCTTGAGTAAGTTTTAATGGTAAAAGCAGAATTAAAATCTTGATCTTGAATATCCATGTTTTCAACTAAAACTATTTTACCATTTCTGCTTCCACCAGAATATTGTTTAAATAAGCAAATGGCACCATTAGGAATTACTTTATTCATCGACTCTCCAATGATTTTACAAGCAAAATATCCCTGATTAGAGCGAACGCCTTGAGGGCCTTCTATTAAAGAAAAATCTTTTTCAGATTGCATCTCACTAAAAGTTCCTGCTGCAGCATAAAAATTATATAAGGGAATTGGGTTTTTAAGTTTGGTTTCTTCTATTGGAAATTGTATTTCTCCTTGAATTTCGGGTTGAGTAAGTGTAATACTTTCTGTTTGCAATTCTTTTTTATCAGTAATAGTATTTTGCAAAAACTCCTTTTCATTTAAATATTTGAACATGTTAAAGCTAACAGGAGGCGATAATTTAAAAAGAATTTTTACTACAGGAAGTTCCCTCCCCTTATCATTATTTATGGTTGTCTGTTCCGTTTTAGCCAATTCTGGAGTTACATCTCCCATATAATAAAAATCCATTCCTTCGTCATTAGTCTTTTTGATAAAAAGAGGTAAACGAATTGGCCCCCTTTGGCCTAATATGGATTGAACATCATTACTTTGAATTGTCCTATTAGATTTTGACATCCAACTAAACTCCCTATTATTGACGAATTCATCTTCATATTTTGTTGATTCAGAAATATGTTCCTCTTTGTGGTAATTAACAAATATTGGGCAATGGGTATTATCAGGACTTACCAAATATCCGCCCACGTTTTGAGCTACCGGATTTTCGTTAAAATTTAAAATCCTGAAAACATCTTTTCGCGAATACTTTCTGTAAAGCACAAAACCATTGTACCAATGTTTAGGGTCAAACAATTTATTGTATTCATGAATTGAATAATTTATTGAATCCATTAAAAATTCTTTAAATATTTCATTCTTTAAATATTTTTTAACCTCATTTGTCAAAAAGAATTCTTCGTCCTCTAAAAACAATACATCCAAATCGTAAATTTCTTTTGCCGGAAGCATTTTCCCTTTATTTTTTTCTCTTATGAATTCAAAATTCAAATTGGCCACACAGGATTCGATAGTTTTATCAGAAAGATGATGTCCATATTCTTGAAGAACATAGTGTTTCAGTCGACTAATGGTTAACTCTCCTGATTGAACTAAAAATTTCATTATTATGCTTTCTTCAACTCTCTTAGAATTATTAATCTCTTTTGCAAACAACTCTAAAAGCTTTATCTCTTTATCTGATAACTCTGAGACGTAATCGCTTTCGACCTTTAAAATGAAATTGTAATATGAATTGGAATAATTCACGTACAGAAACGGATCTCTTGAGCCATGTTCAATGAAATCCATCATCATTGGTATTCTACCTAATTTGAATTTCAAAAGATTGTAATCCTTTTTTAAATCGGCAAACAACTGCATGTTAGCAGAATCGATTGATTGAAAAATTTTCTCTTTTGTTATTTCATCAAAATTTATGGTTGATGCTCCGGGAATCATTGTACTTCCTTCATTAATTAATTTTCTTAATGAGTCTTTATTATATGAAGTATCACCGTATAGCGCGATAGGGATTAGATAGTTATTCTCATAATTTCCAATAAAATCTATAACAGTTAAGTAGCCTTTCCCTTCAACTTTTCTGAGGCCTCTCCCTAATTGCTGAATGAATATTATCGCAGAAGATGTTGGGCGAAGCATAATTATTTGATTGACTTTAGGTATATCAATACCCTCATTAAAAATATCAACTGTAAAGATATAGTCCAATTTCTCACTTAAAACATCTGTCTCCAATTTCCTAATCGCGTCAACACGCTCATCTTCCTTATTATTTCCTGTTAATGCTACGGTTTTAAATCCTCTTAAATTAAATAAAGTGGATAGCTTAATTGCTTCCTCTTTTCTTGAACAAAAAATTAGCCCTCTGGTTATTCCATTATCACTCCCATAGAATTCTGCATACTCAATTATGTTCTTAATCCTCTCTTCAGAGGTTAAAAGATTGAAATCCGTTTTATTATCAACTTCTTCGTCATCAATTAATAAATCAGTAACTCCATAATAGTGAAATGAGCTGAGCATTTCCTCTTCCATAGCTCTACTTAATCTAATCTCATAAGCAATATTATGGTCAAAAAGGCTAAATATATCATTACCGTCGGTCCTTTCAGGTGTAGCAGTCATGCCCAGTAAGAATGTTGGCTGAAAGTATTCCAATAACCGTAAATACGAATCTGCTCCTGACCGATGAGTTTCATCAATAATTATATAATCGAAGTGCCTCGGGGAGAAGTTTTCTAAATGGGAAACCTTTGAAATAGTTTGAATTGTTGTAAATAGAAATTCACAATGGGTTTCTAGTTGGCTGCCAGAATAAACACCCATAGATTTTGTACTTCCAAAAACGTTTTGAAAAGTCTTTTTTGCATCTTGAGCTATAGTCAACCGATGGACTACAAACAATAATCTTTTAGGATTAAATGCCCATGCATCAAAAGCTGACAAATATGTCTTTCCAGTTCCAGTAGCAGAAATTATTAAGGCTTTATTTTTATTACGGGCCCGTAAATTTTTTAGATTTTGTAGGGCCTCCGACTGCATGCTGTTTGGCTTTACATTTTCAGTAATTTCAATTGTTTCTTCTAGATACTTATTGCTACCGAGAAATTGCTCCTTATATACTTTTTCGTATTCATATAAAAATTCTTGATCAACAGCAACCCCTCTCTCGAAATCTAAATTAAATTCATTGAGAACTTTTTCTACAATGCCGCTTTCATCTAAAGCAGAAACTTTAATGTTCCATTCCTTATTTGTTGTCAATGCTTGAGCAGTCAAATTACTGCTCCCAACAATCAAGTTATAATGCTCTTTATTCTTAAAAATATAGCCCTTGGAATGTACATTTCCTGTTGTAGCAATTTTTAATTCTATGTTTTTAAACCTCACTAATTTTTTTAATGCTTCCGGTTGTGTGAAATTTAAATATTGAGAAACTAAAATTTTACCATTTACTTGCCGGTTTTCTAACTCCTTTAGTTTGTTAATAATAGTTGCAACACCGCTCGTAGTGACAAATGCGACCGAGATAAAAAATTGATTGCAATTCTCAAGTTCATTTAAGATTGTAGATAGAACTTTTTTTGGAGGTTCTTTTTGATTAACAAGTAATTCAGGCTGATAGTCTTCACGAGACAAAATTGTTCTGTCAACATAACCCGTTTGTAGACTTTCTACAAATATCTTAGTCATTTCATCCATTGGACGCCAATTTTTTTACAATTGGTATATCTGCGGCCGCCCAATCAAGTTTTTTAAGCTCATTATCAGTAAGCCATTGGTGGCTTATATGTTCATGGAGAATAAGATTTTTGGTTTCTGCTTCACAGATAAAGCTATGCATTGTTAACTCAAAATCCGGATATTGGTGAACAACCGTTAAAAAAGGTTCTTTTATTTTGACAGAAATATTCAATTCTTCAATTAATTCCCGTTCTAGAGCTGCTATTTTGCTTTCACCTACTTCAATTTTTCCACCTGGGAATTCAAATTTTTCAGAGATATATTGAAGTTTGTTTTTCGCCCTTTGAACACACAAAATTTCTTTTTTATAAAATATTATTCCAGCAACAACCTCAATTTTTTTCATAAAGAGCTTTAAAATTCAAATCAATAATACAAATAAAATGTAATTCAAATCTGATGATTTCCGTAATTCGGAGGCCTAAATTGAATATTTCGGCAAGCAACAATTGTGGAAAAATATACAATTTTAACAAAAGATTTTCATCTCAGTTAGGCCTAATTTTAACGCTTTAAAATATTAGGAAGTTCTTCTATTCTACCTAGCCCAAATATTAACGGATAAATGTTTATGTCCACCATTGTTTACCAACCTATAACCCAATCTTTTTAAAAATCGGCTCACAAAAAAGTTATGAAAACCATGAGCAACTATAATGAGAACTTTTTCTTTTTGAGCTAAAGCGTCCAAATAGTTAGCATTCCCTTTTAGCCGTTTCCAGGCTTCTTTTGGAAGTTCTATATATTTCATCTTTCCTGTTAACCAGGCTATCCGGGATAAGGCGGTATGGATTTTATAGGGCATTTTAAAGGGTAGTTTAAGGTTCTGCCGATCTAACTCCCTGAAACGCGCATCTTCCTCAAGCTTAAAAAGTTCGGGCGGAAAAAGTTTCATTGCCGTTTCCTTTGAACGTTGAAGATCGCTATGATAGATAGGCACATCGGTAAGTTCTTCAGTGCAAATTGGCGACCTAAAATCAGCATAAACGCTGCTATTTCTATACTCTGTTAAATGCCGTTCGGCATCCTCGAATGTTACAAAGGATTTGGGAGAAATTATGGGCCTTGCATGCCTGATAAGAATAATCTGAGTTATGGCTGTGGTCGTGCATATCTTAAGGCAATCTTGATCTGATTGATTTTTATAGAATGTTTTAAGCTCTTTTATCCCTTTCATTTTGAAATAGGTCCAAATCTCATGCAACCTACAAAAAAGTCCAGTTGAAAAAATAAAAAAAGCCTTACATCTCTACAAGGCGTTTTTTTTCACAACAATTATTTAGTAAGTCACACTATAATTAAAAAGTATCTTGTACCCAAAATAGATTATCCTGATTGTATTAGTTTCATTTTAGGACTCCCATCACCCAATTTTCTTCTTTATCTAGAGTGCCATCTTTATTATAATAGGTATACTTTCCGTTTTTTATACCATTGATAAAATGAGCTTCCTTCATTATTTGACCATCCTCATACCACTCTCTAGCAAGACCATTTGGCTGTCCATTTTTAAAAACGACTTCACGCTCCATTTTTCCATTAGGATACCAATCTCTATAAATACCTTCCGGATTACCTTTTAAAAAAGAGCATTGCTGTTTTAATTGACCATTTTCATGCCATTCCCTGTTTAAACCGGTTAATTGACCCTCATCAAAAAACTGATCACTTTTTAATTGGCCATTTTCAAACCAAAATCTACTTCTGGTATCAGGCTTACCCATGTTAAAACTTTGTTCCACCTTTTGCTGGCCATTTTCATACCATGTTCTAGCTAAACCGTGAAGTCGACCTTTACTATAATTTGCTTCTTCCAATATTTTTTTGCCGTTAACATTATAACCGATCACTTTGCCTGTAATCAGTGTCGAATCCAATTTCTTATAGACCAAATCTTCCAACATCATTACTTCCTCTTTTTTGTAGACCTGCTCTTCTTGCCCTGCACAAAAAATTGTAAAAGTAAAGACCAAGAGTATCAATATATGTCTCATACTTTATTATTTTAATTTATGATAATTATACATTTGGAAATAACTTTATTTACCATTAAAATATCCTCTGGGAGATTTTATATTCAAAATTTGGTCTGTTAGGGTACGTTTGAATCAAGAACTCTAGGCAATTACTGATGTGTTATTAATTGAACCACAATCAATTCGTGTTATAATGATTATCTATGATTTTTGATACCATATTAAAATTTGCCAAATCGAAATAATGCCCCAGATTAACTCCTAAATTAATAGAGGCTTTCACATAATTCTTTTGTAATTCTTTATTATTAAATGGCATACTTATATATTTTGTCTTGTTGCCATTGTTATTCAATTTTGCGATGGTAATTAATACTGCTTTTACCTTATTGGTATCCCTCTTTACAAATAATTGATAATCGTAGCTGTATTTCTCGTCAAAAATTTCTGTTTGAAAAGGTTTTAATTCATACCCATCTAATAATTTACTGGGGTTGTCTAATGAATATTGTTCGGTTAGAAAGGCAAATTCTTCCTTCGTGGTTTTTATATTGCTATTGTTAGCATTAAATTTTTGTTGGATATGGTTGGAGATAATAGAATGTGCAAACCATGTTAGCATTCCGTGCATTGAAATTCCCAATTTTCCATAGGAGTCTATAAATTTCTTAAATAGAGCATCGTTATTTATTGGCAAACACAAGTATCTAACCTTATCATCATTTTCCTTTTCTTTTGAAATAACGAATAAAACAGCTTTTACATTTTTGGTCCCCAATTCTATAAGTAGCTTAGATTCACAATGAAATTTTTCGTATTCAAAAATTCCAAAGGATTCCAAAATATAACCGTCCAGTAATTCAAAATTGTTTTCTTTAGTATAAGCTTCTGTTAGGAAATTGTATTCGTCAACAGTGGTCTTAACATCACTCTTCTTAATAGAATTTTGGGAATTCAGAGTTAAAGGTAAAAACGATACTAACAGGTATACAATTCCGTTTTTCATAAAATTAGAATTAACAAAAGTTCTTTAAACCCAAGGGTATTATTAAAATATATGCGCTAAAAAAAATAATTGATCAGGGGGAAAGTATTGCGGTCAGTTGTAAAATTGATCACTGCCAATAAATGAAGATATGAAATAAATAACGTATTAGGACACATATGAGATTTAATAAATTTTAAACATGGAAATCTAAGTAAGCAAAGCAGGATATGGATAAAAATTAAATGAACCAGATGGAAAGATTGTCAAGATGTGTAAAAATTATCCAAAAAAAGCCTTACATCTCTGTAAGGCTTTCCTTCTATTTTGTTCCCAGCCGGGTTCAAATTAAGGATCCTATGAATTTGTTGGTTAGTAACCTAAGAAAACAAATAGCGTATAGATTTCCTATTATATATCTTAAACTCGGTTAACTTCCATGACCTATGTGCTTCAAGTTAGGTAACATTTCATCTCCTTAGACACTTTTCTAAGCCAATTTTTCCGATCTGAATTGTGAATCAATACCGATTCAAATCATAAAATTTCTTCACTTATCCGTAGTGTACCAGCTTCAAATCGCAAGTACGGTAAAAACTTATAGCTTTGCACTACAAACACCCATTTATGAATTTACAGTCCCAAGGGTTCAGTAATATTATTACAATCCTATTATTACTGTTTACTCTGCCTACATTAAGCATTAAGTTATACGCACAGAATTTCTTTGAAGCAAAGGTAGTGGACCATGAGACCGAAGAGCCCTTGACAGGTGTTAATGTGTTGTTTCAGGAATTAAACATAGGGGGAATTACAGATTCCTCAGGTTTAGTCGTTATCACTAATATTCCAGATGGCAAATACAAGGTACAACTAAGCTTTTTAGGATATGAAACCATACGAACCACTATAAGCTTTCCGCCCACTGCGGTTAAGTTTCCCATGCTATTCGAAATGCATCCATCCCATGAAGAAATGGAAACGGTAGTCATACGTTCCACCAGAAGCAGCAGAAGCATTGCCGACATTGCTACACGGGTAGAGTTTATTGCCGGCGAAGAACTTTCGGAAAAAGGCAATATGAAGCCTGGCGACATACGCATGTTACTTAATGAAAGTACAGGGATACAGACACAACAGACTTCGGCAACCAGTTATAACTCCAGTATCCGTATACAAGGGCTGGATGGCAAATACACCCAATTGTTGCGCGACGGAATGCCGCTTTATTCTGGATTCTCTGGAGGGCTTAGTCTTATGCAAATAGCGCCTCTTGATCTCAAGCAGGTGGAAGTTATTAAAGGAGCCTCCTCAACACTCTATGGTGGGGGAGCCATTGCTGGTTTAGTTAACTTAATTACCAAGACACCAGAAGAAGAACCTGAACTAAGTTTTATGTTGAATGGTACCTCTGCATTGGGGCTAGATGCCAGTGGGTTTTATGCTGAACGCTATGGTATAGTAGGTATTACCGTATTCGGATCATACAATCTCGGGAGCCCATACGACCCTGCGGATATAGGACTTACTGCCATCCCCAAATTTGATCGGTTTACCCTCAATCCAAAACTGTTCCTATACCTAGGGGAAGCCACTGAACTAAACTTTGGCGTAAACTTTGTAACCGAAGACCGTCTCGGGGGAAATTTGGATTATGTAAAGGACAAAGAGGTGATAGATCCATATTTCGAGCGTAATAAAACCGAAAGGATCTTCACCCAATTTCAAATTGAACATGATTTAAGCGATGCTACGATCCTCACTTTGAAAAACAGTATTAACAGTTTCGATCGCCAACTTCTAATTCCTGATTATGGCTTTTCAGGCAAACAGTTGTCTTCCTTTTCGGAAGCCAACCTTGTGTTGCAAAATGGAGATATGGAATGGATTATGGGGCTCAACCTCTGGACTGATCGCTTTGAGCAAGACCATATTTCTGATGAAAACGACTTGTCTTATTCCGAGAACACTTTGGGAGGTTTTGTACAGAACAACTGGACCATAAGCCCCAAATGGACTTTGGAGAGCGGATTTCGTCTTGATTACCAAAACCAGTATGGCACCTTCGCACTACCTCGAATTTTTTTGATGTTTAGACCCGCTGACGATCTAACCTTGAGGATTGGAGGAGGAATGGGCTATAAAACGCCAACTGTTTTTAATGAAGATGCGGAACGGCTCCAATTTCAAAATATAGAACCGATCGATCCTGATGCTTATGAAGCAGAGAGGTCCATAGGCGCCAATTTTGATGTTAATTATCGACTGAACATTACAGAAGAGCTTAACCTAAGTACCAACCTTTTATTGTTCTACACTAAGATTGATGACCCACTTTTATTACAAGCAGAGAACGATAGATACATCTTCCAACAGCCTAATGGTTTGGTGGATACAAAAGGTATTGAAACCAACCTGAGATTCAGTTATCATGATTTTAA
Organism: Aegicerativicinus sediminis; assembly: GCF_015476115.1. Taxonomy (GTDB): domain Bacteria; phylum Bacteroidota; class Bacteroidia; order Flavobacteriales; family Flavobacteriaceae; genus Aegicerativicinus; species Aegicerativicinus sediminis. The sequence continues at coordinate 1,545,974 of NZ_CP064295.1, read as the reverse complement.
GCTGTTTGTGGGATATACCTATGCTGATGTCCAACAGCATTATAACGGTGAGGTTAGCAAATTCCCATTGGTCGCGAAACATCGTTTGAACAATGTACTTATGTATGAGAAACACGATAATTTCTGGGTGGGCTTAGAGGCATATTATTTTAGTCCACAGCAATTGGGAGATGGAGAAACTGGACAGGCTTATTGGATTACTGGTTTTATGACCGAAAAAAAACTAGGGGAACATTTTTCGGTTTTCTTAAACCTGGAAAATTTTCTCGATACGCGACAAACGGCATTTGATACTATCTATACAGGTGACTTAAGCGATCCCCAATTTCGTGACATTTATGCTCCGGTTGACGGCTTTGTGGTCAATGGTGGATTTAAATGGAAGCTCTAGACAATAGCACGGCTGAAATAAAGAAAAATGATTTTATAAAAAAAGCCCTACATCTCTGTAAGGCTTTTTCTTTTGCTCCCCCTCTTGGGCTCGAACCAAGGACCCTTTGATTAACAGGGACCTCCCCTATAATTTTATCAACGTAAGTGTTTGGTTTTCAGTTATTGTCTTTGTTCAATTTTGCGGATTTTATCAAAGTCCCCAATTTGTATTAACGATTTTATTAACGGTAATTTTGAATTAAATAATGATCATTTTTCAACCTTAAAAAGACTATCAGTAATCCTTTTAAGTATTACCATATAACCTATGTCAGCTCCTCCAGCAACAACGGTCTTTTCCCAATCAAAACCTTTAACCAGCATGTAGATAAATGCTACATTTACAGCTATAAATATCGAAAGTGTTACAATTAGCAGCACCCATTGCATCATAATATGATTTACAATATTTACAGTTCCTCTAACTGGCTTATCAACTTCGCCCATTACCATAAATGTATTTATAGATTGGATATATACGGAGATCCTCTTTTTTGAAAGTACTTTTTTTGCCTTCCATCTCACAGAGGTCACAGGTTATTGTTTCCGGAATTTCTTCCTGGGAATTGTATGTAGCTACTATCCTGCCATCATCTTCGTTACCACATTCCACTGCAAATCGTTTCTCAAAATATCCCTGTCTTACCGCGGTATTACAGATTAATTTGGCTATGGTTGTGTTCGTGCCTAAAAGGGCGCGTATATTCTCAAGGTAGATTCTATCCGGGTTCAATTGGCTTATTGCTTTTTCAAGCTTGGATGGATTGAATATTGTCGGTAACATCAATTTTTGGATAATAGATGGTTTAAAAATTTTTCATGGTGGTCCTCTACATCTGGATAAACCGGAAATTGTATGGTCCCCATTGAAGGATCTGCATAAAAATGATTTATTGGATAGTTGTTATTCAATACTTTAAAGGTAGTTTTTCTCAACGGCATTTTCAGCAACTCTAAATATCTATTTGGATATTTATCTTTGTAAAGTAAATTTTCGTCCATCCTGGTAACACCTTCAGACCAGTCTTCTTTAAACGTAACCTGCCTTGCATCAATTGTATCGTCTTCCCATAATTGCTTGACAGCTTTATTAATATCCAGCTTTAGCATCACGGATCTTGTCGAGGTTTCAAAAGCAGATAAAATAGCTTTGTCAGAGTTTACAGTTCGCATAGGTGCAATTTCTTCATCTACATAAGCCTTTATGTTCCTTGAAAAAGTATTTGTGATAAGTTGGATTTTTCGGCCACTCACCTTAATACAGAAAGGAACTGCAAATATCATTGATTTTGGCTGCCTATCTCCTACCTCGATATACAATTCTTCAACATTATAGAGATAATATCCTGTAAATGTGCGTCTAGTTGAAGTAGTTTTTAATTCAGTAACATTCGGATCCTGAAAATTAAACCCTGTTATTACACTATTGCTTTCATAAAGGAATACATGCTTGTGTAGATATCCAAAGTTGTCAACTATAAAATCATGGGTTTGTTGGATGGTGTTCCCATCAGCCAAATTATTGCTGTTTTCTTCTTTAGTATCATTTTCATCTCCTGAGCTACTTAATATAGAAGCGGGAAAGGCTTGGAGAGTCCTGGAAAGGATTTGTTTAGGAGTATTCATATTTTACCAATCATCTTTTTTGGATCCGGCGGCGCTTTTGATATTTGCAGCGAAAGAGTCTGCGGTTTTTTTAAGCTCTTTCGCAGTTTGCCTGTTGTACTCTTGAGCGTCTGGCCAATATTTATCTGAAAATTTCTTTGAATCAATTGACTTCATTGCCATTTTTTCGGTGCCGCCTGCTGCAATTGTAGTCTGGATAAACTGTTTCTTATAGTCTTCAACGGTATAGACATCAGGATTTATTGTTGGAACCTTAACAGTAGGATATTGCGGTGAAACAGTGAAATTTGCATCAAGATCGTACATTTCCAGCTTATACCTACCTTCTTTAAATGCTATATCAAGGGTGAAATCTACTTTCACCTCGCCCTTATTTTGGATGGATGTAAGCCCTTTAACGATAATCTGGTCTTTCGAATCCATTTTAATGACATTGTTGGCATCGTTAAAATTTACGGCTATCCATTTTTTTACGGAGTTGTATAGCTGTTCCTGGGATTTGCCCTCCAATTCGAAAACTTCCCTATAATGGAAGCTGCCATTATCATCATAATATTGTTGCGCCAGGGAAATACCTGAATACAAAAAAATCATAACAATAACCGGTGTTAGTATTAATGTTTTCATCTTTTACCGAAAAGTTTTTGGGTTTGCTTTTTAGTCAGCCATTGTGAAAAACCAATGACGGAGCCATCATTAGTAACAGAATGGCCAAACCTGAAATTAACCACCCCGAGAGCTTTTGTAAATCCAAGCCATAAATATCCCTCCGGTAGTTCAATCATTATGTCATCGGCTGGAGGATTGTCGAATCCATCCATGATTATTTTATATAGTTCTTCAAATGCGTTGTCAACATCCTTGAATGAAAAGGACTTGAATTCTTTTATTTGTGTGAACTTTACATCCTGGTACAAAAAATTATAGGTGTCCCCAGATTTCTCTATTTTGATACTAAGAGAACCCATTGGAGCTATTTTACCGATTTCTTCAGAAGAAGGTTGATCTACTCTCTTGATCTGGGCATTTGTGGTTGTTAGACATAATAAACCCAGAGCAAATAATAATTTTCTCATTTTAAAAGATTAACATTAAACAATATGTTTTAGGGAGAACAATTGTTATTTGTTTATGCCCGGAGGAAAGAACAATGCCTCAAGACAATGGAAATTATAAATTATAAGTCGCAGCCACATTGGGCGTTTTTTTCTACTTTTTTTAGCATACATCTCAAAAAGTCCGTTTTATCACCTTCCAGATCGAGTGCACATCGTTCAGCTCCAGCTCGAAGTCATGGTATTCCGGTGATGGGTTCCTGGATTGGCAGATAATTGTACCGTTGCCATCCGGGCCTTTTATATCCTTATGCATGATCCCGGAACTGGAAACTATGATCCAGCCGTACTCGCAGTCACGGAAACCATCCTTCCAGTGGTGGCGCTGCAATTCCCGGCCAAGTACTTCCGCACCGTCAGGGGTATCGTTGATCCCTCCCCCGTTCATGCTGTCGTTCCCCACGGTAAAGGCTACATATTTTCCCTTCCCTGGGTGGTCAACCGTGAAATAAGTTGTTGAGAATGATCTATGCAGTTCATACTCATCCGAAAAAACTTCTATAAAGGAGGCATAAGCCCGATATGGTACCTTCGGGACCTTCACCCTCCATTTACCATTCGGGAGCTCCTCGTAATTTAGTCCGTTTTTGTTCTTGATGAAACCTAATGGATCTTTTACCGAGATATCATTAGGAGATTCGCCTTCAGTCCTAATAATTGGAAATTTTCCCTGTTCGATTCGATCATTAAAAAATTTTACCAATATTGGGATCTTCGTAGAGGGTATCTTGCCGCCATTCTCATAATTATAGATGGTATTTTTACTCATTCCTATAAGTTTACCCATCTCTTCTTGGGTTAATCCCAAAGATTCGCGTTTCCTTTTAATCTCTTTCCCGTTCAAAATCAATTAATTGTGATAACAAATTCCAAATAATTGTATTTTTAATCAAAATATTGTGATTATTATTTGGTATAATCCCAATATTGGGATATATTTGTATCATAGTTACAATAAAAGTACAAAAATTATGGACTCAGCAACTTTTAATCGACGAAACACAGAAAAGCCACAGCCAACGACTGGCGTGGTATCCGTAAACGGCCAACAGTACACCTGGAGCTACCGTGAATGGAAGACTTGGTCCGGTAAGCCTGCAAGCGGCTATTCGGTAAAAATGGAGAACGGCCAGGTTGCCGCCCAAACCTTCGACCAGATAGTGCCCAACATCAAGTATTTCTTGAGAGAACGTGAAATCCAAAAAAATTTGGATTTGAGCAGCGAGTATAGAAAAGGCGTGTATAACGGAGATTAATACTTAGACCATGGCTACACTAGAAAATTTACTTGAAAAATTGGAGAGCAATAACGCTGCGGTTCAAAGTCTTGAAAACAGTATAGCAACTGTGGAGTACTCAAAATTTTACAGTGTCTTCTCCAATGAATATGAAAGGCAAAAGGAAATCAAAAGATTTACCGCTATCAAGAACCGCGTGCTTAGAATGAGACTGGGGATACTCTCAAAAATTGCCGATAGGACCAATAAAGAAATCAATAAAACCGAATTGCTATGCCAACCAAAGTAATGCAGAGGGATACCAAGATCTCTCAGATGTTAGAAGCCCAGTTCAACAACCGCGGCAACGACATAGACGGAATGCGGAGCGATATCGAGACCGCTCGAAAATATGGCCTCCACTGGTTGGCCGATAAAATGGAAAACGAATTATTGAATTGATAAATAGCTGAGTCTGGAGCCGGTAGTAGGTAAGTTTATTAGTAGAATTTGGGTTTTAATTAATTGATCAAACCCGGCTCCTTTCTTTAAAAAACCAACGAATGCACAACAAAGAATTAACCGATAGGATCGTAAAGGCCTGGGAGAACACACCAAATGTCATCAAGGGCGAGATCGTGGAGAAATGTGGTATGAACATCCAGAACTTCCATGACGTGATGCGTAACGGACGCAGGGATGCAGAAAGGCTCCAGTCCATACTCGACACCATCAAAGAGGTGAACAACCGACACGTGGAGGAGGTCGAACGGTCCAATACCGAAATACAGCAGATATGAGTGAGGCCAAGAGCTCCATAGAGAAACGGATCGACCAGCTCGAGGCAATGGCCGACAAGATAAAGATTACTGTGGCAGGGTTGAGAACCGAACTGGCTGCCAGTGGTGCGGCAGCCGGTTCTGGCCACGGGTTTGACGAGAAACAGGAAAAGGTCTACCGGATCCTTGAAAGGCGGAAGCGACATAGATTGAAAAACTAACAAGTGCTTACAGGAGCACTTAGGGGAAATGCCGGGGGATCTGATACTCCCCCGGGCCCCAAAGTAAAATATTAAGATTATGGGGGGGGGTACAATACACTCAGACGGAAATCCAGGGCAACATCAGCCGACTAGAATCCAAAATGGAACAGCTGAAGCTCGAACGTACAGCGCTCAGCAAGAACATTACCAGTGTCCGGAAACAGATCGAATACTGGATTGAACTTGATAAATCACAATTGAAACTTTTCTAATGGAGATAATGAAAACATTCCTGGCAGCAGTAGCCTTCGCGATCATATTCGAGGTCATAATCCTGATGATTGCCCATTCCAACCGCTCACGCGAAAAGCAGATCAAAGATGGACAGGGAAAAAGATAATTATCAGATGGGCTACAAGCACGGCCTCTCATACGGGGCACTCAAATCTGCAGTAATAATCATCTGCTGCGAGATCATAGCCGTGCTTGCCTATACACTTCTATAACAAACAAGGAAGCGGATGCCTTGGTAATTCATCCGCAAGTATAAATATCCAAACATGGCACGATTAGAACGTCCAACATCAGAAAATTCAAACCCCGCTTACAGGTTCCTGGAGTGGAAATCAAACGAGAAATGTTTCTCCTATTACGACAAGGAGAAAAAAGAAAACGTCAATGTGGAGCTGCCCATCAAGGGGCTGTTCCTGGAACACTACCACACCGTAAAGGGGTGGCACGACAAATCCGAGAGTGGAATCTATTCCAATGAGGTCTACAGCATCGCCAACGAGGAAATTTCAGTGAAAGCTTTTAAAGGCGGTGAGATCGCATCCGGTATCTACAAGGATATCAAGGAGCGCATCAAGAATTCCGGAGGCCGTTACACACGCTCCATCTATTTGATGGACGAGGATGGCCACATCTTCAACCTACAGCTCAAGGGTGCAGCCGTTGGAGGCATCAAGAAAGAGAAGTCAATCGACAAGGAGGATGTGCCCGGTTATTCTGACTTCTACCGCGAAAACTCTCACCTTCTGGACAACCAATGGGTTGAGATCACCGAGGCCAAGGGAGGTAAGAGCGGAAGCGTGAAATATTCCATACCGCTTTTTGAGGTCGGAGAAGTGATCGACCGCGCAACGGATGAGCTGGCCAACAAAGCCGCAAAGACCCTGCAGGAATATATCGACGGCTATCGGGCCAAGAATATCGAGGTGAAGGAACCTGTTATGGCAGGCGACGACGAAGGAGGTTTAATTGACGAACTCGACCTGTAATGAGCAAGGATCTATTTTTCGATACACGGGCCGCCGAGGTTGCGGCCCTGATCGACAGGGTTGAGAGAGGCGAACGCAGGGCCTTGACAGCCTATGCCGAGATCAAGAGACATAAAGAGCTCTACACCGATGCAGAAAAAGAGGTATTCGATTATGCATTGGAAGAAGCTGGCCAATACAGCGATAACACATTTTCCGAAGACGGCTTCGAGTTTACAAAACGCTCCGGCGCTACCAGGTATTCCTTCAAACATATACCGGAATGGCAGGAGGCCAACGCCAAGGTAAAGGAGATCGAGGAGCGCTATAAGCAGGTTTACAAAACTGTAAGCAAAGGTGTGCTGGTCGCCAGCGCCGATGGTGAGGAAATGGTACTCCCGGAGGTCAGCCACAACAAAGATTCAATTTCAGTAAAGGAGAAATACTAGCCTTTACCAGACAATAACTCTAAATTCTTTATCCCTCGATGTACAACCCCGAAATATCGGCCTTCAAATCTATCTATAAAACCGATGTGCCCTACATAATACCGCTGAAGAAATCCTTTGACCGTATCCGAGCGGGTAAGTCAAAGGATCTCATTGAGCGGATCCGTAAAGGCGACAAAGAGCTGAAAAAGGAACTTGTGTCAGTGGTCTATGCCGGTGTCTTCTCAAAACGAAACGCAAAAGGACTGCGCAAACATTCAGGACTAATGGCCCTGGATTTCGACTCCTACCCATCAAGAAAGGCCATGGCCAGCCACATGGAGCTCCTTAAACAAAATCCGCATTTTATCGGGCTGTTCATCTCACCGTCGGGCAATGGGATAAAGGGGATCATCCGTGTATCGGACAAACTGGACAAGGAGACACACCCCAAAGTTTTCAAGGCCTTCCAAAAGAAATTCAAATACGATTACCTGGACATGAGCGGCTCCGATGTCAACCGTGTTTGCTTCGAGTCCTATGATCCGGATATCTATACCAACTATGAGGCTGAGATCTTCGACCCCGTTATACAGGATGAAGGCCACGAATATGCATCACGCCCAGCGCTTATGCCGCTTACCAATGAGGATTTGATAATTGAGCGGATCATGAACTGGAACTGGAAGCGAGACTTCGTGGAGGGGGAGCGCAACAATTTCATCTTCGACCTGGCAGGGGCATTCTGTGAATACGGTGTATCACAGACAACAGCCGAGGGTTATATCCTTAACAACATTGTTATAGGGTTTCCCGAACGCGAAGCCATAGCAACCATCAATTCGGCCTATAAGAAGCGTGCCTTCGACTCGAAATACTTCGAGGATTACAAACGTATCGACAGGATCCGTCTGGACATAAAAAACCTGCCAAAAAAAAACGTCGTTGAGAAGCACAACATTTCCGAGAAGGATTATGAGGAGATCAAGGAAACCGAGGATGTTGAGGACTTCTGGTTCCGTGACGAGCGCAACAATATCAAGATAGACCCATATAAATACAAACTGTTTTTGGAGCGTGAGCTCGGCTATAAAAAATACTTCCCGTCGGACAAAGCAAAGCCGATATATGTGCACATCAAATCCAATATAGTTAAAGAGGTGTCCATCGAGAAGATCAAGGATTCGGTGCTCAATTATCTGCTCTACAACGGCGAGATCGATGTCTGGAAGCGCTGCGTGAACTATGCCAACCTTTTCAGCGACAATTACCTCGATATGCTGGATGCCATCGACCTGGTGATGCTCCGGGATAAAAAGCATGAATCCTATATCGCCTTCAAGAATGGTATCGTCAGGATCACCAAGGATACGATAGAACTGACCGACTTCATGGATTTTGATGGTTATGTCTGGGAGAGCCATATCATCGATAGGAATTTCAAGCTGAAGGAGAAATATGAGAACGACTTCAAAACCTTCGTCGAGAATGTCAGCGACAAAAGCCCATTGCCGATTGAGTGTGTTATCGGATACCTGCTGTCAACCTATAAGAACAAGACCAACAATAAAGCCATCATCTTAAATGACGAAGTGATGAGTGAGAATCCCGAAGGCGGTACAGGAAAGGGACTCTTTGTCCAGGGGATCAAACAGATAAGGCGCGTATCGATATTGGATGGCAAGGCCTTCGACGACAAGAAATCATTTCCCTATCAGACCGTGTCACAGGATACCCATGTATTGGTGTTCGACGACGTGAAGAAGAATTTCGACTTCGAGAGCAAGTTCTCCCTGGTGACGGAGGGCATCACCATTGAGCGAAAGAATAAGGATGCCATCAAGCTCACGGTGGAAGAGTCTCCAAAAATGGCCATATCCACCAACTATGCGATCAAAGGCGAGGGTCATTCCCATAACCGGAGACGGCACGAGATCGAGTTCTCGCAGTACTACGGTAAGGATATCACGCCCTATGATGAATTCGGCCACCAGCTCTTTGACGACTGGGATGATAAACAGTACAACGCCTTCGACAATTATATGATCAGGTGCCTTCAGTCCTATCTAAAAGTAGGCCTTGTAAAACAGACAACCAAAAATCTTAAGCTCAGAAAATTCGTTGCCGAGACCTCCTATGAGTTCTATGAATGGATCCAGGATGACAGCAACTTCCCACTGAATGAAAGAAATACAAAGACTTTAAAATACAACCAATTCCTTGAGGAATATCAAGATTTTAAGAGATGGTTATCTAGGAAAAAATTTGCGATATGGGTTCAGAAATATGCAAAAATGATAGAAATGGAATATATCCAAGGAAACACAAACGGAGAGCGTTGGTTTATGTTGCAAGGTCAAGAACCTAATGATGTGAAAAATGAATTAAAAGATGAGATCGATGGCCTTACTTTTTAAAAATCCACAACACTTACAACACATTTATTCCCTCTCACTAGACCCCTATAAAATGATTCTTAAAAAATTAAGGGGGGGTGTATAATTATAAAACAAAGTGTTGCAAGTGTTGTGAATTAATATAATAAACTGATAAACAATAATTTATAAAGTACATTTTTTAATAAAAAAACAACACTTGCAACACTTCTAATAAAAAAGTGATGAACAAATTAAAGCATATAGCAAATATCATAGGTGAAGAATACGGAATTCCACCTTCGGATTATTTCATGGAAACCCGGAAAAGGGAATTTACCGAACCGCGACAGGTGTTCTACTACATCGCCAGGGAAACAACCGGCTTCTCATTTTCACGCCTGGCGGATTTTGCGGCATCATTCGGAAGGAGCAAGCCACACTCCCACTGCACCGTACTGCATAGCGTAAAACTTGTTGAGGGTGCAATTGCTATCTATCCAGAATATCGACACCGTGTATTTAATCTCATAACCAAAACAAAAGATTTCAGGTCGATCATTCCTGACCACATTGATCTGATCCATCTAACCATAACAGGAGGAAATGTTTAAACCAAGGCCATACCAGGTGGAGATATCCGATAAAGCAGCTTCCATTCTGAAAGCCCTGAAGATCGTGCTGCTCAATATTGAGGTACGTTGCGGAAAGACTTTCATATCCCTTATGACGGCCCAAAAACTCGGGTCTACAAAAGTCCTTTTTGTCACCAAGAAGAAAGCTATACATTCCATACAAGCGGATTACGACACGCTCTCCCCTGCTTACGCTATAACCATCATCAATTTCGAGTCGTTGCACAAGGTCTCCGACACCTACGACCTGATCATAATTGATGAGTCACACTCAATATCCGCCTATCCAAAACCATCAAAGCGGACAAAAGCTTTAAAAAATTTGGTAGGTGACACACCGCTTATACTTATGAGCGGGACCATTACCCCGGAGTCCTGGTCACAGATCTACCACCAATTCTGGATAAGCAACAACAGCCCGTTTAACGAATCGAATTTCTATGGATGGGCGCACACCTATGTCGATGTGAAAAAGCGCTATGTTGCCCATGGCAACCAGGTGAACGATTATTCGAGAGCAGACTACAGCCTTATCCGCCCGATCATCGATCCATATATGATCACCTTTACCCAAAGAGAAGCAGGATTCACTTCCACCATCAATGAACAAATCCACCAGGTGAAGATGAAACCTACAACCTATAAACTTGTGGAAACCTTAGAAAGTGACCTGGTCTATGTAGGCAAGCATAGCACCATCCTTGCCGATACACCAACAAAACTATTGTCGAAGATCCACCAGATTTATTCCGGGACCGTCATCTGTGAGGAAGGGAGATCAGCTGTGATCGACAACTCAAAAGGCATCTATATAAAGGAAGAGTTCAAAGGGATAAAGATCGCTATCTTCTATAAGTTCCAGAAAGAGCTGGAGCTCCTCCAGGATATTTTCAAAGACCAGCTTACCACCGACCTACAGGAATTCAACAGCACCCACAAGAATATTGCGCTCCAAATCGCATCCGGCCGTGAAGGTATAAGCCTAAAGGCTGCAGAGGCACTGGTCATGTACAACATCGACCATGCAGCTGTCAGCTACTGGCAGGCCAGGGATCGGATGTCAACTCAAGACAGATTAACCAATAACGTCCACTGGATATTTAGTAAAAATGGAATCGAGCACAACATCTATGAGACCGTCCTCAAGAAGAGGAATTTCACAACAAAACACTACGAGCAAACTAGAAAGAATGGAGCAGTTCTACGATTGGCTATATAACCGGGTGCAGAACATCCACCATATAAGCCCAGCAGAATATGAGAATATAGTCGAGAAGATATGACAGAGGCACAATATCAGGCGAAGCTGATAAAGCAATACGAGGAGCAGGGATGGTATGTGATAAAAATCATCAGCTGTAATAAAAACGGATTACCAGATCTGTTGTGCCTCAAACCGAATGAAACGCTCTTCATCGAAGTGAAGGGACCGAAGGGAAAACTATCAAAACTACAAGAATATAGGATCAATGAAATCAGAACTAAGGGTTTTAGATGCGAGGTTGCCGTCGCTCTTTGAGATGGCGAGCTTCTGCAACAACAAGGGATATGAACTGTTCCCAGTCAGGGATGGTAAGAAGTTCAAATGTGATGTATTCAAGGATGGCAACTTCTTGAAGGCTGGTATGGAGCTGTTCAATACCTGGTGGGAATGTGAGTATATCGGATACGGTAAAATCTATAAAGCTTTAAATAAATGGGAACATTCAAACTGAAACGCGAAGAAATCAAATGGATCAGGAAAAACCTAAAGAACTTGACCATAAAGCAGATGTTCGAGTTCATCATGGCCAACCGCCCAGGGAAAGACTGTTGCCAGTTTACCACCTTCCGGATGGCGCTTTATTCCAAAAATATCAAGAAATGTAAGATGTTACGCTGGACGAAGATGGAAACCCAATTTCTATTGGATAACTATCAATACATAGGAAATATTGAATTAGCTAAACAGCTGTCCAAACGTGGCCGAAAATTCACAAAGAAGAATATTGACAAGAAAATGGGACTCCTAGGCATAAAGAGAACAGCTGAAGAATTAGAGGCCATCAGGATCAACCACCAGAAAAACGGCTCCTATAGGCGCGGGAACAAAAAGATGTGGAAAACTAGGGGATTTATAAAGGAAGGTGAGATCGTACAGCGGATCGTCAAGGGTAGATTGGTAAACATGATAAAAGTCAACGGTAAACTGGTCCACTATCCACGGTATAGGTATAGACAAGTGTATGGTGAGATACCCAAGGGCTATAAGATCTATTATGCGAATGGTGATCCAACCAATATCGATGATAGCAATTTCGTGGCCCGTCCAGCTGGGCAATGGAAGAAACTATCAAAATTCCAGAAGGTATCGAAAGAGGAGGCTAATAAAATCACCAAACCTAATATAATTAAGGCTGATCCGGTCCAGGAGATTAAACCTGTAACCACCACGAATAAAATACCTATTCGCATCGATAAGCGTACCGTAATCTACGTGGATCCATCAACCAATATCACACAACTAAAGAATAAATACCGCATGGCGGCTAATCATTAATAATTATGGAAAACTATTTTTTTAAGATCGGAATGACTTATACCGACAAGAACAATCTTTACAAGGATTTCAGTAAATACATCCATGGTCTGGATTCGACTCTTATAATCGGAAAGGAAGGATTAAAAGCTTTCAAAAACCAGATTAGGGATAAGATCTCGGAATTGGAGCAGATCCACTCTAGGTGCAAGCCTATCCAATTCGATATATACAGTTCATATAAAAAGGATGGTAGCTTCCACGTCTCATGCTCCGGGAGCTTCACCGCGGATATTTTTAAGGTAAAACAAAATTTCGAGTCTCTTTAAACATTAGAAGTATTGAAATTTTAATAAATTACATATATTAATACTGTTGTATAAAGCATTTAAATATCGTATATACCCGAATAAAGAACAACAAGTTCTTTTAGTTAAGCATTTTGGCCATTGCAGATTTTTATGGAATCTTGCCCTTGAAACTAAAATTTATGCATATTCTAGTAGTAAGGTGAATTATAATAGATATGAGCTCCAATCTCAATTAGTTGATTTAAAAAATGAGTTTGATTGGTTGAAAGAAGTAAATAGCCAATCCCTGCAATCTGTATTAATGAATTTGGATAAAGCATATAAAAGATTTTTTAAAGGTGCTGGATTTCCAAAATTTAAATCAAAACACGGCTCACAATCATTTCATGTTCCTCAAAAAGTTAAAGTTCAAAATGGACGTCTTTTCATCCCTAAATTTAACAGAACGGGTATTAAAATTAACCTTCACCGATCATTAAATGGAATAATAAAATCCGCTACAATTAGTAAAACTCCTACAGGAATATTTTATGTTTCCATTTTGTGCAATGTTAATCAAGAAATTAAAAATAAATGTGAGGTTGACGAAAATACATCAATTGGGGTTGACCTAGGAGTTAAAGATTTTGCAGTTACTTCTGAGGGAACTGTTATAGAGAATCCGAGGTTTCTCAAAAATTCATTAGATAGACTAAAAGTTCTTCAGCGTAGGGCAGAGAATAAAAAGAGGAATGGGAGCAATAGAAAAAAGGCATTTCTAAAAGTTGCTATTTTACACCAAAAAATAAAGAATCAAAGACTAGACTTTTTACATAAGGTTTCTACTCAACTAATTCGTGATAACCAAACAATTTGTTTAGAGACATTGAATGTTAAAGGTATGGTTAAGAACCATAATCTAGCTCAATCTATTTCTGACTCAAGTTGGTCAGAATTTAATAGAATGCTGGAATATAAGAGTGATTGGTACGGAGTAAATATTTTAAGGATTAATCAATTTGCTCCAAGTTCAAAAACTTGTGTCTGTGGATTTATAAACAATGATTTAAAATTATCAGAGCGTATTTGGAATTGCATTAATTGTGGTGAAACTAATTATCGTGATTTATTAGCTGCAAATAACATTAAGAAATTTGCTTTGGAAGATTATCAGGGCAGGTGTTGTCCATAGTGCTTGTGGAGATGTCGGCATTAGTCGAATCTGTGAAGCAGGAAGATAAATCCTTAAATTAAGCTGGGATTATCATCACACCCAACAACATTAAACAGTTTAACTATTTGAAATAGTAATAAATATCGGAATCTATTATATATATTAATAGATTCATCATTATTTATACTTATTCTTTATTCCATCCTTGACGGTCTGTTTACTTTTATCGTTAGACTTAAAAAAATCAAGTTCCGTCTTCTTATCCTCATTAGGAGTTTTTTGAAGCCAATACATATTGGAACTTGTTGGAGTTGAAAAGTTAAACCTTTCATTTTCCTTGAACCGATTGGATAAGGTTGAGCGAGACATCTTAAAACCTATATCCCTCTGTAGTAGTTTGGAATGGAACCACTTTAAACTTGTCTCAACAATCAAGACTTCATCGTTCAGAACAAGGGTGTAGATAAATGATATATCTTTGTTCATAAGTTGGCATTAGTCGGATATATGGCAAATTAATATTTTTTATCCGATATATGAATGTTAAAACGTCTTAAAGACTTAATCTGATAAATTAAGTTTGTGTACTTTTAACAAAAGAAACCCCGCCATTGCACTGACAGGGTTTCGGAAAATGAATATTAAGAGGGAGTGTTTGAAGTTAAGCTAATGGGGCTAGTTTCAACATAACTTGTTCCGCATTTATTGACGGTTCACTCTTAAGTATTCACCTCTTTGTTACATTTAAGTATTAGCTAATTTAATTCTTCTTTGATTAGCGTTACAAATTATTTTAAATAAGTTATCAAGATTTAGCTGTTAATTTGCTGTATATCAATTCTTTAAAATCTTATCAACATTAAAAAGTTGACAAATTTCCTGTTTATAATAATTTCAAAGGTTTTTGTGAACATATCGATCATTAGCGGTTAGTCCCTGGATCATTTTTATATATTTGTAACACTCCTGTAAGCCGATAATTAACTTAAAACTTAATTTATTGGCAGCCCCGACTGAAAATGATTTCTGGACCCTCAGAAAGGATCTTAGCCCGGATGGCAAGAAACTGTCCGTTGATGAGATATACGAAAAAGCCCAGGAATACATAGACTATTGTCGCGAAAATCCCCTTTATTCACAAGATTTCAAAGGTAGGGACGCTTCTGCCGTTTACTATCCAAAAATGCGTGCAATGACTATAGAAGGTCTCTGCCACCACCTCGGTATTGTCCGAAAGACATGGGATAATTGGAAAAAAGATCCTAAGTATTTACACATCATTACACGCGTAGAGCAGCTGATTTATGTCTATAAATTCGAGGGCGCTGCTGCTGACATGCTCAATGCCAACATTATAGCAAGGGAATTAGGCCTAGTCGATAAGAAGGATATCACTACCGATGGAGAGCCTCTGACAATGTCTCCAGAGGAAAGGGAGGCTAGGATCAAGGATTTGATAAAGAAGAGAAATTCCCTAAAAAAGCGGAAAAGGAATGCTGACGAAGGATGAGGAACTTGAGCTTGAAAGATTATTGTATGATGACCAGATTTATAAAAGTAGATCTGATCTACTGACATTTACGGAAACCACTTATCCTAAATTTCAGGCTGAGGGTTTCCATATTACGTTCTATGACATTTTGAACCGCTTTGCGGATCGGGAAATAAAAAACCTGATCGTATCGATGCCCCCACAGCACGGAAAGTCTGAGGGATCATCCAGAAGGTTACCTGCTTACATTGCCGGTAAACGCATGGATGACAAGATGGCCTTGGTCAGTTACTCCGCTCACAAAGCTGAGAAGTTTGGGCGTGAGATCATGACCATCATGCGAGAGAAGGAATACCGTGACATCTTTCCAAATGTCAGTTATCCTTTGCGTGGTTACACTGGACAGAAAGCCAATACCAACCAGACCAGGGAATCAATCAATAGTGCTGGTTCGATGAAGTTTGTCGGTGTCGGTGGTCCACTAACTGGAGATCCAGTTGATGTATTGATCATTGATGACCTTTACAAGGATTGGCAGGAAGCTAATTCTCCAATCGTGCAGCAACATGTTTGGGATTGGTATATTGCAGTAGCCGATACACGCTTGCATAACGACAGCCAGCAGCTCATCGTATTCACTAGATGGAGTGATCAGGATTTGATTGCCAAGCTGGATGATAAAGGGCGTGTGGTCGAGTGGAATGGCGATGGAGATCTGGATGAGATAATTGCAAACCTGAAGCATGACCAGTTCCTTAAAATCAATTTTCCAGCAATCAAGGAAGATCCACCTTCTGAATTTGATAGAAGGAAGCCTGGTGAAGCCTTATGGCCATCCAAACATTCTAAGCAGAAATTGGAATCCACCAGAAATACGGATCCAGATAAATTCGATTGTTTGTACCAGGGAGATCCACAGAACAAGGAGGGGATGCTCTATCAGAATCCATTCAAGACTTATGCCGACCTGCCAAATCTAAAGATGGTCAAAAACTACACGGATACAGCTGATACTGGAAAGGATTATCTGTGTAGCATTGTCTATGGCGTACCATTGGCTACAACTGACGAACATCTCTATGTGATTGATCTGGTTTATACTGGCAAACCTATGGAGGTAACAGAACCGGCCACAGCTGAGATGTTTCTGAAGTCCAAAGTAAATAAGGCTAGGATTGAATCAAACAATGGAGGCCGTGGATTTGCAAGGAATGTGGAAACCCATGTCAAGAAAGTAATGCGAAATATTACTATAGAATGGTTTCACCAAGGCAGCAACAAGGAATCGAGGATTTATTCCAACTCCGCCACAGTCAACCGAAGGATTGTATTTCCCATTGATTGGCATATTCGCTGGCCTGAATTCTATAAGAATGTGACCAAGTACAAAAAACAGTTTTCTCTCAATAAGCTGGATGATGCCCCGGATACATTAACCGGGATAGTTGAAACAGAAATCAAACGCTCTGACCAATGGGGATCATCAAGTCTGGTGTAAAACTTAGAATAAAGGATTATCCATTTCTGGATGACCAGACCAGGGAGTATGTGGATTATATCATCCAAAATTCACTGCGGGCAAATCCAATCTTGAGGGTTGGACGCAAAAAAGTGAAGCCTAAGCAGATGGATTTCTGGAAGCTCTCATGGAGTGATATCATTTTGCTTCGGGTGTATGTAGGAGACAAGGATATAAAGGCGGTTAATGAGCTGGTATATGGTACCAGTGAAAAGGATTTTTTAAAGCTGCAGCTGCTAAACAGCTCTGCTTGCTATAAATGGGTAGTTGACCAATTGAACCACATCGCAGAGATCGAGAAGCAAGAGCTAGGTGATTCAGTTAACAATGACCTGAAGGAGGCAGGTATCGACAGGCTCAATGAGTTTGGATACAGTGCCACCTTGGACGAACTGGCAAAAGGGAATTTGCTGATCTATGATCAATGGTTGGAACTCCCTTACATGAAGATATTTAGAAAACTATGCCTGAATAAGGTGAAGGGAGAAATCCAAAAAAACCACAACGAAATTGTTAGTAGAAAGACTAAAAGAGTTAATCGCAGATTTTAACACCGGTGCCAATCCTGGAGAGGAGAAATGGCATTTCAACTATGGGCGCGACCATTGGCAGAACCTTCAGGATTTGCCAGATGATTCTGCTGAGCTATTTGCGGACCGGAATAAATATCTGATGCTATTGTGGCAGGATCGTGAGCATAAGCTTAATAACTACAGCGCTATTGAGGGTTACACTTTTACTGGTGAGATGCTATTGGTTGTAAGGTCTAAGATCAGTGAGGCTGATTACAATTTCAAATATGAGACCCACATCAGGAACCTTCAAGATGAGGCAATGGAGATAAATGACAATTTTACGGTATGTGAGAATTGGCTCATCAAAAAATGGAAGGAGATCGAGGTAGAGAATGTCTATGACACCAATCTCGATGGTTTAAAAATTCAATTCACAATTGAGGTATGCATATAGTTAGAAACATTTTAGATGCTTACGTAGGCATAATGCTAGTATCAACCTTTGGGTTGATTTTATATAAGCTGTTAGGCTTTATTGATTGTACGTGGCTTATTGCCATCAGTCCGATAATCGTGTTCATCATCTGGATGATCATCCGTGGAATATTAACCAGAATCAGTAAAAAGTTAAAGTCATGATAGAGATTTTAAAAGGATTTGCCATGGGCTTCGGTGTGATTTCAGGAATGGTTATTTCATTTTTCATGATGGTCATCATCTTGAAAAAAATCAAGGGGTCAAATACAAAATATAAAACCGATGAATTGCTTGAAGCCTTCGAAGATTATCTGATGGAGATCGAAGAGAAGGAAAAGTATGAGGAGATTTCCATCGTTGAACTAATCATTTCACATTTAAAGAAAGGTGAAGTCATTGAGGAAGTGTATTCCTATAGAATTAAAAAGGATGTTGAATTGGTAACTGAAGAATTCGATTCATCTGGAACAGTAAGGATAAATACTTACTATACAATTTCAGGACCTAAGAATCAGTAATGGATCAAGAGCAAGAAGCCATATACTTTAAATACCTCGATATCCTTCGGGGCATGTTCATCGACAAATATGATGAGCTTGGGCTTCGTGCGTCTGGTGATTTCGAAGAATCTTTAGAAGCCGAGGTGACAAAGTCCTCACTGATCATGTATGGAGCCCCACACTCCTACTACATGGAGCATGGGCGTGGACCTGGTCCGGCTGATTACCGAAAGCTTGCACCCTTCATGCTTCAATGGATCGAAGTTAAGGAAGGTTTGCCGGCAATATTCTATGAAGAGCCTAAACGGATGTCGTTTGCCATTGCCCACAAAGTGGCCACACAAGGCATAAAGGTACCAAACGAGCACAACCAAGGCGAGGTTCTTAATTCTGTAATTGATGATTTCATAAAAACCGTAATCCCAAAAATGTTGGATGAGCTGGGTGATGTATTTCTATCACGCTTGAGAGCTGACATTGTTGGCATACTTAAAAACGAACTAACAGCAGCATGATAGTTTTTGACCAATCCCTTTCAACCACTAAACACCTATGGGTGTTCAATAAGAATATCATCAAGTTCCATGATGACGGTGGGAATACACCAACTTTTGCTGATATAGTTTGTACTGAATTTGTGGATCGCATCTATCCTGATCCCAATGATGGCATTTTCACATTCGATTTCAGAAAGCACCTAAAAGCCTTGGCTGTACAGAATGATCTAGCTGATATGGTGGATTTAGATATGGGAGCAGCTGTAGCTGATCTAGTACATGACGATACCAGCGAAGTGAAGTATGATATCAGTTTGGATATTACCATCAATTTCTCTGATGCAGATCCAGTGACCATCAATAAGAACTATACTTTTTTGGTTGGAGCTGAGCAGCTGATTGACTACCAAAGACAGGAATCTCCACAGCTTGGTTTGTTCATGCTTCAGGTGCCTAAGGAAAGGCAGAAAACTGAATATTTTGTCAATTATTGGGAGGGTTATCCATTTGATATTAGCATCTACTCCATTACTTCTGGAAACATGAACATTCTGAACCAATCCAATGGTATGGATATCGATGTTCCCATTCCCGGTGGAGCAATAATTAACCGTATTGCATTCTCTGATGCAGTTTCAAATCTCACCATTGCGGATTATCTGCCATTAAAGACAGGCATCAATAAGCTGCAGATCACCAGACCCGGATATGATCCAGGGGTGCATTTGAATGAATCTCCATTGACGGTCTATATCAATCGAATTGAATCAGATTGTGGGGTATATGTGAAGTTCAGAAATAATTGGGGGGGCTGGAGTTATTGGCTTTTCAATAAAAGAAAGTCAGTCAGTTTGGATGCCAGAGGATTAGAATCCATTGCCAATGATTTCAACAATATCGAGAATACCATTTCACCAATCAAGTATTCTGGAGTCGAGGAATCATTTGAGACACTTAACTGTATAGCTCGTAGGGTGACAGCTCAAGACATGCGGATTTTACGTCAGATCATTGAAAGTCCTAAAGTATATCTATTTACTGGTGAGCCGTATTCCATCAACAAATCGGCTCAGCCTAATCAATGGGTGGAGATCGAATGTCTTAACCGAAGCCTTAAAGTGGAAGAGCCTGGCAGGATGTTCAATGATGTGAAGATTGATTTAGGCCTTCCTTTCAGAACCAATGCCACTTTGTTATGAGGCTTCTGATCAATGGATATAGAATCGATCTTTATGCTGGTACCAGGATCAAGCAGACCAAACAGGTCAATGACATTGGTGACCTAGATACAAGGCAGACTAATTTCACCAACAAGCTAACCGTACCAGGCACGCCCAACAATGTTAGGGCTTTTAATTTTTTAGGCATCCCCGGAAATCAATCAAACATTCCTTATCAGAAGAATGATGCATTCCTTTGGGGTGAGAATGAGGAGCTATTGGTTTATAAAGGCTGGGCCATCGTGAAGCAGACAGCGGGCCACGATTATGATATCTATGTTTATGACGGCATGATTGATTTCTACAAGGCCATTGAGAACAAGACTCTTACGGATATGGGAATATCTGATTTAAACCATCTCAAAAACCTTACAAACGTAGTGGGTACGTGGACTGATCCAGATTTGCCCTATCGATACAATGTGGCCGATTATAATGGAAAGATGGTCTACGATCTTGTCAAGCTCAATATTGATTATTTGATACCAAGTGCCAGTGTGGAATATCTCTGGGAAAAGCTCTTTGAATATATCGGATGGACTTTTGAAGGTGATGTGTTTGCGACTGATGATTTCTTGGACTTATGGCTTTCCTATCCTAAATCTATTGGGGATGATACCCAAGCCACATTGGATGTACACCTATGGCAATTCGATGGAGCGCCGAGTTATTATGCTAATAGTTTTTTTGGCATGTATCTGTATTCGAATGTTCTTACCCACAATCCAGTGGTTAACAATGCTTATTTTGAATCTAGCCAGCAATCACCTGAGCAGCCACCAGATGGACAGATCATTACGGTATTGCAGGATGGGCTTTATAAATTCACGTTTTCAGGTTCATTGGCTATTGAGGCACAACCAGAGGCAGATCCTTTGGACATTCTTTTACAGACTCTTGAGAATGGAGAAATAATATATTACACCGCAGTTGAAGGAATTGAGAGTGGTGATGATATCACCAAGGTATTTTATATCAATCTTTCAGCCGGCCAGAGCTTCAAACTCTACCCTTCTCATTCAGGAACTACGTTTGGAGTCTTAGGTAATGTGCGTGTGGTAGGTGATATGTCCATCGATGCAGATATTGTCACTGGTAACCAAGTAGACTTTGAAGAGGCCTTTATTGGCATGTCAATCAGGGATTTCGTGACAGATGTCATGGTGAGGTTTTCACTTACAGCCTATCCAGATACCATCAACAAACATATCAAGTTTTTGAAACACGCCGAGATGGTCAATAATAATCCAGAAGACTGGAGCAAGAAATTCGTGAAGCGCACCAGTGAGGATTATATCTATGGCAGTTATGGCCAGAAGAATCGATTTGCATATAAGTACAACGAGCGTGAAGCCGAACACAATGATGGCTTCCTGTATGTTGGAAATGTGAATCTGCCTGCAGAGAAAAAAGTCTATCAGAGCCCACTCTATTCTCCGGAAAAAAATAAGGTAGATCTAGTTGGACAAAAAGTGAACGTTTACAAATTCTGGGATAAAGAGGTTAAGGATGATGGCTCACTCAAGTACAAAGAATTGGATGGCAGATTCTACATTATGAAGTCTAGATCTGTGAGTGCTGGTATCACCGTTGGATCCGAACAGTTTCAGGAAGATCAGGCCGTGACTTCCTTCCCGGTTGAGGATTTCACTGGATTGGCATATAAGGAGGTGATCAATAATTTCTATCCAACCATTTACAGCGTGCTCAATAAGAGTAAGGTCATGGATATGGTAATGAATCTAACTGCTGTGGATGTTGAGAAAGTGGATTTCTCCAGACCAAAATTCATTGAGCAGGAAGGCGCTTATTTCATTTTGAATAAAATCAGGGATTTTGAGGAAGGCAGATTGACAAAATGTGAGATGATCAGAATGGAGCGATCCGAGACCGAAACAAATGTCTTGCTGCCACAGCCAAATAAAGCTATAACCATCAACAGCAGCACACTGTTTCCAGATGGTATTAGCAGAACCAATTTTGGAATTAGATCAATATTCAGTTTCATTAACTATGTGCCTCAGGATGGTGTGACTATCACAGCCACATTGTACACATCAGAGTTTAACGGAACGCCGAAAGGCCCTCAGGTAGTGTTTAATGTGGATGAAGGTTCAGGCGAACATATTTATGAATTGCCTTCCCCAATAACCGATAGTGAATGTGGCTATTGGGTAATGTTGATCAATGATCCGAATGAAAACCTTTCAGATGTATCTGGAGCTGCTGTGCCTTGTCCAGCTGATGATCCAAATATAAGATTATCATTCGTTCCGGATTATAACGACACTACCACCGGTTCTCCAACCTACAGAGACATCACTTACATATTTGAAAACTTTACACCTACAACTGGAACTTTCAAATGTCAGAATGTAAACTTCATAACTAATGTGCCGCAGGGTTCAGAAACAGTTATCAACCTAACTCAACTGTCGGAAGGTTCTCATGTACTAGTTGATGTAGAACTTAATCAAGGAATAGGGTGGTATAGGTTTCAAATATTGACCGACGTGATAAATTATGACAAAACATTCTTTATAAACTAACCCAAATCATGGCAGATAAAATAAAATTATTTGAAGCGGACATTGATGTTGATGGCATCATCAAGAAGTCCGTTGAACTCAAGGATGAGATAATCACATTGCGCGGTGATCTAAAAGCTTTGAAGCTGACCGTTGGTGAGCAGAATGAGGAATATATCAAGACTGAGGCACGGCTTAAAAAAGTCAGTACAGAATATCGGCTCAATCAAAAATTAGTCTCCAACCTTTCTGAAAGCAGCAAGGATTTCTTGACCGTTGAGCAGAAGCTGACACAGGCATTGGATAAAGAAGTGGTGTCATTGGGGCAGGCAAAGCAAAACAATAAAGAGCTTAGGGAGCTTCGCGAGGAATTGAATATTGAGACCGAGGAAGGTGCTGCAGCTCTGGATGCGATCAACGCGAAACTGGATGTTAATACAGAATTCATCAAGGAGAATGTTTCATCACTGGAGCAGCAGAAGATCAACATCGGAAATTATAAGGACTCTATTAAAGAGGCATTTGATGAGATGGATCTATTCAACGGTGGATTTCTTCAATTCATTACTAGATCCAAAGAAGCTGGAGGCGTCACTCCGCTGGTCACTAATAATGTAAAGTCATTGACCACTTCAGTCGTTGGACTAACCAAATCAGCCTTAGCTTTCATTGCAACACCAATTGGAGCATTGTTGGCCGTATTGGTCGGAGCTTTCCTATTGGTGAGAAATGCCATGAACCGATCTGAGGAAGCTACCAATAAAATCACCAAGGTATTCTCAGTCTTTGGTGGCATGGTTAATAAGCTATTGGATTGGTTGGAGCCATTGGGTGAATTCCTGATCGATGGCATTGTATTAGGTTTTGAACTGGCAGCGAAGGCTGCAGAGGATGCCATCAATATAATTTCAAGCGGACTGGAATTATTAGGCTTTGATGGGGCTGCAAAATCAGTTAAAGAATTCTATGGTGAATTTAAGGAAGGAGCAAAACTTGCCATGGATTTGGCCAATGCCGAAGCTGAACTGGAAAAGAACCAGAGACAGGCCAGACTTACCCAATTGGAATATCAAAGGGATGCCGAAAAATTAAGACAGATTCGCGACAATGAAAACCTCTCCATCAAAGAGCGTATCGAAGCTAACAACCAATTGGGTGCCGTTTTAAAGGAGCAATTGAATGAGGAGCTTAAGATTGCTGAGCAGGCTTTATTGGTGGCCAATCTCAGGATACAAGCTGAAGGTGAAACCAAAGAAGCGCTGGATGCTCAGGCCGAAGCCTTGACCAACATTGCTGATATACAAGAGCGGATTACCAGTCAAGAATCGGAGCAACTTACCAACCGTGTAGCACTTCAGAAAGAAGCGGCTGACAAAGCCAAGGAGATTGCCGATAAAGCCATTGCCCAACAAAAAGCCGAGTTAGACCTATTCATTCAACAGCAGGGTGTCAAAGCTCAAAATCTACGTGATCAGTTAAAGGTTGAGGAGGAAATCTATAAACGTGAAACTGAGATTCTTGAAAAAGAGTTGGCCAATAGAAATTTGACCCAGACCGAATATGATGCTGAGCTTTTATGGTTAAAGAATGAATTTCTCCAAAAGCAAGGTGAAGTGGTTACCGCCGAAGCTGAGAGGGAACTTGAACAATACATCCAGAATCACCAATCAAAAATCGATGCTGATCTATTCTTTAGTGAAGAGAGTTTACGAGTCGAACAGGAGCGTCTTAATGGCATTGCCGAAGCACAACGTGAATTTGAACGCACCAGATTGGAGCAGGGTATCATTTCTCAAGAGGAATTTAATGCAGCGATTAACCAAATCAATGAGGATAACCGCATTGCCTTGGATGAAGCCCAAAAGGAACGTGATGAGGCCCAGAAAGAAAAAGAAGCGATTGATCTGGAGAATAAGCGAGCAGCTGCTCAGGCTAATTTTGAGAATGAATTTGCCAAGCGTGCTGAAGAATTGGAATTCCAGAGACAGCAGGAAGTTGCAGCAGCTGAACAGACTGGAGCAGATATTGGCGCCATCAATGAAAAGTATGCAGCATTCAAAAAGCAACTTTCCAAGGAAGTTGAAGATTTTCGTATAGCGCAGAACCAGAGAACTTTTGAAGCCATATCTGGTTTATTAGGCCAGGAGAGTGCTTTGGGAAAAATAGTCGCATTAGCAGCTATCATTAACGATACCATTCAGAAGTCCACTGAGGCTTTCAACATTGCATCGGTATTGGCATCCAATCCATTTACTGCAGCTCTAGCACCAAATGCATATTTACAAGCTGGATTGATCATTGCAAAGGGAGCTGCTCAGGCTGCTAAGTTGGTTGTACCAAAACTGGCTCGTGGTGGAGCTTTCAAAATTGGAGGTCGCAGACATAGTCAAGGTGGAACTAAATTCTATGGCGAAGATGGTACTGCTTTTGAAGCTGAGAAGGATGAAACGATGTTGGTATTGAATCGAAAAGCTTCAGAAGCTTTGACACCGTTGTTATCAAATCTCAATCAGAAACATGGTGGGGTGGCATTATCGACACCATCATCTTATTTGGCAGCTGGTGGCCAAGTGATTCGTGGCAATAGTCCAGCACCTATGCCCGAGATGGATTATGATCGAATAATGGAAGCTGTCAGGGATGGTAGTTATCAAGGATCACAGGAAGGTAGTATGCGCGGATCCAGTGCCGGTACCTACTCCGGAATAGTTGACCGTGAAGTAAATGAGGAAATTGCAAGGGGAGCCAATTTCTGATGAGTACGATAAAAGACATATTGAATGGATGGACCAACTATCTTCATATAAAAGGCCATAAAACCCTGGTATTAGAGGAGGCAAAAAAAAGGGCTAAGATCTGTGTGGATTGTCCTCACATTAGATATGGCAAACATGCTGCAGTTCTACCCGAAGCCCAGATTGGAGAGATTCAAGGTCACTATTGCAACGATTGTAAATGTCCGATTTCTGTAAAGGTCCGAAGTGTTAATGATACTTGCCCATTAGGTAAATGGTAATGCTATACACCAAGCTGAAACATAAAACAACTGTAATCAAGGAACTCACTGATCTGGGAGTGATCTCACCTACTGTCATGCGTGACATTGAAATTTTTGAAAGGTTCCATGAGAATCCCGAATTATGTAAGGAGTGTAGGTATGAGGTTTTGGCTGAAGTTTATGGTTTTAAAGACAGTTCGAGTATTAAGAAAATTGTGAATAAACTTTCACAATAATTCAAAATTCATTCTGATCAACAGATTTTTTTAGTCCTCCATAGCCTCCAAAATCATCAATTATGCCCTTAGTGAAATCCATCGCATCGATTCCAGATTGTGCTTTTTCTTGATAAGTTTCCGCTTGATATTTCATTATTCTTGGCTGATTGAATTGATACCCTTTAAATTCAACGTATAATGATTCGTTTTTATAGTCTGGAAACGAGCTGAAAGTTTCTCTGGCTTTTGCCATACGTAACTTCATTTTTTTAAACGTATTTATCAACTCTAAAAGATCTTTTGGATCCTCATCATGAATCAATAATTTTTGCATTGTTTCCGTCCCAATTTTAATAGAATCCTGGATTCCTTTCCAAGTTGAATCGTCCCTTGAATCATGTTTTCTATATTCCTTCTTAATGTAATCAAAAGAAAATTGATCATCTGAAATAAATCCAAAAGCATGACGTAATAAAAGTTTATGAATTAAGAAGAACCTACCAGTTTCTTCAAATGAAAGCTGATATAAAGCCAAAGCTCTGTTATAACGATTATTTTGAAACAACAAGTCACCATCATCCTTTAAGTTAATTGCATTTAATCTGGACTTTTCTAGCCCATCAATGAACATTGAAAGTGTTTGTTCGTATGTCAAAAATTATAAATACTTATTAATTTTATCCTTTGCCTTTTTATCCTCAGGAGTTTCAAATTTAGGTATTGGCACACCGTGACCTTTTTTGTCTAACCAATTCAAGTACTCATCATAGTTCTTGTCATTGGTGTCCTTGATCTGGTGCATCTGGATGTATGGATTCTTAGGATCCGGTTTTGGAAAGAAAACGGCCAATAATCCCCTTGCCACCATCATGATGACAAATGCAATTCCCAGTATTGCAAGGATATAAATCAAACCGTTCATAACTCAAATATAATCATTCGGGAAAACTTTTTCCCTAGTCCGACGGTAAAAGCGCCTATAATTTTGGTGAAAATCAAATTTCGGATGCACTTCAGGTCTAATCCTACTTTTTCAAAATCCAAGAATATCAATGTTGATCGTGAAAACGGTGTCATAAAAAATGTTCAGATTGTAAAACAGGGGACCAATAAAAACGGGACCTATTTTGGAGAGACCTATCTAAAGGCATTGGCTGATGGAGCCAATGAACAAAAGCAAGGAGTTAAATCTCGTTTTGGTCATCCCAACATGTGCAGCACCTCTCTTGGATCATATATCGGTAGGTATAAAAACTTTCAAGCTAAGGGCGACAAGGTATTTGCAGATCTTCATTTAGATCCAATTTCCAAAAAGACTCAGGTTGAAGGGAAAGGTATTTCGATGTTCGAATACATCATGGATATGGCCGAGTCAAATGGTGACATGTTTGGAAATTCCATCCACATCCCTACCCCAGAATTTGAAGAGGATCCAATCCGATTTGAGGGAAAAAATTACCACAGTCACATCTACAATGGCATTCTAGCCTCTGATGTGGTGGATGATCCAGCCGCTACCGATGGGCTTTTCAGCAACTCCGATGACCTTGGGGTGATCGTGACTGAATTCCTAGACACCAATCCTAACATTTTTGCCACCATACAGAAGGATCCTTCAATCATTCAGGATTTCTTCGAACGCTACAGCAATTACTTAACCATTTATAACAAACAATTTGATATGAGTTTCTTAGACAACTTAAAGAAGAAACTCGGTAAAAAGGAAACCTTCGACATCGAGGAAACTCTCGCCAGCGGTGACATTGTCAAGGTAATTACCGAGGATGAAGCCCCTAAAGTTGGTGATCAGGTTACTGATGCCGATGGAAAGGCACTAGCCGATGGAGAGCATACCACCAAAGATGGTTCAGTTTGGACCATTGAAGGCGGAGCAATCGCTGACATCAAAGCCGCTGAGCCTGCTCCCTCAGAGGAGGAAGAGCCAACCATGTCTGACATGATGAGCAAATTCGATAGTCTGATCACTCGATTCGACAAATTCGAAAAAGCTTACAAAAAAGATCTTAAAGAGAATCAGGATGCCATTGAATTGGTTTCAGATTCCTTGAATGAGAAGTTCAGCAATCTGGCCAAGACTGTGAAGTCAAACGGTCCGGATTACAAAGCTGAGCCTAAGAACCCGAAAAAAGAACAATTCGCTTCTGGGTATGATCCTGACAAAGCCAGGGAAATGCGCGAGAAGAAAGATAAATCCAAATCTAACTAATAAACCATGGAATTAAAAACTGCATTTCAGCTGTTAGCTACGGATGAGAGATTCATCCAAGACACTAGAGAAATCATTGTCAACAAACTGTTCCATCAGGAGACAAATGAATTCTTCAACATCGTTCCTGGTATTAAAGGTGGCCAGCAAGTTGCTGCCATGAAAGGGTTTGAATATGTTACCACTAAATCCGCAGGTTGTGGAGGTGCTGGTATTTCTCCCGATTTCCCAGCCTTTAGCCAGTTCTGGAACCCACAACTTCAGGAGGTGAAGTTAAACTATTGCTATGATGACTTTATGGGTCAGTTCACTCAGTGGGCATTGGCCAATGGGCATGACATCAAAAACTTAGGTGAAACTGAGTTGGCTATGTTCATCCAAGATCTAGTTGTTGAGGCAATGAAGTTGGACCTGTTGCGTATCGTATTGCTCGGTGATGAGGATATGGATGCTCAGGATATCTTAACGGATGAGGCTACTTATCTTAAGTACTACACCACCATTTCAAAAGGTTTGATCCCAACGCTTCAGTATTTGGCAACCTTGCCAGAATTTGCTGATCAGTTCATTGACCTGCCTCAGAATGATGCTGTCACTCAAGCTGCTCAGTACACATTCGCTGCAGAAGATGGATTGAACATCTACGAAGAGGTTTTGGATCAATACGATTTCGATGGTGACATCTTATTGTCATCTAACCGTCTGTTCAAGAACTACCAGAAATGGGTGAAGCGTGCCAATGGTTATGGCCTTCAATCGAATGTTGACTTGACCATGAAAGGTACTGGCGACTTGATGATCGATGGCCAGATGCTTAAGCCTATAGTGAACTATGACCGTTGGAAAGCTAAGGATTTCTTAGTTGGAGGCGCGGTTCATTTGCCACACTTCGCATTGCACACCCGTAAGGAATTCTTACAGGTAGGTGTGGATAGCGAGGCTGCTTTGACGGACTTGAGATTCGAGTACATCGGCGGAGCTGATGAGACTTTCTGGATCAAAGGCAACTACATGCTTGACTTCAAGCACGTGAACCCTTATGCCTTAAAAGCGGCTCTTTAATCAATTGTAGAATCATAGGGGAGCTTCGGCTCCCTTTTCAAAAAATAAGATCATGCCAACATGTGATGATAAATTAGCCGGGTTATTTGCCCGGAATTGTAACCACAAGCCTAAGCAGGGAGTTTCCAAAAAATGGTACTTCAACTGGGACGATGTGGATCGTGAGGCTACAACCATGGTGAACAAAAACACTAAGGTGACTGCATTGGTTCTTAAAGCTGGAGCATTCATTTATCCAGCTGAAGGTAATGACAAATCGAGCCGTGCAAGACATGGTTTGGTTGTCGGTGACTATGGTAATGGCTACACCCATACCGATGAATTCTCAGTGCTGTATCGTGGAGACGATGAGTCTACAAGAATTCAGGAATTAGTTGGTGGCGCTAGAGTTGGTACCATCGTGAAAACCATCGACACTGGTGAAGCCGGAGAGCTTTCTTACCACATCCTTGGCCTTGAATCTGGAATGGTGATCATTAACGATGACTGGAACACCAACGAGAATGGTGGTGTGAGTAATGTTATTGTTGCCACTAAAGAGAATGAGGAAGAGGGAACCGGCAAGAAGATTTTCTTAATGCCTGCTAGTGTTGAGCCAACTGATTTGGCTGAGACTGAAGCTTGGATTACAGCTAACGAATATGTTGCTCCCTAATTAAGGAATGAGTGACGTAGAGTTCATAAAGAAAACCAGTTCAGATGTACTGGTAAAGAATCATCTCAAACTGGTTTTCGATACTTATTATAATCTTTTCGGTGAAGTATGTACCAGCTGTACGAGCAAGATCGGAGGCTATATCAACCGAATCAAAAACTATAATCAAACTGCCATGGCAAAAACAAAGAAATCCGAATTCGTTTTAAAAGCCGGTTCACAGATCGTCGTAAGAGGAAGAGCCGAGAGTTATTCCAATGCAAATCTGACCGATGAAATTGCATTGAAATATATCAAGGCCAATCCAAACCGCAAGGTGTTATTTGCGAAGCTGCCTAAAAACATTGATGAGCTATTGGCCCCAGATGACCTTTCTGAATTAACTGTGAAAGAGTTGAAGGCCAAATATCCTGATGCTTCTGGAAAAACCAAAGCCGAATTAATAGAGAATATCAAGGAAACCATTTCTGCCAAGCAGGCTTCAGCTGATGCTGAGGAAACTGATGAGAATGGATCCGGTAAAGCTTCTGATGAAGAAGAATAACATCCTCTATGAAATCCAGTATCCCCAATGCTTATAAGCAGGAGCGGAAAAAGATATTTAACAAAAGGTTTGGGGTTATCTTCAATGGCGAGGATAACCTCAAACCGTTAATAACGGAAAATGTCATAGACCTCTCCCCTACAGCCTCCCAATGTGCTTGGACCTACGAGACATTCTTGAGTGGTGGAGGTTTTGAATTGGATTTAGCTAAGGTAAATCTCAGTGAAGATTTCTGGAAGGACTTTTCTCCAGAGGACCTTCTCAATGAAGTGTCCGGTAGTGTATCAAGGCACCAAGGAGCATTTATCCGTGTCGGCTATAATGCCAATTTCGAAAAAGATTCTTATAAAATCATTCCATTTGAACTGTGCCGGGTAGGCAAGGAAGACAGTGATGGTTACAGTGGCCGTATCGTTGTCAGTCCTAATGGCTGGGGACGTGACCTAAAGGCTCAGGATGTCGATGTCTATGACACTTACAATCCAAGACCTGAAGTCATACAGGCACAAGTAGAGCGTGATGGTGGCTGGCATAACTACAAGGGCCAGATCATGTTCTTCAAGATGCAGGACATGTACGTTTACCCGCTTCCTTTGATAGATAAGGCTTTCAATTTCGCTGAAGTCGAGTATCACATGGGCTTGTACTATAAAAGTACCGTTCAGCGGTGTTTTGAGGATATCACATTCATTAGACACAGGAAATTTCCAAGTGATACTGAAGAGAGAAATTTCAAGAATAATATTAAGGAGTTATCTGGAGTAGAAAATGCCAGTTCTAAACTGATCCTTGAAGACGAATGGGACGATGAGCGCGAAAAGTCAGGCAATTTCAAGTTTGACACCATCAAAAATGAAGTGAAGGCTGAGAAATATCAACACTTTGAAGAAAGTTCCAGCAATTTCATTCGAAAGGCCTTTAAGAATATTCCTCCACAGCTGATCGACTACGTTGCCGGCAAGTTAGGAAACACGTCAGGAGAAGATCTTGTAAAGGCTCAATCCGTTTACAATGCATTGACCGCCAAAGACCGCCAAAAGCTAGAGAGATTGTTCTCTGAGCTGTTCTGGAACTATAAGGAAAATATCAATCCAACCAACAATTGGACCATAAAACAATATTCACTGTTAGACGATGGAACTGTTAATCAATAAAGCAAAGGTTTCAGAGATACTTCAGGTGGCCATTGGCTATAATGAGAAGGAATTCGAGGTATTCATTCGTGAGGCTCAGGATTTTGACCTTAAGCCACTTTTATGCGAGGATTTCTACTATGAATTGGTAGAAAATAGAGCTGATTCATCTGATTGGCAGAAGGCTATTGAAGGTGGTCCATATACTTACGAGAGCAAAAATTATTTCTTCAGAGGTATCGGTGATGTATTGGCATATTTCACCTATGCAAGGTTCATATTGAAGTGCAACTACGTAAGTACAAGCCACGGATTCTCAATTAAGAAGACGCCTCACAGTGAACCTATGACGCTCCAGGAAAAGCGCAACATGTACTATAAATATCAAGAGGATGCCAATACCATCTTTGCCGATTTCAAGCGATACGTGGAGCGCAATACTGACCTGTATGACAGCTGGGATAGCTGCAATGAATGTAACTCACCAACCAAAACCACAGGGTTTAAAACATCAGTCATAAAATGATAGTCATTAACAATGTAGCACCGGATATCTTTTCAGTAAATGGAAGTTATTTTCATAAGAATTTCATGTCTGATATCTATGACACGAAGCTTAGGATTTTCAATGCCTACGATACTGAGCACCAAATTGTGCCCTGGACAAGGTATGACCAGTTTACGGTTGATGGAGTAAGCTTTGGAAATGCATCAGATCTTCAGAAAGCATTGGTGCCGATTCTATTTGTCAAAGGAACAGGAACCGGTGATGGAGGAGGAACTGGATCAAGTGAAAAGAATGGAGTTTTGGCTGGTTACATTGAGCATATTTCTGGCTATCAATATCGATTTGTCGCAACGAAATACCAGATTAATGGAGTGGTCTATACTACACCGATTGAGGCGGTGATCACTTTGGATCCGGCTGATGCAACCCACAATCGGATTGACCTAATTATTATTGAATTGGTTGGTGGAGTTCCACAGATTTCAGTAATAAATGGTGTGGCTGCAACACCAGCCGCTAAACCAGTATTGGATGATGTGGAGACTCAGATTGAATTCACATTTATTACTGTCGCCGCCAATACAACTGAACCGAGTGATGTAAATACCACTTTGGTGTTCAATGAGTTTGCACAGGAGGTTGGTGGGGAACTGGATTGTACAACTGCATCGAGTGCGATATTTCCATTGGATGAAACTGATCCGTTCGATTCGGTGAAGGATATCTGGTTCAACAATACACCGAATGGTGATAACATCACATTCACGTCATCCACACCGATAACTCCAGCAGGGAAAAACTTGATTATTAAGTTCAAGCAACGGGTTCTACAGAATTACAAATTTGAAATTGGTTTAGGAAGCCCTGACCAAGTTAGTTCGATTGTAATAGAAGGAACAGATTATGGGTTGGATCCAAACAATGTAACGGACTACCAATCTTTAATCATACCATTGACTGATATCTCTACTCAGTCATTTACCAGAATAACCATAACCAATAGAAGAAATGGTGGTGATTACTTCATGGATTATATCAGGATCCAGGAGATACCATCTATCAACCTCGAGGGATATTTGACTAGGGGTGGATATACTGGTACTGCTCAGGATCTGAAGGATGAGATTGATGCATTGGCAGGAAGTGGATCATCCAAATTCCTAGGAACTTATACTTCTCTAGCCAACCTTCAGGCAGCACATCCAACAGCAAGTGATGGTAATTATGCTGATGTTGATGCAGGTGTAGGAACAGACGTTCAGAGATATGTCTGGGATAATTCAGACAGCCAGTGGGTAGCAGGTGGCACTGGTGGAGGTCTTGGAGATCAAGTTCTTCCACAAACAGAAATAACGGCTAATACAACCATTTCAGGAACTCGAAAAGGTTTAAGCAAGGTATATCCTGTTAATGCAGAAACTGATGTTGAAATCACTGTCGACAAAGGCACGTATGTTCCTGGTGATGTAGTAAATTTTAAAAGACGTGGGTCTGGAGGCGTTTCATGGCACAGGGGTGTTAACGTAAGGCTGGAAGGTAAAAGAGGTGTAGATAATATACATAGACTGGCTAATAAAGGAAATCTAGCATCTGTTTTATTTGATAGACTAGATGGGAGTGTCTTAGTCGGCGCTGTTTTGGGTGATATTCAAGGGGGTTATTTAGGCGCGCCTTCAGTTGTTTCGGCGGACTTGTTGATTGAAGGCGATGTCGCGAAAGACTTAACGATCATCGGTTCGGGCTTTTCCGAAAACATGGTGATCACCATGTCAGGCGGCGCAACCTTTAATTCATGGACATTTGTAAGCGACACCCAAATCACAATAAACGCAACCGCGACGGGGGTTGAATATGACCCTTACACAATAAAGATCGACAACGGCGATGTCTTGGAAAGGGTTGAAGCGATTGCGGGTGATTACTTGTTCGAAAGTCATTCGTTTGAATATGGTTGGGGCTTGATTAAAATGAAAAGCTCACAAGTTAACGCGGTAGAAATAAGACGGTCAAGCGACAACGCGACAACCAACGTCCAATTCGATTCGAACGGAAAGGTTTCTTTGTCAAGCCCCGTTGAAGCGGGCGGCGATTTGACGACATGGGCGGGAAGTGACAACGTCTTCATCGTTAAATTATACAACCAAGGAAACGGCGGGTCTTCTTTTGATATTGAACAAGCAACCGCCGCAAATCAACCTAAATTGTTGAACGCGGGCGCGTTGATCGTCAACGACGGAAGAACGATGTTTGAATTCGACGGTTCGAACGACTATCTTCAATCAAGCGGTTCCGATACTTGGCGAAATAACGACATTTCGGTTTTTGCGGACGTTCGCGCAAAATCGGCGCACAACGGAAACATCATAGGACACTTCTTGCAAAGCGGCGGGGGTACAACCCCGCAAAGGATGCTTCAATTTAGATATGATTCAACCAATACAATTCGGGCGGTCGTCGCAGACGAAACGGGCGGAAGCAACACCCAAGTCGACGGACCCGCGACCGTTATAAACACGAATTACAAAACAACTCTTTTTGACAATGGAAATTCAACCGTTTACGTGAACGGGGTCGCGGGCACATCGGGAACTTCACCCGCCAACAGACCAAGCGAATCAAAGCCTTTTCAAGTTGGCGGTTTGTTTGAAATTGGAAGTACTTATTTAGACGGGTTCATGTCTTACGTGGTTTTCTTTAAATCGGATAAGGAAGCGGAAATTTCAGATGTTCAATCGTTAATTGATTCTTATTTATAAAATGTTAATACAAAGCATCATTCAACAAGGAAGTGAAGGGGTTTCGGAACCCGTGTTTTTTTATTACGACACAAGCGGCGAAGCGGCGGGGCACAAACCCCTTGACCCGTTCTTCACTTATCAAGCAAAAATCTTTGAAGGACATTATTATTTCACAATGATGACCGACGGCGGAAACCCTTTGAATCGCTTGACGCGCCTTTACAAGATGCAAGTTTCAGACCTTTCGATTGTTGATTCTTATGACATACCGCTTGAAGATGACACGGGTCAAAACCGTCAAGACACACACCCAAAAAGTCAAATTTGGATTCAAGGCGGAATCCTTCACTTGACGCGCGAAGTTGGGCAATCTTCTTCATCTGGATATTCAGACGGACACAACACCGATCTTCTTTACTATCGATTAGACTTAACGCAACCACTAAGTTCAATCACGCTAACAAAAAGAATCGTCGGGTTTCATTCCTATCCGCATCTAAAAGCAACCGACACCCGCGTCGTGATAAATGCAAGGGGGTTGCCTTCAAGCTCGTCTTATCGAAATAGGACATTTTATATCAGTTTGGACGACGGCGACAATTTCACCGAACAAAGGGTCATTGATACCTTGGACGCCGACAAAAGGGCTTACACCCAAGACATCTATTCGGACACGGACGAATTGTTCGTTGCCTTGAATATCCGTGACGATGGAACATCGGCAAAAACGGGAATCCATGTTTTGAGAAGCGAAGACGGTGTTGTTTGGAAAAACTTTCAAAAATCTTTTTCAAAAGATGTTTCGGGTCTTGTGCCCGTTAACAAAACGGAACTTGACAATTTTTGCTTGGTTGTTGAGCAAGCCGACGCCGAACAAGATGTCTTTTTTGAAGGGGCTTGCGTCAAGAACGGGGTGATTCGGTTGCTTGTCAGTTTATCGGACATTGACACAGGGAACATCGACGACGGGAACCCTTATGTCACGCCGCAAGAATTGAGGCTTTACACCATGTCGGGCGGGTCTTGGATTTATAAGGATTTAAGCGGGATTCTTCCTGCATTTTATCATTGGTCAGGTCAAGAAAGATTTGTGCAATTGGGTTGGGACAAATATTTCGATTACGTTTTTGTTATTGATAAAACAGACCCAGACGAACCAATATTCGAATATAAAAGTTCGGACTTATTCAACACTTATACAACGCGAAAACTGGGAAATCTAAGCGATGTCGGAAGCAATCACCATATCGGGCAAATAGTTTGCAACGCTCAAAACCCAGATGAACGACTTGTGATTTGCTTTGATTTATTAGGGTTAGTCACCGACCCAAATGCGACTTCAAACTTGACTTTCATAAAACCTTAAAGACTATAACTCACAGAAATAAAAGGAATCGTTGACCTAAAAAACTAATTATGATTTGAACATTAAAACAAAATGAGCCCCAAAACCAAATACACCGAAACCTATAAAGCCCAATTGTGCCGTCGTTTCCACGATGAGCATATTGGTGTCAAGAATTACCTGAAGCGCGATCGTCCAGGGAAATTTGAGATCAACCAATTCCTCAAGAAAAACCTCACCCCATACTATTCAGACTTTCAAGATCTATTGGCCATGTACATCTTTGAGTTCTGGTCCTTGGCATATTGCATTAAACCTCCATCAGAAGAGAGAATAATGTCTTTCGTAATAAACTTCAATGAAAACCGCACAAAAAAATGAAAGCCCCTTTTTTAAACAACCTGCTTATGTTCTTCATTAACAATCTAGTGCTTGCCTTCACTGGAAGCCTAAGCGCCAAGCTAAAATCCCTATTGATAATATCGGCTCCGGCCGGATTGATTGCTTGGCTATTCGAAAAAGTTACGAGCTGGACGATCGCCAATGGCGATTACATCGTTTTGGTATTGGTGGCCATTGTAATTGACCACATTCTTGGATCAATCTTTCATCTCCAAATCAAAGATTTCGAGGTCAAGAAAA
Source organism: Aegicerativicinus sediminis (assembly GCF_015476115.1). GTDB lineage: Bacteria > Bacteroidota > Bacteroidia > Flavobacteriales > Flavobacteriaceae > Aegicerativicinus > Aegicerativicinus sediminis. The sequence goes on along the minus strand of NZ_CP064295.1, from coordinate 1,509,105 downwards.
ATCTGAAAGGCCTTGTAATCAAAATCAGCCTATGTATTGCAATGGGATTCCTATTTGAAGGGATTAACCATTTGATTGCAGAAGTCAGCATAGTCAAAAGTTATTTATTGATAGTGATGCGATTGGCCGTATTTCTTTACCCAGCTTTTTCAGCCATAAAGAATGCATACATCTTGAGTGGAAAGAAATTCCCTCCACCTGCATTAATGGAGCGGATTACCAAGTTCAACAATACTTTAGATCTGGATGATCTCAAGGGTAAAACTCCACAGTCATGATACCGATAATCGATACTGGCCATGGTTATGAAACGCCGGGAAAAGAATCCACAGGATTCAACTGGCCAAACGGAAAAGTGAAGCTTAAGGAGAATTCAGTCAATGAAGCTGTTGGCAATAAATTGTCCTACTTGTTTTGGGCAAATGGCAAGGAGGCCTATTTCATCACAAATGAATGGTATGACGTGCCATTGGAGGAGCGCTGCAGGCGTGAGCGTGAGATCGCTGCAGACATATTTGTACGTGGAAAAAAATCAGTTTTTATAAGTATCCATGCGGATGCCTTCAGGGTAAAGGATCAAGCCAAAGGAGGGCGCTTTTTCTATTATTCCAATTCTGGAAAGGAGATAGCCGACAAGCTCACTGCCCATTTAAAATCGAATGGATATCCTTTGGAATTGCGCCCACCGGCAGCAGCCAATTTTCATGTTCTGAGGGAAACCTATAGCCCTGCAGTGTTATTCGAAATGGGATTCATGACCACATCTAGTGATCTGGAGAAGCTACTGGACGATAAGTTCAGAAACCAAACTGCTCTTTGCTTGTTTAATGCCTTAAACTCACTGTCATGAAGAAATTATTGATCATCCTAATAGGTTTAGCCGTCCTGAGTGGTTGCAGAACCAAGCAGAAATATACCGAGCGGGGACGCTATAAGGAAACGATTGACACTGAGCTGAAATCGGAAACAGTCAAAACTTCAAAAAAGACTGCTGAGATTAAAAAAGTGGAAACCTCGGAAGTTTTGGAGCTGACTAAAAATAGCATTTTGAAACTGACTCAAGCGGATCCAGACAAATCTATAACGGTGACAGATCACACTGGTAAGAGCATTACCATCCATGGGGCCAATGCTGAGATTCATAATTCTGAGACCAATAAAAAGGAGACCGATTCAACCGGTACGAAAGAAAACCTTTTTGAGGAAATTGGAGAAAACACCAATCTAGAACATAACCAAACTTCAGAAGTGGATGAAAGCTTCAGAAATTCAAATGCCAAAGTTAAAGCCCCGCCAACAATACTAATGATAGGCATTGGATTCGCATTTTGCATAGGTGCCCTCTTCTTAGCCAACAAATACCTATAAGCATGAAATCCTTCATCTACCTTTTAACTTTAATTCTGATTCTGAACACTGGACTGGTTAGTTGTAACTCCACCAAGAACTACACTCAGCTGGAGCTTCGTCAAAAAGCCAACAATGATGTGCTTCGAGAAATTATCAAGGCTCAGAAAGCCACAAACGATTCACTTAAAAGTGAAATTAGAAAGTCAAGGAGGGAAATGCGTGCGACCAAGAGAAAAGATAATCCTGACTTCTGGAGAGATTATTGGAAACAATCAATATTCCTTTTTCTAACAGGATTCGTGACACATCTGACATTCCAACAATAGGGAATAATTCTATTTATTCCGCGTAAAGGTGGTTAATTTTAATTGTTTTGTTTTAGAGGCTGGGTACTCAATAAACCGATAAGTCACGATACATACTCCCACCAAAATAAAGGGATAAATTATTAGTTTTATTGTAAGCGACAAGTCTAATAGATTTATTGCTTGAATTATTATTGGGTGCAACAGATATGCGCTGAAACTTATAGCCCCCATGAACCGCAAAGATTTCACCTCAAATAGTTTCTTCAATAGTCCATATTTGGCACTTATAAATATACCCCCAAGAAGTACAGGTGAAAAATATAGGTATGTTACCCACATCATTCTTGGCCTAAGCCCCACATATTTAAAAATTAAAGGGTGTATCAATATCAACCCAATAATAGAAAGCACTTCGAACACCTTGTAATATTTTTTGTACTCAAATGAATTGAACTTATCGATATAGGCCAAAAACGTACCTAAAAAGAAGGCGGGAAGGGATTGAAAAAAGTCTGAGGTACCAATCAACTTACGCCAAAACAGAAAGAGTGATACTAAAGATATAAATGTCATTATTGCAACCATAAGAGGCAAGTTCCATTTCGTAAACCTGTAGAACGCCCATACAATCAACGGTGAAAAAATATAGTACTTAAACTCAACAGGTATTGACCAGAATACTCCCTTACCTTCTAATAGAAATAGATGCTTTACAAAATCCCCTGGGCCATCAAGCCAAACACCAGAAATGAGATAAATAATGAGCACAACGGTATAAAGCGGGAATATCCTCAAGAACCTTCTTTTGGCGTAATATCTCCAATAATCGGTAGAACTTTTTTTTGATAGGAATACTTCGATTATCTGCCTGTCGAGAAGGTAAGCGGATAGGACGAAGAACAAATACACCCCCGCCCTGCCATAGAACCTGAGGACATGGAAAATTTCATTGTCATGGAAGTGATGCAGGTGAGCCACCAAAACCAATAAGATTGCAAGACCTCTAAGACCATCAAGAGATTTTATGTGGCTTGGTTTGTGGTCGTGGGGGAAGAAGAGGTTCATCAATCAAATATAATATTCCCACCCAATAATCCTGTCATCTGCCCTTAAATTAGTATAGACTGGTGTAAATCCATGCTGGTTAAAATTTGCAATGTGTTCCTCTTTGCCACCATGTGAACGTTTAATAGTGATCATATAGCGGCCAAACTTCCTAGGCAAATTTTCCATTGGATTCATATTTCAAAAATAAAACTTGGGGCCGTAGCCTATTGCCAAGCATAATAGTATCTAAACCACCTTCAATTTAACTTCCATATTTTTCAATACTTCACGATCACGTCTTTTCTGGTTTGTTCTATAAATTGCGGTGGTTTTGGAGGTTGTGTGATCTGCCATTTTTTGGGCGTCCTCTTCAGAGATGCTGTCAAGGAATGAGTGTTTCATAGAATAGAAGTCAGCTGTCACCTTAATCACTTTGTCATTATCATCTTTGATTTTATCGGATTGTTTGACGAGTCGGTACCAGCGCTTGGTGATCTGGTTGGATTTGATAGGATTGAGGCCTGGTGACAATCCTTTGGAAAAAATATAATCATCTGGCTTGGCTCCTTTCAATGCTTCCTTCCAGAATGGGAGAGCAGCTTTCAGAATCACCTTTGTCACTTCACGATAGTATTTCCCTTTTTTCACCAAAACTTTATATTCCTGGTTCTTGATATCTACATCCTTGGCTTGGAGACGCATCAGCTCCGCTGATCTGGCTGCCGAATGGAAGAAGATCACGGCATAACGATAGAAAGACTCATAATTGTTTTTTAAATACTTCACAACGGTTCTATGTTGCTCCGGACTCATAACTTCCCGTTCCTTCACGGTAACTTTCTTTCTGGAGATATCCCTGGCCAGATTGATCTCACAGCATTCGTATTCAATCAAAATTTTAAAAAGGCTGGAGATATAGGCTAGATACTTATTGTGGATGCTTGGGGATAATTCAGCGTGGTCAAAGATCCTTTTAAGTTCGCTTCGCTTCAGATTGGATATGGTAACGAATCCAATTTTCATCTTATCGATGGATTTTTCCAACCGGTCAAGGCACCATTCAATCTGTTTACGATGCTCATCGGTACAGCTGATCCGTTCGGTTGCCAACCTAAAAGCTTTGAGGAATTTGAGATCTGGATGCAGATCCTTGTCTTCTCTGATAATGACTTCAACAAACTTTCCTAGCAATGGGTTGAAGCCATTATGGTTATTGTTGATCTCGTCCTCGATCAGTGATTTGGTCACCATACGCCTTTCATTGAGTGTATGGAACTCATTCATTCCCTTGACTACAACAAGTTTTCTTTTCCTTGGATGTGATGGATCATAGAAGTAGTATTGGATCCTCCAGTAAGTGTCTAATAGTGATATACCACCTGATTTCCAGTCCCCCGGGTTGACTGAGGGAGTGCTCATTGAGCAGCCGTTCGGCAAGGTTATTCGCTTGGCCATTTTATTAACGATTTTATTAACGTTTGATAAAATGACAGGGTGAGAAGGGTTTTTAAAAATAGCCGGAAGCCTTTTGTGGTGCGGCTTCCGGCCTTGCTCCCCCTGCTGGGCTCGAACCAGCGACCCTTTGATTAACAGTCAAATGCTCTAACCAACTGAGCTAAGGAGGAGTGTTTTCGCTTTTGCGAGCGCAAATATAGGGTAAATTTTATTTTATACAAATATAAAACATTCAAAAAATTTAGTCTGAAAAGGCCCTAAAAATATCATTGCCATTGGCAAACAGCACCAAAGCGATTAAAATAATGAATCCTACTATCTGTGCCTTTTCCAAAAACTTTTCGCTAGGCTTCTGCCCAGAGACCATTTCATATAGTAAAAACATCACATGTCCACCATCTAATGCCGGTATCGGCAACAGGTTTAATACCCCTAACATAATGGATAAAAAGGCTGTGATACTCCAGAAAACTTCCCAACTCCAAAAGGCAGGAAAAATATCATAAATCGCCTTAAAACCACCTACACCCTTATAGGCCCCTGTACTAGGTGTAAAAATTGCTTTTACCTGCTTAAAATAAGACAGTAGCTTGTCCTTTGCCTTGGTTAAGCCAACAGGGATTGATTCAAACAGATTATACTTTTTGGTTACATAAGTATAATAACCCAATTCTTCCAAGGTTTTCGGCGTTGCCCCAGTAGCATAGGCCAACCCTAATTTGGCGTCAGAATTTACCTCTAAAGGAATGGTGATATTTTGCTTATCCCTTAATACAGTTGCATCTACTTCTTGACCCTTATATTTTTCAAGCGCAGGCACCACCTGATCTGTATATTTGGTTGGAGTGTCATTTAATGCGACAATGACATCCCCTTCTTTTAAACCACTTTGTTTGTTATGGGACGAATCCGGTATTTGAGCCACGATAAATGGCATACGCAAATCGATAAAGAAAGGTTCTTTAGAGTCGATCATCTGTGCCAAAAAGTCTTCAGGTAGATGTACGTCTTTGGTTTGACCGTCACGTTCTACCGTAATGGTGTTACCGAACAACACATTTTCTGGTAGTTGCGAAAAGTATTCAATCTTTTTACCATCCACGGCCACAATCTTATCCCCTGTTTCAAGACCGGCTTCCTTGGCGACATTGTTTTCGATAAGTATCCCATCTTGGATGTTATCGATTGGCAACATAAGGTCACCGTAGTAATAGCTCATCCCGATATAGATAACAATAGCCAAGATAAAGTTGACGGTTACCCCACCTAACATTATAATCAAACGCTGCCAAGCTGGCTTAGAACGAAATTCCCAAGGCTGTGGTGGCTGTGCCATTTGTTCCTTGTCCATACTTTCGTCTATCATCCCGGAGATCTTTACATAACCTCCTAAGGGCAACCAACCAATACCATAAACGGTTTCGCCAATCTTTTTCTTAAATAGGGAATATTTGACATCGAAAAACAGGTAGAATTTTTCCACCCTGGTTTTAAACCATTTTGCGGGCAAAAAATGTCCTAGTTCATGCAGTATAATGAGTAAGGATAAACTAAGTAGAAATTGGGAAATTTTAATTACAAACTCCATCGATCATTTATATAATACGTCTAGCGGCACAAAAGTAATCTTTTAACCCAATTATGAAAACTTATGTTGAATATGCATTTAGTTTTTTAACAGGCTTTTAGTAATTGTAGCCCGTTCCGATTTCAGCTCTATAAAGAACAGTCCATCAGCAAGATGGGAAACGTCTATCTCTTTAGCATAAGGCATTTTTAGAACTTCTTGCCCCAAAGGTGATAGCAACCTAATTTCATCGATAATAAATTGGTCGGGTTTTGAAATATGAAACTTGCCCGTCGTTGGGTTGGGATATATACTGATAGAAAGCTGTTCCGTAATATGGTCCTCCATACCTAAAGTAACACTATTGTTACGGGAAATTAAATCGAATTCTGGGTCGAATAGTACGGAACTCACATCAAAATTAACCGTCTCATTAAAAATCTGTCCATTGGAAGTATGATCCAATACCACATCCATCACCTCCCCTCCACTGCCAACCAAACGGATTGGTACAGGAGCTTCAAAAAACGAAACCGATACATGGCTTTGGGTTTGGTTCAGTGTTATTTCTACCGTGTTGGCGTTGGGTTGTTTCCAAAGAACCTCATAGGTAGGATGGCCTTGGTTATACACCCAATCATCAAAAAACTCTGTAAGATCTTCATTTGAAGCGCTTTCCAAAACCGCTTTTAAATCAGCTGTTTTTGCATAGTCAAAGGCATAGTCGGGATGGTTTAAAAAGTCATTCAACCCTTGATAGAAAGTAGGGTCGCCGAGTTTTTTCCGAAGCATGTGCAACACCATTGCTCCTTTGTAATAACTCAGTCGTCCATTAAAAATCCGTCCAACATTTAGGGTGTCCTGGGGCTGCAAATACACTGAACCACCATTTTGGGATGTAATGTTTTGCACTAGGGATTGTTTCCAACTTCTAAAGGAATTATTTCCATCTAATTCTTCCACTACCAAACCAGACAAGTAGGTTGCAAATCCTTCATTAATCCAGATATCCTGCCAACTGCCACAGGTAACCTTATTCCCAAACCATTGATGGGCCAATTCATGGGCTACCAGACCCCGTTGCATGCTGCCCATAAAGGAAATTGTGGTATGTTCCATACCGCCTCCCCAGCCAAATTGGGCATGACCATATTTTTCGGAAGCAAAGGGATATTCCCCAAAAGTTTCCGAAAAGAAATTCATGATATCCACAGTTACTGGCGAATTTGTTTGCCAATAATTTAAATATTCTGGATAGGCATAATTGACGAACTCAAACGGATTGCCATTGTTATCAATGGTCTCAGAATACTCGCTATAATTGGTAACGGCTATGGCGATTAAATAGGCCGGTATAGGGTATTTATGTTTAAATCGAGTGGTCTTAAAGTCACCAGTGGTAACTTCGCTTAGCTTTAAGCCATTAGAAACGGCCTTGTTTTCTTCATTATCACTATTGAATTTAGGTATGGTGAGGTAAACATCTATGGAATCTATTTTATCATTCAAATCTTGCTTGCAGGGCCACCAGTCTTTAGCGCCATAGGGTTCAGAAAGGGTCCATAAGACAGGATCACCATTATGGGTAGAGGCTTCAAATGAATCGAACCCTGAACTTTGGGGTGTGCCCGTATAAGTAATGCTCAGGGAATCTAAAACCCCAATTGCTTGCGTGGCTGTCAAGGTTATGACCACCTCATCATCAGAATTTTGAGTAAAGGATAAGTTGGTTTCCCTTTGAATCACGTCTGTAACGGTCATATTTTGAGTCAACTCAAACACCACCGAATTCAAATTCTCCTTAGCCACAAAATAACTTGTAACAGTACCAGAAATGGATGCGACCGCAGGATCCACATTAAATTCTAACCGATGGTATTTTAAATCGTAATTAGCAGTGTTGGCATTGGTTTGCAGCTGTTGTATACGCAAGGCCGATTTGGTTTCAGCCTCCATTAATTGCTGCACCCAAACCTCTTCGGTCTGACCGTAAACTGTGGCGCAGAACCATACAAACATTAGTGAGAAAAAAGTTCTCATAGTTGGGGTTTCCTTTTCATATGCGCATAAAGATAGTCTTTAAGTGTTAAAAGCCTTAGTTAAACTTGAATGTAGTAGTATTTTTGTGCCTGTTTTAATCGATGCTTTGTTGAGCTATGTGGAATTTCTTTAGGGCGTATAAAAAATTCTTTATCGGATTAGCAATCCTCTCTCTTATTATCATCACTATTTTTTATACCATCTTGAAACCCGCCGAGGTGTTGCCAATTTACCAACCCAATATGGTAAACGAGGAGATGGTGGACGAAAATGTGCAGTACCAAAGGAAATATCACAGTATAGCAGATTTTGCATTAATTAACCAGAATGGGGATACCATTACCCAAAACGATTATAAAGATAAAATCTATGTGGCCGATTTCTTTTTTACCACCTGCCAAACCATTTGCCCCATTATGACCGACAATATGGTGACCCTGCAGGAGGAATTAAAAAATGATTCTAATGTCTTGCTGCTTTCACATTCTGTAACACCAGAAATAGATTCGGTACCCCAATTGAAAAAATATGCAGAAGAAAAAGGGGTGGATGATGGTAAATGGAATTTGGTAACGGGCGACCGCAAACAGATATATGATTTAGCCCGAAAAAGCTATCTTGCTGTTAAGGACGAACCCTTTGGCGATCCTTATGGTATGATACATACAGAAAATTTTGTGTTGGTGGATGCCAAGGGGCAAATACGTGGATTTTATGATGGTACCAATAAAGAGGATATAGAAAAACTTCTTAAGGACATCAAAATCCTAGAGAAAGAATAAAGGATTTTCGCCAACTATTTTTCGCAATCCCAAATTTACTGTACTTTTGCTTCTTTAAAATCAATCTAAATAAGGTGCAATCGACACTGGCACATCTTAAACGCGGACAAAAGGGCATCATCATGGATGTGTCTTCCATACATATTCCCTTAAAATTGTTAGAAATGGGTTGTTTGCCCGGCAATGAAGTGCGTTTGGTGCAGGTAGCCCCTTTTTCAGACCCCCTATATCTCAACGTAAATGGCACCCATTTAGCCATCAGGAAAGAGACTGCAATCCATATTTTAATAGATATCGTCGATGAGTAAACAGATTAATGTAGCTCTCATCGGAAACCCCAATACCGGTAAAACCTCCGTGTTTAATGCCCTTACTGGACTCAATCAAAAAGTGGGTAATTATCCAGGAATAACGGTTGAAAAAAAGGAGGGTATCTGTAAACTTCCTAGAGGGGTAAAGGCCCATATACTCGACCTACCTGGCACTTATAGTCTTAACGCCTCTTCTTTAGATGAGAATGTGGTCATCGAGTTGTTAATGAACAAAAATGACAAGGATTATCCAGATGTTGCGGTTGTTATCAGTGATGTTGAAAATCTAAAGCGAAACCTGTTATTGTTTACCCAAATAAAGGATCTAGAAATCCCAACCATTTTGGTGATAAACATGGCAGATCGTATGGATTATAAAGGGATAAGTTTAGATATTTCATATCTCGAAAAGACCCTTCACACGAAAATAGCTTTGGTGAGTACCCGCAAAAATACAGGTATTCCTATTTTGAAGGAGTTGATAGCAAATTATAAGGATCTCTCCATTAAGCCATGTTTAAATGCCTTTACGTTTGAACAGGAGTATTTCGACAACCTTAGAAAGGCTTTCCCTAATCAGCTGTTATACAAGTTATGGCTCGTAATTACACAGGATGTCAACTTTGGTAAAACGGAGCGTAATGAGATAGACCCAATGTCTAATTTCAAGACTAAATCTAAATCAGATCTTAAACGATTACAGCAAAAAGAAACCATAAAACGCTACCAATTTATAAATGAAGCCCTTAAAAAAGGGCAAACAATAGATTTGGCAACGGCCAAGGATTTACGCACCAAATTAGACCGCATTCTTACGCATAAGGTGTGGGGTTATGCCATCTTTTTTGTGATTTTGTTATCCATTTTCCAGGCAATCTACGATTGGAGCAGCGTGCCTATGGACCTTATTGACAGTGCCTTTGTGTCTTTAAGTGAATGGGTTAAAAATGTTATGCCAGCTGGTGTATTTACCGATTTGTTGGCGGACGGAATCATCCCCGGTTTGGGAGGTATTGTCATATTCATTCCACAGATTGCATTTCTGTTCCTCTTTATTTCCATTTTGGAAGAAAGTGGTTATATGAGTCGTGTGGTCTTTCTAATGGATCGCATTATGCGGCGTTTTGGTTTAAGTGGAAAAAGCGTGGTGCCTTTAATTTCGGGAACCGCCTGTGCCATTCCTGCAATTATGGCCACTAGAAATATTGAAAGTTGGAAGGAACGTTTAATCACCATTTTGGTGACGCCTTTTACAACCTGTTCAGCCCGTTTACCTGTATATCTCATCATAATCGCCTTAGTTATTCCCCAAGGCCGATTTATTGGACTTAGTTACCAAGCTTTAACGCTAATGTTGTTATACCTAATTGGCTTTGGTGCAGCTATAGTTTCTGCCTTTATACTTAGCAAAACCCTAAAAATCAGAAGCCGTAGTTTCTTTGTTGTAGAGATGCCAAATTACAAACTACCACTCTTTAAAAACGTGGCGCTTACCGTTTTGGAGAAAACCAAATCCTTTGTGTTTGGGGCTGGAAAAATCATCTTAGCAATCTCTATTATTTTATGGTTTTTAGCCTCTTATGGTCCTGGTGAAAATTTTAATGAGGCTGACCGCATTGTTGCAGAGCAGTATGCAGATCAAAATTTAAGTGCGGAAGAAATCAATCAACACATAGCCTCCTATAAGCTAGAGCATTCATTTATTGGTCTTGCCGGAAGAGCGATAGAGCCCGCAATTCGACCATTAGGTTACGACTGGAAAATAGGTATTGCCATCATTAGTTCCTTTGCTGCGCGTGAGGTTTTTGTGGGAACCTTAGCAACCATTTATTCTGTTGGAAGTGACGAGGAGGAAACCATTAAAAACAGAATGGCAGGGGAAGTAAACCCTATTTTAGGCACGCCTCTATTTAATTTTGCTTCGGGTATTTCCCTAATGCTTTTCTACGCCTTTGCTATGCAATGTATGAGTACCCTCGCAATCGTAAAGCGGGAAACAAATTCCTGGAAATGGCCTATGCTTCAATTAACTACAATGAGTACCTTTGCATATATAGTTGCCTTAATGGCCTATCAATTTTTAAAATAAACAATGACACCAGTTATCCAAACCATATTAGTAATTGTTTGCCTTATATTGGCTGTGGGTTACCTACTTAAAAAGTTTGTTTTGAAAAAGAGCCCCTCCAATAAAAACTGTGGTAACGACAACTGCGGTTGCGGATAAAATCTTTTATTTCGTTTCTTTTTTCTCAGGATTATACTTGTTAAACCAAGCCAAGGTATGTAACACTTTTTTGATAAGGTTACTAGGCCTATTGGCGATGCCGTGTGAGGCAGATGGAATTTCTACTAAAAGTGTTTCAATCTTTCGCAGCTTAAGGGCATGATATAACTGTTTGGCTTCCGATGGTGGTGTACGTAAATCGTTCATTCCTACCATTACCATAGTAGGTGTTTCAATATTTCCAACTAGAGAAATTGGTGAAAACTTCCAATAGGTTTCAAAATTTTCCCAAGGTTGACCAGGGTAACGGGAGTTTGCATAACCAAAATAATTATCGGCTGTAAGAGTTTTGCTGATCCAATTCATCACCGGTTTCTGAACCACCGCTGCATTAAAACGATTATTTTTCCCAATTATCCAAGCAGTCATAATACCTCCAGCACTACCTCCTGTAACGTACATATTATCTGGATTTATAAGATTTTTTCCAATTAAATAATCCACCCCGTCCATCACATCTTGGTAGTCGTCACCAGGATAATTGTGGTACAATAAATTACCGAATTCTTCCCCGTAACTGGTGCTTCCGCGCGGATTTGGATAAAACACCAAATAGCCATCTGCTGCATACAACTGAATTTCGGCGGTGAAGCGGTCCCCATAGTTAGAGATTGGTCCGCCGTGATTTTCCACCAACAATGGATATTTTTTAGAGGCATCATATTTCGGAGGCTTTACAATCCAACCTTGGAGATCTCTACCATCGACACTCGATTTGTACCATACTTCTTCAACTTTACCCAGTTCGCGATAATCCAGCAAATCTGAATTTAAATCCGTAATCTTCATAGTGGATTTGCCTTTATTGGAAACCACCACTAAGTCTGCTGGATGCTCGGGCGTCGATTCTGTATACACAAAACTGCCATCGTTTGCTATGGAAAAAGAACCAGATCCATACGGACGACCCAAGGAAGTTCCGCCCATATTGTCAGCCAATTTGGTAACCCTACCTGTTAAATCGATATGGGCCACTTTAGTGTTCCCTTTATCATCATAGTTAAAATAAATCCCTTTACTGTCCTTGGACCAAACTAGAGAAGACGCAGAACGATCTAAATTCCCAGAAAGCATCTTTTTGTTATTGCCATTGGTATCCATCACATAGATATGGCGTACCTGATAGGTTTGAACCTTTTCTGGATAAGACACATAGGCTAACCATTTGCCGTCTGGTGATGCTTGCACATCATGATCGGGCCCATCTTGGTCTGTTAAGGCTGTTATTTCATTGGTGCGGACATTTACTTTATAAACCTCACTATTTGTAAAGCGATATTCAGCATCCTCTACCCTATTGCTTGAAAAATAAATATAATTACCATCTGGTGAAAACGACAGCGAACTTCTATGGTCGAAATCTCCAGAAGTTAACTGTCTAGGACTACCTCCATCAGCGGGAATCATAAATAGATGGGTATTTCCTGGTGGAATATATCCTCTTCCATCAGCCTCGTGGTATAAACGATCAGTGATTCTGGCATCATCTGCCCATTTTGCTCCTTTTGGAGCCTTAGGCATTTTGGTGACCACAGGTGATGCCTTAGGCACAAACATGCTAAATGTTAGAGACTTTCCGTCTGGTGCCCAAATAAGGTTAGAGGGTGAATGTTCTAACTGGCTTATTCGCGCAAACACTCGTGTATTCACCCAATACACATAAATTTCTGAGCCCTCATCAGAACTACTCACAAAAGCAATTCTGTCTCCTTTGGGAGACCAAACTGCACTACCCTCATTAACGTCTCTCGTAGTGAGTTTTTGGTGTTGACTTCCATCCGTATTTAAAATCCATAGACTGCCAGAAGTACCATCCGTCATAACATCGTAACCACTTCTGCGATACACCACTTGTTGCCCATTTGGAGAAATTTGAGGATCACTGGCCCATTCCAACTCAAATACATCCATAGGCTGAAAGGGTGTTTTTTCGGTTTGAGCCGAAATTGGAAGAGCAACTAATAGAAGTAAAAGGGATAGAAATTTCATATTGATTAAAATTTTAGAAGCAGCAAGATACCAAAATTGTAAAAATTTTGAAGTTCTAATATTTTAGTTATATTTGAAAAATATTTAAGTAAGCTTAAATTTTAATTTAGTGTAATAGAAATGTCTGTAGCTGTAGAGAATTTCATAAAGGCCATTTATAAAAATGAGGTGTTGGAGCATAGGGACACCAAGCCCGGCAACATTGCCAAGCAATTAGGTATTTCTAATGCGGCCGCTACCGATATGGCTAAAAAGTTAGCCAACAAAAATCTATTGATTTACGAGAAATATCAACCTCTTAGGCTAACCAACAAAGGCAACGAAATGGCGCTCAATGTGGTAAGAAAACACCGCCTGTGGGAAGCTTTTCTCTTTAACACCTTCGACATGTCTTTGCATGAAATACACCGTGAGGCTGAGTTGTTAGAGCATGGTACTTCCGATTTTCTAGCAGATAAATTAAGTGACTATTTAGGCAATCCAGATTTCGATCCACATGGAGATCCAATCCCTTCTAATGATGGGCAAATCGCTTCCAAAGAAAATGTTGTGCCTTTGAATAACGCGGAGGAAGGCCTTAGCTACCACATTTCACGTCTTTTAAGTGAAGACAAGGAGTTTTTTGAGTTCTGTGAGGATCATGGTCTTAAAATTTCAAATAAACTAAAAGTAACCAAGCAATTACAAGCCACCAAAATGACAGAAATAGAAATTGAGAATAAAAGCCTCTTATTGAATTACGATTTTACCAATTTAATATATGTTTCGAGAGATGAAAAAAGGTCTTAGTTTTCTTATTACGTTCATTTCATTTCTATCTATGGAAGCTCAAAAAGAAGAACTCGACCCAATGATTACTGATAGGCCGGATGCCACAGAATCAGCGAGTACAGTAAAACCAGGTTACATCCAAATTGAAACTGGAGCATATTTAACCAATTTTGAAAAGGATGGGCTAGAAATTGATGCTACCACCTATAATACCACCTTAGTTCGTATAGGGATATTAGACAATCTCGAAATGCGCTTGGGTTGGGATTTTACCGAAGAAGAATACACCTACCAAGGTCAGAAATTAGAGAATATTCTAAGTGGTTTCAGTCCGTTGTTATTCGGAACAAAAATCGGCATTACAAAAGAAAAAAATGGTTGGCCAGAGATTGGTCTTATTGGCCACTTGCAGCTTCCATTTTTAGCTGCCTCAGATTACAGACCCGAGACTACGGGAGTCGATTTTAGATTCGCATTTGCCCATAGCCTTAGTGATAAATCAAGCTTATCTTATAATGCAGGTGTTGAATGGGGAAATGATTCGCCAGAAGCCAATTACGTATATACCATATCCTATGGTTATTCAATAACTGACACTTTTGGATTCTACTTAGAGCTTTACGGCGATCTTCCGGAAGATTCATCTGCCAACCATTTATGGGATGCAGGCCTCACTTATTTAATATCCAATAATGTACAATTAGACGCCACCATTGGCAGCGGAATTACCGAAGGCCAAAAGTTATTATTAAGCGCTGGTGTCAGCTTTAGATTGCCAAAATGAAAAAGTTTAGTCTTTATTTATTATTCGTAGTAATTTCAATAGCAGCCTTTTCCTGTAAATCGGAAAAAGAAGAAACTGGAAAGCTAAAAGTAGCCACTACCACCACCATGATAACCGACCTCATCCGCAATATTGCCAAAGATTCGGTTGAATTGGAAGGATTAATGGGAAGCGGCGTAGACCCTCATTTATACAAAGCTTCCGAAGGTGATGTCAACAAATTAGGGAACGCTGATCTCATTTTTTATAACGGGTTGCACCTTGAGGGAAAATTGGTAGAAGTTTTTGAAAAAATGGAGGATTATGGCATACATACCGTTGCCCTGTCAGATGCGCTCGATCCTTCTACCTTCATTGGTTCGGAGGCCTTTCAAGGAAATTACGATCCTCATATTTGGTTCGATATAGATAATTGGATAGCTATCGGGGAATATGCCAAGGAAACCCTAGCAGAAGCTGATCCTAAACATGCCGGATACTACACACAAAATTGGTCTGTATACCGTGAACAGTTGATTGAACTTAAGTCTCAACTTAAACAAAAAATAGATGAACTTGAACCATCACAAAGAATTTTGGTTACGGCCCATGATGCATTTAATTATTTCGGTAAAGCTTTTGGTTTTGAGGTAGTCGGTTTACAGGGCTTGTCAACAGCTACGGAAGCTGGTGTAAAAGACGTTCAAAACCTTTCAAACTTCATTATCGAAAAAAAGGTAAAGGCAATTTTTGTAGAAAGTTCAGTGCCAAAACGTACAATTGAAGCACTGCAAGCTGCGGTTAAATCCAAAGGAAATGAAGTTGAAATTGGCGGAACACTCTATTCAGATGCGCTCGGAGATGCAGGAACCAAAGAAGGGGAATACATTGGTATGTTTTTACACAATGTCACCACCATGGTAGATGCCTTAAAATAACACTATGGATGCTCAACAAAAACTAGCGGTTAAAGTTGACGACCTTACGGTTGCCTATAATTACAAACCTGTGTTGTGGGATATCGATTTAGAAATTCCGGAAGGGGTTCTTATGGCAATTGTCGGTCCAAATGGCGCGGGAAAATCAACCCTAATCAAAGCCATTCTCGGTATTTTGAAACCTATTGCTGGTAGCATTAGCATTTATGGAAAACCTTATGAGAAACAACGTTCCTTGGTGGCCTATGTGCCTCAAAAAGGAAGTGTTGATTGGGATTTCCCTACTACTGCTTTAGATGTAGTGATGATGGGCACTTATGGCAAATTAGGTTGGATTAAAAGACCTGGTCAATCTGAAAAGAAGGCCGCTTTAGAAGCTCTTGAAAAAGTTGGGATGTTGCCCTTCAAAAATCGTCAGATTAGCCAATTATCTGGCGGGCAACAACAACGTATTTTTCTTGCTCGGGCTTTAGTGCAAGATGCATCAATCTATTTTATGGACGAACCATTTCAAGGGGTTGATGCTACTACTGAAATTGCCATAATAAACATATTAAAAGCCTTAAGGAAGGCCAACAAAACAGTGATTGTGGTGCACCACGATTTACAAACAGTTCCAGAATATTTTGATTGGGTAACCTTTCTAAATGTAAAAAAGATTGCCACCGGGCCTATAAAGGACATTTTCAATGATGACAACCTTACAAAAACCTATGGCATCAATTATAAAGTAAGCATTCAAGAATAAACAAAGCTATTTTGAAGGAATACTTTGATCTTATCATATCCGACTACACCCTAAGGACCATCACTTTGGGCACCGCTGTTCTGGGAGCAGTATGTGGTATGTTGGGTAGTTTTGCGGTATTGAGGAAGCAAAGTTTATTAGGAGATGCAATTTCGCACGCTGCATTGCCAGGAATTGCACTAGCCTTTCTTTGGACGGGAACAAAAGATGGACATGTTTTATTGATTGGCGCTCTAATTAGTGGACTTTTAGGTACATTTTGGATTCGTGGCATCATCTCCAAAACCCATTTAAAATCGGACACAGCTCTTGGGCTCATCTTATCTATATTTTTTGGATTTGGAATGTTACTACTCACATTCATCCAAAAAATGCCAAACGCCAATCAAGCTGGTTTAGACAAGTACTTATTTGGCCAGGCAGCCACTTTAGTAGAAAGCGATGTATGGCTAATGAGTGTAATTGCAGGATTATGCCTTTTGGTTCTAATTTTATTTTGGAAAGAATTCAAAATCATGCTATTCGACCCTGATTTCACAAAAACGATAGGCTTCAACACTAAGGTAATAGATATTTTAATCACATCTTTTATTGTATTAGCCATCGTTTTAGGCCTACAAACTGTAGGAGTGGTTTTGATGAGTGCCATGTTATTGGCACCAGCTGCCGCAGCAAGACAATGGACAAATCGTTTAGGTGTAATGGTATTACTTGCTGCTATTTTTGGTTCCCTATCCGGCATCGTTGGTACTGCCGTTAGTGCGTACCAAAACAATCTTTCAACAGGACCAGTAATTGTTATAATCGCCTCAGTTTTTGTGTTAATCTCCTTTATCTTTTCCCCTAATCGCGGATTGTTGTTCAGACAATTGCGCTTTGCAAGAAACAGAAGGGATTTGCACATGCATAAGACCTTGGCATTTATGTACCAGATTGCCTCCACACACCAAAATATTTCTCACCCACATGCCATAAAGATCTTGAATAAATTTCAGGGGTTTACCCGCGGTACGCTCAAGAAATTGGAGGATAAAGATTTTGTTATCCTAGAAGGAAACGAATGGCGACTTACCCAAGAAGGTTTTAACGTAGCCGCCAATTTATACAACCAACAAAAAAAACCAAATGAGTAGTTCACAGATAGAAATACAACTCATTGCAAGTTTGGTTGCGGTAGCATGTGCCATTCCCGGGGTATTTTTGGTGCTCAGAAAAATGGCAATGATCAGCGATGCAATAAGTCATGCTATATTGCCAGGAATCGTTGTTGGATTTTTTATCACCGAAAATCTAAATTCACCCTTACTAATTGTTTTAGCCGCCGTTACTGGTATAATCACAGTTATATTGGTGGAAACCATCCAAAAAACAGGCTTGGTTAAAGAGGACACCGCCATAGGGTTAGTATTCCCCGCTTTGTTTAGTATTGGGGTATTGATGATAGCAAAAAATGCTAATGATGTTCACCTCGATGTTGATGCTGTTTTATTGGGAGAATTGGCTTTTGCACCCTTCGATCGTTGGATGGTAGATGGAACAGATTTAGGACCTAGGGCTCTTTGGATTATTTCCATCATCTTTATTATAACTTTAGGCCTATTACTTTCTTTTTACAAGGAACTAAAGCTAAGCACGTTTGATAAAGGATTGGCCGCTAGCCTTGGATTTTCTCCAGTTGTTATACATTATGGTCTTATGACAGTTTCATCGGTAACGACGGTTGGCGCCTTCGACGCAGTTGGTGCTATTCTTGTCGTTGCATTAATGATAGCTCCCGCGGCCGCCTCCTATTTATTGACAGATGACCTTAAACGCATGCTATGGCTTTCTACTATGTTTGGAGTAATTTCAGCAATTGGGGGCTATTGGGTAGCTCATTGGTTAGATGCATCCATAGCTGGTTCAATTACAACTTTTTTAGGGCTAATATTTTTGGGTGTTTATCTATTTGCTCCCAAAAGAGGCGCTATTGCAGTATGGTACCGTGAAAAGCAACAAAAAACAGAAGTTTCGCTTCTCACTTTTTTGTTGCATTTAAAAAACCATACAGAGCAAGCCGAACGTCATATCAATCACCTACAAGAACATATAAATTGGCAAAAAGTAAGGGCAAAAACTGTCTTAGATCTTGCTTTAAAAAACAATATGATTACCATCGAAAATGGCCTTGTTACACTTACCCAAAAGGGAGAAGCATTTACTTCAAAGGCTATAGACTATATCATCACCAATAAAGACGCACAAATCGAGGATATGAAAGAAGATTTCTTTCTTTTTAGAGGTTAAAAAAATAAACTCATATTGTTTGAAGAGGCTTCAATTGGAAATATTGGCTACCTTTAATTCTTCAAATTTAGTATGAAAAATATCCTGCTTTCTGCACTGCTAATTGCACTGCTTTCTTGTAAAAGTCGATTTAATATAGTTGATCGACCCATTGACTTTAATGATCAACGCCAAGATTTAACTTTGGAATATTTATCGGACCGCTATGGCTTGGAGCAAGACTCTCCCAAGATTACTCCTAGAATGATTGTATTGCATTGGACGGACATTCCTACCCTAGAACAATCCTTTAAAGCTTTTGAAGGGGCAACTTTGCCCAACAGTCGTGAAGGCATCAGCAGTGCAGGTGCTCTTAATGTTTCCTCCCAATTTATGATAGATAGGGATGGTACCGTTTATAGGTTGATGCCAGAAGATGTAATGGCTAGGCATGTTATAGGGCTTAACCATGCTGCCATTGGGGTAGAAAATATTGGTAGTGAGAAAATGCCACTTACCAAGTCTCAATTAAAGGCCAATGTTGAATTGATTCGCTATTTAGCAAAGAAATACCCAATTGAATACCTTATTGGTCATTATGAGTACACCAATTTTGTAGGCCACCCCCTTTGGTTAGAAAAAGATGATTCTTATAGGACCGTGAAGGTAGACCCTGGTGAAGACTTTATGAATGCAGTAAGAAAACGAACAAAAGATTTAAATTTTAAACCGAATCCCCCAAACAAATGATCCTAAGATTTCCGTTAACAAATGTGTTAGTGATTATACTTTGTGCCAGCTCTTGTATGGCACAGAAATCGAATTTCGATGAAGCTTTATATACTTCCTATGATAGCTATAAGGTAGAGGGTTTAGACATACGCCGCATCAAATATGATGATATTAGAGGTCATATTTCAGAATTAAAAGATGACAAAAATTACACCGTTAAACAAGTTGGGGCATCCATAGGTGGCAAACCAATCAATTTGATAAAATTTGGAAATGGAGACACAAAAGTGCTCCTTTGGTCCCAGATGCATGGTGACGAATCTACTGCTACAAGGGCTTTATTTGATATTATACATTTCTTTCAAAGCCAAGGACACGAGTCTGAAAAAAAGGCAATTCTAGATAATCTAACAATTTATATGATTCCAATGCTGAACCCAGATGGGGCAGAGAATTTTGTGCGTCAGAATTTATTGGGAATAGACATCAATAGGGATGCCGTTAGACAACAAACACCTGAAGGGCAAACCTTAAAACGGGTGCGTGATAGCTTAAACCCAGAATTTGGATTTAATTTGCACGACCAAAGCACTTATTACAATGCTGTTAGAACTGATAATCCTGCCAGTCTTTCATTTTTAGCGCCAGCATATAATTATGAAAAAGATATCAATACCGTGCGAGGTAACGCCATGAAGGTAATCGTTCATATCAATCAAGTGCTTCAAAATTATATACCTGGCAGTGTCGGTCGCTATAATGACGATTTTGAGCCACGTGCTTTTGGGGATAATATCACTAAATGGGGAACTAGCACAATTTTGATTGAATCTGGGGGTAACCTCAACGATCCTGAAAAGAAAGAACTACGGAAACTAAATTATGTTGCTATTTTGAGCGCTTTGGAAAGTATTGCAACTAAAAATTATGAATCTCTTTCTGTAAATGATTACATAAAAATCCCTGAAAATGACAGAAAACTTTACGATTTAAAATTAATAGGCGCAACCTATAACTTACTAGGCAATGACTATATAGTAGATCTGGGCATTAACAAACTAGAAGTTGACAATAAAGAGAAAACGAATTATTTCACTATTGGCCGCGTGATGGAGATAGGCGATTTATCTACTTACTATGGTTATCATACATTAGATGCTTCAGGCATGAAAATGGTTAACGGAAAAGTCTATCCAAAAATCGTTGCCAACCAAGCTGAACTCAAAAAATTGAACCTAATGGAATTGCTAAAACAAGGTTATACCTATGTCCGTTTAAAGCAACTGCCAGCAACTAATTTAGATATTGATGTCCCATTTAACCTTGTTTCGGAATCCGCTAAGATTCCTGACTTTAATTTACATATAGGCACCCCTGCAACTTTTTTATTAATAACCGATGAGGGTATTAAATACACTGTAGTCAATGGTAACTTAATCGACCTGAAAAACAACCTACCTAAACGTGTCCGAGGAATTCTATTGAATTAAGTTAAGCCTTACCCGAAATACTAGAGTTAAACTTTAATCTCTTTTTGGTTTTAAAAATGGAATTGAAAGAGGGTAATAACATTGACCAGATCCAAGTGCTTTAAAAATGTTTAAAATAGATACAATTATTCCATAAAGAACAACAGCTGCTGTGCCAAAAAAGTTCATTCCTGGAAAGGGGAAGAACGCTAATAAGGACAGTATTAAAAGCAATAAAATAGTGGAATGAAAATTAATGACTGCCCGCCCGTGCTGGTCATAAATCTTATTGTCTTCTGCTTTATGAATCCAAACAAAAATTGGAAACAGTATATTCGCAAAGGGTATTATAAAACCGAAAAATGGCGATGCGTGTAGCAATAGCATCCATTTACGCTGAATGGTTTCTTCCTTAGGGTTTTCAATAACCAACAAATCATCAACATTTACCTCTAGACCCACCGCCAACAATTTAACAGTTTGTAGGTGTGGTTGTACATCTCCTTTTTCAATACGTTGAATGGTTCTGACCCCGACAGAAGATTTTTCTGCCAAATCCTCCTGGGAATAGCCTTTTAATTTTCTTTGATAAACAAGGTTATCGCTTATAGTTTGATTTTTCATTTATGCTATATTAAGTAATAAATTCCTTTTTCTTTTGTGTACACAATGTTTTACGAGCAGCAATACTAAAATCGGAACCAGAATGAAACCGATTAAAGTGAACCATTCAGAAATTATTTCTCCTCCTTTCGATAGTAATATTCCATTTCCAAAAGGTCCATTTGAAAAGACCGAGTTAAATGTGAAATTCCAACCTAAATGCAATCCAATCGACAATGCCATAGATTCAGTTTTCGCAAAGGCTAAAGCCCAGGCATATCCCATTAGTCCTGTTCCTATAAACACTAAAACCATAGGAATGATTTCCCCAAATATGCCGAACGTGAACCAATGGTAAATTCCAAAGGCAATGGCAGATAGTATTATCGCCCTGCTTGACCCAAATTTCTTTATCAGAATAAAAAGAATAGCCCCACGAAAAACGAGCTCTTCGGTAAGGACAGACTTTAAATCCCAGTAAAACATTTTCCAAACTAAACTCCCAGTCAAGTTTTCATTAATAAACCAATGGGATGAGCTTAAGAAGGACTCCATTACTTGTACACCGATACAAAGCATGGCGGTTGCCAAAAATCCTATAATAAATTGCCCAAATCTCTTCTTATTTGGAAGCAACCCTAGAATAAAAATGGATTGTTTTTCAAAAACATAAAGAAGAATCCACGAGAGAGTTACTATCACTAAAATTCCAATCATTTGTGTGTTCTGGATTTAGGTTTCCATCACCACAAAGCTAAATCAAGCTAACTGTTTTTGTCACGCCATTTAAATGTCAGGTAAATGACACTTTCAGTATTTTAGGGCGTTAAAGGATATTAATAAGTGAATTTCAATTAAAAGCGCCTTTCTTTTTGAAGTTGTTCATAGGCCTGTTGGACTTGCCTAAATTTTTCTTCGGCGCCATCTTGGTGCTCTTTACCTAAGTGGGCAACCCTATCTGGATGATATTTTTTAACCATTTTTCGGTAAGCGGCCTTAATATCATCAACTGAGGCAGTTTTATCAATTTCTAAAATCTTATAAGCGTTTTCTGTGCTATTGAAAAACATGGCTTTTATACTTTCAAAATCGCGATTACTAATTCCTAAATAACCTGCAATTGTATGAATTTGCCTTACCTCAGCTTCTGAAACAAAATCGTCTGCTTTCGCAATTCCGAATAAGAAATGAAGCAACTGCAATCTCGATGGATGATCCATCATCATCTTAATTTGAAGACATACCTGACGGGTATTGATATCTTGTTTGCGTATTTCCTTAAACAGTTTGAAGGCATGGTTAGCACGTTCCTTACCATAAAGATTTAAGAACTGATTTCTAACAAAGTCTAATTCGCGCTGATCCTGTCCTCCGTCTGATTTTATTACCAAAGAAGCAAGTATTAGTAAACTAACCTCAAAATCTCCAGAATGTGTAGTGGGTCGTTCATATGTTTGTTGCTGCCTTGTTTGTTGATGGGTGCGATGTTGGTTTCTTTTTTGCTCACCCTCCCCTAATAAAAATCCGCCACCATCTGCAACGGCATCAATTAGACTACCTAATGCGAGCCCAATAATTGCTCCGATTGGGCCGCCAAAAGACCAGCCTAGTGTTGCACCAATCCACTTAGAATAACTCATTGTAAGTTTTTAATTTCAAATTAGACCAAAGATACTATTTGTTAGTAGATTGCTTCGGGATATTGTTACGCAATTGGTATCTTTGCAATCTATTTTTTAATTAAAAAATCATCTAAATATGTATCCAGCAGAATTAGTTAAACCAATGCGTGAAGACCTAACTAGGGTAGGCTTTACCGAACTACATACCGTTGAGCAGGTGGAAGATGCCTTGGCCAAGGAAGGAACAACCTTAGTTATGGTAAATTCCGTTTGTGGCTGTGCGGCAGCAAACGCTAGACCAGGTACCCGTTTAAGCTTGCAAAATGCAAAGCGTCCGGACAATTTAGTAACCGTTTTTGCAGGTGTAGACCGTGAGGCTACCGACCGCGCAAGGGCTCATATGGTTCCCTTTCCACCAAGTTCTCCAAGTATAGCACTTTTTAAGGATGGCGAATTGGTACACATGCTAGAAAGACACCATATTGAAGGGCGACCAGCAGAATTGATTGCTGAAAACCTAATGGACGCTTATAACGAATTTTGTTAATAAGCATTCTTAAGGCAATCTTTAAAACCACGGTTCTCCGTGGTTTTTGTTTTATCCTTACTTTTGTTTCAACCTAAAAAACGAGCAGAGATTCACGTTTTGTGATTGTGTCATGAGGAAATTTTTCGCCTATCCACTTACCATTATATATTATCTTTTCTTTGGATTGATTTTAGTTGTTTTTCATCCAATTCAATGGATTTGTTTTAATCTATTCGGTTACCAAGCCCATAAGAAAAGTGTCGATGCCCTACAGTTTTGCCTCTTCCATTGTTTAAAATTTCTTGGAACAAGCTTCACCTTTCATAATTTGCCAAATATTCCGAAAAGCACGCCTTTAATTGTAGTGGCTAACCATCAAAGTATGTACGACATTACTCCAATGATGTGGAAATTACGCAAGTACCACCCTAAGTTTATCAGTAAAAAAGAGTTAGGGAAAGGCATACCTAGCGTTTCTTATAATTTGAAACATGGTGGATCGGTTCTTATCGATCGTAAAAACCCAAAGCAATCTTTAATGGCCATTAAAAATTTCGCAGGATATATAGAACGCACGAAGCGCACCGCTATTATTTTCCCAGAAGGCACACGTAGCAAAACTGGTCAGCCTAAATCGTTTCAAAAAAGAGGTTTGTTAATTCTTTTAAACGAAATTCCGTCCGCAATGGTGTTGCCAGTAACCATTAACAATTCTTGGAAGATGTTTAGGTATGGTAAATTTCCATTGGGAATAGGAAATCACTTGATTTTTAAATTCCATCAACCTCTAAAGAATAGTGACTTTCCAGATAATGATAAGTTTATTGAAGAATTAGAAAATATTGTAACCAAGGATGTTTTCAAACCAGAAACATAAATGAATATGACCAATTCTGAAGCGCAGATTGTAGAAAACACTAAATCCTTTGTTAAAGAGCGATTGAACGACGCAGAAGGTGGACATGATTGGTTTCATACCTTGAGGGTATACAAAAATGCGGTTGAAATTGCCAAGGAGGAAAATGTCAATGTATTTGTGGTGGCATTGGCGTCACTGTTACATGATATAGCAGACAGCAAATTTCATAATGGGGACGAATCTATTGGTCCAAAAATAGCCAGTAAATTTTTACTTGAACAGAATGTTGACTCTGCGGTAATAGAAACCGTTGTAGGTATTATAGAAAACTGTTCTTACCGCAAGAGTTTGGACGGAGAAACTGCATTTGTATCAAAGGAACTACATATTGTGCAAGATGCGGACAGACTTGATGCAATTGGTGCTATTGGCATAGCACGTGCTTTTAGTTATGGAGGGCATAAGATGCGACCATTTTACGACCCTGAAATTCCACCCGTTGATTATACTTCGGGAGAAGTCTACAAAAGTTCCAAGGCACCAACCATTAATCATTTCTATGAAAAGCTGTTACTATTAAAGGATGGTATGCATACCGATACAGCAAGACGAATCGCACAAAAAAGGCACGAATTTATGGAGACTTACCTGAATCAGTTTTATAAAGAATGGAATGCAGAGGATTAACCTACTGCTGTAAGATTAATTTTATTTGGTTTCTATATTCTGAAGCACTTTTACCTGTAAACTCATTAAAAGTATTGTTGAAGTGTGAGAAGTTATTAAATCCGCACTCATAACAAATATCGGTGATGCTCATATTACTTTCTGAAAGTAACTTGGTTGCGTGTACCACTCTATATTCATTTACCAGCTTAGTAAAAGTTTTTCCGGTAGCCTTTTTAAAATAGCGGCAAAATGCAGGAACAGTCATACTTACAACATCAGAAATTTCCTCTAGACTAATAGGCTCTTTAAAATTCTTGTTTACGTAATTAAACACTTTATCAATCTTATTGCTATCCTGTGGAGCAGTTTCAAATGCAAAGCCATCTACATTTAATAAAGTATAGTCTTTCGCCTCAGACATAATATGCAAAATCTCTAAAAGACTATAAATTCTCGGAAGTCCTTCCATTTCAATAAGAGCTTCAATTTTAGGCCCAACGATCTTTTTTGTTTCAGGCTGATACAGAATTCCTTTTTTAGCTTTTTGAAACAAATTTTCTATTTCCTTCATTTCTGGCATATCCATAAACTTGTCACCAAGAAAATCTGGAAGGAACTGCACAATGGTCTCACTACCACTAGTAGTAAGTCGATCTGCAAAACCATTATGTGGCAGGTTAGATCCTATCAAAACCAACATGCTATTATTGAAATAAGAAAGGTGGTTACCGATGTGCCTTTTACCCTGACCTTTATTTACGTAAACTAATTCTATTTCTGGATGGAAGTGCCAAAAGGCCCGTTGATTTTGAGCCTGTAAGGTGTGTTGTTTTACAAGCAATGAACTTCCAAAATCAGGGCTAATCTTTTCGAAAGTAGGTTTCTTCTTCATTGGTTTCTAACAATATATGCAAAGATATGCAATCGATATCAGACCATATATAACCAATTAACCTAAAACTATTCAATATTATCTCCAATGACTCATAGATAGCCAAACTTATGTTAATTTAGTATACAAAATTGCCAAAATAGACAATTCAAACCGATTGTGTTGTCCGTAAATTTGTATTATCAATTTTAAACGATTGTGAAAAACGCCCTTAATACCATTGTCATATTCAGTTTAATATTCACTTTAAGTCTAAACGCATACTCCTTAAGTTTAGGTTATAATAAAGTTGGAAAGAGTTTAACCGAACAGATCTCTAATGGTAATTTAAATGTGGTGATTTCACAGAATAATGAAAAAGGAAATTATCAATTAGTTCCCTCTAATGGATATAAAAAATATTAAAATTTAATCTTTGACACGGATTAAGCCTAGTTAGTTAGTGAAAAATTGTGAGCCCTCCCCGGGCTCACTTTTTTTTTCAAAATACCCAGGAATTGAATTAGGCTCAGATCTTTCAATATCTAGATAAATTCATAATAAACTGAAACTGTTAAGTGTACGAATTACACTATATCCAATTAACATAAATATATACTTTTTTACCCCATTGTATTAACCTGACATCTTTTAGTTGTTAATTTAGAATATAAATATGCCAAAATCGGTATTTCCAAAGATAGAATTCCATCATACATTTGTACCAACGAACGTTAAAAAACCTATTATGAAAAAAGTACTCAACACCGTTCTAATGTTCTGTTTATTATCAGCGTCAACTTTAACAGAAAGTTATGCTGCTGCAGACATTAACAAGCGCGCCATGATCGTTTTAGAAAACGTAAAAGATGGCCAGACCCTTACCTTGGTTTCAGACCTTGGAGAAATCCTTTATAAGGAAGAAATTACCCAAACAGGAAGATATGTCAAGAATTTCGATTTGGCATCCTTACCTAAAGGAAAGTACCAATTTGAATTGGAAAAAGATTTCGAAATTAAAGTGATTCCTGTTACAGTAATGAATGATGAGGTTCTCCTCGAAACTGAGAAAGCTACTATTGTATACAAACCAGTAGTACGGGTAAAGGAAGAAATTGTATACGTCTCTAAACTTAGTTTAGACCATGAGCCGATGACAGTAAAACTATATTACGAAGATTCAATGGCAAAAAACAATTACGAACTAATATTTGCCGAAACCCTTCGTAATGAAGATGTATTAGACAGAGCTTATAAATTGTCTAAAAAGGAAAAAGGAAATTACAGAGTGGTCATTTCCACTGGAGACAGAACCTTTACAGAATATATTAAAATTTAATCTTTGACACGGATTAAGCCTAGTTAGTTAGTGAAAAAAGTGAGCCCATTCGGGCTCATTTTTTTTAGAATAATCTCATTTGTGGGTTTTTTAGTTCTAAATAGGAATCAGGGCTCAACACCGGAAAAGAATTCCCTTTAAAATATTTCAATTTAGCCAATGCCATTAATTGCTGTATTTGCTCTGCAATCTTACCAGTTCCTCTTATTCTCTCGCCAAATCTACTATCATTCAAATTACCAGCATGGCATTCCCTGATTTGGTTGAGTACTTTATCTGCACGCTCTGGAAATGTTTTTCTTATCCAATCTTCAAAAATAATCCCAATTGCCCCATTTAATCTAACCACAGTATGTGCAATGGAGATTGCGCCAGCCTCACTTACCTTTTTTGCCAATGGAAGTATTTCATGGCTGTTAATGGACGGAATAATTGGCGCCATCATGACATTGACAGGGATGTTCAACTTAGATAAAGTTTCTATTGCTTTTAAACGTTTGTAAACTGAGGCTGTTCTTGGCTCTAAAATTTGTCTTGTTTTTTCATTTAAGCTTGTTAAAGAAATATTGAGCCCTATCAACTTTTGTTCGCCTAATTCCTTAATAATGTCCAGGTCTCTTAAAAAGAGCGTGTTCTTTGTGATAATACCAACTGGATGTTTGTATTTTAGAAATATTTCCAAACACTTGCGGGTTATTTCAAACTTTCTTTCTGCAGGTTGATAACAATCTGTATTCCCAGATAATACAATTGTATCCCCCACCCATTTTGGCCTTTTTAGAAAATCCTCCAACAAAGCTGGAGCATTTTCTTTTATTAAAATAGTTCGCTCAAAATCCAATCCAGGGCCATAGCCCCAATACTCATGCGTATTTCTAGCATAACAATAAATGCAACCATGTTCACAACCTTGATAGGGATTCATTGAATACATCATCCTTACATCTGGACTCTCAACTTTGTTTACAATTGTTTTAGGATAAATTTTTAGGTAATTGGTTTTATTTGATTCTGGATGCTCTCCCTCTTTTTGGCAATATTCTAAAAACTCGTCCCTAATTTCATGTGAAAGTTCAAAAAAGCGATTTGCCACATTCATTTGGGCCCCACGACCTTTAATTGATTCGTTTGAAGACATCTAGGAAAAACTTTAATTCAAAAATATTTCAAAACCTCTTGTGTCCTTGCTATTAGATATAGCTAGAATCTAATGAATCAAATTTTTAATGATAAATTCTATTCAAGAAAATTTGTAATTTGAAACCTACAATCTAATAAGTAATGAAGAGAAGAAAATTTATTAAAAGAACTGCTGCTGCGGGAACTGCATTTAGTATAGTTCCCAGTTTTGTTTTAGGAGGTAACCATATAGCCCCAAGCGACACCTTATATATAGCCAGTATTGGCGTTGGGGGAAGAGGGGCAAATCATGTAAGTGAGCTAAGTAAATCTAAACACGTTAAGTTTGTTGCCTTTTGCGATGTTGATGACAGACGGGCGGCGGGCACTTATGAAAATTTTCCGAATGTGCCCAGATTTAAGGACTTTAGAAAATTATACGAAGCCCATTTAAAAGATATCGATGCTATTACTGTAGGTACACCCGACCATTTGCATGCAACAATTGCTTTGCCCTTTATGAAAGCCAAAAAGCATGCGTATGTTGAAAAACCTTTGGCACACAATATTGCAGAGGCACGAATGTTGACCAAAACTGCAGAAGAGGAAGGTATAGTAACACAAATGGGAAATCAAGGAACCTCCTCAGACGGAATTAGGGAAACTAGGGAAATGATTGAAGCTGGTCTAATAGGAAAAGTCTCAAAAGTAGATTGTTGGACTAACCGACCTGTGTGGCCACAAGGTATGCGCAAAATTACGGAAGGTGAGGCAGTCCCTGATGGATTAGATTGGAACTTATGGTTAGGACCAGCCGAATTCCGCCCCTATAATTCTGCCTATTTACCATTTAAATGGCGTGGATGGTGGGATTTTGGCACAGGAGCTTTAGGAGATATGGGGTGTCATATTATGGATACGCCATTTACGGCCCTGCAATTAGGATATCCTACAGAAGCCGAAGCCAGCTGTACAACGGTTTGGGCCGGTGATTTTGTTGAAGCTGATTACAGTGAAGCCTGTCCACCGTCATCAATTGTTCGTCTTAAATTTGAAAAAGTAGGTAACCATTCCATCGATCTTAATTGGTACGATGGTGGACTTATGCCAGACTATCCTGAAAATTTGAAACCGGGTGAAACTATAGGTAACTGGGATGGTGGTAGTATTTTTTATGGCGACAAAGGTATTTTAGTGGCAGATTGTTACAGCGGTAATCCAAGAATTATTGGTAAAGATGCAGATTCTTATGCAAAACCTAACCCAAAGTACCCGAGAATTGACGGAGGTTCATCGGGGCATTTTACCAATTTTATAGATGCTTGTATTAATGGAACCCCTAGTTCCTCTCCATTTAAGTTAGCAGGAAAATTAACGGAGGGGGTTTTGATGGGGAATTTGGCCCTAAAAGCATATCAGTATAAGGTTTTACAGGAAGGCAAAAAATCCACGGATTGGGCGCCTTACGAATATCCTGGCCGTCAGAAACTTTTATGGGACGGAAAAAAGATGGAAATTCTCAATTATCCTAAAGCCAATGAATGGGTACACGGCAATTATAGAGATGGTTGGAAGCTTTCTTAACCTTCAAAATTAATCCAATAAAAATTTTTTAAATTTATCTAGATTGCTGCATTGCAATGATTTAGATAAATTTTTTTGTCTTAAAGTCAAAAAAATTGTTCCATTTGTAACTACTGTTACATTTCAAAAATGCAATATGACTTTTATCATATTTTGAGATATACATTCTATAGAAATTTGTCCTGTAAATAAAAAATCATTTGTCATGAAACCAATTTTAAACATACAACTCAAAGGAATTTTTCTCCTCGCCATATTGATTTTGAGCAGTAATTATTTGCTCGCTCAACAATATTCAAAAGTCGGACAAGGTTCAAACGTTACTATTGAAGGTACATCAAACTTGCACGACTGGGAAATGACCTCGAATAGTTATAGTGTAACACTATTATTCGACCAAGCCAACTCAAACCTGGTAACAAAATTATCAGCCGTAATACCTGCAGAAAGCCTAAAAAGTGGTAAAAAAGGAATGGATAAAAATGCTTACAAAGCTTTAAATACAGATAAGCATAAGAATATTTCGTTCGAAATGACTTCTGTAGATCAGGCAATTGATAAAGGAACTGGAGTTTACGAACTTAAAACCAAAGGAAATTTAACCATAAATGGAGTAAAGAAAAATATTCCTTTAACAATTACCCTAAAAAACAATGGTACTTCTATAAGCTTAAGCGGGTCTACAGTATTTAACATGACTGAATATAAAGTTGAACCACCAACTGCCTTGTTTGGAACCGTTACTACTGGAGATAAACTCACCATTAAATTCAAAACAATTTTAAATAATTAACATAACACTATTACAAACAATCTAATTTTTTATATCATGAAATCTTTACAACAATTTACCCTTACAATAGTATTTATGCTAGCGGGTTTGAGTGTCTTCGCCCAAAAAAGACAATTGGATAATTTCCGTTATCCAGATCAAAGAGGTGTTGGCGTTTTTGAAGCTCCAAAGGACACTATTAGTACTTTTGACGGTGTTAAGGTCCGTGTAGGTGGCTCATCTACACTGCAATTTCAAGCCCTTGACCATGAAAATGCTGGTGATGTTGAATTAAAGGAGATAGGTTCTAACTTCAATTTAGCAACTGCAAACCTAGATTTAGATGTTGCCCTTGCCAAAGGTGTTAGAATGCACTTAAGAACTTATTTGTCTTCAAGACACCACCCAGAGCCATATGTTAAAGGTGGGTATTTCCAAATTGACAACCTAGACTTTATTAGTGAAGGTCTTGCTGAAAACCTGATGAAATATGCCACAATTAAAATAGGGCATATGGAAAACAATTATGGTGATGCCCATTTTAGAAGATCAGACAACGCTCAGGCTATGTTCAACCCATTTGTAGGAAACTTAATAATGGATTCTTTCACAACTGAAGTCGGTGCTGAAGTTTATTACCAAACCCCAGGAGGATTTTTAGCAATGCTTGGTATGTCTAACGGTAAATTAAATCAATCAGTAGCAGAAAATTCAAATACCGGTAAAACAGGTGGTGCAGCCTTATTGGCGAAAGTAGGGTTTGACAAACAATTTAATGATGATTTTAGATTCCGCTTAACAGGATCTCTTTATAACACAGGCTATGTTCATAGTAACTATTTGTATACAGCTGACCGAGCAGGTTCAAGATATTATTTCGTAATGGAAGATCCCGATGCAGGTGCGTCTAGCCCATTTAGATCTGGTCGTTTTGCCCCAGACATGAGAAATGCTATTACTGCCATAATGTTTAACCCTTTCCTTAAGTATGGTGGATTGGAATTCTTCGGAACTTTAGAATTGGTTAACGGTAAAGACCGAGGAGATGATGACAGAAGAAATGCAACTCAGATAGCTGGTGAATTACTTTATAGATTTGGAGCAACTGAAAACTTTTATTTAGGAACACGAATTAACAGTGTAAGTTCTGAATTAAGAAATGGTGATGATGTAGACATTACAAGATGGAATTTAGGTGGAGGTTGGTTTATGACAAAAAACATCCTAGCTAAACTAGAGTATGTTAGACAAACCTATGACGGTTACAGTACCGGAAGTATTCTTAGAGACGGTAAATTTGACGGTTTTATGGTTGAGGCTGTTATCAGTTTCTAATATGAACTCATAGGAATTTTCTCCACTAAATGTTAGCCTAGCCAAATAATATAAATTGTTTGGTTAGGCTTTTTATTTAAATCCAGCTTTATTCTATTTTTATGGTGTCATGAAAACCATTAGCCTCATTTTACTTTTAACTTTCAGCTTTCTTTTAAAAGAAAAAGCACCTATTGAAACTTTTATGGGGCCTATCTCTGAGGCATATCTCATTATGCCTGGAAGTAAGTTAACCATAGTTGGTAGTACCAATATCAACGATTTTGAATGCAAATTTGATATCGCTGAATTAACTGAACCTGTAGTTATAGATTATAATGAAAACAACCAGGTCTTAAAATTTTCTAAAGCGGCCTTGAAATTAAGGAACAAATCGTTTGATTGTGGGAGCAGGCCCATTAATAAGGATTTCCTATCTCTGCTTAAAACCGAAAATTATCCAGAGATTACTCTTAAACTAAAAGAAATTTTTTGGAAAGAAGACCCAACCAAAGTTAATGCGGTTGCTGAAATTGAAATTGCCGGAATTAGAAAAACATACAATGTAAATGTAAAAGCATCCAATGAAAATAACCTAGTTGTTTCAGGGTTGTTAAATCTAAATATTGAAGATTTTAATTTAAAAGCTCCTAAAAAGGTTTTGGGTTTAATTGTGGTTGAAAAGATTATTGATATAAAATTTATCCTTAATCTTTCTCCTTATGGTTGATTAATTTCCATTGAATTTGGCCTTCCTCTTTTCTAAGAATGCAGTGGTGCCTTCCTTAAAATCTTCAGTTCCAAAGCATTTACCAAATTCAGAAATTTCCACTTCATAACCATTAAGCGATTTATCCTGTCCAGCATTTACTGCCCTTATTGCCGAAGCTATGGCGGATGGCGAATTATTTTGAATTTTGGAGGCAATTTTTTCAGCAAGTGGTTGTAATTCTTCCAAAGTAGTTACATGATTCACTAAACCATATGTTAATGCCTGATTAGAATCGATCATGCCGGCAGTTAAAATCATTTCTAAGGCTCTTCCCTTACCAACCAACTGGGTTAATCTTTGAGTACCACCGTAACCGGGTATTACTCCAAGTGATGTCTCTGGAAGTCCCATTTTGGCATTTGTACTCGCCAAACGAATGTGGCAAGACATTGCCAACTCTAATCCACCCCCGAGTGCAAATCCATTAATACAGCAAATAACAGGAGTACTTAATTGCTCAACATAATCGAAAAGCAACTTTTGTCCTTTAGCAGAAAGCTGGGTTCCTTTTTCCACATCATAATGGGCAAACTCACTAATATCTGCACCCGCCACAAAGGCCTTTTCACCTTCCCCAATTAATATAATCACAGTAATGCTTTTTTTGTCATTACAATACTTGAACGCCTCATGCAATTCCCTAATAGTTTCCACATTTAAGGCATTTAATTTTTTAGGCCGATTAATCTTAATCGTGCCGATGCCATTAACTTCTTCTAATAAAATATTACTGTAACTCATGTTTTAAGTATTATGGATTGCTTTAGGGAAGATTACAGAGAATACGGTACCTTTCCCTTTTTGTGTTGTAAATGATATTATGCCTTGATAAGTTTCCACTATGTTCTTTACCATAGCCAAACCTAGGCCCATTCCACTGGTTTTGGTGGTAAATTTCGGCTCGAATATCTTCTCCTTGTTTTCATCTGAAATACCAAGACCATTATCTGAAACTTCGATACGCACATTATCTCCAAGCTCTGAAACTTGAACAACAATTTTTGGCGGACGAATATGGTCTGCAGGTATTGCCTGTATACCATTTTTAACCAAATTGGTAACCACCCTTATTAGTTGAGTGCGATCGAACTTGGCGACTATTTCCTCTTTTTCTGACAGGAATTCGATATAATCCTCATTGAATATATCCAATGCCAACTTCACAATTTTCACCACATTTAAGGTTTCATTCTTTTGTGCCGGCATTTCCGCAAAATTGGAAAAAGCCGAAGCAATAGAACTCATGGTGTCAATCTGTTGAATTAAAGTCTTACTAAAATCATTTACCTTATTTTCTATTTCAGGATCTTCCGGATCAAATTTTCTCTGAAAACTCTGAACACTAAGCCGCATAGGCGTCAACGGATTCTTAATCTCGTGCGCAACTTGTTTTGCCATTTCTCTCCAGGCCCGTTCCCTTTCGTTGGTGGCAAGTTTTATTGCACTCTCTTCCAGTTCATCGATCATGCTATTATATGACTTAACAAGGGTATTTATCTCCTCGCTACTAGAATTTATGGTGATTTTTTGGTTTCGTTTCTCCAATCTAGTTGCGTTTATTTTATCACTGATAGTTTTTAAAGAGAGCGTAATGTATTTGGATAAATAAAAGGCAGTAACTACCGCTACAATTATCATTACAATGTACGCGTAAAAAAGCCTCTTTAAGAATTCGTTTAATTCCTTCTGAAGGAAATTATCATTTTCCAAATAAGGCAGATTGAGAATAGCCAATCGCTTAAACTTGTTGTCCGTTACATACGTATATGAGGATTGATAGGT
Organism: Aegicerativicinus sediminis; assembly: GCF_015476115.1. GTDB lineage: Bacteria > Bacteroidota > Bacteroidia > Flavobacteriales > Flavobacteriaceae > Aegicerativicinus > Aegicerativicinus sediminis. The sequence goes on along the minus strand of NZ_CP064295.1, from coordinate 1,474,448 downwards.
TTCTCCATTTAATTCATTTTTCTCCACGTAGCGATGTTCAACCGTATTTGCCAACGCATTTAATACCTCAGCAGGCAAACATTTGTTTATTGTGTCGTTAGAAATATTGGCTCTTGAAGATTTAAGAAGTTCCCCATCTAAGTCGTATAGATTTATTTGAAGTTTATGGATTTCAGCTATTTTATAAATCTCATCCTTAAAAATTAGAGGAATATTTTCTGCGGTTGGCGGCCAGGTGGTTTCTTTTAAGGTATAGTATATACTCTGCCGAATATTTTCCTCTTTTCGCTCAAGACGCTCTTTGTGGTAATCGTAGGCCTCCTCATTATATTGGTAAATAGTGACACCCGCAATAAGTACTGAGGCAATAATGATCAATAAAATCATGGATAAGAAAATCCTAACCCGTAAAGACATTTTATTGACCAACATTTACCGCTTTATTGTTGCTTAAATCTAGCAATTATCACGCCAACCACTTTTACAAATTTGGATTTTTACTTCTAAGCCGCTTATAAAGTTTAAATCCAAGTATCAAAAAGACCATTAGACCAAGTAATCCAAAAACCCCAAAAACCCAACCTATGGTACTTTTTAAAATCACTAAGAATACTACAGCAAATAAAACTATGGTAGCGCCTTCGTTCCAAAGACGCATAAAATTACTACTATAGTTAACCTTATCCTGTTGTAGTTCCTTAAACATTATATGGGTTTTAATATGATAAATAATAAGAAGTACCACAAAGACCAATTTTATTTGCATCCACCCTTGATTGAGCCAACCTGGAATTATTACTAACAACCATAGACCAAAAACGGTCGCCAAAATGGCGGATGGCCATGTGATAATATGCCAAAGACGCCTTGCCATCAATTTTAATTGTGCTCCTAAAATTTCCTTGTCAGGAGATGGCTTATCAAATGCCTCTATTTGGTAAACAAACAGTCTAGGAATATAAAATAGACCTGCAAACCATGTTACAACAAAAATGAGGTGTATGGCTTTAATGTAATTATAATACTCCGACATGAATTGTGACTTCCCTGATTAAAAATTTTAATCTTCAACAAAAAGATAATTGAGATTTAACTTATTAAATTCAGAATTAAACTCTTTAATCTCCTGAGAAATCAGCTCGTTAAATACATCTAGCTGTTTATTAATCTTAGCGGTTAATTCATTTTTAACGGCTATATCCTGATCCGTTGGCGGAAAATCATCAATGGTAACAAGACTATTTAAATGGGCCAACTTATTGGTGAGTTTAATCGGAAAATTCAATGGATCTTGGTTACTTCTATTTTTAGTTTGATATAGAGCTTCCTCAACCTCGGTGAATTTTTCCTTTAAGGTTTTTGCCTTTTCTACTAGCTCTTTTGTGTTGGAATTGTCTTTATACTGCTTACTAAACTCCGTCAACTGGGTATTTATATTTTTAATTTTTTTAATTGCCTTATGCGCCTTATCTACCGTATTGTTGACATCTTTAACAAAATCGAATTGCTTTTGCATATCTGCTACACTCATTTCCGATCGAGGATCTGCAACGATCTCAAAAGATTCTGTCTGTGTAGTTCCATTCACGTTCAAACTCACTTTGTAATTACCAGGAACAGCCCTAGCCCCTGAAAGATTTCCCCACCATAAAATCATACCTGGAAAGTCCGTGGCTCCTTTATATTCAGTATCCCAAACAAATCGATTACTCCCTTTCTTTGGTTCCAATTTATTCTCTTTTGAAAAATTGCTATAGGTTTTAATAGTATCCCCTGTCTTAGTAAGATAGGTTAAAGAAATGCTGTCTTTTTCGTTTACCTGCGGTAAATAGTAATAGGTCATAACACCAGCTGGATGATTTTGACCATTGGTATTTGAAGCACCTCTACCGGAACCCCCCTTTGTTCGATAGGTTTTTTGAGGAACAAACAAAGATGTCTCTCCTATTTTTTTATTCCCAAGCTGATGCAATACCGTCAGATCATCAATAATCCAAAGGCTCCTTCCTTGAGTTGCCACTATGAGATCATTATCTTTTATACACAAATCTGTTATGGGGACTATTGGCAAATTCAATTGAAAACTGTCCCAGTTTTTGCCATCATTAAATGAAATGTACATACCTGATTCGGTACCCGCATATAACAATCCTTTTTGGTTAGGATCTTCTCTTAAAACTCGGGTAAAATGTTCATTGTCTATGCCATCGGTAATTAATTGCCAACTTTGGCCGTAGTCTGTCGTTTTATATAAATAAGGCTTAAAATCACCCAACTTATATCGGGTTGCTGCAACATAGCAGGTACCTTCATCGAAAGCGCTTGGCTCAATACTGTTAATCATACTCCATTCTGGCATTCCTTTAGGGGTAGCATTGGTCCAAGTCTCACCGCCATTTTTGGTAACATGAATTAACCCATCATCACTTCCTACCCACAACAATCCTTCATTCAATGGACTTTCATTGGCCGCAAAAATGGTAGCATAATATTCAACGCCAGTATTATCTTGGGTAATTGGACCGCCAGATGACTTTAGCTTTTCTGGATCATTTCTGGTAAGATCATCACTGAGCAATTTCCAACTTTGACCTTCATTTGTAGTAAGATGCACGTGGTTGCTAAAAGTGTATAATTTTTTAGGATCATGCTTGCTAAACATAATAGGGAAATTCCATTGAAAGCGATATTTCATGCCTTCTGCCCCATAACCCATAGGGTTGTCTGGCCATACATTTACTGCTCTCGTCGAGCCAGTTTTGTGATTTACACGTGTTAGAAAACCTCCATAACTGCCTCCATAAACAATATCGTCATTTGTAGGATCTACAGTAATATGGGCGGATTCTCCTCCTGCAGTCGATTCCCAATCATCTTCTGTAATAGCATAACCATCACTGCGGTGATTTATTCGAATTGTTGAATTGTCTTGTTGTGCGGCATAAATCCTATAAGGGAAAGCGTTGTCCGTTGTAACCCTATAAAATTGTGCTGTTGGTTGATTGTGGTAGGTACTCCAAGTTTCTCCTCCATCATAGGAAATTTGCGCCCCTCCATCATCTGCAATTATCATTCTATTAGGATTCTCTGGGGCAATCCATAAATCGTGATGATCTCCATGTGGCGCATTACTTCTACTGAATGTTTTACCACCATCCTTAGATTTATGGTAAGATACATTCATTACATATACAACATCTTCATCTTGAGTATCTGCATAGATACGAGTATAATACCATGCTCTCTGACGTAAGCTACGGTCGTCATTGATATGTTGCCATGTTTTACCACCATCATCACTTCTGTAAACGCCACCTTTTTCCTTATTTTCTACTATGGCCCAAACTCTATCTGAATTTTTAGGAGAGACAGTTACGCCAATAATCCCCAAAGTATCTTTAGGAAATCCCTCATTTTTTGAAATCTCACTCCATGTTTCCCCAGAATCGGTACTTTTCCATAATGCTGACCCATCCCCTCCACTACTTAAACTATAGGGCGTACGTTGAACCCTCCAAGTGGAGGCATAAATAATTCTTGGATTGTTTGGATCGAGTATTAAATCTACAGCACCTGCTTGGTCGTTTACATATAATACCTTTTTCCAGGTTTTGCCTCCATCGTTACTTTTATATACCCCTCTATCCTGTGTTGGCTTGTAAATATTCCCCAATACAGCAGCATAAACAGTATTGAAATCTCTAGGGTGAACTTGTATTCTTGGGATATGTCTAGAATTTTCTAATCCCATTGAAGTCCATGTTTTACCTGCATCAACTGTTTTAAAAATTCCATATCCAGAAGAGACATTTCCCCTTACTGTTTTTTCGCCTCCACCAACATAAATAACATTATGATCACTAGGCGCTACTTCCACTGAACCTATACTACCACCAAAGTATCCGTCTGAAATATTATCCCACGAACGGCCACCATCGGTAGTACGCCAAACACCTCCCCCAGTAGAACCAAAATAAAACAGATTGGACTCTCCTTCCACTCCAGTTACGGCTGCCGAACGGCCACCACGAAACGGACCAATTAATCGGTATTCCAAGGCTTCATATAATGGTTCTTTAGATTCGGGTTGGGACGCAGTTTTCTTTCTTGATTGCCCCACAACGGAAAATGAAACAATGAAAAAACAAAGAATAAGGGTTTTGAAAATGGTATTCATTTGAATTTTGGTTTTAGTGTAATTCAAGATTGATTAAGTTGAATATTTTAAGGTTTTTCGAATTTCTCGGTTTAGAAAATACGCTGTCACTAAGGTAGCAAGTAAATCGGAAATCGGGAAGGAGATCCAAACACCTATTTCCCCGTAGATTCTTGGAAGTATTAGCACTAATGGTATAAAGAAAAATCCTTGTCTGGTCAATGTTAGCAATAAAGCGGGAATGGCCTTTCCAATTGCTTGGAAATACGCAGAACCTATCAATTGAAGCGCAATTATAGGGGTAGCTGCAAAAACCCACCTCATAGCTGTAGGAGTTTCTGAAAGAACCTCTTTGTTATCGGTAAACAAACGTGTTATTGTATGAGGGAAAATCATGAGCAATATAAATACCATAAACGCCAATAAAGACGCATAAATAATGGCAGTATTGATACTTTTTCTAACCCTCGGATATAATGCTGCTCCATAATTAAAACCTGCAATTGGCAGAAAACCTTGTGTTATACCAAATACAGGAAACAGAGCAAACATTAACATACGACCAATGATCGCGTAAACCGTAACTGAGATTTCCCCTCCAAGATGAAATAGTATATTATTTACTAACAAATATGTAATACTAACAACTGCCTGCCTTGCTAGAGTAACAAAACCTAAAGACCCTATTTCTGATACAACTTCAGAAGAAAGCATAAAATGTTTTGAATTGATCTTCAGTTCAGAGCGACCAGAAAGGAAAAACCATAAAATGAAAACAAAACATAACAAATATGATCCTGTTGTGGCCCAGGCTGCACCTTCCATACCCCAATCAAATACATTGATAAATAGATAATCTAAAATCAAATTTCCTACAGAAGGTATTAACATTGCATACATTGCAAATTTGGGTTTCCCTTCAGCACGAATAACTGTGTTACCCATCATACACAAGCCTAAGAATGGAACCCCGTATAGTACTATTACATAATATATTTTGGCTGGATCGAAAATATCACCTTTTCCACCAAATGCCGGAATAATAGAGTCGACATATACCAATCCAATTGAAGCAAGGGTAACGGTAAATAATAAGGTGAGCGTTAATTGATTGCCGAAAACCTTTTTGGCTTTCTCATAATTATCAGCTCCAAGGGCCCTAGAAATTATGGAAGAACCTCCAATACCAATAGCCATACCCAAAGCTGCAATAAAAAAGGAAACGGGTAGTACTACATTAATTGCAGCAATAGCTATAGGCCCAATCCAGTTGCCTACGAAGATAGTATCAATAAGTATGTTTAAAGACATTACCAGTATCCCAATGGATGCCGGAACTGCCTGTCTCACCAATAATTTTCCTATGGGTTGTTCGCCTAAATCTTTCGCGGAAACTTTTGCCACTAACTAACCATTTCTTTTTTATGGGACCATTCCTTTATCAAACTTGCCAAAAATTCGCACCATGGATCCGAATCGTTCAAACAAGGTACGGTATAAAAGTTTTCGCCTCCCATTTCATGAAATATTTCTTGCCCTTCCATGGCAATTTCTTCCAAAGTTTCAATACAATCGCTGACGAACGCTGGAGTAACAATGGCTAGATTTTTAAGGCCTTCCTTTCCCAGTCTTTCGATTGTTCGATCTGTGTAGGGCTGCAACCATGGATCGAAACCTAAACGGGATTGAAATGACGTGGAATAACTGCCTGGTTCTAACCCTAAATATTCACCTACCAATCTAGTTACTTCATAACATTGATGGCGATAGCAAAATTTATGTGCTTCCGAAGGTGTTTTACAACATTGCCCATCAATTTTACAATGGTTTTTAGTAATGTCTCGTTTTTTTATGTGCCTTTCAGGAACTCCATGATAGGAAAACAATAAGTGGTCGTAAAATTTACTATCTAAATAAGATTTAATGGATTCACTTAATATTTTGATGTATTGAGGATGGTTATAAAATGGCTCCAATGACTTAATTTTCATATTTGGATAATCCTTTTTCCTAATTTCTTCCACTTTAACCAAAATGGTTTCGGTAGTTGCCATAGCAAATTGAGGATAGAGCGGCATCAAAAATACCTCATCAACACCTTGGTCTGCCAATTCTTTCAATCCCTTTTCTAAGCTAAGACTGCCATATCGCATGGCTAAAACCACAGGGTAATCCACCAATTTCTGTACTTTCTCTTGAACACGTTCAGAAATAACAATTAATGGAGAACCTTCGTCCCACCATATCTTTTTATAGGCTTCAGCTGATGCTTTTGGTCGAGTATTTAAAATAATGCCTCTGACCAACAGTGTCCTCGCCCAATATGGAACGTCTATCACCCGCTCATCCATTAAAAACTCATCCAAGTATTTTTTTACATCCTTAGGGTCTGTGCTATCTGGAGATCCTAAATTGACCAATAAAACTCCCTTTTTCATTTGCAATTTTTAAGACTTTGAAACAATATATTTTTTAGGTGTGATACCATATTTTTTCTTGAATGCCGCAATAAAGTGGCTAGCTGTACTATACCCGATTTTCAAGCCTACCTCATTTACATTATTATCTCCACTCTCAAGCATTTTTCGGGCAACTTCCATTTTATAATCAAACAAAAAACTATAGACCGAATCACCATATAATTGCTTGAAACCGTCCTTTAATTTTTTCAAACTAAGGTCTATTTCGTCTGCCAACTCTTGTAAGCCTGGCGGTTCAGCCATGCGATGAATAATGATGTCCTTAGCCTTTCTTATTTTCTGAACATTTGTTTCATCTACCAAAAATGGACATTGCTCTATGTTGGCATCTTCAGTTTTATTGAAGTAAAGCCCCAACAATTCATAAGCCTTCCCCTTCAAATAAATATCCTTTATAGAATCATGCAGGTTAAAATTGATGATTTGGTTTAAAACTATGGCCATGGAAGGTGATATCATACCATCCTTATAATACTTTTTGTGCCGATTTTCTTCACTCAAAAAAGTGATATAATTGGCTTCTTTAGAAAATAAGGAGTGAAACTGTTTGATTGAAATTAACAAGGACACAATCCAACTATTTGGCTCTACCTGCAAATGCAAAGGAAGATCCCTCTGAGGATTGTAAAGTAGGATTGAATTTTCAGAATGAAGTCCTAAGGCATACCTGCCCTCATTAAAAATGAATTTGGACTCCCCTTTTAGACAGAAATGAAATTGTATAAACGAGCTATCAATTTCTTTTTCAAGAACTTCTATTTGAGAACCTTCATTTTTATAAGTTATGATACAGAAATCTTTATCTACCCAAAGCTCTTCCATCGGACTTTGAGCGATATTTTTTTCAGCTTTGGGCATGTCTTTTATTTAGAATGATTCTATTTAAATTTAGCAAAAGGCTATACATATTCGGCAAAAATACGGACATTCTGCTTTGTAATATCAAAAAACTTTGAACGATACTAATTGTTCCTTGAGCGTTATTTTTTAAAATTTGATACTTATACTTTTGTAGGTCGAACTAATCTTTATTCGATAATTGCTAGAAAATAGAAAAGGACTGACATTTTATGCCCTCGGTTTAAGCTATAAAAAAGCTGATGCAGAAACCCGTGGCCATTTTAGTTTAGATAAGGAATCTAGCCTACTATTACTAAAACAAGCCAAAGAAAAAGGCATAGAGAGTATTGTTGTTACTTCCACCTGTAATAGAACGGAGCTTTATGGCTTCGCAGAGCATCCTTATCAATTGATTGAATTGCTTTGCCATAACACCATTGGCACCGTTGAGGAATTCCAGAAAGTTGCTTATATCTATAAAAACAAAGAGGCCATTGCACATGTTTTTAGGGTAGGCTCAGGATTGGATAGCCAGATCCTCGGAGATTTTGAAATTATAAGCCAACTTAAACATAGTGGTCGGCTTTCTAAGAAGTTAGGATTGCTCAATTCCTTTATGGAACGCCTAATCAATGCGGTTATTCAAGCTAGCAAACGAATAAAAACCGAAACAGATTTATCTTCGGGAGCCACCTCGGTGTCTTTTGCTTCAGTTCAATATATACTAAGTAACGTCAATGATATTTCTAATAAAAACATACTTCTTTTCGGTATTGGAAAAATAGGGAGAAACACTTGCGAAAACTTAATAAAACATTCTAAAAATCAGCACATAACCCTGATTAACAGAACAAAAACAAAAGCTGAAGAGATCGCAGGTAAGTTTAATTTGGTCGTAAAGGATTATGCCTCCCTAAGAGAAGAGATAAATGCAACCGATATTTTAATTGTTGCAACAGGCGCCAAAAATCCCACGGTTGACAAATTTTGCATTTCCTCTAAAAATCCACTTTTAATCCTCGATCTTTCCATCCCTCGAAATGTGAATCCGGATGTATGCGACTTAGAAAATGTTACATTGGTTCACCTAGATCAACTGTCAAAAATTACGGATTCTACTCTAGAGCGCAGAAAATTACAAATACCATTAGCCGAAACAATCATTGAGGAAATCATGACTGAATTTAACCAATGGGTCGCTAATAGAAAGTTTGCCCCTACTATAAAGGCTTTGAAGGAAAAATTAAATGACCTTAAAAAGGCAGAGTTAGATACGCAGCGCAAAAAATTTAAAAATTTTGATGAGGTCCAAGCCGAATTGATTACTAAAAACCTAATTCAGAAAATTACCAATCATTTTGCCCATCATTTAAAACATGATGACGACTCCCCCGATGAAAGCCTAGAACTGATTAAAAGGGTTTTCCAAATTGAACGAACCACACATGTCTAGAACCATTCGAATCGGCACCAGAGATAGTCAATTGGCGCTCTGGCAAGCCAAAGCCGTTCAAGGCCAGCTAGAATATTTAGGACATTCAACAGGACTAGTTAAAGTTAAATCCACTGGTGACTTGGTTTTAGACAAACCTCTTTATGAATTGGGGATTACCGGTATATTCACCAAAACACTAGATGTTGCCTTATTGAACAATGAAATAGACATTGCTGTGCATTCCCTTAAGGATGTACCTACAGCACTGCCAAAAGGAATTGTACAAGCAGCGGTTCTTAAAAGAGGCAATGTAAAAGACATATTAGTCTATAAAGACAATGAAGAGTTTCTATCGCAAGAAAAGGCAGTAATTGCCACAGGAAGTTTAAGGCGCAAGGCCCAATGGTTAAATCGTTATCCTACACATAAGGTTACAGATTTAAGGGGCAATGTTAATCTAAGACTACAAAAGCTACAAGACAACGAAGATTGGAATGGAGCCATATTTGCTGCTGCCGGTTTAGGTAGAATTGGCTTATCACAAAAAAATTCAATTCCGTTAGACTGGATGGTTCCTGCCCCTGGGCAAGGAGCAATAATGATAGCCGCCCGTAAAGAAGACGATGACATCCTTGAAGCATGCAAAGCCATCAATCATGAGGAAACAGAAATATGCACAACCGTTGAACGTTTATTTCTTCGTTACTTAGAAGGTGGTTGCACGGCTCCGATAGGTGCACTATGCCAAATAAAAGATGAACAAGTTCATCTACAAGGGATCCTGCTCAACTTTGATGGTACCAAAAAAATAGAAGTAAAGCGTTTTGACCCCTTGGGAAAACACGGTGGTTTAGCCAAATATTGCGCAGATTCTATTTTAGAACGCGGTGGAAAGCGGCTAATGGGTACTCCTGGTTCGGTTTCTGAACAACCACCACATATTTATTCCACCAAATCTTTAACCCCAGAACAAGAGCTTTTATTTAGAGATGGCATTCGGGTAAAAAGTACCGATGCCATTAAAATATATTTCAACCGTATACCTAAAGCTTCCTTAAAAAGACCTTTGAAAAACGTTTTAATTACAAGTAAGAATGCGGCGGAAGCTATATTATTTAACCTTAATAAAGAAGAGTTGAATTTTGGCAACATTTATTGTGTTGGAAGGAAGACAAAGCGATTCGTGGAAAAAAATATTGGCAATGTCACCCATTATGAAAACAATGCCGCTGATTTGGCAGCTTATTTCGACCAACATTTTTCAGGTACAGAACTGACATATTTTTGCAGCAACATTAGGTTAGATGAACTGCCTGATAAATTGGCTAAGCAAGGTGTTGTATTAGAGGAAATTATTGCCTACGAAACAAAATTAGATGCGGACAAAATTGAACACGACTTAAAAGGTGTAATGTTTTTTAGCCCATCAGGAGTTTCAAGTTATATGCAAATTAATAAACCTAAAGGAACCGCGTATTGTATCGGGCCCACCACAGCAGAAGAAGCCGCAAATTACTTTGAAGATGTAAAAATTTCAAGCTTTCCATCAGCTGAAAGCTTGATCGAACTTATCAATTCAGATTTATGAATAAGACTGAATCCATAACTACAGAGAAAAAAATACACATAAAAAACGATTTATACTTACGGGCCCTAAGGGGAGAAATTGTGGAACGTCCTCCTGTATGGATGATGCGTCAAGCTGGAAGATACCTTCCTGAATTTATGTCCATAAAAGAAAAATATGATTTTTTTACACGCTGCCAAACTCCAGAATTAGCCAGCGAGATAACAGTTCAGCCAATTCGGCGATTTGGTATGGATGCCGCAATCCTTTTCAGCGATATTTTAGTAATTCCACAAGCCATGGGAGTTGAGGTGGAAATGAGGGCAAATATTGGTCCCTTCGTCCCAAATCCCATCCGTATAAAAAGTCAAGTTAAAGACATACAAATCCCTGAAACTAAAGAAGCATTAGGGTATGTAATGGATGCTATAAAAGCAACCAAAGAACTTTTAAATGACGAAATTCCACTAATTGGTTTTGCTGGATCTCCATGGACTATATTATGTTATATGGTTCAGGGCCAAGGAAGTAAAACCTTTGATTTGGCAAAAGAATTTTGTTTTACAGAAACGGAGGCGGCACATAACTTACTTCAAAAAATCACAGATACAACTATTGATTATTTGAAAGAAAAAGTGATTGCTGGGGCAGATGCAATTCAAATATTCGATTCGTGGGGAGGGCTGCTTTCTCCAACAGATTACAATATTTTTTCTTGGCCTTACATAAACCAAATTGTTCAAGCAATTAAACCTTTGGCCCCCGTTACCGTATTTGGTAAAGGTTGTTGGTTTGCGTTAAATGAAATGTCTAAATCAGGCGCTTCTGCTTTGGGTGTGGATTGGACCTGCTCCCCAAAAAATGCGCGTTATTTAAGTGGTGGAAATATTACCTTACAAGGAAATTTTGATCCAGCAAGATTAATGTCGCCACCAGAAATGATAAAAAATATGGTTCATCAAATGATTGATGAATTTGGAAAAGATAAATACATCGTAAATTTAGGACATGGTATACTGCCCAATATACCAATCGACCATGCAAAAGCCTTTATTGATGCGGTAAAGTCATATCCAAATAGTTAATATTTGCCATTAAATAGCGACATAGTTAATTCTAGCACACTAGTCTTTGACCTGGAACCCAATTATAGATTGGAGCCATTAAAAATTTCTGACGCCAGAAGTTTAAACAAACTCATGATTAGAAATGGTCGATTATTTCAACAATTTTTACCTGTAACTCTTGCGGAAAATCTCACAGAGGAAAAATCTAGAAACTACATTGCTAAAAAAATAAAACAGTCCGAAAATTTTGAGGCGATAACTTTAGGAATTAAAAAATTAGATAAGGGCACCATTGCTGGGTTGATCATCCTAAAAGAAATTAATAAGGAGAAGAAGGAGGCGGAACTCGCCTATTGTATTGGACGAAAATATGGTGGAATGGGGCTAGTCACTAAAAGTGTTATTGAATTTTCAAATTTTCTCCTATTACAAACCAATTTAAAGACAATCAATATCTTAATTCATAAAAGTAATATCAAAAGCATCCAAGTCGCCAAAAAATCTGGCTTTAATTGGAAAGGCACTTTAGAAAATGAGTTTAGGGCACCCGGAGGCCTTATGTTAGACATGGAATTGTACCAACGCAACAAATGAGAAATACCTTTTTTTCCTTTATAGATAACCTTCAAAACACGATTACTTCCCAATTAGAAAAAGTTGATGGTAAAGCTAAATTCCTAGAAGATCTTTGGGAACGAAAAGAAGGCGGAGGTGGAAGATCTAGAGTCATAGAAAATGGGGCGGTTTTTGAAAAAGGAGGCGTTAATATTTCTGCTGTACATGGGGAGCTCCCGGATGCAATGAAAACATATTTCAAGGTAGGAGATGTGGATTTTTTTGCCTGCGGTTTAAGTTTGGTTATTCACCCAAAAAATCCAATGGTTCCAACTGTACATGCCAATTGGCGCTATTTTGAAATGTACGATAACAAAGGTGAGATAGTTGATTCTTGGTTCGGTGGCGGTCTTGATCTGACGCCTTATTATCTTTTTGAAGAAGATGCCATTCATTTTCATACAATTTGCAAGGGAGTGTGCGATCGTCATGATGCCGAATTTTATCCAAAATTCAAAAAACAATGTGATGAATATTTCTATAATCACCACAGAAATGAGGCAAGAGGTATAGGCGGATTATTTTTTGATTACTGTCGGGAAACAGATTCTAAATCAATGACAGATTGGTTCAATTTTGTTACGGATAGTGCCGAAAGCTTTTTGGATGCTTATATTCCAATCGTTAAGGCAAGAAGAGATTTATCTTATTCTGAAGAACAAAGAAATTGGCAGGAAATTAGACGCGGAAGGTATGTGGAGTTTAATCTGGTTCATGATAAAGGAACGCTATTCGGATTAAAAACAAATGGCCGAATCGAAAGTATTTTAATGAGCCTGCCACCAGTAGTTCAGTGGAAATACAATTATGAACCACAACCTAATTCTCCTGAGGACATATTGTTACACACCCTTAAAAATCCGAGGTCATGGGTTTAATTATTGCATTTAATAAATACCTGCTACACGTCAATTTAAAATAAATATTATGTTTCCAAATAGAAGAAATAGAAGGTTAAGGGTAAATGAAGCCTTGCGCAGCTTGGTAAGAGAAACATGGTTAACACCCAATGATTTTATTGTACCACTATTTGTTGTAGACGGAGAAAACGTTAAGGAGGAAATAGCTTCCATGCCTGGCTACTATCGATTAAGTCTGGATTTACTAAAACAAGAAGTCAAGGAGCTTTGGGGAATGGGTCTGAAGTCAGTTTTAGTATTTGTTAAGGTTCCTGACAATCTAAAAGATAATCTAGGAACAGAGGCTTTAAATGCAAACGGATTGATGCAAACGGCAATAAAAACAATTAAAGACACCGTTCCCGGAATGATTGTTATGACAGATGTGGCCTTAGATCCATATTCATCGTATGGGCATGATGGGATTGTGAAAGATGGAAAGATTATAAATGATGAAACTAATAAGGTACTAGCTGAAATGAGTTTGAGTCATGCTATGGCAGGTGCCGATTTTGTTGCGCCAAGTGATATGATGGACGGTAGGATTTTAGCCATCCGATCCTTATTAGAAAAAGAAGGGTTTTACGATACAGGAATTATGAGTTATTCAGCTAAATATGCGTCAGCCTTCTATGGTCCCTTTAGAGATGCGTTGGATTCGGCTCCAGGTTTCGGTGATAAAAAAACCTATCAAATGGATCCATCCAATCGCTTGGAGGCTATTAAAGAAACCATAATGGATATTGAAGAAGGGGCTGACATCGTAATGGTGAAACCGGGTCTTTGTTACTTAGATATTGTTCGTGAATTAAAAAACTCCATAAATGTTCCTTTGGCAGTTTATCAGGTTAGTGGTGAATACGCAATGTTAAAAGCCGCAGCTGAAAAAGGTTGGCTAGACCATGATGCCGTAATGTTAGAACAAGTAACAGCACTAAAAAGAGCAGGATCTGATTTGATTGCATCATATTTTGCCAAAGATGTTGTTAAATTGATTTCGTAATTTAGTCTATACCAAAAAAAATACTGAATGGGCTTACTTATCTTTTATGGATTGATATCCATATTCTTTTCTTTCTTATGTTCCATTTTAGAAGCCGTTTTGCTTAGTGTTACTCCTACCTATATCAATGTTAAAAAAAAGGAAGACAAACATTATGCAGAAAACTTGGAACGGTTAAAGAAAGATGTTGATCAACCTCTAATCGCAATTCTAACTCTTAACACCATCGCACATACCGTAGGTGCGATTCTAGTTGGGGCCCAAGCTAAAAAGCTATTTCAGGATGAGGGAAATGGTGTTTTTATTGTGTCTGCAGTAATGACAATTCTTATACTAGTAGCCTCCGAAATAATTCCCAAGACTATTGGTGCAAAATATTGGAAATCCCTTACGAACTTTACATCTACAGCATTAAACGCATTGATATTTCCGCTTAAATATACAGGGATATTATGGTTATTACAGCGGGTTACCCGTCTTATTGGTGGATCATCACACGGCAGCGTTCTCAACAGGGAAGGCTTTATGGCGATGACCGATATCGCACATGAGGAAGGGGTTTTTAAAGAATCTGAAATTAAGGTAATCAAAAATTTACTAACCTTTAAGGATGTGCTTGCAAAGGATGTTATGACTCCCAGAACGGTTATGAAAGCGGAAAACGAGGAAATGAGTATAGAGGAATTTTTCCTTGAAAACACAAATCTTCGCTATTCCAGAATTCCAGTTTATAAAGACGAAGTAGATAATATTACGGGCTTGGTTTTAAAGGATGAAGTGTTTAAGGAAATGGCGTTCGATAATGGCGATAAAAAGTTGGGGGATATTAAACGGGAAATCATCGTTGTGAAACGCAATCTACCAATCCCACAACTCTTTGATAAACTTATCGAAACCAAAAACCATATGGCTTTAGTTGTAGATGAATATGGTTCAATAAGCGGAATTGTCACCCAAGAAGACGTTATCGAAACATTGTTAGGCCTTGAAATAATGGACGAAAGTGATAATGTGCCAGACTTGCAACAACTCGCTAGAAGAAGTTGGGAAACGAGAGCTAAAAGACTCGGGATTATTGACGAAGAAAGTGATTGGAAATAGATGGATCGTTGTGTAATAGACACTCCTCTAGGTTCGGCAGAAATTCTTGGCGACAAATTTGGCATTCAAAAAATTACAATAATTGAAGAAGATGAAAGTCCTTCCACACAAATCCCAGAAAGTTTAAACAATTGCGTTGACCAATTGGCGAATTACTTTTCTGGTAGCCAAAGATCTTTCAACCTAAAACTAAATCCACAAGGCACCGATTTTCAAAAAAAAGTTTGGAAAAAACTCGTAGAAGTATCCTTCGGAAAAACCATTTCTTATCAAAAACTTGCTAAAGATTTAGGGGATATAAAAGCCATAAGAGCCGTTGCCTCGGCCAATGGAAAAAATCCTATTTGGATTGTTATACCTTGTCATAGAGTAATTGGTAGCGATGGTAGCCTTGTTGGATATGCTGGGGGCTTAGGTCGCAAAGAATGGCTATTACGACATGAGGGGGCAATACAACAAACCTTATTTTCTTAATTATTGAGATGAAATTTCTAAGAACATTGTTTAAATGGGTAATAGCACCCATAACTATTCTCCTTATACTGCTTTATGCTTTCAAGTTGGGTTATTTACTTAAAGCAATAAATACAATTTATTTTAATGGGCATACCACTGCGTTCCTAGACGACTACAAACAATTCGATAACCATACCATTGAGGATGGTATTGCACAACCCTGGCCCATACATAGTGGATATAATTCCAAAAACACAACTAAAAACCTCCAAAAATTAAATGATAAGTTTGGCACCATTGCCTTTATGATAATTAAAAATGATAGTATTTGGCTTGAAGAATATTACGATGGATATACTAAAGATTCTCATACCAATTCATTTTCTATGGCAAAAAGTATGGTTTCGGCTATGCTTGGACGTGCAATTATGGAAGGTAAAATTAAAAGTTTGGAAGAACCAGTAGGCAACTATTTTAGCGAATTCAACAACGGAATAGCTGCAGATTTAACAGTAGGCGATCTGTCTTCCATGGCCTCGGGCTTAAATTGGGACGAATCTTATTATTCTCCTTTCTCTATAACAACCAGAGCGTATTTTGACAATAATTTAAAAGAACTTATGCTAGGTGTTAAAGTGGTTGAGGAACCGGGTAAAAGGCATGAATATCTAAGTGGAAATACCGAGCTATTGGGAATGGTAATTTCGAAAGCCACTGGTAAAAGCTTATCTGAATATCTAAGTGCGACATTTTGGCAACCAATGGGGGCGGCACACCAAGCTTTTTGGCAAATTGATAGTGAAGAAAACGGAATGGAAAAGGCTTATTGTTGTATTGCCAGCAATGCGAGAGACTTTGCACGCTTCGGAAAGCTTTACAAGGATCACGGTAAATGGAAGGGGCAATCTTTATTAGATTCTTCTTTTATCTCTAAATCTATTACACCAAGGTTTAAGGAAAGTCCTCAATACGGTTATGGCTGGTGGCTATTGGACCACAACCAAAAAAAGTTCTTTATGATGTGGGGGCATTTGGGCCAATACGTTATAGTAAATCCTAAAGACAACATTATTATCGTAAGGTTGGGGCATAAATCTTCAGATGATGTTGATGATACTCACCCATTTAATTCCGATATTTATTCTTATATAGATGAAGCTTATAACATCTTAACCAAGTGATGAATCAATTAAACTTAGAAAATATATTATTTCTCGATATTGAGACCGTTCCAGAGCATCCACTTTATACAGATTTGTCTGAAGAGAAAAAGCAGCTGTGGGAACACAAATCCCAGTACCAAAGAAAAGAAGAATTTACACCGGAGGATTTTTATGAAAAGGCTGGAATTTGGGCCGAATTCGGAAAGATTATATGTATATCTGTGGGGTATTTTAAGTTACAAGGTGTTAATCGCATGTTTAGGGTCACGTCTTTCCACGGGGATGAGAAGTCCCTTCTTCAAGACTTTCATAATTTATTGACATCGCATTTTGCCGAATCTAAATACATACTTTGTGCTCATAATGGAAAAGAATTTGACTTTCCATACATTGCTAGGCGTATGCTAATACATGGTATTCCTCTTCCAAACAAATTAAACCTATTTGGCAAAAAACCGTGGGAAGTTCCTCATTTAGACACCATGGAATTATGGAAATTTGGTGACTACAAACATTTTACCTCACTAAAGTTATTGACCAATGTTCTTGGAATACCTTCTCCAAAGGATGATATCGACGGGAGTGATGTATATCGAGTCTTTTATATAGAAAATGACATCGATAGAATCATTGATTATTGTGAAAAGGACGTTATTGCTATTGCACAAATTGTGCTTCGCCTGAGGGGTGAAAATTTGTTAGAACCTGAAGAAATTAAACAGGTTTAAATTCAAAATATTTTATACAGAATAAATCTATGGCCTACAAAAAAGCTAGTCATGCCGCAGCGAAGGCTACAACATGAATAACTTTTTGGTCAACATTAAAATGCTTTTGACTAATCTTAAAGAATTTTGAAATCCACTTAGCAGTTTGGTTTCAATTAAAGTAGGTTTAGGTAGATTTAGGTACACTTTCATAGGTTTCAATTTATGATGGATTTGGGGCAAATCATAAATTAAGTTCATGATAGATTTGAGTTTTAATGTTGTTTAGATTTGGGATTGCTAATATGCGATGAAAATTCATATAAATCAGTTAAATGACATGTTTTTTCGATGAATTACATGATTTTTTAACTTTTACAGAATTTAAGTAATATTTTTCTTACTTTTAAAGTGTTGCTGAAATTATATTTCCATTTCAGGAATATCATTGGAACTGACGATGAGATGTCCTTCTGTAGCTTGTTTTATCTCTTCAACTGTTACTCCAGGAGCACGTTCCAATAATTTAAATCCATTTTCTGTAATTTCAAGTACCGCAAGATTTGTAACAATCTTTTTCACACAACCCACACCAGTTAAAGGCAAGGAACAACGCTTCAATAGTTTAGACTCCCCTGCACGATTTGTATGCATCATTGCAACGATGATATTTTCTGCACTTGAAACCAAATCCATTGCACCACCCATCCCTTTTACCATTTTCCCAGGAATTTTCCAATTTGCAATGTCTCCATTCTCCGCGACCTCCATAGCCCCTAAAATGGTTAAATCTACGTGCTGTCCCCGAATCATTGAAAAACTCATAGCCGAATCAAAAAAGCTTGCCCCAGGAAGCGTAGTGATAGTTTGTTTCCCGGCATTGATAATATCTGGATCCTCATCCCCTTCAAACGGAAATGGTCCCATACCGAGTACCCCATTTTCAGATTGAAATTCCACCTCGATATCCTCACGCACATAATTGGCCACTAAAGTGGGAATACCAATACCGAGATTTACATAATAACCATCCTTTACTTCTTTGGCAATACGTTGAGCAATTTGATTTTTATCTAAAGCCATAATTAACTGCGTTGTCTTACTGTTCTTTGTTCAATGCGTTTTTCATAATTCTTGCCCTGGAAGATTCGCTGCACGAAAATCCCAGGAATATGAATAAAATTTGGATCTAATTCACCTACAGGAACTAATTCCTCAACTTCGGCCACTGTAATTTTAGCAGCACCACACATATTCGGGTTAAAATTCCTAGCTGTCCCTTTAAATATCAAATTACCAGCATGGTCCCCCTTCCATGCCTTTATAAAGGCAAAATCTGCTTTGAAGGAATGTTCTAAAACATAATCCTTACCATTGAATTTACGAGTTTCCTTTCCTTCTGCTACTTCTGTTCCAAATCCGGCTGGTGTAAAAAAGGCGGGTATTCCTGCCTGTGCTGCCCTGCACCTCTCTGCCAAAGTACCTTGGGGTATTAACTCCACTTCCAATTCTCCACTTAACATTTGCCGCTCAAATTCTTCATTCTCTCCAACATATGAAGAGATCATTTTCTTTATTTGATGTTTCTTTAATAACAGACCAAGTCCAAAATCATCCACACCGGCATTATTAGAAATACAGGTTAAATCTTTAACATTTAAACGCACTAATTCTGAAATCGCATTTTCAGGTATTCCGCTTAACCCAAACCCACCAAGCATAAAGGTCATTCCGTCTGAAACACCTCGCATAGCCTGAGATACATCGGTTACAGTTTTTGAAATCATATAGTAATTTTTGTTCGTATAATTTACAAAATAATAATGCCATCCGAAAAGGTTTTGGAGCCTCTTCAAATGGCAAAATTGAATATTTTAAGTTTTATTAAAAATCTAGAACCTCATCTAGAATTTCTTCACTGTCAGGTTGAATGTCCCCTTCTACCCTCGAACAATCCACATTAATGGAAAGTTCTGCAGGACCTTCAAACTCTTCTTTAGAAACATTTAATTCAGGATCCTCGTAACAAGCTTTCATAAATAACGCCCAAATAGGAAGAGCCATGGAGGCACCTTGTCCATAAGTTATGGTCCTAAAGTGTGCAGCTCTGTCTTCAGCACCTACCCAAACTCCAGTAACTAAATTTGGAACCATCCCCATAAACCATCCATCACTTTGGTTCTGTGTTGTTCCTGTTTTACCCGCAATTGGATTGTCGAACTCATAAGGATAGCCTGTAATAATTTCTTTATAAACAGCCTGGTTACCCGCAAATGCATGTCTTAAACGCCCCCCTGAACCAAATTGAGTTACACCTTCCATTAAATTTACCGTTACATAGGCTACTTCTTCGCTAAGCACATCCCTCGTTTCAGGTGTAAATTGATATAGTACGGTACCATTTTTATCTTCAATTCTAGTAACCATAACAGGTTTAGTATAAACTCCTTTGTTAGCAAAGGTGGAATAGGCCGCTACCATTTCAAAAACACTTAAATCTGGTGTTCCCAAAGCAATAGCAGGCACTGGTGGAATATCTGATTCTATACCCAAATTGCGAGCCATTGAAACAACTGGGCCTGGCCCAACTTTATCCATTAAACGTGCCGTTACAGTATTTACAGAATTAGCCAGTGCTCTTTTTAAACTAACAAAACCATCATAATCACCATTGTCATTTCTAGCCGTCCAAGGTTCTGGATTTCCAAATTTGCCAGCTTCAATAGTTATCTGTTGCATCGGGATGGTATCACAAGGCGACAAATGCAATTGATCTATGGCTGTGGCATATACAAAAGGCTTAAAAGTAGAACCGACTTGACGCTTTCCTTGTTTAACATGGTCATATTGAAAATGCTTGTAGTCCATACCTCCCACCCAGGCTTTTACATGTCCTGTTTGAGGATCCATTGACATTAGTCCAGGATGCAAAAAGGATTTATAATACCTCATCGAATCCATCGGTTTCATGATAGTGTCAATTTCTCCTTGCCACGAAAAAATCGTCATTTCAATAGGAACATCGAAAGATTTTATGATTTCGTCATCCTCTTTTTTAAGATCATATTTCATATGCCTCCAACGTTCAGATTGGCGCATACCGCGTTTAAGCAATTGATCAATTTCAGACTTGTCTAACTCCAAGAAAGGTGCTGTAGGATTTCTATCCGGAGTATTCTGATGATCAAATTCTGCCTGGAGATTTGGCATATGTCGCCTCACAGCATCTTCTGCATGCTGTTGCATACGAGAGTCTATTGTCGTATAAATCTTTAAACCATCATTGTAAAGACTATATTTAGAACCATCTGGTTTAGGATTTTTTGAAATCCAATCTTTCATAAAATCACTGAGATAAGCTCTAAAGTAAGTGGCCAATCCTTCGCGATGGGATTCTGGATTATAGTTTAAATCTAATTCCGTGTTTTGGAGGGAATCCTTTATTTTTTCGGTTATAAAATCGTACTTCTCCATTTGAGCAAGTACAACATCCCGTCTATTTTTTACACCAATTGGATTACGCCTAGGATTATATAAGGATGAATTTTTGAACATCCCCACCAACATGGCCGATTCTTTGAGATTCAATTCTTGCGGCTCCTTACCAAAATAAATTTTCGCCGCACTTCTAATTCCATCGGCATTGTTACCAAAATCATAAATATTGAAATACATAGCTATGATTTCCTCTTTGGTATATTGACGTTCTAAGCGAGTAGCAATAACCCATTCCTTGGCCTTTTGAAATGCTCTTCCTAATTTATTTTCAGAAACCTGTTTGGTAAATAATTGTTTAGCCAATTGCTGGGAAATCGTACTTGCTCCACCCCCACTACCTAAAGTGAAAATGGCCCTTAGTGTTCCCCTAGCATCAATACCAGAATGATCTTGATAACGGATGTCCTCAGTTGCAATTAAAGCGTCCACCAAATGGTCTGGCAATGCATCATATTCAACTGGTGTACGGTTATCGTTGTAATAGAATTTTGCTATTAATTTTTGATCAGAGGAAATAATTTGGGAAGCCAAATTTGTAGTAGGATTTTCCAAAATGGTATGATCTGGCATTTCACCAAATAAACCCCATGCTGCGAAAAGAAAAATACCTAAAAAGCCAATAATACCAGCTACAAATAAAATCCAAAACCCACGAATATATTTCGCAAAGTTTTCTTCCTTAGTTTTTTTAACGACCTTTTTCTTAGCCATAGTATTTATTTTGTCCTTTCGATTCTAAATCCAACATCTGTTATACCCTCTAAATTGGTAATTCCGCTTACTTGGCCATTTTCTCTCATTGCCTGCTGGATTCCAACCGTATATTTACCGCTTTCGCTGAAAACAAAAGGTTCTTCGTACCCCTTATACCAAAGTTTATTCTCTTTAACATCTGTAAATCCCGTTCCCAAAAATTCACCTTGTGGATTAGCCATACGATATTCTAAAGTATCCTTAACAGCCTTACCGTTTGGGTAGTCCATCTCAACAATGAGCATTAAATTGCTGTATTTGTAGTCATTATTGTTTCGCAAATTAACATACAAATTATATGAATTTATTGTGTCGGGGGCTACAACACTGAAAGTTTTAACGGAATCTTTGTTCCAATATTTTGGAAGAGACTGATATTGATCGAAAATTTGATTATCATCACAAGACGAAATCACCATTAAAAGGATTAGAAATGGGAGTATCCTACTTTTTGACATTTTTTCTATTCTTGTTGGCTTTTTGCTTATGTCTTTTGTTTTTTCGTTTTTTATTTCTTCGAGGTGTATCGAAACGTGTTAAGCTATCTTGACCCACAACATTTTCAAATTCTGCCTTTGAATCTTGTTCATGGGCAACTGCATATTCTTCAAGACTTGCCACTTTTTCATTCCTCTTATTTTTCTCAATAATTTCTTTGGCCTGCTCTATGGTGAGTTTATGCCAATTCATCCATTCGCCCTCATAAGCATACCAAATAAAACCTTTAAAAATATCTGTTTTTTGGCAGCTAGCGATTCCTTTGGCAGTTTCTAATTTGGTTTCTGTTTTTGGAAAATCCTTTAATGCATCTAAATAAGCATCCAGCTCGTAATTTAAACAACACTTCAACTTACCGCATTGCCCAGCTAGTTTTAAAGGATTAAGCGACAATTGTTGGTACCTCGCCGCCGAAGTGCTAACGCTTCTAAAATCTGTCAACCAAGTGGAGCAGCATAATTCTCTTCCACAAGACCCTATACCTCCTAACCTAGACGCTTCTTGTCTGAAACCTACTTGGCGCATTTCTATACGGGTGCGGAATTCCCTTGCAAAGACTTTAATCAACTCCCTGAAATCAACACGTTCCTCAGCGGTATAATAAAACGTCGCCTTACTACCATCTCCTTGATATTCGATGTCTGAGATTTTCATTCGAAGGTTTAAGTCAATGGCGAATTGCCGAGCCTTCACTTTCATAGGCTCCTCTTTATCTCTAACCTTACACCAAATATCAATGTCTTTTTGGTTGGCCTTGCGATAAATTTTTAGGACATTTTCCTCATCATCTAGCGAAATTTTTTTGCGTTTCATTTGAACCCTTACCAATTCTCCTGTAAGAGTTACCATACCGATATCATGGCCAGTTTTTGCCTGAGTAGCGACAATGTCGCCAATGGCTAATGGAATATTTTCTGAATTATTGTAATACTGCTTGCGCCCGTTTTTAAAACGAACCTCCACACCTTTAAATCCTTCTTCTCCCATCGGGAGCTTCATGTTGGCAAGCCAATCAAAAACAGTAAGTTTATTACAACTATCTGTTCCACAAGTGCCATTATTTTTGCACCCTCTTGGCTGGCCGCTCTTTCCTGTTGAACAGGTGTTACAACCCATATATGTTATATAAAATCCGCTAAACTTCTATAGCGAATGACGATTAATACTATTATTTATACAAACGTAAAGATAAGATTATTTATTAAGTGAAAATTTCCTGCTTAATTGAAATTAACATCATAATTAAGATGGTTTCTCTCTGTCTTTAAAGACTTTTTGCTTTTAAATGCATTTTTAAGTAATTGTTTGCCCCATCCCATTCTATGGGTATAATTTTCGAAAGACTCTTCTTTCCATTTAAATCCTTTTCTAAAAAATTTATTTGGAGAAATATAACAATAGGTATAATCAAAAATAACGCTTGATTCATTGACCTTTTCCAAATCTGATAATCGCTCTGGAGCCATAAAGACAATTCCATGATTTTTGCATTCGTCTTTAAGATGTTGGTAGACTTTTGGATAAACTGACTTAACCTGATCCAAACTAAAGTTTTGGTATGCTGTATTGCCTAAATTTTGAATAGGACGTATTTGCAAAATATCAATAGAATCGGGATTAAATTGCTCGAACAAACGGTTTAATTCCAAAAAATTATCTTCATTGAAGGTATAATTAACTCTCACCTTAAAATCGAATCGCTGTTTCAATTTTATGAAGATTTGAAATACATCCCGAAACCTTTCATAATCTCCTTTACCCATAAAATCCTCATAGGATCTCTTCTCCACCCCATGCAACGAAATAGTGAACTCGT
The DNA here is from genome assembly GCF_015476115.1 of Aegicerativicinus sediminis. Classification (GTDB taxonomy): domain Bacteria; phylum Bacteroidota; class Bacteroidia; order Flavobacteriales; family Flavobacteriaceae; genus Aegicerativicinus; species Aegicerativicinus sediminis. Next base: position 1,450,394 of record NZ_CP064295.1, on the reverse strand, counting down.
TTAAACCAGCATGCAACATGGCATTTATTGAATCTTCAGTCAATAAATTGGCATTGGTAGTTAAGGAAATATAGGGCACGTTGTACTGCTTCCCCAAACCAATGATTTCGGGTAAATTTTCATATAATGTGGGTTCTGTACCGCAACCTATCTGGAGCTTTAGTGCTCTGGTAAAAATTACTTCCGCGATTCGTTTTACCTCATCAGATGTTAATTGACCCTTCAAGGTTTTCACATAATCCTTATCTGTAAAATAACACATTTTACACCTAAGGTTACATGCCATCACTGGATCTAGATTAACCGCCAAATATCGTTTTTTAAACCTATGGAAAAAATAAAGCGCTAAAAACTTAATGCGATGGCTCTTAATCCTTTTATTCCATCTTAAGAGTTTATATATGTTTATTGCAGAAGGCACCTATTTCCCGTTAAATATTCTTTACAGTGATAATTTTCACAGGACAGGCCTTGGATGCTTGGTCACAAGGCTCTAAAATGGATAAATCCGGTGATTTCAAAGTGAAAAATCCCTTTTTCTCTAAGCTGTGGAGCAATACAGATTTACCGTCCTTTTTAGACATTTGAAACTGCTCAGGAGCCAATTCAACACAATAATTGCAACCAATACATTTATTTCTTTGTAACGTTACAACAATCATTAAGCCTCTATCTTGTTTTCTACGAGTTTATATAGCTTATCTGATGGCCTAATCCTAAAAGGCACTGGAATGGTAACAGAGTCTCCTTTAATGCCTTTATGTAGCTTTTCATCATTAACCAACATGCTATCAACTATTAACTCTTTGGCGCCAGTAGTGGGTCCGGTTATTAAAATTGTATCTCCAAGTTCTAAATCAAAAGATTCAATTTTAAATTCTCCAATACTTGTTTTTGGAAAATAATGAACCCCTTTACCCAAATAAACCTTCTTTTGAGTGGCGTGGGAACCAGATCCTTTACTCCATTCGCCCAACTTCTGACCTAGATAATAACCACTCCAAAAGCCTCTGTTATAAACTTTTTCCAAATCCTTCATCCAAGTGATTACCTTTTCTTTTGAATATGTACTTCCAGCAAGACTATCAATAGCCTCACGATAACACCTAATTACGCTAGCCACATATTCAGGAGATCTCCCTCTACCTTCAATTTTTAAGACTTTAATACCAGCATCTGCAACTTCCTCTAGAAAATCAATTGTACACAGATCCTTTGGCGACATAATATATTCATTGTCAATTTCCATTTCAAAACCAGATTCCTGGTCAATTACGGTATATTTTTTTCGACAATTCTGTTTACAAGCTCCCCTATTCGCGGAAGAATTATGGGAATGCAGGCTTAAATAACATTTGCCCGAAACTGCCATACAAAGAGCCCCATGACCAAAAATTTCAATTTCAACCAATCGCCCTGAAGGACCCTTAATTTGTTCTTTTTCTATCTGTTCCGTTATCTTTTTTACCTGTCGTAAACTCAACTCCCTGCTCAGCACCATGGTATCTGCAAACATGGCATAAAACTTCAACGTTTCTATGTTGGTGATATTAATTTGGGTTGAAATATGTACCTCCATCTGTTGCTCTCTAGCCATTGCAATTACGGCTTGATCCATTGCAATGATGGCAGTAATATCAGCTTCCTTAGCCTTTCTAACTAAGTTCTTTACAACCGATAAATCGTGGTCGTAAATAATAGTATTAAGAGTAAGATAGGTTCTAACACCTTTTTGTTTACACCTTGCCGAAATTTCTGGTAGGTCTTCCATTGTAAAATTCATGGATGCCCTTGCCCTCATGTTTAATTGTTCAACACCGAAGTAAACAGAATCTGCACCATTGTCTAATGCCGCTTGTAAAGATTCGAAATTCCCGGCTGGTGCCATTAATTCAATATGCTGCATCATTAAGAATTTAGGATTCAGTAACAGAAAGGGACTCAAAAATATTTCGCAAATCTTTTTGATATTGCAAATGGCCTGCTCTCCCCTTTTTGAAAATATCGTTGCTATTACCCTGACCTTTTCTTAATGCTTTCTGTTCTTCATAAGGCAAATGAATTATTTCTTGACAAGTTGTTGAGCAGCATTGTTCCATTTTTTCAGCACATTCGTCACATTGAATAAATAAAAGATGGCAGGCATCATTTGCACAATTAACGTGTGAGTCAGCGGGCTTACCGCATTGATGACATTGGGCTATTATATCATTTGTAACTCTCTCAGCCCTGCGATCATCGAAAACAAAATTCTTGCCTATAAATTTATTTTCTATACCAGCTTTATTAACCTGTCTTACATAATTAATAATGCCACCTTCAAGTTGAAAAACCTTCTTAAAACCTTTATGTTTATAATATGCGCTTGCCTTTTCACAGCGAATTCCGCCGGTACAATACATAACAAGGTTTTTGTCCTCCTTATGATCTTTTAAATCTTCCTCAATAATTGGAAGAGAGTCTCTGAAAGTGTCAACATCAGGTGTAATAGCATTTTTAAAATGACCTATTTCACTTTCGTAATGGTTTCTCATATCTACCAAAACGGTATTTGGATCATCTAAAAGGGTATTGAATTCTTCTGCATTGACATGTTTTCCAATATTGGTAACGTCGAATGTGTTATCATTTAAGCCATCAGCCAAAATTTTATCTCTAACCTTCACCTTTAATTTTAAAAATGAAAAGTTGTCTTGTTCAATGGCGATATTCAATCGAACATTCTCTAAAAAGGAAATAGAATCGAGATGGTGTTTAAACTTTTCAAAATTATCTGCAGGTACAGATAATTGGGCATTTATCCCTTCATGTGCAATATAGATTCTACCCAGAACATCGATTTCGTTCCAAGCTAGAAACATGTGGTTTCTAAAAAGTTCAGGATTACCAAGATGCGCGTATTTATAGAAAGAGATAGTGAGCCGGTCTTTACCAGCTTTCTCTATTAATTCTGCTCTTTCCTTCGCGCTTAAATTATTGTACAGTTGCATGCTATACTAACTATTTAAGGTTAAAGTGCGGCAAAGATACAATTTAATCGTTATTAATTTAAAAGCACCGCTATCTGCGGTGCTTTCAAAGGCTTAACTTAACACTTAAACTTTTGGGGGCAACTTGGGTAAGTCAACCATTATTTAAGTTAAAATCGGGGACTAAGTTTTAACCTTTTGTTTTTAAAAAACCAACTATTTGAATTAGCCAAATTCTTAGGTTGAAAACGAATTTTTCATAGCAATTCTTCCCCTTTGTATTATATAGATTCATTGGTGATAAAAAGGTTGCGTCACCAATGGGAAAAATGAAAAGATATTGTAATTTAGCTGTCCTTTTTAATTTAAAAAAAACCCAATGAGCAGCGAGAAAGAAGCGAAATTAAAGGCACTTAAACTTACTTTAGATAAATTAGACAAAGCTTACGGAAAAGGCACTGTTATGAAAATGAGCGATGCCGCTATCGTAGATGTAGATGTTATTTCTTCAGGCTCTCTTGGTTTGGATATCGCACTAGGTGTGGGAGGTTATCCAAGGGGGAGAGTAATTGAGATATATGGGCCAGAATCTTCAGGTAAAACGACATTGACCTTACATGCAATTGCAGAAGCACAAAAGGCAGGTGGCATAGCAGCGTTTATAGACGCCGAACATGCATTTGATCGTTTTTATGCAGAAAAGCTAGGAGTAGATATCGAAAATCTGATTATTTCTCAACCGGATAACGGTGAACAAGCGTTGGAAATAGCTGATAACCTAGTTCGGTCTGGTGCAATTGATATTATAATTGTGGATTCTGTTGCCGCCTTAACACCAAAAAGTGAAATAGAAGGTGAAATGGGAGACTCTAAAATGGGTCTACATGCCCGATTAATGTCTCAAGCATTAAGGAAACTGACTGGCTCTATTAGCAAAACCAATTGTACGATGATTTTCATTAACCAATTAAGGGAAAAGATTGGTGTAATGTTCGGAAATCCCGAGACTACTACAGGTGGTAACGCTTTAAAATTTTATGCTTCAGTCCGGTTAGATATTCGAAGATCGACCCACATTAAGGATAGTAATGGAGATACTGTTGGTAATAAAACTCGTGTTAAGGTTGTAAAGAATAAGGTCGCGCCTCCATTTAAAACAGCGGAATTCGATATAATGTATGGAGAAGGAATTTCAAAGGTTGGAGAAATTCTAGATTTGGCAGTGGAAAAAGATATTGTAAAGAAGAGTGGTTCTTGGTTCAGTTATGAAGATACTAAACTAGGACAAGGCCGAGATGCAGTTAAAGCCTTAATAAAAGATAATCCAGAATTAATGGATGAACTAGAACTGAAAGTCAGAGAACAAATTAAAGCCTAAATAAAAAATCCCGTTAAAACGGGATTTTTTGATTTTAAAACGCAACCATATAATTTGAAATGCATCTACAAAATGATATATGAAGTAAAAAGCAACCCGCAATTGGGTTATAACTAATTTAAAATCTAATGAAATACCTCGGATCACTTTTAGTCTTATTTTTATTAGCAACATCATGTAGTTTAGATGATGATGGAACTAACTACCATTATGAAATTTTGCCCGTTGAATCTGTAGATTTACCAGATTCCTTCGAATATGGAGGGGTTTATGAAATTACCTTAACCTATAACCGACCTTCCACCTGCCATCGTTTTAATGAGTTTTATTTTAGGAGTGATGGAAATGAACGCATTGTGGCGGTTATTAATTCTGTTTTAGAAGAAAATAATTGTACTGAATTGACCGATGATTTAGTAGAAGTGTCTTTTGATTTTAGGGTCATCTATACGGGCACTTATGTGTTTAAATTTTGGCAAGGAAAAGACGAAAATGATAACGACCTCTACTATATAGTTGAAGTACCGGTAGTGGAATAAAATCAGGGGGATAAAATTTGAGTTTAGAAAAACTCATAATTGATTGTAAAAAGAATAATGCAAAGGCTCAAGGAGAACTATACAAGATTTATTCAAGTAAATTGTTTTCCTTGTGCCTTAAGTATTCTAGGAACAAGGCAGAGGCAGAAGACAATTTGCATGATGCCTTTGTAACTATTTTTAATAAAATAGGGCAATATAATGGGCAAGGTTCCTTTGAGGGCTGGATGAAGCGAATAACAATCAACACAGCTTTGCAAAAGTACCGAACTGCAGGTGTCTATGACATCGTAAACGAAGAGGCCCTAGAAAGTGCAGAAGAAGAAATCGAAGATGAAGACTTACCCCTTCAGTTTTTGATTCAAATAATACAAGAATTACCCGATCGTTACCGGTTGGTTTTTAATTTATATGTGTTAGATGGGTATTCGCATAACGAAATTTCTGAAATGGTTGGAATTTCTGTTGGGGGCTCAAAGTCTAACCTAGCCAGGGCCAGAATGATTCTAAGAGAGAAAATTGAAAATTTCAGGACCTCTGAGCAAAAGCAATCTTTGTAATGAAAGATAAAAAACATTTAGATCGAATTTTTCAGGAACGGCTGAAGGATTTTGAAGAGACTCCCGACCCTAAGGTGTGGGGCTCTATCCAAAATACACTTCATAAAAAAGATCGTGATAGAAAAGTAATACCTCTTTGGTGGAAGATTTCTGGTATTGCAGCTGGCTTTTTATTGTTAATCTCTCTTGGTACGTTCCTTTTAGATAATAATTCAAATACAGAGCAACCTGCTATTCAAATTACTGAAAGTGAAATCATTAACACTTCCGAAATAGAAGATACTGTTACTAATGTTAAAAAAGACATCACTATTACAGCTATTGATACTTTGCAATCTGAGAAGAATGAAAATAATTCAGGGCTTCCTAGCAGACAGACTTTGGCTAAAGAGGAAGTTGCCTCCCAATTAACTAGCGAGTCTAATGATAAAAACTCAAAGTCTAAAATAGCTAGATCAGATGCTAAAAAATTAATTTCCAAATCAGAAGAGAATACCAATTTGGCAATTAATGAGAATATTAGATTAGCAACTGAAAATAATCAGAATGAAGCAACTGACCCATCAGACTTAAATTCTAATCCTTTCAGCAAATCAAACAATTTAACTGAACAAGTTGCGAAAACAGAAATTTCAATTGAAGAAAATACCGCAGAAGATAATTCTACAAATGAATTAGATAAAAACACTACCTCAGACCTTATAAATATTGAGGAAGCGCTTGCAGAAAGTGAAACGACTAATGAAAAAGAAAAACCCCGAATAGACAGATGGGCCATTTCCCCAAATGTGGCCCCTGTTTATTTTAATTCTTTAGGGAAAGGATCCCCAATTCACCCACAATTTATAGACAATACTAAAGCTGGGGATGTTGAAATGAGCTATGGTGTTACCGGAAGTTATTCTATTAATGAAAAATTAAAGATAAGGCTTGGTGTTAATAATGTAAATCTTGGATATACCACAGGAGATGTTATTGTATATGAAGACATTAATGCCTTCGTGGGCAACGATGACATAAACGGAAACATTGCTATGGAGAGGTCCAGCAACAATACATCATTTTTAAGTGCTACATCCATAAATACTGCGGAGGCACCAGATGTATTTATTAGTAATGAAAAAGGTTCTATCGATCAGGAATTTGGCTTTATTGAAATCCCCTTAGAACTAGAATACAACTTGTTTCAAAGCAAATTTGGAGTTAACGTTATTGGCGGTTTTAGCACCTTTTTCTTAAGTAAGAATGAAGTGTATACCGATATTAGTAATATCAGGCAATATGTCGGTGAAGCAACAAATTTGAATAATACCAGTTACAGTGCCAATATAGGCCTCGGAATTAATTACAATTTGTCCAAATTGTTAGATATTAATCTAGAGCCCATATTTAAATATCAGTTTAACACATTCACCAATACCTCCGGGAATTTTAAGCCCTATATTTTTGGTGTTTACAGTGGAGTGCGGTTTAAATTTTAAGTTTTTAGTTGGTTAGATTAGCTGTTTTAAATCCCATTAATCAGCGATAGAGAGCCGTTCATGTCCCGAGCGGCTTTTTGTTTTTATTAAAATTCTGTAATTCGTTTAGGATTATCGTTCTTGCTCGCTCCCTTATTTCGGGCGAGTCTTTAATTTCGAGGTTTTGAGTGCTTAAAAATTCATTTTGCTTAACACGCATTACACCCGGACCACCACTAAAAAAAGAAAATGAAAAACGCTTTTTATTATCAGGAAACACCAATGGTACTATAGGGATTTGGTGATTAATTGCTAAGCGAAAAGCACCATCTTTAAATTCATCTAATATTACATGCTCGTCCGGAACTCCTCCTTCAGGAAAAATACAAACACTTAACCCCTGTTTCAATCGTTTTTGAGCACTCTTGAATACAGCTTGCCTACTTTTTGCATCACTTCTATCTACTAAAATGCAAGTACGTTTATAAAAGAATCCAAACAAAGGAATTTTAGCTAATTCTTGCTTGCCAACAAACACAAATGGATTTTTTACAGCATATAACATTAACATAATGTCCGCCATGGAAGTGTGATTAGCAATAAACATATAACTCTCCTTTGGGTTTGTTTTCTGTTCTCGACATATTATAGGTCGAAATCCCATCCCTAACAAAATAAAGGTTGCCCAAAGTCTAGCTAACTTAAAAAACTGTGGATACCACTTTTCCTTTGAAATAACAATAATGAGAACCGGAAACAATAGGATTATTGGGATTGCAACTAAGATGTAGAACCAAATTCGGTACAGAATCCAAAAAATGTACTTAAATACCACCATCAAGGCCAAAACTACTTAAAATAAAGGAGACATTTGGCCTAAATAATTACCTTTGACGTCTATTTTTAAAACCTGAAAACAGGTATTTAATTATTAAAAGAAATGGCGCGCATTTTAACAGGTATTCAGAGTACAGGAACTCCACATTTAGGAAACATCTTAGGGGCTATAAAGCCGGCAATAGAAATGGCTTCAGAAAGTGATAATGAATCCTTTTTGTTTATAGCAGACATGCATTCGCTCACCCAAATTAAGGATGCGGAACAGTTAAAATTCAATACTTATTCAACTGCAGCAACTTGGTTGGCTTTTGGCCTAGATATTGAAAACAGTGTTTTCTACAGGCAAAGTGATGTGCCACAGGTTACGGAATTAACTTGGTACCTGAGTTGTTTTTTCCCTTACCAAAGACTTACGTTGGCCCATAGTTTTAAAGATAAGGCCAATCGCTTGGAAGATGTTAATGCTGGTTTATTCACCTATCCTATGTTGATGGCAGCTGATATATTGCTATACGATTCTGAAATAATACCAGTCGGCAAGGATCAGTTACAGCATATAGAAATGACTAGAGATGTGGCTTCTCGATTCCATGCTAAAATGGGCGACACTTTTGTGATGCCTAGAGCAGATGTTCAGGAAGACACCCAACTTATTCCAGGTACAGATGGTGAAAAAATGAGTAAAAGCAAAGGAAACACCATAAACATTTTTCTTCCTGAAAAACAACTTCGCAAACAAATTATGTCCATCCAAACAGACAGCACCCCTATAGAAGATCCAAAGGACTGGACTAGCTGCAATTGTTTTGCCATTTTTAGACTCATCGCTACAATTGAGGAGGTTGAGCAAATGAAGAAAAATTATGAGGCCGGCGGTTATGGTTACGGACATGCCAAGCAAGCTTTGTATGAACTAATGCTTAGAGAATATGAAACGCCACGAAGGTTATATCAACACTATATGGATAATCTAAGTGAATTAGATGATGCATTAGCAATAGGTGCGTCCAAAGCAAAAACTGTGGCTGATGGAGTTTTAAAACGTGTTAGGGATAAAGTGGGTTATTAAGTCAACTCAAACAATTTCCCTGGCAAGGGTCTTACGACCCCTTTTAGTTCCATGCTGAGCAATGAACTTGCGACTTTAAAGATTGGTAAACCACATTCAATGGCTATTACATCAAGCATTTGTTGATTGTTGTCATTTAAATACTTATAAATCGTTTTTTCGTTTTCATCCAATTCAACAAATAATTGTTTTTGAACAGTTGACTTTTTAACATCCTGTAATTGCCAATTTAATATATATGGCACATCCATCGGGTTGGTCAGGGTATGTGCCTTTTGAAATTTGATCAAATTATTACATCCAACACTTTGTGAATCGTTAAATCTTCCAGGCAATGCAAAAACCTCCCGATCATAAGAATTTGCTATATCCGCCGTTACCAAGCTTCCCCCCTTTTCCGATGATTCAATTACAATGGTGGCTTCACTGAGACCAGCAATAATGCGATTTCTCCTTAGAAAATTGTTTCTATCGAAATCATCAATACTCCAAAAATCTGTTAGAAAACCTCCATTTTCCTCCATTTCTGACATATACTTCTTATGGACCTTCGGATAAATGATATTGAATCCATGAGCCAAACAACCTATAGTTTGTAAGCCGTGTTTAACGGCTGCCTTATGGGAAGTGATATCAATACCATAGGCAAACCCCGAAACGATGACCGGATTGAAAATGGCCAATTCCTCCACCAATTTCTCACAAAAGGAAACACCATAACTTGTCGCATTTCTGGTACCCACTATACTTATTAGTTTCTTATTCTTCAGATCGATATTCCCTTTAGAGAAAAGCAATATTGGTCCATCTATACATTGCTTAAGATTATCCGGGTAATCTACATCTTCAAAAGAGGTTACCTTAATTTTTTTATTCTGGATATACTGCAATTCTTTTTCAGCCAGATCTAAATGGTTTTTGTTTAATATTTCATCCACCATCACCGATCCTATACCTTCAATTTTCAAAAGATTCTTTTTGCTTTCCTCCAAAACGGATTGAGGGGAACCGCAGTGAGCAATTAATTTTTTAGCAGTTATATCCCCAACTTTTGGCACGTGATGAAGGGCAAGTAGGTAAAAAAGTTCAAGGTCTTTCATTCAGATAATGAGTTTATTAAAAAAAGCGAATTTTGTTTGTTAATAAAAATTAAAAATTCACTTTTTCATGCCTCACAAATTCTTTTACATTTGTTAATAATGCAACTAGAAACATACATTAGCGACCTTTTATACAGATACGATTGTGTAACAATTCCTGAATTGGGGGCCCTCCTCACAAAAAGGCATTCTGCTATAATCGATGAAGTTAGTTCAACCTTTTACCCACCTAAAAAGGTAATTTCCTTTAATGAACAATTACAGCAAAGTGACGGGTTATTGGTCAGTTATATTTCTGAGGTTGAAAAAATACCCTTTAGCACAGCATCAGAAAAGGTTCAAAAATATGTTAGAAGCATTAAATCCTATTTAATTGAAGGCGAAACTATTACCTTTAAAAATATAGGAGATATGGTTTTGAATAACGAAGGAAAAATTGTTTTTCAGCCTGCCTACCATATTAATTATTTAACCGATTCTTTCGGTCTTGAACAACTTAGTACACCAGAAATACTTAGGGAAACTTATACTAAGGAAGTTGAAGAGATTGAAAAAATTATACCAATTACAGTCTCCAATCCAAAAGGCAATCGTTTCTTGAAATATGCTGCTGTGGCCATTATCGCCCTTACCTTGGGTATGGTAGGCGCTGGGGCTTATATAAACCAACAGATTGCAGATCATAATAAATTGGCGCAAGAGGAGGCTAATGAAAAAATCGATCATAATATACAAGAGGCAACTTTTGTAATCGACAATCCCCTTCCAGCCGCTACCATCAGGCTTGAAAAGCAATCAGGTAAATACCACCTAGTTGCAGGGGCTTTCCGTGTGCAAGAAAATGCAGAAAATAGCATCAAACAATTGCGGTCTGAAGGTTTTAAGGCTAGAATACTTGGAGTAAATAAATACGGCTTGCACGAAGTAGTATATGAGAGTTTTGAAGATCGCATGGAAGCCATTGAAGCATTAAGAGATATTCGTAAAAATCACAATTCCAGTGCCTGGATGTTGGTTCGCGACCTAGAATAAGTAATTCCACATTTCCTATTTAAACTGTATCTTTGCCAGCTCAAATTCAGTTGAATGACCGCAAAGACTCCAGAACAATCGAGAACAATAATGACAGACTTGGTTTTGCCAAGTGAAACTAATCCATTAAACAATCTTTTTGGAGGAGAATTGCTAGCTCGTATGGATCGGGCTGCCAGTATATCCGCCCGACGACATTCTCGCAGAATTGTAGTGACGGCTTCTGTTAACCATGTGGCATTTAATAGAGCGGTACCTTTGGGAAGTGTAGTCACCGTAGAAGCTAAGGTAAGTAGAGCCTTTAGAACCTCAATGGAAGTTTATATTGATGTTTGGACTGAGGACAGGGAATCTGGCAATAGAACTAAAGCCAATGAGGCAATTTATACATTTGTAGCGGTGGATGATATGGGAAGACCCGTTGAAATCCCCGAACTCAGACCAGAAACTGATTTAGAAAAAGAACGCTTTGAAGCTGCCTTAAGGAGAAAACAGTTAAGTTTGGTATTAGCCGGAAAGATGAAACCTAAAGACGCAACAGAACTTAAAGCTATTTTCGAATAATCACCAAAACTTACATGTTATAAAGCCAAAGTGCTGGGTTTTCTGTTTTTGTGTTTTTCCAAACAGAAAAACTTAATATGGTTTGCTTGGCTATTACATCCGTGAACACTTCACCTATTTCTTGCTTTGTGGTAACTTTATCACCCTTCTTTACATAAACCTTGGATAGGTTGCTATAAACTGTAAAATAGTTACCATGCTGAATAAGCACAACTGGGTTACCTTTTCGCGGAACCGAAATGGCTTTTACCACACCATCGAACACGGCTCTTGCTTTGGTTCCAGAACTGGTAGCAATACGAACTCCATGGCTCATTATCGGCACCTTTTTGTCTATTGGAGAGGGTTGTTGCCCATAACCTAACTGCACTACTCCCTTTTCCACTGGCCAGGGTAATTTACCCCTATTCGCTTCAAAATTTGCAGCAAGTTTTTTTGCTTCAGCTGTTAATGCAAAGGTTTCTGAGGAGGAGGATTTACCTGCACTTTTGTTTGATTCTGCAATTGCTTCTTTAATTAATCGCTCAATTTCACGGTCAATTCTATCGGCTTCCTGCTGCTTCTTTTTAATTTGTGCCGCGTAACTCGCCATGTTTTTGCGTATGGATGCCATTAAGGTTTCATGTGCCGCTAGTTCAACCTCCAATTGTTTTTTAGATTCACGATTTTCCGCAACCAAAACATCCTTTTGTTTTTTCTGTTCGAGTAGGGAAGTATTAAGTTCTTGTAATTTTTCAGTTTTATTTTTTATCTCCGCAGCCTGTTCTTGTTGGTATTCTCTATACTGCTTAAAGTATTGAAGACGTTTATACGCCTGTTTGAAGTTTTCAGAAGAAAGCAAAAACATCACCCTACTTTGTTGAGACTTATTTTTATAGGAAGTAACTATCATAGCTGCATAAGCCTCTTTCAGTTCTTCAAGTTGTTTTCTTAAATTTCCTATTTGTTTTTGGTTATCATTTATTTCTCGTGTAAGGAGGTTAGCCTGATCGTTTGTGACTCTGATTAGATTTTGCATTACCGTTATTTTACGGTTTAAATCCTCAACTTGGGTTAATACAGATTTCTCTTTCTTCTTGTCCGTGAAAAGTAAAGAGTTCATTTCTTTAATCTCTTTCTGGAGCTGTTGCCTTTTTGCCTCCAATTGCTTTTGTTTCGCACTTTGGGCAACAGAAGTGAATGAAATCAGTTGAAATAGCAACCCGAAAAGAATAAATGCCCTAATCTGTTTCATCAAGCTTAATTTCTTTAAATCCAGAAGGAATATTAAATGGGAAACGGACTTCTTCGTTTAAGGATACGGATTTATACTCCAATTCAATATTAAGTTCGTCTGTGTCCTCAACGGCAATAATTTTCATGTTTAATGGAACTTTCTGCTTGTCAATTTCTTGATAACTAGCATAATCCACTTGTAGAATTCTTTTGGTTAGTGGCTGATAAAATTGTTGCGAATCCATTTTAAAGTAAGCAGGATTCAGCAAATAAAATAATTCAAAAACTGCACTTTGCTCCTTTGGGTGTAAAACATATTTATTTTCATTAACCGAGGATTCATAATTACCATCAAAACCAAAAATGGCCTCCCCTAACAACATGTTTTGAACCTTAAAAAAGTCTAATTCAACTCCCAATAATTTACTTAATAGTGCATAATCACCTTCAAAATATTGATTGTTGATTTTATCATAAAACTGCACCTTATTTGGGGTAATCATTACTCTAGCCAATCCTAAAGTTGCATTCAACCAAATCACTTCATCTTTTTGCATTCTAAGATTGGCCGTGTACCCTTGACTATCCTCATTCTGCCTGTAGTCAATTTTTAGCCTGCACTGCAAGGTTTTAAATCTAGCCTCCTGTTTTTGGTTTTCTTTTATTATCTGTTTCGCAGTGAGATTTTCATTGACGGTTCCGTCAACATCCAACCCCTTAACTGATTTACAGGAATAGGGTGATATTAATAGGGTAACAATAAATATGAAAAATAATGGCTTTTTAATTTCCATTCTTAAGGGCTTCAGCTTGTTTAAAATACCATTGAGATTTAGAAGTGTTGTTTTCTAGGGAATAAGCAACAGAAAGTTGTTTGTAAAAATCGATTTCCATAGGTTTGTCATCAATTAAATATGTCAGGCCCATTTCTAAGGTTTCTATCGCCTTTTTACCACTTTTTAATCCATTAAGAGACACACCGTTCAATAAATATAATACAGGTTGAGCGGGATATAGGTCTAAAGCGGTCTGACTTACCTTTTGAGCGTCTGTAAACTTTCCTAAATCTATCTGTAATAAAATTGTATTCTTTAATAAATCTAAATCTTTTGGCTCATCATTAAGTGCCATTTGAAAATATTCCAATGCTTTTGGTTTGTTGTTCGCCTGTATATAATACATTGCCATCTGCTTATTGGTTTTAGCATTTGGATTTGAATCTAGGCCGGCAGTAACATCCAATAATTCAGGCTCATATTCTGAATTCTCCCCTACGAAATTCACAAAATCACTCAAAACCTTGGTTTTAGCGTCTGGTTTAATTTCTGAACTTTTCAAAACAATTTTCATTGACTTAACCGCTTCTGAAGTCTGCCCTTTATCAAGATAAAACTTATAAAGTGCCAAATGTACCAATTGCGATTGTGGATTTACGGCAAGCAATTGTTTGGCAATTTCAAAAGCTTTATCGGGCTGCTCCATCTCGCTATAACGGTAGATTAGGTTTAGATAGTTAATCTCATTACCTGGATCCATTTTCAGCCGTTCTTCTAAATTTTCTATGCGATCCTTATCCTTGCCAGTAAGATTATATATCTGATTTCTCAAGTAATCCCTATCTGTACTAATCCCATATTTGGCATCTAATTCATCTAACAATTCCATGGCATCATTAAACTTTTCAGCTTGAATATAAAGCGATACCAAATCTTGTTTATAATCGGGATGGTATTTAACCAGCTGCCTAACAGTCTTTACAGCCGAATTTAAATCGTTTTGCTGAAGATACACATGGTAAAGCTCATCTAGATACCATTCGTTATCTGGCTCCATTTCTACAGCCTTTTTAAGGGATTCTTCTGCGGCTCCAAAATTTTTTAACTGGTTGTAGTTTTTTCCTAGTTCGTAATAGACAACAGATTTAGAATTATCCAGGTCTTTGCAATGCAACAATGCATTAATAGATTTTTGATAGTTCTCTATTCCATGTTCTTTTAAAGCTTCAAAAAAACTCTCTTGAAAAGCATCCTCAACATTTCCCAAATCATCATCAGGTCGCTTATTAAAGTCAACCTGAGCCTTTAGATTTAAACTAAAGCACAGAGTAAGGATAAATACCGCTATGTTAAGAATTAATTTCAAGAATTTGATTTATGTTGATTTTGCAAAGGCTATACCAAACTACTGTAATCACCAATACTAATCTTATTGAATTCGCCATCGAATTCTACAAAATTACCAATCATGGCTTCATCTAAATTAGCATTTTTAATTACTGAATTTGTTTGGATTAAGCTGTTTTTAACAATTGAATTTTCAACAACAGTACCCTCGCCAATAGATACAAATGGACCGATTTTGCAATTCACCAATTTAACATTGTCACCAATAAAACATGGCGGAATAATCGTGGAATCGTGGTTCTCCATGCTTTCTGAAACTAAAACCTCATCCTTCTCAATTTCTAAAATTTGAAGCATTTTGCCATTAGTTTCTACCGTTACTGCCTTGTTTCCGCAATCCATCCATTCGTCCACCGTGCCAGTTTTAAAAACTTTCCCATCCTTCATCATACGCAAAATTCCATCATTAATTTGATATTCTCCACCATTGACGATGTTTTCATCTAATACGTGCTGCAATTCATTTTTAAGAACGCCAATATCTTTAAAGTAGTATATCCCTATAACCGCCAGATCACTTACAAAATTCTTGGGCTTTTCAACCAATTCAATAATTTCATTGCGCTCATTAAGTTTAACAACGCCATAGGCCTCTGGATTTTCCACTTGTTTAACCCAGATTACACTATCTGCGTCGGTATCAAGATCAAAATCAGCCTTTATTAAAGTATCAGCATAGGCAACAACCGCAGGTCCACTTAAGGAGGGCTCTGCACACATTATAGCATGCCCAGTTCCCAAAGGTTCATTTTGTCTATAAATTGAAGCTTTAGCACTTAGTGTAGCAGCCAACTCCTCTAGACTTTTTACAACCTCATCACCAAAAAATGCCGGTTCGCCTAATACAAAAGCGATTTCTTCAATGGGTTCATTTAATACTTTGGCAATATCCTTAACCAATCGATGTACTATCGGTTTTCCTGCAACTGGAATTAAAGGTTTAGGTATTGTTAATGTATGTGGCCTTAATCGGGATCCTCTCCCGGCCATAGGGACTATTATCTTCATTTAATGCTATTATTTACTGCCCGTACTTCCGAAACCTCCACTGCCTCTGGCAGTTTCAGTTAAAACATCTGCTACAAGCCATTCTGCTCTCTCGTGTTTGGCTATTACCAATTGTGCGATACGCTCACCTGACTCAATATTAAAAGGCTCATTCGATAAGTTGATTAAGATTACTCCTATTTCACCTCTATAATCGGCGTCGACGGTTCCAGGCGCATTCAATACAGTGATTCCTTTTTTGGCAGCCAATCCACTTCTTGGACGTACTTGAGCCTCATAACCAATAGGTAATTCAATAAACAATCCTGTTTTAACAATGGCTCTTTCCAAAGGCTTTAAGATTATTGGTGCGTCCAATACAGCTCTAAGATCCATTCCTGCTGATGCTTCAGTTTCATATGAAGGTAATGAATGCTCTGAAGTGTTAATAATCTTAATTTTTACAGTTTCTGCCATAATTCTTTAATCAATTCAAAATTTGAAGTAGCGTTTAATTTCTTTCCGTTCCAAAAAATATAAGATGGACAAAAATATTAATAATAATAGGGAACCAAGAGCTATATCACGATCAAAAGTATAAAAGGAGAGATAAGAAAACACAATTGATAATATCAGAAACACTGAAATATTCTTCATGTCGTAGGGTACAGGGTAATATTTTTTGCCAAGTGTATATGATAAGATCATCATAACACCGTAAGCTGCCAAGGTCGCAATTGCGGATCCGTTATAACTGATCAATGGAATTAAAAGCAAATTCAATACTAGGGTAATTCCTGCCCCTACAATAGATACAATGGCTCCAAATCTTGTTCTGTCGGTTACTTTGTACCATACAGAAAGGTTGTGGTAAATTCCTAAACACAAATTGGCTAATAAGATAATGGGCACTATATGCAGGGCTTCCCAAAAGGCACTATCAGGAATTAAAATTACCTTGAACACATCAATAAAAACCACTACCACCAAGAGTATTAAACTCCCAAAAATGACAAAGAATTTGGTAATTAAGGCATAGGTTTCCTTTGCATTCTTAGAGGATGCGTGGTTAAAGAAAAAAGGTTCTATCCCCAAACGAAATGCAGTGGCAAACAACGTCATAAACACCCCTAATTTGTAACAGGCAGAATAAATCCCGACCTCGGATTCCGCAATGTCCTCCGGAAGCATATATTTCAGTAGGATCTTATCGAAAGCCTCATTGATTGAAAAAGCAATTCCTGCAACTAAAACTGGTAATCCATATGCCATCATTCGTTTCCAAACAGAGGCATTGAAACCCAAATTTATTTTTAAATAAATAGGAAGAAGGAATAAAAACGTTAAGCCACTTGCTATTAAATTGGCAATGAATACATAACCAACTTTATTCTCTGCCAAATACCACGAATTC
Source organism: Aegicerativicinus sediminis (assembly GCF_015476115.1). GTDB lineage: Bacteria > Bacteroidota > Bacteroidia > Flavobacteriales > Flavobacteriaceae > Aegicerativicinus > Aegicerativicinus sediminis. Next base: position 1,433,084 of record NZ_CP064295.1, on the reverse strand, counting down.
CAAATACTGTCTGTATTGTCTCTTACCAAAACAGGAAGCCACAAAAAAAAGAATAAATTAAAACCAAGATTAATGAGTACATTCCCAACCTTTATGATGGTATAAGTTGTTGGCCTTTCATTTGCTCTATACCACACAAAAGGTATTACGCATAAGGCGTCAAGACCTAGTATTAATACAGCATAAAGTATATATTCAGGTCGAAATTCTAGGATGTTTGAAATTTGGGATTTAAACAGCAATCCAACGGTTACAAAGAGTAACGTAGATACCACCAAGGAAGTAAGAGCTGTGGATTGAACAAGCTTTTTAGGTTGATCCTCCTTATTTATAAAACGGAAAAAGGCAGTTTCCATGCCATAGGACAATACTACATTACCTAGAATTAAAAACGCCATAAGACTAGCATAAATACCGAATTGTTCGGTACCCAACACACTTACGTATAAGGGGACAAGAACAATACTCAGAATCCTTGGGAGTACGGTTGCAATCCCATAGATAGCAGTCTGCTGAAAGAGTTTTTTTAAAACGCCCAATGAAAGATTTTCGAAAGTTTAAATGTAATTAAAACCTAAGAGCAAAAAAAGCAAAAGCCCCACTGAAACAGTGAGGCCTTTATATATAGTTTTTCAATTTATCCGTTTAAAGCTTCCGCACCACCAACAATTTCAAGAATTTCATTTGTAATCGCAGCTTGTCTCGCTTTGTTGTAAGTTAAGGTAAGTTGACCTTTAAGATCTTTTGCATTATCAGTTGCTTTATGCATAGCAGTCATTCGCGCACCATGCTCACTAGCAAAAGAATCTCTTACCGCCTTGTACAATTGTGTTTTAAGCGATTTAGGAATTAATTGCATTACGATCTCCTCCTTCGAAGGCTCAAAAATGTAGTCTAAGTTTACATTCTTGTCACTTTCCATTGGTAAAATAGGCAAGAATTGCTCTGTCTTAATAAGTTGTGTAGCAGCATTTTTAAAGCTGTTATACACTAATATCACTTTATCTGCTTCCATTGAAGTGAATTTCTCCATCAACATTTCGGCAATTTCAGCAATATTATCGAAAGTTAAATCATCATAAACTTGGCTCTTGTTGGCAAGGATATTACATCTCTTTTTAAGGATATCATTTCCCTTTTTTCCAATAGTAACAACAGAAACTTGTTTATCCTTGTACTCATCAAATACCAGACGATTGGTCTCTTTTATAATATTAGAATTGAAAGCGCCACATAAACCACGATTAGAAGTAATGGCAACAACCAATACTTTTTTAACCTCTCTTTGATCTGAATATTTGCTCCCAGAATCTGCATCTAAAGACGCACTTAATCCTTGCAGCAATTCAGTAAGCTTATCAGCATAAGGTCTCATCGCAGTAATTGCATCTTGGGCTTTTTTCAACTTTGCTGCCGATACCATTTTCATGGCACTGGTAATTTGCATGGTTGAAGATACCGATGCTATCCTACTGCGTATTTCCTTTAAATTAGCCATTCTTTAATTATTAAGCTTCAAAAGTTTATTGCTAAACTTTAATCAAACTACAATCTTAGTTCTTATATTTTGCAGACAAATCTTTAGCAACCTTACTTAAGGTATCCGTCATTTCGTCTGTTAGCTTACCTGCCTTAAGTTGATCAAGTACATCTCTGTGCTTAGCGTTAAGGAATTCTAAGTAATCTCTTTCAAATTCTTTAACCTTATCAACTGGAACATCTCTCAATAAGTTCTTAGATCCAGCATAAATAATGGCAACTTGATCTTCTACGGTAAATGGGTCGTTTTGAGCTTGTTTTAGGATCTCAACGTTTCTACGTCCTTTCTCAATAACATTCAAAGTGGCAGCATCAAGGTCTGAACCAAACTTAGCGAAAGCTTCCAATTCACGGAATTGCGCCTGGTCTAATTTCAAAGTACCTGCTACTTTTTTCATGGATTTAATCTGAGCAGATCCACCAACACGAGATACAGAGATACCTACGTTAATCGCAGGACGCACACCTGAGTTAAATAAATCTGACTCCAAGAAAATCTGACCGTCTGTAATAGAAATTACGTTGGTTGGGATATATGCAGAAACGTCACCAGCTTGAGTCTCAATGATTGGAAGAGCCGTTAATGAACCTCCTCCTTTTACCTTAGACTTAAGAGATTCTGGTAAATCGTTCATTTGCTTGGCTATATCATCATCATTGATAACTTTTGCAGCACGCTCTAATAAACGAGAGTGAAGATAGAAAACGTCTCCTGGATAAGCCTCACGTCCTGGTGGTCTTCTTAACAATAATGATACTTCACGATAAGCTACCGCTTGTTTAGACAAATCATCATATATAATAAGAGCAGGTCTACCTGTATCTCTAAAATATTCGCCAATTGCAGCACCTGCCATTGGAGCATATACCTGCATTGGGGCAGGATCTGAAGCGTTAGCAGCTACAATAGTTGTATAAGCCATTGCACCTTTGTCTTCCAACGTTTTTGCAATGTTTGCAACAGTAGAAGCTTTTTGTCCAACAGCTACATAAATACAATATACCGGTTCACCTGCATCATAAAACTCCTTCTGGTTGATAATGGTATCGATACAAACCGTTGTTTTACCAGTTTGACGGTCACCAATAACCAACTCCCTTTGTCCTCTACCTACAGGAATCATAGCATCGATTGCCTTAACACCAGTTTGAAGAGGCTCATTTACAGGCTGACGGAAAATAACACCAGGAGCTTTGCGCTCTAATGGCATTTCTAATAATTCGCCTTGCAAAGCACCTTTACCATCGATCGGGTTACCCAAAGTATCAACAACACGGCCTACAATACCTTCACCTACTTTAATTGATGCAATTCTTTTTGTGCGCTTTACAGTTGCTCCTTCTTCAATTTCTTTTGAAGGGCCCAACAATACAATACCTACGTTGTCTTCCTCAAGGTTTAATACAATACCTTCTAGCCCACCTTCAAACTCTACCAATTCTCCATATTGAGCATTAGATAAGCCATAAGCTCGTACAATACCATCACCTACGGTTAGCACAGTTCCTACTTCGTCCAATGAAGCGGAAGCTTCAAATCCGGAAAGTTGTTGCTTTAAAATCGCTGAAATTTCAGCCGGTTTTACTTCTGCCATCTTCTAGTTAATATTTAAGTTCTCACCAAAAATTGGCGAGTTTACTTTTAGTTTATTGAAAATTCCTTTTTTAATTTATTTAATTGGTTTGCGATACTCGCATTATATTGTTGGTCGCCTACCCTCAAAATAAATCCACCTAGGATTTCAGGGTCTACGATATTTTTTAACTCAACATTTTTTGCGGTTAATTCCTTCACTTTTGCTAGAACCTTATCCTCTAACTCTTTTGTTAAAGGCACCGCGGTGGTAACTTTTGCAATCTCTTTATCTTTCAAAGAATTATAAAGAGCAACAAAGGAACTGGAGACAGCGCCCAACAAATTAATTCGTTTGTTTTCAATTAAAACATTGATAAGATTATGCGTTAATTCTGTTTCGCCAGAAACAATTTTTGTAAGGATTGCCTTTTTATCAGACGATCTAATTATAGGGCTTTCTAAAACAGCTCTTAATTCACTGTTCTCTTTGATCAATGAATTAATTTGAAGCATATCTTCATTTATCTTGCCTTCTATCCCCTTATCAACTGCTAAAGACAAAGTTGCTTTTGCATATCGTATTGCAGCTCTTTCTCCTGCCATCTAGGATTAATTTAGGGTTGTTTCGCCCAACATAGACTCAACAAGCTCAATTTGTTGATTCTTATCGGCCAATTCTTTTCTTACTACTTTTTCAGCAATCTCAAGTGATAGTGAAGCAACGTGGCTTTTTAATTCTGCCATAGCAGATTTCTTTTCGCTTTCGATAGCTGCCTGTGCTTGAGCGATCATTTTATTCGCTTGGTTTTGAGCCTCATCTTTAGCATCGGAGATCATTTTGTTTTTAATCTCTCTAGCCTCTTTCAACATAGCCTCTCTCTCTGCACGTGCTTCCTTAAGGATACGCTCATTATCCGCCTGAAGATTCTCCATCTCAAGTCTTGCGTTTTCGGCAGCTGCCAAAGCTTCTTTTATTCCATCTTCTCTATCGCTAACTGCGCCTAAGATTGGTTTCCAAGCGAACTTTCTTAAAAGAAACAAAAGGACTAAGAAGGTGATAACCGTCCAAAAAACAAGTCCAAAACCAGGTGTAATTAAATCCATTTCTAAATGTATTAAAGACTAATTTAAATTTTAAAAACACAGAAGCAACCAACCGTTACTTCTGTGCTTTGTGCTTTTTGTTATTATCCTTGTAGTAAAGCAACCACAATACCAAATAACGCTACCGCTTCAACGAAAGCAGCAAGGATCAATGCAGAAGACTGAATTTTTCCGTGCATTTCAGGCTGACGAGCCATAGCTTCCATAGCAGATCCACCGATTTTACCGATACCAAGACCAGCTCCGATAGCTGCTAAACCTGCTCCAATCGCTGCAATTCCAGTAATAGTCATAATATAAAATTTAAATTAATTAATGATGCTCTTCTTCTGTTGCCATGCCAAAATAAAGGGCAGACAAAACTGTAAAAATATATGCTTGTATGGCCGTAACCACTATTTCTATAATGCTAATGAACAAAGCAAATGCCACCGATACAGGCGCAACTGCGACAGTTTTAAATATGAAAATCAATGACATCAACGCCAATATGATGATGTGACCAGCCGTAATATTAGCGAACAATCGAATCATCAATGAGATTGGCTTTGTAAATATCCCGATGATTTCTATTGGCATTAGGAAAATTTTCATCGGAACAGGCACACCTGGCATCCAGAAAATATGTTTCCAATAGTTTTTGTTGCCGCTAAATGATGTAATGATAAAAGTAAATACTGCCAATGTGAAAGTAAACGCTATGTTTCCACTTAGGTTGGCTCCATTTACAATAGGTATGAGTCCGAAAATATTGTTTAACCATATAAAAAAGAATATGGTAAGCAGATATGGCATATATTTTCTGTAACGCTTTTCGCCAATCATTGGACGGGCGATTTCATCTCGAACGAAAATAATAAGAGGCTCAACAAAAGAAGCAATACCCTTAGGAACATAATTCTCGTCTTTGCGATAACGTTTTGCTGCAGAAATAAAGATGAATAACAACACAGCCACAGAAACCCACATCATAAAAACATTTCTTGTAATGGAAATGTCTATTGGATTTTGGGCGTTGGTTGGATGATGCTCAGCATCGAACTGCACTTCAGATGCACCTTGGTCTAATTGATACACTTTTTCGTGAACGTTAACAAATCGCATCCCGTTTTTCTCAACCACCACATGGCCATTATAATCATGGTGAAATTCTGATGACATGAAGGTAACAAGGCCATTATCAGTCCAAAGAATTACAGGAAGTGGAATGGTGATATGCTTTTCATCTTCTTGCCCTTCATTAAGGGTAATTAGGTGCATTCCATAGGCATCCTTAACGTGATGCATAATTAATTCTTTAGCGTCGAATTCTTTATATTCTTCCTCTAACTTCTCTAATCCTGTTTGCGGATCTGAAGCAAAAACAGTTGTTGCCAAAGACAAAAACACCAAAGAAAAAACAGTGCGTTTAAGTAAGCCTAACCCCATGTTGTATCGTTTAAAAATACCTTGCTGTAAATTTCGTGCAAATGTACGCACATTAAATTAAATGGCAAACAACATTTAAAATATTATTAATACGAAAAATTATGGGCTAATTTTTTGTAAATCAGGCCTTCTTTTGAAGGAATTTTGTAATCATTATCACCTCAAAAAATAAGTAAAGAAAATATGGGATGAAAAAATTAAAAACGTCAGGCTGCTTATTTTCAAAATCGCCTAGAATTAAGGGTAGCAAAAACACAATTGAAAGAATCATCTTAACAAAGGTGGCTATCATGAAAAGCATAAAGATTTGGTCGCTGCCCTGACTATTTTTAAAATTAATTAGAGTATAAAAAAGGGTGGTTACTATAAAATGAAATAGGTAAATCTGCCAAAGAGGGAAGAATAAATTTATGCCTGGGGCGAATGCTTGTAGCAAATACCAATGAGCGCCAAATAAAATTAAAGATAATAAGAGGTTAGTTATTAAGAATGAAGCTTCTCTCCTAGCAAATTCCTTAGACATTATTCATCATTTTTAGATGCTGCAATAATACGCCTAATTACAAAAATAGTTGCAAGGATTACAGAAGTAAGAGAAAATATAATTGTAAATATATTTCCTCCATCAGAATAATTGTCGTCTAACTTAACACCAATATAAGTGCCAATGGCAATAATGGCTGCCATTTGAATGGCTATGCTAGAATAAACAGCGTATGCGTTAAGCTGATTGTTCTTTTTCCGTTGGCCTTGTGGCTGATCTTGTTCCGCCATTTGTCAATTCTTTAATTGCCCCCTTCATTGAGCATGTAGCGTTGAAAGTTGCTCCTGGCTCCACTGCAAGTTTACCAACTTCAACTTCACCTTCAACATGGGCAGTTGCTCTTAATGTAAGGGTTTCTGACAACAATAGTTTTCCAGCAAACTTACCTTCTATATCTGCATAGGCTCCTTTGAGGGTGCCATTAATAAAACCTGTTTTACCAATGACAACCTTTCCCGGTGTTTTAATATTTCCTTGAACGGTTCCTTCTATTCTAAAATCACCGTCACTAATAATATCTCCGGTAATAGTTGTTCCTTTTGCAATTGTGTTTTGCTGGGATGTAGTGTCTGCCATATCATTTCGTTTTTTATCTGAAAACATAGGTTAAAATTTATTGTAATTCTAAATACTCTTGCAAATTCTTATGCGTTAAAATAATAGCGTAGTTTGGGGTTGATATTGTATAATAGGGTCTTTTAATATTGTATTCCTTTTCCTTCAAGACTTCTGCAAATCCTTCGGCTCCAATTGAATTGAGCAAACCATGCAAGACCACAAATTTAGTGTTCTCATCATAGGTATCCACTGAAAGTTTCAAATTATAGAATTTTATGTCCTTAATAATTTCATTCAGTTTTGCCATAAACTCTGGTATATCCTTGTATTCATCAGTTTTAAAAGGATACAACACTTTGTGATTTACATCCTCGTCGGCAACAAAGGTTTTTTCGGCCAATACGGGCATGTTTTTTTGCATCATCTCTTCCGCCCGTTTACCCTCCTCAGTATTAGGATAGGTAACGGCGATGTAATTAATTCCTTCTTTATAAGCCTCAAAACCATAAAGTCTTCCTTTAGCTGATGCTTTTAGAAACTCGAATTTCGGGACAATAGGGTCTCCTTGCATTTGATCTATATATTTTTCGGCTTCTTCTATAACATCACCAAATTCTTGGGCCTCATACCTTGCAAACAATTCTTCATAAATGCTTTCTGCACTATTCTGGTCTTTTGCTAATAATGAATCCGGATTCGCCAAAATCTCGGCATAACGTGAATCTGGATAATTACTAACAATTTCCTCTTTCATCGCATTTGCCAAACCTGCTTCACCTAATTCTTCATATATCTTATAAAGGTTATATTTTGCCGGAAGAATAAGTCGAGGTTCTGGATTACTTTTAAGAAGGTTTTCCAATCGATGCCTTGCCAATGCAAACTCCTGAAATTTCTCCTTATAAATAATTCCTAATTGGTAATAGGCATAGTTGCGTTGTTGTTTTAAACTATCAATTATGGCTGGTTCGGATGGTATTTGCGAAATATAAAAAGAAGGGTCGAACTTCTGTATTTCTGCCAATGAATCATTAACTATATCTTCTGGGGTCTGTATAGCAATTTGCCTTTGATCAGACCACCGCCAATTATCTGCTAGAGCCCTATTACCCCAAATTCTTGTGAATTCATTTTTACCATAGGCTACTGTTTGTGGGTTGTAGAAATAAAATGTGCTTGAATTTCTATTGTTTTGAGTTGGAAGACCAGGAAGGCTTCTAGATAATTGATTTTCTACAACTACCAAGCCCGCATTGTTACGCTCCAATATCTCGGCTTTTTCTCTTTCTGCTTCTGCAATTTCTTTTAGCTTTTCTGTATATGCGGTAAAATAAGCCTCACGTTCAATTTCTGGCATTCCTACCAATTGAAGAATACTATCATTTGCTTGGGCTATAGATTCGTACAAGATAACATCATCTAAGTTTTCGCGCTTCTTTTTAATAATGCGATATGGTTTTGTATCTACAACTTGGTTCAGCATGGTACTATCGTAATAGGCTCCGGCCAAACGGTATTCATTTCTATCAAAATACATATCCCCCAACGTATTATAATCTAGGGAACGAAGATGTTGGTCTTGCGTATTAGTTCTTAAGGACTTATTATAATACATTTCTGCCAAACTATCCCGGTTTTCATGTGTATAATATTCAGCTTTTCGGTAATAAATCTTATCTAAAAAGGGTCTATTCTCCCTATTCTCTTCCAAATCGGTCAAATATTCTAGGTAGGCCATCTTATCACCGGTCTCCATATTGAAATTCGCCGCACGCTCCATATGGGCATTTATATAATAGGCTCTTGGAATTTTCCTGTGTAAATCGATAATATGAGTAAATGCATGATTTGCACTATCCTTCATGCCAAATTCATTGAACAGCTGTCCTCTTATAAACCAATAGCGTGCTTCTTCTTTGTGATTTTTTGTCAGTTCCGCTGCTCGCTTAAGATGAACCAAAGCACTGTCTTTAGATTCTAGATTAATATATGCCTGGGCTAAAGTTGCGTTGGCATCTGCAAGATCCTGGGCCTCCAATTCCTCTCGATCCATCAAACGTTTTAAGTTTTTAATGGCAAGCACATCATTATCCAGCCGCATGTTTGTTTTTTCACGCCAAATCTTAGCTGCATTGATTTTGTCACTGGCTGGATATTTATAAAGGATGTAATTGAACGCTTGTAAGGCAGGTACAAAACGTTGGTCAAAATATCTAGACTTGCCCAAAAGCAAATATGCTTCATCAATTTGGGGATTGTATTCCTTTCCCTTTATATTCATGCCATGTTTTTGGACAGCCTTAATGGCCTTCTCTTCGGCATATTTAAAATCTTGGTTTCGCGACTGTCCCGGAAGCAATACTTCGTCGCTAATCTGCATGCGCTCAACAGGCAACAATTCCCAGTAATTCTCCGTAAAGGCATCATCAACTGACTGTCTCCCGCGTTCTAGTGCTAGATTTCCATTATAAAGAATATTATATTCTGTGCCCACCGCATGTAGGTTGCGACTTATAAAAGTGTTCTTTTTACGCGAGCATCCGGTAAGGATGATCGATAAAATTAGGGCACAAACGATATGTCTATTGGACAAATACAACGAAAGATGGCGGTGGTTTAGTTTACTATTAACTTATAAACGCTATAATTAGTATGTATAGCGGTAAAAATAAGCATCTTTTTGGATAAACGTTGCTTCGAAGGATAATTTACACCATTGAGGTTCCACCAAAATGTGCTTCCAATTCTCTCAAAGTTGCATCATTGGTTTTCAAGTCTTTAACTACATTGCCTTTTTCTAAAACCACGATACGTTCACAAACGTCCGTAACATGAAGTAGATCATGACTAGATATCAACACCGTAGTTCCTTGTTGTTGTGCCAAATTTTTTAGCAACCCTTTCAATCTAATCTGGGTTGTTGGGTCTAGGTTAGCAAATGGTTCGTCTAAAATTACCACTTCTGGCTCACCAATTAAGGCAGCCACAATACCTACTTTCTTCTGGTTTCCTTTGCTAAAATCTCGGATAAACTTTTTCTGATTTAGAATTTCCCCATGAAAAAAATCTGAAAACATACCGACCAAATTGTCAACATCTGCTTTGTTACGCCCACGAAGTTCTCCTATGAAATAAAAATATTCTTCAGGGGTAAGATAACCAACCAAAAAACTTTCGTCTATAAAGGCAGAAGTAAAGGGCTTCCAATCTTCGGTTTGGTTTACGATAATCTCATTGTTTTCAATAAAGCCAGTTGTTGGTTTTATTAGGTCTAATAATAAACTGAAAAAGGTGGTTTTGCCTGCTCCATTATTGCCTACTAATCCAAAACTTTCACCTTTTGGAATTTCTAGACTCGGAATGTTCAACACTTCCTTTTTGCCATATGATTTTGAAAGATCTTTTGCTGATATCATTTTTATTGCGTTTTAATCTTGGCTGAAAGCCTCAATCATTTTGTATTTAGAATTTTGATAACTTTTAGTAATCCCCTTAATTAATCGTGGATGTAGCACAATTCCGATAACGCCTAAAGCAATTAACACTAAGCTTGATACAAGAAAATTACTAAGCCAATAAACGATTCCGAATATTACCAACGGCAAAATCATAAGTGGTAGCCCAATAATCCATTGTACCGCACCCGTTCCCTGAAAATTGAAAGCTGCTCGTTGTGATAAATCTATTTTCTTACGATTGAAGGATCCGCCATAAAGGATAACATGAGAATTAACACCGATGTTATAGACTGCTCCAGCAAAATGCGCTAATAAAATTTTATACCCAAAATAAACATATGGAATGGTAAGAATAAACATTACAACCACACTAAAAACCATTAAGGTGAATTTTGATTTTAAATATTTTTCATACTTAATGTTTTGGCTCATTAACAATTTATAATAAGCACTGTCCCAGGCAGGAATAAATTGACCAAAATTGATAAGAAAGACACCTGTGCAGAACACGCCGACGAAGGCAAATATCCAAGGCATATTGGCATAAGCAGGATTTGGGTAGAAAAACAGGCCATACAGCAATCCAATAATTAAAATAAATACAGATGATCTAGATCTTTTATTTCTCCAAATTAGCTTTAAATCAAGTTGCATAAATGGCGCCACATCACCAAAACGCCTAGTCCAACCCATATCCAAGGTTTTTACTTCTTGACTTTTCGATTGAAGAGAAACATCTAAATACAAATTATTATAAAGAAGTTTGAAATTAGTATAGTATGCAAAAACCAATAACAAAATCGGAATCACAATTAAAATTGGATAGTCTAGTATGGATTGTATTGATAGAAATATTAGGTTTTTAAAGGAGATAATATTGAAATTGTCAAGGGCAAATAAAACGCCAACTATTACCAAAATTGGAAGAAAAGACAATTCAATTTCAGAAGACCATGCTTCAATTATAAAATTGACAAAATTTATAGTTAATGAAATAAGAGCAATTAATAATATCCACAGAACAACACCTGTAACAGCATAACCTTTATAAATTAAGACAGACCCAAAAGGTATGGCCGCAAATAGGGGTAAAAAATTGAAAAACGACAGCATGGATTTTCCTAAAACATAATTAACCACATTTTTCCTTTTTACGGGAAGGGTTAAAAACGGTTTAACCTGCATAACGGGTAGCTTTTGAAGAAAAAACCTCATCATAAGATCCGCCAAAATCCAATAAAACAGGAATTTATTGGCCATCTCAAAAGGGTCCTCAGAAGGATAAAGTTTCTTAAGTATTGGATAGAGAGAAACTCCTAATGCCACAAACATCACCATAAAGTAGATGCCTAAAAATATCATTAGAGCCTTAAGGGCCAATCCTTTACCAAATGTAGCTGATCGAAAAAATTCCTTGAATTGTAGGTTGATAAAATGCCTTATCATTTTATTGATGGATAGTTTTTGCAATGATTAGTATTAAAAAAACCAATGATGTTACAGTCTAATAGTTCTTAACATCTTTAGTATTTTTGCCAAAATTTTGTTCATGTCTAGATTTCACCGATTAAAAGTAGTAAACATAAATAGAAAAACCCCTACTGCCGTTACAGTTACTATGGGAATTCCGGATGATTTAAAAGATAATTACACTTTTAAAGCTGGCCAGTATATAACCTTGAAAACAATTTTGGGAGGCGAAGAGGTTCGCAGGGATTATTCAATTTGCATCGCTCCCAATAGTGGCGAAATAACAGTAGCGGTAAAAGAAGTTAAAGACGGCTTATTTTCTAAGTATATAAATCAAGATTTAAAGGTTGGGGATGTCATTGAAGTTACAGACCCCAATGGACGGTTTATTTTTGAACCCAATGCAAGCCTTAGTCGAAATATTGTTGCGTTTACAGCGGGCAGCGGCATTACACCTATAATGAGCATTATAAAAACCGTGTTGACTCAAGAACCACAAAGCAAAATTCATGTGCTCTTTGGAAATAGCTCTAAGTCTGAAACGATTTTTTATAATGAACTCGTTTCTTTGGCTGAACAATTTCCTGGTCGCTTCAATTTGAAATTCATTTTTAGTCAGGAGGATCAAGATGGTGCTCTATTTGGAAGAATAGATAGGGGTAAGGCTTTTTATTTTTTAAACTCCCTAGATGGAATCGAACCTGATTTATATTACCTCTGTGGACCAGAGCAAATGATTTATACCATAAGTGATGCTTTAACAGAAAGAGGAATCAATAAAGACAAGATAAAATTTGAATTATTCACTATAAAACTAGATTCTGAAGAAACGGTGGAATCATCCATCCCAGAGGGCAAAACGGAGGTAACCATTATGCTAGACGATGAGGAGACCACTTTTATCATGGATGCTGATCAATCTGTCTTAGGGGCTGCGTTGAAGCAGAAATTAGACCCCCCATACTCTTGCCAAGGTGGAATTTGCAGCAGCTGTATCGCTAGAATTTCTGAAGGGGAGGTAAAAATGCGTAAAAACTCAATTCTTACAGATGGTGAAATTGAAGAGGGATTGGTACTCACCTGTCAATCCCACCCTGTAACTCCAAAAATTTATATTAATTACGACGATGTTTAATTAATCCTGTCCTAACAATTCTCTCGCTGAGGCAATTATTTGCTCAGGTTCAATTGTAGAAATTGCTGTTTCGTATCCGTCGGGATATCTATTGCCATAAACAGAAGTTGGGATTTTTGGAAAACTACTTCTATCGGCCATTAGGCCTCTATTTATTTTTTTATTATAAGGGGCAAACCCAAGATAAGGATGGGTCACCCCCCACAATGTCAAGACTGGTATGCCAAAATTAGCGGCTAAATGTCCATTCCCAGAATCCATGGAAACCATAACATTTAAATTCGATACTATCTTAAGTTCATCTCCAAAGTTGAACTTTTCCGCCATATTAAAGACGTTAGTATATTTGTTGCTAATATGCTCTAATTTCAACGCCTCATCTCCAGGTGAACCAAAAAGAAATATTTGATAATCCTTTTCTAATACATCAATAACAAGCTTCATCTGTTCAATTGGATAAACTTTAGATACATGTGCAGCAAATGGAGCAATTCCAATCCATTTTTTTTCCTTTTTAGGAAAAACATTTAAAAACGCCTCTGGTAAAGGTTTTCGGTTGACATCAATTTGCGGGAGTAGAGTAAAATTGAAACCTAACTCTTTAAAGACATCAACATACCTTTCAGAGGTGGTCTTTAACTGCTTAAAGATTCTTCCGTTGATTAATTCCTTTTTATCTTGTCTCCCCTTATCAATTTGAAGAAATGGAATGCCTTTTAGAAAAAATCTCAAAATCTTTGTCCTAAGAACATTATGCAAATCAGCGACAGCGTTTATGTTTAATTCCTTCAATTCCCTTGATAGCCTATAGAGACCTGCAATACCTTTGTGGCGACCTTTCAGATCTCCGGCAAAAACCTCAACCTGATGTAAATCTGAAAATATTGGTTTAAAAAAACCTCTTGTTAAAAATGTGATTTTAAGTTCTGGATAGTTTTGTAAAAGACTTTTTAGTACAGGATAAGTCATTGCAACATCTCCCATGGCCGAAAACCTGATGACCAAGATGTGGGTCTGTTTAGCCATTAATTATGAAAGGATCTATTTTTGTGAACGCAACACCGGATTCAATTCCTCGTCATTGTACATTTTCATTTGTTTATAAACTTTCATGTACTTATTTCCTGAAGCAATATCTTCAAGCAACTGGTCGATTGCACTACTTAAATCTTGCTGCTGCTCTAATAACACCTCAAGCTTTTTTGAACAAGCCTCTATATGCGAAGCGCTGGCATCTGTCCTTAAGGTTTCCTCCTTCATGTGGTAAATCTTCAAGGCTAAAATAGAGAGACGATCGATAGCCCATGCGGGGCTTTCTGTATTTATTGTGGCCACTGAATTGGGTATAACTTCAGAAAATTTTTGAAGAAAATAACTGTCAATATATTCAACCATATCCGTTCTGTCTTGATTGGAAGCATCAATCATTCGTTTCAATTTCAAGGCGGCAACCGGATCGATATTCGGATCGCGAATTATATCTTCATAGTGCCACTGCACAGTATCAATCCAACACTTTCTGTAAAGCAAGTGTTCCAACAGCTGTTCTTCATTATCATATTTGTTTGTAAATAACTGATATACATCATCTTTTACATGATAGTCTTTTATAGCTTCGTTAAAAACAGCGTTGGCCTTAGAGGTAAACATATCTAACAGATTTTAGACTGCAAATATACTTATTTCTTAACTTTACTCGGCACATACAAACTTTATGATCGTCCACAATTTCTCAGAAAAATCATCAATAATAAATCAATTTGTTGCTGAATTACGCTCCAAAGAACTACAGAGGGATGCAATGCGATTTAGGCGAAATATTGAACGTATTGGTGAACTTTTGGCTTTTGAAGTAAGCAAGACATTAATATATGATCAGAAGGAAATTACGACACCAATGGGTACTTGCACATCTAAAGTTTTAATAGACGAAATAGTCTTATGCTCCGTGTTAAGAGCTGGATTACCATTGCACAATGGTTTATTGAATATTTTCGACCATGCTGAAAATGCATTTATTTCTGCCTACAGACATCATACTAATGCACATTCATTTGAAATCGTTGTGGAATATTTAGCCTGCCCGGATTTAAATAACAAAACCTTGATATTAGCTGATCCTATGCTTGCTACCGGCCAATCCATGGTTTCCACCTTCGAGGCTTTAGAGCCCTTCGGAAAACCTAAAGCAATTCACTTAATTTCTGTAATTGGTTCAACTGAAGGACTAGATTATATCTCAAAATCTTTTCCTGAAGATACCCACCTATGGATTTCTGCGGTAGATCCCCAACTTAATGATTATGGATATATAGTGCCTGGTTTGGGAGATGCGGGTGACTTAGCATTTGGAAAAAAATTACAGAATTAAATTGACAATTGGCGCAACAATAAGAAGCATGATAAGTACTTCCCTAAACCATTTTTCTTCAATAATTTCAAAATAGTTTGTGAGGATAATTGCTAATGGAGCAAAGAGAAAAAGGAATTCACTGCCATTTTTATCCGGAATAACCACTGCTACAGCTAAAGCAATGATTTCAGCTACTAAAATGATTATGAAAGATGGCCGATAATTTTTTTTCTTCGATTTCAATTGTTTGATGTAAAAGATTATGGCCCAGTTTCCATAAGATAGAAGGAGTGTTATAGCCACAACTATGCTTAAATCGTTAAGTTTTGAAAAATCGAAACTAACGCCAAACATGTTGTTTACGTATGCCACATAATCCATACCTGCAACAATCATAAACGACCAACCTATAATTACCACCGTAGCTACTCCGATTATGGGTACTATCCAATTTTTAATATCCACAATGGAATAGAGAAATAGACTTATAATAATTAAAAAGAAGAATAAGCCGCACCATGGGCAAAAAAGGGTGGCTAGAGAAATCCAAAAGGCCGCATCAAACAATTTCTTTTTTATTTGTTTCTGACTTCTAAGACTAATAAGTCTTCTCATTGCAAAAAGAACAAAAATATTCGCGATTATATAATCCGTATTCAAAATTGAATTTGGTAATAGGGCTACAAAAAGAACGAATATCAAGACCTTGTAACTATTCTTTCGAGTTAAATTATTCTTACTTACCAGAAAATCAAGTAGAAAAACGGTTAGAACACAAAGGGCAAAAACACCTATTTGTTTGAAAAGGAGGTATAATGAAAAGGGTTCGCTAATGGCCGAAATCTTGGCAAATACAAAGACCAATAGCAACACGGATACCGCAATAACAGAATGAATTGGTTTTGATTTTTCAAAAAAGCTTGATATCATCAAATTGTTATTATCTTTGCTCGGTAAATATAGGATTATACTTCCTAAGAGTTTATCGGGAATACAAGGAAAATATTATGAAAGACTTTTTTTACGGTATAGAAGATTTGTTTGTAAATTTCTTATTTAAGCCATTTGATGCCCTTCGATCATTAGAGTTGGAGAGTTGGACTTTGGCAAATGTTCTGTCTTGGATTTTTTTAATTGTTGGATTTGCCGCTTTCGTTTACTGGATGCTCGAATTAAAAAAATACAATGACAATAATGAGGAGAACAAATCAATTACTGCTCACTCCTACCTATAAATCAAAGCCAATATCTTTTCGGTAGTTCATTTTATCGAAGGTAATTTTCTCAATAGAAGCATAACATGTCTTTAATGCTTCCTTAAAATCCTTTCCATAGGAGGTAACTGCCATCACTCGACCTCCTGAAGTGACTACCTCATCGTCCTTATCAATGGCCCCTGCATGAAAAAGAAGTGAATCTTCAACATTTTTTAGGCCTATTATTATTTTTCCCTTTTCATAAGATTCAGGATACCCGCCAGAAACAAGCATTACTGTGGTTGCAGCCCTATCATCAATACTTAAGTTTTGAGAGTTAAGATTTCCATTGTCCAAAGCAACCAACAGTTCCAATAAATCAGACTCTAAACGAGGTATAACAACTTCCGTTTCAGGATCACCCATTCTTACGTTGTATTCTATGACTTTGGCTTCACCATTCACATTTATTAAACCAATAAACACAAAACCTTTGTATGGCAAATTATCCTTTTTTAATCCCGCCACGGTCGGCTTGACAACACGATCTTCAATTTGTTTAACAAAAGCTTCATCCGCAAAAGGAACAGGTGAAACCGCACCCATTCCACCGGTATTTAAACCTGTATCGCCTTCACCAATGCGCTTATAATCCTTGGCCATCGGTAATATCTTGTAGTCTTCACCATCAGTTAACACAAAACAACTTAACTCAATGCCATCTAAAAATTCTTCTATTACAACAGTAGTACTCGCTTCACCAAATTTGGCATTAACCAACATATTTTTTAATTCAGTTTTTGCTTCCGCTAGATCCTGTAAAATCAAAACTCCCTTTCCCGCAGCCAATCCATCAGCTTTCAACACATATGGAGGATTAAGGCTTTCTAAAAAACTAAGACCCTCCTCTAAGGTCTCAGAGGTAAAACTCTCATAAGCGGCCGTAGGAATCCCGTGACGAAACATAAATTGTTTGGCGAAATCCTTACTTCCCTCCAATTGGGCAGCGACCTTTGAAGGACCAATTACGGAAATATGCTCCGTTGTTTTTGAATTTTTAAAATAGTCATAAACCCCATTTACCAAAGGGTCCTCTGGACCAACGACGATCATATCGATTTGTTTTTCTAGAGCGAAATGCTTCAGAGCTTCAAAATCATTCACAGAAATTTTCACATTCTCTGCAATTTGGGAGGTGCCTGAATTGCCAGGAGCAACATAGAGATTGTCACATAATAAGCTTTGCTTTATCTTCCATGTTAAAGCGTGTTCACGACCTCCGGACCCTAGAATTAATACGTTCATGTTTTCTACTGGAATTTATAATTTTGATTGTCGTAGTACAGTTTACCACTATAGTTTTACTTTGGAATGCAAAAATAAGTGCTTTAGATGGAAAAGTTGCCCGCAATGAAGCTATTTGATAAAATATCAATGGCTATCTTGTAAAATCTTTACACCTTAGTTACTTTGGTTGGCTACTTAAAAGATATTTAAATTGAAATTATTCGACTTGGCCCTACAATTGAATGGTTATCCATTAAAAAGTGCAGAACGCTTTTTAAAGGAAATTCAAAATGAATACAGCTCGAATATAATGTCCTATCAAGAGAACCAAAGAAGGGAAATTTTAGATTATCATTTAAAAAACAATCCGAATTACATAAATTTTGTTGGAGGTAAAACCATTAGTAATTGGGAAGAAGTACCAATCCTTACAAAACGCCTCTTACAGCGACCATTAAATGAACGCATCAGCAAACCATACAAGAATAAAAAAATCTACCAAAATAAGACGAGTGGCTCCACAGGCGACCCATTTATTTTTGCCAAAGATAAATTTTGCCATGCCTTGACTTGGGCTGTAATTAAAAATCGGTTTGGTTGGCATAATATTGATTTGAACAATAGCAACCAAGCACGTTTTTATGGAATTCCAAAAGAATTTGTTGGCAGGTTAAAGGAACAGACTAAGGACTATTTTTCTAAAAGAAAGCGTTTTTCGATTTTCGACCTAAGTAAAGGTTCCCTTGAGAAAACCCTTAATACTTTTAAAGAAACCCCTTTTGAATATATCAACGGTTATACAACGGCGATTGTTCAATTTGCAAAATTTTTAGAGGAACGACATGTGCTATTGAAAGAGGTTTGCCCAAGTCTTAAAGTTTGTATAGTAACCTCCGAAATGTTGTTTGAGAAGGATCGCCAATTGATGCAAAAGCAGTTTGGTATTAAGGTTATAAATGAGTATGGCGCTTCAGAATTAGATTTAATCGCATTTGAAGATAAGGAACAAAACTGGCGTATAAACTGGGAAACACTATTTGTAGAAATTGTGGATGACAATGGCAAAATGATAAAAAATGGAGAAATAGGAAAAGTCTTAATTACATCGTTATATAACAAGGCTCATCCTTTAATTCGCTATGAAATTGGGGATTTGGCTGCTTTTGCTTTATCTGATACTGATTTTCCGGTTCTTGATAAACTGGTTGGTCGGTCGAACGATTTGGTGACACTCCCTAGTGGAAAAACCGCTGCAGGATTGACCCTTTATTACGTTACAAAAAGCTTGATTGAAGAGAACAATAATGTAAAGGAATTTATTATTGAGCAAATTTCAATGAATGAGTTTAATATCATTTATGTGAGTGACAAGGAGCTAAACTCCAAACAATTTGAAAAAATAAAAAAGGCTATGTCCTCGTATTTAGAGCCTAATTTGCACTATAAATTTTTTAGGAAGGATTTTATTGAAAGGCAGAAAAGCGGAAAGTTAAAACAGTTTAATAATTTAACTTTATCCACATGAAACTTACAATTGTCGCCGGTGCTCGTCCCAACTTTATAAAGATTGCGCCATTAATCAGGGCCATTGAAAAAAAAAGCAAACAGGGAATTAATATTAATTATGAGTTGGTTCATACAGGTCAGCATTACGACAAAAATCTCAGCGGCAACTTTTTTAGGGAATTAAACATCCCGGAACCAGAGGTTAATCTCAATGTAGGGAGTGGAACCCAAGCTGAACAAACGGCCGCAATAATGATCGGTTTTGAAAAGTACCTAAACAATAACCGACCCGACCTAGTTGTAGTTGTTGGCGACGTTACAAGTACCATGGCCTGCGCTATTGTGGCCAAAAAAGCAGATATAAAATTAGCACATGTAGAGGCGGGTATTCGTTCTTGGGACCTAAGCATGCCCGAAGAAATTAACAGAATGGTAACGGATTGTCTAGCTGACTATTTTTTTACAACTTCAAAACTGGCAAATGAAAATCTTAAATCTACTGGAGTAAGAGATGAGCAGATTTTTTATGTTGGAAATGTAATGATAGACACACTAAGACATGAAGAATCTAATTTTAAAAAACCTGAAATATTTAATACTGCACATTTGCATGAAAAAGACTATTTCGTATTAACTCTACATCGGCCAAATAATGTTGACGAACTTTCACATTTGGAATTCATTTTAAAAACAATAGTCCACTCTTCAAAAAATTACAAAATTGTATTTCCGGTGCACCCAAGAACTAAAAATCAGCTTAATGATTTAGTGAATGAATTTGATAATTTACTGACGGTTGAGCCAATGGGCTATTTAGAATTTAATTATTTGGTGAAGCATTGCAAAGCCGTAATTACAGATTCGGGGGGAATCACCGAAGAGGCGACGGTTATGCATGTACCCTGCATTACATTAAGGGAAAATACTGAACGGCCTGAAACTTGTGAAATTGGGACTAATGTCTTAGTCGGTTCGGATCTTGCAAAAATTCAAGCTGCATTTGAAAAACTTTATAACAATCAATGGCCTTATGGAGCAATCCCAGAGTTGTGGGACGGAAATAGCGCTGAACGTATCATAGAGAATCTGGTTAATCTTTTTCAAGCTTGAAAAAGGAAATTACCATAATTACCAATTATTTTCCGCCCGAAATGGGTGCAGCCTCAAACCGAATATATCAGTTGGCCAAAAGTTTAAAAGAAAAAGGCCATAAAATAACAGTGGTTACACCTCTACCTAATTACCCCGAGGGTAAAATTTTCAAAGGCTATAATGGGAAACTTACCTCAAAGACAACAGTTGATGGAATTGCAATAAATCGCCTTTGGTTGTTACCTAGTAAGTCTAAGGATAAATTATGGCGCGTATTATCAATTACTTCATATTGCTTAAGTCTTAGTTTATATTTTCTATTCACTAAGTTGCCGAGAACAGTTATCATACAATCACCCCCACTCTTTGTAGCCTTTACTTCGGTCTTTTGGTTGAAAAGTAAAAGCCGAAAATTAATTTTGAATGTGAGTGATTTATGGCCATTGGCTGGCAAAGAGTTGAAAGCTATTAAATCCAAAAAAAGCCTTAGCCTTTTGGAACAAATGGAAGCCTTTAATTATAGAAAATCGAATATTATCCTTGGTCAGAGCGCAGAAATTCTCCATCACATTTCAACTTTAGAGCCAAAAAAGCCAACTTTATTATATCGAAATTTTCCAAATTTTAATGCACCGGAAGCTCAATATGAAAGCGATTTAGGGAAGAAGAAAATGGTTTATGCCGGCCTTTTGGGAATTGCTCAAGGTATTTATGGATTGTGTCAAAAATTGGACTATTCCAAGCTTGAATTTCACATTTATGGATCTGGCCCTGAAGAGGAACAAATAAAAACACTGATTGCCGAACAACCAGAATTAAACGTTCAATTTCACGGAAGTCTTCCGAGACAGAAACTACATGAAGAAATAGTGCAATATGATTTTGCAATCGTTCCGCTGAGAAACCGTATTTATGGTTCAGTCCCTTCCAAAATATTTGAATATGCCCATTTAGGTTTACCTATGATTTATTTTGCAGGTGGTGAAGGCGGAGAGTTGGTTGCAGAGTTTAATTTAGGTTGGGTGGTTGAGCCAGCTAACTTTTCAGAATTGAACATTTTGATAAAGAATCTCAAAATTGAAAATTATTCCACAATTAAACGTTCAGAAATTAAAGAAATGGCTAAAATTCATTTTGAAAATTCAAAACAAATAAACGAATTAGAAAAGATTCTTTAATACGCTTTATCCTCGCCTTTAACAGTATTCAAAAACGTTTTTACAATAATTTTTAAGTCTAATAGGAGAGACCAATTTTCAAGGTAAAAGATGTCGTGTTTAACACGGCCTATGATATCATTTTCAGATTCAACTTCACCCCTATAGCCACTAATCTGTGCCAAACCTGTTATTCCTGGCTTTATAAAATGACGCACCATAAATTTGTCAATATTTCTAGCATATATATCCGTATGGCTTAACATATGGGGTCTTGGACCAACAACCGACATATCGCCAAAAAGAACATTGAAAAATTGTGGAAGCTCATCTATACTGGTTTTCCTTATGAAATTACCAATTTTGGTAATTCGCTCATCACCTCGTGTAACCTGGTTAAGGTGTGCTTCATCATTTGGAGTCATGGAACGAAATTTATAGCATTCAAATTCTCTGTAATTGAACCCATTTCTGTATTGCTTGAAAAACACGGGCCCTTTGGATTCTAATTTTATCAATATTGCCAGTATTGGGGTAAGCCAAGAAAGCACGAAAATGATGACCAAGGAAGAGAATATAAAGTCAAAAGTGCGTTTTAAAAATGCATTAAATGGTTGGTCAATAGGAATATTTCTTAAAGAAATAACCGGGATATAATTGTAATATTCATATTTAAGCCGTTTGGAATAAATCTCTTTATTGTCAGGTAGAAACTTTAAAACCTTGAGATTGTTGTCCGCAAAATCTATTACTTGACCTATTTGGAAATTGCTTAATTCAGAAATTGAACAATAAATTTCATCTATGTTCTCCTCAATGATAAACCTAAAACAATCCTCAATAGAAAAATTATCTAAGTTTTTAATCGCGAAGGTTTTTTTGTGGACATAACCAAATTCTGGGTTGTTTGTGAAAAAATTCTGTAATTCTAAAGTTCGTTTATTATTGCCAAGAATCACCGTTTTACGATAATTTCCACCACGTATTGTACGATATCTTTGGAGTAGATAAAAAACTGCAAACTTTGCAATGGAGATCAGCAAGAAGACTAGCAAAACATACTTAATGATGATGTCAGGCATCAGCCCATATTCCCTATAAAAACCTGAAAATGCAAATGTTATTAAGGTAAACAGAAGTAATTGCTTGAACAACAAGGAAATGATGGTTACCTCACGTGTGTAGCGATAAACCTCATAAAAATTGGATGCAATGGAGAGTAATATCCATGAAACGGATATGACCGAAATAAAGACTATCCCATTAATATCTGGAAAATAAACAAAAAGTGCGAGTCCATTTATAATACATAAATCAAGAAAGTACGAAAATGGACGCAGTAATCCAGAATAACGCCCTTGTTTAAATAGACTCACATCAATACTTTATGTGCTTAGAAAAGTCTTTATGTTCACTTTTATAAAGTTCTTCTTCTGTAAGATTTTTGAAATAATCAAAAGTAATCCGCATACCTTCAGCCCTACCCACTTTCGGCTCCCAGCCAAGCAACTCTTTTGCAAGGGTAATATCGGGCTGACGTTGCATTGGATCGTCTTTAGGGAGGTCTTTGTAAATGACTTTTTGATTTGTTCCTGTTAATTTAATAATCTCCTCCGCAAAATCCCTAATGCTAATCTCATGAGGGTTTCCGATATTAACAGGACTTGAATAATCGCTAAACAGTAATCTAAAAATTCCTTCCACCTGGTCGTCAACATAACAGAAAGATCTGGTTTGACTTCCATCTCCAAAAACTGTTAAATCCTCTCCCCTGAGGGCCTGACCCATAAATGCAGGGATAACACGGCCATCATTCAGACGCATTCTTGGCCCATAAGTATTGAATATTCTAACAATACGTGTTTCCAAGCCATGGAACCTATGATAGGCCATAGTAATCGATTCTTGAAAACGTTTTGCTTCATCGTAAACTCCACGCGGACCAATTGTATTTACATTACCATAATATTCCTCAGTTTGTGGGTGAACCAATGGATCCCCATAAACCTCAGACGTTGAAGCAATAAGGATACGTGCATTTTTAGCCTTTGCCAATCCAAGCAAATTATGGGTTCCTAGTGAACCCACTTTTAGCGTTTGAATTGGAATTTTTAAATAGTCAATTGGACTCGCTGGTGAGGCAAAATGAAGAATATAATCAACCGGACCATCAACATGCACAAACTCAGTAACATCATGTTCTATAAAAGAAAAGTTAGGATTAGAGTCTAAATGTTTTATGTTTTTAGAATCCCCGGTAATGAAGTTGTCCATACCGATAACCTTAAATCCTTCCTTTATAAACCGGTCACTTAAATGAGAACCTAAGAAGCCCGCTGCTCCGGTGATTAATACTGTTTCTGCCACATTAACTAGATTTTCTTCCTATTGAATTATAATAAAACCCAAGATCAATCATATCATTAACATCGTATAGGTTACGACCATCAAATATAACGGGGTTCTTCAATAAATCTTTTACTTTATTAAAGTTTGGTGTTCTAAAAATACTCCATTCAGTACAAATTACCAGTGCATCGGCGCCATCCAAAGTGTCGTACATAGAATCAGCAAAACTTATAGAATCACCAAGTTTGCGTTTTACATTAGGCATAGCTTCAGGATCAAATGCAACAACTTCAGCACCCGCTGCCAATAATTCATCAATTATATATAAGGCTGGAGCTTCACGTATATCATCTGTTTCAGGTTTAAATGCTAGTCCCCAAATTGCAAACTTTTTACCTTTTAAATCCCCATTAAAATAGGTTTTAATCTTAGGGATAATTGCAGTTTTTTGTTTAGCATTCACATCGATGACGGCATCCAAAATTTTAAACTGGTAGTTTTCGTCCTTTCCAGATTTATGCAAGGCCTTCACATCCTTAGGGAAACAAGAACCGCCATAACCAATACCTGGGAATAAAAACCTCTTCCCTATTCTAGAATCAGTTCCCATGCCAATCCTAACTTTGTCAACATCCGCACCAACCAATTCGCAAAAATTTGCGATTTCATTCATAAACGTAATCTTGGTCGCCAAGAATGAATTAGCGGCATATTTAGTTAATTCGGCAGAACGTTCATCCATTACGATAATCGGGTTACCTGAACGCACAAATGGTTTGTAAAGTTTTTCCATTAGCTTAGTTGCGCGCTCAGAACTTGCGCCAACTACAATGCGTTCTGGTTTAAGAAAATCATCTACGGCAAAACCTTCGCGAAGGAACTCTGGGTTAGAGACCACATCAAATTCTACTTTAGCGTTCTTGGCGATAGCCTCTTTAACTTTATCCGAAGTGCCTACAGGCACTGTGCTTTTATCCACGATGACTTTGTACTCTTTGATAAGTTTTCCGATGTCATCAGCTACACCAAGTATATATTTTAAGTCAGCCGAGCCATCTTCATCTTCTGGTGTTGGAAGGGCTAAGAAAATAATATCCCCATGCTCTAAACCCTCCTCTAAGGAGGTGGAGAACTTTAAACGATTTGCTTTTATGTTTCTTTCGAAAATTACATCTAAGTGAGGCTCATATATTGGCACCTCCCCATTTTGCATTTTTTCAACTTTTTCTTTATCGATGTCTATACAAACAACATCATTACCGGTTTCAGCCAAACAAGTTCCTGTTACTAAACCTACATATCCGGTACCAACTACGGAAATTTTCATGTTTTTAATTTAGGTGTTGCAAAAATAGGAATATTAAAACCCAAAATATAGCTTAATTAAGTGTTTCGGTTAACTCTAAATAAAATTCCTTCAATACGTTAATTCGGGAGAAATTATTATCAACATACATAAAGCCATTACTTTGGAAGGTTTTTCCATCTAGTTTTTCCTTAATTAAAGTTTCAACAACACTTAACACAGTCTCAACCCTATAATCAGAAAAACAATATCCTCCGTTTGAAATATTTATTAATTCACACAAACCTGAAGCTTCGGCTGCACAAATCAAAACTGGCTTGTTACTTCCCAACATTCCCAAAATTTTTGAAGGCATCACTGAATTTATTATGGATTTTTTTTGAAATAACAAATGAAGGTCCGCACTATTCAAAAGACTTGGTAAATAATCCATAGGTATTGGGTCATAAAAGACAGCATTAGAAACCCCTTTTAAAGTCTTACTCAACCATTTCTTTTTACTGCCATCTCCAACAACAACAAATTTTACCTTTTTATCATCTTTTAATTTTTGAACCAACTCTACAAATAAATCCCAATCCTGCTTTTCTCCTATATTTCCTGAATAAAGGATGTTGTATTTATCCATTTCACAATACGGATGAATTTCATCAACTGATTTTTGAAAATCCTTAGTATCTATAAAATTTGGAAAATAATAAGAGTTTGCAATGTTCTTATCTCTAAGTTTATTGATCATTTGTGGGCTTATAGTTGAGACTCGATGGGATTTTAGAAGTAATTGACTTTCAATTTTATCTAACAAATTAATTTGCCATTTACCTCTTTTGGCCATTCCTGAATTTTTTAAGGCTTCAATTTCAAAATCTTGAACATGCGTCCAAGTCTTTGAACCATAGAAAAGGTTATGAATTTTAGCTAAAAAAATACTAGTTAAAAATGGGACGACTGCAATGACAACATCTTGTCTACCAGATCGAAACATATTCAAGATATTGCCGAAAGTAAAGGAAGAAATATGAATTAATCTTCTTACAAAGTTTGGTTCTTTTGGAACATATTGTTTAAACCTAAAAATTCTGATACCTTGATAATTTTCACTATTATAAAACCCCTTTTTTTGATAATTTTCCCATATTTTCCACTGGGGATAATAGGGGAAGCCTGCAATTACAGTTACCTCACATCCTTGGGATTTTAAATACAATGCTGTTTCAGTTGAATAATGTCCTATAGCAGTATCTTCTGGATAGAAATTGAGGCTGATTAATAGAACCTTCATTTGCACTCCCTCTCTTTTATTACAATTGCAGGAGAACCATAACATATTTTGCCAGCGGGCAAATCTTTGAAAACACTACTTCTGGCACCCACAACAGTTCCCTCGCCGACTCTGATTCCTGGAGCTATATAAACATCTGTTGAAATCCAACAGTCATCTTCAATAATTATCGGTTTAGAATAGATTGGGAAGTTTCTGTTTGTATAGTCATGGCCTCCTCCACACAAATAAGATTTTTGTGAAATAACGGTATTCTTGCCAATTTGAATTTGGCCTAAGGAATAAAGATTTACTTCATCACCTATCCAACTATAGTCTCCAATAGTAACCTTCCATGGATAAACGATTTTAACTGAAGGTCGAATGAGAACACCCTTACCAATTTTTGCGCCGAACAATCTTAACAGAAATCTTCTCCAGCCGTAACACACCTGAGGTGATGGATTGAATAAAAACCATTGACATAGCCACCATAGTTGCACAATTATTTTGGATTTTCCTCTAAAACCGGGAGGCAGTTGAAAATTATTTAGCTCCTGATACATGATAGATAAAAATGAGAAGTTTAATCAAACTGATAATGCATTATTTCCCTTTTTCTCATCTAAAATTTCAAAGTAAGCAAAGATTGTTGAAAAAAGCACAAATGTTATGATACCGTAATGCCTATATAAAAAGTTTTCGGTAAGATTAACAATTAAAATTTGGACTAGGAACAGGGTGGATAGGAAATTTGTTTTCAGTGTTTTAAAAAGCATGCCGAAAAACACCAAAAACAATATCAACATTAACCATCCACCATATAGTAATAAATAGATAAAATAGTTATGTGAATTATAGGTTTGAATTTCATAAAAGTCGCTGTTGTAGTTGTCGGCATAACACAAGTTCAAATAATCTTGTTGGTTAGGTCCATATCCAAAAAAAGGCGTATGTTTTACTAATTTTACTGAACATTTTAATATTGCAACCCTGATATTAATTGAATTGAAATAATCGCCTGATATGGGTCGATTAATTTCTGTTCTTATTTCATTTATTCTTCCTTGGATCATAGTTTTGAAAGGAAATGATAACACTACAAAACCAAATATTACAATAGCTAACCGCCAAGCCTTAAATTTTTTGACTTTAGTTTTAAGCAAAAAGGCCACCAAAATTATTGTAGTTAAAAGCCATAGGATTAAAATGACTTTGGAAACCAATATAAAAATGATGGAAGCACAAATTATTGTGTTTACAAAATGCCCATTCCTATAAACCTTTCCCTCATAATCATAAACCAGTTTGTAGAATGAAATGGAATAACTCAGCAAAGCGAAATACCCAAAGTAGGTTGGGTGTAATTGATTTACCCCATTTTTATAGACAAAATTTCTAAAAAGCGGGATATTTTCGGGGCTAATTTCAAATAAACTAAAAATTGTGTGTCCCTTTAAAAACATTGCTAGATTAAAAAAGAAAAGAATTACAACACTCAGTTGAAAGCATTTGACAATCCATTTTAAATCACTCCTAGACACATAATTCGGAATAAACCTGAAGATTAAGGGAATAAAAACAAAAGGTAAATTCCTTAGGGTTATTTTTAAATCAAATCTTAAAGTTATTATTTGAAAAACAAGAAAAATCCAAAATACCGATGATAAAATCCAAAAAGTACTACCAAGCTGAAGGTCTTTATGGTTTTTATAAAAATCAACTAAAACAAAAATAAAACAACAAATAATGCATATAGAGCCAAAACTTTCTTTAAGAAATGGAAATAACCCTAAGGAAATATATGAAAGTCGTCCAAGGTTTTTATATGCATTGAGATTAAGGATTTCTAACTGTTTCATTTTAGTTTATGGCCTAAAGATTTGGTCATTAAAGATCCAAATGATTTTATTTTAGACTAGAATATAGAGAGAGCCAGTCTGACATTCTTTTCTTCCAGGAAAAATTTTCAATTACAAATTTCCTTAGGTTTATACCCATATCATTACGCTGTTGCCATGTCATTGAACTTATTATTAAGAGTTTTTCTTTTAACTGCTGAAGGTTTGGATGTATTAAAATTCCTCCATGATTGTTCCAAGCCTGAGGCAAACCGGTCTCATATGTAGTTAAAACAGGAGTGCTTTGCATAGCGGCTTCTAGATTTACTAAACCGATGGCCTCGGAATGGGAAGGATAAACGAGGAAAAATGCCCTTTTATATAGTATTTGCTTGGCTATTCCGTCAACATACCCAAGAAATTCCACGGATTGGGATAGATTTAATTTTTCAACAATTTCATCTAAATTTCTTTTATAAAAATTGGTCTCGCCAACAATTTTCAATTTAAAGTTAGAATCTTTGATTGCTGCAAATGCTTCTATCAGCAATTCAATACCTTTTTTCTTATCCAGCCTTCCAACAAACAACAGAAACTTCTCATCTTTCTCATTAGCAATGATATCTGTTTTCAGATCTAACGCAAGGTTTGGTATAGTCTTAATATTAATATTTCCAAATAGCTTTTTCAAATTATCTTTTTCCGAAATGGTTATTGCGTGAAAATAGTTAGCCTTTTTAAATACTTTTTTTGCAAACAAATGAAAATAAATCTTCTTTTTTAAAGTTCCTTGTGTCCATAACCATGGTTCGTACATTCCGTGTGGAGAAAACACCCAAGGAATTTTATTTTTGTTGGCAAAAAGCGCGGCAAAGTACTGGGGAAACATCCATACCCCATGAACGTGCAAGACATCAAAAGAATTATCCTCAAAAAGTTTTTGCATATTACTTTTCCATTTCTCACTGTACAACCATTTATTCTCACCTTTAATAACCTGAGCCGTATCATCGTAAGTATCATTTTGCGCTGTAAGAATAATTGAAGACCAACCATAATTAAGCAACTCCTCATGTAAGTTTTTAACTGCGGTTCTCAACCCTCCGCTACTTTTGGAGTAATCTTCCGTTATGTGCAAAATCTTCATCTAAATCTTTAAAAAATAATAAAAGGAAAAAATAAAATTCGGGCGGAAAATAATGCCCCTCTCTTAACAGTTTTACTATCAAATAGAAGAAAGTAGCCATCGCGATAGGGTTTTTATTTTCTCTAAAGATATTAATACCTCTTCGCAAAAAAAGAAAAAGTAAAACAAAGCTGAAAAAACCCAAATCCACCAACATTCTTAGAAACAGAGAATTTGCATCTTGTCGATTTATTTGAGATTGATTTAACTTTATAAGGTAGGGTGGAGGCGATAGTTCGGGATAATAATTATCATATCGGTACGGATATGACCCAATTCCACTACCAATTGGAAAATGAAGAAATCCTTGCAAAGAAATATATGTATTACTCAAAAGCGCATAAGTACTCAGATTAACATAATCTGGAAACCTTCCATCTACTATGGCATTAGCAGATTCAATCGTTTGGCGTGCTCGCCTTACAAAAACATTTTTTTCTTCAGATTGAATAGATGTATTCCAATTTGATTTAAGGTAGTAAAATACTCCAGTAAGAATCACACCAAAAATAAGGGCATACCGCAGAAAATATTTTATCCTTACCATTGATGTAATAAATATTAACAACAATCCTATATAACCTACAGTAGATTTAGACAATAATATTGTTGTCCCTATTAGTATTACAATCAAAAATCTTTTTCTTTTATAATA
This sequence comes from Aegicerativicinus sediminis, assembly GCF_015476115.1. Lineage (GTDB taxonomy): Bacteria > Bacteroidota > Bacteroidia > Flavobacteriales > Flavobacteriaceae > Aegicerativicinus > Aegicerativicinus sediminis. The sequence goes on along the minus strand of NZ_CP064295.1, from coordinate 1,403,083 downwards.
AAAGTAAGTTGCAGGAAGCATAATGGCAGCATAATGGGCAGGCTCGGTCAAAATACCATTAAGTCGAGAGCCGTCTGTAAAAACATTAATTCTCAGATAGAACATTGGTATTGCCAATAAAGCGATATAAAATGCATATTTAGTATATAATAAGAAAGGATACTTATAACCATATTCTTTCAAAAAAATATAAAAATAGGAGCTTGTTATTGCTATGCCAGAAACTTGGGCTATAACAGCAGAATATGAAAAATTAAAAACTATCGAGCCGAAGAGCCCATGAATCAAAAAGAAGACAATTAGGTAGATAATATTTTTGGGAAAATAAATTCTTTTATCATTTATAAACAATAGTGCATTGAATAAAAGGACTAAATAAAATAGTTTAATGTCAATAACATAGTGAAAGCTAAAATCCTCAGAGAATAAAGCAAAAATAGTAGTGTGAAGAATAAATACATCTTTTGCTTTCATTGGGTTATGGCCCTAAATTGAAACTTAGCTAATGAAATGCAAAAATCATAAAAACACAGTAGGTCATTTATTCCGGCGGTGGTTTTTTTTGCTTTCCAGGATTCTTTAAAAACCTCGAAAACCCTATTATTACTCAAGCCTTGAGAACCCATTTGTGCAAGAACAATAGGAATATGAAGTGTATTTAACCTGTTTTTTTTCCGGAGTAACAATTCGTAATCACCACAAATTTTATATGATTCATCAAATAATCCATATTGTTTAAAATATGTCCTGTTATGGAAGCTTCCTACATGTGCAATATTCATATATCTTTTAAATACAGACCATTTCCACTCACCTTCAATTATTTTACGAACATTTTCATTGTCAACGACCTCAACGTTAGAATATATTATATCTGGTTTTTTCTCGCCTAAAAACCTGATTTTTTTTGAATAAGAAAAGATTGCCTCTGGATTATAACAATCATCCGAACCTATAAATGAAATCCAATTTCCCTTTGCCATACGCAACCCTTTATTCCATGCTTCATAGACACCATTATCAGCCTCTGAAAGCCATTTATAGTCAATAAGTGAGTTTTCAAAATTAGTTTGATAAGCTTTTAATATTTCCTTGGTCCCATCTTCAGAATTGTTATCAATAACAATAAATTCAAAATTTTGATCGGTTTGTGATAATATCGAATTTAACGTTTGCTCAATTGTCTTGCCGCTATTGAAAGAAGCACAAATTACAGATAAGCTTGGTTCTTTCATTCCTTAAAAAATATGCCGTCTACTTGTAATAATTGGCCTGAATCTCTGTCATAAAATCCATTTTCCAAACTTTGTAATTTAAACCCTAAAGACTGAAGCTTTTCAGTCATTTCAATAAAAAGAACTTCTCCAGAATACATTGGCACAAGGGACATTTCTATTTGAATTCCTATAATCTTATCTAAACTTTTTGAAGATCCCTTTAATACCCTATCTTCATATCCCTGTACATCTAATTTTAGAAAAACGTTGTTATTCTTACCTGATATTTCTGGAAGGAAATCATCGAGTTTTTTCACTTCAATTCCTTCCAAAGCGACAAATTTGGATTTTGACTCAGTACTTAAATGACTATCCGTAAGTTCTAATATTGAGCTGCTATAAGAATTTTCTGAAATATTGATTTGCATTTCTTGTTTCTTATCTCCGAATCCAAAATTATGGCACTGCCATCGCGAGTCCGACTTTGAATTTTTGGCTAGAATCTTGAATACTTTTGACTGAGGTTCAAAAGAATGTATCGTTCCCTTATATCCTATTTGCCTCAACTGCCGAGCATACTGCCCAACATTACTACCTACATCTAGAACCAGATTGATATTGTATTTATCCAATAACTTCTTGCGCCTACGTAAATCGGTACTAGGGAACCGAATTACGTCTATATAGAAGATTTTGTTGATTTGTCTTCTTATGTATTCAATCATCTATTAGACAATAATAAATCCTTGAAATGTAAAACACTATGTTTTACAAAGTTAATCCTATATAGAGAAAATAGAAAAACGATTGCCAATATTGTTTGAACAACAATCAAAATATAAAATTGATTGATATAATAATTAATAATTACACTGAAAAGAGTAAATATGGAATAATGTGCAAGAAGATTGAATGATAAGGGATTGAAGTATGTTTTTATATCCAAGTGGTTCCGTTTATGGTATTCAATTAATAATAATAAGCTCCCAAGAGACAAAGACAAGGACCATGATAATATTATTCCTACACCACTGGAAAATACCAATCCCGTAATCAAACAAAATACTAAATTGAGAATACCGATTGCAATATGAGATATTAAATTCCATGAAAGATGGGCGGTTCCTAGATTAAATATATATGCAGAAATAGTAATTGAATTAATAAACCAACCTAGAATTAAAATAAGCCCAACAAGGACAAAATTCACATCAAAAGTACCGATGAACATAATGGAAATAATTTTGAGGTTTGGCAAGATTAATCCTAATGTAATGATTAACAATACAAGGTTTAATTTAAAAACATAAGAAAATTGTTTTTCCAGCGTACCGTTTCCATTTAAAGATTTCAGTGCAACAATTTTAGGTAGAATATTTTTTAAAATACCTAAAACTAATCCTCGCACTTGGATAATTAGTTTAGTGGCAACTTCGAACAATGCGACAAAACTTAAGCCGCCGAATCGAGAAAGAATAACTTTTGTAACCGGATCATACAAGGTTTGGCTTAGGCCAATAAACATAAACTTAACGCTATAACTAACAAACCTCCTCCACAATCCTTTAGGTATTTTCAGCTTAAAAAAATGATAATTTTTGATTCTCTTACAAATACAATAAATACCTAAAATAAAATATACTGATGCTTGAATAACATAGGCATAGGCTAATCCGATCAATCCGAATGAATTTACCATATAAATTGTAGAGACCAAATATGTTATAGATGCAATTATTATAGAAATAGATTTTAAATATGAGATGTTCAAACCTTCTAATACCGCAAAAAATAAGCCTGCCAAGACATTTAAATATAAACCTAACAAAATAAATAACATTACATTTTTACCAAGTTCAACTAAGTTGCTTTCAACTAAAAAGGGTAATATTAAATCTCCTATGGTATATACTGCTAGTAATAATACTCCAGTTAATAATGCAAGAAATATAAATGATACATTTAGCAGACCAATCAATTCTTTGAAGGAGTTCCTTGTAGATAGTTCGGCTGAATATTTAATAAGGCTTCCGGAAAAACCAAAATTTCCAAGTTCCGAAAAAGATGTTACTGAAATGATTAAAGACCAAAGACCGAATTCTTCAATACCTACAGAATTAATAACAAATTTGTAAATAACCAGTATAACTAATGCAGAGATTGTAATCTGCAAAACACTTAAAAGGGAATTATTTATTATTTGTTTATTATACCCCCTACCAGTCATGTTAAAAATTGTGGTGATCTAGGTTAAACCACCATCCCAGCGGCGACTGTTTCGTTGGTGGCATCGTCCACTAAGATAATACTTCCAGTGGTTCTATTTTCACGATAGGCATCCAACATTAATGGTTTTGTTGTTCTTATTCTAACTTTAGCGATATCGTTCATCTTAAGGCTATCCACCTCTGTTAAACGATCTAAGGTGTTAATATCGTATTTGTACACAATTTCCTTAATCATTGCTTTTTGGTCATTAGAAGTATGTTTAATAGTGTATTTGGCTTTAGGTTTGGAATCGCTATTGTTTAACCAACACAACATTACTTCTACGTCTTGGGATACCTCTGGAGTGTTATTGCTTTTAACAATCATGTCGCCTCGACTGATATCAATATCATCCTCCAAAGTTATTGAAACAGACATTGGCGCAAACGCTTCTTCTACCTCTCCATCAAATGAATCAATTGATTGAATCTTGGAGGTAAATCCAGAAGGAAGAACTGTTATATCGTCTCCTTTTCTAAATATTCCACTGGCTACTCTACCTGCATATCCTCTGTAATCGCGATGCGATTCGGATTGTGGTCTTAAAACAGTTTGCACAGGAAAACGTGCATCAACTTTATTTGTGTCACTACTAATATGAAGCGTTTCCAAGGTATGTAAGAGGGGAGCGCCTTGATACCAATCCATATTTTCAGAACGGTTTACGACATTATCCCCTTTTAGAGCGCTAATCGGGATAAACCGAATATCCTTTATTAACAGCTTTGATGAAAATTCTTCAAATTGATCTATAACAAGATTATACGCCTCTTCAGAATAATTTACCAAATCCATTTTATTGATACAGACTAGAACGTGAGGTATATGCAATAACGATGCTATAAATGAATGACGTTTTGTTTGTTCAATTACACCATGTCTAGCATCCACCAAAATAATGGCTGCATTTGCAGTTGAAGCTCCTGTAACCATATTCCTCGTATACTGAATATGTCCAGGAGTATCTGCTATTATAAATTTTCTTTTTGGAGTGGTAAAATATCGATAAGCCACATCAATAGTAATTCCCTGTTCTCTCTCATCTCGCAACCCATCTGTAAACAAGGCCAAATCGACTCCGTCATGACCCTTTCTCTTACTTGTTTGTTCTACAGAAGCCAATTGGTCTTCAAAAATTGATTTGGAATCATACAACAATCTTCCAATTAAGGTGCTTTTTCCATCGTCCACACTTCCTGCCGTTGTAAATCTTAAAAGTTGATTCTTTTCCATCCTTCTCTTCTTTACTAATTAAAAATAACCTTGTCGTTTTCTGTCTTCCATTGAGGTTTCAGAACGTTTATCATCACTCCTGTTTCCTCTTTCGGTCTGTCGCATGGCTGAAACTTCTTGCGCAATCAATTCCACCGTGTCGGCCTCAGATTCAATACCTCCGGTAATGGTAATATCTCCTAAAGTTCTGAATCGAATTTTTTTGTGATGTATGGTTTCATTTTCTTCCAACTTCAAATATTCTGAAACTGGAATCCAGCTATCATTCCTCCATACCACGTCGCGCTCGTGCGCAAAATACAACGAAGGTATTTGAATATTTTCCCTGCTAATGTAATTCCAAACGTCCATCTCTGTCCAGTTGCTAATTGGGAAAACTCTAAAATGTTCACCTTCAAAATATTTACCATTGAAGATATTCCATAACTCAGGTCGTTGGTTTTTTGGATCCCATTGACCAAAATCATCACGATGCGAGAAAAAGCGTTCCTTAGCCCGAGCCTTTTCTTCATCTCTGCGTCCACCGCCTATAGCGCAATCGACTTTGTTCTCCTCAATTGCGTCCAATAAAGTTGTAATTTGAAGAGCATTACGTGTTGCATTCTTGCCCTTTTCCTCAGCAACCCTTCCTTGGTCGATGGACTCCTGAACAGAACCCACAATAAGATTAACGCCCAATTCTTTCACCAAATCATCCCTGAATTTGATCGTTTCTGGGAAATTATGTCCCGTATCCACATGCATCAGAGAAAAAGGAATGGTGCAAGGATGAAAGGCTTTTTTAGCCAAATGGGTCACTACGATGCTATCCTTACCCCCAGAAAATAAGATTACGGGGTTCTGAAACTGCGCATACACTTCTCTTAAAACGAAAATAGCTTCGCTTTCTAACTCATCTAGATAATTGAGATAATATCTACTCATAAGTTTTTATTAATGGAAGAACAGCGTCTAAAACACTTTTTGCAGAGTCCTCGACACTCAATTCTTCAGTTAAAATTTCTAAATCAGGGTTTTCAGGTGCTTCATACGGTGATGAAATGCCAGTCATGTTAGATATTTCACCCGCCCTGGCTTTCTTATATAAGCCCTTAACATCACGAACTTCACATACTTCGACACTAGCATTTACATAAACCTCGAAATAATTATCAGAACCTAAAATAGCCTTTACTCTATCGCGGTCCTCGCGATAAGGTGACACGAAGGCTGCTAATACAACAATTCCCGCGTCTACCATCAGAGATGCAACTTCACCTATTCTTCTTATATTTTCTTTTCTTCCTTCAGGCGAAAATGTAAGATCGCTATTAAGCCCTTTACGAACATTATCTCCATCCAGAACATACGTTTTTATACCATTATTAAACAACTGCTCCTCAACCTTATTGGCAATCGTAGATTTACCAGAACCTGAAAGACCTGTAAACCAAATCAAAATGGATTTATGTTGGTAGGACTTATTCCTATTAGATTTAGATATTTTAAATGTATGAGGAATTATGTTCTTAGCCATGTTGTCTGCTTCGTTCATCTAAACCAAAATTAGATCGATACCAAATCGTTTCATGCAAATAATATAATAGCATTTTAGTTAACACCTCAGCTAACCCAATCTTAAATCCAGTAAGTGGATTCCCCGAAATGAGCCAAGCTAAAACCATTGTGTCTAAAGTACCGAGAACCCTCCACGTAATTGTCTTAAGTAAATGCCTTTGATTGCTGTTTAAAACACCAGATTTAAACCATAATCTTTCGTGCAAATAATACAATCCCATTTTTGTAACCACCTCTGCAAACCCAATTTTTAAACCAGTAATTGGGTTTCCAGAAATAATCCAGGAGAGAACTATGGTGTCAATAGTTCCAACAATTCTCCAAGTTATCGCTTTTGCGATGTGCCTTTTATGTCCTCCTAACTTGCTCAAGCTCTAACTATAAACCAAGGATTTAGAAGGTCCTGTTTGTTGTATTGCAAAGGCTTATTGTTTTCCAAAGAAATTACATTAATTCCAACAGCTTCACAAATAGCCTGGCCTGCTGCGGTATCCCATTCCATCGTTGGTGCAAAACGCGGATAAACATCCGCTTTACCCTCTGCCATTAAACAAAATTTTAACGAACTTCCTCTCGACACTATTTCAGTTGAATTTCCTTCTTCCTGCAATTTTTCAATAAAATTTTTCGTCTCATCGTTCATATGGGAACGACTTCCAACTACTCTTAAAGGGTTTTGGGTTCGCTGAGGACCAACCTGATCATCAGTTAGACTTGTTAAGTCGTCCTTTCCTAAATCTATTTTTACAGCACTCTTAGCCAATACATCACCCCAATACAAAGTGTTTTCTGCAGGAACACCAATAACTCCCAACTGTGGCAACCCTTTTTTAACAAGGGCTATATTAACCGTGAATTCTCCATTTCGCTTAACAAATTCTTTGGTTCCATCGACTGGATCAACTACCCAACAAAACTCCCAATCTTTTCTAACAGAAAAATCAATTTGTTTGTTCTCTTCACTTATTATTGGAATACCTGTCTTAAGCAAATATTCATTAATTATTGCATTCGAACGCTTATCCGCTTCTGTTAAAGGTGATTTGTCGTCCTTATATTCTACATCAAAGGGTGCATTATAAATCTCCATTATAGCTTTACCTGCTTCTTTTGTTGCTTCAATCGCAATATCTAATAATTCTTTATTGGCCAACATACCATTTATAAATTCGTTTTATACCCTCTTCTAATTCTACACTGTGCTTCCAGCCCATTCCGTGCAGTTTACTCACATCGGTCAATTTTTTCATAGTACCATCAGGTTTTGATTCATTGAAAATCAATTCGCCTTCAAAACCAATTATATCTTTAATAAGAAATGCCAAATCTTTGATACTGATATCCTCTCCGGTTCCAATATTAATATGGGTATTTCTAATCTCCTTGTTTTCTGGAGAATAAGTGTCTGAAAAATTTCTATTCTCCATTATGAACACACAGGCCTCCGCCATATCTTCAGACCACAAAAATTCTCTCATCGGCCGACCACTACCCCATATTTCAACCGAATTTCCATCTACGCCGAACTTAGAAAGAAACGTTTTGGCTTCTTCAATATCAGATAAATGCAAATCTTGCAAAACCTTACTTTCTTTTCCTTCTGAAAGCAATTTAGCCAGATGCATTTTTCTTATAAGAGCGGGCAATACATGAGATTTTTCTAAATCGAAATTATCATTTGGTCCATAAAGATTGGTCGGCATGACCGATATAAAATTTGTACCGTATTGAATATTATAGCTTTCGCACATTTTAATCCCTGCTATTTTTGCAATCGCATAGGGCTCATTCGTATATTCTAAAATATCAGTCAATAAATAATCCTCTTTCATTGGCTGGAGAGCATTTTTAGGATAGATGCAAGTACTGCCCAAAAACAAAAGCTTTTTTATACCATGTACAAAACTTTGATGGATGACATTATTCTGAATCATCAAATTAGCATAAATAAAATCTGCTCTATAGGTGTTATTGGCAACAATTCCACCAACCTTTGCAGCGGCCAAGAAAACGTATTCAGGTTTTTCCTGTTCAAAAAACGATGCAACAGCTTCCTGATTAGTTAAGTCGAGCTCAGCATGAGTCTTGAAAACTAGGTTTTTATATCCCTTTGCTTGAAGCGCTTTTATTATAGCACTTCCAACCAATCCTCGATGACCTGCCACATAAATTTTAGAGTTGGGGTTCATAAATTACTATTCGAAATAATTCTTAATTCTATAACCGCCATCCTGCAAGAATTGCTGTTTCTTCATCAGTTTAAGGTCGCTTTGCATCATATCGTCCACTAATGCTTGTAAATCATATTCTGGAACCCATCCTAATTTCTCCTGTGCTTTGGTTGCATCACCAATCAACAAATCAACTTCCGTTGGGCGATAATATTTCTGGTCAACTGAAAGCACCTCTTTACCTACTGGTAATTGATAATCAGGATTATCACATCTTTCTACAAAGGCTTTTTCATTTTCTTCTTTACCTTCAAACCGAAGGGTGATACCAATATGCTTAAAGCTCATTCTAACAAAATCCCTAACTGAAGTGGTTTTACCAGTCGCAATTACCCAATCCTCTGGTTCATCTGCCTGTAATATCATCCACATCATTCTAACATAATCTTTGGCATGCCCCCAATCACGTTTTGCATCCAGGTTTCCTAAATAGAATTTATCCTGAAGACCCAAGGCTATTTTTGAGGTCGCACGAGTAATCTTTCGAGTAACAAAGGTTTCTCCTCTAATTGGAGATTCATGGTTGAAAAGAATACCATTACATGCATATATTCCATATGCTTCCCGATAGTTAACTGTTATCCAATAAGCATACATTTTTGCAACAGCATAAGGGCTTCTTGGGTAAAAGGGTGTTTTTTCTGTTTGGGGAATTTCTTGAACCTTGCCATACAATTCTGAAGTTGACGCCTGATAGATACGAACATCCTTTTCAATACCTAACATTTTAACTGCCTCAAGTATTCTTAAAGTTCCTATACCGTCCGCATTTGCTGTATATTCGGGCATTTCGAAAGACACATGCACGTGACTCATCGCGGCGAGATTGTAAATTTCGTCTGGTTTTACCTCCTGAATTATCCGTATTAGGTTGGTACTATCTGTTAAATCTCCATAATGGAGGTAGAAGTTTCGGTGTTCAACATGGGGATCCTGATAAAGGTGGTCGATTCTGTCCGTATTGAATAGGGAAGATCTGCGTTTTATACCGTGCACCACATATCCCTTCTTTAAAAGAAATTCACTAAGATAGGCACCGTCTTGTCCCGTAACGCCCGTAATAAGGGCAACTTTTTGTTTCATATGATATTTGTTGAAAGCCAAACAGTTAATTCGGATTGCAAATGTAGGGTTTTAAACCATATTATTAATTTATTATCCTACAAATTTAGTAGGGTAAATAAATTAATTAAGGATTTCCTTCATTGTACGGCTCAAACTTAACTGCCAAGGCACTAAATGATTATAAATAGATTTAACTTTTGTTGTGTTTAACACACTGTATTTGGGTCTTTTTGCCTTTGATGGATAGTTAAGAATTGCATTCAATTTATCTGAATTGTATTCTGGAAAATATTTAGAAATCTCAACAGCAAACTCATACCAATCGGTTTCTCCATTTCCGGTAAAATGATAAATACCGTATTCTGTAATTCTGTTTTCAACAAGAAATACAATAAATTCTGCCAAATCTAAGGCGCTAGTAGGGATTCCTTTTTGAGAAGTTATAATATTCAATTCTGAATTCTCTCGAATCTTCTTAGAAATAGATTTAACAAAATTATGCCCGAATGGACTGTAAAGCCATGACACACGAATAATAAAATAGTTTTCTAAGATTGCCCTTATATTCCTTTCTCCTTGTAGTTTTGAATCACCATAAACATTGATGGCTCCTACTTTATCTTCCTCTTTATATGGACGAGTACTTGAACCATCAAAAACATAATCCGTAGAGATGTGTATGAGTATACAATTATGATCCTTACAGACTCCAGCTAAATTTTTTACAGCTTCAGAATTGGCTAAATAGGCATCATCCTTATGATCTTCCGCACCATCCACATTAGTATAAGCGGCACAATTTACACAATAATCAAATTTGTTTTCTTCAAAAAGATTTCGTGTTTGCACAAAGTCGCAGATGTCTAATTCCTCCCTTGTAACAAAAAACCATTCATCTTCAGGTTTATTCAATACAAATTGAATGGATTGGCCCAACTGCCCCTTACTTCCAGTTACCAAAACTTTCATTTGGCCAAATATTCTTTTAATGTAGGCAAGTGTTTATCTTTATCTGAAAGAATTAATTTTTCTTCAGGAATTCTCCAATCAATGGCAATGTCTGGATCATTGTAAATTATTCCTCCTTCAGAATTCTTATTATAGAAATTATCACACTTGTATGAAAAGATTGTTTCATCCTCTAGCACAACAAAACCATGCGCAAAACCACGAGGAACATATAGTTGCTTGAAATTATCACCGCTCAATACCACAGACACATATTGTCCTAAAGTTTTAGAATTGGGCCTGAGATCTACACAAATATCTAAAACAGAGCCTTGTATAACCCTAACAAGTTTGGCTTGTGCATATCCTCCTTGTTGGAAATGTAACCCTCGCAAAACTCCAACTGATGATTTAGATTGGTTATCTTGTACAAATTGAGTTGCAATACCTGTTTTTTCGAAAAACGTTTGATTATTAAAAGTTTCAATGAAATACCCTCTTTCGTCCTTAAATATTCGGGGTGTAATTATGTAGCAGCCCTCAATTGAGGTTTCTTCAGCAATCATCTTCTGTGTTTAATAAGTCCCATTAGATTTACACCGTAACCACTCTTCATCAGGCTTTCAGCTAAGGCAACGAATCTTTCCTGATCTATAAAACCCATTTCATAAGCCGCAGCTTCAATAGATCCTATTTTTAAGCCCTGCCGTTGTTCAAGTACTTCCACAAACTGTGAAGCCTGCATTAATGATTGAAACGTACCTGTATCTAACCATGCCGTGCCTCGGTCTAAAACACTTACATTTAATTTGTTTTGCCTAAGATATTCCCTATTGACATCCGTAATTTCTAATTCGCCACGTCCACTTGGTTTAATGTTTTTTGCTATCTCAATAACCGTATTGTCATAAAAATAAATGCCAGGGACCGCATAATTAGATTTTGGTTCATTCGGCTTTTCTTCGATAGAAATTGCCTGTCCATTTTCATCAAACTCAACCACCCCATAACGCTCTGGATCATTTACCCTATATGCATAAATAATCCCGCCATCCGGATTATTATTCGCCTGAAGCAATTTAGAGAGTCCCGAACCATAAAAAATATTATCTCCCAATATTAGAGCTACTTTGTCAGTACCCACAAAATCTTCACCTATAATAAAAGCTTCTGCAAGCCCTCTTGGTTCTTCTTGTACAGCATATTCAAAAGTACATCCATACTTACTGCCATCGCCTAATAAATCCTTAAAAAGAGGCAGGTCTTTCGGAGTAGATATAATGAGAATTTCACGTATTCCAGAATACATTAGGGTGGATAATGGATAATAAATCATCGGTTTATCGTAAACAGGCATTAACTGTTTACTTATGGAAAGCGTAAGTGGATGAAGTCGAGTACCTGATCCTCCAGCTAAAATTATTCCTTTCATGTTAATTTGGGTATTAAATTTTAAACAGCTTTGGAAACGTATTTATCCAAGTACCATTCAATGGTTTTGCGAATACCTGATTCAAAGTTTTCATCTGCTTTCCAACCCAATTCACTCTCAAGTTTACTTGCGTCAATTGCATATCTAAAATCATGTCCAGGCCTATCTGTTACAAATTTAATTTGATTTTTATAAGAGCCGTTTTTAGGTTGAATTTCATCCAAGAGGTCACAAATTGTATTTGCTATATAAAGATTATTTCGTTCATTTCTGCCCCCAACATTATACGTTTCTCCAGATTTACCTTTTCTAAATGCTAAATCTATCCCCGTGCAATGATCCCTAACATACAACCAGTCTCTGATGTTTTTCCCATCACCATAAATTGGAATATTCTCTCCTGAAACAGCTTTCCTAATTATTGTAGGAATTAACTTTTCGTCATGCTGCTTTGGGCCATAATTGTTGGAGCAGTTAGTCGTGACAACATTTAATCCGTAAGTATGATGATAACTTCTTACAATGAAATCTGAGGAAGCTTTGGAAGCACTGTAAGGACTGTTAGGCGCATATGGTGTAGTTTCCTCGAACAATCCCGAATCTCCTAATGTACCATATACTTCATCTGTGGATATATGATGAAACCTTGATTCTTCAAAACCCACTTTTCCCTCAAAAGGACCGTGCATCCAATATCTGTAGGCATTGTTAATTAAATTAAACGTTCCAAAAACATTGGTTCTTATAAATGCATCTGGGTTTTTAATTGAATTATCAACATGTGACTCAGCGGCAAAATGAATCACATCTGTAATGTTATAATCTTTAAAAATGGATTCAACCAAATCAGAATCACAGATATCGCCTTTAATAAATGTATAATTCGGATTAGTTTCAACTTCCTTAAGATTTTCCAAATCTCCAGCATATGTCAATAAATCAAGATTGATTATTTTATCCTTCGGATATTCTTGTAAATAATATTCAATAAAATTTGAACCTATAAATCCCGCACCACCAGTAACTAAAATATTCTTCATTCAATTTTATTTTTATATCGCTCCAAGAAATTTAAGAAGGCCAAAATTAATAATATAACAAAGGCAACCAAAGTGAATACTATGGAATAGAAAATTGGAAGTGAAATGGATTTGCCAAAAAGATCCTTCTTATAATAAAGGGTTGACGCATCCTGATTCGATGAAACCACCTCAATAATATGAGATAAATCCTCTTTTTCTCTTTGAATTTCAACCAATTGCTTGCGTAATTCAATATCATTTAAATATAAATCATATTCCTTCGTCCCATTATCTTTAGAAGTATTATCAATAGTAACACTAGTTTGTGAACCCGACTTATTAGAGGCTTGTTCAATTAAAACCTTTTTATAAACATTTTGCAAGGAATCTGAGCGTTCCAAAGATTCCTTAAGTGAATTTTCTTCAGCTTCCAATTCACCTAAATCGCGCTTTTGGAGATCTTTAAAATATTCAATTGATTCTATCTTTTTGATAATTGAATTTAAGGCCGGTTTTGAAAGTCCTTTTTCAGAAAAATAAAAATCTATACTCTGAATTTTAAAATCTGAGTCATTTGAGTTTCTTACAAATGTTTTGAAGTCAATATGGGAGGCTGTAGAACTATCAATACTTTGTACATATTCATCGTATAATTTCAGCTTATCATTTTCATTTAGGGTAGAACTGACATCAAAACCCCTAATCTTTTCAGCCTGTTCCTCAGAAATTCCAAGTTGTTGGGAAAGTTCCTCGGCATCCCCATTCTTTATCAATTCATTATAAAAATCGATAAGACCATATAAATTTTTACCGGTATCATAGTTCTGTTGTATTAAGACAGTCGATTTGTAGATCGGGTCTCCTAAATTTTCTTTAATTAAACCGAAAACAAACCCAGAAACAACCACTGCCACAAAAATGAGTATGTGCTTTTTGATAAAAAATACCAACCAAACCAAACCAAGAAACAATCCAAAAAGAATTTTTCCGATAAATTGAAAAACCTTGTAAAAAAAGTTTCCTATGGCATTGAATAGTTGTCCTAAATCAACCTCCTCTTGATTTTGTTGGAGATTATTTGAAGATTGCTCCATTTCTTAACTGTTATAAATTTGTTCCAAAATTTTCTCGGTAATTAAATAGGTGGGTTTTACGCCTGAAAGCCCCAAACCACCAGAGGCCAAGGTGCTTCCTGTCTCAAGAGGATTATCACTCGCATAATAAGCATACCGCACTTTAACATCTTTTGCAATATTACACCTAATTTTTGATGCCGCCTGAATGGCTTTTTGGTAATGCGCTCCCTCCATTTCCAATCCTATCACATTCCAGGATGAATTATAGAAAAACTTCAATATCTCCTTATTCTGAAGTGAGGTTCCCAAAACAGTAATCATTGTTCCTTCGCAAACATCAATACCATAACCCTCTAAGTTTTTCTTTTTTAATTGATTCTTAATCGGATAATTATCTGCCGTACCTTCAAAAATATGGGCACGTGGAATCATTATGTCCCCTTTACCTCCCTCCAAGATTCCCGCCTTACCCATTATAGAAATTGATTTAACGTTTAAATGAATTTTTTTGCTGTCAACTTTTATCGGTTTCAGCAATTCATCCATGGTTTCATAGGCTTGTTCGCCAAAAGCATAATCCATAACCAGAATTACTGGTTTTTCATCTGTGTTTATACCATTGAATTCGGCTGGAGCCAAAGGCCAATTGAATTTTGAAGTGTCAAAGAGCTGAACATCTATATTAGTACCAGATGCATCTTCGATGTAAAACATTCCATTTTGTTTGGCGTGTTTGAAAACCTTATCTCGCAAACTTTGGTTCGAGTTATCACTCAAAGCTTCATAGACCTGCAATTCATCCTTGCCGGAAGTATATCTTTTTAATCCATTTTTTGCATATAGGGTATTCATAACACTATGCATGTTGGCGCTTATAATATGAATGGGTCGGGTTAACAAATTATTTTCCCTTAAAACCTCTTTGATACGATCCGCCCATATTTCACCATGTAAGTGATGACCTAATCTTTCTCTTAATACCGGACTAAAAGTTACAGTTCGCTTTTTATTATTTAAAGTTTCCTCGATCGCCAATTTTCCCAACCAATAAATGATATGTAACAGGCGGTCAGGATTTTCCTTTGATGTAAATTTGTTACGTGCAGCCGTTAATTCATTGAATGTTCTTCCTAAAATATTCGCCGTATGGGTAATAGCTACTTCTCGCTCTTTTTGGGTTAATTCCTCCTCCGATTTAATCGCCGCCTCTAACTTAACCCAATCCCTAGTAGTCGCCCCTTCCTCATCAATTAAAACACGTCTACTTATTTTATGCGATTCAACAAAAAGAAAGGTTAAATGTGTTAGAATGTCATAGATTTCCGAACGACCTCGAGTGATTTCTATATTCATTTGTTCCTCATCAATTCGATAGCAATTTCTACGTCGTTTCGGCGGAATAATTGGAATAAAATGAGAATTTTTATAGCCCTCTTCACTGGTGAGATTGATAAAAGTACACTCTTCTATACCATCGGGCAATCGATCAATAACATATAATAAACCTTCCAACTCAGCTTTATCTTCTGCTATGGAGCCATAAATCTCTGGTCGTAAAACCAAAAGTGATTCCCGCAGGGTCTCACCAGAAACTCCCATTGGTTTGTAAAAGCCCCGATTGAACAAATGCCTCATGGTAATGTACATCCTTTCAATAGCGTTAGAGCTTTCTTGGGCCCTTGTTCTGCCTTGTTTTTTTACTGAAGTCATTAAATATGTTTAACCGACAAATATAGGGTTATTTGGTCAAATTAAGACTTTCCAGCTCGTCTGCAATGCTTCGGTCGTTCGACAATCTTGGAAGTTTATTTTGGGCATCTTGCTTCCCTATAGATTTCATATAGATATTAAATCCATTCTTTTTTACTGAAGTTATTTTTAACGGTTGTAAAATATTCCCGGAAATCAAATCAAAATAATATGAATTTTGCTCTTGTAAGGATTTGTCTAAAATATCAGCAAACAAATTTAAATCATTAGGTTCCCTCTCAAACTCTATAAACCATTCATGGTAAGGCAAGCCTTCAACTGGGGTAATTTGTGGTGCAACTGTAAATTCTGTGATAGAAGATTGCATTTCCTCTAGGCCCTTTTTCATTGCTATCTCTACCTCCTTAGATATTACATGCTCTCCGAAAGCAGAAATAAAATGTTTTATCCTCCCTGTAACAATTAGCCTATAGGGCTTTAAACAGGTAAATTTAATGGTATCTCCAACATTATAGGCCCATAATCCAGCATTGGAAGAAACAATCATGACGTAATTAACATCTAATTCTACCTGTTCAATGGTTAATCTTTTGGGGTTATCTTGAAAAAAATCTTCTGCTTTAACAAACTCGTAGAAAATTCCCGAATTCAAGAGCAACAACATACCTTTTTCAGATTGTTTGTCTTGAAATGCAAAAAATCCCTCTGAAGCCGGAAATAACTCAATACTATCTACCTTTTTGCCAATTAATTGTTGAAATTTCTTGCGATAAGGATCAAAATTAACGCCACCATAAATAAAAAGATTAAAATGGGGGAACACTTCTGAAATTGGCTTTCCAGTTTTTTCAATGATTTTTTCAAAATACATTTGAACCCAAGGTGGAATCCCGGAAATAACCGTCATATCCTCCCGTATTGTTTCCTCAACTATTGCATCAACCTTTTTCTCCCAATCTTCAATACAATTTGTATCCCAACTTGGCAATCTGTTTTTCTGTAAATAAGATGGGACATAATGTGCTACAATTCCAGATAGACGACCTAATTTTATACCGTTCTTCTCAATTAATTCAGGGCTTCCTTGTAAAAAAATCATTTTACCATCAACAAAGCCTGTATTACCCGTTTCTGCCAAATATAAAAGAATTGCATTGCGAGCGGCCTCTATATGATGAGGCATACTTTCTCTGGTGATTGGGATGTATTTGGTTCCAGATGTTGTGCCTGAAGTCTTTGCAAAATACAACGGTTTTCCAGGCCAAAGAATATTATCCTGACCTTCAACAACTAGATTTATATGAGGTTTTAAATCTTCATAATCACGTATTGGCACATGTCTGCAAAAGTCTTGATGTGTCTTAATAGCTTCAAAATGATGCTCTTTCCCAAACCTTGTGTTAGCTCCTTTTTCAATGAGTCGCCTAAAAACCTTTTGCTGAGTTTTAATTGGTTGACTGGACCAATTGTGTGTTTTCCGCTGAATGTACGTGGCAAACACTTTTGCCAATATCTGTTTTAGTGAAGCCATCAGTTAAAGTCGATAAAATTTGTGGGGTCCACAGGGTATCCTCTGTTCCACAATTCAAAATGCAGATGTGGCCCTGAGGTAAATTCCCCTAAATTTCCAGTCATAGCGACAACCTCTCCAGCTTTTACCAAATCACCCTGTTCCTTTGTTAAGGTTGCATTGTGTTTATAAACAGATATTAACTCGTTACTGTGTTCAATAATTACAACATACCCTGTTTCAGCTGTCCATTCGGCAAAAATTACAGTGCCGTCAGCAGTTGCTTTAACAGGTGTGTTCTCGGGCACAGCAATATCCACAGCGAAATGCTTTTTTTCTACATTATACGTTTCTGAAATGGGGCCGCTCACGGGAGGGAAAAGCACAAAATTATTCGAAATGGCAGAATCGAAAAGATTGTATTTATCCTCTTTGTCCACTATTTCACGTAAAATAGAATCTTCTTTTGTCGGCTCTAGATTTAATTGTTGTGCCTCCAGATTTGCAGCTTGGATTATGGAGTCCTTATTAAATTCTGCTGTTTGAACATCACCCGTTAACACCCTTTTAATTGAGGCATAATAAATTTCATTAGCCTCCAAAACTTGTTGCAGCGAGTCTGTCTTTATTTCCAATTCTGTGGCTTGGCGTTTTAATGAAGTTGATGAATAACCGGGTATGTACTCTCTTAGCGACGTGAATGCTATCAACAGAATTGTGCCAATCACCAATACAATAGCCGTCAAGGAAATAATGACAAAGACATTCAAGCGGGTTAATTTTACCGCAAATTTCTCTTCAAAAGTATCCTCGTTTAAAATTACGAGTCGATACTTATGAAGTAATTTCTTCGTAAACTTCTTCTGTTTTTTGCCTTTGGCCATAGTTCACAAAAATAATTAATATAAAAGTTACTTTTATTGAAGATATTAAAGTTGAGGTTTCAACGTTAATTTTAAAGTTTAATTACTAATTTTGCTTCAAATTAACACATTATGAGTTTGTATATGATACCCCTAGTAATCGGATGGCCGCAAATAGTTTTAATCGCCATCGTTGTGTTATTAATTTTTGGAGGGAAAAAAATCCCCGAATTGATGAGAGGACTTGGAAGCGGAATTAAAGAATTTAAGGACGCAAGTAAAGAAGACGATAAGAAAACTACTGAAGAAAAAAGTTAATAAAAAAAATCCGGCAAATGCCGGATTTTTAATTTTAATTAAATTTTATTGATTTAATAATAGATTCCAACTCAAACATATTGTCGCGTTTATCCACTGACGGTGCATATACATAACCTTCAGCCACTAGATAACGCTTTTGTTCCCTATCCTCGATTAGATAATTTACAAAGGGACCAGACATAAAAGCGTTCTTCACATCCCACAATCCTTTTGTTATAACTACTAAATGTCCATCTAACGTGCCATCAAATTTGTAAGGGGCGTAACCTTCATCGGTGATCATGTATGATCCTTCAAGAGGACCTTCTATATGCTGGTGACCAATTGAATCGCGCATTCTTATAATATCTTTTACTACACTGTCATTAAGATGAATTCTATCTAAAGGTAGTTCATATAACATTAAATCCATGGTGCCATTTCTAATGTCTTTTCTTATCCAAAAGAAATCTTCCTCTTGTTTAGCTATCCTATATGCGGTAGGGAATTTAATACTTATACCTAAATTGTTTTTAATAGGTTCAATATCAAAAAGTGAAAGGCTTATACGACGTTGCTGTTCTTTCACTTCTTCTTTTTTATAGGCATCAACAATTTTGTCAGCATTATTCTTTAATTGATTGATTATTTCGCCATCAGTATTTCCGGTTATCAATACAAGAGTTTGCGGTTTTGCATACACATCCTTCCTAATTACGGTGTTAGGTGATTCGCCCTTTTTTATCAGAAGAATAATCCTGCTTTTTGTTGTAAAGTCTGAAAATACTTGTGGTGGCATTTGATTAATTGAAAACAAAGGTTCGTCAATTGAAAGACCCTCAACCGGTGCCGCAATCACTTCGCGAATTGCTTCACCGACATTATTTTCCCAAAGTAAATTGTCCACTACTACAGACAAACTATTAATATTTCCAGAAGATGAAGACAGTAGCCTACCGTTCTTTGATTTTTCCTTGCCGCAAGACATTAGGGCCAAAAAAGCCAGAATAACAATGAAGATCCGATTCATTAAGTTTTGATTTAAAAATTATTTTGAGACGATGAGTTTCATCCCCACTTTCAAATTAGTGCCACTAATATTGTTCCATTCTTTAATATTTTGAACAGAAATTCCTGGAAATTTTTGGGAGATACTCCAAAGAGAATCCCCACTTTGCACTTGATACACTTTTTTTCCAGAGGTATTTGTAACAGTTTTTGCAGGAGATTGGCTAACAGAAGCGGTTGTAGTAACTGGTTTTCGAGGATAAACAATAAGTCTTTGACCAATGTTTATATTATTACTTCTCAATCCATTCCATTGCTTCAACTGGCTTACCCGAACACCATAAATCCGTGCAATTTTTCCTAGATAATCGCCAGACCTAACCCTATATGTAACCTTACTTTCGGCTTCAAAAAGCTTGGGTAATGGTTTCTCGCGTTTGTCAAATTCCTGCTGGGCGTATGCATAAATCTTTTCTTCATTGGCCACAAATAATCCCACTAATTCTCGCGGAAGTCTTAAAGTGTAGTTTTCCCCTTTTATATAAGGAATTATATCCAATTTATAAGATGGATTTAAGAATTGTAGTTGTTCAACCGGAATTTTGAGTAATTCAGAAATTTGATCAAAAGTGATCATTTGTTTCACATGAATAGTATCTGTTTCTACATAATTTATTTCTGGCTTTACCTTTTCAAATCCATGCTCCTCTGCATATTCAAATATGTACATGGTAGCCAAAAATGCGGGCAGGTAACCAGCTGTTTCCCTTGGTAAAAAAGGACGGATATTCCAATAATTTTCATATCCTCCAGACCTTCTTATTGCTTTGGTAACGTTGCCAGGACCACTATTATATGCAGCTAGGACTAAATCCCAATCTCCAAATATTTCATATAATCTAGATAAAAACTTAGTGGCTGCTTCTGTAGATTTGTCTGGATCACTGCGCTCATCTACATAGCTGCTCACGTCTAAACCATACATTTTTCCTGTACTAAACATAAATTGCCAAAGACCTGTCGCCCCCACCCTAGACTTTGCCCTTGGTTTTAATGCCGACTCAACAATAGACAAATATTTAACTTCTAAGGGAATATCATGGTTATCTAAAGATTGTTCGAACATTGGGAAATAATAACGGCTTAGAGCCATTAATTTTTGAAGGGATTGCCTACGGTATTTCAAATAAGATTTAATAACACTTTCTAAGGAAGGATTGTATTCCACATTAAATGGAGTTCTAGAATTCAACTCAGCCAATCGGGCTTTTAGGGTGTCTGTGGGCAGTTCAGGGTATTCAACCTCCTCATCAAAGTTTAATTCAGAAACCGATTTATAAATACTATCGAACAAGGAATTTGAATATAGCTCATCCCACCATTTGGCATCAAACTCATAGGCCTCCAGATGATCCTCCAAATTTATACGCCACAGCGAATCATTTTCAGCTTCAATTTTCAAACTTTTTAAGCTAACTCCATCAATAATGGAATCATTTAAAAAATCACTTTCAGGTGTGTTAATTGCATTCTGTGAAATAGTATCCTGTTTTTGTTTGGAATTTTCCTGACCAAAAATGGATGTGTTTAAAGCTAAAAACAATACACAACAAAGCCTTATAGTCTTGTTCATTTAAAAAAGGTTTCTTTCAAAACGATTAGAAGTGAAGTTTGTTATCGTCTTTCTGCAATAATTATTAATCTAATATGGCTGCAATACCAGGAAGAGTAATGCCTTCTAGACTTTCTAACATTGCTCCACCTCCTGTGCTAACATAGCTCATTTGATCTTCAAAACCAAACTCCTTAACTGCTGCAACTGAGTCACCACCACCTACAAGTGAAAAGGAACCATTTTTGGTTGCTTCTGCGATAAAATTGCCCAATGCAATCGTTCCTTTTGCAAAATTCTCCATTTCAAATACCCCAAGAGGACCATTCCAAAGGATAGTTTTAGCCCTATTGACGACTTTTTCAAAATTTGCCAAAGTTTGTGGGCCGGCATCCAAGCCTTGCCATCCATCCGGAATATGATAAACATCAACAATTTGTGTGTCGGCATCGTTTTTAAATGCATTAGCTGCAATAACATCTACGGGTAGGTGAACGTTTACATTTTTTGATTTTGCCTTATCTAGTATATCTAAAGCCAAATCTAATTTATCATCTTCACAGATAGAATCACCTATTTGTCCACCTTTTGCTTTAATAAACGTAAACGTCATTCCGCCTCCCAAAATAAGATCATCAACCTTATCCAGAATATTTTCTATAATGGTAATTTTTGTGGACACTTTAGCGCCTCCAAGAATTGCCAATACTGGTTTCTCGCCAGTGGTCATGACTTTTTCGATGCTTTTTATTTCTTGTGCCAATAGATATCCAAAACATTTTTTATTTGGAAAGAACTGAGCGATAATTGTAGTTGAAGCATGGGCCCTGTGAGCTGTCCCAAAAGCATCATTCACATAAATGTCGCCTAATTTGGAGAGCTTCTCAGCAAACTCTTTATCGCCTGAAGTCTCTTCATTATAGAATCTAAGGTTTTCAAGCATCAAAATTTGACCTGGCTCCAAGGCAGCAGCGACATTTTCAACTTGTTCCCCAATACAATCAGGAACAAACTTAACTTCCACACCTAATTCGTCTTCAACTGCATTTAATATATGTTTTAAAGAATATTTTTCTTCAAATCCTTTTGGGCGGCCTAGGTGGGACATTAAAATGCAACTACCGCCGTCCTCTAAAATTTTAATAATGGTTGGTTTAGCAGCCTTAATCCTAGAGTTATCAGTTACCTCAAAATTTTCATTGAGAGGCACGTTAAAGTCAACTCTAATTAATGCTTTTTTATTTTCAAAATTAAAATCGTCTATAGTTATCATTGTAGCTTAATTTAAAGGAGTTACAAAAGTAACAATTTAAACAGCTTAATGGGATGTCAATTATCCGATTATCATCTTGAACTAAAAGATTATATTACTCTATATTTATGCCATGCTTTTTAAAGACGTTTTAGGCTTACCGCATATAAAATCCCATCTTACTAAAAGTGCCGATTTGGGAAGAATTCCTCATGCCCAATTATTCGTCGGGCCTGAGGGTTGTGGCACTTTACCTATGGCAATTGCTTATGCTCGATATTTACTTTGCAATAATGTAGACGGGGAGAACACAGGGGGTAATCCGTCCTGTAATTTGAAATTTGACAATCTATCTCATCCCGATTTGCATTTTGTATTTCCTGTTGCTACAAATGATAAAATAAAGAAACATCCAGTTTCTTCAATGTTTATGGACGAATGGCGGCAACTCCTTAAAGAACAACCTTACGGAAATCTATTTGATTGGTATCAAATTATTGGGATTGAGAACAAACAAGGATTGATTAGTGTAGATGAAGCACAGGATATTGTAAAAGCGCTTTCCCTAAAATCTTATGAAGGGGGTTATAAGGTGATGATAATTTGGATGGCTGAAAAAATGAATACCCAAACAGCAAACAAATTATTGAAACTTATTGAAGAACCCCCGCAAAAAACCGTGTTTCTTCTAATTTGTGAGGAGGAGCAACAGATCCTTAAAACAATTCGGTCCAGGTGCCAAATTCTACACTTTCCTTCCTTAGCTGAAACAGATATAATCGAAGGCTTAAAGAAAAACTTTCAACTAGATGATGGGGTTGCCCAAAACATTGCACAACAAGCTCATGGAAATTTTAATAAAGCATGCGATTTAGTTTACCAAGACTCTGAGGATCAAAAGTTTGAAGAATGGTTTATTCAATGGGTTCGTGCTGCATTTAGAGCCAAGGGAAATAAGGGGGCTATACATGATTTAATGAATTGGAGTGAAGATATTGCCAAAAACGGAAGGGAAATTCAAAAACAATTTTTGCTTTATTGCCTAGATTTTTTCAGGCAGGCTATTTTAATGAACTACCAAATTGATAACATGGTCTATTTACAGCCTGTTTCAGCCAACTTTAAATTGGAAAAATTTGCCCCATTTATTCATGAGGGTAATATTGTTCCCATATCAACCGAGATACAGGACGCTTATTACCATGTTGAAAGAAATGGAAATTCTAAAATTATCTTTTCAGATTTGTCCATTAAACTCACCAGGTTATTACATAAAAAAGCCGGGTAGAAACCCAGCCTTAAGTATTTGTTAAAACTAATTTTATTTTTTGGAGTAGCTGTCGTTTAGTTCTTTCAGAATTTCATCCGTTAAATCCAATGCTTCTTGTCCATACATAACAGATCCTGCTTCATTGCTGCCCAATATATAGGTGTAACCATTATCCTCGCCGTATTTCTTAATGAACGATTTAATCTTCTTAACAAGAGAATCATTTTGAGATTGACTTTCGCTTGAAATCTGTTGTTGCTCAAATTGTATTCTTTGACTTATCAATTGTTCTTTCTGCTGAAATTCTTGTTGAAGTTTTTGTAATTCAGACTGAGACATTTTTGAAGCTCTCATTTCTGCTTCCTTAATTTCAAGTTGCCATGCCTTTCCCAAACTATCTCTTCTCTTTTCAAAGGCTGAAATTTTTGTTTGTAATTTTGATTCAACATCCTTCTTCTCCTGATATTCATTTACAAGTTTAGAATTATCCACAAACCCAATTTTGGCAGGTTTCTCACAAGAAGATAAAATCATTAAAACCAAAACAAACACAAATAAATTCTTCATTGTATAATTTTTAAAAGTTGTGCAAATGTAAAATAAAGATTGATTGGTGGAAGTAAAAATCAACTATAGATAAACTTTATCAAAAATTCAAAAGCTATAAATTTTAAAAATAAAAAGCAGGCCGTTTATAGGCCGTTTAGGCCGTTTTCAATAAAAGATAAAACATTTTCCTTTTGTTGACGTTAGAAACGCCTTAAATAGGCTTATATGTCAATTTTCCGGAATAAATAGGTCAATGATGAATATTCGCCAGTTTTTCTAGCAGACATATTTGATTTAAACCCTTTTATCAACCCTTTTAATAATGGAAACGCAGAAGACTTATATTTTTCTGAAAGTATGCTTACATAAAAGGAGTCCATAAGCATTGGATAAATTTTAACTAATTCAAATCCGTTTGATTCAAACAATTGCACAACGCTGTCTTTTGAAAAATGCCATAAATGTCTAGGAACATCGTAAGCGGCCCAATAAGATTGGTAATGGTTAGCGTCCCATGATTTATAATTTGGAACTGCTATTACCGCTAACCCATCTTTAACTAATAAATCTGCAATCTCTTTTGCTTGTTTAATTGGATCATACATATGCTCTAAAACATGCCACATTGAAATACAACTAAATCTGGTTTCAATTCCGTTTAAGGATTGGTCAGGAGCAATTACATTATTAGAAATTTTGGAGTTTGCTATTTTTCTAGCCTCCTCATTCGGCTCTACTCCTTTTACCTTCCATCCAGAATTTTTCATTTCCTCCAAAAAATCACCTGTCCCACATCCAATATCCAACACTAGTTTGTCTTCTATCTCAAAATGTTTTTCAATAATTTTTCGTTTCCAAATTAGATTATAACTTCTAACTAAATGATAAAGTTTTTCAATAAAGGTCTTATTTCTATCAGTATGAGAAATGTAATTATCAGACTCATAATACTCCCCTATTAATTCTATTGATGGTTTCGGACAAGTCTCTAAACAATTAAGATCATTGTTCCATTGCAACTCAAAAAGTTCTTTGCTTACGGAGTGATCTATAACCTTAAGTAATGACTGCATTGATCTTAAAATTGGAATGTTTCACGTGGAACATAAAGCTTATCTGCCCATATAAACCAACAAAACAGAAACATCAGCAGGAGAAACACCGCTTATTCTGGAAGCCTGAGAAACGGTTACGGGTCTGATTTTGGAGAGTTTTTCACGAGCTTCCATACTCATGGACTTCAAAAGAGTATAATCAAAATTTGATGGGATTTTTACATCCTCTAGACGATGTAATTTATCAGCATTATTTTTTTCTTTCCTAATATAGCCAGAATATTTAACCTGTATTTCCGCTTGCTCCAAAACCTCAGAATCTAATTGATTTTGTAAAACATATTCTTTCACGGATTCAACTTTTTGCATGTCATCCATATCAATATTTGGTCGCGCAAAAACTTTGAACAATTTACCAGATTGAATAACAGGGGCAGAATTTTTAGATTCTAAAATTGGGTTTATTTCCTCGGGCGTAACTGATGTTGATTCGAAAAAGCTAACGAAATCATCAGAAGCCTTTTGTTTCGCTTCCATTCTTATCATGCGTTCTGCAGACGCCAAACCAATTTCAAAAGACCTTGGCGTTAACCTAAAATCAGCGTTATCTTGTCGAAGTAAAGTTCTGTATTCAGCCCTAGAAGTGAACATACGGTATGGTTCCTCAGTACCTTTGGTAATTAAGTCATCTATAAGAACGCCGATATAAGCCTCATCTCGCTTTAATATGAACTCATCTTTATCCTGTATTTTAAGAGCGGCATTAATTCCGGCCAACAAGCCTTGGGAAGCCGCCTCTTCATAACCAGTTGTCCCATTTATTTGACCAGCAAAATAAAGGTTATCGACTAATTTGGTTTCTAGGGTATGCTTTAACTGAGTGGGGGGGAAATAGTCATATTCTATGGCATAACCAGGTCTAAAAAATTTCACATTTTCAAAACCAGCCACGGAACGCAATGATTTAAATTGAACATCCTCCGGAAGGGAGGTGGAAAATCCATTAACATAAACTTCAACCGTATTCCAACCTTCTGGCTCTACGAAAATCTGATGACGATCCTTATCAGCGAACCTATTAATTTTGTCCTCAATTGACGGACAATATCTAGGCCCAATACTTTTAATTCTACCATTAAACATAGGCGACCTGTCAAAACCTTCTCTAAGCAAATCATGGACCTCTTCACTAGTGTAAGTCATGTGACAGGACCTTTGGTGTTTCAAAGGTTTCGTAATCGGCAAATAAGAAAACTTTTCAGGCTTGGCATCACCAGGTTGTTCAATCATTTTAGAATAATCCAACGACCTACCGTCAACACGAGGAGGTGTACCGGTCTTCATTCGTCCAGAATCAAAACCTAGCTCCTCAAGCTCACCAGTTAAACCAACAGCCGCACGCTCACCTGCCCTTCCTCCTCCAAAATTTTTTTCACCTATATGAATCAATCCATTCAAAAAAGTTCCATTTGTCAAAACAACTGATCTGCCCCTTATTTCAATTCCCAAAGAAGTTTTAACCCCACAAACTTTACCAGATTCAACCAATAATCCAACCGCCATTTCCTGATAAAAATCTAAATTTGGCGTACGCTCAAGCATGAGGCGCCAGTCTTCCGCAAATCTCATCCGGTCACTTTGAACCCGAGGACTCCACATAGCAGGACCCTTAGATTTATTGAGCATCTTAAATTGGATAGCGGAGGTATCACTTACAATACCACTATACCCGCCTAAAGCGTCTATTTCACGCACAATTTGGCCTTTGGCAATTCCGCCCATAGCTGGATTGCAAGACATTTGAGCGATGTTTTGAAGATTCATCGTTACCAAAAGAGTTTTACAGCCGAGATTAGCGGCTGCAGCTGCAGCCTCACTGCCAGCATGGCCTCCTCCAACAACTATTACATCATAAATGTCTGAAAACATAAAATCGAACAATGTTTCACGTGGAACAATCCACTTGTGTAAAATGTCGGCAAATATACACCGAAAACTAAACTTCTGAAAACGATGCCATATAGAGTTCCTCTTTGCCGCGCATTAAAGAAACATCTTCAGGGCTTTTATCCTTGTAACCACAATAATGAAGCACACCATGGACCATTACTCTTTTAAGTTCAGAATGGAAAGATTCACCATAAAGCAAAGAGTTTTCTTTAACCCTATCAACTGATATGTAAATATCTCCATGTAATTCTTTTCCTACAGAATAATCAAAACTAATAATGTCGGTATAAGTATCATGTTGCAAATAATCTTGATTAATTTTTAGAAGGTAATCATCTGTACAAAAGATATAATTAATGTCTCCTTCACTAGCGTTTTCATTTTGAATTACATTACTTATCCATTTTGAATAAGCCTTCTCATTATTCAATTCAAAATCGGTTTGGTAGTTAAAACTGATCATTGTCTTTTCGAAAATATTCTTGAACCTTCTTCTTATAAACCGGTTGCAAAGGTAAGGCCTGCCTATTCAATATTTCAATAGAATTAAAATACTTCTTAGCATCTGGGAGCGACAAGTTAGGGCCCAATTCAAAATCTTTATCATTAGTTTTAGATTTTCGCTGATCATCTTGTTCTTGAAGAAAAGTGGCGTTATCCAACTTTAACAATTGGTGTTTTAAATCTAACATTCTTTGAAGGGTCTGATTAGTAAACCCCTTATTGATAAGTTCCAATTCAACCCTCTCCATATCCTTAACCAATTTACTTAACTGCGGATCACCTTCATTTTGTTTCAACTTATCTTCCAAAAGATTTCGCAACTCTTGTTGGCGTTGGTAAATTTCAAACAACTTTTCACTCATGATTTCATTTTGCTGATCGCCATCCCCATTTTCCCCATCCTCATCTCCTTCATTTCCATCACCATTATTTTCCCCTTTTTGTTCACCTTCTTTATCCCCTTCTTCGCCCTTTTCTCCCTTTTCTCCCAATTTCTCATTCTGTTCGCCTTCCTTCATCCCCTCCTGCATTTGACGGTTCAATTCTTCTTGACTCATAATAATGTCAGGCAATTGCATTTCACTAGAGGAACCTTGCCCAGAGCCAGAACTCATTTGTTGTTCCATATTGTCTAACGCATCACTTAAAAAATTTGCCAATTCATTGGTTGCTGTCACCACATATTGTTGCGCAGCAACACCTTGATAAAGCTGATTTTCTGAGAGAAGTGACAAAGATTTGTCAATATTAAAAAACACATTGGTAATTTGTTTATTTACTTGTTCTGAGATCATTGGTTGTCTCAAAGACAGTGCAAACAAGCTGTCATCAATATGTTCAAAATGCTCGCGTAATTCATTTTGGGAACGCAAGAATTTCCCGTAATTGTTATGATCAACATTTATTTTTCTAAACTGTTTCATTAACCCCTCTTCATCAAAAGAGAATAGCACAAGATTATCAAGAATCTGTCGGAGCATTTCTACATCTTCGGCCAGTTGCTCCTGCCCTCCGGCTGCAGCCATTTGCTGGAGCTTTTCGCTTAACATTTTAATTTTATCCCCTGCTGATTTTTGTTTCTGCTCAGCCTTCTTCTGTTGTTCTTGCCCTTGCTGGGAGTCCTCACCCTCGTTCCCAGACGAATTGTCCTTACCAAGATTCTGAGAGGCTTCCCTTTGGTCTTTTTGAATACTCTCAGATTCCTTCGGATCATCCGGCAGATCCATCGGTTTCTTTAACGCTTTATTGTCTTTATTAAGTTCCTCTAATTGTTCATCAAGACTATCAAATCTATCATTTAACTCGTCTTGTTTCTCTTTGGTATTTTCCTTTAAATCTTTATTGGAAAGATCTATTTGATCCTTAGACAGCTGTTCTAGTTCCGACTGAATTTTTGCCGCTTTAGCTGAAACAAAATAGCGTTTTGTAAGCTCTAAAATTTGCTCAAGACTCCTCTTCTTGTTCTTGTTTTGTTTGGCTAATTCCTCAAGCTTTTGAGAAAAATCTTCTTTTTGGATTTTCTCCTGTAATTTTTCTAACTCTTCAAGAAGTTTCTCATCCTCCTGAAGCTGCTCCTCATTTTCTTCAAGGCGCTTTAAAAGATCTTCTTTAAATTGATCATTAGTTTTATCATTCTCAAAATCTTGAATGTTTTCTTTTAATTGCTTGTTGAAGTTTTGCATTAACTGTTCCTGCTCCTTTTGTCTCTTAAAAAAACTTTCAAAATTCTTACGGTCATTGAAGTTAAGTTGCTCCTTTTCCTTCTGGGTTTTAGACAATTCTTCAAGCCTTTTATCCTGATCGTTTAATTTGTCAAAAGAATCATTCAGCTCCTGTATTGTTTCCTTTTGTTGATTAAGATTAAATTCATTCTCCTCATCCTTGGTTAATTTTCTATAACTAAAGACCGTGCTTTTTACACTTTTATTACCATGAAAGGGGTCGTTGTCGAACAACTGTAAATAAAGATTGTAATTAACCCCATCTTCCAAATCTAAATTTGCGGGGAACACAGCAGAAAATTCAGAGAAATTGGAATTGGAAACAATCAAATCTATATTTTTTACCCTATCTTCATGGTTTTCAGGATAATAAACCAATTGAAGTTTAGATATTCCATAATCATCGCTCGCCTGTCCTAAAAAATAAAGCGTCCTTTGATTTACAGAATCACGTTCAGATTTAACAATCAACTCCGGATACTGATCCTTAACCACGGATATAGCAAATTCTAACTGTTCATAATCCTTTAAATCTTCATTGCTTGAACTTATGCTATAATTAATGCTATTAAATATCGATTTATCATAAATAAAAGCATCCTCCTCTTTTTGAAAAAAAGCGGAATCTTGAGCATAGAACCGCACATCGGTGGTCGACTCTGTTATGATCTTCCATTTAATAGAAGTGCCCTCAGGAACTGTTGCATTTCCTGAACCTTTAATTGTCTCATCTTTCTTACGGGTATACGAGGGGTAATCTAAAACCATTTCAAAATTTACCATTGAGGGAACTTTTAAAACAACAATCTCATAGTCTTTAGAGGTAATACCGTTAGCCATTAAATTGAAAGACACACCCTCCTTTAATCTAGGAAAATTGTATTGAAACTGACCTGGTTGTAAATTCTGAAGAAAATAGGTTTGACCATCATAATTTATTTGGGCATTGTCAGGAACAACATTCCCGGCAGCAGAAATCCTAAGAGTAAATTCTTCGTTTTCAATAGCGGTTAAATCCTCGTTTAAGACATAAAACTGAAATGGCGCTGGAGGCTCGTAAGAGGTTTGGTAATTAACAACTCGCTTATAGCTTTCGCCAAACCAATTTATCTTGCCGGAAACCCAAGAAACCAATATAATAACCAAGGGTATTGCAGCATACTTCAAGTATTTTAAGTTGTTTTTGAAATTAACCGCAAACTTAAAGGGAACAGGTTGCAAATCGGCAGATTTCTGCTCAATACTTGCCATCAATAATTCCGAAGTTGAGGATTGGTGTTTTAGCTGCAGTACGTTTAAAAGCTTATCATTAACTTCTGGGAAATGGCGTCCAATAATCTTGGAAGCTGTTTCATAATCAATGCCCTTTTTCAATTTAAACAATTTGGCCAACGGTATGATTATGAATTTTACCAAGAGACCAAATTCAACAAGAACAAAAACCCAGAACAGTATAGTCCTGGCAGCCGGTTTTAGCCATAGATTATACTCTATAGCTAAAATCAAAATAAGGTACAATAGCCCGATGGCGAAAAAGAGTATTGCCCCTTTAAGCAATTCATTCGCATAAAAGCGCCTAATAAATTGTTCTAACTTGTGTTGTATCCTTTCAAAATTGGTCATAACTCCTTTTTCATTAACTATTTCAGGTACAGGAAGCCCTTTTTAGTGCAATTACTACTAAACTACAATAATATTTTATTCGCTTTACTGTTAAAACTTCTAACTTTCTGTTAATTAAGATAAACGGTAAAATTGAGAATTTACTTATGGAAACTGCAGAAAATCTTTTTTAAGACGATTGTCGCTTTGTCCTTATGACCTCCTACTCTATCTTTGCAGCCTAAATTTGGATGATGGAAACTAAAGTTAGGGTTCGCTTTGCACCTAGCCCAACTGGGCCTTTGCATATAGGAGGGGTTAGGACCGCTCTTTTCAATTTTTTATTTGCGAAAAAACACGGTGGTGACTTTGTATTAAGAATAGAAGATACAGATCAGAATCGCTATGTAGAAGGAGCTGAGGATTACATTGTAGAATCTTTAAATTGGTGTGGTATTCCATTTGATGAAGGTCCCGGTAAAGAAAGAGAAAATGGGCCTTACCGACAAAGTGAACGCAAGGCAGTCTATAGGAAATATGCTGAAAAATTGGTAGAGAATGGATATGCATATTATGCCTTTGATACAGCTGAAACGTTAGATTTTCACAGAAAAGACCATGAAGCTAAAGGAAAAACATTTATCTATAATTGGCACAATCGATTGAAGCTAAAAAATAGCCTTTCCCTTT
This sequence comes from Aegicerativicinus sediminis, assembly GCF_015476115.1. Taxonomy (GTDB): domain Bacteria; phylum Bacteroidota; class Bacteroidia; order Flavobacteriales; family Flavobacteriaceae; genus Aegicerativicinus; species Aegicerativicinus sediminis. Next base: position 1,371,438 of record NZ_CP064295.1, on the reverse strand, counting down.
CAAAAGAAGAAGTTGAGCAACTAATACAAAACGGGGATGAATATGTAATCCGCTTTAAATCTCCAGAGAATGAAACCATTCTTTTAAATGATTTGGTCCGTGGAGAAATTACCATAGATACTAGTATTTTAGATGACAAGGTATTGTTTAAAAGCGATGGTATGCCAACCTACCATTTAGCCAATATTGTCGATGACCACCTAATGGAAATTACCCATGTAATCCGGGGCGAAGAATGGTTGCCTTCACTAGCCTTACACTATATGTTATATCGATCCTTCGGATGGGAAGCGCCAATTTTTGCCCATCTTCCCCTCATACTTAAACCGTCCGGCAAAGGAAAATTGAGTAAGCGAGATGGCGATGCTTTAGGTTTTCCCGTTTTTCCGTTGGAATGGAGGGATCCAAAAAATGGAGATATTGCCAAGGGTTTCAGAGAAGAAGGTTATCTGCCAGAAGCACTAATTAACTTCTTGGCCTTCTTAGGATGGAATCCTGGCACGGAACAGGAAATTTTCTCTATAGATGAATTAGTTGAAGCATTTAGTTTCGATAAAGTAAACAAGGCAGGTTCTCGGTTTGACCCAGATAAAGTAAAATGGTTTAACCACCATTACATTCAAAATAGTACAGATGTTCAATTAGCAAAAATTTTACAATCTAGCAGAGCTGAACTAAAAGAGATGGATCCTCAATATATCGAGTTAGTAGCTGGCCTTGTTAAGGAGCGTGCAAATCTAACTTCAGATTTATGGGACCTTACCCGGTATTTTTTTAAGGCTCCCAGGGATTATGATGAAACCGCCATAAAAAAGGCTATAAAGGATGACACCGCCACCATACTTTCAAAGGTAAGAGATATCGTGGTTCATCTGCATGAATTTACTAAAGACAATATAGAATCTCAGGTAAAAGAATGGATTAAAACGGAAGGCCTTGGTTTTGGAAAGGTAATGATGCCTTTAAGAGTGGCATTAGTTGGTTCCCTGCAAGGAATAGATGTGTTTGAGATTATGTTTTTAATAGGTAAAAACGAGTCAGTCTCACGTATTGAAAAGCTAATCCAATCTATCTAAACTACAATATAATCATTGCAGTAAAGGCCAACATAGATTGATTTCCCTTAAATTTTGAACCTCCAGATCCAGAGGTGTCTAAATTATCCTTATTTAGCTTGTTCAGTATGTTGGTGAACCCATGAATATACTGTCCCCTAAGTTTAAATCCTTTGAAGCCCGCTGTAATACCAACAGCGCCATTGACATTAAATTTGGTGATATTAGAAATGTCACCGGCGGTGAGATTATTATAAGTGGAAAGAATTTTGTCTTGATCACCATCATTCTTCAATTCCATTTCGCTATTGTATTGCAGCATGGGGCCCAAATCAATGGTGATATAATCTTGCAACAATTTCAAATGAAATAGAAATGCTACTTGGGTGGTGAAAATTTTATATTCAATCGGCTCAATAGACGTTTCCAATCCACCGGGGAGATTGGCATAAACATCCAAATTATTTTGAGACAGTTGTATGTTATAACTAACTGTGTACCATTTATGTGGCAAATCAACTGTTGCCGCAAGCCCTGCAATCCAGCCTTGGGAACTTTCTGTTTTAAAATTATCTGTATTTATATCAAATTGGGTTAACCCTCCAAAAAGACCAATCCCGTTTCTAATGGCATATCTTTGGTGTTGTGCAAAGGAAACTGTAACAAAACCTATGGTAACCAATACTAATAATATACAATGTCTTTTAAGCATAATATAAAACTTATTGCGACAAATATAGCGTAAATTAGTAATCCTGATTTTTTAACCATTTAAATTCACTATCATGGGCTCTTACATTTTAATTCCGATCCTGTTTATTGGTCTTATCATCCTTCTTTCTTCTTTCTTTATTGTGAGGCAGCAAACTTCAGCAATAATTGAACGTTTCGGTAGGTTTCAGGCAATTAAGCCATCTGGCCTGCAAATGAAAATTCCAATTATTGATCGCGTGGCTGGAAGACTAAGTCTTAAAATACAGCAATTGGATGTTATTGTGGAAACCAAAACAAAGGACGATGTTTTTGTGCGTCTAAAAGTTTCTGTTCAATTCGTTGTCATTAAAACAAAGGTTTATGACGCCTTTTACAAACTCGATTATCCCCATGATCAAATAACAAGTTATGTTTTCGACGTTGTGCGTGCTGAAGTGCCAAAAATGAAATTGGACGATGTGTTCTTAAAGAAAGACGACATAGCTATTGCGGTAAAATCTGAATTGAATGACGCCATGCTGGAATATGGCTTCGACATAATTAAAACTCTCGTTACAGATATAGATCCTGATGCTCAGGTAAAAACAGCTATGAACCGTATTAACGCAGCAGAACGCGAAAAAATCGCTGCACAATATGAAGGAGACGCTCAACGAATATTAATTGTTGAAAAAGCTAAGGCCGAGGCAGAAAGTAAGCGTTTACAAGGTCAAGGTATAGCCGACCAAAGACGTGAAATTGCACGCGGCCTGGAAGAGTCCGTAGAGGTTTTGAATAGAGTTGGTATCAATTCACAAGAAGCATCTGCGCTTATAGTTGTTACCCAGCATTATGACACCCTGCAGTCGATAGGTGAAGAAACAAACAGCAATTTAATCTTGTTGCCAAACTCTCCTCAAGCAGGGAGCGATATGCTAAACAATATGGTTGCAAGCTTTGCGGCAAGTAATCAAATTGGGGAAGCAATGAAGCGTGCCCGTGAGAATAAAGAATCTTAAATTAAAAAGCCCCTGAGGGGCTTTTTTTAATGTTCTTTTTCATAATTGTCAACCATGCTCTTTAGGCTCTCCAAATATTCGTTTAAAGTGTTTTGGTCTATATCTGGGTTTTCCATATCCGGTATTGTCATTGGAGTTTCATCAAGATATTTATAGAGTTCTGGATGCTCTTCTTCAATTTGTCTTAACAAAGTGGATATTTCCGTGAGTAATTGTTGCGTCTTTTTCATGATAAGTCTTCTTTCATATAAAGCCTTAAGATACTAATAATGCTTAACCCTATCAAGTAAAATCCTGTCTGAAAGGATTTCTCGGAATCCAGTTTTCCTCCGGATTAAGCCAATTAAATATTGGTTTTAAAGCTATATTCCATAACCTATTAGTATGAAAGATATACATGAACATCGGCTTAGCCTCCGCTCCTACTGAACTCTTGATTTCCAATGCGGTTCGCGCATAGACAACTTTTTGGAATTTATTATCAATAGCATATTCTAGCATGCCGTACAACATATTTAGATAAAGTTGACGCTCTTTTAAACATTCCGAATTATAACCCAAAAAATAGGTCTCTAGTATATCACCATTAAGGATAAGGGTATAAAAACCTATTAATTTACCGTCCTCATAATAACCGAAAACCTTAAAATTATCTCCCAGTTTGTCTTTATATCTAACAAAATGGTCGGATGGAAGCACAAAAGTGTTGAATTTTGCATTATTTGAAACATTGAGATAAAGTGAATGCAAAATATCTTGTTCCCTTCTTAGAGAGGCTAAATCAAGCTCTTTAAGTTTTAAATCCTTGATTTTCCTCCTCGCCGTTAAATAACGTCGCCTATATTTTTTAGTCAATACGCCTGTGTAGGACGAATGTTCCGTCCAATTGGAAGGGATTAGAAGCTCCATGCTTGGCTGAACATAGGCTTTATAACCACACCACTCTTTGTCAAGAATACTGAAATCTAATCCATTAAATGAATCGTTAAAATCTTTTAATAGAACCATTTGAATTTTAATGCCCCGTGCCCGCAGTTCAGCGATATGCCTATCAACAGATTTTTTTAGGATATTAGACCAATCTGATGGTGATATTTTACTCTTATCATAATCAAATAAATGCTGTCCAGTATGTGTCAAATTTCCACAGACCAAAATATGTCCCTTTAAAAGGCATGATAGGGTTGATTTTATCTTGATTACAAATCGGTTATCAGGCCAATACCTCAACATATTGCCGACATTTAGTTTTACATGCTGAAAAAGGGCTCTGCCAACTATTTTTCCATCTTTAAAAACTGCTAGATAATAATTATGGATATTGCCCGGGGATCCTTGTTCTAGCGCTATTAGGAATTCTTTTTTCAGAAGATTATCATTCCCTATATCATCCCAACCTTCGGGAATTTCATGAGCTGTTGATAAAAGTTCAGAATGTAACAAGACAACAAAATAAAAGTTGCAACATAATATAATGCCGCAACCTATTATAGATTAAAAAATAACTATTTAAACCCAGCCACAGATAATTGCCCCCATAACGGTAAGGCATACGGTCCAAAATCCTGCATTAATTAGGATATATTTTGAACTTTTCCTTTCGAATAAAGCATTGGTACCGATTATTGGCAAAGCGATAAATAATCCAGCCAAAAACCCATGTAAAGCCCCATGTTTAAAAGTGCGAAATGCAGTTCCATAATCTGTCATGAACGCATCGAAGGAGGGTTTGGCGTTTTCAACATCTCCATTTACCAAGCTGACAACCCCAGATTGATGAACCACCAAGGCATATAGTGAAAAAGACAGCATGATCGCAAATAAGAGAGCAAGGCCAAATATCTTAGCCATATTTGCGCCTTTTAATTGATCTTCAGTAAGTCCTGCTGCATGCATCCATGCAGTACCAAAAACCTTCGGGTTATACCAAATAAAACCTACCACTAGAGTAGATAATGCCGCGACCAAAATGGCCAAAACGTTAAATTCCATAATGTTGATTAATTAGTTAAGTGATTAAATATATGGAATTTATGCTTTCAAGCAGAAACTATTTTCTAACTTAAACCCTGACCTTTTAGGATAACTGATGCCTCCGTAGATAAAATCTTAGAGCTGTCTTGGGCGCATTGTTGAAGAAAGTCAATACCTTCTGATGTTAATTTCATCCCATTCTGCAAAACAACCCCTAAGGCCAAGACCACTGCCGCTCTGGTACCAACCTTTTTGGCAGAAGTATTAAAGAGTGGTTCTAGGTCTGAATAATTTACACCTTTTGCTAATTCTAAAATCTCTGATTTTAACTTTAACTGTTTTTCTTCAGGATAATTCGTAAACTTTTTACCTATTTGTTTAATAATTTCAATAGGAGGGCGTTGCTGAACTGGCTGAGGTTTTTTAGGTTCTTTTTTTACATGTTCTTGCTTTGGCTGCAATTTTGCCCATGTGTCACGCAAGCCAACTGTTTTATTGAATATTAATTTTTCGTAAGAACTCTCTGGATCAACACAGAAATACCCTAACCTTTGAAATTGGTACCTATGCCCTACCTCCGCAGATGTAAGTGAAGGCTCAACATAGGCCTGTTTAATAACTAAGGACTCTGGATTCAAAAATTCTAAAAAGTCTTTTTCGGGATGGCTGTCTGGAGCCTCGTCCATGAATAGTCTATCGTATTCTCGAACCTCAGCCTCTAAAGCATGTTGAGAAGAAACCCAATGTAAAGTGCCCTTCACCTTTCTTAAACTAGCCTCAGTACCGCTTCCGCTTAAACTATCGGGATCGTAGCTACAATGAATAACCGTGATATTTCCATTTTCATCCTTCTCTACCGATTCTCCTTTAATAATATATGCATTCTTTAAACGGACTTCTTTACCCAAGGTGAGCCTAAAATATTTACTATTAGCACTTTCCATAAAGTCCTCTTTTTCTATAAACAAAATCTTGGAAAATGGAACTTTACGAGAGCCCGCAGATTCATCCTCCGGATTATTTTCTGCTTCTAGCCACTCTTCCTTATCGTTCGGATAATTATCGATAATTAATTTAATGGGGTCAACAACAGCCATAACACGAGGGGCCCGTTGATTAAGATCTTCTCTTATACAAAATTCCAGCAGCGAAACATCGATGACATTATCTCGTTTAGCTACACCTACCCTATTTACAAATTCCCTTATGGCTTCTGGTGTGTAACCTCGTCTTCTCAGACCAGAAATTGTAGGCATTCTGGGGTCATCCCAGCCACTAACATAACCCTCTTGAACCAATTTGAGCAACTTCCGCTTACTCATTATGGTATAGCTTAAATTAAGTCGTGCAAATTCACGCTGTTTTGGTTGTAGCGGTAATTCTTCCTTTTGATAATCGTAAACAATCTCTTTAAACCAATCATATAATTCACGGTGAGGTTTAAATTCTAACGAACAAAGAGAATGAGATATCTGTTCAATATAATCGCTTTCTCCGTGCGTCCAATCGTACATAGGGTATATACACCAATCATTCCCGGTTCTATGATGCGCTTTATTCACTATCCTATACATTATAGGATCGCGCATCAACATATTTGGATGAGACATATCTATTTTGGCGCGCAGCACATGGCTGCCCTCTGGATACTCGCCATTTTTCATGCCTAAGAAAAGTTCCAGATTTTCATCAACACTTCTATCTCTAAAAGGACTGTTTACTCCTGATTGGGTAGGTGTTCCCTTTTGTTCCGCCATGGCTTCTGAAGATTGAGAATCCACATATGCCTTTCCCTCCTTGATCATCTGTACGGCCCAATCGTACAATTGTTGGAAATAGTCTGAAGAATATAATTCCTCGGCCCACGAATAACCCAACCACTTAATGTCCCGCTTAATTGCATCAACATATTCTTGTTCCTCCTTTGCTGGGTTAGTGTCATCAAACCTTAAATTAACGGGAGCGTTATACCTAAGACCTAAACCAAAACTTATTCCAATTGCCTTAGTGTGCCCAATGTGCAGATACCCATTAGGTTCTGGAGGAAACCGAAATTTCAATTTTTCAACAGGAAGGCCATTAGCAATATCTTCCTCTATTATATGCTCTAGAAAATTTAAGGATTTTGTTTCGTTTTTCATGTCTTTGGGCCTAAGGCTGCAAAATTATGGAAAATAGCAAAAGTTTGTTCCAAAAACAGAAATTATCCATTATGCCCAATTTCAGTTTTACGATATTCATTTTTCAGGATTTACAATATTAAAAAATTTAAAGATTTTTCTTACACCGTTTCCAAAATGTTAAAAGTTTTGCTCCAAAACTGACTTATTCGGTCCAATTTATGGCTTAAATCGGTTATCTGTAAATAACATTAACTTCAACAATTGGAGAAATCCATTGATATTCAACACTGTATTGAACTAACGTCTTGGTTTCGAGGATGCATCTTGAAATTCCAACAAATATTGTATAGGGTAAAAGAAAAAATGTTAATAAATGAAAATTTTTGGTCAAAAAGCTTTTTAGAATCAAATAAAAAATTAAATTTACATCGTTAAAAGGAATAATTTTATCGATGAAAGGATAAATTTAACAGTAAAGTACCCCGAACCGAACTGTTAATAACTTAACAAAAAACTAAACTTAACCGCTTAGAAATGGACAGAAACAGGCCCCAAGCTGCTCTACCTTTAATATGCCTTCTGCTTATGTTAGCATCGCTAACTGCTAGCGCACAGGTTCTAAAGCAGCCGACATTAGGTTTTTCTGCTCCTTGCATCTCCGCAAATTTTAATACTTATAATGTTGGTTTCAAGTGGGATCCACCATTAGTAGGCTCTGACAATCAATTTATCTTAGAATTATCGGATGCCAACGGTTCATTCAGTAACCCCGTTGAATTAAAATCATATTCAGATAAAAATGAAAATTTCAATTTTCAATTTGTGTTTTCATTCCCTACCGATATGTACGGAACTGGTTATAAGGTTCGAGTAAGAAGTACTAGTCCAGAATTAACAAGCCCTGAATCTGTGAGTTTCCCGGCATACTATTTAACAGTTAACCAAGCCTTAGTAATAAACAATTATGTTGGTTCAATTAATTTGTGTGATGGGGGAGAAGCCCAGATAGAGGTTACAAACTATCCTAACGAACCCGCCTATCGATGGTATAAAAACGGAGCGTTAATAAGCAATGAAACCGGTCCAACTCTAACCACAAGTCAACAAGGCATTTATTATGTGGAGTTAGATTATGGCACCTACTGTTCTAGTACAACTCTTTCAAATGCCGTGGAGGTAAACAGTGGACAACCCTTAGGAATACAAATAAATGAAACTGGACCAATTGAACTATACAATAACGACCAACCTTATTACTTAAGTGCAAATATAGACGATGCAGGATTAGTTTATCAGTGGTTTAAAGATGGACAGCCTGTATCTTCAGCTGGATATTATCCAAGTTTTGAAATTACTTCTTTAGCTGATGCTTCAGGAGAATGGGTGGTAGCAATAGAAAACCCTGGAGGATGTTCAGAAGTTTCAGATTCTGTGATGGTAACTTATAAAACCATAGAAGCTACTTTGGCTGCAAGCCCAGATTTATTGCTTCTTCCAGAGTCATCCTTAACCTTAACAGTTACAACCAACGCAACTTCTCCAACCTATATATGGTACCAAAATGGTTCCCAAATAACTGGTAGCACTGCATCAATAGATATTACTTCTCCTGGTACATATTTTGCCGAAGTGGTAGAATCTAACGGAAGTACTAGCGTGACTGTTCAGACTAATAGTTTGATAATTGAAACGCCAGCAAGCTTTACTTTTAAAATTGAGGTAGACGGTTCTTATGTGGCTTGCAGCAGTGGGTCAACCCAAATAGATTTAACGAGTATAACCGCTACTTTAAATAATGGCTCTACTCGTGAATTATATGATAGGTTAGCGGCTAAGTTTCAATATCAGTGGTATTTAAACGGAATTGCAGTTGCCGGAGAAACAAATGAAACAATTTCCTTAGACGATTACCTCCAAAATGGAACTTACTATTTAGCCGGAACAATTACCGGTTATCAGCCCCAGTCTAATCAAGTAGATATTTATTTAGGAGCTGCTGGAAATGTTACAATTTCTGAAACAGGTAATCTCTCATGCGACGGATCCACTACAGTTACATTAACTTCAAGTATTCAAGACGCTTCATATACTTACGAATGGTTTTATAATGGTAACTCAATTTCTGGCGAAACAGGTCATACCCTTGAAGCAAATGAAGAGGGAACTTATTATGTAAAAGTAACTGCCGATGGTTGTGCGTCAGATTCTAATGAAATAACGTTAAATGTAAGTGGAGGTGCTGAAAATGTTACAATTTCAGCAAGTGGATCACTTTCATGTGATGGATCTTCAACTGTAACCTTAACATCCGATATTCAAGACACGGCCTATTCTTATGAATGGATTTATAATGGCACTATTGTCTCTGGCGAATCAGGATTTACCTTAACAACCAACCAAGAGGGAACTTATTTTGTAAAAGTAACTGCCAACGGTTGTGTTACCAGCTCTAATGAAATAACTCTTGCCGCTGAAAGCAGCGAAGAATTAACTATTACGGAAACCGGAAGTCTTTCCTGTGATGGTTCTACTTCTGTAACCCTTACCGCAAGTATCCAAGATAATAATTACACATATAAATGGTACCAAAACGGAAACCTGTTATCCGATGTGTCTGGTTTTTCTATTGGCACCAACCAAGCTGGAACATATTACGTAACAGCTTCATTAAATGGATGTTCATCTAATTCTAATGAATTAACAATTATTGAAGCTGGTGCACCTGAAATAACAATAGATAATAGTGACTATATAGAATTAATCGAAGGAACATCAACAACAATTACCGCAATCGGCGCTGAATTCTACAATTGGTACAATGCAGATACAATGGACATGCTTTCATCTTCTTCGACAATTACCATCGATGCGGCTGGAAATTATTTAGTGATTGGAAACAGCAACGGATGTGAAGCTAGTCTATTGGTGACAGTGGTTATTAAAGAAACCGTTATCATCCCAAATACCGTAAGCCCAAACGGTGACGGATTTAACGATCAATGGTTTCTTCCCTCAAGTCTAACAAATAATGGTTCTGTGGAAATATCTATTTACACTGAGACCGGAAAAACAATATATAGAACAACCAATTATCAAAACAACTGGCCTGAAGCCTCTCAGTTGGGAACCCTTTCAGCCAACCCTGTTTATTTCTATACCATCGCAAAAGATGGCCAGGTTAAACATAAAGGGACAATAACCCTAATTTACTAGAAGATCATGAAACCTACTTTAGCCCTCATTCTGATATTTCTGCTTTCAGTAAATGACCTTTGGTCTCAGGAGGATCCCTACATCCCTCTTGAAATCCCAGCTCAGAACATGTTAAAATTTAACAGGTTCAGGTTGAATCCAACCTTTTCTACAGTGAGAGAAAATAAATCCTATATAAATGCCTATCACCGTAACCAATGGATTGAATATAACAACAACTATAGTACCTATTTGTTGAGTTACTCAGGTAGGGTTGGCGACAAAACTGGTTTAGGTTTGAGTTTGTACCAAGAAAAATATGGTGTAATTACCAACTTTGGTGTTTTAGCTAATTACGCTTATGGAGTAAGAGTTGCCGACAATTCTGTATTTACAATTGGTTTTAACCTTTCTTATTACAGTAGCAAATTCAACGAATCTGATGCGATAACAAGCGCTCAGGATCCATTATTCTCTCAATACGAAGGAAACTCCTTGGTTGGCATTCAGCCGGGTTTCAACCTTGCCATTGGTAATTTCGACGTTGGTTTATATGCTGAAAATTTGTTTGATTATAACTTCAAAACTCAAGAGAGCGTAACCGATTTCCCAGACAAAACTTTTACAGCGCATTTACAATATACATGGGACCTAAAGAATGCAGGCGGAATTATGGAGGGTGGACGCTTACTTTCACTTGCAAGAGGTCGTAAACCAGGAAAACAAGATATTAATTTAAGTGGAAGTTTGGTTTTAGACTTGCCAAGAATAGGATGGTTGCAAGGTGGATATGACGACTTCTACGGCGCTTCGGTCGGTGTTGGTTTTAATTTAGGAAGGCGTATTTCCGTGGGTTACACTTATGAAAAAGGCTTAAGCGGTGGTATTCAGAATTTTGGCGGCACCCACGAAGTTTCTTTTGCATATTCTTTCCAGCCTAACCTTACAGAAAATATGGTATTCTTTGATGACAAACCAAAAGAAACGGAAGTTGTAGCTGAGGTTGCTCCTAAAGAAAGCGCCAATAAAGAAGAGATTGAAAACCTAAGAAATCAAGTAGAAAAGAACAACGGCCTTATTGACCAACTGTATCTAAAACAAGATTCTATTGGCAAAAATAGAATGGCTGCAATGGATCAGCGATTCACTCCTAACGAGCATACGGCAAGAGCAAATGACGCCACCGTTCCTACAATTCATGAAGGGTTTCAGGGCTTAAAGTTAGCTTCCGGCGCCAACGGTCAATCAACCAATATTTACAAGCAACCAACAGAAAAACAAGAGGTAGCGGGTCTTCAACAAAACTCAGAAGCCAATACGGTTTTATTGGAGGAATTGAATGCAATTGAAGACTCTATTAGAAGAGTAGAGGAGGCGGAAGCTGAAAGATTGCACCAAGAGCGTTTAGCTCAAGCTGAGGCCGTAAGAAATGAAAAACTGGCGGAAGCCAGAAAAGAAGAATCATCTTCTGAAGCAGCGTACAAGAAAGCACTGAAAGCAAATAAAATTAAAAACAAAACCCTAAGAAATATTGAAGGTGTTGCTGATGGATATTATATCGTGGTGAATGTTTTTAGTACTGGAGAATATTTTGACAAGTTTACCGCAAAACTGGCTCAAACTGGCATTGACCACGAATACTTTACAAACAAGAGAAACAATTGGAAATATGTGTACTTAAAGCGTTTCGACTCTTGGAGAGAAGCAATAGCGGCCTACAGAAGTAACGTGGATGGCACCTATACTGAAAGCAAGTGGGTTATGCGCGTGGATAATGGTACTGGAACTAGGCCTTCTACAAAAAGCGCTTCGACCTTTGCCCCAAAGACAAGTTCAGGAAATCAAACAACTTCAAGAAACACGAGTTCTCCTAAGGTTGTAACGGACAATTTAGAGAACATCGATAAAGGATATTATGTGATTGCTGGTGTATTTACAGTTCCAAAAAATGCAGACAAATATTTAAAAACCCTCAACAGCTACGGATTGAATGCTAATTCTTTCATTCATCCAAAAAATAAATACCGCTACATCTTCATTGGGAAAGAAGATGCGTGGAATCCTGCCCTTCAAGTTTACCAAAACAACCTAACTCATCAGGGCATCAGGAATCTATGGATTATGCGGGTCAATATGGATCTAAATTAGGTATGGCTATGAGAAAAATCTACAATTTAAAATTCCTACTATGTTTAGCGCTGATTTGTTTCGGCGCATTAAACCTTTCTGCTCAGGTGAAGCGCAACTTTGGGGTACGCTACCAGAACAATATAAAGGGAGACATGACCTTTATCGCAAACAATATTGTTAACCGTAACACAGCAGAATACGGATTAAACGATGAAAATTATTGTGATGAAGCTTTAGCAGATAGTGAACTTCCTAATACAGAATACAATACTGTTGGAGACACTTCACTTTATAACGATTGCCTTTACATGCAATATATTGATATAGATAATGACGCGAGTACATTTAGTTCTAGTAGCGCTTATCTAACAATACCAGACAAAAGCTGTTCTAGAATTAGATATGCGGGTCTTTATTGGGCTGCTAACTATCAATACAATATCGGCGATGATGCTAATAGTGGCAGAGAAACCGACTTTAACCAGGTAAAATTTAAGGTGCCTGGCGGAAGTTATGTTAACATAACGGCGGATGATGTGATATTTGATGGATTTGGTGATGCTGATTTTGGAGAAACCAGTCCTTATGCATGTTACGCTGATGTAACCAATTTAATTACTGCTTTAGGAGATCCTGAAGGCGATTACTATGTTGGTAATATTAGAGCAACTGAAGGATTCGTAAAAAGTGGTGTTTCAGGCGGTTGGACATTGGTGTTGGTTTATGAAAACCCATCTCTTCCCGGAAAATATATTACCTCATTTGATGGGTTTGCAGGTATTGCCTCAGGTAATACAACTGATATAAACTATAGCGGATTCACAACGCTTCCAGCGCCTTTCCCGGTTAATGCCAAATTTACTATATCAACCTTAGAAGGGGATAATAGAATTACAGGAGACAAGCTGTCCATTAAAGCAGATAGTAACCCAACCTTTACCTCTTTAGGTACTGCTACAGCTACTGAACCAAACTTCAACAACAACTTTTTTGATAGCAATATTACCGTTAACCATGTCATTCAAAATAATCGTAACCCGAACAGTGTTAATACTTTAGGTTATGACACGGATATGTTTGATGTGCCAAATGCATTTAACTCTGTTATACCCAATAGTGAAACTGGTGCAACCTTAAGAGCAAGTAGTAATGGTGATCAATACTTCATTTATTTCAATGCTTTAGATGTTGAAATCATTGAACCTACCATTATTTTATATAAAAATGTTGAAGATTTAGCTGGAAATGATATAGCGGGGGGTGACGTAAGTCTTGGTCAGCAAATCGATTATGTTTTAGGCTTTGAAAATATTGGAAATGACGATGCGACCGAATATACTATAAAAGACGTTTTCCCTATAAATACAATCTTCATTGAGGACCAATTACAGGTTCCTGCAGGGGTAACTTATGTATATGATCCTAATGAACACAGTATAGTATTTACAATACCTGACGCCTTAATTGAGGCTGGGGACCCGATTTCAGAAATCCGTATTAGAATGCAGATAGTTGAAAGTTGTAGTGAATTGAGGGATGCTTGTTCAAACTTAATCCAAAACCAAGCTTTTTCCACCTATAGAGGGGTATTGAATGACAATCAAATTACGGATGATCCTAGTTTTTCCGATTTCGATGTTTGTGGCTATGGAACTCCTGGGTCAACAAACTTCTTGGTTGGTTTAGATGAATGTGACTTTGTGCAAACCGTAGCTTTATGTGGTGATAGCGTAGATATTACTGCCGGTAACGGATATGACACTTATGAGTGGAGAGATAGCAATGGAAATGTTGTAGGAAATACTCAAACTATTACGGTTACCCAAACAGGAACTTATGTTGTAACAAAATCAGGTGCGGCTCCTTGCCAAAGTTTTGACGAAACTATCATCGTTTCAAACTTTACTGACTCAACTACCCACCCGATTGTTGATTATGCTGACGAAGTAGTAGAATGCCCCAATGACGGTGATATTCTTCCAAAGATATTTTTATGCGGTGTTAATGATAATCGTTTTATTGAAACGGACATCACCAATGCCCAAAGTATAGAATGGCAAAAATTAGATGAAAGCTCTTGTGAGGCCATAGGCATTGATGATTGTGCTAATAAAGACAGTGGGTGTACTTGGAACACGCTTTCAACCGATGATAATTTCGATGCAACCCAAGCCGGTCAATACCGAGTTGTTGTATTTTACCAAAATGGATGTTTTAGTAGATTCTATTTTAATGTTTATGAAAACTTATTAGACCCTAAAGTAGAAACTCAGGATATAGCTTGTAATTCAACCGGTGAAATATTAGTAACAAACGTACCGTCTGGGTATGAATTTCAATTGGTAGATCAAACAACAGGCACTGTTGTGGTTGATTATCAATCTAGTCCTTTATTTACAATATCAAATCCTGGAACTTATACTGTTAACATCCAACAAGTGGGTGTTGGTGAGGGAGCATGTCAATTCTTGGTTGCCGATATCGGCATAAGACAACGCGATTTTGACATCAACGTTACTGCCACTGATACAAGTTGTGAGGGCCTTGGAACAATTAGGGTACAAGCATTAGACGTAGATCCCCAATACTATTACGAAATAAGCAAAGAAGGTACATCTGTAGATACATACGGACCAACCGATGACAATGATTACACCTTCGAAGGTTTAAATGCTGGTGTTTATGATGTTACGGTAACAACTGATGATGGTTGTTCTGCAACAGCTCAAATCGAAATAATTAATCAATCAGATTTGGCGTTATCGGCACAAGTATCGCAAAATATTACATGTAAGGAAGGGAATATGTTGGTGCACCCATCAGGTGGAAAACCTCCTTACCAGTTTGCTATTTATACTTACAATGGACAGCCTTATCACAATGGTATTACTGACATTACCCAAATTCCAGCAAACGCTTTCCAATCGCGTAATATATTTGACGTTTGGGATCCAGGCGATTATGTTTTTGTGGTAGTTGACAGGTATAACTGTTATGCCATTTCGAATGAAGTCACAATTATCCTAGAACCTGTTGTGGAGTATAATGTTGTAATTGAAGATGAAACTTGTTTTGGGGCAAATGACGGTTCTGTAACTATCGATATCACCGATGGAAAAGGATATAAAACAGATTTTAGTATCGATGGTGGAGATAACTATAGAGACGCCAATACCTTTACCGATTTGGCTCCTGGTGATTATACCGTCCTTATACGAGCAATCAAAGGAAATTTTATCTGTGAATATCCGGAGGCCTTCACAATTCAACCCGCAACAGAATTATTCGGTGATATAGAATTGGCGCAGCCCTATAGCTGTAATCAGGATGGAATTATACAAATTGTTCCTGGTTCAGTGACAGGCGGTACGCCTCCATATGAATATAGTATTAATGGAAACAATTACTCTACAAATGAACAGTTCACCGGACTAACAGACGGTACCTATAACGTTACTATACGTGATGCCAATGGCTGTACTCTTACAAGAGAATTAACGATCGATCCAATAGATGAACCTACTGATCTT
Organism: Aegicerativicinus sediminis; assembly: GCF_015476115.1. Classification (GTDB taxonomy): domain Bacteria; phylum Bacteroidota; class Bacteroidia; order Flavobacteriales; family Flavobacteriaceae; genus Aegicerativicinus; species Aegicerativicinus sediminis. The sequence goes on along the minus strand of NZ_CP064295.1, from coordinate 1,355,722 downwards.
GCGTTTGCAAATACTTCAATTAGCTGTGATTCTCCTGCGTCTGATGTAACTGTTACTGTAACAGGAGGTTTGGCCCCATTAACTTATGAAATTATTGCCCCAGCGGGATCTACAACCAATAACGGTTCTAACAATGTATTTACAGGTTTGGCACCTGGCTCTTATACCTTTTTGGTTACAGATGCCACGGGTTGCTCAATCCAAGAAAATTTTAATATCAATGATATCCCTAACATTCAAGTATTGCCTCAGGTTCAAAGTAATATAACTTGTTTTGGTGATACTGATGGAGCGGTAGAAATTTCAGTTTCAGGTTTTGTATCTTCTTATACTTATAGCATAACGGACTCATCAAATACTACTATTTCAAGTGGTTCAGGAGAGTCAAATCCAACCTTTACGGTTAGTGATTTAGGAGCCGGAAGCTATACAATTAATGTAACGGATGAAGGAACAAATTGTACAGATACTCAATCTTTTGGTATCGAAGGCCCTGTTGAAGCAATAGATTTTACTTTTACTGCAAGCGGGATAGATTGTAATGGTACAGCCGCAAATATTGTTGTCGAAGCTACTGGTGGATGGGGTAGTTATACGTATCAACTAGAAGATGCTTCAACTAGTACAATTATTTCAGCTTATCAAAACTCCAATATTTTTACAGGATTAGTTGCTGGTGATTACAACATCTATGTTCGTGATGCAAACGGCTGTGTGGTTCAAAAACCACATACAGTTGAAGCTTATACCATACCTAGCGTGAGCTTAATTGCAGATAGCATCTGCTTTATTGGTGGCGATATATCTTTAACAGCTACTGTAACTGGTGGCACAGCACCTTACCAATACAGTTTAAACGGAAGTGCTAGCCAGAGTTCAAATGTGTTTACAGTAAATAGTCCGGGAACTTATAGTGTTACAATTACTGATGCCTCAGGGTGTACAGCTACCTCTAATGATGTTACAATCGGAAATCAATTATTTGCTACAGCTACCCTAACAAAAGAATTAGATTGTTCAGCAACGCCAGATGCAATTATAGAAGTCGCTGTAACTGGAGGAACTCCGGGATATACTTTGGAAGTTTCCATCAATGGTGGTGCTTTTGTGGCTACAAGCACACCATATTCTGCAAGCTCTGCAGGTGATTACCAGTTTAGAGCTACCGATAGTGCTGGTTGTCAAGCCCTGACAAACGTTATAAGCGTTCAACCGATCACTACCCCGGTGGCCTCTTTTAGCTCTACAGATGTATCTTGTAACGGAGATGCAACTGGGGTGGTAACAATAGATGTTGACCAAACACAAGGAACTCCTCCTTATCAAATTAGTTTTAATGGAGGAACCTTTACTGCGCAAAACACTTATGGAGGTTTGACAGCCGGAACTTATGATTACACTATAAGAGACAGCAAAGGTTGTGAGTTCAATTCTACTGCTACTGTAAATGAGCCAGAAGGATTAGATGCTGATATAGTTGCAAATCCAACTTCTTGTGGTCCAACTGGTACTATAAATGGTTCTATTGATGTAACCCTAACTGGTATCGGCACCGCACCATATACTTATCAATTATTCGATTCTGAGGGTAATTTATTGGATGATGCTATTAGCATAAATTCTACATCCCATAATTTCCCAGACTTAGGGTTTGGTTTTTATTATGTAACCATCATTGATGCCAATAATTGTGAGTTTCAATCTGCAAGAGCAGATGTTAAATCGCCACCTTACCTTACCTTAACAGGTTTAGTAACTGCAACGGATTGTGTAGTTGGCGCAAGTATGGAAGTTACTGTAAGTGGGGGTACCGCTCCATATACATTCAGTATTTATGGCCCTGGAACACCTCCTAGCAGTATCAATGGGACTGGTGATGTAGCTACTTTTGATGCGTTGACTCCTGGATTGGCATACACCTTTGAGGTTATCGACAGCACCGGTTGTTCTGTATTCCTAGAAACCGATGTTCTTGATAGTCCTTCTACTATAGAGCTGACAATAGACGCTACAAGTAACATAGACTGTTACGGTGCTGCAGATGGAAGTATAGATTTTACAGTTTCTAATTTTGATAGCAGTGTAACCCAAATTGATTATGATATTTTAAATGTATTAACTAACAATCCTGTTCCGGGATTTAGTGGAAATATTACTGGAAATGCAGGTGGTCCTATCTCTGCAACTATAGGATTGTTGCCTCCTGGTGATTATATCTTATTTGTGCAAGAGGCTAATGGAACCATGTGCTCTTCTACTGAGCCATTCACAATCGCTCAACCTGCACAGGCAATCAATTTACAAGAGGTATCAAATATAAATGCTAATTGTAATATCGGATCGCAGGTGGTTGTAAACGCAAGCAGCGGAACCCCTCCTTACCAATATGCATTTGTTCAAGATGGAGTAACTCCAACGAATGCAGACTTTACATCAAATAATTTTGCTGAATTATACCCATATATCAATCCAAACTGGGATGTTTATGTACGCGATGCTACAGGTTGTGAAACCAGTATAGATATTACTATTGCTGCAGATCCTAATCCATCACTTACTTTACCAAGTTTGGCGCAAGATCAGTGTACCTCAGACGGAACATCATATACTTTTACAGCTACTCCAGGGGCTTCTTTAATTGCTCCATTAAGCTATAGCATTGGTACAGGGTTTCAATCTAGCCCAACCTTTACGGTAAGTGCTCCTGGAATCTACACTGTAACAATAAGGGACGGCAATGGATGTACGGCTTCAGAAGATATTGAAATTTATCCCCCATTAAGTGTACAGGCAATGGCCACTTCACAACCAAGCTGTAGCAATGATGACGGAATAATTTCGGTTTCTGGAAATGGAGGTAGCGGATCTTACACATACCGCCTGTTAGATAGTAGTCTTAATACAACAGGATATACTTTAATTGGTTCAGAATTTACATCTGTGGCCGCGGGTGATTATGCTGTAGAAATAACTGATAGCAATACTAACTGTACGTCACAAATTTCAGTTTCGCTAGAACCTGCAACTCCTGTGGTATTCAGCTTAGAAACTTTTGCGGTAAGTTGTTCTGGAGATAGCGATGGTGTAATACAAGTTATATTAGATTCATCAAACGATAATCCTCCGTATTCTTATACTTTAGATGACGGTACTAACGCTCCGATAACCCAAACCACACCAATATTTGAAAATTTGGTTGCCGCAACCTATACAGTTACCGTTACCTCTGGTAGAAACTGTATAAATTCAACAACAATAGATATTACAGAACCAGTTACATTGAGTGCTACTGCAACTGCAACACCTTTTGAATGTAACGTAGATAATACCGTAAATGCCTCAGTAATTACAGTAGTTGCAACTGACGGAACTCCAAATTATCTCTATAGCAAAGACGGAATTAATTTCTTTGTAAGTAATCAGTTTACAGTTGTGGACACAGGTGTTGACCAAACAATTACAATTACGGTTAGGGATGCGAATAACTGTGAAACGACTACGGATGTTACAATTCCTACATTAGTTCCTATTCAACCAACGGTTGTATTAGACAATGCTCTGAGTTGTACAAATGATGAAGAAATTACGGTTTCGGCCACCGGAGGATCGGGAGAATTTAGTTTTGAATTATTACCTCTTGGAACTTCTACAGCACAAACTGGTACAAGCGCCACATTCGGTTTATCAAATCCAGGTGATTATTCAATTAGAATTACAGATACTACAACAGGATGTTTTGTAACAGCTACACATATGGTAAATGATTTTGAACAAATTGATATCATTGCAACCACGACTCAGAATGTAGATTGTTTTGGACAAGCAGATGGTTCAATTTCAGTTGAGATTACAAATTATAGTGGTGCCTATACCTATGATCTGGTTGATAACAACGGAACAGTTATAACATCTGGAAGTGGCAATACCTCAACTGGACTAAATGTTACAAATTTACCAGCAGGATTATACCATGTAAGGCTAACCCAAACTGAAGCGCCGTACTGTACAGAAGATTCAAATTCTGTGACAATAACTGCGCCAGCTGTAGAACTTAATGTGGGGCTTACTCAGAGTGCTTTGGTAACTTGTAATAACGATGGAGGTGCAATTACAGCTGTTGGTCAAGGCGGTACACGCCCATATGAATTTGAATTAATAAACACCACTACGTCACAAACTGTTCAGGTATTTAGCGGGCAAAATATTTTCCAAAATCTTCCCTCTGGAAGTTATACTGTAACTATTAGGGATGCTAATGGATGTTTGGCTACATCCAATATAGACTTAACCCAACCAGCGCCAATCTCCGCTTCAATAGAAGCAACACCAACTACATTGTTGTGCTTTGGAGATAATAATGCTTCCGTAAGCGCCACAAATGTAACAGGTGGATCTGGCAGCTATCAATTCACCTTATTTTTTGAGGATGGAACTCAATTAGGTCCACAAGCAAACAATACTTTCGAAAATTTGGGTGCTGGGACTTATTATATAACAATATCCGATGGTTTGTCTTGTGAATTTACAACTCCACAAGTCACCATAATCGAACCTACTCCGGTGTCTGCAGACTTGGTACAAGCACAACCAATGACTTGTACCAATGATGCTGCACTGGTATTGTCTGCCAAAGGAGGAACCCCTCCTTATCAATATAGTACAGATGGTGTAAATTATACTGGTAGTTTTAATAGTTCAGTAAATATTTCAAACATTGGTGCAGGCACCTATCAATATTACGTGATGGATGTCAATGGATGTAAGGCTTCAATTACTAACCAAGTTACTATTGATCCCGTTGAAGATTTACAGTTGAATTTAGACACCTCTAACGCAACGATAAACTGTACAGGTGATTCTACTGCATTAATTCGTGCAGAAGCTTCAGGAGGGCTTGGTAATTATATGTATGAATTGTTAGATAGCGCGACAAGCACTACCCCATTGCAAGGCCCGCAGGCTTCAGGAACATTTATGGATTATCCTGCTGGAACTTATTATGTAAGAGTGGTAAGCGATGATTGTGTTGCTGTAGAAGGTCCAATAACTATTACCGATCCAACACCGCTTGAAATTGTTTCACAAGAGGTAACACATGTAACCTGTTTAAGTCAAGATGACGGATCAATAACAATTGAAGCTACGGGAGGTACTGGTATTATAAAATATGCTATTTCACCTAATCTAGATCAATTTGATACTGTAAACACATTTACTGATCTTGCCCCTGGTAATTATGAAGTAATCGTACAGGATGAAAACGGATGTTTTGTTGATTTGCTTATAGATATTCTAGAACCAGAACCTTTAACCGCCAATCTGGTAAGTATGGTTTCTGAAATTTGTGCTGGTGATGGAAACGGAATGATAGAAGTTGCAATCGAAGGTGGTACAGCGCCATATTTCACAAGTTTGAACACCCAAGACGACGAAAATTTTGTTCAAGATCAATACTTGTTTACTGATTTAACAGGGGGCGTTAGCCATGTAATTTTTGTAAAAGATTCAGGTGGATGCGATACTTATTTAATCGTGCCTATGCCTGAAGCATCAAGCTTGGAGGCTACATTGGAAATTGAAAATATTTGCGATAAAAACATGCCTACCAATTCAGTTACCGTGATATTAGGTAACCCAGACCAAACAGGCGTGGTATATAGTTTAGATGGCAATACAGCCCAAGACTTGAATGTATTCACTGATTTATTATCTGGTGACCATTATATTGAAGTTACAGACACAAATGGAGGGTGTAGTAAGGTTTATGATTTCAGCATCGAAGCTTACGACCCATTATCACTTACACTTACGGAAACCGACATCAATGAATTTACGGCAGTGGTTACAGGTGGTACTGGTAATTACACCTTCTATTTGAATGATGTTGATAAGGGAACAGATAATGTTTATAGCATTAGCGAATCTGGTACCTATACCGTAAGAGTGATTGATGATCTAGGTTGTGAAGCTACAGCGAATATATCAATGGAATTCATTGATATCTGTATAGCAAACAACTTTACCCCAAATGGAGACGGGATTAACGATTATTGGGCACCATGTAATACCGAAATGTATCCAGGAATTTATACCAAAATTTACGACCGTTATGGTAGGGTAGTAGCTGAACTTGCCCAGGTAGATTCATGGGATGGAACCTATAATGGCAACCCATTACCTACTGGAGATTACTGGTATGTTATTAAGCTTAACAATTCTAGTGATAATAGAGAATTTGTTGGACATTTTACCCTCTATAGATAAAGATCTACCAAATGAAAAAATTAATCCTACTTATATCGATAATCGTAAGTGTGAATAGCTTCGCACAAGAAGTTTATTTGCCTACCCACACCCAATATTTGGCAGATAATTATTTTGTGATAGCCCCTACCTATGCTGGTATTGGTGAAAACATGAAAATCCGTTTAAATGCACTGACCCAATGGGTCGGTATCAAAGACGCGCCCGATACCCAATCATTGGTAGGTGACATCAGAATTGGAAATAAATCTGGGGTAGGTTTATTGTTTTACAATGACCGTAATGGTAATACTCGTCAACAGGGGGCACGGGCTTCCTTTGCACACCACCTAACATTAAGTGAAAGCAATGACCAGTTTTTATCTTTTGGTATTTCTTACATCTACAACCATTTCAGGATTGATATTGAAAATTTTGATCCAACCATCCCAGATCCTGCTATTGTTGATGATAGAGCTTTGGGTAACCATAACTTTGAAGTTGGTGTTTTATACAGGTATAGATCATTCTATATTAATTTAACCGCCGCCAATATTTTGGATAAGGATCTTGAAGATTTTACTATTTATGAACCAGGTAAACTTAGAAATTATACTATTTTTTCAGGTTATAGAATTAAAACCAAAAACAAGGATATTGAAGTTGAGCCATCTGTCTATTTTCAATTATATGAAAGTGATGGAAGGTCCGTAACCGACCTTAATGTTAAGGTTAGAAAAAACTTTAGAGATGATAATTATGCCTGGGCAGGGATAAGTTACCGCTTTCTAAATGATCAGTTTATGGCGCCCCTCAATATAGGTCCTATGGCCGGTATAATGATGAGTAAATTATATTTTGCTTACTCCTACCAAATTATAATGAACGACCTTATTAATTATAATTCAGGTACCCATATGATTACGGTTGGTATAGATATTTTCAGGGGAACTGGAAGTTGTGAGTGTATGAAATTGAAATAATATTTCTTTCTCTAGCTTATATTTGCCAAAAATATAAGCGTGGGAATTATAAAAGTTGAAAATATTCGTGTATTTGCTTATCACGGATGTTTAAAGGAAGAAACTAAAATAGGTAGCGATTATAGGGTGGATTTGGAAGTAAAAGCCGACTTGCAAACCTCTGCGGCTACAGATGCTCTTTCAGATACTGTAGATTACGTGTTTTTAAACCGTGTTGTTAGAGAAGAAATGCTAAGACCTACCCATCTCCTAGAAACGGTTGGAAAACGCATTCTAGACCGAATTATGTCCGAGAGTGGTAAGGTACAATATGCAATCGTGTGGGTAAGTAAACTAAACCCTCCAATTGGTGGTGATGTTGAACGGGTAACCATACAAATGCAGAAGAGCCGAAAATAAAACCGGTTGATGGTAAACCTTATATATTTTTTTTACATTTGCGTTCCTGTTTCAAAAACAGTTACATAATGAAATTTGGCGTCTTGGCCGAGTGGCTAGGCAGAGGTCTGCAAAACCTTCTACAGCGGTTCGAATCCGCTAGACGCCTCCAAACAAAAAGGACACAATATTGTGTCCTTTTTTTATTCTATTTCCTTGCCAATATGTTCTAACCGGTTCTGGAGTTTTTCCTTTTCCTTCGGAAAAAAGCCTTGAAACAATAAAAGGATACCAAAACCTAAAATGATCAATGCTACTATTTTTTTAGCCTTAAAAATCAATCTGGGAGTTAGTTTGCTTCTTAGCTTTTTTGCTGCCGCAATCTTTGCTAAATCCACAATAAAATAAGTTGCCAAGATAGTAGCTAAAAAGAAATAAATACCTTCACTAGACTGGGTAAGGGAATTAGCTATTATGATGAAACCTACCCATCCTATTAAAACCCCAATATTTATAAAATTCAATAAAAAACCCTTAAGAAAGAGTTTATGGTAATTTTTTTGAATTTCAACTCTATGGTACTCCCTAACAATTGTTCTAAAAGATCTGGAAATTTTTATAAAGGAAATAATACCATATACAATAAGCAATACACCTCCTAAAATTAGAAAATCAGACTCTCCTTTAATGGAATCTATAAGTCCACTCGTACTGTAAAGGGCTAATGCTATAAATACGATATCGGCAAAGATAACGCCGATATCGAAGATAACAGCCTGTTTAAATCCTTTAGTAGCTCCTGTTTCAAGTAACACAAAAAAAACAGGTCCAATGGTAAACGATAAAATGATACCAAATGGAATAGCCGCTAAAACATTATCTAACATTTAAAATGCTGCCTTTATGCAAAGAAAAGAAAAATTATCCGCCTTAATAAATGGATGGTACTAAGAATATTTCAGGTTGCTATTGATTTACTCGAGTAATACGGCCTCCCAAGGCGGTATCCTCATTCACCTTTTCAGGATTACCATAAATTCTGATATCTCCACCAGCCCTAACTTTTGCATCTACCTGTTTACTTGCGTTAACTGCAGCTTCACCTGCTGCCTTAATTGCAATTGTAGTGTTTTCAGTAATAAAATCTTCTCCTTCATAGATTCCTCCCGTATTAATGTTTATGTCTTGATATTTTGCTGAACCTGTGGTTTTTATACCTCCACCAGTAACAGCTTTTATATCGACGGATGTCACTTCCAATTTTATATCTAACCTTGCGCCTTCTTGAGATCGTAATTCAATTGATTCTTGTTTTAAAGATGTTTCGGTAGAAATAAAAGCACCTTCATTTCCATCGATAATATTAACACCGGTAAAATAAAGTATAACGTAATTATCCTCTCCATGAAGTGTTTTTTCTATATCCATTCGAATTTTTAACACTCCATTTTTATTTACAATTTCTACATCGGTGAGATCTTCACCGTGAATTTCAACCTTATTGGTATTAGATTGTACCATCTTAACATCTATACGATCGTAAACCTTTACCTCGTTAAAGTCTCCAATTTCCCTCACTTTCTGGCTAAACATTACCGTAGTACTAAGAAAGAAAATTAAAAATGCTATGTTTTTCATGATTTAAAACTTTAATCTATTGTTGCAAATATTATTCCTTATGTTTTCCTATTAAATAAAAATCTAAATGTTTTTTGACCAAATCTGTGTTCTTAACTTTTACCACAACTTCTTCACCTAGTTGGTACATTTTTTTAGTATTTCTACCAATTAAAGCATAATGTCTCTCATCAAAATCGTAACGATCATCTGTCATATCTCTTGTGCTAACCATACCTTCACATTTATTTTCTATAATTTCAACATATATTCCCCAATCTGTAACACCAGAAATAACACCCACAAACTCCTCATCCTTATGATCTTCCATAAATTTAATTTGCATGTATTTGATGGAATCTCTTTCTGCTTGAGTGGCTAAATATTCCATTTCACTGCTATGTTCACATTTATCTTCATAAACCGATTGGTTAGCGCTAGATTGCTGATCTAAATACCGCTGCAATAAACGATGAACCATAACATCTGGATACCTTCTAATTGGCGACGTAAAATGTGTGTAATAATCGAACGCAAGACCATAGTGGCCAATATTTTCAGTAGTATAAATAGCCTTACTCATACTTCTTATTGCTAATGTATCTACTAGGTTCTGTTCTTTTTTACCCTGAACTTCTTCCAATAAGTTATTCAAAGAGGCTGCTGTAGTCTTCCTATCCTTGAAATTTAATTTATAGCCAAATCTTGAAACGATTCCTTGTAAGGCAGATAATTTACTTTCATCTGGCTGATCATGTACCCTATAAACAAAAGTTTTGGGAGGTTTTTGTTTACCAATAAATTCAGCAACCTTTTTATTTGCTAAAAGCATGAATTCTTCAATTAACTTATTAGCCTCTTTACTTGTTTTAAAATAAACACCAATAGGTTCATTGTTTTCATCTAAATTAAACTTAACCTCAACCTTATCAAATGATATTGCACCTTGTTGCATGCGTTTTCTACGCATAATGTGGGCCAAGTCATCTAATTTTAAAATAGCCGTTTTAATCTCATCAGAAATATCATAAGCTTCACCTTTAAGAGATACTTCTTTTGGAATGGTATTGGATTTTGATTCTATAACAGTTTGAGCTTCTTCATAAGCAAAACGCGCATCGCTATAAGTTACAGTTCTTCCAAACCATTGATTGATAACTTCCGCCTTTTCATTCATCTTAAAAATAGCGGAAAAGGTATACTTTTCTTCATGTGGCCGTAGAGAACAAGCATTATTAGACAAAATCTCAGGCAACATAGGTACAACCCTATCCACTAAATAAACAGAAGTCCCTCTCTGGTACGCCTCCGTATCTAAAATAGATTCAGGCGTAACATAATGTGATACATCTGCAATATGAATTCCTATTTCATAGGATCCATCTTCTAGTTCCTGAAAAGACAGGGCGTCATCAAAATCCTTTGCGTCCTTAGGATCTATTGTAAAAGTTAATACCTCTCTCAAATCTCTACGTTTGGCTATTTCTGCTTCAGTAATTGAGGTATCTAATTTGTTTGCAAATTCCTCCACTTCATATGGAAATTCATAAGGCAACCCATAATCAGCTAAGATAGAATGCATTTCGGTTTGATGTAAACCAGGTTTACCTAAAACCTTTAACACTTTACCAATAGGTGAATCTTGATCCTCAGGCCAATCCTCAATTGAAACTAAAACTTTATCACCATCCTCAGCATTTTTGGTTTTATTTACAGGTACAAATATGTCTTTATACATTTTGCTATTATCAGCTACAACAAATGCATAATTTTTATTCAACTGAATGATACCAACATATTCTGTTTTTGCCCTCTTAATTACATTGGTAATCTCTCCTTCCATACGACCACGTTTTGGTCGTTTATATAAATAAAATTCTACTTCATCACCATCTAAGGCCCTATTAATATTGTTAGATGCCACATAAATATCATCAGCAAAATCATCACTTATTATAAATCCAGAACCTCGAGCAGACATATCAAGAATTCCCTTATAATATTCAGTTGTTATAATAGCTTTAAATTTACCCCTGTCAACTTCTTCTATTTCTTGTTTGGCTTTAAGCTGGTGAAGTTTTTTAATTATTTGGTTTCTACTGCTAGGATCATCGACACCAAGTTTTGCAGCAATCTGTTTATAATTGAAAATCTTACTCTTTTCTTTACGAAGGATTTTTAAAATTGTATCGCTAAGGTTAGGTATTTTGCCACTTCCTTTTCTCTTCTTCTTATTTCTCGCCATCTTCAATTTTGAATATAAACAAAACTAAGCTTATTTAGGAACAACTGAGCTCCTGTCATTTAAAGTTTATCCACAGTTAATTATATAATAACAGTTTCTTTAAATATTTAAAAAATAATTAATGATTATAATAGGCTGTTAATAAGTGTGAAAACTTTTGTGGATTGTATTTTGAATTTTCGAAATTGACACAACATTCCACTGAAATAAACAGTTTATAAGAGGTTTAAATACTTATAAATGAAGGTTTTTATATAGGTTTTCAACAGTTGTTCACAACCAAAATTATATAAAGATATTTTATAAAAATTATTTGTTTAGGTGTTATTAAGGATGATATTTTGGTTGGCAATTCGCCTAAAATTGAATCTTAAAAATCCTTGCAGTTTTCAATTATTTTTCAAATTGATAATTGATTAATGATTTGCAAATTTTTCTTTCATTAAAAACTAAAATTTAATTAACACTTTATTAATATTTGAGACAACAGTTATTAAACACTTATTTCATTTAGTAACTTTGCATATTGTTTAAAATATTTCTTTATGACACTCTCTATTGGTAATGATCATGCTGGCACAGAATACAAATTTGCTATCCTTAAATATTTAAAAGACAAAGGTTATGAGGTAATCAACCATGGAACTGATAGTAAGGATAGTGCGGATTATCCAGATTTTGTACATCCAGTAGCTGAAGATGTTGAAAATGAAAAAGCTACCTTCGGTATTATTGTGTGTGGCTCTGGAAATGGAGCGAATATGACGGTGAACAAGCATCAAGGCATACGCTCAGCCTTATGTTGGAATAAAGAAATTGTTGAATTGGCGCGCGAGCACAACAACGCAAACGTACTAAGTATACCGGCAAGATTTACAGCGTTACCCCAGGTGTTAGAAATGGTTGATACTTTTTTAAACACTGAATTTGAAGGGGGAAGACACCAAAGACGAATTTCTAAAATACCCATTGGCTGTTAAAAGCAACTAAGCAACCCATGTTAGATATTAGAATAAAAGCCTTTGAAGAGCTTAACATACATGAGTTGTATGAAATCTTAAGATTAAGGTCTGAAATTTTTGTAGTTGAGCAGAATTGTGTTTATCAAGATTTAGATAGAAAGGATCAAATAGCTTATCATGTTCTAGGATATTATAAAAATAAATTAGCAGCCTATACCAGAATTTTTGATAAGGGTCAGTATCTCGATCATGCAAGTATAGGCAGGGTAGTAGTGGACCAGGCTGCAAGATCTTTAGGTTTAGGGAAAAAAATTATGGTAGCGTCTATAGATGCGGTAAAAAAATTATACAATGAAGACATTATAATAATTTCTGCTCAATCCTATCTAAATAAATTTTATTCAGACTTAGGATTTGTAAAAATCGGAGATGAATATTTAGAGGATGGAATTCCCCATACCAAAATGATAAGAGAATAAAGATTAATCGATAGGGTCTTCAGCATAGGTAATTAAAATCTCTACACGCCTATCAAATCTTGGATCCCCGCCTAAAGGAAATTTTCTACGCATACCCATATATTTCATACGGCTTTTTTCAACACCTTTTCGGGCTAAATAATCATAAATATATTTTGCTCTGGCTTCAGATAGATTTCTTTTTTTAGTTCTTCTATCAATGGCGTCTCTTGCAAATTGCGTACAGCAAACATGCCCTTGTATTGTAAAGTAAATATCCTTTCTCTCAACTAATACTTTAGCAATCTCTTCTAAAGTCTTTACAGATTCCGGCATTAAATATGCATACCCAGTTTTAAACAATAAATTTTCAAGCCTTAATTTATCACCTGCTTTTACTGGACCTTTTAGAATCTCTTTTACGTCCATTTTTTCAACAACAGGCTCTTCCCTTGGAGGGTCATAGGGCTGTACGATTATTTCAACTTTTCTATTTAACCCTCTAATTTTTTGTATGTCATTCTCCTTTACCAATTTTAACAGAATCTCTCCCTTACCATCCACATTGGTAATTACAGATTCATCAAATTCGTTATTAGAAAAGATTGTTTTAATAGACTCGGCACGACGTTTGGAAAGATTTAAATTATAGGAATCACTTCCTCTATCATCCGTAAAACCATAAATTGAAATACGTTCTATATCTAAACCTTCAATTTTAGATAGAAATTGCATCAACCTATTATATTCGGTGGAAGAAACCTCGTGCTGATCCGTTTCAAAATACACTTCATGAGTATATTTTTCTTGGGGAAAAAGAAACTGGGTCAATAAAATAAAAAAGAGCAGGGAGAATTTCATTTTTTATATTTATTGGGGCATAAATATAGCAGATTCTTAATATTTATAAGGGTTTTACTTTAAATATTTTGAATATGATGATGAATTTATTAAAATTTCTGAAGCTTTTTTAATTTCAGGATTATTGTCTAAATAATAATCATACAATCCTTCCCTATAAAAATATCTCTTAACAATCTCATCTGCAAGTAAATCCATTAATTGGGATTTATTCATATCTATTGCCGTATTCTTGTAATTTTTAATTGCATTTATCAATTTATTATATTCATCAGTAACAACAACCTCCATTTTTTCTTTGCTTGCTACATCAAAAGCTTCTGAGAAAGCCTCTTCAGTAGTAGTTTCAAAGCTAAAATTCTCCTTTTTTAAATAATCCTTAAACTTATTAAAATCTGCATCTGTTAGTTTAAACGATTCTAAATCGGTTACCTTATTGTTATAATAATATTGAGTGGCATAATTGAAAATTAAATAATCATCCAATATAGCGGTTGTTATTGGGCTATAGATAGATTCAGACATTTTAACATCTGGTTCAATTCCACCACCATCAAATACGGTGCGACCATTGCGCGTTTTGAAGGCATTATACTTATCCTGTGAAATTCTTGTAGCTTCACCATCTTCATCCCTGTGCCAGTAATCCAAGGCCTGTATACAGCGACCTGATGGGGTATAATATCTCGAGATTGTTATCTTCATTTGGGTTCCATATACCAAAGGTTTTGGCCGTTGTACCAAACCTTTTCCAAAGCTTCGAGAACCAACAATAACAGCCCTATCCAAGTCTTGTAATGCACCTGCGACAATTTCACTAGCCGAAGCACTTCTACCATCAATTAAAACCACCAAGGGAATTTCAGTATCAATTGGTTGTTTTTGGGTATAGTAAGTTTTGTTGTATTTCTCAACTTTAGATTTTGTTGATACCACCAACTGGTTTTGTGGAACGAATATATTAACCAGATTCACTGCCTCCGAAAGTAAACCACCGGGATTGCCTCTTAAATCTAAAATAATCTTTTTAGCACCTTCACCTTTAAGTTCTCTAAGAGCCCTGATAGTTTCTGAAGATGCCTTTTCATTGAATTTACGTAACACTATATAACCTACTTCACCATCCATCATGGCATAATGGGGAACCGCATGGATTTCTACGGATTCTCTTTTTACAACCGCATTATTTGTTTGCCCTTGGCGTAAATAAGTTAAATTAACCGTAGAACCTTCAGCTCCCTGTAATAAATTTCCAGCGTCTTCCTTAAAATCAGCAACAGAAATATTATCAACTTTTATAATCTCATCACCAGGTTTTAAACCGGCCTTATCAGCTGGAAAATCTTTATAGGTTTCCATGATAACAAGTTTGTCCTTAAGTGTAAGAATACTAGCGCCGATACCAGAATAATCACCAGTATTATTTATTCTTGCCGCTTCAACATCCTGTTCGTTCATGAAATTGGTATACGGATCCAAATCATTCAACATGCTTTTTATGGCTGTATCCATTAAATCACCAGGATTTGTGTCATCCACATAATTCATATTTAATTCCTTAAACATTGTGGTGAAAATCTCTATTTGTTTAGCAATTTCAAAGAAATCACTTTTAAATGCAGAGGTTGTTATTAAAAGAATAACGAGAATAAAGGGTAGAAGATATTTTTTTAAGCGGTTCTTTTTCATAGGGAATAACTCTTTAGTTAGTTTTTTGAAACAAATTGTTTTAAAAGTTGTTTCATTTTGGTGTTTAGGGCATCAAAATCATAAGTTTCATTACCAAGATACAAAATCATAAACGCACTGCTTCTTGAAATGTTGTTAAAAAAATGTGGTTTGTTAAGCCGGTAACATTCTCGCATCAAGCGCTTTATTCGGTTCCTATCAACCGCCCTTTTAAAGGAACGTTTACTTACGCTTACCCCAACCTTCCATATTTTGTTTTGCTCTTCTGGTAATGAAATATAAATCATTCTTAAAGGATATACCGAAATGGATTTACCTTCTGAAAACAGAGCGTCTATTAAACGCTTGTTTTTGAGCTTTTCATTTTTTTTATAGGTATAGCGCATAAATGATTTATATAGCAAAAATACTAAAAAAGCGAGCCCTTTAAAGAGACTGTTTCAATGACAAATGTCATAATAATTGGCCTTATGAAATAGTAATTTCGGATAATTGAAGATTTAGCCTATGGGTCAGTTAAACGTGTCAAAGTTAACATCAAAGGAGGATCGTGCGCATTACATGAATCATTTGTTGAAAGATCTTCAAGCCCTTCAAATGATGTTAGAAGGCGATCAAATCGACAAGTATACAATTCGTATTGGTGCAGAACAGGAATTCTGTTTAACCAATAAAAGATTTATGCCTTTTAATATAGGTTTGGAGGTCCTAGATATTTTAAATGATTCTGACTTTACTACCGAAATAGGAAGTTATAATTTAGAATTAAACCTAAATCCTTTAGAATTACGGAGCTCATGTTTTTCCCTACTTCACGATCAAATGAAAGGAAAGCTCGGAAAGGCACAAAAAGCCGCTGAATCTCTTGGTGGAAATATTGTTTTAACAGGAATATTACCAACGCTTAGTACAAAACATATTTCTCTAGAAAATATGACACCAGTTCCGCGTTATTCTGTATTGAATGAAGCCATCAAAGAATCTCGTAAACAAGATTTCATGATTCATATTAGGGGAGCAGATGAATTTAACCTAATGCATGATTCTGTTATGTTAGAAGGTTGTAATACGAGCTTTCAAATGCATTTACAGGTAAGCCCCGATGAATTTGTGGATAGTTATAATTGGGCACAAACAATATCGGCTCCGGTATTGGCGGCTGCAACTAATTCACCCTTATTATTTGGGAAAGAGTTATGGGCTGAAACCCGAATCGCCTTATTTTCACAAAGTATTGATACTAGAGCACGTTCTAACCTATTAAACCATAAACATTCTCGGGTAAGCTTTGGCAATGATTGGCATAAGGGGAATGTCGTAGATATTTTTAAGGAAAACGTTTTTGGCTATAGAAGTTTGCTAACTTCAGAATACCTTAGGGATAGTGTAGAGTTGTTAAACAACAACGAAACCCCACGATTAAAAGCTCTTAATCTTCATAATGGAACTGTTTATAGGTGGAACCGTCCCTGTTATGGGGTTTTCAATGACAAACCCCATCTGAGAATAGAAAACAGGTATATACCATCTGGTCCAACCTTAAAAGATGAAATAGCTAATATGGTATTTTGGATTGGATTAATGATGGGTAGACCGAAGGATATGAATGAGATTACATCCAATTGGCACTACAAGGATGTAAAGAATAATTTTTATGCCGCTGCGCGTTATGGACTTGCCACCCAGATGAGATGGGACAATAAATTAGTTGCCGTGGATCAATTGATTTTAAATGAATTACTTCCAATTGCATATAAAGGTTTGATAAGGAGTAATGTTGATAAGGACGAGGCGGATTTTTATTTAAGCATTATAGAGAGGAGAATTGCATACAATACTGGATCTACATGGATTACTAAGAGTTTTAGAAATCTTTTAAAAAAGCATAAGGCATATAAAGCCTCACAATTGTTGACGTCTTTTATGTTTGAAAAGCAACGGATGGATTACCCCGTTGGCAGATGGGCGGTATTAGATATTAGCCAAACCAAAGATTTTGAAGTTCCTGATGAAATAAAAAATCACATGTCGTTTTCTGTCTTTACAGCAGATTTAACTGATAGTCTACAATTTGCACATGATATTATGGAATGGAAAAACATACATCATCTTCCTATAATAAATTGTGACCAACAATTAATTGGGTTATTATCGTGGACTGATATTCAGGATTTAGACGATGCGCAATTGAGGAATTATTCTATTGAGGATTATATGGTTGAAAATCCTATTACCATCACGGAATATGAAACTATCGAACAGGCTAAAAGTCTTATGGAATTGAATAACTTTCATTCTTTACCCGTTTTAAGGAATGACAAATTGGTGGGTATTATTACTTCTCGAGACTTTCCAAAATAACATGCAAAAAGTATTGGAAATAGAAAACCAAATAGAGTTGAAAAGGATTTTGTTTCATGCAGATTCCAAAAAAACAGGACCGACGGTAGTTTTTTTTGCAGGAATCCACGGAAATGAGCCTGCCGGCATATACGCTCTACAAGAACTCGCCAACGATATTAATAAGAATATTAATAAAGGACAATGCTATGGTATTTTGGGTAATATACCCGCCTTAGAAAAAAAACAGCGATTTTTGGATGTAGACCTCAATCGTCTTTGGACACCTAAACAAATTAGACAGCTAGAAAACGGAAGTCAATTATCAGTAGACCAAAAACAACAAAAGGAATTATTTGATCTAATCAACCAAATATTAAGACAATCCAAGGGGCCTTATTATTTCATTGATTTACATACAACCTCAAGTGAGAGCCCACCTTTTATAACCATTAATGACGCACTAATTAACCGAAAATTTTCAGAGCAATTTCCTGTAGCAACTGTTTTAGGCATTGAGGAATTTCTATCTGGTCCGTTACTTAGTTATATAAACAGCCTTGGATATGTTTCCTTAGGCTTTGAGGCTGGTCAACACAATAGCCATGATTCCATAGAAAATTGTAAAGCTTTTATTTCTTTAGTCATAAAGACCGCAGGGGTTGTTAAAAAAAACGCACTTATTTTTAAAGGCGCTGCATTTAACATTCTTCAAAATAGATGTAAAAACATCGACCACCTTTTTGAGGTAATGTACACAGAGAAACTCAATGAGAATGACCACTATACTATGGCTCAAGGATACGCAAGTTTCCAATTAGTTGCTAATGGGGAGGTTTTAGGAACAAAAAATGGAATTGAAATAGCATCACCCTCATTCGGAAGAATTTTTATGCCTCTCTATCAAAAACAAGGTTCGGAAGCGTTTTTTATAATCCGGACCATACCAAAATTATTCTTTTGGCTTTCCGTAAAACTTAGGCCATTAAAATTAGATGGTTTAATGCCCCTACTGCCAGGTATATCATGGAAAGACAAAAAAAAAGATTGTTTGATGATAAATACCAAAATAGCCTTTTTGTTTCCTCGGGAAATTTTTCACCTTTTTGGTTACAGACAAAAGCAACTAGACGAAAATAGGATATTGGCCTACAACCGGGAACGAATTGCAAAAACAAAAATGTATAAAAACGAAAATTGGTTTAAATAACTACAACGAATTTAAATCAAGGCGATTGTTACTTCGATTTATATCTGCCGAAAATTGATCAGGATCTATTACAATAGAATTAATTTGTTTATTTCCTTTCTTCAAATTAAAAGTATAGGTCGGTTGAGCCCAAGGCCAATCAGGTAACACCTCTTCATTTTTTGACAACGGCTTATTCCCTCTCATGCGCCTAAGCGGAATGTTATAATAAGATTTAGTCCCATCGGCATATTCAACCATTAAGTCAACAGGCATCATCATTTCGCCAATTCGTTTCAATGTAACCTTAGCAGCATTATTATAGGTATCAATATCCGTAATTGCATAATCCACGGTGTAAACAGTATTGATCCAATCTTCGATATACCATTTCAATTGTAAACCAGATTCACGTTCTGCGATACGAATAAAATTATATGGGGTTGGATGCTTGAACGACCAATGTTTAAAATAGGATTTAAGGGTTTTATTTAAATTCTCCTTTCCTATAATATAGCCTAATTGTCCTAAAAAGACAGCTCCTTTCTTATAAACACTATAAGCTGAATTTGATGAAAACCGATCTGCATGGGTTGAAAGGGGCTGTTCATAACCACTTGCCACCAATCTATCATAACTTTTATAGGATGCAGCAACAGGATTTATAGCGTTTGTATCGTTAATAGAATCCATGGCATAAGCTGAAATGTAATCAGTAAATCCTTCATCCATCCACCCATAAAGCAATTCGTTGGTGCCCAACAAAAATTGAAACCAGGAATGGGCCAATTCATGGGCTGTAACCCCGACCAAGCTACCAAGCCTTCTATTTCCTGTGATAAGGGTACACATGGCATATTCCATACCTCCATCACCTCCTTGGATAACGGAATATTGTTTATATGGGTATTCACCAACATGTTCAGAAAAATAGTTCATTAAGGAAGCTGTTTTTGGCTGTAATGCCTTCCAGTTTTCTAAAATATCAGGGTTGTCTTTGTAAAGAAAATGAAGAGTTGGTCCATTTTCCATTTTAAGGGTGTCGTGGATATAATTATCGTCAGCTGCCCAAGTAAAGTCATGTACATTAGGCGCGAAAAAATGCCAAGTTAATTTATCCTTTTTACTATTATCGACAATAATCCCTTGTTCCTGGTAACCATGGCCAATTTCATTAGGATTTTGTAGATAACCTGTCCCTCCAATTGTGAAATCTTTATCTATTGTTATTTTTACATCAAAATCACCCCAAACACCATAAAATTCTCTAAAAATATATGGATCCGCATGCCAACCTTGGGTATCATACTCTGCTAATTTAGGATACCATTGAGCCATGCTGAGTGCAACCCCTTCTTTATTTTGTCGGCCTGAGCGTCTAATTTGGACAGGAACCTGGGCATCAAATTCCATCTCGAAAGTTGTAGATTTTCCTGGTAAAATAGGATTTTGCAATGTTACTTCAAGAATAGTCCCTTCAACCGAATAATCAACTTTACGACCGTCTTGTTTTAATTTTACAACACGTATATATCCAATTTCATCATCCTTGAGCTTTGCGATCCTGCTTTCATATACAGGTTCCTCACGGGTTCCTAAATTATTGACCATTCTTCGGTCTGGATCTGGTATTTGCTGTAATCTTTCGTCCATCTCACTTCCGGGTTGAAAGGCATTTGGATACAAATGATAAAAAACCTTAGTCAAGGTGTCGGGTGAGTTATTTGTGTAGACCAATTCTTGGGTTCCTTTGTATTGCCAATTGGTAACATCCATGTCAATATCCATTTTATAAGATACTTTCTGCTGCCAATAAGAAGGAACTAATTCTGATTTATAACGACTGTCATAATTTTGTCCGTTTGTAGATATGCCAATACCTATTACTAACGCAAAGGATAAGATGGTTGAGAATTTAATCATGGGGAGAAATTCTATTATTTAGATATTTTATCTGCCAAAATCATGGCGTTATACAAATTCACAATTTTGCCAGATTTTGATAGGTCACCAAAACTTTTAATTGAGGAACTATCGCCTCCCACAACAACTTTTGGTGTAATCGCCAAACCTGAATCCATAATTACCTTTTTTACCTGAGAGGCTGTTAAATCTGGAAACCAAGAGCGTATCATGGCAGCAACTCCCGCAACATTAGGGGAAGCAAATGAAGTACCATCAACAAATTCATATTGGTTATTTGGTTCCGTTGTGTAGATGTCAGAGCCTGGAGCGAACACATCCACATTTTTTCTCCCGTAATTAGAATAATCTGCAACAACATTAGATCCATAGGTATCCGCTAAGGCGCCAACAGAAATCATATTATCCGAAATTTCAGTTGAACCTGCAGAAATATCATTCGGGTAGGTAATTTTCGAATCAATATCATAAGCATCATTCCCTGCAGATATAACTAACAACACATCTTTAGAGGCCGCATATTTTATGGCATCTTGTGTCCAGTCGGAATGTGGGCTGTAGTATTTTCCGAAACTCATATTTACAACCTTGGCACCATTATCTACTGCATATCTTATACCCAAAGCAACATCTTTATCGTATTCATCGCCGTCAGGAACCGCCCTAATCCCCATAATTTTTACATTATTTGCAACTCCATTGATTCCTATTCCGTTATTTCGTTCGGCAGCTATAACACCTGCTACCATAGTACCATGGGTTTCATTTGCATGCGGAGGTCTAATATTGTTGTTTCCGTATGGGACGTCACTAATATCATCTGGATTATCCCCTGTTTTTCTTCCTTTATATTCTTTATTTAGGTGATAATTTAAGCGGTCTTGAATGGTTTTTGTGTCTTCCGCCAAACTTTCTCTTACCTCACTGATATTCTCATAATCATTCATAAAATAACTGATGATTTGGACGGACTGTTTTAAACTTGCATCCTCAGTTTTTATAGATCTTACTTCTTCAACCGTATAATTTTTCTTGTTTAAATACTTTGAAACGGCCTCATCTGCTTGATTAAATTGTTCATTTACTTGTTCGTACTGACGTGCATACCCAGAATATTTGTTGAATTCCCTAGTATATTCGGCTTGAGCCGCAGCATAACGCGGTGCAGAAATATCTCCTTTTGCCAATAACCTAACATATTCTAATTGTTCATGATAGGTATCTCCCAGGAAATTCCAACCATGAATATCGTCCACATAACCATTGTTATCATCATCTTTATTGTTTCCTGGTTTTTCACCTGGATTGCGCCACATAACATTTTTTAAATCCTCATGGTTAATATCGATACCACCATCAATTACCGCTACCACAACAGTGGTTCCCTTACGGTTTTTAATAATTTCATCATACGCTTTAATAACACTCATTCCTGGTACAGTGTCTTGAACCAAGTCTAACTGACCCCAAATCTTAAGTTCAGCATCACTTAGCATAGTGAATTTTTGAGGCACCTTATCAATATTTTCAACCGGAGTTGAAATGATAGGAGCTGTACCGCCACAGCCACTTAACAAAAGCCCAAAAAGGGCGACGCTTAAAATTGATATAGATCTAAATATGTTCATTAGCTATTATTTGAAAATATCATTACAGCTTAAACTTTCGTTTAATCTTACGCCTTTTTCAGTTTGTTGAACTGTAATGATTTGGTTATTGGGATCATGTTCTAAAAAGAGATAATAATTATTGTTTGCGGCTAAATTTAAAAAAAGCTCTTTCTCATCTAAAGTTAAAAGGGGTCTGGTATCATATCCCATTACATAAGGCAAGGGAAGGTGACCTGCCGTAGGGATTAAATCTGCCACAAAGCAAATGGTCATCCCGTTGTATTCGATGATAGGGATCATTTGTTTTTCTGTATGTCCACTTGCAAAAAAGACCTTGAACCCTAAGGGTGATTCCTCAAAGGGGGTTGAATTTTTGATGTCTATAAATTGCAATTGACCTGATTCTTTGATGGGTTGAATGTTTTCTCGCAAGAAGGAAGCTTTTTCCCTTTTGTTAGGCTCCACCGCCCATTGCCAATGATCGGCATTAGACCAATAAGTCGCATTTTTAAAAGCAGGAATTAATATAGACCTGTCTTTATTGTATTCAATGCAACCCCCACAATGATCGAAATGTAAATGAGTAAGAAAAACATCTGTAATATCGTCTCGGCTGAACCCAATATCTTGAAGGGATTTGTCAAGACTGTGGTCTCCCCAGAGATAGTAGTAACCAAAGAATTTCTCGCTTTGTTTATTGCCCATTCCCGTATCGATAAGGATAAGCCGGTCACCATCTTCAACGAGAAGACATCTCGCGGCCATGTCGATCATATTATTGCTATCTGCGGGATTGGTTCTATTCCAAATAGATTTTGGCACCACACCAAACATGGCTCCTCCATCTAGCTTAAAATTCCCGGCTTCAATTGGGTACAGTCTCATAGGGAAGGCGCAATTTATTAAAACAACCCGAAATTCAATTTGGGGTTAGGAAAATCTTATGAAAAATGTTAAGGTTTTTATATAACTCTAACCCAGCTCACCGATAAGAACAATGTTTTTGGTTGGGAAAATCAAAAAATACTAGTCAGTTATGAATAAACTTCTATATTTATCAATCGAAGACAAATTCTCCTATGCTAGAACTATCCGGTATTATTATTTTAGGAATTTTGGCCCAATGGATGGCTTGGAAAATGAAAATTCCTGCCATATTACCTTTAATATTAATTGGCCTTCTTGTTGGTCCTATAGCCGCAGAGTTTTTATCTAAAGATGGCAGTAAGTGGATTGAACCAGTTTGGAACGGTAAACAAGGATTTTTTCCGGACGAAGGCTTATACCATTTCGTTTCTTTAGCTATTAGTATTATTTTATTTGAAGGCGGACTTACTTTAAAACGAAACGAAATAAAGAACGTCGGACCTGCGATTACAAAATTAATAACTGTTGGTGCGGCAATCACTTTTTTTGGTGGTGGGGCATTGGCCCATTATATATTCGGACTTAATTGGGAAATTTCCTTTCTTTTTGCTGCACTGATCATTGTTACTGGTCCAACAGTAATTACGCCCATTCTTAGAAATATTCCCTTAAAAAAAGATGTTTCAACCATATTGAAATGGGAAGGAATTTTAATTGACCCTATTGGTGCCTTGGTGGCGGTTTTGGTTTTTGAATTTATTAGCGTTGAAGGGGATCGTGGCTTTACAAAAACAGCATTTGTTGAGTTTGGTAAAATCCTGTTATTTGGTGTTACCTTCGGCTTTACTTTTGCCCATGCATTGGCCTTTGCCATTAATAAACGACTTATACCCCATTATCTTTTAAATGTGGTTTCCCTTTCCGTAGTACTATTAGTTTTTGTGGAATCTGAAATTTTTGCCCACGAATCTGGTCTTCTTGCGGTGGTGGTGATGGGTATGGTATTAGGTAATGGAAAGCTTGAGAATATAAAGGAGCTTCTATATTTCAAGGAGTCTTTGAGCGTTCTTTTAATTTCCATTTTATTTATCCTTCTGGCAGCTAACATCAATATGTCTGATCTCTATTTGATTTATAATTGGAATACTGCCATACTGTTTTTAGTGATAGTTTTGCTGTTGAGACCATTGGCTGTTTTCGTAAGCACCTATGGTTCAAACCTAAAATTCAGGGAAAAGCTATTCATCAGCTGGGTAGGTCCGCGAGGTATAGTTGCTGCGGGTATCGCTTCCCTTTTTGGCAGTAAATTGGTTAAAAATGGAATTGAAGGCGCGGAGTACGTTACCCCTTTAGTATTTATGGTTGTATTAGGCACTGTATTGCTTAATGCAACAACAGCTCGTGCATTTTCCAAGCTTGTCGGTGTTTTCCTGCAAAAATCAGAAGGTATTTTAATAATTGGAGCTTCCAAAATGGCACGGCTCATTGCCCATTATCTATATACAGAAAACCGACATGTGGTACTCATTGACAGTAATCAAACGAATGTTTCTAAAGCAAAAGAACTCGGTTTGGAAGCGATGAATGTGGACATTTATTCAGATACCCTTTTAGACAATATTGAATTGAGCGATGTCGGTTACTTAATGGCCATGACAGCCAACTCGGACATTAATAATTATTCTATTATGAAGTTTGGCGAACAGTTCGGCGAACACGGATCTTTTAGACTATTGACAACGGATGAAATGTCTGGTTCTGCTGAGGTGCCCAAGGAAGGGTTATTTTGTCAATCAGCAGATTACATCACCCTTACTGAGGCAGCTAGAAAATACTCCTCTATAAACGAAATAGAGGTTAAATCCCTAGATCATTACAAGAAACTTCTGAGGTTAACAGGCGACCAAAAGCATACGATACCGTTATTTCTTAAGGATTTGGAAGGAGAGTTACATATCATTTCTTCAGATGAAGATCCAGGGTTTGAAATTGCCGAAGGTTGGATTTTGGTGTATTTAGGAAAACCATTGGATATGGAATCAGCAAATCACCAAGAAGACGAAGAAGATTAATTCTTTTCAATAACCTCCATTACATCACGAATCACCTCATTAGGTACTGTTAAGGATAGCACGTAATGTTGAATTTTATAACTTTTAGAGGATTCATCATATTTCACTACACCAGATCCCCTGCAAATCCCCATCCAACTATTTAAGGTTTCATCAAACCATGCGGTTTTTGGATTTCCTGAGAAATAAATATTTCTTTTAATGGCTTTAAATTCCCATGCACGACCCTTGTCAAAATATGGTTTGGCAAATGCCGCAAACTCTTTCTTAGTCCAAACCTCGTCTTCGTCCGTGCCTATATACATGCCATCCTCAGCGATTAAACTAAAGTAATCGTCAAAATTCGCCCTTGATGCCGCATTGTGCCAAGAAGTTAACAGGTTGTTTATCGTATTTCTTTCAGTTTGGAAAGGATATTTTTGTTCAGGTTTAGAACCACAAGACATCAAGTTTAGGGTCATGGCAAAAAATAATACCATTGTAAAGCTTGAAAATCGCATAGGAAAAATGGATTAATCGTTCAACTTCAATACAGCCATAAAAGCCTGCTGGGGAATTTCCACATTTCCAACTTGGCGCATACGCTTTTTACCTTTTTTCTGTTTTTCAAGAAGTTTACGTTTTCTAGAAATGTCCCCTCCATAACATTTGGCGGTAACATCTTTTCTAAGGGCCTTAATTGTTTCGCGAGCAATAATTTTTGCTCCAATTGCAGCCTGAATAGGAATTTCAAACTGCTGCCTTGGGATAAGTTCCTTTAACTTTTCACACATCTTTTTACCTATGGCATAGGCGTTGTCGGTATGAATTAAAGCGGAAAGAGCATCAACTGGTTGGGCATTTAAAAGAATATCCACCCTTACCAATTTAGAAGACCGCATTCCTATAGGGTGATAATCGAAAGAGGCATAACCGCGGGAAACCGTTTTTAAACGGTCATAAAAATCGAATACAATTTCTGCCAACGGCATATCGAAGCTCAATTCAACCCGATCTGTGGTTAAATAAGTTTGGTTTGTAATAACACCCCGTTTATCAATACAGAGCGACATAACATTACCAACATATTCTGCTTTGGTTATAATAGTTGCCTTAATAAAAGGTTCCTCAACACGATCCATAGACGAAGGATCGGGTAGATCGGTTGGGTTGTTTACTATTATTTTCTCATCTGGATTTTTCTTGGTGTATGCAAAGTAAGATACGTTAGGAACGGTTGTAATTACTGTCATATTGAATTCACGCTCCAGACGCTCTTGGATAATTTCCATATGAAGCATACCGAGAAATCCACACCTAAACCCAAAGCCTAGGGCCGCGGAACTTTCAGGTGTAAAAACTAATGAAGCATCATTTAATTGAAGTTTCTCCATAGAGGCCCTCAATTCTTCGTAATCTTCGGTATCTACGGGATAAATTCCAGCAAAAACCATAGGTTTTACATCTTCGAAACCGGAAATAGCGTTTGTTGTTGGGTTTTTTGCGTCAGTGATGGTATCACCAACTTTAACTTCCTTCGCTTCTTTAATTCCTGTAATAAGGTAACCAACATCCCCTGCCTTAATTTCGTTTTTAGGTAGTTGCTTTAGTTTTAAAGTACCCACCTCATCAGCATTATAGGATTTACCAGTAGCAATGAATTTTACCAATTGGTTTTTCTTAATAGAGCCGTCAATAACCCTAAAATAGGTTTCAACCCCGCGGAATGGATTGTAAAGAGAATCAAAAACAAGCGCTTGTAGCGGTTTCTCAGGATCTCCTGATGGGGCAGGAACACGCTCGATAATTGCTTCTAAAATTTCTTCAATACCTAATCCAGTTTTTGCACTAGCGGGAATAATATCAGATCGGTCACAACCCAATAGATCAACTATATCGTCGGTAACTTCCTCTGGATTCGCGCTAGGAAGGTCAACTTTATTTAATACAGGAATTATTTCCAAATCATTTTCGAGGGCCAAATAGAGATTTGATATCGTCTGTGCCTGAATGCTTTGTGCGGCGTCAACTACCAATAATGCACCTTCGCAGGCCGCAATAGATCGAGACACTTCATAAGAAAAATCCACGTGACCAGGAGTGTCAATAAGGTTTAAAACATAGGTTTCGCCTTTATAGACATATTCCATTTGGATTGCGTGACTTTTTATAGTAATGCCCCGTTCCCTTTCAAGATCCATGCTATCTAACAACTGATCTTGTTTTTCCCTATCCGTTACAGAACCGGTGAAGTCTAATAAGCGATCTGCCAAGGTACTTTTACCGTGGTCTATATGGGCAATTATGCAGAAGTTACGTATATGGTTTTGTTTCATTAAGAAGCTCCGAATAAATAGATTGCAAATATAATGGAATTATAAGGTTGTGGATTTAAATCCATCAATATTTCACTAGGGCCGGCTTATGGTTTTTCCGTAATGATGGTATAAAAACAAATAGTATATTGCAATATTAAATATTGTGAATTGACCCAAACCTATATCCGATATTTCCTAATCCTATTCTTTTTTTCAACAGCAGTCTATTCCCAAAATTTTCAAATTTCTGGATTTGTTGTTGATGAAAACGAAAAAGGCTTAAGCTACGCTAACGTTGTATTAAAGCAAGCTGGGGATGATTCCATTTTAACCGGCACAACATCAGATGAGAACGGTTTTTATTTAATCAGCAATATTCCTGAAGGAAGCTATATAGTCAATGTAAGTTTTATTGGCTACCAAGAGGAAAATTTCCCAATTACTGTTGATAGGCAAATAGAGATGGGCGTTATTCAATTATCGGAAATCACAGAGGCTTTGGACGAGGTAAATATTATCGTAAAGAGGCCAACTATAACAAAAGAAGCAGATAGACTAACCTTTAATGTTGCCAATACAGCATTAATTGAAGGTTCAACATTAAATGTTTTAAAATCTACTCCAAGTTTATTGGTAATTGGAGGAAACATTACCGTAAAAAATAACGCGACGGAGGTATATATAAACGGCAGAAAGGTGCATTTGTCTAACCAAGAGCTAACTGAATTTCTTGAAAATACGCCCGCCAATAGTATTTCTAATATTGAGATAATAACAAACCCTCCCGCAAGCTTTGATGCAAGCAGCGGTACGGTGGTTAATATTGTTATGGGAAAGAATTTAAATCCGGGATACAGTGGTAATGTATTTGTAAATTATACACAAGGAGTATACCCGAGATACAATGCGGGAACCAGTCATTTTTTTAAAGGTGAAAAAACCGAATTTAATGTAGCCTACAGCTACAATCAGAATAAAATAAATACAGATAATAACTATTTGATTAATTATCGGGACTTGAATGATGGGTTAGAGGAAATTTGGTTTTCAGACTTCAATAGAACACGCTGGTCGAAAACCCATAATGCAAACACCAATTTTAATTATAATTTTAATGATAGAAACCAAATTCTAGTTTCTGCAAATGCTT
The DNA here is from genome assembly GCF_015476115.1 of Aegicerativicinus sediminis. Taxonomy (GTDB): domain Bacteria; phylum Bacteroidota; class Bacteroidia; order Flavobacteriales; family Flavobacteriaceae; genus Aegicerativicinus; species Aegicerativicinus sediminis. Next base: position 1,326,838 of record NZ_CP064295.1, on the reverse strand, counting down.
CCTATACGCCGGCCGACGTTTATATTATTGATAGCAAAAGTGATGTTTATAATCCTAACGGTGACTACATTTATGGCTTGAATACCATCAATAATTCAGACAGAGATAAACTAACGGCAAGCGTTGATGCCAATTATCGGGTTCAATTTGAAAACGACTCTAAATTATCCTTCAACAATCATTTTACATATTATAACTACGATGATTTTCAGGATGTAGATAATGACTATATCAACACTTCAAATTCAGTTTTTGATTCAAGCGCGTTCTATTCAGACGCAAATCAACAAACTTATATTATTACATCTGGTCTAGATTACACAAGCAAGGCTTCAGAAATTGGGGTATGGGAGCTAGGAGGAAAGGCAAGCTTTATAAGTACCGATAGTTACATAGATAGGTTCGACGAGATCAACGGCCTACCTGAATACAACACTAATTTTTCAAACGCTTTTGATTATAACGAAACTGTATTGGCAGGCTATCTTAATTACTCAAAGGATTGGGATAAATTAGAACTAAACCTTGGTCTAAGAGCAGAGCAGACGGTGGTGAAAGGAGTTTCTGAAAATACAGCTGAAAACACAGATCAAGACTATTTTAAACTTTTCCCGAATGCAAGCATATCGTATCAAATATCTGATAACACCTCCATATACGGTAATTATAAAAAGAGCATAGATAGACCAAGTTATGAATTACTAAATCCATTTTCAATTTATCTAAATGAAAACACCATAGCAACAGGCAATCCAAACCTTAGACCAGCTTTTGTGGATAGATTAGACGTTGGAATTTCTTTCCTAGAATATTTTATAATTGAAGCATACTACACAAAAGAAAAAGGAAGATATTACGAATTACCTCTTCAAGACAATGCTTCTAAATCAACTATATATACTCCTTTGAATATAGGATCTCATAGAGATATTGGTCTTGACTTTTATTTTATGTCCAGTATTGGCGATAGGGGCTACCTTTCTCTAATCACCTCTTTTTACAATATCAATGAAGATATTATTCTAGCTGGAAACAGAGCCAATATAGAACAATGGTCGAATCTCAGCATAGCAAACACAACATGGGCATTATTAAAAGATAGGAGCCTAAATCTAAGTGCTTCGATCACTTATTATTCAAAGGCAATTACAAGTTTCTCTACAGTTGATGCACGTCTACTTTCAAATATAAGTATATCTAAAAAGCTTCTTAATGGCAAAGGCATATTGTCTTTGGAGGTTGGGGATTTATTCAATACTGAAGATTATCGTTGGGTAACTAGGTATTTAAATCAGGATACTAAATTTACCCATGACCAAGATACTCGCTATGTTAAAGTGGGTTTTAGATACAACTTTGGAAACACAGGATTGAACGCTAAGGAAGTACCTGAAAAATCGGATGAACAAAAACGATTAGACAAAATCAAGGAATAGGGTTAATCCACCCACTCCGCTATAAACAGGTTGGTATCTCGGCCACCACCGTTGTTTCGGTTTGAGGAGAAAATCAATTTTTTACCATCATTGGAAAATACCGGGAAGGCATCAAACGTTTCTCCGTGTGTTATGCGTTCCAAGTTTTTCCCATCTAGATCAATCATATAAAGGTTAAACGGGAATCCTCGTTCGGCTTCAAAATTTGAGGAGAACAAGATCTTCTTTCCAGAAGGATGAAAAAATGGACTCCAATTGGCATTGCCTAAAAAGGTCAATTGCCTTAAACCTGATCCGTCTGCATTGCAAATAAAAAGCTCCATTTCAGTTGGCTGCACCAATCCTTCAGACAATAATTTTTTGTACTCTGTAATTTGCTCTTCCGTTTTTGGACGGGATGCCCTAAAAATAATTTTGGTCCCGTCTGGAGAGAAAAATGCACCTCCATCATAACCCAATTCGTTTGTAATCTGTTTTACATCACTGCCATCCAAATTCATGGTATATAATTCAATATCACCACTTCGAGTGGAAGTAAATACAATTTTATCGCCTTTTGGAGAAACTGTGGCTTCTGCATCATAACCAGGTTCATTGGTGAGTTGGCCAGTAATGTTGCCTTCCAAATCGGCAACAAATATGTCATAACTATCATAAATAGGCCAGACATATTTTCCGTTTTTTCGCAATGGTGCATCTGGGCATTTTTCTCCTCCTAAATGTGTAGAAGCATATACAATATGTTTGTTGTCAGGTAAAAAATACGCACAGGTAGTTCTTCCCATCCCTGTACTTATCATTGGAGGCACAGTGTCTTTAAACGTTTCACCAACATTCATTAAAAACATCTGGTCGCATTCTACACTCCAATTGGTATTATTAGACTGGAAAACAATTTGTTTGTCATCAAAACTCCAATAAGCCTCGGCATTATCTCCGCCAAATGTAATTTGTTCGATAGATTTAAAATGGGTCTCTTCAGGATATATAAGAGAGTCTTTTAATTTCTCAATTTGCTCTTGTCTGTTTTCGATAGAAGAATCTGGCTGTTCCGAATCAGAATTGTTTTTACAACTAGAAAATAGAACAAGAGTCATTAAAATTAATACAGTGGTTTTGGATGTTGACCTGGTCGCACTGTTGTTAGAGAGTTGGTTATATACTGTAAATAGCATTATTTGTGTAATTTTGCACAAAATTAAATTTATTTGAAAATGAGGCTAGCTCTCACTTTATTTTTTTTAGGACTAATTGTTTCATGTAAACAAGAAAAAACCTATACCAACCTAATTAAAGAAGATGTTGAAATTTTGGCTGATGATGCTTTTGCCGGAAGACAAGTGGGCACGGAAGGTGAAATTTCCGCTGGAGATTACGTGGCTGAACGCTTTAAAGAATTAGGCCTTGAACCTGCTGGAGACGTAGGTTATTTTCAAACGTTTAGTTTCAAACCGAAAACGGACCCCCATCAAGAAATACAGTATACTATAAAAGATGGGGATAGTGTGGTGTCTGGCAGAAACGTTATTGGATTTATGGATAACGGGTCAAAAAACACTGTTGTTATAGGGGCGCATTACGATCATTTAGGGCTTGGCGCCGAGGGATCTCTTTATAGAGGAGAAACCCAAGAAATCCATAATGGGGCAGATGATAATGCTAGCGGAGTTGCGGTAATGCTAGATTTGGTTCAAAGGCTAAAAGGAAACCATAAGAAAAACAACTATCTCTTCATTGCATTTTCGGCAGAGGAAATGGGCCTTTTGGGATCTAATTTTTTCGCAAAAAATAGCACGCATCCCGTTGAACAGCTTAATTATATGATTAATATGGATATGGTCGGAAGGCTTAAGGCAGATAGTACATTGGCGGTTTATGGAACTGGGACTTCCGCACGTTTTAAGCAAGCGATAAACAGTAGAAATACAAATTTCAAAATAATTGAACATGAATCTGGGATTGGTCCTTCAGATCATACTTCCTTTTATAACATCAATATTCCCGTGCTGCATTTTTTTACAGGCCAGCATGAAGATTACCATAAGCCTTCAGACGACTCCAATCTATTAAATTATGAAGGCATGGAAATGATTTCTGAATATATTTTTAATGTAATTTCTGAATTGGATAAGGCAGGAAAATTAGCTTTTAAGGCCACCAAAAATGAAAGTGAAGAAGTGCCAAGATTTAAGGTTGGTTTAGGAGTTATTCCAGATTATTTATTTGATGGCAAGGGCATGCGCATAGATGGTGTTACTGAAGGTAGGCCGGGCCAAAAAGCCGGACTACAAAAAGGAGATATTGTTGTTAAGTTGGGCGATAGTAGCATTGTCGATATGATGAGCTATATGAGAGCATTATCTGCTTTTAAAGAAGGTGATTCTACTACTTTTAAAGCAACGCGAGATACAGATACAATCTCCGGAACCATTCAATTCTAACAAATAGGTTTGGTAAAAATAGACAACATAGAACTTCCCGATTTTCCATTATTGCTTGCGCCAATGGAGGATGTAAGTGATCCACCATTCCGTGCTTTGTGCAAGGAACAGGGCGCTGATGTCGTTTATACCGAGTTCATATCGAGCGAAGGTCTTATTCGTGATGCGGCAAAAAGCGTCATGAAGCTTGACATCTACGAAAAGGAGAGGCCTGTGGGGATTCAGATTTTCGGCGCCAACTTAGACAGTATGTTACAAACTGTAGATATTGTCCAAGAATCAAAGCCTGATATTATTGATATTAATTTTGGATGTCCTGTTAAGAAGGTGGTCTGTAAAGGGGCAGGAGCGGGAATTCTTAAAGATATCGATTTAATGGTGTCTCTTACCAAGGAAATGGTGAAGCGCACCCACTTGCCAGTTACAGTAAAAACTAGATTGGGGTGGGACCATAATTCCATTCGAATTGTTGAAGTTGCAGAACGTTTGCAGGATGTCGGTTGTAAGGCTATCTCCATTCACGGCAGAACAAGGGCTCAAATGTATAAAGGAGAAGCTGATTGGAGACCGATTGCTGAGGTTAAGAATAACCATAGAATGCATATCCCTGTTTTTGGAAATGGTGATGTTGATTCCCCAGAAAGAGCAGTGGAAATGCGAGACGATTATGGATTGGACGGGGCAATGATTGGCAGGGCTTCTATAGGCAACCCTTGGTTTTTTAAAGAGGTTAAACATTATTTTAAGACCGGAGAACATCTTTCCCCTGTTGGCATTGAGGAACGTGTGGATGCCGCAAGACGGCATTTGCAGATGTCAATAGATTGGAAAGGGGAGAAACTGGGGGTTTTTGAAACGCGCAGACACTACACGAATTACTTTAAGGGAATTCCTCATTTTAAGGAATATCGTACAAAATTGGTGACTAGTGATGAATCGGTAGACGTGTTTAAAGCCTTAGATGAAATATTGGAGGTTTTTGGCAATTACGAATTCAGTTAGGTCTTTACTAGATTTTCAGAAATTCTTGTGGAAGCCACTTTAGAGGCTAATAGACCTAAAACCACAATTGTCGCGATTACTATCACCAAATTAATCGCTTGAATGGCTACTGGGTAAGGCAGGGAAGGTGTAATCATTACTAAATCGAATTGTTGCTGAAGCACTACAATTACCAAGCCTAACAAAGCCCCAAAAAGACCTCCTAAAACTGTCATTAGACTTCCTTGCAGGAAAAACACTCTTTTAATACTTTTTACCGGCAGGCCTAGATTAAAAAGCGTGTTTAAAGATTCTTTCTTGTCTAGGATCATCATAATCAACGCACCAATAACATTGAAAAGGGCAATAATTATCACTAATGTGAATATGAGATAAACGGCCATGTTTTCAGTATTGAGCATCTTGTATAGCGCATCGTTTAGCTGAGCCCTATTTTTAATTAGCACACTATCGGTGAAAATTGAGGCAATTTCTTGTCTAAGCTCTGCCTCGTTTGAACCCGATCCTAATTTCAATTCAATTTCGGTTACCGTATTTGGCGCATAATTCAATAAATAACGAACGGTTTCAATGTTAGCATAGACCACTGAGTTATTTAGTTCCTCATTAATATCGAAAATCCCAACGTTGCTAACCCGTACTGTTCTGAAGGCTCCTTTCATAGATGTGAATTGCCCTTTCCCCGGTTTTGGAACATAAATGGTGAGTCGCTTCGCGAAATCTAAAACACCAAAAGAAAGGCTATTTGCAATTCCTCCTCCTGCAACAATTTGAGGAGTGGAGGGTTCCATCCAGTACCCGCCAATTAAAAGGGAATCGACATCAGTGACGTTATTAAAAAGGCTGTCCACTCCTTTAAGGGTTACAATTTGTCGTTTATTCTCAACTTCTAGAATAGATTTTTCGGCCACAATCAAAGAAACACCTTGGATACCTTCGAGCCGTTTTAAATTGTCTAATTGATCTTCAGAAACTTCAAAAGATTTACCCTTGCTGGGGGAGATGCTTAAATCTGGATCTACGAAGGATGTAAATTCCAGGCTAAAATCTTTTAAACCGGCAAAGCCAGAAAGAACAATAAATAAGGCTGCAGAAGCAATTACTGTTCCTATTGCCGCAATGCCCGTCATTATGTTTATAGCATTGTTGCTACTCTTAGAGAAGAGGTATCTTTTGGCAATATAAAGAGAAACGTTCAATCAGGATTTTTTACGTTTATCCAATAAATCCCTGTTTTCAATTGGGTTTTCGTTGCGTTTTAGGGATTTGTCAATTCCATCTATATATTCTAAAGAATCATCAATAAAAAATTCCAATTGAGGCATCCGTCGTAATTGATTTTTGGTGCGTTGCGCCAATTCGTGTCTAATTAAAGGAGTATTAGATTTAATGCCTTGGAATAATTCCTTTGCCTTATCGTTGGGGAATATACTTATATAGACCTTGGCAACCGACAGATCTGCAGTTACATGAACCTTTGTTACCGATATTAATACGCCCTTTAGGCCACCAGCCGTGGCTGAACCTTGCAATACATCCGCCAAATCTTCTTGAAGAACTCCGGATATTTTCTGTTGTCTTTGGCTTTCCATAAAACAAAAATATGGGTTATTTATGATAATAATTATTTTAACTTAGTAAATTCTAAAACACTCTTTAGCATTAATGTTCGGAAAAATTGAGCATATAGGCATTGCCGTTGCAAATCTTAAAGAATCCAATAAATTATATGAAAAGCTTCTGGGCACTTCCCATTATAAAACCGAGGAAGTAGTTGCAGAAGGGGTTTTGACCTCCTTTTTTAAAGCTGGACCAAATAAGATTGAATTGTTAGAGGCAACAAAGAGCGAAAGTCCAATCGCTAAATTTATTGAAAAAAAAGGCGAGGGAATACACCATATTGCCTTTGCTGTCGACGATATTAGGGAGGAACTTGCCCGCTTGGAAGCAGAGGGATTTGTGTTGTTAAACAAAGAGCCAAAAAAAGGAGCAGACAATAAACTAGTCGCCTTCGTTCACCCAAAATCTGCAAATGGTGTTTTAATAGAACTGTGTCAAGAAATAAATGATTAACCCTAACTACATATTTAATGCAAATAAAAGAATCGCCTGAAGTCTATGATGTAATTATTGTAGGATCTGGTGCCGGAGGAGGAATGGCAACAAAAGTGTTGGCTGAAGCGGGTTTAAATATAGCAGTGGTCGAAGCCGGACCGTTTTTCGACCCCGCCGACCCCAAACAAATGACCCAATTGAAATGGCCTTATGAATCGCCTCGAAGAGGAGCAGGGACAGTAAGACCTTTCGGAGATTTCGACAGTGCCTATGGTGGCTGGGAAATCGACGGTGAACCATATACCATGAAAGATGGCACCAAATTCGATTGGTTTCGTTCTCGTATGCTGGGGGGAAGAACCAATCACTGGGGACGTATTTCACTTAGGTTTAGCGAAAGAGATTTTAAGCACAAAAGTGTTGACGGGCTTGGTGAAGATTGGCCAATTGGTTATGAGGACGTGAAACCTTATTACGATAAAGTAGACAAACTAATAGGGGTTTTTGGGACCAAAGAAAACTTACCGAATGAGCCTGATGGGTTTTTCTTGCCGCCACCAAAACCCAGACTCCATGAATTGTTCTATATAAAAGGGGCAAAAAAATCGAATGTTCCGGTGATACCTTCACGGATGTCGATGCTTACAAAGCGAATTAATGAAGATAGAGGAATTTGTTTTTATTGTGGCCAGTGTAGTAGAGCGTGTTCTGTGTATGCTGATTTTTCATCTGGGACCTGCTTAATATTTCCAGCCCAGAAAAATGGTGGAAAGGTTAAGCTTTACGTAAACTGTATGGTCCGTGAGGTAACTACTGATTCTGAAGGTAAGGCAACAGGAGTTTCTTATATCAGTAAGGACGACAGAAAAGAATACAAACTAAAAGGAAAAATAGTCATCTTAGCCGCTTCCGCTTGTAGTTCGGCTAGGATTTTGTTGAATTCAAAAAGCAAAGCCCATCCTAATGGCTTAGGAAATAGCAGTGATATAGTTGGTAAATACCTTCATGATTCCACTGGTGGAGATTTAGGAGCTTTTGTTCCTGATCTCATGAATCGAAAAACATATAATGAAAGCGGCGTTGGCGGTATGCATGTATATTCGCCTTGGTGGTTAGACAATAAAAATTTAGATTTCCCTAGAGGTTATCATATCGAAGTTTGGGGAGGTTTAGGAATGCCGAGCTATGGTTTTGGTTTCGACTTTAACGCCCTCAATAGATTCTTTGGAATAAAAACGGGTGGTTATGGAGAAAGCATTCGCCAAGATGTGAAGAAATACTATGGAGCTACTGTGGGTATGTCAGGAAGAGGAGAAGCAATTGCACTAAAAGATAATTATTGTGAGATAGACCCTAATGTAACGGACGAGTTTGGTATACCAGTATTGCGATTCCATTACAAATGGAGCGATTTTGAGCGAAAGCAGGCAAAACACATGCAAGATACCTTTGAAGAAATTATTCATAACATGGGCGGCGAACTACTTTGGAATAAAGGAACCAAAGAAAACGATTATGGTTTAACGAATCCAGGACAGATAATACATGAAGTAGGTACGACCAGGATGGGTGACAATCCTAATACGTCAGTGGTAAATGAGTTTAACCAAATGCACGATGTAGATAATGTATTTATAGTTGATGCCGGACCATTCGTTTCACAAGCCGATAAAAATCCGACCTGGACAATTTTAGCCTTATCATGGCGCGCATCTGATTATATAGTGGATCAATTGAAAAAACAAAATATTTAAGCGATGAAACGAAGAGACAGTTTAAAATATATAGTACTTGGTTCAGCCGCAGCAACGCTTCCATTGCAAGGTTGCGAAACAAAAGAGAAAGAAGAGGCTGTAATAAGCCCTCCAGAAACTGACGAGCATCATTATGGACGCACAGAGGAGGAGAAAGCACGTGATAAACGTTTGATGGAAGAAACTTTCTTTACCGATCATGAAATGGAAACCATTACGGTTTTGGCGGCTCTCATTCTTCCAGCAAATGAAAAATTTGGCAGTGCGGTAGATGCGGGCGTTCCTGACTTTATTGAATTTATTGTGAAAGATATGCCTTACCACCAGGTGCCGATGCGTGGTGGATTAATGTGGATGGACCACCGGGCTAATTCTATATTTGGGAAAGAATTTAAATCTTTGGTTGAAACCGAACAGAAACAACTATTGGATGAAATTGCCTTTAATGACGAAAATGCTTCTGATGAGGTAAAGCCTGGGATTGCATTTTTCCGATTAATGAGAAATTTAACGGTAACAGGCTATTATACTTCTGAAATTGGATTGCAAGATCTCGATTTTAAAGGGAATACTCCTAATGTTTGGGACGGTGTTCCTGAGGATGTATTACAACAACACGGCGTAGCTTATGATCCTGATTGGCTAACAAAATGTGTAGATCAGAGTAAACGAGGTGACATTGCACAATGGGATGATGAGGGTAATTTAATTACTTAAATAAACTCCTTTAATGGAATAGTGTAGTTTTCTTGTGGGAAACTAAAATATGTAGTAATATTGCAGACCTTTTTTAAAGGTTGGGTCCCATAGCTCAGTTGGTTAGAGCATCTGACTCATAATCAGAGGGTCCCTGGTTCGAGCCCAGGTGGGACCACGATAAACGGATGTAAAGCCTTGATAATCAGATGTGTTATCAAGGCTTTTTTAATTCCGCTCGACTATATGCTCAACTTTTGCTGGAAACCCTTGATATCATTGAAGTCCCGCTATCTGCACCTATTTCAAGAAATAATAATAAAATGAATTTGTTATGATCATTTACTAAAAGTTGAGCACCGCTGAAGATTCTGTACATCGCATCTCTAAAGAGCTTACAAAAGTTTCCCTTTTCGTCAACCTACTTATTTTTTAATTTTGTTTGGGCTGCTCAATCCAAGTGGCCCCAAAAGTGATACCAATGCCAAAGGAAAAACCAAGTCGAACCAAAATCACGCAAAGCGATATCCCACCAAAATCTGCAAGTGAGATATTCGGTTTCATTGACCGACTATTAAACAAAGAAAAGCTTTCCAAAAAATATTTCGATGAGAATATCTACACCTTTAATCCCATCGAGAGATATTATTTATGCGATACACTCAAAAAATACCTTACGGATCAAAACCGTAAAAATTATTTGATTGATTGGCTTGAATTTCAGTATAAGGTACATATGGAAAACGATGCACATGAAGATTATGAAGTATTTGAAAACACTATAGTCTCTAATAAAAATAAACTTCTTCATCACATCGATTACATTTTTCCATCAATTGCTAGTAGCGCTTTAGATTTGAAGCGACATGAGGTACCATTATATCTTAGAGACGAGATTTTTGATGGAAAGGCAATTGATAGCAGAATTCCTTTACTGTATAAACCGGATAACTTCAAACGTATATTTTTGAATATTTGGGCGGAAGATCTGACCACCCAGGAAGCAGATACGATGTTTAAAAATTCATTTTGGAAAAGCTCTTTAGACCGTAGGCCTATTACATTGAATCTACATATAGACAGGAAAAGCAAAATCACTAGAAATATGGCAATTACCTACAAAGAATACAAATCCCATATTAGCAAACAGGCTGAAAAGACTATTATAGACTATAAAAAATATCTAAAAACTTTACCACCTGTTCGAACTCAATTTATGTCCAAATATGAATGGCGTGAAATACCGAGAGAACCATTTGCATATGCCTTATATAATGCGTTTCCTTATTACCGTGATCGTTTAGCATTGAAAAAATTGAATGATTCTCAGTACAACGAAAGCACTTTCTTCGAAAACATGGTCAAAAACTTTTCCACCAAAAGGAACGCGTAAATCGTACAATATTATTTAAATAATTACGCGTTAAATTAAACGACCTATCTCCTAAATAAATTCGCATTCTAAACATTTTGTTTATGGATGCAAAATCACTCCATTTTCTTGCAAAGTTTTTTGAGAGCTTTGGCGCTGAGGTTGCGCAGCTCACCGCCGAAAAGGTGGGTGAGCTGATACCGCAAGCACAGGGGGAAAGATCACAAAATCTTATGGATGCTACAGAAATATGTCAGTATCTGGGGATTTCGGTCTCCCATTTCTATAAGGTTAAGAAAAAGCATGGAAAAAAATTTCCGACGGTAAACATCGACGGAGCAATAAGGTTCAATCCTTTACATGTTGAAGAATACTTCTCTAACCACAATAATAAGGATACAAATGGTTAGAAAGAAAAAATTCTCGATTGAACGTATGCAATGGCGTCCTTATGTGGTTGACCAAAATGATAAAGGTGAATGGATAATTACGATTCCGACTTATTACTTCATTGAATTCTTAGCCGAGCTAGGTTATCGATATACCATGTACCAGAATAAGGCCCAAGTGATTAGGGTGATTGATAAAGTTATTTATTTCTTTGAGGACTATTCAGAAATCATCGAAACAATAAAAAAATGGTTTAAAGAAAATTCTGAAAACGGAGAAATAGAAGGTGTTTCAGTTGATTCAATTTTTACCAAACTGATGAACAAAACACCGATGTTGTTCAGCTGGATCAACCTTAAATTTCTTCCCTTAGTTTCAATTAAACTTTTGAAGGATAGAGCAGACACTGTCTATATCCCTTTTAAAAATGTCGTTTTAGAGGTAAGAGGCAATCAAATCAAATGTATTAAGTATAGAAAGTTAAAGGGACATATCCTTGCTACCGATATACTGCCACGAAAATTTGTTGAAATAAAAGAACCTCGTCTATTTTCTACCTGCCCATTCACAGTTTTCCTTTTCAATGCTATGAATAGAGATATCAAACGTTTTGTTTGCATGTTAAATACGACAGGTTATTTGCTATCTCGGTATCAGGTTCCTTCACAAATGAAAGCGGTAATACTTATGGATGAAGGGATAAATGAGCTTAACTCTGCCATGGGCGGCAGGGGTAAAACACTTTTTACTAATGGCCTTACCAAAATACGCAATTTGGTTCCAATCTCAGGTAAGGATTTTGATAGCAGGTACAATTTTGCATTTCAAAGAATAGATCATTCCACTGACATTATGTTGGTGAATGACGCTAAGCCGGATTTAGACATTTCAGATTTCTTTGTGCGCATTACCGATGGCTTTTCTGTCCACAAAAAATATGAGAAGGAGTTTGTTATTCAAATGGAGGATATGCCTAAAACGGTTATCACTACCAACTATGTTGTTAAGGCTCCATCTGGAAATTCCAGTGAGAGGCGAATGCACCAAATCGAATTTAGTGACTACTATGGCAAGGACAGAACGGTTTATGATGATCTAGGCCATCATTTATTCGAGGATTGGACCGCTAAACAATGGTCGTTGTTCGATTTGTTCATGATCCAGTGCATCATGCATTATCTCAGACATGGATTATTGACACCTCCACAGATAAATATTGCTGAGAGACGTGCCATAATGGAAATTGGCATTGAAACAATGGAATATTTGGATTCTAAGTCCGCTGAAAAAAACAAACATCATAAGGGTGAGCTGTACAAGGAATTTGTAACTGGCGGCTATATAGATGCCAAGTATAAACCTTCACGAAGGACTTTTATAATAAAGGTTAAAAAATTCCTGGATTATAAGAACCTACCCTACAGAGAGGTTCCTTCTGGCACTAAATCCTTTATAGAAATTATAAGCGATGACGACCATGATAACTACTCTACGATTGACGACATCAACACAGACTATAGGACAGTAGACACAGAGAACAAGATTACTAGGATGATTAATCTGATGGAAAAACATTTCAACACCATAGACGACCCAATACTTGCACTTGATTTTGAAACGGATGGTTTGGACGTTCACACCAATGAACCTGTGAGTCTTGCATTATCGTTTAAACCTAAGACCGGATTTAACATTATTCTTCCAAAAAATATAGTGAAGCGTAATAAGCTAATTGCCCCAATTATAAATTACCTCGAGGATGATAGCATTACAAAGGTGATGCACAACGCAAAATTTGACCTTAAGTTCTTCGAAAAATTAGGAATTCGTCTTAAAGGAGAAGTGCATGATACCATGATTTTGGATTATGTAATAGATCCCACCTCTAAATCTCATGGGCTTAAACAAATTGCATCTAAGCACCTCAACTATAAAATGATTGACTATAAAACGATGAGTGAAGGTAAAGATATTAAGGATGTCGACACAGCAAGGCTTACCAGATATGCTGTTGAGGACGCGGATATAACCCTCCAACTTTACCACCTATTAAAAAACAAAATATTATGAAAGCAACTTATGACCTTGAAAGGAAACTTGTTGAAGTGGTCACCAAAATGGAGTTTGTCGGGATCTGTATAGATGCCAAATTACGAAACCAATGTAAAGTGGAGCTTGAATCACTTAGGGATGAGCTATTACAACAAATTTCAACATTTACTACAGGCGATTTCAACATCAACAGCACCAAGGATCTCAGCGGCTTATTATTTGGGACACTTGGCATAACGCCAAAAATTGAGAAATCAAACAATAGCGGTAATTATCCGGTCGACAAAATCCACCTTTTAAAACTGGTAGAACAGCACGAAATTATTCCTTTCATATTAAAGTACAGAAAGGTTTGTGCGCTTTTAAAATTCTGTACACAACTAGAGAAGGTAAACCCAGTAACAAATCGTCTACATACGCAGTTTAACCAGATTGGAACAGATACGGGACGCTTTTCTTCCAGTAAACCTAACCTGCAAAATATTCCAAACCCAAAATCGAAAAATCCAGATGACAGGTTACTAACTATTGAGGGGGAATTCAGGCAAATGTTCATACCTAAAAACGGGTGGCTATTTGTGTGTGCCGACTATTCACAGATCGAGTTGAGGATTATGGCACATTATAGCCAAGACCCTTTCCTTCTTAAAGCATATGAACTGAACCAAGACCTCCATAAGTTAACAGCGTCACAAATTTATAATGTCAAATTCGACCAGGTCACTGACCAACAGCGTAACATAGCCAAATCAATAAATTTTGGATTAATCTACGGAAAGACTGCATATGGCCTAGCCCCAGACCTAACGCGGATTACTGGAAATCATCACACCCATGAAGAAGCTCAGAAGATAATAGACGCCTACTTTGAAAAGCTTCCAGCTGTTAAAAACTGTCTGAACTCTTTTATAGATCAGGCGGACAATTTAGGATATAGCGAGACCTATTTGGGCAGAAGGCGACCCATTCCGCAATTGGCCTCTAATAAAACCTCTGAGCGCGAAGCGGGAAAACGCATTGCTATGAATACTCCAATACAAGGAACTGCAGCAGACATCATTAAGATGGCGATGGTAAAATGTGATGATGCAATAAAAAAAGAAGGTCTAAAAGCTAAATTACTGCTGACAGTGCACGATGAACTTCTTTTTGAAGCACCCAAGTCCGAGCAGCAGGAAATGGAACAATTAGTACGTGAAAATATGGAAAATGCAGCCAAGCTTTTAGTTCAGCTAAAAGTTGACTTGAAGACAGGAAATAATTGGGCGGAAGTCCACTAAATATATGTTTAATCTAATCTTTACAACAATGAAAATTCACTATTTAAAAAAAGATTCAATACTGAAATTGTACAATTACAATGTAGATGGAATCCGCCTTAAAAAAGTAGGCGATGAAATCGAAAATTTAAACATGGATGCTTTGAAAGAACATCCTAGGCTTAAGAACACTTTTCAACTCTCTGATCGGCTTTCAGATCGATACCATGTAAATAATATTAAGATTTATAAGGCAAAGAATTACATTCAGATTGATACTAGCCTTCCATATCTCTATTTTGGTCACAATCACATTTCTCTTAGTTCTGTTGAAGCATTTCAAATACTACAGGAGCTATCGCAAGTTTTAAATGTAGGCCTTGATGATGCTGAAATAATTGAAATGGAATATGGTGCTTTTATGCCATTAGATCGTCCATTGAAAGAATATCTTCCAGATATTTTAGGTGTAAGACATATGAATCTTATTTATAGCAAAGACTACATTAAAGTCTTTGCAATGCATGCACTTGCTTTTAAGATCTATGATCCTATTGTGAACGCTAAAAGGAAAAAAGTGTATTCGATATCTCAATTTCAAGACCCGTATCTCGCTAAAATTGAACTGAAATCTGACCCAGGAATGTTATCTTATTCGGACGCCCAATCAGTTTCGGATTTAAATAGTTCTGATTTAGATATCCGTTTTAGAGCTTCAGTAGTTCACGAGATCAACGCCTTGCATATTCTCAATTCTGAGGTTAATCTTAACGGGGGTTCAACAATGACTGAGATTCTTTTTGCGGCTCTAAAATCACTTGAAGAAAAATTCGAAACGCCAGTTGAAAACTTTATTAAACAGGTTATTTCTAAATCTTCTTTGTCACCATCACAAAAAAGCAAAAGGTATACAAAATTAATGTCGCTAGGCTATGATCATTCCACTAGACCCAATGATAATTCGGAAAATGGAAAATCTAAAGATTAACTGATAATAAATAGCCATCAGGTATTTTTTCCTGATGGTTATTCAATCAAAAAACCTAAATACAATGGCAAAGACAGGAATAACATTATTACAGACGCAGGCCCAAAGAAAGCTTAGAAGTAACATGCGGGAAATTTTTATAAGCTATGCTCATAAGGGGAGACGGACGCATTTCTTTACTGGTAAAAATATTGATGTTAAATATTGGAATAAGAAAGATCAGCAGGCTAAAAAAAGTTTACCTGGCCATCACCGGTTTAACATGTTTATTAATAAAAGGAAACAAAAGGTAGAAGATATTGCAAATTCAATATTACTTGAAGATGGAAATCCTACCATTGAACTTGTTCGGTCTGTCTACGAGGGCAAGAGGAAAGAAAGAGATAAAGCCAACACACTTTCTTTTCACCAATACCTTGAGAAGTTCATTAATGACTCTAAGGTTACCAAGAAAGAAGGTACTATAAAAACGTATCGAACAGCCCAAAACCAACTCAAAAGCTACGAACGTTATGCAAGAGAAAAACTGGATTGGCATAGCTTCGATATGGATTTCTATTGGGATTTTATGGAATACTACAATGATTTCCAGGGATTAACAAACAATGGGTTTGGAAGGACAATAAAAATTCTTAAGGCAGTACTCAATAGCGCTGTGGAGAATGGTTACAGTAACAATATTGAATTCAGAAAGAAGCAATTTCGTGCTGTGAAGGAGCGTGTAAACGATATTTATCTGGACGAAGATGAATTGCTGGATATAATCAATCTGGATTTATCATTCGACCCATCTTTAGAAAGAGCACGTGATCTATTAATCTTTGCCGCCTACACAGGTCTACGGTTTAGCGATTTAAATAACCTTAAGCCTGAAAATATATCTGGAAACATAATTCGAATAAAAACGTTGAAAACAGGTGAATATGTATCAATTCCACTATATCCACAGGCGAAAGATGTCATGGCTAAATATCCAAACCGACCTAATCGGGTTCCCAAGCCATTTACCAACCAAACGATGAACCGTCACCTTAAGGAAATTGGAAGATTGGCTGGGATCAAAACAAAGATTTTAAAGATTCGAAATTGTG
This sequence comes from Aegicerativicinus sediminis, assembly GCF_015476115.1. GTDB lineage: Bacteria > Bacteroidota > Bacteroidia > Flavobacteriales > Flavobacteriaceae > Aegicerativicinus > Aegicerativicinus sediminis. Next base: position 1,310,302 of record NZ_CP064295.1, on the reverse strand, counting down.
GCACAAAGCGTATTGAACAATCTTTGGAAAAATATGAGATGATAACAACCCATACCGCTCGAAGGTCTTTTGCAACAAATATGATTAAAAGAGGACTTCCGACCAGGTTAGTGATGATGGTTACTGGCCACACAACAGAGGCTGCATTCAATAGTTATATTAAGATTTCCAATGATGAAAATGCAGAATTGTTGTTACGCTATTTCAACCAAAACAAAGTTGGTATCGATAATAATAAATTGACAGCTCTTGCAGCACAAACAATTAACTGATAGAGTTTCCATCTCACATATAATGCCGAAAGAGACCAGGGCTATGCGATTATACAAGAGTGCCCGAATTCATAGTATTTATTCCAAATCTGATGGATACAAAAAATTTATAAGATGAAAGACTTTAAGATCACTCAAGCTGAAACATATGAGTGCCTAATTTATATTTCAAACAAACTCCCCTTGAACCTATGTTCAAAGTATGAACTTGAGGATATTAGCTCAATAATTGTAATGGGCCATTACTATTTAAGGGACAGAGCCAATGATCTTATGAATTACGGTCTTAAGAGCAAACCATGTATTGAAGACTTAATCGAAGATATTATTCAGAAATTGGCGTTAGTGAATGATTCAACAAGAAACGAAATCCTTCTAATTTTAGAGCTAGAAAACGACTATTTTTTAGATAATGGTGTTCTAGGATCATTACAGACATTGAGAGGTTTTTGCAATGTCTGGGTTTCAGATTCTTAGAAGAATGGAATGCATGACTAAAGAATTCTGAATTTTTAATATTTGCTGTTATTAGATTTTTAGAGATAAGACAGAGCTATTTTCATTAAATTAATTCCATCAGAAAGGTTGGTATTTGAAACTTATTCTGTAAATCTGAGTTTATCGATTAACAATTTTCGTCTGTTGTTACTTTTCTAGTTGATATTATATAGTTTAAAACAGGTCTTTTGGTGTCTTCTTCTTTTTCTAATATTATCAAACCACCATCAAATGTCCAATTGAAGGCTACTTTTTTATCTCCATAAACAAATTCTTTTTTCTTAGACTCTAATTCCTGTTGGTTATCATATCCAAAATACTGTGCTATTGTATCAATTAACATCTCAGATTCGGTATAATAAAAGAATCTTGAAAAATTCTCAAATACTTTCCGAAATGTTAAGACAAAACCCTCTTTGTCAAGATAACGTGTATAGATTACATAGTTGAAGTAGTTAAAATAGAATTTCGGTAGTTTAAATGCATATGATTCTATGTTATCCTCATTTTTGGGCGGATTGTATTCAATTATTGAGCTTTCATTACAAAAGCTAATTGCTTCGTCCAAAACATTTTCTTTGTTTTCGACATCATCAAGTACTTTGGTTAGTTCTGAAATCAATTCTTTCGGCTCGATAATTCTTGTTGAAATATTGAATTCATTATAAAGAACTTTAGATTTAACTCTTAGTTTTTTATCCATTGCCACAAAATAATCACAGTGCGCCCCATAAAATGAATGTTCACCATCGGCCTGTATGTTCTGCATATTATCCGTTGGTTTGGCTAATTTATCAATCTTATAACCAATCATATCAAGCATCAAATATGCAGAGGTATAGTATTCATATTGATTTGCAGGTTGCTTTCTATGTTTAAATGAAGTCTCAACATATTCAAGAAAAGTCATTTCGGTTCCGAGATTGAATAAAAATTCATCAATGTTTTTGATAACTTCTTCATAGTTCCAATTCCCCGAATTAGAGTCAAGTTTAAAACCATACTCAGCCAATGATTTTCGAAAATTTTTGTAATACTCTCCATCCTGCAAGAGTTTTTGAGAAAAAGGACCAGCATACTTCATCAGATCCCACATGGTTGAATTTGATTTAAGGTTGGGAAACATTTTTTTGATAACATCTTTATTATCCTCTGTAATTTCAATTCCCGATGGTTGTAGTTGAAAAAGAGTCTTCATTAAGCTTCCCATTTTTCCTAAACCAAGCTCATTCAGCGATTCGTCCAGGTCTTTAAGTAGTTTCTCCATATCCATAAGGTCGAATATATCTTCTTTATCTTTTTCACCCTCAAAATATTCAGATGGTGTCCCAAATAAAGGTTCAATTTTTTCTTTCCCCCATCTTAATAAATGCTTGTTTGATAAGAATTCCAAAGTCTCCAAATCCTCTTTAAAAAATTGATTGTTTTGACTGTAGCTTTTCATTAAGTCAGTAAAATGTGCCGGCGTGTACGGAAATAGAAGGTTTTTTTTATTCTCAGAAATGAATTCTTTTATATCCTTAAACTCAGATCGTTTAAGATTGCTAATCACATTCCAATCTAAGTAAACTCGAATCATATATTTCTATCTTTTGCCATTGCAATTATTGATCTCATGTTACTGTGGGTTTTGGGATTAAGTCATTGTTTTTGCTAATAAATTGCAATTGTAATTCTCTGTGTATTCTCCCATAAATGCCCTTAGAATATGCTGGTAGCAGGCTATTTTAAATTAATCAACTCTTGCTTTTCGATTTTGACAATAGTTTGATGTTCATTTCTATTTTCATCTTTATATGAAATCCTTAATACCAGTCCGTCGATTGATTCAGGAATTTTCTGGTTCATTAATTTGTCCGCCTCAGTATGTTCACCTTCAATAAACTCCTCATAATTTGCCCGTAAATCAATATTTTCAAAAGGCGGAAGGTTATTTATTTTCGGAAGTTTTGTCAAATCATTGAACTTAACATCGCTTACTTCTTCAATCTGAATGTTGTAGGCTGGAAAACTTGAGTTATTATGAAGAACAAATGAAAAGTTCCAAACCACCTCCCAAAAAATTATTGGTTTACCACCAACAGGAATTATATTGCCACCAAATTTCTCTTTATTTTTAGCACTGTATCCTCTATTTAATCTCATTCCGTTGCTATAGATCAAATCTGCTTCGATAAATGGTATTTGATTTTTAGGTTTTTCATGAGCTAAACTTCCAAGTATTGCTTTTCTCATTTCCATTTCTGCCTGTTCTTTCCATAACTTCAAAGTCTCAGAAGAGAAACTATTTTCATCTTTATCTATTAGAGTAGCACAATTACTACATAACCAAATTCCATTACTTATATGTTTTCTCTGTTCCTCATTCAAATTATTGTCATATCTCGGACCACCCGGTGAAGCAGCAGTAATATGAGCAGCAATTCCTATCAAAGTAGATTTTTCTTCTTCAACATTCGGCCCTACTGTGTGTCTTTTGCATTTTGGATTTGAACACAGAAACCCCACCCTTCTCGCCAAATTTGAAATTGTTGATTTTGTAAAATTATCTCTGCTCATTCTTTGCTTTTTGTCAACAGCTCAGCTCAGGGTAGTACAAGGTTTAGAAACTAGTGTTTTCAAATTGCACGAAACGAGCCAAAGCGAAGGTTAAGGGGTTAAAATTATAAAACTAAACGGTCAAATCTAAAATTTGGCTGGTATAGGTTTATTTTTCTTAAACAGCCATAAAACATTTAGCCTTAGTTAGAACCAGATTTAATTTTAAAATAATTGTATAGTTGAATTTTAGTTTTTAGTTTTTTGTTCAATTCAACCAAATACTTTAAAAGGAAAAGTGTGATTTTTTGAACTTTATACAAATTATTAAGGTCAATATGCTTTTCAATTCCATTATGTAACATTTTATCTCGAATGTCATAAAAAGTATTGAAAATCCTTATAATTTCTTCTTGTTCTGAGGGTTCAATAATTTTTTTTAAAACATTTGACTTCACAATTGTCTGGCCCCTTCCTTTTCCCTTTGTAACCGGAATAAAAAGAAATTCGTATAAAGAAATTATTTTTATAACCCTTTCGTGTAAATCATCCTCGGACGAATACTCGCCTATCTTTTTTATTGCCCTTTGAATTAATATTGCCAACTCATCATTAGCGCCACTAAAGGCAAAATCAGAAACTTTATCCAATCCAGAATTTAATAAATGTTTTAATCTTTGATCATATAATTCCACAGGCTCAATTCCCCCTATCCTTTCTAAAGTATGATGGAAATCAAATTTCTCAGAACATGTTTCATAAATATAAGAATGAGGAAATAAATGTTTGAAACGATATTCAACATCCATAAGCTGGGTGGAGGGACGAACAGATTCTTCAACTAAAAATGCTTTCAAAATATCGATTGCGGTATTGACCTGTTTTTGGCCTTTTAATTTAGATTTATTCTTGGTGCCTTTGGTTTGTACTTTTGCGATTGGTCTTCCCTCAAATGGTTTGAAAAAGGCATCAAATTCCTCTTTAGTTTTATTTTCTTGGCTCAGCTTAAATAAGCTATACAATTCTTCTAGAATTTCTTCAGAGAAAAACATAATTTGAACATTTCCTATTTGGAAAGGAGATTCTATTCCTAAAGCGTGTATTCGAAAGTAATAGGTATATTCATCGAACTCTTCTTCAAACTTAGTTTGCAAATAATTTAAGGGCTCTATTAAGGTTTTCTTGTTTTTATAAGTTTCAATAATCCAATCGAATAAATGCTCTTCAATAAATTCAATAGTTGTGTTACCGTTATAGGGGCTTTGCTGCAATATTTCATTGGATATGTTAGTTAACTTAGAGTAGTTGATATTACTTAATCCAAGACTATTTTTAAATGCATTAACCGTTTTGCCATCAAGGTCGGATTGAGACTCCTTAATATTCTCAACCTTGCCCAAATTGATTATTATTGGTATTCCAATCAGTTCTTTAAACGGCATACTAGGTTTCTGTGCCTCGGGTTTCTCTGTAACCAATGGTACTAGATCAAAAATTTTTTTGTTTACATCTATGGTCATTAAATTTTCTCTTATGGTTGGTGTAATTAAACGTTGCATTGGTTAAGAACTAATATAGTAAAATGAAGAAACTTTGGTTAGTTAACGGATCAGATAAGAAATTAATGTGCCAATGAGAATAATGAGATATTGGGAAGTTTTTCCATATATGGATTTAGAATAGGTATAAATTAAAAGGCATCCTAGGCCTAATCAGACCACCAATATTTGCTTCTAATCACACTAAAATTCAATAGCTGCAAATTATTATTTAGGTAGTGCTCAAGATTTTGCTCAATCTTTGGTGCCTATTTCGCCAAATTCATTGATTAATTTGCTCAGTTCATACTTATCGATAGAGAGGTGCAATGCAGCTTCGAGAAAAGAATATCCAATAGAGGTCAATAGTAGATAGGTAGAATATAGACTGTACCTATAGCTTCTTTGGGTTTCATTATACATATCCATGGCGCTTTATTTGGTTGATTAGTTTTTTGGCAAGTGTTGGTATCAGTCCATTGTGATGCATTAAAATGGTATACCCTGGAATCTTTCTGCCCTTTCTTACCATTGAAGACAAAATCGCCAGTAATTCATGAACCGAGAGAACATCATTAGAGTTTAAAATGAGTGTTTCATCAATTCCGGAATCAATATAACGTTCTTCTTGAATTTTTTTGATCTGGAATAAGATATTGGAAAGATCGCAATAGGCATCTAGACAATTCTCGTTACTTATTCGCAGTAAATTTACATAGAGCTTCTTCCATAGATACTTTGGAACATCTCTTGAAGTAGTAGATAGTCGATTGTATTTTATCATGTAAAATAGCATGAGGGTTTAACAGGTAACCTTCACCCTAATATTTCGATATCTATACGGTATCCATTTAATTTATTGAAGTCACTTGCAAACGAAGTTGGCAGGCTTGAAGAGCTTGACAACAATGTTTGCCAATATTTGCTTTAAAATCGTTTCAGGATTATGAAATAATACTGACAATGATTTTAAACTGCTTTTTTCTTTAATTTTTTCTATCGCTTCTTTCTATATAAGTGCCTAAAATGATATTTCTGGGGGACTAAAAGTAGATTTTAACAAGAATAGTTTGCTATTTGCCAACCAAGGATGACAGTTACAGTTTTTCTCAATATAGTTTTATAATTAATCGTTTAAGTAATGAAAAACGTTATTCTCAAATATCCTCTCGGGCTATTAAAATCAAAGGATCTTACCATCACTGAAAAGTATTTATTGGGTTTAGACTATATGTGTTTGGACAAATTAGGTTATAACTGTTATTCTAACCTATACATTTCAAAACTTCTTAATCTAAATGTAAATACAGTTTCGAAATTAAGAAGGGCCTTGGTTAAAAAAGGAGTTTTATTAAAATCTGGAAAGCAATATCGCCTTACCTCCAAAATGCTTGAATTTGAGGAAGGACAATCGTTAGAGGCTTTTCTCTTTCCGCATGTATATGCCAATAGAAATTTGGTTCCTGGAGCAAAGTTGTTATGGGCATTTTACAATGTGAGAACTAGAGGTGAGTATGAGTATTTTGCATGCAGAGAATATACCGCCACTCAATTAGGTATAGGTGTTAAGAGCGTGACTAATTGGACTACTCAATTACTTAATCTAGAATTTTTATATATCAAGAAAAAATCTTTGAGCACCTTTAAAACAATAAACGTCATTTCTGCTAATTTCCTTTAAAACATGAATATTACTTTAAATAGCTATTTTCAATAGAATGTAAAATTGCAAAACACTACATCATAGTGTAGATTACTGTATATCATCGCATTAAAACATGGCTGGGATGGGTTCACAGAATAAAAATAAATGCCTTATAATCCTTTGGTTTATAAGGCATTTATTTTACAATTGCCAACAATAGGGACAACATTTAAAATTGAATTTTTTTACCATCCTAAATACTAAGTTGTCCCATAGCCCACTGAAGCTCTACCCTACTTAATTTTAGATTATACATTGCTTGCAATAAATTTAACTCTGACGATGAAAGAGCAAATTCGGCATCTGTTAACTCTAACTTTGAGCCTATTCCATTATTATATCTTTGGTTATGCATGATGTAGTTGGCCCTTTCTGCTTCAACAGTTCTTTTCTGGGTTTCATACTGTAATTTTGCATTATTCCAATTATTTAATATAGTATTTAATTCAAGCCTTACGTAATCATATAGGTCATCCATTTTGATTTTTTGCTGTTCAAGTTTAAGCTGGCTTTGTTTGATTTTTGAGGATGATCTACCACCAGTAAAAATAGGAATGTTCAAATTTACACCTACAAATGAAGTGTTGTGCCATGATTGGTCTTTGAACTTTTCACCATCAGTTTGAGACTGTATTTGGTATTGACCAATTAAATTTAACTCGGGAGATCGAGTAGCTTTGATGCTGGCCAATTTTTTCTCTTCAAGCTTAATGTTTAGTTTCTGAATTTTAAGGTCTTGTCTATTCAACTGTTCAATCATTATTTCATCGTTGACATTATACAATTCTTCATCATTCTCATCAATTATAAGATTATCAACCAACAATAATTCAGTTTCTTCATCAAAACCAATAAGTTGTTTTAGTTGGAGTTTTGCAATTTGGATGGCATTCTCTTGATATGAAACAGAGGTTTTAAGATTCTCGACAGCTATATAACTTCTTAAGGTATCAATTTTCAAACCTTTGCCATTTAAGAAAAGTGATTTAGAATCGTTTAGTTCTTTTGCATTTCTCTCAAGGCTTTTTTCAATTAGTCCCAATTGATTTTGTGCTAGGAGTACCTGATAATAGGCTCTTGTAACCTCTAAGATCAATCTTCTCTCCAAATCAATGGTCCTTTCTTTTTCTATTTCTTCTTCTACCAAAGACGCTTTAATTTCTTGATTAGATTTTATTGAAAAAATTGTCTGGTTGAAAGTTATAGCCCCGTTATATTGGTATAAACCACCAACACTTAAATCTTGAACATCTTTTTCGGTGCCGGCAAAACTACCGGGAACAAAAATGACTTGTCTATCAAAATACCTAGAGATATTTCCATTTAAGCTTACATTGGGCATCCATAAGCTTTTCACATCCTTTACTGCATGTTTTGCTCTGAGTTGTTCAAGATTTTGGATTTTTAAGGCTTTATTCCCTTGAGATGCCAATGTAATGGCCTCATCCAAGTTGATAACTTTTTGAGCAATTGATTTGGTGCCTGATGAAAACAGCATCAGAATTAAAACTAATTTTAAAATTGACATTTTCATGGTTAATGTTTTAATGTTGATGGATTATTTGCATTGAAGTTGATTCTTCTTCAATTATTTCACTAGGGACTTTTTTACTGGATAAATAGGAATACACCGCAGGAATGATAAATAGTGTGAGTATTCCAGCAAAAATTAATCCTCCAGCAATTACAATTCCTAATGATTGTCGGCTGTTAAAGGTCATGGCAATTGGTAAAGCACCAAAAATCATTGTCAACGAAGTCATTAAAATAGGTCTAAAACGTTGCACAGCAGCTTGAGTGGCGGCTTCGAATTTGGAATAACCTTTTGCCTTTAAATCATTTGCAAACTCGACGATAAGAATCCCATTTTTAGTAATCAATCCTACGAGTGTAATAATTCCGATTTGACTAAATACATTCAGGCTTTGATCGAACCAATACAGGCTCAGTATTGCTCCTGTTATAGCCATCGGTACGGTAAGCATAATAATCAATGGGTCTCGTAAACTTCCAAATTGTGCTGCAAGGATCATATAAATTATGATTAGTGCCAGTATCATGGTAAAAAGGATATTACCTTGGCTTTCTTCATAATCCCTAGCTTGACCTGCCAAACTTGATTTGAAAGTCTCCCCTAAAACTTCATTCTTTATGTTCTGCATTTCTTTAATGCCTTCTTGCAGGCTAACCCCAGGTGCAAGCCCAGCAGAAATTGTAGCGGAGGTGTATTGTTCATAGCGGTATATGGCTGCCGGACTTATTCCTTCTTCCATTGTTACCAAATTGTCCAGGGAAACCATTTGTCCATTTGCTGACCGCACGTTGATTGTACGTAAATCACTTATATCATTTCTTTGAAGCTTTTCGACCTGACCAATTACTTCATATTGTCTGTCATTGAGCAAAAAATAGCCATACCGTTGACCTGATAATGATAGTTGTAGAGCACGGGAAACTTCCTCAATAGACACACCCATTAATGCTGCTTTTTGCCTATCGATATTGATTTTAATTTCTGGTTTATTCATTTTTAAATCAGAATCGACAAACATTAGTTTTTTGCTTTGGCGTGCGGCATTTAAAAATTTCGGAAGTACTTTATTGAGACTATCTAAACTTTGCGACTGTAAAACAAATTGAACTGGCATTCCACCACCATATCGTGTACCAATTGTTGGCGGCAAATATGGGAACAACAAGAAATCCCTAAAATTTCCTGAAGCAGCACCATATTGATTATATAAATCAAGAGATGACATTTTTCTATCTTTCGGGTCATTTAGATAAATTGTTTGTACAGCAACATTAACAGGTGCAGGTGCAGGAATAAACGAAACGGCTACCATAGAATAAGTTTGATATAAACCATCCGTTGATTCATTAACATATTTGCCCACTTCCATCATCCCCTTTTTCATGTAGTCAAAAGAGACGCCTTCAGGTGCTATAGCAATAAGATTTAAATTTGAACGATCCTCGACTGGAGCTAATTCTGAGGGCAGTTTATTGCCAATAACTATAATTAATCCACCTGTTATCGCCAAAAATAACCATGCCATCCATCGTTTATTCATGAAGGCAATTAGCAATCGTTCATAACCCCTGTTTAGGTTGATAAAAAGTGGTTCTGTTTGTCGATATAACCAATTAGGCTGATCTCGTTTCTTTAGCAAATAAGCACTTAACATTGGCGATAAGGTTAATGCCACAAAAGCAGAAACCAATACAGAACCAGATACTACGATGGCAAATTCTTTAAATAATTGGCCGCTGATTCCTCCCATAAAAATTATTGGAGTAAAAACCGCAGCAAGAGTTATAGTTGTTGAAATGACTGCAAAATAAATTTCCTTAGACCCTTTAAAAGCAGCTTGTAAAGGTGTCATGCCTTCCTCAACTTTTTTATAGATGTTTTCTAAAACCACTATGGCATCATCCACAACAAGCCCAATTGCCAGTACCAATCCTAAAAGGGTGAGTACATTTATGGAAAAACCAGCCAAATACATTATGAAGAATGCTGATAATATTGAAACGGGAATTGCCACAACAGGAATGATTGTAGAACGCCAATCCCTTAAGAATAGAAATATTATTATTACTACTAATCCGAATGCAATGAAAAGGGTTTCTTCTACCTCCTTAATGGACTCTCTCACAGGTTTTGTAAAATCAAAACCCACAATTAAACGGTATTCTTTAGGTACTTCGCTTCTTAATTGATCAAGTCTTTTATAAAACTCGTCCACAACTTCAATTGCATTTGCGCCCCTTTGAATTTGAATGGCAATTCCAACGCCAATACGATTGGAGTTATTTGTACCATTAATTATGGCTGTTCGCTCATTCATTTCTCCCAACTCCGCATAACCAATATCCTTTAAATGGACAATAGCGTTCTGATCTTTCTTAATGATCATATTATTAAAATCTTCTGCAGTAGTTAGTCGTCCAATCGAACGCACGCTCAATTCGTTGTTGGTGCCCTCAATACGTCCAGAGGGCAAATCGATATTTTCCCTTAATAAGGCTTGCCTAATATCCTCTGGAGTAAGTTGTAATGCGGCTAATTTTAATGGATCAAACCGTAGTCTCATGGCATATTTATGCTCCCCAACAACCGCTACTCTATTGACTCCTGGTATAGACTGCATTCTGTCCTTGATTACGGTTGACGCCAAATGACTTACTTCCTTAATATCTTTTGTGTCACTTTCTACTTCAAGAAAAGCTACCAAATTATCAGGTGAAGATGCCTTTTCTACAATTGGCGGATCAACGTCCGCAGGTATTTGATTTTTGGATTTTGATACTTTATCCCTAACATCATTTAATGCATCTTCTAAATCAATGTCTCTATTGAATTCAACCGTAATAATACTTACCTGCTCTCTAGATTCCGATGAAATGGTTCGCAATCCATTGGCTTCTGCTATTGATTCTTCCATCGGTTTAGTGATTTTGGAAGCAATTACATCAGGGCTAGCCCCAGGATAAAAGGTAACAACTGAGATTACAGGCGGTTCGGTTAAAGGAAACTCTCTAACCCCTAAATTCATCCAACCTACAATTCCCATAATGACAATCAAGGCGGAAAATACTCCTGCCAAAACGGGCTTTTTAATACTTATCGATGGTAAACTCATGATTTCTATTTTAGTTTGTTGTGGTAACATCATAAACCGGTAAACCATCTCCCAATCGAAGAATATTGGAGACAATAACTTTGTCACCATTATTTATCCCTGTTAGAATGGTTACTTCATTTTCACTTCTGTTGGTTATTTCAACCGCTGTTAATTTTGCCTTATCGTCTTCCAATAAAAACACACTATATCCTTGTTCACTTGGAATCAATGCTTGAGAAGGTATTTTTACACCTTTAGTTCCTTCCTCTAGAGTTGAGAAATTAATTTTTGCAGACATACCACCCTTAAATTCATGTTTCTCATTATCAGCAATGGCTTGAACTAGTAAACTTCTATTCTGATTATCTAAGCCAGAATTGCTTGATATAATTTTCGCTTCATGTAATTCATTTGAAACCTGTGTTGTGAAGGAAATGGATTTGCCTTGCTGAACTTGTAAAACATGTTTTTCGGGAACTGAAAAATTGATCAGGACTTTAGATTGGTCTTGAAGATTCACCAATTCCAAACCAGGATATACAAAGGCCCCAAGATCTACTTTTGAAATTCCAATCCGACCAGAAAAAGGTGCTCTTAATTCAGTTTTGGTTAACTGAAAATCTAAAAATTCAATTTGCGCTTTTAGAGAGTTTAATTTGGATTCTACTTCATCATAGTCCTGTTGACGAATAGCTTCTGTTTTTAGTAGACTAGCATATCGCTGTTCATTTAATTGGGCTAATTTTAATTCAGCATAAAGCTCTTTTTGCTTTGCTCTTAAGTCAGTGTCATTTAACTTATAAAGAAGTTGACCCCTTGAAACATAATCGCCATCTCTGAAAGCTATTTTGGTTATTTTTTGAGAAACTTCACTAACAATAGCAACTTCTTGTATTGGAAGTATTGTGCCGACAATTTGTTCTTCTTGGATTAGGTCTGTTTGCTTAGCTTGAATGACATCTACTGGAAGTTTGTTGACTTCAATTGAAGTATTATTGGCTTCCAAATTTTCTCCACGACTTTTTGTACACGAAATTATAGTAATGGTCATTATACTGTACAAAAGCGTTATTTTCCATGTATCAATTTTCTTAAACATAATGTGATGATTTAATGATTAATTCTACAAGTCAAAATTAGATATGCCTTCGTGCCCCTCTTTTACATAGTTACACTGGTTCGTTATAAAATTTTATCGGATTATATTTAGTATGAAACTCAAATTATCCTTATGAAAACAGGATCGTAATAAGAGTTATGTTCTTAAAAAGAATTGAACTTATCTAATTGAAGATTTGTTTTATTGTCGAAAAAATGTTCGGGTATTGTGAGGGTATATTTAATAACTAAGTGCGGATGGACAGACTATTTTAAAATGAAGAAAAAGTATAATTATCAGAGTAGGAAATAAGCCTTTTGAGGATGAAATTTTAACGTTAAATCTTCTAGGTGGATAGTTGTATCAAATATTTCAAGATGTTGAGATTCTGTTATAAAACCAGATTCCTTTAGTTTGTCTGCGGTTTGGATGTACATCATGTTATTTTCCAATAGTGCAAAATCTTTTCTTTTTTTTCCAATAGGTGAGTACTGAGGATTTGTAATCTTTGGTGAAAATAGTTACACCCATAATCCCCTTTTGTTGTTTAAACATCGGAATGGAATACTTATTAGCAAATTCTAAGTATTCTTTATTTTTACCAGGTTTAATTCCGGTTGTCCAAATCCTAACTATCATATGAAATACTTTTTTTATTTATAAGTTGAATAGGCTAAAAAGTGACAAAGTTTCATTATCACCCTCAAAATCATATTCATGTTTAAGCCCAAGCTTCTTTAACAAACCAATTGATTTGTAATTATTAGGTAGTGTAATAGCTATAATATTTTTATAGGCTTTTGATTTTATGATCTCATCAAGATAAGCCTTGCTTGCTTCAGTTGTATATCCATTCTTTTCAAATTCGGGCAATAAAGCGAATCCTATATCTGGAAAATCCTGATTTTCTCGATTTAAAAATGTCACTATCCCAATGGCTTGTCCTGAATCCTTTAGTTCGAAAACGCTGTAATAGTAATTGGGGTTATCCAATATTTTTTTAATATAATTTTCAGCGTCATTTATATTGAAAACTTTTCTGTCTCCAATAAATTTTAACCAGCCCTTCGAATTGACCAAATTGATAATAAATTCTGCATCCATCAAATTTATAGGTCGGATTCGAAGTCTTTCTGTTTCAATATTTTTATACATTTTGAGCTGTAGTGTGGTCCTATTTATATTATTCCATTAGCTTTTTGAGAGCAGTAAAATTGATTTTATTAAACTTTACTCCCATCCTTCAGGAGGTCCTGCTTTAGACAAATCCTTTATATAATAACTAGCGATTAGTTTAGATAAATATGGAAATAGTCCCCTATTATTGGTCAGGACAATAAAGGTATAACCTTCTTTTTCAAATTTCACAAAATCGGCTAGTGCTGGTCCACCGCTGTGCTCTATGATTTTATGGTTTTCGTAATCTCTAACCACTAAAGCAAGCCCATAAGATCCATCTTGCCCATTATTCAATTTTAGTGGATTTGCTATCAAATTATATGAAGATTCCGATAAAAAGTTTTTCTTGTCCAATGACACGGCAATCTTAGCCATATCGTCAATTGAGCTATAAATACCACCAGCCGCATAGTCTGTTTCTTTAAACCACATTTGATTGATTCTTAGTGTATTCTCATTTTTAAACCAGTGATATTCCTGAGCTTGATTGGGAACAATATCCAGATCGGTAAACATTCCGAATTTAGGATTGTTGACAAATGAATGATTCAATTGTAAAGGCTCAAGAACATATTGCCTGAGCGCATCATAATATTTTAATTGGGTTACTTTTTCTATCAAGTAAAGTAATATCCAATAGTCACTGCTCATATATTCTGATTTTTCACCAGTTTCAAATTCAAAAGGCATGGTTTTGGCCAGTTCAAAAGCCTCTTCCGGTGAATTTGTTTTAGAAAAATCAGCTATTTTAATTCCTGATTGGTGTGCAGCTAAATGCATTATGGTAATGGTTTCCCATCCCTCAGGGATATTGTCAACCAAATCTTTAATGGTTGTATCAGGTTTCAATAGCCCCAAATCAAACAATCTTCCCAATAAAAGTGCAGTATATATTTTGGAACATGAAGCCAGTTGGAATACTGTTTCATTTGTAACTGGCACATTAAATGGAACGCTCGCTTTGCCCAATGCATTTTTATGTAATACCTTGCCATCTTTTATGACGGCATAAGCTAATCCAGGAATATGCTCTTTTGCCATCAACTCGGTTAATTCATTATCGAGTTGTTTTTTAGAAATTTGACTTTCAGTTTTACCAATTTGGAATAGCACCAAAGTAGCAAGGAATAAATATTTTTTCATAATAATTCAGTTTAAGGTGTATTGATTAAAGACCTTTAAGTTTTAGGTCAATTTCTCCGAGCCATTGAGTTTCACTTTTTTCGGCCAATTCACGTGCTTTTAAATAATAGGTCTTAGCCGAGTCGCTATGATTTTCACTTTTTTCGACATCACCCAAAAAAATGTACAACACAGGGTTTTCAGGTATAATCTTTTTTAATGAAATAAGATATTTTTTCCTGCTTTCGCTTTGTTTAAGCATTTCATAACCATCTGAAAAGCTGATCAAAAAAAACGGATCGGGCTGTTCCATTCCAATTAGTTTGAGATATTCTGGATAATTCTTATCAAAATCATCCAACCCTTTTTCGGCAATTAAATCAAAAAAGATTTGACTTTTATCCTATTCAGGTATTTGTGGTTCGTTCCCCAACACCGTTGCCATATAGTTACGCGTTAATGACCTGCTGTTACCATACATGTTCAGCATCGTTACCATAATGGTCTTGGATTCAGGCTCAAAAAACAAATCACAACTAAAACCCATTCCTCCACCATTATGGCCATAAACAGTTTTTCCAGGTACCATTAAATCCTTATAAATCTGCATTCCATAACCGTATTTCCCCGGATAAAAATCCACATGTTCTGTCATCATTAAATCAAGATATTTTTTTGAAATCAGTTTTTCATTCATTAAGGCTAAAGCGAAATGATGAAAATCTTCTATGCAACTTAACCATCCTCCAGCGCCTCCTGCCTGTAAATGGCTTACAGGGTATTCGTAGTAGGTTTTACTTCCAATCCAACGATACGGATTTGCACCACGACTAAAGTAACTTGTCGTATCCATTGTATAATAGGTATGTTCCATTTCAGCAGGGACAAAGATTTTCTCCTTGCAGTAATCTTGAAATTCCAATCCAGAAACCTTTTCAACTATTTTGGCCAAAACTTCAAAAGCTGAACTACTATAATAAACACCTTTTCCCGGTTCATCGAATACAAGTGGATTGGTTTCAATAAAATTCCACCACTCTTCGTTGGTGTATTGCTTAAATTCAAAATCTGGTCTTTCCCAAGGACTAGTCAGCCCCGATTGATGGGTGAGGAGTTGATGTAACGTCATTTTATTGGCATTTCTGATTTTTGATTCTGGCCAATAATCAATTATAGTTTTTTGTAGGTCAAGTTGACCAGCTTCTACTAATTGCAATACCGCAACCGCAGTAATCATTTTTCCTGTGGATTCTGTTTTGAAAAGTGTGGTTGTGGTATTTCTTTTGCCAGTCTTCTGGTTTGCCAACCCAAATGCGGTCTCAGCGATTACTTCACTTCCCTTTGAGACTAGAATTGCTCAATGAAAATTTGCGTTTTCATATTCTTTGGCAAGTTGCTCTAGTTTATGTTTCAACTCATCTTGAGCATTTACCGCATAAAATGTAAATAATAATGATGCTAAAATATATATTGTTTTCATCTTTTCTAATCTGTTTATAATATTGATTACTCTCTATTTAGCCTTGTTTTGGTCTTAACTTCAACTAATTAGTTATCTATTTGTTTTGCTTATTAAAAGTGCTTTCTTAAATGAATTTACCGAACGACTAATGTCTGCTGTCTTGGTGGCCCACGAGCATATGCTTACACGAATGACTTTATGATTAAACCAAACAGAACCTCCAGCCCAACACTCTCTTAATTCCTGTACATTTTTTAAAACTTGTTCTGTAATTGTATCAGATTCACATCTAACAATGACTTGATTAAAAACCACCTCGTTTTCTACCTTAAATCCTTGAATGGCTCTAATTTCATTAGCGAATTGTTTTGCTCTTTCGTGCATGTTTAAGATCATCTCATCAATACCATTTTTCCCCAAATATTTGAGCGTCGCCCATAGCTCTATGACCCGGGCTCTTCTGGACATTTCTGGGGTATAAAACATGCCATCCCGTTCCGTACTTTCAATAATGTAACTTCCTGTCATATGCAATGCGGCGGTCATAGCTTCGCTATCTTCACACAATACTATTCCGCAATCGTAAGGCGTATTTAATGTTTTATGGCCATCAACGGCCCAAGAGTTGGCTTTTTCAATTCCACTTGTTAGATATTTCAATTGCTTTACCGCTCCTGCCCACAAACCAAAAGCGCCATCAATATGAACCCATGCACCAGCAATTTGAGCTTTAGCGCAAATCGTTTCAAAATCATCAAATGCCCCACTATTTACATTGCCTGCCTGTAGTATCACTATGGTATTACAATCCAATTCAGGAAGAGCATCAACTTTAATTCTACCTTGATTATCAACGTCGACCCATTCAATAGTGTCATGCCCAAGACCAAGAATCCCGATAGCTTTCAAAACCGTTGAATGTGCCTGTCTGCCAGTGACAATTCTAATTTTAGGGGCATTAAATAAACCTTGCTTGTTTATATCCCAATTTTGATTCTTAAGAATTCTGTAACGAGCGGCTGCTAAACCACATAAATTTGCGGAAGAGGTTCCGCTAACAAATCCGGCCGAAGTTCTTTTCGGAAAATTAAATAGCTCGACCAACCATCGTTCTACCACGGATTCCAATTTTGACCCTAAAGGGGAAAGAACATGCATTGCAGGGACTTGATCCCAATACGTTGCCAAATGTTTGGCAGCCAAACCAATTGGCAGTGCACTACCAATTACAAAACCGAAATACCTTCCACCCAAAGTGGATACTGTTGCAGGGCTACCATAGGTGTTCAGCTGGCTCAATACTTCTTCAACTTTTGCAGATGAAGTCGGTAATTCTTCATCAAAATTTGAAAGATTATCCAGCGCTTCTTCAGTTGGAAATACATTTCTATTGAAGACATTATCGATATACCCATAAGCATAATTCTGTGCCTTATTAAAAACAGTTTTATCTGATAACTCTTTGAACATTTGTTCCTGGATATTTGTTTTCATGTCTAAAGTTTTAAATTATGCTTATGAATATTTGTATTCAATTAATTGGTAATATCGTGTGTAAACTTTTGAGGCATTAAGCGCCCATAATCCCCAACAATTCCGGTTACTGACAGCGTTCCTTGGGTTAAGATATAGTCACTGAATGTTGCCGTGGAATATACCAATACAATGGCTCCAGCTTCATCGCGTCTGATAGTGTGGCTTCCTATAAATTTCACAATACCATCGGCATCAACAAAATGAACACCTTCAATCTTGACCTTTTTCCCCTCATAATTTCCAGTATGTAATTGTGCTATGGTTATGGTCTCTGGGAAGACTGGAATGTTTTCAGCATATTTAACCACGTTGCTGATATTAACCCCATTGATGCCTTTTTGGCCGTTCATTCCCATGCCTGTCCCATTTTTTAAGTTCAGCCTTATTTTGTCCCCTAAATTAAACATATTTGGAGTGGTAAATCGTATTAAAATACCGCTGGTTGCATCTTGAACGTAAATGGATTTACTGTCCATTGTATTGTCGTTAGAAGTAACGACACCTTCAATGAAATAATCTTGCGACAAATACCAATCTCCTTGATGTTCATTATATATCGCCCTCAATTCTGTTATGGTATGCAGAGTTCCATAAGGTTGGTCATTATCGGATACTGTTGCGGTAAATGTTTTGTTTTCCCCAATTACCAAGTTCTCACTAACTTCGATGATTTCGAATACAATGTTATAGTCTCCAATAAATACGTTGTCATTAATAGGTATAAGTTTAAAACTGGCGCCTTGTGCATTTTGATTGAATTCAAGAGAGACTTCATTTAAAATCGCTGAAGGAATGGTTGAAAAATGAGTTCCATATGCAATCCCTTGTGGCGCTGTAATTTTAACTTTGGCACTAGTACCATTAGAAACCACAGTTGTTGTGTTTAACGCAATGGTCATCCCTTGTGTATTCTCTTCTGAAACCGTTCCGGCTGAACCAGCAAAATTCAATTTGTTTTCAAAGCTAGGGTTGGGTTGCGCATTTAATTTTACTTCAGATGTTATTCTGCTTCCCAATGAAAAATCAGCAGTTGGGTTGCTCAATTTAAGATTGATCAATTTTTCTGTAGTGGTTACGTTTGCCCGTGTTATTACGAAACTGGTGTCCTGCGTATTGGTCAAGAGTTTAATGTAAAACTTGTTGTTTACGGCCTCAGGGATGGTTGTAAAGTCAGTTCCATAAGTAGCATTTCCAGATAATTCAATAGTAATGAATCCATTATTATTGGCTTTTGGTTCTAACTTCAAGGGAATGGAAATGGATTCCATGTCTTGGGCAATGGTATGTGTCTGATTTGCAAATGATACCTTGGTTGAAGGCCCATGATTAACTAATTCTTCTGTACTACAACTCATAATTGTAATACTAATGGTGAAGTATATTACCAGTTGGATAAAATAGTGTGTTCTCATTTTTTAAGATTAAATTTTTTAAAGGTTTTTTTTCTGTAAAAAGGTTTGTTATGAATTAATAGGTAAATGTTAGGCCCAATCCGTACTTCATATCACTATCATAGTGCGTGGAAAGCGATAGGTATTTGGAAAGAATGTATTTAGCTCCAAATGCATACTCATAATCGGTGTTCCAAAGTCCCCATAATCTGATTCTTGGTGTCAAAGGAATATCTTCTCGTGATAGCTGTACCCTAAATCGCCCTGTTTGGTCTACCCTGATATCGGATGTGATAAACCATGGCAATACATAAACGAAACCTGCAGATAAGACAGCTCTCTCATTTTTGGTGTTGGATTGGCCAAATAAATTGTCTTTTAATTCTTCTTCATCTCGGCTTCTGATATCCAAGCCTACATAGGGCATAAAAAATTGATTAGCGCCAATGAATCTTCCAATATGGCTTTCAGTTTCAATCCCTGCATGTTCATTAATACCTAAACGCCATTCTGTTCCAAAAGACCATCTAGTGTTGGATAAGGAAATTTCACCATCACTTCCATTACTTTCCAAACCAATTTCTGCTCCCAAATAAAATCTTCGATCATCGGCATAAACTTTTCTCAAAGCCTTTTTAGGGTTTGGAAGTTGGGGGTTAGGAGGTGAATTTTCATATTGAAATATTCTTCCCATTCCAGACATCATGTGATAGAGAATATGACAGTGAAAATACCAGTCACCGTATTCCTCTGATGCATGGAACTCGATGGTATCTGTTTCCATGGGCAGAATATCTACGACCGTTTTAAGTGGTGAATATTCACCATGATCGTTAAGCAACCTGAAAAAATGCCCATGAAGATGCATTGGGTGACGCATCATTGAATTATTATAAATTACAATTCTTATGTTCTCCCCTTTTTTAATCAATATTTTATCGGTTTCAGAGACGGTTTTATTATCAATTGTCCAAACATATCGGTTCATGTTTCCAGTAAGTTCAATTCGAAGTTCCCTAAATGGTGCATTGGGAAGTGTTGTAGGCTTGGGTGCCTTCAACATATTATAATTAAGGGTTACAATAGGCTCTTCACCGTTCATAATTTCAGGATACATGATGGTGTTCATATCCATTTGCTGAAGGCTCATGTTCATGCCCATATCGTTCATTTTTCCTCCCATGGTCATCATGTCGTTCATCATCTCCATGCCTTTGAAGTATTCAAGCTTTGGAAGGGTTTTGGATGGTATTTTTATTCCAGAACCCAGCCATAGTGAAGCACTGTTTGTGCGGTCTTCAGAGGTTGCCAATACCTGGTATTTGCCATCATCTGGAATAACCACTTTCACATCATAGGTTTCAGATACCCCAATAATAAGGCGATCAACGGATACCGGTTCTACATCAGCGCCGTCATTGGCCACGACAGAAAGTTTGCCACCTGAATAGTTGATCCAGAAATAGGTGGAGGAACTTCCATTGATGATTCTCAATCGAACCGTATCTTGTTTGGCAAAGGACGCCTCTTGTTCGGGTTGGCCATTGATAAGCAGTTTGTCATAGTAAACATCGCTCACATCCATGGCCATCATGCGTTTGAATTCATTGGTGAATTTGGTACCCAAGTGCCCTTGGACAAGTGCTTCAGAATAGCTTTGAACGGCACCTTTTCGTATGCCATACCAATCCGTAGCTTGATGAAGCGAACGTTCAACTTGTTCTGGTTTTTCATCAGTCCAATCACTCAATACCATGGTGTATTCTGAATACCTGGGTTCTTCCTTTTTATGGATGATAAAGGCACCATACAATCCTATTTGCTCTTGAAGCATAGTATGTGAATGATACCAATAAGTACCGGATTGAACAATCGGGAATCTGAACACATGCTCACTCATCGGAGCAATTGGTGCAGTAGTAAGATAGGGAACTCCGTCTTGCTCATTGGGCAGGATTAATCCATGCCAATGTATCGATGTTTCATGATGCATTTTATTGATGACATGAATTTCGGCAATATCTCCTTCAATAAAATAAAGGGTTGGGGCCGGTATCTGACCATTTATGGCTATGCCCTTTCGCTCTTTGCCCGTATAATTCACAATGGTATCATGAATTACCAAATCATATCTTACAACAGGTTGTGCAAAAGATAAATAGCTAGACATGATAACGATAAGGATTATGACTGACGTTTTCATGACGTGTTAGTTGATAGATTCTTTTACATTACCACATTGCAACATCTGTTTTCCATAAAAAGGATTTCTAATGTCTTTTGATTCACTAATCCAAGAAGCTTTTTTCATTGGACAGTAATTGTAATAAGCCTTTTCATTTAAAGATTCACTGGTTTTCATCAGTTTCCAAAGAGCCTCAGATTGTTTTCCCAGCGCATTTCTTTTTTGTTCAATAGTTTTGGCTGTGGTTATGCCTTTCGTTGTTTCGAATAATTCATTTATTAGTGCATTTTGACCAAGTTCTTCTTTCAGGCCTCCCAGGTAGTTAACCAACTGTTCGGAACTGTGAGTAGCTCCCTGTAGATTACCCTCAATTAGGTAATTTTTTTGGTTGATGTATTCCTGGAAAACCATTTCAAGGTTTTGTGCTGAAAGGCCGCCCCAATAAAGGACAGCCATTAGCAATGTCGTTAGGGTTTTCACTTGAATGATTAATTAATAGATTCAACTGAATAACCGGCGCTTTCTACAGCTTTGGTAATATCCTCTGCGGTTACACCATCTGTTTTTACGGTAAGCACTTTATTTGGGTTTGTTAAATCTACTTCCCAATTATTTGCTCCTGCAGTTTCATCCAGGTATGGAGTTACTGTAGCCAAACATCCTGTACATTTAATTGTTGAATTGAATTTTAGTGTTTCCATGATTTTAGATTTTTATGTGATTTTAGATTTTAATTATGATGTAAATTTATTTTGAAAGGGCTTGCTAAGTTTTACATTATTGCCGTCAATGATTTCATAATTCCAAATATGAGGGAGTAATTTCATCTGTTATTGGCATTGCTGCACATAAAAGAATATAACAGCACTTATTTGTTCATGAGTCCAGGCGCAGTTTTTCTCTAGTTCCTTGGAAAACGTCCTGGCTTTTAATTTGCTTTTCCATGTTTTGTATCGTTACAAATAGGGTGTATTTTTCCCGTCAGATCAACAATCCGATTCAACGTGTCAATACACCCCAATACTATTTTTAGATTTTTATTCTTTTCAGTCTTAGGCTATTGGCTACTACCGATACCGAACTGAAAGCCATAGCTGCTCCTGCTATCATAGGATCTAGAAGAAACCCATTAAGTGGGAAAAGGATGCCCGCCGCAAGAGGAATTCCGATGAGGTTATAAATGAATGCCCAAAACAAGTTTTGGCGAATTCCAATGACAGTGCTTCGAGATAGTTTGATGGCTTTAGGTATGGAATTAAGATCTGACGTAATCAAGGTCATTTTAGCAACATCCATGGCAATATCCGAACCTTTGCCCATAGCAATACTTACATCTGCTTGAGCCAATGCGTGCGAGTCGTTGATACCGTCCCCTACCATGGCTACAATTTTACCTTCGGATTGCAGGGTTCTTGTAAACTCCGCCTTGTCTGATGGCAAAACTTCTCCTTTGAAATGTTTTATTCCTACTTCATCAGCTACGGCATTTGCAGTATGATAATTATCTCCGGTAAGCATATAAACCTCTATGCCCATTTCCTGTAGTCTTTTGATGGCTTCCTTCGAGGTGGCTTTTATCTTATCGGCAATACTAAATATGGCCAAGGTCTGGTGAGAGTTGGCAAAATAGATAACCGTTTTAGCTTCACCTTGCCATCTTTCAGCAGTAGAAAACAATTTTGTGTCGGTGTAGATCCCTTTTTCCTGAATCAATTTTAAGTTGCCAACATAATAGGTTTCGTTATTAAACTTGGCCATGACACCTCGTCCTGTGAAACTTTCAAATTGGGTTACATGATCTGGTTTGACCATCTCACCTTTTAGGTGATTAACGACGGCTTCCGCTAGAGGGTGTTCACTTTGTGATTCCAGACTAAGCAGTATGCCGGAATACTTCCTTGAGTTTTCCGGAGTAGCCCAAAAGACATCTGCCACCTGTGGTTTTCCTTCTGTAATGGTGCCCGTCTTATCAAGAATAACTGCATTTACCCTATGCCCTTGCTCCAAGCTCTCGGCATCCTTTATCAAAATATTGTTCTCGGCACCTTTACCAACTCCAACCATGATTGCTGTGGGTGTGGCCAAACCTAGAGCACAGGGACAGGCTATAACTAAAACTGTAACGGAAGATAATAAAGCATACGTGAAGCCATTATCGCCACCAAGTATTATCCAAGTGATAAATGTAAGTATGGATATACCGATGACAATTGGCACGAATACGCCAGCGATTTTATCGACGAGTTTTTGAACTGGGGCCTTACTTCCTTGTGCCTCTTGAACCATTCGAATAATTCCAGCCAATACTGTTTCGCTTCCCACTTTTTTGGCAATCATATGAAAGCTGCCTTTTTGATTCAATGTGCCTGCAAAAACTACAGCATCGTTGGATTTTAATACGGGAACTGGTTCTCCGGTTATCATGCTCTCATCAACATAAGATTGCCCAGAACTTACTATGCCATCCACAGGAATTTTTTCACCTGGTCTCACGATTAGGGTATAACCCTCCCGAACTGATGAAATAGGTATCTCGACTTCTTCATTTTCAAATATGGCCTTGACAGTTTTAGGTTGTAATCCCATTAGTTTTTTGATTGCAGATGATGTATTGGATTTGGCTTTTTCCTCCAACAACTTGCCAAGGGAAATAAAGGTTATGATAACGACGGCTGCTTCATAATAAACGTGAGGATGAATTCCTTGTTCATGCCAGAAATGAGGGAAAAGCGTATTAAATACACTGAATAGATAAGCAATACCGGTACTCAATGCTACAAGAGTATCCATATTGGCCTTTCCAAATTTTGCTTGCTTCCATGCAGTGACAAAAAACTTTTTTCCAAAATAGAAAAGAACTATTCCCGATAAAATCATGGATATCCATTTTCCCATTTCCCAATCCATAAAGAACATCCCTATGATAAATACGGGGAATGTAAGAACAGCAGACCATATTAGTCTTTTGCGAATATCTTCATATTGTTTTCTCTGAAGATCATATTGTTCTTGGGATGGGTCTTCGGAATCAATGATTAGATCATAGCCAATGGATCGAACGGCTTTTTGTAGATCGTCCAAAGAGGTAATTTCAGGATTGAATTCCGCCCAAGCACTTTGGCTAGCAAAATTGACTCCGGCACTAACAACACCAGGGGTATAGGTGAGCATTGATTCGACACTAACGGCACAAGCGGCACAAGTCATACCCGTAACTGGAAAAGTCCGTTTAATTAGTTGTTCGCTTGCGCTTATCTCTTTGCTATCGGTTATTTCCATTATAGTTTTCATTTTTTAAATATTTTAAGCTACTCCATTTAGTTTATTGATGGGTATAATTAATTTGACGTAAATATTTCATGTTGCATGTTTTCATTCCTTCTAACAGCATTATTTTTTTTGTGTAATTCCCTAAAATCTGACGGATTTAATCCTGTGCTATTTTTGAATTGGTTCGATAAATGATGGGGACTGCTAAATCCAACGCGAAACGCTATTTCCGATAATGTGTCTTGCGTATATACAAGCAACTCTTTTACTCTAGCAATTCGAGTGTTTATGAAGTATTTCTCTATGGTTAATCCTTCATATCTGCCAAAAAACTCTGCAAGGGAATCATAGTTTTTATTGAGCTTTTTGCTTAGATATGTTGAAATCTTCTCCATTTTCTCCCCATTAGAATTGTAAGCCACCAATTCTTGAATGGATGATTTGATCTCGTTTAGTAGATTTTGATTACGATCTTCAAGTAATTCAAACCCGAGTTGGGTTAAAGAAGCCTTTACCAATTTTACATCATTTAAAGAGAGGCTATCATTAAAAACAACTCTTCCTAATGATATGGATTTTATGGCGTACCCAATATGATATAGGGTTTCCTCTATGGTTTGTATACAGCGATTACAAACCATTCCTTTAATGTTAAGTTGACTCCAATTGTCCATGTCTAATTAAAATTTTAGACAAAGTTCAATCGAATTCGGCTTTTAGTTGTTACATATTATTTGGGAAGAGTTTCAAAATTCCTAAATTTGATCCAGTGCAAGTCTGTTTCGGTTGTCTAAGGTTTCTTTAAACTTTGAAGGAGTGAGTCCTGTGATTTTTTTGAATTGGGTAGAAAGATGGGCAACACTACTATAACCTAATTTAAAGGCAATTTCCTTTAAGGACATTTCATCATAAAAAAGGTATTCCTTTACCTTTTCAACCTTTTGTTTGATGATATATTGTTCTAGTGTATACCCATTTACGGAAGAGAATAAAGTGCTTAAATGGTGATAATCTGTTTGCAATTTTTCCTGTAAAAAATGTGACCAATTGACTTTAAGTTCAAAATGGTCATTGTGATGGATCTCATCAATTACGACAGACTTGACCCGTTCCAATAATAGACTTTTTTTGTCGTCTATTACTTCGAATCCTTTTTCCTTCAATGCCGAATTCAGTTTTGAGAGTTGATCGGGTGAAATTTCCTGGGGAAGTTGAACCTCTCCCAAAGAGACTGTTTCGACATCTATACCCTGAGCTTTAAAAATGCCATCAACCACCATAATACAGCGGCCACATACCATATTTTTAATGTTCAGTTTCATTTTACTTTAATTTAGTGATTGGTTTAATTAAAGTATTAGTTAGCAGGGATTTATGATAAGAGTCATGGTAGAGATCTTTAACATTGCTTATAACTAAAGTAGTGATTTTTCCAATCCGATATAAGTCACAATTCAATTTATTCAGTTACGGTAGATAGAAACCATTATCCCCTTTGCTAAAAATAAGAGTGTTTTTTTTCATTTTGACTTAAAGGAGTAATTCCATTTCAAATTGATCGATAGTATTATTTAACCCGAACTGTTGAAGTCGATTTATTTTAACAGCTAATTGTTCATCTACATTGTTGATTTTTATCTTACTTGAAACTCCATTGACAGCAGAAAACAATCGTTGCCATATTTCATCTGTTTCCTCAAGGACATCGATTTTTGGGATATAGCCGGTTAGGGGATTGATAATAAAATAGGACTCAGCCATACTCTTGTTTGAAACCAAATACCATTTAAATTCACCTTTAACAAGAGATTCTTCTTGATTTTCCCATGAATACGAAGTTTGATTTGGCCAATCAATCATGTTGAATTCTTCGTGATGAATTTCTTTGAGAGAATAGTTTAAAGGTTGCTTTAATACGATATCTCCAGAAAAGCATTTGTAATTTTTTGTAATGGTGAATCCTATATTCTCATAGGTATTTACGGCAGGGGCATTATTTTTGATTACCTCCAATTGACATTTTGTGATGCCCCGATTTTTCAGTTCTGGAATGGCAAAGTCATAAATCCTCTTGGTTATTTTTTTTCCTCGGTAATCCGGAATGACTCCTGTTGCTAAGTTAAATGCTGTTAAATGATTTCGCCGGAAGTCGATACCATGCAAAACAAAGCCAACCAATTTTTGGCCATGAAACATTCCATAGGATATTGAATAATCGATTTTGGACATTTCCCACCTCTTTTTAAAATATTTCAAATCCTTTGGGAATTCTACAAAGTAATTTTCAAAAGCTTCCAAAAAACATCCAACTATAGTTTCAATTGGAATGGTATCTAAATTTTTCACTCTCATAATGGAACATTTGTTTTTGAAAAGGTTCAAGCATTATCGAAAATGCCAATTTAACGGAAAATTAATTTTACAAAATTTCAATAATGTTTTTTAATATTTTGAATCATGTATATTATCTATTAACCTCATTGAATAGCTCAATAATCTCTCAATAGCTTGTCGTCTCAAATCATTCTTAATTATATTATTTCACGGAAAGAACAAGAATTATAAAAGTCTATAAATTAATTGTGTAAAATCTATCTTCTTGTCTCGATCTACTTTTGTTCAATAAATAAACTCATTAACAATAACAATTTAAAACATTGATAGTCATGTTCAGTAATTATGAAGCTTTAAAAAATAATCGTGAATCCGTTAATAACCATATTAGAAAATATAGGCTATTTGGCAACACAAGAAGGGAGAAATTTTATACAAGTCGAAGATTTAGAACAATCTAATCGTATTCATTTTTTTGTTAAACCCTTTCCAGTTTGTATAAAGCAGACTGGATTTTGTTTAAATGGTAAATTTGGGAGATAAGTTCAACACAATTCAAATTTATGATAGAAGTATGAAGTATAAACTATTTCTAATTACAATTGTGCTCAATGCCACCTACATGTTTACCGCTCTATATTGCTATATTTTCAGAAATTATAAATTGTAAAACACTGCATTATAGTGTATATTGCTGTATATCAGCGTATTAAAACATGGTTCAGGTGGGACCACCAGTAAAATCAAGCCTTACAGAGATGTGAGGCTTTTTTTACCTTCCTCAGATTAGTAACAATAAACGTTTCGGAAGTCAGCACCACAAAGTTATTCCTTGTATAACCAAGGCAACTTTAAGGCATATTGTGAAACAAATAAAACTTTGGAGGTTTAACATAAGGTAATTATAATTAGCACAATTTATTATTGTTTTAATGAACGATACAATAGGGGGAAGCTGTTAGCCTTAGTTCACAAATTAATTGAAAAAAAATGACTTAAAATTATAGGTGATTAATTAAGATTGTTTTGTCCTAATTAAAAATTTATAGTAATTTTGAAAGGAATTTAGACTCTTTATGTTTTCAAAAGCTTGTGAATATGCCATTAGGGCAATGATTTATATTGCTAAAAATTCCCTGGAAGGTAAAAGGGTAAATCCTAAAGAAATTTCAGCAGAAATCAATTCCCCTCAAGCGTTTACCGCTAAAATTCTTCAGGCACTGGTAAGAAAAAATGTGGTTAAGTCTATTAAAGGGGCTTATGGTGGATTCGAAATTGACAAGGAAAACATACCTAAAATTACACTTTCAATAATCGTGGAAACCATTGACGGCGACGATATCTATAAGGGGTGTGGATTGGGTTTGCAAAGGTGTAACGAAGAAAACCCTTGTCCTTTACATGACAGATTTACGGAAGTTAGACATAGCCTAAGACTAATGTTGGAAAATACTACCTTGGAAGTATTGGTGGATCAATTAGAAAAGGGAAATACGGTTTTGAAATTAACGTAACAGTATTTTTTTATACATAAATAAGACAAAAATATCCTATTTAAAATCATGGAAACACAAACACAAAAAATCTCTAAAACCATCGGTAATTATGTGGCTGAAGATTTCAGGACAGCAGCTGTATTCAAAAAACATCAGATCGATTTCTGTTGTAATGGCCATAGAACTCTAGAGGAAGTATGTTTAAAAAAAGGCCTCGATACAGAGCTAATTATGAATGAATTAGAACATTCGCTCCATTCTTATTCCGATGAGAAAATGGATTATTCTTCTTGGCCAATAGATCTATTGGCGGATTATATAGAAAAGAAGCATCACAGATATGTAGAAGATACTATTCCGGTCCTCAAACAATTTCTGGAAAAACTTTGTCGAGTACACGGTGAAAGGCATACAGAACTTTTAAAAATCAATGAACTTTTTAAAACCTCAGCCGGAGAATTGACCAAACATATGAAAAAAGAGGAGCTCAATCTATTTCCTTATGTGAAGGAG
Source organism: Aegicerativicinus sediminis (assembly GCF_015476115.1). Taxonomy (GTDB): domain Bacteria; phylum Bacteroidota; class Bacteroidia; order Flavobacteriales; family Flavobacteriaceae; genus Aegicerativicinus; species Aegicerativicinus sediminis. The sequence continues at coordinate 1,281,536 of NZ_CP064295.1, read as the reverse complement.
ATGGTAAATGCACAGAGGCAAGGAACAATTTTAGCGTCACCTCCTTTTGGGCAGGTTCAAAATCCTATTTCAGTTATGGAAAATGAACATGAAAATGAAGGGCAAAGATTTAGCCAGATTGCAGAATTGACCAATAACTATCAGCCTCCTTCCGATGCCTGTACTACCTTTCGGGTGGCCTATTCCATGCTAGAAGAATTTGAAAAAGATCTGCATTTGCACATCCATTTAGAAAACAATATTTTGTTTCCCAAAGCCATCAAACTGCAAGAACAATTTGTTAACTGAAGAATCCGAGCTAATTTCAAGCACTGAGAAATATAGCTTGGTATGCTAAAAAAGCTTACAATTGTTTGTCTGTCAAACTTTTTTATGGCCGCACTTTTGGGGTTGATGCTGAGGTATTCACAGATCTTCCCCATTAGCATTAATTACCGGTATGTAACGCATGCCCATTCTCACATTGCTATGTTAGGATGGGCATACCTAATGCTATACGCGCTGATCGTAGAAACTTATGTTTCTAAGAAGGGTGTTCTCTATCAAAGATTGTTCTGGATGACACAAATCACCGTTTGGGGTATGCTTTTCAGCTTTCCCTTTCAAGGTTATGCGGCAGTTTCCATCAGCTTTTCTACCCTTCATATTTTATGCAGTTATTATTTTTCATTTCTTGTCTGGAAGGATTTTAAAGGGAACCAATCGTCAAGTTCCTGCTTCATTAAAACGGCCCTTTTTTTCATGATCTTATCTACGGCAGGGGTGTGGTGCTTAGGTCCTGCTGTTGCAATTTCGGGTAAGGCTTCAGATTTTTATCAAACCGCAATTCAGTTTTTTCTTCATTTTCAATTTAATGGATGGTTTTTATTTGCGGTTTTAGGGTTACTAGTGAATGCTTTAAAAGTGAAGCAATCTAAACGCTTGAAAAGTATTTATTTTCTCTGGGTAACGGCCACCTTTCTAACATTTTCCTTGCCACTTCAATGGTTTTACCCTCATTGGTCCCTATTTTGGATTCATGGAGTTGGTACTCTATTTCAAATCATAGGGCTTTTATGGTTTGTACAAATCATATGGTCGAATGCGAAAAATTCCATCAGGCATGCTGACCTATCGAGAAAAAGTATTTTGCTTTTCTCCTTATCTTGCATCATTCTCAAAAACATTTTTCAATTAGCTTCCCTTCACCCGACCTTTGCAACAGAAATTTACCAACATCGACTTTATGTAATCGGGTTTATCCATTTATTAATGCTGGGTGGAGTTTCGGGTTTTTTATTGCTATTTATTTTGATGAAAAACATATTTACGCAAACTTCCATTTTTTTGCTGGGGCTTTTTTGTTTTCTCGCAGGGTTTCTACTAACCGAATTATTGTTGCTCGCCCAGGGTTATCTCTATTTTAGCCAGAGCGAACCCATCTCAAATTATGCTCTATTCATGTTTAGTTTTAGTGTGTTCATACCCATATCAATTGCTTTGTTTATTTCGAATATCTTAGGAAATAAAGCCGTCTGACGAAAGTTGAAAAAGGATTTTTAAAAGTCCTTTTTCTTTGATTTGAAAACGATCCTAAATACAGGTAGAATAACCCAAAGCATTAACATTCCGAAGGAAACCATTAAACCCAAGTTGGTGCCAAAAAACTTTTTGAATACGGCGCCGGTATAACCCAATAAGGCTGAAATGTCGAGTTTCAATAGAATTAGGGTTCTAGACAGGTCAATTGGGTTAAGCATGGTACCGACCAATGAAAGTTTATCCAAGGGATATTCTTCAAAAAAGATTAAAGACATTAAAAATACACCATCGTAAATCACCGCCAGAAAAAGCCAAAGGAGAATTGCGTATCCAAATCCTTTAATTTTATTTTCGTTGGACAGTGCAATATTAAAAGCCAAGGCCGTAAAGATTAAGGTTAAGAATCCGCCTGTAACCAAGAGCAAACCAAAATTCCAAATTGCAGAACTTTCAAACAAACCATATAATATAAAAGGGATTCCCAAACCAAGCACCAAACTGAGGCAGAGAGATAAGGCAACCCCTAAATATTGCCCCAAAAATATAGCGGACCTTTTTAAGGGTTGCGCAAGAAGCAGTTCGGTGAATTCTTTGCTGTTATAATAATACATTACGCCAAAGATGGTTCCGATTAAAGGAACCAAGATAATAATGACGTTCATCAGAGTGATGACTGCCTTAGACAAATCATTATTTAAGAACAACAACACAAATCCTAGGATTAAATAGAAACCAAAATAGACGTAGGTCCAACGGCTACGCATAAGGTCGAAAACACTGTATTTTAAAATTTTAAGCATGGTTTTCAATTAAAATGGAGGCAATGGCATGTTCAAAATCTGCTTGGTTGGTTTTCTCTTTTAGTTGGGGGATACTGCCTTTAAAATAAATGGTGCCTTCAAGCAGAAATATGATCTCGTCTGAAATTTCCTCGACAAAATTCATAATATGTGAGGTGATCAAAATCGTTTTTGCCTTGTTTTTTTGTTCTATGATCAGTTCTTTTAATCTTATAAGGGAGACCGGGTCTAGGCCTGTGGTAGGCTCATCTAAGATTATCAAGGGACTGTTGAACATAAAGGTTAAAACAATGTTTACCTTTTGCTTGGTGCCCCCCGAAAGGTTACCCAGTTTTTTGTCTAGAAAGGGGTGCAGTTTGAAAATTTCCAACAATCTTTCCTCATAATCGCTGTGTTGCCTTAGATCCTTAATCATTTTTATGATTTCCCTCACCTTTAGGTTACTTGGGAAGTTGGCAATTTGGGGTAAATAATTAATAGAATCTCTATACTTAGATCCGTTTTTTATACTTTCTCCCAATACCGAGATTTGGCCTTTATCGGGTACCACCATTCCTAAAATAGATTTAATCAAGGTGGTTTTTCCAGATCCGTTTGGGCCCACCACAGCAACGATTCCTCCTTCGGTTATGTCGAGGTTTAGCCCGCATAACACTTGATTTTTGCCGAAGCTTTTGTATAAATTCTCTACTCTTACCATCGGATTCGTTTTGTTTTAGGTTGTGCATCCATCAAATTATCGGGTGTAAAAACCGGCGATACCTTCTCAGAGAAATCGATGATATCTATAAATACACTTCTCAACAATATGATGGTTTCCGGAGTTCTATTAACGATGTAGGAGAATAACTTTACAGGCCTGTACGGTACATCACCTATGCCATCCTTATTTAAATCATATCCCGAATAGGTGCTCCAATAATTGCCGATGAATGTGTTGTCGTTTACTTTGCTGTTGTAAGCTAAATCGAAAGAATTATTCAAGAAATTATTAGCCCTAAAAGTATTGGAATAGCAGGCCCCTCTCACTTTTATTGCCCAACCATTATTTTTGAAATCGTTATTAGTATAAACCACCCGATTAGATCCTTCAATATTGATGGCTGTGGTGTTTTCTTCAAAGGTATTGCCTCTTATTTCGGCATCATTTATTTCTTTCAACAACATTCCATAAGCTGCAGTTCCCCAATTTTTTCGAAAGGTATTTTCCGTCATTTTAATTTTTTTCGAAAACATTACAGCTACTCCAGCGCCATTATTTTCAAAAATATTTCCGGTATAACGGTTTTCGTTAGAAAACATAAAATGCAAACCATACCGAACATTATTTCTGCTAATGTTTTTAAGAATGCTGCAATTCGGAGAGAATTCTAAATAGATACCATCCCTAACACCTTCAATGTGGTTGCCTATAACCTGCACATTATTGCTATACCATAATTGTACACCATTGCCCGAATTAAACTCTTCCTTTGCATCTCCCATAATTTGATTTTTAGCCACAATTCCATTTTTGCATTTTTCAATGTAAATACCAAAAAAGAGTTTTTGAAGTACATTATTTCGAATGATGAAATGTTCGCTCTTTCGTAACCGAATGGCGGCAAAATCTTTGGTATAACTAACACCTACATTTTTTATTACAAACCCTTCTATGGTAACGCTATCAGCATTCACAGTGATAATTTCTCCTTGCAACTGTCCATCTATAACTGGGTAATCTTTTCCTATAAGGGTTAAAGGTTTATCGACTATTATATCTGTTTCTTTATAAATTTCCCTTTTTACGATAATGGTATCATGACTCTTGGCATTTTCGATAGCACCCTTTATTGTATTTATGGTACAACTTTTACATACCTCTATAGGTTGTGCATAAACCATGGAGGTCAACAACAAAAACATCGCTATTAAAATGGCATCTAACCTCATTTTTTAGCATTAAGGATCTTTTTAATTTCATTCCAATTATAAAGAGTACCTCCTTGAGTCGCCAGTATATCGATAGCCTCTCCTTCATTTTTAAAAGCCGTAAGGAATTCGCCCATTGGACTAGGGAGGTTTTCACTCACCAAATAAAACGCTTGAGTGGCGTCAACCAGTTGGGAAGGATGATCGAAACTATTGGTAAGGTAGAGTTCTATTTCATTTGGATCGAATCCTTGAAGGAAATGAATCATGCATTCCGCCGCATCAAACTTATAGACTTTTCCCTTTTTGGTAACCATTTCAGAACCATGGATTTTATCGATTATCGTCATTTTACAATATTGACAATCGTCTATGCCATATTCTATGGGTTTTGGGGAAGGCTTGCAGGAAATTATAAGCCATACCAAACCAGTTAAGGATATTTGTTTTAGTGTTTTCATAAAAGAAAGGTATTTACCTTGGTTGATAAATGGCTAAACCAGTGGTTTCGTTCGTTTGCCCATCCAAAATGCTATAAAGGAGACAACCATACCGAGACCTAGGAATAAGGCACCAAGTTGGGGATACGAATGTGCCCTGAAATTCAATATTTGCTTACTACCAAAAAAGGGAGGTTGAAATCCCATCTGGGTACCATCTGGATTGGTGAATTTTAAAATAGCTTTGGGGTCTAAATTATGGCCGTATTCATGTTCCCATAAATAGAAATCATAAAGCCCCGCTATACTTAACACCACCATTAGGATAAACCATCCCAAAAACCATTTGTAATCGCCCTTAAAAGCTATGAGGACTCCTATTAAACTGGTTAGGAGAATACCGATGGGAAAAATCTTGAATTCTGGTATCGCTTCAGGAATATATTTCATACCCACATAATGATTCATCAGATTGATATTCTTTATGTCATGCGGATTTGCATCAGAAAAATCATTGATATGAATGTACATTCCTAGTGGAGTAGGATACTGAGGCGCCTCTAAAGTTATTTTCCAAAGAGGAAACAAAAACAAGCCAAGTGGCAGTATAGCCGCAACTAGCATTATTACATTAGATTTTTTCATTGTGATGGCTTTGTATCGTTCTTATGTTATTAAAGGCGAGGACAAGGTTTGGATGCCCCCGCCTTTTTAGGATTTACACTAAAACATTATAATCCTATTCCTTTATTCTATATCACCACCCAAGGACCATTTTAATGGGGTGTTTGCATTTTCTCCAGAAACTCTAACATAACCCTGCATTTCTTGGTGTAAAGCAGAGCAAAAATCTGTACAGTAGAACGGCCATACACCTTCTTCTTTAGGCTCCCAAAGGAAGGTCTCCGTTTGGCCAGGCATAATTAATAGTTCTGAAGTGTTTGCGCCTATTATGCTAATTCCATGTGGAACATCATAATCTTGCTCTAGATTGGTAACGTGAAAATACACTTTGTCTCCAACTTTAACACCTTCGATATTATCTGGCGAAAAATGTGAACGAATGGTGGTCATATAAATATGAACCGTTTTACCATCGCGGACCACTTTGGTGTCGGCCTCACTTTTACTGACATAGGGATGATCGTTTTCTTCCAATGGGAAGATTTTTTTAGAATTAGCTTTTATTAAATCTGCAGGACATCCTGCTGCATAATGCGGTTCACCGACTGTGGGGAAATCTAACAAAAGCTCCATTTTATCACCGCTTATATCATACAATTGGGCAGATTGGGTAACTTCTGGACCCGTTGGCAAATAACGATCTTTTGTGATTTTGTTCATAGCAACCACGTATTTCCCAAAAGGCTTGCGAGAGTTTCCCCCAGGAATCATTAGGTGGCCAACTGAATAATAACAGGGCTGTCTATCTACAACTTCCCAAGTGCCCAATTTCCATTTAACCACTTCAGAGGAAATAAAGAAGGTGGTATAACCATAGCCGTTACCATCAAATTCTGTGTGGAGAGGACCTAAGCCTGGTTGTTCAACAGTGCCTGCTAGGACATCCTCGAAATTTAAAATAGGAATACCATAAGCGTCACCGGCAAATTTTTCGTTTTTAATTGCATCTAACATCTTGGTAAAGGAGTGCACGGTTAGATTGGCAGACAATTTTCCGTTACCAACGATATATTCGCCAGAAGGATCTACATCGCATCCATGAGGTGATTTAGGTGTTGGCAATAGAAAGACGGCACCAGGTACCTCAGCAGGATTAACCGTAAGCACTTCGTTAAGGATTTTGGAAGATGCAGTATGGGTGTGGTCATTATAAACGTTATGTGCATATTTAGCCGGAACCTTTGTTCCTCCACCGTTATTTACGTATTCTTCAATTTTTTTCCAGTTTACCGCAGCAATAAAATCTTTATCATTTTGGGAGGCGTTAACTTCTAATAAGGTATTTGCTTCTTCAGAATTATAGGTGCTGAAGAAAAACCATCCATGGCTATTTCCCCTACCGGGGTGCGCTAAGTCGTAATCGAATCCGGGCATGATCAATTGGAATTTAATATTCATTTCACCTGTTTCTTGTGCAACCGAAATGAAAGTTAAAGCCCCTTTAAAATTTCCTTTGTAATCTTTTATGGGCATATCTTTTTGCGGAATCGGCACAGAAAATCGAGTACCCGCAACGACATATTCAGTATTTTCGGTTACAAAGGAGGAACTATGATTACCAGCGCTATTTGGTATTTCAATGATCTCTGTAGTTTCGAAGGTTGTAAGGTCGATTTTGGCAATTCTAGGCGTGTTATTCCCATTAATAAATACCCATCTTCCATCGAGTTCTCCGTTGGTTTGGGAAATGTCAGGATGGTGTGAGTCGTCCCACGGAATAAAACCATGGGATGTATTCAACATAGGTTTGGTTTCTTCATTATACCCATATGCTTTTTCTGCATCTTGAGAAAATACAGGAATCACTTTAAAAAGTCTTCCTGATGGTAGTCCGTAAACGGACAATTGTCCACTAAACCCACCAGAAACAAAGGCATAAAATTCATCGTGTTCTCCAGGTTGTACATAGACTTTTTCAGCCACGTTGCTGGCAAGTGCGCCAGATTTTTGGCGGGATGAGTTTCCGTTATTGCAACTTGTAAAAACTAATGAAAGCCCTACAAGCGCAGTAATTGTTTTAAAAATGTTATTCATCATTTAATGTTTTAGTTTATTCATTATTCAGTTGGAGGTAACAATACTTTGTCGATAACATGTACAATACCATTTCCGGCCTCGATGCTTGCAAGGATATGTGCACCTCCAATGACCGGCTTACCATCTACCACCTCCACGTTTACATATTGGTTGTTAGCCTGCCCCAATTGCTTAAATTTGGTTAAGAATTCTTCGGAATATTTTCCGGGGGTAACATGGTATTTCAAAATGTTTGCTAAGACTTCTTTGTTCTCAGGCTTTAATAAGTTCTCTACTGTGCCTTCAGGTAGGGCTTCAAAAGCATCATTGGTTGGGGCAAATACCATAAGAGGTCCGGCATTTACTAAGGCATTTTCAAGGTTAGCGGCCTGTACTGCTGCTACCAAGGTAGAATGTTCCTTAGAATCAATAGCGATACTCAACACAGTGGGTTTGCTTTCATCGTCTTTAATAAAGGCTTGGCCAGTTTTGGCAGGATCATTGGATTCTTTCAAGGAATTGCTAGTTGTAAGTTCGGTTTGATTTTCATCAACTTTACAGGATTGACCAAAACAAACCAGCATTACAACCAAAAGAAAATTTAGGATTGGTTTCATATATCAGTTTATTTTAATGTTCTAAAATATTCCAGTACTGCGCGTGCCTCTTCTTCAGTTAAATTTTGATTTGCCATTGGCGAGCCATTAAATTCCATCAGTAGATCTTTGGCTAATGGATCATTTTGAACCATTTTTTCAGGAGCCAGTATCATATTCATTATCCATTCAGGAGATCGCCTTTCCAAAATTCCGATAGGTGCGGGGCCAATGAATTTTTTATCTGGCCGGTGGCAAGCCGAACACATGTTTTTATACACCTCTTCACCATGCGCGGCCATTTCGGGATCAATTTCATTAGAAAGCTTGAGAGAAGTTATAGGTCCGACTCCTTTATTATCGAGGTCGACTCTTTGAGAAGGAGGAATGCCTTCTGTTTTTGGGGTTGTTTTAATCTCTGATTTGGGAGCTTCAAGTTTGATTTTACTCTTTTCTTCTTTTTTTGTGGCTCCACCACCGCAGCTAGAAAATATAAAGAGGAAGATCAATAGGGATAAACTAATTAGATTTTTCATTATTTCTTTTTTGATATTTCAAAATTAGGTGGTGTCTGAAAAGTAAAAGATGACAAAAATCATAAATAGGACAAAAATATCCTATTTAAAAATAATTACTATTTTAAGGTAATTAGACTATTATCTGACAAGCAAAATGGGGAATTAATTGAGTCGATTCTAAATAAATAATTTTACGTTCCCTCCAATCAAGCTAAGTCGACTAAAACATAAATCTAGTTCTTACAAGGAGGGGCCATATCTCATCACTCTTGGTATAATTGAGTTCCTTTATTTTGGAAGCGAAAAGCTTTAAGGCCTTAAAAATTTTAAAAATTATTAAAATTATCAGGGTTATAAATTATTGATAAATATGCTCAATGCCACCTACATGTATACAGCTATTTATAGCTCTTTTCAATGGAATGAAAAATTGTAAAACACTTCATAATAGTGTATATTGCTGTATATCAGGGTATTAAAACATGGTTCAGGTGGGACCACTTTCACGAATTAAAAACCTAACTACTTGATAGTTAGGTTTTTGTTTTTTACCCAACAGTTGTCTTTTTAAAATTTAGAAGGCGCACAAAAAGGTAACTAGAATACTCCGGGTGTACATATTTCCTTCTTTTTATAACACACCATTTATAATGAAGGAAAAAGTGTTGTATATACGGTTTCTCATGCTAACAAGTAAGCAGAATCAGCAAGGACAATGTCCAATTTATGGCCGACCTTACCTATGGTAAAGCACGCAAGCAATTTTCGATTGGTGTCAACCTGAAACCGGTTGATTGGGACCAAAAGAAACCGGGAGTAAAATCATCCTGCAAGCAGGAGTCGGCGTACAACGGCCAAATGACTTTGATGAAAGGTAAACGTTAGAGGGTGGAGCTAAATTATTACCGGCGTTTTACAATTTGAGAACAAGAGGGTATTACAATTATTTTTCTTAGAGGGAGTTATACCCCAGATCAATTAAATGTTAGTGTTAAAAGCGTAACTAAATGGACATCTCAATTGTCCAATCAAGGATTGTGGACGATTATAACGATCTCTGGGATCCTTTACAACAGAAAATATTATACTCCCTTTATAAACCGCATTAATAGAAAGAAGGTTAAAAACATGATTCAGTCGGTTCTCCAAATAACTCAATTGTCCTCAATAATATGAGAATATTAAAAACTACTGGAATTAGAAAAAAGTTGACTCTTTTCCCATTTCCAAGCAGATTGCAGAGCTTCATTCAGGGTTAATTCTGCCATCCAACCTAATATTTTATTTGCTTTGTATGTATCAGCATATGCAGCGACAACATCGCCACTCCTGCGCTCAACGAATTGGTAATTTAATTTGGTCGTTGAGATTTCTTCAAAAGTTCTGATAACTTCTAAAACAGACGCCCCTTTTCCCGTACCTATGTTAAATACCTCAAAATTATCCAAATTATCTCCCTGAATTAATCGCTTTAGGGCGGTTACATGAGCCTTGGCTAAATCCACAACATGTATGTAGTCTCTGATACATGTTCCATCATCAGTTGGGTAATCATTGCCAAACACATTTAATTGATGTCTTTTGCCAATTGCTGTCTGAGTAATAAAGGGCACTAAATTTTGAGGAGTGCCTATGGGTAATTCTCCTATTTTAATAGATTGATGGGCCCCTATTGGATTGAAATACCTTAACGCTATTGCGTTAAAATGGGGTGTAACCTTGCAAACATCTTGAATAATTTCCTCTCCTATTTGCTTGGTGTTTCCATATGGAGATTGTGCAACTTTTATTGGTGCAGATTCATTTATTGGTAAAGTATCTGCCTCTCCATATACAGTGCAGGAAGAACTAAAAATAAATTTTGGAGATTTCTTCGATTTCAGTTCCTGTAATAGGTATATCAAAGAATTTATATTGTTTTCATAATATAATAATGGGTCTTTAACACTTTCACCTACTGCCTTAGAAGCTGCAAAATGAATAACACCATCTATTGACTCATGTCTTTTAAAAAAATCTATTACGAGACTTTTAGATCTTAAATCTAATTTTTCAAACCCTGGTTTAATACCTGTTATAGAAGTAATGCCATCCAACACTTCGATTGAAGAGTTCGATAGATTATCCACTATTACAACTTCAAACCCCTCATTTTGTAGTTCCACCACAACATGAGAGCCAATATAGCCTAACCCACCAGTTACCAAAATTTTCATTATAAAAGAGTTTTATTTATTGTTATTGCAATTGAAATGACTCTATATTGATCAATTCAAACCATTAATACTTTTAATTGTTTACGACTGTAACATTCCATTCAACTTCATAATCATTGTTGGGCTTCAATGTTTTAAGCCCTATTTTATTATTAAGGCTATCAGAAACCCCGGTTGTTGGCTCAATGGCGATAGTGTTCTTTTTTGGAGGTGTGTAGAGTTGCAAAAAGCCATCACTTTCACTTGACATTAGAATCAGTAAATATTTTGGAGTTTGAAAATGAACTACACTAGAATTCAGCAAAAAACAATCGTTAAATTCTTGATTTTGAATTTTTAAAACCTTTGGCACTTCAGTTTCTAATATTCCGGTTGTAATGTTTCTATTATCCCATTTAAGTTTTTTGTTGGAATCAAACATTAACAAACTTTCGCCAAGATTGTCACTTACAAAATAAGGGTGCCATCCTAATGTAAAAGGGAAGGTTTTTGTGTCTGTATTTTTTACAGAAACTTTAATTTCAAGATCAAAATCCTTCAAGGTATAGTCCAAATAAACAGAATAAGAATATGGAAAACCGTTTAGTTTTTTAGTCTCATGGTATGCAAGTTTAACTGTTGCCGAGGTATCTGTTACTTCTTCATTTATTATCTCAAATGTTTTGTTATAAACCAATCCATGTAGAGCATTGTTAAGATCTGTCTCATTGATTTCTAATTGGTACGTCTTGTTTTCGAACCTATACTTGCCATCTTTGACCCTGTTCGCAAAGGGAAACAATATTGACGAAGCATAGGTTTCCTCATAGGTCATAGGAGACATGTTTTTGATAATATGGTTATTGCCAAGAACTAATTCTTGTAAACTTGCTCCCTTATTTAAATATATTTTAGAATATGAGGATTTGTCAGAATTTAAAATCTCAGCATACATATCCTCTCCATCTTTGGATTTTAATATTCTATACATCCGGTTTATTGGGAGTTGTATTTAATTTGGATTCAAATTGAACTATTCTGATAATTACCCCGATTTAAACCAATTTTATTTAGGCACCAAGGGTTTTGTGTTCTTAACCATTCGATAATGAATTTCAGCTAAAAAATGATATTTATCTAACCGAAGGACCTTTTTAAATGAGTTGATTGCTTCTTCATTATGTCCCAAACCAAATTGCCCCAACCCGATTAGATAATTACAATGTTTTTTATTTATATCATTAAGGTCTTCCTCCCAAATCAATAGATCGGGTAGGGATATTGCGAAATAGTCAAGTTTAACATCGTCATCCATATGTTCCATGCCATAGGATATTAAATTGTTAAATCTGAAATTTGCCTCATCCGGTTTATCCAATTTTAATAGGGCCAAGCCCTGATAGAAAATCTTGTCAGGCTGTTGATCATTATAAAACATCGCTGGGCTAGGGTCACTCAATCCTATGGATGCCAAATTCCAGGATACTTTGGCTTTATCTAGTTCTCCTAGCTTTTCATATGCACATCCTTTCCAGTAATTAATATCATTTTCTTGGGTTCCGAACAATTTACCTTCACCTAAGTTATGGGGGTAAATTTGAGCATCGTCTAAATGTTTTATGGCTTGAAGGTAATCGCCATCTTTAATACATTGTTTGGCAATTTCTATTTTTGCGATTAAATACTGAGCAGGAACTTTTCCTTCACCACCCTCCCAAGGATGGAATTGTCTTCGTTTAATAAGCTCAAGTGCGGTTTCATGTTTCCCTTGTAAATTATATAATGAAACTCTTTCTAAATACAGATCATCTCTTGATTCAGTTAAGATTAAGTTGCTTTCTAACAGATGTAACCTTTCTTCTATAGGAATATTCAATTTTTTATATAATTGATCCAACTCCATTAGCAAACGGGCATCCTCTTTGTCTAATTTGAATGCTGTTTCCATATGGTTTCTGGCAAGGGTCTTTTTGTTTGCTTTATTGTAATAAAGCAAACCTAAATTTCTATGACAGATTGCATTTGAATCAATTTGTTGAATGGATGATTCCCAGCAATCTTGAGCTTCCTGATATTGCCTGAATGCGTACCAAAAATTACCCAGATAATAGTTTGCCATTCCATTTTTAGTACTCTTAGATATAGCATCCTGCAAAACAATGACTTCCTCTAATCGATTCGGAAAACAGTAATCTGATGGCATTCTTTCCGCCTCGATGATATATTTTTGAGCCTTATCCTGTACTCCTAGTTGTTCATGAAACCATGCCATGAAATATAGTGCCATTGGATAAATCTCTTTTTTATCCTTAATAAAATGATTTAATAGGCCAATAGCTTCTTCATATTGTCCTGCTTGCGCATAATCTAGGGAATACTCGATATAATTATGAGGATATTCCCTCAGCAAATCCTTAAGATTATTTAAATCCTCTTGATTTTTACTCAGCAAATATTTTTCATAAAGAATTCCAAAATTGAAATTATCTATACTTAGAGATTCATACACTAAGTCAACCGCCTCTTTCAATCTTCCAGTTTTTCTCAGGATAATGGCCTTTAGATGTCGACCCTTGTGGTTATGCCAGTTTTTAATTAAGGACCTATCAATTAAGTCTAGAGCTTTTTCTAAATTTCCTCTTGCACAATCGATTTGCGCTAGATTGAAATAACCAGCATCTTGCCATGCGGCATTCCAACAAGATTTAAAAAATGCGCTATAAGCCTCATCCTTTCTCCCTAAATAATTTAATGCAAGTCCTCTATTAAAATAAGGCTCTCCGTCATAAGGATTTGGGTTACGTTCAGTTAGGGTTTCAATTGCCTTATCAAAGTAAGTAAGTGCCTTTTCGAATTTTGCTCTTTTTAAATACCACAAGCCCATAGCATTATTACATCTCACATCACTTGGCTCTCTTGATAATCCTTCTAAATAATAATCTGTAGGATTATATGTGGCGTGTCTATATTGTTCTAAGTGAAGTCCTCTTAAATAGAGTTGCTCAACACTTTTAATTTCACTTGGTTGTTTTGCAGCCTTTGCAGGTTCGGGAATTTCCCCTGTTTTTACATCACCGGGAGACCATGAAACTAAAACTTTTCCTTCTTTATCAGTCAAGGTTGCTCTTAGATCTTCATTCTTAACGTCTCCTATAGAAATGACTTGCTCAAATCCCTCTTCAGGACTTAAATCCTGAATCCTTTCAAATATTACTTTTTTGGAAGTAGACAGAGACACCTTACAGTTTTCGTATGCTGATGTAACATAGAATTTCAATGTAGCAAGTTGTTTATCTACTTCAAGATTTAACAAAGCTTCTTTGGTAGCATTTTTCACAACACCTACGTTGTAATATGGCATAAAATATTGCCTAAAACTTTTTTCTTCGTAGGGGTGCATCCAAGAAAAATCAGGTTGATTATCGGTATAAACACCACACATTAATTCAATGTAAGGGCCATCGCTATCTGTGAGGTTTCGATCCCATGCGCGACCAAAATCACCGTGTCCCCATGTCCATTGTTTCTTTCCGGGTGAAACATGGTGATCTGCAATATGCAGAAGGCCACCTTTTGAGTCGTTTTCATAACCTCCAACAAAATCGTAGTCAGATCCAATTGCCATGTAGGAAGTTGGAACTGGAATGTTTTTATATTTTGAGATATCCGTGCCAGGTGAATAATCAACTTTATAGTATTCTCCCTTTGCAATTGGGTATTCAGAAACATCACGTTTACCATGATCAAAAACTGCATTTACATCTGGTGGAAAAACAGATTGATAATGGTCATTTACCGCAACTGCAGGATTTGCCCACCACAGAAAAGTTTGGGCATGAGGCGTACGATTGTACAATTGAACTTTTATTTCCAAATAGGCCTTATCAGGGTGTAAGGTAAAACCGGCCATCCCTTTGGTTCTAAACATTCTTTCTACCTCGCTTACCCAAATAGTTTTACTTCCATCCTCATTTTCCTCAATATAAAAATCTGTTGGATCATAAGTACTTGGTCTATGATGTTGGGGCCAATTAAATTCTATACCCCCTGAAATCCAAGGCCCAGTAAGACCTACCAAGGCAGGCTTAATAACATGATTATAATAAACGAAATGACGTTCCCTAATTTTATCATAAGCCATTTGAATTCTTCCCCCTAAGGATGGAATAACCATTATTTTTAAATAATCGTTTTCAACAATAACAACATCCCACTCCTTATCAACTTTATCGTCACTAATATGTTCGATAACGGGATGAGGGTAAACGCTACCGCTACTAGCCTGATAAACCCTTTTCTCAAGAAAAACTGGATATTTTTCTGGCTTACCAACCTCATAGGTGGGTATAACCACTTTTTCTTTCCATGCTTTTACTTTGCCCATATTTTGAAATTTTTTGTTCTAATTAGAACCATTGAACTTTTTAATCTCATTATTTAGTATCCTAACAAGCCCTTAATATCATCAGATTCCAAGGTAATTTCAGGGTTGAATTCATTACTGTTCATATATTTTTTTAAACTGTATAAGAGTTGCCTTGCCTCAATTCTATTTTCAAGATTAGAATGCAGGTCAACACCTGAAAACAATAGGTTCCCCTTTCCTATCTTTACTTCAAAAATCAAAGCCAACCTTCGATTTTCAGTCCAGTCGTCTACAACCCGGACAATTGGTTTTAATTTTGGATCAAAATCATCCAGTACAATTGCATTGCTATGAGACATTGCATCCCACCATTGCCAATCGGAATGATACTCCGTTGGAAAATCCCCTAATGCCTTGTGTTTTGGGTTACACAAAATACCTAAGGTGTGTGGTTTTTGACCGCTTGTCCAAGATGTATTCCAAAATATGCTGGAAAACCCAATTCCTATATCACCCCCCTTTTTGGGTGAAATATCACCTTTTGTTATGTTCAATAAGACCTTACCTCCGTTTTTGAGGTAATCTATAGTAGTGTCATCGAACCTATCTGTCACCAGAACGTTCTTCTCGTTTTCAACTGGTTTTTTACTGAAAGGATATACCCATATGTCCCAATCGTTTCTGTTATCTCCAACATTCACAACTAATGTCAATTTTTGAGGTTTTAACAGCTCGTTGAGTTTGACGGAAACCTCTCCTAGCTTTATTCCATTTCCAATAGGAATGTCTATTTCATTAAAGTCTCCGTTGTCAAAAACATTTCCTTCCGCATCTATAAGTTCCCATTTAGGAATTAAACCCTCAATCGGATTTTTACCATAATGAGCTATTTCTATAGTTGCTTTGAAGATTTCATTATTTAAAAAGGTGCGTTTCTCCATTCGGGCCAATGGCACGGTCTGGCCACTAAAAGATCTAAATTCTTCTGGGGTTATATACCCCTTTTCATCCCAAAAAGCATCCAGGACTCCCACTAGTGCTGTACCCTGTCCAGGAAAATCATGTAAGTCTAGCAACTGAAATCCAGCAAAATCTTTTGTGCGGAGGGCAGCTTCAATATCTGCCTTGTAACAAAGCGCCTGTAATTTTCCCGAAGCCAGAAGTAAACTATCGGCTAAATCACCCATCTGGTTTTCTTCAAGGCTTTCTTTGAAAATCTCAAAATTTTTCGGTTTCAAAACACCGGTATATTTATCCATTTCCTTAAAATTCGGGTATACACACCACTGCCCAATTTCATGACTTACAAATGGAATGGGAACAGTATCATTTACTTGGGAAAAGTCAAACATTGTTTGTGGAGGTTCTCTATTGATAATGCTATTGAGTTCTTCTCCCCATCCCTGTATACGAACACCATTAGCGCTGTTGTAATAATCAAGATTTTTGAAATATGGCCATCCTGCACCACCAGTATACAATCTTCGATTGTCAAAGTTTTTAAAGTGTTCCACGAAACCAGAGAGGAAGTTAATTTGGTTTTTGCCACCAGGTTCATTTCCATATGCCATCATTACGAACGATGGGTGGTTGCCATAGGCCGAAAGGATAGCCTCTACTTCCTTGTAAATCCATTCATCAATCGGTTTTCCGTCGCCGATAGAAGAACCTTGGTTTGCCCAGCTTGATGCCTCTACCTGCAGATAAAACCCAACTTCGTCGGCTGCATCAAACGCAGCTTTTGGTGGACACCAAGAATGAAAACGCATATGGTTAAGTCCATGCGCCTTACAAATGTTAAAAATTCTTTTCCATGAATCTATATCAGTAGGGGGATATCCGGTTTTAGGGAAGATGGAACATTCAAGAGTACCTCTTAAAAAAATAGGTCGACCGTTAATGTTAAATTGCTTTCCATTAACCTTAAAATCTCTCATTCCGAAACGAACCTGTTTGGTTTGGATTCCAAGCTCGGATTTCAGTTCAAAATCCATGGTGTACAAATTAGGGTCAAATTCATCCCAAAGCAGTGCTGTATTTCCCATTGAGTAGTCAAACTGAAAATTTGCGGAGGTATCAATTTTAATCTCTTTCACAACCGAATTTATTTCGGAATTATCTGGACCTATTGCCTTAACAGTCAAAAACGTGTTTTGTTTATTACCGGAGGCATTAGAGAGCCTACCTTTTACGACAACCTTTTTTTCAGACACAATAGGATACAATTGAATATTTTCTAAGGTCAGAAAGGGAGTTTTATACATGCTAATATTACCAACTATCCCATTCCAGTTACTTTGTGTATGGTCTGAAATACTATGGGAATTTGGTCCTGGGTCTATATCTAAAACTCGGTTATCTACCCTAATTGTAATTTGGTTTTTGCCTGGCTTAACATAATTCGTTAGGTTGAAGTTATGAGGCGTAGCCAAACTGTTCTGCATACCCACCTTAACATCGCCAACCCATACCTCAGTCTGCCAATGGGCTCTTTCTAGAGTTAGCATTATTTTATGTCCTTTCCAATCTTGAGGAATTAAAACTTCTTTTTGATACCAGGCAGGCCCCAAATAGTGCTTAAGTGGTTGTAACCAAAAAGGCACCTTTATGTTGTCGGGCTGGCGATATCGGGCAAATTTCTTACTCGTGTAATAGGTGCTGTCGAAAATTGAGCCAGTCCATTGGCTGTTAACGGACACTTCCTTACCCTTTCCATTTTCCACCATAGACCCAGGAAGCCTTATTTCATCAGATAAAGTTTTGGTAAACCAATGGTCCTGTTTCCCTTGGTCCAAGGAATCAATTTGAAAATGCCAGTTTCCGGATAAATCCAATACATCATTGGATTTCTTTTCACATGAACCTGTTACAATCATAATTAGGAACAACAAAACAACATTAGCAACGTTTTTTAGGCTCCAATCAGAATGAACAGTATAAAATTTTTGTCTTTTCATGTGAACTAGGCTTTATTAGAAAATTCTTGTTCAATTTCCTCAAGACTTTTTCCCTTGGTTTCAGGCAATTTTCGTTTTATAAACAGAAATCCCATTATACAAATCCCACAATAGACCCAAAATGTTCCATAAGCACCCAACAAGTCATTAAGTAGGGGGAACGTAAACGTGAGTATAAAGGAGGCCACCCAAAGCGAGAACGTCGCAATAGACATGGCAATTCCCCTTAAACGATTAGGGAAAATTTCTGAAAGAACCACCCAAGTAATAGGGGCAAGAGACATGGCGTAAATGGCAATTGCTACAATTACTAAAATAAGAACCGGAAGCCCGTTAAATTCAAAATAATAAGCTCCGCCTAACAAGGCATAAACAACTGCCAAACCTATTGATCCAAAAAGCATCAGTTTTCGTCGACCCCAGCTGTCCACAGTGCGCATTGCGACTAATGTAAAAATGAGGTTTACACTCCCCGTGATGATAATGTTGAACAACATATCTCCTACACTATAACCAGCTGCGGTAAAGATTTCTTCAGCATAATTAAAAATGATATTTATGCCGCACCATTGCTGAAAAAATGCCAATACAATGCCTATGATTAGAATTGGCAGCACTTTTGAACTGCCTAATTCTGAAAATTCTATTTTTTTAGCACTACTTTCAATAAGCGTCAATTTCATACTTTTTAATTCCATCGCCGCATAATCCTTTCCTCCTATTGAACCAAGCACTTTTAGGGCTGCATTATCCTGGTTTATTTTAGCAAGAAAACGAGGGCTTTTTGGGACAAAAAACATTAGGACGAAGAAGAGTATAGCGGGTATTAATTCAGCCCAAAACATCCAACGCCATCCAGTCTGACCATTCCATGAAGCCAATATTTCGGCAGGGGTCATTCCTTCTGGAATGGTTTCAGCGATAAAATAGTTCGCTGATTGAGCCGCAAGAATACCAATTACTATGGTCAATTGGTTTATAGCAACAAACTGTCCACGATATTTTGTGGGAGCAATTTCCGCAATATACATTGGAGAAAGCGTGGATGCCAATCCTATGCCTAACCCCCCTATTAATCTGTAAATTATAAAGGGCGTAAAGCTATCGGCATAACCGGTTCCGAACGCTGAAAAAATAAAGAGAAAAGCGGATAGAATAAGTGGGATCTTTCTTCCATAACGATCAGCCACAACTCCAGAAAGAACTGCTCCTAAAATACATCCGACCAGAGCACTGCTCATTGCCCATCCTTGTAGGGCAGGCATATTATTGATTTCAAAATAAAGCTCATAAAAAGGTTTTGCACCTCCAATTACCACCCAATCGTACCCAAACAGAAAACCTCCCATGGCAGAAACTAAAGCCAAGAAAATCAGAAAGGGAAAATTAAACTTAGTTGTCAACTTTGAATTCATTGAATTAGGTTAAAATAATTTTAAAATTCAAAAAAATTAATTCCGTAATGGGTGTAGTTATTTGCATCAAATTTTTTCTCTTTTAGTTATGTACAATCCTATCAATGTTACAATTAACAACAAGGGCCTTGAAAATCATTTTTTTCTTAAACACTTTGACATTGTTTAATGTATTGCTATTATTATTCTGTAAAGTGGAGTATGTTGAAATTTTGTCCATAAATTTAAATCCAAAATATAACTAACAGTTAACTGTTGCAATAGACAAAATCAAGATAAACATGGACGATTTGACTATCAAGGAGGGTTTTATGGGGCAACGAATGATTGTTTTGCCAAATCAAGTTAGAAAAAAGCTCAATGAGAACCCCATTACTAAAAAATTCTTTGTCACAGATTTAGGCTATTATCCCAATGCGAATCACCATTTCAGGGAGCGAATTAAGGGTTCAAAGGAATATATCTTTATTTATTGTGTTGAAGGGGAGGGATGGTTATCCTACAATAAAAAAAAGATTAAAATAAAGCCTAATGCATATTTTATTATACCAAAAAATACGCGCCATGCTTACGGTGCAGAAAACAATAATCCATGGAGCATTTATTGGATGCATTTCGATGGAACCTCGGTAAATGAATTATTTCAAAGACATATATTAAATGATACAATAACTGATACTGTGCCATACGATAACACGGTCATTAAGTTATTTGAGCAAATATTTGAAATTTTTAATGGTGGTTATGCTGAATACGAATTGGAGTTTGCTAATATTTTAAGTCAGAGTTTTATAAGTTCCTTTATTTATCATGATATAAATAAACATACCAATACAGCGAACAGTAAAGATTTGGTTAATTCAATTAAAACCTTTTTGAATGAAAATTTGGATAAAACATTCAAAACCGAAGAATTGGCAAATGAATTTAACTACTCCCCGTCTTATTTATTTAGTGTTTTCAAAAAAAGCACAGGCTATTCTTTGCATCACTTTTTCAATCTAAAAAAAATACAGAAGGCTTGCGAATACATGAATTATACCGATTATAGCATAAAAGAAATTAGTTTTTTGTTGGGGTTTCAAGACCAGTTTTATTTTTCAAGAGTTTTCAAAAAATATATGGGGATCTCACCAAAGGAATATCGTAAAAATATTTAACCAATGGGCTGATAATTAGGTTGTATTTGAAGAATTCCATGCAGGTTTAATTAATAAAATTTTATAATTACCACCTGCCTAATCTACGTCAAGTCCCATAACTTTTATTAAAAATTCTTTTATCTGGTACAACGTTGATATTTCGTATTTACCACCAGGCATATAAAACTCCCAGTGTGGCTGACCATCATATATTCTAATTTCAGATTGTCCACCAACAGAAATAACCGCCTGATTAAATTTTTCGCTTTGTATATGGCTAATAGTTATGTCTTTATTTCCATGTATTAGCATGGTTGTTGGAGGATTGGGTCTTATGTGAGATATAGCGGAGTTCGCAGTTGTAGATGGAATTTGTTGGCCAAAATCATTTCCAGGACCAAATTGCCCAATATTGTTATTTTCAAAATCATAAATACCATTAATACCAATATAGTATTTAATGTCTGGATCCTCTTGCGCAATAAGGGCGGACAATGGTGCTCCTGCGGATTCTCCGCTCAAACCCATACGAGATGTGTCAAGATTGTATTTCTTTGCATTCGTTTTTATAAATTGGATAGCATCTTCAACGTCTTGTTTTGCCTTTGTGAAATTTCCATTTGAACCTTTACACCGATAGGCTACCCCCACAACGGTAACTCCCAATTTATTGGTTAGATAAGTTGAAGCATGACCGGTTGGAAGGGCTGCAAATGATTGCGTAGCGGTACCGCCAGTCCATCCGCCTCCATGAACAAAAATTAATACAGGAATTTTATTCGCATTCTTTGGTAAACTAATGATAAGGGGAATCACATTACCATCTTCTATTTTTAATGTGTCAATTGTAATAGTATCTATTCCAAATTCATTTCCATTATCCGTAATGAAGCTTATAATATCCTTACCATTTTTGAAATGGTTTCCCTCTAAACTTCTGAATTTTTCAGTTAATGTGATTGAAATTAACATACCACCAACAAAATCTTTTGATGGTCTAAACGTAATAATTTTGGCGTCTTGGGAAACAATCCAAATCCCTCTTAAAATTTGAAAATTCCCACCAATAGGTTGTCTTGATGAACCGCCTGAAGTAACTATAATTTCATTTAAAGAGCTCTTATCTACAGGCTGATTAAAAGTTATTGATAGGGGTTTAGAGTAATCGGCGGAAACTCCTGAATGTGAGCAATTGACAATCTTGAATTCACCCTCATTCTGTTTGTCTTTTGATTGCTGAGCAACTGATTGAGTATTGACAAAAAACGAAATAACCAAAAAACACGTAAATAATTTTGGGCCAAACATGTTAGTTAATGCTGGAGTAGATTATATTTTCAATTTTAGTAAACAATTCCCAATGACTATTGGGTGTGTGTTGCGTCATTATTAAACAAACAAGATTTTCTTTTGGATCAACCCAATATGTAGTGCCCAAATAACCTCCCCAACTATAGGAATCTTTATTTCTAGCGTTTTTGGATGCAGATATTGAACTTGTTAATGCAAATCCGAGTCCGAAATTATCAACACCATTATAGCTGTATTCGAGTTGATTATTGGTCATTAATTCTACCGACCTGGGAGATAGAATTCGATGGTCATTGTAAATTCCTCCATTTAGTAACATCTGCAAAAAAATAGCATAATCCATTGCTGTAGAACTAAGACCTGCACCTCCCGAAAAATAGCTCTTAGGTATTAGGGGGTAATCCGGATCTATATTATTAAACCCCTTTCTCCATTTAATTATATTTTGAAGTGAATCTTCAGTATAAACCGTAGTTAACCTACTTGCTTTGGATTGAGGCAAATTATAGTATGTATCCTTCATCCCGAGCGGATTAAATATATGTTGCCTGAAAAATTCATCTAATGTTTTCCCGCTAATTACTTCTATTAGACACCCAAGCAAATCGGTATTTAGGCCGTATCTAAATTTTTCACCGGGTTGAAACAGTAAGGGAAGTTTACCCAATGCTTTCATCTTCTGCAATAAACTTGCATTGAAGTTTCCAAGACCCGAGGGAATTTT
This sequence comes from Aegicerativicinus sediminis, assembly GCF_015476115.1. Taxonomy (GTDB): domain Bacteria; phylum Bacteroidota; class Bacteroidia; order Flavobacteriales; family Flavobacteriaceae; genus Aegicerativicinus; species Aegicerativicinus sediminis. Next base: position 1,258,940 of record NZ_CP064295.1, on the reverse strand, counting down.
GGCTTTTCCATAAATTGCATTAGCTATTGGCGAACCAATCCCTGCATAATCAATTCCTGAACTATGTGTAAGGAGATCTCTGAAAGTGACATTCCTTTTTGCTGGTATGGTTGTGTAGGTTGAATCAGCCTCATTAAATTGATCTAGCACTTGCTGATTTTTAAATTCTGGTATGAAATTACCGATTGGCTCGTCCAAATATATCTTTCCCTGCTCATAAAGTATCATAATGCCAACGCTTGTAATGGCCTTTGTTTGGCTCATGATCCTAAATATGGCATCCTTAGGCATTGGTTTGCTACTGTCCTTATCAAGAAAACCATAACCTTTCCAATATACAAGTTGATTATCCTTCACAACGAGAGTAACAACTCCATTGGAGTACTCTTTACCTATGTAATTATTGACAATAGTATCAATCCGACTCAAATGATCATAGTTTACATCAGGCAGCGGTTCCAAATTTATATTAATTACTTGCGCAGAAAGGACAAATGAGTTAAGCACCAAAATAGAAAGAAAAAGAATCTTAACTGTTTGCTTCATTATCAATTATTGTATTTAAAAGCTTTAAAAGCCGGCAAAACATTGCCTTGAAAATCAAATAACGTGGTATTTGAAACAACATTAGGAGCATCTAATTCCCATCCTACTCCATGGACTTCGATCATTACAGGATCCCAATATACATCTCCAATTACTCGACCATTGTCCACATTTTTTAAACCATTAAAACATTCATACAAAAAGTTTTTCTGCCCCTCACGGGAGCTTGGATAAATATTTTCATATGGTCCATTATCGGATAATTGGCCTGCCCAACCGGAAGGTAGGGTTGGATTCCAATTGTAACCTGTCTCCATTATCAAAATATCTTTACCTAAACTAAAGGATTGATAATTTGCCCACTCTTTAATTTGTTCAACAGTTCTATCAGTCCAAAAAGGATAATAGGAAGCTCCTATAATGTCAAATTTTCCACCAGCTGCAGACAACTCACCAAAAAACCAATCATATTTATCACGATTACCAGCATCATCCAAATGAATGATAACCTTAGTATTAGTAGATACTTCTTTAACGGCATTATACCCTTCATTAAAAAGATCTGCCATTTTATTAAAATTTTCATAACCCCCATCTGGAAATAAAAATCCACCTGCCGTTTCATTGCCTAAGGACACAAATTCTGGAGATGTTCCTTGATTTTTCATCTGAGTCATAAAATCAAGAGTAAAGTTGTAAACAGCAGTTTTTAAATCATCATAACTTAAACCTTCCCACTCATGAGGCTTGTTCTGAGTACCACCATTAGTCCAGTAATCACTGTAATGAAAGGTTAAAAGAATTTGCATCCCTGCAACCTTTGCTCGAGCTGCAAGTGACAAAATATCTTCTGGATTTTGAAAACCGGCTGGCAACCTATTTGAGGGTGTAAAATTTGGATTGCCAGGATCATTATATAAGCGAAGTCTTGCTAAATTAACCCCATTATTTTTGAGAATTTCAAAGCAATCTTTTTGCTGTCCATTTTCATAAAACAATCCTCCTTTACTTTCAATATAACTTAATTCAGAGAGGTCACCGCCTTTTAAAAAGTTATATTCAATACCATCCTTAACCAATTCCCAATTGTCTACAGCACACCAATTATTAGGTAAAGCTTCGGAATAAAGCCCTATTGTTAAAGCCCCTTCTGTAACCTCAATCCCTCTTATTATAACCTGTGTCCAATCATTTTGCGAAACAGGTAAGCTGGTCATCCTCTCGATACCTCCATAGTTCTTAGCATTAATATAACATGCATTTTGACCACCACTATTTTTAACCCAAACGGTTAACTTGTAGATACCATTGGGCAAATTCGGAATTTCCTGATATGAGTATACTTTATATAAAGACGAACTTTTATGTAGCAAGGACTTATTACTAAAATAACCAGAGTTTTGAACCAACTCAGAACTATCGTCATATTCAGTTTGCCAAGAGGAAAAGTTATCTACAGAACCCAAGGCCTCGAAACTGCTGTTTTTTATAAGTCCAGTATCTGGTTCAGGTTCTGGCTGCACAGAGCCATTATCATCTGCTCCGCAAGAAAACAGGAACAGAGTTGTAACAACTAGGTATTGAAGCCTATTCATTTCAATTTTAATTAAAGCTTAGGATTGCTTTATATTCATTAACAGCCTTAATACTTTTTATTTCCAAATACTTACCATTTTCAAACTTGGGAACATTTTCAAAAAATATTAGACATTCCTGGTTGTCATACAGAGGATGAAAAATAAGCACCATTTCCTTATTTTTTAATTTTGGGATAAATGATTTCATCCCAATTTCCCATTTTTTTTCATGATAGAAATGATCTGTTGCCAAAAGTCCATCAATGAAGGCCATACCTCTATCGCCAATATAGTCTACCTGTAAAAAGACGTCATTCAACCCGTTGAGTCCCCCTTTTACTTTAACCGAATACTTTCTTTCTGTTGCCTTTTCAATTTCTAGCAGAGGCTCGGGAACTTTGAATGTAATATTATAGCTGTCCATTCCTGGAAATTCGGCTTTTAATTTTTGTACCGTGGCATTGCTTACTTTGGGGGCATTAACATTAGAAGGGTAAATATTTAGATCGACAACCGCCTCTCGAGTAACTAAGTTTATTAAATCGGATTCATTTGTTAATGTGCCGGATGAGAATATCAATTGTTCCCCAATTTTGTTTGAATTCAAGGCCATTTCGTATGGAATAACCAAAAATTGATCGTTTCCACTTTGAAATGAAAACACCTTATTGGAATCCCCTTTAATGACAGTTAAACCTTTACTTGAAGTTTTTCGTGCCCCTTTAAGATCAGCAATTTTAGAATCTCCATGAAGGACGAATTCTGGAATAATTCCTTCAATTGAGTAAAATACATAATGATTTTTATTACCACCATTTAAAATGGTGAGGGGTTGTACTGTGGCAGACTTTATCTGGGTCTTTCCAAGTTTAAGATTAAAAGGAAAAATAGCACTTGTTGCTTTTTTCAAATCAAATGTTCCATTGCTAGGGAATCTAACTTCTGAACTTGCTGTCTTTACATTGATACTAGTATCTTCTATATCAGAATATGCCAAATGGTCCTGGAAGTTAACCATAAATAGAAATCCACTGTCCTCAAATGATCGCACTGCATATCGCAATATATCTGTTTTTTCTGGTGATGTTTGTTTATTTGTCTCTGGGAGGACCGTTTTCATAGGCGCAAGTCTATCACCATAAGCATCCAAAAACATATGCAAGGTTTTAAGGCTTTTATAGTGATGACGAGTTTGCCCATATTGCCCAATTGGCGCTTGAAAATCATAATTAACTTTTGGGATGCCATTTACTTCTTCATTGTAGAACTTGCCATCAAAAACTGGAGTAGAACCACCGTGATACATATAATAACCAATACCATTAGAACCACTTCCGATGATCCTTACCATTAGCGGTAAAACACTAACAGGGTCTACTACTGGTCTTCTTCCATATATCACCTGAATACCGGGGCCAATTTCGGCCGGAATTGAAGGATAGAGTTCAGCCTCATAACTAATAGGTGAATAATCAGGATTTTTGTGAATATCCTTGAATAAATAAAAGGATGAAGGTGAAGGGTCGGACCAAAATGGATAAACATATCCAGCCGTAACGGGGATACTTCCCTTTTCTACAATAGCTGCATTTCCCCATCCAGTAGCGGTATAAATAGGAACATCCATACCATGTTTAATAGCCAATTCTTTGAGAATTGCCATGTGTTTTTTGCCCTCCTCGGCTTGTGGATTTATACCGTCTGTATCAGAAATCTGTTCGTGGGTTACACCTTCATTAATTTCTGCAACTGTATATTCCTTGCGAGCACCAGGGTACGTAATTTCCCAAGGCGCTGCAGAGTGCTGAAATTCGTTTTCAACTTGCACCCCAATAATTGGTCCTCCATCCTTGAATAACAGACCCCTACATTGATTGCCTATTTGATCATATAGTCGGTCCACATAGGCTATATATTGGCTATTATTAGATCTAATTTCAAATGTTCTACCATACATCCAGTCAGGTACTCCACCATTTCGCATTTCTCCATGGCAGAAAGGACCCAATCTTACAATTAAGAATATATCATTCTTTGCACATAGTTCTGCAAAATGTCTAAGATTCAAATCACCAGACCAATCAAATTCCCCTTCATTCCGTTCATGGATATTCCAAAACACATAAGTGGCAATTACATTAATGCCTCCTGCTTTCATTTTTTTGATTGATTCATCCCAGTACTCTGAAGGGTACCTTGAATAATGGAATTCCCCGAGGACAGGAATAAATGGTTTTTTATCCAGAGTTAGGTAATAACTATTTACCTCAATTTCCTTTCCTGATGGATTGGAACCCCCAAGATCTAAATGGCCTTTGGTAATCTTCTTTTCGGGAACATTAATATTAATTGAATATTCATTTTGCGAAAAAGTTATCCCAAATATAAGCTGCCCTAAAACCAGGGTTATTAATGCCTTTTGTTTAATCATTATTTCTCAAATAAGTATTTTAATAAATAACAGAAATACTTCCAATTTCTACCTGACCGTTCTTGTTTTTATCAGGCCTTATTGAAATTTGAAGTTTCTCAACCTTCTCCATATTAACCGTATCCATTTTTGAATTTCGGTTGTCGGAAGGATTCAACCAGTAATTCCAATTTCCTGGAAATCCTTGAGGCAACATAATACCTTTACCCATCTTAAAGTCCGATAACAATATCTTTTTAGATTCCCATTCACTATTGATTGGGATTTTAGCCGTCCAAGGGGTTCCATCAGATTCAATCAAAGTTACATAAGCGTTTCCTTTACCCATGCCGTTCACTGAAAGACCTTTAATTTTATTACTTGAAGTTAAATTCTTTATTTGATCCCCCACATATAGGGAGAAGGAATAATCTTCCAAGTTCTTGTCCAAATCAAATGGAATTTTCAATTTTATTATACCGTTAATGTCTTTTTCACTCGAGGACAGTGTGAAAATGCCAGAACGGATATCATCTCCAATACGTGTAAAAGTTAATTTTGTTAAATCACCCTTAGGAGAAAAGATTGATAAAGGTTGTTTTTCGTCAATGACTTCTAATTCATAGGTTTTATCACTATAAAAATCCCAATCCCTAGGCGTTTTATTTAATTCTGAGGGGAACGTGGTGACGTTATTACCTTGAAACACTGAAATTACATAATCATAATATCCAGAAGATGTTACATCCTTAGGTATCTCAACTTCATAATCGTAATTATTTTTTGCCTCCATTTTGAAAGATCTAAACCAAGATCCTTTTGGCCTAAAGTATACATTTACACTGTCTATTTTTTCATCGTCTACAATCTTAGCTGTTATCCCTAACGGCTTACTTGAATATACAGCTCTAGAGGGCGAATGAACTATTTCTAAGGCAAGATTCTCTTGAGCAGGAACAATAAATTGTCTGTACGGAATCCCATCTATTTTCTCTACAGGAACATCAATTATTTTTATTCCTTGTTTAGTTATTGTATATATCCCTGGTGACAATAACACCTTTCCGGTATATGTGGAGCCCTCAAAGTCATTTCCTTCATTAACACCAATAACAGAAAATTCCTTTCCTAAATCAGGCAAATTAATTTCCATCGAATGGTTTTTGTATAATAGCCTTGATACAATTTTATCTGGACTCATCTTCTTAAATGGATCTTTTGTAAGAACAGCATCGGGATAAATCTCTAAGCGCCAAACTCCACTTTTAATTTTTTCTATAAAATAAGATCCCTCACCCGTGTATTTAACTATTGGGGATGAACCAAACCCAATAATTTTCTTAAGTTCATTAGGCTTCGGTGGTACTGATTTTGTATTTCCGGCATATAAAAATTTAGTATCAGAAACATATTCGCTTAAACACTCTTCATGTGAGATTCTAAAATCATCAAAGTTAGTATTGGCGGGATAATTTCCATACTTTTTATACAAGGGCAACTTCCGCATAGCCTCAGCCGCAATAATCGAACTTACAGCTTTTTGTGGTGTATATACCAGGTTAATGAAGTGCGTCTGCCATCCCAAATTTGCTTTTGCACTTACAAGCATATCATAAGAAAAAATCGCAGCAAACTGAGCACCAACAGACCTAAACGTTCTAATCATTGCAGGATACATCGTTGGTGATAATGCATCTGGTTGATCAAACTCATAAACTATGCGAGGTAAGCTTTTCAATTCGCTTTTAATCATAAGGTCATAGTTATCTACGGTGGGTAAGTAGTTTGCTTTTAAAGTTTGATTTGATACCAGTCCGGTAGGATACCAAGCAAAGGTTACACCGTCAATGTCGGATTGGGATAATGCCTCAGAGATATTAAAATCTTGACTAACATTATGAAAAAGTATTTTTTCACAACCCGTTTTTCTTACCGCATCAACTAAAGAATTTATATAATTAACAGAGCCGATTAAATCGTCGGAATGATGCCAAGGTTCATTAATCATTTCAATAAATAGAATATTTGGCTCATCCTTAATAGCCCTTTTTGTGTAAGGATTTATGTGGTTTAAAAGTTGAGTTAGATAATTTTTTTGAGCATCTATCGCTAGTGGATTAGTCCCTAACTCACTTTTTTTGAAATGCGTTGAAAATCCTATTGCCTCTTGTTCCATTGCATCTGGCCATTGAGAACTATAAGTTATTATTGGACTCAACAACATTTTAATATCTCTTTTATCTGCTTGATAAATTAAATAGTCTAATAAATCTAAATGCACATTGTTTATTAAATTTCCTGAAAAGTCTGTATTCTCAAAATCTCCCCAAAAGCCTAATCTAAGACCATCCCACCCCATTCTTACAAAATGAGACATATCCTTTACAATTTCTCCTTTTAAATCTTTAGAATAGTAACTGGCGGCCCTATAATCACATGCTGATGGCAGGCAATAATTTGCCCCGAATAAAGACAAGGGAGAGTTAGAATCTGACCATTTTATAATATTGTCTTCAACATATACTTTTTCGCTATTCTGTGCCAAGGTTAAAAATTGAAAAAACAGACATACCGAAAAAAGGGAATATTTGAGGGTTGTATTTAAGGACATTATGAAATAAATTTTTATGCTTTAAAGGAATGTATCGGACTTCGTAATAGAGATTACACAGATTAAACACATCTGATAATATGAGGACGTCCATATGGTAAAGTGATACCAATTTTAAAAATTTCTTCAAAGGAGTTTGGCTCGAAACTCCTTCGAAGAAAATCAACTACTAACTCAATAGGCTAACTAATGCCAATTTTAAAATTTCAGAGAGTCTCAATTCAAAAAGTTATTCAAACTTTAAGGACAGGATTCTCTCTGTCTTGATTAATAACCGTCATTTTGGGTGGCTCCATCATCCAATGCAAATTGGGGTATTGGATAAATTGATGGGCCTGGATTTTTTCCTGAAATACTTTGTAGAGCAGATGGCCATTTACCATGCCTCCTTAAATCAAGAAGTCTAAATCCTTCAAAATAAAGCTCCCAGCTTCTTTCTCTTAGGATAGCATCGTTAAATGCGCTTTTGGATGCAGTGTCTTCACTACTCAAGGGTTGTATATTTGCTCTTAAACGAATTTCATTAACCAAATCTATTGCTTCTTGTGTAGGACCGCCATTGTTTTCATTTATTGCTTCGGCTAACATTAACAACACATCTCCATACCTTGAAATAACAACGTCATTTCCTTGGTAAGCATTTGGTCCTTCAGCAGGATATTTATTTATTACGGGCCCGGCCATGTTAGAACGATCCATTGTGTAACCAGGAGGGCTATAAGTGTCTACTAAAAATGATCTTCTCTCATCATTTGGATCAAACGTATCATAAAATTCCCAAGTTGCTGTATATACACCTGGCCAAGCCCATCCTGGTTTTACAGGAAAATCTGTTGGATGTGTATAATAACTGAATGGGTTAAAATTGCCATCTGTTTGTCTGCCCTGAGATGTTGGGTCACATGAAATTGCGAAAATAGTTTCAGAATTTCTTTCTGTTGCCTCTCTAAATAGACTGGTATAATCATCAACCAAACTATAGCCTAAACCTTGAATCTCTCTTCCAACGGATTCTGCCATTTGAAAGTTTTTCTCATTTAAGTACAATCTCATTAAGACTACCAAAGCGTGGCCTTTATTGAACCTTCCATATTCAGAAGGGTTCTGAGGAAGATTATCAGCAGCAAAACGTAAATCTGCCACGACTTGTGAAACGTACACCTCTCTAGATGGTCTTGTTAAATCAGACTCTGCCTCAATATTTCCAACCAATGAAGGATCTGTAATTACTGGCACAGGACCATATAGCTGAAGCATAAAATACATGGTCCATCCTCTAGCCATTCTAGCCTCTCCAAGGAGACGATTTTTGAAGGCGTCATCCGTAAATATTGTGGCCTCTTCCAAACTTCCAATGGTTTGGGTTGCTTTTGTGACTAATCTAGTCTTTTCAAAGTGCGATCTATCTCTACCTTGTGCAACTAAAGGAGTGAAATTTCCTCTACTTTTTGCATCCCAAAAGACCGCACCATTACCCCAGGCTGAGAATGGGATCATTAAATCAGTCGGCGCATCAAATAGTTGAATTGTACCATCTTCAGGACCGAAAAAAGTAACTCTCCAACCACCCTCATCAAAGCCCCAAGTTAACCTGAATGGTTGATAAAGATCTAAGGTATATAGCTCGTAATCACTTTCCGTTTTCGGAAAAGTTGTAGGGTTCAAAGAACCATAAAGGACTGGATCTAAATTATCCTCACAAGAGGAAAATGTAAAAACAATAAGGATTAATAAAATTAGATTTTTCATAGCGTTTAATTAAAAATTAAGATTTAAACCAATAGCAAATGATTTAACAATTGGATATGGTGCAGCTGCACCTTTAACCGCCGGTGTTTGTATTTCGGGATCTGCCCCCTTGTAATTTGTGATTATAAATGGGTTTTGGAAATCAACATAAATTCTGGCAGTATTAAAGAAAATTGATTTGAATTCTTCAGAATTTAGAGTATATCCTAAAGTTATGTTTCTCATTCTTAAAAAGTCAGCTTTCGAGATAGTTACATCAGAACCCCATCCAACTGTATTTCCAATGCTTCCTAAAAGAAATTCATCATATGTTGCACCTGGCAATGTGCCGCCTGGATTTTCAGTGCTCCAAACATTATAACTATCATTGTTACCTGCTACCGTTCCACTTAAAAGTGCAACAGGGTTTGCCCAGTTAAGGCTATAATTTTGTTTGTAAGAACCTACTTGTCCATAAAAGGAGGCACTTAAGTCAAAATTTTTGTAGGTAAACCTTGTGGTTAAGCCATAAGAAAAATCGGGCACTTGATCATAAATTTTCACATCCTCTCGGTCTAAAACATTATCTCCGTTTTGGTCAACAAATCTTGGAGAACCTGGAGTTCTCGCTGCGGCAGGTTGAAAATCTGAAATTGTTTCTCCAATTTGAATTATTCCGTCAGTTTCAAATGCATATATTGAGGCCACTGGGTCATCTTCATTTAAATACCATGATGGGTCATCTTCTTCAAATCGTTCTACCCAATCAAAATTATAGTGAGAAAAGTTAGCATCGACTTTCCATCTAAAGGAATCATTTCTAATAATATCTCCTCCAATTGCAATGTCGAAACCTTTTCTTAACTGCTCACCTCCGTTGGCAGGTCTGGTTGGTATTGAGGATAATGCCGCAGTATTTACCGCTGTATTTCCGTATCGTAATAAATTTGTGATTCTATCCTGGAACCAATCAAAAGAACCGTAAAGCCTACCTTTATACATGTCAAAATCCAACCCAACATTCGTCATTATTGTTTTTTGCCAAGTAAGATTTGGATCATCGAGTTGAGCAAGAATATAAGGAACGTAATTAGAATTTCCATCATCAAAACTAATGATTTCACCATCTGGGGCATAAAATCCATATGCCACTCCTGAAGGTAAGTTTTGACCTGTAGTACCTAAACTAGCCCTTAATTTCAACAATTGAAAGGTATCTGTAAGACCTTCAAAAAATGGCTCATTAGAAATTTTCCAACCAGCAGAAACGCTAGGGAATGCTGCATATTTGCTATCGGGGAAAAATTGGCTATACCCGTCATATCTTATTGCAGCTTCGACAAGATATCTATCTAGGATGTCGAATGTACCTCTTGCAAAATATGACCTTAATTTATTGGTGTACTTCCATGAATTACCATTAGATGGTGCACCAGTAATGTTTGTTGTATTTATAGCGTCTAGCATGTCAAATGCTTGAACACCAAAACCGAAACCTTCATCCTTATATTCACCAAACCCTGCAACAACATTTATATTAAATACCGAGATTTCCTTAGTAAAGGTTAAATAAGTTTCAAATGTTTGTCTTTCCCGTCTAGAATTTTGAAGTGATGCCCTAGATCTATAATCATCAAACCAATTGGTGGTTGAAGGAATGAAAAAGTCACGAAAAGACGATTCATTATTATATCCGTACAATATTTTGCCTGTTAATACTTCTGGAATGATATTTATATCAAGCGAAGTGGTGGTTAATAAAGTTGAATTTTTAGATTTGTCTTTAATATCTAATTGAGCAACTGGGTTTCCTATAAGTTGAAATTGGGTATATACACCAGTGTCTGGGTCTCTAATTGGTAAATATGCTGGATATGCAAGAGCCGCTTGTAATGCAGTATATCCATTTTGCCCTGATCCTCCCGTTTGCCACCCTGCAACAGAGTTGTTAAATTTTGATAAGTTTCCTATCCCTCCAACATTTAATTTAAGAAAATCAAATATTTGGAAAGATAAATCTAACTTACCGGAAAAACGTCTCATGCCAGAGTTTTCTACAGTACCCTCTTGGTTAAAAATACCTCCTGAAAAATAATAGGTCGTCTTTTCGGTACCACCTCTAACATTAACGTTTAGATTATCGATAGAACCATCTCTCAATATTTGGTCAACCCAATCAGTATCTACTGTATTGTTGTCAATTTGACTACTAGAAAATCTGGGCACATAACCAGTCGGAGATTCTGGGCCAAAAGGTTGCATATTATTTTGTGCTAAATACCTATCCTCATCATATCTATTATAAAATTCCATATACTCCCTGGCGTTTAAAGGGTTCAAATAGGTATCATTAGTTAAAAAAGAATGATTGTAATCAACACCCACATTTAATTTTCCTGTCTTACCCTTTTTAGTAGTGATTAAAATAACCCCATTTGATGCATTAACTCCATAGATGGCAGCGCTGGCATCTTTCAAAATTTCAATAGACTCTATATCATTTGGGTTCAATCCTCCTAAATTTCCCCTGTTGACATTATCAATTTCTGCATGGTTTACCCCGGATTCCAAACTATTAGACGGAACAATAACTCCATCAACAACAATTAGAGGATTTCCTCTACCTCTAATAGAAAGGTTGACTTGACCTCCAGGCTGGGCACTTACTTGACTAACCTGTACACCAGCAGCTTTTCCAAATAATAAATCGGTCACACCCGAGTTTGAGGCGTTAGGAATATCTGTTGCATCCACTGAAACAACGGATGTAGTTATGTTTTTCTTTACAGTTGTACCATAACCAACTACAACAACCTCATCCAAGGCGGTTAGATTTTCTTCTAGAACAATTGATATATTGGATTGTCCGTTTACTAAAACTTCCTTTTCTTGATACCCAATGTACGTAATCACTAAGGTGGCATTTTCATCGCTTACCTCAAGGACAAAATTTCCGTCAAAATCAGATTGGACACCATTAGAGGTGCCTTTTTCTACAATTGAAGCACCTGGTAAAGGAACTCCATTAATATCCTTTACCGCACCAGATACAGTTATCTGAGAAAATACTGTTGACCAACCCAGCAGCATAACGATCATAAAACTTATTGTTGACTTCATTTCAATAATTTTTTCATTTTCGATGTTAGTTAATTAGTTATAGCATTAAACAAGGTGAAATTCATCTTTAATTTAAAAAGGATGAATTGTAACGATGAAGTGATATAGTAATTATTGTCCTTCTGGAATACATATAAATTATTACTATTTATAATTTAAATATGCAGATTAATTGATTTTATGAGAATATCAATTAAACAGACAATAACTGAAAATTCGATAATTTTTAAATGAAATTTTGACACTTCAACAATCCTTGTAGTTATTTAAGCAATGTAGCACGACTTATTATCTCAAACAATGGACAAAAAATAGATATACATGGACAATTTGACTGTTAATTTATCTTAACTCGAAATTTTTCTAATTATGAAGTTTAGGTAACGAAAAATTGGCTGTCAACGTTTAATTTTAGGCTTACCATTAATTCAAACTTGAATTTTCTATTATTAATAAATCTATCAACTATTCATCTTTTGATAGATAATTTACTTTTTAAATTATTGATCGGATTTCAATATTTTTAAGAAGTTTCCATATGAAGTTGTGCTCAATGCCACCTACATGTATACAGCTATTTATAGCTATTCTCAATAGAATGATATCTTTTAAAACACTGCATATTGGTGTATATTGCTGTATATCAGGGTATTAAATTATGGTTCAGGTGGGACCACTTTAAAATGAAAGCTTTACGATTCCGTAAAGCTTTTTTGTTTATACAGGTCACACATTGGTCACACAAAGCCTATAGATTTATCTTCATTTATTACAAAGATTAGTTTTAAGTATCTTTAAAATCGGAAGGGTTTTGACCAAAACGTTCCTTAAATATCTTTCTAAAATACTTAGTGTCATTAAAACCAACTTCATAGCATGCTTGTGATACTGTAAAATTGTCATTTTTAATCAATTCAGCGGCCCTTTCAACCTTAACATTTCTAATATATTCATTAATACTGTTGTTAGTAATTGCTTTTAGTTTTCTATAAAGGGATGTCCTGCTCATCCCTATTTCAGAGGCAATCAATTCTACATTTGTATTTTCACCAAGATTTTCCAAAATAATTTTATCCAATTTCTTTAAGAAGCCCTTTTCCTTATTAATAAATACCGTTTGGACTGGAAGATCTTCTTGTTCTAGCGTTGGATTAGCACCAAATAATTTTCTTAAAACCTCCCTGCTATCAAGGAGGTTTTTAACTCTAGTTTTTAATAATTTAATATTGAAGGGCTTGGTAATGTAGTCGTCCGCACCTTCTTCATAACCAATATTTATACTTTCTATGTCAGTATCTGCCGTAAGCAAAATAATGGGAATGTGGCTTGTTGCAAAATTCCCCTTTAAGTCGGAGCATAAATCAAAACCACTCTTTTCGGGCATCATTAAATCTGAAATAATAAGATCAGGGATATACTTTTTTGCCTTTACAACACCTTCTTCACCATTGATTGCATGGATTACATCAAATTCATTTTTAAAAATCCCTCCTAAAAAACTTAAGATTTCCTCATTGTCGTCAATTATTAGAATTAACTGACGGTTTTGTTCCGATGTAATATTGGAATATTCGCTATCAAATTTTATGACGTCATAAATATTCTGTTTGGATTGTTCCTCTAGCTCAACTAACTCATCTTTCTCTATTAACTCACTTGATGGATATTCCATTTCCTTAATAGGGATTTTCAAAGTAAAAGTAGTTCCTTCTTTATATTTGCTTTCAACTTCTAATTTACCGGCATGAAGTTCTGCAAAACTTTTGGATAGGGCTAACCCAATCCCTGTTCCGCTTTTGGAAATTGAACGTTGGGTCCTATAATACCATTCAAAAATATGCAATAGTTCCTCCTCTTGAATTCCAGGCCCAGTATCCCTTACCTTTATTTCAAAGCCATCTTCTTTAGTGTTGAATATTACCCTTATTTCATCACCGCTATTACAGTATTTTATTGCGTTGGATAAGAGATTGTTAATGATGACCTCAATTTTTTCTATATCAACATTAAAAATTTTAGACTCAACGGGCCCTATATATTCAAGATTAATATTTTTTTCTTTTGCAAGCGGGACATATCCTTTTACCCACCTACGTAATCTAGATGGAAGATCATGGGGCTCCAAATTCGCCCTGCTTAAACCTTCTTCCGCCTTTCTGAATTTCAATAGGGTATCAATTGATTTGTAAAGACTTTTTGCATTTCTTTCTATGAATTTGAGCTCTTTTTTAAACTCTTTATTTAAATCCCTAGAAATCAGATTTTCTACAGGAGCCAGTATTAGGGTGAGAGGAGTTTTTAATTCATGCGAAAATGCTGTGAAAAACCTAAAACGTTCTTGATTTAAATCATGTTCTAAAGCCCTTTGATTCTTCTCTAAGAGCAAGGAATTTTTAAGCTTAATCCTTTCAGAATAATACTTTGCACCCACCCATATACTAAGACTTAATAAAATGGCATACAAAATATAAGCCGGGATTGTTTTCCAAAATGGAGGAACGACAGTAATATTTAAAACTTTAGAGTTTTGTTCCCCAAAGGCTGTATCGGTTTTCACCATAAAACTATATTCCCCCGGCGGGACGCCCGTGAAATTTGCGGATCCCGAGGATTGGTTTTCAACCCAGAAGTCATTAAAATTTTGAAGCTTGTAAGAATAAGAGAAATTTTTGGACTCTGGGTATTTTATTGCTACATAATCAATAGTAAAGGTGTTTTGGTTATGTTTAAGCGTAATAGCGTCCTGAAAAAATAAAGTCTCGTTGAGGATAGCTCCTTTTTGACTGTCGCTCACTCCAACTTCTTTATTGAGCACCTTCAATCCTTTGAATCTAATTGGGTAAGGAGTTTCATGGACTTGAAAATCATTAGAATCAAATACATTCAACCCATTATTGCCACCAAAAAACAAAACACCATCAATATTCTTAGTTGCGGCACCAATATTGAATTCTCCCTCCTGGATATTATTTAGAGAGGAGATATTTAAAATTTCATCGGTTTTTATATTATACCTATTCAAGCCATTGTAAGTTCCCATCCACACAAAACTCGAGTCGACTTGAACTAGACTGTTTACAGTATTATTGCTAAGTCCATCTTCTTCAGTTAATGATAAAACTGTATTTGATTTTGGATCAAACCTTAGGAGACCAGCATACCTAGATCCTGCCAATATTTCTCCATTTTCTAAAATTAGTACGGAGAATATAACATCGCTATTTATCCCATTTAGATTGGATTGATTAAAGGACGTAAATAGGTCATCTTTTGGCTGAAATCGAATAAGCCCAGAATTAAAAGTTGCCAACCATAAATTTCCATTGCCGTCCTCAGCAATGTCTCGAATATCTATTTTGCCTAAGGTTTCAATATACTGAAACCGATCTGATTCTGGTAAATACTTAAATAACCCTCCCCTGTTGGTGCCAACCCAAATTATACCGTTTTTAGCGTGAAAAATTTTCCGCACATCACTTCCGTTATCAGTAGAGCCTTCCAAATAGTGCTTACAATAACCAGTTTCAGGGTTTAAAAGATTTAACCCACCTCTATAAGTGCCAATCCAAACGCGATTTGGTTTTTCTTCATATATGGAAAGAATATAGTTATTACTCAAAGTTCTAGGATCCCCATCCTTGCTTTCGAAATGATCAACAACACCAATTTTAGGATTAAGTAGGTCTAATCCCCCACCATCTGTTCCAACCCAAACCCTATTTTTACTTGCCAAGGCGACTGAGCCAATCCTATTATGACTTAAGGAATATTCGTCATTAATATTTTTTTTTAACAATCGAATTTTTTCCCCATTTGGGTTTACAAAATTTAGACCCGTAGGTGTACCCAACCACATGTTGCCATGACTGTCTCTAAAAATTACGGAAACAGTTCTGTTAAAGACACTTAAACCATCACTTCTAGGCGGGAAGTGTTTTACATCTATATTTTGGCCCTTTTTAAGAGGCATATCAAAACGAACTATATAGAGTCCACCGTTACGGGTTCCAATCCATAGATTTCCTAATCCGTCCTCCTGAAAAGATAAAATATCTTCTTCTTGTATTTGACGAGAAATGCCATTAGAAAATTCAAAATTCAAATTGTCACCAGATTTTGAGATAACCTGTAAACCATTACGTGTGCCAATCCAAAGATTATGGAATTGATCTTCGTAAAGAGAATTTACCACAGATGAAACTAATGGTGATTCACTTTCTGGATGGAAGGTTGTAATGCTGCCATTTAACAAATTTATTTTGTTCAATCCATTGTTGAAAGTTCCAACCCACATAGTTTCTTCCCCTTGGATAAGAATTGAGGATATATCATTAGACGAAAGTCTGTCGGGTGTTTTGAGAAACTCTTGCAAATTGTTTAGATTGCCTCTAGCATCTAAAAATTGAATTCCACCCCCATATGTGCCAATAACCACATAATTTTCTGGACCATTAATAATTTTGCTTACTTTATTACTATACAGACCATTTTCAACATCAAATGAGGTGATTTGAGATTTTCTTAAATTAAGGAAATTAAGCCCTGCATCTGTGGCGATTAAAAGACTGTCTGATGAAATTTCTATATCCTGGATGTAGTTATTTGAAATTCCATTATAGGATTCTCCAATTTGAGGTTTTTGAACTTTATTGTTTTTAATTCCATATCTATTTAATCCTTCATAAGTACCAATTTCTTCCCCAGCATTTAAATCGTCTCGTTTAAATTGATTTTTAAAATGCTTAAAGGATTGCCCATCATACCTATTTAATCCATCATACGTAGCAATCCAAATAAACCCTAACGAGTCTTCTTGAATGTCATTTATATAATTGTGGGAAAGTCCAGATGAGATATCGAGAAGATGAAAATTTAACTCTTGTTTAATGGCGTTTTGATTTAATGATGAATTTTGCCCAAAAGCCAAAAAGGTACATTGCAAAACACAAATTATGAGTAAGTGTGAAATCTTCATTTAAATCATTAAATTACTGGCAATAATATAAAAATTACCCTAAGGAGCCCCATAATTTACAATTAGTTGAACAATTTACCCCCTTATTTTACACAATTATCCCCTCTTTTCATTAACATTAAATTAAGAATATTGTATTCGAATAATTCAGTCTCTGAATAATCGGTCTATTAAGTATCTGGTCTTACCGATTTTATAGGACAATTAATAACAGGTTAATTAAGAATTTGAATTGTTTAATTACTAACTAGGTTTTATTTAAAAGTCATGGAAAAAATTTTAAGCTCAAACTTCATTTTAGGCGGTGAAGTGGTTTTTTCAAACCTTTTTCCACCGAACACAAACGTTACAATTAATAAAAAGTTCAATTCTTAACCTTTGGCTTAATTAACCAAAAAAGGTTAGATAGATTTTTATCTAAATCAAAGCTAGAAATTTTAGCCCCCTATCCTTACTCAACATTAATTTGAGGTAAAAGTATAGATGGGAAATTGAAAAACTTTAATAATTAATATCATTAAAAATGACAAAAACTACTGTTGAAAGTCAAGTTAGGAATTGTTCCTGTGAAGACCTGCAATTAGTCAAATCTAAGTCAATTGGAAAATTACTCAAATGGTTGATTGGATTATTTTTGCTGGTCGCATTTAATAGTTATGCACAACAAATCACCGTTAGTGGTAAGGTCACATCTTCAGTAGATCAGATGCCGCTCCCAGGGGTAAACGTCCTTGAAAAAGGCACCACCAATGGTGCGGCCACAGATTTTGATGGGAATTATGAATTGGTCATTGATTCAAATGCCACCTTAGTATTTAGCTATTTAGGTTTTGTAACCCAAGAGGTGCCGGTTAACGGAAATGCAACGGTTAATGTTATTTTGGCTGAAAATTTAGGACAACTTGATGAGGTTGTGGTAATAGGTTATGGTCAACAAAAGAAAAGTGACATTGCCGGAGCGGTTTCCATTATTGATTCTGAAGATATTCAAGCAAGCCCAGCAGCTAACTTAAGTAATACCTTAGTAGGACAAGCAGCCGGAATTATTGCGGTTCAAAGATCTGGTGAGCCAGGGGAAGATCAATCAGACATTTTCATTCGTGGGGTTGGAACGTATAATGATGCATCCCCAATTTATGTTATAGATGGTATTGTTAGGTCTGCGCGTGATTTTGCTCAACTTAACAGTAATGAAATAGAATCTCTTTCTGTTTTAAAGGATGCTGCCAGCGCTGCTGTGTTTGGAGTTCGAGGAGGTAATGGAGTTATTTTAATAACTACTAAACGTGGGAAAACAGGAGCACTAGATATTAATGTAACAACAAGTTTAGGAATTCAGGAGAGAATCCAAGACCCAGAGTTGGTAGGTTCATATGAATGGGCGCAATTATATAATGAGGCAAGAGTAAATCAAGGCCAACAGCCAGTATTTACACAGCAGGATTTGGATTTGTTCCTTTCCGGGGAAAGCCCAGATACTCACCCAAGTAGTGACTGGTTGTCAGTTCTTGATGACGCACCTCTTTTAAGAAGATATGGGATAACAGCAAATGGGGGATCAGAAAAAATTCAATTTGCTACCTCATTCGGATTTTTAGACCAAGACGGTATTGTTCCTTCAAATAATCATAAGCGTTATAATTTCAGATCGAACATAGATGCGAATATTACAGAAACAACACGCTTTTCTTTTGATATTTCGGGAAGGGATGAAAATACGAGAAATGTAGCCTCCCCTGAATTATTCCGATGGTTAATTTCCACTTCACCTATAGGTTCAATTGGAAATCGAATTCCAATTAAATGGTCTAACGGAACATATTCATCAGGTCCTGCATGGCTTGCAGTACCTGAAAATGGTTACAGGAGCAGACGCATTCAAACCTTTAATGGCCGTCTTCAATTAGTACAAAAACTACCCATTGATGGGCTTTCCATAAAAGGAATCGCCTCCTACAACAAATTTTTTATCAATGTAAAGAATTATAATTTTCCTGTAATTCCTTTCTATACTAGAAATGCTGACGGAACTTATACAGAAGGTCCAGAAGGAAAAAAAGACCTATACCAGGATCATACAGATAATCAATCTATAACACTTGAGGCTCATTTAAATTACGATCAAATCTTTGATAAGCATGCTGTTTCTGCCTTATTATTATATACTCAGACTGAACAACAGAACAAGTTTATGAATGCCTATAGGGATCAGTTTACATTGAATATTGATGAATTGGCCTTTGGAGATGTCGCAAATAGTACCAATTGGGGTTCTTTTAGTTCGGGTGGAAGACAAGGTATTGTAGGGCGCCTCAATTATACATTTGATGAGAAATACATCATAGAGGGGAGTTTCAGGGCCGATGGATCTGAACAATTTGCACCTGGTAAACGTTGGGGATTCTTTCCTTCAGGATCCTTAGCATACGTAATTTCTAAAGAACCATTTCTTGAAGATTCCTCAATTATTGATTTCTTAAAAGTAAGAGGTTCTTATGGCGTTTTGGGGAATGATCGTATAGGCGGAAGCAGGTTTTTGTATTTGCAATCTTATTTTTCTGGCGGGAATGGTGTATTTGGTGATGGCAGTGTTCAGCCGGCAATTTATGAAGGAAATTTGCCAAGCCCAGATGTGACTTGGGAAACCGTTAAAAAATTAAATGTTGGGGTGGATTTAACGTTATGGAATAGACTATTATCCCTATCATTCGATTATTTTTATGATCAAAGGTCTGATATACTTGACCAAAGGGATCTTACCGTTCCTAGTTTGTTAGGGATAGGTCTTCCTGTGGAAAATTTCGGAGAGGTGGATAATAGCGGTTTTGAAGTGGTATTAGGTCATAGAAATAGGGTAGGACAAGATTTCAATTATTCTCTAAATGCCAATTTCACCTACGCCAAAAGTAAAGTTGTTTATATTGATGAGCCAGAACGAGAAAATCCAAATATATATTTAACTGGTAGACCTTTATTTCCTCAGTTTGGATATAAGGCAATAGGTTTGTTCCAAACTCAAGAAGAAGTTGATAATTCCGCTACACTCGTAGGAGTTAATAATGCTCCAGGAGATATTCGTTATAAAGATATTAATGAGGATGGTATTATTGATGACATGGATAGAGTGTATATTGGATCTAGTAATTTGCCTGAAATAATTTTTGGTCTTAATGGCAATGTGCAGTATAAGAATTTTGAATTATCCTTTTTATTCCAAGGAGCCACGAATGTTTATCAGGGCTATGGCGGAGAGGCTGCATGGCCATTTTTCCTTGGCACAAGTGGGGTTTATAAGCAAAACCTAGATAGGTGGACACCTACCAATACAGATGCTAGTGAACCGAGGGTTTTAATAGATGGTCCTGAAGCGGGCAGTAATCACGCTGGTTCATCATATTGGTTAAGAGACGCAAGCTATGTAAGGCTAAAAAATTTAGAATTAGCTTACAATTTAGATGTAGAAAAACTAAACTCTAAATTCATTAAAGGCATCCGAATTTATGCAAACGCCAATAATGTATTTACCTGGACGGACATTGAGAATTTTGACCCAGAAAATGCGCAAGGCCGTGGGTGGGGATATCCTCAACTGAGAGTATGGAATTTTGGGGTAGACTTTAATTTTTAAGAATAGAGCAAGATGAAAATAAGAAAAAATAAAATGAAAAAATTTGTAATTATCCTTTTAGGTATGACTTTAATTGTGGCCTGTGATGATGATATCTTGAACCAGGTTCCAAAGGATTCATTAAATGAAGAACTCGTTTGGACAGATCCAGTCGGTGCTAAACAGTTTATCAATGGAATATATGGCGAAATGCAGTCTGGATTTGATAGAAATTATGATGGTTGGGCTAGAGGTTTATATTTATATGATGGAGCTTCTGATGATGGAGAAGTGGCTATGACATGGACACATTCTCAGCTATTGCAAACAGGGATTTATAATACAACCTATATCCCTTGGGGTAATATGTGGCCCATTTATTATGGGCTTATCAGAAAAACAAACGTTGCTCTAGAAAATTTGGACCGACTAGGTGAAAATAATCAGGATATAATAAATGAATTAAAAGGGCAAGTATATTTCCTAAGAGGCATGATCTATCATGAACTACTGAGATTATTTGCCTATAAGCCTGGCAATGAAGGTGTTCCTCTTATTGATAGAAGTCTTACAGTAGACGACGATTTGTCTATACCAAGAGCTTCCTACGATGATGTGGTTGAGTTTATTCTAGCCGATTTAGATAGAGCCGCTGAATTACTACCCGCAAAGGGAGAAATTGAAGCAGGTAGAGCTACTTCCGGGGCAGCCTACGCACTGAAAGGTCGAGTATTAATGTATGCTGAACGATGGGCTGAATCTGCAGCGGCATCTAAAATGGTTATTAATAATGGAAGATACTCCTTATATCCAGATTATCGTACATTGTTTTTAGATAAGAACAATAATGAAATAATATTTGCGAAAAAATTTGCTTACCCAGATAAACATCACCAAAGCGGTGGTGGTGGAACCCAAGGAGCTGGATGGGATGTTTACAATTCTCCTGATATCTTCAGAGGTGCAACCGGGGATGGTGGATGGGGAGGCAATATGCCAACTCAAAATTTTGTAGGATCCTATGAAATGACAGATGGTTTGTCCCAAGAAAACTCTCCATTATATAATCTTCAAGATCCATATAAAAATTTAGATCCGCGTTTTTATGCAACAGTAGTTTATAACGGAGCCACCTTTCGTGATGTTTTAATTGATCTTTCTAATGATTCTCCAGTAAGGAGATTTTTACCGACAGGATATTTTCTTAGAAAATTCCACGATGAAGATTTAGTGTTGTATGCCACAAATAGTGATCAGGATTGGATATTTATAAGGTATGCTGAAGTCTTATTAAATTACGCTGAAGCACAAAATGAAGCATCTGGCCCCGATGGTTCAGTGTACGATGCAATTAACACTATTCGTTCTAGGCCAAGCGTTAATATGCCTTCATTACCTGCAGGATTATCGCAATCAGAAATGCGAGAAAAGATACGCAATGAGAGAAGGATAGAATTGGCATTTGAAGAGCACCGATATTTTGATATCAGGAGATGGGGAATTGCAAACCAAGTTTATAATGATATGCAAGCTATGGATATAGTAAAAAATCCCGATGGAACATTTACTTACCAAGTGAGACACAATTATGAGATTAGAGATTTTGTTGAAAAAATGAATGTAATTCCTATCCCTCAGGATGAAATCGATAAAAATCCTGAGGCAAATCAAATATTAGGATGGTAATATTCGTGAATTAATTTGAGTTAGTTAAGGTGATATTGTTGGGGTTGATTAAGTCGTTATAAAATATTGATTTAATCTGACCCTAACACAATCACACTTCACAATTTCCAGATTAACTATTAGGCTATTAAAACATCTTCAAGACTTTAGGCTTATCTAAAAACAAATTTTTAAATCAATCTATTTGTTTGGTTGAAAATTATGAGAAAAACGCATTACATATTATTCTTTTATCTAATCCTAATTGTAGGTTGTGATGGAGATCGAAATAAAATTGGGGAATCCGACGAAAATGCCCTATTTGAAGTGATGACTCCAGAACATACAGGTGTAGA
Organism: Aegicerativicinus sediminis; assembly: GCF_015476115.1. GTDB lineage: Bacteria > Bacteroidota > Bacteroidia > Flavobacteriales > Flavobacteriaceae > Aegicerativicinus > Aegicerativicinus sediminis. The sequence goes on along the minus strand of NZ_CP064295.1, from coordinate 1,236,345 downwards.
GTTCACAAATGAGGTTATAGAAACAGAAAACCTTAATGTGATGAAATATGAATATATGTACAACGGCAGTGGGGTGGGCATAGGCGATTTCAACGGCGATGGCTTAGCGGACATATATCTGACAGGTAATACTGTTAAAAACAAACTCTTTCTAAATAATGGCAATTTCAAATTTCAAGATGTTACTGAAATTGCTAGAGTTGGTGGTCGAAAAGGCTGGAAGACAGGGGTTAGCGTTGCAGATGTTAATGGAGATGGATTGTTGGATATCTATGTATGCTACTCAGGCTTGGGCACTGATGCAGAAAGGGCAAATCAATTATTTGTAAATCAAGGAAATAACAATGAAGGTTTGCCTGTTTTTAAAGATGAGGCTGAATTATACGGTATTGATGCGGCGGGAACCTATAGTACCCAGGCGGCCTTTTTCGATTATGACTTAGATGGGGATTTGGATATGTTTTTATTAAATCATTCCAAAAACTATTACTCGCCTTTTTACAATAGCACAAAACTAAGAAACACCCGACATCCGCTTTTTGGTAATTCCCTTTTCCGTAATGATGACGGTAAATTTAAAAATGTAAGCCAAGAAGCTGGAATTCATGGCAGTGGTTTGAATTTTGGTCTTGGTGTTGCTATCAGTGACTTCAATGAAGACAATTTACCAGACATATATGTATCTAATGATTATGTTGAACAAGACTTTCTTTATTTAAATAATGGGGACGGAACTTTTAAAGACGCAAGTAAAATGGCGTTTGATCACATTTCTCAATTTTCAATGGGAAATGATGCTGCAGATATAAACAATGATGGACATATAGATTTAATCACTTTAGATATGTTACCGGAAGACAACTACCGGCAAAAAGTACTTAAAGGACCAGATGAATATGATAGGTATCAATTGGCAATTGATAGTGGCTATCATAAACAGCAAATGAGGAATATGTTCCAATTAAATATGGGGGTTGATCCAAAGGGTAACCCTAGATATAGTGAAATTGGACAATTGACCGGAATTTCAAATACAGACTGGAGTTGGGCTCCTTTGTTAGCCGATTTCGATGGGGATGGTAAAAAAGATTTATACATTACCAATGGATACCTTAGAGATTACACCAATAAAGATTTTATGAAATTTGAGGTGAATAATGCTATGGAAAAAGCATCAAACCAAGGTGTTGAACTGTTTGGGGAGGAAGGCAAGGAAAAATATTCTAAAGTAATATTCGACCTAGTAAACTTAATGCCATCCACAAAAGTATCGAACTATATGCTAAAAAACACTGATGGCCTTTCTTTCGAAAATGTTACAAAAAAATGGGGTCTTAACCAACCGACGGTTTCAACGGGAGCTGCTTACGCCGATTTGGACAATGATGGCGATTTAGATTTGATTGTTTCTAACACCAATGATCCAGTTGGTATTTATCGAAATAATTTAAACGAGAAGTCTCCAGCCAATTACATTAAAATAAAATTAGAAGGAGATTCGAAAAATACATTTGGCATAGGGGCTAAAGTTTGGGTGGTTTCAGATTCCTTATATCAGTTTGCTGAGAATTATCCTATTAGAGGGTATCAATCTTCAGTTGATCCCGAACTTTATTTTGGATTAGGAAACAGCAATAATGTAACTATTAAAGTGCAATGGCCGGACGGTAAAGTTTTTATTCAAAATAATGTGCCAATAAACAGGGTTCATCAAATTAGCCAGTCTTCTTCCGGCAATATTGAAAGTTCGGACATAGCACATGGTACCGAAAATAAAATATTTGAAGAAATAACCAATTCGGGGATAAATTATAAACACCATGAAAATAGGTTTGTGGACTTTAAGTTTAATAGGTTGGCATTATTTCAAAATTCACGATCGGGTTCAAAAATGTCCGTTGCTGATGTAAATGGAGATGGTATAGATGATGTTTTTATTGGCGGAGCTTTGGGACAAACCGATGGATTATACATATCACAGGCAAACGGAAAGTATTTGAAGTCGACTGATGATTGCTGGAATTATGGAATTTCTTTTGAAACCATAGGTTCCGCCTTCCTTGATGTGGACAATGACGGAGATCAAGATTTATATGTTGTAAATGGAGGCAGTGAACCTTCTTTGGAACCAGCTAGATTAAAAGATAAGCTTTTTATTAACCTAGGAAACGGAAAGTTTGTTCATGCACCTGATGATGCATTACCTCAAGCTTTTTCAAATGGAAGTGTCGCAGTTGCCGGTGATTTTGATAATGATGGCGACCAAGATCTTTATGTTGGAGGAGGAGATAAACCTGGAAATTATCCTGAAGGCGATTTAGGAGGAATATTGCGGAATGACACTAATCCTTCGACAGGCGAAATCCGATTTACCATTGTTACAAAAGAAGTCAATCCAGATTTACGTCAACCCGGTTTAATAACGGACGCCAAATGGGTAGATCTTAACAATGATAAGTGGTTAGATCTTGTATTAGTTGGGGAGTGGATGCCTATCCGGATTTTTATAAACCAATCAGGTAAGCTTGTAGAAAAATCAAGGGATTTTGGTTTAGAAAATACCACGGGATTATGGCAAAGTTTAGGATTTGAGGATATCGATGGTGATGGAGATCAAGACTTAATTGTTGGGAACATGGGATCGAATTTACAGTTTAAAGCAACCAAATCTGAACCCATGGAAGCTTTTGTTGGGGATTTTCGTGATGACGGCTTAATGACCACCGTAATTAGCTGCTATATCCAAGGAGAACGCTATCCAATCGCTACATTGGATGAATTACAAGATGCGTTCCCGTTAATAAAAAAGAAATTTTTAAAATATGATGACTATGCCAAGTCAACTTTGGATGAGGTGTTTTCCGACGAGAAATTAAATTCGGCACAACATTTCGAAGTTCAGCAATTGCAAAGTTTATACCTAGAAAATACAGGCCAGGGATTTAAACTTCACGTTCTTCCAACAGAAGCTCAGTTTTCTGCAATTCAAGGGATTAACATTTATGATTTTGACGGTGATAACAACCTCGATGTGCTTTTAACCGGTAATTACTACCCAATGAAAGTTGAGTATGGGCCCGTTGATGCAGGAAAGGGTCTTTTGTTGAAAGGCAATGGTAATGGTCAATTTTCAATAATCAAAAACGATAAACTTGGATTATGGATTGATGGTGACGTAAGGGATTCTAAACTCCTTCACCATAACGATGATATTTATATCATACTTTCCAAAAACAATGACAGTACAGAATTAATAAGATTAAAAGTTTAATAAAAATTAGAAAAAGGTTTAATTTAAATTCATGATAAAATGAAAAAAACACTAAAAAATTGGCTAGGTTTTCTCTCGTTGACTTTACTTCTAACAATAGTTTATTCTTGCGCAAATGATGATGCTGATTACCCACCATTTAGCCCAACCGTCAGTTTTAATTTTGAAATTGATTCTTCATCTCCGTTAACAGTACACTTTACATCTAAAACAACCAATGCTATGGAGGTTAATTGGGATTTTGGAGATGGCAACACTTCCTCAGAGGCCAATCCTACCCATAGTTATGCCTCCGATGGAGAATATACAGTTGTTTTGACTATCAATGGCGAACCAGGTACTACCCCTGCCGCACAAACAAAAAGCGTAATTGTAAAAGAAGGCGTTGTTGTTGAGTTGGATGGAAAGATTATCGGCCATGAGGGCTCTTGGGATGGTGTTAACGGATTGGTTAACGCGGCTTTTGATGGAGACCTTTCAACCTTTGTAGACGCGCCGATGGGAACAGGCGGTTTTGTGGGATATGATTTTGGGATAGGGAGTTCTATCACTTTAAGCTCAGTTAAATATGCCCCTAGAGATGGTTGGGCATGGCGGTTGGTAAATGGAGAAATAAGGGGCTCAAATGACCCAACATTTTCAAACTACACTGTACTGTATACTATTGCCCAAGAACCGGCAACAGGCACATTAACAGAAGCTCAAATTTCTGGAAACGAAGGTTTTAGATTTATTTATTTTCAATCACCGGTAGATGGTTACTGTAATATTGCTGAATTGGAATTTTACGGTGAAGTAGATTTTGGAGTTGTAAACATGAATAATTGGACTGTTCAACAGGTCTCGCCAGGGGTAACAACCACGTTAACAGATAACACCATTAATTTCAATGGAACTGGCGGTTGGTCGGGGTCTCATATTTTTCAGCAAGTAAATGTTGAAGCAGGTACATACCAGTTAAGCGGATTGGTAAAAGTTAATTCTGTAATAGATGAAACTTGGTCTGAGTTAATATTCAGTACCGTCGAGCCTCAAGAAGGTCAAGATTATGTGCCTGGCATTCCTTATCAGGTAGTTTATAGTACATGGAATGGAAGTCCAAAAGTTCCGGCGATGTATGATCTAGGAGAGGTCAATGCTGGTGGTGAATATCCAGCAGATGGGGTCTATACTTTTAATGCGCCAGAAAGCTTTTACATAGTAATAAAAAGCGGATCAAATCAGCCTTACAACTTAACCTGGAACAATATTTCTCTTAGGAAAATTAATTAGTCCTGTTGGGAAATAATTTAACAAAGAGTTTTTATCAATAAAGAAATATTAGCCATAATGATGTTAATATGTGAGTGAATTGTATAGGCCATTATAGAAGGACATAAAATCACTAAATAATGGCCTTTTGGTTAACAAACTAATTTTTTTACCTCCTATCATAATGGATAATTTAATCGCCAAAAGTTTTAGTGATTCAGAAAGTCTTTGCCTTATAAAAAGATTAATTAGACAGGATAATATTGTTGAATCCATTCTTATTTCTATTTCCAATACAATAAACATTGCTTAAGACTTCTCGCAAAAATAAATGACAGATGAAATCAAAAATTACATATTTACTTACACCTGTCTTAATAGGAATTGGGGGTTTAACTATACAGGCACAAACAGCTAGTTCAAGTGATAATTTAGTATTAGAACCTAGAGTTGACAGAACTATTAAGTATGCCGTTGACGATGTTGGAGTTTCAAAACCTATCAATTTTGGTTTGGATTTGGCATGGCTCGACCAATACAATATTGTTCGAGGGGTGCGTTTCATGGATAAGTCTAATGTTGGGATTGTTAGGTCTTCTTTTATGCCAACTAGTCCATTAGTTAACGATCAAGAACTGCAAGGGACAGCCCTTGATAATACTAATCTTAGAATCAATATTTTAAAAGACAATTTTCCTGATGGTATTGATTTAGCACTTAACAGTGATCATCCAAGTGTAGACCCTTATTATAAGGGTAATGCACAAAATTGGGCAAAATTGATTGAAGTTACCGCTAAAATGCATGAGGCGGAGGGATTTAATGTTATAACTGTGTCTCCCTTTAACGAGCCTGATTATTCGGAAACAGGACAAGGGACTAAAGCTGATTTTAACAATATCAACGGTGAAATAAAAAGCAACTCTTATTTTGATGGCAAACGCATTTCAGGCGGCAATACCCTTAATCCAGATGTTGCTTTAGATTGGTATAATTATTTAAAGGATCGTTTAGACGAAGGTAATACCCATCAATTGGCAGGTACTTTTGATAACTATGCTAATTTTTTCCAAACAGTAAGGGCAGACGGAAACCATGCTACCAATGATGAATTGCATAATGTAATGGAAGCCATGGTTGGTTCTGAATATGGAATGCAAACCGGAATATGGTGGTACACTGCGGAATACGCGAGGGGTGAATTTGTTAAGGCAGCTACTAATGGAGTGCGCCTTGGATATGCAGAGCACAGACCAAATTGGACAGCAGCTTCGGTTTATAGACAAGCAAATGGTAAAGTCCAAGCTTTTGGAGGGGTTTCTGAACGCCAAGCCAGACCAACAAACTACAATTTTATCTCAACGGATAGAGTGGTCTATTACGATGGACATGGTCCATACCGTAATTTTGTATTAGAAATGCCTGCTGATCCTAATGGTACCTACGGTAGTGCAAATCAGAAAAACGCAGAACGGGTTATCAATATCACCTGGGGGGATGATGTACAACCTGCAATAAATGGTGAATATAAACTGGTAAATAAAAGCACTGGACTGGTTATGGAAGTGAGCGGCAGTGGTGATGGAGCAAATGTTCAGTCAGGTAGCGATAGCAGTGGCGATAATCAAAAATGGAATGTAACTCCCCTTCCTAATAATTTTGGGGGTGATTTTAGCTATTTTAAAATTCAACCGCTTTCAGACACGAGCAAAGCTTTAGACGTATTTAACTTTTCTCTTGAAGAAGGCGGCAATATCATCCAATGGTCTGGAGGTTTCGGCACCAACCAATTATGGTACTTAGAATATAAATCCGACGGTTATTTTTACATAAGAAGTAAGCATAGTTCATATTGCTTACAAGTAGACGGTACTGGAAATGTTGTACAAGGTGCAAAGACAGGTAATGACATCCAGCAATGGCGATTAATCCCAGTGGATGCTGATGTAGAATTCAATGCTCCATCAGTACCATCCAATCTCGTGGCGACCGCATTGCCAACTTCCATTAAACTAAGTTGGGCTGCGGTAGCTAGTTCAGACCTTGCAGGGTATAATGTTTATCGATCTACATCTGCAGGTGGTCCTTACAATACTATTGCACGAACCGTTACAAGTACATCTTTTGTAGATAACTCAGCTCTTGCCGGTGTTACATATTATTACACTTTAAAGGCTATTGATAAATCACTTAACCGTTCTGGATATTCTAACCAAGTATCAGCAAAAGCCACTGGAGCCAAAACTATTGTAGCCCATTATACGTTTGATGGAAATATCAACGATGTTACCGAAAATTTAAATCATACAGCCCCTATTAGCAACGTTTCATATATAACAGGTGTGGAAACACAAGCCATAAATTTAGGGGGAACAAAATTTATTAAACTTCCTGCCGACATTGCTAGCCATAAAGCCATTACGGTTGCTACTTGGGTTAAATTAATTGGCACAACAGCTTGGCAACGTATTTGGGATTTTGGTAATGACCAAAGTGAAAACATGTATTTGACTTCCAAAAATGGTTCTGGCAACGTACAGTTTACCATAACCAACGGTGGCTTAACCCAGAATTTAAATGGCCCTGTCTTAGAAACAGGTCGCTGGATACATGTTGCGGTTACTTTAGATGCAACAGGAATTTCTTTGTATGTAAATGGGACAGAGGTGGATAAATTAAATCAGACACCAATTAGCCCAATTGACTTTAAACCAGTCCTTAATTATATTGGGCGCAGTCAATATTCTAGTGATCCCCTACTCAATGCAAGCGTAGATGATTTTAAGATTTATAATTATAAATTAGCGCCTTCGGAATTGGCAGTTCTTGCAGCCAATGAAGCCCCAGTAGCCGTTAATGATGAAATGTATGTTTCTGAAGGAGCAACATCAACTACCCTTTTTGACGGAACCATAAATAGTCTGTTAAACAATGATAACGACAGGGAAAATGACCCAATTACAGCTTTTGTTGTTACAGAACCAACCAATGGCTCCTTAACCCTCAATGCGGATGGTACTTTTAGCTATACCCATAATGGTTCTGCCACCACTTCAGACAGCTTTACCTATTATATCAATGATGGTATGGCTGATAGCAATGTTGCTACTGTTAATATTACCATTTTACCATTTGCGCTGTCAAACGATAACTTTACTATAGAAACAAAATCAGAAACTTGTGCTGGTCTGAACAATAGCGAGATAAGTATAACTGCAAAGGACAGCTATGACTATACTGCTACCGTTAATGGCACTGATTATAATTTTACTGGACAAAACCTCACACTTACAGATTTGGCCCCAGGGACCTATGATGTCTGTATCTATGTTAGTGGAAAGACATTCGAACAATGTTTTAAAATCACATTAGAACCTGGGCTATCCATTAACGGCATCTCCAATTTTATTGGAGAAAATACTGTTTCAATCCAGATTACCCAGGGAACAGCACCATATGAAATTTTTATTAATGGTCAGTCGAGATTCGAGACCGCAGACGCTAGCTTTTCTGTAGAGGTAAATCAAGGAGATCTGTTAGAGGTTACGACCGCCAAAAACTGCGAAGGGGTATATTCCCAATTGATAGATGGTCTGATGGAATCTAGCGTAACGGGATATCCGAACCCAACTAGAGACATATTCAATATTATGGCTCCTACAACAAAAACCGAATTGAAAGTTGAAGTTTATACCATAACAGGCCAAGTTGTTCTAAAAGGCAATTATGCAGTAAAAAACAGGAGGATACAGTTGAACTTGGAAGAGTTGCCTGCTGGGGCTTATATATCGAGAGTGTATCTCGATACGGCTGTAAGTTTAACCATTATTAAAAAGTGATCATGAAAAATTTACTATATATTATAGTAATTGGCCTATTACTATTTTCTTGTAGTAGTAGTGATGATGGAGGTGAGCCAAAAAGCACGGCTCCAAGTGTGCCTCAACTAATTTATCCTGGGGAGAATGAATTATGTATAGATAACGCAATACTTTTTAAATGGTCTCCATCAACAGTTAGCCAAGGCAACAGTGTCTCCTACAAGTTTCAAGTTGCAGAAAACAGTCAGTTCACCGTTGGGGTTGTAAATAAACAGACTACCTCAACAGAGGTATCTCTAACTCTAGAAAAAGGAAAGGTTTATTTTTGGCGTGTTATGGCTTTTGATAGTAATAATTCAGAAAGTGAATATTCTTCGGTCTATAGTTTTTTTACGGAGTCTAATCCCGATTTAAACTATTTACCCTTTTTGCCCAATGCCGTTAATCCATTATATAATACTTCAGTAGATATTTCATCTGTTGTTCTGAAATGGACAGCCGAAGACCCAGATTTTTATGACACTTTAACGTATGATATCTATTTAGATATAGCTAATCCGCCAACTAATAAAATTTCAGGTGATCAATCCGAATCAAGTTTAGATGTGAGTTCAACCGTTCAAGCAGCTACAACTTATTATTGGCAGGTGGTCGTTAAGGACAATAAAGGAGGCCAAACTCAAGGACAAATCTGGAAGTTCAATACCAATTGATCTCAAAATGAAGAAAATTCTAATTATTCTTTCTCTTTTAGTCTACATCAATTCGTTTGGTCAAATTTCATTTGGAAACCCTGAGAAAATCAATGATGATTGGAAGTTTATCCTTCAAGATAATCCTGATTATAAAAGCCTGGTTTTAGATGTATCAGATTGGGAAACCGTTGACGTGCCCTATGATTGGAGTATTAAAGGACAATTAGACTCAACGCTAGCCAGTTGTACTGGATATTTACCTGGGGGAATTGGTTGGTTTCGAAAAACCATAGAAATACCATTAGATAAAAGTAAGGAGAAAGTCTACCTGTATTTTGAAGGTGTGTATAACCGAAGTGAGGTGTTTGTAAATGGCGAATCTATTGGTGCGCGTCCAAATGGTTATATGTCATTTGCTTTTGATGCTACCCCTTATGTAAAATTCGGTGAAGAAAATACCATTGCAGTTCGAGTAGATCATAGTCAATCAGCAGATTCCCGCTGGTATCCAGGCTCTGGAATTTACCGAAATGTCTGGTTAGTTTATTCAAATCCCGTTCATATAAAACAATGGGGTGTATTCGCATATCCTGAAATAACGGAAAATCAGGGAATATTAAACCTTGAAGTATCGATTGATAATGAAACAGATACTTCTGCAGAAGTGGAAATAGTAAACAGATTGGTTAATAGTCAAGGAAAAATAGTGGCTAGTGGATCAAATAATATTGAGGTTCTGCCAAATGAATCGAATAAAATTCAAACGAGTCTTGCGGTATCCGATCCACAATTATGGGATTTAACTCATCCAAATTTGTATCAACTAGAAACGGTTGTTCTTAGAGAGGGTAAGGAGATTGATCGCAACACTACCCAGACTGGTTTTAGGACTTTTACTTTCGACCCAAATAAAGGATTCGCCCTTAATGGAGAATTTATGAAAATGAAGGGTGTTTGCCTACATCATGATTTGGGAGTTCTAGGATCCGCATTCTATCCTGAAGTTTGGAGGAGTAGATTACAAACCCTAAAAGAAATTGGCGTTAATGCGATTCGCACGAGTCATAATCCACAAGCCCCAGAATTTTATGGGCTTTGTGACGAAATTGGATTGTTGGTTTTAAATGAAGCCTATGACGAATGGGAATTTCCAAAACGGAAATGGTTGAAGGGATGGAATGTTGGCAAACCCGGTTATGAAGGCAGCTACGATATTTTTGCGGATTGGTCTGAGAAAGATTTAGAAGACCTGGTTCGTAGGGATAGAAATCACTTGTCTGTTTTTGCCTGGAGTATTGGCAATGAAGTTGATTACCCCAACGATCCTTATTCGCATCCTGTATTAGATGGAGGTGGTGATACCGGTTTTACTCAAGCAGTTTACGGTGGTTTCAAAAAGGATGCCCCCAAGGCTGAGCGATTAGGTGGCATATCTAAGCGATTGGTTTCAGCTGTAAAAAAGCACGATAACTCTCGCCCAACAACTGCTGGATTAGCGGGTGTAACAATGTCTAACGCAACAGATTATCCAGGTGCCTTAGATATTACAGGTTATAATTATACTGAAAACCGGTATACCCAGGACCACGAAAAGTATCCAAATAGAGTCATTTTTGGCAGTGAAACTCGCCATGATTATGATGCTTGGTTAGCAGTAAAAAATAACGACTATATATTCGGGCAATTCTTATGGACGGGTATGGATTACCTAGGTGAATCAAGAGAATGGCCCTCAAGGGGGTTTTACTCAGGGCTAATCGATTTTATGGGGCGCATAAAACCAATGGGCTATCTAAGACAGTCTTTATGGGCTAAAGAACCCATGATTTATATCGGTACCCATAAAGCGTCCGAGAAGTCTGGTAATGAATACTATTCAGACGATTGGTCTAATTGGAATTACAATAAGGATGAATTAATTAAAGTGGTTTGTTATACCAATACCGCTAAAGCGAAACTTGTTTTGAACGGAAAAGAAGTAGGACAGGTTCAAAATTATAATGAGGAGACAGGTTATATGTCTTGGAATGTTCCATTTCAACCTGGAAAACTTGAAGCTATTGGTCTCGATGAAAATAACAAAGAACAATCCCGTTGTGTCATAAACACATCCGATCAGCCTCATGCACTTGAACTTAAACAAGTGGGTCAGGAAATAACCAAGGGTGGTGAAGTTGCTCAAATAAAGATACAGGTGGTAGATAAAAATGGAATTTTGGTTGATAAGGCAAAAAATGAAATAAAATGTACTATAACAGGTCCGGGGGAACTTTTAGGCATGGAAGCGGGAAATAATTCAGATATGGGAGACTACACGGATAATGTTCAACAAGTATATCATGGAGAATTAGTTACCTATATAAAGGCCAAGAAAGATTCAGGAGCTATTAAGATTAGGTTTACAAGTCCTGGTTTGCAACCTGTTGAAAAAATTGTAAACTTAAATTAATAGTTTAACTAATTAAAAAGTTGGATAAATGAGATACATAAATATAAATCTAATTTTGGTAGCCCTATTTTTTGTGATGGCTGGTCTAAGTTCCTGTAAATCCAATGAGCCTAAATATAAAAATTATCTATTTACATATTTCACTGGTAATTCTGGAGATGAGGAGGCTATTAGATATGCGTTAAGTTCTGATGGATATCATTATTATGCTTTAAATGGAAATGAACCTATAATTGATTCCAAGGATATAAGTTCAACAGGCGGGGTGAGAGATCCCCACATATTAAGAGGTGAAGATGGCAAAACTTTTTATATGGTCGTAACTGATATGGTTTCTGCCAATGGTTGGACCTCTAACCGGGCTATGGTACTATTAAAATCTTCCGATTTAATCAACTGGACCTCAAGTGTTATAAATATCCCCAAAACCTTTCCTGAAGAATTTGGTGATGTGGTTCGTGTTTGGGCGCCACAAACTATTTTTGATGAAAAGACTAATCAATACATGATTTATTGGTCAATGTTGGGGAGTGAAGGGCCTGATATAATTTATTATGCCTTTGCAAATGAGGATTTCACGGGTTTGTCAACCGTACCAAAACAATTATTTTATTCACCCACAAACTCGGCCTGTATAGATGGAGATATAGTATTTAAGGATGGAAAGTACAACTTGTTTTTTAAGAATGAAAGTGAAGGGGGAGGAATACGGAAAGCTATATCTGATAAATTAACAGAGGGTTATGTACAACAAGAAGGTTTCTATGATCAAACAGATGAAGCAGTTGAAGGATCTGGGATTTTTAAACTTATAGATTCGGAGGAATATATATTAATGTATGATCTCTACGCATCCGGTAAATATCAATTTACCAAGACAGACGATCTTGAAAACTTCAAAGTGGTAGATGAGGAAATTTCTATGAATTTCCATCCTCGTCATGGTACTATTATCCCAATTACAGAAAATGAAACCCAGACATTGATAAACAAATGGGGTTCGTTAGAAAACGATGCCATAGTAGGAATAACTTCTGAAAATATTAAAACTAGAAATGTTGTAATTGATGGACCGGGTAAGAGTATTTATCTTCCTTTAAAGCCGAGCGCAGAGCTTTCTAATCTAGACTTAAAAATAGAATTAGTTCCTTGGGCGGACTCTTATGAATTGTCGTCAAATGATTTTTCAAGCGGCTTTCAAACCCTAACATTGACTTCAGGAGAGAATACAAAGACTTACCAAGTTAAGGCTGCTTTGGACAACAACCCTGTACTGGATGGGTTTTATGCGGATCCAGAAGTACTGTATTCCCATAAAACAAATAAATACTATATCTATCCTACCAGCGATGGTTTTACCGGTTGGTCGGGTACCTATTTTAAAACCTTTTCCTCAGATGACCTTATAAATTGGGCTGACGAAGGGGTAATTCTCGATTTGAAAAAGGATGTTGAATGGGCGGACCGCAATGCATGGGCACCTGCAGCAGCTGAGAAAAAGATAGATGGTGATTACAAATATTTTTATTATTTCACTGCAGCACAGAAAATAGGCGTAGCTGTATCTGATAATCCTCAAGGACCCTTTGTGGATTCCGGAAAACCCTTAATCGACAAAAGGCCAGAGGGTATAAATGGCGGACAAGAAATCGACCCAGATGTTTTTACGGATCCGATTTCAGGTAAAAGTTATTTGTATTGGGGAAATGGCTATATGGCTGCGGTGGAACTTAATGAGGATATGGTTTCTATTAAAGAAAACACCTTGAAAATATTAACCCCTGACCAAACTTTTCGGGAAGGAACGGAAGTGTTCTATAGAAATGGAATCTATTATTTCCTATGGTCTGAAGACGATACAAGAAGCCCTAATTATCGAGTGCGTTATGCAACGGCCAATTCTCCCATGGGACCTTTAAACATTCCAGAAAATAATTTAATACTAGAGAAAAGACCTGATGACGGCATTTATGGTACAGGCCATAATTCAGTAATAAAAAAGATTGGTAGCGACGAATGGTTTATTGTTTACCATCGTTTTAATCGCCCCAAAGGTATTACCATGGGGGATGCGGCAGGTTTTAATAGGGAGGTATGTATTGATAGTTTAGAGTTTAATGAAGACGGGAGTATCCAAAAGGTTGAGCCAACCATTTCGGGAATTAAACCTATTGAGAGATAATTTATGCTTAAAAAATTTGTCCAAAATAGCGTCATTGTAATTGGGGTTTTAATGTCTTGTTACGGATGTAAACCATCTAAAGATGGTTCGGCCCAACAACAAGATTTAGCGGCCTATCTCATGGTTTATTTCAAAGACGATGACCATAGTCTACATATGGCGTTAAGTACTGATGGTTATAATTTTACGGATATTAACAATGGCAAGGCCATTGTTGGTGGTGATACTATTGCAAGCCAAAAAGGTATTAGAGACCCACATATATCTAGAGGTGAGGATGGGGCTTTTTATATTGTAATGACCGATCTCCACATATTTGGGAAAGAAAAAGGATTTCGCGAAACACAATGGGAGCGGCCAATCGAAGAATTCGATTGGGGAAATAATAGAGGGTTTGTTCTTATGAAATCTTATGATTTAATTCATTGGACACACAGCAATTTCCTATTTAACGAGGGTTTTGAAGGTTTCGATGAAATAGGATGTGCTTGGGCTCCCCAATCCATTTATGACCCTTTGGAGCAAAAAATGATGATTTATTTTACCATGCGAATGAATCATGGTTTAACCAAACTGTATTATTCATACGCAAATGACGACTTCACCAAATTAATATCCGAGCCAAAACTGTTGTTCGAGTATCCAAATGAAGAAATCCAGGTTTTAGATGCAGATATTACAAAAATGCCTGATGGACGCTATTGTATGATGTATGTGGCGCAAGAGCAACCGATAGGAATTAAAATGGCCTTTTCAGAGAGTTTGAATAAAGGTTATAAATACAATGATGAATGGATAGATGCTGAACCAGGTTCTTGTGAGGCGCCTAATGTTTGGAAACGTAATAACGAGGACAAATGGGTGCTAATGTATGATATCTATAGTATAAACCCTCACAACTTTGGCTTCCTGGAAACTTCCGATTTTAAAAATTTTAAATCGATAGGGCATTTCAACGAAGGGGAAATTAAGACAAACAACTTCACCTCTCCCAAACACGGTGCCGTTATCTCGTTAACAAAGGATGAAGCAGTGGATTTGGCAAAACACTGGAATTATAATTTGAACATTAAATGATTATGATTTTGAAAAAATCGACAATAAATCTGTTATTCTCTGCACTTGCAATAAACTTTTATATACAGGGGCAGGAATTAAATATTAAAACTCTTCAAGACCAAAAAAGCAAGATAACCTATGAATGGAAGGCAACCGGAAATCCTGTTGTTACTCATAAATATACAGCCGATGCTGCCGCTCTAGTCCATAATGATACTTTATTCATTTATACCGGGGAAGATTTTAAGGGAGGTCAAAATGGTTATAATATTTTAAACTGGTGCGTTTTTGCCACGACAGACATGGAACATTTTTGGGAATATAAAATCCCTTTGAAAGCCTCAGATTTTTCATGGGGTAAACAAAATGCAGCTTGGGCGAGCCAGGTTATTGAACGAAACGGAAAATTTTATTGGTATACCAGCTCGGAAACAACCGGAATTGGCGTGGCCGTATCTGATAAACCCGAGGGGCCTTATAAAGATGCCATTGGCAAACCGTTATTTACTAATGAGGATAGTTTTGGTAAAGAGCACGGTTGGCGCACTATAGATCCCACGGTTTTTATTGATGATGACAATCAAGCATGGATTTATTGGGGAAATGGTGCCTGTTGGGTGGCTAAACTGAATGAAGATATGATTTCATATGATAAAGATTATGGAATCAAAATGGTAGACATACAAGGAGAAATGGATTTTCCTTTTACTGAAGCGCCTTGGATTCAGAAAAGGAACGGTTACTATTTATTATCGTTTGCTGTCGGGTTCCCAGAAAGAATAGCCTATGCAATAGGTAATAGACCAGAGGGACCCTATACTTATAAGGGAGTCATTAATGAAATTGCCGGTAATAGCAATACAAACCATCAAGCAATTATAAATTTTAAGGGACAAGATTACTTTATATACCATAATGGAGGAATCCAAACAGATGGTGGAAGTTTTAGTCGTTCAATTTGCATAGATAAATTGGAATATAATGGGGACGGAACTATTAAACCAATAATAATGACAACCAAAGGTGTCAGCAAAAAGAATTAATCATCCACAATGAAAATCAATAAAATACAGGTTTTTTGGTTGTTCGCTATAGTCCTCTTTTTTTTGGGCTGTGATGAAATTTCTCAAACCGATAATTCCAATTTTAAGGACTGGGCAAAAACCCCTCCAATGGGTTGGAACAGTTGGGATTGTTTTGGTCCTTCAGTTATAGAAGATGAAGTAAAGGCCAACGCAGATTATATGGCCAAAAATCTAAAAACATATGGGTGGGAATATGTGGTTGTAGATATTCGTTGGTATGTAGACAATCAAACCACAGGTAATTACAATGCATATGAAAATTCAGATTTTATTCTTGATGAATACGGAAGATATATGCCGTCACCAAAACGTTTTCCGTCAGCTGCAAATGGTGCAGGTTTTAAACCTTTAGCGGATTACATCCATAATTTGGGGTTGAAATTTGGAATCCATATAATGCGAGGGGTGCCTAAGGAGGCTGTGTTTAATAAACTACCCATTAAAGGAACCGAAAAAACCGCTGCAGACATTTATTCTGCAGATTCTGAGTGTACTTGGCTACAAGACAATTATACAATTGGAAAGGGTAAGCAGGGTGCACAAGAATATTATAATTCCATTTTCGACATGTATGCTTCTTGGGGGTTAGATTTCGTGAAGGTAGATGACCTGTCAAGACCGTACCATGCTGATGAAATCGAAATGATTCGGAATGCAATCGATCAAACCGGTCGCCCAATTGTGCTTAGTATGTCACCAGGTGCAACCCCAATTGAGGAATACGAGCATTCTGCAGCGAATGCCAATATGTGGCGAACCATAGATGATTTTTGGGATAATTGGGCACAACTAAATTACTCTTTTGAAAAATGCGCAGAATGGGCTCCTTATATCCAACCGGGAACTTGGCCTGATGCGGATATGCTTCCTCTAGGGAAATTTATCAGAGGAGAACGAGCTACTGATCGATATACCAAATTCACCAAAGATGAGCAGTATACCTTAATGACGTTGTGGACCATGTTCAAATCTCCGCTAATGTTTGGAGGTAATTTGCCAGACAACGATAAGTTTACAAACTCACTTTTAACAAATGAGGAGGTTCTGGATGTACATGCAAATTCAGTTAATAATAAAGAATGGTTCAATGAGAATGGCCTGATAGGGTGGACAGCTGATGATCCAAAAACAGGAGACAAGCTCGTAGCGGTGTTTAATAGTGCTGGAGACGGATTTGTAGCTACAGACAAACTATTATACCGAAGCGGAACAATTTCTAAGCTTACAGATGGCTACGGAGAACAAATAGATATAAAATTACCTGAAGGTAGCACCGATTTGTATCTAATTGTAAATGATGGGGGTGATGGTTATTCCTGGGATCATGCCAATTGGATAAATCCAATCATTTATTTGAGCAACGGAGAATTTAAAAATCTTACTGACTTAACCTGGGAGAAAGCTTCAGCAGGCTGGGGTACCATAGGAGTAAATAAAAGTGTTTCAGGAGGAAGGCTAAATATAAAAGGAAAAGTTTATGAAAATGGGATTGGTACTCATTCACAATCCATCATTCATTATAGACTTCCTGAAAACACAAATCGCTTTACTGCTTTTTCTGGATTGGACTCAGGCGGAACTGTAAGTCCAGAAGGGTCGACAGTTGAATTTATGATATCAACGGAGGATCCAACTCCAAAAAATGAAAAGCCAACTCCTATTTCTATCAATTTAAAAGAATTAGGTTTTGAAGAAAACTGTGTTATAAGGGATTTGTGGAATAAAAGGAATCTGGGAATATTTTCCGGTTCGGAATTTTCTCCCACAATCAATTATCACGGTGCCGGTTTATATCGAATTTCCAAAAAACAGGATTAAAGAAATAAAATGAAAATTAAAGCAGCCATATTAACCATCTTCATATCAATCTTAATGTTTGATTGCTATTATAAAACACCCAAATCAATAGATAGAGCTCAAAATTTTAACTACGGATGGAAATTTTATTTGGGCGATGTGGAATATGCACAGAGAAAGGATTTTGATGATAAAAATTGGAGACATCTCGATTTACCTCATGATTGGAGTATCGAAGGAGAAACGAACGTAACTAATCCTTCAGGTGGCGATGGTGGCTTTTACCCAACCGGAATAGGGTGGTACCGAAAAACTTTTAAAGTACCAACAGACCTTAAAGGACAAAACGTTTCGATTTATTTTGAAGGCATCTATATGAATTCTGAAGTGTATATTAATGGCCATTCACTCGGGATTCAACCATACGGTTACACATCTTTTGAGTATGACCTGACCCCTTTTCTTAAGTTTGGAGCAGAGAATGTGATTGCGGTTAAAGTTGATAATTCACAACAAAAGAATAGCCGTTGGTATAGCGGATCTGGGATTTATAGAAATGTAACATTATATGTGGTCGACAAAATTCACTTTAAAAATTGGGGAACGTATATAACTACTCCTAAGGTTACTGAACAAAATGCAACTTTGACTGTTGAAAGCATAATTGAAAATGTCAGTAATGAATCTAGGGAAGTATTATTAATAACGGAAATTAGGGATCAAGAAGGAACTACGATAACCGAATCCAAAAAGCATTTAGAGTTAAGCCCCGGGAATAAAAATGAATTCAGTGAAACTTTTATAATCGAAAATCCGAGACTCTGGTCTACTGATAATCCTAATTTATATACGGCCCACTTATTTGTAGAATCTGGAGATGAAAAGTTTGATCATATTCAGAAATCCTTCGGAATAAGATCCATTGAGTTTAGTGTGGAAAATGGGTTTGTGTTAAATGATAAAAAGGTAATTCTAAATGGAGGATGTGTTCATCATGACAATGGAATTTTGGGAGCTGCAGCTTACAATAAGGCGGAGGTTAGAAAAGTAAAATTGTTAAAAGAAGCAGGTTTTAATGCTGTAAGAACTTCACACAACCCACCCTCAGAGGCATTTTTAAATGCATGCGACAGTTTGGGTATGTTAGTAATTGACGAGGTTTTTGATGGCTGGAGAACCCATAAAGATCCAACTCCATTTGATTATTCAATTTATTTTGACAAATGGTGGAAGCATGATACCGAATCTATGGTTTTGAGAGATCGAAATCACCCATCAATAATTATGTGGAGTATCGGTAATGAAATAATGGAACGGACTGAGCCATCTGCTGTTGGAACAGCAAAAATGCTTGCAAACACGATTCATAACTTAGATTCCTCACGACCTGTAACCTCAGCAATGACCACTTGGGGACAAGGCTGGGAAATTTTCGATCCACTTATGGCTGCTCATGATATAGCAGGATATAATTATCAATTGCACCAAGCAGAATCGGACCATGAAAGGGTGCCATCTAGAATCATTGTGAATACAGAATCATATCCGGCAAATGCATTTTTTATTTGGGATTTGGTTTCTACACACAATTTTATTGTTGGTGATTTTGTGTGGACCGCCATGGATTATTTAGGAGAATCAGGTATTGGTCGTTATTATTATCCCGGCGAACCGGATGGAGAACATTGGGAAGCCAATTTATATCCTTGGCATGGGGCCTATTGTGGCGATATAGATTTAACCGGCTGGCGCAAACCCATTTCACATTATAGAAATTTACTTTATAATGATACCGAAAGACTGTATGTGGCAGTTAAAGAACCTAATCCAGTAGATGGAGAAATTAAACTTACCTTGTGGGCGGTTTGGCCTACTTGGGAAAGTTGGAATTGGCCAGGCCATGAAGGTAAAGACATCCAGGTTGAGGTTTATTCAAAATACCCTAAAGTACGATTATATCTCAATAAAAAGCTTGTTGGAGAAAAATTGACAACCAGAGAACAAGAATTCAAAACGGTATTTACTTTACCCTTTGAAAAGGGAGAATTAGTTGCTGTTGGAATTGAAAATGAAAAGGAAGTTGAACGGGTTGTGTTAAAGACTGCTGGACAACCCCAAAATATTAGATTAACCACTGATACCGGCAAAATAAATTCTGATGGCCAAGATTTGTCTTATGTGGTTATTGAAATTACAGATGAAGACGGATTATTGGAACCTAATGCAGTGAATGAAGTAGAATTATCCATTTCAGGACCAGGGAAAATAGTAGCCTTTGGAAATGCCAACCTGAAGGATTCAACCGTATATAACGATAAAATTCACAAGACTTGGAAAGGAAGGGCTTTGGCAATAATAAAAGGCGAACAAGAAGAAGGAGAAATAAAACTTGAAGCCCGATCATCCGGTTTAAAAACAGCAAGTTTAACCATCATTTCAGAACCACTTGCAAATGAGTAAATAGGGTTGTTCGAGCGTCCGAAATTGAAACAAAATATAAAGTTCAATGAAATATACCATGGAAATTCCAAAACCCAATTTGTTGCTTTCAATTATACTTTTCTTTAATGGGATATTAATTTTTGGTCAGTCCAAATTTATAATCAACGATTCGGTTATGGAGCCAAGGGTTAGAGTGATTATAGATAATGATTTTGGAGGAGATCCCGATGGATTATTTCAATTGGCCCATCACCTTTTATCTCCAACTGTGGAGATAAAAGGAATTATTGGTTCAATTCAATATGGAAATGGTTTTTATGGACATCCTGGCAATGCACAATATTCCGCTGAAAAAGCTTTGGAATTACTTCAAATAATGAAATTAGATAAGGAATTTGTTGTGCTTGAAGGAATCAACCATCCATTAAAGGACACAATTAATTCAAATTCAAACAGTACCGCAACACTAATAATAGAAGAGGCTTTAAAAGATAGTGTTAAACCGTTATACATTGTTTGTGGAGCAGGTTTAACCAATTTGGCAAATGCCTATTTAAAAGAACCGAAAATTGCAGATAAATTAATATTGGTTTGGATAGGCGGAACCGAATATGAAGAAATTGCTTCTCCTCCACCAGGTGCAAATAAAAAATGGGAATACAATTCAGGCATTGATATTAACGCATGTAAAGTTATATTTAACCAATCTGAAATACCAATATGGCAAATTCCACGGGATGCCTACAGACAGGCATTGGTTTCTTATGCAGAGTTGGCAACTAAAGTTAAAACTGTTGGGAAAACTGGGAAGTATTTAATGGATTGTTTAGATGATTTATTGAAAAGGTCTAATCGATCTTTAGGGGAGGCATATGTGCTTGGTGATAGTCCACTTGTAATGTTGACCGCCTTACAATCCTCTTGGGAGAGAGATCCTTCCTCTAGCAAATACTTGATAAAAAATGCTCCTAAAGTATCTGAAGAGAACCTATTTGCACCAAATAAATATGGAAGGGAAATACGCGTTTATTATGATCTGGACAATCGTTTAATGTTTGAGGACTTTTTTGCCAAATTAGCATTATTTGAAAACAATTAATTAGGGTTTAATTCAATACGCTAGCATCATGAAACTGTCATATATACTTGTAATCTGTACCAGCTTTATATTTGCACCCGTGGGTTTTTCTCAAGAAAGCCTTTTCGATAATCCAATTGCCGAACAACGAGCAGACCCCTGGGTTTATAAAACCGATGATGGAATCTACTACTTAATTGCTACTGTGCCTGAATATGACAGAATTGTTATTAGGAAATCTAAAACTCTTAATGGGTTAAAAAACGCAACCGAAAAAGTAGTCTGGAACAAACATAATAAAGGAGTGATGGGTGCCCATATTTGGGCTCCAGAGCTCCATAAAATTAATGGAAAGTGGTATATCTATTTTGCTGCTGGGGAAGCAGAAAATATTTGGAATATAAGAATGTGGGTCTTATCGAATACAGCCGATGACCCGATGGAAGGGGAATGGAAGGAAGAAGGTAGAATTAAAACAAATATCGACTCATTTTCTTTAGATGCTACCACCTTTGAACATAATGGAAAACATTATTTGATTTGGGCTCAAAATGTAAGAGGCGGGGATCATGGAACGGCCTTAGTGCTTTCGGAAATGAACAATCCCACCACCCTGACAGGTCCCGAAATAGTCATCACAGAACCTGAATTTGGCTGGGAACGGGTGAAGTATAATGTTAATGAAGGCCCAGCTGTTATTAAAAGGAATGGAAAAATTTTTGTGACCTATTCAGCAAGTGCTACCAATGATAATTACTGTATGGGCTTGTTGTGGATAGATGAGACGGAAGATTTGTTAAAAGCCTCCAATTGGCAAAAATCTCCGGGCCCCATTTTTTATTCTAATGCTGAACTAGATCGATTTGGACCAGGGCACAGCTCGTTTACTACTACAGAGGATGGAAAGCATGACGTATTGATTTACCATGCGAGAAATTATAAAGACATACAAGGACATGAATTGTCTGACCCCAACAGGGCAACAAGAGCTAGAATTTTCAAATGGACGCAAGGAGGTTTTCCTGATTTTTTACAAAAAACGGGTGATTAGAATTTAGCTGATCAAATGTAAAAGAACGATTAAAATGATACTTTTTTAAATCGGTAAATGAGAATTTTAAGTCCATATATTATTTATTTAACCATTGTTCTACTTGGGTATGGTGTTTATGGCCAATCCCCAATTGTTACCGCTTCGGGGAATCAACTTTATTGTCCTACTTCTTCAATTCCTATTGTAGTTGCATTTAATATTGAGAATCCTGCCAACGCGCCGATTGATCAAGTTTATATTCAAATTTCCGAGGGTTATGTATCTGCAAATGACAAACTTCAATTAATTAACAGCAATCCCAATATTTCGTGGAATTGGGATAGCACAACAGGTAAACTGAGATTAAGTAAATCTTCAAGCGGTTCTTTAAATGATTTAATCAATGCCGTTAAGAATGTAGTATTTCAAAATAATAACCCGAATTTTTCAGGGAAAAGGGTGTTTTCAATTACAACTGGCCAAGCCAATTATTTGGCCTCAACCGATCATTATTATGAGTATGTTCCATACACTGGAATAACTTGGAAACAGGCAAAAGCAGCTGCTGAAGCTCGAACTTATTATGGGCTACAAGGTTATTTAGCTACACTTACATCAGCTGAAGAAGCTCAGCTTTGTGGGGAACAGGCAGATGGAGCAGGTTGGATTGGAGGAACCGATGAAGACTCAGAAGGTATTTGGAAATGGGTAACAGGACCTGAGGGTTTGGCTGGAGGATTAGTTTTTTGGAATGGAGGTTCTAATGGGAGCACTCCAAACTTTGCTTTTTGGAATTATAATCAGCCCGATAATGCGCATGGAGGCCCGGGTGAAGACTATGCCCATATTACGGATCCGTCCATAGGAATGAGGGGAGCTTGGAATGACCTTAGGGAGGCAGGGGATCCACCTGATGTATGGGAATATCATCCCAAAGGTTATATCGTGGAATATGGTGGAATGCCCGGTGATCCAGAGATAAAAATCTCTGCTACAACAGAAATTTCTGTGGCTACCATTACATATGTAGAATCTGATTTTACATGTGGCCCCGGAAGTGTTGCTTTAAGGGCAAATTCAGATTCTGGTAGAATTTATTGGTTTACAAGTGAGACCTCGGTAAACCCCATCCATGAAGGCCCTAACTATTCTCCAACCATTAGTTCTACTACTTCTTATTTTGTTTCAGCTGGACCTGTAAATTGTTATAAAGGACCTAGGCAGAGGATTACAGCCACCTACTATGATCAAATTGATTTTAATCCTGAGGTGACCTTAACAGAATGTGGTACTGAGAATTTTTCAGGTATTCAAACAGCCTTTTATTTAGAGGAAGCAATACCTCTTATTGCCAATAATAGTTCCTACACAGTTACATTTTATAATTCTTTAGACCAGGCATATAGCGGCATTGAGCCTTTGGATAGCAATTTGGTTTCTTCATCTTCCTCCACCACAGTATTCGCAAGAATTGAAAATGACACACCTTGTTATGGAGTTGCAAAAATAAATTTGAATGTTTCGACTACCTCTCTTCCTATGGGGTATAAGCACACTTTAAAAAATTGTGACGATGATGGAACAGCAGATGGAAAATATATTTTCGACCTAACAGAAGCAGAATTATCTTTCCTTGAATTGCTGCCTAGCGATAGCAATTTTGAATTTACATACTATCGGAATGTCGAGGATGCCGTATTCAAGATCAACTCAATTACTCAGAGCCAGAATTACGAAAATGAGGTGCCTTGGAATCAGGAGTTGGTTGTTAGAATTGACAATTCAAGTGGTAATTCTTGTTATTCAATTGGCCCATATTTAGATCTTGTCGTAAATGACCTTCCTGAATTAGAGATTAGCGGTACGGGTAAAATTTGTACGTTACAGCCTTCTTTTACACTGGATATTTTAAACCCCAATCCTAATTATAGTTATGAATGGCTTAATAGTTTAAATGAATTAATAAGCACATCTACCAGTTTAACTGTAATGGAACCAGGGTTATATTCTGTACAGGCTATTTCGGTTAATGGATGCGTTTCAAGTTTAAAAGAAGTTGAAATTTTGGCTTCAGGGCCACCTGTACTAACACAAAATAATATTCGAATTACACCAACCGGGAATAGCTATACACTTGGCTTAATTAATTTAGGTCAAGTGGGAAATGGGGATTATGAGTTTTCTTTAAATAATCCATCTGGTCCCTATCAAAACGAGCCAGAATTTCGTGATGTAAGTCCTGGGACTTATACATTATTTTTGAATGATAAAAACGGGTGCGGATCAACTAATTTGCAAGTATTTTTATTTGGAATCCCAAAATTCTTTACCCCAAATGGTGATGGGCATAACGACTTTTGGCAAATAAAAGGAATTCCACAACAAGAAACCTTCAGTTATAGTATCTATGATAGGTATGGAAAGTTATTGAAAAAGGTTAATTCGGTGAAATCTGGTTGGGATGGAACTTATAATGGAAGTTTAATGCCTCCAGGGGATTATTGGTTCGAACTTATTCTGGCAAACAGTGAAACTTATAGAGGTCATTTTTCCTTAATACTTTGAGAGACAGTACTAATTTTGAAGAAATTAGCCTATAAGAATTTTTAAAAATTACATTTTAAGCTAAATTGAACGATTAGCGCCCCTATTTATGCCATTTTGTACCCCGTAATAATTAATTGATTAATAGATATTTGATTTTTGCATATTGCATTAATTAAGTTAGAAGATAAAGGTGGTCATCTCAGCAAATGGGATGTACCACTTTTTTTTAATCGACAATAAACTAATTTCAAAACAATGAATAGTGCTCGATGCCACCTACATGTTTACCGCTCTATATTGCTATTTTTTCAGAAATTATAAATTGTAAAACACTGCATTATAGTGTATATTGCTGTATATCAGTTTATTAAAACATGGTCCAGGTGGGACCACTTGAAAATGAAAGCTTTACGATTCCGTAAAGCTTTTTTGTTTTTTTATAACCAAAAAAGAAAGTGCGGATATACCGCACTTTCAGGTCAACTTAAATATGTATAGGCTCTATGAAGTGAAAATTTAAGTTAGTCCTTAATTAATTTTTTAACCATAATGCTTTGGTTAACAGCTGTAATTTTTACCAAATACAAACCTCTATTCAATGTTGAAATGTCGATACTATCCCTAAAATGGTTACTCGTAAGAACATTTTTTCCTGTAACATCAAAAATATCAACTGCTTCCAGTGCATCTTCTGTTTTAATAAATAAGCGTTCCTTGGCTGGATTGGGATAAAATTGAATGTAAGACAATTGCAAATCTTTACTTGAGAGAGTTGCATCGTTACTAAAAACGATTCTATCTATTTCCAAATCACCATCTGCCGAAGCGACATTGCCACCATTATTAGTATTGCGTATAGCAATTTGAAAGTCTTGTGTAGTTCCAGACCACTCTGTGGGTTTGGCGGTTTCAAGATTAATTGATAAGGCTTCAAATTCAGACATGCTCTGGTTAATAGTCACGTTGGTTCCTGTATATGCAGTGTAACCATCAATTGAGGACCTAAATTGTATTCTTAATTGATTGTTGGATGGAGATAAATTTTTATAAAATATGTACATGTAATTATTTCCATCAGCATTCACAGCATTTACTGTATTGGTCACTTTAGCAATAGCACCACCTGTTGGTGAAATTATTAATGACCCTCCCTGCACTGTGGCAGAGGCATCAACCAAATTATCCCAACCTTCAAAATCGTCCCCAGTATCGAATTCATAAACCAATTTCTCTTGTCTAGGTATGGCATCAACAAATGAAATCTGGTTGAATAAAATAGAGACACCTTCCGCAGGAACAGTGTAGTTTGAATTACCAGTTGCTTTAAAATGTATTTTTATATCGTCTTCTGTAGCATCGCCCCATTCGGCATTAGCTAAATCAAACCAATAGGTTTTATAATCTTCATCGCCGGCGGTAATTTCCATATTGATATAAACCCGCCCGCTAGTAGATTTTGGGTATGACACCCTCATGAAGGTAGGGCCATTTGGATTACTGTTCAGTACATTAATTCCAACAAACTTATTAACACTACCATCAATTCCAGCCGTTAAGGTGCCAAAATTGGGATTAGTAGCATCTCCTGTTAAATCTATTGACAAGGCAGTTGATGTGGCGGAAATGGCACAACCAACAGTTTCTGTCCATCCATCGTCGGTTCCATTAAAATCAAAGGTTTGCCCAAAACCCATTAGGCAAATAATGGATAATAAGAATGTAAGAGTAATTTTCTTCATAATGTCTGCGGTTTTAGTGTGTTATAGTTTTTAATAAGAGTAACAGCGAATCGACCTTTACCTTTTCTACTTAATTTTTCGAAACGCTGTTACATCAGTTGCTTCAGGTTATAATTGAAATCTAATCTTCGTACTAGCGGTTTACCACTATTCGTTTGATGCTTACTTTATTATTCTTTCCAAAAACTTTTACCAAATACAAACCATTGGCCAAGTTTTCTACATCGACGGACTTAGTTGTAGAATTGATACCCATAACTCTTTTACCAGTTGTATCATAAATCTCTAGTTGAGAAATCACTTCGTTGCTAGTAATTAATATATTCTCTTGGGCGGGGTTTGGGTATATCTGAAACCAATCATTTTCCACTGTTTTATTGTTTATGGATAGGGTCTGCTCTTCTACGGTAAACCCGTCAAAGTATGTTGTGCCAATAGACGACCCTACCAAAATTTGGAATCGGATGTTCGCCGTATTCTCAGGAACTGTATATTCATATTCCATCAACTGGTAATCAGTATTATTAAGAGTAAAAACTTTTCCAGGGTAACTCACATCTGTATTGGCATCTTCCACCCTTAACCTAAGCCTTACATCCTGGGCTGTGGAACTTTTCCCATATCCTTTGATAACTATGCTTTTTCCTAAAAATTGATCAGCCGTTACAGCTTGATTTTCAATAAAAACAGCATTATGTGCACCTGACGTTGAGCTTACATTTATTTTAGCTGAAATATTCCCTTCAAAAGTATTTGATACTTCAGCTTGGCTGAATGTTGCTGAAGAAGATGAGTTTGTTTTAATAACCCATTCCGTAGTTATCCCGCATTCAAAATCGGAATTCAAAATAAAATCGGAATTGGTGCATCTAGAATTGCCTAATAGTGCCTCTTTTACATTTTCAACCCAAGTTCTATTTTCAGCTATATAGATTGTCTTATTGGATTTATGTCCTGCATCCCAGGCGGTAAAGCTGAATCCCAAATCAATTGCCAAATCAGCCAAATATTTATGGTAAAGAGCTCTTGAATCGGCTTCTGGACCACCTTCTGAATTGCAGACGCCAGTATTATAATTGAAGCCACATTCGTTATCAGCTCCAAATTCACCTAAGAGTATTGGAATATTTTTGTTTTGTGACCAATTTTTAACGATTTGAAAATGACTATTCACTTCATTTTTATCTGATTCAGACCCCCATGTAAATGTTCTATTGTTAACGTTTGGATCTGAGGAAGCCGTGAATCCTCTGGGGAGGTAGTAATGAAAAGTAGCTATTAAATTGTCATCTAAATTTAGAACGGCATCACTTAGTTGAAGTGGAGCATTATAAGAATTTTCACCTCCACCAACAATGATAATATTGCGATCGTTATTATTATTTCCAGTCCCCCTAATTATTTGGATGATATCTGTATTGATGACATCCATTTCATCGGCTGTTAAATGAAAGTAAGGTTCGTTGACAATTTCAAAAACTAATTGATAGGGATAATTTTTAAAACGCTCTGCAACCTGAGCCCATATAGCCCTGAACTTTTCATTATCTGCCTTTCTTTTGGCAGAGGTTGGATGGGTGTAAAATTCGGCGAAGTTTGCCCTGGTATCAAAAGTGTATAAAAAGTCATCCCTTAGGTGTTTGCCATGGAAATCGAGAATTACGATAAGATTTTTAGTTAATCCCCAATTGACGATTTGTTCTACCCGATTTAAAAAATTTGGGTCTACTACATAATCTGATGGACTGCCGGAATAGCTTGCTTCTGTACCCGAAGATTTAGAATAACCTTCCGTATTACCTGTTGTTCTTGTACCCAAAAAGTCTATCGGAATTCTAACAGTTTTAAAACCGGCATTTGCTATGTCTTCAAAATAGCTTTCTTCAAATGGTAAGGCCCAAGCACCTTCCACCGGAGCACTTAGAACATTTCCCAGATTGATTCCTCTTCCCATGTCTGACACCATTTCAGTTGGCGTTATTTGTGCCAAGAGTATGGTTTTCCAGGAAAGGATGAGGAAGGTTACTGGGAAACGTTTCATAATACTAATTAAATCTTGGTTACCTTATTAATATTAATCTTCACTATCGTCTTTGCCGGCTCGTCTAGCCTTCTTTTGTTCTTTTGAAAGAACATCATTATAGATTTGCTGGAAATATTTTTTGTTAATTACCTTTAATTCATCCTTGTCACTTCCGTTTTTTCTTGCTTTCCTAACCTCTTCTATACGAGCAATATGCAGGCTATAAATCTTGTCTTTTTGATCTTGTGAAAGTGCCAAGTCTTTGTTGCCCGCAATAATTTCTTGGTTTAGTTCCTCTACTTTCTCCTTGGCCGCATCCTTTATTTTTTGGTTTTGGGAATATGCCGTAAACGAAAGACTAATTAGTACAATTAAAGTTGTTATGATTCTTTTCATTTTTTATTTGTTATCGATATTTATATGTTGGCTATTGTTGTATTGCTTGGATGTTATCCCATCTCCATTGTAAAACATCATTAGAGGCAGTCATGCTTTGGTTAATTCTTATAGCTAAATAAAAATTGGAAGTGGCTGTAATATTGAACTCCCTTCTAGACCAACCAGTTCTTGCTACGCCTTCTGCATCTAAACTAGTGGCTGTAACAGTTTCTAAAGCTGTCCATTGTGATTCGTCAAAACTACCTGAGCCATCATAAGATTTTGACCAATAAAAAGTAACGTCTGCAATATTTTTGGCTTTACCTGTCACATAGGAAACGTCATAGGAAACTTTCATATTACCAGTTGCCTCCAGCACAGGGGAGACTATCATGTTATCTATTACACCTTCACCATCGCTGGAAATGTTATAAAATATTTGGAGACCGTTTGCAGTTAATTGTGAAGGATCGTTTATGTCGGGAAATGTATCAGCCCTGTTTAGATATTTAATAAGATTTCCTTCTGGAAGTGTTTGGTTAATAAAAATATTTTGATAACCAACTTCACTTATGTCTGCAGTAACTGTCTCAAAAGATTCTTGGTAAGAAAACAGGGAAACTTGGTCATTATCGGTAATTGTAATTGTGAATTGGGAAGTCGTGTTCCCTATTTCTAAGCCACCTGTAACTGATGTAAGATCTAGAATGATGGTTTCATCTTCCTCAGTGTCACTGTCGTCAGTTATGTCAATATCAAAAGAAATTGAGTCGGAGCCTGATGGGATATTTATTGAAACAGGACTTATTGAGGAGCTGTTATAAGTATAATCGCTGCCTAATGTGGCTGTTCCGGATGCTGAAATTTCTAATGTTGCATCTGCGATGGTTGTACTTGAAAAGTTTATTGTAGCGGACAGTGTGCCATTATCTTCATCTACCGTAGTTGAAGCTATTGCAAAATTAGCGATAGGGTTAGGAGCAGCGTCGTCATTAATTATAGTAACTGTGGAACTGTTTCCAACCCCAACGGATAACCCTCCGCTTACTTCTTCAATAGATAGTTCTATCGTTTTGTTGGGTTCGTATTCGGAATTATCTATAGTTGCTATTTCGAATGATGCTGAGGTAGCTCCACCTGGAACACTTAAGACAAGACTGTTTCCGCTTGCACCTGTTATGCTGTAATCGGTATCTAACACGGCCTCTCCCGCCAAACCTATTGTTATGCTACCACCGTCTGTAGTTGCCTGATCGAAAATTAAATTCAATATAAGTGGAGTGGTGCTATTTTCATCTATTTCAAAGGTGGCGTTTTCAAATTCTATTGAGGCAATCGTTGGGTCGTCATCATCCAAAAGGGTGAGCGTAAAACTTGTTTTTTCACCTAAAGTAAGGGAGCCAGTTACGGCCGAAATGGATATGGTTAATACCTTGTCGTCTTCTATTACCTCATCATCAATAGGTTGAATGGTAAAAGAAGCTGTAAGTTGATTTGGTTCTAAGTCAATATTAAAGGAAGAGGAACCCTCACTTGTTTCATAATCAGTTCCGTAGTTTCCCCCACTAATATCGATGGTAACACTTCCACCTGAATGTGCGTAATTATCAATTCCTAAATTCAAAGAGAGTGGGATGGTCGCCCCTTCAACCTCTCTTAAATTATCGTATGCAAAACTTACTGCTGCAGTTCCAGTTGCATTGTTATCATCTTCTTCGCACCCAAGAAAAAGGGTTATAATTCCTAAAAATAAGAGTGATCTTAATTTCATATGCCTATAATTGCTAGTTAATGTGATTGCTAAATTCATAATTAAAGGCCAAGAACGGGTTCAATAACTATCACTAAGGGTTTGATTAGCGTGAAAATTGACATTAAACCCCTTTTTTGTAAGTGTTTATAGTAACATTAATACCTTTTTATCTATTTCTATTTTCCTTTTTTAACAAAGATTATTACACTTCAGAAATCAATTGCATCGGGAAAGCGATTGTTTAGAAACTAACTAAACTATTAGAAGATATCCGACAATTATTGAACTCTATTCTATGTTGAGAGTAGTAATTTGGTTTTAAGTTTAAATTCAAATTAATGATTATGAGCATTCAATTAAAATGGTTTTTAAACCTCAGGAGAATATTTATTTTGAAATTTTTACTTTTTCAGACTTTCTGTTTTTCTTTATGGCACCAAACGCTTACTTCAATGAATAATCCGTCTGTATATACCATTTCAAAAAACGGGATCACCGCCAAAATTCTAACCAAAGGGGCAGAATTGTATAGTTTAACTAAGAACGGCCTAGAATATATGTGGCAGGCAGATCCAGATCATTGGAATAGGCATTCACCAGTTCTTTTTCCTATAGTAGGACCTTTAATTGATAAGGAATATTTCTATGAAGGTGAAAATTACAGTCTTCCTCAACATGGTTTTGCCCGAGATTTGGAATTTGAAGCAGTTGAAGTAGAAGATGATCATATTATTTTTCAGCAAAAAGAAAATGCTAATACCTTGAAAATGTATCCTTTTAGTTATGTTTTGCAATTGCATTATCGTATAACTGAAAACGGTCTTGACGTAGGTTATGTAGTAAAAAACACGAATTCTAAAACACTGTATTTTTCCATAGGAGCACACCCTGCATTTAGTTGTCCTTTTGAGGATGGCCAAAAAAGAAGTGAATACCAATTAGTGTTTGACAAGCAATTGATGCCTGAGGCAATCGATAAAAATGAAGAAGGAAAATTTTATATAGATTCTACTTATAAAGTAATGGATGAACCCGGAATAATGGAGTTACCCGATGGGAAGTTCGACGACGGTTCAATTACGTTCAACCCAAATCCCTTCTCAAAAGTAAAGTTCGTTCACAAGCCAACAAATAAAGACTATTTGAGCGTAACCTTTAAAAATTTCCCTTATTTGGGGATATGGTCCGCGAAGGATGCCCCTTTTATTTGTATTGAGCCTTGGCATGGAATAGCTGATAATACTGATCATACTAAAGAATTTACCCAGAAAGAAGGTATAGTGGCTTTAGAGCCGAAGGAAAATTTTAAATTCTCTTTTTCAATAGAAATTTTATAATGAAAAAATTTCCGATTGTGGGTTCAGCCAAGTTTGGAATATTTAGATAAAATAACTTCAAATTAGTAAATTGACTTGTTAATGCTCTAAACCCCTCCCTTGAATGTTATAGCTATATTCGGTATGTAAAATTCCCCGCAGCCTTTTTACCGTTTCAGCATATTCCTGTTCATCAACCACATTTATATTTTCGTCTTTATCAATTTTATGGTCATAAAGCATGTTTGATATTAAAGAGTCATTTTTTAGATTTATGTATTCTGTATAACTAAATTGTTGAGTTTTTAAGGTGAAACCATTACCTCTCTTAATTAAAATATGGTTTTTGCCTTTGAGATTTGGTTCATTAAGTATAGGCGCCAAGCTCTCCCCATCTAATTGGTTCTTGGGGGCTTGTAACCGACATAATTCGGCAATAGTTGGGTATACATCAACTAATTCCACCAATGCGTTGGTCGTAGCAGACTGTTGTTTTGAAAAAGGATTGTAAATTACTAATGGTACTTGTGTAGATGTATTGTAATTGGTGAATTTTGCCCATTGTGTGTGCTCTTGAAGATTGTATCCATGATCGGAAACAAAAACAACAATCGTATTTTTTTCGAGGTCTAGTACTTCTAATTGGTTCAAAATTTCACCGATTAGGGCGTCGACATAACTAACCGTGGCATAATAGCCATGAATAAGTGTTTTTGCCAACGAATCGCTTACTTGTCCCTTCTTGGGTATGCCCGAATAGGCTCGCATTTCCGGCCAATTGCTAATTGAAATTTTTGGTGCATTCTTAGGAATGTAATTGTTATTGGGTTGTTTTATACTATCTCGTGGATACATATCCCAATATTTTTTTGGTGCATTGAATGGAAGATGCGGGCTAATGAAACCAGCGGTAAGAAAGAATGGTTTGTCAGTTTTTTTCAATTTTTTCAAATCCCATATAACTTTTTTAGCCACCATGCCATCAATGTAAACAGAATCTGCTACATTGGCATTTTCATAAGCAGGACCTGTGCCAGTTCTTTTGTATTCGTCTATATTTTCAGTTAAGTGGTAGTCTTTCCAAAGCGATTGCCAATAATCTGTAGGGGATAATTCTAACTCATTTTCGTCAAATGCATATGGCCTCCAAATCTCATCCCAATCAGTTTCCCGATCGTCTAAATGATGATAAATTTTCCCGTTCGAAATTGTTAGATAACCATTTTCCTTGAATAACTGGGGCAAAGTAATGGCATCAGGTACTTCCTTTTCAACAAAAGTGTTGTAGTCTAAAAATCGATTTACAGTAGGCAGCATGCCTGTGAGCATACTTGCCCTTGAAGCGCCACAAACAGGAACGTTACAATAAGCATTAGTAAATTTAATACCCCTGTTTGAAAGGGCGTCAATATTAGGAGATTTTATGTTCTGACGACCATACGAGGCAAGCTCAGGTCGTAGATCATCCATATAAATTAGAAGCACATTTGGTTGGGGAGCTAGTTCTTGGCCCCGCTCATTTACACAACTTAAACTAGCTAAAGTAGCAAGTATGAAAATCCAATTTATATAACGTTTTTGCAATATTGTATTGATTTGGGTTTAATTAGATTGAACTATTACATTTTGAAAACCTGAATCTCGGTTTCTTTAAAACCAATCCGTTGAGCTAAGGAATAAAGGTATTTACCATATTCTAATGCCAAAGGTTTTGAATACAGTTTCCAACCACTATTGAAGTCCAATTTCTCGTTTGCGTTTTCGGATATGATGTATGCTATAGAGGCACCTTTTGTTTTGGACGTTAATTCTATTGTCGCACCTATCTTTTTAATTTCAACTTGTTCTGTAATAGGCTGCTGAAAATTGGGCCACATGTTATTTATTAGTTGAGCTTCGGGTTGAAGACCCATATCATGTCGATTTTCTAAATGATTCTCTAAAGCTTTTCGCATTTCTGCCAAGATTGTAGCATATTTGTGATCTTCTGCTAAATTGTGAATATTGAAAGGATCGTTTTCACAATCATACAATTCTTCTTCGGTTTTGGTTTCAAACCAACTTTGTTGAATGGTATTAAGTTTACCCATTTCTTTCAATTTTAGAAAAACGGGCATCATAGGAATGTTTTTTCGGTATCCCACGTCCTTATATTTCGGAAGATTAGGATAATCGTTTCTCAGATATAAATATTGCTTGTTTCTAACCGCCCTAATTCTATCCGAATATTCATCAAACCTATCTGAGCTCCCAAAAACATAATTTCTATTTTCGGCCTTGTAGCTACCTAAAAATGCTTTTCCTTCTAAATACTCTGGTGGTTTTATTCCAGCAAGACTTAACATGGTTGGCGCCAAATCAACAAAGGATATCAATCTATCAGTTCTTCCAACTTCACCAGTGATTCCTTTTACCATAAAAGGAACCTTCAACCCAGAATCGTAAATTTCTCTTTTTTGACGTGGTAATGGCCCTCCGTGATCGCTGTAAAAGAAAATGATGGTTTTGTCATATAGCCCATCTTCTTTTAGCTGTTTTATTAGGTTTCCCACCTCCTTATCCATCAACTCCACGTTGCTATAATGTCTCGCCACCGTTTTACGTGTGGCTTCATTATCCGGTAAATATGGAGGAACTTTTACATCTTTTGGATTTACTGTTAATGGCAAGTCGTCATTAACCCACAATCGACTTTCATGAGTAACCCCTATATTGAAAACGGAGAAAAATGGCGTTTTTTCATCTAACCGATTTCCCCAATGAGCTTTGGTGTTATTTTCATCCCAAGCCGTAACTGGCGCAGCAAATTGATAGTCTGTTTTTTGATTATTTGTGCAGAAATACCCTTCCGCCCTGAGGTATTCTGTATAACATTTAACATAATCTGGAATTACCGCCGCATATTGTCTAATTTCATTTCCATCTAAATCGGTTCTTGCTAAAGCTTCTTTTCCCTCATAGGAGCGTTTACCCCAAGACATAACATCTTGTCCGGTTCGCATATGCATAGTACCTATAGTTGTAGGATACATTCCCGTAATTATAGAAGAACGGGTTGGAGCACATACACCTACTACTGCAAAGGCATTGTCATAAACCATGCTTTCTCTTGCAAGCATATCTAAATTTGGGGTTTGGGCAGTTGAATCGCCATACATTGAGAGGGTTGGGCTTATATCCTCCGTTACTATCCAAAGAACATTTGGTTTTTCTTGAGCCTTACTGGTAAAGGAAATGAATAAAGAACATATGATGAATATAAAAGCTTTCATTCTAGGTTTATTGTAATTATTGAGTTTTGATCTTTTCCTAAAGTAAACGTTCCTGTTTTCAATTGTCCATCTACAACTGTTTGGTATTCGTAAGTTCCAAAAAAGCCTCTATTTTTTATATATCCTTGATTGTCAGTTGAGGCATTAAATTTAGTATGCCATGCCCCTTTAACCAAACCGAAATAGGCTTTCCCCATAGATCCTATTTCTCCATTACTTTTAAAAATATCAACTTTTTTGGATTCTTCTTCCATATATCCCCAAAACAAAAATTCAGAAACATTGGGGTGGCTAAAAGCGGCTATCATAAAGTCTCTAGTGTATTGCTCGCGCAGTTGAGGATCCTTTATGTCCATTGTAAACTCGGAGATACTTATTTTTTTTCCGAGACTTCCATAATAAGTTAGAATTTTCAATACTCTTTCAGGAGAGGTTAAATCACTTCCAATGTGGCATTGTATGCCAATTCCGTCAACCAATCCACCTGTGTTTTCGTCAATTCTTTTAATGAAATTATAATACCATTCTTGCTTTTTAGAATCTATGCCGCCTTTACTAATAATGCCATATTCATTAGTAAATCTTGCAGAAGAAGGTTGAAGTTTTTTAGCCATTTTGAAACCGTCAAACAAAATTTCTTCGGATCCGGTAATATTCTGTAGATCTTGGTTGGTATAGGCTTCATTGACCACATCCCACTGCGTTGTATATCCTTTAGTTTCCACTAACATAGTTTGCACATGTTCTCCCATCAGAGATTTGATAGCCTCTGGGTTGTTTTTTTGTTGCCGGTATTCATTTGTTAGGTAATTAAACCCAGGCCAGATAAGCACATGCCCTTTTAAATCTATACCATCACTTTTCAAAATCTCCATAGCCTTTTTTGTAGTCTCTGCATTTTTGCCACGGTACCAAGATTTAATTTTCAAATCGTTTTCAAATACGGCCAAATTGAAATTTTCTTTGAATAAGTTGTATTTCATAGTTCCTTCAACCACATCCTTGGCGTTTATTGCTGCACCAAATGGGAAAGCATGACTTTTTAAAGAGATTGAAAAAGATTGATTTTCAACCGTCTTTCCATTTGAAACAAATTTTAATATAAAATCCTTTTTACGCAGTTTTTCAATTCTAGAAATGGCATTCACTCTCCATTGCGCGTTTGGTTCCATTCCCACATACGATATTTCAGTTTTTGGTAAGGCGTCTAATGACGTACCCATAGGAAATACCTCGAAGGTTAAATCCTTCATTTCCAAAGATTGGGGCTTAAAGCCATATTGAAACACTACCCTGAAGTCTTTTTCTAATATGTTTCTACTTGCTTGAAACGGTATATGAAATTCTTGCCAATCTGACCCAATGCTAATGGTATTTGTAAGATTGTCTTTGTGAGATTCAGATTGACGAAGTAACCATAACAGTTTTGCTTCACCTGTTTCTAATGAAGAGGAAATGGTCCTTGCTTTGAAAGAAATCAAGAAAACCTGTCCTTCTTTAAATTCTTTATGGATCAAGGGAATTTTACTGGCCAGGTTATAAATAAATGCAGGCTGGGTGTTTGTTGTAATCTTTATTATTGGTGAGTCAGAATTACCATTGACACTAATTTCACCTTCAGCATTGTTGCTTTTAAGAAATCGTAGCTTTAGGGAGTCTAAAATATTAATTCCATTATGCGAGGTTTGGGCTTGGGAAAGATATAATGACAAAAAACAAATTATTGCAAGACCACATTTATGAAATTTTCTAATCACCTTTAAATAAATTTTGAAGTCCGTTGTAATTGTCTTGTAAAATTGTTTCTGGATCGCCTCCTTTCACATGCCCGAGTATTCCAAATGGTCCGTTATATCCAATTTCGATTACATATTCTATCATTAATTTTTCTTCAGTTCCTTCACCAATGGTCAAGATTTTTGGCCCGTCTTCTTTCATTCCCGTGAGATTAACACACCAGAGATAGGGTAAAAGATGGTTAATATCGTTTTGATAGGTATCTAAATTTTCATGGCTATGATGAAAATTATAAACGACACCAATGTCTTTTTTAGGAAAGGTGTTGATAAGCTTAAGTTGATTTTCTGATTTTCCATACCACCCTCCATGATTATATAATGCAATTTTACAGCCAACTTCATCAGCTCTTTCAATAAGGTATTCTAGCATTGTCTTAGCTTCAGAAAACGCATCTAAATCAGAAAGCCCTTCAAAATAGGAGGGTTCGAAACCAACCCAAATCTGGGTTTTTAGACCAATATTTTTTAGATTTTCAAAAACAATTTCACTATCAGGTTTAAGCTTTCCTGGTCTATCCTTTTTAAGGTTGATATATAACCAAACTGCTTTTATTTGGATGCCCTTCTCTTTGGCTAATTGCCATTCCTCTGCCATAGTTGGTATATGCTTAGGGCGATAACCGTATGCATATTGAGTAAACCCTAAATCCTTTAACATCTCTAATCTCTCTTGGGGTGTCCTCTCTTTAACATCAAAACCAACAATGGACCATGGGATAAGATTTTCTTTTTGAAACATCCTTGTACTTTTTTGTGGTGAGCCACAAGAATACAATAGACATAAGCAAGTGAAACTCGACAATAATATTCTATTATGTGTTCTAAAAATTTTCAAGAAATACGTCTACTATTGTTTAAAATTAGGATTTGGTTTTGGATGTTCATACCCTGTTTCTTTTTTCCATTCTTCTAGTCTATGTTTTAGTTTTTCAGCGATATGAAGATATTCTCCATAAACATCCTGAGTTTCGTATGGATCTTTTTTAAGATTATACATGTAATAGGAATTATCTTCAACCACTTCCGTTAATTTATATCCGTCCATTTGTATAACATTTACCCATTGACTACGGAAAGATTTAGTTTTAGGATTATACCCGGCATAATTGGTGTATTCCCAAATTAATGCTTCACGTTTTGGCTCAATTCTTTTGCCTAAGAGAATTGGCGAAAGATCCTCACCGTCCAAGATGTAATCTTTTGGATGCTTCGTTGAAGTTAACCCCAAAATTGTTGGATATAAATCAACATGAATTATGGGCACGGTGCTTGCGGAATTGGGTTTTATATGTCTGGGCCATTTAAAGATATACGGTACCCTTATCCCTCCCTCATAGGTTTCACCTTTAACACCTCTATAAGGTTTGGTAAATATGTTTCTTTCCGTTTGGTAATGGCCATTATCACTGGCAAAAATTACAATAGTATCCTCATCTAAGTCTAATTTTTCTAGGGTATGAAGTAGCTCGCCAACACTATCATCTAAACTTTTTATCATTGCCAAAACCTTAATTTCATCAGGACCTACATTGGGATTTTCCTTTAGTTTATTTTTAAAATGTTCTAAGTATTTCTTTTTTGGTTCTAGCGGCTTATGAACTAAATAGTAAGGGACATAGGCAAAAAATGGTTGTTTCTTTCCGTTTGCTCTTTCTATAAAATCGATTGTTTTTGAGGTAATGACGTCGGATGAATATAAAGTTGAATCTATATTTTTTTGTTTGGGAGAGGTTTTAAAGTTAAAATGTCCGGTTATTTCATAGCCTTCATCAAATCCTTGATTTTGGATTTGTAATTCATTATGTCCAAGGTGCCATTTTCCATAGGCAGCTGTTTGGTAACCATTATCTTTTAAAGCCTCTGCGATGGTAATTTTATTTAGATTTAAACCAGCTCCAGAACCATTAAGACGGTAATTTTCAGGAGGTAAATATGTCATGGCTTCCAAGGTCTTTTGATCTTGTTTAAACCTATCTGCAACCCTATAAACATGATGTCTTGAAACGTATTGACCTGACATAATAGATGCTCTAGAAGGAGCACATGTGGGATCATTTGAATACCCATTCGTGAAATGCATACCCTCGGCAAATAAACGGTCAATATTTGGAGATTCTACCAAAGGATTGCCGTAACAATTAAGTGCATTGATGCCTAAATCATCTGCTAAGATGAAAAGAACATTTGGTTGGTTTTTACTGTTAGTTTGTCCAAAAACTGCGCTAAAACTTATGTAAATAAAGCAAACAAGAAATTTATTCATATGCATAAAAAGCAGTTATTTGAGTATTATAGATACTTTTTACTTCATTGAATCTAACTCCATAAATTGGATTTCCATTTAGCCTTATTCTTAAACCCTCACCAATGGTTTTGCCATCGAAAACCTTATTCCAATTTCCATTTTGGTCTTTAGTTTCGAGAGTGAATTGCCGCATAGAATGGGACCGCATATTTTCGCTTAGTAATACAGTTTTTACCTTTTTAGGATTTTTGAAGTCTAATTGCAACCAAGGCTTACTGTCAGTTTTAGATGGTTGCCACCACGATTTTAAATGAATGCCTTCACTAAAAATATTTCCTTCAGTTTTATATATAACATTTGGGTTATTTTGTGAATTTAGAATTGATGAAGCCGAAACATTAAATTCTGACTTTTGGATTGGTTGTGCTTGCCAAGTCTCAATCCGCTCAAAATTTTCTGGACTTTCAGCAAGCTTCAATTCAACAATATTATCCATTTGATTTTGAAATGATTCTTTGTTGAATGTGATGATAAGTTTTCCATTTTCAATTTTAAAATTTTCAAATCCTGGTGTTACCCCTTGGGCAGATTCGATTTTCATTGGTAGTTCGGGCAATTCGAATACTGTTTCGCCATTATTTGCAACCTTTTCAATAAAATGGAGGAAAAGGCTCGTTCCTTTTTGTGCAGATGCTCCCCAATCTCCACCCATATAAATCCCCCTGCGAGTACCATATAGTGTTGAGCCATATTTTTTCAAGAATTGCCCTACTTTATAACCAACTTCAGCTTCTTCTTTTACAAATTCCCCCTCTCCATTGGGGCCAAAATTCAAAAGAAGATTACCTCCATTACCAACAACTTGAATGAGCATCCCAAGGATTGTTTCTGAAGGTTTAATAGGGCCATCCTTATGGTACAACCATTTGTCAGTCATTGTTAAACACGCTTCCCAATATCTTGGGTGATTTACAGGTCCAAGGCTTTGTTCAGGATTGTCATAATCTCCTCGAAGCTGATCATTTGGCCACCCAAATCCAACCCTTGAATTTGATAGAAAACCAGCCTGTTTTTCTTTTATATCTTTTAATAAATGATAAGAATCCCACTGCCAATATTTTGTAGCCAAATGATCCCAAAAAACACCATCAATTTTACCATAGGCTGTGAAGAGTTGGTCTACATGCTCCTTCATGTACGGTAAATAATTTTCATAATGATTTTCCCTTAGGCAGTCTGGATGGTGCCAATCTGGTTGGGAATAGTACCAAAAAAGTTTTACCCCTGCTTTATGTGCTGCATCTGCAAGCTGTTTACAGATATCTTTCCCATAAGGCGTATTCATAATATCATAGTCTGTGTTTTTCGCATAGAAGAAGCAAAATCCATCATGGTGTTTAGCGGTAAATACAATGTAACTAGCCCCAAAATCTTTTACCTGCTGCATCCATTTGCCTGCATCAAAATTTATAGGATTGAATTTTTTATACAGGTTATCGTAAACTTCTGGTTTAATTCCATTTTCAGCAGGCCGTCCTGCACCTGGGCGATCACCATAACGTCCCCAACTCAGCACGTCTGTTTGAAGCAAAGCAGGACCCCAATGGACAAAAATTCCCAGTTTGGCATCTTTAAACCATTTCATGTCCTCTTCTGAAGCCAACAATTCCTTTTGTTGGTCTAAAGTCACTAACATGGATTTGTCTTGTGGCGGAAATTGCCATTGGGATTTGTAAGATTTTTGTTGACCATTAACAAGAAGGGCGGAAACAAGCAGGGTGATGAATAGTAAATGATTTCTTTTCATTTTAAAAATTAGATTTCCAATTATTTAATTCCGTCAACAATACTTTAGCCAAATCTGGCATTTCCATCATTAAATTTTTTGTTTCAGATGGATCTTCAACAATATTGTATAATTCGCTTCTGCCCTCTTCGTACCAGTTAATCAATTTGTAATCTCCCTTACGTATAGCTGAAGACTTAGTATCACCAGTATTTACAGGCCTCGCCTTTGAGGAATGCCAAAAAACTGTTCTATCATTCCATTTTTCTTCATTTTTTAAAATAGAAAGAAAGCTTTTTCCTTCTGTTAGAAGAGAATTCCCTGTGACAATTTCGGAAATAGTGGGTAGCACATCCATTAGCATTATTATGGATTGTGTTTCTTCCATAGGTTGAAATTGATTGTTCCACCTAACAAATAATGGCACCTTAATCCCACCGTCATAAAGCCATCCTTTTCCTGCCCTTAATGGATAATTAGAGGTAGCCAACTGTCGTTTGTTTGTGCCATCATTGGAAAGACCCCCATGGTCTGAAGAAAAAATGATGATAGTGTTTTCCAACAATCCTTCGTTGGATAGCATTTTAATGATCTTGCCAACATTCATGTCCATA
Source organism: Aegicerativicinus sediminis (assembly GCF_015476115.1). Classification (GTDB taxonomy): domain Bacteria; phylum Bacteroidota; class Bacteroidia; order Flavobacteriales; family Flavobacteriaceae; genus Aegicerativicinus; species Aegicerativicinus sediminis. The sequence goes on along the minus strand of NZ_CP064295.1, from coordinate 1,194,710 downwards.
TTCTCTACCATAGCGGCATAAGTAGCGTTGTCTTGTCTCATTTTGGTTCTTCCAGTACCTTCTTGGATATACTCCGGTTGGTTTCCATAATCAAAGGCGTCAATTTCTTCTTGATTTCTTTTTTCGTCTTCCTCTTTTGCTTCAAGAGGTTGGTGTACAGCATAAAAGGCCAACATGGACATGAATGGTTTAGAGCTATCCCTTTTTTGAATATATTCAATCACTTGATTTGTAAGCACATCGGTGAGATAATCACCTTTTTTACCAATGGAGTCTAAATCTTTGACAGGATCTTTTTTATTGACACCCCTATGCTTTGGCCTGTTGAAGGGGTATATATAGCTTATGGGTGAACCGGCTTTTCCAGCTGCTAAGCTATAATCAAATCCGAATTGTTTGGGATCTTCCCCCAAGTGCCATTTGCCAAAATAAGCGGTATTGTAGCCTGCCTCACCTATTAGTTTTATGTAGTTTTTAGAATCTGGCACATCATTCATTTCGAAACCGTCATCTGGCACATCACCATTTTTTATTGGATAACCTGCAGTTAGCATAGCGTATCTTGATGGTACGCAACGTGGGTAGTTAGCATAGGCATTTTGAAACCTTATAGATTCCCTTGCCAGTCTGTCAATGTTAGGTGTTTGATATATTTTGGAACCTGTAAAACTTAAATCGTAATATCCCAGGTCATCAACATGAATAATGAGGATGTTAGGTTTCTCAAATTCATTAACAATGGTTTTAGGCAATCTGCTTTTACAGCTAATCAAGCTTAAACACAAAAAGATAAGGAAATAGTTATGAGTTTTATAAACTGACATTATTTTGATGAATCGAGAGCAGTTTTAATCACATTGTAGGCAGGGGTAGGGTTAAAATTTTCATCGTATATCGATTGAAATTCTCCTGTATCTTTTTTAACTCTAACCCCCAAGTCCCATAAATTAAGAGTTACTTCACCTTGGTTGCTTTTTTGTATTAAAACATCCACGATTTTTTTATAGACCTCTTTTTGAATAGTTCGCTCAGATTCTAATTTGGAGTCATCTTTTACTAAGAAGTCTAATTCTGTAATGTGAAAAGCTAAATCATTAGCATGAGCCCAATCAATAAGATCCGATAGTTTCTTAACCGTGTTATCGATATTATCTACAAAATCCTTTCGTTTTGCACCCAATAATAAATGTGCCTGCCAACCAATACCATCTACTCTATAGCCTTTCGAACGCAGATAAAGGATAGTTTCTTTAACCTTATCCCACATAGGGGTCTCCATACCCACATTTTGGTTATAAACTAGTTTTATATTAGTTGCATGCTTGGTTGCAATTTCAAACGCTTTTAGAATATACAGCGGATAACCATTTTCATCAAGGCCCATAGTCAACCAAGGGTTTTCCCATTGATGGGTACCCTTTTTTGGGCCAAACCAACTTCCATCGGCCAAAATGGTTTCATTAACAACATCCATATATTTTACATTTGACTCATTATTAAATTTTTTTGCAAATGCAGTAGCGAATTCTTCTAAAATCTTAGCTAATTCTTCAGGTGTTCTTTTATCATTTTTTACCCACTTAGAAGCTTGAGGGCTAATAGGCCCGTGTAGTCGAACTGTTAAATTGTGTTTTTTGGCAAAAGCAATAAATTCATCAATTTGTGACCAGTTCCATTCGTTAGGAGTGGGGTGAATTCGGGTCTGTTTGGCTGCATTTGCCGGAGTTAGGTAAAGGAAATCTTTAAGAAAAAGACGCTCTTTTATAGTTCCTAACTCCTCATAATTTAAGGTTGCGCCAATCAATAATTGAGGATTATCAACACTAGTTTCTTTTACGGTATTAGTTTGAGAAATTCCTAAATATACCGTTGTAAAAAAAAGAAAAAAGGTTAATCTAAAATTCATCGGTTTTCTTCTTTATCATTATTATTTTTCTTATTCCCATTTTTAGTGGTCGATTTTTCAATTTCAATATTTTTATTGCCACCTTTATGATTGGCCTTCATTTTTACCTTTTTATCTTTCTTGAATTTTTCGAGTGTAGCCACCATCGCTTCTGCTTTTTCAGGAAAAATTTGGGATAAGTCCTTTTGTTCAGAAATATCCTCTGCCACATTATAAAGTTCCACTTTACCACTTTCTACAAATTGAAGCAACTTGTAATCTCCAATTCTTATGGCTGAGGTTTTGTCATCTCCAGTTTGCTGAGGTCGTGCTTTATAAGAATTCCAAAATACAGTGCGCTCCTCTTGAATTTCTTTACCCAGTATTGAACCTTTCACGCTTATTCCGTCTATACCGTTAATTTTTTTGTTTAATGCCAAATCGATTATGGTAGGAAAGACATCCATTCCCATAACAATTGATTCTGTATCAACCCCAGACGTTCCATTTGGAAGTTTGAATATTAAAGGGACTTTGGTCCCTCCTTCATAAATCCATCCTTTTCCTGCCCTAAGCGGGGCATTTGATGTAGGGATTAGCCGATTATTCGGTCCACGAGTGGAAAGTCCTCCATGATCTGAGGTTAGTACAATAAGTGTTTTGTTGTAAATCCCTTCAGCCTTTAAAGTTTCTATTAGTTTGCCAATATTTTCATCCACATTTTCAACCAAGGCAGCGTAGGGTGCATAATTTTGTTTCATCCTGGTATCGCCATTTCCCTCCTTGGTATATTCAGGGCCATCCCCAAAGTCGATTTCTTTCAATTGTTCTTCATTTCTTTTAATATCAACCTCTTTTGCTTCAATAGGTGTATGGACGGCATAATAGGCAAGTACTCCCATGAAAGGTTTATTTTTATTCTCCTTTATGTATTCAATAGTTCTTTTGGTAAGCACATCCGAAAGATAATCCCCTGGATTGGCGTATTCTTCAACATCCTCAATTGGGGCTTTTTCTCCTTTGGAACCCTTTGTTCTTTTTTTGTTGAAAGGATAAAATCGTGAGTCTGTTCCACCTGAGTCTCCAGCAGCAAAAGATGATTTAAAACCCATTCCTGTTGGGCTGTCTTCGCCTGAGCCTAAATGCCATTTACCAACGTAAAAAGAATTATACCCTGCATCGGCAAACTGTTTAGGAAAGTTACGTGCGGTTGGGGTAGAACCTAAATTTCCCTTATTTTCATTTAAAGGATAAGTACCAGTTAAGATGGCATACCGGGAAGGAACACAACGAGGATAACTGGCATAAGCATTTTGAAACACAAAACCATTTTTGGCTAAATCATCGACATTAGGGGTATTGTACATTACAGAACCATTGGCGCTAAGGTCATGATATCCCCAATCGTCAACAATGATGAACAAGACATTGGGCTTTTCTTGAGCGTTTACCCAATATCCAAAGAACAATACTATTAGGAAACAGGCACGTTTTAATTTCATAACGTACAAATAATTTAATTTTTTAACGGCTAAAAAAAGCGACAATTATGATTATCGCTTTTTATTACATCTCCTATTATTTAGAAGATGTTAAATGTTGTTTCAATTTATCTTTTAAATCTTGGGCGACATTTTTGTACTCCATGTTATTAACATGATTCTTTGTCTCCAAAGGATCTTTTTCATAATCATACAATTCACGGCCAATGATATTATTTTCATCATAGGGCAAATAGCTACGGTAATTATTGTCATGCCATTCGGTATATCTGTACCTACCTGTTCGTATACTGTACCCCATTCTCTTGCCTCTTGCATATTGGTGGAATGCAGCGTCTTTTGAAGTTATGGTTGACGGGTCATTATCCATCAACGGCACCAAAGAAATTCCTTGTGCTTGTGATGAATTTTTAACGCCTGCCAATTGAAAAATGGTAGGGAATAAATCTACAAGCTCTACAGGTGTATTGTCTTTCTTGCCTTTTGCGACTCCTGGACCGGCAAACATAAACGGAATATGTGTGGCTTGTTCGAAATTTGAATGCTTGCACCATTCGGTATGGTCACCTAAGTGAAATCCGTGATCACCCCAAAGTACAATTATTGTATTTTCTAATTGACCCTTGTCTTCCAAGAAATCTAAAATCTTTCCTATTTGAGCATCTATAAATGACACACAAGCCATATACCCATGGATTAATTCTTTTTGTTTTTCAATAGGTAAAGCTTCGCCCACATCTATATTATTTGGAATATCTGAATAGGAGCGCAGTTCACCAAAATTGTGGAATGCTAATCGTGGTGTTCCTTCAGATAATTCTTGAAACTTTGCTACTTCAATATTTTCTCGTTTATATAGATCCCAATATTTTTTTGGAGCATTAAAAGGCAAATGTGGACGTTGAAAGCCAACCGCTTCAAACCACGGTTTACCTGTAGCCATTAAAGTTTTAAGTTGCCTGATGGCAGTTTGCGTATACACACCATCCTGATAATATTCATCAGGTACATCCGGACCTTCATTACTTGGTTTTAATTTATTGAATACATATTTGCTAATCTGCCCATAATTTTTCTTGCCTTTTTCATTTGCTTCTTTTTTAAGACGAATCATTTCCGCTTTAACTTTAGGATCTTGGTATGTGTTGAATTCGGCATTTCCTTCAGGATCTGTTAGTTCATGGGGGATACTCCAACTCTTGCCGTCGTGTCCTGGCGAGGATGAACCTTTATGGTAAATTTTTCCTACACCAGTTGTTTCATAACCTTGAGTTATAAGGTATTCAGGCATTGAAATTAAATTTGGTGCAGATTTTCTAAAATCGGTGTGTAAATCCCAAACCTTATTTCTATCTGGATATGTCCCAGTCATGACACTTGCCCTAGAAGGCCCACACACTGCATATTGTACATGGGCGTTGGTAAAAGTTATACCCATCTCTGCCAGACGATCGAAATTTGGTGTTACCATTTGGTCATGCCCATAATTAGACAATAAAGGCTTTAGGTCATCAACGGCAATAAATAAAATGTTCTTTTTAGTTGATTCACTTTGGGCAATTGCGGATATACCTGTAATTACAAATAATGCGAATGCGTAAATTAATTTTTTCATGTTTTAGTTACCGGTTAATACATCTTGAACGGAGGTTTCCTCATCTTCTCTATCTACAATCGAGCCAAAATCTTTGTCAGTTATTTCACGGAAATCATCCAGAGTTTTTCCAGGCTCAAATTCATCCATTAGACCGTTGAGCTTTTTCTTTAATTCTGAAACAACGGTCGCATATTGGGGATCGTTAATTACATTTTTTAATTGGTCTGGGTCGTTTTCTAAATCATAAAGTTCCCATACGTCTATATTATAATAAAAATGAGCAAGTGTGTACTTTTCAGTTCTTATGCCATAATGGGGTTGTATGTGATGCCAATATGGAAATTCATAATAGTGATAATACATAGCATCTCTAATCTTAGTAGAAACTTCACCTTCTAGATTTGAAGCAAAACTTTTTCCATGCATTGGCTGACCTGTTTTTATCCCTGCCAATTCTAGAAGCGTTGGTGCAAAATCTACATTGGTTATTAGGTTGTTATTTACAGACCCAGCCTCAATTTTTTTAGGATATCTCATAATAAATGGCATAACGAGAGATTCTTCATAAATAAAACGTTTGTCAAAAAATCCATGATCACCAAGGTAAAAACCTTGGTCTGAAGTAAGCACTATAACAGTATTTTCGGCCAACCCATTTTCATCCAAGTAATTTAATACTTTACCAATGTTATCATCAACTGACTTTACACAGGCTAAGTAATCCTTTATGTAATTTTGGTAACGCCATTTTTTGCCTTCCTCATCAGACATGCCTTCAGGTTGAACAAGTTCTCCGGGTTTTGCCCCATAGAAATCCCAAGCGATTTTATCCCTTCCTTTTAAACCTTCCGGAGTAGGGATTTTCATGTCGCGTCTACTAAGAAAATCAATTGTCATTTCAGTATTACCTGCAGTTAATTCACGTCCGGAATAATCATCATTGAAGGTATCAGGATAAGGCATTTCAATGTCATCCCAAAGATTTTCGTAAGGAGTGTCTGGTTCCCAAGGCCTGTGGGGAGCCTTGTATTGAAGAACCATCATGAATGGCTTGCCATCCATTTTCTTGTTATCTAACCACTCCAAAGCGAAACCTGTTGTTAAATTGGTGGCATAACCCGTATAGGTGGTATCGGTTCCATTAACATTATAAACGGGATTCCAATAATGACCTTGCTGACCTGCGGAATTATGGTATTTAAACTCATCGAAACCCTTTGGCTCAGAACCTAAATGCCATTTACCGAATAAGCTTGTTTGGTAACCATTTTTTTGGAATTCTTGTGGAAATGTCCATTGTGAGGCATCAAATTTTCCTCCGCTTTCATTTTTGTAGTAGCCGTTAGTATCACTGTAATTTCCAGTTAGGATAGCTGCCCTGCTTGGACCACAGATGGCATTGGTGCAGAGAACATCATTAAACAACATACCCTCTTTTGCCAAGCGATCTATATTTGGGGTAGGAGCTATATCCGTGTAAATTCCCCCATAGGCACTTATAGCTTGCCGAGTAAGATCATCGGCCATTATATAAATAATGTTTGGTTTTTCCCTTTCAGATGGTTCTGTGGTAGAAGTCGTTTGCTCTTCTTTTTCAGTTTTGCAACTCATGAAAATTGCTAAGAGAAGGAAGAAAGCGGTTGTGAATTTTAAATTTGCAATAAATCTTGCCATCATTAGTCTTTTAACTTAATTAGGGTAGGTACAGAAAGAATTGTCTTTTTCAATGAGCTGTCAGAAGAAGAATTTCCAGTCATAATCGTAAAATCTCCTGGCTCAACAACAAAATTGTATTCCTTATCATAAAAGGCTAAACTTTCCGATTTAATTTCAAGGGTTACGTTTTTGGATTCACCTGGTTTTAGTTGAACGCGAGTATATGCTTTCAGTTCTTTTACCGGTCTAGTGAAGGAGCTAATATTATCCCTAATGTATAGTTGTACTACTTCTTCCCCTTCCATATCCCCAGTATTTTTAACGGTAACTTTTGCTTGTACAACATCTGACTCAGACCTTAATTCAGTTTTTGATAAAACGGGTTCTGAGATTTCAAATGTTGTATAACTCAACCCAAATCCGAATGGATGTAATGGAGTTTTTTTCTCGGTATTGTATTTATGGATATAAGCCGTTGGTTTATGGTTATAAACCATTTGTAATTGCCCTACACTTCTAGGTATGGTAACAGGAAGTTTTCCACTAGGATTAACTTCTCCAAAAAGTATTTCTGCAATTGCTTGCCCCCCAAGTGAACCAGGCTCCCAAGCATTCAAAACAGCCTTAACATTCGCTTCTAATTCTGGTTCTGCTATCGGGCTACCACTTACATAAACAACCACAACATTTTTATTTTTTAATAAAACAGCATTTGCTAACTCTAATTGTCTGCCGGATAATTTTAAGGTGGCTCTATCAATATTCTCACCAGTGGTTTTATTTGCCCAGTCGTGCCTAAAAGAGTTTTCGCCCAAAACTAATACCACAGTATTAGCTTCTGCAGCAGCTTCTGCAGCAGTTGAAATATCTAAATCTGTTAAATCCTTGGATCGTTCGGCAGTTTTATGCAAAGACACCTTAAAGCCTTTTTTCTCTCCTAAAATTTTAATCCCTTCGAAAACGGTTACTACTTTATCTTCTGGTTGTGGAGAAGCCCAATCACCAAGTATTGTTTGGTTGTTTGCATTAGGTCCTAAAACTAAAATACTTTTTCCTTGTCCATTGCCAATCGGAAGAAATCCAACATTTTTTTGAAGTACAATTCCTTTTCTTGCTTGTTCTAAGGCTGTTTTTTGATGAGTATCCTTAAATATGGAATTTTCAATTCTGGAAAGATCAATAAAGGGATTCTCAAATAATCCTAATTTGAATTTAGCCTCTAATATCTTTGAACATGCCTCATTTACCCTTTCAACGGGAAGTTTTCCTTCATTAACTAATTCAACAATATAATCAGAAAAAAGCGGTCCATGCATATGCATGTCCAATCCTGCATCAACAGCCATATATGATGCCTCCTTAAAATCTTTGGCAACATGATGCCATGTATCAATACGAGAAACATCATTCCAGTCACTGACGTAAAAACCATTAAACCCCCAGCGGTTCCGAAGCAGATCAGTCATCATATAATTATCCATATGTGCTGGTACGCCATTCACTTCATTGTGCGCCGCCATAATGGAAAACACGTTAGCTTCTTTAACCGCTCTTTTATAAGGAGGAAGAAATATTTCAAATAACGTACGCTTAGAGATATCTGTAGGAGAGGCGTTTAATCCATTAATTGATTGGCTACCAGCAATTAAATGTTTGGCACATGCAATGACGTGGTCACTACCGCTAAAATCATTCGATTGCATACCTTTAATAGTGGCAACTCCCATATTTCCAACTAAATAGGGGTCTTCTCCAAATGTTTCGCCAGTTCTGCCCCAACGAGGATCTCGTAACACATCTATATTTGGAGTAAAAGACCAATGTGAACCGGTGGCTCGCATTTCCAAGGCGGTCTGTTTGCTAACTGTTTCTAGAAGAGCGTCATCCCAAGTTGCTGCCTGTGTAATTGGAGAGGGGTAAACAGTTGTTCCACTAACCAAAGCATTACCATGAATGGCATCGATGCCAATTAAAACTGGAATTTTTAATCTAGATTTTAATGCCAGTTCTTGAAGGTAATTAGCCTCTTCTGCAGTTAAAACATGAAGAAATGAGCCTATTTTACCTTCAGTTGTCATTCGGGCTACGTCTTTACTAAATAAACCCGGATAAAATCCTTGAGCATCATTTTTGTCTAATTCTTCCTCAGTTAAATCTTTTTCGGCCTTCTTCATGTGTTCAAGCCCAACGTATTGACACATTTGATAAACTTTCTCCTCAAGTGTCATCCGTTTCATCAGGTCGGCAACCCTATCTTCAACAGAATTTTTAGGGTTAAGGTAAATTGGCTTAGAAGAATTTGAATTTTCGGTACCAGTTTGCGACTTTGTCCAACCCATAAAAAGCATGAGTAGGAAAAGGACGAGGTAGTGTACCATTTTTAGATTCTTCATAATTAATTGGTGTAATCAGTAATTAGTAACCAGGGTTTTGATCGGCTTGAGAAATTTTCTGGTTTCCAGATATCTCAGAAAATGGTATTGGAAATAACATATTTTTCACACTTACAGGATATATATAATCCCTGTTGCCTACATTAATAGTTGGATGATTATTATGTAACTCAACAACTTCGTCTAGAAAATAGTCGTAACCTCTTCTTCTAGTATCAAAGAATTGATGACCTTCACCCAACAACTCATATTGTCTTTCACGCATTATCCTCATTCTGAAATCTTCTTTGGATAACCCAGACCAATTGGCAGGTTCAGCGGTTTCGCCAGTTGAAGTGTTCCTTGCTCGGTTTAGAACTTCGTTTACATATTGGTATGCATTGTCCGGGCCATTTAATTCATTTTCTATCTCAGCCAGCATTAAAAGGACATCAGCATATCTCAATTTTATGAAATTTCGTAACGTTGTAGACCCATTATAATTGGGATCTGTATATTTTTTGAGTGCCGTATATCCGTTTGCCCCATTTCTAACAGAAGGATAAATTCTTTGGGTATTTCCGTTGGCTCTTACATAAGATTCGTAGAAAAAGGAAGCATCAATCCTCGGATCTCCTGGGTATTGTTCCACATGTTGATCAAACGTTTCCTTGTTGGGTCTAATACGTCCAAAGGTTGGAAGATTAGGGAAAATTCCGTTCGGATTATACAATCTTATAACATCCGAATTTCTGAGACCACCTGCCAAGCTATAATTCAATTCGAACATTGATTCAACGGTATTCCTATTTGTTACGTCATCAAATAGTTCCGCATAGGTCTGAACCAGTGAATATTTGCCATAGACTTGAATAGCTTCGTCATACGCATTTTGCCAAAACGATGGATTTCCCCCATCTTCACCTGCTAATTGCATGTAAACTTTTGCCAAATAAGCATTCGCAACATATTTCACAGGTCTTTCCGGACGGTACTCCCCGAAATCAGGCAATAATAATTTGGCCTGCTCCAAATCTGAAATGATCAAGTTATAAACCTCTTGCTTTGAAGCTCTTGGCGTATGTAAATCTTCTGCAGTTGCAGGTGATGTTTTTATGGGTACTCCCCCCCAAAAACGTACTAAATCAAAATAGGTGATTCCTCTAATTAAATAGGCCTGGCCTAGGGCTACATCTTCATTGGATAATTCAACAGAAGAATTTTCGAGTTGTTGAATTATTATATTGGCGGAATTGACTGCCTCATACATACCTCCCCAAAGGCCTTCTAAATTGATATTAGAGGAGGTGCAATTTAATCCAGTAGCATCGGCATTAGCGGGTTGACTCGACCAAAATTTACCCGACATTACCGGAACTATATTATGCCAATGCGCACCATGATAATCGTAATTCGCAAAATTAATATACATCCCATTTACAGCGGTCTCTAACCCTTCCTCATTAGAAAAAATTTGACCTTCATAAAATTTGGTAATTGGCTGCTCGTCAAGATATTCGTCACAACCTAAAAAACTGACTGTTAAGAACACTAATGGAAATATGATTTTAAAACTTTTCATCTTCAACAATTTTTTAGAATGATAGATTAAGTGAAATGGAATAAGATTTTTGGTTTGGAAATGAGTTCCAATCAACACCAACTCTTAAAGGATCATAAGAGAAACTATTTACTTCTGGATCGAAGCCACTATAATTTGTAAACAGTAACAAATTCTGACCTGATACGGAAATAGATGCACTGTCTAAAAATCCAGTTTCAGAAACAGGTATGTTGTAACCTAATGTTACGTAGCTTAACCTTAAAAAACTACCATCTTCTACGATTCTATCGGTAAACCCTGAGCTTGTTACAAAATCGTAATTGATGCGTGGATAAGTCCCGTCAGGATTGTCTGGTCTCCATGCATTAAAATAAGCTTCTGTTCGGATATTATCTGAATTTGCACCACTCGCATAACCCTCTCTTAGTAGGTTGCCATTTGCGATGTCGTTTCCTTGAACTCCATTAAAGAATAAACTTAGGGACACGCCTTTGAATTCAAAGTTAGATCCAAAACCATAATTAAAATCAGGGTTAGGATCTCCAATTATAGTAAGATCAGTTTCGGTTATGTTGCCATCTCCATTTTGATCAACCAATAAAACATCTCCCAATTGTGCTGGCGTTCCCTGAAAAGCTGGTGCGTTTGCTAATTCGGAATCATCGTTTACTATGCCATCAGTAGCATAACCCCAAAATAATGCTGGCGCTTTACCTTGGATAAAAATGTTGGCAGGTACTTTGAAATGGTTTCCGCCAGAAATTCTTCGGCCTAAAAAGGCACTATAGGTTTGGGTTCCCCAGGGTCCGGGAGGAATTCCTAAATCATCAATTTCATTTTTAATGAATGCAATATTCCCATAAACATTCCACTTGAAATTTTTTGTGGAGATTATATCAGCAGATAGAGCCAATTCAATTCCCTTGTTTATCAATGAGCCTTGGTTATTATAAAAACTTTCATAAGAGTTGGAAGGAGGAATAGGTACATCTATTAATAAATCCGTAATCTTTTTATAAAACACATCTCCTGTAAAGGTTACTCTGTTCTCACCGAAACCTAAATCGATACCAGCATTGTATTGGCTTGTGGTTTCCCAAACCAAATCAGGGTTCGCCAAAAGGGGAGGAACAACACCTAAAAGTGGATTTCCTGAGCCGTCTGAATAGGGAGTGCCTGTAGTATCGAACCAAGTTAAGTACCTATAGTTAGGAATATTTTGGTTACCAGTAAGCCCCCATCCTAAACGAAGTTTTAAATCAGTAACTGTTTCTGAATTTTGAAGAAAATTTTCCTCATTTATTTTCCAGGCAAAGGCAACTGCTGGAAAATGTCCCCATCGATTTCCTTTGGCAAATTTGCTACTACCATCAGCACGATAACTAAACGTAAGTAAATATTTATTGTAAAGGGTATAATTAATTCTTCCCAAAAAGGAAAGTAACGATTCGTTCTCACGATTGAAAAATGGCTGCTGTACCACTTCACCATTGGATATTCCATCGGCTCTCAAATCTTTAATTGGAAAACCGGAAGCGGTTTGAGATTCTTGCTGAATAAAGCGTTGGTCGATAACGACACCAACTGTACCATTTAGGCGATGGTTTTTATTAAACCTCTTGTTGAATCTTATGGTATTATCTAAGTTGTATCTGAAACGTGAGAGATGAGCAATACCTGCCTCTCCATTGACCGTATTACCTCGAAAAATTCCTGTGCCATACCATAGTTTTCTTTCTTTGCTACGGTAATCGGTACCCAGTTTGACATTATAAGTAAAAACTTTAGAGATTTTATAATCTAGTGTAAGGGCACCTAGCAATCTTATTTCCTTAGCCAAATCATCATAATCACTTATCCAAGCTCTTGGCCCATCTAGGAAATCATCAAAGTCGGCAGTATCTCCAAAGAAATTGTCGCCATAATCTAATATTGGTGCACCAGAGATAATTTGCCTCACCATATTACTATTATTACCGCCCAAATCTTCTGTGCCTTTCGAAGCTGAGTATTCTCCAAAAAAGGCAGATATTTTAGTAGATAATTTTAGTTTATCTGTTAAATCATTATTCAGATTAGCATTAAAATCGACACTTTTTGCAAAGGCTCTGGGTACAACGCCTTCGGTTTTTGTATAGCCTCCTGCGAAATAGTAATTGCCGTTTTCGCTTCCTCCAGATGCTGTTATTCTATGGTTTGTCGAAACGGAAGACTTGTAAGTGTCGTCACTCCAGTTTATACCTTCTAACCTCGCTATGTTGTCGGAGTTTTCTAACATATATTCTTCGCTATTTGTAAAAACAGCATAAGAACCATCCGGATATACATAAAATTTAGGGTTTGCGTCATTAATTGTTCGCGTTTCATTTTGGTAAGCGATATAATCGTCTGTATTTAGAACCTCTATGTCGTTTGTAACAGTTCCTATCCTGGTTGTGGTACTATAACTGAATTTTGCCTTCCCTGATTTCCCTTTTTTAGTCGTTATTATTATAACACCATTTGCTCCCCTTGATCCATAAATTGCCGTTGCGGAGGCGTCTTTTAGGATAACAATATCTTCAATATCTCGTGGGTTAACACCTGTAATTCCATTTTGTGCAGACAAATAACTATTTCCTCCTTGTAAGGGATCTACAGTGTCTTCCGAAGCAGAATCCATGATAATTCCATCAATAACATATAAGGGTTCTGTATTGCTCGTTAAACTGTTGGTACCTCTAATTTTTATACTTGTTGTTGCACCTGGCTCATTGCTATTTGCACTAACTAAAACCCCTGCGGCTCTACCTTGCAATAGACTTTCAACTCCCTGAGCTTGATTAACTACACTTTGCTGAGGCTCTAATGAAGTTACTGAACCGGTAAGGTCCTTTTTGTCAACCTCACCGTAGCCAATTACTACGACCTCATCTAATTGTTCTTGATTAGTTTCAAGCGTAATATTAATTGTAGTTTGATTTGTAATAGAGACCTCTTTAGTTACATAACCGATGTAACTGATAATTAATGTTGCTGGTGTTTTATCAAGGCTTATGGTAAAGCGACCATCAATGTTTGTCACCTCACCTTTAGTAGTACCTTTTACCAATATAGAGGCCCCAGGAAGGGGGAAATTTGTGTCGTCTGTTACTGTTCCGGTTACCGTTAATTGTGCCCAGGCACCAATTGGTAAAAACAGCACAAACATTATTAAAAACTTTGTTAGTTTCATCTTGGACGGATTTGTGATAGTTAATTAGTTAATCTAGTCTTAAGTTAAAAACCACAACTAGAGAATGGTTTTTAATTTCGATAATGCTAAACTATACCATTGGAATCTTTTTAAGTTTTAATTAACATCACAAATGGTTTGACAATCGTCAAAAGCCTATAAATAATGGAGTTTTAGGGGTGTTAAAGTTTATTTGTTGGAACTATTTTGAAGAAATTTGGTTTAGAATAAACCAAAAATTTGTTGGAATTTTATTCCTGTTGTAAGCTTTCAATGAAATTTGAAGGGGTCGTATTATAGAATTTTTTAAAGGCTGTGCTGAAATATTTTGGATTTGAAAATCCAGATGCATAAGCAACTTCTTTAATGCTCAATTCACCTTTAACTAACAAAGATTTTGCATGTTTCAATTTTGTGTGAATGATAAAATCCTGAGGGGAAAGATCAACTAAGTTTTTTAGCTTCATATATAATGAAGTCCTGCTCATCCCAAAACTTTTTGATAAGTCTATTACTGAATAGTTGTTATCTGATAGATTTTCGAGGACCGTTTCCTCTAGATTTTGTAAAAATTCTTGATCTTGTTTATTTCGATAAATATTAGCAGTTTCTGAATCTCCCTCATGAATGTATTTGCTTCGAAGTTTTTTATGCCATTTTAAGGTGTTTACAATCTTTGCCAATAAGAATTTTATATCTACTGGCTTTTCTATGTATTCTGAAATCCCACTCTCGATGCTTTCAATTTTTTGGTTAGAATTTTGAAGCACGGTTAACATAAAAATTGGTATATGATTAAGATTGATATCCGATTTAATGTGTCGAGACATCTCCATCCCGTCCATCTCAGGCATGATCAAATCGGTTAGGATGATATCAGGAAATATCTCCTGTGCCTTTTCAATTCCTTGTTTTCCATTTTCGGCTTCAAATACCTGAAAATTCAAACTTAATTTATTTACTAATTGTTCTCGCAATTCATTGTTGTCCTCTACAATTAGAATACGGCTATTGCTAAAATCATCAATTTCAGCTTGATCGGTTACTAAAATTGAAGGATTTGGATTGAGTTTAACCACTTGATTAACTCTTTCAAAATACTCCTTTTTAAAATTTCGTAGTGTAACATTAAATGTTGTGCCCTTATGTTCTTCGCTGACAAAGCTGATATCACCTTTGGTTTTCTCTATCAGCCGTTGAACCATCATTAATCCCAACCCTGTTCCAGGACTTTGACTATTTATCGCATTTCTAGCGCGATAATATTTTTTAAGAATATATTTCTGTTGATCTTTTGGTATGCCAAGACCGTTATCCCTTATTTCAATTCGCAATTCGTTTGCTCTGGTCTTGAAGATATCTATTAAAATTAAACCATTATCATTACTGTATTTAATTGCATTGGAAAGCAAATTCAACACAATTTTATTCAGAATGTCTTTATCGAAATAAAAAACCCCATCCTTCCAATGATTTTTAAAAGCAACCTCTAACCCTCTCTCTTCAACAAGAGGGTTAAAATCTTTTATAATTCTTTTAAAATGGTTGTTAAGGTGAATTTCAACTATATCCAACTCTAGGTTTTCCACCGAAGTGACCTTGTGGAAATTAAGCATTTGCTCGAATAGTGAATTTATGCGCTTAATGGTAGTCTTAATACGTTTCGAGGATTGCTCAACCGAACTTTCATTTTCTGAGACGTTTTCCAAGGAAGATAACAATACGGCTAAGGGAGTTTTAATCTCATGGGTAATATTGTTGAAAAAGTTAATTTGTTCCTCTGCATTTTTCTTGTTGATGTAAATCGAACTAAAATAAATTGCCACGTATAGTAAGGCGATAAAGAGTAAGACATAAACTAAATAAGCTTTGTTAGTTGCCCACCATGGCGACTTTATTTCTATGGCCAACTGCCTTTCCGGACCAAAACGGCCGAACTTATTCATGGCTTTTGCTTTAAAAATATAATCGCCTGGCTCCAAATTGGTAAACGTTGCGAAGTTAGTAGGAGAGGGTTCAGACCAATTGTTTTGGTAGCCTTCCAAAACCCATGAATAATTTACTTTGGATGAAGTGCTATGGAGAATACCTGTAAAACTGATTTCCAATGAATTTTGGTCGTGGTTTAATACCAATTTGTCCGTTTCATTTACATGAGTTTTTAACGGATTTGAGCCAATATTCACAGATTGGTTATCTAATTTTAGGTCATTAAAAACCAATGACGGCTCATAGACTTGTTCCTGTATTTCTGCTGGATTGAATAGTGTAACACCATCAACACCTCCAAATGCATAAAGACTATCGGACAGTTTTGCGTAACTACCATAATTAAATTCCGAACTTGCTAGACCGTCCCTTTTGTCAAAAAGATTGATCATAGTATCCCTTTTATTTGTTACGACCTGCGCTAAGCCTCTTGCCGTACTTATCCAATAATTTTGATCATTTTTTATTACTATTCCTTGAGCTATATCTGAAGGCAAACCATTATTAACCGTAATTCTGGATATTTTAGAGGTGTTGGGGTCATAAAAAAGTAGCCCCGCCCCATTGGTGGCTAGGAGCAGTTTGCCGTCACTTAATTCACTAATTGAACTGACTGTGGAATATGGCAATGAATTATTGGGTGATAATTCTGTAATAATTCGGAATTTTTTGGTGTCGTCATTTATGACATAAACCCCATTTCTTCCAACTGCGTATATTGCACCAGTTGAAGATTCTTGGATATTTTTAATCGGTTGTATGGGGTAGGTGTCAATTCTTCCGTTTGGTCGTATTACACTCAAAGGTGCGTCTATACCGCCCATCCAAAGATTTCCATTTGAATCTTTAAAAAGGCTGTAAATTCTTTTCAAAATCAATTCTGGTTGTAGAGCACTTATGGGGGAAATATCAAAATTGTCTATATTTATTTTATAAAGTCCATTGTTATAGGTGCCAACCCAAATTGAATTAGCGTCTTTTTCCATACACATAACAATGTCTGGATTAGACTTCCCTTCGTCAGCCAATGATTTAAAATGGCGCCATTCATTATTTTTTCTATTCCAAAAACTTACTCCTTGTTTGGTGCCGAACCAATAATTACCATTGTTGTCGATTTCTATCGCACGCGTAAAATTGGCAGCAATACTATTTTTGTCATTAATTCTATGTTGAATTTTTATAAATGGAAGTTTATTTGAATCGAAGTAATTGATTCCACCGCCATATGTGGCAACCCACAAAATATCCTCGTTTCCAATAAACAAATCATAAACACCATTACTGCTAATGGAGCCTAAATTGTCCACATCTTCATGGTAATGGTCTATACGATTGTATAGGGAGTCCAAAACAATGATTCCAGACCCGTCTGTGCCAACATAAATTCTTCCATCCTCATCTTGCACAACATCATTAATAGGAGAATTTTTGGTGTTTACTAATTCAATTGACTGCCAATCATCCAAATTTTTAGTAGTGGAATATAACTGACCAGTTTTAGTACCAACCAAAACGTTGTTTTTAATCATTCCTGTATAGGATATATTTTTATCCGGTTGATTAAAGGGGATTTCAAAAATTTGATTTTGTCCTTTATTTAATTTGAAGAGTCCTGAATTTGTGCCAAGGATTATTTGGTTTTCCACACAGGTAATATCTTGTACATGTGGATCTGCCAGAATTCGTTCCAGAATAAGTTCGCCTTCAATTTTTGAAATTTTCCATAACCCATTAAAGGCACCAATCCAGATATCTCCCTGTTTATCTTCTATTATGGCATTTACCAAGGAAGGATTAGGCTCGTTGGGAATTGTTATTAAATCAAAAATATCCAACTCCGGGTTGTAGAGGCCGACCCCCTTTTCAAGTCCAATCCAAATTCTCCCTTTCGAGTCATAGAAAATTTCTGATGTACGGTTGCTAGCTGATTCTGGCAATCCATTATATATATTGTATATTTTATAAAATTGTGAATTGTGCTTGAGAACACCCTCTTCTGAAGCAATCCAGACATTGCCTACACTATCCTGTGTAATGGCATAAGTAATGCTCTGGGTAGAAACGTTTTCACCCAACAATTGTTGAAATTCAATATTATTCTGGGAAATCAACCAAAAAGGGAAAACACAAACCGCAAAAAAAATTAAATATCTTGAAGTGAGCAAAACTGAGCCTTTAACTAATTTTTAAACTTAACAAATATCTTAAATCTTTTGCTTAAAGGTAAATAGGTTTCTTAAAAAGGCTCGTTAAGACCTATTTAGAAAAAGGGAAAATCAATTTGATAATGTGTAAATATAATTTAAAGCAAGGTTAACCACCAATGCTCTGAACCTTAAACTCTAAATGGTCTTCTACTTTGGATTCCATCCGTAAATAAATAATTTACTACAAGTAAATTGCTTTCAGTGTGGTTAAGAAGTACTGTTTAATTCAAATTTTTAGATGAAAATTCTAGTTACCACTTAAATGTTTTCAGAAGCTTTAAAAATACAGCTGTCGACTTCACTTAAACGCGCACTAAGATGTTTTTAAATTATGCAGCAAAGCACAGGATTCTGATATCCAAAATTTAACTTAATTTAGATGGTTTCACGTATATCTTGATAAGTATTTCGCAGAATTAGCAACGCTTCTTTACAATCAACTAATATTAGGTTTATGAATTCAGTTTACAGCAGACTAATAGTTTTAACAATTTCTTTAGTAGGGTTTCTAAATTGTTATTGTCAAGTTGTCCCTTCAGAATTATTTGTAGAAAATCGTATTAATCCAATTGGTATAGATCAATCTAATCCAACCTTTACATGGCTACTATCATCTGATGGTAAAAATAAAAATCAGAGTGCTTATCGCATTCAAGTTGGAAGATCTGAGAAAATGGGTTCATCTGAAATAATTTGGGACAGCGACAAAATTAATTCACATCAATCTGTTAATGTAGAATATAGTGGTCCAGAATTACAATCCCTTAAAAAATACTATTGGAGGGTTAAGGTGTGGGATGAAAAGGGTAAGTCCTCAAATTGGAGTTTAACTGGTTCATGGCAAATGGGAATTTTAAAACCAAATGATTGGAAAGCAAAATGGATTACAGTTGGCTATAAAGAAGGTCCTGAAAGAGAAAGTCCAATGTTTAGAAAAGAGATAACAATAGATAAAGAAATTGAAAGCGCAACAATTGCAATTACTTCACACGGACTTTATGAAGCATATATCAATGGAAAAAAAATTGGAGATGCATTTCTTACTCCAGGATGGACAAGCTACAACAAGCGATTGCAGTACCAAGTCTACGATGTAACTAGTCTCTTGAAAAAAGGAAAAAATGCTCTTGGTGGACTTCTTGGCAGTGGTTGGTTCAGAGGATTTTTGGCTTGGGGAGGAAATAAGGATAGTTATGGCCGTGAATTGTCACTTTTACTCCAATTGAAAGTCAATTTCACTGATGGCACATCAACTGAAATTGGAACCGATGAGAGTTGGAAATCGCACAAAAGCTCTATCACGTCTTCTGAGATTTATAAGGGTGAAACAATTGATGCTCGAAAAGAAAAGAATGGCTGGAAAATGCCTAATTACAATGACAGTGATTGGTCTGCAGCAATCCTTAAATCGATAGGTTATGAGCATTTGGCAGCTACATATAATGAGCCAATTACAATACATGAAAGCTTTGATCCAATAAAGATGATAACCACCCCCGAGGGCGATAAAGTAATTGATTTTGGTCAAAATTTGGTAGGTTGGGTTGAGGTTAACCTTAAGGGGAGCCAAGGCGACAGTATTGTTATTGAACATGCAGAAGTATTAGATAAAAATGGAAATTTTTATACTGAAAATTTACGTGCGGCTGATCAGCGAAATACCTACATTTTAAATGGAAAGGATTCAGAGTCTTTTAGGCCTCATTTTTCTTGGCAAGGCTTCAGGTACATTAAAATAAATGGGACTATTGATAATATTTCTGAAGAAAACTTCAAGGCTGTGGCTCTTTATTCTAACATGAGAAAAACGGGACAATTTAACTCTTCGAATACCTTACTTAATCAACTGCAACATAATATTCAATGGGGTCAATACGGAAATTTTTTGGATGTGCCGACGGATTGCCCACAAAGAGATGAACGTTTAGGATGGACAGGGGATGCACAAGTATTTGCATCTACAGCTGCCTTTAACATGCATGTTAATAATTTTTTCACCAAGTGGATGAAGGATCTTGAGGCCGATCAGCTAGAAAATGGTAGCGTGCCGTTTGTTATACCTAATGTACTTGGCAAAAATGCTTCAGGATCTGCAGGATGGGCAGATGCTGCAACAATTATTCCTTGGAATATGTACCTTCTTTATGGAAATGAACAAATTTTAAAAAATCAATATTATAGTATGAAATCTTGGGTAGATTTTATGAAAGCCCAAAGTGAAGATGATCTTTGGAAAAAAGGTTTTCATTTTGGGGATTGGTTATTTTTCAGACCAGAAGATGACAATGACGGCAGATCTGCTATTACAGATAAATACTTAATAGCTCAATGCTTTTATGCCCATTCGACACAAATTTTAATAGATACAGCAAGAATTCTTGGAAAGGATAACGATGTTAATGAGTATGAACGGCTATTGGAAAAAATTAAAGCAGCTTTTTTAAAAGAATATGTTACACCTAACGGAAGATTGGTTTCCAGTTCCCAAACGGCTTATGTTTTAGCTTTAAATTTTGAAATGCTTCCTCTAAATCTAAGGAAACAGGCTGTTGAGAGATTAGTGGATAATATAAAAAGTTACGATTATCACCTAACAACAGGATTTTTGGGAACTCCATATTTAAATGCGGTTCTCACGGATAATGGATATCATGACTTAGCATATACCTTGCTAATGCAAAGAACATATCCTTCTTGGCTTTACCCAGTGCAAACAGGCGCCACAACAATTTGGGAAAGATGGGATGGGAGGAAACCTGATGGTACCTTTCAAACCCCTGGGATGAATTCGTTTAATCATTACGCATATGGCGCAATCGGAAATTGGATGTACACTGCTCTTGCAGGTATAAATAGTTCTAGAAAAAAGGGAGAAACTGGGTATAAAAAAATAATTCTTAAACCACATTTTAAAAACAATTATGTTTCTGACAAGGTGAGCGCAGAAAACGATGGCGAAATGCTCAAGAAAGTCGAAGCTAGCTTAGATACATATTATGGTAGAATTTCTTCTAATTGGGAGTATATAAATGATAACACAATTTTGTATAAAATAAAAATTCCTGTGAACACGTCAGCTGAAATTCATTTACAAACCGGTTTGCAGAACATTTTATTGGAGGATAAATCCATTTCTCTTTCCAGAGATGTTGAAATCTTAAAGCAGGATATGGGTAGCACAATTCTAAAAATTGGATCAGGAAATTATGTTTTTACAATAAAACAATGAATAAGCAATAGTTCAATAAAATTATAAACCAAGGCTAGAATTGATTTCCCTTTTCAAGGGATGAAATCAAAAAATTGTATCCAGTGGCTTTGGCCTTATTAGATCATTTAGGAACAAATAAGAACAAAATCATTAATCAGAGATTTAGTTGGGTAAACAAATTTTGATTTAACCTAAATAGGAAAATGACTTTTCATTTTCGATATCCTTTAAGATTACATTTCAAGGCTTGATTTTTTCTCAGACTGCAAATACAAAATTAGACCTTGTCAAGCTGATAAATATCATAATCCCTATTATAAAGGATTAGTACATTTATTATATAATAATATGATGTCTATTTGGATGATGAGGTCTTAAATCCAGAGGATTCTATAATGGTAAATGATCTCTCTACTTTAAAATGTTTAGGGTAGACATTTAAAATTAATGGCCATGGATAATTCAATTTTTCTATTAAAATTTTGGGGTTGGTATTTAATTATTTTCTTTTTTGTGTTGAGTTTAAACCCTAAACGGATTAGGCAGATTTTTCAGGATTTAAGGGATGAAAAATTTTTGATCATATTCGCATTTATTGCCATTTTAGTAGGGTTGATAAACATCCTAGTTCACAACATTTGGGAGTTAAGCGCTATACTAATAATCACTTTAATAGGTTGGGGATCTTTAATTATTGGGTTATCCTTATTTGTACTTCCCAAGCAAACAGTCGATTGGCTAGAAGCGATTAATATTAAAATTGTGCAGCTTTTGTACTTGCTCTTATTTTTATTAGGGTTGTTCTTACTCAACACCGCCTACCACATTATTCCGGCATAATATTTATTAAATATAGCCTAATTGCATTTCCTTTTATTGGAACTCTCCCCATCCAAAAAGTTTTGTTTTGGCGTCAACCATTATGAACACTTGAAGTGGCTTAATGTGATATTGGTCATTTTGTAATCCATAATTATTTGCAACATTTAATACAATAAAAACAAAGAATCATGGCACTCAATTTTAATCAATTTGCAACGGAGGCAAATACGTTTATGAAACTATATGCCAAGGAACTGAACCTAGGTACTAACCTAGACAAAGCAGCTAGGATATTGTCTTCTGTGTTACATGGATTACGTGAAGTTATTTCAGTAGAGGAATCGCTGCAATTAATTTCCCAATTTCCAATGTTTTTAAAAGCTGTATATGTAAACGGATGGACCTTAAGACGTAAGAGAAAGGTAAAGAACATGGTAGATTTTATTGATCTCATAAGAGAGTTTGATGGAGTTACCTCCATGGAGGATTTTGAATCTGATGAGGTTGCTGAAAATTACATTGATTCAACCTTCATCGTATTGAGAAAATACATTTCATTGGGAGAGCTTGAGGATATTAGGACATCGCTTCCAAAAGATCTTAAATCTATGATTTACCATAGCTATATGTTTTAGTCGTTGAAAAGATCTACAATTATTAATGATATGCTAGAACTGATCGTAGCCATTATATTGACAGCTTAGTGTCATTAGGGGTTAAGGGTAAAGCATAATATATAAATTAATAAGACAGGAGATTATGTTTGCAAACAGAGAGGAAGCAGGTATTTTATTGTCTCAGAAATTGATTAATTATCGCAATAATGAAGATGCTGTAATAGTTTCGGTCCCTCGTGGTGGAGTACCCATAGGCTATGTTCTTCACCAAAAGCTCAATTTACCAATGGAATTGCTTTTGTCTAAAAAAATTGGCCATCCCTTTCTAAAAGATTATATAATAGGAGTTGTTTCAAGGGATTTCAAAGTATTAGACCCACTAACCTCAGCTGCTGTTTCTGGGGCTTATATTAATAATGAAGTGGAACGGCTAAGAAAACAACTTAAACTACGTTATAATGGCTATTACAAACTTTACAATTCAATTAATTTTAAAAACAAAACTGTAATTCTAGTTGACGAGGGCGCAGTTACTGGCAACACTTTATTATATAGTATTCAATTAATCCAACAAAAACACCCCAAGGAGATTATAATTGCGATTCCGGTTTCACCTATATCAACACTAAGGAAAATAGAACATTTAAAATTGGTAAAGTCCACCATTTGTTTGCATTCCCCAAATGAATTTAGGACGGTTGGACAATTTTATACAGATTTCAAGTCTATCTCCGACAATGAAGTTTTCTCTATATTAAATAAGGTTGGCTATAATACGGAACCTAGAATAGCCAATAATAACTAAACAATGATATTTATTGGCAATTGGGGATTGGGGATACATTAAACTTCAAACCTTACCCCATAAAACTCAAATTTTTATAATTTTTTTGGGAATCAAAATTGAGGGATGTCATAAATAATTCTTTGTGCCGAATTTACTTTTATACATATTTAATTATAAATACTTAAATCATGAAAACCTTAATTTTTATGGCGGTAATGGTAACATTTGGGACTATTACAATTAGTGCGCAAGATCAGGCGCAAGATAGAAATCGAGATAGGGTTATGCTAGTTGATGGCGACCTATTGCAAATTAGAGACAGAGATCAGGTTCGATTAAAAGATAAGATTGTATTAAATGATGGCACCATCGTTAACCCCGATGGAAGTTATATGACCAAAGATCGGGTTAGGTTACAACTAAAGGATGGAGAATGCTTGGATAATGATGGTATTAAATATCTAAATGAATACCAATACCGTTTTAAAGTAAAACAAGAAAATAAAGGGTTAAATCAAAGTCAAATCCAGGAACGAAACCAAAACAGATATCAAATATTGGTTATGGATGGGGAAGCCTATCAAATTAAAAATCAGGATCAAATTCAGGTTCGCGATCAAATAATGCTTGCAAACGGAACCACAGTTAATCCAGATGGATCTTATCAAACAAAAGACCGTAAACAACTGCGTCTTAAAGATGGTGAATGTCTAAATATGAATGGTGAGATGTTTAAGAATACAGTTCAATTCAGAAAAATGATTAACACCAAAAACAATCTCAAAAAACAAATTCAGAAAACCCCAAAGGTTCAAAGCAAACGAAAAATAGGTGTCCTATAGATTAACATTAAAGGGATTTTGATTGTCAAAATCCCTTTTTATATACATGCGGTATGAAAGTTTATAAATTTACATTGGTTGGTCTATTTATTCTTTTTGCCATTAATTATAATGCGCTTGGGCAAAACATTACCGATTCAGACAATCAAGTTTCCACTAGCAATAAGTCGTACTTTTCGGCTAGTATCAATTTTATAAGTGATGCAGTTTATATGGGCAGGAAAGATTCTATTTCCGCTCCTTATTTGTTCCCTCGTTTTACTTATCACCATAAAACAGGGCTATATGCTACGGGTTCATTATCGTATCTAACTAAGTCTGATGAAGGTCGAGTTGATTTATTCTTAACTACTCTGGGTTACGATTTTACGGTTAAAAAATTAAGCGGAGACCTATCTATTACCAAGTATTTTTTTAATGACGAAAGTTATAATGTAATTTCAGAAGTAGAGGCGGATATAACAGCTAACGCAAGTTACGATTTCGATATCTTGGAAGCTTCCCTTTCTTTAGTCACTTTTTTAAATAAGGGTAGCAGTTCCGACTTTTTCTTGTCAACAGAAGTTAGCCATAGCTTTTTGTCACAAAGCAGAAATTTCCAGGTATCCCCAACTATAGGAGTATTTTTTGGATCTCAGAATTTCTATGAGGAATACTATATTTCAAACCGATATGGAGGTGCAAAAAATAAGGGCCCGGGTCAAGGGATGGGAGGAAATACTATCGTTGTAGAAAGTGTAGTACTAAATGAAAGCGAAAGTTTTGGTCTTATGGCTATTGAATTTAGTTTGCCTATGTGGTATGTTTCAAAATCCTTCATATTTATTGGTATGCCGGTTTTTGCAATTCCCCAAAATCCATCAACGGTAACAATAGATTCGACAGTTTATGAAGAAGACCTAGAAAACACATTTTATTGGATGGTTGGTGTTAATTATAGGTTTTAAGGAACTGACTAATTTTATAAAAGTTTTGAGGCCATGTCTAAATTTTATTAGAGCATGGCCTCTTTTTTAGTCTAACTTCAACCGCATATGACTAGACCTTCATGTAAAATAATAGCTTAAAATATTTAAAGTTGTTTTTATATTGAATTGCAACGTGGACAGTAAAATTTTAATTTCAAATTATAACAAATTTGGACCTTTCCCCTTTAAGTTCAATCTTTCACCATCCACGTTGTATTCATTTCAGACTTATGTTAATTTCCAGTCTGAACCCCCTAATTTTTAATTATGCATATTCTGGATAATAGGCAACTTTTAGCTTGTTGTTTACTTTGGTAACTCCAGGTGCCCAATAAACCGCATTCCTTGCTTCATCTTTTTCTTGAAGTGAGTGTACTGTACCGGTTAGGGTGACTTCATTACCATCAACTTCCACATGTATGTTTTTAGAATCTAATGTAGCAGATCTTTTAAAAGCATTGGTTATTCTGTTTTTAATATCATCAATCTTAACTGGAGCAGGTTTTAAAGTGATATTATTAATAACCCTTGTTACACCATTTAGGTTTGCAATTGTATTTACAGCTGCCTGTCTCTCATAATTTTTTTCGACTTCACCTGTTAAATAAACCCATCCGTCTTCTACTTTAATTTTAATTTTATCCCCTGGTACTATGGAATTCCATTTAAATGCATTAACTACTGTTTCTGCTACTTCTGTATCTGAATTATTCTTTACATAATTTAAACGTACATCAATATCTTCAGCAATAGCCTTTACACCAAAAACGCTTTTTGCAGCATTTTCCACTTCGACTTTTTTAGAATAACTGTCGACCACACCAGTAAGGGTAACAATACCGTCCTTAACAATAACCCCTATTTGGGTTTTGTTATCCAATGATTTCCAAGCCAATTCTTGAAGAACATCTTCCTTAATTTGTGCATCAGTTCTCATAATTAAAATCCTTTAAAATTTTATCTACCTAATATAAATTAGTTATCCATCCATTTAAATGATATTCCTCAGGAACGGGATAATTGTTTAAACTTTTTTTCTAAGAAATCAATCGATGATTGTTGACTATTCTTACAGTAAATTCATAAAAAATTAAAAATCAGCAATTTAAAGGATTTGGTTGACTTGGTTTTAAGCTGAATTAGGTGACTTTTGATACATTTTAACACCTGAAAATTCATTAATTTTAATAGAATTTTACTGCAAATGAGAGTGTTATGTTGTTCCGTAATCAGTATTTTTTCAAATCAATCTTCAATAAGATATCCGAAGGCATCATTATAGTTGATGAAAAGCAACAAATTATTGACACCAACCTTGCCACAGACACCATGTTTGGGTATCAAAAGAATTACCTTAAAAAAAAATCGATCAACATATTAATACCTGAGGAGTACCATTCTAAGCATAAAATTTATTTCAAAGATTTTTTAGATGAGGGGCAGAATAAGACGATGGGGTATGAGCAGAATATCCATGGTGTTAAAAGTGACGGACAATTTTTTCCTATTGAAGTTAGCCTCACACCATTTAAAATTTTTGAAAAAAAATATGTTTTAGTTCTTGTCTTTGATATATCCTTTAGGGTTAACCATGAAAGATCAATCCGAGAACTCAACAGTGCCCTAGAAAATAAAGTCAAAAAACGAACAGCCGAATTAAAGGCAACAATAGTTAAACTAGAAAAAGAGAACAAAAAGAGAATTAAGGCTGAAAATGAAACTAAAAATGCATTGATAAAAGAGAAGGAACTCAATGATTTGAAGTCTAAATTTTTATCTATGGTCTCACACGAATTTAAAACACCACTTAGTGGAATATTAACTTCGGCTATGCTGATTAGTAAGTACAAAAATCCTGAACAGCAAGACAAAAGGGAGGCGCATTTAAAAATAATTTCAGAAAAGGTTCATTTCCTTAATGGGATATTAGATGATTTTCTTTCTGTTGAAAAACTAGAAAAAGGAAAGATAAATTATATGCCAACAAAATTTATGGTTTCAAAAATTGTGGAGGAAGTGATTTATAACGCAAATACCCAATTGAAAGAAGGGCAGAACCTTATTTATTCGGAAAAAATTGATGGGTTTGAATTGTATCAAGATGAAAAAGTTGTAGAATTGATTTTGGCCAATTTAGTTAATAACGCCATTAAATATTCTCCAGAAGAATCAACTATCGCAATTAAAATAACCCAGGACGATTTAAACACGGTTTTCAGTGTAAAAGATAACGGAATTGGAATCCCAGAAAAGGATCAGAAAAATATATTCAAACGATATTTTAGGGCGGATAATGTTTTATTGACGCAAGGTACCGGGATAGGTTTGAACATTGTGAAACATCACGTAGAAAATTTAGGAGGTTCTATCTCCTTTGCAAGTGTGGAAAATAAAGGTTCAGAATTTACATTTTCTATACCAAATATAGCGGTGTATGAAAAAAGTTTTACTTATTGAAGACGATACTGTATTAAGAGAAAATACAGCTGAATTGTTGGAGTTGTCCGATTATGACGTTATAACTGCAGCAGATGGAAAATCTGGTATACAATTGGCGAAAACTGCAAAACCAGATGTTATCCTCTGTGATATTATAATGCCCTACCTGAGTGGTTATGATGTTTTGGAGCGATTGACCAATGACGACACTACCAAGTTTATTCCCTTTATCTTTCTTTCTGCAAAAACAGAGAAAAATGACATAAGAAAAGGCATGAATTTGGGTGCGGATGATTACATAACAAAACCTTTTACAGAGGATGAGCTCCTTACCGCAATAGAAAGCCGTATAGCAAAATCAGAATTACTTAGGGAGAAAAGGATTGGGAAAGCACCTACTTCTACTGAAGGCATTAAGACTTTGGAAGAGTTAAAATCGTTAATTGAGGAACAAGGCACAATTTTTAAATACAATAAAAACGAGGTTATTTTTAATGAAAATCAACATCCTAATTATGTCTATTTAATAAAAAAAGGTGTTGTAAAATGTCATAAAATAAACGATCAGGGTAAAGAGTTGATCACGGGACTCCACAAGGAAAATGACTTCTTTGGAATATCAGCCTTCGACCACCATTCCATGTACCAGGAAACGGCAACAGCAATAAAGGATTTGGAAATAGTTGGAATCTCTAGGGATGAACTTAAAAATATCCTTGAAAAAAACCATGAAGTAATGTTCCAATTTATCCAATTGGTGGCAGATAATCTCGATAATTTAAAGGATCAACTTCTGCAAATGGCGTATAGTTCTGTAAATAAAAAGACAGCCTCCACTATCCTTAGGTTCGCAAAAAAAATCAATAAAAACCTTGATGATCCTATAAAGATTTCTAGGCACGATTTAGCAAGTGTTGCTGGTATTTCTTCTGAAACCTTTATCAGGTCCATGGCAGAATTTAAAAAACAAGGGGCAATAAAAATCGATGGCCGAGACATTAAGCTTTTGGATATTGAAAAGTTGAAAACCTTTTGCCACGATTAATCCAATTTATTCTTCTTTTAAACATCTATAAATCTCTAGAGGTTTCCCTTTGGTTTATTACTTGAAAATGGCAGGAACACTTCTGTCAATTTGATATATATCATAGTTTATAAGATCTCTATCTTTTACCTTAATCTGTCCTTAAAACCTATGGAAATGAGAAAAATAGTCGTTCCAACCGATTTTTCAGCTAATGCAATGAATGCATTAAAATACGCTGTTGAGTTATTCAAGTATGACACATGTGAAATCTTCATTTTACACGTTTACCAAGACGAAATTTTCTTTGAAGATAATTCCCGCACACTTGTAGAAACAAAAAATGCGAGAAAATCTATTGCCAATCGATCTCAGCTGAAATTAGAGGAAACCCTAAAGGAAATTCAAGAATTTTCTCCAAATCCAAGGCATAATTATAAGAATATATCAGCAGATAATTTACTCTTAGATGAAATTGATGCAATCGTAGAACGGGAGAATATCGATATCATAGTAATGGGTACGAGAGGTGAAACTAATGACAAAAAAATAACCTTTGGTAGTCACACCTTACAAGTTTTAAAATATGTGAGGTGTCCAGTTTTGGCGATCCCTGAAAATTACCAACATATCCAACCGAGGCGTGTACTTTTTACTACCAATTATTTGATACCATATAAGCGAAGAGAGCTGAAATTATTATGCGAAATGGTACATCCGTATAGAGCGCAAATCGACTTGCTTTATATGTCTAAAAGTAATTCTCTTTCCCAAAGGCAACTAGATAACCAAAACCTCTTAAAGAATGAGTTATGCAAAAACAAACTCACATTCCTTAAAGTGGGTTCAAAAGATATTGTACCAACAATTTTTGAATATGTAAAGGAACATGATGTAGACCTGCTTGTAATGGTTAATTATAAGCACTCAAGCGAACAGAACATTGTATTTCAGTCTACTATAGACAAAATAAGCTTGCATATAGAGATACCATTTTTGGTGCTGCAGAACATAACACGTTATTAGATTAATATTTAATTCGATGAAAAGGATATTGTTACCAACCGATTTTTCCGATAATTCTTGGAACGCCATAACATATGCACTCAACCTATTCAAGAATGAAGAATGTAATTTTATATTATTAAATACCTATACTCCAATTATTTACGATTGGGAATACCTCCAAACCAGCAATGCTCAATTATCTGTTACTGATGCAATGAAAGAAAATTCAGAACGTGGTTTAGAGGAGGTTTTAAGAAAAGTAAAATCTCAATTCAATAACCCCAAGCACATTTTCACTACCATTTCATCATTTAACATTCTTACACTTGAAATTGCAGAACTTCATAGAGGTAATGCCATAGATATGGTAATTATGGGCACTAAAGGTGCTTCGGGCATTGAAAAGGTATTATTGGGATCAAACACAATTCATGTGCTTAATCGTGCCAAGTGCCCAGTTATAGCAGTGCCTACAAATTTTCATTTTGAAAAGCCGCATGAAATATTATTTCCAACAGATTTTGAATTAGATTATAAGGTAGAGCATTTGCAATTCCTTCTAGATATTGCCATATCTAATGGGGCTCGATTAAACATCTTGCATGTAAACTATGGACAAGAATTAACTGAGGTACAGAAAGAATTTAGAAAAAAACTTGAAGGATTTATTAAAAACGCCACCTATCTATTTCACGATTTAAGTAATAAAAATGTGCCAGAGGCAATTACTGATTTTCAAAGGAAGGCAAGGGTTAATTTGTTAGCAATGATAAATCATAAGCACTTCTTTTTTGAAAACCTGTTTTTTAGCCCAATAATTAACCATATCGGCTTTAAACTGGAGGTTCCATTTTTGGTAATTCCTGCCAAGTTCGATTGATCTAAACTTTTTAAGAATTTTAAAATTACAAATTATGAAAACAACAGGTATTTGGATAGATAAGCACACAGCATATATTTTCTCCATTGATAATGGGAAGGAGACATTGGAGGCAGTCAAGTCTACATTAGAGAGTTCTAATATTAGATCTGATAAAGGAAACCGAAGAAAAGGTCAAATACAAGACTCAACTTACCAACGTTACGAGACCCATAAATTACAACAGTATTTTGTTGAAATCGCTCATGTAATTGAGGATACGGATGCGATTGTAATATTTGGACCAGGTGAAACAGGCGGGCAGTTACGTAAGGAACTTAAATCTCATTTTCGCTTTTTAGGTAATAAAATCCTTGGGGTAAAAAAGGCTGATAGTATGTCTGAAAATCAACTGAAAGCTTGGGTTAGAAACTTTTTTGAAGAAAGTTTAGACCTTTCACAACTATAATTTCCAAATCATGAGGGAGGGTAACAATATTGATATTGTAAAATCCTCAGGGGAACGGGTAAAGTTTTCAATTGAAAAATTGCGGAAATCGTTATCAAAAACGGGCGCAAATCAAAAAACGATTGAAGATATATTGGCTATCATTCGAAGTGAACTTTATACAGGTATTTCTACAAATGAAATTTATAATCGGGCTTTTTCATTACTTCGAAAAAAGGAGAGCCATTTTGCTTCTAGATATAAACTTAAAAAGGCAATTTATGAGTTAGGCCCTACAGGTTTTCCTTTTGAACACTTGGTTAGTGAGATTATGTCTAACTCTGGATACAGAACTGAAGTCGGCATTACCATACAAGGGAAATGCTTAAAACATGAAATTGATGTTTTGGCTCAAAAAAATAAGGAAGTCACTCTTATTGAATGTAAATTTCATGGGGAACAGGGTTTGAAATGTAATGTTACGGTACCATTGTACATCAATTCTCGATATAATGATATTAAGGCCTCTTGGGGAAATAAACACAAAGACAATTCAATATTAACAAAAGGCTGGGTTGTAACAAATACTAGATTTACTGAAGACGCCATAAAATATGGTAACTGTTGTGGCCTTTATTTATTAAGCTGGGATTATCCTAAAAATGACGGTATAAAAGATCGCATTGACAGGCTCGGGTTATTTCCTATTACCGTTTCCACATTAATGTCCTCAAAAGAAAAACATTTCTTGCTAGAACGTGGAATCGTCCTTTGTAAAAGTCTGTTGAAAGAGTCTTTTTTCCTAGATCACTTAGGTGTTTCCGAACAGAGGAAAAACAGGATTTTAAACGAAATGAAAAGTCTGTGTATAATGTAATTTACTATGATTAAAGAAGTTAAAATACATTTTTTTGGGGCCTCCAATACCGTTACAGGAGCTAAATTTTTAATTGAAACTTCGGAAACAAATATTTTGATTGATTGTGGTATGTTCCAAGGTCTAAAAGAGCTTAGATTATTGAATTGGAAACCACTAGATTTTAATGTACCCTCAATTGATTTAGTATTATTAACCCACGGACATTTAGACCATGTGGGCTACCTTCCACGTTTACTTCTGCAAGGGTTTGCAGGTGAAATTGTCGGCACAGAACCTACTTTGGCAATTGCAAGAATTATTCTCTTGGATAGTGCAAAAATTCAAGAAGAGGAGGCGGAAAAAGCCAATAAGGAAGAATATTCCAAACATAACCCTGCCTTGCCATTATATACAGTCCTAGATGCCGAAAAAACAATAAAGCTGTTTACGGCTAAACCAGAAGATAAATGGATCCAGGTTTCGGATTCTATTTCCTATCGATTTCAATATAACGGACATATACTTGGCTCTACTTTTATTGAATTAGACATAAACGGAAAGCGTTTCGTATTCTCTGGCGACCTTGGTAGACGAAAGGATTATTTGCTTAAGGACCCAAAAAAACCTAGATGGGCCGATTACCTCTTTGTTGAAAGTACCTATGGCAATAAAATTCATCCCGATGAGAATGTAGAGGATCTCTTGGTTGAGATTATTTTAAATAGTCTTAAAAAGAAGGGTATTCTTATTATACCAAGTTTTGCCGTTGAACGATTACAGACCCTAATTTACATACTCTGGAAACTTTACCAGAAAAACAGAATACCAAACATTCCAATAATAATTGATAGCCCAATGGGTATGAATGTATTGGAGGTCTTTAATCAATTTCCAGACTGGCACAAATTAACCCCTGCTGAATACAATGCCATGTGTAAGCACGTTAAAATTGTGGAATCATATAGAGAAACTTGGGAAGAGATTGATGACAAAAGACCTAAAATAGTAATTGCAGGTAGCGGTATGGTAACGGGGGGGCGCGTACTCACTTATTTACAACAGTTTATAGATGAACCTACAAGCACAGTGTTATTGGTTGGATTCCAAGCTGAAGGCACAAGGGGAAGGCAGCTTCAAGACGGGGCAAATGAAATAAGGTTTTTTGGTAAATATTACCCTGTAAAAGCTACAATTAGACATATAGAAAGTTTGTCAGCTCATGCAGATCAGAACGATTTGTTGGACTGGATGAGTGACATAAAAAATATTCCAGAAAATGTCTTTCTAATTCATGGAGAGCCATGTTCTTCAGATGCCCTGAGGGTTAAGTTAAAACAAGTCAATAACTGGAATTCATCTGTGCCTAAATTGGGCGATGTGGTAACATTGAGAATTTAAAATTAACTGTGTTGCCGATCCCTTTCATTCAAAATATTTGGATTTGATTTTATCGGAAATTCCATTTTTTTGGCTTCTTGATATATATCATTTTAAAATCCCTTTTCTAGTCCTAAATTGGTGAGAATGCAAAGTTTAATTTAAAATTTTAAGCAATGTCACTAATTAAAACTAACAACAGAAGAAGGCTGTTTCCTTTATGGAGAAACAGTGATTTCAATAACCTTCTGGATCCTGATTTTTTCAATACGGATTTCTATGAGGAAGATGGTTTAATGCCAGCTTTAAATGTTATTGAACATGAAAAAGATTTTGAAGTGGAATTTGCTGCACCAGGATTTTCTAAGGAAGATTTTAAGGTTACAGTAGAAGGCGATGTATTAAATGTTTATGGTAAAAAAGAGGAGAAAAAAGAAGAAAAAGACTCAGATTATACCATTAAAGAATTTAACTACAATTCATTTAAAAGATCCTTAAAATTACCTAATACCGTAAACGCCGAAAAGGATGTAAAGGCAACTTATAAAAACGGTATTTTAAAATTAAGTCTACAAAAAGAAGAAAAGGCGAAAGAGCATCGCGAAAAAACCATCGAGATTTCATGACAGATTAACGTTCCATAGGGCGGTGTTGGTTCCGCCCTATGGGTTTAAAATCTTTTAATTATGAAAACAACTAAATCAAATACTGGTTATTTAGAGTGGTTAAATGCAGAGGAAATGCATACAAAATCACTGGAATGGTTATCTGATTTGAGATTCATTAAAAATGAACAAAACTTTTTTGAAAAACTCATTAAATCTTATCAATTCGATCTTATTAATTCTTCGCATATAATGGCGAGCGAGAAAATAATTAAACAACTCCGTTCAATAAAAAAGGAGACAAAGAAACTACTAGCTTCGGTACAGTCTCATACCAATAAACTTGAAATTATTGTGGACGATATAGAACAGCCATTAGAAGAAGAGGCTTACAGAAAAGAACATCTCAAATTAATTATCACTGTTGCTGAATTCTTAAGGAAATATCAACAGCTAAAAATGAAATTTTTCAATTTAATCAAAGGAATCCTTAAGGAAAAACAGCAAAAGTTACTGGTTTAATAGGTTTATTAAATCTATTTAGGAATGATATAATTATTAACCCTAAACTATTAATGTCATGAAAAATTTAATAATAATATTAGTTGGATTCCTTATTCTTCCAATTTTAAGTTTTGCCCAAAGCAATCAAGTTTTTGACTTTGTGTCTAGTTTAAATGATGGCTATGCAGCAATTAAAAAAGGCGACCAATGGTCTTTTATTAACTCAGATGGTAAAAAGGTAATGGATTTTAGAAATGATTTAGTCCTTACTAAATGCGATGATGGTTTATACCCAGTCTTTATGGATGGCAGGTGTTTAATCGAGAAGAAAATTGACGGGATTAGTTATTTTGGCTACATAGACCCAACGGGAAAGGTTGTTATTGAACCACAGTTTTTAAATGCTTCCAATTTTAACAACCAACTTGCGGTTGCAATTTATTTATTAAAAGAGAAACTGGGTCAAAATGATGTTTTAGGGAAAAATGTTGTCAACTATAGATATTTTGAAGTGGTAATAGACACTGATGGAAACATTAAAAGTTATTTGGACGATAAAGGTGTTAATGTTGTTCTCGATAAAAAGTATTTAAGATTACCACCAAAGATAACTTCAAAATTAATCTCAGAAAATCTTTCTGCTGTCATGGTTGATAAAGATCATTGGACCATCAAAAAGATTCAGTAGCAATGTAGGTAAAATGAAAGCAAACATCCATTTAGGTAACTTATTTGGTGTAAAAATCATTGTACATTGGACGTTTTATTTGTTGTTGATTTGGGTTGCATTGAGTGAATTATTGAGTGGTAGTTCAACAACTAGTGTCCTGTTTAACATTGCTTTTGTCTTAGCTGTATTTGCATGTGTCGTCTTCCACGAATTAGGGCATGCATTTACAGCTAAGCGTTTTGGTATTAAAACGAAAAAGATTCTTTTGCTTCCAATTGGCGGCATGGCCAGTTTTGAGAGAGTTCCAGAATCGCCAAAACAGGAAATGTTGGTGGTATTGGCCGGACCATTTGTAAATATTGTAATTGCGTTAATTTTATTTTTTATAATCCCAATTGGAGATATGTTCAATTTGCGGTTTCAAGAAACTATAGAAACCTTAAACGATTTTAGCTTTCAAAACTTTCTGTTCTTCTTGTTTATTGTAAATGTTGGGTTGGTTGTTTTTAATATGATACCAGCCTTTCCTATGGATGGTGGTCGCATCCTTAGGGCCTTATTGGCTATGCAAATTGGAAGGGTAAAAGCCACCCAAATTGCTGCAAGTATTGGCCAATTTATTGCTATCGTTTTGTTGTTAATAGGATTAATGGACAATCCATTATTGATATTTATTGCCCTATTTATTTTCGTTGGGGCTTTCGGAGAAAATCAAATGGTACTTCAACAATCTATTATTAAAGGCCATAGTGTAGAAGAGGCTATGTTGCTCAATATAACTGTTTTTGAACCTGAAGATTCTCTGGAAGTGGTGGTTGACAAAATTATCTCAGGCACAGAGACAAATTTTATTGTTGCAAAAAACAAGGAAATCCAAGGGATTTTATTCCATAAAGACATAATTAATAACTCCAATAAAAATTTGCTTGTAAAGGATGTAATGTCCAAATCGTTTAAAATTATCAAATCGACAGATGATTTAAGCAAAGTTTACCCGTTGATTACCCAATCAAAACAGTCATTTTTCCCGGTGGTTAATAACGGGGTACTTGTCGGGGCATTAGACCGCACCAATTTAACTGAATACATTCTACTAGAATCTAAGCTGGTTTATTAACGTAAAGCTTTATGCTTGATAACCAGGTATTAGAATGACAAAAATCATTTCTTCTGAACTTAAGAAAACATAACTTTAATTGATGCATAAAAAAAGGAAGTAGATGTAATTTAACAGACACATGAAGATTTCATTTGAAAGAAAAATAGCTTTTGGTTATGTAATAAATCTTGCTGTGGTAATTGCTTTGGGTCTCATTTATTGGAAACAAATGCCAATTTCTAAAGAAGCATCCTTTTTAGATTGGATTTCTTTGGCTTTAATACTTCTTTCCATAGGGATGCTAACTGTTGTATTTTTTATCCTTCGGACACAATTAAAGGCAAACAAAACATATCAGCAGCAACTATTAAACAATCAAATATTGTTGCAATCAATTATTGATAATGCCACCAATCTTATTTCTGTTAAAAAGTTAAATGGTGAATATATATTGGTAAATAAGCAATATCAGAAACTTTTCCAGTCTAAAGAAAAGGACCTAATAGGAAAAACAAATCATGATTTCTTGCCTAAAGAGGTTGCGGATGTTTTTCGAAGTTCAGATTTAGATGCGCTGAAGGCATCAAAGGAAATCTATGTTGAAGAAACACTTGAGCAGGAAGACGGTCCCCATATATATCTATCCGTTAAGTTTCCTTTATTCGACACCTCCAACCGTGCCTATGCAATAGGAAATATTTCAACCGACATAACTGAAAGAAAAAAAATAGAACAATCTTTAAAGGCAGCTGACACCTTTTTCAATCTTTCTATTGATAGTTTGGTAATTGCCACCAAAGATTCATTTATAAAAGTAAATCCATCTTTAAGCAAGTTGTTAGGATATTCCAAAGAGCAACTTTTGGAAAAACCATTCACCGACTTTATTTATCCTGAGGATATTGAGACCACTAAAAAAGAAATTGAAAAATTGAAAACAGGGACCGACATCGTCAATTTCAAAAATCGTTGGGTTTGCAAGGATGGTTCCATAAAATGGTTGTCATGGAATGCAACTGCAGATCAGAATACCGGATTGATGTATGCCATAGTACGCGATGTTACTGAAGAACTTCAACTTAAGCAAGAAAAGGAAATAGAGTTGAATGCCTTGTTTGAAAGCCAACAGAAACTAAATATGATATTAGAAAATATCAGTGACGGGGTCATTGTTGCTAATACCGATAAGAAGGTAATACTAGCTAATAATAATGCCCATGAATTTTTCGGCATTGTGGAAGAAGCACATATACCCATTAATTTTTCCGATCAGTTTGAGGTTCTTTATCCCGATGGCAAAACCCAATTCCCAGCCCAAAACCTTCCTGCTGAAAGAGCATATTTAGGTGAAATTACGGATGATGTGGATGTCTTATTAAGAAATCTTAGTACCAATGAAATGAAAAGGGTTTTGATAAGCGGAAGACCTATTGTCAATAATAAAAATGAGGTTGTGGCTATTGTTGTAACGATGAAGGATATCAGCAAATACAAAAAGTTGGAAGAAGAGTTGAAACGAAAAGATGCCGAAACTCGACCTAAAATCGGTTATAGAAAACAATAAGTATAAATACCTAAAATAAAAACCTGATTTCTAGTGGTATTTTAACCAAGTATTTCCTGAATTAGACTTTTTATAGTATCCTTAAAAGCTCTAGCTTTCGTAGCAAAATAAAGCAGTGCATTTGCCCTATCTAGGTTTTGATCCTTATAAGAAACTTTGTAATACTTGTCATTTTCAAGATAATCAGTCACAGCTCTAACGCCATGTATCAATGGCATAAAAACAACTCCTAAGTAAAGACTTTCAATTTCTACCTGCTTTAAAATCACTCCACTTTCTTTTATTCCTTTCAGAATAGACTTAAATAATTTTATATCGAAAGTAATCTTAGATAAATCGAGTTCATTTTCAGCGGCGGTACTTACAACGGATCGCACAATATCTCCAAAATCATTGTAGAAATATCCCTCCATAATCGTATCTAAATCGATTAAACACAAAGGTTGTTTATTGGTGGCGAATAAAATATTGTTCAATTTAGTATCGTTATGGCAAATCCGCTTTAGAATAGCTTGGTTATTCCAATCCTTAACTTCCTCTAGCAAGCTTTCAATTGTAACCAAAGCCATAGACGCTTTGGATAAACGCTCCGTAGAAGCTATTTTGGTTGCAGCATCCAATTGCTGCAATCTGAAATCTAGATTGTGAAAGTCTTTTAGTGTAATATGATAATCTAAGACTCTTTCATTTTGCATCAAATTGTGGAACTTACCAACAATCCAACCGGCTCCATATGCCACTTTTGGATCAACGGTGCTATTATAGGTAGTACTGTCTTTTATAAAGGACATTAATCTCCAATAATTACCTTCATATTTTATATAGCCGTTGCCTTCCTTGGAATGAATAATATCAATTTCCGCATAACCTGGACCTCCTACAATATTGAGTGCTCTAGATATGTTCGACATAATTTTGGGAGGAGATTTAAAAACCTGATGATTAATACGTTGTAAAATGTATTTGGGCCGGCTGTTTAAACTGACTAAAAAGGTGTCATTTACCAAGCCATCAGAAAGAGTTGTAAATGAGTAATTAGCCTTAGGTATGTTAAATAAGTCTAATAGTCCCATGAAATAGTTGTATTCAAACATAAATTACCCTGAATTACCAAAGTGATGAAGGGTATTCACCTTTTTCGATAAGTTTTACTAATGAATTTTTGGCCATCAACTTGTCTGTTTGATATGTAATGCCAAACCATTTGGCTGAAGATGATAAGACTTTTACCCTAATTTTGTTTTCATTCAATAGTTGCTGAATTACTTTAGGCAGATAAAACTCCTCCTTTTCATCTGGACCCCCTTTGAGGAAGGCTACAAATAATCTACTAATTTCTTTAAAAATTTTTGGATGACAAACCCAAAAATTCATGCTTACCAAATCATTTGCACTAAATTCTTTATTGGTTACCCTATCCACCACAAGATCTCCAGATGCTTCAAGTTGAGTGATTTCTTGAACCCCTATAAGATGGCCATTGGAGGTTTGACATATTCCTCTAGAAACAGGACCATATTTAGAAAGAGTTTCAAATAGTACATAGCCCATAAGGCCATATTCGTTATCTGCTTGGGATTCGATAAAATTAGCGGCTGATCTAAAGGCATCTGAACCATAAAAATCATCCGCATTGATTACTACAAACGAATTTGTTATTACATGTCTTGCAGACCATACTGCTTGTGCTGTACCCCATGGTTTTGTCCGATCTGTAGGGATGTATTCGATTTCGGGAATGTCATTAAGACTTTGAACCACAACATCTAATTTTATGTGTTTTGGTAATCGTTTTTCTAGGTATGATCTAAGAAACTCCCTATTACTTTCTTGGGTAACCACAACAATATTCTTAAAGCCATATTTTAAAGCATCGAACATGCTATATTCCATCAAGAATTCACCATTTGGACCAAACTCGTCAAATTGCTTAAGGCTGCCATATCTACTACCTCGACCAGCTGCCATTAGAAGTAATGTCATAATAAAAAATCCGGCTTAATATTAACTTTTCGAGTTTATTGAGTAAACACTAAAAATTCCCATGGCTTAAGATCTAAAGGTTCATTACCTAATAAATATTCTTTAGTTGTAAAATAATCCACATAATTGCCAAAAACCTCTTTATTGTTGATATTAATAGTTTGGTTTTCATCCGATAAATTGAAAATACCAATCACACAGTTGCCTTCAACTTCTCGAATAAATCCTATGACATGTTCATTGTCTTCTATGCTAATTGGAAAGCCGCCCTCATCACCAGCCCAAATTGCTGGATTTTCCTTTTTCAATTTTACTAGGGATTGATAAAAGGTTTGCAAACCATTAGGGTCGGTCCAATCTATTGGGTCCTTTTCGAAGAATTCAATTCGTTTTGAAAGACCAACTTCCTGACCACTTAAAATGAGTGGGAAACCATAGGCTGTGAAAACTAAAGTGGCCAAGGTTTTATGGCCTTCACCAAACCTTTCAAAAACAGTGCCCACCCACGAATTGAGGTCGTGATTAGTAGTGTAGGTCATTCGATATGCAGTGCGGCCATATTTGAACATATCTTCTTCAATCCAATTAAATAAGGCATCTGCAGGTTTTTCTTTTGAAACAACTTCCCTCATTAACACCTCGTATTGGTCTGCGTAACTTCCATCTAAAATAAAGGTTTCATGACCACATTCAGCAAGCCAAAAAAGATCTCTTAAAGGATCTAATTGAGCTCTAGCTTCTTCCCATAAATACAACGGAATTTTATCCCCACAACCATGATCTAGCCTAAATCCATCGACTCCTAATTCCACCCAAAATTGCATCGCGTTTATCATTGCTTTGCGAGTTTCCGGATTAGAGTTGTCTAATAATGCAGTGTCCCACCACACATCTGTTGGGCTCATTGACTCATAGGTCACTTCTCCCTTCTCATCTAGGACGTAATATTCGGGATGTTCATTTATCCAAGGGTGATCTCTACCTGTATGGTTCGGGACCCAATCTAGAATCATATAGAACCCCATATCATGTGCCTTATCCAATAATGCTTTAAAATCCTCCATGGTGCCAAATTCCGGGTTGACTGCTGTATAATCTTGGGGTGCATAATAACTGCCCAAAGTGCCTTTCCTATTGGTTTCGCTAATTGGATGAATAGGCATCAACCAGAGAACATCTACTCCCAAATCAGAAAGTCTTGGTAAGTGATCTGAAAATGCTTTGAAAGTTCCCTCCGGAGTAAACTGTCTTATGTTAACTTCATAAATTGTTGAGCCTGCCAATTTATCTGGAAATTTTTCCTGTGGGGCCTGCTGTTCCGAAGTGACTATTGTCCTCTGCTCTTTTGAAGGGTTCTTGCAATTAAAAAACAGAATCAGACCCAATATAAAAAGTGAAAGTTTTTTCATGATTTAACTAAGGTTAATCAAGGTTTCGATTTTTCAAAGTTAAATCATGGAAATTATTTTTATAGGTGAAACTTATAATAAATTGGATGCCCTTTTTGAAAATTTCCTTTACCTAATTCAAGGGTAACTCATTTAAGGTCGTCAAATTCATTAGTGAAACCAATCGTGGAATAAAAATCATTCATTTATCAAGTCCTTAAAGGCTGATCCAAAAATCAAATAATTGGTATTCCCTCCTATAGTGCCTTCGTTTTGTCCCCATAAAAATGGCCAATCATCATAATTTTCAAAATGATCTGGTTTTCTAAATAAAATTCCAGGAGCCACATTTCCGGGAATAAAAGAAAAATCGGCCCTATTATTTCCGTAAAAAACTTCCTTAGGACGAACCGCTCCTAAAGTTGCAACTAAAGAATAGTTGTGATAAGGATGGCAACCGAACAACCAATTAGTGGCTTTAAAAGCATGCCTTGCATCAATAATTTCAGGGAAATGTTTATTTGCAAAACATATGGTTGTGCCAAAGCTTACAATGGTTCCGCTTCCAGCCCAATTACCTAATCCGATTGGAACGCCGTATGGATTATCCTTCTCTAATTCTGTAATATAATCGTTGTATTTTATTACGTATGGACGAAGCTTTTCTTTATATGACGAGTCCATATGAGGTATGGCATGCAGGGATGTTAAAATGACAAAATTGACATTGCGTTCCAATGCTGGCCACAATAGTTCTAGATATTTGTCAGCATATTGTTGCTCACCTGTTGAAATAAATAACTGCAAATTGGTCGATAAATCCCCCAAGCTTCTCCAACCTATTCGATCCTCCTCAGTTTCTTTGGCAAGTAATTCCTTGGACTCCTTTAAAAGCCTCCTTGATTGTTGCAAAGCTCGATTAGAAAGATCATCATTATATCCCTTTAAGGCTCGACTTGCAGACGCAAACATGGCA
Organism: Aegicerativicinus sediminis; assembly: GCF_015476115.1. Lineage (GTDB taxonomy): Bacteria > Bacteroidota > Bacteroidia > Flavobacteriales > Flavobacteriaceae > Aegicerativicinus > Aegicerativicinus sediminis. The sequence continues at coordinate 1,152,671 of NZ_CP064295.1, read as the reverse complement.
GCAGCCCTTAAGTCTAGACTAGGATTACGACTAGTGAATGCCCACATATCATCCTTAACCCCACTAGAAAGACCATCTTTTGCTATTTCGTAAGGCCCTAAATTTTGGTTGTAAGGCAGCCCGTCAGTGATGGATGCGGCGTCACCCAGGTGATGATAATTATCAAGAACTGAATTTGAAAGGGTTTGCGCCATATGCCCAATGATTTCTGCCTGAGCAACCAATTGCATCGTTCCATGTTCGATAAACTGTAAAACATCTGGCGTTCCATCTGGACGGTGAAGATCGACATAACGCTGTTCCTCGTCTATAAAAGTTTGGTCTCGGAGAGGTTTGAAATTTTCCCAGGTTTGAACAAAATTCTGCACCACGAAAATGTTCGAGCCTGTCTCAATGTCAAAGTCTCCAGCATCGAAAAACCCGCCTACATTTAATCCGGGGATTGTTTCTAGGGCGTTATATTTAGTATACGTAGTTGGCCCTTGGCTATGTAAATCGAAGTGGTCGGTGTTTGGGGGAGCTTGTAGGTAGCCTTCCTTGAAGGGTTCGCCATGCCATACTCTATAGGCTTCATTTACAAACATATGATTCATGTGTATAGGGATCCAAATATCACTTGTCGCATCAGTAATTTGGTCGTAAACAGTTTCCTCAATTATGAAGTTGTTTGTTTTGATATCCCCATACTTTATAAAATAGATTCCTGGTGTAGTAACCGATGAAAAATCGAATTTTACATAATGATATTTATAATAGTCTCCCCAAGAAATTATATTTCCACTGTATATTTCTGATGATGTGCCATCGGCAGAAATTTTATGAATGGAAGCAGAAGATAGTGGACGGTCCTTTTTATCGAGTTCAATTACTGAAACCTTTTGTTGTGAAGGTAAATAACCCACTTGTGAAAACCCAATGTTAGGTTTTCTCACCCAACCCTCAATGGCATTTGGTTCAATTGTCCAGGTTAACACCTTTCCTGTTTTTCCAGAGGGCAATAAACTTCGGACCACGAACCAGCCATTTTGTGCCAAAATCCGACCGTCAAAAAGCATTAGATCGGTATCCGTTGATGTGATTTTCACCAAGCGTTCCGGATCATCAGGAGCTAGAATTAATTTTCGTCCGGTTTCCAGGGGAAGAGGTTCAATAAATCGTCCTGTACCTCTGTCATCTGAAGTAACATAACCTTTAAATTGTTTTAATTTTTCATTATTAGATTTAGTAATAGTATTTCCAACGACATATCGGGGAAATAAATTGGTACGCCCATCCATTAAATACATTTTCCCCCAATATTGTGAGGGTATAAATTCTAGGTTAAATCCGGCATTTCCCTCCAGTTCCTTTGGAAGTGGTTTGTCGAGGGAAACAGTAATTTCAACGCCTTTACCTTTCGCTTTAACGGTTACCCGCGATTCGAAATCGTAATCTTCATATCTTAATATAGACTCAATTGTATTTGTTGTTGTGTCTACAGTCCTTGATGGAATTGCAGGGACTAGATCCCATTGCTCTGGGGTGCTTGAAAGTCTTACCGCCCCGCCTTGTGCAGTTCTTACCCCGTGGTGTATCAATTCTATTCCGGCGTTTTTCTCATCATTAAACCCTCCTGTAAATAGATTGTTGTAGACTAGAATATTAATGCCTTGTTTCTCAAAATATTCCAACTCATTAAGTTGTAATTCCTGACTTGAGACATTATTGCACATAGCAAAAGTGCATATGGCAAGCACGATGAACCCATTTTTTTTCATTTGTAAATTTTAATTGAAATTACTATTTCCTAACAGTTCTTCAAATTCTTGAATTTGTTAGGCTTTGAAATAGCTGTAGCGAGAAAGAATTTGTTAGAATGCCTAAGATAGTAAATTGTATTGAAATTACAGGAAGAGGAATAAGGGGATTATTCTAATTTCCCCCATAATAAATATTTATTTTTATCTGATTTAGAAAAATCTGTAGACCATGAATAGGAAGCAATATGGGGCAAAACCTTCCAAGGAGAATATTGATAAATATAATAACAGTCCCAATTGGACTGGGTCTGGGTTCAAAAATTTAGAACAGACCGAAATGTCAATAAAGCTTCATAAGCTTCCAAAAATTTTATATCAGCAACTGTTTAAAAAGAAGGGACGTTCTCCGGAAAAAGCGTTACCAATAGAAACTTTCCATAAAGATGAATTCATAAAAGGGAGCAATCAAACAAAATTTATTTGGTATGGACATTCAACGTTGTTAATGAGAATTAACAATATAAATGTACTTATTGACCCTATGTTTGGAAGCAATGCAGCGCCAATCTCACCATTGCCAATAAGAAGGTTTAGTGAAAACACGCTTTCAATTATTGATGATCTTCCAGAAATTGATTTGGTTTTACTATCTCATGATCATTATGATCATTTGGATTTAGAAAGTATACAAAAATTAATTCCGAAGGTGGGATGTTACTTTGTTGCCCTCGGAGTGTCTCGACATTTAGAAAAGTGGGGCGTACCTAAAAATAAGATAATCGAGTTTGATTGGTGGGATGGTCATTTGTATGAAGGGCTTGAAATTACCTTTACGCCGACCAGGCATTTTTCAGGAAGAAGGTTGTCTGAAAGAGCAAAATCCCTATGGGGTGGCTGGGCAATAAAATCACCAAACGAAAATATTTGGTTTAGTGGAGATAGTGGTTATGGAGGCCATTTTAAAGAAATTGGTGAGCGTTTAGGACCGTTCAATTTTGCTTTTATGGAATGTGGCCAATACAATGAAAACTGGTCTTTAATTCATATGTTTCCTGAAGAAAGTGTACAGGCCGCAGTAGATGCTAAAGTACAATGTATGATGCCCGTGCATTGGGGTGCATTTGCCTTGGCACCACATTTCTGGCAAGATCCGGTAAATAGATTTTCAGCAGCGGCCAAAGAAATGGAGCAGTCTTTTATAGTTCCAAAGCTGGGTGAGATTGTTGAGTATACAAATTACTCCACTCAAACATGGTGGCACTTTTAATGGAAATCTTCAAATCAATTAAACAATACTAATCAAAATTATATTAGCCGACCTTGCCATTTTTTGCTAAACACTACAAATAACACCCCGCAAAGTATCCAGGCTGGGAGGGTTAAGAAGGACAGAAAAACATTGAATTGAACTGAAATAAAATAAAAGACACCGAAACTAATCAACCAAGATAGCCATACTGCCCTGCTAATTTTAAGTTGAGCTTTCTCTGCATAATTTTGAATGAAATTGGCCTTTTTGTGAAAGAAATGGTCAAACACAACAATAGCTCCAATAGGGGCTAATACAAAGCCATATAAAGCTACAAAGTCCAATAATTTCATTGCAAATGCAGGGAATAACCCGGCAATCGTTGCTATACTACCTGCAATAATAGTTACCCAGAAAGTGGACGTTTTAGGTAAAATTGCTTGAAATGCCAATCCAGCCCTGTATATGGTTGGGTTTGCAGTTGTCCAGCCCGCCAAAATAACGGCAAATATACCAAAAACACCCAGCGCATTGAAAGCTAAAGGGCCAGGAGCCACAGTTGGGGCTTCACCTCCAGTAAGAAGTGCTTGGGCCTCAGGGGTTTTTAAATAAACAGCATAAAGCAGGGCTGCTGCAATCCAGGCTACATAATGCCCTACATACATTCCTGCGGCAGTTGTCCAACCAAGGTTAGCCTTTTTTGCAAATCTAAATACTGACAAATCAGACATGCCAATGTGCATGGCTGCGTTAGCAAACCATGACCAAAGGACAACATGCCAGAAAGTATATTTTATTTGGCCTGGAAAAGGTTGCCCACCATCTCCCCAGATATTCCAAAAATCTGAAAAAGAGGTTACTCCTAATTGATTCAAAGAAACTACGCCACAGGCAACAAATGCCAATACTATAAAAGGGGACATCCAATTGGCCGCCTTAGAGACTGTGGAAAAACCTTTAGCAGCAATTAAGGAAATTGCAGCGCCTAAAACTATTACAATTATTATCCAAGTGAGGCCGTTTGGAGTTGTATCTGTAAGTTTAGGCATTTCCATATCGAATGGAATACCCACTGCAGTTGCCGAAACGGTAATCATTGCCCCAGCTAAAAAGCAGAATAGAATACCATTGGCTAGATTGTAGATAATAACTAGTTTTTTTCCACAGATTTTTTCTAATTGATAATACAAAGTTAATCGATACTTAACCGCAATTTCTGCAGTAAGAAATCTCCAACTTAGCACGGCTAAAAGGTTTCCTATAAATAGACCTACTATTAAATCGAAGGCACTAACACCTGTGGTTAGAAAAAGAGGCCCAATAACGAACTCAGTTCCGGCAGCATGTTCCCCCGCATACATTCCTAAAAAACTTTTCCAACCTTTTAGTTTGGACTGAGGTACCGGGGTTCTTTCAAATTCCCCGCCAGCAATTTCCTCGATTTCTTCTTCGATATTGTATTGACTCATTGTATTTAGTTAGTGTATTAGATGATTAGGCAGGTCTGAAACTTTTTCACAGCACAACTGATCCATTACCTGTTTAAATTGTGTTTTAAGCATACTTATAGTATGATCACCGCCTTGATCTCCTAAGGCAGCGGCGCCATACATAAAGGATCTGCCCATAAAAGTAAACTTTGCTCCTGTTGCAATGGTGCGGGCGATATCTGGTCCAGAACGTAGTCCGCTATCCATCATTATTTCTATTTTGTCCCCCAATGTTCCGGAGATTTTCTGTAATGCCGCTATCGATGATTCGGAGGCATCTAATTGCCTGCCTCCATGGTTAGAAATAATAATGCCGTCAAAACCCATTTCAATGGCATCCAAGGCATCTTGTTCAGAAGCCACACCTTTTAATACCAGTTTACCTTTCCATTTGTCTCGAATTGGTTTAATTCGCTCAGCGTTGAGTTTTCCTGAAAACGTCTGGTCCATAAATTTTCCTAATTGTTTTAAGTTAAGACCTTTAGGCGTATATGGTTTGAGGGTTTCAAAGGTTGGTTGGCCATATTTCAGGGTATTTAATGCCCATCGAGGTTTACCTAAAATTTGGATGATGTTCTTAAGTGACATTTTTGGAGGTAATGCCAAACCGTTTCTTATATCCCTTGGACGATAACCAAAGGTTGGAACATCACATAGAAGCACTAACACAGGGCATTCAGCAGCTTCAGCCCTTTCCAAGATGTTATTTCTTATATGGTCTTCAACCGGGTTATACAGTTGAAACCAAGCCCTTCCCTCAGTAAGTTCACTTGCTCTTTCAATGTCCATTGTTGTAACCGTACTTAAAATAAAAGGGATATTATGCTCAAACGCGGATTTCGCAAGTATTTCTGGTGAATTTGGCCACATTAAACCTTGAAGCCCAACTGGTGCAATGCCAAAAGGAGCATCATATTTAATACCAAAAATTTCTGTGGAAGTATCGCTAGATCCAAAATTCCTGAGATATCTAGGTTCGAGCTTTACTTCTCTAATATCCGCAGTATTTCTATAAATGCTTACGTCTTCATTACATCCGCCGTCCAAATATTCGAAGGCAAATTTTGGTACTCGTTTCCGGGCAAGTTCCCGAAGATCATCTACCGAGGGGTATTGGGTATTAAATGTTGAGGCCATATTTTACTTAATTATAAAAGGCACATGTTTTTTCAGCGAGTAATTCTCTTTTAAGAATTTGCTGTTCAATTTTTTATCTGAAATACTTATTGCTGCACCTAAGGCAGAACCGAGAGATGCGTCGGTAGTTCGTAATTTCTTATCTCTAAAATAGTGTGATAGGAGATTGGTATAAAGGTCATTATGGCTGAAGCCGCCATCGATATAAATTCTCTTAATGTCTTTGCCTTCGACTACTCTTTTGATAGATTTAATTTGAAGTGCTACAAGTTCCATCATTAATTGATGGTATGCATGTTCATATTTGTGAAACCGCATAATGGTATGATCGGGCATATGGTCTAACTCAATACTTTCCCAACGATAACAATTTTCAAAATCACTTATTAACTCATAGTAAATATCATAATCAAATTTAACAGACCTATGATAATCTTCAGGGACACCAAAATACTCATCCAACTTAGCGACCTGAATTTTATATTCATTTCCTAAAAAAAGCCGAATCGCTTTAACAGGTTTTCCATTTATGCGCATATAATTTATTACATCTTTATCCCTTATATCATCAGAAATAGGGTTGTCGCTAAATGGGTTAAGTGCAATACTCCAAGTGCCCGTCGACACTAAAATGAACTCTTTTTTTATACTTCTCACATAGGGGAGAAGTGCTGCGGAACTATCGTGTATTCCAACTCCGATTTTAATGCGTCTACCATTATAATTCATGTTGATACTGGTTTCGGTAGATACAATACGAGGTAAAATTTTGTGTATGCTTTCTTTGTAAACCCAGCTGTGGTAATCTTTTTTTGAATAATCCCAAAGTGCGGTATGGCAACCAATACTAGTGTATTCGCTAATGGGAATTCCTGTAAAGATATAACTTAAGTATTGGGGTAAATGGAGACTGTACTTTATTTTGGAAAACACATCCGGTTGATTGTACTTCAGCCAATAAAGTTGTAAACCTGAGTTTAGCATGCTGAGGTTAGCACATCCAGTTGTTTTCAGAAAATTTTCTCTCGGCCCGTATTTTTCAAGAAATTGTTGGAGCAATTTATTATCAAGAGGTTTTGTATAATTATATAAGGGCGTCAGTGGGATGCCATCTTCATCTAAATGAACCAAACTAGCGCCGTAACAAGAAAAATTTATTGCTGTTATAGTGAATTTATCAGTTTTCAGGATTCTGTTAAATACTTCCTTCAGCCATTTTTGTAGGGCTTCGAGGTTTTCGGCAGGATAACCATCTTCGTCGGTTATTTCATCAAATTGGGTGTACTCTTTATGAACTTCTTTAAAGTTTTCATCGAACAAAAAGAATTTCTTATTTGTCTTTCCAATATCGAAAACCGCCGTTACTTCTTTCATCCCCTAAACATTATAGACCAGAGGCAACGGTGTGTTTCCCTCTTAAATCTATCAGTTTTTGTCTAACTTTTAATTCTCTGTAGGTTTTAATCGGGTCTAATGCACTATTGTTTTCAAGTCTAACTTGTCTTAACAAGGGGCGAACATCTGTTCTGTAGGCATCCTGAAGTATTTCTTGGCATTTAACTACATCATTATTGTGCTGAGCGACTTTTAAGGCTTCCTGATCTATTAATAAGGCTTTTGAGTACGCTTCAAGGATTGCCTCCAAGGATTGTATTAAATCTTCAATGGGGTCTTTTATGTTATGGCTTGCATCAATCATCCAAGCCGGATATGGATTTTGAGGATTATTTTCAATTCCATAAACCAGGGAGTTGAAAATAAGAAATAAGGAATAAGGTTTAATGCTGCCTACCGTTAAATCATCATCACCATACTTACTATCGTTAAAATGAAAACCTCCTAGTTTACCTTTCAACATTAAGGTTGAAACAATTTGCTCAATGTTGGTGTTCGGCAAATGATGTCCAAGATCAACCAATGTATATGCCCTATCGCCACAACCATTAGCTAACATAAAGGAGGTTCCCCAATCTTGTATTACAGTGCTATAAAAATTAGGTTCGTAAGGTTTGTATTCAATAAAAAGTTTCCAATCGGGAGGCAGAACATTATAAATTGAATTTAGGCTTTCTTGAGTGTTATTCAAGACAGTCTGAAAATTATGCTGACCAGGAAAATTAGAGCCATCCGCCAACCAAACGGTTAAGCTTTTGGAACCTAATTTTTTGCCGATTTCAACTACATCTATATTATGTTGAATGGCTTGGTTGCGGACATCGGCGTTTAAATTACACAATGACCCAAATTTATAGCTGTGAGGGCTGTCTTTTTGATCTTGAAAAGTATTTGAATTAACGGCATCAAAAACCAAATTATGGGATTCTGCTAATTGTTTAATTGCTAGATAGTCTTCCGGTATATCCCAAGGAATATGAAGTGAAATTGCTCCTGCAGAGTTTGTTAGTGCGTGTAATAAACCAACATCTTCAATTTTTTGTTCCAACGTAGAAGGTTCTCCGTAAAATGAAAATCTTCCGAATCTTGTTCCGCCAGCACCTAATGCCCAACTAGGAATTGCAACCTGAAACTTTTCTAAAAGAGTTTTAATTCTACTAACATCAATTCCTTTTTTATCTAACTGATTTGATAGAAACTCATATTGGTCCCGATGGTCGTTTACATTCTTTTGATTTAAGGCAGCTATTTCCTCTCTCTTCAGTACCATTTTTCATTTTTTTAAACGATGTCCGCGGAGTTATCCATGGACATCGAATTCAAAACTAACTTACTACTAATTCAAATATTTATCTAACAAATGCATTGGCCATTCCACCATCTACATTAATTATATTCCCTGTTGTTTTATCTAACACTGCTACACAGGCAAAAACCCCATTAGCAATATCGCTAGGATAAATAATTTCATTTAAAAGATTTCGCTTAGCATAATGCGCAGGCAATTCATCAACTGAAATGCCATAAGCTTTAGCCCGACCTTCAGCCCATTCACCTTCCCATATTTTACTTCCAACTATCACTCCATCGGGGTTCACGGTATTAACACGAATTTTATCCTTACCTAATTCGGCAGCAAGTAATCTAACCATGTGTTGTTGCGCTGCCTTTGCAGTTCCGTAACCGACGTTATTTGGTCCTGAGACCAATCCATTTTTACTTGCAATAGAAACAACATCCCCACTTAACCCTTGTAAGCGCATGATTGCTACACCTTGTTTAATTAACTCAAACTGTCCTTTAACCAAAACATCTTGTAGTATATCCCAATCCTTTTCTGTTGTATCTTCAAGCGACTTCGAGATAGCCAGTCCTGCACTATGCACCACGATATCCACTCCGCCAAATTCCAAACAAGATTTTTTAAGGGCTTCGGCAATGGAATTACTATCCGTTACATCGCAAACCGCATACGTCCCTTTATCTTTTCCATAAGACGAAGTTGCTTCGATTAATCGTTCTTCAGAAATGTCAGACAACACTACACATGCACCTTCTTGGGCCAATTTATCAGCAATTGCCTTTCCTATTCCTCCTCCCGCACCAGTAACGAAAGCTATTTTTCTTGAAAGAGGTTTTTCCTTAGGCATCCGTTGTAGTTTTGCTTCTTCTAGCAACCAGTATTCTATATCAAATGCTTCTTGTCTGGGTAAAGCGGTATAAGAGGTTATTGCTTCTGCACCTCGCATAACGTTAATGGCGTTAATGTAAAATTCACTTGCCACTCTAGTGGTTTGCTTATCCTTTGAAAAGCTAAACATTCCAACCCCTGGATAGATAATAATAACAGGATTTGGATCTCTCATTGCAGGACTATTAGGTCTTTTGCAAGTCTCGTAATAGTCTTTATATTCTTTCCTATAGTTTTCAAAGGCTGGAACAAGTTGCTCTTTAACCTTATCTGTATTACTTAAATCTTCATTTGGATCTAACTGAAGTACCAAAGGCTGAATTTTAGTCCTTAAAAAGTGGTCTGGACAGGAGGTTCCCAATGGAGCTAATCGTTCCAAATCGTTACTATTGATAAATTCTAAAACAGTATCACTATCGGTAAAATGACCCACCATACGATTTTCAGAAGAACATAAACCTCTTAAAATAGGCATCAATTTAGAGGCTTGTTCTATACGTAAATCCTTTTCTAGGGATTGAACTTTTTGCCCTCCAAATACACTGCCTTTTTCTTTAATTTTTTCTTGTATGTAATCAGAAGCTTTTTCAATCACTTCTAGACTATTCATATAACAGTCGTATGAGGTGTCTCCCCATGTAAAAAGGCCATGGCTTCCCAAAACGATTCCTCTAATTCCTGGATTTTCGTTCAGGCATTTTTCCAGTTGTAATCCCAAATCGAAGCCTGGTCTTTGCCATGGAACCCAACCCATTGTATCGCCCCAAATTTCTTTGGTTACTTTTTCGCTATCCTTAGCAGCGGCTACGGCAATAAGAGCATCTGGGTGTAAATGATCAATGTGTTTAAATGGTAACATTCCATGCAGAGGTGTATCAATGGAAGGCGCTTTACTTTCTAAATCATAAATACAATGGTTAAACAGGCCGACCATTCTATCTTCATCATGCAGACCCTCGTAAACATTTTTTAAATCCCTAAGGCGATTTACATATAGCCCTGCTATTCCTGCTTTGGTTAACGTGCCAATATCTCCACCTGATCCCTTTATCCACATAACCTCAACTTCCTCATTGGTTAAGGGATCCCGTTCTATGGTTTTACAACTGGTATTTCCACCTCCATAATTGGTGATACGAAGATCAGATCCTAGAATGTTGGATCTATAAAGGAATTGAGCTACTTGATCGTCTCCTAACGCTGTTGCATCGTCATCATTCCATAGGTAATCAACGTATTTAAAAGTTTTTTGCATTTCCATATCAGATTGAGTTTCTCACATAAACCAAAGATATATTATTGACTATTTTTAGCTATCCTGTGGTGTTATGTAGTTTTCCTCGTTAAAAAAGCAAATTTTAAATTTTGGAATAACTTGATTACGAGATTATCAAAAAATCGTTACTTTAAATGAAATATTTTAAATTTCCCAAAAAATTGGTCTTTCAAAATGTTCACTGCTGAGTTAATTAAGATAAACGAATCTTCTAGGATACCAAAGTACAAGCAAATAGTTGAATCTATAATCAATGACATTGCAAAAGGTAAATTGGAAATTGGCAAGAAAATTCCGTCGATTAACGAAGTGAGCGAAACATGCAACTTGTCTCGGGATACTGTTGAAAAGGCATATAGGGAACTTAAGTGTAGGAAGGTAATTGTATCCGTTAAAGGGAAAGGTTTTTATATTGCGAAAACAGATTTAATTTCTAAGCTTAACATCTTTTTTCTTATTAATAAGCCCAGCTCTTATAAGATGCGTATTTACAATTCATTCGTTAATGAAATTGGAGCGAATGGCCATGTAACCTTATCAATTTACCATTGTGATGAAGGTCTGTTTAGGAAGGAGCTTCAGAAAAGCATGGGTGCATATGATTATTATGTAATTATGTTACATTTCAAAGATGAGAATTTAACGCATGTAAGTTGTCCCGATAGTGTTTTGGGTGAAATAAATAAAATCCCCAGGGATAAACTCATCATTCTAGACAATGATAAGCCGGAAATAGGGGGCAATTACGGAGCCATTTATCAAAACTTCAAAAAGGATATTTACGATTCTCTTATAGAAGCCATGGATAAGCTTAGGAAGTATGATAAACTAATACTGGTATATCCAACCAAATCGGTTTTTCCATATCCTAGAAGAATCTTACATGGATTTGTAAGTTTTTGCGGAGAGTTTAACTTCGATTACGAAATCTTGGACCAAGTTTATGATGACATGGAGCTTCAGAGTCGTGATGCCTATATTATTATTGAAGAAATGGACCTGGTTAACCTTGTTAAACAGGTTAATGACAAGAAAAAGATCCTTGGCGACGATATTGGAATCATCTCATATAATGATACGCCACTAAAAGAATTGTTAGGAATAACGGTAATTTCTACAGACTTCAGAACGATGGGGGCTACAGCTGCTTATATGGTGTTGAAAAACAAGAAGGAAAAAGTCCGCAATGTATTTCGATATATAGAGCGAAATTCGGTCTAAAATAAAATTTCTTTTTATTATCAAAAATTGAAAACCGCCTAATATAATTAGACGGTTTTCCTCACTTCTATTAACTGGCTAGCTAATAAAATTATTAATATCCAGGATTTTGCATGGCCTGTTTTTCTTGTGCTGTCAAAGGTTTTCCATCTTTGTAAATAGCATCTAGGAAAGACTGTGGGATTGGTCTTAGCAAATGGTGCTCTTGGATATTAGGTGCAGCTTCAGGATTATAAGCCCTTACTCTTTCTATTAAGGTTTTGGTCCTACTTAAATCTGCCCATCTGTGCCATTCACCAACCAATTCTCTAGTTCTTTCGTTAAGAACTAAACAAAGCATTCTTTCATATTCGCTTGCGTAACCTAGTTCTGCTATAATAGCCTCATCCTCCGCCGGAAGTGGTGACGTTCCTGTTATGGTTAAATCTGTGGAGGCAGTTGTAACAGCAATGTTGTTAGATTCGTAATATGAATTTTCGTTCATATAAGAATTGTCTGAAAATGGCTGCGAAAAATCGGAAGTTGGGTAGGACTCAGCCCCATCTATATAATAGGCGCGATCCTCACCACCTTTCCAAGTAGCCCTATTACGCACGGCATTAATATAAGTTAATGCCTCAGAATATAAACCTTGACGGACCTTAGCCTCAGCTGCCAATAAATAAGTCTCAGCTGATCTGGCCAAGAACTCATCTCTCATACCACGGTTATCATTAATGGCGGTTCTATCAGATTCAAAATGTTTTGAAAGGGATGGAAACCTAGGGTTATTAAGTAAAGTTATATCGTCAGATGCATGTGCTACAAAAACATGAGGTATCGTTTTTCCATTATATAAAATACTTGGATTATTGTTGTTTATGGTATTGGAAAAACGATTATCATCTGGGGAGTTAATGATATACATGATACCTAAGTCAACTCCTGGAACATAAGTTACACCACCATATTCGCCACCTCTATTAACACGGTGCTTCGTTCTGAATGATTTCCAAAAACGGGAATCATCGACAAGGTCATAAACACCGTAAGTAAAATAAGTAGCAGCCATACGGCTATATGGGCGCATACCTGTAAGATCACGTTTCATCATTGGTAGATCGTCGTATCGTGCAGTGAAAAATACGTGACTCATATTAAACGTCTCTAGGGCAGCATCTCTTCCAAAAGAAGCAGAAAGAATTAATTCTGGAAGGTACTCATTGGCACCATCAGGTTGGGTATATGCCCATAAATCCTGAAAATTTGCAGCAAGGGGGTGATTTGCAATTACTTCATCAGCCAAAGAAACCACTCTACTCAAGTCAGTATCTTTTGTGGCTGAATTCCAATCATCATTAATTTCACTTGCTCTTGTTAAATATGCTTTAGCTAAATAATGGGCAGCAGCATCTTTACTGATTCTATGTGGATGTTGTACTGAGTTATCTAATAAGTTATAGGCCTGCGTGAAATCATCAATTACCTGCGCTAAAACTTCCTCGGCTGTTGCTCTTGTAAACTCTAACTCCACCGTGGTGCTAGGTTCAAGCTTTAAAGGAACTCCACCATATTGACTTACTAAAAACAAATAGTTATAAGCCCTTAAAAAATAACCTTCACCTAAAGCAATGTTTTTAATTTCGGGATTATCAGAATTAATATTTGTAGCAGATTCGATTAATTGATTTGCCAATCCAATTCCAACATATTTATCATCCCACATTTCTTGAGCATTGGTTCTTGGAGAAACAATAATGGATCCAAACCTGCTGTCATAATTATTCCAAGGACTATTAGTATCATCACCTCCAACGTGGAACTCATCTGTTCCATATTGAGTGGTTCCAAATTGATATTCCGTTCTAAAGGAATTGGCAAAAACACGGTAGTATGCCCCAATTGCTAACTCCTGGATACCCTGCTCGGTATTGAAAAAATCCGAGCTTCTTTCTGTTTCCAAAGTCTCTTCCAAGAAGCTCTCTTCGTCACATGAACCCACAAACATTATCAATAACATAGTCATCAATAGTTTCGTGGATAATTTTATATAGTTTTTCATAGAATACATATTTTTAAATTTCATAGTTTAAAATTGAACATTTAGACCAGTTACAAATCCTCTGTTAGAAGCATGGTATCTAACATCTAAATCAATCCATGGCACCTTGTTAAATACAAACCCTGGATTAAGCGCTTGAACATAAACACGAAATCTTGACATACCCAAACTATTAGTCAATTTTTCCGAGAAATTGTAGGCCAATGTTATGTTACGTATCTTTAAAAATGAACCATTTTCATAACCAAGTGTTGCGAAATATTGGTCGCCAAAACCTGCAGAATAAATTGGTTTTTGATAATCCGAATTGGTATCAGCTGCAGTGTAATAATCCACTCTTCTTTGATTATATCGACCAACTAAGCCTTCACCTCCGGCATTATATTTATAACCCATGCGGCCATAAACAAAAATGGACAACTCAATGTTCTTATAACTAAAATTATTTGTAAGACCAAGAATGTATTTTGGGATCTCACTTCCGATAATAACACGGTCGTTATTTGCGTCTATTATATAATCACCGTTTTGATCAACAGGTCGCGCATTACCGGCGGTAAATGTATGTCCATTGGCGTTAAATAACGCCATTTCAGCAGCATCTGATTCTTGCCAAATTCCTGCTGACTCGAAGCCGTAAATTACATCTTGAGATTCCCCTATAAACCATTGGTTTACCAAATCATCTTCCTTGCCATTTGCCAAGGATACAATTTCATTGTCTTGATATGTTGCATTAAACGCGGATGACCATTCAAAATCATCAGTTCTAATATTAACAGTATTTAAAGTGAGGTCGATCCCTTGGGATTTTGTTTCACCGATATTTGCGAAAGTATTTAGGAATCCTGTAACACTTGGGATATTTTTTTGCATCAACAGATCCGTAGTATTTGACTTATAAAAATCTAATTGTCCACTTATTCTGGAGCTAAATAAGGAAAAATCGATACCTAAGTTATATTGCGTAGTTTCTTCCCAGCCTAAATCTTGGTTTGCAAGAGTAGAGACATTTTGTTGTCCGGCCGTAGCTGTGCTACCTATAGGATAAAATAGCGCATCAAGTCGACCTTTAGTTTCATATGGATCAATCGCAGAGTTACCAACTACTCCAACGCCAAGCCTTAATTTTAGCTGATTTACCCAATCAGCATTTTCCATGAAACTTTCTCTGTCTATTCTCCAGCCTAAAGCAGCACTCGGGAAGAAAGCCCACTTGTTTCCATCTGCCAATTGAGATGCGCCGTCATATCTTCCGGAAACCGTTAATAAATATTTATCGGCATAACTATAATTTAGACGAGCCATATAAGAAAGAAGAGATCTTTTTATGATACCTGAATTCCAGCTCCTAAGGTTACTAACAGAACCCAATGAATTCCATTTTTGATCAGCAAACGGGATATTGTCCGCCGCCATAGAACTTGATTCTTCTTCAAATTGAGTTTGACTCTGTAACAGTGTTAAACCAAAATCGTGTTTACCAAAAGTTCTATTATAAAAGATAAGGTTATCAAGGGTATATGATAATCGTTGTCTCTTATTCAAGGAAGCATATGCAGACCCATTTCGAATAACGGAATTGGCATCAAGAAATAAACCGTCTCTGTATGTTTCGATATCTGGTCCAAAATTAACTCTATAACTTAAACCTTCAAGCATTGGAGCGAATGCTCCAAAATCTATTTGGCCATAAAAACTTCCAAATGCACGTAAGGTTGTTCTCTGGTTTTGTGAATATTTATCTTCATCGATAATTGTTTTTACAGCAATATCTCCACCTGGGAATTCAATTCGGTTACCTTCATCATCATAAGGTAGCGTATATTGAAAAATGGTTCGAGCACTTTCATATAGGCCATCCCTTACGGATACACCGACGTTCCCAGCAGTAGATTGTCCATATTCTTGTATGGCGTATGACGAATTCAAATTAGCTCCAAAAGAAAACCAATCTGTTGGTTTTAAATCGACACTTGCTATAGCGTTATATCGTTTAAATCCTTGTCCTTTTACAACACCCTTGTTATCTGTGTAACCAAAGGAACCATAAGCAGTCATTTTTTCTGAGCCTCCACTTACACTCAAGGTGTTCTGAGTTGTTACACCAGTTCTAGTTACAAAATCAGTCCAATCAGTTGAAATTAATTTTGATCCATCCCAAGTTCCGCCTTCCCAGCCTCTAAGAATGTTATTAAAAGCGGTGTCATCACCAGTAAAAATTAGGGCATCATTAGCTTGTGTGGGTTGATCACCTCTAGGATAGGTGTTTGGATTTTCGTAGTGTTTTGCCCAACGACGATATTCAACAAACTCCCCAGCGTTTAAAAGAGGGGCAAATTCTCGAATTTCATCAATCGTTAAGGCAGAATCGTAATTTAAGGTGAATCTACCACTTTTACCTCTTTTTGTTGTTACAATAACAACCCCATTGGCTCCTCTAGATCCATAAATGGCAGTAGCAGAGGCATCTTTAAGAATATCTATGGATTCGATATCCTGAGGGTTGATGTTTTGAATTCCACCAGTTATTAACGGAATACCATCCAAAACATATAAAGGAGTATTCGATGCTGTTAAGGAACGTACGCCACGTACAGTTATACTTCCAATTTCTCCTGGTCTCTCATTTGAAGTGATATCTACACCAGCAGCCTGACCTTGGATGGCATCTATAGCATTGGTAACTGGTCGAGCAGTAATATCTTCGGCACTTACACTAACGAGTGCACCTGTTACATCTGATTTCTTTTGTGTACCGTATCCCACAACAACAACTTCATCTAGCTGTGAGGCATCTTCCTGCATCACCACATCGTAAGTCGATCTGGAATCTATGGTTAACGTAATCGATTGCATGCCTACATAAGAGAAAATCAAAATATCACCAGGCGAAGCTTCAATGCTAAAATTTCCGTCAAAATCCGTTAGTGTACCATTAGTGGTGTTTTGGATAAGTATGTTCACCCCTCCTAACGGCATTCCGTTTTGATCTTTTACATTTCCAGTCACTGTTTTACTTTGGCCAAATGCCAATGCGCCTATAAACAAGAATAGGACACAAAACAGTTTACTGCATAAAGATTGTTTCATAAAAAATTGTTTTTTGTTAGTGAATTGATTAAAAGTAATGGAAAGGAATAAACAGAAAGAAAATATGGTGAGTTGCGAAATCAATTCTGCGCAATTCAAATTCTCTCAAAATCACCTAGCCAATTGTTAGTTATAAATGATAAAATTTTGTTAAAATTCTATCTATCTCAAAATTAGACGGGTGGCTTATAATTAGCATCCTGCACTTACCTGTTTGCTTTAAATGCCAATAAAAATGTAAAATATTAAGTTAGTGAAATCTATTTTTTTATCTGAATATATTGGCCTAATCCTATTTCTCTGGAAGTTTTTATTGCATTTGCAATAACAAAGGCAGTAAATTCAGCTCCATTTAAATTTGTATGTGTATGGTCCTTGGGAAAGAATGGCTTCACCTTCTCTATTCCAAGTTCTTCATATTTTTCAGCTACCAAGTTGTGAACATCCAAAAAAGATACTTGCTTGTTACTTGCCACTTCTTCAGCCCATTTAACATAGGTATCGTTTCTTCTTTCAACCTTTCCTCCCGGCCATTCATTTCTCGGTGTAAAACTTAGTATGATAGGTGTTGCACCTTCCGATCTAGTATCGTCAATCATTTTAGATAAATACCATCCGTAGGTGTGGACTGTTTCAATTAAGCTGTCTCGTTTAACGTTTTGAATCTCCTCGCCAATTCCATTCAAAGATCCTCGGTATTTTTCTTTGTCAATATTGCCCGCATCGTTGTGCCCAAATTGAATCAACACGAAATCTCCTTTTTGAAATTCTGATAAGGCATCATCCCAAAGACCTTCATCAATAAAAGTACGGCTGCTTCTTCCTCCTCTCGCTTTATTAATTACTTTAACCCTAAAAGTGTCAATATATTTGGGAAACGGCACTCCCCAACCTACAGCATTTTCATTTCCGTTTTCAGCCATTGTTGAGTCGCCAATAAGAAAGAGATTCTTTCTTTTAGGAAAATGTATTTGTGGCTTTTCAATCACATATTTCTTTAAGGAATTCGAGGTTTTTGAAATTCCATTAATAATAATAGAAGCAGCCAAGACAGCACCCGCTGCCGAGGTATGCGTATGATCTTTGCTGTAAAAGTAGTTATCGGTAACTTTTTCTTCCCCAAATTGTTCGAGTGTGTCAGCCATTTTTGAGTTTAAGTCAATAATCGTTGCATCAGTGATTTTAGCAATTTGCTTTGACCATAAACCATAGGTTTGATTATTTCGCGGCACTTTACCGTCCGTCCAAATATTCCTTGGAATTGGAGACATGATTATAGGAATGGCTCCCTTTTCTTTAGTTTGTTCAGCTATTTTCTTAATATACCATCCATAGCTGTGGACAATTTCATGTTTTTTAGTAATCAAATTGTCGATTTCTTCGGTTTCATCACCAATTCCTTTAATAGTTCCCCTTGCGCGAAAAGTATCATTTACCGGACCATTGTCATTATGTCCAAACTGAATTAAGACGTAATCGCCTTTCTTTAATCTGTGATAAACGGAATCCCACAAACCTAAATTTTGGTAAGTTCTACTACTTGTACCCCCAAGGGCATGATTTTCCACCGATACTTTAGTAGTGTCTAAATACTGGCCAATAAAATCTCCCCACCCCCAGAGGCCACCTGCACCATCACCTTTTCCATTTTTAACTGTTGAATCACCAACCAAGAATACTGTTGGTTTAACGTACGGTTCTTTTTGACAATTTGTTGTAAGAACCATTAAAAGGAGGACTATAATTAATTGTATTGGTTTCATATAAATCAATTATCTCTAAAATCGAACCATATCACCATGGGAATACCATCGTCACCATTTTTAATACGAATATTTGTAGGCTGACTTTCTGGTCCTTGATGTTCCAAAGGTTTAAAGGCTCGCATTGCAGGAATTTCATATAAAAATGAAATGTCTCCTATTGGAAATTCAGGTTGTGGAAAAACTTGGGAGACGTCTTTTTTTGGAAAATCGGGTGTAAATAATCTCAAAAATAAATTGTCTTGTTCACTAAAGAACCGAATGCTCCCCCTTTCAGTATTTAAGCTTCCACCGATGAAATTTGTATGGTACCCTTTAAATTCTGGATAAATTAAGTTTTCAAAACTTTCGCCGGTAATGGTGTTGTTATAATCCTTTTCCCAAAGTCCAAATTCGGTTCCACTTATACGATTTTTCCAGACATGGTATGGACCATTGCCAAGCCATTTAAAATTTTTGACACCTTCTTCCGGAAAATCAAAACTAACACCAAAAGCACTTATTGAACCTTCAAAAAAGGCGCCGTCAAATCCGTTGTTCCTTCCTGCGTCCTTCAAAAAAACAAGTTCTAATTTTAATCTTCCATCATTAAATAGTGTCCAATTAGCAGTGGTTATCCCTCCAGCATAGTTGAATGAACAAATAGCTCCTTGATTGGTCTCTTCAATGGTTACACCTTTTACTTTTGCTTTCATTCCCACAGGTTTTGGACCATTTGCAAAAGGGATCTTTCCATTGCGGTTTGTTACTTCTCCTAATTCCCCAGATATGGAATTTAGAACAATCTTAATATCGCCATTGGTTAAGGTAACATTGGTTGCATTTTTTGTTACTGATACTTTTTTGTTTGGACCATCCTTTAGCAATAATTTCTGTGTTAAATCTGGTGCTCGGTGAATTGGCCAAGTCCAAGTGTATATTTCTCTACCAAATTTGTCTTTCGCATTAATTTCTAACCAATCTCCCTCAAAAAAATTTTGAGGCAAATCAAAATGAATTCGTCGTGTTTCACCTGGAATTATATTTTCAAGTTTGATAAAATTGGAGGCAATTACTTTAGAAGTCTTATCAGAATAGAGTGCGTTTTCTTCAATTTTAAAAACCCTATAACTCATGCTGCAATCTTTAAGGTTGGTATAGATGTAGTCGTTTTTAATGAAAAATGAACCATCAAAAGTTGATGTAATTGATTTTGGTTGAAATTGAATGGGCGCCCAAATTTCCTTGACCGCAAAAAAACTCCCTTCCTTTTCTCTATGTGGTCCTAACACACCATCTGCTGCCAAATTTCCCTTGGAGTCATATTTTTCATCGCCAGACCAATCTGAACGTAAAACGGCTTCGTCTAGCATTGCCCATATAAAACCACCTGCAAATAGCGGACTTTTACTATAACGTTCCCAAAAATCTTTTAATCCGGCACCTATACCATTATCATAAGTTCCATGCATAAACTCTGTCGGGAAAAAGACATTTTCTCCATTGTTAAAACGATGCATTCCTGTTAAATAGGTGGGATAATGATGAGTATCCCAACCATTAAAATCTGCCCAAGGATGAATCACTATTCGCTTTTGTGGATCAAATTGGTGAAAAACATCGTCAATTTCATAATTCCACCCGCCTTCATTGCCATGGTCCCAAATTATAACTGAGGGATGGTTAACATCCCTTTGCACCATTTCTTTAATTAGTTTCGTGCCTGTTTCAGTATCATAGCCATTCTGCCAACCAGCCAACTCATCTAGAACAAAGAGGCCTAAAGAATCGCAGACTTCCAGAAAATGGTCATCGGGAGGATAATGAAAACGCACGGCATTCATATTCATATCCTTAAGTAGGTTAACATCCATTATGCTGATTTCCTTATCGGTGCTTCTGCCAGATTCAGGCCAAATGGAATGCCTATTTATACCCTTCATTAAAATCTTTTTTCCATTAACATATATTCCATCTTTTTTCAAGAACTCTAATGTTCTAAAACCAATTCGAGTAGAATATTTATGAAGGATTTTGCTTCCTTGTTTAAGTTGTAATTCCAAGGTGTATAAATCAGGTGATTCTGGATTCCAAGATTTTATTCCTTCCCATTTTGCCTTTATTGAAGTTGAGTTGGCTTTACTGTTTATTGGGAATTGAAATGATTGAAATTCCGCAGATCCTTCCAATGGGATAATAACAGCTTGAATCTCTGTATTGTTTGGAATATTTACTAATTCTAAATCTGCCGTAAGGGAACCATCCATTTTCGCATCAACGGCCACATGTTTTATGTAGGAAAAAGGATTTATTTCTAACCACACAGGTCTATAAATCCCTCCAAACAACCACCAATCAGTTTTTCTTTCGGCGTTATTTACAGTTTCATTGTTGCTATGTTTTGAAACCTTAACTTCCAAAATGTTTTGCTTGCCGTAGTTTAAAAGTTTGGTGATGTCGTATTTAAATTCATAGAATCCGCCTTGGTGAATTGGCCCAGCAAGCTTTCCATTGATCTTAACTTCCGTATCAGTCATTGCACCACCAAAAACAATTGTTATATTTTTTCCTTTATATTCTGAGGGTATATCGAATTCATACCTATAAAATCCCTCTTCTTTACTTGGCTCTTTTTCATTCAATTCTTTATACCATCTACCATATGTATATTCTCCGAACCCTTCCAATTCCCAATTCGAAGGCACATTAATTGAGGTCCAAACATTACTATTTCGTCCATCGGAACACATGAATTCCCAACTAACAGGGTTTTTGAAATCTGTGCCAGAGAGGTATTTTATTTCAGTTTCTTGGGAGAATCCTTGTAAATAAGTGAGGGAACTTATTGCAATTACAAGCAGTTTCACTAAGTGATATTTTTGTTGGGAGTTAATTTCCATCTGGTTTTTTACTTTCAAATCTTGG
This sequence comes from Aegicerativicinus sediminis, assembly GCF_015476115.1. GTDB lineage: Bacteria > Bacteroidota > Bacteroidia > Flavobacteriales > Flavobacteriaceae > Aegicerativicinus > Aegicerativicinus sediminis. The sequence goes on along the minus strand of NZ_CP064295.1, from coordinate 1,131,172 downwards.
ACTCATTGGTAGCGTCCATTTATTAAAACTATTGGGTTTTTTCGAATCGTATGCTGGAATGGCATCTCTTAAATAACCTTCGATCTCTAGATGCTGGTTCTTAATTTCCTGAACCACCACCCTCGCAATTTCATTAGCTCCGAAACTATTAAAATGAGTATTATCTTCTAGGGTCTCAGTTTGTCCGGGGAAGGTATTGGCAGCATATTGAACAAAGGCTTTGCGGGAGCCCTCATCTCCCCACGCATTATACATTTGAGTTGTAAAATGTGTTAAATCTATAAGAGGAATTTCCATATCCTTTGCAGCTAGTCGCACAGCTTTTGGGAAATCTCCATGGGTATCCATTAATGATCCATTCGCGTTAAAGGCCCGTCGTTGAGTTGGAGTGAGTAAGATTACTTTTCCATTTCTCTCTTGAAACTCTTTTGTAAATTCTCTCAATAAATTGCTATATAGACCCCAAGCTCCATTACCTTCTCCTTTAATTTTTTCATCGTTATGGCCAAATTCAATAAAGAGATAGTCACCTGGCCTCATAGTTTCTAAAATTTTTGAAAACCTATTTGTTGCCTTAAAAGATCTTAATGAAGCACCAGATTCTGCATAGTTTGCTATCACCACTTCTTCAGTAAAATAATTGGTAATAAATTGACCCCATGATGCCCATGGCTCTAAATCTTGATCAGTTACAGTTGAGTCGCCTGCCAAAAAGATTGTTTTAGCGCTAGGGTCTGAAACAATTTTAATTTTTTTCACTTTTGGTTGGCCCAAAAATTCCAATGTTAGTTTATTGTCCCAGTTTAATTGATTGCTATCTCTCGCCTTAATGGCAATACTTTTTTCATCGGATATTTTAGGGATTCTTACATTTACTGAAAATGAAAATTGCAAATTCTCCTTTTTGGCAGGTGTCCACTCCTTTAGCATTAATCGTCTAGATTCGGCTTTTATAGTGGTAGTTGTTTCTGGGCTTCCTATTAAATCAACCTCTATTTTGTAATTGCCTTCAGGAACTTTTACCGAAAAGTAAAATGAACTTTTTGTGGTTACAAAATCAGCTTCAAAATTTACATTTTCAGCAGTATCGAAATCGAAGCCATAACCCAAATCTTCATTGTATGTCAGAGGTTGCTTAACAGCCGTGTCAATAGAATTGGTGTATTTACTGAATATAAAAGATTTGGTAAAATTCTGGTCTTGTTGAGAATATCCATTAAATGCTATTTGAAAGAGGGTAAGGAATAAAAGAAATTTACATTTCAACATGCTCGGATTTTGATTTAAAAATATCCTATTCAGGTTATTCAACTATCCTGTACCATTAGGTTATAGGTTATTGAAAAACCCTTCTTAAACTAACTACATAATAGTACAGGACACATTTTTTTAATGGTCGACCTATCTTAACCAACTCAAGAATCAATGATTATATGAAATTTAAAACATATGCCTTTATCGTCCTAATTCCATTAGTATGGTGTTGTAAAAATGGAAAAAACGAGACTGAGGAAAGGGCAGGAAAAACACATTTATCTGTACCTGAATGGATAGATGAAGTTGGATCAAAAGAGGTTAGTATACCAGAAGCGATTTATTATGTAAACGACTTTGGTGCGACTGGCGATGGTAAGACTTTAAGCACGGATGCTATACAAAGGGCGATTGACGAATGTGCTAAAAATGGAGGAGGAACGGTAACCTTTAATGAAGGGAATTACCTATCTGGATCTATTTTTATTAAAGAGAATATAAGATTTGAAATTCCATCTGGAGTAGTTCTATTGGGCAGTGAAGATATTAAGGACTATAAGGAAATAGATACTCGGGTAGCGGGAGTAGAAATGGTTTGGCCAGCTGCATTAATAAATGTTCGAAATCAAAATAATGTCATTATTGAAGGTAGTGGTTTGGTTGATGGACAAGGAAAAGTGTTTTGGGATTATTATTGGGATTTGCGAAAAAACGACTATGAACCTCGTGGGCTGCGTTGGATCGTAGATTACGATGCCAAACGACCTAGAACCTTTTTAATTTCAAATAGTGAAAATGTACAGTTAAAGGAACTCAATATTCAACGAGCTGGTTTTTGGACAGTTCAAGTACTCTATTCAAGCTATATAACTGTTGACGGATTAACCATACGGAACAATATTGGAGGTCATGGGCCTAGTACAGATGGTATTGATATCGATTCATCAAAATGGATATTGGTTCAAAATTGTGATATAGATTGCAATGATGATAACTTTTGCTTGAAGGCTGGACGAGATTGGGATGGACAACGAGTAAACCAACCTACAGAATATGTAGTTATAAAAGATTGCATTGCTAGGCAAGGTTCTGGTTTATTCACTTTAGGGAGTGAAACAGCTGGGAGCATTCGGCATGTTTATGCCTCAAATATTAAAGGCCTGGGGACAAAAAATGGTTTAAATATTAAATCTGCAACTACTAGAGGAGGAACCGTTGAAGATGTGTATATGGAAAATATTAAAATGGATAGTGTAAGAACTTTTATGGAAGTGTCTATGAATTGGAATCCAAGTTATAGTTATTCTGAACTTCCAGAGGGTTTTAATGAAGATTCAATTCCAATTCACTGGAAGAAAATGCTACAAAAAATCGAGCCACCTTCCAAAGGAATACCCACTTTCAGAAATATAGTTTTGAATAATATTGAAGTTAATGGGGCCCAAAGGGCTATTAATGTTAATGGAATGAAGGAATCCATTATTGATAGTGTTACGCTAAATAATGTGTCCATTCACGCCAAAACAGCAGGGAAAATAAATTACAGTTCCAACTGGGTACTTAATAATGTAAAATTGAAAATAGACGACAGTACAAAGGTTGTCCAAGAAAACACAAATAATATTCCTTTAGACGAATCCATTTATATTAATTAAACCATTGGTTTTCTGAGGTTAATCCATCTCTAACAAATTTTATAATTAAAGCAGGCACCATGAAAATTACTAATAAGGCACTAGCATTTTTTCTTTTTGCAGCAGCACAAACTTTAAATATGTCAGGGCAAAAGCCCGTAAATGATGTTACATCTCCATTGCATGCCTTACAACCCGAATATCCAACCCCTTATAATCCACCATCTATCAGTGAAGTTACCAAAGTCCTTGATAAAGTTTATACCTATCTAGAGGCCGAATCGGCTGATAAATTAATTGATAAGAATTCGGGAAAGGAAATTACCAGCTTAAATAATCTAAACGAGAATACTGTTTTTGAACCAGGATCTTTTAGGCTTACAAGTTATGAATGGGGCGTTACTTATGCAGGTATGTTATTGGCAACTGAAGCGACAGCTAATCCTATGTATGCTGATTATACTAATAAACGCCTGAAACTTTTTGCTGACATCACACCATATTATTCAAAAAAATTAAAGGAGGACAACCAATATCCTTCACCTATTAAACAATCACTTAGTCCACATGCTTTGGATGATGCTGGCGCAATTTGCGCAGCAATGATTAAAGCAAAGCGAGCTGGCCTAAAAGCGGATTTGAATCCCCTAATTGACAATTTTATTGATTATATAAGCAATAAACAATTTCGGTTAACAGACGGAACCTTGGCCAGAAATAGGCCGCAACCTAATACATTGTGGTTAGATGATTTATTCATGAGTGTGCCTGCTTTGGCACAAATGGGGAAATATACTGGAGATAATACATACTTTGACGATGCCGTAAAGCAGGTCCGTCAGTTTTCAGAAAGAATGTTCAATCATCAGAATAACCTTTATATGCATGGTTGGGTTCAATCTATGGAGGTGCATCCACAATTTCATTGGGCTCGCGCCAATGGTTGGGCTGTTATGACATTAGTTGAACTATTGGAAGTGATGCCCAAAGAGCATGAAGGATATAGTGATGTTTTAAAACAATTACGAGCACATATTAATGGATTGGTACATTATCAAGACGGCACTGGATTTTGGCATCAATTAATAGACCGAAACGACACATACTTAGAAACCTCCGCTACGGCTATTTACACTTATGCAATGGCTAGGGCCATCAATAGAGGCTATATTGATAAACAAGCATTTTCTCCAACCGTTTTATTGGCTTGGAATGCGGTCTCTACTAAAGTAAATGAAAAAGGTCAGGTTGAAGGAACCTGTGTAGGAACCGGAATGGGCTTTGATCCAGCCTTTTATTATTATCGACCCATAAATGTGTTCGCTGCCCATGGGTATGGACCAGTATTGCTGGCAGGTTCTGAAGTTATATTGCTTCTAAAAAACAACACATTTGAAATTAATGACAGCGCACTTCAGCTAAAAACCAAAGGGTAATCTATAAAATCAACTAGCATATTTAATCTGAAGTAGTTGTTAGAATCTCATAGGATTAAAAACACAGCATTTTGAAAGGACGTAAACTTATTGTTTTATTGATTTTCTTTCTATCTATTCCAAATTTGGGGGCGCAGAATAAAGAAGAGAGGAAAATACATTATGTTCCCGAGGGTGAAAGTTTTGTTTTAAAAAATGGCAACCGAAAGTTTAATCGTGCACTCTATGGTACCAACACAGGCTTCAGAGTAGAGGCTGGAGATTTACCAGAATTTGCCCTTTATTTACCGGGCATGGGTGGTAATTTTCGATTGGGAATTTCTTATTCTGGGCTAAGCAAATGGTTAAGCAGTTGTGATTCTATTTCAACCAGATACATTCCCGGCATTATGGATTATGAAGTTAGAGACTCATTAATCAACGACGGAGTTATTAAAGTTACTGTTGCAGCCCATGCTTCAACAGAAGGAATGCTTCTGCAAGTGGAAACTAAAGATCTTCCTAACAATGTAGAGCTAATTTGGGTTTATGGAGGAGCTTCTGGGAAAAAATTTCATCGCGATGGGGATATAGGGGCTGACCCTGAGTCTGTGTTTTATCTTCAACCAGAATATTGTAAAAACAATCAATATAAAATTCTGGAGAATATTTTCAAATTGAAGTTTGGTTCAGAAAATAACAAAGAAAAAACTGGAAATAATAGGTCTATAACAGGCCATTTCCCAGAGTCCAAAATAAAATTGTCTGAAGCAAAATTAGATGTCGATCCTAATGTATTCTTAAAAGCAAAGGCTGAAAACTCGCCGATAATTGTCGGCGAAATCACCATTGATGGAAATGATCAGTTCTTTTGGAAACTTGAAGTTGATGGTGATGATTCAAAATCGAATCAAGGCAAAATTAAATCTGAGTTTAAGGAAGCGCTTCAAAAAGCTCAGGATTTAAGAAGTCGGGTGCTCTTGAAAACCCCTGATCCGTTTATTAATACATTAGGTGGCGCACTGTCTATTGCGGCAGATGCTATTTGGGAATCTCCTGCCTATTTACATGGTGCCGTTGCATGGCGTATGCATTTAAATGCTTGGAGAGGTGCATACGTTGCGAATCCTTTAGGTTGGCATGATAGGGCAAAGTTGCATTTCGATAGTTATGGTAATTCACAGGTTTTAGAGCCCGAAAATGGGCCAGTTGTGCCAGATTCTTCTAGGAATTTTGCCAGACAACAAGAAGTGTTGGGCACGTCTATGTTTAGTCGCGGGTATATAAGTAGACGACCGAACAACAATACAATTGCGCATCATTATGACATGAATTCGGTTTTTATAAATCAATTATTACGTGGTTATCAATGGACTGGAGATTTAGAATTTATGAGACAAATGTGGCCAGTTGTTGAACGTCACTTGGAGTGGGAAAAACGTAACTTTGATTCGGATAATGATGGACTTTATGATGCCTATGCTGCAATTTGGGCTAGTGATGCACTGCAATATTCAGGAGGTGGCGTAACCTATGCTTCAGCCTACAATTATTCAGCAAATTTGTTGGCCGCTAGCATTGCGGAGCTTCTAGGTGAGGATCCACAAAAATACATTGATGAGTCGAATAATATAAAATCTGCTATTGAACAAAATCTGTGGCTTTCTGATAAAGGTGTTTTTGCCGAGTATAAAGATTTATTAGGTAATCAATTGGTCCATGATCAACCCGGAATTTGGACTATCTACCACAGTATCGATGAGGAAATTGCAGATGATTTTCAAGCATATCAATCGCTGCGTTATATCGATACCGAAATTCCACATATACAGGTTAGAGGTAAGGGACTCCCACCCAAAGATTTAAAATTGGTTTCAACAACTAATTGGCAGCCCTATACTTGGTCGGTTAACAATGTTGCTTTGGCTGAAAATTTGCACACTGCTTTGTCTTATTGGCAAGGGGGAAGAATTGAAAAAGCTTATAATTTATGGGAGAGCGCCTTAATAGAAAGTATGTATATGGGCGCCTCTCCAGGAGGGTTTCAACAACTATCTTATTATGATGCCATTCGTGGCGAATTGTACCGAGACTTTGCGGACCCCATTGGTATGGCGGCTCGTTCACTGGTTGAAGGTCTTTTTGGGATTCGACCAAATGCAGTTGAAAATATCCTTGTAATCAAGCCTGGATTCCCTAAAGTTTGGCGACAAGCTTCATTGCAAATCCCCGATATCAGCATAGCTTTTCAAGAGAAAAAGGATGTTTCAGAATATAAAATTGAATCGAATTTTGATAAACAGTTTGATCTTCAATTAGAGGTGAATGTTTTTAAGCGAGGTGTGGAATCTGTTATCATAAATGGCAAACAGGTTGAATGGGATTTTGATGAAACGGCCATTGGATGTCCAAAAATCATCATTCGTTCCCCTTACCAAAACACCTACAACATTCAAATTAATTGGACTGAAGGAGATATAGAACAACCTAGATTTGAATTTAATGGACAACAAGGTGATGAAAAATTATTTTCGACCGAGACAGCTGAAATTTTAGATGTTTACAATCCCCAGTCTGCTATTTCAGTAATAGATAAATCTCAAAACAGATTAAAATTCAAGATAGAATCTATGGAAGGTCATAAAACAATGTTTGTACAATTAAAGCAGAACGGAATGTTGTGGTGGCAACCAATTCATTTAGATGTTACTAATGAAAAAATAGAATCACGCTTCCAAGATTGGGATGAGTTGATACCTAAAACTGTAACTTTTGAAACGGTCGACTTAAAACAAATTTTCAATAGCAAGGTTACAGATATTTTTAATCAGGAATACGCAAATCCTCGACCTAATTCGCCATCACTTCAATTGCCAACCCAAGGAGTTGGTAATTGGTGCTACCCCTACATAAAACCAGAAATTGATGATTCTGGTTTAAGGCAAAAGGCCGGAAATTCAAATATAATTTTTAGTCCACAAAACATTCCTTTTAAAACGCCATCTTCAAAAAATTCAATGAATATAGCCTTTGTGTCTCAATGGGATAATTTCCCAAACCAAATTGAGATAGACCTGTTAGGGAAAGCTTCGCATGCTTATTTTATGCTAGCCGGTACTACAAATCCGATGCAAAGTCGAATTGTTAACGGAGAGATTGTCGTGCAGTATACAGACGGGTCTTCCGAAATTTTAGCTTTAAAGAACCCAGAAAATTGGTGGCCAATAGAACAAGATTATTTTACAAATGGTTTGGCATTTACCACTGATGCCCCTAAACCACCTAGAGTATATTTTAAGACAGGAGAAATTACTCGAGACTTTAATGATTTTATATCTATTAAGGGCTTTAGCGATTTTGGCATTGATGGTGGCGCAGGTACCATTTTAGATTTACCGTTAGATAGTAATAAAACCTTAAAAAAATTAGAACTCAGATCTATTGCAAATGAGGTTATTATAGGATTAATGGCAATTACCTTAGTAAGAGAATGAAATGAAAAGAAGAGATTTTATTGCAATTAGCTCATTAGGGACACTTGGAAGTAGTCTGCCAATTTTTGGAAGTACCCTAGACTTTGATTTTAAGGGAGACCCCAAGTTATCTGATTTTGAGAAACGTTTGTCTCCCATTGGCAGAGCTTTGGAGTTCGAAGATTATTACGTTTGGTGCAATAGTCCGATTGAAGGGCCTGATGGAAAAATTCATGTATTTTTTTCGAGGTGGCCGAAAGCTGAAACCATGAGTGGTTGGACTCATGCCTCGGAAATCGCGCACGCTATTGCAGACAAACCACAAGGACCATATGAATATGTCAGTACGATACTGGCCCCTAGAGGAAAGGGTTATTGGGATGCCACTACCTGCCACAATCCAAGTATTCATTATGTTGATGGAATATATGCCCTCTTTTTTATGGGAAATTCTAATGGTAAATTAGATACACAACGAGTAGGTTTAGCAACCGCCGATTCACTTTACGGACCTTGGAAACGACCGGAAGAACCACTTTTGCAACCGGGCATTAAAGGCGAGTGGGATGATCATTGTACAACAAATCCTTCATTTTTAAAACATCCTAACGGTGAATATTGGCTGTATTATAAGTCTTTTGATACGGAAGGCTATATCAATCCAAAATTCAAAATACGCGGCAATAGAAAATATGGGCTTGCAATTGCTAAGTCTTTAGATGGGCCATACTTAAAGTATAAAGGAAATCCCGTTATCGATTTTCATAATATGGGTAATAACGAACAATGCGAAGATGCTTTTACCTGGTATGACGGAGAGAAATTTCATATGCTTGCCCGAGATTTGGGAGTTTATGGTATTGATAAAGGTCTTTATATGACTTCTAATGATGGTAAACATTGGTCTAATCCAGAAATAGGATATCAAGAATTAGAAAAATATGTAAAACAGCCACCTGCACCAAAACATCTCAACCGTTATGGAAGGACTGAACGCCCTCAGTTGTTATTTAAAAACGGTAAACCAACCTATTTATTTACAGCATCTCAGGGTGGAAAATACGAAACTGCATCTGCATTCATTTTTAAAATTAACTAACAGATAATCTAATCCACTAATGAAACCATTAATACTTTCATTTTATTCAATACTCATATGTCTTTGTTTGTTTTCTTGCAAGGAGCAACCAAAACCCGTTCTTGAAAAAATAGACAGAAAGGCTGTAGTAACGAGGCATAACGTTAAAATTACTGATGTAGATACATTAGGATCTTTAACAGTTGGTAATGGAAAGTTCGCTTTTACGGTCGACGCGACTGGCTTGCAGTCTTTTCCGGAATTATATGAAAACGGTGTGCCTATAGGGACTCAATCCGAGTGGGGCTGGCATACCTCTCCTAATAGTGAGGGATATGATTTTTCTGAAACGTTGAAAGGGTACAATTTTAATGGTGATCCTAATAGTTTATATGCCATACAGAATAGGAAAGATGAACGAAAAAATGATGCTGCAGATTATTTTCGGGCAAACCCACATCGCTTACAACTGGGGAATATTGGTTTAGAAATAATTAAATCAGACGGGACTTTTGCAGAACCTAAAGACTTAACAGATATAAATCAAGAATTAAATCTGTGGACCGGCCAAATAGAAAGTAATTTTAAGGTGGAGGATTCTCCCATTACCGTTATAACTTATGGAGATTCAAACAAAGATGCCATTGCTGCCAAGGTGATTTCACCCTTGGTTTCGGAAGGGCGAATCAAGGTTAAATTTAGATTCCCTTTCCCAACAAACGAATTTTCAGACAGGGGAGCAAATTATCAAAACCATGATTTGCATAAAACTGAAGTCACACAAAATCAGAGTAAGTTATTCCTTTTTTCAAGGACATTGGATGATGATAATTACAGTGTTGCAGCATCTCTTAACGTTGAAAGTGAATTAATTCAAAAGGGAGATCATTATTACATAATCCAACCAAAGGCAGAAGAAAGCTTTGAGTTAGTGGTAGAATTTACTTCTATAGAGACTAACAATTCCTTGTCGTTTTCACAATTAGAGGAAAACAGTAAAAGCGGTTGGGAACAGTTTTGGGAATCAGGCGGAGCAGTGGATTTTGAGGAATGTACTGACCCAAGAGCTTCTGAAATTGAAAGGCGGGTGGTATTATCCCAATACTTAACGAGGGCTCAATGCGCAGGCAATTATCCCGTACAAGAAACAGGTCTTACCTATAATAGTTGGTTTGGTAAACCCCATATGGAAATGTATTGGTGGCATGGAGCACATTACCCGCTATGGGGTCGAACAGAATTATTGGAGAATAGTATGCAATGGTATTTCGATGCATTCGACAAGGCAAAACTTATTGCTGAAAGACAGGGTTATCAAGGAGTTCGATGGCAAAAAATGACTGATCATAACGCAGATGAAGCCCCTTCTAATGTTGGTTCATTTTTAATCTGGCAGCAACCCCACGTTATTTATTTGGCTGAATTGATTTACAGGAATAATCCAACTGAAGAAAATCTTGAAAAATATAAAGAGCTTATCAATGCTACAGCAGACTTTATGGCTTCTTACCCTAATTATGATGTAGAAACCGACCGTTATATTTTGGGAAAAGGAGTCATACCAGCTCAGGAATGTTTTGACAAAATGGAAACATTTAACCCTCCATTTGAATTGGCCTATTGGAAATGGGCTTTGCAAAAAGCACAAGAATGGAGTGAGCGTTTAGGCGAAAAGTCAAATCCAGGGTGGCAAAAAGTAATTGATAAATTGTCCTCACTTGCCAAGAATGATGGTGTTTATCTAGCCGCTGAAAGTGTGCCTAATTCTTATTCGCCCACCAGCGAACACACAATAGACCATCCTGCGGTCTTAGGCGCTTTAGGTTTTGTCCCCAAAACTGATTTAGTTGATGAATCTATTATGAACGCAACTTTTAATATTGTTGATGAGGTTTGGAACTGGGATCATACTTGGGGGTGGGATTTTCCATTGGAAGCTATGACTGCAACCCGCCTTGGCAGGCCAAAAGATGCTATTAAAGCTTTATTGAGAGATGAGATTACCAACACCTATCTACCGAATGGGCATAATTATCAAACTCCTCGATTAACACTTTATTTACCTGGTAATGGTGGTGTACTTTCTGCAATTGCATTGATGTGCGCAGGGTTTGATGGCAATGAAATTAAAAATCCAGGTTTTCCAAAGGACGGAAAATGGAAGGTAAAATGGGAAGGATTAAAACCAATGCCTTAATCCTCATGGGAATAAAAATCATTTCAGGAAATTAATCTAAATGAAAGACTTCAGTTAGGGAAGATTCAACGGGAGAATTGTCGGGGTTAGTTTCCATAATATCCACCATATAAGCCCACCATTTTTTTACAATGGGATGGTTTGGCAAATATTTAGGATCAAAATCATCACTTAATTTTTGAACAGCAAATAGGATGGAAGTTTCCTCATCAAGGAAAATACTATAATCTTGAATACCCGACTCCGAAAGTAGGCTGGCCAACTCGGGCCAAATTTCATCATGTCGTTTTTTGTATTCAGCTTCAAAACCTGGCTTAAGAAGCATTTTAAAAGCATTTCTTTTCATGCGGATTATTGTTTGGGTGGTTTTAAATGAATGTTTACGGGTATGTCACGATTACAACTAATAACACCATTTTCAAATTTTAATTCAGCAACTTGTATAGAACTACGTCTTGTAGCATAATTGTCTTTACCCTTATTTTTTTCAGTCCTGCCGGGATGGGTAAAATAAAAAACATAGGCCCGTCCATCATTAACAACTATATCGGGATGTCCTCCTTTTACATTATCATCTTTGCCAATACCGGGAACCTTCAATAAATTGTATTCTTGCCGTGTCCAATGAATATAATCTTCGGTAGAATACACTCCAAGCCCATCCCAGGCATCATTAACCATCCATGTCTGGTTTTTCCAATTAAAAACCTTTGGCCCTTCACCCCTATCTTTTATAACCTGCTGTCCACTGTCAACCCAATTATATAAATCCTTGCTATCTGCATAATAAATGGATTTGCCATCATTTTCGTTATTGTAATAAATGCGCCACATTCCGTTCGGCAATTGAAAGACCGTTGCATCAATACAGCGATCCGATGCTAGGGTTAATTTAGATTCAAATTCCCAATCCTGTAGATTGTTGCTTGTGAGATGAACTATAAATCTTGGATGGTACCAATCATCAAATATTCCAGGCACTATGGTTAAATACATATGATAAACACCTTTGTACTCAAGTACGTCTGGAGCCCAATAGGTAATATCTTTGAATTTATAGTTGATATTGGCAGTGTCTTTATAGGTCCAATGGGCACCGTCGGTAGATTCGGCTATTCCTATTCTAGTGCCATGTACCCACGAGACACCGTTTGCCCTTTTTTCATTTGCTCTTCTATTGGTATAAAACATAAACCATTTCTGCTCTGCTTTATTCCATATAACAGAAGGATCTGCGGCCCCGTCAAAAATCGGATCACGAAATAGGGGTTTATCAGCGAAATTATCTTCTTGACCCCAGTTGGTGAAAGGTAACATTCCAAAAAGGAGTAAAGCTGTTAGTAGCCTTAAATTGAAGTGGTTTATTTTTTGATAATCATTTTTCATTTTAATACAATAATTTTGGATGGCAACGTCTATTTGATATCTAAATTTACGTCATTGGCATCCTTTGAGAATTCCAACTCCAGAGTGGCTTTCAAATGTTGAAATACCTTTGGTTCGTTGTTAATTACATTATTTTGCTCTTCAGGATCGTTTTCAATGTTGTAAAGTTCAAAATTAGCTGGAGCATTTTTATGCCTCGTTCTAATTAATTTCCAAGGTTTTTCAATAACACATTCCTGAAGATGCCCTCTCAAATAAATCGATCTGATTGAGGGCTCATTAGGCTGGGTTAATTGATTCCATATATTTTTCCCTTCAATCCCATTAATTTGATTAGAATTATTAGCTAGAAAAAGGATGGTGGGCATAATATCAATAACAGAAACGTATTGTTTAAAGATACCTGGGTTTAAATGGTTCTTCCAGTAAATAAAGGCTGGTACTCTTAATGCTCCTTCATAATTCGACGATTTCCAGTCCCTTAGTGGAACATTGCTGCCTAAAACCGGATTTGGACCAAATTTTCCGTTGTACTGGTCTTTTGGAAACCAATTTTCCATAGCACCATTATCGCTGATAAATATGACGACCGTATTTTCAAGAAGATTCAAATCTTTTAAAGCTCCAAAAACAGCCCCTATACTATGATCCATATGAGTCATAGAAGCAGCAAAGTCTATTCTTGAACTATTTTGAATGGTTTTTCTATAAGGCTCTTTCCAGTACTCCTCTTCCTGAAGTGGAAAATGCGGTGCACTATAAGCTAATTGTATGTAAAACGGTTTGTCCTTGTTCCGTTTATCTGTTAGCCAATCAAGGGTTTCCCGCTCTATTAAATCTGTAGTATGGCCCTCTTCGGTAATAAATTCACCATTTCGGTTCCAACTTTGGTCTCCATTTTTGTATTTATGTGTGTATTGGTCTATTTGGCCGTGCAAAAAACCGTATGAATAATCAAATCCATAAGCCTTAGGTCCACTTTCTGGTTTTAAACCCAAATGCCACTTGCCAAACAAGGCTGTTTGATAGCCATTAGTTTTCAAAACTTCTGGTAAGGTTGAAACATTATCTGGCAAACTTAGTTCACTTCTACCGCTAATTGGGGCTACAATACCAAACCTGCTTGCGGGGATTCCAGTCAATAAACTTGCCCTAGAAGGGGAACAAGTAGGAAGAACATAAAAACGGTTAAGACGAATTCCTTTTTCAGAAATGCTATCGATGTTTGGAGTGTTTATTTCAGACCCATTATAGCCAACATCATTCCATCCGGCATCATCGGCAATTATCACTAAGAAATTTAATTGCGGGAGTTCTTCCGATTTATCTTGATTTTTACAAGACAATTGAAGTGTGCAAATGCTAAGTATTATGAATAAATTTTTAGTCATTCCCCGATTCTAAATATATAAAAGGCTTTGATATAGTTACCAAAGCCTTTCTTCTCACTAATTAACTAACTCAAATAATTAGAGTCGTTAATATTATTAGTTATAACCTGGGTTTTGTTCGTAAAGTCCAGGATTAACTTCCAATTGGTTTTGGTGAACAGGATAAATAATGAAATTTGGTTCCATTTGATTCATAACCCCGGCATCGTCATCAACTGCTATCCAAGCATTCATCACGTCAATTACCTTACCAGTTCTAACCAAATCGTGCCATCTCAGACCTTCCGCAAAGAATTCTTTTCTTCTTTCTTCAAGAAGCATATCTAAAGTTACATTAGATATGGGATCTAAACCGGCCCGTTCCCTTACCATATTTACAATATCATCCACTTCAGATTGGCTGCCGCCACTTTGTAATAAAATTTCAGCTTTCATCATCAATATATCCGTATACCGGATAATAGGAAAATTAATACCCCAGTTAAAACGATCTACCGGCAAATCTTCCAAATCTAAAAACTTAATAATCATTGCATTATTACTGACATTGCCATTGGCGTCTGTCCAACTGCGCAAAATGGAAAAATCGTCGCGCACATCATTTTCATCATAAGAATCTAGAAGTTGGTTGGAAGGTTCAATAATACCATCACTAGGAACTCCTCCGGCAAATGGTAGATTTACTCTAGCCCAAGATTCGTGGTACATTAATGTAGGAAGTATTGTACCGATTCCTCTATCACCACCCGCTCCATCATTAATATTTTGAATAGAAAACACAATGTCTGGGTTATTTTCTGAAGACGATTTAAATATGGAAGCATAGTCATTTACCCAACCATATTGACCGCTATTTATTACATCGTTTAGTAATCCTAAGGCATCATTTTGTTTATTAGCTCCTAGGCCAGGACCGTTTATCCCGTATGCTGGCCCCGACATTGTTAAATATACTCTAGCCAATAATGCTTTGGCAACTACTGAGGACGGTTTGCCAAAAACTGGCACTGTAGATGGCAATAAACTAATTGCATCATTTAGGTCACTTTCAATAAAATTGTAAACTTCTTGGACTGATGATCTTGGGATATCGAGTGCTTCACCTGGTGTAACTAATTTATCAATGATTGGAACTCCTCCATAGAAGCGAACAAGATCGAAATAAAATAAAGCTCTTAAAAACTTAGTTTCACCTTCCATTCGGTTTCTCGTAGATTCTTCTGGCACTACATTTGAATTCAGATAGTTTAAAACACTATTGGCTCTTAGAATACCTACATAAGGATCATCCCATCCATCCCTTATTAATGGATTAGTGGTAAGGTTTCTATTTAGATTAGAGATTGGTATCCACTCTCTTACACCTGCCAAACCTGGAACATAAAAGTTGTCTGATCGTACATCAGCCAGGTAGAAATTGGATATGGAATGATATCCTAAAGCGTTATAAACACCTACAATTGCTTGTTCAAAATCTGTTTCATTTCTATAGAAGTCAGCAGCACTTCTGTTCGATATGGGTGCTTGATAGAGCTCATCCTCGCAGGAGGTTAAGGCTATCAATGAAATTAGCACAATAAATATATTTTTCATTTTTAATAACATTTTTAATTAAAGGTTAAGGCTAATACCAAATATTACCGATTTAGACAGTGGGAAGGCTCCGTAATCATCACCACTGTTGTTAACCGCTTCCGGGTTAAAACCACCGTCGTATTTATCGCCTCCGAACCAGTTTTCCATGGTTACATAAACTCGAGCCCCATCAATAAAATCTGATTTGATTTGCGAGCCCACGTCATAACCAAGAGTAATGTTTCTAATTCTCCAATAATCATTTGGATATAACCAATCGGTATTCTTAATACGTCCGAAAACAGAAGGAGATTTTCTTTCCTTACCCGCAACATCTGCCTCAGTAACAATCGCTCCCTCTTGCCAAACATATCTGTCACGTGCTTTGCCCAATGTGTTTTCTGTTAAACCCATACCGGTTCTATACATTGCTCGCCCGAAAGTTGAATAAATATTTCCGCCCCATTGGCCTTGGACCTGAACAGAAAGATCGAACCCTTTGTAGTTAAACGAATTAGTAACACCCCACACATAGCTAGGATCTGGTTGGCCAGAATAAGTTCTGTCATCCGCGTTTATAATACCATCCCCGTTTTGATCTACATATTTGGGATCACCAGGCTGTTGGTTACCATATAGAGCCACTCCATTATCAATATCCGCTGTGGTCAGCAATCCGTCTTGTTGAACTAAATAAAGTGTATACATTGGTCTGCCAACTTCCAAAATGTTATGGGTGATATCCCATGAACCTCCTAGAATAGGGGTATTATTTGGACCTAGTTTTTTCACTTCATTGGTATTATGGCTGAAATTTAGGTTGGTCGTCCATTTGAAATCGCCATTAGCAAAGTTTCTTGTTGTAAGTTCTACTTCCCAACCCTGATTTAGCACCTCTCCAATATTCGTTAAGGCACTGCCAAACCCACTAGAGGTTGGTACAGGTATACTTAATAAAAGATCTGTGTTTCTTTTGGTATAGTATTCAAGCGAAGCAAATATTCTATTTTGAAATAGTCCTGCGTCGACACCAATGTTGATACTTTCAGATTTTTCCCAACTAAGGTCTGGGTTGGCAAAGTTGCTAGGAGATTGACCACTTGCAATGGTTCCGTTAAAGCTATAATTAGTGTTGCTTAAATTTGCAATATGCTCGTAATTTCCAATATTGTTGTTACCTGAAATACCCCAGCTACCTCTTAATTTTAATTCATTGATAACGTCATTATCTTTAAGGAAATCTTCTTGACTAATTCTCCAACCGGCAGAAACAGAAGGGAAGGTACCCCATTTAGTATTGTTTCCAAATCGGGAGGAACCATCCCGTCTTAAGGTTCCCTGTAAGAAATATTTCTCTGCAAAGTTGTATTGCAATCTTCCAAAATATGAAATCATTGTGTTCTTACTCTCGCTACCCGAGCCGCTTGTTGTAGCAGCAACATTAATGGTGGTGACATCATCCGATGGAAAACCAGTTGCACTAATACTATAGTTGTCGAATTTGAATATGTTAAACGAATATCCAGCTAAGGCATTAAAATTATGATTGCCAATGGAAGTCATGTAATTTAGGGTGTGCTCGGTTACGAACGAGGTTCTGGTATCTCCTGATTTAGATCCTGAAGCCGTCCTATTTCTAGTTACCCAAGATGGCGTAAAACGATCTGATTGTGTTATTTGTAAATCAGAGTTGATACTACCTCTATAACGCAAATCTTTAAATGGTTCATACTCGACAAAAAGAGTTGCCAAATTTCTAAAACGTTTTGTTGTTCTTTTTACATTTTTTGCCTCTGCTATTGGGCTTACCCTACTTGTTGCCCAAGCATAGCCAGGAAAGTCTCCTGTGTTCGTAAATTCCGCACCAACGGAGGATTCAACCACAGGCGTTTGTCCAACTATAATATGGGTAATCGCATCCTTTCCTTCTACTCCCGGATCATCAACAACACCATAAGAAGGAGAGACATTTAAGCCGAATTTGAATTTATCTGAAGGTGTAACTTCAAGATTCGCTCGAACGCTAAAACGTTCGTTGTTTACACCAATTGCAATACCTTCTTGGTCTAAATAGTCTCCAGAAACATAGTATTTAGTAATATCTGTTCCACCTCTGGCAGAAAGTTGATAGCTTTGAACAAACCCTTTTCTAAAGAATAAATCTTGCCAATCAACATAATCTAAACCAGGATGTCCAGGCTCAAACCAACGTTCATCGTACATGTAACCAACATTATATGAACCAGGTGCTACACCTAAGATTTCTCTTCTTCTATCATTATTGTCTGAAGACGTGGCACCCTGTGCTCCAAAATTTCTAACGTAAGCATAATTCTGATGCTCTACTGCACGATCAATCCACTCTTCGGCAGACAACACATCTAATTTTTTCACAGTTTCACTCCAACCGGCATACGTATTAAAAGTAATTTGAGGTTTTCCAAGTTTTCCTTGCTTGGTGGTTATAAGCACAACACCATTAGATCCTCTGGATCCATAAATTGCAGTAGAAGATGCATCCTTTAAAACTTGGATTGACTCAATATCATTTGGGTTTAAGTTAGAAGGCTCACCGTCTGTATCTAAAGGAAACCCATCGATAACGTATAAAGGTTCGTTACTGGCATTAATAGAACCAGAACCACGTATTTGTACCGTAAATCCAGCACCAGGGATACCAGATGTTTGTTTTACCCTAACACCAGCAAGTTGTCCTACTAGTGCTTGATCTAATCTAGCAATTGGACGCTCGTCTAATCCCTCCGCTTCAAAAGAAGATACTGCACCTGTTACGCTCGTTTTCTTCTGTGTACCATAACCAATGACAACAACTTCGTCTAAGGCTTCTGTATCCTCAGGCAATATCACGTTTATATTGCTTTGCCCCGCCACATTTACCTCAGTTGTTTTAAAACCTATATAGGAAAAAACAAGAATTTCAGTAGTATTTGTGTTTAGAGAAACAGAAAATTTCCCATCAAAATCTGTTACGGCGCCGTTGGTCGTTCCTTTCTGAAGAATATTCACTCCGGGAAGAAGCTCCCCGCTTTCAGAAGTTACGGTTCCTGTAACTTCCCTATTTTGAGCAAATACCCCAATTGTAAAAATCAAACAGCAGAGAAAAACTGCTAATTTTGATTTCCTGCCATCATAAAAATGCTTCATTGTGAGATTATTAAGTTAGTGAATGAATGAGTTTGTTTAACGAATATAGGGCTAACAACATCCAAATTGTGTCCTGCACCTACCTGCAGGAAAGTTGATAATTACACAAACGTTCAGTCAACTGAATAGGCGTATTATACTATTAATCAAACGGTTAAAAGATTAAAAAAATCCAAAAAATAATTTCTAAATAAAATTAGCTATCCAGTTTAGGCCATGTCAATTGTAAATACCGGCCAAAAAATTTTTTGAAATATTGAACAGAATTATTTTTTGATACTTATTTGTAAAGAATTGTTACTAAGTTCTATTGGAATGGATAGAATACTGTCTCTGTATAAGATTTGCCCTGCATTATTAGCATCTTGACCTATCAAAAACAGTTCCTTGTTAATTTCTATAGATTTTGGTTTATTCCCTAAATGAATTTGGAGATTGTAATTCTTGATTTTAGATTCGAAATTACCTTTTGGAGCATCAACGGTTATACTCAAATTGGAGGTATTCATTTCAACAGTTATTTCCCGAGAGATAAATGTTCCGTTTTGATAGTTTAAGCTTTTGCCATCATCGTCATAAACTGTAAACTTAGAATTTGTTGAAGGGTAAATTGCTAGATCTAATGTTGTAATGGTTTTCTCACCAACATAGTTAACAACTTCCTGAGAAGGAATAATTGCTCCAGCTTTAATGAAAATCGGCATTTGATCGAGTGGGCATAAAACATTATAATGTTTTTTACCTTCTAGAGATTCGCCTGTCCAATAATTTATCCAATTACCTTCAGGAAGATATACAACTCTAGTTTGTGCTCCTTTTTCCGTAACAGGGCAAACCATTAGGTAAGCACCGAGCATGTATTGATTTGTTATGTCATATACGTTTTGATCATTTTGGTAATCCATTACTAAGGCCCGCATGATCGGCTTTCCTGTTTTGTACATGTCATAAGCCGTACTATATAAATAGGGAATTAGACTATACCTTAGTTCGTCGTATTGCTTAAAAATAGCCTGTGCCTCTTCCCCATAATTCCAAGGTTCTTTGTAATTAGGATGCTCCATTCCGAATAAATGTGCAATCGGACTCATTAATCCAAATTGGGTCCATCTTATATAAAGCTCAGGATCTGCAACATGTTCGAAACCACCCATACAATGTGTCCAATATCCAACACCTGAAAGACCAATATTTAACCCTGCCTTTATTACGGGTTCAAAATATTGCCATTCACTAGGCCAATCACCTGCAAAAATGTATGGATATCGTTGAATCCCGGCATAGCCTTCCCGAGTTTGATTCATTCCTCGTATTCCATTGTATTCTTGAAACTTTTCATAAGGAGCTTTGGCATAAACTAACGGGAAAAGATTATGAAGTTTTTTAATTTCTTCTCCCTGTGGGCCGATTTTTTCACTTTCATTGGCTTTATGTCCAAAAGCACTTCCTTCGTCGGTTTTCAAAAACATGGCTCCTTGTTCAGCAACTCTCATAACACCATTATTCCACCACCAATCAACTGCGTTTTGATCAAAAAAATTGACAAATTCTCCAGGATTGTCCTCCTCGGGGTAGACGAACCCCTTTTCTCTAGCCTTATCCAAAAGACGTAAGGTTTTTCCATTATCAAAACGAGGTCTAAGATGTAACCCCACCATATTTAAATTAAGCTTGTACAAGTCATCAAACATTTTTTCCGGATTGGTAAAAGTTTCTCTCCATTCAAAAGAGGTTGCTCCTTTACCACCATTTTCTCCAAATATGCGCCAAGTAGAATCGAGGTGGAGAACGTCTAATGGAATTTGTAAATCCCTAAAAGTTTCAGCTAATTTAACCACATAATCTCCAGACGTTAATTCTTCATGTCCCCAGGTTCCGCCGCTATAAGTACCCACATGTAGGCCAAAGGCAAATTTTGGAAGTAAAGGGCTTTTCCCAGTAATAGATGTATAACCATTTAAGATTTCAGGGAAAGTTGGCCCATAGATCAAAAAGTAATCAAGCTCTCCTCCTTCAGCCTCAAAACTATAGGTGTTTGAATTGGTATGACCCATATCCCAATTGGTAGGGTAAGCATTGTGAAAAAATATCCCATATCCTTTGGTGCTCATGAAGAAAGGCACTGGAGAATAATTGGCTTCCAAAACATTATAAGCCCCAATAATGTGTGGCCTACCAATGCCACGCCCCACATTTAATCTCAGTTTTTTTCCTCTTCTATCCAGAAAATCCATGCGCTCACCAAAACCAAAAAAATGTTCATCGGCATGCAGTCTTTTTTGGGTTCCTACCATTTGATTTTGCTTGTAAGCACCCATAGAATAATTAGAATCGGCTATTTCGGATGACAGTAGCTCACCATTTTTATCGAATATCTGAAAAGTGAAGGGATTTTTATTTATTCTAACATCTAGTTGTAAAGTAGTCAGTTTTATTTCATTCGAAGACTCTTCCAAATTATATTTCACGGGGGTCCAATTGTAGTTTGAAATCATAAGGGTGTCTCGCTCTTCAAAAACACCTGTCCAACTAGTTCTAAAACGCACTATTGTTGGTGAACAAAACTGAATATTAATGGTAGAATTTGTCGTTTTGATTGTTAACTCACTTTCCTTTTGATTTAGAATATTTTCAAAATCACCAACAAAATTTTGGGCAAATACAACCCTTATAATTAAAAAGGCGAATATGAAATTCAAATGGTTTTTACTGATCATGTTGAAGGGAATAATTTTCAATGAAGTCCAAAGATATTTGAAAAATTAAGTATGAGTATCCTGCTGAATACTGTAGAAGATTAAGGATTCTCTATCGGGATACTACAGGACGGAATACTAGCAAGCAAAAAATATATTTACCGAAATGAACCTAAATTCTATAAAAAGTTGAACCGATTTACAATCCTTTTTTATTTGGCTATTTTGACTTTAATTCCATCCTGCAAGGAAGAAAAAACAGTTGAACAGAAAGAAAACCAGAAGGAAGAACTTTCCCATTTCCCAATGATGGAGACAGGAGCTGAAAGCTCTAAACAAAAAGTTTGGATAGATTCTTCCACAGGGCATCAAATTGAAAAACTTGTTTTGAGAGATGGATCTAATCGCAGTTTCTATTTTCATAATAACCCCTTCCTAAAGTCTTCCGATGGAACTTCTGATATAATGATTTTTATGGGCGAGGTAGATAGTACCAATCAGTATTTCTCGGTAAATCTTAAGACTAAAGATGTAGACCAAATTACCAGCAACGAAGGAAGAAAAAGGGGTGAAATTGTTGGAAAAAAGACACGGAAAGTGTTTTATATGATTGCAGATAGCGTTTTCGCTACCCATATAGATACACATAAAACCGATTTCATTTATAAATTCGATGATGATGTCATAGGTTCTGTTACTACACTAAATGCCGACGAAACTTTATTGGGAGGGGCCTTAATTACAAAGGAGGAAAATGAAATTTTCAAGAAAAATCCGAGTAAATCTAGCTATTTTGAAAAAATTTATGAGGCCAAATTAGAAAGAAGTCTCATCACCATTAATGTAAATTCTAAAGAATACAAGAATATTTATTCAGAGAAAGCTTGGTTAAACCATATCCAATTTTCCCCAACAGATCCTGAATTGTTGATGTATTGCCATGAAGGACCTTGGCATAAGGTAGATCGCATTTGGAATATCAATATTAATACTGGCGAAAATAGACTTATCCATAAAAGAAGTGTTCACAGGGAAATTGCAGGCCATGAATTTTTTAGCCCAAATGGTAGTACAATTTGGTTCGATTTACAAATTCCAAGAGGTGAAACTTTTTTCTTGGCAGGATATAATCTGGCAGATAACAAACTAACCAAATATGGTTTAAAAAGGGATGACTGGTCTATACACTATAATATCTCACCAGACCTAACAACTTTTGCTGGTGACGGTGGAGATGAGAGTCAAGTTGCCCATGCCAAGGATGGTATGTGGATTTATCATTTTAGACCTAATAAAGACAGTTTGGTTTCTGAAAAATTAGTGAATATGAAAAACCACGACTATGAATTAGAACCAAACGTGCACTTCTCACCAGATGGCAAACAGATTATTTTTAGGGCTAATTTTGAGGGAGAATCCCAGATTTATGCAGTAGAATTATATCAATAGTAGGCATGAAATTAAAGATTAAACTCATATTTCTTATTACAATAATCTTAGGTGTTACACAGGCTGAGGCCCAAAATACTGAAGGTTGGCCAGATATAGAAAGTACGACCAAACCATGGACTCGTTGGTGGTGGATGGGAAATGCCGTAGATAAGAAAAACATAAAAAGGTCCTTAACTGAATTTAAAAATGTTGGATTGGGAGGTGTTGAAATAACTCCCATTTATGGGGTGAAGGGAGAAGAGAAAAACAATCTGATTTTTCTTTCTAAAGAATGGATAGAACTTTTGGATTACACCATAAAGATTGCCGACAGTTTAGAATTAGGGGTAGATATGACGCTTGGTACAGGTTGGCCTTATGGAGGCCCACAAGTAACAGAGGAGTACGCTGCTACCAAATTGATCATAGATAAAACCTTGCTTCCAAAAGGGGAAAAACTTAAGTTGAAAATCCAACCAGATAACCCGAAAGAGCAAAAATCTTCAAAATTAAAGTATTTGTTGGCCTTTGGTGTTGATGGAGCGGTTTTAGACCTAACATCTCAGATCAAAGGAGGTGAATTGGTATGGGAAAAGAAAAAATCAGATTTTACCCTTTATGAAGTTTACATTGGAAAAACTAACCAGAAAGTAAAGCGGGCTGCTCCTGGAGGTGCCGGCCTTACTTTAGACCATTATTCCCAACAGGCTTTAGATTCTTATGTAAAGCCGTTCGACGAGGCATTTGAAAGTTTAAATCATAAATTAAGGGCAATCTTTAATGACAGTTATGAGGTGTATGGAACTGATTTTACCCCTCAATTTTTTGAAGAATTCGAGGCCAGAAGAGGTTACGATCTTAAGGGAAAATTAGATTTGCTATTAGATTCAGTTCCATCTAATGAAGGGAATCGTGTACGTAGTGATTATAGGGAAACGTTGTCGGATTTGTTATTGAACGATTTTGACAAACCTTGGGATAAATGGGCAAATAATCACGGTTTTAAAACAAAATTGCAAGCACACGGCTCACCGGGCAATCTAATAGATTTATATGCTTCAGCAGATATTCCCGAATGTGAAACATTTGGCTCTATGCCTTATGACATTCCAAATTTCAGAAGGGAGAAGGAGGATGTACGGGAAGGTGATGCAGACCCTATTATGTTGAAATTTTCTTCTTCTGCCGCTCATATATCAGGAAAACCTTTGGTGTCTTCTGAAACTTTTACATGGTTAAGAGACCATTTTAAGACTGCATTATCTCAATGCAAACCTGAGGTGGAAGACTTGTTGCTCAATGGTGTAAATCATGTTTTTTTACACGGCTCAACATATTCTCCTGAAAGGGCGGTTTGGCCAGGCTGGAAGTTTTATGCATCGGTTAATTTTAATTCTACAAATCCAATTTGGGAAGATGCAGATGCTCTTTTTGGTTATATAGCGAGATGCCAATCGATGCTCCAACTTGGAAAGCCAGACAATGACTTGTTGGTTTATTGGCCAATTTATGATGTGTGGGACAGCTATTTAAAGGGAGATTTATTTTTTCAGTTTAAAATTCACTCTTTAAACGAATGGTTGTTAGATACTGAATTTTATAAGATCTCAAAAGCTTTAATGTCGGCGGGGTATGGTGTCGATTTTACCTCAGATGATTTTGTCTCTAAAGCAAGTGTGGAAAATGGACTTATTGTTTTGCCAGGAGGAAAATATAAAGGATTAGTTATTCCAGATTGCAACAAAATGCCAATCAGGACCTTTAATAAATTGCTCGAATTGAAGAAGTCCGGCGCTAATATCATATTTCAAGGAATGCCTGAATCGGTTCCAGGTTACTTTGAATATAAAGAGAAAGAATCCAAACTTTTGAAATTGATAGAGGATTCAAAAGATTTAGTCTTACCGTCAAACAATATTATTGGTGATTTGGAGAAGGCTTCAATAACTCCAGAATCCATAGTGGATTATGGTTTAAAATATATTAGAAGGGATGTTAATGGTGAAAAAGTCTATTATTTGGTCAACCACACACGCACTGGTGTTTCAGCCTTTATACCTCTAAATTTAATGGCTGAGGAGGTTGTAATTTATGATCCTCTTACTGGTAATTATGGAAAAGCGGAAACAAGAATAGGGAATGGAAAGACTAAGGTTTATGTTGACATTCCATCTGGTACATCTTTAATCCTGAAAAGCTCTAAAGTTTCTAACGTTTCAAAATGGAATAATTATGCAGTTTCTGATAAACCATTCCAACTAAACCAAAAATGGAAATTAAATTTTATTACGGGAGGACCAAAAATTCCTTCAGAAATAGAACTTGATGAGTTGAAATCTTGGACTGAACTTGGTGGTGAAGCAGCTGAATTTTCTGGTTCAGCAGAATATAAAATTGAATTCCAAAAGCCAGATATAGAAGCAGATAATTGGCAATTAAATTTGGGTGATGTAAGGGAGAGTGCTGAAGTTTGGCTTAACGGTAAATTCTTGGGTACGGCTTGGTCAGTACCTTTTGCAATTCAAACAGGCGCATTAAACGACACAAATTTATTGGTTGTTAAAGTCTCCAATTTGGCCGCTAACAGAATAAGGGCGAAGGAAATGAGGGGAGAGGAATGGAAAATATTTGAAGAAATTAATATGGTTAACAAAGATTACAAACCTTTTGATGCAACGTTGTGGGCGCCAATGCCCTCTGGTTTATTAGGTCCTGTGACTATTACTCCATTGAAAAAAATTCAATTTAACTAATCTAACAAGCAATGTTTAAACAGCTCATACTTATAACAGCTCTACTTTTCGGACTATCTTCATTGGGTCAAACTCTTGACCGAAAGGAAGTTCTAAATCATCTAATTGTAGCCAATAAATATTTTATGGAAAAATGGCCAGATGTAGGCAAAACTATTGTAACAAATAGGGAGCGACCAAGCAACATTTGGACTCGAGGTGTGTATTACGAAGGCCTTATGGCTCTTTATGGAATTTATCCCAAAGAAGAATATTACAAATATGCCTATGATTGGTCAGAATTTCACGGTTGGGGATTTAGGAACGGAAATGCAAACCGCAACGCAGATGATTATTGTGCTGCCCAAACTTATATTGATTTATACAATTTAGAACCAGATTCTAAAAAGTTAAGAAATACATTGGCGTTAACGGATATGTTGTTGAATACGCCACAACTTGACGATTGGTCTTGGATTGATGCCATACAAATGGGAATGCCCGTGTTTGCAAAACTTGGTGTTCTGAAAAATGATGCTCGTTATTTCGAGAAAATGTATGAAATGTATATGTATACCAGGAATAAGCATGGAGATAATGGTTTGTTTAATGATAAAGATGGCTTGTGGTGGCGCGATGCAGATTTTGATCCTCCTTATAAAGAACCCAATGGTGAAGATTGTTATTGGAGTCGCGGTAATGGATGGGTTATAGGCGCCCTTGCAAAAGTGCTATCCATTATACCAGAAAATGCCCCGCATAGACAACAATATATTTCTGATTTAAAGGCTATGGCTGAAGCATTGGCCAAAGTACAGCGAACGGATGGCTTTTGGAATGTAAGCCTTCACGATCCAAATCATTATGGAGGTAAGGAGACGTCCGGAACAGCCTTGTTTGTTTATGGAATGGCTTATGGTGTAAATAATGGTATTTTAGACAAAGACACTTATATGCCACTTATATTGAAAGGCTGGAACGCAATGACCAAATTAGCATTGCACGAAAATGGCTTTTTGGGGTATCTACAGTCAACGGGGAAAGAACCATCAGAAGGACAACCTTTGTCTTATGATAAGATTCCAGATTTTGAAGACTATGGTTTGGGGTGTTTCTTATTAGCCGGAGCAGAAATATATAGAATGGACCATTAATGGTTAATTGTTATAGCTATTCAATTTCTTTTGGGTTGCTGAATTTCTAAAATCTTTAAAGAATATAGATCAATAGAAAAACATATTCTTACAGCATGGGGAATTACTTTAAGATTTTGTTTACTGACAGTTATATTTTCGTACTGTTAGCTTTTAGTTGTAATACCTCAGAAACAGCAACCTCCAACCCTACAGATTTTGAAATTGTAACCGAGCAAACTCAAACTGCAATTGTATACCAGTTTGGAAAAGGTTTAGACTCAATTTCATCTCATTTATTGGCGAAGGATATTTATGCCATATCCGGATATAAACCTACGGTATCCAATTCATTGGAGGGTTTAGAAGGAAATGTCATAATAATTGGCACAATTGGTAGTGAATTGTTAAATCCTCTGCTAAACCAAAATGATTTTCCAAATACGTTTACAAATCAATGGGAAAGCTATTTGTATAAAACTATAAATGCCCCCACTGAAAAAATCAGCAAGGCGTTTGTAATTGGAGGTACGGATGCTAGAGGAACAGCTTTTGGTGTGTTTTCACTTTCAGAAAAACTTGGTGTTTCTCCTTGGTATTGGTGGGCGGATGTTCCAATTAGGAAATCTGAAAATCTGATATTGGCGCAAAAGGATTTTTTCAGCGATGAGCCAACCGTTAAATACAGAGGGATATTTTTAAATGATGAAGACTGGGGATTGCAACCTTGGGCAGCCGATACGTTTGAGCCTGAAATAGGTGATATCGGACCTAAGACCTATTCCAAAATATTTGAGCTTCTTCTCCGATTAAAGGCTAATACTATTTGGCCCGCAATGCACCCAAGTACTAAAGCTTTCTTTCATTATCCTGGAAATGCTAAAATGGCTAGTTTGTATAATATCGTTATTGGAACTTCCCATGCCGAACCTATGTTGAGAAACAATGTTGATGAGTGGGAGGAAGAAACAATGGGCCATTTTGATTATAAAAACAATAGGGATGCTGTACATACCTATTGGGAAACCCGAGTTAAAGAATCCAAAAATATAGATGCTATTTATTCCATGGGAATGAGAGGGGTGCATGATAGTGGTATGGAGGGAGTTAACAGTAAGGAGGAGGCTGTAAGTTTATTGGATGACATAATTTCCGATCAACGAAATATGCTTGAAACAAATATTAATGAATCGGTGAGTGAAATACCCCAAGCTTTTACAATTTATAAAGAGGTATTAGACTTATACAAAAACGGTTTGGTTATCCCAGAAGATATAACTCTTGTTTGGACAGATGATAATTACGGTTATATAAGAGCCTTAAGCAACTCTGAAGAACAAAAGCGAAAAGGAGGGTCTGGCGTTTACTATCATGCATCTTATTGGGGGAGGCCACACGATTACCTTTGGTTGAGTTCTACCAATCCTGCTTTGATGAGAGAAGAAATGATAAAAGCCTATACCCTTAATAATAAGCAAATTTGGATTTTAAATGTTGGAGATATCAAACCGTTAGAATATAATACTCAACTTTTCTTAGACATGGCTTATAATGCCAAGGCCTTTTTCAAATCGAAGTCCATTAAAACCCATCAACAAAAGTTTTATACAGAAATTTTTGGTGAGGAATTTGGAAATAAAATAGAGGAAATTAAAACCAAATATTATCAATTAGCCTTTGAACGCCGACCAGAATTTATGGGGTGGAGCCAAACGGAACCAACCACACCCATTAATAATACTAGTTATGTTCCATTTATAAATGGTGATGAAATTCAGTTGAGATTAGAATCTTACCAGAATCTGGAAAATGAATTAGAACAAATTGAACCCCAAATCCCTAATGAAAGGAAAAGTTCTTTTTATCAATTAGTTGGATACCCCGTAAAGGCGGCTTCTAGCATGAACCAAAAATTCTTGTATAGAGATAAGGCATTGGCATATGCAAATCAAGGAAGGTTGAGTTCATTAAAGTATAAAAAACTGGCACACGATTCATATAAGAAGATTGTTGAACTGACGGAGACTTACAACGAATTATCAAATGGAAAATGGAGAGGAATTATGTATATGAAACCAAGGGAGCTTCCTGTTTTTGATGATCCTATTATCGATTTGAAAATTAAAGAAACAGAGGAAATTATGGGAATTTCTCCTGAAACAGAATTTTCCGATATGAATGCCGCTATGAGACTTCCGAAATTTTATCTAAATGACACGCAAAGTCATTTTTTGGATTTATATCTAACCACAGAAAAAATTGCTTCTTGGCAAATAACGAACAAACCTAGTTGGATTGTGGTAGATGAGGTTTCGGGTGAATTGAATCCTTCTGGCATTTCAGAAAAACGCTTATTTTTCTCAATAGACTGGAAAGATTGGATTAATTCTGGTTCAACTGAGAAGGGTAAATTTACTATTGCAACTGAACAATTTGAAAAAGACATCCAGATTAATTTATCAGATAGCTATAAAACAGCTCCTCTCAATTCAATTGTGGAGAAAAATGGTATGGCCGTTATTTACGCTGAACACTTTTCAAAAATACTTCCTTCTGAAACCTTTCAGTGGAATACTATAACTGGATTAGGTCATACTTCTAATGTTATCCAATCTGAACCCCTATCGCAAAACTTTTCAATTACGGATTTTAAAAACTCTGCTATAGCGGAGTATGAAATTTATACTGAAAATTTAAATGAAAATGCTGTTCTTTCCATAGTTGCATTGCCTAATCATGCTGTTACAACCGATGGGGAGTTAAGAATTGGGGTGCAATTCAATGACGGACCTATTGAGGTTGTAAATTTTAAGACAGAAGGTCGTAGCGAGACTTGGAAGATAAATGTATTAAGTAATAAAGCAATTCAATATATCAAGGCGCCAATTTCTGAAGTTGGGAAACAAACTATTAAAATTTATAGTTTAGACCCTGCAGTAATTATTGATTATATTGTTTTAAATAATAGCGGAACTATAACCTTACCGTATAAATTAATGCCCGAAACAAGGATTAATTTAAAAGCTAATGAAGATGATTAATATAGAAATCAAATCCGTGTCAAAATTAACTTTAGTTATATCTATTATCGGTTTTCTGTTATCGTCCAACTTATGGTCTCAAACAGAAATTATAGAGCTCTGGCCTAAAGGAATTCCAAATTCAATTAATAACAGCGATTATAAAGAGCAGCCCAAAATTGCGGAAAATGGTATTTTAACAAGCACTTCAATGGTTTCTATACCTACCTTATCAATATTCTTGGCGGATCCTAAAATTACAAATGGAAGTGCAGTGGTGATTTTTCCTGGGGGTGGGTATAAGCATTTATCAATGGATAAAGAAGGGTCAAAAATTGCTAAATGGTTTAATTCTATTGGGATCTCTGCTTTTGTACTTAAGTATAGACTACCAAGTGATTTAATTATGAAGGACAAACGGATAGGTCCTCTACAAGATGCTCAAGAAGCTATTAGAATGGTAAGAAGAAATGCGAGCAAATGGAAATTAGATCCAAATAAAATAGGGATTATAGGATTTTCAGCGGGGGGACATTTGGCCTCCACGCTTTCCACTCAATACAATGAAAGGGTATATGAGGCCGATCAAACGAGTGCAAAGCCAGATTTTTCAATATTGATGTATCCAGTTATATCTATGGATAATAATATTACCCATATGGGTTCCAAAGAAAATTTATTAGGTAAAACACCGTCAGTGGAGGATATTCAGAACTATTCTAATGAGTTAGGAGTGGATGAAAATACTCCGGCGACTTTCTTGGTCCATGCAACAGATGATGGGGCGGTACTTGTAGAAAATAGCATCAATTATTATATGGCGCTTAAAGAACATGGTGTAACTGCCGAAATGCATGTTTATGAAGATGGGGGGCATGGTTTTGGTTTGGGTAGGGATGGAACAAATAACACTTGGCCACAAGCTTGTGAAAAATGGTTAAAAGCAAACGACATAATTCCTTCCAATCAGAGTTATGTTTTCACCTATTTTAAAGGAAATGGAGAGGATGGTTTGCATCTGGCATACAGTAGGGATGGTTTAATCTGGAATCCATTAAATAATGACCAATCCGTTCTGATCCCTAGGGTTGGCAAGGACAATTTAATGCGAGACCCTTGCATAATTAAAGGAGGTGATGGAATGTATCATATGGTCTGGACGGTTAGTTGGACAGATAAAGGGATTGGATACGCTAATTCTCCAGATTTAATTCATTGGTCGGAACAGCAGTTTTTACCTGTTATGACACATGAATCTGGGACGAGAAACACTTGGGCTCCAGAAATCACCTATGATCAAGAAGACAATTTGTTTATGATTTACTGGTCCAGCACCATTCAAGGGAAGTTTCCTGAAACTCAGAGTAAGGAAGAAAATGGATACAACCACCGTATTTATTATACCACAACCAAGGACTTCAAAACTTTTGCAGATACTAAACTTTTATATGAACCTGGTTTTAATGTTATAGACGCTTCCATTGTGAAAAATGGAAACAGCTTTCTAATGTTTTTAAAAAATGAAACCCGCAATCCTGTTGAAAAAAACATTAGGATAGCGACTTCAACCCATTTAACGGGACCCTATTCTATCGCCAGTACTCCAATTACTGGAGATTATTGGGCGGAAGGCCCCACTGCTTTGGAAAGGGACGGAGTATGGCGCGTTTATTTCGATAAATACATTGAAAAGAGCTACGGCGCCGTTGAATCTTCCGATTTAAAAAATTGGAAGGATATTTCAGAAAATATTGTATTTCCTAAAGGTGCTAGGCACGGAACGGTAATCCAAGTTGATGCGTCAGTTTTAAACCAGTTAATAACCTATTTCAAATAGATTTTTCGGTTCTGGACTAAAGATGATTGGCTTAATTCTATCTAAAAACTGATTACGATTTCCTCTTTTTGGAATTTTTATTTCTGTTACCATGGCCATTAGAAGCACTTTTCCATTTACTTTTTTTAGAACTTGCGTTGTTTTTAAGTTGGTGGAATTCTGCTGATCCGGGTTTTATTCCTAATTGTTTAGCAATATAGCCCCATCCTTTGGCTTTATCTTTTTCATAAACTCTTAGTACATCAACATAAGAACGTCTAGTTAATCTAGCAATTTCTAGGGTTAGGAAGATTTCACCTGGTATTAGATGAAGTTCCGATCTCATATAATCAATTTTCTGTACAGGGATATTGAAGGATACACTGAGCTCTTGTTTAAAAGAAATATAATTGGAAGTTCCTTGGCGGTTAATGCTGTGTAAGTCACTTTCTAATTGGGCATTTCCAATATTAAAAGAGACTTGTGGAAAGACAGAAAATGTTAGAAAAAATAAAAGTATTGAAAAGGTAGTTTTCATAATGTAGGTTGTTAGGTTAAGATTTGGGTTGCAAGTAAATATACGAGAAAAATTGCTTTATGGATTTTTTAGCCTTCACGGACCCTCCTTTTAGTAGTTAATAATGTTAATTTCGATTATAGACTGATAAATAGTATATTAGTAAAAAGAAAGATTATTTCTCACCCTGAGAATCAGCTTAAGCAGGCAGGAACCAAACAATGAATTCCGAGTATGCTTAAATGCTAAATCCTCCCATGGAATCAAATTTTTAGCAAAATTTACATTATCGGATTTTTAACATTAACCTGCTAATTTTTTACTTTTCATGAAATCATTATTCAGTTTATTCCCTTTTTTGGTGTTAATAGGTTTACTTATTCCTCAATTTAATGAAGAGCCAAAAACACAAAAGAAAACTTCGTTACTTCCATCTCTTTTTAAACAGACAATTTGCGGAACATATATTAAAAATACTTCAGGAATTATTTATCCCCATCAGCATTGCGTAACTCCTGTAACTAGTATAGCTGACAACCTGCCAAGTCCTGGCCTAATGGAAGGAGTTGGTTATAGTAATTTAAAAATCACCACTAATTCAGATTTAGCACAAACTTATTTCAACCAAGGCCTAGCCCTTATGTACGATTTTTGGCGTTTTGAAGCATATAGGTCTTTCAAGCATGTAACAGAATTAGATAGTACCGCCGCTATGGGTTATTGGGGCATGGCAATCTCATTGATGAGGCATCCTGACCCAACGCTCAAAAAGGGCCAAATGGATGCCATGAAAATGGCAGAATCGCTTTCCGCCAAGTTGTCCGATAAAGAGCAAAAGTATATCAAGGCTCTTAAGCTGATGCTAGAGGAAGAAGACGAACAAAAAGCTAAAGAGAAATTTACACAGGTGATGCAAGAGGTGATTTTGGAATATCCAGAGGATGTTGATGCCAAACTTATCTTGTGGAATAATGGACTGGACTATGATTATGAACCATACGGAAGACCTAAAAAGCATACTTTGATTGCTGAATATCTCCTGAGAGATCTTTTAAATACCCATCCTAATCACCCGGGGGTAAATCATTTTTGGATTCATCAAATGGAGCAAACCGCACCGGAACAAGCTCTCCAAAGCGCCAAAAAATTAGCCACATTAACACCTAATTCTGGCCATATGGTACATATGCCTGGGCATATATATTACAATCTTGGGGATTACGAGAAAGCGAGAGAGCACTTTTTAAACTCTTTAAAAGTAGATTCGATTTATCTAGCCTCGGCAAATTTAAGTCCGGCTTATAATTGGAACTTTGGGCACAATCTACGTTTTCTTACTGCAAATTCTGCCGAACAAGGTAGGGTTAAGGAGGCATATCGTTGGCAAGAACGTTTACTTGATACAACGAAATGGACCCACGACCGGAAAGATCCTATACATATTCGAGTGAGTACAATAAATTTTTATATGGCTACTATTGGACGTGCAGAACTTTGGTTAAAATTTAGGGATTGGGATAGGGCTGTGTCAACCTTAAATGAACTAAACAAGAATGAGAAATTCATGGAAGGGTTGCCCATAAAAAAACCTATAGTAAATAGTTTGTTGAATTTTTTTAAGGGTATGCAGGCCGTAGAAAACGGAAAATTTACTCTTGCAGATCAATATGCGAATGAATTAGATGCCGAAAACTATAGAACGATGATTAACGGGGAAGAACTTGATGAGAATGAATCTGTAAAGAGCATTTTTGAAAGTCCAATCAATCGATATTCCCTGTTGTTACAAGCTGAAATAGCTTCACCAAAAAAGGGGGAATTTAAAAAGGCAGAACAACTTTTTCTAAAAGCTCTGAAAGTTGAAAATTCTCAAGAATATTCAGACCCACCTTTGTATTGGATGCAAACCGAGGAAATGATGGGTTGGTTTTATTTAAAGCATGAAAAATGGGAAAAGGCAAGAGAAATGTTTTCCAAAGCTTTAGAAAATAGTCCCAATAGCGGTTATATTCTTTATGGACTGGCTGAATTAGAACGAGCTCAAGGAAATAAAAGAGAGACTACCATCGCATATGAAAAATTTCTAGAGGCATGGAAACATGCAGATAATGATCTTCCCTCTGTGATTCGGGCCAAAAGCTGGCTAAAGTAATACCTGCATAATTGCGACGGATATAGAGTTAATGAGTTGAATTTTGCATACAATTCCTTAATCTTTACATTAGAATAGTCAAACAAGCCTTATTAAAGGTATCTTTATGTAATTCTGGGGAATAAGAAATTAGAACAAAATTTATTCGATAAAAATGAAACTTAATTTTCCTTGCATCACAATTGCTTTTAGTCTTTTACTTAATTTTCATTTACAGGCTCAAACCGAAGATAAAAGCCTCCTAGACAAGAACTCCGCCTTTGTTGCCCTTTTAGTTTCCTACAGCAATACAAAAAAAGAAAACAATAAAAATTTGTTGGAAAATGTAATTTCTTCAGATGTTTCTAATTTTTCAATTAAGTCGGCTGGAGGTTATTTTTTACAGAACCATTTTGCGGTTGGATTGGGTTTAGATTATTCGTCTGAAAATGAAGATTCAGAAAATGTGAATACTTTTGGGCCAAACACCTTTCTGGATCGCAGCCTAAAATCTTTTGCAATTACGCCTTTTGTAAGATATTATATTCCCGTTGGCGCTAATAACAGATTTTTTCTTTTTACCCAAACCGGACTCGAATTTGGCTTTGGAAACGGCGACGAGACAAGTACAACAGGTGAGGATGTAACGACGGCTGACATTAAAAACCGTAATTATGGAATTGCCTTTACACCGGGAGTAATTTTAATCGTGCAAAAAGGTTTCGCTTTTGAAGTGAATGTAGGTGTTTTAGGATTTCAACATTCTAAAGAAACGGTGACACCTTCTGATGAGGAAGAAACAGTTATAACTCGAACAAATTTTAATCTAGATATTGATCTTTTAAGTTTAAACTTGGGAATTTCCTATTACTTCTAGGCTAGTTTTTTTGCGGTTATTATGGTGTGAATGTCATATTCGTTTTCAGAAGTTTTATAATTCACCTTGAACATTTTAAAATCACTAAAATCATTTAGGACCAAATAGTCCATCAAAACAGTTAATTGATGGTAATAAAAGTAAACCCTTCCAGCATTTCCAGATTTGAAACCAGATTTTGACGATTCTCCTTCAACAAAACTCAAATAGATCAGGCCATTTTCTTCAAGTAAGTTAGAAGATTCAGAAATAAATTTTTTACTCTCAGTGGGTGAAAAATAAGGCAAACAGAACCCTGCAACAATGCCATCAAAAGTGCTATTTAATTCGGTTAAATTTCGGCTGTCCATAACTAAAAACCTTGCGGACGGGTTATTTTTTTGAGCCAAATTGACCATATTGGGAGCAATGTCTATTCCTAAAATTTCAAAATCTGTTCGTTGTTCTAACAGATATTTAGTAATGTTTCCTGGTCCGCAGCCAACATCCAATAATTTGGCCTTTGGCTTTTTAATTATTTTGCAGACATAATCATAGGTCTCATTATACAAATCTAAATGCATAAACTTGTCTTGGTACATTGAGGCAATGTTGTTCCAAGTTTCAAAAGTTTCTTTATCGGCGCCCCTAGGTTTTTCCATATCTAAATCCAAATGCTCATTTGAATAATTTGGTCAATTTTCAGCTTAGATTTTTTTCTTATTTCGGCTTTAATTGGAAGGATGTAAGTATCCTTTTTGGTGTCAAACCAAATTGAAGTTTCCCAGATAATCTCTCCAATTTTAGCAAAGGCCTTCATTCTTCCCCAACCCTCTTCTTGCCATTTTAAATGTTCCCTGATTTCAATAGATAGTTTTTTTGGTAGAGATACAAAGTACCAACCACCAGGTGACGCGTGTTGCCACATTTTTGCATCATAATCGTATTTAATTTTTCCTTTCAGTAGGGAGTAATCTAATTTGTTGCCACAATTCAATGATGCAATCAATTTTTTAAATGGATAAAACTTAAATGTAAGAACTATAAATTTTATCACAAATTAAGCTAGAGAATCTGTTATAAATGATCGCTTGGCCTTGGGATAATCCATAAACATTGTCTTTCTTTAAAAACATCCAACGGTTATTTTAATTTATATTTTCCAATTAGAATTGAGGCTTACGTTCTTCATTTTTAAACCTTTTTCTTACAATTCTTCTAAATAGTTTTATTCCATTAGCGCTATAATACGAAGTGGGGCCCCGCTACCATCTTTTATTTTCATTGGTAATGCAATCACATCAAAGCCTTTGTTTGGCAATTGTTCCAAATTTGTAAGATTTTCAAAGGCCGGAATATTTTGTGAAAGTAAAATAACATGACTTTCGAAATATTGAGATTGTCCGAAATCAATACTTGGAGTATCAATGCCAATTGCATTGATACTTCGGTTATCTACTAACCAACGTGCGGCTTCCGCAGAAAGCCCAGGAAAATGAAGTTTCTTTATTGCCTCTTCACCGCGTTCATCTGTCCCTAAATATTTTATCTTATTTGGGTAGAATTTTGAATGTCCTGTTTGCAATAAAATGATGCTTCCTTCAGGGATTTGGATATTTTCTTGAATTTCCCATTCCCTTATATCATCAATGGTGATTAAATAATCTGGATTATTGATTGACTTTGATGAAACGTCTATTTTAATTGCCTTCCCAATTAAATTTTCGATTGGGATTTCATGTACGGATTGTCCCCCTTTGGCAAAATGAATGGGGGCATCAATATGGGTTCCCCCATGTTCAGCGGTGCTAAAGTCATTAGCAGAATAATAATAACCTTTATCGGTCTGGCCATTGAATACGGTATCTAATTTAAATTCTTTAGCCGTAACCCAATAAACGGTTTCATCTGAATAAGCATGTGAAAGATCCACCAATTTTCTTTCTGAAATATCCTTGGGAATAGAAGGTTGAGATTCTTCTGAGTTGCTTTTTTGATGGTTGCAGGCAACCAAAAAAATGAACATTGTCAATACCAATGTTATACTGTTAATTTGTTTTTCCATGAGCTAAAATTTAATTTGTCTAAAAAACTTTATCATTGGTTGGGGTTATTATTCTCTAACAAGTTTAACAATTCCTCATTTCCATTTAGCTTAATTTTATATAATCCGATTTTTTGATAAAGATCTGAAACACGTCGATTTGCGGCCGCCAAGTAGGTGTCGTTTTGTAAATAGTCATTTTGATTCAATAAGGCAATACTTCTTGAAATCTCTTCATCAGTGAGATTGGGGCTGCAATCATCTAAAATTTGATTTCCACCCTTTTCTTGGTCGACTTTGTTCCAGATTTCACAGGCATCCCTAATTTTTTCTTGTACGTCATATGGGATATGGCTTCTTGCTAAATCTCTATAGTCGGTTACCTTAAACCAAACCCTCATATATACATCGGTTTCATCATAATAAAGTCCAATTCTTTTACGCAGATTTTTATTTGGAATGAGTTTTATGTTTCCAGTGGAAATAAGTTCGTCATAGGTGTCTCGTACATTGCGGTACATCCATTGTTGAGAAGCTTGATAAAAATCAATTAAGAATTGGGAATCTAAGGCATTTGATTTGTCAGTTAGCGTATTAACGACATTTTTGGCATGCTGTTCGACTTTACTATAGTATTCAATTCTTTCAAGCAAGATTGTTTTTTCACTTAGAAGGTCTTCTTTTAAACGTTCATGAAAGATTTCGGCTTCCATTTTTGCGATGCGATCCTGGTTCCAATTGTTAACTTGCAACGCAATCAATATTCCTATCACAACAAGGATAATTTCTCCGAATGCATATTTGAGATACTTTCCAGTCTTATTTTCCTCCATAAGGTCAAATCTAATTTGTCGAAAAAATTTTAACATTTGGTTGGTTTCAGGTTTTCCGTCCTCCTTAATTGTTTGTCATAATCAATTGTTAGTTATGCCAAAGTTCAAGATGCCGAAGAAAAGGATCTTTAATGTTTAATTAGATTTATGAACTTCCAATTCAATTTCAACCATAAATTCTGGCAACGCTAATTCTTTTACTCCAACCCAAGTGCCAGTAGGGAAATGATTCTTGTATATTTCATTTCTATAGACGGATTTTTCAAGGAACACGGGCATGTTGGTCGTAAATACATTTTCTACTACAACGTCGTCAAATGTGCAACCAAAATGGTTCAAAACCTTTTCCAGGTCTGCGTAACAGTTTTTCATTTGCTGTTCAACATCTCCAATTGCAGTTGGATTTCCTTCATCGTCCATACTTACAGCTCCTGAAATTTTGATTGTATTTCCAATTTTCACGGCATGGGAATATCCATAAGCCTTTTCTACTTCTGGCCGCAGCAAAAAATATTCAGGTTTTTCAGGTTGAATAATTACCTCTGTTTCTGCTTCTTCAATTTCTTCTTTTTGTGTTTGCTCGCAGCTTTGGAACCCTGTTGTTAAAACAAAAGTGAATGCCAATAAGGTAATTAGGTTGGTTAGTTTTTTCATAAGGTTGGTTGTTTAATTGCCTACTTTGTTCGGGTTTCAGCTTCCCCGTTATTTTATGAATTTCATTATTCTAATTTTTAAATTTAAAAGCCATGCAGCTCAATAAGATGATAAATGTTTTCTTAATAAGATAGGTAAGAACTTTTGATATCATTAGACTAAATTGTAAATTATTAATGTTTGAATTATACTCATTGCCCAATGACTAATTGTAAAAAGGCTTAACAGTTTGATAATCTTAATTCTCGGGAGAGAACTAAGATAATAAAATGTAGGTACTTTGAAGAGTGCTAATTCCTAATGTAATAGGAATAGGAAATAGATTGTAGCATGGAATTACAAATAATTCTGCGGATAGAATTAACGGGAATTTAAATCAATTCAGAGGTTACCTCAATAACTTTTCCTGATTCGTTAAATACAATAACTAATTCATAGTGATCCAGAATTCCAAAATTGTCGGGATCAGGAACTAGATAACAGATGGTGTTTGTGCTTTGTTTATAACCGCACTCCCCATCGTTCTCCCCAAGAATTATAAGCACCTCAGTTTTGTCTTTTCCAATAAGGACGTTTTGCCTTAAGTCGTTAACCATTCTATATCGGGAATCGACATTTTCAATCCAGTCGTTAGAATTAAAATCTTTGGATCTCCACAAGGGATTTATTAATACATAACAGATACCAATAAATAGGGAAGTCCAAATTATGGGCATTAACAAGGTTGCTAAAAAAGTGTAGGTTTTTAGGTTCTTTACTGCAATTTTCCTTTTCAAATACTTCTTATACAAAAAATAGGAAGGAATTAGAAACAAAACCTCAATCATTAGAAAAATGATAATAAGCTTGATCATTCTATATTTGACCTAAGAATTATTCCTGTTATTGATCTTCATCATTTTTTGATTTCTTCAGCAATTAAGTCAACCAATTCTCCAATACATTGAACTAAATTTTTATGCATTCCTGCCAAAAATCCGTTATTCATTAGCGAAAGTCTTTGGCCGTTTTTAAATACCTCGTTGTTGTGTTGCGAATTGGCATCAACGATATGACTTCTATTTTTCCGCAAGTTCCTTAAGCCTATTCAAGGCTCTTGGCCAAGTGGAATTAAAATAATCTAAATAGTCCTCTGTTATATCGGTTTCAATTGTTACGGTTGTAACACCGTTCGTTTCTTGGAATGAGTAATTTTCTAATCCACCAGCCCATTTTTCAACTTCTGGCCCCTCAGTAATTTCATTGTCGCCATCTAAGATTCCAAAATGTCTTATAGAAACAAAGCTGAATGGAATGTTTTCGGCAATTTCAGAAACCATCCCTCCTTTTTTGCCATTTTCATCCGTTCCTATAAAGTAAATTTTTGATCCCTTTTCCCAATTTCCTTCATAGGTGGAGGTGGGGTTAAATTCAGCTGTCCACTGCTCATAGGTTTCAATATTTTTAATACCAAGCATGGTGTTATAAACTTTTTCCGCAGAGGCGTTGATGTCTTTCTTATATTGGAGTTTTTTCATGGTTAATGTATTGGATAATTTACTTTGTAGTATTTAAACGATTCTTCTATTCAGCATTAGTTAAGGCAAGCATTTGTTTTCCATTCCAAAAAAGGGTGGAGTCTGTTATAATCATCTATTATACAAATACGTTAATGTCTTTATTATGGTTTCTGGATAAGCGGAATAATGTCCTCCATCTAAAACAAATTTTTTCAGTTGGATTTGGTTATTTGAATTCAGTATTTCGAAAAGGGATTCGCCGCCTGTTTTTTGATTTTCACTTTCCGAACTTCCATACTCCACGAATATTTTTTGGTCGTTTAGACTGGCTATACTCTCAGCAAGTTTGGGATCTTTTAAAAGATTAAAATCATCAAACCAAAGCGATGGACTTGAGATCCCAATCCTCTTAAACAACTTTGGATGTTCTTTCAATACCCAGGTAGTAAATAAGCCTCCAAACGAGTACCCGAATAAGCCACGATCAGATGGGTCCACAGGGTAATGTTCCTCAACATATGGAATTAGTTCTTTGCTTATAAAATTCAAAAAATTCTTTGATCCTGAGACTTTATTTGGATCAGTTTGAGGAGGCAAAAAATCTTCTTTCCTTAGTTCTGACCACTCATTTTCAGTCGCCATAAAAGAAATACCAATCAAAATCACAGGTTCGATTTCCTTATAATAACTCAGCCAATCTCCGGCTTGGTTAAAAAAATCAACGTTTAACCAACCATCGGTATAATAAAGCAAAGGATACTTTTTCCCAGGAATCAAAGAATCTATTGCATAGGTAACATGCATGATGTATTCCCTGTCCTTTGCATAATTAGACTTGATACTGAAAGTTTGTGTAGGTTTGGATTTTGAATAGCTATCAGCTTTCAACTGCTTCGGTTGGGCGTAGCAAACGTGGCCTGAAATTGAAATCAACAGAACAATTGAAATCAATTTTAAAGTTACAATTTTCTTACCCATGAAGTAAAATAGTTTCCATCGATTAGTTAAATCGAATCCAGTTTTAATTACTATCTAATATACTAAAATACAGTTGCTTTGATGTGAAATAAAATTCATATGAACTTATAAATCAAGCGGTTTTAACGCAAAGGATAATCGACTTATTGAATCTCTTTATTTTTTCTTATCTGGGAACCAAGTGTCTCGAAGTATTTTCCATTCCCTATCATCCTTTACCCAAACCAGTAGGTACCGTCCACTACTAACTAACGTTCCATCTGAATAATACCATGCCCCGGTTCCATCCTCTACAAGCAATTGTTCATTACCCCACAAATGGTTGGTTTTGAAACTTGAGCCTGTTATGTTGTTTCGGATATTGGCCCCAAAGGTTTTAATAATATTTTCCCTGCCAACAATAGATGGAATAATTTCGGCATCTTCGGCATACATATTTCCCAATGCGATAGAATCTCCATTTCGTAAATAATTTTCGTAATCACGA
Source organism: Aegicerativicinus sediminis (assembly GCF_015476115.1). Taxonomy (GTDB): domain Bacteria; phylum Bacteroidota; class Bacteroidia; order Flavobacteriales; family Flavobacteriaceae; genus Aegicerativicinus; species Aegicerativicinus sediminis. The sequence goes on along the minus strand of NZ_CP064295.1, from coordinate 1,089,777 downwards.
ATGCGTAATTCAATTTCTTTTTCCAGAGTTGCCATATCCTTAGTTTGAGGTTGGATATTCTCGTTGTTCGCTTTTTGATTACAACCACTGAATAAATACAGTGCTATTAATAGAGAAAATAACAGTGTGAATTTTTTCATTTTAGTCTATTTGGTTGGTTATATGAAGTTAATTCAATTGAGGTGGTTTTCTATGCTTAGTACCCTGTTCATACCCATAAGCCAATTTTATTAGCACTCCTTCATCATACATTCTTCCCAAAAATTGAATTCCTGCGGGGAGATTGTTGGTTGTAAATCCCATCGGAACGGTAAAAGCTGGTTGACCAGTATGGGGACTGATAACTTGACTATTATCCCCTTTGTATTCTTCTTGAAATCTATCTATTCTTGCGGGCTTATTATTCCAAGTTGGATATACGATAGCATCCAGTTTTAGGGAATCCATCACTTGTCTAATTGCAACTCTAAAATCAATCCGCCTAGAATCTTCATAGGCATTAAGGCAAGGTACGAGAATATCACCCCACCTATCTGTTTTATTTGCATAACCTTCAAGTCTACTTTTGGCAAATTCAGAATTTGTGCCAATTTTAATAATATCTTCAATGGTTTTAAGAGAATCTGAATGAACATAATCGATCAAAAAATCCTCTACATCTTGTTTGAAGGTGCTACACCACTGATCCTTCCGGAGTTCTTCAAAATTTGATACCCTGACTGAATCCACCACTTCAGCCCCTAAGGAGCTAAGATCAGCCAACGCTTTGTTGAATAAAGTTGCAATTTCAGGGTCAGTATTCCCTTCCATTAACTGCCTTAACACACCAATTCTAGATCCTTCCAATCCATTTTTAACCAAAAACTGTTGGTAATCATTACGAGTGTTTCCTTTTGAATATTCTGTAATGGGATCTTTTGGATCATTGCCAATCATTACTTCCATTACTCTGGTAGCATCTGCTACGGAGCGACACATGGGGCCAACAACGTCATTGCGCAACATTAAGGGGACTATTCCACTTCTGCTTACGAGGCCCAAGGTGGTTCTGAAACCCACCAAAGAGCAATGTGAAGAAGGACCTCTTATGGAGTTGCCTGTGTCTGTACCTAACCCAACGGTTCCAAAGTTAGCTGCAATTGAAGCCGCTGTTCCACCGCTAGATCCGGCGGGAACATAATCTAGATTATAAGGATTCCTAGTGGTGCCCTGAGTTGAGCTTTCAGAATGCATGGGAGAAAATGCCCATTCAGCCATGTTAGATTTTGCAATGATAATGGCTCCAGCATCCTTTAATTTTTTAATGATGAAGGCATCTTCTTCCGGATAATAATTTGCCAAGGCAATAGAACCAGCGGTTGTCGGAATCCCTTTAACATTGATATTGTCCTTTACGATTATTGGAATACCGTGAAGAGGCCTCAAATCTTTACTTTTTTGAAATTCGTCATCTAGACCTTTAGCAACTTCCAAGGCTTCTGGGTTGATGAAAGTGATTGAATTTATAGAGGAATCTAGCTTATGGATGCGTTCGATATAAGCTTTTACTAGTTCTTGACAAGTGTATGTTCCGGCAAGATAGTCTTGATGAATTTGCTCTATGGTTATTTCCTCAAGATTTATAGTAGTCTCTTTTTCTGGTGTGTTTTTACAGCTGAAAAGAATTATGGCAAACAATAAAGCAGATAAGAATTTCATATGGTATGCTGAATTACAAGAATTTGTCTTAAACGGTTTGCTTAAGGCTGCAATACAATTTACTGAAATCTAAGATAGTATAAAGCAGTTGATTTGTTTAGTGATGGCATCGCAATTATATCATGTTAACAATTATTCTAGTTGAACTATATTTTAAGGACTAGAATGATTAAGCATTTCTATTGGATTAATTACTTAAAGTTTAAGTTTGAATCCTTGCCTTTCTAACATTCCAGTTAAAAGAACCACAAACAATGCATAAATGAATGATTTTATCAGTCCAATAATGCCAATGTAAAGTGGTTCGGGCAGATTAATTCCAATTAATTGAATTGAAGGGTCAATAATGTAAGGGAGCATATAACAAGTAAATGTTGCAGTTCCAGCTGCAGAAATTAAACTTGCCCATTTGGTTTTTCCTTTTAAATCTGCAACGACATGAATTATTGCAAACACAATAAATCCAATCCCTGCACATATTCCTAGCCAAGAAGGTGTACCCAATATTTTGGAAATACCCCATATGGGTCTTGTTAAAAGTCCAAAGGCTAGGCAAATAGAACCTACGGCAACGAGGGTTATAGGAGTAAAATATTCTTTCTTTGTTGACAGATTTTTAACGACTAAAGTTGCTATAATTCCAGCAGATGTAAAGGCTGGTATTGTTCCGCTGTAAATCGGTTGTAAAAAAAACAAACTATCTGGCAAAGGTGGCAAGCCTATAGAAAACTCTAAGGCGGCAAGGGTCGTAAATAGGAGGAATACTCCTGCCATAAAAGCTAGATTCCCTTTAAAAGACAAAAAGAGCAGTACATTAATTAGATAGGCCCAGCCGATAAGACCTAAAATTCCCCACCACTGCGTGGTCATCCATAATTCTCCATGTTCACCACCTTTATAAATTATGGCTAAAAAAACAAAAAGGACTACCCCAAATAATTGTAGAGGAAGGTGCCATTTTTTAGGTACTGGGCTCCGATTCCAATTCATCCAAATAAACCCTACCCCTAGGGCCATGATAATGCAAAAAAGAAAGCGATTTATAAGTAAACTTTCAGCATGAATCGTTTCATAATTAACCATAAAAACCCCGATGATTATTAATGAGGCTGATCGTATAAGGGTATGTTTTCCAATATGCCAATACGATTGTCCTTTTCTCCTGCGATGTTCAATTGCAAGTGGAATACTTAGGCCTACAATGAATAGAAATAAAGGGAAAATAATATCAGAGAACCCCAAATAATCCTCTGAGGCTTCAGCGTGCTGTAACCATTTAGGAATCTTCTTAAGAGTCCAGAAGTCGTTGACCCATATCATGAGTAACATAGTAAGTGATCTGAGAATATCGATTGATGCAAGCCTTTTATTTTCCATATAAATTTTCAGCAACGCAACGGTTTGTAAAAAGTAGCCTTGCGTTGGTTGAAACTAAGATAGTAAAATGAGGGAATTTTGGTTGAAGAGCTTATTCCGATTATAACATAAGAAAAGCGAAACAGTAGTTTCAATTTATAAACGGATGTGCGTTATACCTTTAACTGGAATACTATTTTTTTAATTCAGTTCTTATTAAATCAATTATAGTTGTGGTTTTTTCTTTAACCCCTGTCGACTGGTCATTTGTGTAGGCCGTATAACTAATCAACTGTAATAAATAGTCTTCAAAATCTGGATGACTTAATAAATTTTTATAGTCCGATTTTTGAACTAGATTTTTCATAGTATCGTAATTATTAACTTCACCCATAGTTATTTTGGCTCTTAATTCTTTGTCATCTAAAAGTACCATCATCATCCGCCCAATTTGATAGTTTTCTCTTAAAAAAGGAATTAATTGTTTTTCTGTTAAATCAAATATTGCCAATTCCTCTTCATTCAGTTCACTTAGAAAACTGGAATAGGATGAAACATTGTTTCTTAAATCTGTGTTTTCTATTAAATAGAGCTTACCAGAATTTATCAATTCATTACTCACACTAAGTTCTGGATCGAAGGTAGGTCTTATGGTAATCCTAAAGAGAAAAGCATCAAGACTATCTTGATCAATTGATTCAGGTTTTTCATTTTGATATTGTAAAAGTCTAAAACACGAATTCAACATTTCCTTTCTAATCTCGATCTTTTGATTGATTTGTTTTAAATTACTGGTATACTCTTTTAAAAGTTGTGATAAAATTTGATGTTCTTGTTTTTTATTTAACCTCTCTTGATTCCAGTTATTAATTTGAAGGGCAATTAATATTCCAATAACAACAAGGACGATTTCTCCGATAGCATAGGTTAGATATTTTCCGAACTTATTTTCTGCCAGCATTTTTTGTCTAATTTTTCTAAAGAATTTTATCATAGGTTATTGATAAGTCATAATTTGAAACCGTTCGTATCTGAGCCGTTTCAATCGCTCATTTACATTGTTGTGCTTCGTTATTTTTTCAAGTTATTAACTATTGATTTTCTCAATTCTTGAGCCTCTTCCATTACCCGATTTAATCTAATGTTATAGAAGTAAATATTGTCTTTAATATTGATTAAATAAGAAAGAATATTGGCTTTATCTTCTCGGTTTAATTCGATTTTTATTGGCCAATTATTTTCTCTTCCTATAATTTGAGTTATTGTTGATTTGTTGAAAATTAATTTAACTGAAATATCTGTAAACTCTCGCGTCAATCCCTTAATCCGCAAGGCTGTACCAGTTTTTAACTCTTCGTTTTGCTGGTAGTAGTATGTAAGTTTTTGTCTTAAGGTATCATTTTGTATTAGTCCAATATTTTCTGCTTGTAACATATTTGTATAGGCAGCATTATTTTGTTCAAAAACGTTATACTCGCTATTGGATTGAAAATTTTTCGCTATCACCTGTGTGATTTCATCATCCCCCTCAAAGTCCATTAATGGATTTATGGTATCATCCAAAAGCGAGTCTTTTATTTGATTGAAATTTAATATTTCATTTATTTTGGTAATATCGCCTTCAAGATTTGTAATAATTTCATTTAGATAATGATTTTCTTTTTTAAGGAGAATGCGATTTTCATTCCAATTATTAATCTGCAAGGCAATTAAAATTCCAACAACAACCAATATTATTTCTCCAATTGCATAAATAAGATACTTACTGAAATTGTTTTCAGACAGAAATTTTTGTCGGATTCTCCGGAAGAATTTAATCATTAGAGGTTAGTTTCTCTAAAGATATAATATTTAATGGATTGCATTTTCTTAATAATGAAGCACAACGGTTTGGCTATGATTCCGTTGCGAGGAAATTCGGTAGAATTTCGGAGTAGAAATCGAACCAAGTTAAAGTTACTGTTTTTTGGTTTATTACCATAGCGAGCAATGGATTATAGCTTTTGTTGGCAGTAGTTATTTTTGAAAGAGTATTGGGTTTAAAATAGAATTTATATTTTCTCCTACATTAACACCAGGACACCAAGTTTTCAAATCATTCATTTGCCCTTTGTTTTCTGGCTTTTTCAATATCATATCTTTATCCATGTAGATAATTGTCATTACTTTTCGAGTTTCTTTAGAAATATTAGCACCTGCTCTATGGAAAATCCATCCCGAATGAAAGCTAACTTCGCCAATATCAAATGGCTCTATAATGTGAGGAAAATTATTTATTTTAAGATTGTTTCTAATCACTTGTTCGCTTTCATCACTAATTGATAATTCTCTTCCTAACTTGATCTTTTGACTTCCTGCGCTAAATTCAAGTGGTCCCATCTCTAAAGGAGTTTTTTGTAAAGGAATCCAAATCGTAATTGTTTTATTAGAAGACAAAGGCCAATAATGTTGGTCGGCATGCCAAGGTGTAATTCCTCCTCCTGATTCTTTGAAAAGTGCTTGGTCATGATAAATTCTTACTCCGTCAATCTGCATTAAATCAGTTGCAATTTTTGCTAAACGTTCACTAAATATTAGCTTTTTAATTTGCTCATCTTGTGTCCAAAGATTGAATAATTGAAGGAATGCTTTCCCATAAATATCACGTTCTTCAATAGGGATTTCGATTTTATTCAATTCTGAGACTTTTTCAGAAATTATTGAATTAAAATAGTTTATTATCTCAGGTGTTAAAACGTCTTTTATTTTAATAAACTCATTTTCTTTATAGAAATCTATTTGCTCTTGTTTTATTTCATAAAATTCCTCTAAAATGCTTAAATCCATTTCGTTTTATTAATTACTGCCAACGGTTAGGCTATGATTTCGTTGTGGAATTTCACGCAGTGAACATTCCGCCCGAAATCTTACAATGGCTTGAAGTTAAGGATTTCCGTTTAGGAAATCCTGCCACAATGAATTATAGCCAATGTTGTGCTTTCGTTATTTTAACTTTTTTATTTCATTTTCTATTTGATCGGAAATTTGCTGATAAAAATCATTTGATTGATTGGTAACATTCTCAATAAACCAATAATTCTGATTTTTCAGTGTCTTTAAAAAATATCTAAACTCTGAATCTTTTTTTAGCTGCTCATAGTCGTTAGGAATCATTTCACTTTGTGGACTATCGACTCTACCCGACCACATTTGATTAAAATGTTTACTAAATATTGTTCTTGAGGCGTTATCTATATTATCCGCATATCGTTTAGTGAAATTTGTCGCCAAATTTTCAGCATATCGATAGTAGCTAATGATATCAGACCTTAATTCTGCATTGGATATTAGATTTAGATCTTTAGATTTTAAAGCTTCATAAGTTGAAAAGTCATAAGACAAACCCCAATCAACAGCTATATTTGCAAAATGGTATTTTAAAGAATCTCTATATGGGAGGTCGTTTTCCATATATGCTATCAAGTAATCCATAGATTTTCTTGCCTTATCGTATACTTTCGTACTGCTATTACGATAGATAGAATCTGCATAAAGACTTTCTTTAAAATCCAATAGTATTTTTAACTCTTGAGTTTTTAGTCTCCTGTTTTCATTCCAATTATTAATCTGTACTGCTATTAAAATTCCAATAACAACAAGAACTATTTCTCCAATAGCATATTTCAGATACTTTCCAGTTTTGTTTTCCACAAGTAAGTTTTGTCTAATTTTTCTAAAGAATTTTATCATTGGTTAGCGGTTGGTTATAATGAAGCACGACGTATGGATAAACGCACAATTGCGTTTATTTCTTTTATATCGCAATTTAAAAATAAACGCAATTAAAAGTCTATCCCCCTACAACCAAATCATAGCTGTTGTATTGCCGCCCCTGTAGAATTATACCATTTGGCAAGCGAAAACAATAGCTTTATTTCTATCTCATTGCGCTTTAAGGACGATTCAATTAGCTTTTGTTCCCTGCTGTTTACAAGAAACAACGAACTCTCGCCGATTTCAAATTTTCGCTCTTCACCACGTACCATTGTTTGGTGGTTTTTTACCATAGAGTCGATGAGGTTATACTGGGTTTGTAAGGACTCAAACTCCATAGAAGTTTGTTGAAGCTTGTTGCGGATTTCTAATCGAGATTGAAGTAAATCGTAATTGGTATCGGCCAGCTTTAAATTGGCAAGTTTTATATCACCACGCTCCGCCCTAAGGAATAGTGGAAAACTTAAGTTGAATCCAGCCTTGTAATTGCCCGTATTTAAACTATTTATCCGTTTATAATCGGTCGTAAGAAAATCGTAGCTAAGGCTCATCTTTGGCAGCAACTTAGACTGTTTAAGGTCTTTGTCTATTTCCAACTGTTGAATTTTATAATCTAATGCCAATAATTTTGGATGGTTATCTGATATACTATCCAACTGATTTAAATTTTCTATGGATAGTGTTTGGCTTAAATCGGTGGTGGTTGGTACTGCCGGCACTATATTTTGTTGAATTTCTAGCGGTACATTTTCTAACCAAAGAAAATTACTTGCCAACAATTGGTTTTTACGTGATTCTAAACTTGCATTTTCTAGGGATAGTTGGCGACTTTCCAATGTAATTAGTGCTTCTGTAGCATCTATCTCTGCTTTGTCCCCAACTTCTGCACTGCGTTTAACTCCTTCGTACCGCAATGCGGCATTATCCAAAAAGTTTTCATAAATAAGTTGAGAGTTATACGCCTGACACCAGTCTAAATACGCTTTTGTCGCTTCAAACAGCACTTCGTTAATCATAAGGTCTCTAGTTGCCTTGCTCTCCTGTTCAAATAATTGGGCCTTTCTCAGAGATGCCATGCGTTGGTTGATAAGAAAGCCATTTGTTAAATCAAGTTCAACACCCGCACTATAAATTCCGTCTTCTGGTACTGTTAAACTAGGGTCTAAATAGGCGCCAGAATTATCTTCATACTTGGCTTTAAATTCCAAGCCAAACCAGGTTGGGATTTTAAAAGTAGAATTTAATTGATCGTAATATGTAGTGCCATTAAATTTTTTCCGCTCATAATCTACTTCCACTTTTGGGTCGAAAGCCCCCCTGGCTTTTAGCACTTCCGCCTCACCAACAGAAAGATTCAAATCAGCCATTTTTACCAATGGGTGGTATTTTTTTACATAGGCCATGTATTCCTCAAAACTGAGAATGCTAGCTTCTGCAGGTTTTTCCGTTAGTTCAGATTGGCTATGGCTTAAGGTGCCAAAACCGAGAACTAACCACAGGACCACTACTTTTGAAATGAATGATTTTTTCATTTTTTCTCGGTTATTTCTGAGTTTGGCGTATAGTAATTTGGAGGGAACCCGTTTAGTTGTCGCCATAGTTCGAACCAGATCGGCACATCATCCAATAAAGCCATGGTATAGGCTCCTGAACCAATTCTCACATTCTCTGGCCATTTTTGTTCCTTATCATTTGGTGCAATCAAGACCCTGAACTTCCCGTTAGAACTGATGAAATTTTCTATGGCTACCACTTTGCCTGCATAGGTTCCATAAGAAGCATTTGGCCAACCGCTGAAAAATATGGCAGGCCACCCATCAAATTGAATACGCACATTGCCTCCTAAATGAATAAGCGGTAAATCGATTGGTTCAACAAAGGTTTCCACGGCTAAATCGTAATTGGATGGCATAATACCCACCAAAGGTTCCCCTTCCTTAAAAGTTTCTCCAATACCCGACCGAATGGCTTTATTGATATATCCGTTTTGAGGGGCTGTAATTACGTAAAGCGAATTTCTAATGGCATAATTACTGCGTTGGGTTTGTAGCTTAGCCACCTCGGCGTCGGTTTCAGATTGTACTGAAATAGCGCTTGATAGTTCGCTTTGTGCCTTGGATATTTTATCCGCGTACTCGGCGTCTAAACGGTTGAGTTCTACCTTGGCATTAATAAGGTCATTTTTACTTTGCAGATATTTATTCTGTTGCGACACTAATTTGGCCTGCATCTCTTGTAATTTCAAGCTTTTTTCTTCCAAGTCTGTCATTGCTTTTAAACCTTCCTCTTCAAGCTTTTTTACCCGCTCGTACTGTCTTTCGGCAATTTTCAGATTGGTTTTGGTTGCTTCTAGATCTATACTGTCTGAAACAATCTTTAATTCAGCCTGATTCAATTTTATTTTGGCTTGGTCCTTTTTTAAACCTCTTTCGGCATATAGAGCGCCAATCTGTTTTTCCAAAGCCTTCATTTTTTCTAAATAAGACTCTGAGGATCTGCTTTTGGCATTTACCTGTGCCTCAATTCGATTAACAAGGTCAGGATCTTGGTATTCATTTTTAATCTCGGATATGCGCAAAATGGTGTCTCCTTTTTGCACAAAATCGCCTTCCCTTACATACCATTCTTCAATTTTTCCCGGTATAGGGGATTGTATGGTTTGCGGTCGCTGTTCAGGGGTTAAGGTGGTGACATAACCATTGCCAGTAACGTTCTGTGTCCAAGGCAGAAATAAGACGATTATTGTTACTATAGAAATAGCCACCAAAAACCTATTAAAAAATTTATAATGGTGTTTTTTATTTGCCACGGAATATGCTGAATATTCCTCTAGGCTAATCTTTTTGTTGAGTTGATTGTGAGATATATTAAGCATAATTACTTTTCAATTATAGATCGGTTTTGAATTTCTAGGATTCTATTACAATGGTTTTTCCAAAGCGGATCCCTGCTTGAAACAATTAATATCCATGGTTGTTTTGGATCGGTTAAAAATTCTATTAAACATTGAACTTCACCAGTTTCAAACTGCTCAAACGGATCTTTTAATAACAACAGTTTTGGTTGGTTGAGTATAGCTCTGGCCAATAGGATTCTACGTGATACAGTTTGTGGTATTTGTTGGCCTTCAGGATGTAGAAAAGTATCCAGCCCTTTTAATTGATCTTTTAGGAAAGGCAACAAGCCAACATTTTTTACCACTTCATACAATTTGCTATCACTTACTTCTTTATTTCCAAATGAAATATTTTCCCTGATGGTACCTTCAAATGGCATTTGCTCTGGTAACATTTGCCCGATATATTTCCTTAAACTATTAGGATCAATACCATTATATGAAGTGTTATTTATATAAATGTTTCCTTTAGCTGGTTCCAGAAGTCCCGTAATTAATTTTAACAGAGTGGTTTTCCCAGAACCTGATGGACCTTCCAACAAAATGCGATCTCCAGGATTAATTTTTAAGGAGAGGTTTGCAAAGATTGGGCTGTTATTAGAACGCAGAAAATCAACTTGGTCAACCTCAATATGAAAATCAGAGCCATTTTCAAAAATAGGTAGCTCATTCAATGGTTCAAGATCTTTATCTACAATTTGACCAATTTTTTCTAGGGACGTTAATACGTCATATACTGTTTCTAGCCCCATAATTAGTTTTTCTACGGAACCAATAACCAAAAGAATGATAATTTCTGCGGCCACAAACTGCCCAATGTTCATTTGTTGGTTAAGAACTAATAGTCCTCCAATAACAAGCAATCCGGCAGTTACCAAAATCTTGAATCCAACAATCATAAAAAATTGAATCACCAATATTTTAAAATGGTTTTCTCGTGCATCTAGGTATTCTTTGGTTAATTCATTATTGCGGTCCATCGCCAGATTGGTCCTTGGTGATAGCTTGAAACTAATTATCGATCGTGCAATCTCCTGAATCCAATGAGCGACTTTATATTTAGCCTTACTTTCTTTTAAACTGGTATCTAATCCAGATTTTGCGGTGTATCTAAATACCGCATAAATCAATAGAATGAGCAGAAATCCATAGATGATGAAAAATGGATGGTAAAATGAAAGAAGGATCAATCCAAAAATAATCTGAAGTATGGCAGCAGGAAAATCCAATAATATTTTAGGCAATCCTTTTTGTACCGAAATGGTATCAAAAAAGCGGTTGGCCAATTCTGGTGGATAATAGTTCCTCAATTCGCTCAATTTTATTTTAGGAAAACGGTAGGCAAATTCAAATGATGATCTTGTAAAAATCTTTTGCTGAATGTTTTCCAGAATTCTGAATTGCATAAACTCTAATCCGCCTTGGAATGCAACGCCTAGGGTTACAATTACAACCAAAACAATCCAAGATGATGTAATCTGGGCTCCTTGTATAAGATTTATAATTGCTTGAATTCCTAGCGGTAGGGAAAGGGCCACCAATCCTGCAAAAATTGCATAGAAGAATATCTGTCGAATATCCCGACGGTCTAATTTCAATAGGTTTATCAACCTCTGTAAAGGGGTGAATGGTGTTGTATCGTTATTCATAAGTTAATTTAGGGTGTTGAGAACTAATTGTGTATAAAAGCTTACCACACAATCCTTTTTTTCATCATAATCAGTTAAGGATGGTAGGTGCTCCGAAAAAAATCGTTGGTGGTTGGCTCCTTCAACGATGGTGGAAACAAGCATATGTGGAAACTCATAGTTTGGGTTAATATCTAAAATCATATCACTTACCCTCTGCACCACTCTTTTATAAGTGCGATAAAACCCCTGTTGGTTTTCCTCGTCAACCAAATTAATTTGATAGACTTTGCCAGATTCAGCGATAAGTACCCATTGTAGTTTGCTTTCATTTATGAAGGAGAATTGATCGTCCTCTTTTACCAAGGATACTAGCTGGGTAATGGCAGTTTCAAGTTTTTCCTTAGGATCTGAAATATTGTTGGTTAGAAAAACCAATCGGTATTCCATCCAGCTCCAATACCAATTGATAAGATACATCAACAGATTGTGTTTATTATCGAAGTACCTATACACTGAGCTTTCGTTAGAACCAATAGCAGCGCCTAATTTTTTGAATGTAAATGATTCGAATCCATGTTCCAATATCATCTCAATGCTATTGGAAATAATGCTTCGACCCAGATCTGATGATTCAGGGTTTTTGTTATAAAGATTTGGATTTACGATAAGTTTTATGCCTAATCCTTCCATGCTTTAATTTATTTCAGCGCAAAAATAATAGTAATACTATTAATTCATAATAGTTTAACTTTTTGTAAACATTTTTAAACGAAATTGATTTTGTAGAGGTGACTCGTAATGACCAAAAGATTTTAGCCAACTTCTAATATCCTGTTCCTATTTCTGAATTAAGATTGTAAATTTGAATCACTGTGTCATCGACTAACTTTTCTAAACATCACCCATAATGAAATTCCACAAAGTATTCTTGACTTTCACCTTAATTCTTTTCTTTTATTCGTTGGTCCAAAGTCAAGAGAATTATACACCCTCTCAGGAGAACCTCATGGCTAGAGAATGGTTTCAGAATGCCAAGTTTGGTATGTTTATACATTGGGGTGTCTATAGCATTTTAGGTGATGGGGAATGGGTGATGAATAACCAAAATATTTCCATAGAAAATTATGCTAAGTTGCCAGGCTTTTTTAATCCTATAAAGTACAACGCCGAAGAATGGGTAAAGTTGGCCAAGGATGCGGGGATGAAATACATAACTATTACCAGCCGACACCACGATGGGTTTTCCATGTTCGATACTCAGGCAACCGACTATGATATTGTTGACCAAACCCCTTATGAAAAAGACGTACTAAAACAATTAGCAGATGCTTGCCATAAGGAGGGGATTAAACTATTTTTCTACTATTCGCTGCTCGATTGGCATAGAGATGATTATTACCCAAGGGGACGAACAGGTAATGGTATTGAGGGAAGAGGGACTGGAGATTGGAACAATTACATTGCCTTTATGAAGGCCCAATTAACCGAATTGCTGACCAATTATGGAGAAATCTGTGGAATTTGGTTTGATGGGCATTGGGACCAAAAAGAATGGGATGGGAAGAAGTTTGGAAAATTAAAAGTCGATTGGCATTATGATGAACTTTACAAACTTATACATGATTTACAACCCCAATGTCTTATAGGAAATAACCACCATTTAGCGCCTATTGAAGGCGAGGACTTTCAGATGTTTGAAAAGGATTTACCTGGAAAAAACACCACAGGTTTTGGAACGAGCGCAGATGATGTTGGGCAACTACCGTATGAAGTTTGTGAAACCATAAACAATTCCTGGGGGTTCAATTTACAAGATAACAAACATAAATCGTTTGAAGATTTGGTGCATTATATCGTAAAATCTGCAGGTTATGGAAGTAACCTATTGCTAAATGTTGGGCCAATGCCAAATGGGGAAATCCAAAAAGAGCATAAAGAGACCTTGAAGAATATGGGGGAATGGATGCGAAAGAATGGAGAAACAATTTATGGAACAAAAGCTGGTCCTATTCCACCTTCTGATTCTATGGCCTCTACCCAAAAAGGCAAAACAGTGTATGTTCATTTATTAAGTCAATCTGATGAGGTGGTGTTCTTGAGAGATTTTGGCAAAGACGTGAAACACATAAATCTGTACCAAAAGCAACAGCCACTAAAACACAAAATCACAACTTATGGTCTTTTTATTGAGGTCCCAAAGGCCGAAATGGATGCTGTTGATACCATTATTGAAATTAATTTACGATAAACCCTTATACCAACTGAATCTGTTAATTTTTTAAAACTTGAAAATAACCCATCTGCTTTTATTAAACCTTCTTTCTATTCTATTAGTTAATTGCTCGGATAAACAAAATAATAAAGAGCTAACAAGGGAGGAAACATCCGATTTAAAATTGGTCTACGATGCTCCGGCTTCCTATTGGGAGGAAGCGATGCCTATTGGAAATGGCCGTTTGGGAGGAATGATATTTGGCGGTACCAACCGAGATAAAATTCAATTGAATGAAGAAACAGTTTGGGCAGGTGAACCTGGAAATAATTTACCTAGGAATTTTATAGAGGTTCTTCCAGGAGTTCGGGAATTAATTCTAAATGGGGATTATCAAAAAGCAAATGATCTATTAGGGACACGTTTTCCACGTCATGCACCCGAGGATAATAATTATGGGATGCCTTATCAAACCGTTGGTGATATAATTATCGATTTTCCTGGACATACAAAGGTTGAAAATTACCATAGGGAATTGGATATTTCGAAGGCTGTTGCAAAAACAACCTACTCCTTTAATGGTGTAGATTATGAAAGAGAGTATTTAGCAAGTGCAACTGATGGACTCATGGCAGTTCACCTAACTGCAAGTGCCCCGGGAATGATCAATTGTTCCTTAACAACTGAAACACCACATACCATTTTCAAAATCTATACCGATAATCAAACCTTGGTTTTAAAAGGTAATGGGGAAACCGTAGAGAACAAAGAAGGAAAAATTAAATTCGAAGCACGGTATAAACCCATTCTTAAAGGCGGGACAATTTCAACAACGAAGAATTCAATGGTAATAGAGAATGCAGATGAGGTTACCTTCTATATTTCCATAGGAACCAATTTTAATAATTACAAGGATATTTCTGCCGACTGTCATAATCGAGCAATAAAGCCTTTGGAAAATGTAGATCAAAAATCCTTTGCATCCATAAAGGAAAACCATATCAAACACTATAAATCTTATTTTGATCGTGTTGAATTAGATTTAGGCGTAACTGAGGCTAGTAAAAAGACAACTGACCAACGCATAAAAGATTTTAAAACATCTGATGATCCACAATTGGTAGAACTTTATTTCCAATTTGGAAGGTATTTGCTCATTTCCTCTTCCCAACCTGGCACTCAACCGGCAAATCTTCAGGGTATTTGGAATTACCAACTGTCCCCTTCGTGGGATAGTAAATATACCATCAACATTAATACAGAAATGAACTATTGGCCCGCCGAAGTAACCAATTTGTCAGAATTTCATAAACCTTTATTTTCAATGGTGAGTGATCTTTCTGAAACTGGAAAAGAAGCTGCAACAACCATGTATGGAGCTCGCGGATGGGTCACCCATCATAACACAGACATATGGAGAATGACGGGACCAATTGACGGACCATTTTATGGGATGTGGCCGATGGGAGGGGCATGGTTAAGCCAGCATTTATGGCAACACTATCTCTTTACGGGAGATGCTGAATTTTTACTGGAGTACTATGATATATTAAAGGGTATTGCAACTTTTTATGTGGATGTTTTGCAAACAGAACCCATCCATAATTGGCTAGTTGTGGTCCCCTCCATGTCACCAGAAAATAAAACACCCTACGGGGTATCTTTGGCTCCAGGAAACACCATGGATAATCAACTGGTTTTTGATGTGTTTTCAAACTATATAGAAGCCTCTGAAATTTTAAAAAGAGATCCCAAGTTTGCTGATACAGTTAAGACGATGAGGTCTAAATTACCTCCAATGCAGGTGGGACAACATATGCAATTACAAGAATGGATGTTCGATTGGGATCAGGTTGGTGATAAACATAGACATGTGTCTCATTTATACGGACTCTACCCTAGCAACCAAATTTTGCCGTCTAAATCACCACAACTTTTTGAAGCTGCCAGAAATTCATTGGAATATAGAGGAGATAAATCAACTGGATGGTCCATGGGTTGGAAAGTTAATCTTTGGGCAAGGTTGTTAGATGGGGATAGAGCCTATAAATTAATTGAAGATCAATTGACCCCTTCGCCTTTGGATAAAAAAGGAGAAAAAGGCGGCACCTACCCAAATTTATTCGATGCCCATCCGCCCTTTCAGATTGATGGTAATTTTGGATGTACAGCTGGTATTGCAGAAATGTTATTGCAATCGCATGATGGAGCTGTGCATCTATTGCCTGCTTTGCCAAGTCGCTGGCAAAATGGGTCTATCAAGGGATTAAAAGCGCGTGGTGGGTTTGTAATTGACCAATTAACTTGGGAAAAGGGTATGGTAACAATCGTAAAGATAACATCTAGTCTTGGTGGAAATTTAAGGCTGCGTCTACATAATGAGTTAGAACCCAACGGAATTATTAATATGGCTGAAGCAAAAGGAGAAAATCCCAATACTTTCTTTAGAGCGCCAGACATAGATCAACCGATAATCTCTGAAAAGGCAGATCTTAAGGGTTATAATTTACCAAAATATAATACCTATGATATCCAGACGGAAGCAGGCAAGAGCTATTCATTTAAAATGAGCACCTACTAACAACAAATAATTGCATATTCAGATGGTTTTAGATGAGGTATTACAAGGAAACAAGGAGAGAAATAATTACTTTTCAAAAAATAATATAGCACAGTCATGAAATTTAGCCTTATTGGTAAAACGGCAATAATAACGGGAGGAGGAAGTGGTATTGGAAAAGCTATTTCCAAAGTATTTGCCGAACAGGGAGCCGTTGTTCATATTTTGGAGTTTAGCCCCGATAATGGAGAACAAACCGTAAAGGAAATTGCAGATGCAGGTGGTAAAGCTTATTCTTATGCCTGCAATGTTTCAAAGGGACTAGAAGTTAAAGAAGTAATAGACCAAATTGCTAATTCTTCCGATGTGGATATTTTAGTAAATAATGCTGGTATTGCGCATGTTGGTAATATTGAAAATACATCTGAGGAAGATTTGGACCGCATTTATAATGTAAATATTAAAGGCGTTTTTAATTGTTCCAAGGCTGTAATACCCTATATGAAAGTTAAAGGAGGTCTTATCCTTAACATGGCTTCCATTGCATCTTCAGTTGGGATTTTAGACCGCTTTGCTTATTCCATGTCTAAAGGTGCGGTTCTTACCATGACCTATTCCATTGCAAAAGATTACATAAAACATAACATTCGTTGCAACTGTATTTCGCCAGCGCGAATTCATACCCCATTTGTGGATGGATTTATAGCAGAAAATTATCCTGATAATCAGGAAGAAATGTTCGAAAAGTTATCAAAGACCCAACCTCTTGGCCGTATGGGTAAACCTGAAGAAGTAGCAAACTTAGCACTATATCTTGCTTCGGATGAAGCATCTTTTATAACAGGAACCGATTTTCCAATAGACGGTGGATTTATTAAATTAAATGGTTAATTACTAAGAAGAGATTTATGACCAAGTATGCATTCCTTATAAAGTCAACGGCCAAATTTTTAATAATCCTTTTATTTATATCAAACAATGCCTTTGCTCAAGCCGTTTATGAACATGAACGCTATGTGCCTGAAACAGACCCATTGGTGCTGAAAAAGTTGGAAGAATGGCAAGATTTGAAATTTGGTTTGCTAATGCATTGGGGACCTTATAGCCAATGGGGAATAGTGGAATCTTGGTCGTTATGTCCTGAGGAATATGGTTGGTGTGAACGCAAAAAAGGTTCTAACCCTGATAACTATTTTGAATACAAAAAGGAGTATGAAAACCTTCAAAAGACCTTTAATCCGGTAAATTTTGAACCTGAAAAATGGGCTGAGGCAGCCAAAAATGCAGGTATGAAGTACGTTGTGTTTACTACCAAACATCACGATGGTTTTTCGATGTTCGATTCTAAGTACACGGATTATAAGATAACAGATGAAAAAACCCCATTTAGTAAAAATCCACGTGCCAATGTCACTAAAGAAATTTTCAATGCTTTTCGAGGCCAAGGGCTGTGGGCGGGGGCTTATTTTTCGAAGCCAGATTGGCACCACCCTGCTTATTGGTATCCTTATTTTCCTCCGAAGGATCGCAATGTTAACTACTCCCCTGAGGAAAATCCGGAACGTTGGAATGAGTTTGTTGAATTTACCCATAACCAAATTCTTGAATTGTTAACTGATTATGGAAAAGTGGATATCCTATGGTTAGATGGTGGTTGGGTAGCCAAAGATCCTAAGGCTAATATCCTTAATTGGTATGAACAAGAATTGGCGAATACAACTCATGGATATCTCAAACACCGAATGGTAAACCAGGACATTCGAATGGATGATTTGGTGGTTAAAGCTCGCAAGAAACAACCGGGATTGATAGTGGTTGATAGGGCGGTTTATGGAAAAAATCAAAATTACCTAACCCCTGAAAATAGGGTTCCTGAAGCAGCATTGCCTTATCCGTGGGAATCATGCATTATTGCTGGAGGAGGTTGGTCCTATTCGTTCGATGCAAAATACATGTCCACTCATAAAGCGGTGCACACCTTGGTAGATATAGTTGCAAAAGGGGGAAATTTACTTTTGAATATTGCTCCGAGTCCTAAGGGAGAATGGGATGGGGAAGCATACCAATTGCTAGAGAATATTGGCAAATGGATGGATGTAAACAGTGAAGCTATTTATAGCACCGAGGCAATTTCTCCCTATAAATCTGGTAAGGTTTGCATAACTTCTAAACCTAAGGAAAACAGTCTGTATTTAATTTATTTAATGGATGAGGATGAAACTAACTTGCCAAACTCCATTCAATTTTTAGGACTTGATGTGGATATAAAAAAAGCAACGCTTTTAGGAAGCAAAGGAACTATAAAATGGACAAAAAAGGATGGTGTGTTTACCTTTCTTATTCCTAAACCTTCAAGAAAGAAACTAGAAGGAGTGCCAGCATTTACTGTTAGAATTGAAACAAATTGATTGGTTAAAAAAATTTCAAAATAATATAATATATAGAAATAGAGAATTATGAAATTGATAAGATTTGGAGAAGCTGGGAAGGAAAAACCTGGTCTTGAATTAGAAAATGGAAAGCGCATAGATGTTTCAGAGTTTATAAAGGATTATGATGAAACTTTTTTCCAATATGGCGGTTTGAATGATTTAAAGATGCGCTTAAATACCTCAGAGTTTAATGAGTGCCCAGAGGTTAGTGCAGATATGCGTTTAGGCCCACCTTTGGCAAGACCGTCTAAACTTGTATGTGTTGGATTAAATTATGCTAGTCACGCTGCCGAAACAGGTATGGAGGTACCTGCAGAGCCAGTTTTGTTTTTTAAGGCCACCTCTTCCATTGTTGGTCCAAATGACGACGTCATCATTCCTTTGAACAGTAAAAAAACAGATTGGGAGGTAGAATTGGCTGTAGTAATTGAAAAAAAGGCTTCTTATATCAGTAAAGAGGAGGCAATGGATTATGTGGCAGGATATGTATTGCATAACGACTATAGTGAACGTGCTTTCCAATTAGAAGGTACTGGTCAATGGGTAAAGGGAAAGAGTTGTGACACTTTTGCGCCATTAGGACCATGTATGGTTACAAAGGACGAAATACAAAATCCGCATGATTTAAAATTATGGTTGAAGGTAAATGGTGAGCTCCTTCAAAATAGTAACACCTCAGATTTTATTTTCGACATACCTCATGTTGTCAGTTATATTAGTCAGTACATGACGTTGCTTCCAGGAGATGTGATTTCTACAGGAACTCCATTTGGGGTTGGAATGGGTTTCAACCCACCTCGATATTTAAAGGCCGGTGATGTGGTTGAACTAGGAATAGAAGGTTTAGGAACATCCAAACAACATGCCATAGCCTATTCATAATAAATAACCACCATAAAAGCATGAGGTATATTGTTTGTGACCATCCAGGCTCAATGACTCTTTCTACAATGGAAAGTCCAATTCCTAAGAAAGGGGAGTCTTTATTAAAAATTCATAAAATTGGAATTTGTGGCACGGATATTCATGCATTTAACGGCAATCAACCCTATTTTAATTATCCTAGAATTTTGGGCCACGAATTGGCGGCTGAGTATGTAAAGGGTGATGCTGAAAATTTTATTCCTGGAGAAGCTTTGACATTTATGCCATATTTTAATTGTGGAATTTGTGTGGCATGCAAAAATGAAAGGCCCAATTGCTGTAGCAACATCAAGGTTTTTGGTGTTCATATGGATGGGGGTATGAAAGAGTATGTGGTCGTTCCGAATGAATATTTATTAAAAGGTGTTGGCCTCTCCTTTGACCAATTAACAATGGTAGAGCCACTTGCAATTGCTGCACATGGTGTCAGACGTGGGGGGATTACGGAAAATGATACCGTCTTGGTGATGGGTGTTGGTCCAATCGGATTAGGTTTAGTGGCTTTCGCAAAGATTAAAGGAGCAAGAGTAATTGGGGTTGACGTTAATGATTTTCGTTTAAATTTTGCGAAGCTTAAGTTTGGGGTAGACGCTTGTTTAAACCCACTAAATGTAAACTTAAAAGAAGAATTGTTTACCTTAACTGATGGGGATATGGCTACGGTTGTTATTGATGCAACTGGAAACCAATCTGTTATTAATGGAGGGCTCCAATATATTTCTCATGGTGGCAGGTATGTGCTGGTCGGTCTTCAAAAGGGAGATTTGGTTTTTAACCATCCGGAGTTTCATAAACGGGAAACGACACTTTTGAGCAGTAGAAATGCCAATAAAGAAGATTTTGAACATGTTATTTCATGTTTGAAAAAGGGTTTAATAGATGTTGACAGTTTAATAACCCATAGGTTAAATTTTTCCAACTTACCTGAACTTTTTGAAAATATTTCAGACCCTAAAAATAAAATTATCAAAGCAGTTATTGATGTAATTTGAAAGAAAGAAAACCTCATAAAATAATTGACAGCCACCAACATTTTTGGCGGTACACACCTCAAACCCATGGATGGATTTCGGATGAGTTGTCCGTAATTCGACGTGATTTTTTACCGGATGAGCTGGAAAGTTGCTTTAAAGAAAATGATGTTTTCGGTTGTATTGCCGTTCAAGCAGACCAAACTTTGGAGGAAAATGAGTTTTTGTTGGACCTTGCCAATAAACATAAATTTATCAAGGGAGTGATCGGTTGGGTAGATTTTCAAAATGACAGGGTAGAAGAAGATATTTACCATTTTAGCGAAATAGAGCTAATGAAAGGTTTCAGGCATATTGTACAAGGGGAAGCAGATGTAAAATTCCTTTTAAGGCCGGGGTTTTTAGAAGGAATTAAATTGCTTGAAAAATATGATTTCGTTTATGAAATACTGGTATTTCCCCACCAACTGCAGATGGTCTATGAATTTGTTAAAATGTTTCCAAACGTTCAATTTGTATTGGATCATATTGCAAAACCCTATATTAAAGAAGGTTATATAGAAGGATGGGCAACAATGATTAAGGCGCTTGGAAACTTTGACAATCTTAGTTGTAAAATTTCTGGTATGGTTACCGAAGCTGATTATAGCAATTGGTCGCCAGAACAAATCAAGCCTTATATTGATGTGGTACTTGAATCTTTCGGACCCAATCGGATTCTATACGGTTCAGATTGGCCAGTCTGTTTGGTGGCAGCTTCTTATACTGAAGTGTTGCATTTAGGGAAAACAATGGTCCATCAATTATCACCATCTGAGCAGGACGCTTTTTTTTATAAAAATGCAAAGCGCATATATAATATTAACTAACTAAGTATGGATTTACATTTAAAGGATAAAATAGTAATAGTAACAGGTTCATGCGGAATTGAAGGAAGCATCGGTCATACCATTGCTTTTGCATTAGCCAGGGAAGGAGCGATTCCTGTACTAATTGATAGAAACGAACGTGGTTTTACCTACGAAAAACAACTTCGAGAATTAGGGGTTGATGCGCGATTTTTTCAAACCGACCTCACAAATGCTGAACAAATAAAGGAGTCTATTTCTAAAGTGAAGGAAGCCTATCAAAGAATTGATGCCATAATCAACAACGTTGGTGTTAATGATGGAGTTTCATTGGAATCGGAAATGGAGGATTTTCTTAATTCCCTTAAATTAAATCTTATAAGCTTTTATGCTATTGTTAAATATGCGTTGCCAATGCTCAAGCAAAGTAAAGGCAATATTTTAAATATTGGCTCTAAAGTGGCACTTACAGGGCAAGGAGGAACATCTGGTTATGCGGCGGCAAAGGGTGGAGTCTTAGGACTTACTAGAGAATGGGCGGTGGATTTAATTTCGTATGGTATAAGGTCTAATGCCTTAATTATAGCTGAAAGTTATACACCAGCCTATGAAAATTGGATAGAAACCTTAAAAGATGGACAGGAGAAACTTGAAAAAATAAAAAAGTCTATCCCCTTAGATCATAGAATGACTAGTCCACAAGAAATTGCCGATACTTGTTTGTTTTTAATTTCAGAACGATCTTCACACACCACCGGACAGTTTGTTTTTGTCGACGGTGGTTATGTTCATTTAGACAGGGCGTTATTATCAAATTAAATTTATGGTAGAGTCGTCAAAAACACCATTAGTTTCTAAAAAGATTCTAATTCCCTTCGTTTTAATCACCTCACTGTTTGCATTGTGGGGTTTTGCCAATGACATTACAAATCCTATGGTCTCTGCCTTTAAAAAAGTGTTGGAATTGGATAATTTTCAAGCATCATTAGTGCAGTTTGCCTTTTATGGGGGTTATTTTACAATGGCCCTCCCTGCCGCCTTATTTGTCAATCGATATTCGTATAAAAAAGGCATATTGGTAGGTTTAGCACTATATGCGGTTGGCGCATTGCTTTTTTATCCTGCAGCAGCCTATGAACAATTTGGCTTTTTCCTCGCAGCACTTTATATCTTGACATTCGGACTCGCGTTTTTGGAAACAACTGCAAACCCGTATATCTTATCTATGGGAGATGAAAAAACAGCCACCCAACGGTTGAATTTGGCACAGGCATTTAATCCAATGGGTGCTCTTTTAGGTCTATTGGTGGCGCAAAAGTTTATTTTGGCCTCCCTTCAGTCCGACAACCTAAATGCAGACGGAAGTTCTTTTTATGCCAGTTTAAATGCGGCCCAAAAAGCTATAGTTAGAGCCGAAGATTTAACTGTAATAAGAAATCCTTATGTGTTATTAGGATTGGTTGTTCTTATTTTTTTGGTTGTGATAGCTTTTATGAAAATGCCAAAAAATGAACGACAAGAGGGCAAAGTAGATGTTCTGCCCTCTATCAAGCGATTATTTAAATCCCCTAAGTTTTTAGGCGGTGTAGTTGCACAGGCATTTTATGTTGGTGCACAAATAATGTGTTGGACCTATTTATACCAGTATGCAGATTCTTTTGGCATTGACAACACTTCGGCAGTAACTTATGGAATTTCTGCGCTTGTCGTATTTCTTATTGGCCGTTGGGTCGGAACAGGGCTTTTAAAATTTATAGACTCAGGGAAATTACTTCTGGCCTTTGCAATTGGAGCCGGAGTTTGCTGTCTCATAACTATTTTTGTACCAGGAATGACGGGTCTAATTGCCTTGGTTACCATTTCATTTTTTATGTCCATTATGTTTCCAACCATATATGGCATAGCGTTGGAGGGACAGGGAGAAGATGCCAAATTTGGCGCCGCATTTTTGGTTATGGCTATTGTTGGTGGGGCCCTTATGCCAACACTACAGGGCCTTATATTAGATATAGGTGGTGTTGGTTACACAGATACACTTATTCTAGGTGTCCCCGAAGTTAATTTTTCGTTTTCTCTCCCCTTATTGTGTTTTATTGTGGTCGGAATTTATGGATATAAGGTGTCCAATAAACATAAATCTGGCATGGTATGAAAACTAAAAGAATTTGCTATGCGTGCGATTTAAAAGAGGACCCTAAGTTAATCCAGGAATATATCCACCATCACCAAAATGTTTGGCTAGAAATTAAGGAAAGTATTCGTGTGGCCGGGGTTGTGGATATGGAAATTTATCAGGTATTCAATCGGTTATTTATGATAATGGAAGTTGGAGAAGATTTCAGTCCAGATCTAAAGGCTCACATAGATTCAGAAAACCCTATTGTCCAAAAATGGGAACAGTTAATGTGGAAATTTCAACAGTCATTACCCCAGGCCAAAGAGGGTGAAAAATGGGTGGAGATGAAGCATATTTTCAAATTATAATTAAATTATTGGCTTGTAAACAGCATCTATCCATTCTTCCTTTGGAAGGTATTTGCTGGCACCTGCCCAATGAATTCCACGCTTTAAAATTTCAATAGCCTCTGGTACTGTAGTAATATGGTCTAGATTATGTCCTAGTGACGTAAAAAACACTCTTCCATTCCCATACATTTTTTTCCATGCTACAGGAATTGTACAGCCATCTATCCAAAAGGCATGTTCATTATTAAAGGTGGTAGTAGCCAGAACTTTTACATTGGGGTCTATGTGCATGTAGTACTGTTCACTCTTCATTTTGAAGTCTTTTAATCCAGTAGTTACATTATCCGTATGGTCTACTATTTGTACCGAGTAATCAATTACCCCTCCTGGGTGTGAAACCCACTGTCCGCCGGTCATAAATTGATATTCAGGATTATTTCTGAATGCATCACACATACCGCCATGCCAACCGGCAAAACCTACACCCTTTTTTATTGCTTGTAATAGACCTTTTTCTTGTTCTGGAGTAATGCTTGACATTGTAAAAATTTGAACCACAAGGTCTACTGATTTCATCAAACTTTCATTTGTATAGGGTTCTAAGGTGTCAAAAACCTCAACCGATGCCCCTTCTTCCTTCATCCATGGTACTAAATAATCCCTAAATTTTTCAGGTTCATGTCCTTCCCATCCTCCATAAAGGAAAACAACTTTTTTGCCTCTAAGTTCTGGCAAGGGGGAAGAGCCGAATGATATATGTTTGGTATTAGCCCATAGCCTACTGGTTAAGAGTCCAGCCCCTATTAACAATGATTTCCCTAAAAAATGTCTCCTCGATTTCATAAAACACAAGTTAATCCAATTTGAGGAAATACCAATCGTAAAAAATTCTTTTTAAAATCCTTAAAAGACGGTTTACTTTTTATTCGTATTAATACCGAATGGTTTATAAAGTGGGCAAAAGCTTATAAAACTTGTAATTGCGAAAACGATCGCCAATACGAGCAAAACAATGCCTAAAACACCACTAATAGATCCGTTGATATAAAGGATTAAAATGATTGCAGCCACTATCAATCTGATGGCTTTGTCGGTAGTACCCATATTCTTTTTCATAAAGAGGAATATTTAAAATGTTTAGTAAACTTAAAATTAGTGGATTAAAGTGAAAGATTATGTGATAATAATCATTTTATCCACGTCTTAGACGTTTAATTGTTTTTCGTTGACGAAAGACTATAATAGTTGGTAATAGAGCAATTAATAGTCCCATGGCCAGACCTTTTAAAGTGAAGATTTTGGTCATGCCAGTATCTATATCATGTCTATGGTTCCATAGCTCGACAATTTTGTTGTCCTTAATACGGAAAACATTGATTATTGGAATTGATGTTTCTCCAAACATAAATTTCCCCATCAATGTTTCTGGTTTATAATTCCATGTCCAACGTGTGGCTACAAGATCTCCCTCTGCAATTTGATAATCAAGTTGAAAATCCATCTTTCCGTTATCCCAAAACCTGTCGGCCACTATTTTTTGCTCAATTGCAGGTTCTAGAACATTTTTACGGTCCCCAATATCATGTGCTACATATTCATCGGCCAGGTACTTTTTGTAATTATCGGTATTGTCGGTCGTCCATAAATCATGATAAAAATCTAATGCTAATTTTTTATTCAATTCTTCTATGGCCTGTTTTGTTGAATCACTTTTATGAAATTGAAAATTTGATGCGAATGAACTCATAAAGGGACAGTATATGAGGGTGGCTAGCAAAAGTAAGGTTGTATGCTTCATTTCAAATGGTTTTGGGTTTTCAAATTAAAAGGCTATTGTAATTAAATTTCTGAAGTGGAGAGATTAAAGATAATAATTTATAGAATTAAGTTTTTTGTAAGGTTTAGGGGTTAGATATTTGTTCCGTTCAATTAATTAGATTAAATTGAAGAACTTTTTTCGTAATAGGCACAAAATAAGCCTAGCCTCTCGCCCAAAAAGCGGGAGGTTTTGTTTTTAAGTAATAAATAAAATGAAAATAGTCCAGCTATATAATGAGCTTAGCAATATCCTTGAAATAATCGAAAAGGAAGAGAATAAAATTGATGATTATGCGAGCCGGGTTCATGACAAATATAGACTGAGTGCTAAAAACCTGATGCGATATTTAATTCTACGATGTTTCGATTTCCGGAAATATCATGACGAATTATCAGAATTAGGAGTCTCCTCATTACGTACTTCGGAAGGTTATGTTTACAGCAATCTTTACCATGTGGTTAAGAATTTAAAGTTAATACAAGGTCTGGAAACTAAAAGTGAACCCGCTGTTGAAATTGTTGGTTATAAACGGAGTAAAAAACGCATAAAACGAAATACGCGTCGATTATTCGACAGGTCTCAAAAAAAGCGTTCTGCAGAAATTATGGTTACCCTCCCAGATGAGGCTGCAATAGACAAACGGATCATTTTACAAATGGCCGAGAACGGAATGGGTATAGCAAGGATCAACTTGGGGCATGGCCGAAAGGAGGATTGGGCTAAGATGGTCCATTTTGTAAAGAAGATAAATCAAGAAAACCGATTAGATATAAAAATCTATATGGATTTAGCAGGTCCAAAAATTAGGACTTCAGAAATTGCCATCAAGAAAAAGAAAGGTGGAATTAAAAATTCTATCCGGATAAGACAGGGGGAGCATATAATCTTAACTAAACGGAAAACTTTAGGAAAACGTTCCAAGTTTTCAGAAGATAATGTTCAGTTAGAAAAGGCTGAAATTGAGGTCTTGCTCCCCTTGATTATTAACGATTTAAAAATAGGTGACGAGGTTCTTTTCGATGATGGAATGATAAAATCTAAAGTTGTTGGTAGAAATGATACAGATGTTGAATTGGAGATAACAGCAACCTATAAATCTAAAATTTCATCACAAAAAGGCATCAACTTGCCGAATACCCAATTAAATCTACCTGCGCTTACTGCAGATGATGTTTCAAATCTTCCTTTCGTTTGCCAATACGCTGATATTGTAGGTTATTCCTTTGTGAGGACTCCATCAGATGTTGCCTATTTATATGAGCGTTTAGAGGAATACAATGCTAAAGATATAGGCGTTGTATTTAAAATTGAGAACAAGGAATCATTCGAGCATTTACCCGAAATATTGTTGGAAGGTATGAAACATCCTAGAATTGGTGTTATGATTGCACGAGGAGACCTAGCTGCAGAAATTGGATTTGAACGTATTTCTGAAGTTCAAAACCAGATCTTATGGATCTGTGAGGCGGCACATATTCCTGTTATTTGGGCAACCCAAGTGCTTAATAATTTGGCTAAGACTGGTATTCCGACCAGAGCGGAAATCAGCGATGCCTCTATGGGTGCGCATGCTGAATGTATCATGTTGAATAAAGGACCTTACATCAATGAGGCAATTAAGACCCTTTCCGATATTTTAAATCGAATGGAACCACATATGTTTAAAAAGAAGAATTCACTTAGAGCCTTGAATATTGCAAAGAGATCAACGGAGTCGTTGTTTGGTTCCCTACCTCAATTAGAAATATAATTTTTTTCACTACCATGTTAAACTTAAGGTCACTCACCTATAAAGCGGTAATTTTTGATATGGATGGAACCATGATCGACAATATGATGGTACACCACCGAGCATGGCAAAAAAAATTAAAAGAATTAGGCCTTCATTTTACAATTGAAGAGGTTATGGAACAGATTCATGGGATAAATGAGGAGATTATGGAGCGCTTATTCGGAAATCGTTTTACACCAGAGGAACGAAAATTTCATGCCTTTGATAAGGAAGCTAGGTATAGGGAAATCTATAAGGACTCCTTAGCACTTTTGGATGGATTGTCGGTTTATTTAGACTACCTAAATTTAAATCAAATGCCTATAGCCATAGGCTCCGCAGCACCTCCTGAGAATATCGATTTTGTCCTAGATAACCTTAACATTAGATCTTTATTTAAAGTGATAAAGGACTCGACAGATGTAAAAAGAGGAAAACCAGATCCAGAAATTTATGTGAAAATTATGGAAGAACTGGAGGTGAAACCAACAGATTGCTTGATTTTTGAAGATTCGGTAATTGGTGCAACGGCGGCCTTAAATTCTGGAGCAAAAACAGTAGTGGTTACTACCACGCACCAGGTTAATGAATTTGGGCATCTACCAAATGTTTATGGTTTTATAAAGGATTTCAGCGATTCCTGCTTAGTTTATAAATAATTGTTTAAAACAATTGGTAGTTTAAAAATGTTGACCAAATATGGTTGTCAAGCACTAAATTATTCCTTGATTCATTGTGAGTGTAGTTGTACCCACTTTTTAGGCTGCATCGATCATTCAATTTATAGCTTAAACCTGCGAACACCCAGTTTTGTTCTAAAGTTTCCGGTAGTTTTCCATCTTCGAAAGTGAAGAATAATTCGTCATAGGCCACAAATGTTAGCGACTGTTTATTTTTGAACTTCTTCAGGGGAATATATAATGTCGCCCTATACCTAATTCTACTTACATATTTGGTGCCTTGAAAACTTAGATCGCCATTTGTATTAATTATTTTATCTATAAATCGTTCTTCAAAACGTAATCGATGGCTGAGTGAGGATTTGGGTAGTTTATGCGTCCAAAGCATTTGTTGCCAAAGGTTATTTTCTGTAGCATCAATGGGCACACTGTATTCTGAGCAATGAAAGTTTCTGACATAACTAAATCCAAAAGTGCCTACCAATCCTTCAAGTAATTTGAAATCAAAATATGGTCGTGCAACTATTTGTTGCCATTCCGAAGAGAATTCCGTACGCCTTAAGTTTAATTCCCCAGCAACCGTCCAATGGCTATTGAGTTTCCCAGTGAAAGTAATAGTATTCCATGAGCTAAAGGAGCTGATTGTTTGTTCCTGAGCCAGGGAGGTATTCGAGAGGCTCAAGATAAGAACAAGGAGAGAACCATAGGCATGGTTCCTAAGATTGTTGTAGTTTTTTTCGTATCTAAAGAAACGTTGAAAGTGTTCAGAGATGCTGAATTTTGTGTTTTTTGGAGCTTTCATTTTGAAATCCTTTGAAGAAAGAACAAAGGTATTTTGAGTGAAAAAGTTAATTTGTGACAAAAGTCAATGAAAAAAAGAGGGTGAATTCACCCTCTTTTTCCAATCCAATTTATACATCTAACGAAGTATAAACCAACCTAATCTAACTTTATCCTAATTAACTATGTTTAAAAAATTATTTCACAAATTATAACAGTGTTGTTGGGCATATATATTCCGTTACATGTATGGATGTATTCTTAATTTCGTCGAATCCTCCTTCAACGTCCACAAAATTGTCCCATCCCCTTTGTTTTAAAATAGAAGCTGCAATCATACTTCTATAGCCGCCTTGGCAGTGTAAAATAAAGGGACGATCTTTTGGGAAAATGGATAGATATTGATTGATCTGATTCAATGGAATATTTTCAGCTCCCAACACATGTTCCGAATGGAACTCACTATATTTTCTAACATCAAATAACATGATGTCCTCATTCTTAAATCTGTATTCCAATTCTTCAGGGGTTATCCTATTGACAGTATCTATTTCCCTTCCAGATTTTTTCCAATTTTCAATTCCACCTTCTAGATACCCCAAAGTATTGTCGTAGCCAACTCTTGCCAACCTAGTAATAGACTCTTCTTCTCTGCCAGGATCAGTTACAAGCAGAATAGGCTGTTTAACATCAGGAACCATTTCACCTACCCAGGGAGCAAAATTGTTTTCTAAACCAATATTTATGCTGTTCGGGATAAACCCTAATGCAAATAAATCATCATTTCTGGTATCTAAGACAAGTGCGTTTGTTTCGTTGGCAGCAATTTCAAACTCTTGTGGTGTTAAGGCGTGTATACCCTTTTTCAAAATAGTATCGAAGCTCTCATAACCTTGGATATTCATTAGTACGTTTTGAGGGAAATATCCAGGAGGAGCGGTAAGGCCTTCCAATAATTCTTTTACAAATTCTTCCTTAGTCATGTCTGGCCTTAAGGCATAATTTGTTTTTTTCTGATTACCTAAAGTATCGGTGGTTTCAGTGCTCATTTTCTTGCCGCAGGCAGATCCCGCGCCATGGTTGGGATATACTATTAAGTCATCCGATAATGGCATTATTTTATTGCGGAGAGAATCATATAAAGTAGCGGCAAGTTTCTCCTCAGTTAAGTCTGACACTACGTGCTGGGCTAAATCTGGCCTTCCTACATCGCCAATAAATAGTGTATCTCCCGTGATAATTCCATGTTCCTTCCCATTTTCATCAATTAAAAGATAAGTAGTGCTTTCCATGGTATGGCCAGGTGTATGTATCACTTTTATCTTATATTCACCAATTTCAAATATTTGTCCATCCTCTGCGATGGTGGCTTCGTAACTTGGTTTTGCATTTGGACCGAAAACAATTTTGGCTCCTGTTTTTTTTCTAAGGTCGAGATGGCCACTTACAAAATCGGCATGGAAATGGGTTTCAAAAACATATTTTATTTTGGCATCATCTTTCTCTGCCCTTTCAATATATGGGTGTACTTCTCTAAGCGGGTCAAAAACTGCAGCTTCTCCCTTGCTTTCTATGTAATAAGCAGCATGGGCTAAACATCCGGTATAAATTTGTTCTACTTTCATAAGACTTAGAAATTAATAATGTCCAAATTTAACCTACTCCAAATAGAAAAATTGTGACTTTTGTTACACAAATCCCGTTTTGTTAAACTTCTTTATATGGAAATAAAAAAGCCTATACATTATATATAGGCTCCCTAGATTAAAATAACAACGTACTAACTAAATTTGTTCCATTCTTTGAAGTTCTGAAGTGGCCAATATAGGCTTATCAACTTCAAGTGATTCACCTAATGGTGAAGTGTCGTCTGAATAATGATTTTCTTCAATTCCATCCTCCGAAATTTCCTTTGGTTTGTATGTCATTGTAATTACAATTCCAATAGGAAAGCTTAGGAGCAATGCGGCGAAAAAGGCTTTCCAAAATCCGATTTTGTGAAAGGAACCTACGATTCCGGCGATGAGGGCGCCAGACACCCATAGTAAGGGCAATTGATCCATATGTTAATTAAATAATATTTTTTGAATAGTTGCTGGGGGCAAAAAGGTATCCAAGAAACTTGTGGAGATTATTTCCATAAATATTAAACAAAAATACATCCAAATTAGCGGTAATTTGTGCTCAAAAACTCTTTTTTCACTGCTAGCTTAGTTAAAATTTGTTAAGAGAATGAGGCTAAATATTATGTTTAAGGAAATCTCCAGAAATGATTTTAGATTTCTGATCAACCTTTGAATTATATACGTAAACCCAACAGTTTTTGGATTTACCGTTGCTTAAAAAAACTTTTGTTTTTGTTCTTAGGAATTCACCTGTATTTAAATTTGGGTCGTAACCCTCATAAGAGTCTAGGGTTTTAAATGCTTCTGATTCTTTAGTAAAAGCATAAACCTCACCAATTACTTTATGGTTCTCTAACGCACAAGGTATAAAACCGGGGAACCAACCAATAAGATAAAGACTTCCATTAGTTACTGCATTTGAAATAAATTTGGCATGTGCGCGTAGAAATTTGGCCATGTCGTTATTGAAATGGCTCCTAAGTGTGCCATAGACAAATAGATATTCCATAGTTTGCAATGTATATGCTAATTAACAAAAAATGAAAATACGGTAAATCTGCACTTTCAGGTCAACTTAAATATTTATAGGCTCTATGAAGTGAAATTAGACCTAATTAAATTTAATGGGGCAAAATGAGGTTAAGATTTTGGATAGCTTTGGATTAGTTTTATTATTGATTGGAACTTTGTGGAATAAGGAAAATGTAATTAAAAATGTTTAAAGGGGAATATATTTCAAATTTTTAGAGCCTAAAAAATTAATAATCAATATATTGTATAATCAGACTAATGCTTTTGGTTGCATTCATTTACATGATTTGAGATGAACATTAAACCCACTAATGTTCAGAAATTCCAATGATAAGTCAATTCGCACAAATTCAGAAGGATAAGCTTAATTTAAAACAGATAACCGAATTTATTTTTGTTGGAAACCCCTATATTTGAACTTTATGATAACATCCCCTCGTAAACAGTAAAAATGCATTTTATCGATAAAAAGTGCATTTCATGGATTAATTTAAAGAAAATTTATATTTTAGCGACCATTAAATTCTAGTTGCCCAAAATGAATTTAAAAAGGAACTTTCTATTGACCATTGTCATAACCACAGCTTATGTTGGAAATTTTTTCCCACAAAATCCTCCATTTCCTTGCCCTACGACACCTTGTGGACCCCCACCACCACCAGGACTTTTCATTGATAATATATGGTTTGCAATTATTTTTGGGTCGGTCGGATTGTTTTTAGGTATATCAATTAAACTTAAACGTTTAAAGACCTAATTCATTTAACCTACGAACATATTTCCCAATCACATCAAATTCTAAATTTACTTTATCCCCAATTGAAATTTCACTAAAATTGGTATGTTGAAAAGTATATGGTATTATAGCAACACTCAATTTCCCTTTTTCTGAATCCACTACAGTTAAGCTTACTCCATTGATTGTTATCGAACCTTTTTCAATGGTATAATTATTGAGACCTACGTCGTAACTAAATGTAAAATACCAACTACCATCCCTTTCTTTAATGGATGTGCAAAGACCTGTTTGATCAACGTGTCCTTGGACTATATGGCCATCCAAACGACTGCCTAATATCATGGCGCGCTCCAAATTCACCTTTTTACCCGTTTTCCATTCACCAATTGATGTCTTTAAAATTGTTTCTTCAATAGCAGTTACTGTATAAAATTCATTGTTACACGAGGTAACTGTGAGACAAATTCCATCATGGGCAAGGCTCTGATCTATTTTTAATTCAGGAGACAATTTGCTTTTAATGGTGAGATTTAAATTGCCCTTTTCTTTTAAGACGGCACTAACAACTCCAACATCCTCAACAATTCCTGTAAACATGGTTTTTAATTTAATTACATTTGTGGGTTAAAAGTATGAATTAGTAGGAAATTGAATGAAAAAGTCAGATAAAATAAAGGTAGGAATTTCGGTGGGGGACTTAAATGGAATTGGGTCTGAAATTATCATTAAGACATTTGAGGATAGTCGAATGTTGGACTTTTGTACTCCTGTAATTTTCGCTTCAAACCAAGTAATGAGTCAAGCCAAAAAAATGTTGGAAAGCGAGATTCAATTTCACGGAGCTCATCAATATGATCAAATTATAGACAACAAAATCAATGTTTTTCCTGCATGGAAGGAAAATATTGAAATCCGGTTTGGGGAAGAAGATCCAAAAATTGGCAGTTATGCTGTAAAGTCTTTAAAGGAAGCAGTAAAGGCTCTAAAAGAAAATCATATTGATGTACTTGTAACAGCTCCAATTAACAAATCTACCGTTCAATCTAAGGAATTTTTCTTCCCGGGACATACCGATTACTTAGCTCAAGAATTACAAGGTAAAAGTTTAATGCTTATGGTAGCTGATAAACTTCGTGTGGGTCTGTTGACCGATCATGTGCCTGTTAAGGATGTGAGTGAAAAGATTACTAAGGATTTAATTGCAGATAAGGTGCAAACCATTGTTGAGACTCTTAAACAGGACTTTTGTATTGAAAAACCAGTAATTGCGGTTCTTAGTATAAATCCACACGCCGGAGACCATGGAGTTATCGGCAAGGAGGATGATGACATCCTTCGGCCTTGTTTGAATGAATTAAAGGAGGAGGGCTATTTAGTTTATGGCCCATACTCTGCGGACAGCTTTTTCGGATCGGGGAATTATAAAAACTTTGATGCTATTATTGCCACATACCATGATCAAGGTTTAATTCCATTTAAAACGCTTTCTTTTGGAAAGGGTGTAAATTTTACTGCAGGGCTTTCGAAAATAAGAACCTCACCTGATCATGGTACGGCTTTCGAGATTGCTGGCAAAAATATGGCGGATGAGGGTTCATTTAAAGAGGCTGTGTTTAAAGCGATTGAAATTTATAGAAATAGAAAACAGTATTTGAAGTACTCGAAAAATCCCCTAAAAAAGGCTACAAAAAAAGCATAAAGTATTTTTTCGAATTTAGTGGATTTCAAAAGAAAATTATTCCTATATTTGCAGGCTCAAAATTGATGTGAGGATGAAGTCTTTGAAGGAGTATACGATTCCGTTCGTTGGATTAAAAATTGGAACGCATCATTTTGATTTTAAAATAGATAATACGTTCTTTCAAAATTTTGATTATCAAGATTTTAATGAATCCAATGTAGCGGTAGATTTAGAATTTGAGAAAAAGGCAAATATGCTTGAGGTGGATTTTAAATGTTCAGGTTATGTAAATGTCAATTGTCATTTAACAAATGAACCTTTTGATCAACCTATATCAGGAAATTTTAAACTTATTGTAAAATTTGGGGATGTCTACAATGACGACAATGAAGAAATTTTAGTTGTACCCCATAATGAGTTTGAAATTAATGTTGCCCAATACATTTATGAAATGATTGTATTGGCAGTTCCTGCTAAATGTATACACCCAGGGGTTAAAGATGGAACATTAAAATCTGAAATTTTGGAAAAACTAAAAGAATTAAGTCCTTCTGAAAATAAGAATAAAGGAACAGAGGAGACTGACCCTAGATGGGATACTTTGAAAAAATTATTAACGGATAAATAGAGTATAATGGCACATCCTAAGAGAAAAACCTCTAAAACCAGAAGAGATAAGCGCAGAACACATTATAAAGCTGTAGCTCCTCAGATTGCAACATGCCCTACCACTGGAGAACCACATCTTTTCCATAGAGCACATTGGTTTGAAGGAAAATTGTACTACAGAGGTCAGGTTTTGATTGACAACTCAGAAAAAGCTGAAAATTTAGCATAAGTATTATGCTTGCATAGAGAAAGCGCTCCATAGGGGGCGTTTTTTTTATGAAATACTTCAAAAAGTCTTAAAATCGGCTTAATTTGCGCAAATTCTAATCAAAAATTGGTATTTTCATCAGATTATTACTGTTTTTTTGATCAGTTTGATGTTTCCCTTAAAAAACTCAATTAATCTATAATGAGTAAGATTTCAGCAGCGATTACCGCGGTTGGTTCATATGTACCTGACTATGTTCTAACCAACCAGATTCTCGAAACAATGGTTGAAACCAACGATGAATGGATTACTACCCGTACCGGAATTAAAGAAAGAAGGATTTTAAAAGAAGAAGGGAAAGGGACTTCATTTTTAGCCATTAATGCTGCCAAAAACCTGATTGATAAATCGGGTCTTAATCCTGAAGAAATAGAATTAGTGATTGTGGCGACAGCCACTCCAGATATGAAAGCCGCAGCAACAGCGGCTTTTACAGCATCTGAAATAGGAGCAACCAATGCGTTCGCCTTCGATTTAGAGGCTGCTTGTTCTAGTTTTCTCTATGGCATGTCAGTGGCCGCTAGGTACATTGAGTCTGGCAAATACACAAAGGTTTTATTAATAGGGGCGGATAAGAATTCCTCTATGATTAATTATGAAGATCGTGCAACCTGCATCATCTTTGGTGATGGCGCTGGGGCGGTATTGTTCGAGCCTGATCAAGAAGGTTATGGTGTACAGGATGAAATCCTAAGAAGCGATGGTTCTGGCCGTGAGTTTTTACAAGCGACCTATGGCGGATCTTCCTATCCATCTACAGTTGAAGCCATAAAAGAAGGTAGACATTATGTTTTCCAAGATGGTAAAACTGTTTTCAAGAATGCTGTATTTAACATGGCAGATGTTTCTGAACGTATTATGAGGCGAAATAATCTTACCAATGAAGATATCAATTGGCTTGTTCCTCATCAGGCGAATCAAAGAATTATTGATGCCACTGCCAATAGGATAGATTTAGATCCTTCAAAGGTTATGGTGAATATCTATAAATACGGAAATACAACTTCGGCAACCCTTCCTCTATTATTGGCTGACTATGAAGACCAACTTAAGAAAGGGGATAAATTAATATTCGCTGCTTTTGGCGGCGGCTTTACTTGGGGTTCAATTTATTTAACTTGGGCCTACACTTCCAAAGAATAACTAATAAAACTAACAACATATGGATATTAAGGAAATTCAGAATTTGATCAAGTTTGTTGCTAAATCTGGTGCTAGCGAGGTCAAACTTGAAACAGGTGATTTCAAGATTACCATTAAAACTGGATCTGATGACAAGGATGATGTTCGTACTATTGTTCAACAAATCCCAATGGGTCAACCGGCCCCTGCGCCACAAGCTCCAGTTTCTCCAGCTCCTATTGCAGAAACTCCTCAGCCAACTAAACCTGTTACTTCTGAAGAGTCTAAATACATCACAATTAAGTCTCCTATAATAGGTACATTTTATAGAAAACCATCTCCAGACAAACCTGTGTTTGTTGAGGTTGGGAGCACAATTTCTGAAGGTGATGTACTTTGTGTTATAGAGGCAATGAAATTATTCAATGAAATTGAATCTGAGGTTTCTGGAAAAATTGTAAAAATTTTAGTGGACGATTCGTCCCCAGTAGAATTCGATCAGCCCTTATTTCTTGTAGATCCTTCATAAGTTTAAGAAGGAACAGGTTGTATTCTTATTAAGCCAGCCGGGCAAACTTTAAGTTAAAAAAATACACATGTTTAAAAAAATACTTATAGCCAATAGGGGAGAAATAGCCTTACGTGTTATCAGGACTTGTAAGGAAATGGGGATTAAAACTGTTGCAGTTTATTCTACAGCAGATGCGGAAAGTCTCCACGTTAAATTTGCTGATGAAGCGGTTTGTATTGGACCTCCTCCTAGTTCGGAGTCATACTTAAAAATGTCGAATATCATTGCGGCAGCCGAGATTACCAATGCTGATGCTATTCATCCAGGATACGGATTTCTTTCTGAGAACGCTAAATTCTCAAAAATTTGTGAGGAGCACGAAATTAAATTTATCGGTGCCTCGCCAACCATGATTGAACAGATGGGGGACAAGGCATCAGCCAAAGCTACAATGAAGGCCGCTGGTGTTCCTTGTGTTCCAGGTAGTGAAGGTATTATTGAAAGTTATGAGCAATGTGAAAAGTTAGCTGATGAAATCGGTTACCCAGTAATGCTTAAGGCTTCTGCAGGTGGAGGTGGTAAAGGTATGAGGGCCGTTTGGAAAAAGGAAAATCTTAAAAATGCTTGGGAATCTGCTAGACAAGAATCTAAAGCTGCCTTCGGGAATAACGATATGTACATGGAAAAGCTTATTGAAGAGCCGAGACATATCGAAATTCAGATTGTTGGTGATTCTACTGGTCGTGCTTGTCACTTATCCGAACGAGATTGTTCCATTCAAAGACGTCACCAAAAACTTACCGAAGAAGTGCCTTCACCATTTATGACTAAAGAACTTAGAAATAAAATGGGCGAGGCTGCGGTTAAAGCTGCTGAATTTATTAAATATGAAGGGGCGGGTACTATTGAATTTTTGGTGGATAAGGACCGTAATTTCTATTTCATGGAAATGAATACAAGGATCCAGGTAGAACATCCGATTACAGAGCAAGTAATAGACTTTGACTTAATTAGAGAACAGATTTTGGTCGCTGCAGGTGTTCCAATTTCTGGCAGAAATTATACTCCAAACTTGCATTCTGTGGAGTGTAGGATAAATGCTGAAGATCCATTTAATGATTTCAGACCTTCTCCAGGAAAGATTACAACACTTCATGCTCCAGGAGGCCATGGTGTGAGATTGGATACGCATGTCTATGCAGGTTATACAATTCCTCCAAATTATGATTCTATGATAGCCAAATTAATTACCACGGCCCAAACAAGGGAAGAAGCGGTTAATAAAATGAAGCGAGCCTTAGACGAATTCGTAATTGAAGGAATAAAGACAACCATTCCTTTCCATCGTCAACTCATGGAAGACCCTCAGTATTTGGCAGGCAATTATACTACCAAATTCATGGAAACTTTTAAGATGAAACCTGTTGAAGAGGAAGAAAATTAAGTTATTAAACTGATATAAAATTAAACCCGAGGATAAACCTTCGGGTTTTTTTAATTTTATCCTTTAACAAATGAGATGCGGAAATCTAATTTTTCCTATTGGGAATTGAAACATTGGTTTCAAAATGTTGATTTTACAATAATTGGAAGTGGTATTGTAGGGCTAAATTGTGCTTTGCAGTTGAAACATAACTATCCAAATGCATCGATTTTGATTATAGAAAAAGGGCTCTTACCCCAAGGAGCCAGCACTAAGAATGCGGGATTTGCATGCTTTGGAAGTGTTAGTGAATTAATTGAGGATCTTAAAAATTCCACTGAAAATGAGGTTCTTGAGGTTTTAAAGATGCGTATTGATGGATTAATACAACTTAGGCAATTATTAGGGGATAAAGGTATCGGTTACCAAGAGTTTGGAGGATACGAATTGTTTCTTTCCGATGATGATAATTATAAAAACTGTCTCGATAAAATACCGTATTTAAATGATTTACTAAATTCTATCTTACCCACTTCTCCATTTAGTCTAAAAGAAAACCTTTATGGGTTTCATGGAATCGAGGAAAAACTTATTTATAATAAGTATGAAGGGCAAATAGATACGGGCTTGATGATGTTTAACTTATTGAGGAAGGCCCATTCAAATGGCATAAGAATTTTGAACAATACCAAAATAATAGCCTTTGAAGAAGCAATGAATCATGTGGTTGTTGATTTGGGTGATTTTCAGTTTAAGACAGCAAAACTCCTATTCGCTACTAATGGGTTTAGTAGTACAATTATAAAAGAGAATGTTGTACCTGCAAGAGCACAAGTATTGATAACGGAGCCCATACCTGGATTAAAAATAAAAGGCACCTTCCACATAGACCAGGGTTACTATTATTTCAGGAATGTGGGAAATCGAGTCTTATTTGGTGGAGCTAGGAATTTAGATTTTGAAGGCGAAACCACTTCAGAATTTGGGATATCTGATATCATTCAAAATAGATTGGAGGAGCTTTTAGACACTGTGATCCTTCCAGACAATAATTATGAAGTTTGTCATCGTTGGAGTGGAATAATGGGGGTAGGTCCTCGAAAATATCCAATTGTCAAGCAAATTTCTGAGAATGTTTATTGTGGTATTCGACTTTCAGGAATGGGTGTAGCTATAGGAAGTACAATTGGTAAATCTTTGGCTAATCTTACCCTGTAGGTATATTCTAACCTATATTGAACTTTACTTTAAGGCCTCTTTCCAAGGGAATAGAATGATCGATTAATATTGACCTTTTATTAAAAAGGAGTTCTATTAAATAATAAGTACCCTTATAATATGAGTTTAGAACTTCACCTTCGAACTTACCTTCGGATTCAATACGTAATTGATGGCTATATAAGATAACTTCAGATTCTTTCGAACCATCTAATTCATGTGAGTAAAACAGATTGTATTCGCCAAAAAATGAGGCAACCAATCCATTTTTTGGATTCGAAAACAACTTTTCAGCTTTATCCATTTGAATCGTTTCACC
Organism: Aegicerativicinus sediminis; assembly: GCF_015476115.1. GTDB lineage: Bacteria > Bacteroidota > Bacteroidia > Flavobacteriales > Flavobacteriaceae > Aegicerativicinus > Aegicerativicinus sediminis. Next base: position 1,050,433 of record NZ_CP064295.1, on the reverse strand, counting down.
CTCCTCAATAACCATTATTTCATCTGTATAACCTAAAATATCTTCTTTGTCGTGAGTAGCAACTATGCATGTTACATTATTGCGTTTTAAATAAGAAAATATTCTTCTACGTAATTCCTGTTTTTTAAAATTATCGATGTGGCTAAAAGGTTCATCTAACAGAATTATTTCAGGGAGATTGGCAATTGATTGAGCCAAATACACCCGTTGTTTCTGACCGCCACTTAAACGACTTACCTTTGTTTTAGCCCAAGGAGTAAGTTCTATTAAATCCATCAATTCATCAACTCGCTTCTTTTTTTTGTCAGGATAGAAATTTGAAAGGAATTTGCCGATTGTTTCTTCAACATTAGCATAAGGCATCAAGTCGAATTCTTGGGCAACGTATTTCATAAATGGATATCCAACAACCAAATTAAAAGCAGGACCTAGGATTAGTGTATCCTTCCAATATATAGATCCACCTTTTAAATCGAAATTGCCAAAAATCGCCTTTAGGATAGTACTTTTCCCGGAGCCGCTTCTTCCTATGATAGAAAAATGCTTTCCTTCGGGTACTTGAAATTCAATACTTTTTAAAATGGGAACTTCACTATATCCAAAATTAAGGTTATTGACTTTAAGCATTTAATGAACATAAATAAAAAATCGCTTGAATTTCAAGCGATTTTTAAAACTTATCCTTTAATATTTTCTTTGGTTTTACTCGGCAGAACTTTATATCCCATGTTATATAGTGTGAAGGCAAAAATATCTGCATATTGTTCGATAGTTTTACTTACCGGAGTACCAGCACCGTGACCAGCATCCGTTTCAATTCGAATTAAAACTGGATTACTTCCAGCTTGTTTTTCTTGTAATTCTGCAGCAAATTTAAAACTGTGTGCAGGAACTACCCTATCGTCATGATCTCCAGTGGTTACTAAGGTCGCAGGATATTCAACGCCTGGCTTTACATTATGAACGGGAGAATACCCTTTTAAATAACTGAACATTTCTTTATTGTCTTCAGAAGTTCCATAATCGTAGGCCCAGCCAGCCCCAGCAGTAAATGTATGATACCTAAGCATGTCCATTACCCCAACTGCTGGCAAAGCCACTTGCATTAAATCAGGCCGTTGAGTCATAGTTGCACCAACTAGAAGGCCTCCGTTTGAGCCACCTCTAATTGCTAAATATTTTTTAGATGTATAATTATTGTCGATTAAATATTCAGCGGCAGCAATAAAATCATCAAATACATTTTGCTTTTGCATTTTGGTTCCTGCATCATGCCAAGTTTTACCATACTCTCCACCTCCTCTAAGATTAGCAACTGCATAAACACCACCTTCTTGTAACCACAATGCGTTAGTTATACTAAAGGATGGATATTGAGAAACGTTAAATCCACCATAACCATAAAGGATGGTAGGGTTCTTTCCATCCAATTCTAACCCTTTTTTGTAGGTTATAATCATCGGAACCTTAGTTCCATCTTTAGAGTTATAAAATACCTGCTTACTTTCAAAATCGTTGCTGTCAAATTGAATTTGTGGTGTCCAATATAATTCTGAAGTACCTGTTTTGTAATCAAATTTATAGATGCTCGCTGGGGTATAATAATTTGTAAATGAGTAATAATCTATGGTATCCTCTTTTTTCCCGCCGAAACCACCTGCATTACCAATTCCAGGCAACTCAACTTCTCTTACCAGTTTTCCATCATAATCATATTGCAATACTTTAGAAACGGCATCCTCCATATATTCAGCAAAAAGATATCCGCCACCAGTAGAAGGATTTAAAACAAATTCAGTTTCTGGAATAACATCGACCCAATTTTCAGGAGTTGGATTAGTTGCATCAACTGTTACAAGCCTTCTGTTTGGAGCATCCTTATCTGTAATAAGATAAAGTTTAGAACCAACATTATCTATAACGTTTGTATCAGATTCATCAGTGCCAATTATAGCTACCCATTTTGAATTAGGGCTAGACAAATCTTTAATAAATAGTTTGTTGCCAGATGTTGAAATACTGGCTGATATAATTAAATATTTATTGTCCTTGGTTACTCGTGCTCCTAAATATCTGTGTTTTTGTTCAGGAGTTCCGCCAAATATTAGCTCATCTTCAGATTGAGGGGTTCCAAGTTTGTGGTAGTAAACCTTGTGCTGGTCAGTTTTGGCAGATAATTCACTACCTTTTGGTTTATCGTAACTAGAATAGTAGAATCCATCGTTTTTATACCAAGAAACACCAGAAAATTTTATATCCTTCAAAGTATCGCCGATTTGCTCCAAAGTCTCAGTGTCTAAAACAATCACTTTACGCCAATCGCTACCTCCTTCAGAAATTGCATAAGCTAAAAGGCTACCATCCTCCGTGAAGCTCATTGTGGAAAGGGAAATCGTTCCATCTTCAGAAAATTTATTTGGATCTAGAAAAACTTGCTCTTCACCATTTTCACCCTTTTTGCGGTAATAGACATATTGGTTTTGTAAACCATCATTCTTTGCAAAATAGATGTAGTTACCTTCAGTAAAAGGGGAGGATAACTTTTCATAATTCCAAAGGTCACTTAATTTGTTTTTTAAATCTTCCCTGTAAGGAATCTGACTTAAATAGTCGAAAGTTACCTTATTCTCTTCTTTGACCCATTCAGCAGTCTCCTCGCTTCGGTCATCCTCTAACCAACGATATGGATCGGGGACCTTTTCTCCAAAATAGGTATCTACCGTATCAACTTTTTTGGTTATTGGATAATTTAGTGCTGTTGTTTCCTCTGAAGGATTTTCAGAATCATTTTTACATGACATAAATAGAAAAAGAATTGCAAGTGAAAAATATAAGCCTTTCATAATTTTTAGTTTGATGCGCGAAATTAAGGAATAAGTCTTTAAAATTATTAATCCTTAAATTTTCCTTAACGTAATTCCGTTATTGTTTTAGGATTTTCCAATGTTTTGTGAGATTGCCCTCAGTTATTTTTAAGATATAATGTCCAGAACTAAAGTTTGAAAATTCTATTTCACCACTACGTAAGTGACCATTAGCTATAGTTTTTCCAGTTATGTCATAAATAGAAAATGTTGCATTTTGCAGGTTGACGGTATTTGATTTTAGATAGACCTTATCTCTTGTAGGATTAGGGTAGAGAGAGATTGAATTTGATTCTTTTTCAATTGTGCTCAAAGTTTGACCTTCAGTAATTACCAATGTTTGATTAATATTTGGAGAGTTTATTGTATCAACAACTCCAGAAGGCCAATAAACCTTAACATATTCTATTGATGTATCTGATTTAATACCAAAATGAGCAGTTAACGAACTCATATATGTAAATCCTACCCCACTAACAATATCCCTAATTTGAGTTCCAAGTGTTGATTTTATTTCAACTCTTGCGCCAATACCATTAATATTACTAAAACCACCGGCTTGATCGCCTATGGCAACAACCTTTAAATAATTATTACTGTTACCATTATTGATGTAAAGGAAATTGTCAAAAATGTCTAAGAAGCCATCATTGTTCGCATCACCAATTGCGCCATCCGCCACAGTCGTTTCTTTGGTAAATGTAAGATCACCATTTCCATAAAGCAATGAATTACGCATAAGTACGTCAAGGTATCCATCATTGTTAAAGTCTCCTGCTAATATTTCTTTACCCCTGTCGCCAATCCCAATGCCTGAACCCGGAGTAACATCTGTAAAGGTTAAATCCCCATTATTGCGCATTACTTGATGGTCATTTCTTTCATATGAACCTATAACAACATCCAAGTCACCATCATTGTCGAAATCACCCCAAGCAGCTGACCATGCTTGGATAATGTCTGCTAATCCAGCAGAAACTGCCATTTCAGTATATGTTCCATCCCCATTATTTATATAGAGCTCGTTGGTTTTCCTTTGAATAAGAACTCCTCCCGAACACTTGGACATAAACATATCGACATCTCCATCGTTATCAACATCAATAAAAATGGAACCGTAATTACCCCCACTTACATAGCCGCCCAAACCATTTGAATTACTAAAAGTTAAATTTCCAGAACCATCATTATAATAAGTTACACTTGGTCCCAAATCATAACAAGCAAATCCATCCAAGGAACCATCATTGTCGATATCAACAAAATTGGTACGTTGGCAAAAAACATCTTCAGGGCCAGAAATCTCAATGTATTCCACAGAACTAAAACCTGAATTACCTGTTTGATTGGATTTCATAAAAGTAGCACCATCGCTACCGCCATAGATCAAATCCGCATATCCATCAGCATTAAAATCCCCGGCAGCCATACTCCAGGCAGGCTCATAATCTGCAAGGGTTGTAGTTTTTGTAACCTTTGTATAAGTGCCATTTGCATTTTGAAGATTAATGTTAATCCGTGTTGGGTCTATAGAGACCCAATCATCTAAATGATCCCCATTTATATCGAAAAGGCCCCTGTCATAAGCGCCTAAAATATCAGCGTTGGTTTGAGAAAAAGTTACTGCAGAAGACCGGTCTGACGGAGTTTTTACAGGATATTCCGTAAGCGCAAAGTCAAATCCATTGGATGACCAAAAGTTGTTCCATACAATATAATAAGTTGTGCCAGAGGTAACATTAAATTCAATATAAGAAAGCAACGACATACCATTAGTTCCCTCATAAGCTCCCGAATCGTCATCACCCACCAGACAGGTCAGCGAACCACATGACCCAGTATAAATGTTTACCCTTGTGTCTTTATCTCCATTTACATTTAAATCTGAAGATATTACAACGGTATGGTCTTGTGTCGGAGTATATTTTAACCATTCAACTGCAGTTATGGCGCCTGAATTCACTCCATCACAGACTGTACTGGGAAGGTCATTACCATTAATTGCATTAATAGTAAAGTTTCCAGGAGTAATAGCTGTGGCATTACTTGCAGCCGTACAATTATCGAAACTTTGGGCAAATCCGACAATTGATAATGAATACATAAAAAGGGAAAAGTAGAAATTTAATTTCATAGGCTATTGACAGAGGGGGTCTAAAGAATTAATCCATTGTTCAATCAAATCTATTGCCTCATTGTGTTTCAATCTAACACCCAATAAGGGCATTTTAACACTTTGGTCAGATGTTTTTAACCTATAAGGAAGAATAGAATTTTCAGCATCGCCCGGTTTAATAATATACATTAGGTCTTCAACATCCTCATGGGCTTCAACACATATTCCCAAATTTGCAGGATCTGTTGTGTCCTTATAATCAAACCTCATTGGTCTGTATGAACAATGTCCAAATTCTGAATGGCAATGGGCACAATTTATGTTTAAATAAGAGCGTACGCGTTCGTCCAAACTTTTGCTATTATCAGTCCAATCAACTACCGTACTTAAATTACTTGGTATGTTATTTTCTAAATACCCCATATCTATCCATTCCTGTAATTGGTTTTTTGTCCCAGAGCTTTGATAGCTAAACATTTTATTCAGATTCTGTGGTTTTACACCTATCACAGCTGGTTTGTCCTCTATGGATTTATGACAAGTAAGGCATTCGGGTTCTGAGGGAATTTTATAATTGAAATTATAATTTTCAGCATTCACTGTAATGTTCATTTCCACAAAACTTCCTGTTGGATCTAAAATAGCATCCGACATATCATCTAACCATTTGTAATTAGCAAAAACCCAACCTTCAGATTTCATTATCATTATTCGGGTCTCAATCATTTTTCTACTACTCAAACCATGTGAGGAGTCATAATAAAAATTCTTAATTAAAACACTTCCAACCGGAAAATCTAAAGTTTCAGAGTTAGATACATATGAAGCCTTAACTTCTGAAGGCATCCAAACAAACCTTTTTTTGTTCGCATAATCTGTAAACAAAGGTGAAACAAGTTCATATTCCAAAACCCCATAAACGGGATCTAAATCGGACATGTTTCCTTCAAAAAAATTGTATTCCGAAAGATTTGCGTATGGCACCTGATCGAGGTCAAAAACAACAGGTGAAATTATTGGTACGTAGTCATCATCGTCCTTTTGACAAGACTGGAAAAGCATGGCAATGATAAGCATGCATCCATAGAAGTAGGGGCGGGTCAACATCTACGTTTAATTTGGTGTCTAAATATACGAATTCAAAAGATTTAAAAATGAAAAACACCTATAAACAGATAAAAATCAAGTTTATAGGTGTTAAAGTTTATTTTGGTAATTTATTTTAAACCAATTCTTCCTTTACTAAATATTCCGCTATTTGAATTGTATTTGTAGCGGCTCCCTTTCTTAGGTTGTCACTTACAATCCACATATTCAATGTATTGGGCTGAGATTCATCTCTGCGAATCCTTCCAACAAATACCTCATCTTTATCATGAGCCAAGATTGGCATTGGGTAACTATTTTTTTCTAAATCGTCTTGAACAACTACTCCAGGAGTAGATTCCAAAAGATGGCGAACATCTTTCAAATCGAAATCATTTTCAAACTCAACATTAACCGCTTCACTGTGTCCTCCTGCGGTAGGGATTCTTACAGCTGTTGCTGTAACAGCTATAGAACGGTCATCAAGGATTTTTTGGGTTTCACGAACCAATTTCATTTCCTCTTTTGTGTACCCATTGTTTTCGAAAACATCGCAATGAGGTATTGCATTTCTACTTATTGGGTAGAAATAGGCCATTTCTCCTTCAATGCCAGCAATTTCATTTTCTAGTTGTTTAACTGCCTTTACACCAGTTCCGGAAACAGACTGGTAAGTTGAAACGACAATACGTTTAATCTTATATTTTTTATGAAGCGGTGCTAATGCCATTACCATTTGTATGGTTGAGCAATTAGGGTTCGCGATAATTTTATCCTCTTTTGTTAATATATCCGCATTTATTTCTGGTACCACTAACTTTTTGGTGGCATCCATTCTCCATGCTGAAGAATTATCTACCACGGTTGTACCAACTTCTGCAAATTTTGGTGCCCAATCTAAGGAAGTGCCACCACCAGCAGAAAACAATGCAATATCTGGTCTTTCATTAACCGCATCCTGCAATCCAATAATCTTATAATCCTTATCCTTAAACTTAATGGTCTTGCCAACAGATTTTTCTGAAGCCACTGGCAACAATTCAGTAACGGGAAAATTTCTTTCTTCTAGGACTTTTAGCATCACATGGCCGACCATACCGGTGGCACCTACAACTGCAACTTTCATTTTAATTGGATTTAATTATAAATATTGGTTTTGTTTAATTAAAAATTTATTAATGTTTTTAAATATAGTTTCTTAATAATTAACCATTTGAGGCTTAACTTTTAAGAAGCTGCAAATGTATGTAATATTGTTTGAGGATGTTTCAAAAATTTAAAAAAAAGACCACCCTAAAAAGAGTGGTTTAAATAATTAATTATGTAGTGTAGCGGAGCGCTAAACTTTTCTTTTCAATTCGTCCCTGATTTCCTTGAGTAAGTCTATTTCGGTAGGACCTGGAGGTGGAGCTGGTGCCTCTTCTTTTGGCTTTTTAGTGGAATTGTAGGCTTTCACAATTATAAACAACACGAAACCAACAATGATTAAATTAATAATTGCATTGATCCATTTGCCATACATAATGGCATTTTCTGGCTCTACAACTTCTCCTTCTGCATTAGTTACCGCTTCGTCAAGTATTAATTTCATATCTGCGAAGTCCATACCTCCAGCATAATGGCCTACAATTGGCATCATAATATCGTTTGTAAATCCAGTAACGACCAAGCCAACGGCACCGGCTAAAATAACCGCAACTGCCAAATCAATGACATTGCCGGTCATAATAAAATCTCTAAATTCTTTTAGCATAATTTTAGATTAGTGTTAGGGGTTAATTTTCAATGAGTTAAAAATATTGAAATTTTTTAATTCTAACAGAAAATTCATACAACTATGAATTTACGATGCGTTTAATTCTTCTAGATAAACCGGTTAATAGTTCATAGGATATAGTATCTGCGGTTGAGGAGAATTCTTCGGCGTCAGGAAATTGACCAAAAACTACGACTTCATCTCCTTCCTCACAGTTGATATTTGTTACATCTACCATGAGCATATCCATACAAACATTTCCAACAATTATGGCCCGTTCTTCATTGATGGTAACATAACCTTTTCCTTGTCCATATTGACGGCCGATTCCATCAGCATGGCCTATAGGAATAGTGGCTGTACGTCTATAAGTATCACTTACAAAACCGAAGTTATAACCTACACTTTCCCCTGGCTCAATTTCATGAATTTGAGAAATAATCGATTTTACGGTAATTATAGGAGTAAGATTGTTTTTGAATAAAGGTGAATTTCCAAATCCATAAAGGCCTATGCCCGATCGCACCATATCAAATTGGGCTTCCGGATAATTTAAAATTCCAGATGTATTCAAAATATGTTGAATAGGTCGATAACCCAAATTATCAGTTAGTTCTTTGAATATATTCTGAAAATCCTCAATTTGGTTCCTGGTGAAAGCATCCTTTAATAAGTCATCACTCGCCGCAAGATGAGAAAAAATCGACCTCACTTTGATATAATTTCCATTTTTCAGTAATTCTGAGACGTTTTTAATATCGCTTGATCGAAAACCTAATCTATTTAATCCAGTATTAAATTTAATATGAACTGGATAGTTGTTTAAATCTAATTCTGTGCAGGTTTCAATAAATGATTCTAATACCCTAAATGAATAAAGATTTGGTTCTAAACAATAATCGATAATGGTTTTGAAATCAGTAATCTGTGGATGTAGTACTAAAATAGGAAGCTTAATACCTTCCTGTCTTAAATGAACGCCTTCAGACGTAAATGCAACAGCTAAATAATCTGCGCCTAATTTCTCTAAATGCGATGAAACTATTACGGCATCGCTTCCATACCCAAAAGCTTTAACCACAGCTAAAAATCTGGTATCGGGCTCTAATTTGGATTTTAAAAAATTGAAGTTTTGGGTTAGAGCATTTAAGTTAATTTCAATTACCGTCTGCTCAGCCTTTGGCATTGGATTGTTTAGGGTTTACTATAATTTCTTCGGGATCATTGACATTCATGTTCCTAACTTTGTCCCTCAGCATTGCTTTATAAAATGCCGCTCTGCTAAGGGGTTCGTACTCTTCGGTTTCTCCTAATAGCACAAGGTTATTGCTATTGGATTTACGGTAACTATATTGGGCCAAATTTCCTGTTCTGGTACAAATTGCATGAACCTTGGTTACGTACTCTGCGGTTGCCATTAAATTAGGCATTGGTCCAAAAGGGTTTCCTTTAAAATCCATATCGAGGCCGGCTACAATAACACGCACACCCTTATTAGCCAAGTCGTTACAAACCCGGACTATTTCATCATCAAAAAATTGGGCTTCATCAATTCCAACAACATCACAACCATCTGCCAGTATTGGAATGTTAGCTGCTGCTGGAACAGGTGTAGATCTAATCTCATTAGAATCATGGGAAACTACCATTTCTTCATGGTAACGCTGGTCTATGGCCGGTTTAAAAATTTCTACCTTTTGACGGGCAAATTTGGCACGTTTCAATCTACGAATTAGTTCCTCTGTTTTGCCAGAGAACATTGATCCACAGATGACCTCAATCCATCCGAATTGTTCCTTATGATTTACGGTATTTTCGAGAAACATTTTGTAATTTTAACCCTCTTGATTCCGAAGCCTCAAAGGTATAAAGGTTGCTTAAATTTATGGAATATCAAAAGTTAAAGAATATAAAATTTAAGAGGACTTCTAACGTTTGATTTTAGAAAGACCTTTACCCCTAAATACAATAACACCTGGATAAAATGATTAAAAAAATTGAAACTGAGTTAATGAGCATCGCCCATCGCATTTTAAAATTAAGCGGTAGGGAAGATGTTGAGAAAATGCATGAGGAAGTGGCTCAATTATATGAGAAATTATCTGTGTTAAAATTTGCGAAGGAACATTTCCTGGAGGATTTACCATCTATAGGAGAGAGCGAATCTACATTTTTTGAAATGTTAGACCGAGTTTTAAGCAATAATAATTTAGAGAATGAGTCGAAAGATTCCATTTATTTAAAGTTGGAAGAAGAAAATGAAGATGAGGAAATTATGGAACCTGTAATGGAGAAAATAAAAAACATTGTAGCCCATATGCCAGATGAAGAAGAAGTGGAAGAGGATGAAATTGTTTTGGATCAAAACAATCATCAACCTGAGGAAGATGAACCTTCAGAATTCGATAATCTAACGAAGGATTTTAAGGATATGCCGGAGTTTGAGCCTATAAGTAAGGCTCAAGAAAAAATTTATCAGAGGTCTGTGAATGATGTATTGAAAGGTAAAGGTGTTGTCATTGGTTTGAATGATAAACTCGCCTTTATTAAACATCTTTTTGATGGGAAGCGAGAAGATTATGATCGGGTATTATCACAAATAAATACGGCCCAAAATTTTAAGGAAGCATCTAATTTAATCCAAAATCAGGTTAAGCCAGACTACAATATGTGGAAAGGCAAGGAGGAAATGGAACAGCGTTTTCTCGAACTTATTGAAAGTAAATTTGACTAATTTGTTCAGACGGTATGTCTAAATTATATCTTGTTCCTACACCTATAGGAAATTTAAAAGACATGACGTTCAGGGCTATTGAGGTTTTAAAAGAAGTAGACCTTATCCTTGCAGAAGATACGCGAACTTCAGGAAAACTCCTTAAACATTTCGAGATTGATACCCCTATGCAATCTTACCATATGCATAATGAGCATAAAAAATTAGATTACTATATAAAAGTTTTACAAGGAGGTTCCACAATCGCATTAATTTCAGATGCAGGGACCCCGGCCATCTCGGATCCTGGATTTTTATTGACCCGTGCCTGTATTGAAAATCAAATTGAAATAGAATGCCTACCAGGTGCAACGGCGTTTGTCCCTGCGCTTGTTAATTCTGGATTACCGAATGATAAATTTTTATTTGAAGGATTCTTACCAGTTAAAAAAGGCCGCCATACACGTTTAACTGAGTTGGCAGAAGAAACTCGAACCATGGTTTTTTATGAATCCCCTCATAAATTCCTGAAAACACTTGCAAATTTTATTGAATATTTTGGTGAAGATCGCCTAATCTCTGTTTCCAGGGAACTTACAAAAATGTTTGAGGAAACTAAAAGGGGTACCATAAAGCAAGTTCTGGATTATTACTCCTCTAAACCCCCAAAAGGTGAAATAGTTATTGTTTTAGGAGGCAAGAAATAATCTGTGTATTATTATTGGTGTTTCCCTTTGGTCCAACCGTGTTTTCCGAGAAATTGTTTGCCACTTTCAACCGCGCCCTCCTCTATTGAGGTGGCCATAGAATCGTTCCAGCGGTTTAGATAACCGAATAGCGAAATAACACCCAACATTTCAACAATTTCACCCTCATCCCAATATAGATAAAGATTGGTTTTAATATTTTCGTCTACCGTATTTGGAATAACGCTGGCAGCCAAACTAAAATCTAAAGCCGCACGTTCTGCCTCAGAAAAAGCGGGATGGGTTTTATAGTCCCAAATGTTTTCAAGTTTCTCAGCCTCTGCACCGTACCGTTCTGCCGCCCTTATGGCATGTGCTTGGCAATATCTACAACCAGCTGCATTGCTGCTTACCCAGGCAATCATTCTTTTTAATGGGGAGGTAACTCGGCCCTCATTGGCCATTACAGCCTTATTTAAGTTGATAAAAGCCTTTGAAATGGCTGGTCGTCTCTGCATTGTAAGTACTGAGTTAGGACAAAATCCTAAGGTTTCATTGAAGAATTCTGCTAATTCCTTTGTTTCTTCGTCATAATCAGGTGGAAGGGGATTAACCAATGGCATTATTGAAGTGTTTAGAGTTAATTCCAAAGGTATTATTTTATTACTTTTAAGCCCTCTTTTTGTATTCTATGGAACTTCAAATAAAAAAATTCAATCTTCAGTTGAAACATACGTTTACCATCTCTAGAGAATCACATGATTTTCAGCCTTCTCTTATTGTGGTTTTAAGTATGGGTGGTCATACTGGTTATGGTGAAACAACAGCTAATCCTTATTATAAAACCACTTTGGAAAGCTTAGAAGCTTCAATTAATAAAGCGAGGCCCTTTATAGAAGGCCTGCAGGAATTTATTAATCCAGAATTGTTTTGGAAAGAAATTAAAGTCTTAGTGGAAGATGATATGTTTGCTTTGTGTGCTTTGGATTTAGCCTATTGGGATTTATTTACCCAACACAAAGGGCTTAAATTATATGAATATTGGAAGTTAGACCCTTCCCAAAATCCAATGACCAATTACACTATAGGTATTGATACTGTAGAAAAAATGGTACAAAAAATAACCGAATTCAAATGGCCAATCTATAAGATAAAATTGGGTACGGATAAGGATTTAGACATTGTAAGGGAATTGCGTAAACATACAAATGCTAGGTTTAGGGTAGATGCGAATTGCGGTTGGACGGTAAACCAAACGATTGAGAATTCCGAAGTATTGAAAGCATTAGGAGTGGAATTTATTGAACAACCTTTACCAGCAAATAATTGGAAGGGCCATCGAGAAGTTTTTTTAAATTCAGAATTACCCATTATTGCAGATGAGAGTTGTTTGGTGGAAGGTGATGTGGATAAATGTCATGAGCATTTTCATGGCATAAATGTGAAGCTTGTGAAATGCGGTGGACTCACCGCAGCCTATAACATGCTTAACAAGGCTAGGGCCTTTGGGATGAAGACTATGGTTGGTTGCATGACCGAATCAACAGTTGGTATATCAGCAATTGCTCATCTATTACCACTTTTAAATTATGTAGATATGGATGGGCCGTTATTATTGGCAAAGGATATTGCTGATGGGGTAACCTTTGAAGAAGGCGTAATACACTATAGTGATAGACCAGGAATTGGAGCGGTCCTATATTCAGAATAATGAAAATTGAAGCATTTCCTGGGAGAACAATAAGTTTCGAAAACAAATCTTATCTATATTTCGGTGGAACTTCATATTTAGGGATTTCCACAAACAAGAAATTTCAGGAACGTTTTGCACATAATTTAGGTCGTTGGGGAACTTTTTATGGTAGTTCTCGAAAGGCCAATATTCAATTAAGCGTATACCAAGATTTTGAGAATTTCATGGCCAAAAAGATCGGCTCTGAAAATGCTTTGGTTACATCTGCAGGTGTTATGGCTGCAAAGATGGTTTTGGGCTTTCTTTCAAGGAGAGACCTTAAATTTTTTCATTACCCTGGGAGTCATCCAGCAATTATTGCTCCTAATAGCACCTCACTTTTTATTGAAAATAAACTAAATTCTGTGCTCACTGATAATATTAAGGAAACTATTGTCATTTGTTTAGATGCTGTTTTAGGTTCACATGTAAAAAAAACTGATTTAAGTTTTCTTGAAATGATTTCTAAAGCGAAATCTGTAATTTTAGTTGTTGACGAGTCCCATAGTATTGGAATTTTAGGGAAGTCCGGAAATGGTATTTTTTCAACCATAGATCATCCCATTATAAAAGAAAAAATTATGGTTTCCTCCTTGGGTAAAGCTTTAGGTATTGGTGCAGGATTAATTGCAGGTTCAGGAAAATTGGTTTCTGAAATAGGATTAACCCCAGATTTTGTAACTTCTTCTGGTCCTGCCCCGGCAATACTGCAAACATTTCTAGATAGCCAAGAACTTTACGAAAATCAAAGAGAATTACTTGAAAGTCATTTAAGTTATATTGATGCTGCCTTTGTGAACACTGGAGGTTTTTCGTTCAACAAGAGGTACCCCGTCATCTATTCTAAAAACCCAAACATTTATCAACATTGTTTGTCGAATGGATTGGTGATTACTCAATTTGGGTATCCAGATAAAGCCAATTTAATTAGCAGGATTGTTATTACTGCTGATCATAGGAGAGAAGACATCGAAACATTGGTGACGGTTTTAAACAATTTTGAATAAAAAAAGCCGCTTGATTGCGGCTTTTTTTATGTGAAATTTGAATTATTGATCCCACCAAACTGGTGTAATAGCAGATTCAAAAAGTGGAGTTACCACATTACTATTTCTATTTTGCTCGGTTGTAGGGTATTCAGCTCTTCTGAACCACTGTCCGGCAAATTCCTCTTCAACATCATCATTGTCTAGGCGAATGGTTAAACCTCTGAATACGTCATCTGAAAAATCATACCTTCGAAAATCTGAAAATGTTTCTGGATTTAAGAAATTGTGGATGTATTTTTCCTTCATAATATGTTCTAATCTCAAATTGTCGGCACCAACTGATATAGAACCATCATTTATATATTCAGACCCATCAACACCATATTTGTCCATGCTTGCATTAATACCTTCTAAATAAGCGTTATATGCTTCTGAGGTTGAGCCAGTGCTAGATGTGGTGCCCCCATTTGCTAAGAAACGTGCCTCCGCCTCAATAAATTTGGCTTCTGCATAAGTTATCAATACTAGCGGTGCATCAATCCGGGTATAATAACCATCAGCCACAAACAACGTATTGGCATCTGAACCATCTGGTGATTCCCCATTTCCTCCACTTACAAATCCTTTCCATTCATCATCTCCTTCATTAGTTGCAAAAACAGGTAAACGAGGGTCGATTTCTAAATTAGTATCTGAAAAAGGAAAGTAATCACCATTCATACTACTTACCAATTGACTAGCAATGTCATGATGGAAGTTTCCTGTATTTCGGGCTAATATTTCTAAGGAATACCATGGGTTAATATTTTTGTCGTCATAAGACATTTGGAAATCATCGGAGTTCGAAATAAATCCATTTTGAATAGTGGTGACAACTTCGCTTGCCGACACAGAACCTTTATTTACGAGGTGTAATTGATATCGTGCTTTTAAAGTATAGGCAGCTCTTAACCATTTATCAGAATTACCTCCGTAGATTAAATCCCCTTTGCTTAAACTGAAAGGTGAAGGATCGGGTTGGGATAGGGAGGTTATCGCACTGTCCAACAAGGCAAAAATAGATTGGTAAATTTCCTCTTGTCTGTCAAAACTTGGGAAATTGTTCTCAGGTCCTTCACTCGCTTCACTGTATGGGATATCATCCCATGTATCTGTGGCCAGTCCTATAGCTGCTGCAGTTAATATATTTCCTACAGCATCATAATGTGTCGCCCCGTTTGCTGCAGCTTTTTCTTTGATTACCTTAACGTTGGGTAATACTTTCAAATAAATTTCGGCCCAAAGACCAGCTGCTTCTGTCCTACCTACCGCACCACCTCCTTGGCTTACAAAATATTGGGTGTAATTTCCAAAGGCTTGTTCTGCGGAATACGTTCCCTCCATAAAACTATGAATAACAGGTGCCAATAGGTCTCCCATTTCTAATTGTTCTTCCGTAGCGGTACCTGAAGGCGTGTTCACGTCAAAATACTCATCGCTACAACCCAAAAAGGCGAGGGCGATGAAAATCAATGATATTTTTAGTTGTATATATTTCATAACATAATTTTTAAAATCCAAAATTCACTCCAAATGAAAAGCTTTCTGCCAATGGAACATTTAAGCCAGTAAATCCATAAACATTACTTGCCGCACTATATTGGTTTCCTTCAGGATCATAACCATCAAAAGGTGTCCATATTAGGATATTTTGAGCACTAACATTTAATCCTAAACGGTCTATTTTTAGTTTCTCTAAAACCTTAGGCCCAAAATTATAAGTCACCCCAATATTTCTAAGTTTTACCCAGGATGCATCAAAGACTAAAATTTCTGAAGCTCTATTATATATTGTTGAACTTCTATAATAATTTTCATCTATGTATGCAGGTGTAGTATTTGGCTGCCCAGAAGAATTAACTCCACTTAAAACGACATCCTCATATCTGGTAAGGGTTGATTGTGGCACTCCATTTCTTATTGAATTTCTGCGCCCTGCATCATAAAGGTCGCCGCCTTTTTTCCATTCCAATAAGAAGTTGAAATCAAAGTTTTTATAATGTAGATTGTTTCCTAGAGAAGCAATAAAATCTGGAAATGCATTCCCCACTATTTTCCGTTCGGAAAAATCTATTCTTGGGAACCCATCATCATAAATTAACCTTTGTCCATCTAGGTATTCCCATGTATACCCATAGATACTACCCATTTCATCTCCTTCTCTTACCTCAGAAGTAATACCAGGGAAACCGGAATCTGCAAAAACTACACTTTCAACGTCATCAGGCAACTCTAAAACTTTCCCTTCGCTTGTGGACCAGTTTACGATTAATTCCCAACGTAAATCTTGATTTCGTATAATATCACCACTTATAAGTAATTCATGTCCACTCGTTTCAAAATCTCCAGCATTCCTAACATAACTTGAAATTCCCGATGAAAAAGCAGTTCCAACGCTGAATATTTGATTGTTAACTTTACTTTTATAATAAGCATAGTCTAAACGTATGCGATTTTTGAAAAACCTCAAATCTGTACCTATCTCGAAAGATTGTGTTGTTTCTGGCACAATGTTCGGATCACCTTTGCTGGTGTCGGAAGAATATCCTCCTTGGCCTCCAAATGGAAAATCAGCATCGTTTACAAAAAAGTCACCAATTTGCCCGAAAAGGGGGCCTTTCCCTACTTCAGCCCATGAGGCTCGTAACTTTCCATAACTTAAAATATCATTATCCTCAATTAAGGAAGCAAAATTGTAAGCCGCACTTACGGAAGGATAGAAAAATGATCTGTTTGAAGCTGGCAAGGTTGATAGCCAGTCATTTCTACCTGTAACGGTTAGGAATAATTGATCTTTAAAATCTACCTTGAGTTCTCCAAAAACCCCCATATTTCTTAAACGGACATCACTATTATTGGCAAAAATGTTAATTGTATTGGCGAGCTCATTTAACCCGGGGATGTTCAGTGTTTCTCCTCGAACCTCCGTATAATTTCTTTCAGTATCTGTCAGCTGATGACCTAAGGTTAGAGAGGCACTCCAATCTTCAGAAATATCATGGCTTGCAGTTACCAAAAAGTTTGATTCTATGGCATTAAATACTATATTTTGGTTTAGAACAAATCCTCCAACCTGAGATCCTACGTCTGTATCGGGTGGAGCATATCTATTTCTACTATCAGTATAATTGTCCATTTGGATTGCGTAATTCACATCCAGCCAACTGAGCGGTTGCCATCCAAAAGAAACATTGCCAACCCATCGATCAACATCGTCAGTTAATGCACTTTTTTCCATTAGATATCTTGGATTATCAATAATTCCAAAAGAATAATCTCTTCTGGACCCATCTGGGTTTTGGTAATCATTTATAGGGAAAGTGCCACTAAAATAATAGAGTGAACTTAATACGGATTTATCACCCGATATGGCTCTAGTTCCTCCAGATTTTGTGTATGCAATTGAACTTTTAATGTTGAAATTGTCAGTAGCCTGAAATCCACCATTAAAGCGTAAGGTAGTTTTGTCATAATCTGTGTTTGGTAGTATACCTTCATCAGAATTTTTTCCTGCAGAAAAAAAGTAATTTAACTTTTCTGAAGCTCCACTTATATTAAAATTGACCTCTTTATTTACTCCTGTTCTAAAAAGCTCATAAGGATCATAATATCGATCATTGCTTAAGTCAATAACATCGCCATTAGACAATGTTGCTGAATCATCAGAATATAAAGGCCCCCATGAATAAAATGAGGTTGATTGTTGAACACGATTAAATCCTGTTTCGCTATCTGGGTCGTAAAGTGTCCTAGGTAAACCTGCAAAGCCTTCACGATATAAAGTCTGTCTGTCTGGAGTTTTGTTTACCTTCCTGAAACTTGTAGAAGCCGAGAGATTTATTTTAGCCTTACCTTGTTTTCCCTTTTTGGTTGTTATAATAACCGCTCCATTTGCAGCTCTAATTCCATAAAGTGCAGTTGCAGCCGCTCCTTTTAACACACTGTAGCTTTCAATGTCATCAGGGTTGATATCTGCGGCCCGGTTTGAAAATGCGAATTGTTCACGACTGCTGGGTGAATTAGAACCTGAACTAGGTAAAACATTACCCGCAAAGGTATCATTATTCAATGCAATACCGTCAACTATAATCAAGGGTTGATTACTTCGGTTTGGATCAATGGAGGTTACACCCCGTATTAAAATGTCCACTCCTCCTCCTGAGGTCCCAGAAGTTTGATTGATTTGAACCCCAGCAACACGACCTTGGATTGAGGCAAATGGGTTTGTACTGCCTGGAATTTCAACATCTTCAGCAGATAGTTGTGTTACAGAATACCCCAAGGATTTCTGTTCCTTTTCAATACCAAAAGCTGTTACGACTACTTCGCCTAAGGCGGAAGCGTCTGGTTGCATGGTTACATTAATTGTGGATTCAGATACGGTAATTTCTTGCTTTAAATAACCAACGTAAGAGAAAACCAAAATATCTCCTTGATTGGCATTAATTTGAAAATTTCCATCAAAATCTGTCGAAGTTCCTTGCGAGGTGTTTTTAATAACAATGTTCACACCGGGCAATGGCATTCCAGTCTCGTCAATTACTTTTCCCCTCACCGCCATTTGGGCGAAAACTAGAGTTATAGGAAAAGCAAAGACTAAGAAAAAAGTGTAGAGTTTTTTCATAGAATTGAAAAATTAAATTGAGTTAGATAATTAAAAGTAAAAATTATTCGTGGGGAAAGTTGAATCTAAGTTACAAAAATTAAAGTTTAACATTCATTACTATTAAATTTGCAGTTTTAACCATTCAATTTTTAGAAATGCAAAATAAAGTGGTCACTAAGTGGAAGGGAAATACATTATTCGAATCGGATAACCCTAGCGGCTTAACCTTAAATATAGATACTAAAACAGAGATGGGTGGTTCTGGCGAAGGATTGCGCCCTAAGGCTTTGATGTTGTCTTCTTTGGCAGGTTGCTCCGGTTTGGATGTAATTTTCATTTTGAAGAAAATGCGTGTAGACCTAAAAGACTTCTCCATTGATACTATAGGGCATTTAACCGATGATGTCGCAGCTATTTATCACACTGTTGATTTAACCTATCATTTTTATGGGGACAATCTAGATATGAGTAAGCTTGAAAAAGCTGTGGATTTATCGGTAAACAAATATTGTGGTGTAATGACAATGTTCAGGAATTTTGCAACTATCAATATTCAAATAGAAAACCACCAACTGTAGCATTATTTCTTTACCATTCTTATTACTTTTATAGGGCTATTCTTTTGCCCTAATATTTATGGTTTCTATGCGTTGGACTATTAAGCCACAACCCGACCCACAAAAAGTAAAATCTCTTCAAAATTCATTAGGAATTGATGAAAAACTTTGCCGATTGTTGGTTCAGCGAGGGGTGGAAACTTATGAAGATGCAAAATTATTTTTCAGACCATCAATTGAACATCTTCATGATCCTTTCTTAATGAAGGATATGGATTTGGCTGTTACCCGTATTGAGAAAGCGGTCAAAAATGGTGAAAGAATTATGGTCTATGGAGATTATGATGTTGATGGTACGACTTCGGTTGCCCTAATGTCAACTTATTTGGAATCTCTAACTTCTGAGGTTGTAACATATATACCTGACCGTTATGATGAAGGTTATGGTGTTTCATTTAAAGGAATCGATTTTGCATCAGACAATGAGGTGTCTCTTATTGTTTCATTGGATTGCGGAATTAAGGATGTAGACAAAGTAAACTATGCCTCTGAATTAGGTATCGATTTTATTGTTTGTGATCATCATAGACCGGGAGATATTTTGCCTGCCGCCGTTGCGGTATTGGATCCTCAAAGATCGGATTGTTCTTATCCTTATAAAGAACTGTGTGGATGCGGAGTAGGATTTAAAATTATCCAAGCCTTACATTCTAATAACAATGGACAGGTTGATGAGCTAATACCATATTTAGATTTGGTAGCTACTGCTATAGCCGCTGACATTGTTCCTATGACCGGTGAAAATAGGGTTTTAGCTTATTTAGGTTTACAGGTAATCAATTCTTCTCCAAGAACTGGGCTTAAGGCCTTAATTGCCAATGTAAAAAAAGAGGAATTAAACATAACCGATGTTGTTTTCATAATTGCCCCTCGTATTAACGCAGCTGGCAGAATGAAACATGGACAACATGCGGTTGCACTTTTGAAAGAATCTGATCCTGATCTTGCGGCCCTATATGCCTCTGAAATTGACAAGTTTAATACAGATCGACGGGATGCTGATCAAAGAATAACAGAAGAAGCTCTTGAATTAATTATTCAATTAAATGAGCAGGATAGATACACCTCAGTGGTATATAACGAACATTGGCATAAAGGTGTCATAGGTATTGTGGCTTCTAGGTTAACAGAAACTTACTACCGTCCTACTTTGGTTTTTACAAAAAGTGGTGATAAGTTAGCTGCTTCTGCAAGGTCTATTTGTGGTTTTGATGTATATAACGCCATTGAAGCTTGTAGCGATTTTTTGGAGCAGTTCGGTGGTCATAAATATGCTGCAGGATTAACCTTATTGGAAGAGCAGTATGAAAGTTTTAAAAAAGCCTTCGAAAAAGTCGTTTCTGAAACATTGGATAAAACCTTATTAACACCAGAAATAAAAATTGATTGTCCTTTAGACCTTGAAGAAATCAATCCAAAATTTTATAGAATATTGAAACAATTTGCCCCTTTTGGCCCAGGTAATATGACCCCTGTTTTCATGACCAATGGATTGCAGGATACTGGTTATGGAAAGTGTGTGGGTGAAGATAAAACTCATTTAAGAGTAGTTGTGAAACATAAGAGTTCGCCTTCCATCACGGCAATAGGTTTTGGTTTAGGTGATAAAATTGATCTTATCAAAAACAGTCAGGAATTTGCAGCAGTGTATTCAATAGATGAAAACGACTGGAATGGCAATATTTCCTTGCAACTAAAATTAAGGGATCTAAAACCTGCTTTAAATGAGTAAGTCAGATCCTTACGCCGCTCTTCGGTACCGAGAATTCAATACATTTTTGTTGGTTCGTTTTGTTTTAGTGTTCGGATGGACCATGCAATTTATTGTAATAGAGTGGGAGGTTTATAGTCTTACCAAAGATCCTTTTTCCCTTGGTTTAATAGGATTAATGGAAATCATTCCTGCTGTTTCAATGGCTCTGTTTGCCGGGCATATAGTCGATCAAAAGGAAAAAAGGAATCTATTGGCAAAATGTATAGCTGCTTTCTCCCTAATTAGTTTGGGATTGTTCTTATTAACGTGGCCAAGGGTTGTAAGTGGTTGGTCTCAAAACACAATCTTATATTGTATTTATGCATTGGTGTTTTTTGGAGGTTTTTTACGTTCATTTTTTGGGCCAACGATATTCTCATTAGTTGCTCTTATTGTTCCCAAAAAAGTATATCCCAATGCGGCAACCTGGAGTAGTTCTACTTGGCAGATAGCTTCAGTTTTCGGGCCGGCATTTGCTGGTTTTTGTATTAACTGGATAGGTGTTCACTGGTCTTTAAGTCTCATTTTTGGGTTAGTAGTTTTATCATTTTTCATTCTCCTTCGAATCCCAAAAAAACCAATTTTGAATCCCAAGATTGGGGAGCCGGTGGTTCAAAGTCTTAAGGAAGGACTTAAATATGTTTATAAAACCAAAGCAATTTTAGGAGCTATAACGTTGGATATGATTGCCGTCTTGTTTGGAGGTGCAGTTGCTCTATTACCCGTATTTGCACAGGATATCTTAAAGGTAGGTTCCGAAGGATTTGGAATCCTAAGAGCTGCCCCAGCGGTTGGGGCTTCAATTACCATGTTGGCTTCAGCCTACATGCCACTTACAAAAAATGCAGGGATGAAATTGTTGATAGCCATTTTTGGTTTTGGACTTTTTATAATCGGATTCGGTTTATCGACAATTTTTTGGTTTTCTGTTATTGCGCTGTTTTTCAGTGGAGTAACAGACGGTATTTCTATGGTTATACGTCAGACTATATTACAATTAAAAACTCCAGACCATATGCGTGGCCGTGTAGCCTCTGTAAATTCTATATTTGTAGGATCCTCAAATGAATTAGGCGCATTTGAAAGTGGGCTAACAGCTAAGTTAATGGGCACAGTAACGGCAGTAGTCTTTGGAGGTTGTATGACATTAGTCACGGTAGTTACTACCGGATTTGCATTACCTTCATTCAGGAAACTAGACCTAACAAAAGATATGCAGGAGCATGAGAACAGTTAAACTAATAAACAACCCTTATAATAAATGAAACTAACACCCTTTTTACTAATTATTGCTTTAATTACCGCTTGTAAAAATCCAAATCAAGAATTTAAAAACAATGAAGCTAGTTATCAAATTATTCCTCAGCCACAAGAATTGATGATGAAGGATGGCAGGTTTGATCTGGACAACGAAATAAAAATTTCTTATTCTGAGGATTTAGCTAATGAAGCCGATTTTCTAAAAGAAGTTTTGTCAGGTTATACCAATGCCTCAATCTCCATATCAACCGGTGACGAGGGAGGTAATATTTATTTGGGGTTATCAGATAGTTTATCTGTTTCTGAAGCTTACACATTGGATGTTACTTTTGATAATATTACTGTTGCAGGAGCAGATGCTGCTGGTGTCTTTTATGGAATTCAGTCCTTGCAACAATTGGTTCAGCCTAAAGACTCTTCTAATGTCGGTTATTATGTACCAGCGGTTAAAATTGATGATCAACCAAGATTTGCATACCGAGGAATGCATTTAGATGTTGCCCGACACTTTTTTCCTGTTGAAGCGGTTAAAAAATATATCGATTTAATCGCATTGCACAAAATGAACAAATTTCATTGGCACCTTACCGAAGATCAGGGCTGGCGAATAGAAATTAATAAATATCCAAAATTAGCCGAAGTTGCTGCTTTTAGAAATGGAACCATTATCGGGCATTATCCAGGAGAAGGGAATTCCAATGAGATTTATGGAGGTTTTTATTCACATGATGAGATAAGAGATGTGCTTGCCTATGCCGAAACAAAACACGTTGAGGTAATCCCTGAAATTGAATTGCCAGGTCATAGTGGCGCAGCAATTGCGGCTTATCCAGAATTGAGCTGTTTCCCAGAACAGCCTACGGTAGTTCCTAATGATTTGATGTCCATTAAAGGAAAAGAACTTCAAGCCGCGGGTACACCCAAAGTTGTGCAAGAATCGTGGGGTGTGTTTAGTGATGTATACTGTGCGGGAAAAGAGAATACTTTTGAATTTTTGGAAGGTGTTTTAGATGAGGTTGTGGAATTATTTCCTTCAAAATACATACATATTGGTGGTGATGAATGCCCGAAAGAACATTGGAAAATTTGTCCTCAATGCCAGAACCGCATGAAGGATGAAGGTCTTAAGGATGAGCACGAATTACAAAGTTACTTTGTTCAACGAATTGAAAAATATTTAAATTCAAAAGGAAAACAAATAATAGGATGGGATGAAATTTTGGAAGGAGGTTTGGCTCCTAATGCAACCGTTATGTCTTGGCGAGGTGAAGAAGGTGGTATTGAAGCTGCTAAACTAGATCACGATGTAATAATGACGCCTACAGGTTATTGTTATTTCGATTATTATCAGGTGGATAAAGAGGATCAAGAAGATGAACCACTTTCTATAGGCGGATTCTTACCTGTTGAAAAAGTTTATTCATACAATCCATCCCCTAATGAATTGGCAAGTGATAAGCATCAATATATTTTAGGTGCTCAAGGGAATTTGTGGACGGAATATATTCCTACGGAAGATCAACTTACTTACATGGTTTTACCAAGAATGGCAGCTTTGGCAGAAGGTGTTTGGTCTCCTTTAGAAAATAAAGATTACGAAGATTTTATAAACAGAGCGTCCCATCTTAGGACCATATATGATAAAATGGGCGTGAATTACGCCAAGCATATATTTCAAGACTAATTTTAAGCGGGGAGGTTATTACCTCCTCATTTCTTTTTATGGTAGTCTTTAAGTTGCAGCCTATTTCCATTGAATACTGCAAACGTGTAATAACTAATCCAATCTCCAAGATTTATATATTTTGAAGTTGGGTTTATATCAATTTCAAGAGGAAGGTGCCTGTGACCAAATATAAAATAGTCTCTTTTTTTAGATTCAGATTTGCGCTTACTGTATTGTACCAACCATTCATTTTCCTCTCCCAAGAAACGCACATCCTCCTCGCCAGAGATGAGTTTGTTTTTTACTGATAGGTATTGGGCTAGTTTAACTCCCAAATCAGGGTGTAGCCAGCGGAACATCCATTTAGAAAGTGGATTTGTGAAGACTTTTTTCATGCGCTTATAACCTTTATCCCCAGGTCCTAAACCATCCCCATGGCCAATGAAAAAAGTTGTTTCATTAATTTGAAAATCTTGGGGTGAATGGAAAACCGTAATTCCCAGTTCTTCTTCAAAATAACCATTCATCCATAAATCGTGATTGCCAACAAAGTAATATATCTCGATGCCATTATCTGATAGTTCCGCTAACTTGCCAAGAGTTCTAGTGAAGCCTTTAGGAACAACTTTTTGATATTCAAACCAAAAGTCGAATAAATCACCTAACAGGAATATTACTTGAGCATCAGCTTTAATTTCGTCTAACCATGATACAAAAACACGCTCTCGTTTGGCACTTTCTTCTTTGTTTGGTGCGCCCAAATGATTGTCTGAAGCGAAATACACTTTCTTGCCCTCAGCCAATCTAATAATTTCGTGTTTAATTGTATTCATCAATAAATTCTAAGAATTATCTGAGGCAAACCACTCGGCATAAGATGTATCTGTTTCTTGCAATTTTAGGGAGTGAAGCTTAATGTGTTGTGGTAAGCGTCGTTTAATTTTTTCAGCGAAATCAATAATCATCATTTCGCTTGTAGGTTGGTAATCCACCAAAAGGATATTGTGTCCCCGGTCTCCAAGCTCCTTCGCAAGCTCAATATGGGGTGTATTTTTATTGAATACTGTGGCGTGGTCGAAAATATCAACAATCTCCTCTTTTACAAGTTTTTTTAAATCTGTAAAATCTATGACCATGCCATATTTGACATGACCACTGTCTTTATTGGGATTGCCTATGACCGTTACGGAAAGTTTATAACTGTGGCCATGAACATTTCTGCATTTTCCATCATACCCATATAGAGCGTGTCCTGTCTCGAACGAAAATTGCTTGGTAATCCTTATTCTACTCATCTTCAAAATTTTCACCACAAAGGTATTGATTTTGTAAAAGCAATTGTTTTTTCAATTACTTTAGCGCACTTTTTTAATTTCTGAATGGAGGAATTGTTTGAGCAGCTGGACTTTGAACTGAATCCACTGTACGAGAAGATCATTGGCGATCTCGGTTCTAATGGATATTCTATAATTGATAATTTTTTCGATGCATACGAGGTTGAACAATTGAGAAAGACCCTCGTTCAAAAATTTGAAGAAGATGCATTTAAGAAAGCTGCTATAGGAAATTTTGTAAATGAGACTATTGCAAAATCGATTAGGGGTGATTTTATTCTTTGGATGGATGAGCAGGAGTTGTCTGAAGCCGGAAAATTATTCTATAGCAAAATAAACGATCTAACTACATATCTTAACAAGACCTGTTTCCTGGGGATTCTTCAAAAGGAATTTCATTATGCTCTCTATCCTCCAGGAACTTTTTACAAAAGGCACATTGATACTTTTGTAAATGACGATAGAAGAAAACTATCGGTCGTTTGTTATCTTAACGATGAATCTTGGCAAAAGGAAAATGGTGGTGAATTGGTGCTTTATCTTCAAAATAAAGAAGGTGTTGAATACGAGAAATCAGTTCTCCCATTGCCTGGCAGGATGGTGATTTTTAAAAGTCAAGAAATTGAACATGAAGTACGCCCTGTAATCAGTGACAAACGCTTGAGTATAACAGGATGGTTAAAAACGAGATAGGCTAACGGCGTTTATAACGATTGTAGAAATAAATAATTATTAATACTATTCCTAATATTAAGAATAGTCCGTTGCCGCCAAGAAATTCTGAGAACTCCATAAGTTTAAGGTTGTGATTTTGCCAAAGGTAAATAAAGACTTCTAAATTTAATAACCAATGGAATTCCCCTTGCGATTACCCAAAATGTAATTGCAACAAAAATTGCCTTCAGTTGTAATTGCCAATGGTCCAATAAAAGAAGGATAGGTAGAAAAACAAGAAATGTTGAAATCAGAAGGAGATTTCTAAGATATTTCATTTTGCCTAAACCTTTGAAAATACCGTCAAAAATAAATGCAACGGCACAAAAGGGTTGCATTAGCAGCACTAGCCAAAAGACATTCTTAAATTGTTGAATTACTGATTGATCTTGGGTAAAAATTGTGGGAATTTCATTATAAAGGATTAACCCAGATATTGAAAGTATAGCCCCCGCAATAATGCCATAAATAATCAAACGGTTACTTAGCAAAATCATTTCCTTATAACGTTTTGCACCTAAAAGTTTTCCGGACATAATATTACCAGCGCTTGCAAAACCATCGATTAAGAATGCCCCAAAAAACCACAAATTAATTGCAATTGTGTATGCGGCAATGTATTCTTTCCCATATTTAGTCGCAAAAGAACTTGCAAAATATAAGGTAACATTTAGTGCAACAGTTCGTACGAATAGATTAGCAATCATTAAAAGGAAATCAGGAATTTTTTCATTCCATGGTAATTTTACCATCAACGGGATAGAGGTTTTTCGTACAATGTAAATGGCAGAAATAATAGCCATTAGTACTTGTGCAGCAACACTAGCGTATGCAGCACCTTTTAAACCTAATGCAGGGATAAGGTCTGATAGGCCAAACACCAAAATAAAATCTAAAATCACGTTTGTTAAGGCACCCACAATTGCAATAATCATTGGGTGGAAGGTGTTTTGCAATCCCCTAAAGGCACCAAAAACAGTAATGGTGAACAGCGTAAATGGTAATCCGAATACCCTAATTCTATAGTAGTCTATTGAATATTCCAGAATTAGATTGTCAGCATTGTACAATTTGAATATCTCCTGCGCAAACGGATAGGTAATTAGAATTATTAAAAAGCTGAGTGAAGTTATTATTAGAATTGCTTGGGCTGGCAAATTTTCCACCCTTTCAAGTTTCCCTGCTCCTAAGTGTTGCGATATTATAGATGAAATGGCACTACGGGTTTGACCAAATACCCAGATAAGCATTGATAGGAATGTGCCGACTATACCAACAGCTGCAAGGGATTCTGTGGCATTGGTATCTATATTCCCGATAATTGCTGTATCTGTTAGTGATAGAATAGGTTCTGAAATTCCGGATATGAGAGCAGGTATTGCCAACTTGTTTATTGCTTTAAAGGACAACTCTGATTTCATAGAACCAATTCATAACAATAAAAAGGAAATTCACTTTGGTGAGGAAAATAAATCGATTCTAATTGTTTATACCCCCTGTTTAAATAAAATTTCTGATTCCTTGTGTTTTGGGAAAATGTGTCAAGTCTAACAGATTGAATGTTATTTTTTAAAGCATAATCTTCTGCAAAGTCCATCAATTCCCTGGCTATGCCTTGTCCTTGAAATTTAGGCAGAACCGCGAGTCGGTGAACATAAAGGGCTTTATGGTTACTGTCTTTCCAACTCACGTTTTTATAAAACTCGTCCATTTCCAAAGAGAGTACAACACAGCCGATAACTTCCCCGCCGCTTTCTTTTACAATTAGTTCTCCTTTACTGATGTCCTTTTCAAAATCTTTTGCAAGGGGATAGGTATGATTCCATTGGTAAATATTCTGCTCTTCCATTTTAATTCGGCAAGCGGTAACTAGGTCCACTATATCATTTAAATCATTGTAACTTCCTTTGCGAATCATTTTAATATGTATTTTTGCAGCACATTAATAAGTTCGAAGTAAATCCTTCATGAAAAGTATTTTAGTTCCGGTTGGTTCATCAAAAAATGCAGTAAATCATTTACAGTATGCAGTGGATTTTGCTGCTATGTTTGGAGCCAAGGTCTATGTGGTGCAAATATATAATGTTTACACCAAAGCCGGTACCATAAAAAAGGTCGGGCCAATACTTGAACGCGAGAGTCTAAACTTTCTAAAAGAACATGTTGCCAAGGTCGACAATAAAGGGGTAGACATTATTATAAAATCCTTTAAAGGAAAACTGGTTGATACCTTAGAATTAATCTGCAAAACGTGGGAGATTGATCTTATGATTTTAGAACCTCGCACCAATTCTGTAAAGGAACATCTATACCTCGGACCAACCTCAGGAAAAATTGTAAAGCAAACAGATATACCATTATTAATTGTTCCTGAAAACTTTACATTTAAACCTATTAATACTATTTTAGTGGCCTTGAAAAGGGCAACCATTACCAAAGAAGGTGTGCTTACTCCGCTTCAACAGATTCAGAAAAAGTTTAGCGCGGTAGTGTCCATGTTATTGGTAAAAACGTCCTACTATGAAGAGGGAGATTTTGACCTAAATGATGATTGGAAGGCAATGGTTTCTGACACTACAAAGGTTGAAATTCCTACCACATTTCAGGCGGTACTTGAGTATCATAGAGAGATTCAACCCGACCTATTGTGTGTGGTAAGGAGGAAAAGAGGATTCTTTACTAAACTTTGGGAAAAGAATACCATCCTTAAAAAGGATTTTCATTCCTCATCAATGCCGGTTTTGGTGTTGAGTGGATTGCGATAAGGGGCATTAGCTCAGCTGGCTAGAGCGCTACGCTGGCAGCGTAGAGGTCATCGGTTCGACTCCGATATGCTCCACATAAATGAAACCTTAACTATTGAAATGCAATATGTTAAGGTTTTTTATTTATTATTTGGAACATTATTTGCCCATTCCTGCTTGTTTTTTTATTTTTTTTGACTCCTCTTAAAAAAGCAACTTGGTATAAGTTAATTGCTGTTCGCGCTAATCCCTTTTTTATAATTGTACGATTGGAAAATTTTATGCCACATTTAGTTTAAACACTATACCATTCTACAAATGGCAACTTCCAGTTTCAAATCAATCCTAAATCCATTAGATTTGTCTTGACGACATAAAAGAAATAAACGCAATTGTGCGTTTATCCATACGTTGGCATCAATTAAAACAAAATAAAATTGGACAAATTAGATAAAGAAGTTCTTTATTGGTCAGTTTGGAAGCTAATCCAATTTATTTATGGAATTGCCGTACTATTAGCAATTGTCGTAGGCATAATTACAATTTTATATTTCCTAAATGGAATGAAAGATGAAAATATAAGCCAAACTGGAATGATTAAGGTTTGGACTATTATTATCGTTGTCATTGTTTTGAGAAATATTCTTAAACCATACTTCAAGAAAATGACCAATAATTATATGGACTGAAAAAATTAACTGCTGCCAACACTGGCTATAATTCATTGCTTGCAAAGTGCTACACCAAAAACCATTAACTTTAACCGGCTTGATTCCTACTCTGAAAATCATTCTGATTTTCCTCGTAACGGAATCATAGCCTAACCGTTGTAGCACATTAAAAAATGAAAATCTTAACCTACATATCTTCATTGTTTCTTGGCGGATTTGTATATCTGCTTTTTGCCGCATATATGACCGGTTCCGCTGGTTTAAATTCCGCTAATCCATTAATTAGTGTTGCATTTGCAATCTTGATTTTTGGATTTTTAAGTTGGTTTCACTTTTTCAAACCGAAAACAGGAGCTTTATTATTAACAATTGCCTTTGTTGTGATGTACATAACTTGGCCCGTCCATTTACTTATTGAATATTTCTTAGAAAATGGCTATAAACCTGAATTAATTGAAATTATTCCCCCAATATTACTTGGTATTTCGACAGTTTTTCTGGCCTGGAAAAGTAAAAACTCGGATTTAAATAAATGGTTAAAACTAGCTTTAGCAGTTCCTCCAGCAATCTTGGGCTTGTATGTTGCTAGTTACATGGCTTATCATATGATATAAAAACAAAATAAACGTGCTACAACACCGTATAACGCCCATTGCTTCGTGAATTCCATTCGGAATCCACTCTCCAACCAAAGTTCCCTCATTTTACTATCTTAGTTTCAACCAACGCAACGCTACGTTATACAAACCGTTGTAGGTTATTGATCGAATAGTTAAAAATCCGAAATTTAACATGAAAAAAAGATATAAGATTCTAATTGCAGTCATAACTGTATACATCCTATTCAGTCTTTATGCCTATTATGCTTATAAATCAAGTTTGGGAGATTGGAAAATTGAAATACCAGTTGAAACAGAAATTAATTGGGCAGATTTTATATGGACCAATCGTACCATCAACGGAAAATACTTTGAGAGAACTGCAATGTTTATCCCTTGCAGGATGGTGGGAATTGACAATAACCTAACTTTCCAATTTGATACAGGATCCAATAGAACTATGATTTATGAGAATCCGCTCAGTTCGTTTTATTTTCAAAATAAAAAACTATCAGAGCAGGTAAGCCAAATGAAATTTCCTATTAATAAGTTGGCTTCCGACAAAAAAGTATTTAAGAATGCAAAAATAAAATTTGGTGATTATACCATATCTAATGAAAGAGCCTCTATGATGACTAATCTAAACAGAGCAGCATCAGAAGAAAGTGTAATTGCTGGAGATACTATTCACTTGGGTACTATAGGAGCTGATATATTTAAGGATAAAGTTTTGATCATTGATTATCCCAATCTAAAATTTGCCATTACTGATGAAATACCAAGAAGATATAAAGATGGATTGATAGATATTGAGATCAATAGCAATGGTAGACCGGTTTTACCATTAAAAATGAATTCAAACGAGTATAAAATTATATTTGATAATGGTTCTAGCTTGTTTCCAATTATTGCCACCTCTGAAAACATTAATAAATTTAGTACAAACCCTATTATTGATAGTTTAGAAATTAACTCCTGGGGCAAAAAACATACCGTGCACAGTAGAATAATAACAGACACCTTCGAAATCGCAGGGAGAAAATTTGCTAATGTAGAAGCCTATGAAAATCATACAGGTTATGGTATAGATGAAAGTACTGATGGGATGACAGGGAATGCGTTATTTTGGGATAGTACAATTATTATAGACTTTAAAAACAAAAAATTTGGATTAAAATAAAAACAACCCCACAACACTGGCTATTAGTAATTGCTTGTTCTCGCCCACTTCTGAAAACCCTCATGGATTTTCAGTTTGGTATGTATTTGCTAAGTTAACCGCTAAACCACGCAACTACTCATAGCCTCAACGTTGTGCTTCATTATCTCCAACCACTAACTAATGATAAAATTCTTCAGAAAAATTCGACAAAACTTGCTTATGGAAAATAAAACCGGGAAGTATTTTAAATATGTAATCGGAGAGATTGTTCTTGTCGTTATTGGAATCTTGATTGCATTACAGATTAATACCTGGAACGAAAATAGGAATACCTATAATCTCTCAAAAACCCATTTAAAAAACATTAAGAAGGATTTAGCTGCAGACACTATAACGTTTCGATCTGGGATTAAAAGGTTACAAAACTCATTATCTATACACGAAAGTTTATTTAATGGTGATATCTTCAATAAGTTAACTGTAGATTCAATTCTTAAATCCATCGATATTTCATTTCATTCCGTAAGAATCTATAAAATCAATAATTCAACCTTTTCAAAACTCACAAATAGCGGTTTCTTAGAAAGTAAATTTTTCAGCAACATATTTCTCGATATTAATGATTATTACACGAGAGAATACAATACTTGGTTAGAATATTTAGAATGGGATAAAGAAACTAAAAACAGAGTATTTGGCCCTGAAACTTTCAAAGAATGGTATGATAATGTCGATTTTATTGACCTTGAAAAAAACACAAAACTCGAAACGGTAACAAATAAAAAAAAGGAATATTCACATATAATTAAAGAATATATTAAGTCATCGCGTTTTAGGAATTATGCTTGGAATAGCCATAAAGAAATGAAGGTGATATTAGAAAGAATGAAATATCAAAAGAGAATTGCATCTGAAATGATTGAAAAAATTAATGCTGAATTAAGAAAATAGCGAAAGCATAACCGATACAGGTAAAACCTATAAAATGAAATTATTAAAATACCTAAAATACATTCTAGTAGTATGGTTGCTCCTCACACTTTTAATTTGTGTAGGAGGAATCATTAAATACAATATTGATCTAAACACTTATATAGATCATGAACAACCCAAGGAAAACAGAAACACAAACATTTCCTTAAGTAAGGAAACTGAAGTATATGTCGTTGGTTGTGTTCACTTTGAAACGGACAATATTAAAAGAGATGACATCTACAATTACATAAAAAGTATTTCCCCGGATGTCATTTTATATGAAAGTGATACCAATACCGTGGAACGTATGGTGAATAGAACGGATTTCTTTAACCAACTTATGAGTTCTTTTAAAAAAGGGAATAAGGTAGAAAGTTTTGTTTCTCTTAAATATCTAGACAAACACCCTCAAGCTATGGTTTTGGGCTACGAATGGGAAGAAAGGGATGCTTTTCATCTAAAACATAATTACCTTTCCACATCTTCAAAAATGATTGGGGCAGTATACAATTCCTACCGACAAGATCTTCTGACTGGTAGCCATTTGGAGCTTATGGATACGTTCGCAGCGATAAATAAAGAGTATTATAAAATTAGCCCGAATGCAAAAGTCGTTTATGATCTCAATAATGCTAAGACGGATAGCATTATAAGGGAAAGACAATTTTATATTTACAAGCGTGTACCAGAAATTGTAAAAGCAAGACCAGAGTTAGCAGACTATAAAGATTTTGCGCCTCTACATATGGAATATTGGGATATCAGAAATAAAGCAATGACGGCAAACATCTTAAAACAAATTAAACGCCATCCAAATAAAAGGATTGTGGTTTTAACTGGAAATACGCATCGATACTATTTAATTGATGAATTAAAAAAGTACGAAGATGAATTAGATTTTTCCGTTAATTAGAAATAATTACTCATGAAAAAATAGACTATAGCTAGTTCCCGGTTTGTGTTGTTGGTAATTAAACTTCAATACCACCACCTTGGTTAGGCGTTTCTATCGCGCGAATTGGATAAACTGTTTGCCATTAGTCATAGCGTTGCCATTGTTAAACATTTTATGAAAACCGTGGCGTTTATTAAAATTCCCATATTGCTTTAAATCTCTCAATGTGTCTTTTAACCAATTACCAGACACCTGATATTCATATCAAATTATGAACGGTTCAGGCATCTGGCTCGGTTACAATCAAATCAATCGTCTAAATTGTGGTCAAGATCAAAAATTCCTTGGATTTTGTGTCAAGAATGAGGTGACTCTCATTTATAGCTTGGTTGCCCATCCAGCCACCAATTCGGGTAAATGGGGTTACCAAAGGCTGTAGGAAGGCATACATATCAACACATGAAACGCGCTTCATAGTTAATTTAGTTCCTCCAATGGTAAGTGGGTAGTTGCTGGACTTACTGTTAATGTAAATTTTATCCTCCCAACTTTTAGCCCCAAAACTTTCTACTGGAGTAGATACCTCTGTATATTTTTTAAAACGTTGTTTGGTAGTAATTAAACCAAAGGCCGAACATCCTGAGTCATACAAAAACTCGTACTGTTTTCCATCAACAGTAGCGGGTAGCATCACACGGCGTCCCGGAAAATCGAAAGTTTTGAATCCATTGAGTTGCTGCATCCATTCTGGCCGCTCTTCAAAAAACTGTATGGTTTGATTCTTAAAATCAATTGACGTAATCCGGTCTACTAGGATATCACTGCCAATGGTACCAATGGTGATATTGATTTTTGGGTCAAATTCAGCCGAAAAAGTATTCCCATAGTTCGGGTAAATTTTAACCATTGATAAGTTAACCGGTTTACCTCCCAAATTTAAATTTAGGGATTCAACAAAACGAATTCCATCCTTACTAACCTCCTTAATATCATAACCCATTTTTCTTAATGAAATAAGATCTTTTTCATAGAAGAAGGAATCGGGTGCACCTGTATCAAATTGCATATAAAGATTGTGTTCAAGACTGTCGATTTGCACTGGTATTAAAAGACCTGTCTGATATTCGATGTGTCCTTCATCCACTTTTGAATGAGTCCATTTAAAATCCATGGGTTGAGATTCATGACTGAGTTCTAAATACGCAGGACGTTCTTTGAAATAGGTGTTATTGAATTTTCTGATGCCATAAATACCAAGAATTAATACAATACCTAAAAGGCCTAATACGCTGTAACCGATAATTTTTTTCATGATTAGTTAAAATTTTTGAATAAATTTTTAATAAATTTTCATGAAGCAAAGAAATAAGGAATCTCAGTAATAGAGCGGGTTTTCATGCCGCCATTTTTGCGACAATTTTAGTTTCAGGTCTAAATAAGTCTAAAAGGAAGGTTTAAAAAATCAAAGTCCTGTTGTTGGATCTTTATGGCAGTACGAATGATTACAATGATATTAAAAAGGTAGGCAAGAAGCGCCAAAATCAATATCAGGGGAATACCTGGCAATAGTCTTGAAACGGTAAATGGTATTAAGATGAGTAATACAGATAGGCATAATGTAAACAAAATTTGAAAATTAACAATCCGTCGCCCTACCTCATCTACTAATTGTGAATCTCGGTTGTCCCTCCATATTATAATTGGGAAAATTAGATTCCCAAATGGAATCCCAAGAAAGGACAAAACCGACAAATTAATCATTCTTATTGTTGAAATTTCAGAATCCCGAGAACGTTTTGTATTTAGATATTTAGCTTGTAGGGCCGAAGGCTCCATCTTAAATTCTTCCGCTAGAGCGGTTAAGGTATAGCCTTTAGGTACTTTATTTGTATTTTCTAGTCGCTGAATAGTACGTAAAGACAAGCCTGTTTTAGTGGCTAAATCGGATTGGGTATACCCTTCTTGTTCTCTTATGGTTTTAAGAATGCTCAACAAAAGTCTCTTTGGACAAAAATAGTTTAGATTTTTTGAATACTTTTCGCTTTGAAAATGAAAAAGCACCAAATAAAAAACTAAGAAAAAATTTCCTTACTGACAAGCAAACTTTGCCATGCGGTAAAAGCGATTATTTTTAGATACCTAAAAATTTTATTTCATTTTAATTGATACAAATGGTTTTATGGGCCAACACTCTACAAGCCTTTTCATAATAGTGGAGTTATTATGTTCATTCAGAAATGCCGAAAAGGATATTATTTAGCACAACATCGTTAGATTTTGTATTTTAAGTGGGAATTTTAATATCCCGATATGGCCGAATCAGATTTGTATTGCCCCAATTGCACCGTTCCGATTAAATCCGGAATTCTTTCTAACAATAGGTTGCTTACTAAACAGGAAAACAAGATTATTCAAGTATATAGACAGAACGATATAGGTGGATATTGCCAGAAATGTGGTAATGACCTGTTATCAGAATCTTCAGAGAAAATGAAGACTGAGATTGCGCACTACCGTAAACAATTGGATAAGGCTATTTTCCAAATTCCTGTAGTTACTGCCCATTCTCCTCATGGATGGGACTATAAAACTATTGGTATTGTAACCGGGCAATCAACAATGGGTACCGGTGTTTTAACGGAATTGACATCTTCAATTACGGATGCATTCGGAGTTTCTTCTGGTAGACATAATACAAAACTTAAAAAGGGGGAAGATCTTTGTTTGGCTCAATTAAGATCCGCCGCTTATGAAATGGGAGGGAATGCAATCATAGGAACCGATATAGACTATTCTGAAATTGGAAGTGGCAAAGGAATTTTAATGGTGTGTATGGCAGGAACCGTCGTAAATCTCCAAAACACAGAGGTATTAGATCGAAGAATAAAAGTTGCTATTGAAGATATCCCGCGAATTTTGGCAAAACTTAAACCCCTGGAAAAGCTGGTAAACTAAACTTTTCGGAGGCGAGTAAATTTTCAATCCATTTTATTGCAAAAATCTTTCCTATTATTACCTAATCTATCGTAATATTGCAATGTCCTAATAAGGTTTTGATATGGGAGTTACAAAAACAGAATTATTCACCGATGTTCAAAACGAAATAGCCTTAGCAGCCAAGGCATTTTCACATCCTGCGCGAGTGGCAATTATTCAATATTTGCTTAAATCTGATGCTTGTATAAATGGAGATTTGGTACAGGAGGTGGGATTGGCGCAGGCAACCATAAGCCAACATTTGCGAGAGTTAAAGGATATCGGAATAATTAAGGGAACAATTGAAGGATCTAAGGTAAATTATTGCATCAATCCGGATAAATGGGAGGAAATTAGAACTCAATTCAATCTCTTATTCGATCAATTCTCCCTGCCGACGAATCAATGCTGCTAGTCGACTTATCTAAACAGTTTCAATTAATTTAAAAATGATATGAAGATTTCGATGTATCCGGAATTAGAAAATACAATTAAGGAGGTTCAGTTAATGACAATCTCAGATGAGAGGAAGGAAGTGTTAAAACCACTTATAGATTATGTGAAAGCTAAGTTGAAAAATCAGAAAGAGGTCAACCTTAACTTTATTTGTACCCACAATTCTCGACGAAGTCAATTTTCTCAGATTTGGGCTCAAACCGCCGCCGATTATTATGGAATTCCCACAAATTGTTATTCTGGTGGAGTTGAAGTAACCGCCTTTAATGAACGTGCAGTGGAATCTATTAAAAGAAGTGGCTTTAGGGTTAAAAAAGAGGGCGAAGAAAATCCGATTTACAGTGTTTATCATTCTGAAGGAGCACAGCCGATAATAGCATTTTCGAAGGTTTTTAGTGATCCTGCTAATGATTCTGATCAATTTGCAGCAGTGATGACCTGCTCACATGCAGATGAAAATTGTCCATTTATTCCCGGTACCGAACAGAGAATAGCTGTAAGGTATGAAGATCCAAAGGCATTTGATGGCGCACCTGAAGAAGCAATGAAGTATGATGAACGTTCCTTACAGATTGCTTCGGAAATGTTTTATGTATTTTCAAAAATTTAGAAGTAATGGCAAAGAAAGGTTCACGTCTCGGTTTTTTAGATCAATATTTAACTCTTTGGATTTTCTTGGCAATGGCCTTAGGGGTAGCGATTGGTTACTTTTTCCCGAACAGCGCAAAATTCGTAGACTCATTTAGCAGGGGTAGTACCAATATACCAATAGCAATAGGCTTGATTTTGATGATGTATCCACCATTGGCTAAAGTAAATTATAAGTTGCTGCCTACTGTTTTTAGAGACACGAATATTTTGAGTATTTCACTTTTTTTAAATTGGGTTCTAGGTCCAATTTTGATGTTTGTTCTGGCCTTAATTTTTCTCCAAGACTATCCTGAGTATATGGTTGGTTTAATCTTAATTGGTCTTGCTCGGTGTATTGCTATGGTTCTTGTTTGGAATGATTTGGCGGAAGGAAGTAGTGAATATGGAGCTGGCTTAGTTGCATTGAATAGTATTTTTCAGGTATTCGCCTATAGCTTTTATGCATGGATATTTATTACGGTATTACCTCCTTATTTCGGAATGGAAGGAGCCATTGTTGATATTTCTATTGCAACAATTGCTGAAAGTGTTGCAATCTATTTGGGGATACCTTTTTTGGCAGGACTATTAACCAGGTTTATGCTTGTAAAATGGAAGGGAGAAAATTGGTATAAAACTAAATTCATACCAGCGATATCGCCCTTGACCTTAATTGCTTTGCTATTTACAATTGTAGTTATGTTTTCCTTAAAAGGAGAACTAATTGTTGAGATACCAATGGATGTTTTACGAATTGCTGTGCCATTATTAATCTATTTCGCTTTGATGTTCTTCATTGGCTTTTTTGTAAGCAAGGCATTAGGTGCGACCTATGATAAGAATGCTTCGATTGCTTTTACCGCTGCAGGCAATAATTTTGAATTAGCAATAGCAGTTGCTATTGCGGTATTTGGTCTTAATTCTGGCCAAGCTTTTACAGGTGTTATCGGGCCCCTTGTTGAGGTGCCTGCTTTAATATTATTGGTTAAAGTGGCATTTTGGCTTCGAAATAAATATTACCGTATTCCAAAGCACTCTTAATTTAATATTTCAAAGTTTTAATTCTTCTTAGATAGTAGTAAAATGCTGATGCCTAAAAAGCCTATTCCTGTAAGGGCTGGAGGTAAAATGGTAGCTACAATGGATAAATAGATTAACCATACGCCTAAGACAATCAATAAAATAGCGATCGCAGTTTTCATTATTCTAGATTTAGGGATAAGTTACAAAATAATGAAAAGATGGTAAGTTAAGGAAGTTGGGTATTTCTGTGGTCGATAACAGCCTGGGGTTTTCTACTTCCATTTTGAAATTTTAAGGTTTCTATATAGTCGAAGTCGAAAATTTCAATTTTTGGTGTAACTCTTAATTTGGCTTTAAAACTGTTCTTTATAGATTCCAAAATCCCTGATTCGGAATCACTAACCGCTATTTTGATTTTAATTTCATCGGTGCCTATATCATTTGTGCCAATTTCAATTAAATAGGAAGTCAACCCTTCGTAATGGTTCAATATGTCTTGAATTGCTGGTGGATACAGTGTGGTTCCTTTATATTTTATCATTTGTTTGGTTCGACCCAAAACCGGTCCAACCCTTAATGAATTTCTTCCGCAAGGGCATGGTTCCTTATATGCCTTCATTAAATCCCCAGTCCTAAATCTTAATAAGGGCATGCCTTTTGTTCCCAAGGAAGTGATGGTTAATTCACCTATTTCACCTTCCCCCACCTCATTACCATTAGCGTCTAGAAATTCTGCAATAAGTAATTCCGGATGTAAATGCCCACCAATTTGTGCCTCACATTCATTGAAAGCCGTTGCCATTTCTGTAGACGCATAAGTCGAGTATAACTTAAGGTTCCAGTGCTTCAAAATCTTCTCCGCAAGTGTATTATAACCTAGATCTTTATTCCTAATTGGTTCACCAATGCAGATTACCCCTTGAACACTGCTATTGTTTGGATTGAAATTATGTGACTGGGCAAATTCAATCATTTTCAATAGAAATGAAGGAACACAAATAAGGTATTTAGGCTGAAATTTATTGATAGAATCCCATTGTAATTCAGGGACACCAGAACCAACACGTACAATACTGGCCCCTAGTTTTCTAATACCTAGGAAATAAGCTAAACCAGCCATAAACCTCCGGTCCATGGTGGTCATCAATTGTATGACATCTCCCTTAACGATTCCAGAACATGCAAGTGAAATAGCCTCATTATAAGCTAAACGATCCAAATCTGAGTCGGTCAGTGCAAAGGTAACTGGTGAACCTAGAGTTCCAGAAGTTGTTACATAATCTGTAATCTCTGATTTAGGAACACATAAAAATTGGCTATTATGTTTCTGTAAATCCTCCTTATTGGTGGTAGGTATTTTTTTAAGGTCTCGAATAGTTTGAAACTGGTTAATTTGCAACCCATTTTTCAGGAACAGATCCTTGTAATAAGGCGAAAAATCATTCAAATATTGAAGTGCTTCTTTTAACGCTTCATTTTGACAATGTTCAATTTCGGTATGTGATTTAAATTCTATTGCAGATTTCATATCGTGCAATTCAATGTGGGTTTTTCAATTTAGTTTATTCCTCAAATATCTTCTTTTCCATTTAAACAGCAGTATAAAATCAATGATATAATGAAGCCTCAGTTTTGAATTTATAGCTATTTACTATCAAATCGAAGAAGTAATTATGTTGGGAGATCTTAGGTTTAACTGTTAATTAATTTTAAAAGATGTTAGGCTTTTGCCAAAATAAGGATCATATCAATAATTTTTTAAAAATGAATGGTCCAAAGGGCACATCTTCCTCGTAACTAGAACTTAACAACTAAGACTTAATAATTCATTGTGCCCTCAAATAATATGGAGACAAATACAATAAAATCTGAAAATCCATCCAAGTTGGATTCAATACAACATTTAAATACCAAATCAATTAGCGACAAAAAACCCAAACATAAATTTCTGAAAACTTCGGCAAATCCCTGGGGTATTGTCGTACTTGTTAGCACCTTTATCCTCATGTTAGGGGCGGTTTATTTGGTTTACTTGCTTCAAAATGATTTTGACCAATACCATTTAGACAAGGTAAATTCGGTTTGGGGACTTTCGTTTTTAGGTTTAGGTATTGGACTTTTGCTTTTTAAGGGTGGCATGTTTTTATATAACCTATATCTCTACGCTCGTTACCGTTCCATAAAATCTGTTAGTGATGAGGAATTGCCAACAGTTACGGTTATAGTTCCGGCGTATAATGAAGGCAAACAAGTTTATGATACTTTAATGAGCTTGGCAAAAAGTGATTTTCCTAAACAAAAACTTCAATTGTTATC
The DNA here is from genome assembly GCF_015476115.1 of Aegicerativicinus sediminis. Lineage (GTDB taxonomy): Bacteria > Bacteroidota > Bacteroidia > Flavobacteriales > Flavobacteriaceae > Aegicerativicinus > Aegicerativicinus sediminis. The sequence goes on along the minus strand of NZ_CP064295.1, from coordinate 1,010,055 downwards.
GATCGATGATGGTAGTAAAGACAACACTTGGTATTGGATGAAAGAGGCTAAAGAGGTTTTAGGTGAACGCCTAGCTATCTTTCAACAACCAAAAAATAAAGGAAAAAGACACGCTCTTTATCGTGGATTTAAAATGGGTTCGGGAGATATATTTGTTACTGTAGATAGTGATTCTATTGTAAATCCAGATACATTGAGAAATTTGGTGAGCCCTTTCGTTACCAATGAAAATTGTGGAGCTGTTGCTGGTAATATTAGAGTTTTGAACAATAAAAAAGCTCTATTGCCTAAGATGTTAGATGTAAGTTTCACCTTAAGCTTTGAATTTGTTCGTTCTGCTGAAAGTAAGTTCAAATCGGTTTTATGTACCCCAGGTGCTTTAGCCGCTTATCGTAAAACAGCAGTATTTGGTTGTTTGGATGCATGGATAAACCAAACATTTATGGGTAAACCATCGGATATTGGTGAAGATAGGGCTATGACAAATATGATTTTGAAACAAGGATATCACGTGCTTTTTCAGCGTAATGCTTATGCTTTCACAAATGTTCCAGAACGATATAAGGGGCTTTACAAAATGTTTATCCGATGGGGTAGAAGTAATGTGCGTGAAAATATTGAGATGTCTAAATATGTCTTTACCGATTTTAGGCAAGGAAACAAATTTGGGCCACGATTATTATTTATCAGCCAATCTTTAAAGATTATAATGTCTTATCCCCTAATACTATTTATGTTCGTTTTTATTGCAACACATCCCATTCTGTTTTTAAGTTCAACTTTGGTAAGTATTCTTATACTATCTAGTTTCCCAGTGTTGTTTTATGCGAAACGTTATAATAAGATTTCTGAATCTTTTTGGGCATACTCTTATAGTATTTTGTACACTTTCGGATTGTTTTGGATTACACCTTATGCCATTGCAACTGCAAGTAGAAGCGGTTGGTTAACACGAGAGCTTTCCCAAAAGAAATAATTTACGGAGTTTAACCAAGGAAATACTTGATTTAACGAGATTTTCGAAGTGATTTTTTTAAGAATTTTTTGACCTCCTCTGTTTCTGGGATACTAGGTATTTCCTTGGTTAGACTGTTTCTAAAGAAATTAATTGCTGACTTATAATTTTCTTCAGAATATAAGTAACGGCCAGCTAAAAAATGTGATTTCCAGTAATTTGGATTTAAGGAGATAAATTCTTGCGGTTCGAAATTAGGAATTAATTCTTTATTTATGATTGCTTGTTCAATTTCAAATTCTTTTTTTCTGTAAATCTCATATGTTTTATATTCCTCTGATTTTCTAAAGCTATCAGCAGGTATATTAATAGAATCAATAGCCATCGATTTAGGGTTTGTGCCAATATCATTCTTGAAGACTTCATTAAGATCGTAAGCTACAAAAGTGCCAAGTTGATATGGGTTGGACGAAACCCAAACCTTCAATTCTCCTGGCTTAAAAACAATGCCATGGTGCGCCAACAGTTGATTTATTGCCTTTTCATTACCATAACCCAATACTTTGCCATTTAAACCTTCTTTGTTTCGAAGAATAGAAACTGCATCAGACACATTAATTTTATTCTGGCTTTCTAATAATTCCTGCATTTTTTTATAGCGGTAAGCGGTATGGCTTTCCTCAATAGTTCTTTCATTTCTCCGATCGTCTTTATATGCTTCACTTTGAAAATGATTTGAACATATAAGTTCATTGGAATTTGGCACTTCAAACACACCTAAATTATTAGGTGAAACTTCAATCAATGCAGCTTTGCCATCTATTGCACTACCAACCATTATAGCTTCTGAAACAAAAACTTCTCTTTTTTTAGCTATAGAAATAGCTTCTTCAATTGTACTGGCGTACTGTAATATTTCCCTGCTTACCAAAGATATAGGATCTTTGGCAGCTAAAGGAATTTTCGATTTCCCGGCGTTAATGGTAACGGTTAAGCCTTTATCATTCATTCCAGAAACAACCCCAATCATTCCGCCCCAAGTAACTGACATAAATTTGTTTCCTTTATTGGGTTCAACAAAAAGGATTATTTTATTCTCCGCAAATTCATCGCCGGCATAGAAATCGAAATTTCTACCAAGAATTAAGTCGCCATTTTCGGTTTTATCATTCCAAGCCGCAAAAGATGTACAGCCGACCAAGGCAAGATCTTGAAGTGCATGTCCTATATCATGTGAACTATGTAAATAAAGAAACCTTAAATAATTAGGTGCTATAAAATCATATTTGTCAGAAGCATATCTCGATACACCCCAAATTTCTGTTTTGAATTCTTCTGGTACATGTAAATACATTTTTCTGTTATACCAGTCTAGGAATTTGCGGAGTAGTTTTTGTTTGGATTCATTTGGGACAAGTTGTTGTATTTTTTCGAAAAAAACGGCTTCTTGTTTATCTATCAAAGGCTTAGACAGACTGCCTAAAATTAAACCCCGTTCTAGGGGGTCACCGCTGATTCTTGCTTCCCACTGACCAAATTTGTTTTTTAATAAATAATTCTGTCCGGCCTTATAGGTGCTATCATTAACAATAGTCAATGAGTGAATATCCTGAGTATAGCCATCAAGTTGGGGTTGATGATTAATTGATTTATTAATGCCACAAGAAAAAAGGAATAGGAGGCAAAGGCCTATAACATTTCTTAGTATAGTGGCTTTAAATGGCAATTACGATATTGATTTATATTTTCTGTTTAACCGCTCTAAGATTGACCGCTCTTTGTAATCAACCCATTTTTGTCCGAACGCGTAACGCATGGCATTTTCAAAATTTCGCATAAAAATGAGGTTTTTAAATAAATGACCAAGGGTTTTAAGCTTTCTTGGGAAGGCCCTTAAAGTAATTGAAAAACCACCATCTGAATAGGTTATATAATGCCAATAGCCACTAGGCATATAAAGAGCATCTCCATGTTTCATCTCTGCTAGAATACCAGTTACATTTCTTAGTGCGGGATAGGTTTCGAAATCTGGCTTATCCATATCAATTGTTTCTAAATTATGTACTGTAAAAGGAACCTGATAAAGATATTGTGCTTGATCTGGCGAAAACAAAGTCACTCTTTTATGACCATGGAAATGAACATGTACTAGGTCGGCCAAATCCATATCATAATGGGCCAATACTTTAGATCCTTTCCCTCCAAAAAACATTACCGGCAATTTTTTGAAAAATTTTAAACCGATATCTGGATAATCAAAATCTTTGGTGAGATCTGGCATTTTTTGGAGAACATTATAAAAAAACATCCTAAGGTCTGTAGGTTGTGTTTTTAAGATTTCAATGTAATCTACAAGCTTCATTTTTTTGGCTGGCACAACAGATTTTTTGTGTCCTTTTGTAGGTTCATTGTTATATAATGGAACTATTTGGTCTCCAGCTTTTGACTGTATATAATCTAAATTCCATTTTTTGTAAGCCGGCCAATCCTTCACCAAATCCTCAATCAACACTGGTTCTTGAGGATTATAGTAATTTCTCAGAAACTCCTCTTTCGTTACCGATTTTATGCGTTTAATGGGTACAGTATTAATTTTTCCCATATGTGTTTTTCATCAAAAATTTAAATGCGATTGGTTGTAAAGTGAATGATACCAAAACAGCAGTAAAAATGGCAATTACAGAAACCATTGAAATAGAATGTAATGCAGGATGTTCAGCAAAAACCATAACTCCAACTCCGGTAATTGTGGTAAGTACGGATAGTAATATTCCTACTTTACTGGTGATAATTTTATTAGGATTTTCTTTGTGTTTCATCATCAAACCATTCGTAATAAAAATACTATAATCCACTCCAAGCCCAAAGACAAAGGAGGAAATAATAATATTAAAAACATTGAATTCAACTTTAAAAAGTCCCATCAAACCAATCGTAATGATCCAAGTAATTAAGATTGGCAATAAAGTAACCAACGTTAATCTAATATTTCGGTAGAATACGAGTAATAATAGGATTATTGCAACGGAACAATAGAGTAGAAGCAAATTAAACTCAGATTTAAGGTGTCCCAAAAGATCTTCATTTAGCTTTTGGCGATCAATAATAATTAGGGAAGGTTCATCCTTGAAATTATTAAGAGTAGGATTTATTTGATCTTCCCTAACTTTTATAATCGAAGTAATAGTGTTTAACTCAGTTGAAGTAGTGATAAAATTTCGCAAGGCAAGACTTGGAATTTCATTGTAATCAGAAAAATCTACCTTTGAATTCATAGCCCTTAACCGATTGATGAATGGTTGAAAAGTGTTTTGCTTAAATCCCACTTTAGCTGCGCTGTGATTAAGAAAGAACTGCAGGCTGTCAATTTTAGATTGAGTCCAAAAATTACGCCATGTATTGTTCAAAACAGATTGTAAGCTATCTGATTTCAACATTGGAGAAATCGAGGTAAATGATTCTAAGCGGTTTTCATTTTTCAATTTTTCCAATTTCCTATTCAGGGCGTCATTGGTTCTTAACGCTTCTTGAAAGTCATTGTGGTAACTTACAGCATATAGTGATTTGGATCCTGCCAAAGTTAATTCATCAAGTTCCTTCTCCGCTTTTTCAAGTCGAGGTTCTAAATAATTAAGTTTTGAAAGATCGTTATTGAAACCAACCTTTCCATAGAATACAATTGAAATTATTAGTAATGCAACTACACTTACTATTAAAGGTTTATTTTGATGATAATTAAACGCAGCAATTTTTTCTATGGCAATAACTTTGTGATTTCCTCCACCCGGACTCAGTTGAGGTTTATATACCAATGGAATGAATATTAGTGAGACACATGCTGAAGAAAACACACTTATTGAAGCAAATAATCCTAAATCGTTTAAAGCTGGTGAGTCTATTAAGTTTAAACAAAAAAAAGCCAACGATGTGGTAAGTGCACTCATAAGGATAGGCGCAGTAGTTGTTTGGTAGAGGTCTGCAACATTGGGGTTTTTCTTAAGATGTGTAGCAATATGAAGTGAAAAATCTATGGTTACACCTAGTAAAATAGCTCCTATACCTAAAGAAATGGAGGAAACCTCTGGTTTCAATAGAAATAATACACTCAACCCTATCAAACCCCCAATTAATGTTGGGACGAGCAGCAAAAATGGAATAATTAATTTTCTGTAATAGAGTATTAGGAGTAATACCAACAATATTAATGCAATCCCAACAGTGCTTAGTACATCCCTTTTTATTCGATCTGCATTTCCTTTCGCAATTAATGGACCACCGTACATTAGAATTTCAATATTAGCTGAAGCCTTTTGGATATTATCTGAAATCCTTATGATAGCATTAGATAGATAATCTAATTGCTTTGGATTTAAATTCGGGTTTGGGGTAATGATCAAAAGCAATTGACGTTCATCTGGACTTACTAAAAAATTATTCTTAATTAAAAATGTATTATTTACTGTATGTTCACGAATATTCTGTAAACCTAATAGGGATAATCCAAGAGGATCTTTAGGAATGATTTGTTTACTAATTAAGCCAGTTGAAGAGATAATATTATTATAGTTTCTTTGGGTTATATTAAAGATACTATCCTTGTTTAGCCAACTATCAATTTTTTTATAGTCCTCTTTTTTAAGGTAGAGAGGCATAAATTCATACGCCAATTTTAGAAAAGATTCAGCTTCTTCATCCGTTACTTTGCCTTGAATATTATCTATATATTTTGCTTGAAATGTGGATACAGAATCTAGAAAGTTTTGGGCTGAAGAAGTAAGATTGTCAATTGTTAGGCTGTCCGCTAGTTCAAACTTTATAACATATTGGTCGGTAAAGTGAATTTGATCTAAAACCTCCTGTAATTCCTTATTCTGCTTTTTTTTAGGGATAAGGTCTTCAATATTTTCACTTAGATGTACTTGGGCTGCCGTGAACCCCAAAATCACCAATGCAAGAATAAATAGGACACTGAACTTTCCAATATTGGAAGAAATCCATTTGTGTAACCCAAAAAAGAAATTAGACATTTACCAGTTTGGTGTTTTTTTCTCGATAGAGCAATATGAAATACCCTATTAATCCGAAGGCTACAGAAACTATGGTACTCAACACTAGACTACCTACAAAATAGGTTTCAAGTTCACGAACCAAATTAAAATTCTGTCGAACCTCCTCAAAACTAAAATAGCTATTTTGTCCTAGTACAAAATTCCCTGTATAGGTACTTAAAAATATAACTAAGGGAATAAAAGGTGGTAGGCTAATATTGGAAAAGGTAAACGCGATTACTTTGTTTAATCTTAATAAGACGGCCAAAAAAATTACCAAAACTGTATGCAAACCCCAAAATGGCGAGAGGCCTATAAATACGCCCAAAGCAATTGATAAAGCTTTCTTTCTCGGTGAATCTCCACTTTGTAGTAAATCTTCCCGCAGAAACTTTCCAAGTCCTTTTTCCTTAAGTTTTCTTACAAAGTCTCTTGGTATAATATAGCACAGACGCATTATAAGAAACCAAGTAATTAATATTACTATTCTAGCAATATCCATAAAGGGCCTAAAGTGTGATACCCTTTCTGAAAAATTGTATAAGATTTTTATTGGTACATGTTGAATAGTTACACCTGCCCAATAGCTTTTTACAATAACCTCTACTTCGAATTCAAACTTTCGGGTCCAGTCGTAAAAGCTTAATTGGCTGATTGCCTGCAAAGGATACAGTCGGAAACCTGATTGGGAATCTTTTAGACGTAATCCGGTAGCCGCATGCACCCAAAATGAGGAAACTCTATTTCCCTTAGCACTTCTAGAAAGAACTTCGGCCTCATTCATGTTGCGATCTCCAATAATCATTAAATTTTTATTGGAAGAGGTTGATAAAGCATTTAGAAATAATGGAATGTCCTCTGGGAAATGCTGACCATCACTATCTAGGGTAATCGCATAGTCGTATCCCTGTTCAATTGCAGTCTTTAAGCCTAACTTCAAAGCATTTCCCTTGCCCCTGTTTTCCTGAAGATTTATAGACTGTATACTGTTATATGAATTTAGAATTTCTTTGGTATTGTCTGTTGAACCATCATTTATCACAAAAATGTTATCTGCATGTTCCATCACTCCGTTAAGGATACGGGTTAAAGTGCCTCCGTTATTAAACGTGGGAATTACAACACAACATTTATATTTTTTAAATAGTTCTTTAGCCGTTGGCATAAGGAAATTATCGATTAGTCATTTCTACAAATGTAGCATTACAATTGAATAAGACGGTATGGTTTGTAAAAGTAGTCTTGTTTTTAACATCAAATGCCCCATTATTCAATCTAAAATTTATATTGAAAATAAGGGAATCTGATATTTTTGGCCTGGTAATTTCAAGAAATTTAGCCTTTTTAACTTCTGTCATCAACAATTTTTTATTCAAATTTATTTCGAGTATTTGTTTTAATGCCTGAAAAAAAACCACTCCAGGAGTTATAGGATCGCTGGGGAAATGGCCTTGATAAATTGGATGGTCAGCATTTAAAGAAATTGAACAGCTCAATATATTTTTTTCAATTTCTTCAATACGTTCAATTTGAAAAATGGAGGTTTCCATATAATATCAATTCACCTTAAAAGTACTATCCGAAATTTCACCATTGAGTTTTTTGTCTCTAAACTCAATTAAGGTATAATCACCGTTTGCTTCTCGGAGATAAAGGCTGTTTAATTGAAAGTCAGTTTTTGAGAATATCATATCAAATGAATTGTAATAGCGTCTTATCTTTTTTTCTTTAGGAACAAACTCAACCCTATAATTTTCAGTTGTTTCAAAATAGGTAAGGTTAAAAAGTAATTCGTCAAAAATATTGCCCTTGATGGAATTCGTAACCAGTTCATTCAGGTTCTGAATTAGTTTATTTGAGTTCAAATCAATTTTCTTGGAATTATCCTCCTCTATAACATATAGTTGATTTCCCTTGAAGACACTTGAAATTAGTTTTGGGCTGAGGTATTCCCATTTTATGTTATCAGGATTTTTGTAGTACAATATACCTGTGCTTACAACCTCATTTTCTAACATATTTATGTGTTTGGTCTGAACAAAATTACATTCTAAAGACTGTATATTTTTTGACGACTTTTCAACTTTTTCTTTCAAGATTTCAGCCTCGGCCATAGACATTTGTTGTTGACCAAAACCACTTAAACATAAAAAGAACAAAGACAGTGATGAGTAGAGGAACTTTTTAAGTTTCATTCAATAATTCTTTAACAGTTACAGTTCTGTATCCTTCCTCCTTTAGAAATATCAATAGTTGTTCCAAAACAACTGGGCACCGCTCATTTGTATCATGCAATAAAATAATTGCTCCGGGGTGAATTCTTTTTTTGATGCGTGTAAAGATTCGATATGGATTGTTTATAAATGTATCGTAAGATCTTATGGACCATCCAATTATTTGATGTCCGGTTGTTTTCAAGGCACGTGCTAAATGTGGAGTAGTTACACCATATGGTGCCCTAAAATAATTAGGTCTTTTCGAAATACTTGTTTCTACTGCTTGATCTGTTTTTATAATTTCTTTTATCCAACCAACAGAATTATGAAAATCGATGAAATTTCCATGAAAGTAACTATGGTTGGCAATTTCATTTCCTAATTTATCTTGAGTTTGGATTATTTCTGGATGCTTCACAATGTTTTTTCCTATACAAAAGAAGGTGGCTTTTGCTTTGTGCTTTTCAAGTTGCTTTAAAACCTTTGGTGTGATTTCTGGATCTGGGCCATCATCGAAGGTTATGGCCACAACCTTTTTCCTCGTTTCCTTATGAGTAATGGTTTTTAAGAACACATTCCACTGAGAATTGAATGCACTCAGACTTATGAATACCAATACCAGAACAGGTAAAATCCACCACCATATTTTTGGAACCAATAAAAAGACAAGAATCAAATTCATATCGACATTAAAATAAATCCATGATCCTTACCTTTAAATTGATTGTATATCAAGATATTCTTAATAGGTTTGGGTAAAGACCTACCGGGCATTTTTTGATTTTTTAAAATTAAATAGCCTAAAAATGTTGCCAAAGCACTTGCCGAAAAATGCTCTCCGAAATAATTTTTATAATTCAAAGCCATTAAATTTTCCGGGAATAAATGTTTCATTTGGCTATAATAGACATCAAAATTATCTCCGTTTGAACCTAAAATTAATAAATCAATAGAACTTGGGTTAAGACCATTTAACTCTAAGAATTTCTCTGTACATTTTTTTAATTGTATCTCACTTAAACTGTTATAAGTAATCACGTCCTTAATGCAGGGTAAATTCTCCGGAGTATTATCTGTTAACAAGAAAAATGCTCCCCCTTCAGAAAATGGTATTTGTATGTCTTGTTCTAATTCCTTGGTAAGTGGTATTAATTCTGAACCGATTTCATCAACACCACCAACAAGTACATTTGAATTGGAATTTTCTTCCACAAATAATTGGCTGTCGATTAATGCAGATTCAAAAGATATTGATGCATGTGAAAAAGTATTGTTATATGCTTTACATTTTAAGTGTAGGGCAATTTGGGCACTGATGGTATTGTGGGTTGATTGAATGAAGGATGTTGGAGTTAGTAATTCTTCATGTTGTTCAAGTATGTTATTTAAAAATTTCTCAGTGTCCTCTAAACAGCCCATTCCTGTGGAGGAAATAATTGCATCCGGCATACTACAATCACTGTCTTTTAAAACATTTAGACTGCAACCCAAACCAATTTTAACCGAGGTTGACATCCGCCTTAAAGACATTGGGGGAATCAATTCCTTATAATTTATTGGTTGTGCATGTATGAAATCACCATTTAAAACTTCCAATCTTTCAAGTCTATCGGAAGTGGTGGCTTGTGGCGAAATTGCAAAAGCATTTTTTATATAAAGTGCTTTCATGCCTTAGAAAATATTAAAGATGTGCAATTTCCGCCGAAACCAAATGAGTTTGAAAGAATATTCGTGATAGATGCAGGAATGCCTTTCACTATCGGATTTAGTTTTGTTTCTGTGATTGGATGTAAAAAATTAAGATTTCCAGGGGCTATTTGCTTATTGAGAGCGAGGATACAGAAAACCGCCTCTATTGCTCCAGCTGCAGCAAGCGTATGGCCAGTAAGGGATTTAGTAGAACTGAAATTAGGCACATTTTTGTCGAAGAGTCTTAATAATGCTATACTTTCGGACAAATCATTATTCTGTGTTGCGGTTCCATGTGCGTTTACGTAATCGATGTCTGTGGCCTTTAATTGGGCTTCTTTTAAAGCGGCTCTCATTGCCAAATATGCCCCGTCACCATTTTCTGAAGAAGCAGTTTGATGGTAAGCATCATTGGCATTTCCGTAACCACTAACATATCCAAGTAATTGTCTGTCCGAAAGGTGGTCTTTGGTTGTTGCTTCCAGTACTAAATAAGCAGCCCCTTCTCCTAAATTGAGTCCTTTTCTATTATCATCGAAAGGGGCACATGGCTCTTCAGACAGGATTTTTAAACTGTTAAACCCATTAATTGTAAACTTTGAAAGAGCATCGGTTCCACCTACTATAGCCCGTTTAACCTTTCCGCTCTTAATTAATTTGGCTCCCAGCATAACGGCATTGGCAGAAGATGAACAAGCCGTACTTATTGTTGTAGAAAAACCCATTATTCCCAATTCCTTAGCTATTTTATTGGTGCTGTCTGCGGCCTTATGGCTTAATAAATAATTTTGAACACTATTGTCGGTTGAAAACCGCTTCAGATATTTTTCTGTCATATCCATTCCTCCGACCGTGGTGGAAGAAATTAGGGCAGTTTCCGTAAGTTCATCCGCAGATAAATCAGCATTTATTATGGCCTCTTTGGCAGCATGCAAACCTAAAAGAGCTGTGCGGCTATAATTATTTTCCTTAGGAAGATTAAGTTTTTCAATTAACTGTTCGTTACTTAGATTAATTTCTCCAGCAGGGAATGTTTTTGAATGCTTGGAATTTAAGTGGGAGATTTTTCCTATGCCTGTAGTTAAATTAAAAAGTGATTTAGTATTCTCGCCAACTGAATTTCCGATGGCGGAAATAATTCCCAAACCAATAATACCAACTTTTATGTCAGGGCTATTTTTGTCTGTTTTGCTCAATGAATTCTGCTAAAACATTAATTGAGGAAAAAATTTCCTTGCCTTTCTTAGGATCCGTTATTTTTATACCATAATCCTTGTCTAACATCACAATTAATTCCAAAGCATCAATAGAATCTAATCCAAGACCATCGCCAAAAAGGGCGTCGTTATTGTCTATATCTTCAACAGACAGGTCTTCTAAATTCAGTTGATCAATAATCTTATACTTCAGTTCTTCTTGCAGCGTGCTCATAAATCTGTTTAATTTCGTTTGGGGTATGCAATATAATGCCTTCTTTAGAAACTAAATATAAAAGAGATTCATAATTATCACCATCAATTTCCACCCATCCACATAAAACTTTGTCAGATTCTGCTCTGCTCAATAAACTTTCGGTATACGGATGAATTTTAGACGGATCAAAGGCTTTTTGAATGAAGAAGACATTTTCTGTGAGAAATGAATTTCTAATACTTATTTCACCTAAACAAATATTAGGAAGTGTATAAACAAAAACGGAAGGATTTGCATATTCATAATTAGATTCTTTAATGGTTGAAGCATGTTTTCGATCTATTTGTAAACTTGCCGCACTATTGCAGAATACCAGATCAATTTGTGTGGTTTTTTGATCCTTTAAAACAAGTTCTGAACTTAAGAACGCGAGTTTACTCAAAGAATCCATTTTGAAAAACCGAGGATAGGCGGTATTAAAATGGTAATATGCTTCCTTAATAAAAGTTAAAAAGTCAGAGCTCTTTGATGCAAATAATTCTTCACCATTACAAAATATTTTGCCGTTTCTTAGGTAACAATATGTTTCAATAAAATATTTCAACAGAGTTATTTTTTTAATTGGCAAACAAACATTGTATGGAAATCACCTAGGGGTAAGTCTTCAACAACCTCCAACCCTGATTTCTCCACTAATTTTTTTAAAACTTCGGAAGAGTACATTTTGCTGTTTCCGTTTGCTAATGCCGTAAAGTATAGTGAGGTTGCTTCTAAAGCCATTTTGGCCGATGGAAACCGTTGGCGATCGGTAAGAGTTTCCACAATAAAAAGTTGACCTTCAGAATTGAGATGGTTACTACAGACTTTCAATATTGAAATAATTTCGGATTCCGAAAAACAATCTAAAAATTGACTCATCCAAATTGCATCAGCGTTTTTGGTCAATTTTGGATTCTCACCCAACCAATCAATTTCGATAAAATTTACCTTATCGAATAATCCATGCTGTTCGAGATTTTTTTTGGCTGCCTCAAGTTGTCCAGGTAAGTCAATTAAAGATAGGTTAGTTTCCGGATATTTTTGTAACACTTTTAACGCAAAACGCCCCGTATTAGCGCCAACATCAAATAGGTCTTTTGGGCAATTCCTATATACTTTTTCTAAGGCCTCATCAAAAATTTCATCAGAATAAAAATGGTCAAAACGAAACCATGAATTTCTCGCATTATGGGGTAATGTTGGAAGGCCTTGGTATATAGATTGGTAATTACCTAATTCCTTTAAACCCTCCGGAGTTCCTTTGGAAACTGATTCTGGCAGATGGTATAGCCCTTTGTAACAAACATCATTTGCAAAATTTAAATTGGCTATTATAGATTCGTTGAAGTTCAAGAAATAACCAATTTTGCTAAGTTGAAATTTGCCTTCCTCATTTTTTAGGACGATTTCCATCGTTTCAGCCAATTCTAGAAGTACACCCAAACCATAAAGATCAACTTCTGATTTTTCACTGAGACTTTTTATTGTTATGCCTCCTTCTGACTCATGTTCAAAAATTAAATCAAGAATTTCTAGTTTCCTTAAAGAAATAACTGTTTGAAAAATAAAGGGTGCAAATGCAATTTGATGTGCCCTTTGGATGGCGTCGATAGCCTTATGTTTTGCATCTGGCATAAATTAGGTATTGTATTTTTTAAATATAACGGCTGCATTACAGCCACCGAAACCTGAAGAGGTTTTCAGCATGGTTGTTAATTTTTCTTTTTTGGTTTCAGAAATAACATTTAAAGACTTGGATAACCCAATTGAGCTAAATCCATGGGTTTCATACAGCATATTTCTGTTGAGAGAATGCATCCCAACAATCGTCTCCAAAAGTCCCGAAGCACCTAAAGTATGTCCAAAATAACCCTTTAAACTGTTAAGCGGGACCTTTTGTAAACCTAATCTGTTAAAGGCAATTGCTTCCATCTCATCATTAAACTCAGTTGCTGTTCCATGGGCAGAGATATAATCAATAGGGCCTATCGATTCATTTGCAGTTTTTAAAGCACTCTTAACTGATCGGTACAATCCTTCACCTGTTCGAGATGGACCAGAAATATGGTTTGCATCATTTAAAGATGCGCCCGAAATAATTTCTAATGCTTCATTAGTAAGATTAGATGTTTTTGAAGTTACTAATGCTGCACAAGCTGCCTCTCCTAAATTTATACCACAACGGTCTTGTGAATATGGCTTGCATATATTTGGAGCAAGGGCTTGGAAGGAATTAAAACCTGTTAAAACAAAAGGTGTTACCAAATCGCCGGCAACAACTATAATATCATCATAAACGGAATTTTCGATTAACCTTTTGGCTGCCAAAAGGGAAGCTAGGCCAGAAATACATGCATTTGATAGTATAATAGGTTCATTTTTGAGGGCTAGCTGTTCGGTAATTATTTCCCCTAATTTCCAAAGATAAACCCGCTCTTCAGAAAATGAAGATGTGTTATCTAAAACATCTATATTGCCCTTAGTTGTAGAGATAATTAAGCCAAGACGATCAGTGATTTCAATATTAGATTGGTCTAGGACAGATTTAACTGAAAGCACCATGGCTTTCTCCAATTTTGTAAAATTCCTTGGATTGAAATAACCCTGAAATTGATCATTAAGTTTAGAATTTGAAATTATTGCTGAGGTAATTGGAAACTTCAAATTGTTAAATCTTTTATGTTCCTTTAACCCTGTTTCGTTTTTTTCAATTGCATTTACAACTTCTTCGCTGGTGAATCCTAGTGGACTAATGATGTTATTATATGATAGGAATACCGCTTTCATGCTAAACATTATACCTTAGTTTCCATTGATCATAAAATTCTGGATTTACTAATGAAAGTTCTCCTGAACTTAAATCTGTAAAAACTTGAGTAGTTTGCCCTATACAAACCAATTGATTTTGTTCGTTTCTGATTTCATAACGAAATTTTAATTTGGCGGCAGATTCAGGAATATAAATAGCGCGAACGGAAAATACTTCATCAAAATATAAGGGGAGTTTATGTTCAACGTTACTTTTTACTATTGGCGTGGCAAAACCGTTCTTTTTGGCAGTATTGTAGCCCATATTATATTTACGACCAAATGCTTCACGTGCTGCTTCAAAATATTTTAAATAATTACCATGCCATACAATTCCTAAAGCATCAGTTTCATTGAACTGAACTCTAATTTTTTCTATTTCGAATAAATCATTCACCTATTTAAATCCTCAATTGCTGTGGTTAATTCAGATTGGGCAATTAATTGGCCATTATGCATAACGTCAATTTTAAATTTCGATAAACCATTAAAGGAAAATGTTCGTTCAGCCATTGTGTTAATTGTATACTTCGTTTTGGGAAGACTGATTATTTTTAAATTGTTTACAGATACCAAATAGCCAATAGTAGGAGAGGTTACGGAATTCTTTTTCAATCCTTCTAGACATGCAGCTGTTTGGGCCATATTTTCAATTATGCCAGCCTCAGAAAACAAATCCTTGTCAAGAAAAACACTATTCTCTTTAATAAGAAGGGAACTAACTACTTCATTTTCGGAAGCGGAAAGAATGGAACTAATTAAAATCATTGGCTCTCTATGAGGAATCAAAAGCTTAATTTTTTCCAAATCTTCAATCGGAAATTTGAATATCGACATGTAATTTTAATTTCTGTCTTCCCAAAAATCATAAAAATTAAACCATTGATAAGGGTATTTATTTATCATTTTTTGGAGATGCGTTGTAAAGATATCTAAAAGTTCCTCGGCTGATTTGGAATTTGAATCAACTTTTTGGGCATATAGGTGGTAATGTTTATTTCGTTCGCGCATTACATATACAAAAAGAACCGGTATTCTTAATTTTTCCGCCAGGATAAAAGGTCCAGACGGAAATTTTGCTTTCTTGGCTAATAACTCACTTTCGAAAAATTTACCGCCTGGCATAAATCGGTCTCCTGCAATACAAACAATTCTATTTTTCCCCAGGGCTGCATTTATTTCAAAGATGTGAGACATATCTTCTTTAACAACTATCAGGTTAGCAGTTTTTCGTTGAAGATACGGCTCTAAATAATCCTTTATCTCCTGGTGGTCTTGGTCTGTTATTACAATACTTATTGGGGAATCAGCAATTTGTTCCTTAAAAAAATGTTGGGCCAACTCAAAGTTTCCAACATGGGCACTTATGAGAATTCCACCCTTATGCTCTTTTAGTACTTCAATTATATTTTCGTGTCCTTCGAATTGAAAGGTATAATTACTGCGAAGGCCAGACGATATTGCAACCTTGTCTATCAATGTTTTTCCAAATTCAAAATAACACTTGTATATGCCGTAACAAGTTTTAAGCATTGAATATTTATGCCTTTTACGGAAATAATAATATAAGCCCCTAACATTCTTGCCTGAAAAAAGACAGAAATATGGGACGGGAAGATGCATCAATAAATAGGCTGCATTAATACCGAAATGTTTGATAAAAAAGATAAAAATCTTGAAACCGAGTACGGTTCCTCTTGATTTTCCATCCCACTCCACTTCCATCTAACTTGATAATAATTTAAACGGTTTAATAGAACGCAATAAAGTAAATTAAATATTAATACAGAAATGTAATCTTAGGAGTAAATACCGCCATTAATATTTATCACTTCCCCTGTAATATAACTAGCCTTAGGGGAGGCGAGAAAGCTTACTAAATAAGCCACTTCTTCAGGCTTGCCGAAACGATTTAAGGGAATTAATTTTTTTAAATCGTTCTCATTCAAACCTTCTGTCATGTCTGTTGTAATAAAACCAGGAGCAACTGCATTCACTGTGATGTTGCGTTTTCCAACTTCCTGTGAAAGTGATTTAGTGGCCGCAATGATAGCTCCCTTGGCCGCAGAATAATTCGTTTGTCCAGAATTTCCTTTTAGACCTGATAGCGAAACAACATTTATGATGCGTCCATATCGATTTAGAAGCATCTTTTCTAAAATAGGCTTTGTTACGTTGAAAAAGCCATGAAGGTTAGTGTCTATTACTCTATTCCATTCAGAAACCTCCATCCATAACATTAATTGATCCGCTTTAACTCCGGCATTGTTTACTAAAACTTCAATAGTTGCTTTTTCATTGGTATTTTGCCAATTAGTTATAGCATTTTTGGACGCATCTAAATCTGCAACATCAAATGGTATTAATTCTGCATCATTTCCCAAATCATTTATAATTCTTAAGGTTTCAAGAGCGGCATCTTTGTTAGAACTGTAATTAATTAAAATGCCATAGTCTGTATCCCTTGCCAATTGAATTGCAATGGCCCTACCAATGCCTCTAGAGGCGCCAGTTACCAAAGCGTATTTAGTTAGATTACCTTCCATTGTCAATTTCTGAAATATGCTCTTTTAATTTATGTATGTAGGGATATAACACTTGGTCTTCAACTAATTTCGGAACTAATTTTCGAACCTCATTGTACATTATTTTTGTCTCTGTGCTAGTCTTTTCTATAATTTCCAAAGCATCTATAGCTTGAATTATAGTTATTAACTCTATGGCTAATACTTCAAATGCATTCTCTATAACTTTTTTTGTTATTAAAGCTGCATTTGTTCCCATACTGACCACATCTTGATTATCATTATTGTTAGGGATGCTATGAACGTACATCGAATTAGAAAGCATCTGATTTTCCGCTGTTGTTGAGGTTGCAGTGAATTGTGCCCCCTGTAGGCCGAAGTTCAATCCTAAAGTCCCAAGATTAACAAATGGTGGAAGAATTTCGTTCAACTTAGAATTAAGCAAATAATTTAGTTGGCGCTCAGAGAGCATACTCAATTTGGTAATAACTAATTTCAATTTATCCATTTCTAATGAAACGTAATCTCCATGGAAGTTACCGCCGTGATAAACCTGTTTGTTTTTTACATCTACAATAGGATTGTCATTTGCAGAATTAACCTCTTCGATCAAAACCTTTTCAACTTGTTCGATGGTATCCAATACTGGGCCTAAAATTTGGGGTACACAACGCAGGGAATAATACTCTTGTATTTTTTCATTAAAAATCGAGCCAGTGGTTTTGCCATTGTAAAGATAATGTTCCCTATTCTTTGTAAGTTGGCTATCTTTCAAGAATTCTCTCATCCTTCTAGCTATCTCTCTCTGTCCATTATGCTTTTTGGATGCATTTAATTCAATCGACAAATGATCGTCATAGGCTGAAACTATTTCGTTTATAGCGGATGAACATTTGATAGACCAATTTAAGAGTTGTCTAGCTTTAACAATATTTACAAGGCCTATTCCTGTCATAAAGGAAGTGCCATTAATAATTCCTAATCCTTCCCGAAGCTCCACATTAATTGTCTGTAATTTTTCGAACTTAAAAACCTCCTCAGTGGGTCGAATCTCACCATTGTAATGTACTTCCCCTTCACCAATTAATACAAGTGCTAAATGGGCAAGTTGCACCAGGTCACCACTTGCACCCACGCCCCCATGTTCATATACAACAGGTAATATATTTCGGTTAATGAGTGTCTGCATCAATTCAATCACAGAATAATGTACACCGCTGTGTCCTAAACTCAGTGTGTTGAGACGAGCAATCATGGCTGATTTAATGTACCGGGGAGGTATCTTGGTCCCTGTTCCCGTTGCATGGCTTCTTATTAAATTATATTGAAGCTGTTTGCCATCAGAGTCCTCAATTTTATATTGTGCCATAGGGCCAAACCCCGTGTTAACACCATATATTATTTTATTTTTAGCAAATTCTTTTAAAAAAGTATAACTTTCTTCAACCCTATCTTTAATTTCTGGTGCGATCTCCATGGATTCTGATTTGAAAACCACAGAAATAAAATCCTCAAGCTCTAAAGTATTTTTAAGTAACATTAATGGGGTGATAAGTAATTTGTGATAAGATCTATAATTTCTTTGTAAGAAGTATGTATCATTGTCACAAATCTAAAATAATTTTGGAATAGACAATTTAAGAAAATGGAAAAGGTTGATGTCTTGGTAATTGGAGCTGGCCCAGCTGGTTCAGTTGCTGCTGCATATTTAAATCTTAATGGGATAAAGGTAAAAGTTGTTGAAAAATCCCAATTTCCAAGATTTGTTATTGGAGAAAGTCTTCTTCCTAGATCAATGGAGCATTTTGAGGAGGTGGGTTTAATAGATATTTTGAAAAAGGAGGGTTTTGAAATTAAATCTGGCGCTCGTTTTATCAAAGGAGACCGTTATTGCAATTTTGATTTTAGTGAAAAGTTTTCTCCTGGTTGGGATTGGACTTGGCAAGTTCCAAGAGATCGATTCGATTCCGTAATTATTGAGGAAGTAATGCGAAGGGGAGTCGATGTGGAATTCAATTCAGAAGTCCTAGAAATCGAACATGAACAAGAGTCTATAATCGCCAAAATAAAATCTTTTTCTGGCACTAATTGGGTGAAGGCTAAATTTGTTATAGATGCAAGCGGTTATGGTCAAGTCCTACCTAGGTTATTAAATTTAATTGATGAATCTTATCCAGCAAATTTTTCGTCAATTTTCACTCATGTAAAAGATTTCAATCGACCAAAAGGCAGGGAAGGCACATTGATTACTTTTGACGTTATTAGAGATGATACTTGGTTTTGGGTAATTCCCTTCTCGAATGGAATTACTAGTTTGGGCTTTGTTGGCCCCACTGAATTATTAACTAAACAGTCTCCCATACTACAGTTTAGAGAGCTTTTAGAGTTATCGGATCACTATAAAAATCGGTTTTCTGATTTCTCTCCTCTTTTCGATATAAAATCCATTAATGGTTATTCACACAAAGTAAAAAGCCTTGTAGGTGATAGGTTTGTTCTTGTGGGCAACAGCGCTGCCTTTTTGGACCCTGTGTTTTCATCAGGGGTAATGTTTGCTACAGAATCCTCTCTTTTGGCCGCTAAATTGGTTTATAATGACCTGCAACATGGAAAGGTCGATTGGCAGAGAGACTATGTGGACTATATAGAGAAAGGTATTTCTGTATTTTCAACCTATGTAAATGAATGGTACACAGGTAACTTGCAGAAAATATTTTTTCATTCTAACACTTCAGAATCAATAAAAAAGCAAATATGTTCTGTTTTGGCAGGCTATGTTTGGGATGATACCAATCCGTTCGTTGCCAATCACAAAAGGTTAGTGCCAACGGTGGCCCATATTATCGATCTTGAAAATGAAACTCAACCCTAAATTTTAAATGTTTTTTTCAACCAAATTAATATCTGGATTCAAAATTTCTAGGATTAAATTTTCTAGTTGGTTTTTGAAATTTTTGAGAGTTTCCTCGGTAATCAGATAATCTTTTAGGGTTGGTTTGTCTTCATCTGCCTTACCGAACTTTAAAAAGTAATCGCCTCCTAAATTTTTAAATGAAATTATACCACCTTCCATTTGATTTATTGCAAATTTGTGATTTACCATAAGGGCGTAACATAATATTTGAAAGGGTTTGCTGTACCTGTTGTAATCTGTAGTTATATCATCCCAAAGTTTGATATGAAGCTGAGTCTGTGTTACTTTTCCAGTCTTGTAATCAATAATTCGGTAAACGCCATCACATAAATCTATTCGATCAATATAGCCTTTAATTTTAACCGGAAAACCTAGGGAGGGTATAGTTAAAATCATTTCAACGGGTTCCTCCAAAGCGACTATTTGTATTTTGTGGCCTTCTTCAATTGACTTTTGCTCTTTTTTTAGGTAATTGGAAATATACCTTTTGCAAATTTCGAGTATTATGAGGTTTTTGCCGTATAAATGTTTAGAATCTAAATAATGCTTCTTAAATTGTATCATAACCGTTTCAGGAATTTTAGAAACCATCGATTCTAAATCTCTTATTGCTAAAATTTTATTAGTATAAGGTTTGTATAATTCCTCCAGCGTATGATGGATTACCGTCCCCATGGTATTCGCAGCCATTGTTTCTTCGACATCTTCAAACTCATCAATCTTTAAAATCTTTTGATAATAAAATTCTAAAGGATTTCTGATATAAGAGGTTAATGATGTTGGACTAAATCCACTAGTTGCTAAATCGGTTAAGGCTTCTAAAATTTCTTCAGACTTTTCAATTTCTCTTAATTCTTTGGGATATGCTGGAGTATTGTGGGAAATTGTATGGTGATTTAGTGTGTGGATACCTTCAAATTCTAATTGGGAAATAAAGCGACTTTTTTCGCCTCCTTTTAAAGCGTCAACATCGGTATTATAGATTAAATGAACCTTTTCTGAACGGTATAAAAGATGGTAAAAATGATTTGCATAAACAGCATCTTTTTCTTTATAAGTGGGGAGTCCAAGATTACGCTTAACATCATATGGAATGAAAGAATTATCTGTTTTCCCGGCTGGTAAAAGCCCTTCATTTAAAGATACGATTATAACATTTCTAAAATCTAAAACTCTAGATTCTAACATTCCCATTATTTGTAACCCATTGAGCGGTTCACCTTTAAGATCGAGTGTTTCATTTTTAATAAGTTCTTTGTATAAACCAATTAAGGATGAAAGATTATTAAAACCTTCGAAAGGTTCTATTAATCCCTGGATTTTATTGAAAATTGTATGAAATCGGAAAAGGCATTCTAAAGTAATGTTGTCTTGGATATTGCTTTTTAAAATTTGTTCTCGAATTAAAAAAATGAGCTTTTGAAATTTGATTAATCCTAGTCTTATAGAACCGTTCCAGTCGTCAAATAACAATGGAATGTTTTTGTCATTAGGAAACAAATCCATTATTTCACTTACCTTCAAATGGGTTTTATTACCCTTGTTTATTTCTATTACTGCCTTGGTTAAGATCTCATTTTCAAATAGTAGATGAATAAGAGGATGATTTAAAACTTGTTTAAGTAATCGATGATAAACGGTGCCTTTATGTTGTTTTTGAACGATAAGTAAAATTTCAAAGAGATCTGAGATTGGCATTGTTGAGAGAGGAATACCCATAGTAATATTGATCGGGCCAACATCTTTTGGGAGCGAATTTAATAACGGCAACAAAAGTGTTTCATCAGCCAAGACAATTGCAGTATCCTCTAGTGAATTGTTTTGAATTAACAGTTTTTGAATAAGTTCTCCAGCATATTTAATTTGACCAATTTGCTTTGGTACTCCCGTAATTTCAATTGATTTTGGAATACTATAAGAGTTGGTTGTCCAATGAAAATCTCGGTTTTTTTGATAATAGGGCCACGCATTCCTGTAATTTCTTATGAAGTGTCCTGCATCATGCAGAGGATTGTTTAAAAATGACTCCTCAATATCCCAATAAATCCAACCTAATCTATTGTTAAGAATTTCTTGTATGATACGCTCCTCTGCTTTATTAAGGGCGTTAAAACCAACAAATACATGCTTTATGTCATCCTCTGCAACTGAATCAATGTAATATTCCAAATTTTCAACTGCCTCTCTATATATGTTCCCAGGATATCCTAGTTCTTTTTCTTTTAAACTTTCATTTAGACCTTTGTAATATTTAGGCAATAGGCTCCAAAATTTTAAATAGGCTTTTATTTGTTCCGTTTGCCCTTCGCCAATGGACCAGTGTTCAGTTTCTTTTATATCCTTTAAATAATTGAATATTTTATCTGGATCAATTAAATATCGATCTATTTCATTAAAATCATTGAGAAGTGTATTAACCCATCCTAATACAGAATCAAATTCTTCTATTAGCTTATTTGGGGTTTGCTGTTTGTAAACTTCATAAAACTGTATATAAAGGTTTTCTACTGTTATGCTTTTAAGACCTGAAAGTTCTTCTACAAATTCATCTATACTTTGTGTTCTTGGACTAAAAATTGGTTTTTCAATGTATTTAGATAGACTTTTTTTTAGGAACAAACCGGCACGTCTGCTTGGAAATACAAATTTTAAATTCGAAAGATTTTCTTCTCGTTTTATCAGGTCTTGTATGACGAGATCAATAAAATTGGTCATATATAAAAATAAAAAACGCCTCGCATTTGCGAGGCGTTTTTAAATTTATTTAATCAGTGAATTATTCTTTCACTAAGTTAATTTCAACTCTACGGTTATTAGCTCTACCTTCTCTTGTACTGTTAGTATCAATTGGGCGAGTTTCACCATATCCTTTTGCAGATAGTCTAAATTCATCTACTCCGTGGTTAACTAACCAATCTTTAACAGAAAGTGCTCTTGCTTCAGACAAGCCTAAGTTGTATTCATCTCTACCTGAGCTATCAGTATGACCTTCTACAGTAAATTTAGCATATTCATATTCATTAAGAATGTCAACGATATCTCTAAGTGCAGCTTCAGACTCTGCTTTTATTGATGCTTTGTTAAGGTCGAATAAAACAGTTTTAGCATAAGCGTTCAATTGCTTTTGAACCTCTTCAGTTACTTCTGGGCAACCATTGTTGGCTACAGTACCAGCAACATCTGGACATTCATCATCTTTATCTAATACACCATCACCATCTGAATCTGGCCATGGGCAACCTTTGTTTTCAGCAGGACCAGCTTCATTAGGACAATCATCATCCTTGTCAGCTACACCGTCACCGTCTGCATCTGGGCAACCGTTAAGTTCTTTAAGACCTGCAACTGTTGGGCAGTCATCATCTTTATCTGGAACACCATCACCATCTGAATCTGGACAACCGTTGAATTCAGCAGGACCAGCTTCGTTTGGACAATCGTCCTTAGCATCTTCGATACCATCACCGTCTGAATCTGGGCAACCATTAAATTCTGGAAGACCAGGAACTTCTGGACAAGCGTCATCTTTATCGTAGATTCCGTCACCGTCAGTATCTTTTCCACCAAACTTAAGTACTAAACCAGCAGAATGTTGGAAATGCTTAGGATAGTCATCGTCAAATGCATGCTTGTAAGTAGATTGAAGAGAAATACCTACGTTATCAGAAAACCAAATGTTGAATCCTAAAGTTCCGTTACCAGTTCCAAAGCCATCGTTGTCTAACCAAGTGTAACCTCCACCAACACCAAGGAAAGGATCGAACCAAGCAGAATTGAATAAACTACCAAAGCTAAATTTAGCAATCGCATCAGCAGCGTAGTAAGACAAATCATCTACACTTGCGTCACCATATTTATCAATTTGATTAATGGAACCTCTAACTCCTAAAACAAATCCAGCTCCTAAATATCTTGAAACGGAAATTGTAGAAACGGAAGGAAGGATATTCCAGTGATCTCCGACGTTGAAGTATTCATCAAACATTCCACCTAGAGGAGCGTCTTCACCAGTTGGATAAACATCTACTGCGTTAACGCCAATTCCAATTGCCCAAGGATTGTTCTCATCCTGAGCATTAGCATTGAAGCTCCATAAAAGCAACAAAGCAAAACATAATCTGCTAAGATTTTTCATATTCTAAATAATTTAATTTTAAGTGTTAATTGTAAACAAAAGTAAGTTGTTAATCCTTATTAACAAAGACAAATATATAAAAATATTGGATAAACCTAGTGTAATAAAGGGTTTCCTAAATTATATAATATCTAGTTTTTCGCCAACCATTTTAAAAGCGCTGATTGCTTTATCTAAATGTTCCTTTGTGTGTGCCGCTGAAAGTTGTACTCGAATGCGTGCTTTTTCTTTAGGAACAACTGGGTAAAAGAAACCTATTACATAGATTCCTTCATCAAGCAACATATTTGCCATTGTTTGGGACAGTTTAGCATCATAAAGCATAACAGGGACAATAGCGGAATCTCCGTCAATTATATCAAAA
Source organism: Aegicerativicinus sediminis (assembly GCF_015476115.1). Classification (GTDB taxonomy): domain Bacteria; phylum Bacteroidota; class Bacteroidia; order Flavobacteriales; family Flavobacteriaceae; genus Aegicerativicinus; species Aegicerativicinus sediminis. Next base: position 985,949 of record NZ_CP064295.1, on the reverse strand, counting down.
CCAGCTTCCTTCATACCTTCCTTAAAATAATTGGTATTCCATTCAAGTTGATCCCTTAATTCGGTATTATCCGTTAACATTTCAAAGACCTTAATTGAAGCGCCTACAATTGCGGGTGCCAAAGAATTAGAAAATAAATAAGGTCTTGAACGTTGACGCAACATTTCAATAATTTCTTTTTTACCTGTGGTATAACCTCCCATGGCCCCTCCAAGTGCTTTTCCCAAGGTTCCTGTAATGATGTCTATTCGGTTCATTACATTTTTTTTCTCTAATGTTCCTCTTCCCGTATCGCCAATAAAACCTGCCGCGTGGCATTCGTCAATCATTACCATTGCATCATATTTATCTGCTAAATCGCAAATGACATCTAATGGTGCAAGCATGCCGTCCATAGAAAATACACCGTCGGTTACTATTATTTTAAAGCGTGCTCCATTTTTGTTGGCTTCTTGAAGTTGCTTTTCCAAATCTTCCATGTCACTGCTTTTGTAACGATAACGGGCAGCTTTGCAAAGCCTTACGCCATCTATTATAGAAGCATGATTTAAAGAATCGGAAATTATTGCATCCTCTGCTCCCAAAAGAGGTTCGAAAACCCCCCCATTAGCATCAAAAGCAGCAGCATATAAGATGGTGTCCTCCGTGCCATAGAACTCTGCAATTTTTTCCTCAAGTTTTTTATGAATGTCCTGTGTGCCACAAATAAATCGAACAGAGGACATCCCAAATCCATGAGTGTCCAAGGTGTCTATTGCAGCCTTTATTACATCTGGATGAGAGGAAAGGCCCAAATAGTTGTTAGCACAGAAATTTAGGACAGTTTTACCATCGGCTAATGTTATTTCTGCTCCCTGTTTGGAAGTAATGATTCGCTCGATTTTGAAAAGGCCAGCGTTTTTTATTTCGTTTAATTCTTGCTGTAAGTGATTTTTAATTGATCCGTACATACGATTTTATATTTGTGCAAAATTAAAATTCTTTCACGGCAACTTCGTCTTCTATATAGACAAGAATTTTCTTGGTTACGCTAAAACCCATAGATTCAATTAGTTCTGCATACTCTTGAAGTTGTTTTTCATGCCACGTTTTAGGCTGTCCTGTTTTGTAATCAATAATTACAGCTTGATTATTTTTTATTGCAACCCGGTCTGGCCTATATATATTGCCGCTTTTTGTAAGTATATCTCTTTCGTTTAAAATTATAAATTCACCTGAAAAGTAGGGAGATAGTGATGGATGGTTCACTATGTTAAGTAGTGTATCACGTAGACTGCTTTCTTGGATATCGATTATAAGTCCCTCGTTCAAAGCATCACTTAAAACAAACTGAAGGTCGTTAACTGTATTTATTCTTGCTAACAATTCATGCGCTATGTTCCCCTTTTCCATTGCTTCTTGTTGGATGCTATCCCAAAGAAGTCCATTATTGGAAAGGATTTCTAAATTTTGATCCACCCTAGGATTTGAGATTATTCCCGATTGATCTTTAATTTCAGAATGGATTGTTTTGGTTGGAGAAGTTTTTCCGCCTAATTGGTAAAAATTCTGGCCTTCTTCCCATATATTTTCACTTTGTAAATAATGCTGTAATAAATTGGAATAATTACTTATTTCATTAGTAGGGTTCTTGGGGTTTTCTGTAAAAATATAAAGTCGTTCCTCAGGTCTTGTCAAGGCCACATAAAGTAGATTTATACTATCCAATATTGAAAAATCTTGGTATTCAGCATAGGCATTTGCGCCTTCTTGGCCCAACTCCTCCAAATTCTTATTTGCCGATGTATACAAAAAAGGAAAACCAGCATATTCCTGTGGATTTACCTTAAACCAAAGTTTATTTTTCCTATTGCTAACCAAAGTCTCGTCGGCATAAGGTAAGATAACAACAGGAAACTGTAGCCCCTTTGCTTTGTGGATGGTCATTATGGTTACTGCAGAATCCGATTCTGGAGCTTGGACGCTCAGTTTATCTTTTTTCTTATCCCAATGAAGTAGAAAACCTTGAATACCGAGAGTTTGCCTCTGGGAATATTTGTAAATCTCATCGAGGTAGGCGATTAGGTAGGCATCTGAGGCACAATTTAAATTGAAGGTTGAAACCAAGAGCTCTGCAATTTCATAAATTGGTAGACGTTGAATCTGTTCCACATCAATAGTATAGCCTAAATCTCTTAGAGACTTATAAAATTCTCCGCCGGTTAAGGACAAATATTTCTTGTAAAAAGAATGGCTTTCTTCTATTTCTGCTTTTTCAGCTATAAATTCCAGGACCTTAATTTTAGGTTCATCATTTTTTGGTTGATCTATTAGTTGAAGGAAGGCATTCAGGAATTGGACCTTTGCTGAATTTTCGAGTAATAAGGAATCTGGAGAGACCACCTCAATATTATTTTCGGAGAGAACTTTTGCAATTTCCGCGCCTTGTTTATTTTTTCTAACTATAATGCATATGTCTCCGTAATTGTAACCTTCACTTGTAAGATCGATTAATGTTTTCAAACATTGGTGGGAATAAACCTCATTTTTATCTGAATTTTCAAATTCTAAAAATTGAATTTCAATATATCCAGGATCGGAGGAATTCGAAATTTGCCCACTCCTAGAATACAAGGCCTTGTGCTCTGTATTCTTGAAAATTGCATTAGATATATATTCAAATAAGGAATTATTAAATTTTACGATGTCCAGCCGGCTTCTATAGTTGGTATCTAAATTTTCGAATCCTGGTTTTATTGGAAAAGGACTATTTTCGACAGAAAGTAGGTTCAAAAATTGCTCGGCTTTTCCACCCCTCCACCTATATATAGCTTGCTTTACATCTCCTACCAGTACTAATGACCCTGGCTCCCCACCTGTTAAACCTGCAAGAGAGTTTTCAATGAGGGGTATAAGATTTTCCCATTGCATACCTGAGGTGTCCTGAAACTCATCAATGAAATAATGTTGGAAGCGCTCACCTAATCTTTCATAAATGTAAGGGGCGGGTTGCGATCTTAATTCTTTTGAAATTAATTCATTAAATTCTGAAATCAACAATAAATCTTCCTCTTGTTTTATGGTATTTAAAGAGTCATTAAGGTAATGTATGACGGTAAGAGCAGTCAGATTCTTTAATACGTTGAGATGAAAGTCTGTTTGGTAAAGTAATTCTTTAATTTTTAGGTAACGTTCCAGAATTAATGGTGCTATCTTTAGGATGGTGTCTTGCGTAGATTTCGATTTCGATTTGGCGAATAGTCGCTCATTTAATCGCAAGTTGTTTTCTAATTGATTGCCGTATAGACTCCCTAAATCATTAAATCCATCTTTTACTTTAATAAAGTGTTTAGGAATATAATTGCCGTAAAAGTCATTTTCTACACCTTTTGTTTTCAATACGGTTAACACCGATGAAGCTAATTCATTAATATCTTTTCTTGCTGACTCAACTTTTTTTGTAAGTAGACCTTTAAGTTGTTTAAAATCGGACACGGTTTTAGTCTCCAAAATTTTTAAATATGGCAGATCGTTTTCGCTGATTAAAATTTTAGACATTTCATTCAGATCAAATGAAATATCCCAGCTTCGGTCATCATCAGCCTTGTCAATTGCAAATTGTATTAATAAATCCGTAAGTTCTGCTTCTTGTCCAACTTTATCAATCAATTGGTCAACTGCCCGTTGCAATAATAAGCTTGTATCCATTTCGACCTCAAAATTGGTGGGTAACTTCATGTCTCTTGCGAATGTCCTAAGAATTCTATGATTGAACTTATCAATTGTTGAGATGTCGAAGGCGCCGTAATTGTTAAGTATGTGCTCTAATATTATTGCTGATTTCTTATGCAATTCTTCCGGAGTATAATTCAAATCCTTCATTAGCAGTTCAAATAATGGATTTGGATTTTCTAAAATAGCAGGGTTTGAAAAAGATTTTAATGTAGAAATCACCCTCTCTTTCATCTCGCCAACCGCTTTATTGGTGAAGGTTATGGCTAGAATTGTCTTAAATTTTGTTAAATCTTTTGAGCTAAACAATAGCCTCAAATAGATTCGAACGATGTTGAATGTTTTTCCACTTCCTGCTGAAGCACTGTAAATGTTGAAATTTGAGCTATAAGACACCGAGGTAATTTTACCACAAGATAGAAAGTATCTATGATTTCATTGGTATTTAATATTTTTAATTGCGCTTCATTATAGCTAAATTTGAGTGAAATTTTAACTATTAAAAATCACAAATTATGGCTTTTGAATTACCGAAATTGAAATATGACTATGATGCCTTAGAACCATATATTGATGCTAGAACAATGGAAATACACCATACCAAACATCATCAAGGTTATACATCAAAACTTAACGATGCAATTAAAGGCACTGACCTAGAAGGAAAAACTATTGAAAATATCCTAATTAATTTGGATATGGACAATGCTGCTGTTAGAAATAATGGAGGTGGGTTTTATAACCATTCCTTATTTTGGGAAGTGATGAATCCCGATAATAAAGGTCGATTATCCGGAAATCTGAAGGATGCAATAGAAGAGGCTTTTAAATCTTTTGATGGATTTAAGGCTGAATTTTCTAGTGCTGCTGGTTCAAGATTTGGATCTGGTTGGGCATGGTTATGTGCTCACAAGGGGGGCAAAGTTGATGTTTGTTCTACTGCAAACCAAGATAACCCGCTTATGCCGGGTATAGGATGTGGAGGTACTCCAATTTTAGGTATTGATGTATGGGAACATGCTTATTATCTAAATTACCAAAACAGACGTCCAGATTATATTGAAGCTTTCTTCAATGTTATAAATTGGAACGAAGTTGAAAGACGTTACGCAGAAGCGATTTAATAAAATTAGATTTTGTTGTGTTACCAAAGCAGCCTTAGGGCTGCTTTTTTTATGAATATAAAATGAAAAAAGGTGAACGAAAGTTCACCTTTTTTGCCCCAAATCTACCATAAACTTAACCTACTTATGTTATGGTAAAGGCAAATATAAAAGGCTTATATCCTACAGAATTAATTTATTAGACAAACTGCCTAAATATTAGCCTAACCGAAAATGCATGAGATATTCCTTGTCGCCTTATTGGAATTTTTGGGAAAAGTTAGCAAATAAAAAAAGGTGGACTATTGTCCACCTTTTTGCCCCAAATCTACCATAAACTTAACCTACTTATGTTATGGTGATTCAAATATAGTTGTGAAACTTTTGTACTTAGGTAATATTTAGATGTTTTGTTAAAAAAAACTGCCAATGGGTAGATTTTTACGAAAAACATCGTTGAAATGTATCATATCTAATAATGCGTATAGAGGGGTGAGAATGGGATATATTAAATGTTGGCAAATGCGAAGAAAAAGTTTGCGCATAAAAAAAGGTGAACGAAAGTTCACCTTTTTTTGCCCCAAATCTACCATGAACTTAACCTACTTATGTTATGGTTCTGCTAATGTATATCGTTTTTAGTGATAGGATTACAATTTTTAGACGAAATGCACTTTTATCGGTTAAAAGCGCAAAAAATATAGATAAAACGCACCGCTTTCTAATAGGCTCGTTCGTTTTTTCCTTCATAAAAATTCATAAAAGCTCGGTTAACTACCCTATTTCCACCTGGAGTTGGGTAGTTTCCAGTAAAATACCAATCGCCAAGATTTTTTGGACACGCATTATGTAGATTTTCAATAGTTTGAAAGATAACTTTTACCTCTGCATTAACGCCATCATCTGATATTAATTCTGCAATTTTATCAGAAATTTCCTCGGCTGTAAATAATGAATACAGTTCTTTAACGTGGTTCACCACCTCAGTGTCATGATAATTAACTTGTTTCGCACATTTTTTATAAACCTCTTCAATTAAATGATACTTGTCATTCTCCTTTAATAATTCCAGCATACCTCGGAAGGCTACTAAGTCTTCTAGTTTTGCCATATCGATTCCATAACAGTCTGGATATCGTATTTGTGGAGCTGAAGACACAACTATTATTTTTTTCGGATTTAACCGATCGAGCATTTTTATAATGCTCTTTTTTAACGTTGTTCCTCTAACAATGCTGTCATCTATAATTACTAAATTATCATTTCGTTTTATTACCCCGTAAGTAACATCATAAACATGGGCAACCAAATCGTCTCGACTACTATCTTCCGTAATAAAGGTGCGAAGCTTTACATCTTTAATAGCTATTTTTTCCATGCGAGGCGATTCCGCTAAAATTTCTGTTACCTTTTCAGCAGATAATTCCCCTTTACCTTCTAAAATTGCCTTTGTTTTTTTCTCGTTTAAAAAGGTTTCTAATTGGTCGATCATACCGTAAAATGAAGTTTCTGCAGTATTGGGGATATAAGAAAACACGGTATTTTCAGTATCATAATCAATATTCTGCAAAACTTTTGGCATCAACAATCTACCGAGTTGTTTACGCTCTTTATAAATTTCGGCATCGCTGCCTCTAGAAAAATAAATTCGCTCAAAAGAACATGCCTTTCTAGGTAGTGGTTCTACAATTTGCTTTATTGAAACTTCACCTGTTTTTTTAGTGATAATTGCATGGCCAGGATCGAGCTCGATGACATCTTCAAACGCTACATTAAATACAGTCTGAATAACTGGGCGTTCTGAGGCAATTACAACGAACTCCTCATCTTTGTAATAATATGCAGGTCTTATTCCAGCAGGATCCCTCAACACGAAAGCGTCACCATGTCCAAACAAACCAGCCATTGCATAACCACCATCCCAATTTTTCGCAGCTTTTCGTAATATTTTTGCTACGTTTAATCTTTCTGCAATTAGTGGGGAGCATTCTATTTTCGAATAACCTTCTTTCTTTAGCTTCTTGTAGTTTTTGGCTACTTCATCATCTAAGAAGTGACCAATTTTTTCCATTATTGTTATGGTGTCAGCTTTTTCCTTTGGATGTTGACCGAGAGATACTAAGGTATCAAAGAGCTCGTTAACGTTGGTCATATTGAAATTACCAGCAACGATAAGATTTCTGTGCATCCAGTTATTCTGGCGCAAAAATGGATGAACACTTTCAACACTGTTTTTTCCAAAAGTACCATATCTAACATGGCCTAATAATACTTCTCCAATATATGGGATGTACCTCTTTTGCTTTTCTACATCATCGATATATTCAGGGTGTTCAATGAATTCTTTATTGATGCGATCATTAATTTGGTCGAATATATCTTGAATTGGCTGTTGTGCAACTGAACGAATACGACTAATATAGCGTTCTCCAGGGGCCGTATCTAATTTAATACTTGCAAAACCAGCGCCGTCTTGTCCACGGTTATGCTGCTTTTCCATCATTAGATACATTTTGTTCACACCATAAAAAGCGGTACCATATTTTTCCTTATAATAGGATAATGGTTTCAGTAACCTAATTTGTGCGATTCCACATTCGTGCTTAATTGCGTCACTCATTTTATACGTAAAAATAAAACGCGCTCCTTTTGAGCGCGCTGATTTATGTTAATTCAATCTCAAATTGGGTTAGTTGTTTAAATTGTTCCAACCTTTCCCTCAATTCTTGCGGCTTTAGGTCGAGCATTCTTTGGGTGCCAAACTTTTCAACACTAAAGGACGCCAAAGCAGATCCATAAATCACCGCATTTTTAATATTATTAAACTCTATATCTCTCGTGCAGGCCAAATACCCGGCAAAACCGCCAGCAAATGTATCTCCGGCACCTGTAGGATCAAATACTTCTTCGAGCGGTAATGCTGGGGCATAAAAAATTTCATCCTCATGAAATAATAATGCTCCATGCTCACCTTTTTTAATAACAACATATTCAGGGCCCATCTGTTGTATCTTTCTCGCAGCAACCAATAAGGAGTATTCTCCTGTAAGCTGTCTTGCCTCAGCATCATTTATGGTAATGGCATTAACCATGCCAATAACCCTGTTTAAATCTTCAGGGGTATTGTCCATCCAAAAATTCATAGTGTCTAAAATGGCCATCTTGGGTTTAGTTTCCATTTGCTCTAAAACACTTATTTGTACCTGAGGATGAAGGTTGCCCAATACCACAATTTCTGAGTTTTTATGTGATGCGGGGACTATAGGGTTAAAATCTGCCAACACATTTAATTCAGTGACCAACGTATCACGGCTGTTCATATCGTTGTGGTATCGTCCATGCCAAAAAAACGTTTTGCCGTCCTCAACGATTTCTATGCCGGTAGTATCTATATTTCTTCTTTCTAATAAACTTAAATATTCCTTAGGGAAATCGCCCCCAACTATAGAAACTATTGCTGAATTAATATCAAATTGAGAAGCCGCAAGGCCTATAAAGGTAGCTGCACCGCCCAAGATTTTATCAGATTTACCGAAAGGTGTTTCAATAGCATCAAAGGCAACAGTACCAACAATAAGTAATTGGCTCATAAGGGGGTTTTAATTTGCGGCAAATTTACAAAATTAAATTGGGTAAAAAACAAGGGTCTTTTAAGTGCAGGTCAAATCTTATTTTCGACCAAAATCAGCCGGAATTTCTCCCCATATTTTGGTCTCCCATTTTTCAATTTTGGTTTGAAATGTGTTTGTTGTTAACCAATTTTCTGCTCTCTCAATGAGGTCGAAAAGTTCCTTGTTTTTTGAAGTTACTTCTAATTTCGTGTTGCATTTCTTTTTTCTAACCCAAGTCATTGCAGTTTTTGAATCGGTATAGATAATACGAGAACTATTTTTTTTCTTTAGAAAGGCTAAACCATGTACAATGGCTAAAAATTCACCAATATTATTGGTTCCTTCGGGGAATGGGCCTTGTTTAAACAAAAGTTGCTTTGTTCCTGTGTCCACTCCTTGGTATTCCATTATTCCTGGATTTCCACTAGATGCGGCATCAACAGAAATTGAATTTAAGTTTGGCGAAGGACCATGTTGTATAGTAGAGTTTTTACTTTTCTTAAATTGATTGCTAAAGGGTTTTTGAAAGGCTTCTTCGGCTTCTTTTTTGGAAGGGAATGATTTGTATTGGGCGCCCTTAAAATTATCAATCTGTTTTTTGCATTCTTCCCAACTTGAATAAACGCCTGGTTCTAATCCTTTCCATACGACATAGAATTTGTTGTTTTTAGCCATTCGAGGTTAATATTGATTCTATCACATTGGGAAAATGGATCATTTCTAATTCGTGTATTTTGGATGCAACATCCTCAGCTGAATCATAAGGATTGACTTCACAGGAAACTTGAAAAATGATGTTTCCCTCATCGTAACGCTCATTCACAAAATGGATGGTTATACCGGTTTCAGTCTCCTTATTATTTACAACTGCCTCATGCACATGTTGGCCATACATTCCTTTTCCCCCATATTTTGGCAATAGCGCGGGATGAATATTAATTATTTTATTAGGAAAAGCATGAACGAAATTTTCAGGGATTTTCCACAAAAACCCCGCTAATACTATAAGATCTGGATTTAGTTGTTGAGTGTGGCTAAGCACATGATCTTTCGTATAGAATGCGGTCCTATTAAATGAAAAGGCACTTACCTTTAATCGTTTACATCTATCTAAAACTGTTGCTTGAGGATTGTTTGTGAGAACTTGAACTACCTCTGCATTGCCTTTGTTTTGAAAATAGGTTATGATATTCTCTGCATTAGATCCTGAACCTGAGGCAAATATTACTATTCGTTTCATCTCGTCTCTTTATTAGTTGTGATAGGTTGGATTGGCAAATCGATCTTAGGAGATAAGTTAGCAGTTTTAAATTTTAAAAATTACCCTCCTTTTTATTTCAAGCAAAAAAAAGAATAATTATCAACATTCAGAAGCAAGCAATAAAAATCTTAGGTTTTATTTTAGTAAATTACATTCACAAATTCGCAGTATAAGTACGTTTTCAAATAAAAAACTTTATTTTTGCGTCCTAATTAAAACTTAAAATTAAATATTATGTCAGACATTGCATCAAGAGTAAAAGCGATTATCGTTGACAAATTAGGTGTCGATGAAAATGAGGTGGTTCCAGAAGCAAGCTTCACTAACGATTTAGGAGCCGATTCTCTCGACACTGTTGAATTAATCATGGAATTCGAAAAAGAATTCGACATTCAAATACCTGACGATCAAGCTGAAAACATTGCGACAGTTGGTCAGGCCATTTCCTATATAGAAGAAGCAAAATAATTTAAACCCCATTTATGGAGTTAAGGCGAGTAGTAGTTACCGGTTTAGGAGCATTAACACCGATTGGAAATTCCATTGATGCCTATTGGGAAGGTCTTATCAATGGTAAAAGTGGTGCCGCTCCAATAACCTATTTTGATTCTGAAAAGTTCAAAACACAATTTGCCTGTGAACTGAAAAACTTCGATCCCCTTCAATTTTTTGATCGTAAGGAAGCGCGTAAAATGGACCGTTTTACGCAATATGCGTTGGTTGCTTCTGATGAAGCCATCGCAGATGCGGAATTAGATCTAGAATCGGTTGATAAATACCGTGTGGGTGTAATTTGGGGTGCAGGTATCGGGGGTTTAGAAACTTTTCAGGACGAAGTACTAAACTTCGGTTCTGGAGATGGTACTCCTAGATTCAATCCTTTCTTTATACCAAAGATGATTGCTGATATTGCCCCTGGTAATATCTCTATCAAGCATGGTTTTATGGGGCCGAATTACACAACTGTTTCTGCCTGTGCATCTTCAGCAAATGCTATGATAGATGCATTAAATTATATCCGTTTAGGATATTGCGATGTGGTAGTTACTGGAGGTAGTGAGGCTGCTGTAACAAAAGCAGGAATGGGTGGTTTCAATGCTATGCATGCTTTATCCACTAGAAATGATTCCCCTCAAACGGCTTCAAGACCTTTTGATGCCACTAGGGATGGTTTTGTTTTGGGTGAAGGTGCAGGAGCTATCATTCTTGAAGAATATGAGCATGCAAAGAAAAGAGGCGCAAAAATCTATGCAGAATTTGTAGGTGGAGGCCTTTCTTCTGATGCGTACCATATGACAGCACCGCACCCTGATGGAATCGGGGTTATCGCGGTAATGAAAAATTGTTTGGAGAACGCTGGTATGTCACCCGAAGAAGTAGATCATATCAATACTCATGGAACATCAACCCCACTTGGGGATGTTGCTGAATTGAAGGCTATAAAAGAAGTTTTTGGAGCACATGCTAAGGACATCAATATCAACTCAACGAAATCTATGACGGGACATTTACTGGGTGCAGCTGGTGCTATTGAAGCAATAGCCGCAATTCTCGCCATGAAATATGGTACAGTTCCGCCGACGATAAATCATGAGGTTGTGGATGATTCTATTGATCCAAATTTAAATTTAACTTTAAACAAAGCACAAAAACGAGACATTAATGTCGCCATGAGTAATACCTTTGGGTTTGGTGGCCATAATGCTTGTGTACTATTTAAAAAACTCGATTAATCTCTGAATGAAATTCATTCAAAACATATTAAATTCCCGTTCCCAAAATGACGGGAATTTTTTTTTGCAGCTGGAAAAGATTTTAGGGTATAAACCGAGGTCTAAAAAGTTGTATATCAAAGCATTTACCCATAGATCCATGAATTTGAAAGATGAGGAGGGTAATAGCATAAATTATGAAAGATTAGAATTTGTAGGGGATGCTATGTTGGGTGCGGTCATTGCCGCATATTTGTATAATGAGGTCCCGCATGGTGATGAAGGCTATCTAACAAAAATGCGTTCTAAGGTTGTTAGCCGCGAACATTTAAATGAATTGGGGAAAGAACTTCATCTAATTGATTTGGTTGAAAGTAAGATCCCTAAATCTAATTTTGGAAATAATATTCATGGTAATTTGTTTGAGGCTCTTGTAGGCGCTATCTATTTAGATAAAGGCTATAAACAATGCGAAAAGTTCATTTTTAAGCGAATAATCAACAAACATGTTGATATAGATAGGCTTGAAGGGAAAGTTATTAGTTATAAAAGTTTACTTATAGAATGGTGCCAAAAGGAAAAGAAAACTTTTGATTACCATGTTTATGAAGACACTGGGAATGATGAGTTAAAACATTTTTCTGTTAAACTTTCCATTGATGGAAAATTGATTTCCAAGGCTAGGGCTACTTCAAAGAAAAAAGCGGAAGAAAAAGCTTCTAAAAGGGCGTTTTTCGCATTGCAAAATAAAATGTCACGTTGATTTCATTGCATCTTTTTGAATTAAATGGGTAATCCTGAATTTACTATAAATAGGTAAAGTGGTATATTTAACTGATTTTCAACTGAACAATGGCTTTACATAAAATTGATTTCGATGAGTTTTTGGATGATTCGTTTGGGTTAATTGCTATTCATTGCAGTTTAGAGGATTATCGGTTGGCATACTTAATAAACATGGAGTTGGATTTAAGGTTGAAACGACAAGATTTAGATCTAGATTATAAATATAATGCTGCTTCATATAGTATTTATGAGTGGGTTTGCAACAAAGAATATACCACTTGGAATCTTATTAGTAATGTATGCAAAAGGGAAGGAGATATGCTTTACAGTACAGGATCTCTTTTCGAGAATCCCCAACAGACTACCAAAACGTTCCATTTGATTCCAGATATGCCCAAAGTGGATTATTTTCTTAAAATCACCAGTGACCTTTATCATAAGCGCGAACGTTTGTATATTAGCCAACTTCAAAATATACCTCAAATAATTGCCTGTTATCAGGTAGATATTGAAAAAATAAAAAATATAGATCATTTAATTTTCTAAAGTTAAATAAGGAATGATTAGAAGAAAAAAGACCAAAATAGTTGCCACATTGGGACCGGCGACAAGCACTAAAGTGGTTTTAAAAGGGATGCTAGATGAAGGAGTAGATGTCTTCAGAATTAATTTTTCACATGCGGATTATGAAGCTGTGAAGGAACGTATCTCTATGATTAGGGAATTAAATGAGGAATTTGGTTATAATGCCGCGATATTAGCCGACCTCCAAGGGCCAAAATTGCGTGTAGGTGTAATGAAGGAAGAAGTTGTGGTAAATGAAGGAGATGAGATTGTCTTTGCCACCGGTAAACGTTTTGAAGGAACAAAGGAAAAAGTCTATATGACTTATGAAAAATTTCCTCAGGATGCCAAACCAGGTGAACGCATTTTATTAGACGATGGAAAACTCATTTTTGAGGTTGTTGGTTCGGATGGCAAAAGTGAGGTGAAAGCAAAGGTTATTCAAGGTGGACCATTAAAATCTAAGAAGGGTGTAAACCTTCCCAACACTAAAATTTCTCAACCAGCCCTTACTGAAAAAGATATTGAGGATGCCATTTTCGCCATAAAGCAAGAAGTTGATTGGATAGCTCTGTCGTTTGTTAGAAATCCTGAGGATTTAATAGAATTAGAGGAACTGGTTAAAGAACATAGCGAACATAAGATTCCAATAATTGCTAAGATTGAGAAGCCAGAGGCGGTTGAAAATATTGATAAAATTGTTGCTTACTGCGATGGGCTAATGGTTGCTCGTGGAGACCTCGGAGTTGAAATCCCCGCTGAGGAGGTGCCATTAATTCAGAAGCAATTGGTTTTAAAGGCCAAACGTGCTAGAATTCCTGTTATCATTGCAACCCAAATGATGGAGAGCATGATTTCAAGCCTTACACCAACCAGAGCTGAGGTTAATGATGTAGCCAACTCCGTAATGGATGGGGCAGATGCAGTTATGCTATCAGGGGAAACCTCAGTAGGTAGTTACCCAGTACAGGTTATCAAACAAATGGCGAATATAATTCGCTCGGTTGAAGATTCTCCGTTAATTCAGGTTCCTCAGTCTCCGCCACATATTCGTACCAAGCGATATATTACCAAATCTATTTGCTATCATGCTGCACATATGGCAAACGAAATAAGCGCCAAAGCTATTTCAACTTTAACCAATAGTGGTTATACAGCGTTTCAAATTAGTGCTTGGAGGCCTTCTGCACACATTTTAGTATTCACTTCTAACCAACGCATATTAACCCAATTGAATCTTTTATGGGGTGTTAAGGCGTTTTATTACGATAAGTTTGTTAGTACCGATGAAACTATAGAAGATGTTAATGCAATTGCCTGCAATAAGGGTTATTTAGAAGTTGGAGATATGCTCATTAGCTTGGCGGCGATGCCGATTCAAGAAAAAGGAATGGTTAATACGTTAAGGGTTACGGAGATTACCAATTGTAATATCTAATTAAAAATCAAACTCTAACTGTACATTTATTTTTTCTTGCACTTCTAAACTTTCGTCTGCTTCATTGATGTTAAGATTGGAGATGGAAATGCCTAAAAGACGAACAGATTCACGCATTTCTTCTTGATAAAGCAATTCTTTGGAAATCTGAAATATTTCTTTCTCCTCTTGTAAGTATTCCGAAATGGTTCTGCTCCTTGTTTGCAGACTAAAGTCACTATACTTAATTTTTAGGGTAATTGTTTTTCCTTTTATACCAGATTTATTTAGACGTTTAGAAACTTCCTTTGAAATAGACTTTAACTTTTCCAACATAAAAATTTCGGAGGATAAATTCTCGTCAAATGTTCTTTCAGCTGCTAACGATTTTCGTATTCTATCAGGTTTTACAGGGCTATCATGGATGCCACGGACAATATCATAGTAATAACTGCCAGAATTGCCAAAATGGTCTTCTAAATATTCTTTAGATTTATTTTTTAAATCCCAACCGGAGAATATACCAAGTTGGTACATTTTTTCTGCTGTAACTTTTCCAACACCATAAAATTTCCTAATATCTAAACCTTCCAAGAATTCATACACTTCCTCTGGAGCAATTGTCTTTTGGCCATTGGGTTTATTTATATCACTTGCAATTTTGGCGACGAATTTGTTAATGCTGATGCCGGCGGAAGCGGTTAAGCCAGTTTTTTCTAATATTTCTTTCCGAATATTCTTGGCTAATATGGTTGCGCTGGGATGCCCCTTTTTATTAATCGTTACATCTAGGTAAGCTTCATCTAGAGAAAGAGGCTCAACTAAATCGGTATATTCATAGAATATATCCCTTATTTGGGAAGAAACTTCCCGGTATCTGGTAAACCTAGGTTTTACAAAGATTAGATTAGGGCATAACTTTTTTGCCAAATGCCCGTTCATGGCACTTTTTACACCAAATTTCCTTGCCTCGTAACTTGCTGCACTTACCACACCTCGTTTTTCATTTCCACCAACAGCCAATGGTTTCCCTTTAAGGTCTGGATTATCCAATTGTTCAACTGATGCATAAAATGCATCCATGTCTACATGAATAATTTTTCTCATTTACATTAGGTGTATGAAAAATTTCGGATTAACAAGATAACTGTTTGCCCTCCTTAAAATTATAATATCTTTATATAATTCTAAGTATTATGGAACGTAGGGCAATTCTTATTGGTGCAACTGGGTTAACGGGTAATTTTCTACTTCAAAAATTACTCGAGGATACTTATTATTCACAAATAATTGTATTTGCTAGATCTGAACAGAGGGCGTCACACCCAAAATTAGTTTGGCATAAAATCGATTTATTCCATATAAAGGATTATGCTGATTTGTTTCATGGAGATGTTGTTTTCTGTTGTATCGGTACAACTAGATCTAAGACACGTAACAAAACAACTTATGAAAAGATAGATGTTGGCATACCATTTCATGCTGCACAATTAGCTAAGAATAACAAAATTTCAACCTTCATCGTAATCTCTGCTCTTGGGGCGAAAACGACTAGTCGATTTTTTTATAATAGGTTAAAGGGAAAGATGGAGGAGAAGGTGCTAAGGCAACACTTAGAGCGGACCTATATTTTACGTCCCTCATTAATAAAAGGTAAACGTGAGGAGCGCAGATTAGGTGAGCTTTTGGCACATTGGATTATAGCGCTTATAAAACCATTGATGTTGGGAGATTTGGAAAAATATATACCAGTTAGTTTTGAGAGCATTGTTAAATGCATGATTTATCTAGATAAACATGGTGATAAGGAAACCATAATTAATTCAATCCATATTGTTGAATTAGCTGAACACTATGATCGAAATTGAAAGAAAATTTAAAGTTGTATCTCCAGAATATAAGGAACTAGCCTCAAATTCAAGGAAAATTATTCAGGGCTTTTTAAATTCTAACAAAAATCGAATAGTGCGAGTTCGCCTAACGGGAAATGAAGGTCGACTCACCGTAAAGGGCAAAAGTACCGATGATGGATTGGAGCGATTTGAATGGGAAACCATAATTTCCAAAAATGATGCATTAGATTTATTGGATTTATGCGAAAAACCTATGATTGAGAAAAGTCGTTATGACGTATTTCATGAAGGCAAATTGTTTGAGATTGATGAATTTTATGGAGAAAATGAAGGACTTGTCATTGCGGAGTTAGAATTGAAATCAAAAGATGAATTGTTTAATTTGCCTTCTTGGATTGGTGAGGAAGTTACCGGAGATCAGAAATATTACAATGCCAATTTAATTACCAATCCCTATAAAAACTGGAAATGATGAGACAAATTATCACCTGCTTAATACTTGTAATATTTTTTTATGGGTGCAAAAAAGAAAAGGAAACAAATTTAGTAACTAATACTGCCACAAGTGATATTGAACATCAAGATTCAGTAGTTAAGTTGGGAATTGATGAAAAAGATTTGATTGAAGATAGTATAGAAACCCTTAGTCAATCCAGTCCAGCGGATATTAGGAAACGTTTGGTGGAGGACGGATATCAACTCTTTGATTATGTGGATTCAAAAAGTGGGGATACCATATTAATGCAGCAATATTTTATAGCCTTTTTAAAAAGAGGTCCAGTTAGAAATCAGAATGAAGAGGAGGCCGCGAGGTTGCAAGTAGAACATCTTGCTCATCTTAGTAAAATGTATGAAATGGGTTATGCTGATATTTCTGGTCCAATGGGAGATAATGGGGATGTTAGGGGCATTACCATATATAACGTTCCTACTCTTGAAATGGCGGATAGTCTTGCAAATTCAGACCCAATGGTCAAGGCCAAGCGATTAGTAATAGAAATGCATCCATGGTGGGCTGCAAAAGGAACACCTTTGAGATAAAAAAAGCGCCTGTAAGGCGCTTCCTAATTTATTTGTCTTTACAACATGGCATTTGACAGTCTTTCGGACAGTCTTTTTTGTCAGCACAACAAGATTTGTCACAATCTGGAGGACAATCGCCTGTGACCGTCGATTTCTCTGTACTAAAATGATCGACAGTTTGCATATTTTCAACAGTATAGGCATCTCCTGCCATTTTAACCGCTTCTTCTAAATTACTAGGTGTTACCTTATCTTCATTATATTCCACCATTGCTAATTTCTTCTCGAAATCCACTTTAGCAGACTTAACACCTTCCATTTTTGCTAATTTCTTTTCTATGGTTTTTGCACATCCAACAGCACAGGTCATACCGTCAATGCCAAATTCTGCTTTGGCATAATGAGCATTAGGATCGAGAGTCTTAACGTCTTGGTTAGAAGCAGTAACGTCAACTGTTTTTAGTTGAGGTTCCGCCTCATTCTTGCAGCCTAGAATAGACGCAAACACAAAAAGAACACTAAAAAGTTGAGTAAAATTTTTCATTTTAAGTAAGGTTAGAACGTGTAAATCTAAAAAATAGTAAGATAAAGTTGTCTAGAATTAACCATTTTTGTGATTTTTTAAGAAATTTTAGAAGTTAAAATGCATGTTTTCAAGTGCATTGATTTTAAAAAATATAAAAGCCCTCTTTTTAGAGGGCTTTTATATTATCAATATGGTTTACTTGAATTTATTTAAAATCTTCTTCAGTAACTCCTTCATTTAATTTGATTGAAGTAACTTTTAAATTGATGATTTGGGGACCGTTGGTAACCTTTTGTACAAATGGTAATTTAATCCCATCAACCTCTTGATAATTACCATAATTTATAATGTTATTTACCTCTTGTTCTTGCATTTTTGTTGTTGTTTCAATTTGAACCAACAAACCAGAATCAACAGAATAATAACGATATGAATCCACACCATCTATGGTTACTAATAATTTATAAACTTCATTCCCGTCAAGGTTCGTAATAGATTTTAATTCGACTTGATCATTTTTGTAATGCAATTCAGGGAAAAGGGACTTTTCTTTAAGTTTTACTTTTACAGTTTCCTCCGGTAGCGGCATTTTTCTCCCTTGTTGTTGGATGTAACCTTCTGTTCCGTCAAATGTTTGTTTCATAATAACACCCATACCTTCTGCAGACATTTCAATTGTTTCTAGGTTTGGAGCCATTATTTTGGCAACGGCAGTGATTTTCATCGGAACATTTGCAATGGAAATCTCAGAATTTTGAAGGATTGTCTTAACCTCTGTTAGTTTTTCCTTACCACCAGAGGCCTGGATATAAGAGTCTAGGACCTTTCTAGCATTCAATCCATCTGGAATTGGTTTGGAAAATTCTGGTTTGTCAATTTTGTTAGCATAAATATCATAGTAGTTTATAGGTATATTCAATTTTTCAAGATTGGGAATGACATCACTACCTTTTCCAGCAATAACAATACGCGCTTGTTCTGGTTTAAAATATTTATTGGCTACCCTCTGTACATCATCAACAGTTACAGCATTGATGTTTTTCAAATAATTTTCATAATAGTCTTTAGGTAAGTTATAATATTCAATATTCAACGCATAACTTGCAATCGTCTGTGGCCTTTCCATGGCCATCACAAAATTGCCAACGAATTTTGCCTTTGCGATATCAAGATCGGCTTGTTTTACCTTTTCGTTTCTAATCCGTTTAATTTCTTTAATTGTTTCAACTATAGAGCTGTCGGTAACCTCATTTCTAACAGAGGCGCCAGCATTAAAAATTGTAGCACCATAGCGCGAATTTCCAAAACTAGACCTTGCACCATAAGTATAGCCATGTGCTTCTCGCAAATTCATGTTTAAGTAACTATTAAAACTTCCGCCAAGAATTTGGTTTGCCATTAAAAGTGGAAAATAATCTGGATCATCCATCTTCACCTCGATTAAATTTCCAACGGCAATTTCAGACTGTACAGCATTGGGCATATTAACAAACTCTATTGTAGGGTTAGAAACATCCGGGTTTGGTTGAGGTACACTATATTCGGGCATGTTGGATTTTTTCCATTTTCCAAAAGAGTCTTTTATTTTCTTTTTGATGTGGTCGTAATCTACATCTCCAATTACTACTATGTAGGCATTATTTGGTTTGTAGTAAGTATCATAAAACCGCTTAACATCTTCTAAGCTAATTTTGTTTAGCGTTTCTTCTGAGATAAACTCTCCATTAGGATGGTGCTTGCCAAATGCCAGAGCATATCCCACTCTTTGTGCGATGGCCGATACATCCTTTTGTGAGGCTTTAAGGTTGTCTTTAATTCGACTCTTAACCTTCTCAAATTCATCTTCGGTTAGTAGTGGATTTATTGCTCCGTCTGATAACAATTCCAATATCCGATCTGAATATTTTGAAAGTCCGCTTGCAAAACCACCGCTAGAACTAATATTAACATTGGCTCCTAGGAAGTCGACTTCGTCATTGTATTTGTCTTTAGGAATATTGGTGGTGCCGTTGCCTAACATTGAACTTAAAATGGAAGAAACACCTGCTAAATCTCCTTCAACTACAGGTTTGTTATCTATATCTAATGTTATGCTTACTCTAGGAAGTTTGTGGTTTTCAACTACCATTACCTTTATGCCGTTATCAAGGTCGAATGTTTGTGGTTTTTTCAATTCAACTTTAGGAGCAGGTCCTGGTTCTGGAACTTTGGTTCTGTCTATTTGGGCTACTGATCCTAATGAGATAAACAGACAAAGTGCTACAATTATATGGTGATTTTTCATTTTCATAGTCTTATTCATTTGTGTTTTTAGGAAGATATTTTATCTCTACACGTTGATTTGGATTTAAATATTTGTTGGCTACTCTTTTAATGTCTTCCCTAGTAATAGATTGATAAATTTCTAATTCATTATTTATAAGATTTACGTCGCCATACAATAAATAATAGGTAGCCAAAGAATCGGCTATACCTTGTATGGAGGAATTAGAATTAACAAATTGGTTTTCATACTTGTTTTGAAGTTTTTGAAAATCTCTTTCTGAAATAAGTTCGGTCTGAACCTTTACAAGTTCTTCGTCCATTTCCTTTTTTAAAGTTTCAAGACTGGTTTCCCCCAAGGGTAATGCCAAAAGAGCATAAAATCCATAATCGCGTTGCCCAAAATTTATTGCCGCCACCTGTAAAGCTTGTTTGTTTTCATCAACAAGTTTTTTATACAATTTAGAGCTCTTGCCATCACTTAGATAAGTCGATAACATATTCAATACATAAGAATCTCTTTCAGTGAACCCCGGAGTTCTATATGCAGCAATAATGGCTGGTATTTGAATATTTGGGTCATAAAATTCAGCATGTCGAGTTTCAGTAATAGGATCTTCTGACGGGATGTTCCTTACAATATCTTTCCCTTTTGGAATTTCAGAAAAATAATCTGTAACTAATTTCTTTGTGTTAGCTGGATCGATATCACCAGCAATTACCAATACTGCGTTATTTGGCGCGTAATATTTCTTGAAATAATCATTAAATTCACCTAAAGTAGCTGCATCAAGATCTTCCATTTCCCCAATGTTTTTGTATTTGTAGGGATGCTTTTCAAAAATGTTTTCATTTATGACGAATAAAAATTGGCCGTAAGGCGAATTGTCATATCGCATACGCTTTTCTTCTTTTACGACCTCATTTTGTGTTTCTACCCCAATAGAATCGATCTTTGGGTGAAGCATACGTTCAGATTCCATCCATAAACCAGTTTCTAAGGAATTGGAAGGAAATGTTTCGAAATAATAAGTCCTATCTGGTGAAGTATTCGCGTTATTGGAACCTCCTTGAGCTGATACAATTTTGAACCATTCGCCTCTTTGAATATTTTCAGTGCCTTCGAACAACAAATGTTCAAAAAAGTGGGCAAATCCTGTTCGGTTAGGATTATTGTCACCGCCAAGATCTTTACCTCCTACATCATACATTACTCCTACCGTTACCACTGGTGCAGAATTGTCTTGGTGCATAATTACGTGAAGCCCATTATCTAAATCAAATTCTGTGAACTCAACTTTTTGTGCATATAAAAGCACGACCCCAAATAGAATTATTAGTGGGGTAAATAGCCATTTTTTCATTCGATACTTAATTTTAGGATTTTACTGTCGATATTAAAATTCCGACAGGATTTATTATAGAAAAACAAAAATATAAAAAGCTATAGTATTAGATTATTTTTCAGCATTTTAAATTGAAAATTGGGAGTTAATTGTTTTTTCACGAAATTTAAAGTGAAATCTTATCATATTTATTATGTCTAAAATGATTCTTCCAGTACGGTATGGCTTAGCAATAACCGGTTGTCTTATCGCATATTTTTTATTCTTGGCTCTATTCGGACTTCATACCAATCCATTCTTCAGCTTTTTTAATGCAGCCATTTCAGCGTTTGGTATTTATGCAGCTATTAAGGTTTATAAGCTAGAACAAGGGGATAATTTTACTTATTCTGGAGGTTTTATTACTGGTGTAGTAACTGGTTTTATTTCAACCATTCTATTTACCATATTCTTTTTGGTATATGCCACAGAAGTGAATCCAGATTTCTTATCAGAATTACTTGAAGTTTTTAAAAGGGATTACGAGGTGCATATTGGCCTTGTTGCCTTTGTGGTGGCTATTATGGGGTTTGCTTCGACGGTAGTAATTTCCCTTACTTGGATGCAATATTTTAAGCGAAGCTGGAATCAAACAACTAACCAATAAACTGTTTGTAGATTAATAATTTAGATGTATATTTGCACCCGCCTTCAAAAATGAAGGTGAATTTTATTATATACACTTATTAATTTAACGCTATGTATGCAATTGTAGAGATAGCAGGGCAACAATTTAAAGTTGAGAAAGACCAAAAGGTGTATGTTAACCGTTTGTCAACTGAAGAAGGTAAAAAGGTAACTTTTGATAATGTTCTTCTTATTGGTAACGGATCTGACATAACTTTAGGCGCCCCGGCTATAGACGGAGCTCAAGTAGGAGCAAAAGTCGTGAAGCACCTTAAAGGTGACAAAGTGATTGTTTTCAAAAAGAAAAGACGTAAAGGATACCGTAAGAAAAACGGTCACCGTCAGTATCTTTCTGAAATCGTAATCGAAAGCATTGTAGCTTCAGGAGCTAAAAAAGCAAAAGAAGCAAAAGCTGAACCAAAGAAGGAAGAGCCTAAAGCTCCTAAAAAAGAAACTAAAGCTGCTTCTCCAAAAGCGGAGACTGCTGAAGTTGAGGTAAGCGAGAATTTGGTAACTCGTGCTGAGCACAGAGTAGAGCAGTCGGGTGTAGAAATCGATGTTGATAAATTATTACACAATATTGGTACTGCAACAAAAGCGGAGGCTGATGATTTAAAACAAATCAACGGAATCGGTCCTGCATATGAGAAAAAACTTAACGAAGTTGGTATTTACACTTACGAGCAGATCAGCAAATTAAAAGCTGCTGATAAAGAAAATTTATCTGCTATTGACGGTATTACTCGCGAGAGAATAGAAACCGAAGAGTGGGTTAAGCAAGCCAAAGCTTTGTTGAAAGAACAAAATAAATAAGAGGTTAAACCATGGCACACAAAAAAGGAGTAGGTAGTTCCAAGAACGGTAGAGAATCAGAATCGAAACGCCTTGGCGTGAAAATTTTTGGTGGTCAAGCTGCTGTTGCAGGGAACATCATCGTAAGACAACGCGGTACTGCACATAATCCAGGTGAAAATGTGTATGCTGGTAAAGATCATACATTACATGCTAGAGTAGATGGCATCGTAAAATTTGAAAAAAGAAAAGATAACAAATCATATGTTTCTGTAGTTCCTTTCGAAGCTTAATGATTTTTTGTTATTAAAATATTAAACCCCGCTCTTTTCGAGTGGGGTTTTTTTATGCTTAGCTTATTATATTTACAGACCATTTTTTAAATACCATTCCCCATGAAACTATTTAGATTTTTATTTTTCCTATTCGTTATTTGTTCCTATCCACAAGGGGGTATGTGGATTCCTTCAAACCTTGGTGGAAGTATAGAGGAGCAGATGCAGGCAATGGGCAGTCGATTAAGTGCTCAGCAGATTTATAGTTTAAACCAAAGTAGCCTAAAGGATGCCATTGGACATTTTAATGGAGGCTGTACAAGCTCGGTAATTTCATCTTCCGGACTTATTTTAACAAACCATCATTGCGGGTATTCACAAATTCAATCACATTCTTCTGTGGAAAATGATTACTTAAAACATGGTTTTTGGGCTGAATCGCCTGCGGATGAATTGCCAAATGAAGGTTTATATGTCGATTTTATAATTAGTATCCATGATGTCACCGATGCTATGTTCGCAGGTTTAAGTGAAATTGAAAGGACTAATTTAACCCAGGCAGAGATAAATAGTAGGGGAGCCAAAATAGCAAATGATTGGTCACATGAAGTTTGGCAACGTACTGCGGTAAAATCTTTTTTTGATGGCAATGCCTATTATCTTTTTGTGTCTGAACGATATGAAGATGTGAGATTAGTTGGTGCACCTCCAAGTAGTATTGGGAAATTTGGTAATGATACTGATAACTGGGTATATCCTAGACATGCTGGCGATTTTTCCTTGTTTAGAATATATGCGGATAAGAACAATCGACCTGCAACTTATAGTGAGGATAATGTGCCTTACAAACCTAAGCATTACCTTCCAATATCCCTTGACGGAATTTCTGAAAATGATTTTACCCTTGTATTTGGTTTTCCGGGCACTACTAGTGAATATTTGCCCTCAGTGGCCATTGAGCATATCATTACTGACATTAACCCTACCGGAATAGCAATAAGGGATGCCTCGCTAGGTGTTATAGATAAGTATATGATGGCGAACGACACAATTCGTATTCAATATGCTTCAAAACAGTCGAGAATTGCAAATTCTTGGAAGCGATGGAAAGGAGAATTATTGGGTTTTGAAAAGGTGGATTTAGTGAATATTAAAAAACTTAAAGAGCAAGAATTTCTTGAACGCCTTAAGAAAGAAAACTTAGAGGATAAATATGGTCATATTTTACCTGAATTTAATAGACTTTATACTGATTATGCTGCAATTAATTTAAAGCGCAGAAAATTTTTAGAGCTTTTTATCTATAACAATGAATTGCTTAATCTTATGTTTTCTCTAAATGGTATTGTACGTGCTTCGGAAAGGGGTTCTAATGCCTTTGACGCAGCAAGAGATCGATTTTTAGAACTTTATTCCAACAAGCTCAAAGATTTCAACCCAAAGGTTGATAAAGATGTGTTTTTGGCAATCGCGCCATTTTATTTAAATGAAGTAGATGTGTCTATATATGAGACAACGGCGTTTACGGACCTGCAAAAAGGTAGAGAACTATTACAAGACTCTTTACCTGTAGTAATTGAAAATATTAAGCAAGACCCAGCTTATGCTTTAGTTGAACCCTATATTGAAGATTATTTTAATTCGGTTTATCCAAAGTTTCAAGAGCTAAACTCACAGATAGGTGCGGTTCAACAACAGTACATGGCTGCATTAGTAGAGGTTTTTAAAGAAGATCGCTTTTTCCCAGATGCCAATAGCACCTTAAGAGTTTCTTTTGGGAAGGTGAAAGGATATAAGCCAAGAGATGCAGTTTATTATGAACCAATTAGCCACTTAGAAGGTGTAATGGAAAAATATATTCCAGGGGACTATGAATTTGATTTGCCAGAAAAACTAATTGAATTATTCAACTCTAAGGATTATGGTAACTATAAAACCAAGGAAGGGAAGTTGCCGGTTTGTTTTATTGCCACTAATCATACCACCGGAGGAAATTCTGGCAGTCCAGTTATCGATAGTGAAGGTAACTTAATTGGATTGAATTTTGATCGGGTTTGGGAAGGAACAATGAGTGATTATTATTTTGATCCTAGTATTTGTCGTAACATCATGGTGGACATGCGATATATTCTTTTTGTTATCGACAAGTATGCAGGCGCAGGTAGAATCATAGAAGAAATGAAATTGGTTCACTCCAAGGGATAACTATACTATATTCATTTTTTTCAAAAGGAAACTGGCATTCATGTTTTGGCAGACTCCTTTTTTTAAGCGATAATCGAAAAATAATTCATCATCGACTATTTCTGCATCAAAGTAATAATTCTCGATGTTTGGGGATTCCTTTGCGGCTTCACATAAACTTAAGTCGTGAGTTGCAATAATTCCGGTTGCTTTAAAATTTACAAGTCGTTCAACAAATTTTTTAGAACCTTTCGCTTTATCCGTGCTATTGGTGCCTTTTAAAATTTCATCCAGAATGATGAAATAGTTCTCCTTTTCAAGTTTGTCAACAATTATTTTTAACCTACTCAACTCAGAAAAGAAATAGGAACTTTCCTCACTAAGAGAATCGCTTGTTCGCATTGATGTAATCAATTTTATAGGTCTATAAATGCTTCTATCGGAACAAACAGGAAGTCCAGAGTTGGCCATTATTATAAATAGAGATACACTTCTTAAAAATGTGCTCTTTCCTGCCATATTCGCCCCAGTTACAATGAAGAACTGTTCAGTTTGAATTGTTAGGTCACTATTAATTCGTACTTCAGGCCTTATTAGTGGATGTCCCAGATTTGTTGCGGAAATTGTATTTTCGGATTCTCGATCAACGGTTGGAAAATTAAAGTTTGGATGATTAAATGAGAAATTTCCTAAGGAATTATATGCATCAAAGAAATGAACCACTTCAAACCAAGTAGAAATAGATGTGTTATTGATTTTGATCCAGTTTTCGATTCGCCTAACCTGCCATAAATCATAAAGAAATAAGCCGTTGCCAAAGATTGCAGAAATTAAATTATTTCTGTTGTCGAAGGCATCAAGGATTTTAGAAAATTTCTTTATTTCTAAAGAGGCTTTTTTGTTTTTATAATTAAGTCTAAAGGATTGTGCTTGAAGCTCTTTTGAAGAGAATTCTCTTTTTTCTATTAAATCTATGAGATGTGCATAATTTTGAAATGTATCAATTGACTTTGAGCACTTATCTGATAAGACATTGATTTTTTTTAGTTGTGACCCTGTAATTATAAGCCCCCCTAATAGCCAATAACCTAAAAGATTCGGTCCGACGGTTTGAAGTGCAGTTAAAACAATTAAAATAGGGGATATAAAAGTGAATACTATGGCTAGAATGTAGTGCGCCTTGTTTAAAAAGGGATTGTAATTTACAATCCAATTGGTAATTTGCTGTGTGGTAAATTTATCGTTGATCAATTTAGCTATAGCTGAATACCGTTGACGCCAATCAGGCGTATTCTGAAGTTCAATTATAGATTTTTGTCGATCTTGTATTCCTTCGATAGAATTAGAATTTAATTGAGCTGACAGGAATTTTTTGCCACTCTTTAAAGACGTCCTATTCATATACTGGAAAAAAGAACCATGCCCATACAAATCGATGTCATAGCTAAAGGGATGTGAAGTATCAATAAACTCATTTCCACCATCGCGGTGATCAAACTTCCAGTCTAATACCTCTATTTCCTCCTGGTTTAATAACAGTAATTCTTTACTAATGGTAAATTCCCGCTTTAGATTGTTATAGCGATGGATTAATATTAGAAATAGTGTTATTACGGTTAAGCCGATTGGAATTAAGATTGCCCAATTGCCAAATAAAAAATAGGTAGCAGTAATAATAAGTATAAAAGTTAAGATTCTCGAAAAGCTTAACCAACCGAGTTTCTTTTTTTGATTGGCAATTTCAATTTCAAAATCTTTTATTCGGCTGAGATAGTATTCTCTTGGGGATGTTTGCATGCTGTAAAAATAGAAACAAAAAATCCCAATAGTTACCTAATGGGATTTAAAAATTATCGTTTAAAAGTTTTATCCTTCAACAGATGCACTAAGATATTCTCTGTTCATCCGTGCAATGTTTTCAAGGGAAATTCCTTTAGGGCATTCCACTTCACATGCTCCAGTATTGGTGCAATTGCCAAATCCTTCATCATCCATTTGCTGGACCATATTCAATACTCTTCGGGTTGCTTCAATTTTACCTTGTGGTAACAGAGCAAATTGCGAAACTTTTGCTGAGGTGAATAACATGGCAGAGGCATTTTTACATGCTGCTACACAAGCTCCACAACCAATGCAAGTTGCTGCATCAAATGCATCATCCGCATCATGCTTATTTACCGGTATTGCATTTGCATCTTGGGTGTTTCCAGAAGTGTTTACGGAAATATATCCACCAGCCTGTTGTATACGGTCAAATGCAGACCTATCTACGATAAGGTCTTTAATTACCGGAAAAGCTTTGGCTCGAAATGGTTCAATTACGATAGTATCTCCGTCCTTAAATTTCCTCATATGAAGTTGACAAGTCGTTACACCGAAATCTGGTCCATGAGGTCTACCGTTTATTTGTAATGAACACGCACCGCAAATACCTTCCCGGCAGTCATGGTCAAATACAACAGGCTCCTCATTTTTATCTATGAGTTGTTGGTTTAGAACATCCAACATTTCCAAAAAAGACATATCTGGAGAGACATCGGAAAGGGTATATCCAATAAGTTTACCTTTGGTGGCGGCATTTGGTTGACGCCATATTTTTAATAGTAACTTCATAGTTTTATTTATAACTACGTTCTTTAACTTCTATATTTTTATACTCTAAGTCTTCTTTATGAAGAATTTCCTCACTTGGGTCACCTGTATATTCCCAAGCGGCAACATATTGAAATTCAGGTCTTCTAAGGGCTTCACCCTCTGGGGTTTGGTATTCTTCTCTAAAATGTCCGCCGCATGACTCTTCTCTATGGAGTGCATCTTTAGCAAAAAGTTCTCCTAATTCAAGAAAATCTGCTACTCTTGTTGCTTTGGCTAACTCTTCGTTGTATTCATTTTCACCACCAGGAATATAAACATCATTCCAGAATTCTTCCCTAAGAGCTTTAATTTCCTTAATTGCTTCTTTTAAGCCTTCAGCATTTCTTGCCATTCCGACCTTATCCCACATAATTTTACCTAATTTCTTATGGTAATGGTCTACGGAGTTTTTGCCTTTGTTATTGATAAGTTTTTCCAATAGGTCTGTAACCTGCTTCTCGGCAGCATCAAATTCTGGATTGTCGGTTGGGATTTTCCCAGTTCTAATATCGTTAGAAAGATAATCCCCAATAGTATAAGGCAATACAAAATAGCCATCTGCTAATCCTTGCATTAATGCTGAGGCTCCCAAACGATTGGCTCCATGATCTGAGAAATTAGCCTCTCCGATACAATAAAGACCTTTAACATTTGTCATCAGGTTATAATCAACCCATAATCCTCCCATAGTATAATGAACTGCTGGGTAAATCATCATTGGGGTTTCATATGGATTTTGATCAACAATTTTTTCGTACATCTGGAAAAGGTTACCGTACTTCGCTTTGATTACATCCTTTCCAAGTTTTGTAACTAAACTTCTATCGTTTTCATCCAATCCCTTGATGTGAGCTTGTTCTTTGCCATAACGCTGAATTGCGGCGGCGAAATCTAAGAATACCGCTTCGCCAGTGGCATTAACTCCATAACCTGCATCACATCGTTCCTTGGCAGCGCGAGATGCAACGTCCCTAGGAACTAGGTTTCCGAAAGCAGGATACCTACGTTCTAAATAATAGTCTCTATTTTCTTCAGGAATATCTGTTGGCTTCAATTTTCCTTTTCTAACAGCTTCTGCATCATCCATATTCTTAGGAACCCAAATTCTTCCGTCATTCCTCAGAGATTCAGACATTAAGGTTAATTTAGACTGGTGGTCACCAGAAACCGGTATACAAGTTGGGTGGATTTGAGTATAACACGGATTTGCAAAAAAGGCTCCTCTTTTGTGCGCCTTCCACGCGGCCGTAACATTACTTCCCATGGCATTGGTTGAGAGGTAGAAAACATTTCCGTATCCACCAGTTCCAAGCACCACAGCGTGGGCAGAATGTCGTTCGATTTTACCAGTTACTAAATCCCTAGCGATAATTCCACGTGCTTTTCCATCAACAATAACTACGTCTAACATCTCATGTCTGTTGTACATTGTTATTTTCCCTCGGGCAATTTGACGATTCATTGCAGAATAGCATCCTAAAAGCAATTGTTGGCCGGTCTGGCCCTTTGCATAAAAAGTTCTCGAGACTAAAACACCACCAAACGATCGGTTGTCTAATAGTCCACCATAATCTCTTGCAAATGGAACACCTTGAGCAACGCACTGATCTATAATATTTGCAGAAACTTCTGCTAATCTATATACATTGGCTTCACGGCTACGGTAATCACCACCTTTTACAGTATCATAAAATAATCTGTAAACGGAATCGCCATCACCTTGATAGTTTTTGGCCGCATTAATACCCCCTTGAGCAGCAATTGAATGTGCGCGTCTTGGAGAATCTTGAAAGCAAAAAGCTTTTACGTTATACCCTAGTTCAGCCAAGGTTGCTGCCGCAGAACCCCCCGCCAAACCTGTTCCAACCACAATAACATCAATGAGACGTTTATTGGCTGGGTTAACCAAGTTAATTTTATTTTTATGGTTGGTCCATTTATCTTCAAGAGGACCAGCTGGTATTTTAGAATCTAATGCCATGCTAAATGGAATTTAATGACCATTAATATGATGAAATAGAGCAATTAATATAAAACCCAAAGGAATTAATATTGCATAAGCCTTTGCAAATCCGGTAAGAGATTTTACATATTTGTTATTTGCTCCAACTGATTGAAACGCAGACATAAAACCATGCAAAAGATGGAGTGAAAGGAAAATAAATCCAAGACAATATAAGCCTACCCTCCATGGTGCTTCAAACTTGTGCACCAATTCTTCATAATAGCGATATCCATCGCCATCTGCCAAAAGCCCCGACATATCCCCGTTTAGATACTTTGTGTTTATTTCTGGGATCCAAAAGTCAATAAAATGGATTATTAAGAAAATTAAAATGAAACCTCCCGACCAAATCATATTTCTGCTCATCCAAGATGAATTTGCAGAACCCACTTTTTGGGCATAACCGATTGGGCGGGCAGCCTTGTTTTTAATTTCTAACACAAATCCCATTACAAAATGGAATACCACTGCAAATATGAGTATTGGCTGCATAATAAATTGAATCAGCCAATTGGTGCCCATAAAGTGTGATACCTCGTTAAAAATATCAGCACTAATAACTGAAGTAAAATTAATTATGAAGTGCTGTAACAAAAATATCATTAGGAAGAATGCAGAAAGCGCCATAGCAACTTTTCTTCCGATCGAAGATTTAAGAAATCCGCTCATTTAATGTTGGTAGTTTTATCCTTACAAAGATACTTTGTACAAAACATTTGCACAAAAACTAGTATCCATAATTGTGTTAAGGGTTGTTAATTTACAACCAATCTAATCTATTATTTTATGACTAAAGGCACTTCTTGCCCGTTTGCCTTTATTTTATATGAACCTTCTGGCAGGTAAAATTTACCGTTTTCTGCTTTAGGAATTTTAACCTTGTTATTTTCTTTTTCCAAGGCATTACGTCCTTTTTCTGGTATACTTAGATCAAATTTTGTTGAATTAAACCCTTTCTCAGCATTCGCTCGGAATGTGGTCAATAAGGTGCCTTTTTCTGAAGTTAGCTCGAAAATTACTACTCGCTCTTCGCTAGAATAATAATTGATGGTTGTTGAAGGTTCCACCGGTTCAGACCATTGACTGAAAGACCTACCCCAAAAGTTTCTTTTTCTAATATCGTCCACTTTAAAAATTACAAAGCTCTTATTAAGATCTTTGCCAGCCATTTGCTGAATAGGAACAACATTTGTCTTATAAATACTGCGGCCGTGGGTGCCTAACAACAAATCATTTGCTTGGGGTTGTATCACTAAATCGTGAATAGCAACCTTCGGCAAACCATTTGAAAACATCTGCCAAGTTTCACCTCTATCCATACTTACGTAGGCAGCATTATCAGTGCCTAAATACAATATATCTTCATTTGAAGGATCCTCTTTAATGACATTCACTGGAGATGCAGGAATGTTAGCCGCAATAGATTTCCAGGTTTCACCTAAATCATCCGATACATAAACATAGGGAGTAAAATCATCCCACCTGTAACCATTTAAGGTTACATAAATTCTATTCTTGTTATGTTGTGAAGCAACAACTCTTGATACCCATTGGTCTTGAGGCAACGAATCCCCAACTTTTTTCCACTCGGTTATACCCCCATTACCAACATAAATATTCCCATCATCTGTTCCAACTACAATCAAACCAAATTGAAATGGACTTTCAGAAATTGAAGTTATAGTTCCATAAGCCACATTTCCTTTCTTTCCTCCATTCGTTAAATCTGGACTAATCACAGACCAGGTATTGCCTTTGTCTAAAGAACGCAATAATTTATTGGCGCCGAAATAAACAATATCTTGGTTATGTGAAGAAAGAAGAACTGGTGTTTGCCAATTAAAGCGATAAGGAGAATCTCCTAATTCGTGTTTTGGTTGGATGTAAGCTCTTTCTCCAGTTTTTAAGTTGAGACGATAATAATTTCCAAATTGAAAACCTGTGTACACAATATTAGAATCTCTATTGTCAATTTGAACTTGCATACCATCACCACCCATTAGTCTTTTCCAAGGATAATCACCTGAATCGTACCAGCTATAATTTTCTACATGATTATTTGGCCCTTTCCAAACGCCATTATCTTGAAGGCCACCATAAACATTGTAAGGTTTTTCATTGTCCACATTTATCGCATAAAATTGACCAACGGAAGGGGTATTGTTTTTTAACCAATGTTTTCCATCATCATAAGTTATGTTAACACCACCGTCATTTCCGTTTATCAAATGGTTTGGATTTTTAGGATCTATCCATAATGCATGATGGTCGGCATGAACATTTTCGGCATCAATAGATTTATAAGTTTTTCCACCATCTTTTGAAGATAAGATTGGCACTCCATATACATAGATATGGTCTCTGTTTTTTGGAGAAACATGTATATGACCAAAATAATAACCATAACTATAATAGAGATCATCCAAGTAGCCTTCGTGAGTTTTAGACCAGGTGCGCCCCCCATTTTCACTTATAAATACTTCTGCTCCAATCACAGGTGTATCGAATAGTTGGGCATTGGCATCTTCTAAATATAAAGCCAAATCAGCTGGTTTCACAACTCCGCTTTCTACCAAATTCTTAACATTCTCTGCCCTGTATTTTTCTTGAAAACCATTTTGCTTCAAGAACCTATTTAATTTAGAATTGTCCAGATTTAGAAACTCTCGGTTAGACATATTTTTAAAGTCGTCTTTCTGCAACTCATCAGATGGCTTTTTCACTTCCGTTTTAGGTCGGTGAAATTGATTGTCATGAATAGCGTAAATAATATTTTCATTAAAAACCGCCAACCCTATTCTGCCAACCCCTGTTCCTGTAGGAAAACCACTCTCAGGCGTAGTAAGTTTCTGCCAGCTACTTCCTGCATCAGTACTCTTGTAAATTGCGGAATTTTCACCATTGCCATCAAAATTCCATGCTTTTCGATCTTTGGTCCAAGAGGATGCATACATTACCCTAAAATCCTCAGGGGCCATTTGAAGATCAATAATTCCGGTGGCTGGGTCAACAAAAAGGGTGTGAGACCAATTTAGGCCTCCATCGGTAGTTTTATAAATGCCACGATCATTACTTTCAGAATAAAGATGTCCTGTGACACCAACCACTACCTCATTTGGATTGTTAGGATTTATTAAAATTTTCCCGATATGATGTGAGTCTTGTAATCCTACATTTTCCCAGCTTTCCCCTTTATCTTTAGATCTTAATAGGCCTATCCCAGCATAAGAAGAGCGTGATGCATTTGTTTCACCTGTGCCAACCCAAATAATATTGTTTTTCCAATCAACTGCTATGGCTCCGATATTTTGGGTGTTGGAATTATCCATGACAGGTTCAAAGGATATACCATTATTGTTTGTATACCATAATCCACCAGAGGCATAAGCGACATAAAATTCAGTAGAATTATCAGGGTTCACCGCTAAGTCCACAACTCTCCCACTCATAACAGTTGGGCCAATATTTGTGAATTCAATGTTTTTAACAAGAGAAGAACTTTCCTCTGATTTTAAATTAATA
Source organism: Aegicerativicinus sediminis (assembly GCF_015476115.1). GTDB lineage: Bacteria > Bacteroidota > Bacteroidia > Flavobacteriales > Flavobacteriaceae > Aegicerativicinus > Aegicerativicinus sediminis. Next base: position 952,696 of record NZ_CP064295.1, on the reverse strand, counting down.
ATAGAATTTTGAAGTTCTCCTAACGAGGATGCTGTGGGTTGTGCAAAAGAAAAACTGGCGCCCAATAAAACCGCCAACAAAAAATTAGATAATTTCATTAGTAAGTAGAATGTTTATTTAGAGACCACAAATTTAATATTAGAATTGCCTGAATCTGAAAATAATTTTAGGAAATAAAGTCCGTTGCTTAATTGTAATACAGAAATTTCATTTGGCGTTGAGTTGTTTTCAAGCAAGTGAGAACTCACAAATCTACCCTGGATATCATAAATTTCTGCCTTTTTAAGACTTCTGACTGATTTATTTTTTATTATTAAATTATTGGAAACTGGGTTAGGATAAATTGAAATTCCTTCTAGCGCAAGATCCTTAATGCTTAATGCGCAATCCAATCTAGTCATTGCCGATGTAATTGAAGAAGTTGTGCAAGGTAGAATTACACTTCTATTAACCATGGTTTCAGCTGCCAATACATCATTGGCTTCAAAGGTTCTATTGGTAGCTCCGTTTTGGATGGCATAGTGCATAATAGCGCCAGAGTCTATAATATGTTCTAGTTGATGTGCGTGGCCTATTTCATGTATGGCAACAGATTTGAAATCGTACTGCGATTGGCTTGGATTACCCGCACCAAAATACCAATTTATGTTGTCATTATTAAATACAATATCCATATCCACAGGAAACCAAATGATTTCATTATTGGTAGCTGGCTTTATACATCCAGTATAACTTAAATAGGTTGTTCCAAGAGTGCCCGAGTCAAGTGGGCCAAAGATTATAACATTATTCCCGTCATTAGCTTTGCCTAAATTGGTCGTAGTGGAATTTACTACAAAATTTACATCCGAAACACATGTCCATTCTTGAATGGACGTTCTAAAGATATTTGCTGCTTGTGGATTAGATTCCAAATTGGTGTTTAACAAAAACTCGTATCCTCCATCCGAATTATATTCTGCTAATTGTGTTTGATAATCATCGTTCGGGTCAGCACTTGAATCTGCTAAATTATAACCCACATTTGCAAATGAATAATTAATTGTAAGGGTTTGGGTGGAATTAAAAGTGGTATTGGAGGCTGTTATGACTCGTATTCGTCCAGTGCCCGCCTTAGATGGAATTTCAACCTCAATTTTAATATCATTCCAGCTGATTATTTGGGCATCATAGGCTTTAATATAGGTTGCTCCGCCATCATCTGCATTAGCAAAATAAACCTCCCCCTTTTGTGTTCCAAATCCAACCCCTGAAATGGTTAATTTGCTTTGGGTTCCTCCGGTAGAAGTTGTAGGGGTAAAACTATTTATGGCAAGTGATGATCTCTGGGAATTTTTAAGTTGGGAAATTTGCGATGCCAAATCAACCGTATTTAAATCCGTCATTGACGTTTTCGTTAATGAAGTCAAGAATGGGTAAAATTTATCTTCTATACCTTGAATCTTTGCAAAAGGATTTACAGCTGTATCTTCAAAAAGATTATAAGCAAAATAGCTTTGAATACCCATTTGAGGAGCAAACATTTTTGAAACATTTGCATTAGAGAGTCCATTTGTAAAAATTTTCAATACAAATACACCAATATCATCTTTTCTTAGGCTCAAACTTGGTCTTACTACCTGTGCTTCTAATCCTATTACCCCACCTTGGGTAACCAAAGTAATTTCATTTACAACACTGCCTTTGAAAACCTTATAGACTTTTATTGTATGAGCTGTATAAATAGTGTTATAACTATCGTCCCAGTAACTCTTACTGTCAATAACCTTTCCCTCAACAATAGCCTCCGATTCAGCTACCTGCTTTTCCAATGGTACTTCAATCATTAGTTGCCCAAAGGAGATTCCATAAAATAATAATGACATAAAAAGTATTAATGCCTTAGGAGAATCTTTCATAAACACTTGAAAATAAGTTAAGCAATTTTGACAAATATACTTTTTTTACTTTTTTGATAAAGGATTCAATTCTATTTAACTTTATGCAAAATTTTTACAATGAAATATACACCCATAGAAAAGAGTTTCTACATTAAGAACCGAAACAATTTTGCCGCCAGAATGAAGGCGAATAGCCTTGCGGTTTTTAATTCTAATGATATATATCCCATAAGTGCCGATAGCACAATGCCTTTTCAGCAACATCGAGATATTCTATATTTAAGCGGAGTAGATCAGGAGGAGAGCATATTGGTTATTTTTCCAGATTGCCCCAAGGCCAAACACAAGGAGGTATTATTCGTTAGGGAAACCAATGAACATATTGCAATTTGGGAAGGTGAGAAACTTACTAAGGAAGCGGCCACTCAATTAAGCGGAATAGAAACAGTTTATTGGTTAAAAGATTTTCAAAAGATCTTTTTTGAGATGATGACGCAATGTGAAACGGTTTATTTAAATACCAATGAGCATTACAGGTCTAGCGTTGAAACAGAAACACGAGAGGCAAGGTTTATAAAATGGCTTAAGGAAACTTACCCAGCACACAACGTTGCAAAGAGTAATCCTATACTCCAGCATTTGCGATCTATAAAGGATCCCCTTGAAATTGACGTGATTCAGCAAGCTTGCGATATTACTAATAAAGGATTCAGACGGATTTTAGATTTTGTGAGGCCAGGTGTTTGGGAATTTGAAATCGAGGCGGAATTCTTGCATGAGTTTATACGAAATAGATCCAAGGGCTTTGCCTATACACCAATAATCGCATCTGGGAATAACGCTAATGTTCTTCATTATGTGCAAAATAACCAACAATGTAAAGCGGGGGATTTATTGCTCCTTGATGTTGGTGCCGAATATGGTAATTATAGTAGCGATATGACGCGAACCATTCCAGTTTCAGGTAAATTTTCTGCAAGGCAGAAAGAAGTTTATAACGCGGTGTTGAGGGTAAAGAATGAAGCGACAAAAATGTTGGTTCCTAGTACGGATTGGGCTGAATATCACGTAGAGGTCGGTAAAATGATGACAAGTGAATTGCTAGGATTAGGGTTGCTTGATAAGGCTGATGTTCAAAATGAAAATCCTGATTGGCCTGCCTACAAAAAGTATTTTATGCATGGCACATCACATCATATGGGGCTAGACACACATGATTATGGTTTGTTGCATGAGCCTATGGAGGCGAATATGGTATTTACTGTTGAGCCTGGGATTTATATTCCAAAAGAAGGATTTGGTATTCGCCTAGAGGATGATGTAGTCATACAATCAACTGGAGAGCCATTCAATTTAATGCGTAATATTCCTATAGAAGTTGAGGAAATTGAAGACATGATGAATTCATAGAAATTTATGACAATCAATTTCAAAGGTGCAGAAATACATTATTGGGTACATGGAGAAGGACCGGCCTTGGTTTTTCTCCATGGCTTTTTAGAGGATATGTCTATCTGGAAGGACTTATCCGAAACACTTACTTCTAAATATAAAGTTATTTTAATCGATCTTTTGGGTCATGGTGATACTGGTTCGGTAGCTGATGTCCATACGATGGATCTAATGGCTGAAGCCGTACTTGCATTATTGGAGGGACTTACTATTAAGGAGGCAATTGTGCTTGGTCATTCCATGGGAGGTTATGTAACCTTAGCCTTTGCAGACAATTATCCAGAAAAAGTTAGAGGTATCTGTCTTATCAATTCCACTGCCTTAGAGGATAATGCCTCCAAAAAAGTGGATCGAGATCGGGCAGCAGAAGCGGTTAAAAAGGATATGCCCTTATTTTTATCTATAGCCATTCCTATTTTATTTTCAGAGAGCAACAGATTTAAATATGCTTCAAGAATAGCTGAGTTACAATCACATGCGTTAAATATGTCAGTTGAAAATGTGGTGGCTGCGATAATTGGAATGAAAAATAGACCGAACCGAGTACATGTTCTGGATCGATTTAAAAGCAGATCTTTTGTAATATTAGGAAAGGAAGATTCAATATTGAGTGCTGATATTCAAAGGGAATATCTTGAACGGCTGAATGTTGATTTTTCACTTCTCGAAGGCGGGCATATGGGATTTATTGAAGAAAAGAAAGAAATAACTTACAAAATAATGCAATTCATCGAAAAATTGTAGCTTTTTAACAAGTTTTATTAATTCATTTCCTAAGTTAGAAATCCTAATTCTAAACGTCATGAAAAAATCTACTTCAAATCAGACATCCATGAAGATATTCTGCGATATTTTCGGACATAAATATGAGGTTTCAAAAAAGGTGACTTCTCATGTTAAAGAATATACTTGTAGATGCTGTAAAAAACAACTTACTACCGATGGAGATGGGCATCTTACAGAGCTAACTCCTAAATATCGCGAAATCAACAAAATTTTGGAAGATATCTATGCGCGTAGAATGGTAAGAAGGAATCCTGCTGGGTTTACTCAGTCCGCATTTTCTTGATTTTCCTCTTTTTCGGAACCAGTCATCGCATTCCAGCCCCTTGCTATAATTGGCACCTTTGTTTCTCCTCTAGTAACCAAATACATGCCATTGCTAGGTTCTGTTATGTATCCAATTACTGTTAAATTTGGATTGCCCTTTATTTTGGGGAAATCATCCTGTTTTATAGTAAACAATAATTCGTAATCCTCCCCCCCACTTAGGGCCACGGTGGTACTGTCTAAATTAAACTCTTCACAGGTTGAGATTACTTGTTGGTCTAGTGGTATTTTATTTTCATAGAGTTCAACCCCTACCTTGCTATTTTTGCATAAATGGATTATTTCGGAAGAAAGGCCATCACTAATATCGATCATTGAGGTTGGTGTAACATCCAATTTCTCAAGAAGTTCCACAATATCTTTACGAGCCTCTGGTTTTAACTGGCGTTCTATGATATAAGAATAGGGTGTTAAATCTGGTTGGTTTCTAGGATTGACTTTAAAAACTTCCTTTTCGCGTTCAAGAACCTGAAGTCCCAAATATGCACCGCCAATATCGCCAGAAACAACCAACAGATCATTTACCTGGGCACCAGAGCGTTTCACTATTTTGTCTTTAGAGGCTATACCCATAGCAGTAACAGATAAAATCATTCCAACATTAGAAGAGGAAGTATCTCCGCCAACCACATCTACTCCGTATACCTTAGATGCCAATTCTATACCAGAGTAAAGCTCTTCCAGTGCTTCAACAGGAAATCTGTTTGATACTGCAATGGATATAGTTATCTGTGTTGCCTTGGCATTCATTGCATAGATATCGGAAAGATTAACCATTACAGCTTTATAGCCCAGATGTTTTAATGGTACGTAACTTAAGTCGAAATGGACATTTTCTATCAATAAATCGGTGCTTACTACCGTTGCTCCAGCGCTTAAATCTAATATAGCCGCATCGTCACCAACTCCAAATAATGTAGAGGGATTATTGATTTGAAAATTCCTTGTAAGGTGATCTATTAGACCAAATTCTCCCATTTCACTTAAAGGAGTTCGCTGTGGATTTTTATCTTCTATCATGTGGCAAAGATAATACTAAGAAACCTGAAATTCAGAAATCCAATTAACCCTTTAGTTTTCCATTGCCTAAAGCAATATTGTCATTCATTAAGATAATGTTACAATGCCTTGAAATAAGGTTAAAATGAATTATCTTTGCAAACTATTTAGAAACTGTCTTAATAAATTGTATCTTAAAGTATTAGTATTTACTAAGCGATAAGTTATTAATCGGGTTTTAAACAAAAGGTTATAATTGAACACATGATTAAAGTTTCAGAAACAGCTAAAAAGAAAGTTATTGAATTGATGCAGGATGATGGCTTCAACAGTAATACCGATTTCGTGCGAGTGGGTGTGAAAAGTGGTGGTTGCTCAGGACTTTCATATGATTTAAAATTCGATAACTCTCAACAAGAAGGAGATAAGGTTTTTGAGGATAACGGGGTTAGAATAATTGTAGACAAAAAAAGCTTTCTATACTTAATAGGCACCACTTTAGATTATAGCGGAGGGTTAAATGGTACAGGTTTCGTTTTTAAAAATCCTAATGCCAGCAGAACCTGTGGGTGTGGAGAAAGTTTTTCACTTTAAAAAATAGAAATGAGTAAGTATACAGAAGACGATTTAAGGGAAGAACTTAAAACTAAAGAGTACGAATACGGATTTTACACAAACATTGAGTCTGAAACCTTCCCGGTTGGACTTAATGAAGATGTTGTGCGTGCTATTTCTGCGAAGAAAGAAGAGCCAGAATGGATGACCGAATGGCGTTTGGAAGCTTTCAGGGGTTGGCTTGAAATGATGGAGCCTGAATGGGCAAATGTTAGTTATAAGAAACCTGATTTTCAGGCAATCTCCTATTATTCCGCACCTTCCAAAAAACCAAAACTAGATAGTTTGGATGAGGTCGATCCTGAGTTGCTTGAAACATTCAAGAAATTAGGAATCTCCCTTGAGGAACAAAAACGTCTCGCTGGCGTGGCCATGGATGTAGTAGTTGATTCGGTTTCTGTAACTACAACCTTTAAAAAAACCTTGGCGGAAAAAGGCATCATATTTTGCTCAATTTCCGAGGCAATTAAGGAACACCCTGAATTGGTTAAAAAATATATTGGAAGTGTCGTTCCGAAAAAAGATAATTTTTATGCTGCTTTAAATTCTGCTGTATTCAGTGATGGCAGTTTTTGTTATATCCCTAAAGGAGTCCGTTGCCCAATGGAACTCTCAACGTATTTCAGGATTAACCAAGCAGGTACAGGTCAATTCGAGCGTACACTGGTAATTGCAGATGAGGGAAGTTATGTTAGCTACTTAGAGGGTTGTACGGCACCAAGCCGTGATGAAAACCAATTGCACGCTGCTGTAGTGGAGTTAATTGCTTTAGATGATGCCGAGATAAAATATAGTACAGTACAAAACTGGTTTCCTGGGGATTCTAAAGGTAAGGGTGGAGTTTACAACTTTGTTACCAAAAGAGGTTTATGCGAAAAGAACGCAAAGATTTCTTGGACACAGGTTGAAACAGGATCTGCCATTACATGGAAATATCCCTCATGCGTTTTGAAAGGAGATAACTCAGTTGGAGAATTTTATTCTATCGCTGTTACTAATAATTTCCAACAAGCCGATACTGGTACAAAAATGATTCACCTTGGTAAAAACACCAAATCAACAATCATTAGCAAAGGTATTTCAGCAGGAAAATCACAGAATTCCTACAGAGGTTTGGTTCAGGTTCATTCTCGTGCAGAAAATGCTCGTAATTTTTCCCAGTGTGACAGTTTATTGATGGGTAACGAATGTGGTGCACACACCTTTCCGTATATAGAGGCAAAAAATAAGAGCGCCCGAATTGAGCATGAGGCAACCACAAGTAAAATTGGGGAAGATCAAATTTTTTATTGCAACCAAAGAGGGATAGATACAGAAAAAGCTATAGCCTTAATTGTTAATGGATTTAGCAAGGAAGTGCTTAATAAATTGCCAATGGAGTTTGCAGTGGAAGCCCAAAAATTGTTAGAAATCAGTCTAGAAGGTTCCGTTGGATAGATAATTTTTGAACCTCATGAAGTTTCATAATTTCATTTTAATCATTGTCGTTATTTTATTCATTTCAGGATGCAAACAATCTGAAGATAATGATGAGAAATTGATTGACGATAACCTAACTGAGTCAAATATTAATAAGACCGATAAACAAAGTGACGGTTTGATTTTGTTTACGGGGGACTTCCTTTATTTTGATAATGCGGCTGTGTTGAATACAGGGCAGACGGTTTATGGGGTAGTGGTTAATGAAAAAATAAGGCAATTGGATAGCTTGGTTCAGCCTTTTAAATCTGATCCAACCGATATGATAAGCGTTGGAATACGAGGTAAATTAATTCCTAAAGCTGAAAATGTAGAAGGATGGGATTACAGCATTGAAGTTGAAGAAATTGTTAATGTTTACCCAGACGAGAAAGCAGAAGCAATAGTAAATTAACAAGAAATATAGTTAAATAGAAAAAATAATCTGAATGTTAAAAATAGACAACTTACACGCTAGTGTTGAAGACAAGGCCATCTTAAGAGGTATCAACCTAGAAGTAAATCCAGGAGAAGTTCATGCTATAATGGGGCCAAATGGTTCAGGTAAAAGTACATTGGCTTCGGTAATCGCTGGTAAAGAAGATTATGAGGTGGAAGAAGGAAGCATCTTGTTTGAGGGTGAAAATATAGATGAGTTGGCTCCAGAAGAAAGAGCTCATAAAGGCATTTTCCTATCCTTTCAATACCCTGTTGAAATTCCAGGAGTTAGCGTTACTAATTTCATGAAAACTGCCATTAATGAAACACGTAAGGCACAGGGTTTAGAGGATATGCCTGCTAATGAAATGTTGAAGAAAATCCGTGAGAAATCAGAATTGTTAGACATTGATCGTAAGTTTCTTTCTAGGTCACTAAACGAAGGTTTTTCTGGTGGTGAGAAAAAGCGAAATGAAATTTTCCAAATGGCCATGTTAGAACCAAAATTGGCAATTTTGGATGAAACTGATTCTGGTTTGGATATTGATGCCTTAAGAATTGTTGCGAATGGTGTAAATAAATTGCGTTCTAAAGACAACGCAGTTATTGTAATTACACATTACCAAAGACTTTTGGATTATATCGTTCCAGATTTTGTGCACGTTTTGCACAACGGTAAAATTGTGAAGAGTGGTGACAAAGATTTAGCTCTAGAGTTAGAGGCTAAAGGTTACGATTGGATTAAAGATGAGGTAAACGTTTAATTGTTTCAAATTAAACATAAAAGAATTTTAAGCAGTAGTTGAAATGGATTTAAAGGAAAAACTGGTTTCATCATTTATGGCCTTCGAAAATTTAGTGGATGTAGACAATCCTGTCCACGAAATTAGAAGTAAGGCAATAAAATCGTTCGAGGAAAAAGGCTTTCCGACCAAACGTGATGAGGCATGGAAGTATACTAGCTTAAACAAAATTTTGAAATACGACTACAGTGTATTTCCAAAGCAAGAGCCTGCTTTAGAGTATGGGGATGTTAAGAAGTATTTCCTTCATGATATAGATACCTATAAAATCGTTTTTATAGACGGGAAATACTCTTCCTATTTATCGCAAACAACACATGATGGTATAGACGTTTGCTTAATGTCAGCTGCATTGACTAAACCTAAATACAGACCAATTATTGAGCATTACTTCAATAAAGCTGCCAATTCTGATAGTCTTGCTTCTTTAAACACTGCATTTTCAATGGAAGGTGCATTTATTCATATACACAAGAATAAATTGGTTGAAAAACCAATTCAAATTATCCATTTTGCTACGGGTAATGAAGCGGCTTTAATGTTACAACCGCGAAATTTGGTTATTGTTGATGAAAATTCGCATGTACAGATTATTGAGCGTCACCAAAGTTTAACAGAGCACCCTATCCTAACCAATAGTGTTACTGAGATTTTTACTGCTACAAGGGCTGTGGTGGATTATTATAAAATTCAGAATGATAAAGAGAATGCATCTTTAATTGATAATACCTTCATCAAACAAAAGAGGCAAAGCCAAGCATCTGTGCATACATTTTCTCTTGGGGGACAGTTGATAAGAAACAATCTCAATTTCACCCAAAATGGAGAGAATATAGATTCTACATTGAAGGGAGTTACGATTTTAGAAGGTAATCAGCATGTAGACCATAATACGTTGGTTGAACATACACAACCTAATTGTGAAAGTCACCAAGATTACAAAGGTATTTTCGATGAAAAATCTACAGGTGTTTTCAATGGAAAAATTATTGTAGACAAAATAGCGCAGAAGACAAATGCTTTTCAAGCTAATAATAATCTATTGTTAAGCGATAGCGCATCGATTAATACAAAACCCCAATTGGAAATTTTTGCCGACGATGTAAAATGTTCTCATGGTTGTACTATTGGTCAGTTAGATGATGATGCCATGTTCTATCTGAGAAGTCGCGGTATTCCGCCGAAAGAAGCGAAAGCTCTTTTGATGTATGCCTTTACGGACGACGTTATGAATTCAGTAAAGATTCCTGTCCTTAAACAACGCATCAATAAAATTATCGCAAATAAGCTAGGGGTTAACATTGGTTTTGACCTTTAATTTACCAGACAATACCTTTCAAAAATTTATTTATTCCCATGTTCGACGTTGAAAAAATAAGACACGATTTCCCGATTCTTTCAACGAAGGTGCATGGGAAACCTTTGGTATATTTAGATAATGCGGCTACATCCCAAACTCCAAAACAGGTTATGGATGTAATAGTCGATTATTACTCAAATTATAATGCTAATATCCATAGGGGAGTTCATTATTTGAGTCAGAAAGCTACCGATGCGTTTGAAATGGCACGAGACATTCTCAAAAACCATTTTAATGCAGAACACAGAGAGGAAATTATTTTTACCTCAGGTACAACGCACGGCATAAATTTGGTGGCCAATGGGTTTGAATCGTTACTGAAAGAGGGTGATGAAATAATTGTTTCTGCTTTGGAACATCATAGTAATATTGTTCCTTGGCAAATGCTTTGCGAAAAGACTGGTGCTATATTAAAAGTAATTCCAATAACAGAGGAAGGTGAATTGCAGTTGAACACCTATAAATCTCTATTGAATAACCGAACCAAATTGGTTTTTGTTAACCATGTCTCAAATGCATTGGGGACAATTAACCCAATCAAAGAAATAATCGAGTTGGCACATAATGCGGATGCTGCTGTTTTAGTTGATGGTGCTCAGGCCGCCCCTCATATTCAACCAGATGTGCAGAAATTAGATGTCGATTTCTATGTAGTTTCTGGTCATAAAATGTGTGGTCCTACAGGTATTGGTGCGCTTTATGGTAAAAAGTTTTGGTTAGATAAGCTGCCCCCTTATCAAGGAGGTGGTGAGATGATTGCTACAGTTACATTCGAAAAAACTACTTACGCCGATCTTCCGCATAAATTTGAAGCCGGTACTCCTAATGTCTGTGGAGCAATTGCCTTTGGAAAAGCAGTAGAATATATGACTGAAATAGGTTTTAAACAAATTGAAACCTACGAGCATGAGCTGCTCGAATATGCCACAGAAAGGTTATTGGAAATTGAAGGATTAAAAATATATGGCCCATCATCAAATAAGACTTCTGTAATATCTTTCAACATAGATGGCATACATCCTTATGATATTGGTACACTTTTAGACAATATGGGAATTGCCGTTAGAACTGGTCACCATTGTGCCCAGCCCATTATGGATTTTTACCAAATCCCTGGAACCGTTAGGGCTTCCTTGGCATTCTACAACACTTTTAAAGAAATAGATAGTTTGGTTGAGGGAGTTAAAAAGGCAAAGGCCATGCTTTCCTAAATATTTTTGGCTCTCTTTTTGCGAGTAATTTGAAAAAAATTGTCAATGGGAAAACTGCCCCTTATTTTAATAGTATTTGCTAGTTGCATATCTTCAAAAAAGTACTATGGAAACAGTATTAGTCCGATAGATCAACAGGTTGAATTAGATTCTATCCTGATCGAATCCTCTAGCAGAGGGTTCTATGAAAAACTTCGTATTTCTAATGATTCAATTTATTTTGAAAAGAAGCGGCCCGATTTCAAATTTGCAAAGCCAATTTCTACGGCGAAATGGGAAAATTTGGAATCCCTGGTTGAACAAATTCCCATTGTGGAAATTACTAAAGTTATTCCTCCATCTAAATATTATCAATTCGATGGTTCTGCCATGACCAATTTGGCAGTTTATATAAATGGTAATGAAATTAAGTCTCAAACATTTGATAAGGATAATCCCCCAAAACAGTTTAAAGAAACCTTAAATTTCATTAGTAATCTGAAGAATACCTATTTAGACCATTAGATAGTTTGTATTTTTGTGTTAAATATAGCATATGACGATAAAAGAAATTCAAGAAGAAATCATCGAGGAGTTTTCCATGTTTGAAAATTGGGAAGAACGCTATCAATACATGATTGATTTAGGGAAATCTTTGCCGTTGATTGAAGACCAATATAAAACTGAAGACCATCTTATAAAAGGTTGCCAAAGTCGAGTTTGGGTACATTCTGAAATGAAGGAGGACAAAGTGGTCTTTACAGCAGATAGCGACGCAATTATCACAAAAGGAATTATAGCTATTCTAATTAGAGTATTCTCCAACCAAAACCCTAAAGATATTCTTGAGGCAGATACTAAATTTATTGATGAAATTGGCCTAAAGGAACATTTGTCACCAACCAGGGCCAATGGTCTTGTAAGTATGATTAAGCAATTGAAGATGTATGCCTTGGCATACCAAACCCAGATGAATTAACATGGAAACTACAATAGATACCAACGCATTGGGAGAAAAAATAGTAAGGGTTTTAAAGACTATTTTTGACCCAGAAATACCAGTAGATATTTACGAATTAGGTCTAATATATGATGTGTTTGTGAACGAGGATCGTGATGTAAAAATATTGATGACACTCACAACACCAAACTGTCCTGTGGCAGAAACACTTCCCTTGGAGGTTGAAGAGAAGATTAAATCTATTGATGAAGTAAAATCTGCTGAGGTGGAAATTACATTCGATCCGCCATGGAGTCAAGATCTTATGAGTGAAGAGGCCAAATTAGAATTAGGCCTACTTTAATGATTGTTAAGGGTGCCTAGGCAAGGTCCAAAATCTTTAAAAGATTCAGGTAAGACCAACCTGAAGTCTTCCTTCAATGCACTAACATATCTTCCTAGATTTTTTAAGGAAATATGGAAGACAAGTCCGAAGCTATTTTTGGCATCAGCTTTGTGTCGTTTAATTGGCGCCATTTTACCAGTTTCCATATTATGGGTTGGTAAGATTATAATAGATGAGATTGTTTTTCAGGCTAGTGTAGAAGATGGTGATCTCAACAGGCTCTGGACCTTTGTTGCATTGGAGTTTTTCTTGGTAATCCTGTCTGATTTAATGAGTCGGGCTATTTCTCTGACAGACGGATTGTTGGGTGATGCCTATTCCATTGCATCTTCAGTAAAAATTATTGAAAAGACCAAAGAAATAAATATTAGTCTTTTAGAGGATCCAGACTTTTATGATAGTCTAGAAAGAGCTCGAATGCAGACTTCTGGCAGAGTAGCACTGATGTCTAATGTGTTGGGTGAGGCACAAAGTTTAATTTCTATTGGAACCTTAATCGCGGGACTGGTTTATTTTGAGCCCATCCTTATTCTGTTACTCATTTTAAGCGTTATACCTGCTTTTTTTAATGAAATTTGGTTTAGCCAGCAACAGTATAGCTTGGCAAGAAGTTGGACTTCTGAGAGACGAGAATTGGATTACCTTCGTTTCATCGGAGCAAATGACAGAACTGCTAAGGAAATAAAGCTTTTTGGCCTTACCGATTTCATAGTTACACGTTTTAAAAAGCTTTCCAATCAGTATTATAATCTTAATAAGACACTTGCGATAAAAAGAAGTTCTTGGGGATTTGTCTTCAATTTATTGGGATCGGTGAGCTATTATGGAGCTTATATTTTTATCATTATACGTGTAATTTCTGGAGTGATTACTTTGGGAGAATTAACCTTTCTGTCTGGCTCTTTCAATAACTTAATGAGAAACCTGCAAGGCTTCTTTTCAAAGTTTACACGAATTACTGAGAGTGCCCTTTATTTAAAGGATTACTTTACATTTATCGATATGCCTACTGACGATATAAAATCTGAGGAAGTCCCTTTGCCAGAAGAAATTACCATTGGCTTTGAATTCAGAAATGTTCATTTTACTTATCCCAATTCCGATGTTGAAATTTTAAAGGATATCAATTTTAGAATTAAGGCAGGAGAAAAAATGGCATTCGTAGGTCAGAATGGGGCGGGAAAAACCACTTTAACAAAATTGCTTCTTAGGTTTTATGAGCCCACTAAGGGACAAATATTATTGGATAATATTCCTATCACCAAGTTTAACAAGGCAGCCTATCAGCAATATTTTGGGGTTATCTTTCAAGATTTTTTTAGGTATGAATTCACTTTAAAAGAGAATATCGCGGTAGGTAATATAGCAGAGGTTAATAACCAAGAGAAAATCGAAAATGCTGCGGAATTGAGTTTAGCGAAAGAGGTTGTCGATGAAATGAAGCAAGGCTATGACCAACAGTTAGGCAAACGTTTCTATAAAGGTATAGAGCTATCTGGTGGACAATGGCAAAAAGTGGCTTTAGCAAGAGCTTACATGAAAGACGCCAAAGTTTTGATTTTAGATGAACCAACTTCAGCTTTAGATGCTAAAGCCGAAAAGGATGTTTTTGAAAGGTTTATAGGATTAACCGAAAATAAGACTAGTATTATTATTTCACACCGATTTAGCACAGTAAGGCAGGCTGACAGGATTTTAGTCCTTGATGAAGGTAGTGTGCTAGAGCTTGGAACCCATAAACAGCTTATGGATAGCAATCAATTATACGCACAGTTATTCACTATGCAGGCAGAAGGGTATAAATAGAATTTTAATTATTTTTGAAGCATGGCAGATACGATTGTAAATAGGGTAGCACTCAGTAAATTAATGGTTCTAGATCTAGAAGATTATTATGTTGACGGCCCACGGCATATTTTTGATTTGAAGGATTGGTTATATGAAGGCCTAGTGCTTCGTGAGAAGGATTTTCGAGAAGGATTGAATAATCACGATTGGGAACAATACCGGGATAGCTTTGTAGCAATAACTTGTTCAACTGATGCTATTATCCCAATTTGGGCTTATGCTTTAGTTTCAACTTATTTAAATCCGATCGCAAAATTGGTAATTGAAGGCGATGAAGAAAGTTTAGAAACTGCAATTTACAATCCTTTAATCAGCAATATGGACATGGAGCCTTATCGGGATAAACCTGTAATTGTAAAAGGTTGTTCCCATAAACCTGTTCCAAAAAATGCTTATTTGCAAATAGTTAATAAACTACAGAGCGTTGCCAAATCTATAATGTACGGTGAGGCATGTTCATCTGTTCCCCTTTATAAACGTAAAAACGTTCCTAATTAAAAAACCCTCAATTTTATTTATGAAAAAGTATTCTCTTTTTTTGTTGCTAGCGATGATTTCGTTGGTACAAACCTTTGCCCAAACTGAAGATGAACTTAAGGCTGCTAAATCTGCCAAAGAAGATTCAATTAAGGCTATACAAGGTCGTGTTGATGCAATTCAAAAGCAACTTGATGCAATCCCTGGCTGGAAAGTAGGTGCATTTGGTGTTATTGGTGGTAGCTTTTCAGAATTCACTAATTGGTATGCGCAAGGAAGTCCAAATAACTCATCAGGTAGTGTTGGTATAACCTTCAATGCTTATGCTAATCTTAAACAAGAAAAATTTTTCTGGAGAAATTCACTCAATACCAACCTTAAATGGGTAAAGTTTGATGACCGTGATGATGACACTGACGAACCAAAATTTGAACCTACAACGGATGTATTTAATTTATCATCACTTTACGGTAGAAACTTAAGCAAATCTTGGGCGGCTTCAGCTTTAATGGAATACCGGACTACATTACTTGATAATTTTAATGATCCAGGCTATTTAGATTTGGGTGTTGGTTTAACTTGGACTCCAATTTCGGACTTGGTCGTAGTTATACATCCGCTTAACTATAACTTTGTGTTTAGTAGCGAGGATGTTATTTATGAATCTTCCTTAGGTGCTAAGATTGTTGGGGATTATACCAAATCTTTTGGCAAACTGAACTTTAAAAGTAACCTATCGGTGTTCTTGAGCTATGAAGGCTCAGATTACTCAAACTGGACTTGGTTGAATTCTTTTAACTACACCGTTTGGAAAAACTTTGGTGTCGGTTTGGAAATTGGATTGAGAGGCAACAAACAAGAGGCTTTGGATTATGCAGTTAATACCCTCGGTGAAACGGATGCCACATTCGATTCTATAGATAATAAACTACAGTCGTATTATACGATTGGACTGAGCTATAACTTCAAATAAACCTTATTCTAATTCCTCAATATCGGGGTAAAGAAAATTGTTATAAGGAAAACGGGTAACATGGATGTCACGAACCTCTTTATAAACACGGTTCCGGAAGGCATCCATGTTTTCTTTGTTTAAGGCGGAAATAAACAGTGCCTTGTTCCCAACTTTATGCATCCAAGTTTTCTGCCACTCTTCCAAACTGAAGTGGGCTGTTGTACGCTCAGACATGAGATCTTCCTCGTCAAAATCTTGGGGCTTATAGGCATCGATTTTATTAAAAACCATGATGGTTGGCTTGTCGTCACAACCAATCTCTGCCAAGATATTATTAACAGATTCTATATGTTCTTCAAAATTTGAATGGGAAATATCCACAACATGAAGCAGTAAATCGGCCTCTCTAACCTCGTCAAGTGTACTTTTAAAACTTTCTACCAATTGTGTAGGCAATTTTCTAATAAAACCAACGGTATCACTTACCAAGAATGGAAGGTTATGAATAACAACCTTTCTAACGGTTGTGTCTAAAGTTGCAAACAATTTATTTTCAGCGAAAACATCACTTTTACTGATCACATTCATTAAGGTAGACTTCCCAACGTTTGTGTAACCCACCAATGCAACTCTAACCAAGCTACCGCGGTTTCCGCGTTGAACTGCCATTTGTTTGTCTATGGTTTTAATTTTTGCCTTTAATAGAGCAATTTTATCACGAACTATCCGACGGTCGGTTTCTATTTCAGTTTCACCGGGACCACGCATGCCGATACCACCCTTTTGCCTTTCAAGGTGCGTCCACATACCTTTTAATCGGGGAAGTAAATATTCGCATTGAGCCAATTCTACTTGGGTTCTTGCATAACTAGTTTGTGCTCTTTGAGCAAAAATGTCTAAAATAAGATTGGTTCTATCGAGAATTTTACAATTTAAGATTCTGCTTATGTTTCTTTCTTGGGCAGGAGAAAGTTCATCATCGAATATTACCGTGGTAACGTCATTTTCATGTATATAATCCTTAACCTCATCTAACTTTCCGCTTCCTATAAAAGTTTTTGGGTTCGGCATCTCAACCTTTTGCGTAAATCGTTTCAATACTTCACCGCCAGCAGTATAGGTTAAGAATTCCAATTCATCTAAATATTCCTTAACTTTTTCCTCATCTTGATTTTGAGTTACAAGTCCTACCAAAACCGCCTTTTCCAACGAAATATCCTTTTCTTCAATCATGATTTTAAATAATAGGCAAAGGTACATAAATGCCTATAGTTGAAATTAGTATTTTTAGAATCTTAAGTGTTCCAAACCTAAATTCTCTTAAAATACGTGAGTAGAATTCATACCATTGCTTTTTATAACCTAGAAAATTTTTTTGATACAGAAAATGATCCCTTTTCGAATGACAGTGACTACCTTCCAGATTCTGATAAACGGTGGACTGCAAAGCGATACGAACGAAAAGTCTATAAAATGGGCAACGCAATTTCAGTTATTGGACCCGAACAGTTTCCATTTCCACCCACCATATTAGGAGTGGCGGAAATTGAGAATCAACGGGTATTAGAAGATCTATTGAAAGCCAAAGACCTTTTATCTATTCCATATAATTATGTTCATTATGATTCTTATGACGAACGAGGAATTGACACCGCCCTTATCTATGACACCCGTTTTTTTGAGGTGAGTTCTTCAGAAATTTTTTCGGTATTAATAGAGGATGAAGATGGTATAAGAGATTTTACTCGTGACATCCTTTTGGTAAGTGGGAAACTTGAAGGTGAAGAAATTCATATTATTGTTAATCATTGGCCATCTAAGAGGGAGGGTGATATAGAATCTGAATATAAGAGGATGGCAGCGGCCGACAAGTTGCTATTTGTTATTCAGAAACTGCAATTAACCTATTCCAATCCAAAGGTTGTCGTGATGGGAGATTTTAATGATAATCCCGATGGCTTGCCAATAAAACATTTGAGAAAGCAATCAGGGTTTTTTAATGCCCTCGAAATGCATTGGGCCAGAGGTAGAGGTAGCGTTACCCATGATTTTAAATGGAATGTTTATGACCAAATATTCATTAGCCAAAATTTCTTTGATAAGAATGAAGGTCAATTTTATTTTCACGGTTCGGATATTTTCGACCCCAAATTTTTAACTCAATATAATGGAAGGTACAAGGGTCATCCATTTAGAACCTATGCCGGAAAGCGATTTTTAGGAGGATTTAGCGATCACTTCCCCGTATTTATTCAATTGAAAAGAAAACTACAAAGCTTGGTAGAGGATAGCGGCCAAGATTAAGCTTCCGATAGGCAAGAAAATTAATGCCAAAAGCCCATAAGAATTTTGTTTGGTATGCTTGGATTTGGTATTTAATATTTTCCGCTTTTTACCGGAATATTGCACCCAGTTTTTTAAAAAAATAATTAGGCACGAAACAAAATAGAAAAGCCATAAATCTGTGCCGGAGGGTAGGTTAACGTGCATTTTAGACAAGAACACGGCAAAAAACATCCCTAAAACCAATAAAATACAGCACTCTGTTAAGGCAATATAAATAATAGCCATTTTATTGGCATTTCTTCCATAGATGGTTTTAAAATGTTCAAATGCGGCATAAAATAGGTTGTGGAACATAAACAGACTTTACCGCAAAGGTAAAAAAGGCTTAATTGGATACCATGTTTAGTTCAATAAATGTATTATTTTCCTCTAACTTCAATATTGTCTATATGATAGCGAGTGGTGCCACTTGGATCTGATCCCTGATACCTAATTGCAATGAATAATTGATTTGAATTGAAGCAGGATAAATTGATTGGTCCTACATCGATAAATTCACCAAATGAGGTTGCTGGACCTGAAGGGATAAGGGCATCCGCTAAATTATGCCAAGTAGAATTTTCAACTGTTCCATCAAAATCATTTGAGATGAGAACACTCATAATTTTACCATTATCATAACTGCTCTGAATTTGCAAGTTTAATTGAAACTCCTCAACATCACTTAGATCAATAGGAGGACTAACCAACCAGTTATCAATATTAGCATCTGAGGAATTATAACCGGTAATTTGTACATATGTATTTCCGCTGAACCTTGCCAAGGTGTATTTGGTGTTGGAGGGAATCAAGCTAATGTTAGACCAACCAGCATTAATTAATTGGGTAATGTTGTTAAAACGGTCAAAAATCTCGGAAAATATGAGATCGCTATTATTGCCTAGATCATCACAATCTATATTTGATGAAAGTGGAATATTAACGGGGTCGCATCTTTCAGTAGTATTAAAATTAATGTCTTCTGGAGTGTTTAGGTAAATTGTATAGAAGTCATCGTAAAAATCTCTTGTTAGTATGCCATCAACTGTCCCTTTTCCTGAAGGAAGTTTCAATGATTTAAAATTTGAAAAGGTACTCGTGCTAAGAATTGTGGCAGAATTTGTTAAACAGCTTTCTAGAACCCTTTCACCATCAAATTGATCTCCGTCTTCGGAGGCAAATGATTTAGGATTTTCTTCTGAAATTTCAAATCGGTTGAATTGTACGTTGCTAAGTCTCACAAATGTATTTTCAAACTCTTCTGAAAATTGGGTGATATTCAGGTCTTTGGGAGTAATGTTTGCAATGGTAGGAGTGCGAAGAATGTAATTGTCTAATTCTGAAAATGAAATTCTTGCGATGCCATTGTTTTCTGATTTCCCGAGTTTAACCACTCCATTTTCAAGACCAACATACAGCCCTTGTAATTTTACATATACTTTACGGCCAATATCAAAATATGTGTATAAGGGATTTAAATCAATTTCAATAACAATTCCACATGTCGGGTTCTCCGGTTTATCTTGTAGAATTAACTGTTTAAAAAAGTTTCCTCCCGCATCACTAGAAATGACATAACCTTCCATATACATTTCTGATTGTATTTGAGTTATCGCCATATTCTGAAAATAAAGACCCTTTACAGCATCTATGTCAGTAATTTTAGATTGTGGGATATTAGGGTCTTCAAATTCGGTATTCGGTATTTCAAAATCATCATTAACTATACAGCCTTGAAGGACTAATGATAAAAAAAGGAATGTTAATTTGGTGAGATTCATTGGAAGCATAGGTTTATTAATAACGTAAATTGAGGCTTAGATAAAATGTGGTGCCATAGCCATAAAAATATTTGGGTCCGAATACCGGACCAGACTTTCGATTTTTTTCTTCAAGAAGTGTGGTGTATTTAGCGATACGTGATTGTTCGAATCCTCCAGTTTTATAAAATTGGTTAAAAACATTACTCAGGACTCCAAAAAATCCTAAATAATAATCGTTTATGCGCCATGACTTTCCACCAACAATATTGCAAAGAAAGAAATCATTAAATTTTTCTTGCTTCAACAACTGTTTTGCCATATTGGGGTCGAAATTTAATATGGGTTGCCCATCATAGTCTCTTGTAAAATTCTCAGACCTTGTTAGGTAACTTACATCGATATATTGATGTGAATAAAAGTTTACGGTAGTTCCCAACCACCAAAATGCAGGATCGTTATATTCTAGACCAATTTGCGCAACTCTTTCAGGTCCAGTTGCCGTATGAAGATTCTTAAGATTTACTTTTCCATTGCCAAATTTTAAATTGCTTGAGAATTTGTCGCTCCTTAAATAAAGGTTTGGGTTGTCTATATAAATTGAACTGCCAAAGGATAGTGCTGACTTTAGTTTTAAGGAAGAGGTTAATTCATAAACTCCTCCTATTTCAAGTCCAATTCTTCGTATATCAATTTCTGTAACTGCTTCTTGAACGTTAACATCGCCTGCGCCCAAACCTAGACTTGCCAAATCTTCGGTGTAGTAATAGCTAATGTCAACAGAATTCAAAGATTCTGAATAGTTGCCGGTTAACCGACCGTTAAATCTTTCGCTTCGATAAATGTAGTTAGTGACTAAGCTAGCATTAATCTCATTTTTTAAGTTAGAAACGGTATAATTATTTTGTCTAGGATTCAAAAATGAATGAGAAAGTGTTGGAGCATTTGATGAGAAGAATGTATGTAGTTCTATAATTTGTTTGCCAGAAATTCGGTAGGTACCTCCCGTCTTGAAACCTATGTTTAAGAAATGAAGTGTATTGCTTTTCCCATAGGAATCATTTCCAGGATAATGACCATTTTCAAATAGACCATTTCGCTCAAAAGCTGTACTGACAATGGAGGATCCGATATATCCATCCAAGTTATTTCGGGTGAATTGAAATTGGCTAAATAATTCCATTTCGGTGGCAGAAAGTTTAAAGTTATACTTGTAAAGATCATTTTCTCCAACCAGTCGATTTGGATTTTTTAAATCACTTTGGGCTAAAGTTTCAATTGTTGATCCTTCAATTCCTGTCTCATCGGCGAAAACATCAATGTCTAAAAACGGATTTCCTCCTAAAAGATCTTTAATACGTGAATAATTATGACTGTTCAATTTTTTTAAATACAAACCTCCATTAACCTTACTTGTAGTGTTGATTTGATATTCGATTAGGGTATTTACGTTAATTAATTTATCGTCATTCCGTTCTTCCTGAAGAACATACACCGCATTTTTGCCTGACTCCCTGAGTAACCTATTAGATTGGTATAAATGATACCAATTGATTTGTCCATTTTCCTTTAACTCTTTTTGGGCCATAAATGCCATTTCGTAATCGTAAGAGGACGGATAGGCTCCTCCGTTTCTCAGAAAATAACTAGGTAATTTTTGATAATAAGTAGGATCAGGATTACGGGAACCTCCAAAATAAGACGTTTGGTTTTCATGAGTTATTTGCCATGTGCCGCTATTGTCGATTCTAGTGTTTGCAATATGGCCAAATTGGTAGGAGAGGTTCGAGTTTATCTTAATTTTTGAATTTGGATCCCAATAGTGGCTCAGTATAAAAAATGGCTCCGCAATTTCCCGTATTCTCGAATTAACTGGATTTCCATTTAATTCTCCCCAATAAGGATTATAGTTAGTGCCCTTTATGTTAAATACTTCTTCAGTTAAAGGTGCAGATTTTCCACGGATGTTTTCAGAATATATCCCAATCAAATTTATACTATGGTTATCATTTATTTTCTTTTCAACCGCAGCGAAAAAAGAAATGGATTTGTAGGGGGTGCCTTCTACAAATCCTTCTTTTCCATACCTTCCGGATGCAGCAATTGAAAAGGACCAATCGTTATTAATTATACCAGAATTGTAGTTGGTCATAATACGTCCTTGGTATGTGCGATTCGAGGATGCTAATGAAACTCTTCCACCTGACCGGTATTTTGAGGCCCTCATGTTAATATTGTTGGTTCCCCCTATATTTCCTAAACTGTAAGGATTTGGGGTAGACCCAATAAAAAATTCTTGGTTTCTTTGAACATCATTTAGTCCGCCCCAATTTGCCCAAAGGGGTCGACCATTCTGAAATTTATTCATCTCTATTCCATTAATTAGAATTTTTGAGAAGGATGGATCTAGCCCTCTTGGATTAAAAAAGACTGAGCTAAAATCATAGGCTACGGCTTTAAGAAATACATCTTTAGTTGCCTGTAAAAGGCCAGAATTATTACCAACAAATGCACTTTCATTGCTTAACTCGTCATCGGTAAGTGAAATAATAAATTCCTGTGAGATTGAAGCCGCATCGACGTCCATAGTAAGGCCCCTCAAATCTATTGTAGAATCTGCCAGAATTGTAATTGGAAAGCGCTTAGTAATATAACCGCCCTTGTCCATTCTTATTAAATACTCTCCAATCGGAATTTCCGCAATTAATGAAAAATCCCCGTTAGAACTTGTTTCAGTTTTTACTGTTGTATTTTCTATCCATATAATAACATTTGAAAGTGGTTCCAAGGTCCCGGCATCGACTACATTTCCTTTTATGAATTGTTGTGGAAAAGACAATAAACTTATCAAGAAAATGATGGGGTAGTAGAAATTATACCGTAGCATTTGGCGGAGTAGGCTGTTTCATAGATTCAATTTTTAGGGCTATAAATTTGTCTGGGAGGACTAAAAATGATCAACATAAATGTAAAACAAATAATGCATTCATTTATTTTTGATTGCTGATTTTCAGTGCTCTAAAGATGAAATTATTAATATGATTGGGAAACTCCTTTATTCATTATCACTTTTTATTTTTTTGGGTGTTAGTATTCATGCCCAAACATCTAATAAAATTAAAATCCATACAGTCGCATTTTACAATTTAGAAAACCTATTTGATACGATAAACGATCCTTTGACCTTTGACGAATCAAGCCCAATTATGGAGCTGAAAACCAACAAGGAAAAAGTCTATTGGGAAAAAATAAAAAATATGGCTGAAGCTATTTCCCAAATAGGAAAAGGTATAAATCCAAATCCTCCCTCATTAATTGGGGTCTGTGAAGTTGAGAATAAAAAAGTTTTAGAAGATTTGATATCAAGTCCTACATTGAAAAAATTTAATTATAATATTGTTCATTTCGATTCAAAGGATCCAAGAGGAATTGATGTTGCGCTGTTATATCGCCAATCTGTATTTGTCCCAAAATCAGTTAAGCCTTATGAGGTAAAATTGATGAATGAATCTACTGGAAAAAGAGAGTATACGAGGGATCAATTATGGATAAGCGGCCTCTTAGATGATGATTTGATTTTTTTAAATATAAATCATTGGCCTTCAAGACGAGGTGGAGAAATTGTAAGTCAAACAAAACGTTCAATTGCGGCCCAACTTACCAAACGTATTTCCGATTCACTATTTGGAGCGGACCCCTATTCAAAAATTATTATTATGGGGGATTTCAACGATAATCCAACCGATTATGGGGTTTCAAAGGTTTTAGGAGCGAAATTTTACGAAGAGGAGGTGAAGTTAAAATCCCTTTTCAATGTATTTGGAAATCAATATTTGAACGGAAATGGTACTCACGCGTATTTAGATAGTTGGGGAATGTTTGATCAAATTATCTTAAGCGCGCCTTGGTTGGACAAGACCACTTCAGGCTATCGCTACTTTAAAGGAGGTATATTTAATCCAACTTTTTTGGTGACCAATGAAGGTAAATATAGGGGTTATCCTTTCCGTAGTTTTGGCGACGAGGGGTTTACAGGTGGGTACAGCGACCATTTTCCTGTATTTATATATGTAATTAAAGAAGCTGACTAACTGCTTATAAACAATTAGTCTTTTTATGCTTATTAAGCTGTTTTGCCATGAGGCTATTGGTGATAGCTGCTGCCATTATTAACCCACCAAAATAGTATTCGTAATAAGGGCTGTCTTTAAATAGATAGGCGGAGACCAAAATTAGGGTCGCCCATATAATGGCATTAATAAGAATAAGTTTTTTCATAACAATTGGTAGCAAGTCTTAATAGTTTGTTACAACTCAGCTTTAAAAAATTAAGCTAACCAAACATCCCAAGGAATTTTAGCAAGAACTAGGATAAAAGCGATGGTATAAAAAATGGCCAATAATTTAAATTTAGGCCGGGAGGTTAATTTCTTTTTGTGTTTAGAATAGCCAATTGTAATTAAAACCACGGCAATAATCATTGTAAGTGGATGCTCTACGATGTTTGAGCGCAAAGTTGAATTCTTCATTACTTCACCCATACCTGTCTCTGAAATCACGGAAAAATAATCGGCCGAAAAATATAGAACAAGCCCTATCAATAACTGAATATGTGAGACAATTAGGGTAAAAAGGGAAATCCTAAAATCAAACGCTTTAAATTCTTTGTTTCCAGCAAATTTTATAAGTGCATTTAAGGTTGATATCAATAACACAACAAAGACCAAATAGGCCCAATAAGAGTGGAGGAATTTTACAGTATCAAACATAGTTCTGAGGTTGATTTGTCGTAAAAATAGTAAATATTGAGAAGGTAATTAGGTCAAATTTCCAAAACTGTAATGACGCTCAATTTTGCAGATCTTTAGATCGTACCAAGCATACCATTTTTCTTTTCCTAAAGATTGAGCTTCTTGATGCTCTAGGTTAGCCTTCCAAAGTTTTATGGCTTCTAAGCTTTTCCAATAACTAACCGTTATGCCAAGGTCATTTCTGGCAGAATCTATTCCCAAAAATCCAGGTTGCATTGTGGCTAATTTTTCCATTCTTTCTGCCATTTCATTATAGCCAAGGTGAGGCTCTTTTAATTTTGAAGTGAAAATAACAGCATAGCAATCAGAAAACGGAGACATCAGGTTATTTTTAAGAGTGCACATAAATGTAATTCATTCTCATTTATCAGCTTCCAAAACAGTAAATAAATGTATTTTTAAGGTTGTGAAATTTTCAGGCTATACATACCCTTTCATTATACCATTACTGCTGTTTTTGCTGCATTCACATTTTGGACTAGCGCAGCTTGGTTTTTGTCCGGGAAATTCTGGTGATCCTATATTCTTTGAAGATTTTGGTACAGGCACTGCCAATGGCCCTCCTTTGGGATCTGATATAACTAGTTATCGATTTGATGAAATTCAACCAAATGATGGGGAGTATACCATTAGTGCCAACACCCAATATTTTGGTTGGCACGATACCGATGACCATACCCCTGGAGATGTTAATGGCCGAAGTTTAATTGTGAATGCCGATTATACGGCCGGTGAATTTTATAGAAGTACCGTCACAGGTTTATGTGAAAATACCTCTTACGAATTTTCCTCTTGGCTACTCAACTTGTCATCCCCAAATGAATGTGGAGGTTCTACAATTCCTATAAATGTAAGGTTTGAAATTTGGGATGATACTGATACAATTTTATTAGCCAGAGGAGATACTGGATCGATTTCCTCATCATCTACACCAAATTGGCAACAGTATGCTTTGGTTTTTCAAACTGAGCTTGCACAAACCGCTGTAATCCTTAAAATGATAAATAATGGAAATGGCGGATGCGGCAATGATTTGGCTATAGACGACATAACATTTAAGTCGTGTGGCGATTTAGTTATTGTTGAGGATAATGAAGGATATGAAGAAAGGAGCTATTGTGAAATTGAGCTTCCCACAACAGTAACTTTAGAGGCTATTCCAGATTTCTCGGTGTATGAAGACCATTATTACCAATGGCAAATAAGTTATGATGGAGTTAGTTTTAGTAATATAGCAAATGAAATTGATAACACCCTTGCAGTCACTGTTGATAATACTGCATACTATCGGGCTGTAATTTCTGAGGATCCCATTAATCTAAATGATCCAGATTGTGTATCCTTTTCCGACGTCTTTAAAGTAACCGTTTACAATATTCCTTCTCCACCAAATTCCCTGGGCAATGTAGAAATTTGTGAGGATGGATCAGGAAATTTACAAGTGTCAGTGCCAAGTGAAGTTTCCGTCAACTGGTACGATGCCGCAATAGGAGGAAACCTTCTTCAAGAGAATAGTCCAAACTACAGTCCAACTAATTCTGGAATTTATTATGCCGAAGCCTATATTGATGGTATAACATGCATTAGTAGTGACAGGACGCCCATAACTTATACCATCCGAGAGCGCCCGGATCTATTTAACGAGGAAGGGGGTTTGTGTAGTGGAGAAACGATGATGTTATCAGCAGATTTCCCTAATGCTACTTACCAATGGAATACAGGGGCAACTACCGAATCGATTGAAATATCTAATGGAGGTAGCTATTCAGTTATTGTTACAAACATCTATGGCTGCGATTCCACCAAGTATTTTGAGATTGAGGAAATTCCCTCCCCTCTTATCGAGACTATAACTTCCGATGGACCTGCAATTGTTGTGGAAATGGCAACAAATGGGGATTTTGAATATTCTTTGAATGGTTTCAACTACCAATTATTTAATCGCTTTAATGAGGCTGCAGGAGGTCTTTATACAATTTATGTACGTGAATTAAATGGATGCGGAATTGATACGATGCAACATCACCATTTTGTAATTCCTAAGTTTTTCACACCAAATAATGATGGTAGAAACGATAGCTTTAACCTAAGAGGGATTGAATATTTTCAGTCATCCTCAGTACAATTGTTCGACCGCTATGGGAATTTAATAAAAACTGCTCGAAATGGTCCTTTCGTTTGGGATGGCACAAAGGACAGTAGAGAGTTGCCATCTTCAGATTATTGGTACATTATTATAATTGAGGGGCAAGAAATTAAGGGACACGTTTCCCTTAGGCGTTAGTTTTCATCCTTGTATATTTCTATAACTAATTTGCCTTGGTCATCCATGCTTGCTCTATACATGCCTTCCGTATTGAATTCCATAGCTATATTCCCATCTTTATCCACTCCAACGATTCCGCCATCACCTCCTAACCCAGCAACTTTTTCGTGGATTACTGTATGTGCTGCATCCTTTAAAGACATTCCTTTGTATTCCATCAAAGCAGAAATGTCATGGGCCACCATGGAGCGAATGAAATATTCACCCCAACCGGTGCTAGAAATTGCGCATGTTGCATTATTGGCATAGGTGCCAGCGCCAATTATTGGAGCATCCCCTATTCGCCCCCAACGTTTATTCGTCATCCCTCCTGTTGAAGTGCCAGCGGCTAAGTTGCCATTTTTATCTAATGCTGCACATCCCACGGTACCATATTTAAACCTCTTCAAATCAGGCTCTAAGGATGTATGTTTATCGTTATGGTCAAGTTGTGTTTTTTCAGATTCAATAATCCGTTGCAAAGCATCAAAACGAGATTGTGTAAAGAAATACGAAGGATCAACAATTTCTAATCCTTGTTCAGAGGCAAATTCTTCTGCACCCTCACCACTTAACATTACATGTGGCGAATTATCCATTACTGCACGTGCCAGGTCAATCGGGTTTTTAACAGTGGTTGTACCTGCTGAGGCTCCGGCATTCAAGGTTTTGCCATCCATTATTGAGGCATCTAATTCATTTTTGCCCTCATGGGTAAACACAGCCCCTTTTCCCGCATTGAATAAAGGCGAATTTTCCATGACATTGATGGTTTTAGTGACAGCATCTAAACTACTGCCTCCATTTTTTAAAATATCGTATCCGGTTCTAATAGCTTCCTCCAGAGTTTCTCGATAAGCTTTTTCCCTTTCATCGGTCATATTTTTTTTCAAAATAGTGCCTGCACCACCGTGAATTACAATCGCAAAATCCCTTTTAACATTTTCCGAAATTGAATCTTTTGGGGATTCATAATCGATTGTTGATTGAGTAGTTTTGTTTTCGCAAGCCAATAATCCAAAAATGATTAAAGAATAAAGCAATAATTGTTTCATAGTAAACTTATTTATTTGGTGTAGGTTGTTTTAATTGCATTCGACAAAGAAAATAGCCCCATGCTAAATTACGTATCTTTGTAGTTAGATATTTCAAACTTAAAATAAAAACAGTATATGCAAGTTGCAACACTCGATTTCGGAATTGAAAAGGTGTTAAAAACCTTAGGGATAGAAGAGATCAACCAAGGATCTTCAACCGGCAAAAAATGGTTTTCTAGTGGAGAAAGTATTTCTAGTTTTTCTCCAGTCGATGGGGAGTTGATTGCCAAGGTGAAGACGACAACCAAAGAAGATTATGAGAAAGTTATTTTAAGCGCACAGGAGGCTTTTAAATCTTGGCGACTAATGCCTGCTCCAAAACGCGGAGAAATCGTTAGGCAGTTTGGTGATAAATTAAGGGAGTTGAAAGAACCTCTCGGCAAACTTGTGTCTTATGAAATGGGTAAGAGTTACCAAGAAGGTCTGGGTGAGGTGCAAGAGATGATTGATATTTGTGATTTTGCAGTTGGATTATCTCGCCAATTACATGGTTTTACTATGCACAGCGAACGTCCGGGTCACAGAATGTATGAACAATACCACCCTTTAGGAATAGTTGGTATTATTTCTGCATTTAATTTTCCAGTGGCTGTTTGGTCTTGGAATACGGCATTGGCATGGATTTGTGGTGATGTTTGTGTCTGGAAACCTAGTGAAAAAACACCTTTGTGCGGTATCGCTTGTCAAAAGATTGCAGCAGAGGTTTTTGAAGCCAATGGATTACCTGAAGGTATTTCTTGCTTAATAATTGGGGATTATAAGGTAGGTGAATTGATGACCACAGATAAGCGAGTTCCATTAGTGTCAGCAACTGGTTCAACAAGAATGGGTAAAATTGTCGCCAAGACTGTTGGGGAACGTTTGGGTCGGTCTTTGTTAGAGTTAGGCGGTAATAATGCTATAATTGTTACTCCAGATGCAGATATTAAAATGACCATTATTGGTGCTGTATTTGGTGCAGTTGGCACGGCGGGTCAACGTTGTACATCAACGAGAAGATTGATTATTCACGAATCCATTTATGATAAAGTGAAAAATGCATTAGTAGATGCATATAAACAATTGAAAATAGGTAATCCATTAGACCAGAAAAACCATGTTGGACCTTTGATTGATAGAGATGCCGTTTCAATGTATACCCATGCATTGGAAAAAGTAGTTGAAGAGGGAGGAAATGTGCTGGTTGAAGGAGGCGTGTTAAATGGGGAAGGTTTCGAAAGTGGTTGTTATGTAAAACCAGCCATAGCTGAAGCTAAACCAAATTTTGAGATAGTTCAGCACGAAACGTTTGCCCCTATTTTATACCTATTAAAATATAGCGGTGATATCAATGCGGCAATTGAAATTCAAAATGGGGTTGTGCAAGGATTGTCATCTGCAATTATGACCAATAATTTGAGAGAAGCTGAATCATTTTTATCGCATGCTGGAAGCGACTGTGGAATAGCAAATGTAAATATTGGAACCTCAGGTGCTGAGATTGGCGGTGCATTCGGCGGTGAAAAAGAAACTGGTGGTGGGCGTGAGTCTGGTAGCGATGCTTGGAAAGTTTATATGAGACGGCAAACCAACACAATTAATTATACGGCAGATTTACCTTTGGCTCAAGGAATTAAATTTGATTTATAAATTCATATTCGAACACGAAAGAAAAGCTGTTTCGGCGGCTTTTTTTATTGTAGAGGTGTAAAAAACAAAACCCTGTTCCAATTTAACAGAGTCAAATTTTTCCAGGGCTTTTTGTAATTGATTAATAGCAGCACAAAAATGATAAAAAATATTACCCCAAAAAGAAAAAAACTACAAGTGGTAAAAAAATCTGTATAAACGGTAAGGTTAGTTTCTTTTTAACTGTATTTCACCTTTCTTAATATCCTTACGGCATCCTTATATCTATCGTAAAACTCTTTGCCATAGGGAATTAAGTATAATTTTGACTCGTGTAACCTGTCTAGGGCATCTCCAAAATCATTCAAATAACAAATTAAATAAGTACCGGGAAGGTTCTTAAGATCCTCTAGTTCATGGGGGTTAAGCTCTGTTTTTTTCTTTATTTTGTTTAAAAGTATATTGTTAGAGTTAAACACATGAAAGAGTGATTTTTTGTCAAATTGAGGTGGCTGAAATACCAAGGTTGTTTCTATTTGGTAACTAGCGTTGTTTGAAAATTTGATGTTAGTTTCTTCCAAAGGGTAATACTTGGAGCTATTATGAAGCTTGAGATTAACATACTCTAAGATTTGAAAATTATCATCGTCATAATTTATAGCTACTTCATCTAAGTTTGAATAAAAGAGCCGAACTTGTTCATTAACCAATTCAATATCTACTCTTGAGTAAAATACCTCGTCTTTAACCGGCTTTTTTTGTCCGGCCCAACATAGAACGAAGTATTCCTTAAATACCAAATATTTAGGGTTATAGTCGTTTCGTTTGTCCATAAAATCAAAAACACCATCTAAAGTATATTGAATGTTGTTTTGGGCATGTCTTTCGATTGCAGCTACAATTTCAGAATTGTCATCTTTTAATTCTATATCAAAAACCTTGGGAACACTCATGCTACCATCCCTAAAAAACACATAGCCCCCGTAGTATTTCCAAATATTTTTTCGCAGAGAGGTAATTTTATTATTTGGCCGAATGGTTACGAGGCCAACAACCTTATCATCCGGCAGATGTGGAAAGGGAATATTTTCATATTGAACAATGGGAGGATTGTTGAGATACGCATTAATAAGGTTCTGTATTTTGCTATCATCAAAAAAATCGACTCCTACAATTTTATTATCCGTGTCTTCCACTCCTATAACTATATAAGAGTTGTTTTTCGGATTGCTATTGGAAAGTGCACAAATATGTTTTAGGAATTTAGCTTTACCCTCCTTCTGACTGATATCTATTTTTCGCTTTTTGTCATAAAAACTATTCTCGTCGTTATGGGCGAGTAGGTTTTTAATGAGGAGGCGCTTGTTAATCATGGTAGGTTTAGTGAAAAATAAATTAGGTTTTATTAATTGTTGTAGAATTGGCCTGTGCGGTTGGGAAAATGAGCATATCTGCAATGGTAACATGAGGTGGCCTTGAAACCGTGAAATAAATTATTTCTGCTATATCTTCAGCTTGAAGCGCTTTATATCCCTTATAAACATCATTTGCTTTATCGTCCCCCTTAAACCTAACTTTTGAAAATTCAGTTTCAACCAATCCAGGACATATTGAGGATACCCTAATACCAAAAGGATTTAAATCTATTCGCATTCCTACGGTTATGGCTAATACGGCATGTTTGCTAGCACAATAAACATTCCCTTTAGGATAAACCTCTTTGCCTGCAGATGAACCTATATTAATAATGTGTCCTTCCTTTCGCTCAACCATGTCTGGGATAATCGCCTTGCTTAGATATAATAGACCTTTAACATTAATATCCATCATTGCGTCCCAATCATCAATTGATCCTTCATGTATAGGGTCCAATCCGTGGGCGTTACCTGCATTATTAATTAAAATGTCAATTGGTTTAAATTCATCCGGAATAGATTCCATAGCCTTAAAAGTTGCCTCTTTGTCCCTTACATCAAAATTTAACTGAAAAACATCTGTATCCTTTTCAAGGGCTTCGCAAATGGCTTCTAAACGTTCTTTACGCCTGCCGCATATAATCAGCTTTATTCCATGTTTGGCAAATTCATGTGCGGTTGCGCGACCTATTCCACTTGTAGCTCCAGTAATTAAGGCAACTTTTCCTTTCATTATTTAATTTATTATTTAGAATGTTATGGTACATCATGACCTTGACTGGCAACCCAAATTTTAAACCAGTCCTGTAGGTCTATATGAATATTTTCGCTTTCTATGGCCTTGGTTATTCTTTCTTTGTTCGTTGTGCCGATTACTGGATGGACGCCCGAAGGATGTTTCATTATCCAGGCAAGCAATAATTGGTCTGGGTCTGCATTGTATTTATCGCTTAGGGAAATTAATACTTTAGAAATTCTTTCTGTCTGCTCCGAAGGTTCTTTGAAATAAGTGCCCAATGGCGCCCAGGCCATAGGTGTGATATCTTTAGAAAACATATAATCTAATGTGCCATTCATCATTGCTTCAAATTTTGTGGCACTGAATTCAATTTGGTTGACTGAAATATCTGTGGCTGTACTTAAAAGAGACATTTGGGAAACCGTAAAATTTGATACACCAAAATCTTTAATCTTTCCCTCGTCTTTCAAATGGTTTATTGCCAAACCTATTTCATAAGGATTCATTAGTGGAGATGGTCTATGTATAAGCAGGAGATCTAGATAGTCCGTTTTTAAATTTTTCAAACTGTTGTTAACAGACCATATTATATACTCCTTGCTATATTCATAATGGTTAATATTGTTTTTTCTGGTTGGAGCAATTAGCTGAATTCCGCATTTTGATACCAATTGGATTGCCGACCTATCGATTCCTGATTCCTTAAGGGCATCTCCAAATTCAGCTTCTGTAGAATACCCTCCATATATGTCTGCATGATCAAATGTAGTGATACCTTTCGATGTACAATAATCGATTAAATCTGCCATTCGTCTGATGTCCAATGACTTACCCCACACCCCCCAGCTCATGGCTCCTGATATAATTTTGGAAAATTTCACGTCTAATTTTTACAGTTTATACTGATTTTTTTGCAATTCATATATAAAAATACTCAAAAGAACATACAATTCTTAGTATTGTCCCAGTTAATCAATTACCCCAAATAAAATGAATAACTTAACCAAACTTCGACTTGTAATTTTACTTTCAATAGTAACTTTCTTTTTTAATTGTTCAGACTCTGTAGAGACCTTACCTCCTCAAGAATCAACTAATATTTCTGTTACCTTAGAAAGTTCATTGGCTTCTTACGATGCTTTAAATGTAGAAATTTCTGATGTGTTAGTTAAAACTAAAGATAATGGTGCCGCCCCAGATTGTTGGATAAGTTTACATGCTAATGGTTTAGGAAATATTAACCTTTTGGAATTAACAAATGGTTCTAATTTAATGATTGTAAATAATCTACCTGTTAAGACAAGTGAGATTTATGAGGTTCGTTTGGTATTAGGGAATAATAATACTGTGATTATAGATGGGCAATCATACTCAGTTAGTGCTCCAGAAAATCACCAAGAGGGATTATCTGTACCTAGCATTCATTTATTACAAGGCGGTAACAACTATACAATTAACTTAAAAGTGAATATAGATAACGCTGTCGTTGAAAATAGTGTAAACAATTATAAATATTTGAACCCTACGATGGAGGTTCAGTTATTTTCTTCTAACTAAGAAGAAGTGGGCTAAGACAAATTTTACCTTACTTATTATGGCGTTGCCTGTCCACTATTGGATAGGCTTCGTTTTTTTAAGAGTTAAAATTTTATTAAAAATTTAGAAGGTGATGATTCTATCTTAGTGATTTTCAGATTAAACGTTGTCCTTTATTGAAAGAGTACATATTTTTTCCATCTATTAAAAGAATATGGCCGTATATAATAACGAACCCAAAAATTATAATTTATGAATTTACTGAAAACTTTAATGCTAAGTTGTATTGCTGTTGTGGCGATATTTTTTACATCCTGCAGTGATAATGATAGCAACGGTGGTGCCGAAGCTACCTCAAGAATTTCTGTTAGATTAATGGATGCGCCTGGTGATTATGATGCCATAAACATTGAGGTGGTTGATGTGATGGTAAGATATGGGGACACCGAGGCTCCAGAATCTGATGATGAAGGATGGGTAAGTCTAAATCCACAGAATACAGGTGTTTATGATTTGTTGGAATTGGTAGCAGGAAACGATTTGTTGTTAGTGGATGATTATGAAGTGCCTGCTGGTTATATTGAGCAAATACGTTTAGTGCTAGGTGACGATAATGAAATTTTTATCGATAATGTTCGCCATGATCTAAAGACCCCAAGTGCGCAACAATCTGGATTAAAGATAAAAGTGGACCAAGAAATGCAAGCGGGTTATTATTATACCTTTTTGCTTGACTTTGATGCCGACAAGTCTATCGTAATGGCCGGAGGTTCTGACAATATTATCCTTAAGCCTGTTATGAGAGCTTCTATTGAAGCATATACAGGTGTAATTGCTGGACAAATAGATCCCGCAATTCCTGCTGAGGTTTCTGCTGTTAGTGATGGTGATCCAATCGTAACTTATACAAATGATGAAGGTTATTTTATGATTTACGGAGCAACACCTGGAAATTATACAATTACCATAACTCCTGAGGAAGGATCTGGCTATTTGCCAGCTATTATTGAAAATGTAGCTGTGGAGTTAGAACAGACAACTCAAATGGAGATAGTCACCTTAGAGTTAGAATAACTATTACAAACATAACACTTCGTGAAAGGGCATTCCCACTAGGGTTTGCCCTTTTTAACATTTAACCTTACCTTAACAGCATATCAGTGATTATTTTAACAATTTGCGAAGCCAAAATATAAGTATAACTATTCTTAATTTTTAATTCTAATGATTCAAGACAGTAGCACGGTTGATATAGGAGCCATTAATGAAAAGATAGAACGGGAAAGCGCTTTTGTAGACCTATTGAATCTAGAAATCAATAAGGTAATTGTTGGTCAAAAGCATATGGTTGAACGCCTTTTAATTGGATTGTTAGGTCAAGGCCATATTTTGTTGGAAGGTGTTCCGGGGCTAGCTAAAACATTAGCAATTAATACGCTTTCTCAAGCAATTAATGCAAAATTCAGCAGAATTCAGTTTACTCCAGATTTGCTGCCTGCAGATGTAATAGGAACCTTGATTTACAATATTAGGGAAAATGATTTCAGTGTAAAGAAGGGACCGATATTTGCAAATTTTGTTTTGGCTGATGAAATTAACAGAGCTCCAGCCAAAGTGCAATCTGCATTGCTAGAGGCCATGCAAGAAAAGCAAGTAACTATTGGGGATGAAACTTTTAAGTTGGAAAGACCATTTTTGGTAATGGCAACCCAAAACCCTGTGGAACAAGAAGGTACCTATCCCTTGCCAGAAGCGCAAGTAGATAGATTTATGTTGAAAACGGTAATTGACTATCCGAGAATAGAAGATGAACAGTTAATAATAAGAGCCAATCTTAAGGATGGGTTTGAAAAAGTTAATCCTGTTATCACAATTGACCAAATATTGCGAGCTCAGCAAGCGGTTAGGGATGTTTACATGGATGAAAAAATCGAGAAGTATATTTTAGATTTAGTTTTCGCCACTAGATACCCTGAAAAATACAGATTGCCAGATATTAAGCCACTTATATCTTTTGGTGCTTCGCCAAGGGGAAGTATCAATCTTGCATTAGCTTCAAAATGTTATGCCTTTATAAAAAGAAGGGGTTATGTTATACCAGAAGATGTTAGAGCGGTCGTTCATGATGTTTTAAGGCATAGAATAGGAATAACCTACGAGGCGGAAGCTGAGAATGTTACTTCAGTTGATATTATTAATAAAATAGTTAACGAAGTAGAAGTGCCGTAGATGATTAGATAGAAACCAACGATTCAACTACTAATCGAAAACATTCTTTCTAATAATTGAAATGGATACTAAGGAGCTTCTAAAAAAAGTAAGGAAAATAGAGATTAAGACAAGACGCTTGTCTGATCATATTTTTGGAGGAGAATACCATTCTACCTTTAAGGGGCGCGGTATGACTTTTTCTGAAGTTAGGCAATATCAATTTGGGGATGATGTACGCAGTATAGATTGGAATGTTACCGCCCGATATAATGAGCCATTCGTAAAAGTTTTTGAGGAGGAAAGGGAATTAACCATGATGCTTTTGGTTGATATCTCTGGTTCCGAATTTTTCGGTACCCAGCAACAATTCAAAAATGAAGTCGTAACTGAAATTGCTGCTACTCTAGCATTTTCCGCTACCCAAAATAATGATAAAATTGGTTTAATTCTTTTTACAGACCAAATTGAACTTTATATACCGCCAAAAAAAGGTAGATCCCATGTACTTCGCATTATCAGGGAGCTTATAGAATTCTCTCCTGAACATTCCGGTACTAATGTCAATGAAGCACTGCGTTTTCTATCTAGTGTAATGAAAAAGAGAGCAATTGTATTCATGCTATCAGATTTTATGGATTCCGATTACGAGAAAACTTTGAAAATTGCTAGCAAAAAGCATGATTTAACTGGCATTAGGGTCTATGACCGGCATGAAAAATCGTTACCTAATTTAGGAATGGTTCAAATGAAAGACGAGGAATCAGGGGAAATGATGTTGGTTAATACTGCCTCTAAAAAGGTAAGGCGTGGATATGAAAATTTTTACAACGATAGGGTAAAGGAATTTAATGAAACTTTCACCAAAGCAGGCGCTGGAGTCATTAATTGTCGTTTAGACCAGAGTTATGTGAGAAAATTGTTGGGATATTTTAAACGAAGAGGCTAAAAATGGAGATCAGATTAATTTCACATAACGTTATTCTTAGCATTGCATTTCTTGTCTTTAACTACAGCTTAGCACAGGTCAACTCTAGTATTGATTCAACCACCATTAAAATTGGCGGTGAAATAAAGTATACCATCCAAGTGGAGACGGACTCTACTGACTTAGTTGTGTTTCCAGAAGGTCAAACTTTTAACCCGCTTGAGGTAATCGATTCCTACGATATCGATACCTTGAGAAGGAATGAAAAGTACAATCTTATTAAGACATATGGCCTTACCCAGTTCGACTCTGGATATTACACCATCCCACAACAAAAAATATTAATAGGAGACAAAGAATTTTTAACAGATAGTGTTCGGGTTGAGGTCCGAGATATAGTTGTTGATACCACCAAACAAGGTTTATACGATATTAAACCCCTAATAGAGGTTAAAAAATCTAGTTTTAATTGGTGGAAATGGCCTCTTATTATTCTTTTGTTTTTGGCTTTTGTTGGAGCCGTAGTTTATTGGTTTGTTTGGAGAAAAAAACCATTAACTGAAGAAGAAAAAATAGCCTTACTTTCTCCTTACGAGAGGGCAAAGCTTACTCTTAAAAATTTAGATGAGAATCATTATTTGGAAAACCGTGAGTATAAGGAATATTATTCTGAACTCACTTTTGCCATAAGAAGGTATTTAGATGAACAAGTATATGACCATGCACTTGAGAGCACTACAGATCAGTTAATAGAACGTCTCAGGCTATTACGGGATGCCCATAAAATAGAATTAGATTCTGAAACAATTACCAATATTGAGGCGATTTTACGTAGAGCCGACTTGGTTAAATTTGCAAAATCTTCACCAGATATTGAATTGGCTAAGAAAGACAGAGACATTATCGATTTAGAAATAGACCACGTTAAAGAAGCCATTCCTGAGCCAACCGAGGAAGAAAAATTACAAGATGAACAATACAGGGAAGAGCGCCGAAAAAGAAAGAAACGAGAAAAAATTGTTATTTCTGTTGCCCTTGTTTTAATGTTGACGACCATAACAATCATCGGTTTTACAATCAAATATGGATTTACTGCAGTTAAGGATACAATCTTGGGTAACAATAGTAAAGAATTGTTGGAAGGTGATTGGGTTTCTAGTGCATACGGCGCCCCACCTATTTATATAGATACACCGGAGGTCTTAACCAGAGAAGAGGCTAATACAGTTAACCCAGATCAACAGCTAGACCAAACGGCATTTTCTTATGGTACATTATTCAGCCCTATCTACATTACCCTAAATACCACAAAAGTTCCTCAAATGGGTAAGCAAGGAATTGATATTAATCAGGTAACTGAAGGGATATTGGGATATTTCGAACAGAATGGTGTACAAAACATTATTACAAAAACGGATAAGTATACTACGCCAAATTCAATTGAAGGTTATAAGATTTTCGGGACCGCTGATTTTCCAACAATGTCACCTGGAAATACAGTACCAAGCAATTATGCCATTTTCGTTTTTAGCGCAGAGAAGGTTGCTCAACAAATCGTTTTAGTTTGGAGACAAGGCGATTCCTATGGAGATGAAATTATGAATCGTGTAATAAATTCTATCGAACTTAAAAAAACCTGAAAAATGATTGATGGTATAGAATTTATGAATAAAGAATTTTTTTGGTTGTTTTTGCTAATACCTTTTGCAATTGCATGGTATGTATATACTTATAGGAGAAGTTCGGCAGAATTGAAAATCTCAAGCCTAAAAGGATTTAAAGTAACTAATTCTTGGCTTCCTAAATTGAAACATCTTCTTTTTGCTTTGCGGATGATTGCTTTAGCTCTATTAGTAACCGCTTTAGCAAGACCCAGAACAGTCGATGTTTCAACCAGAACAAAAACTACTCGGGGTATTGATATTGTTATGGCTATAGATGTCTCTGCAAGTATGCTAGCCAAAGACTTAAAACCAAATCGTCTTGAAGCATTAAAACAAGTGGCTTCACAATTTATTAAAGAACGGCCAAACGATCGAATAGGATTGGTAGAATATGCTGGTGAAAGTTTTACCCGTACACCGATAACTAGTGATAAGTCAATTGTTCTACGTTCATTAAGGGAAATTCAGTATAATACAGTAATTGAAGGCGGAACGGCAATTGGTATGGGACTTGCAACAGCGGTAAACCGATTAAAAGATAGTAAGGCAATAAGTAAAGTGATTATATTATTGACGGACGGTGTGAATAATAGTGGCTTCATAGACCCCAAAATAGCAAGTGAGTTAGCAGTCGAATACGGAATTAAGACCTATACTATTGGTATAGGAACTAATGGCATGGCTCTATCACCTGTCGGCATTTTGGCTGATAATTCCTTTCAATATGGTCGGGTACAAGTGGAAATTGATGAGGTGCTATTGCAAGAAATTGCAGATATGACAGGTGGACGATATTTCCGAGCTACCGACAACCAAAAACTAGCCGAAATTTATGAAGAAATTAACAAGTTAGAAAAAACTGATATAGAGGAATTTAAGTACTATAATTACGAAGAAAAATTTCGTCCTTTAGCAATTTTGGCTGGAATTTTATTGTTGATAGAACTTGTCGGACGGTATACAATATTTAGAAGTTTTGTATAAATGCAGGGTAAAGGTGTAATCATATTAGGGAGTTCACGTGGAGATGGAAATACCTCCGCGGTAGCAAGATATTATGCTGAAAAAGTAGGGTATGATTTATTGGATTTAGGCAATTTGAATATTGGCCATTACGATTATAATTTTAAAAACATACATGATGATTTTAACCCAACCTTTAAAAAACTGGTTACAAATTATGATGTAATGGTTTTTGCGACTCCAGTTTACTGGTATACCATGAGTGGTGTACTTAAGGTTTTCTTTGATAGAATTTCAGATTTTTTGACGAATGAAAAAGATTGGGGACGAAAACTAAGAGGAAAAACTATGGCTGTACTTAGTTGTGGGTCTGATGATGAACCCATCGAAGGGTTTATCATTCCATTTGAAAAAAGTGCAGATTATTTAGGTATGAACTTTGCAGGCTACCAGCACACATGGTTAACTCGTGGAGAAATAGATTTGAAAGCAAAGGAAAAGATGGGCCTATTGCAATCACAAATAGAATTGGTAAAAACTGAAAGTTAGATTATGTCTAATTTATTTCAACTTGAAGAAAAAATATGGTTTTGGGCTCTTTGGATTATTCCATTAGTTGTGCTGTTGTTTTTATTGGTGCAATATTGGAGGAGGAGAACTCAACGGAAATTTGCCGACAAGGAATTATTGAAAAGGCTTAGCCCGGAACGTTCGCTCTTTAAGTCTGTGCTTAAACTTATAGTGATATGCTTAGCCTTTTTGAGTTTAATAATAGCTTTGGTTAATCCCAAAATAGGAACAAAACTTGAAACTGTAAAACGGGAAGGAGTTGATATTGTTTTTGCTGTAGATGTTTCAAAAAGCATGCTTGCCGAGGATATAGCGCCAAATCGTCTAGAAAAGGCGAAGCAATTGGTAACGCAGATTATTAATAATCTCACCAGTGATCGGGTAGGAATTATTGCATATGCTGGTAAAGCGTTTCCCCAGCTGCCCATAACAACTGATTATGCTTCTGCAAAAATGTTTTTGCAAAGTATGAATACAGATATGTTATCTTCCCAAGGAACCGCTATTAATGAAGCGATTGATTTGGCAAAAACATATTACGATGACCAAGATCAAACCAATCGAGTGTTAGTAATTATTTCAGACGGTGAAGACCATAGCGATATTGCGGCCAATGCGGCTGAAGATGCAGCTGATGAAGGCATAAGAATTTTTACAATTGGGGTTGGTGATGGTAAGGGTGCCCCAATTCCACTAAAGGAAAATGGCATAACTAAGAATTATAAAAAGGATCAGAACGGGGAAACCGTAATTACCAAGTTAGATGAATCTACCTTGCGGTCTATCGCATCAGAAGGCAATGGAGAATATATATTGGGTAATAATACAGCTGATGTTATTGAGCAGATGAAAGACATCCTTAATAACATGGATAAAACCGAATTTGAATCAAAACAATTTTCAGACTTTAAAGATCAATTTCAATGGTTTATTGGGCTAGCCATATTTTTTATTTTCATTGATGTTTTCTTGCTTGAGCGCAAGACCGCTTGGTTAAAACGACTTAATTTATTTAACGAAAACTTATGAGAACTGAATTTTTAATTTTATTAATATTCAGTGCCATTTAGTAGAATGAAAGAGGATATTATGGGAAACTGGTTGAATAATAATAAGCTGAACAAACTTTTTTTGCTGGCCTTTATTGCTTTAGTTAATATAAGCTTTAGCCAAACTGAAGATGAACTGGAAGCATTGGAAAAAGCTTCTAAAAACTCCAATGATTTAGTTTTTGAAGGAAATCAATTGTTGGGTAAAGATGATTTCGTTTCAGCTGAAAAAGAATATAGAAAGGCAATTTCTGAACACTCTTCCAATTTGGCTGGTGCTTATAATTTAGGCAACAGCTATTACAATAAGGGCAAATTTGATGAAGCCCTTTTTAGGCAACAACAGGCATTAGATTTGGCTTCAACAAAGGAAGAAAAACATAAAGCATTTCACAATATCGGTAATATTTTAATGCAGAATAAGCAATGTAAGGAAGCTGTTGAAGCTTATAAAAATGCATTAAGGAATAACCCTTCCGATGATGAGACTCGCTACAATTTTGCTCTTGCCAAAGAATGTGCAAAACAGCAACAGGATCAGCAGAACGATCAAAACGACCAGGATCAAGATAAGGATAAGGAGGATCAGCAAAAAGATGATCAAAATAAGGATAACCAAGATCAGCAAGATCAACAAGACAATCAGGATCAGCAGGATAAGGGAGACCCCAAGGATGATCAAGGAGATCAAAAAGATCAAGATCAAGGTGACCAAGATCAAAATCAAGATCAACAAAATAAAGGTGATCAAGAAAAAGAACAGCCTCAACAACCCAAACCTCAACCTGGTCAGCTTTCGCCTCAACAAATTAAAAGTTTATTAGAGGCAATGAATAACCAAGAACAAAAGGTTCAAGAAAAGATGAATGCTGAAAAGCAAAAAGGAGTTCGTGTTAGGACTGAAAAAGATTGGTAACAAAGTATCTATTGAAGTTAGTTAGGTGATGAAAACGTTCGTCGTTTCTATATTATTTTTGAGTATTCAACTTACTCTAGCTCAAGTTAATTTTGAGGCTAAAGTGAGCAAGACTACTCTTGGCGAAAATGAGCGTTTAAGGGTGGATTTTAATATGAATGCGGAGGGAGATAATTTTATTCCTCCGAGCTTTAACGATTTCACAGTTTTGGGTGGACCAAACCGCAGTGTGCAATACCAATGGATTAATGGTAAGAGATCGTATAATATGACTTATACCTTTTTCTTGGCTCCAAAGGCCCAAGGAACCTTTAAAATTGGATCTGCTAGTGTTGAAGTAAAAGGGGA
Source organism: Aegicerativicinus sediminis (assembly GCF_015476115.1). GTDB lineage: Bacteria > Bacteroidota > Bacteroidia > Flavobacteriales > Flavobacteriaceae > Aegicerativicinus > Aegicerativicinus sediminis. The sequence continues at coordinate 910,523 of NZ_CP064295.1, read as the reverse complement.
TACTTTTAAATCCAATCCTGTTACAATTACCGTAACAAAACCAATTGATAAGCCTAAAGATCCAAATGATCCAAATTATATTGCTACCCAAAATTTACATCTTGTTGCCGAAGTTTCTAAAACAAATCCATATTTAAATGAGGCAATAACGGTTGTTTATAAGTTGTATGTTTCTACAGATACAGGTGTAGAGCAATGGCGTGAAATTGACAACCCCCGTTACAATGATTTCTGGAGTCAGAACATCAAAATACAGCAAATGAGACCCGTGAATACTAAGTTCAATGGAGAGGATTACAGGTATGTTGTTTTAAGAAAGGTTGTGCTGTACCCACAGAAATCCGGTAAACTTGAAATAGAACCCTTAAGTTTAGATGTAACGATGAAGGTGCCCACTAACCAGCGAAGTATTTTTGGTGACAGGGTTATGGCCAGAGTTAACCGTACCGTATCTGCTGGCAGTAAAACTATTAATGTAAAGGCTTTGCCAGAGAAAGGTAAACCAATGGATTTTTCTGGTGCTGTTGGAAAATTTGATTTCTCGGTTACAACCTCCAAGGACCAATTAGATGCGGCTGAAGCTTTTCAAGCTAAAGTCGAGGTTACGGGTAATGGCAATTTGAAATTAATTGAACTTCCAAAACTTACATTGCCAAGTTCTTTGGAAGTATATGAACCGGAGCATACCGAATCTATAAAGACGGATTTAGATGGTATGAAGGGAACTATTGCTGATAATTACACCATTATTCCCCAATACAAAGGTAAATACCCCATCCCTGGAATTTCATTTTCTTATTTCGATCCTAAAACAGAGTCTTATAAGCGAATCAATTCCGATGAAATTGTAATAGATGTCTTAGACGGGCCAATTAACTCTAAAACGGCATCTACCGGAGTTATATCTCCCAATTCCTCCAAGCAAGAGGTCATCGTGAATAACGATCAATTTGCTTATATAAAAACAGATACGGAATTAGTTCCGATTGAGCAGGATAACTATTTTAAATCAGTAGGCTTTTGGAGTTCTTTACTTTTTCCGCTTATAGCTATTCCTCTAGTAATGTTTGTGAAGAGAAGGAAAGACGAGAGAGATTTAGATGTGGTAGGGATGAGAAGGCGTCAAGCTGATAGAATGGCAAGAAGATACCTGAGTGAGGCAAAGAAACATTTAGGTAATAAGGAAATGTTCTATGTATCATTGGAGAAAGCATTGCATAATTATCTAAAGGCCCGTTTGAGACTTGAAACCTCTGAATTAAGTAAAGACAGGATTTCTAGTCTATTAAAATCCAAAGGTGTTGACCAGAAGACCGTCTTGGAGTTTGTACAACTGCTGAAAAACTGTGAATTGGCACGCTACACCCCAATTACTCAAGTGGAAATGAAGCGAGATTACGATTCTGCTGCGACAACGATAGCTTCGATTGATAAAGAAATCAAGTAATGTGAAATGAGAATCAACACTTTCCAAATATTAGGTCTTTTTATACTACTTATTGGTTTAGGGAATTATTCCTTTGGACAAAATATCCAACTATTTGAGGAGGGAAATAAATTATATGATGAAGGAGATTTCGGAGGGGCAGTAGATAAATATGAGGCTATTCTAAAAACAGGAGAGGAATCTGCCGAGCTCTATTATAATTTAGGAAATGCTCATTATAAATTAAACAATGTTGCGCCAAGTATATACTATTATGAGAAGGCTTTACAGCTCAATCCTAACGATAGTGAAATACAAAATAATATCACCTTCGCTCAGAATATGACTATAGACGCCATAGATAATATACCAGAGGTTGGCTTGAAAAAATTGTTAAGTAACCTTACGGCACTATTCCCTACTGATGGTTGGGCCCTGCTTACTTCGGTTTTTGCCGTCTTGTTTACTTTGATTTTCATTTTCTATTACTTATCAGGTTCAACGGCCAAAAAACGAACCTTTTTTGTAGGAAGTGGAATTTTTATTTCGCTGGCAGTTGTGTGCTTTTTATTTGCCTTCCATAGCCATAATCTTGAAAGGATTGATAAACCTGCTATTGTTTTTGCTTCTGAATCCCAAGTGAAAAGTGAACCTAATCCCAGGGGAACACTTTCATTTACACTTCATGCCGGTACAAAGGTTCAAATTTTGGATACCATTAATAATTGGAATAAAATAAAATTATCTGATGGCAAAACCGGGTGGATGAAAGCCGAAGACATGAAGCCTCTTTAGAATATTTCTAAAATTTCCTACAAAACAATGATTTATTTTTAGTAATAACGGCTAAAAATTCATATAAATTCAAGAGAAATGATTGTTTTAATTGATTTTAAATTGATTTTAACACTTATTTAATCCTTTAGTATTATTTTAGCATTTCTTTAAAAGTCGGGATGTTTTTACGAAAAATTGCTGCTTCTTTTTTTTTGGTAGTTTTTATGGCAATGGTTTCAGCGCCATCAATAATCTCTACCCTAGATTCAACAATAGACATTTCACTATTTTATAATATCAATGAAGAGGAAGAAAAGCAAGTTCTAAAACTTTTTTTCGAACGTGTTAATGGAAATATCCAAATCAATAGTTTCGCGTTAGATTTTTCTTCTTCACTAGAGTATAGGTTAGGTTCCTATGCCAATCCCTTTTTAAGCGAATTCTCTCCACCTCCTGAATTACATTTAATATAACCGATTTTAAATTAGGCTAAGTAATATTAGCTCCAACAATATTAATGGTTATAGTAACTATCTGTAACCCTAATCAACGTATTATATGTTTAAGTATCTTAAGAATGACTTGCCAGCGAGTATAGTCGTGTTTTTTGTCGCATTACCCCTTTGTTTAGGTATTGCACTTGCCTCTGGGGCACCATTGTTTTCAGGTTTAATTGCTGGTATCGTTGGGGGTATCGTCGTAGGCATGTTAAGTGGATCGCATATTGGAGTAAGTGGTCCTGCGGCAGGTCTTGCAGCCATTGTTTTAACAGCTATCGGTGCTTTAGGAGGTTATGAAAACTTCTTATTAGCCGTTGTTTTAGGTGGTATAATCCAGTTATTATTTGGTGTATTAAAAGCTGGAGTTATTGGATATTATTTTCCATCATCAGTGATAAAAGGAATGCTAACTGGTATCGGAATAATTATCATTTTGAAACAGATACCTCACTTTTTTGGTTACGATGCCGATCCGGAAGGAGATTGGGCATTTTTCCAAGTTGATGGTGAAAACACCTTTTCTGAAATAATTAATTCAATAAATTACATTAGCGTTGGGTCGACTATAGTTGCAGTTGTTGGACTTGCTATTCTTATTCTTTGGGATAAAGTGCTTACTAAGAAAGCAAAAATATTCACCTTAATCCAGGGCCCTCTGGTAGCTGTAATAGTTGGGATTATCTTTTTTGTATTGACGCAAGGTTCCAGTTTTGGTATTCAACAAGAACATTTGGTTTCTGTTCCAACACCAGAAGATGCGAGTTCCTTTTTGGCACAATTTACCTTCCCGAATTTTGGCGCTATTACCAATATGGAGATTTGGGTAACTGCCTTTACCATTGCATTGGTAGCAAGCCTTGAAACATTGCTCTGCGTTGAGGCAACCGATAAGTTGGATCCTGAAAAACGTGTAACTCCAACCAATAGAGAATTACTAGCACAGGGAACAGGAAATATACTTTCTGGTCTTATTGGTGGCCTTCCTATTACTCAGGTTATTGTGAGAAGTTCTGCAAATATTCAATCTGGGGGAAAAACAAAATTATCTGCAATTGTGCATGGGTTTTTTCTTCTGATTTCGGTAATTCTCATTCCAACTTTACTAAACAAAATTCCACTATCGGTCCTTGCGGCAATACTATTCATTGTAGGATACAAGCTCGCTAAACCTAAATTATTTAAGGAAATGTATAAGTTAGGGTGGAAGCAATTTGTTCCATTTGTAGTTACAGTCGTTGGAATTATTTTCACTGATTTACTTGTTGGAATTAGTTTAGGACTCGTGGTAGGTATCGTTGTTATCTTGTTGAAAAGTTACCAAAATTCACACTTCTTACACATTGAAGATAAGAGTGATGGAAAACACAGAATAAAAATGACCCTTGCGGAGGAAGTTACCTTTTTCAATAAAGGAGCAATCCTAAAAGAACTTGACAGCCTTCCTAGAGATACATTCTTAGAGATCAATCTGATGAAAACAAGGTATTTAGACAATGATATTATTGAAATCTTGGAAGATTTCTTGTTTAAAGCAAAAGATCGAAACATTGATTTGAAACTCGTTTCTAAAAGAGGGGTTGTAGAAAACCCAGCGAGTTTCATAAAGTTCTTCAATGAACGGCCAAAATCTAGCATTAGTTTAAGTTAAAAACTAGTTGCTATTATAAATCAATATGAAACATTATTGAATTCAACCTAAAAAGTATAAAGATGAAAACTCAAAATAATACCAATAAAATCCTCTTTCTATGTGATTTAGAAAGATTTTCTTCAAACCATTTTAAAAATACGTTAAATCTTGCCAAAACACTCGATGCTGAAATTGAGTTGTTTTATGTGAAGAAGCCGACCAAAATTGCAAAGAGCGATAATCAATTGTCTGTGATAAGGACGATGAACAGGGATTTCAGTCAAACTACTAAGTCAATTGAAAATATTTTGTCTTCTTATTCAGAATCTGTTCAAAAAAATATAAATTATTCTATCGCTTATGGAAATGTAAAAAGCGAGGTTGAAAAACGAATTGATTCGTATCAGCCAGATATTATAATCTTGGGGAAAAGAAAAAGGAAACAACTTCATTTTTTAGGCGATAGCCTTACAGAATTTGTCATCAAAAAACATGAAGGAGATATTATTATCGCCACTCCTGAAAGTGAAATAAATCCTGAAGAGCATCTTTCATTTGGGATTTACAACACAGATGAAACAAGATTTGAAAAAACTATGTTAAGGCAATTGTTTTCTAAAAGTAAACATCCTCTAAAAGTGTTTAAATCATCTGTGGTTTCAGACGGGACAGAACATCACTCACTGAATATAGATTCAGACCTTAAGAAAGTTGAATTTGTGTTTGAGCATAGCGATTCTTATTTGAATAATCTTTCCAAGTATATTTCATTAAATAACATTAACTTGTTGTGTTTGGAAAGAAATGCGATCAAGAAAAATTCCCGAAAAAAATCTGGGGTGGTCGAAATGAGAAATTTGGTAGATAATCTCAACGTCTCACTATGGATATCAAAGCAACCTAACTACTTAACTAGTTAAGATTTAGGTTAATAATATAATAATATTAAAATATGAAGGCACATACAAAAGAAACACAAGCCACAATGACTCCTGCAAAAGCCATACAGTTTTTAAAGGAGGGCAATCAACGTTTTCAGAATAACTTAAAGGCAAACAGAAATTTATTACAGCAGGTAAACGAAACAAGCGAGGGGCAGTTTCCCTTCGCAACCATACTAAGTTGTATAGATTCTAGAGTCTCCGCAGAATTGGTTTTTGACCAAGGATTGGGAGATATATTTAGTGTGCGTATTGCTGGTAATTTTGTGAATGTGGATATTCTTGGCAGTATGGAGTTTGCTTGCAAATTGGCAGGTACGAAGTTAGTTGTAGTTCTTGGTCATACTAGCTGTGGAGCGGTAAAAGGGGCTTGCGATGATGCAAAATTAGGAAACCTTACATCCATGCTAGAAAAGATTAAGCCGGCCGTGAATAAAGTTGAAACACCAGCTGATCCTGAATTAAGAAATTCCAAAAATTTAGAGTTTGTTGATTCAGTTGCAAAGGCCAATGTAGAACTTACCATTAAACGAATTCTCAAAGAAAGTGAAGTATTAAGGGAAATGAAGGAGAATGGTGAAATTGAAATTGTTGGGGCAATGTATGATGTAAACAGTGGTGCCGTAGAATTTTACGATTAACTTTCACTCTAAATAGAGCTTTATTTTGAAATTGAACAAAGGGATTCTTGTTCTAATCGTGATTTGTAGCTTTTTAGGCTATGGCCAAGAAAGCAATTTTGGGAATTGGTTAATTTATATTGGCAATAAAAAGCTAAATAATAAATGGAACATACATAATGAGGTGCAATACCGAAATTATGATGCCATCGGTGATTTGGAGCAACTTCTAATTCGTACTGGGTTAGGGTATAATTTAACCGATTCCAATAACAATATCTTGTTGGGATATGGTTATATATTGTCTGAAAATTATATTGGTGAAACAGATGAAAAGGTATCTATAAATGAACACCGTATTTTTCAACAATATACAACCAATCAGTATCTTTGGAAGGTTAAGCTGACTCACCGCTATCGATTTGAGCAACGGTTCGTGGAGGATGATTTTAGAATGAGGTTCAGATATTTTTTAAGCTTACAAGTTCCATTTAATAATAAAGAAGGGGTCACAAAATATTTTTATGGCTCAGCCTACAACGAAATCTTTTTAAATACGGAGTCCAGTGTTTTTGATAGAAATCGTGTCTATGCTGGTCTAGGATACAAGGTAAATTCTTCCCTCAGATTTGAGCTAGGTTATATGAGTCAGTTGTTTGAAAACTCTAGTAGAGATCAACTAAATATAATGACCTTTCTAACATTTTAGAATTCCAAAATTTGGGTTTTATTAATCTTTTAAAAGCTTATCAGATTTAAAGCAAATTAGTACTTTTAATACTAATATGCTTTTATGAAAAATTTATTCTCGAATATTAAAGGTGACGCCTTTGGTGGTATTACCGCTGGGATTGTTGCCTTGCCACTTGCCCTCGCATTTGGTGTTTCTTCAGGCTTGGGCCCTAGTGCAGGACTTTATGGAGCCATATTTATAAGTTTTTTCGCTGCCCTGTTTGGTGGCACCAATACGCAAATTTCAGGGCCAACCGCACCCATGACTGCTGTCAGTATGGTGGTTATATCTGGAATTATTGCTGTTCAAGATGGAGATGTAGAAAAGGCTTTACCGTTTATATTAATAGTTTTTTTGCTTGCCGGACTGATGCAGATTGGTTTAGGGGTTTTAAGTCTAGGAAAGTATATACGATACATCCCCTATCCTGTTGTTTCAGGTTTTATGACCGCTATAGGTGTAATAATCATTATCACTCAATTTTTGCCCGCAGTAGGATATTATCCCAAGGAGGATAAAGAATTTGTAGAGCAATTTAAGCCCAATGCTGAGGAGGTTATACTTGAAAATATTTTGAAGGAGGAAGCCGGAGAGGGAATACTTGTGCTAGAGAATTTTAAGGAAACCATAAAAAGAGCAGAAATTATTTCAGAAGAAGATATTGCAAAAGAATCTAAAACACTTGCTGCAAAAAGGGCATCTGGTGTTATAGGGACCATCAATGTGTTGCCTAGGGCATTAAATAACATCAATTGGTTAGAACTTGGACTAACAGTTATAACTATTTTTATCATATACGGTTTTAAAAGAATAACAACCGTAATACCAAGTGCTTTAGTTGCTTTGGTGGTTGTGTCTTTTGGAGCCTATTTTTTAGGTCTTGGGTATAGGCCGATCGAATCAATACCTGAAGGTTTGCCAAAATTCAGAGCAGAGGTGTTTACGAATTTAGAATTGGGAATGATTAGTCCATATGTTTTTACTGCCTTGTCATTGGCATTATTAGGGGCAATTGATTCCTTGCTAACAAGTGTTGTTGCCGATAATATGACAAAGACTAAGCACAATCCAAATAAAGAATTAATAGGTCAAGGAATTGGTAATTCAATTGCCTCACTTTTTGGTGGTATTCCTGGTGCTGGTGCTACCATACGTACTGTTGTAAATATAAATGCCGGTGGAAAAACAAGGTTATCCGGAATGATTGCTGGGATTTTACTGTTTTTAATATTAATGATACCTGGTTTGCCACAATTGGCATCACAAATCCCAGCCGCCGTACTCGCCGGTATTCTTATAACAGTTGGTATTGGAGTTATGGATTATAAAGGATTGAAAGCCATACCAAGTTTACCTAAGGACATTAGTTTGGGGCCTTTAAAATTAAGTTCTGAAGTATTAGTAATGCTCGTGGTGTTGTTTCTGTCTACATTTTGGGACTTAGTTTATGCCGTTGGTATAGGACTTGTAATAGCTTCCTTAATGTTTATGAAAAAAATTGGAGACCTTACTGCTATTCGTTCCGATGTTAAACCCCTCAGAGAGGAAGCTTGGAAAGATGAAATGGGGTTTCCTGAGAAGTTGAAGGAAGAGGTTTTTATTAAACATATCAAGGGGCCACTTTTTTTTGGTTCAACAAGCGAATTTCAAGCATTGGCCAAACAAATTCCCCAAACTGCAAAATGTGTTATTATTAGGCTCGATAGAATGCAATATATAGATCAATCGGGGCTATATGCAATGGAGGATGTATTGGTCGATTTAAGGAAATCTAAAATCAGGGTACTGTTGGTAGGTTTAACACAACAGCCACGGTACATGTTAGAGCGAATTGATATTATACCCGATTTAATTTCACAAGAGTTTGTTTTTAATACTTTTAAAGAATGTCTTGCTTGGGTAAAGGAAAATGTTAAGGATACTGTTTAAATGCCGCTTACTGGGGCATTAAATGTTCTCTTCAATTTCTTCTAAAACTTCTTCTCCTTTTTCAATGATGATAGGAAAGATAGATGGAGCAAATGCTCTGACAGGTTCGTATAAAGCTGATTCCTCTGCCCACGACGGTAACACATTTTCCTCGGTTTCGGTCATTTTTTCGTAAATGATTATTAATACACTAAGTATTAATGCGGTTTTTATAGCCCCAAAAACACCCCCGAAAATTTTATTTACAATACCTAGAGCTGCAAAATCGGCTAACTTGGTCAGTGCCTTTCCAGCTAGGCTTATAAGGAAAACAATAATTAAAAAAGTAATTCCAAAAGCAACCAGATTTATGTAATTCTCATCCCATTCAAAATGTTCATCTAAAAAGGTGGCTACATAATTGCTAAAATGAATGGCACCATATAGGCCTGCGATAAGAGCAATTAAGGAAGCTAATTCCACAAATAATCCTCTCATAAATCCTCTTATCAATCCCAGGATTATTAAAACAACTATAGCAATGTCAACAATACTCATTCAGTAATTTTTTACAAATATAAAATCCTTATTAAAGAATTTGTGATTTTAACTCTTTGTGTTTAAGGTTATCCTTTGGATTGTTAACTTTGCAACTCAAAAATTAGTATGTCTAGGGACCAACTTTTAAAAGATCGATGGGAGACAGTGGTAAAAGTATTGTCTCAGCGTTTTTGTGATGGGGAGCTGTTAGATATTGATTCAATAATATATTTAATCGGTGTACAAGAAGTTGGTAAGATTCATGACAAGTTTAAAAAAGATCAAAAAATCGATTTAATGCATGTGGGTATCTGCCGACTTTTAGAGCCTTATGGCTATTATGAATTTGATTTTTTTGATGATGATGGCTGGCCACATTTTAAAATTCTGGAAGAATTGCCTAATCTAAAAGCAGGCGAACAAAGCGTTTTGATGAAGGAAGCGATTGTAAATTATTTTTTAGAGAACAGTTTAATATCTTAAAGGGAATGTTGCCTTTTAGAAAATTATGATAGATAAGTTAAAAGAGTTAATTGCTGAGGTAGAGGAATTCACGGTTCAATCTAAAGAGGAGATTGAGGATTTTAGAATTCAATATTTGGGTAAAAAAGGATTATTAAATCAATATTTTGCCGAATTTAAAAATATTGCCAAAGAGGAGAAAAAGGAATTTGGCCAAGTAATAAATAGGCTCAAAAATACTGCTGAGGAAAAGGTAAAAGCTTTACGTGACGAATGGGAGAAAAAAGATCTTGAAAAAGGGTCTTATGGGGATTTAACTAGACCTGGAGAACCAATTGAAATTGGAGCCAGACATCCAATCTCAATTGTAAAGAATAAAATTATTGATATTTTTTCACGTATAGGTTTCAATGTTAGTGAGGGTCCCGAGATTGAGGATGATTGGCATAATTTTACAGCTTTAAATTTACCTGAGCATCATCCTGCCAGAGACATGCAGGACACCTTTTTTATTCAAACGAATCCAGATATCCTATTAAGGACACACACTAGCTCTGTTCAGGTTCGTTATATGGAAAACAATAAACCCCCAATTAGGACTATTTCCCCAGGTAGGGTTTATAGAAATGAAGCTATTTCTGCAAGATCTCATTGCTTTTTTCACCAAGTAGAAGGTCTGTATATTGATAAAGATGTAAGTTTTGCAGACCTAAAACAAACCTTGCAATATTTTACGACGGAGATGTTCGGGAAATCTGAAATTAGGCTTAGACCATCCTATTTTCCATTTACAGAGCCTAGCGCGGAGGTGGATGTGTATTGGGGATTAGAAACTGAGACGGATTATCGTATGACCAAAGGAACTGGCTGGTTGGAAATTATGGGTTGTGGTATGGTTGATCCTAATGTGTTGGAAAATTGTGGGATAGACTCCAAAACTTATTCTGGTTTTGCATTTGGTATGGGAATCGACCGTATAGCTCTATTGCTTCATCAGATTAGTGATATACGTTTGTTGAGTGAAAACGACATACGCTTTTTAGAGCAATTTAAATCAGCCTTATAACATTTTAAGACCTTTTTAGGAATTTAAAAACAGTCGGTTACTATTAATTGGCTATTTTTAAATTCCCGAAAATTTATCTGTTCTAACTTGCTATGTTAACGGAAATTATATTTACTTTTTTATGGAGTATTTCCCCATTTGGTGAGGCCAAAGTAGGTATTCCTTACGGAATTCTTAATGGTGTAAATCCCCTTCTTGTTTTTGTATTGGCATTGGTTGCTAATATATTAGTATTTCCGTTAATGCTTTACTTCTTGGATAAAATCAATATTCTTTTTACTCGTTGGTTTTGGTATAAAAAAAGTGCTATTTGGGTCGCACGTAGGGCCAAAAAAGGATCTGGCGAAAAGTTGGAAAAATATGGTTATGTTGGGTTGGCATTATTCGTAATGGTGCCGCTACCCGGTACTGGGGTTTATGCAGGTTCTATTGCGACCTACCTTTTTAATATGGAACGTAAAAAAGCTTTTTTAGCCAACGCTATTGGTATTACCATTTCTTCACTTATCGTTTGGGGCATTACACATTTGGGACAAGGGGCGTTTTAATATTTTTTAATCCTAATTGTAGAGTTTTACATTAATTTATTATTTACAATTTGTTAATCTAACTTATCAACTAGGTTTTTGAACACTTTTTTAGCATCTTTTCCTTCATATAAAATGCTGTATACGGCATTGATTATTGGGAGTCGTGTTTTCTTTTTATTATGGTCATTAAGAATCTTGGCGCTTTTAGTTGCGTAATAGCCTTCGGCAACCATATTCATTTCCATCATAGCCGATTTAACCGTATACCCTTTGCCAATCATATTGCCAAACATGCGGTTTCTCGAAAAGGTAGAATAGCCAGTAACCAATAAGTCTCCTAGATAAGCTGAGTCGTTAATATTGCGTTTTAGTTTGTGCATTTTTTTGATAAACCGTTTCATTTCCCGGATGGCATTGCTCATTAAAACACTTTGGAAATTGTCGCCGTAACCTAAACCGTGGGCAATACCAGCAGCAATCGCATAAATATTTTTAAGCATAACAGCGTATTCGGTTCCAATTAAATCGTCGCTAGTTTTAGTTTTTATATAATCACTAGATAGTGCATTAGCAATTGTTTCTGCTTTTTGAGGATCCGCACAAGAAATGGTTAGGTAAGACAGACGTTCCAATGCAACTTCCTCAGCATGGCACGGTCCTGCTATTACTGCTATATTATCAAAAGGAACATTATAAATATCATGAAAATGTTCTCCGACAAGTTTTCCAGATTCAGGAATAATTCCTTTTACCGCCGATACAACAATTTTATTTGTAATATCTATTTCTAATTTTTCTAATTCGGAATGAATAAAAGCAGATGGAATAGCAAATATTAGTACATCGGCATATTTTGCAATTACATTAATGTCGTTACTCAGCTTTAGTTTCTCGGTATGGAATTCAACTGAACTAAGGTAATTTGGATTGTGCTTTTGTTTTTTCAGGTGTTCCTTAATATATACACTACGCATATACCATCCTATTTCATCTAAATTCTCACTTAGCATCTTAACAATAGCAGTGGCCCAACTGCCTGATCCGAAAACCGCAAACTTTAAAGCTTTTTCCATTAATAATTGATGGTTATAACAGTTCAAAAATACGTATTTTAGAACTGTTGCTACTTGTTTTGTTCAATTCCTGAATTTTGGCATGTGTTTTGAATTGGCTATGACATAATTATAAAATAGTTGTATTATGAGAAGACTTATACCTTTATTGTTAATAGCCATGATGCTTGGGTCTCTGGGCGTCTCTTGTTCAAGAGATGAGGCGATTGTTGAGGAGCCAGCAATTTCCATAAATCAACTTTTAAATTCTTACGACTTGTGGTATGTAGATATCAATAGCACTGCCGGTTTTGGAGAAGTTTATTTTTTACAAATAGCGTTCACTATTTCATTTAGAAACGGAGTCCTATATGCCAACAATAATTTGGTGGGTATAGGTGAAACGGGTAATGGATATGGTATTTCAATTGGCACATATAATGCGTACGAGATGATTTTAGATGTAAACCATGATATTGATGGGTTCGAGACTTTCGATGTGTACCAAGTTGATGAGAATACCATAGAATTGTATAATCCAGGAACGGATACCTCATATTTTTTGGATGGTTATCAGCGTAGTAACTTCGATTACGACTTTGTATTTTTTGATAACATCCATTATTTCTTACAAGAATATGAAGCTTGGGAAAAAACATATGTAAGTGCGGAGGGCGATTTAAATGAATTCGATAATGAAAATTACATTCAATTTTTCCCAGATGATTTTGGGGACTCCTTTAGAAGTTCAACCGACTCTGAGGTCCCTGATCCAAGTAATATTGTCTGGGATTATATAGGCCTTTATAGTGTAGAAAATGTGCCAGGCGATATGTATCTAAAAAATTTAACATTGAATTATGACGACTTCGGCAATGAGAATTTCGAATTGGACGTTTTAAATGATGCCACAATAGAATTATACCACATAAGTTCAGGGACCACCTATGAATTTTCGGGTGTAGGTTATATTGAATTCAAACGTGTGGTTGCAGGATCTAACCAAACTGAGGTTAGAAACAAAGATCAAAAGATACGTAGACAATATACCCCAAAAAAAGATAACCCTAGGGAGTCTACTAGAATTTAAAAATATAGGAAACTAAATTTTGGTTGGTTATTTAGTTTCACAGCGCCTGTCCTTAAAAGACGGGCGCTTTTTATTTGAGTTAATATTTATATTAAAGCAGTTTGAACAACTCCTTGGATTTTAGGAATTTTATTCTTCAAAATGTAACAGTAAACTTTTAAAATAAAAAATCATGGGGTTATTTTCATTTATAAAAAATGCAGGTGCTAAAATTTTCGGTTCAGAAAAGGCGGCGGCATCTAAAAAAGCAGCTGAAGCTGCAGCAGAATTAAGAGCTGAGGAAGCTGCTGCTCAAACTTTAGAACAAACAATAAGAGACCTAAATCTTAAGGTTGAAAATCTAGATATAATTATTAATGACGACATGGCCCGAGTTAGTGGAATGGCCTATGACCAAGAGACCAAAGAAAAGGTGGTTTTGGTTGTAGGTAATTCTGAAGGTATCGCTACAGTTGATGATCAAATGACAGTTGAGCATGAGGAACCAGAAGCTCAGTTTTATACGGTAGTTAGAGGAGATTCATTAAGCAAAATTGCCAAAAAGTATTATGGAGATGCGATGAAGTACCCTCTAATTTTTGAGGCAAATAAACCAATGTTGAAAGATCCTAACCTTATATATCCTGGTCAGGTATTAAGAATTCCAAATTTGGATTAAAAAAATTAAGGTATATCAAACCGGCTATTAAAGCCGGTTTTTTTATTTCTTTTCCCTGAAAAAGGTAATAACATCGTTTACCTCATTAGGTTTTTCAATTATCTTCTTTTCCTTGTCTAGGACTATAAATGAAGGCGTACTTTGTATGCTGTACTGGGTTACGGTTTCATTTTCCCATTTATTGAGGCCAAGAACATGAATAAAATCGGGATAATTTATTATAGTTTTTTTCCATTGAAAATCATTGTCTTCAAGGGCAAAGGCAACAACCTTAACATTGGTGAATTCTTTGATTCGCTCTTTTAATATGGGTAATTCAGCCATGCAATGACTGCAACCACTACTCCAGAAAACCAATAAATAATAGTCACTTCCGCTTAAATTGTGTAATGTAGTGTGCAGATTTTTACCGTTGGACGTATCATCTATTTTAAAATCTGGTGCTATTGCGCCAATTCCATTAAGTTTAAAATTTTCAAACACCTCGATCATTAAATCATTGTTAGATTCTTTAGATAAATCTAGCATAATCGTGTCAACCAGTTTCCGAGCTACACTGTCCTTTCCATAGGCGTAAAATTCTTCCCATAAGGGATATAAAAGAGAAAGTTTTGTTTCTGGATCTAAATGATTAATTTTTTTGAGAATTTTATCAAATTGTCCTATTAGATATGAGTCGGACATATCTGAAGACATTCCAAACACATATGCGGCTAATTTTTGACTTATATAATCTGAACTCAAAATTAATCTACTATTAAAGTTGATAGGTTCTAGATAATAATTCCTAACATTGCCGGCATATGTTTCGAAATCCTCGTAATCTTTTGGGATATAGGGTTTATTAGCCTTAATAAGGTCATTAACCAATAAACCTTTTGAATTATCTTCAAAAGATTCTTGTGTGTCTTCCATCGTCTTTATGATCTGTCTAAAGGCATTTTTATCGGTACTACGTTTTGAATAAAAATTGTTGATTGCTGAGTGCACTAAATCTAAACTCCTAGAATATGCATGCCAGAGTTTATTTTCATTGGATTCAATAAACTCAAGGCCCAACGAATCTTTATAAGTAAAAGCAATATCTTCTTTTCCATCCAGTATAAAATTAAAATTATGCCGTTCGGCGGGTAGTGCGTAAACTAATTTATAAATACCGGGTTTGAAGGTGCTGTCTATTTCTAAGGAGAATTCACCTGTTTGCTTCAGTTGAGCTTGGGCCACATATTCAGCGCCAGTTGGGGTAGTTTCGTAAACAAGAATAAATGCATGTGGTTTTTCTGTAATGATGGTGCCAGAAATTGTATGTTGTGAAAAGATTGGCAAACAGAAAAATAGGAGTAGATAAGAAATTTGCTTCACATTATTAGTTTTTAGTGTTAAATCAAAAATTAAGCCATCATTGGTTGCAAGGCTTCTAAAGCATTTTTAACAGATTTAATTTTATCTATGGTTAGGAGCAAACGCAGTCCATTTCTGGTTTGTTTCTCCTTGATTTTAATTTGAACAGGCTGCTGTTGCATAAACTGTAGTATTTTGGTGAAATTATCACTAGTGTAGAATCCACTTTGTTGATCTTTTATAAAATAGCCTACTAATTTGCCTTGTTTCATAACAACTTTTTCCAATCCAAGATTAGATGCCAACCACTTTAGCCTTACACTGTCTAATAAATCAATAGCTGGTTTAGGCAATTCACCAAATCTATCGATTATTTCATTTTCAAAGGTTTTTAGTTCCTCTTCATTTTTGAGTTCATTTAATCTCGTATAAAGGTTAAGACGTTCACTTATATTATTGACATAAGAGTCTGGGAATAGCAATTCAATATCAGAATCAATCGTTACTTCAGATACAAATTTTTTCTTTTTTACATCCTTATAGAATCTTTAAATTCATTTTCTTTTAATTCTTCAATGGCTTCGTTTAGGATTTTTTGATAAGTTTCAAAACCAATTTCATTAATAAATCCGCTTTGCTCACCTCCCAAAAGATCTCCAGCCCCCCTTATTTCCAAATCTTTCATTGCAATGTTAAATCCGCTACCTAATTCTGTATATTGCTCTAGGGCAGAAATACGTTTACGGGCGTCAGGCGTCATCACAGAATAATCTGGAGTTATGAAATAACAGAAGGCTTTTTTGTTGCTTCTACCTACCCGTCCTCTCATTTGATGTAAATCACTTAAGCCAAAATTATTGGCATTGTTAATGAAAATAGTATTTGCATTTGGTACGTCCAAGCCAGATTCAATGATAGTGGTACTTACCAAAACATCAAATTCACCATTCATAAACCCTAACATTAATTGCTCAAGTTTTTTGCCTTCTAGCTGGCCATGGCCTATGCCGATTTTCGCATCCGGAACTAAGCGTTGAATTAGCCCTGCAACCTCGCGTATATTTTCAATGCGATTATGTACAAAGAATACTTGCCCTCCTCTCTGAATTTCGTACGAAATAGCATCTCGAATAACTTCTTCACTAAACCTAATTACATGACTTTCTATAGGATATCTATTAGGGGGAGGTGTTGTAATAACAGATAAATCACGGGCCGCCATCAAACTAAATTGAAGGGTTCTAGGAATCGGTGTAGCAGTTAAAGTAAGAACATCAATATTCTCTTTAAGGGTCTTTAATTTGTCTTTTACTGCAACGCCAAATTTTTGTTCTTCATCTACGATCAGCAACCCTAAATTCTTAAATTTTATGGCAGGATTGGCTAATTGATGGGTTCCTATAATTATATCCAACGCTCCAGATTTTAGCCCCTCCATAGCAGTTTTCCGTTCTTTGGCCGTTCTGAAACGGTTTAGATAATCAATTGTAACTGGGAAATCTTTAAGCCGTTCTGTAAATGTTCTATAATGTTGGTAAGCTAGAATTGTCGTTGGTACCAAAACTGCAACCTGTTTTCCATTATCCACAGCCTTAAATGCCGCCCTAATGGCAACCTCTGTTTTGCCAAATCCTACATCCCCACAAATCAATCTATCCATTGGCCTGGGACTTTCCATATCTTGTTTAATATCTTCAGTGGCTTTGCTTTGGTCTGGCGTATCCTCAAATAGAAATGAAGCCTCAAGTTCTAATTGCATATGGCTATCAGGCTGATATTGGTAGCCCGATTTCATTTTCCGTTTTGCATACAGATTGATGAGGTTAAAGGCAATTTCCTTTACTCGAGATTTAGTTTTTTGCTTTAGATTCTTCCACGCATTACTACCAAGTTTATAGATCTTCGGGGGCTTACCATCTTTGCCATTATATTTAGTAATCTTATGCAGGGAATGAATACTGAGGTATAAAATATCCCGTTCGCCATAAATTAATTTGATGGCCTCCTGAAGCTTTCCTTCAACCTGTATTTTTTGCAAACCACCAAACTTACCTATTCCGTGGTCGATATGAGTTACATAATCACCAATTTCAAGGTTGGTAAGCTCTTTAAGAGTTATTGCTTGTTTCTTAGCATACCCGTTTTTAATTTGAAATTTGTGATAACGGTCGAATATTTGGTGGTCTGTATAGCATGTTATTTTTTGGCCGTGATCTATAAAACCCTGGTATAAGGGCAAAACAATTGTTTTGTAATGTACCAAGACTTCTCCTAAATCCTTGTTTTGTTCAGGATCGAAAATATCATGAAACCGTTTTGCCTGTTGCTCGCTCACACAGGCTATATAATTAGTATACCCCTTATTGTGCAGATCATTTAAATTTTCAATGAGCAAATCGAAATGCTTATTAAAAGCGGGCTGGGGTGAAGTGTTAAATTCTATTGAAATTAAATCTTTAGAAAAGATGGGACTTCTTCCAAATTCTACTGTAACAAACTCAAGTATTTGTCTTTTAATCATTTCAGAATTGCAGAACAATTCTTCGGGTGGGGCATGTTTGATGTCCTCGGAAAGTTTTTTAAAGGCTTCAAGTGCCTTTTGGTAGAGAGCATCGGTTTTATTTAAAAGTAAATCGGTATTCTTTATGAAAATCTTGGTGTTTTGGGAAACATAAGTGAGAAAAGATTGTCTCTTCTCCTCTAGAAGTTTGTCCGCGACATTTGGAATTATATTGAATTTTTTAATCGGCTTGGTGGAGAGTTGTGTTTCCACATCGAAAGTTCGAATGCTTTCTATTTCATCACCAAAAAATTCCATTCGATAAGGCTCATCATGGGAGAATGAAAATACATCTAATATACCACCCCTAACTGAAAACTCTCCAGGTTCAGTTACAAAATCAACCCTCTGAAATTTGTATTCAAAAAGCATTTCGTTAATGAAATCCAAGGAAATTTGATCTCCTACGGTTACTTTCAATGTATTGCGTTCAAGCTCCTTTCGAGTGACAACTTGTTCAAATAGTGCTTCCGGATAGGTTACGATCAGAGCCGGCTTTTTGCGCGAATTAATGCGGTTAAGTACCTCTGCCCTCAGTAGAACATTGGCATTATCGGTCGTTTCAATTTCGTAAGGTCTACGGTAACTACCTGGATAAAACAATACATTCTTGTCACCTAATAAATGCTCAAAATCGTTTAAATAATAAGCAGCCTCTTCTTTATCTTCAAAAATCAGTAGAAAAGGCTCTTCTGAATCTTTAAAGGCATCGGCTAAAACTAAGGATAGAGACGATCCTATTAATCCTTTTAAGTGAATGTTTCCTTTGGAATTGGCAATAGCACCCCTCAGATTTTGCAGTTGCGAAACCTGTTCATAGGTGTTTAGCAGATCATTTTTGCTCAACTAATAAAACTTTGCACAAAAATAATATTTTGATAAAGTTTATCTACAATAATTCAAGTTTCGTTTTACACTTATTGTGATAAATGTCATAGAAAAATTGAAAGCAAAATTGCTATATTTGATAGCCTAGTAATGCATTTTATATGGGGTTTTCAGATTTATTTGATAATGGTTTCAGGCAACGAAATAGGGACCATTTTGCAGCAATAGTTAGGGTGGCTATGGGAGATGGTTATATTTCCGATGGCGAAAAAGCATTTTTGGATCGGCTTTCAAAAAACCTTGACATTAGCGAGGATGATTATGAGGAAATTTTAACTGATTATTACCGTCATCCAATAAATCCACCTGTATTTTACGAACACAGGTTGGAACGCTTATACGATCTTGCCAGAATGGTATATGTGGACCACATTAAAGGTGATGATGAGGAGAAAATAATTAGGAAAATTGGTATTGGTCTTGGTTTTACTCCGGAAAATGTTCCTTATATAGTCGACAAAGCTCTTACCCTTGTTGGTAATGGTGTAGATTTGGAAACCTTTATGATCGAAATTAAGGCAATGAACCGTTAGTAGTTAGAGGCCTGTTCCTCCTGCATAAATTCTTCTAATTTATCGACCATGTTCTTGCTACCACAGAAAAAAGGTACACGCTGATGTAATTCCCTAGGCCGTATATCCAATATTCGGTTAAAGCCATCGCTAGCCTTCCCATTTGCTTGTTCAGCTAGGAAAGCCATGGGGTTGCATTCATATAACAGGCGTAATTTTCCTTCTTCGGCTTTAGAACTTTTAGGATACATAAAAATACCCCCTTTTAGCATATTACGATGAAAATCGGAAACCATGGATCCTATATACCTGCTGGTATAAGGTCTGTCACCTTCCTCTTGTTGGCAATATTTTATGTATTTCTTTACTCCTTGTGGGAAATGTATATAATTACCTTCATTTACACTATAAATTCTGCCATTCTTTGGGTAGGACATATTCGGATGAGATAAATAAAATGTTCCTATGGCTGGATTTAAGGTAAAACCATTAACGCCTGCACCTGTAGTATAAACAAGCATGGTCGAAGTGCCATATACAACATAACCCGCGGCAACTTGGTTTTTACCTGGTTGCAGGAAATCTTCAATAGTAACTGGAGTTCCTATAGGGGTAACCCTTCTATAAACGGAGAATATGGTACCAACCGAAACATTAACATCTATGTTGGAAGAACCGTCTAATGGATCTATTAAAACAACATATTTATTTTGGTGGTTTTCATCTTGGCTATTAATGGAAATGAAACTTTCTTCCTCCTCACTAGCAATACCACAAACAATATTTCTATTAGATAAAGTATTGATGAACATGTCATTAGCATAAACATCTAGTTTTTGTTGATTTTCGCCAGATTCGTTTTTATTGCCAGCATTTCCTAATATATCCACCAAGCCAGCTTTATTAACTTCATGGTTTACAACTTTGGCTGCTAACCTTATGGAATTTATCAATTTAGAAAGTTCTCCAGAAGAATATGCAAAGGCCGCTTGGTTCTCAATAATGAATTCTCCTAGAGTTTGATGGGTATGAGACATGATGGTTTGAAGATTTAGACTACAAATATCCTCAAATTTTAACTTACTACATCGTTTTCGCTAAAGAAATCTGAGCTAATCTTTGAAACTTTAAATTATATTTGCACCCTTATTTTAAGACCATGGAATTCTCTATTAGACAAGGAAATAAAGGTGATATGCCAGCAGTGTTATCACTGATTAAAGATTTGGCAATTTTTGAAAAAGAACCAGATGCTGTTGTTGTCACTTTGGAAGATTTGGAGCGGGATGGTTTTTCGGACAATCCGTTATATAAATGTTGGGTTGCAGAAGTAGGGGGAAAAGTTATTGGTTTGGCATTGGTATATGATCGATATTCTACTTGGAAAGGTAGGGCTATACATTTGGAGGATTTAATTGTTAAACAAGAATATCGTGGAAATGGAATAGGAAGTGCACTATTAGATACGGTTGTGTCCTATGGCCATAACGAGAAGGTTAGAAGAATAAGTTGGGAGGTTTTAGACTGGAATACTCCTGCAATTGAATTATATAAGAAGAAAGGCGGTCGCATTTTAGAAGAATGGCGGGTCGTTCAATTAGATGAAAAAGGTATTGAAGTTTATTTAGATTCTATTAGAAATGAAAGTTTATAAGTTTGGAGGGGCTTCTGTTAAAGATGCCGATGGGGTTAAGAATTTAGTTCATGTACTAAATACAGTTGGCTATAAGGATACGCTAGTGGTCATATCAGCGATGGGCAAAACTACAAATGCCCTTGAGGATGTCATTAAAAATTATTTTCAAAAAGATCCGGCTTTTCAAAGCTCTATTCAGGAAGTGAAGAAATACCACAATAGTATTTTATTAGATCTATTCGAGGATGATTCCCATGAAATTTTTGAAAAAGTAGACGGTCTTTTTAATGAATTGAAAGGGTTTTTTGATAGGAACAAATCTCCAGATTATAATTATGTATACGACCAAACCATAAGTTATGGGGAATTGCTTTCTACGACCATAGTTAGTGCTTATCTTAATCAGGTTGGACTTACAAATACCTGGTTAGATGTGCGTGAAATGATCAAAACCGATAATTATTATAGAAGGGCTAACGTAGATTGGGAATTAACCGGAAATCTTATTCGTGAAAAAGTTAATCCAAATGTTCTTAACATTACCCAAGGATTCCTAGGAAGCGATCCTAACAATTTTACCACAACCTTGGGCCGTGAGGGTTCAGATTATACGGCGGCGATAATTGCATATTGTTTAAATGGTGAAAGTGTTACCATATGGAAAGATGTTCCAGGGGTTTTAAATGCGGATCCTCGATACTTTGAAAATGCCCAACAACTAAATAAAATATCTTATACAGAAGCAATAGAATTGGCCTTTTACGGGGCTTCGGTGATTCACCCAAAGACGTTACAGCCGCTACAAGGGAAAGAAATACCATTATTGGTAAGATCCTTTTTGAAACCAACCGATCCGGGAACTACCGTTGGCCGGGGGATTGGTTTGGAACCAGAAGTACCGTGTTTTATCGTAAAGAAAAATCAGATCTTAATTTCTCTTTCATCGCTTGATTTCTCTTATATAGTTGAGGAGAATATCAGTGAGATTTTTCGTCATTTAAGTACTTATAAAATGAAGGTAGATGTTATTCAGAACTCAGCAATATCTTTCTCTGTTTGCGTGGATGACATTTATAATAATATTGACCAATTGTTGCAGCACCTAAAGGCAAAATTCAAGGTTAGTTGTACAAAAGACGTAGCTCTTTATACCATTCGCCATTACAGCGATGCTGCAATTAAGCAAATGGAGAGTGATAAAGAAGTATTATTGAAGCAGTTAACTCAGCAAACGGTTCAAATGGTGACCAAATAAACAATTTGACTAAATTTGTGGGGATGGCTAATCAAATAGATACAGGATTGGTAACCCCAAAGGAAGTTGCCCAAGTGATAAAAACCGACAAGTATGGTTTGCTTGGAACGTTTTCGGGATGGTTGCTAATGAAGCTTCTTAAAATTTCTACACTGAACAAGATTTACCGTAGAAATAAGCATCTAAATAATAGTGAGTTTCTAGATGCAATTCTCAACGATTTTCAAATTCGTTTTGAAATTCCTGAAGAAGATTTAAAAAGATTGCCCAAGGATGGGGCTTATATAACCATTTCTAACCACCCGTTAGGCGGTATTGATGGTATTCTGCTTTTGAAATTGATGCTGGAACAGCGTGCAGATTTTAAAATTATCGCCAATTTTCTTCTTCACCGAATCGAGCCTCTAAAGCCATTTATAATGCCTGTAAATCCTTTTGAGGATAGAAAGGATGTAAAAAGTAGTATTGTAGGTTTTAAAAATGCCATTCAACATTTACGCGATGGTCATCCATTAGGCATTTTTCCGGCTGGTGAGGTTTCCACCTATCGAGATGGTAAACTTATGGTAGACAGGCCATGGGAGGAAGCCGCTATGAAGTTGATTAAGAAGGCTGAAGTTCCTATAGTGCCAGTCTATTTTCACGCGAAAAACAGTAAGTTATTTTATAAACTTTCTCGTATTAGTGATACGTTTAGAACGGCAAAACTCCCTAGTGAATTATTAACCCAAAAAAGACGTATTATACGGGTAAGAATTGGAAGGCCTATTCCAGTTAATGATCAGCGGGAATTTGAGCATTTAAATGATTTTACGGATTTCTTAAGGAGAAAGACTTACATACTAGCTAATTCTTTTGATGTGGGTGGAAATATCTTAAGCAATTTATCTTCTAGCCTAAAGGTGCCTAAACCTCCTAAACGTATTGTAACAGCAGTCGACAAGGAGGCAATGTTGAAGGAAGTCGAATTTTTACGAACTAATGATTCAAGGTTATTGGAAAGTAAGAATTATGAAGTGTTTCTTACCAAGCCAGAGGATATTCCTTATATACTACGAGAAATAGGTCGCTTGCGTGAAATTACTTTTCGTGAAATAGGAGAGGGAACCAATGAATCAATTGACTTAGACCGTTTTGATGCATACTATCACCATATGTTTTTATGGGATAATGATATGGAAATGCTTGTTGGTGCTTATCGGATGGGCTTGGGGTCCAAGATATTTGCCCGATTTGGTATTGATGGTTTTTACCTTCAAGATTTATTTCGGTTTGAGCCGGAATTATATAAAATGATGAGCGAGTCCATTGAAATGGGAAGGGCTTTTATCATTAGTGAATATCAACAAAAACCGATGCCTTTGTTTTTGCTATGGAAGGGAATTGTGCACACAACCCTAAGATATCCTGAGCATAAATACCTTATTGGAGGGGTGAGTATTAGTAATAAATTCACCAATTTCTCCAAATCTTTGATGATTGAATTTATGAAATCCCATTACTACGATCCTTATGTGGCCCAATATGTAAGACCAAAAAAGGAATTCAAGGTAAAATTGAAAGATGCCGATAAGGATTTTGTATTCGACGGAACAGAATCCGATTTAAATAAATTTGATAAGGTTATTGATGAACTTGAACCTGGAACTTTAAGGCTGCCCGTATTAATTAAAAAATATATTAAGCAAAATGCAAAAGTGGTCGCCTTTAATGTAGATCCATTATTCAACAATTCGGTTGACGGCTTAATGTATATAAGAATTGCTGACTTGCCAGAAAGTACTGTTAAACCCGTAATGGAAGAATTTCAGGCTGAATTAGAAAGGAAGTTTTCTAAAAAAGAGATGAAGAATTAAATCC
This sequence comes from Aegicerativicinus sediminis, assembly GCF_015476115.1. Lineage (GTDB taxonomy): Bacteria > Bacteroidota > Bacteroidia > Flavobacteriales > Flavobacteriaceae > Aegicerativicinus > Aegicerativicinus sediminis. The sequence continues at coordinate 886,538 of NZ_CP064295.1, read as the reverse complement.
TGTTATTCCCAATTAACATTTTTAGATCGCCTTTCCATTAGAATATTATCGAACCAACGGCCGTTGCGCTGACCGATTTTTTCCCTAAACCCAATTTTCCTAAACCCAAATTTTTCATGAAGATAAATGCTTGCTTTATTCTCAAGGAAAATAGCTGATTGAAGAGTCCAAAATCCGTGCATTTCACTTATTGAAATTAATTCTTCCATAAGTTTTTTGCCGACACCCCTATTGCTATATTCAGAACCTACATATATAGAAACTTCTGCCACCCCTTTGTAAGCCTTACGTTTTGAGGTAGGAGAAAGTGTAGCAAATCCTATTACCTTATTATTGAATTGAGCCGCAATAGAGATATCGATAAGGTGGCTTTTTTTCCACTTTTTCCATGAAGGTAATTCAGTTTCAAAAGTGGCAATACCTGTTTCCATTCCTTGTTTGTAAATACTCGCAATTTCTTTCCAATCTTCCTTGAAAATCGGACGAATAAAAACAGATTTTATCATTTAACAACAACCACTAGCAGGTGAACAGCAATTTTCTTCCGTGAGCTCCAATTCAGGTTTGGCCGGAATTCCGCATGCATCCTTGGCTTTACATTGAGTAGGAACTACACCTAAAATAACTAAAAGTTGCTTGTCCGATGTTTCGTAATGGTTAACAAATAACTGAGCTGTATGAAAATGGTCGTTGCCGTATTCAAATTTTAAAATTGAGTTTTCAACAAACTTGAAACTGCGATCGACTTTTTTGAAAATTCCCTTTGCCTTAAATGTGGATAAATATTCTTTTTTTCCAATTTCAGGAGATCCTTCCATCAACTGAATAATGGTTTCATGCCAGGAATCCTCCCTTCCGCCACAATCTACCGAATTAATGGTTGCATGTTTTACTTCAGTTATATGGTAGTTATGTCCAATGGTTTCACCGTTTGGAAATTGAAAGATTAAGGCTTTATTCGGATTTGCATTAATCAAGTCTAGGAATTCAGTTGTATTCATATGATTAGGTTTTAACAACAAGTTTGAGTAGTGGCTTCTAAGAATTCTGTAAGTGTTTTTTTAAACCAGTTCATTTTTTCTGGGTTCAAACAATAGCAAACACTTTTGCCTTTATAGGTTCCATCTAACAATCCTGCATCATTAATAACTTTAAGATGTTGGGAAATGGTTGGTTGGGCCAAACCAATTTCTTCCGCAATGTCATTGCAGATACATGCTTTCTGTTGACTAATATAGTTGAGAATTGAAATTCTCGCAGGATGTGCTAATATCTTGGCAATTTCAGCCAGTTCTGTAATGTCTTTTGGATAAAGATCTGTTTTAGAAGCTCCCATTAATTAATATTTTAATATTTTAATATTGCAATATTACGATAATAAAATGAATTATAAACCTTTTGTCCAAATATTTTTCAAATTAAAACCATGGCTTATACCCTAATTGATAAGTATTGTAGAATTCGGTATCTGTTTTGGTAAGATAGATGATACCCTCTGTTATACTAATTATCCAAACAAGTCCACTAGCTACGCCGCAAGTAATGAGACTTAATACTAGCGTGCATATCAGCATAATAATGCCCTCCTTGGTATAGCCAAGTATAAATTTATGGATCCCCAATCCTCCTAATAGGATAGCCAAAACCCCAGCCAATATCTTTTTATTTTCTGTTGTGGTTCCAAATGTCTCCTTAGCACTATCCGTAAACTCTTTAGCAGATTGTTTAGCCTCATCTTCAAGTTTCTTAGCGCCTTCCTTAGCATCGTTAAGTAAGTCATCTAATTCGTCCTTAAGATTCTTGTTGTCATCCATTATTGTCAATATTAAAATTTATTTAAATGCTTTATCAATTGGTTCCCATAATTCAATTTTATTTTCGTCATTATCCATAATCCAAGCAAATTTTCCATAATCATACGTTTCCATGTCTCCCACAATTGTTACTCCTTCAGCTTTTAATTGACTCAATAACCATTCAAGATTTTCAACCCTATAATTTACCATAAACTCTTTTTTTGATGGATTATAATATTTGGTGTCTTTTGGAAAAGGACTCCATTGGGTAGAGCACTCATTTCCCTCTGAATCCATCCACCAAAAAGTGCATCCATACTGGTCTGTGTTTAGGCCTAAATGTTTTTTATACCACTCTTTAGACGCATTTGGATTTGATGATTTAAAAAATATGCCTCCTATGCCAGTAACTCGTTTTTTCATTTTATTTGTTTTTTGTGCTTGCTTCATATATTGAAATCCATTCTTCTGAAGACATTTTGGCTGCCAATTGACCAATTAGATCATAAGGAATGTCATCTAAATATTTGAAACGGATACAACTTTTCCCCATGTCCAATTTTCGTTTTGCATGTTTGGGGAATTCATTAATAAACCAATCGTTTAGCTTTTTGTCGGCATAAATACCGCTGTGATAAAGGGCGATAAAATTTTTTTGTGAAGCCAAATTCATAAATGGCAGTGGCGTTTTAGGATCACAATGATATCCAGATGGGTAAACGGAGTGAGGTACATACCAACCAATCATTTTATATTGGATACCTTCCTCAAAACCCTCGGGTATATGTTCATTAATTACAGCCCTAAGTTTTTTGAAAATAGGTTTGCGGTCTTCTGGAATTAATTTAATGTACTCTTCAGGTGTGGTGGCGTTATAATTCATCCGGGTTACTTTCAATTTTTAGCTTTATTCTGAAAATGAGGAACGGAGCTACCTACTAAAGTACCATTTTTCAGAATAGGATGAAACCTTAAAATTTAGATTGTGAGGTGTAAAGATAAGTGGAATTAGCAGAATTGAATTCTAATTTTATCTACAATTGTTTGCGCTAATTTTTGGTGGCTTTCTATAGTCCACCCTGCTACATGGGGGCTAAAAATAACCTTGTCAGAATTTAAAAGGGCATTAAACTCTTCAGGTAGGTGTTGGTCGGTAAATAAGGATTCGAATGAAGATTTTTCAAATTCGAGAACATCTAAACCTGCTCCCAAAATTTTACCATTTTGTAATGCCTCGACCAAATCTTTAGACTTTATGCATTTTCCTCTTGCCGTATTTATCAAATAAAACGGATGTTTAAAGGCGTTGATAAATTGTGAATTAACCATGCCAACAGTTAAAGGAGTTTCGGGAACATGTAAACTTAACACTTGAGCATGTTGTTGTAACTCATTTAAGGAAACTTGTTGGCAGTTTTCATCTCCCACATCCTCTTTTATGTCGTAACAAATTACTTTAACACTAAAGCCCCGTAGTTTTTTTGCAAACGCCTTACCCATATTGCCATAACCAATAATACCAACTGTTCTGCCATCTAGTTCCACCCCTCTATTCGCCTCACGCAACCAAAGCCCATTTCGGACCTGTTGATCAGCTATTCTTAGTTTATTCATGAGGGATAACAACATCCCTAAGGCATGTTCAGCCACAGCATTTCGATTGCCTTCAGGTGCGGCAATTAATTGTACTCCTTTTTTCTCGGCATAACCACAATCTATATTTTCTAACCCTGCACCGACACGACCAATAAATTTTAGATTTTTCGCTGCATCTAAAAATGATTTGTCAATTTTAAAACGGCTACGAATAATTATTCCATCATATTCTGAAATAAATTCCTCAACCTCTTTCTTCGATGAAGTATAATCTTCAATATTTTGAAACCCTAAATCTGTAAGTTGTTTAATCAACAGTGGATGGTTGCTGTCGAGATGAAGAATTTTCATTTAAAATCCAAGGATTGCTTTAGCGATAACAAAATATATAAGTATGCCGAAAATATCGTTGCTTGTAGTGATAAATGGACCAGTTGCAACCGCGGGATCTACCCCGCGCTTATCTAGAAATATTGGTATAAACGTACCAATCAGGGCTGCGATAACAATTACGGTAATTAAGGCTATACAAATTGTAGCAGAGACTAAATAAGGTGTTTTAAACAAGAAATGGCTTACGGGAAGAACAACCAAAGCTATAGCCAATCCATTTACCAGTCCCAGTAAAAATTCTTTCATTAAGCGTGTAATTACCTCCCCCTTAATCGTATCATTAGCCAATCCTTGAACCACTATAGCACTAGATTGAACACCAACATTACCGGCAGTTGCTTGTATTAATGGGACAAAAGAAAGTAAAATCACATAATCTTGCATTACATTCTGGAAGCCAGTTATGATGGTTGCAGCACCAAGACCGCCAAACATCCCAATTAATAACCAAGGTAACCGGGCTCTTGTCAATTCAAAAATACTGTCGTCAGCCTCAACATCATTAGTAATACCCGCCGCTAATTGGTAATCTTTATCGGCCTCTTCTTTTAAAACATCCACGATGTCATCGATGGTGATTCTACCAAGCAATGTTTTTTCCTCATCTACAACTGGAATAGCTTCCAAATCGTACTTGGCCATAATTCTTGCCACTTCTTCCACGTCATCCTCCACAAAAACATAATCAACTGACGATATGAAAATATCAGATATTTTTTGGTCGCTTTTGGCAACAATTAAATCCTTTAAGGACAGTCGACCTATTAATTTTTCTTGTTTTGTTACTACATAAATTGAATGAACCCTAGTAACGTCTTTTGCTTGTGCTCTTATTCGTCGCAAACAACCAGCCACTGTCCAGGTTTCATAGACTTTAACAAGTTCTTTTGCCATTAAACTACCAGCCGTGTCATCTTCATACGCTAATAGTTCTTTTATAACCGCTTTATGCTCCTCGTCTTCTATGCTAGAAATTACAGCATGTCTTCGCTCCTCAGGAAGTTCGGCAATGATGTCGGCCGCGTCATCAGTATCTAATTCTTGGATTTCCTCCGCAATTTCCTTGGCAGATAAATTTTGAAGGACCTTTTCCCGGTTGTCCTCATCCATTTCCATTAAGACATCCGAAGTCGTTTCAGAATCGAGCAACTTAATGATGTAAACCGAATCTTCTAATTCTAGTTCGTCGAGAATTTCAGCTATATCCGCATAGTGAAACTCATCCATATAGGCCTTTAATTCCTTGTTCTTTTTGTAGGAAACAAGAGATTCGACCTTTGCTAGAAGTTCATCGGTTAATTCAAATTGGATATGGTTTTTATCTTCAGACAATTTGAAATAGAATTTTAAGGATTAATCGCGGCTGATCATTTCCGTGAGCTCAACAAAACCGCTAACGGACAATTGCTCCGGACGTTTGCCAAAGATAACATTTGCTTTTAAATTTTCGGATAGATCGAAGGTTTTTAAACTATTGCGTAGGGTTTTGCGTCTTTGTTGAAACGCAGTCTTCACTACCCGCTGAAATAAACTTTCATCACACCCCAATTCTAGATTTTCTTTTCTAGTTAATTTCAAAACACCCGAATCGACTTTGGGAGGAGGTGAGAATTTGTTTGGAGGAACTGTAAATAAATATTCCGCATCATAAAATGCTTGGGTTAAAACGGATAAAATGCCATACACCTTGCTTCCTTCCTTAGAGCAAATACGTTCAGCCACTTCTTTTTGAAACATTCCAGAAAACTCGGGAATCCATTCTTTATATTCTAATGCCTTAAAAACAATCTGTGAAGAAATATTGTAGGGAAAGTTACCAATTATAGCAAATTGTTCATTTTTGAAAAAATTCTCAAGTCTCAATTTCAAAAAATCTCCTTCAATTATGGTGTGGTGCAATTTGGGAAAATGCATCCTCAGGTAATGCACAGACTCTTGGTCTATTTCCACAACCCAGGTTTCAGTGGATTCACTTTCAAGAAGAAATTGTGTCAAAACACCCATTCCTGGCCCAATTTCCAATACCTTTTTGTAACCTATATATGAAAGGGTTTCAGCAATTTTTTCCGCAACAGATGGATCATTCAGGAAATGCTGACCTAGATGCTTTTTGGCTCGAACAGAATTGTATTCGTTTTTGGAGTTATTGTTCATGCAGAACCTCCAATTCAGTTCTAAATGAAATTACTTGACCACCAAATTTTTCGATAATATCTTCCCTTAACGCCTTGGCATCCAATTCGTAGTATTCATTTAAAAGTTCCCGGGTTTCACATTTGTATTGTACGGAATAGGAATGTCCTTCCTCTTGATCCGTAATAATTCTAGAAAGGGTAGCAGACTGAAATTTCCCGGTGTCAAGCATATCCTTCATATGCTTTTTTATATACTCGAGCCATTGAGGTAAAATTTCCTCATCAACAAGGGAGGTAACGTTGTATATAATCATCGGTAATACTTAGTTTTCAAAGATACTTGAATAATCGGGATAATGCCAATTATCTGAGGTTAATCAGTTTATGGCATCACCTCTTAGCATTCGGTATTTTTTTCGGGCTTCCACGAAATAAATGCTATCCTCGTGATGGAAAATTATTTTTTCAAAAAATCCCTTGGCCTTCTCTGGGTCCATCAATTTGCTGGAATAAATTTCCCCTAATCTAAAAAACGCATCATCTACCAAAATATCCTCGCCATAATCGGAAATGATTTGTTCGTAATTTGCAATGGCCTTGTCATACAGACCTTTTTCTTCATAAAGTTTGCCTTGTTTATATAAAGCCTGATCCGTAATACTCTCCCCCTTATGTTCTTCAAGAATCTTGTCTAGCAAAGAAATAGCCTCATCTTTTCGGTTTTGAAAAGCAAATAAATCAGCTTTGGCATACAATTTTAATGAAGTTCTAAGGGAATCCTCATATTTATTGTCTGAAATTAAAAGCTTCAAATCTAAAGCGTCATTGGCAATTAATTGAGAGGTGGAGGCCTTTAAAATCTTTAGTTGACTTTCTGCCCAATCAAAATCACCCTTGTAATAACTTGTCTTTGCAACTTTAAAACGCGCTTCTTGGGAAACAGAACTGTTTTTCAGGTTAGCCTGTATTTGTGTATAAAAAATAAGGGCCTCATTAAATTTCTCTTGAAATACCAAAATATCGGCGAGTTGCATTTTTACTGTAGCTTGCTGAAATTGGGATAATGGAAGGTTGAGGCTTTTTTTCAAATAATCGCTACCTGCCTTTGGGTCTTTTAAATGAAAGGCTAAAAAGTAAGCATAAGATACTTGTAGTGATAAGGTTTGCTCAAATCGTCCGAACTCTGAAAACAGACGTTCATACTCCTGTTTTATTGCTGCTAAATCTGCATCCGATTTGGCTTCCTTAATTTTTAAATCTAAAAGGTATTCATGCGATACCAATTTTTGTTGGAGATCCTGTGTGTTTTCGGTTATAAACGTAAAAATATCCTTGGAGGTTTCAATATCGTCCTCTTCCATGGCAGTGATGCCCAAGCCCATCAACCGACTGAGGCTTTCGGGGCTTCTTCTATAAAGTGCTTTTTCCTGTATGAAGGACTTCTTGAAATCTCTTTCCTGCACAAATAGCCAACTTAGTAGATCGTACCAATAAATCTCGGGGGATTCTTGGATGCGTTTTAATAATAACCTTTTCAGCATGAGGTTATTTTCGTTTTCCGAATTCTCAGAAACAAAATCTGTAAATATACGCTTGGCGTTAGAGGTAAATTCTGGTTTATCTGCGGTGTAGTTTAAATACCCGTCGAACATTTTGTCCACTTCTCCCTTTTCACCATAGATACGCGCTATTTGAATATTCAAATTAACCTTTTCTGAATTTTCCATTGCCAATTGGTAAACCTCCAAAGCTTCATCTAAAAGTGAATAATCATGAAATTTATTACCAACCATATAAGAGAAAATAGGATTCTCCCTTGTTCTTTCAATGGCCTCTTTGTAGTTTAATTCTGCTTTGGCTGTGCTATCCATCAACTGATAATTATAGCCCAATTCAACATAATAAGATGGATTTTTGGTTCTAGCTAAACGGCTATTTACCAAGGCATTTGCATCTTCAAATTTTTCTAATTGCCTGTAGCTATCTAATAATTTGGAGAAATATGAATTGTTTGCCGGTTCATTTTCAAAGAGTTTTAAATAGGCCAATTGTGCTTTTTCAAATTCTCCATTTTTGAAATATTCATCAGCAAGCTGTTCTTCCTGGGCAGAAACCCAAAAAAAACTGAATACTAAAATCCAACTTAAAATCCCTCTCATTCAGATGTAATTCTTGTAAATATAACAAATGGCTGCAACTGATATTGTGAAGAGCTTCATAAAAAATGCCCAGAGGGAAACTGGGCATACCTTTCAAAATAAAATGCTATTAATCAACTTTTATAAAATTGCTTATTTATTCTGAAGGATTTGGGTCTGTATGTATAAAATGGGGTTTATACTCTTTAAAAGAAAATTTTGCTCACTATTACTAGCAGCGCCACCAAAATTACAAGTCGTTTTATATTCTTCATTTGTAGGTTGTTTTAAGGCTCTACGAACTTCTTAAAAAATTACTAAAAATCAAAGATTTCTTAAAAAAAATCGACGAACGACGTTAAAATATAACACTTAATCGATAAATTGAAATATTTAACTCTTTAGTTTATTTGGTCAAAAGAGGTGTAAGGCCTTAATACTTCGGGTATTAGAATTCCGTCTTCCGTCTGATAATTTTCCAATATGCCGGCTAACACCCTAGGGAGCGCCAAAGAACTTCCGTTTAACGTATGGCATAACTGGATTTTGCCTTCCTTATCTTTATAACGAAGCTTTAATCGATTCGCTTGGAATGTTTCAAAATTAGAAACAGAAGATATTTCAAGCCATTTCTTCTGGGCCGTCGAATAAACCTCGAAATCATAAGTGAGTGCAGAGGTAAAACCTAAATCTCCACCACAAAGCCTCAGAATCCTGTAAGGTAGTTTTAATTCATTCAAGATTCCTTTTACATGCTCAACCATACTATCTAAAGCATTGTAAGAATTGTCTGGATGTTCTATGCGAAGAATCTCAACCTTATCAAATTGATGTAATCGGTTTAACCCCCTTACATCTGAACCATAACTGCCAGCCTCTCTTCTAAAACAAGGGGTATAACCTGTTAATGCTATCGGTAAATCATTTTCCTGTAATAAATCGCCTCTGTAAATATTAGTGGCAGGAACTTCAGCTGTTGGGATTAAATATAAATTGTCTTCCGTAACATGATACATTTGCCCTTCCTTGTCTGGTAATTGTCCGGTACCAAACCCAGAATCTTCGTTAACCAAGTGCGGTAATTGATATTCCGTATATCCTGCAGCCGTATTTTTATCTAGGAAATAACTAATAAGTGCACGCTGTAATTTAGCTCCTTTGTCTTTATAAACTGGGAAGCCAGCACCAGTTATCTTGTTCCCTAATTCAAAATCAATAATGTCATATTTCTTAGCCAATTCCCAATGTGGTAGTGCACTTGCGCCTAAATCAGGAATTTCGCCATGGGAAAATACCTCCAAGTTATCCTCAGGGGTTTTTCCTTTTGGTACAATAGAATTAGGAACATTGGGGATTTTATAAAGTAAATTGTTTAAGGTATTTATGAGATCTGACAAATTTTCAGATAACTCCTTTGACTGTTCCTTTAGTTGCAAAGTCTTTTCCTTTAGTAAATTGGCTTTTTGAACCTCACCAGATTTATAAAGGTTTCCTATTTCTTTAGAAAATCGGTTTGATTCAGCAAGTATACCATCCAACTTAGATTGGGTGACCCTTCTTTGTTCATCTAAAGCAATAACCTCTTCAACCATTGTAGTGGCGTCCAAGTTGCGTTTGGAGAGTCTTTCAATTACTTTCTTTTTGTTTTCTCGTATGTAAGACAATTGCAGCATAACCTAATTCTTTGATAAGATGTTTATTTTCCTGTTTCAATTGGAAAATAAGACTGCAAAAGTATGAAGATTTTGTTTGTACTAGAAAGGTTTTGCCTTAATTGGGGAGAAGAATCCAATCATTGTGCCTAAAGTGATCCCAGGGAACATTTGCCAAGTCGACTTTGGGGTCTATCAATTGCCAGTGTGGACCTCCATTTACACTCACTTTTGAATCCACAAAAACTTTTATTTCAATACCCTCTTGAGCATAATGTCTTTTTAACCTTTGTGCAAATTGCCACATAACATCCGGTTTTGTGCTAACTGATCTACGTTGTTTGGAGGTTAGAAAATCAGATAGTTTTATAGGTATGCTATCGTTTGTTTTAGTATTTACCAACTTAAATGTGGTATTGCCGCTTCTGGAACGCAACATCATTCTCCAAGAAAGCCGATGTCCTTCTTCAGTCCAAAGCACATCGCCTTTAATCGCCCAATGTCTGAGCGGTAATAATATTTGAACAATAAAATATGCTGTTAAAATTGCAATAGCAGGTTTATAATATCTAGGTTTTTCTCCTACAACAGGTTCAAAATATTCCTGTTTGGGAAAGAATATTTTTTGAATTGTCTTTGGAGGAAAGAAAAACACGCAAAGCCCCAATGACATATAAGGGAAAATTCCGATATGGAAAATAAATGAATTAAATAGATGGAAGAATATCGAGCCAATAAAGGCATACTTTCGCGTACGTTTCCAAAGCAAAAGGGGTACAATTAACCCATCAAAGAAAATCCCGACATAGGCGATGGCATAATGTACCCAACGCTCCTGTAGTAAATCCCCAACAATTACAAAGTCTGATTTTGGTGCCATTAATAGTTTAGGGACGGATGCATCTAGCCAATCGGGGTAGAGCTTGGCGATCATTGCGTAGGTATAAACTATAAACATTTGCAGAACAAATATCCACCTACACCAATTAGGCATCGAACGTTTTTTTAAACTAGGATTTAATTTAACATCTACTGAAAGAAACCTATTAGCTGGCACAATCGCCATGATTCCGCTTAGGAGTATTAATAAGTAGTAATGATTGTTATAGGACGATTTTTGCATTAAGTAGGTAGCGGTCCACATCAGGGTAAATGCAAAAATGCTCCAACGGTATTTGTAGCCAACCATTATTAAAAGGCCTAACAAACCCATAATGGCATAATAAAAATACATACCATTTCCACCCAAGGGTTGCAACCATTCAAAACCAATAAATGTGAAGGTTTCCTGTGGTTCTATAAGTGTGCGTTTTATCCATCCAGTGAATATAGCCCCAACGCCTTCCATTAAAACCAAAAACCCAAAAATTATTCTAAAAACAATTAATGGACTATTGTCTATTCTGGTAAATAAGAATTTTGGACTGGTCATTAAAGTAGCTTTAAAGCCGATTCTTTATCTTTCTTTAATTGGTTGGTGAGATCCTCAACCGTAGCAAATTTCAATTCGTCACGCATCCACTTTACAAATAAAACTTTTATAGGTTCGCCGTAAATGTCCCTATTAAAATTGAAAATATTGACCTCTATCGATTTTGATCTGTCTTTAAATGTGGGGTTAAACCCAATGTTTAGCATGCCTGGGTAAAGTGTCTCGGAAATGACAACGCGAACTGCATAAACACCCATTGAAGGAATAAGTTTATACGATTCTGTCACCTCAATATTGGCTGTTGGAAAACCTAAATCTTTTCCTATGCCTTCACCCTTAACTACAATTCCGTTGATATAATAGGGATGACCCAAAAACGCACTAGCTTTTTCAACCTCACCATTTAGAAGATGGTTTCTAATTTTAGTAGAACTTACTGAAACCTCATCAATATCTTTCGCGGAAATTTCCTCTACGTCAAAATTTAATTTTTTGCCCCAATATTTTAGTTCTTCAATGCCTGCGCCACGATTCTTGCCAAATTTATGATCATATCCAATTATCATGTAAGACATTTTTAATTGGTCGAGCAAGAACTGTTTGATATATTCTTCAGCTGTTAATTCTGAAAATTGTTCATTGAATTTAAGGATAACAACATGGTCTATGCCTAATTGCTTCAACTCATTTTTCCGTTCTTCAATGGTTTGAAGTAATTGAATGTTGGAGTCTGGCTTTAACACCATGCGAGGGTGTGGAAAAAAGGTTAGGATGCACGTTTTTTTGCCTTCCCGTTTCGCAATTTCTAAGAGACGGGTTATTATTTTTTGATGTCCCAGATGAACTCCATCAAAGGTGCCAACGGTTACAACTGTAGGTTCAAGTGGAAGAGAATCGGAAAGGGGATATAGTTCCAAAGAGTTTTTGTGTAAAATTAACTATTTAGACAAGAAATGACTATTCGTGAATTTTTAAAATTTATTTAGTGCTTAATGAACTTGAATACCTGCTTGGCATTACCTTTTTTCAATTTAACAAAATACAATCCCGACGAAAAACTTAGGGCGTCAATCATTAAATCATTGTTGGATTCAATTTGAGAAGATTGAATTTTTTGACCTAGCATATCAAAAACCTCATAAGAATCTGGTAATTCATTGTTACCGACTTTAATGAATATTTCGTTTTTTGTAGGATTGGGAAACAGTTTAATATTTGAGTTATGAAAATAATCGGGTGTGGATAAAACAGCCGTGGATATAGTTGTTGCTTCAACAAATTCAAATTCACCGCCACTAAATATTAAGGTGTTATCTCCTGTGCTTAGTTGATAATAACCATCGCCATAGGTGCAACAAATTCCGTCTCCATCCGTATCATATATGCTAAAAACGTAGCATTCATTTTGGTTTACCTCAAAAGTATAATTAAAGATTTTGTCATCATCAGAATTTTTCTGGTAAGGGCCATCGCTATAAAGAACTGTACCTGAGCTATCCTTAAATTCCCAAGAAGTTTCTTCGGCCCAACTATCCGTTTTCAACTCGAGATTTATGGTGCTTGTTGAGGGGTAAGTCTCTTGCGTAACATAAGCCCTATTGTCTGAATTATTACAGGTTCTAGGATCTGAATTATTTAATGATACACTTACCTCTAACACATTATTTCCTTGCGGTGATGTAATACTAGGTAAAGAAATGGTGGTAGTGCTATTTTGTGTCAAATTATTAGACCAATTATAAACCTGAGTATCAATACCATTAATTGAATAGGAGATAGAAGCAGTAGTTAATGGTTGTGAACCATAATTTCCCAAAAATAGTTCTGGGGTTATGGTATTGTTGCAGACATCTTCATTGAGTTCTATAATTCGGATGCTTGCATCGTAGGAGTATATTGGTAATGGCGTATCTGAAACGGTTGAATTTGCTAATGAAAGACGGTAATTTGGGTCCTCGAGATAACCCCTCATAACGGCTTTTTGACCTTCCGTAAAAAGGTTCATGCAGACATCGTCTGTATAGTCTAAATAATTTTCAATCATGTCCGGAAATTCGTCGTCGGGACAAGAATCTGGAACAGGATCTGGACACCCAAAGGTTTCTGTGCTTTGTGGAGGTGTATCGTCAATGCCGTCATTTGTTCCATTACAATTTTTACCTTCCCAAATATGGTATAGGCCAAAAAAATGACCCACCTCATGTGTAGTGGTTCTTCCTAGGTGGTATGGTTCCTCAAGGGTTACATTAGGATCATCATCACTGCCAAAATTGAGATAATTTATCACTACCCCATCTGTTTCTGGGTTACCTCCAGGGTATTGTGAAAACCCTAAATTATCTACATTACTGAATTTGACTGTCCAAATGTTAAGGTAACTTGTAGGGTCCCAGATAGTGTTTGGTTTTAAATAAGTATCTGTATTTCCGCCTGGCCCTGACCAAGAACTGGTAACACTTGATAAGTCTATGCGCTCAATACCTGTTGTTGGATTACACCAGGGGTCTTCTTGCGCTAAATAAAATTCGATTTCAGTATCTGCACCCACTGGATTATTATTATCGCCCCTAGTGTTAGCCATCTTCCTGAAATCTTCATTAAGGACTTGTATTTGGGATAAGACTTGTGCGTCTGAAATATTTGCACCCGTGCCAATGGCCTCTCCAGCATGGATTACATGAACTATAATAGGAATACGAATTACGGTATTGGGTGATAAGGTACTTCTAAGGTTGCTTGTTGTGTTTGAAAAAAACTGAACAGCTTCCTTATGTTTTTCTTTAGTAACAGTGTTCGGAAATTTTTTCTGAAGCCAATCATTATATTCTTCAGTTAAGCACAATCTGGTCCCTTGTTGAGAATTGAATGCAGGCTCCTGACCGAAAATAGAAACGGAGACGAAGTAGATTAAGAAGACAAAAACACTAGTTAAAGTCCGCATATAGTTCAATTTAATGGGTGTAGCAAGTTAGTAATTAATCTGAGATTATAAACACTGCTCTCAAAACACATAAATTGGTTTAAGTGCCGTTATATTCGTTCATGGTACGATTTAAGCCGCTTAGAACAAAAGAAATGACCAAATCGGAAACTTTATTCAATCTTTCTGGGAGATTAGTTAGTTCTTCTTCGGTCCATTCGCCAAGTACGTAATTTACTTGATTTCCCTTATTGAATTCATTGCCAATGCCAAAGCGACAACGATTGTAGTTAACTGTTCCTAATTTGTCTTGAAGATCTTTTAAGCCATTATGGCCACCATCGCTACCTTTACCTTTAAGACGAATAGTTCCAAAGGGTAGATTGAGATCGTCTGTGATGATTAATAAATGTTCTAAGGGTATGTTCTCCTTTTGCATCCAATAGGTTACAGCCTTGCCACTCAGATTCATATAGGTGCTAGGTTTTAAAAGGATAATTTGCCTGCCTTTAACTTTGAAGGTTGCTATATCCCCTAATTTAGCAGTTTGGAAGATTGCGTCATTTTTATCCGCCAAACGCTCAACTGCTTTAAAACCGATATTATGTCTTGTTTCTGAATATTCCGAGCCAATGTTTCCTAGGCCAACGATGAGATATTTTTTCATAGAAATTTCAACTTCAGTGATTTTGGGCCTTCTATTAAATAGTTTGGCAAGAATTTGCACGACACGTATCATGCCATAAAACTAAAAAAGCATTCTGATCTAAAAGATGCAGAATGCTTTATTTTTTAGTTTGATCTTTAATTAAGATTCAGATGAAGTCGCTTCAGTTGCTTCTGCAGTTCCTTCAGCCCCTTCAGCTGTTGCTGCTTCTGCGCCTTCTTCTAATTCTTCTTCCTCATCAATTTCGGTCATTATGGCTGCCCTAGCACGTTTCACCTGGCAAACTACCGTATTCTCGGTGTGCATAATTTTGAAATTTTCTTGAGGCAAATCAGTTACATACAATTTGCCACCAATTTTTAAAGGAGTAATATCTGCCTCCAAATAATCTGGAAGATATTTTGGAAGTGCTTTTACTCTTAACTTTCTGTTGTTTCTTCTTAAGACACCACCGTTTAATACACCCTTAGATGTACCTATAATATGAACAGGTATTTCCATCATTATTGGTTTGTCTTCGAACAATTGGTAGAAATCGATATGAAGAATTTTGTCAGTTACAGGGTGAAATTGAATATCCTGTAAAACAGCGTCAAATTTATCATTACCTAATGCAATAACAACCGTGTGCGCGTCTGGCGTATATACAAGGTTGGAGAATGCAAGTTCAGGTGCTGAAAAATGTACTGGCTTGTCACCTCCGTATAATACGCAAGGAACCTCTCCAGCATTACGTAGGGCCTTAGTTGCCTTTTTGCCCACGCTTTCTCTTTTAGATCCGTCGATTGTAATTGATTTCATAAAAAATATATAGTGTTAAAAATATTTCGGGTTACATTATAAATTTTGATGCGATTGACCGATTGTAATGCACGTTATGCATTACATCAGCAAATAATTCCGCACAACTTAAAACGCGAATTTTAGAACTCTCTCTTTTTAGTGGAATTGAATCTGTAACGATTAGTTCTTCCAATTGGGAATTTTCAAGTCGCTCATATGCTTTTCCAGATAAGATTGGATGCGTACAGATAGCGCGTACACTGAGTGCCCCACGATCCATCATTAAATCTGCTGCTTTTGTAAGGGTCCCGGCAGTATCTACCAAGTCATCAACAAGTACCACATTTTTCCCGGTTACATCTCCAATCAATTCCATATGTGAAATTATATTGGCTTTTTCCCTTTGTTTATAACAAATAACCACATCGCTCTCTAAACTCTTAGAATAGGCATAGGCTCTTTTAGAACCACCCATATCTGGTGATGCAATGGTTAAATTTTCAAGGTTTAAACTTTTCAAATAAGGTAAAAAGATGGTTGAAGCAAAAAGGTGATCTACTGGTTTTTCAAAGAATCCTTGAATCTGGTCGGCATGCAGGTCCATTGTAATAATACGTGTGGCGCCAGCCGCTTCAAGCATTTTTGCTACTAATTTAGCTGCAATTGGCACCCTAGGTTTGTCCTTTCTGTCTTGTCTGGCCCAACCAAAGTATGGAAGAACCGCGGTAATGTGTCTTGCAGATGCTCTTTTAGCTGCATCTATCATCAACAACATTTCCATAAGATTTTCAGGCCCTGGATTTGTAGATCCTATAATAAAAATACGGGTACCTCTAATAGATTCTTCATAAGAAGGTTGAAACTCACCGTCGCTGTATGTTGAGGTAATTACATTGCCTAGTTTAGTGCCAAAATGTTTGGCAATTTTTTCAGCCAATGCCATACTTTGTGTACATCCAAAAATCTTAGCTTCGGTAACGACTACCTGAGACATAATTAGAGACTTGTTTTATAGGATTTTAACCCCTTCCGTTTAACAGGCTGCAAATTTAGGAATTTATTTTTAGTGGAATAGTAAAATTGCCTAGTTTTTAATTGCCGTGAATAAGAATTTTATTAGTTTTGCAGTCCAAAATTGCCTTGGTGGCGGAATTGGTAGACGCGCTGGATTCAAAATCCAGTGATAGCAATATCGTGTGGGTTCGATTCCCACCCAAGGTACAAGAATCCCTTTTTGATTTATGTTCAAAAAGGGATTTTAGTTTATGGCCCTCTTTGAATTGGATACCATCCATTTTTGATTTATGGCTTAATCGCCCGAGTACCTATAAATGCTGGGAAATAGGCGTCCATAGGATTATCTCCTCCCCAATCATCTTCAAACATATGGGTTATATGAAAACCAGCCTGCAATTGTCCGCCGATCTGGTCAGTAAGGCTATGACCGAAAACCAATGCTTCTTTATTTTTAATTAGTTCTTCCAACTCTTCTTTTGGAAGAGAATCAATATCAGAAAAGGGTTGTTTATATATAAGGCTTAAATTTTTTTCATGAAGTTGAAACGCTAGGGGGTTCATTAAACCAGTCATTAGAATTCCGTTTGGTTTAAGAACTCTGAAGCATTCCTTCCAGATAGGTAAAATAGTATCAACGAATAAAACAGAACAGGGGTTGAAAACCAAATCGAAGCAACCATCTTCAAATACAGACAAATCTCTCATATCTCCTTGGATGGTTTTTATACCAAGATTGTTTTGTTTGCTTATGGTCTCGTCCTGCTTCAATTGTTTTTCAGAATTATCGAATATGGTAACATCTGCTCCCAATATTGCCAATATTGGGCCTTGCTGGCCACCTCCAGAAGCTAGGCCAAGAATTTTTAACCCCTTCAATTTCGGGAACCAATTGTGAGGTACTGTCTTCTTTGGTGTCAAAACAATTCCCCATTTGCCAAGTTTTGCCTGTTCTAATTCCTGTTCTGATACAGGAACAGTCCATCGATCCTTTTTTTCTACATAACGATCCCAAGCTGAACTATTGTGTTTTCTGATATCCATATTTAGGTTTTTGAAGCTTAGTTTATAAGTATGTTTAGGGTAAAATTTCTAAAAATTGTTCAATTTCAGAAAAATAAACGTTTGGCGCATCTAACCATCCGTAATGTAGGGAATTGTTTAAAATAACCAATTTAGAATTCTGAAATGTATGTTGTGCGACACTGGCCACTTCTATAGAAACAATATCTTCATCCCCATGTAAAATTAAAACAGGTCTTACAAATGATTTTAGCATATTTTTCACATCGAAATTTATGGCGTTTAGATTAGACCAAACGATACGATTTATTCTCATATCAGATTGGGCAAGTCGCATTGCCACTGTAGATACGTGCGCTTCGTCTTTTACATAAGCTTTCGCAAACAATTTGTAATATATTTTTGAAATGCTTTCGTCGTTTGGGAATTGATTTCGTTTTGTGCGGTAATAATCTAAACTATCTCTTTCCGTTGGTGTTAAATGTTGTGTGAAATTGGTTCCGGCTGAATTTAAAAGCGACAAATCCAAACCTCCAGAAGAACTGAGGATTATACCTTTCACAGGATCGGGATATTTGGAAACATAATAGCTTCCCAACATTCCTCCAAAGGAATGGCCGAAAATTATCCAATCTTTTATAGAATGGTGTTGGCGTAATGTTTCAATGTCCTTAACCATAAGATCCATGGTAATGGTGGTTTCATCAGCTATATCTAATGTGCTCCCTCCAGTTCCTCTTTGGTCAAACAATATAGCCATGTACCCCATTTCAGCTAACTTTTTAGCTAGGGGTTGAAAACCGTTGCTATTAAAACCTGGTCCACCGTTTATGATAAGTATTGGATCTCCTTTGCCATATGTTGTATAATGTAGTTTTCCTCCCTCAATAGGGATAGTTTGGCTTTTTTGAGAAAGGCATAGGGATGTAGACAAAAACAGAAAAATAAATTGCAGGAATTGTAAAGGTTTTTTAAAAATCCCCATGACTAAAATTCTAATTATTAGAAATTCTATGAATTTCCTTCAGAAGTAAGGGAAATGCGGGTTCGGCCATACCTCCATGATTGTAACCATCAAGCTCAAATAAGGCAGTGTCTTGGTGGCCTGCTTCTTTCATCATTCGCCACATATAGGCATTTTCCTCATAACGCCCTAATAATTCTAAATTTCGATCTCCAGTTATCAGTAATAAAGGGGGAGCGTCTTTGCGCACATAATATAAAGGTGCCAAACTATCAATAATGGGTTGAGTGCCTTTTATACCACGTTCTTGCCTTACGGTAAAATGAGTAATGGTATGTCCGCTAAATGGAATGAGGCCGGCAATGTTATCTGCATCAATATTATGTTTTTCTAACCATCGTTTATCGAGACCAATCATACTGGCTAAATAGCCTCCAGCTGAATGACCTGACACAAATATTTTTGAAACGCTTCCGCCATAGTTTTCAATATTTTTAAATGCCCAAGCTACAGCTGCCGCTGCATCTTCAATATATTTCGGAGCTTTCACCTTTGGATATAATCGATAATTTACACTGATAACTGCAATGCCCTTGTTTTTTAGTGATTCTGGAATAAACTTTTCGCCTCCACTTAATCCACCACCATGAAACCAAACCACAACTGGGAAACCTTGAATATTGGTTGGGTAATAAAGATCTAGTACACACCTGCTGGCAATATAGCCATCTGTTTTTGAAATATCCTCTGTATAATAATTGATGTTTTCTAATGTTTTGTAAAGAATTTCTTGACTATAGCCACTTAATTGAATTCCAAGGAATAAGATCCATATGGTTAGCTTTTTCATTTTCTGAAATGTTAGGATGCAAAGGTTAAATTAAGGCAAATATCCTAATTCTTGTAATTCGGCCTTAGTCTTAATGGGTTTTGTATAGCCTTGGTTAATCAATATCAATTTTGTTGCTACATCCAACACATTTTGGTAGTCATGGTCTGATATTATAATTCCTTTTTCGGCTGATTTGGCTATTATAATGCCTTTAATATCTGAAATTAAAATGGGCGAAAGGCCATTAAACGGTTCATCGAGTAAAATGAATGGCGCTATAGAATGACAGAAAAGAGCAATTTCCAAAAAGCGTTTCTCGCCCCAAGAAAGTTGTTTCACCGTTCTGCCTTGCAGTTCTTGTACTTTCTTCAATTTTACTAGTGAAGTGATATCTGCTTGTTTTTTCCAAAGTTTTAAGATCGTTTCAACCTTTAATTGTTGTGGTAAGCAACTTTGCTGTGGCAAATAGTTGATTAACTGTTTTGTGTTTCCTTTCTGGATGATATGTTCGTTGATCCTTACGTATTTGGTTGGTGCAGGCTCGCTTCCATAAATGATTTTCATTAAGGTAGATTTGCCCGAACCATTTCTTCCAAAAAGAGCAATTATTTCTCCCTGTCTACAGTTTAGGTGAACATCCGTTAATATTCTGCGATTGTCATATTCTTTAGTAACGCTATCTACATGAAGTTCATTCATAGCATCAAGATTAGGATAGCTGCCAAGGACGATGTTAGCATGCTGTAGAGATAGAGTTTTAGTTTAGACCATCCCAAATTATAGTAGAAATAATAGGTGTTCGGGCTGCGCATATCGTAAAGTAAATACTGCGCCAAAGGAGTTAATGGTGGGATGCAAAATGCAGACAACCGTAATATGTTTAAAGAGCCAAAAGATCCCAATGCACCAATAAGAATAGATATCCCTATGACCGTAAGGAAAATGTTCTTGTAAAAGGTGAAGAATTGAAGGGTCTTTTCGATGCTTTTTTTGGTAAAAATACTAATTCCTGTTAGAGTTAAACTACAAAATATAGCAATATAAGCTATAATATGTAGTTAATTTTGCTGTATGTTTCTCAACGTCCATACATATTTCAGCCTTCGTTATGGTACCATAGCTCCTAAAGACCTGCTAAAACACATGCAAAAATTAGGTGTTAAAATGATGGCTGTCACAGACATAAATACTACAACAGCCTGTCTAGATGTTATGCGAATGTCTGATTCTTATGGTGTTAAAGTAGTTCTTGGAGTTGATTTTAGGAATGGGCCTCAGCAGCAGTTTGTGGCATTGGCCAAGAACAATGAAGGATTTTATAATATCAACCACTATCTCTCTTCGTTTTTAGAACACCCACCGTTTGTTATACCAGAAAGGAGCCATGTTTTGAAGGATACTTTTGTCATTTACCCTTTTAAACATTTTCCTATTTCAGACTTGGGGCGATTGGCCGAGAATGAGTATGTGGGGGTAAGCATCAAAGATCTTAAGACTTTGAAATTTTCCCGTTATGCGAAGCGGTGTTCAAAATTGGTGATGCTACATACAGTAAGTTTTGTAGATAAATCGGGTTTTAACACACACCGTTTACTACGCGCCATCGATAATAATGTGTTGTTGAGTAAGTTGCCAAAATCTGAAGAAGCCGATCCTTCACACGAATTACTGTCTATGGATGACCTGCTTAATTATTTCTCTGAATACCCAAATATTATTGAGAATACGAGATTTATTCTGAGCGAATGTCATGTAAACTTCGATTTTGACCAAAAGACTCCGAAAAACCAAAACAGCTATACGGGCAGTACGGATTTAGATTTCAGGTTGCTTAAAAAGCTTGCCTATGATGGGTTAAAATACCGCTATAAAAATCCAGGAGAGGTTATTTATGCCCGTTTAGGAAAGGAATTGGATGTTATTCGCCAAATGGGTTTTATTTCTTATTTCCTCATTAATTGGAAAATATTGAAGTATGCCCGTAGTAAGGGCTATTTTTATGTTGGCCGTGGTAGTGGGGCCAACAGTATTGTGGCTTATCTGTTGAGGATTACCGATGTAGATCCGGTGGAACTCGATCTATATTTTGAACGTTTCATCAATCTTTATCGCACCAATCCACCCGATTTCGATTTAGATTTTTCGTGGACGGATAGGGATGATATCACCAACTTCATTTTTAAGAATTTTAAGCATACTGCCCTTATCACCGTTTATAATACGTTTAAATACAAGGCGTCCGTTAGAGAATTAGGTAAGGTTTTTGGCTTGCCAAAACACGAAATAGATAAGCTTTGTGGCAACCAATACGATCCGCACAAACTAGATAAGCTTTCACAATTGGTGTTGGTTTATAGTCAACGCATTCAAGGGTTTCCAAACTATTTGGGCATACATGCTGGAGGGATCCTTATTTCAGAAAAACCTATACACTATTATACAGCAACCTTTATGCCGCCCAAAGGTTTCCCGACCACGCAGATAGATATGGTGATTGCTGAAGATATAGGTCTTTATAAATTTGATATTCTCAGTCAGCGTGGCTTGGGAAAAATAAAGGATGCTGTGGCGATAGCAGCACGCAACCACCCTGAAGATCCGCCCATTGACATCCATGATATTGCCAGTTTTAAGGAAGATCCTGTCATCAATGATATGATAAAAAATGCAGATGCCATTGGTTGTTTTTATGTGGAATCGCCGGCCATGCGGATGTTGCTTAAAAAGTTGCAGGTAGATGATTATATCGGTTTAGTAGCGGCAAGTTCGGTGATCAGGCCTGGGGTTTCTAAGTTTGGTATGCGCGACTATATCAAACGTAGCCGTTTTCCTGAAAAGCGTAAAGAGGCACACCCTGTATTGTTAGATATTATGCCAGAAACTTATGGTGTTATGGTCTATCAAGAAGATGTTATTAAAGTGGCACATATTTTTGGAGGATTAAGTTTGGCAGAAGCTGATGTATTGCGGAGGGGAATGTCTGGAAAATTCCGTTCTCGCGAAGAGTTTTTAAAAGTAAAACAACAGTTTTTCGATAATTGTAAGCGCGATGGTAAAAAGGCAGGTATTGCACAAGAGGTATGGGACCAAATAGAAAGTTTTGCCGGTTATGCCTTTGCCAAAGGACATTCGGCTTCTTATGCCGTGGAAAGTTACCAAAGTTTGTTTTTGAAAGCGTATTATCCATTGGAATATATGGTGGCTACCATTAACAATTTGGGGGGGTTTTACCGTACTGAATTGTATGTGCACGAGGCACGTATGAAAGGAGCGACTATAGAGCCGCCTTGTATAAATCGCAGTTTTTATGAAACTACTATTTATGGGAAGGATATCTATTTGGGGTTTATGTTCCTACATAATTTTGAGGGACAGACCGCACAAAAATTAGTGGAGGAACGCTATAAGCATGGAACATTTTCAGACTTAGACGATTTTTTGGAGCGTGTACCCATTTCATTAGAGCAGATAAGTATTCTCATTAAAATAGATGCATTCAGATTTACGGGTGTCAACAAACGTGAATTATTATGGCAATCGTACATGAAGATTCAGAAAATAACTTTGTCAGATCCCGAACAGCTCCTGTTTAAACCAAAACCTGTTTCTTATCAGCTTCCTGAATTGACCTGTACCAAGGAAGAGGCTGCCTTCGACCAGATTGAATTGTTAGGGTACCCACTCTGCAATCCATTCGATTTACTTCTAGATTCTTCAGATAATGGCTTGCGTGCAAAAATGCTAGAAAAATTAGTTGGAAAAATTGCGTCTATCGATGGTTATCTCATTACGGCTAAGAATACCCGTACAGCTAAGGGTGTACGCATGTATTTTGGCACGTTTATAGACAGGGATGGCGATTTCGTGGATACGGTTCATTTTCCTATTTCAGCTTCCCAATATCCTTTTAGGGGAAATGGTGTCTACCGAATAGAAGGTAAGGTAATGGAAGAGTTTGATTGTATTTCAATTGAAGTTTCTAAAATGGAGCGCCTCGCCTTGATGGAAGATCCGCGCTATGCTAATGGATCTAAGAAAGGATACCATTTCAAATCGAATAAAAATTTAGAAAAGCTACGTGTGTGATGAGTGCAAATAGGGCTATTTTACATATGGATTTAGATACTTTTTTTGTGTCTTGTGAGCGTCTTTTAGACCGTCGACTTGTAGATAAGCCCGTATTGATTGGTGGCATTACAGACAGGGGGGTAGTGGCTTCTTGCAGTTATGAGGCTCGTAAGTTTGGGATACATTCTGCCATGCCGATGCGTATGGCGCGACAGCTTTGTCCAGAAGCTATTGTTGTAAGGGGTAATTCGGGGATCTATTCAAAATACTCCGATTTGGTTACGGATGTGATAAAAGAGAATGTGCCTTTGTATGAAAAGACTTCCATAGACGAATTTTATGCCGATCTCAGCGGGATGGATAAATTTTTTGGGTGTTATAAATTGGCTTCAGAATTGCGCTCTAAGATAATGCGAGAAACAGGCCTGCCAATTTCATTTGGACTTTCAACTAATAAAACGGTTTCAAAAATTGCCACTGGGGAAGCCAAGCCCAATAATGAACTCCAAATTTTGGAGGGAACTGAAAAGCCTTTCCTCTCGCCATTATCGGTACGCAAAATTCCGATGGTTGGGGAGGTCACTTACCGTTCTCTTTGTGATTTAGGCATCAAACGCATAAAAACTGTACAAGAAATGCCAATGCAGTTAATGCAAAAGGTGTTTGGAAAAAACGGGGAGGTTATTTGGAAGAAAGCCAATGGTATTGATAATAGCCCAGTTGTTCAGTATCATGAACGAAAATCTATTTCCACAGAGCGCACCTTCGATAGAGACACTACTGATATTCGGAAATTGGAGGGCATCATTACCGCCATGACTGAAAATCTTATTTATCAATTGAGGCGTGGCAATAAGCTGACCGCTTGTGTTACTTTCAAAATAAGGTATACCGATTTTCAAACCTATACCATGCAAAAGAGAATTCCATACAGTTCGGCAGACCATAAGATTCTCCCAGTGGTTATGGAATTATACAACAAACTATACAACCGACGTTTGTTGGTGCGATTAGTAGGTGTTCGTTTTAGTCATTTGGTAGAAGGCGGTCACCAAATAGATCTTTTTGATGACAACGATAAAATCATCAATCTCTATCAGGCGATGGATCGTATGCGCGAACGTTATGGAGATAGGGCTGTTATAAAAGCCTCGGGTATGTCAGCAAAAAGTATAAGCCGTTGGAATCCATTTACGGGTGAACCCCCACCTTTATTGGCTAATCGCAGACAGTGACCTGAAACTTGGCTTAAAACATTAATAATTGTACATTTGGCCAACCCAAATTGAAACACAAATGATGGAAGACATTTGGTCTCATGTACAGAAGGGCATTTTTCACGTGCTCAACCTAGAAGCCTACGACCACATACTGTTCTTGATTGTACTTACCGTCCCCTTTCTATTCAATAAATGGAAAAGAGTCTTAGCTCTTATTAGTTTATTTTCTTTGGGACATGGAATTTCTTTGGCGTTGGCTACCTATGGTATCGTTAAAGTCAATCAAAGCTTGGTGGAATTCCTAATTGGCATGACAATATTGGTAGTGGCACTTTATAATGTCTTTACATCGGGTAAAAAACCCGAAAGTGAACGCATCGGTATCAGCTTAATTGCATCAATATTTTTTGGAATCGTACATGGGTTTGGCTTTGTAGGCCTATTTAATGGCTTGAATAATGGCAAACACCACAAGTTAATAGGTGTATTAGAGCATGTAATTGGAATAGAATTGGGGCAACTTATTTTGGCTTTCATTATATTATTCATCAGCTTTCTCTGTCAAACGATATTTAGATTTTCTAAAAGAGATTGGGTTTTAGTATGGTCATCGATTGTGATAGGTTTGCTTTTGCCTATGCTTTTAAGCAGTAATTATCTGTAAATGAAAGGAGAAAAGAGGTTAAAAATTTATAAAATTTTAACTTGAAGCGATTGAATATAAAATAGGAAGCCGTTATATTCGTTTAATTAACTGCGCAGGGGAAATTGAAGATGGTGTTGATTCTTAAATTTCATTCAAAAAATATCCGAAGCGCGAAGAATACCAACTAATTTAAATGACATATGAGAAGCAGCTGCGATACGACAAGGCTTATCTAAGAATTGCCCGAGAGTGGGGAAAATTGTCGCATTGCAAACGCAAACAAGTCGGCGCACTTATTGTAAAGGATAGGATGATCATTTCCGATGGTTACAATGGTACACCTACAGGTTTTGAAAACTATTGTGAAGATGAGGAAGGATACACTAAATGGTATGTCCTTCATGCAGAGGCCAACGCTATATTGAAAGTGGCATCATCAACGCAATCGTGTAAGGGAGCTACATTATACATAACTTTATCTCCCTGTAAGGAATGTAGTAAGCTTATCCATCAGGCAGGAGTTGTGAGGGTAGTTTACCAACAGGGATATAAAGATGATTCCGGCCTAAAATTTTTGAAAAAGGCGGGTATAGAATTGAAATTGATAGAAGACCTCGATGAATAATTAATGGCATTGAAGAAAAAATACATCCCTCTACTTACTGGCGTTGCAATTGCGACCGGAGTGTTTATTGGTGGAAAACTCAATTATGCGGATCGTTCTGATCGGCTTTTTTCATCCAATAGCAACAAGGATAAATTGAATCGCCTTATAGATTACATTGACTATGAATATGTTGATGATGTTAATACAGATAGTATTGTGGACGTCACCGTTAATGGTATTCTTGAAAATTTAGACCCCCATTCTACTTACATACCTAAAGAAGATTTAGCTCGGGTAACTGAGAACATGAAAGGAGATTTTATTGGTATAGGAATCAATTTTTATCCGTATCATGATTCAATCGCGGTAATTCGGCCAGTTGATGGCGGACCAAGTGAAAAGGCTGGCATTCTAGGTGGAGATCGCATCCTCATGGCAGACAATGATACTATTTATGGGAAAAAGTGGTCTAGCTCTGACGTGGTAAACAAATTGAAAGGAGAAAAGAATTCGGTTGTAAATCTAGTAGTCTACCGACCCTCAGAAAAAAGATATATAGACGTTTCAATAAAACGGACTAATATCCCTATTAAAAGTGTGGATGCCGCTTACATGTTAACAGATAAGTTGGGTTATATAAAAATTAATCGGTTTGCGGAATCTACTTATAAAGAATTCAAAAAAGCTTTGGGGAAATTACAGGATCAAGGCGCTACGAAACTAGCATTAGATTTAAGAGATAATCCTGGTGGTTTTGTTGGTGTTGCTGAACAAATTGCGGACGAATTTCTTGAAGACCATAAGTTGATTTTGTTCACCAAAAATAAGCATGGAAATATCGACAAAACTTATGCAACCCAATATGGTGATTTTGAGGAGGGAGAGGTATATGTTTTGATTAATGAAGGTTCCGCTTCTGCCAGTGAAATTATTGCAGGCGCATTACAAGATAATGATAAAGGAACTATTGTAGGAAGAAGATCTTATGGAAAAGGATTAGTACAACGCGAAATGGCTCTTGGTGATGGCAGTGCAGTTAGGTTGACAGTATCAAGGTATTATACGCCGACAGGTAGGTCCATTCAACGGCCTTATGAAAATGGCCATAGCGAAGATTATTACGAAGATTATTATAAGCGCTTAGGGAATGGTGAATTGAGTAATGCTGAAAATATTGAAGTTGCGGATTCTCTCAAATTTGTAACTCCAATGGGAAAAGTTGTTTATGGAGGCGGAGGTATTATACCAGATATATTTGTACCGCTAGATTCTTCTAGGCAAAATGAAACCATTAATTATATTAGAAGAAGAGGTTATATCAATTATTTTGTTTTTGAAGAATTAGATAAAGACCGAAGTGTGTATAGTGGAGTTAACGAGGATGATTTTTTGAATCACTATAGAGTAAGTGACGATATCGTTTTACGATTCCAGGATTATATCAATAAACGGGAACGTACCAATATTACGTTTGTGGCATACCATGAGGAAATGCGGCAATTGATTAAAGCTGCATTAGCACGCCAGCTCTATGGTGATGATGCAGCAGAAAGGCTTTTAAATGAAGACGATTTAATGATTGAGGAGGTAATTACTCTTAGCCAAAGCTTCAATAAATAATCTAAGTTTTATCGTGAATTTTTACATGTTGCCCTTGGTTCCAAAGGGTAAGTATATCAGTGGCAACATGGGCTCCACTGCCACATGCCATAGCATATTGGCTTCGCCACCCTGCTAAAGTACCTGCTACATAGAGACCTTCTGTAACTAAGTGATCATTGTTTTTCAACCAAACACGGTTTTTTTCGGACTTTGCTCTAGGGTGTGGGCCTAAGTAAATTTCAAGGCCATCAATAGTAAATGGTTGAGCATAGCCCACCGCCACAACTACAATTTTTGTGGTATAGGTATCCTTGTTGGAAATTAGCGTAAAAGATCCATCTTCATTTTTGGAAATTGTAATTACCCTTTCTTTTTCAATAATTTCAATTTGTGGATATAGGTTTCGAATTTGTTGCAAACCAGATTTTAAAATGTCCTTCCCTAAAGTTCCGGGTTCAAATCCAAGTACATTATTAAACAAAGCACTATCTAAATGAGAAGCTCGTTGGTGGGCCATGAGGGCAATCTTTTTGCCTTTGGCAAATTCCTTATTACCAGCTGAACCTAAAATAAGGGCACAGCTCATTCCAGAGGCTCCACCACCGATAATCATGGCATCGAATACCATCATTTATTTTTGGCTAAACGTTCAATCTTTTTTGAATATTTTAGAATCTGCAACAGTAGAATGGCACAAAGGGACGCTAAAATAGTGATGGCTGCCGTGTTACTTTCGGTTTGAAGTGGGTTATTCCAATCTATTTGAAATAGATTAAAAATGATTAGACCTAATGCTAAAATTTGAAGTATGATAATGAAAATTTTCATCTTTTATGCCAATTCTAATAGTTCCTTAATGTTAAAGGCAAATAATTTAACAGCAATTGCAAGTAATATTACGCCAAATACCTTGTGAATAATATTTATACCGTTTGCGCCTAATAAACGTTCGATCCGAGCTGAGGTCTTGAGCACGATATAGATAATTATAACGTTCAAAATAACCGCAACGATAATATTTTCAATGCTGAATTCAGCTCTGAGTGAAAGTAGGGTTGTAAGACTACCTGGTCCTGCAATCAAGGGGAAGGCTAAAGGAAATACAGATGCCGTCATTGGGGTTGTTTCGTCTTGTTTATAGATGCTAATCCCCAAAATCATTTCCAAGGCTATGAAAAAGATTACAAAAGCACCAGCCACCGCAAATGAATTTACACCTATGCCGATTAGATTCAAAATATTATTCCCCAAGAAAAGAAATATTATCATTAAAATACCTGCAATTATTGACGCTTTTTCACTCTGAATATGCCCAACTTTTTTTCTCAGATTAATAATAATTGGGATGTTGCCAATTATATCAATAACAGCGAACAATACCATAAAGGCGGTGAAAATTTCTTTAAAATTTAGGTTCATGTACCTCAATTAAATTTTTGCAAATGTCGGTATTTGTATGTGATTCCCTAATTAAATTATTGTAAAATTAAGGAACATTGGTGTTGGTTTGAAGCAACATTGAATTAACCTATATTTGCCCCATGTTTCAAATGGGAAAAACACTGGTTTCAGAAGATATTCTAGATAAGGAATTTGTCTGTAATCTTTCTGCCTGTAAAGGAGCTTGTTGTGTAGACGGTGACGCTGGGGCTCCATTAGAGGAATCTGAAACGCAGATATTAAAGGATATCTTCCCAATGGTAAGGCCTTACCTAAGAAAAGAAGGAATTCAATCAATAGAGAAACAAGGCCCTTTTGTAATTGGGGAGGATGGGGATTTTGAAACTCCCTTGGTTAATGGGGGAGAATGCGCCTATGTAATTTTCGATGCCAAAGGTGTAGCTCTTTGCGCCATTGAGGAGGCTTATAATAAGGGTGATATTGATTGGAAAAAACCTGTTTCATGTCATTTGTATCCCGTTCGTGTTAAAGAGTATTCCGAATTCTCAGCCGTTAACTACCACCGTTGGCCTATTTGTAATGATGCATGTAGTTTAGGTAAGGAATTGAAAGTTCCTGTTTACAAATTTGTAAAGGAAGCACTGATTCGGAAATTCGGTGAAAACTGGTATGCTGGATTAGAGGATGTTGCTAAAAAACGGCTTGAAAAGCGCTAAGCTGATTTTAGGACATTAGGTCTTAATGGGATAGATAGTTTAACCTGCGTCCCAATTGGTTTTCCGTTTTCGTCTTGCAGGTCTTCAATAATTAATTTATAGTCGTGAACGAAACTTTTAGAAAAATTTGCCAACCTTGCCTTGGTTATTGATAATCCAACTGACTTTCTATTGAGAAGCTTTTCTTGGTTAATTTCGGCAGAGCGTTTTCTTCCTATACCATTATCCGTAATAGTTATATCTACGAAATCATAATCTGATTGTCTTATCTCCAAGGAGATTTTTTTGTCCTCTTTTTTGGCGGAAAGGCCATGCCACAGAGCATTTTCTAAAAATGGTTGAAGAATTAAGGAAGGAACCTGTATGTTATTCGTATTCACATTGGGGTCGATATCTATTTTAAAATCGATATGATTGGAAAACCGGATATTTTCAATATTCATATAGAGCTGCATGGTTTCTAGCTCATCTTTCAATGGAATTGATTTTTCTGTGGTGGCGATTAAGATTTTTCTAATTAGTTTGGAAAATTTATTAAGGTAGTATACGGCATTTTCCTTTTCATTATTGATGATATATAGCTTTATGGAATTTAGGGAATTGAAGATGAAATGAGGATTCATTTGACTTCTTAGCATTTCCTGTTCCAAGGTAAGAATCTGTTTTTCTTGGTTAAGTTGGCGGTTTCTTAGGATAATAATTAAAATGGCGGCTATAATTACAATAGCAAATATGGTAAACCAAAATATGATATTATTGGTTTTAAGCTTCTGGCGTACCGCTTCATTCTCGGATGCTAATGCTTGTATCTCTCTATTTTTAACCTCATTTTCGAATTGTACGATTACATCATTAACATATTTCAAATTACGCTCATTATTGATGGTCTTGTCTGTTTCCGTTGCCTTTTGATAATAAAGCAAAGCATTTTGATAATCCCCTAATCGACTGTATAAATCTGATAAATGTTGACCGGCAGAGACGACATAAGATTTTAAATTATAGGTTTCAGCCATACTTAAGCCCTTAAGTAAATTTTCCTCCGCATCAGTGAAATCATCTAATTCTAAATTTACCCAACCATAGTTAATGTAACTAAGTGAGGTGTAAAATTTGTCATTGGCCTTAATTGCGAGTTTGAGAGCATCTTCGATATAAGATTCAGCCTCTTTGTAATTTCCTTTTTTAATATCTACCCTTCCAATACTATTGTAACATATAATTCTACCGATATTAGAATTAATCTGTTCGTTGTATGAGAGAGAAGTATGGTAATGTTCGAGTGCCCTTTCTAGAAAGCCCTGATATTCATAGGCATATCCAATGTTTTCATGATTTATTGCAAGGCCTAATTTGTTATCCATTTCTTCCTCAATTTCTAAGGATTGAGTGAATTGGGTTATGGCTAATTTGTATTGCTCAAGTGCTAAATAGATATTACCGATGCTATTTTGGGAAACGGCTATTTGAAATCTCAAATAGCGAGATGGGTTCTCGCTTAAATGTGCTAACTCCAAAGCCTTTGAATGGTAATCTAATGCAGGCTTCACTTCATCCATCCTCCTATAAGCCACACCAATCATATTAAGGCTATATACCTTCAATTCTAAATTATCTATTTCCTCCGCAATTTCTTCTGCTTTTTGATGAAACGTCATGGATTTTTGATAATACGATAGGTTTCTATAAAGTTCACCGAGCGCATTGAAGCCATAACCTTCGCCAAGCGGATACTGATCTTGTTGCGATTTTTCAATAAGTCTTTTAACTGCAACTGAATCTCTAGCGATGGGTCTGAAAATTGTGTCGAGTGTCCCGACATCAGAAGGTCTTTCATCCAAAACCCTTTTAATTATTACCTCCGTTTCAGATGTTTTTTGGTCTTGTGCTATTCCAAACTGATAACTAGCAAGTATAAAAGCAATAGTTAAAAGCTTGTTTAATTTTCTATAAGACTTAAGAATTTGCATTTAAAGTTTTTCCAAAAATTTAGATTTCCGTTGTCTTGCCACTGGAATCTTTTGATTGTTCGACAACAAAACATAGCCGTCATTCTTAACATAAGATCTTATTTTATTGAGGTTAACCACATAGGAATTGTGAATTCTAAAAAAATTACTTTCTGGTAGAAGACTATGGATTTCCTTAAGTTTTTTGGTAACCACAATTTTTGGTTGTTGTTCTATAAAAATGGTGCAATAATTCCCATCCGATTCGGCATATAGGATAGTGTCGGGATTCAAAAAATACATCTGCCCATCAGCGTTGATAACAATCTTTTTATGGTTTAATCGGTCATTAAATTCCGTTAAGATATTCTCCAATTTACTAGCATTATCAAGTCGATCTTTGTGTTTTTGTACTTTGTGTAGAGTGTCGTGAAGGTCGTCAGTGTCAATTGGTTTTAACAGATAATCAATGGCCTCATTTTTTAAGGCTTTCATTGCGTATTCGTTATAGGCAGTTGTGATTATTACAGCCATTTCATGTTCCCCTAATTTTTCCAAGAAACTGAAACCATCTATAGTTGGCATTTGGATGTCGAGAAAAAGACAGTCCGGCTGGTTAATACTTAGGTATTTTAAAGCTTCTTCTGGATCTGAAAAAGTTTTAACCACTTTAACGTGGTCACTATATTTTTTCAATTCCCATTCTAGGCCTAAAATTGCCTTTGGCTCATCATCTACTATAACAGCGCTTATCATGTGTTAAAGATAGTAATTCGGCGGTATTAGTGGTCCTAAGTGTAGTTAATTATTTTGGTAAGGCCGTTATGGTCAGAGGCTTAGTAAATGTTAAAACCTAATACCTGAATTCCAATCATACATAATTTAATACCAGTTATACAATGTATGTACTGTAAAGAAAGTTTTTCTTACATATTTGTGTAGGTTATTTTATTAATTTAAGTGATTTGTGGGGAGTCACTTTGAAAAGTAAATGCTATTAATCAACAAAAAAAGCCAGATATTCTCTGGCTTTTTTTTATTTCTACATTTTCTGTTTGGTAAAGAAAAATTTTATTCAAAATAGTAATTAACAAAATCATTTAACTTATTATAGACTCCCTAATAAACTCTTTATTTATAAGGTGTAAGATGGTTTTTAATAAGGGTATTCTTACGAAACTTCAATTTCCAGGATACATTATAAATATCTAAAAAACAATTAGTTAACTACAAAAATCAACTTTTCTCATTATTCTTAACGGGCTGTTCCTTTGTTAAAAACTTGTTAACAATGTTTATGCTCCAGCCTTCATATTTTAAGCTCAAATTTGAATATTTGTTATTCCCAAAAGCCCCCAATTCATTTTGTTTAATTTATAAATTTTGCTTGAATAATGTCTGATTTTGTAGAACCGATACTTCGTGAAAATAAGGATCGATTTGTTATTTTTCCAATTCAACACCATGATATTTGGGAGTGGTATAAAAAATCTGAGGCTAGTTTTTGGACTGCCGAAGAGATAGATTTGCACCAAGATTTAACCGATTGGAATAGTAAACTCAATGACGACGAGCAATATTTCATTAAACATATATTAGCCTTTTTTGCCGCAAGCGATGGAATAGTTAATGAAAATCTGGCTGAGAATTTCGTGAATGAAGTACAATATAGCGAAGCCAAATTTTTCTACGGATTCCAAATAATGATGGAAAATATCCATAGCGAAACTTATTCGTTGTTAATAGACACTTACGTTAAAGATGAAAAGGAAAAGGATATTCTTTTCAATGCTATCGAAAATTTCCCTGCCATCCAGAAGAAAGCTGAATGGGCCTTAAAGTGGATAGAATCTCCAAGCTTTGCTGAGCGTCTTATTGCTTTTGCAGCGGTGGAGGGAATATTCTTTTCAGGAGCTTTCTGTTCCATCTTTTGGCTTAAGAAGCGTGGTCTTATGCCGGGCTTAACCTTCTCTAACGAATTAATCTCTAGAGATGAAGGTGTCCACTGCGACTTTGCCGTGCACCTGCACAACAATCACTTAGAACAAAAAGTTTCTAAAGAACGAATCACCGAAATCCTTACAAATGCCCTCGATATAGAGCGAGAGTTCATTACAGAATCTCTCCCTGTCAGCCTTATCGGTATGAATGCCAATCTTATGGCCCAATACCTTGAATTTGTTACCGATAGATTGCTAACCGAATTGAATTGTGATAAAGTATATAATACTGCCAATCCATTCGATTTTATGGACATGATTTCTCTTCAAGGAAAAACCAATTTCTTTGAGAAGAGAGTTTCCGAGTACCAAAAAGCTGGCGTTCTTAATAAAGAAGAAGAGAAGGACAAGTTCAGTTTCGACGCAGATTTTTAAGCGCGTTTAACCTGTAAATCAGGTTTCAAACATTCAAAGAAATTATTGTATCACCGTTTTACGGAGTCAATTTTTATAACCAATTTTAAACAACAAACCCGGTGAGGGAGTACCCCTTCAGCACCTATAGTACTAATTAACCCATTTTCTGAAGGCGTATCAGAAAACTAAAAACTTAAAGAAACAATGTATGTAGTAAAAAGAGACGGTCGAAAGGAACCTGTGATGTTCGACAAAATCACCGCAAGAGTGAGAAAACTATGTTATGGTTTAAATTCATTAGTTGACCCAGTAAAAGTGGCAATGAGAGTTATTGAAGGTCTTTATGATGGGGTAACCACGAGCGAGTTGGATAACTTGGCAGCTGAGATTGCTGCTACATTAACAACTGCGCATCCAGATTATGCCCGTTTGGCTGCTCGAATTTCGGTTTCTAACCTTCACAAGAACACTAAAAAGACGTTTAGTGAGGTTATGACTGATTTATATACATATGTTAATCCAAGAACAGGTAAAGAAGCGCCTCTTTTGGCTGATGATGTTTATGAAATTATAATGAAAAATAAGGAGTTGTTGGACTCCACAATTATCTATAATCGTGATTTTGGTTATGATTATTTTGGATTTAAAACATTAGAACGATCATACCTCCTTAAGATTAATGGTAATATAGCTGAACGCCCTCAGCACATGTTGATGCGCGTTGCAGTTGGGATACATTTAGATGATATGGAAGCGGTTGTTGAGACCTATGAACTTATGTCTAAAAAGTATTTTACACATGCTACGCCAACACTATTTAACTCTGGTACGCCTAAACCACAAATGTCTTCTTGTTTTCTTCTAACTATGAAGGAGGATAGTATAGATGGTATTTACGATACATTAAAACAAACTGCAAAAATATCCCAATCAGCCGGTGGAATCGGTTTAGCAATCCATGATGTCAGGGCTACCGGTAGCTATATTGCTGGTACCAATGGTACCTCAAATGGTATAGTGCCAATGCTTCGTGTTTTCAATGATACAGCTAGGTATGTCGATCAAGGAGGCGGAAAGCGTAAGGGTAGTTTTGCAATCTATATTGAAACTTGGCATGCCGATATTTTTGATTTTCTCGACCTTAAGAAGAACCACGGTAAGGAAGAAATGCGTGCAAGGGATTTGTTCTACGCAATGTGGATTTCCGATTTGTTTATGAAACGCGTTCAGGAAGATGGTACTTGGACATTAATGTGTCCAAATGAATGCCCTGGATTAAGTGAAGCGTATGGAGAAGAGTTCGAAGCTTTATATGCCAGGTACGAAGAAGCCGGAAAAGGTAGAAAGACCATTAAGGCAAGGGAGTTGTGGGAAAAAATATTAGAATCCCAAATTGAAACTGGTACACCATACATGTTGTACAAGGATTCAGCTAATAGAAAATCGAACCAAAAGAATCTTGGTACCATAAAGTCTTCAAATCTTTGCACCGAGATTTTGGAATATACTTCACCAGATGAGGTTGCCGTTTGTAATTTGGCGTCCATCGCTTTACCAATGTTTGTAAAAAATGGGCAGTTCGATCATAAAGAATTATTTAAGATTACTAAAAGGGTAACAAAAAACTTAAACAGAGTAATTGATAGAAATTACTATCCGATCCAAGAGGCAGAAAATTCTAACTTTAGACATCGCCCTATTGGTTTAGGAGTACAAGGTTTGGCAGATACATTTATTGCCATGCGTATGCCGTTTACTTCCGATGAAGCTAAAACCTTGAACCAGGAAATTTTTGAAACGTTATATTTTGCTGCAGTTACTGCATCCATGGAGGAAGCTAAAAAAGATGGTCCATACCAGACCTTCAAAGGGTCTCCAATAAGCGAAGGGGAGTTTCAACATAACCTTTGGGGAATTAAAGACGAAGAACTTAGTGGTCGTTGGGACTGGGCCAAGTTGAGGAAGGATGTTAAGAAACATGGGGTTAGAAATTCCCTTTTGGTAGCACCTATGCCAACAGCAAGTACGTCTCAGATTTTAGGGAATAATGAGTGTTTTGAGCCTTATACTTCAAATATTTATACAAGACGTGTGCTTTCAGGTGAATTTATTGTTGTGAATAAGCATTTACTTGAAGATTTAGTAGCCCTTGGATTATGGAACGAAGAGTTGAAGCAGGATATCATGAGAGCTAATGGATCTATTCAACATATCGACATTATTCCTGAAGAAATTAAAGAATTGTATAAAACTGTTTGGGAACTAAGTATGAAAGACATTATTGATATGTCTAGGCATAGGGGATATTTCATCGACCAATCACAATCTCTTAATTTATTTATGGAAGGTGCTACTATGGCTAAATTGACATCTATGCATTTCTATGCGTGGAAGAGTGGATTGAAAACGGGTATGTATTACTTAAGAACCAAAAGTGCTGTTGATGCCATTAAATTCACCTTAGACAATTCCAAAAAAGCCGAACCTGTTGCTGAGAATGAGGAGGTAGATAAGATGGTTATCAATATTCAAAAAGAAAAGGCCGCGCAAACTGCGACAAAATTTGCCGCCCAAACAACAAAAGGTGTGGAGGTAGAGCCTATGTCTGCAGAAGAAATGAAAGCCTTAATTGCGCAAGCTAAAGCATCCGAAGGTGGTGATGACTGCCTAATGTGCGGATCATAATTTATATCTAAGTGTTATGTTTATGCACCCTCTTTTAGCGAGTAGCTAAAAGGGGGTGTTTTATTTCAATACGTCCTCACCTAAAAAACTACCATTTTTATTATAATACCACTTTCTGTTTTTTGGAATTTTAATTCCGCTTATCGTTGTAAGTTCATCGAGTAAAATATATTCACCACTATCTGGAATTATACCCCCACTGGTTTCATCAGTTTTATAAAATTGGTAGGCCTCCAAAGCATAATTTTTTGGATTGAAATAAAAATTCCAAATATCAGATCCTACATTTTTATCATAAGAAACATTAACCTTGATATAATCTTTGCCTTTAAATGTAACAGACTCAGAGGAATGGATTTGGGTTCCGCGATCCATTAACTTCATGGGCAATCCATATAGGTACTCGTAATAATCTTTATAGCGAAAAGCTCTTTCGCAAGTCATATTGTGTTTAAGGGAATCATTAGCCGAAAAATTTTCCATACCATTCAATTTCAAAATACATTTAGTTCCATCCACAATAAAACTAGAGGTAGTGGAGTCTTTGGTGGCATTCAAGGAGAAGTAATTCTCTGGTAGATTTATGGCAATTTCTGAAAAGCGTTTAGTGCCATCTGCCATTTGTAATTCAATTTTCAAACTGTCATTAAAAGTTGACCAATTATTTTGAGGGTCATGAAAGTAAATAGAATTTTTGATAACATTTTCACCATCGGATTTATCCGGACCACAATTGAATATCAAAAAAAATAGAGGTACCACTAAAAGAGAGGATTTAATTTTCATGGAATTTTTCAGTTTATGTGCAAATTAATTCTTTTGTAAAAAAAATCCCGCTGATTATTCAGCGGGATTCATTATTGTAAATCATCGGTCTATTTAATTGATGATCCGTGTGAATCGTGGTACTCCTCAAGCAAATTCATGGTTGCGGTTACAAGATCTTTGGTCTCAATTAATAAACTGAAATATAAGGTCGTGTTTTTCGGACTAGATTCTTCGTGCCTAGTTCTTTGAACTTGCTTTTCAATTCTTTCTGAAAGCAAATCGTAAACCTCATTTTTGTTTCTCAAAATAGAACCAATCTTCTCAAAATTTCGATTTTCAAACGCCTCTTTGGTGCTTGCGAACAACTCTTCAAGATGATTGTCTATTTCTTTAAGCTCCTTAATTTGATTGTATTTTAGCTTTTTATGATTATTGTTAACATGCTTGTAACTTACTTTTGAAATATATTCAAGTGATTGTGCCATGTCTTGCAGGTAACCCAAGACATTGATATAGAAGTTACTCGCGTGAATACTAGAATCGTCTAAATTTTTGATGAAATAGAAAATATTATCCCTCAAATCGTCAATCTCGTTTAGTAATTTACCGACATTCTTCTTGCTTTTCTTCAGAATATCCTGGTCTTGGATTGCCAATCCCTTTATGGAGTTGGTATATATTCTATTACCTCTTTTTACAACATTTGCAATATTAATGGCACTTTCATTAATTACCCCCTGTAAGGATTGACTTTCGGCACGTTTCAAACTATCCTCGGCCTTTGTCTCCTTCATTTTATTTTTATGGGCTACAAAGTTTCTCACCAACAAGATTATTGCCAATAAAAGTAGAACAGCGACCATTACTGGGAAGTTCAAATTCATCAGGTAAACAATGACAGCAGCTGCTACAAAGGCTACAATAGCCGTAAAAAACCATCCACCAATAACATTCAAAACACCGGCAACCCTGTAGACTGCACTATCTGAACCCCAAGCCCTATCTGCTAAGGATGTACCCATGGCAACCATAAAAGTTACGTATGTGGTAGACAATGGCAACTTCATTGAAGTTGCTATTGAAATTAAAACACTAGCAACCATAAGATTAACTGCTGCACGAACCATATCGAATGCAGGCAATTCATATTGTTTGTCTCTAGATAGCGAGATAACTGGCTTTTGAAATCTTTTATCTATTTTTTCTTGCCAAGAATTTGGTACGATATAACTGGCCATTGTACTCATACCCATAGCAAACCTTACTAAATATCTTGAAAGCATGTTAGGGCTGAATCTTTCAGTAGACTCACCTTGTCTAGATAAATTAATCTCCGTTTGGGTAACATATCTAGCTTTTTTAGACATCCATAAGGTTAAGACCATAATTAATCCAGCCACTATTAAGAATAAAGTTGGAGTTGGGACTTTAGAAGCCAGAACTTCCATGCTGAATGCATCGGCCGCAACACCTGATCCAACCCAAGCGTTGTAAGATTGCCAAGCTGCAATTGGTACTCCAATAAAGTTAACCAAGTCATTACCGGCAAAGGCAAGAGCCAAAGCAAAAGTTCCTACAATGATTATTATTTTATAAATATTGGTTTTCAGGAATTTTATTGATAGATAGGAAATTGCAAACCAAATAAAGAAACTAATTAATACAATGGTAAAAACCCTAGATTCTAAAAATTCTTGGATGGTTAGGTTTCCAGTAAATTCAAAAGTTTGACCAGCAAATGGAGTTCCTTTTATCCCTTTAAGAAAAATAAAATAGGTAATCGCCGAAAGTGCAATACCTCCAAATATGGCACCTACCCAATCGGCCTTTCTTTCAAAATTATAGGTTAAAAGTAACCTGGAAACCCACTGCACCAAAGCCCCTATTGTGAATGCGATAACTACAGAGAGTAGAATCCCTAAAATAATTTCTGTTGCCTTACTAGTATTTATATAATCAACAACTTGCCAAAAACTGCCATCTTCGTGGGCAATTTTTATTAATGCCATTGCAACAGCAGCTCCCAATAATTCAAATACAATTGAAACGGTTGTTGAGGTAGGCATACCTACCGTATTGAAAAAGTCTAAGAGTAAAATGTCCGTTATCATCACGGCCATAAAAATGATCATGATTTCGTCGAACATAAATTCACCAGGATTAAATATTCCTTTCCTTGCAACCTCCATTAAACCACTAGAAAATATGGCTCCGAGGGCGATACCTATGCTAGCGGTAATCATAATCGTTCTAAAAGAAATCGCTTTAGATCCGATAGCAGAATTCAGGAAATTAACGGCGTCGTTACTCACTCCCACCACAAGGTCAGCGGCGGCAAGAAAAGCCAAGGCGACGATCATCAATAAATAAATGTTTTCCATTTCAGTGTTAATTTAAGTGCAAATATCCGTTAGGTACTGCTTTATAGTGTTACGTTATTGTTATGAATTAAAAATGTAGTTCAAATTGCAGGCGAAACATATATTCATTACTATCGGTCTGGGCATCTAGCATGCTTATGTCTGACTGAATCTTCAATTTGTGCCCTACAAAATATTTAGATATTCCTATCGTATATTGTTCTACAGGATTTCTCCCCGTTATTTCCTTATCCAATTCCATGTGTGTATAACGACCTAGAAATTGCCAATTAGATTTATTTAAAATTCCTGCTTGTAAATTTAATGCATTTCCTACTTCAACAATGTCTCCAGTAAGAGTTCCATCACTATTTTTTGCAATTGGGTCATCTGCATTTCTGTCCGCATATTCGCCTAAGAATGAAAATCCTCTATATTTTAGATGTGCGTCAATAAAAAATGTAGAAATATCAGTTTCATGAAATCCAGTATCTGTTTCCATATAAGTCCCTAAATTACTTCTCTCTCTAACCGCATTATTGTTGTAATCGTAAGTTACACCTATTGAAAGACGTGGATTTTCATGTCGCTCTAAGTCAGCGCCCGTATAATCACCCTTGCTTTTAAAATTTCCTAACGGTAAAAATTCTACTCGTCCTGTAAATTGATGCCCTCCTTCATTGCCAGAAGTAACATTTCTTCCTTCCCCTTGGGATACAGCAACAATTTCTCTTGTTATAAAATTTCCAAACCAATTGGTTTCATGGTGTAATTGTAATCCGATATCCCGATCAATATTAAATTCTCCATTCAATAACGAACGATCCACAGTTTCCAAATTTGCAGATGAAATTACCCGTTCACGGTTACCAGGGAGTTTGGTCTGCCCAACCCATAATTCGAAATTCTCATAGAAATTCCACATTACCACCGCGTCCATAATGAAACGGGGAGAATTTCTGGTGAATTGCGAGGTTCCGGACATATCCCGGTTTGAGAGACCTAACTCAAATTTATATCTTAATTTAGGGGAAAATGCATATCCATCAAATTTCAATCGTGAACGTCTCACCAAAAAGTTATGTTCTGGTTGATGGTCTTCGCTAAAAATAGAGGATGATAGTAATTGGAAACGCAATCCAACTTTCATCGTCCAGCTACTATCCTGGCCAACCAAGTTAAACAAACCTTTTCCAAATTTAGGAGCATTGCTTTCCTGTGCTTGAAGTGTGCCCGCGAAAAAGCATAAGAATATGCTAAGGGCGTAAAGAAATTTCATTAATCTAATAAGTTTTTGTCGAGGGCAAATGTCCAAAACCAATGTTAAGTTAACGTTTCCTAATCATTAACATTTCATTTAATAAAAAACTGCCCAATTAAGGGCAGTTCTCAGAAATCATACATAAGTCGACAAAAACTATTGATAATATGAAATTCTAATTCGAGCTAATCACTCGAAATACAAATATCCATGGGTATTATCACTAAAATGTAATGGTAATATTAATAAAACATTAAGTCTTTAATAACCACGGTAATACAAAATCTCTATTTTTTAAGTAGTTGTTAAACAAGGTTTTATGTCTTCAATGTTAATTTAATGTTATCTAAACGTTTTATTAATGTAAATTATGGATTATATTTGTTAGGTAAAGATTAATTAAACCCCCTACGATATGAAAAAGATACTTTTTGCCGCTCTTATGTTCTGCACTTTAGTGGTATTTGCACAAAAGGCTCCTGAAAAAGTTTACAATGAATCTACAAATCTAATCCATGCTAAATACTTTCATGATGATGGAAGTATAAGGCAAATAGGTACCTTTACTAAAGAAGGTAAACTTCAAGGAGAGTGGATTACCTATAACAAGGAAGGTGAGAAAACTGCTTTAGCTAAATATGATAATGGCAATCGTGTAGGGAAGTGGTTTTTCTGGGATGGTGATAAAATGAAGGAAGTTGATTATGATAACAACAAGATCATTAATGTTACCGAATGGAAGAATGGATCTAAAGTTGCTAACAATTAGGTTTTCTAATATAATATGATTAAAAAAGCTCTCTGATTTCAGAGAGCTTTTTTTTGGCTAATTCAAACTAATTTATTCAAATAATTACAATTATTCAACGGTCCAACCGGCACCCCAAGTGGCATAGTCCGTAC
This sequence comes from Aegicerativicinus sediminis, assembly GCF_015476115.1. GTDB lineage: Bacteria > Bacteroidota > Bacteroidia > Flavobacteriales > Flavobacteriaceae > Aegicerativicinus > Aegicerativicinus sediminis. Next base: position 844,650 of record NZ_CP064295.1, on the reverse strand, counting down.
CTGTAGCATTCGCCATGCTTCCACTAAAGAACTGTTCAGCAGTGGCAGTAGGTGCAGAGAACTCAGTTTCTACTGCAGTTTGCGAAACATCCGTAGCAGAAAGATTTCCGTCTATTACTGCTTGATCGCTTCCATCTTCAATTACAAAACCTCTTCCGAAATTTTCAACAATTACATTTGATATGGTTGCCCATGTATCAGCACGTAATCTAAAAGCTCTTCCAGAATCTCCATCACCTATGACAGTTACATTAGTAATAGTTGGGTTAGATACGTAACCGCCTTCATTTGAGAAATCGGTATTGTAACCATCACACTCAAAACCACTATCGTGGCTGCTTCCTACATTCTGTAATACATAAACGTCAGTGATGCTACCTGTCCAACCTTCGGTCCAGTCGATTGAATCATCTTCAGCGTCAACAACGGCTAGGTGACTTGCGTTTACGGTACCTCCAAAAAATTCGAAACCATCATCAGAGCCTTTATATACTTGTACATAATCTATAGTTGTTCCTGTGCCAACTGCATAAACAGAAACACCATTTAATTCGGCATTACCATCAATAGCACCACCTGCATATTCTACGCGTACATATTTTAAAATACCTGAATTATCATCTGGTGTGTTTCCTCCATAAGAAAGTCCTCCAACTTCTGTAGTTGCAGTATCAGTAGATCCGTCTGCAGTAGAGTTGATAGGGGCTTTACCACAAAGTACAATACCTCCCCAATTACCAGAGGCAGGCGAAGAAGCGCTAGATGTAAAAACTATAGGGTTAGAGGAAGTTCCTTCAGCATTGATTTTTGCTCCTTGAAGAATGGCTATATAAGCATTTACCCCTACAGGTTGTGCTTTAATGGTCATACCTGCAGGGATTGTTAAAGTTGTACCAGCAGACATTAGCACTGGTCCGGTTATTAAGTATTCTTCATTTGCATCTAATGTAAGATCGGATGTGTATACACCACTTAAGTTAATAACACCACCTACGGGTACTTCACTTCCACCGTTAATATTAATTACAATGTCCGATGTATCATCACTTTCGCAACCCGAAAAGATGATTGCAAAAGTTAATAGGAATAATAAATTAAATTTCATTTTTGACTTTGATTTAAGTTTTAAATTATAATTGGATAAGTTTTTCATGATTTATTTGTTTGGTTAAAAGGAATATTTGAGGGACACACCTGCTGTTACCCCAACTTTGTATTTATAAATTGTAATATCTCCAAATTCAGTTCCCTCCCTAACTAAAGAAATGTCCGGGTTTAACAAATTGGATGCAGATACATTGATCTCAAAATTGTCTGTGATTGGATTATTCCAAACGAAATCTAAACTTGGAACACTTTTTTCCACTATGTTTCCAAGGCTACCTGAGCCAAGTGAGTAGATACGATCTGAAAAATAAGAACCTACTAGGGTGAACCTGGGTTTAAATTCACCCATTAAAGGAGTATATGTAAAATCCGCATTTAATACCCAATCGGAGGCGCCTTCTAATTTATCAGAAGACCTATCGAATGAGGTTGTAAATGTTCCAGTTGTAGTTTTAAGATCTTGTTTTGTATTTAAATAGGAAGCGTTAAACCCTAGGGCTAAAACTGCTTCATCGTTTTCTCTAGTTAATAGATTTTTCTTAAGTTCTAATTCAGCACCATAAACCTCAGCTTTGTCTCCTGTTCTAAAATAACGTTGAGTACCCGTGGCATCTGCAGCAACAACTCTGTTGACAGGATCATCAATTCGTTTTCCGAATACACCAATTGAGAATATTTCTCCCTCCTTCATAAACCATTCGTATTTCAATTCTGCATTGTAAATGTTGGAATATGAAACACCTGAATTATCAATACCACCTATTAAATCTGGGTTACCTCCAATTCTAACGGTTACATCCTCATAAACAAAGGGAGCCACCTCTTTAAATTCTGGCAGGGACATGGTTTTGCTTAATGCCAATCTAAGATTGGAATCATCGTTAAGGGCATACCTGAAATTCAAACTTGGTAAAAACACAGTTTTTGAAACTTCCCTCATCCCAGGATCATCTTCACGGATATTAATTACGTCGTACCGAATCTTTTGTTTGAAATTTTCAACTCGTATTCCTGGTACGATTAACAATTTTTCACCTGCATTCCATTCTGCGCTTAAATGACCTGCATATACAAAAAGCTGGCCTTTATAAGTTGCTTCGGGAAGACCAGGAACATTTTTGTTTCCTATTTGGTTGGAAATTGCATTTAACGCTACTGTATTGTAAACTGTTGTAATATTGGAATAGTTGAAGATTTCATCTAAGTTGTTTATGTCAACAATTGGAGTATTATCTCTATCTATGATTTCATAACCATAACGTACGCTACTAAACACACGTTCTTTCCATCGGCCATTATAACCAAATTTTAATTTGAAATTTTCATTGAACTCCTTTGTAAAATCAACAAACCCATTATACTCGTTATCATCAATACTCTGGAAGAATCTTTGATTGTCGAATGGAATGTTTGTATAAAAAATGGGATTTGTATTTGGATCATTATCCAAAGCATACTGATAGTTTTCTAGAGAGAAACGTTTTCTGTCTGGCTCATCGGCATAAACCCTGTTATATCCAAATCCCCAATCAGTACTCCAGCCTTGATTCCATTGATGCTCACCTAGAAGCTGGTTTACAAAAACCATATTTTGTGAGAATCGACTATTTGTAACAAAAAAACCAAGATCATTTGGGTCTTCACTAGCGATACCATCACGATTATAACCTTCACCTTTTGTTCCGTAATAACCTACCTCATCACCACCTTCATTTATAAACAAACTCCTAACTTTTAATTTATTCGAATTGTCTATTTTAAAATCGATATTTAATAATGCAGTGGTGTTGGTTTTATATTCGTATTCCTCAATATTTGGGAAATCAACCTTAAGTACATTGGTAAAATCCCTGGCTACACCTTCACGGTATTCGTAACCATTGCTAAAACTTGCACTTCCAAAAATGTTTAATTTGGTATCCTCGTCAAAATTGATGGAAGTTCCTGCTTGAAAAGATCCATTAAAATTTATAGGAGAATTTGCCTCTACAGGATCAACAGGATGTGAAAGAACTACTGCAAAAGGGTTGTTATCGTAACGATTATAGTACCCAAAATAGCTAACTCCTTCATTGCGCACAAAATCTTTACCACTAGCACTTGTATTTACACCACTTCCTAACGACACGCTTAAGAATCCTTCTCCTGTGTATGCTTTTGAAGTAATATTTACATTTCCTGCGGCAAAATCTCCATAAAATCCTGATGTATATGCCTTACTAACTCCGACATTTTCAATAATGTCAGTTGTAAAAAGATCAAGATTTATGTTTTTCTTACTTACATCTGTTGAAGGTAATGTAAGGTTGTTCATAGTGGTGTTTTGGTAACGATCGCCTAAACCTCTAACATAAACATCGCTTGAGCTTTGTTGTTTAGAAATACCTGAAATCTTTGCCACAGCTGCGGCTGCATCACCGACCCCTTTTCTCGATAATTCTTCAGCACCAATACTTTGCTTTATCTCAACGGCCTTTTTCTGGTCCATGAGCAAGGCTACTTCACTTTCCTTTCTTGTTGTAGTTGTGATAACGACTTCATCAAGAGAAGCCGTGCTGGCACTCATTGGGACGTTCACTTCCGTAACCTTTCCAGCCTCAACGGTTACTGGTATTTCTTTGGTATCGTAACCAACAAAACTGAAAACTAAGGTATAATCTCCAGGATCTAAATTTTCAAATATATATAGACCATCTATGTCAGAAGTGGTTCCAGTAGTTGTCCCTTTGATTAAAACATTGGCGAATGCTAATGGCTCATTGTTAAAATCAAGATCTGTTAATTTACCAGAGATAGTCCCCGTCGATTGGGCGATTACGCTCATTGAAAATAACAGTGTGAGGGTATAAAATATTATCTTCATTATTCTTCTTTAATTTCGGGACAAATGTATGGGTGATACTGTAAAGCCAAGGTTAAGCAGGGGTTAAACAACATTAAAGAAAAGGTTACCTTAACGTTAACCGAAGGCGCTCTAGGTGTTACCTAATTGTTAAGAGAATATTGGTTGTGATTGTTTGTAAAACGTGGATAAATCTATCGATTAACATTAGGTGGAATTAGTATCTTGCCATCCTACAATTAATTTTCAATATTACACGGATAGCTATGCCTAAAATGAAGTGGGAAACATTATTGTCCCTTAAGCGATTTGGAGATTCACATAAGCGTATAAGAAAAGAACAAGATGAAACCCGTTTAGGTTTTGAAGTGGATTATGATAGAGTAATTTTTTCCTCAAATTTCCGAAGCTTACAAGACAAAACGCAGGTTATTCCTATGTCGGAAACGGATTTTGTTCATACGCGATTAACCCATAGTCTCGAAGTAAGTGTCGTTGGACGATCTTTGGGAAGGCAAGTCGGAAAAAAAGTTCTTGAGAAATACCCTCATTTGGAACATACTCTTGGGTATAAGTTTAATGACTTTGGTGCAATTGTAGCTGCTGCTAGTTTGGCCCATGATATTGGCAATCCTCCATTTGGTCATTCTGGTGAAAAGGCTATAGGTGAATTTTTTAAATATGGGTGGGGCGAACGTTATATAAGTCAGCTTAGCTCGAAGCAATACCAAGATCTTTGTGATTTTGAAGGTAATGCAAATGGATTTAAACTGCTCACAGAATCTAAGAATGGAGTATTAGGTGGTTTGCGATTAAGTTATGCCACCTTAGGGGCCTTTATGAAGTATCCCAAGGAGTCACTTCCAAAAAGGCCATCATCCCATATTGCTGATAAAAAATTTGGAATATTTCAGTCGGAGTTAGAATTATTCAAACAAGTTGCTGAAGAAACTGGCTTAATTAATAGGTCTGTCACTAAAGATTTCAGCTATAGTCGGCATCCATTGACCTATTTGGTTGAAGCTGCAGATGATATTTGTTATACGATAATTGATTTTGAAGATGGTATAAATTTAGGGTGGATTCCAGAGGATTTAGCTCTAGAATACCTAATTAAATTGGTTAAAGATTCCATTCAAACGAAAAAATATCATTCATTAACCAACACCAAAGATCGGATTTCTTATTTACGTGCTTTATCCATAAATACCTTAATTGGTGAGGCCGTTGACATATTTATGGCAAATGAGGAAGATATTTTATCGGGTACCTTTGACAGGGCTCTTTTGGATGCAAGTAGGTATGAGGCACAAATTAAGGATATTATTAAGGTGAGTGTAGAGAAAGTGTATAAATCGCAAGAAGTTATCCAAAAGGAAATATCTGGCTACCAAGTTCTTCAGGGTCTTTTAGAAGTGTATTGTAAAGCGTTAGATAATCACTTAAATAATGCGTTATCTAATTATGATAAATTGATATTGAGCAGTTTGTCGAATGAATTGGAATTTCAAACAACTGATTTATACGAAAATTTAATCGGGGTCTGCAACTACGTGGCCAAATTATCAGATCGTAAAGCATTGTCTAACTACAAAAGAATTAAAGGAGAGAGTTTTTAAGCGAAATGTTTTAGTTTGTTAATAAAGTGGTTGAAAAGTTCTTCGGAACAGGTTGTCATTGAGCTGAGAGAATATTCATCTTTGATAAACTAAAGGGGCTATCTTCAAGAATTTTACATTATAATGCATTTCATCGATTAAATTTGCTTTTTAACGAGGGAGTCGTATATTTGTAACATAAACCCCGATAAACTATCTACAAATGAAAAAAAATGTACTCGGTGCCTTGGTCATTTTCTTTGTAACCGTGGCCTTTCTACTTATGTTGGATGACATTTCTAAAGCCAAAAACCCTCAACTAGATCAAAGTACGGACATTTATAATTTAGACGAGCAACCAAATTTGGTAATTACAGACCAACCTGAATAAGTCTATTCAACTCTTTTGAAATAGAGTCTGCATCAAGACCAACTTGCCGCTTTAGGTCTTCTGTACTGCCATGCTCAACAAATTCATCCTCAATTCCCAAAACTCTAATTGGGTTAATATAACTGTGTTTGTTGGCAAATTCTAGAATTGCAGAACCAAAACCCCCATTTACTACTCCATCTTCTACCGTTACAAATGCACTAAAATTCTTGAAAAGTTTGTGAAGTGTAATTTCGTCTAACGGCTTTATTGACACCATATCAATTATTGAGATATAATCTGGATTAAGACTTTTTCCGACAGCTTCTTTTACTTCTTCTAAAATAGTACCTATAGAGAGAACAGCGATTTTTTCTCCGGATTTTATTGTTTTGGCTTTTGCCAAATCGATTTTTTCAAAGGGTAGTTGCCAGTTTTTAATGTGTCCTCTTCCCCTAGGATATCGAATTGCTATTGGGCCCTTTAAGCCTAATTGGCAGGTGTAAAGAATGTTTCTAAAATCAATTTCATTTGAAGGAGCAACAATATTAAGATTTGGTATACATCTTAAGAACGAAATATCAAACACACCATGATGTGTAGATCCATCCTCTCCAACCAATCCGGCCCTGTCCACACACAATATTACCGGAATATTTTGTAGTGCGATGTCATGGATTAATTGGTCATAAGATCTCTGTAAGAATGTTGAATAAATTGTGCAGTACACAATCATACCTTTGGAAGCCATTCCTGCTGATAGGGTTAAGGCATGTTGTTCAGCAATACCAACATCAAAGGCTCTGTCCGGATATTTCGCCATCATTAGGTTTAATGAACTTCCAGTAGGCATTGCAGGTGTAATACCAACAATTTTTGAATTTTCATCAGCAAGCTCTACAAGCGTAAGTCCAAAAACTTCTTGAAATTTTGGAGGTCTATCTTTGCTGTTGACGCTAATAAGATCTCCTGTTAGGGCATCAAATTTTCCTGGAGAATGATAGGTCACTTGATTTTCTTCGGCCTGCTTTAATCCTTTTCCTTTTAAAGTTTTTATGTGTAAAAGTCGTGGGCCGTTTAAGGTTTTTTGCCTTCTCAATTCTTGGATAAGATGTATTAAATCATGTCCGTCAACGGGGCCTGTATAATTAAGATTAAGTGATTCAAAGAAATTGTCGCAACCTGATTTTATTGAGGTGATATTTCCTAAATACTCCTTCAGTGCGCCAACACTAGGGTCAATGCCTATTGAATTATCGTTAAGAATTATTAATATATTGGCATTGGTAGCCCCTACATGATTTAGCCCCTCGAAGGCTATACCACTAACTATTGAAGCATCTCCAATAATTGCAATGTGTTCTTTTTCAAAATCTCCTTTTAATTGGGAAGCCATAGCCATTCCCAGAACAGCTGAAATGGAGGTTGATGAATGTCCAGTTCCAAAAGCGTCATATGGACTTTCTGACATTTTAGGAAACCCACTTATTCCATTGAATTGTCTATTGGTGTGAAATTGATCTCTCCGGCCGGTTAATATTTTATGGCCATATGCTTGGTGCCCTACGTCCCACACCAACACATCGTCTGGTGTATTAAATACATAATGAAGGGCAATGGTTAATTCTACAACTCCTAAGCTGGCACCTAAATGTCCTGCTTTGCTGGCGACGATATTAATAATGAAATGACGAAGCTCACTTGCTAAAACATTAAGATCTTCCGGACTTAATTGCTTTAAATCTGATGGGCTATCAATAGTATTTAGAAATCTATAATCCATATTATTCTTGCAAAAATAGCACATATACGGTTCTCGATATGGTCTAATAAACGAATTCTAACAAGTGTTACAATTTTACTTAGATTTGTGGAAATTGATAGAATGTCGCTAGTTACATCGGATGAATATTACATGAAAAAGGCCTTGGAAGAAGCCGAAGCTGCTTTTAGAAAAGGTGAGGTGCCTGTCGGTGCAGTAATAGTAGCCCAAGATAGGGTAATAGCCCGTTCACATAACCTAACCGAATTGTTAAATGATGTTACGGCGCATGCTGAGATGCAGGCAATCACTTCCGCTTCCAATTATATTGGCGGAAAGTTTCTTCAAAATTGTACACTTTATGTAACGTTAGAGCCTTGTCAGATGTGTGCTGGGGCCTTGTATTGGTCGCAAATTAGTAAAATTGTCTACGGAGCTCGGGATGAAGAACGTGGCTATATTAAAATGAATACAACTTTACATCCCAAAACTGTAGTAAGAGGAGGTGTTCTTGCTGAGGAGGCTGCCGCTTTGTTAAGAAAATTTTTTATTGAGAGGAGAAACTTTAATTAATAAAAAACGCCTAGCAATTTGCTAGGCGTTGAAACTGTTATAGAAAAGTTTATAGTTACAATACTCTTACTTTAGTGGCAACCTTTCCCTTTCTTCCTTCCTCTTCTTCGTACTCTACTTGATCGCCTTGTTGTAATTCTACCCCTCTAAGGTTTGTTACATGGACGAAAATGTCTTTTTTAGTTTCGTTGTTGGTAATGAATCCAAATCCTTTAGAATCATTAAAAAATTTAACTGTACCAGTCATTGATAAAAAAATAATAAATAATAAAAAATAATAATAAAAATATGGGCGAAAGTTACATAAAATAATTTAAGTTGCTCTTTTCGTGCTAATTATTTATTTGTTCATTATCACGATATTCGCGCATTTTTTCTAGATTCTCTTTGGTAATCATATAATCTTTCAAGCTCCGTTTACTCCAGCGATAATAAATAAATAGTGGAAAGGTTATTATAAATAATCCAACAGTACCAAAGCCAATTAGTTTTTCAGAAAAATTTAATTCAAAAAAAAAGCCTGTGGCAATGCTGCCGATTGACAATATAAATGCAACAAGGATTATATATTTCATGTCAATTTGTGAGATTGATTAGTTTTCTTCTATAGACGGTTAAAAGCCGTGATTTAGAAATGAAACCTACATACTTACCGTCTTCTACTACAGGTAAATTCCATGCATTGCTATCTTGAAATTTCTTCATAATCACCGTCATTTTATCATGCTTAAGGTCTATTATTTCGGGAGGATTGTGCATTACATCTCTAGCAGTTATTTCTTCGTACATGCTTTGGTCGAACATGATTGGTCGTATGTCATCCAACAATATTACCCCGTGCAATTCTCCTGATTTAGTTCCTACAACAGGAAAGATATTACGGTTAGATTTTATTACTGCTTCCTTAACTATTTCACCTAGGTTCATTTTAGGGTTTACCTTAATGAAATTAGTCTCAACAACTGTATTTATATCCATAAGGGTTAAAACGGCATGGTCCTTATCATGGGTAATCAAATCTCCTTTCCTTCCTAGCTCCATGGTATATACTGAGTGGGGATAAAAATATTTTGTAATGCCGAAGGATATTGTAGCCGTTATCATCAAAGGGATGAATAATTCATATCCGCCTGTTACCTCTGCAATAAGGAAAATTGCCGTTAGGGGAGCATGTAGAACACCTGCCATAAGTCCGGCCATTCCTACTAAAGTAAAGTTGCTTTCCGAAACCATAGTATTCGGGAAAAGGCCAATATTATTAACGATCTTGGCATAGCAATTACCCATTATGCTTCCCATAAAAAGAGTTGGTGCGAAGATTCCACCTACACCCCCAGCGCCAAACGTTATTGCGCTTGCTATTATTTTAAAGAAGACAAGTCCAGCAAGCAAACCAATTACCATCCATACATTCTCTAAATCTAAATGGAAGAAATTTGATTCCAAGGCTTTTTCAGGATTGCCCGCAATTATATTATTGATTACTTCAAAACCTTCCCCGTAAAGAGGAGGAATGAAGTAAACCAGCGCACCTATGGCTGCACCACCTATTAATATTCGTGAAATTGGAGATTCCCAACTCGCAAAATATTTTTGTACTCGTTCATAGACTTCAGCAAAGTATATGGAAACTAGAGAAGCGATACCTCCCAAGACTATATAGAAAGGAATATCACCAAAACTAAAGGTGTCTTCTATTCTAAAAGGTAAGAGGATGTCATTTCCAAAGAAAAAATAGGATGTTAAAATAGCGGATAAGGAAGCCAATATTAATGGCAGCAACGAGGCTATAGTTAAATCTAGGCTAAAGACTTCAACGGCAAATACCAATGCAGCAATAGGCGCCTTAAAAATTGAAGAAAGAGCCCCAGCTGCAGCACATCCAATTAAAAGGTTTTTAGTCCTTTGATTCATGTGAAACAACCTTGAAATATTTGAGCTGATTGCCGAGCCTGTAGCCACCGTTGGTCCTTCAAGACCAACGGAACCACCAAAACCAATAGTGATTGGTGCGGTGAGCAATGAGGCAAACATTTGGTGTTGTTTCATTATACCTTTGCGTTTAGCAATGGCAAACAGAGTTGATGGAATACCATGACTTACTTTATTCTTAATTACGTATTTAAGAATTAAGAAAACCAAAGCAAATCCAATTACTGGGAATAGAAAATAAAAAGCATGGTGGTATTCTCTTACCAACCCCCCTTCAAGAGCTAACTGAATGAAGTGGGTTAAATTTTTTAAAAGTACCGCTGCTACACCAGATGTAATACCAACGAGAATGCTGAGTATATGAATAAACTGTTTTTGGGAGATATGTTTAGCCCGCCAAATGAGAAAGCGTTTATATTTAGATTTTCTAGACATATCCAACAAAAAAATCCTGCTTTGCAGGATTCAAATTTATAGATTTAGTTTAAGATGTAATTCGTCTAATTGTTGTTTATCGATTGATGCAGGTGCATCAATCATTACGTCACGTCCTGAATTGTTCTTTGGAAATGCAATAAAATCCCTAATAGTTTCTTGTCCTCCAAGAATTGCAACTAACCGATCTAGACCAAATGCAATGCCTCCATGAGGTGGTGCACCATATTCAAAAGCATTCATAAGAAAGCCAAACTGGGCTTGTGCTTCTTCTTTAGTAAAGCCAAGATAATCGAACATTTTTGATTGAACGGCTTTGTCATGAATCCTAATTGACCCACCTCCAATTTCATTTCCATTTAAAACCAAATCATATGCATTCGCTTTTACAGCGCCAGGATTAGTTTCTAAAAGTTGCATTTGGCCAGGTTTTGGTGAAGTAAATGGATGGTGCATGGCATGATAACGCTTCGTTTCCTCATCCCATTCCAAAAGAGGGAAATCTATTACCCATAGAGGGGCAAATTCGTTCGCTTTTCTTAAGCCTAATCTGCTAGCAAGCTCCATCCTTAAAGCGCTTAGTTGAGCTCGTGTTTTATCAATTTCCCCTGAAAGCACACAGATTAAATCACCGGCTTTTGCACCTGTTACCTCCGCCCAAGCTTTCAGGTCATCTTGATCATAAAATTTGTCTACGGAAGATTTAAATGAGCCATCTTCATTACATCTTACATATACCATTCCAAGAGATCCTATTTGTGGACGTTTTACCCAATCTATAAGGTTGTCAATTTCTTTTCTAGTATAGCTGTTGCCTCCTGGTACAGCAATTCCAACCACAAGTTCGGCAGAATTAAAGACATTGAAATCCTTGTGTTGAGCCACTTGATTTAATTCGCCGAATTCCATGCCAAATCGTATATCGGGTTTGTCATTTCCATAGCGTTTCATAGCGTCATCATAGGTCATACGAGGAAAATCTGTTACCTCTACACCATTGATTTCCTTCAGCAAATGTTTAGTTAGCCCTTCAAAGTTGTTTAAGATATCTTCTTGTTCCACAAATGCCATTTCACAATCTATCTGTGTGAATTCTGGTTGGCGGTCTGCTCTTAAATCCTCATCCCTGAAGCATTTTACAATTTGGAAATACTTGTCCATGCCACCCACCATGAGTAATTGCTTAAATGTTTGTGGCGATTGTGGAAGCGCATAAAACTGACCTTCATTCATTCTTGAAGGCACCACAAAATCTCTCGCTCCTTCTGGAGTAGATTTTATTAAGTATGGCGTTTCAACCTCTATAAACCCTTTTTGTGAAAGGTAATTTCTAACGTGCTGGGCAACTTTATGCCTAAAAATTAGATTATTTCTTACAGGCGCTCGTCTGATATCTAGATAACGATATTTCATACGTAATTCCTCACCACCATCAGTTTCAGTCTCAATGGTGAAGGGAGGTAATTTAGCTCCATTAAGAATTTGCAATTCTTCAACTAGGATTTCAATATCCCCAGTAGGGATATTCGGATTTTTAGAGGCTCTCTCGATAACTGTTCCTATGGCTTGGATTACAAATTCGCGCCCAAGCTTTTGGGCCTTTTTAATAACATCTTCTTGAGTTCGTTCAGCATCGAATATAAGTTGGGTAATCCCATAACGATCCCTTAAATCTACCCAAATGACAAATCCCTTATCTCTTATGGTTTGTACCCATCCAGAGAGGGTAACTTTTCTATTAATGTCCGCAGCAGTTAACTCTCCACACGTATGTGTTCTATACATTTTTATTTATTTTCAAAAACCCCTATAATAAACTAAGCTGCAAATTTAATGAACTTGCAGCTTAGTGTTGAAACTTAATTTAATATTTATGCTTAGGCGTAAGACTCCTCTAATACAGGTGTTTCTATTGCTGGTTTTTCTTCCTCTTTTCTAAATTTTCGTCTCATCCACATTTTTAATTGAACTGACAAATAAAACATAACGGGAACTACAATTAAAGTTAAGAAGGTGGCAACCAATAAACCATAAATCACCGTCCATGCAAGTGGACCCCAAAACACAACATTATCACCGCCTACATAAATATTAGGATTTAATTCACTCATTAAGGTGTAGAAATTAATATTTAATCCTGTCGCTAAAGGAATTAATCCTAATATGGTGGTTATTGCGGTAAGAAGTACTGGTCTTAATCTGGCTTTTCCTGCTTTTACTATTGCATTATAAAGATCATCCTTAGATAAATAATCATCTTCATCTAGTCCTAATTGATATTTTTTGCGGTCGATTAAGAGTTGGGCATAATCCAATAAAACCACCCCATTGTTAACTACAATTCCTGCCAGGGAAATTATCCCCATCATTGTCATCATAATAACAAAGGATGCTCCTGTAATTACTAGTCCGCCGAATACTCCAATTAGACTCAGGAAAATTGCCAACATTATAATTGCAGGCTTAGATATAGAATTGAATTGTAGAATTAGGATAAGAAATATTAGGCCCAAACCTGTAAAGAAGGCACCCATTAAAAATCGCATTTGTTTGTTTTGCTCTTCAATCTGCCCAGTATAATCGATTTTTACATCGCTAGGTAATCCCTCAAATTCCCGCATTACATTTTGAATTTGGGCAACCACCGCACCAGCATCTGTAAACCCGGGAGCCAAAGCCGAATATACCGTAACTACCCGTTTAACGTCTTTATGTTTTATGGCATTAAACCCGGAAGTATTGGCTTGTCTAGCAACTGCGGAAACAGGTACTTCCTTTATTTGCCCATTAGCAGGATCTCTAAACGTAATCGATTGGTTGAAAAGCGCGCTAGTATTATACCTATTATCTTCATTAAAACGGACATAAATATCATAATCATCACCACCTTCTTTATAAATACCAGCTTTTGCACCAAATATTGAATTCCTCAATTGTTGAGCGACCTGACCTGCACTTACACCTAATTCACCTGCTTTTTCGCGATCGACTAAAACTCGCATCCCAGGTTTGTCTTTATTAACGTCAATCTTTAACTCATCAATGCCTGGGATGTTTTTACTGTTAATGAAATCCCTCATTTGTTCAGCAAGAACAATCAACTCTTGATAATCATTACCTTCAATTTCAATGTTGATTGGAGAACCAGCAGGAGGTCCAATCGGGTCTTTTTCCACTGAAATCAATATTCCTGGATAGATTCCTGCTAAACCTTCCTGTATTTTTTGACGTAATTTTTCGCTATCCATTCCCCTACGGAATTTATATTCCCTCATGCTAGCAGTAATTTTACTTCTATGTGGCATTTCTGCTGCGGAGCCTCCATCTGTAAATGGGTTATTTGCACCCTCACCAACTTGGGAAACTGCACTTTCCACCATAAAATTATAGCCTTGATCTATATATTTTGGGTCTTGCAGATAAGTAAAAACTCGTTCCTCAATTGCTTTAGTGATTTTATTTGTCTTTGCGATATCAGTGCCTTCAGGATATTCAATATAGATTACTATTTGATTTGGTTTGTTATCCGGGAAGAATTCTACCTTGGTTCTCTGTGATGCTAAGGAAATTCCAAATGTGATGAATGCAATAATGAGTAAAACAAACGTACTTCCTACAATTATATAGGGTCGTTTTCTTGCAAGCGCACCCTTAAGACCCCGCTCATAGAAATTTTCAAGCTTTACTAGTGTTTTCACTTGAAAATTATTTGCAGCTTTTCTTAATACTAATCGGTAAATCCAAAGTAAAATTGAGGTTGTAATCATTACCATTCCCAACCATCTATACGGTCCACCGACAATAAATATAAAAAGGCCAATAATGGTTAAAATAGAAGATAAGGTTATGATTTTCTTCTTTGGCATTTCTTTGTCATCAATTTTCATGAATTGTGACACCAAAACCGAATTAAAGAATATTGCTACAAATAATGAAGAGCCCAAAACAACTGAAAGTGTTATTGGAAAGAACTTCATGAACTCACCCATTAAGCCTGGCCATAATCCTAAAGGAATAAAGGCAGCAACCGTTGTGGCCGTTGAAATTATTATTGGAAATGCAATTTCGCCAATACCCTTTTTTGCTGCTTGTACACGTGTCATGCCTTCCTCATCCATTAAACGATAGACATTTTCAACCACCACGATTCCGTTATCCACTAACATTCCAAGACCCATAATGAGTCCGAATAAAATCATAGTGTTTAAGGTGTAACCTAATAGATTTAAGATCATTAAAGACATGAACATTGACATTGGAATTGCAAAACCCACAAATAAAGCATTCCTAAATCCCAAAAAGAACATGAGGACTGTTACGACCAAAATGATACCAAAAACAATATTATTGACTAGGTCATCAACCTGACCGATTGTTTTTGAGGATTGATCGTTTGTAATTGTAACTGATAAATCAGGCGGGAAAACTTCAACCTTAGCATGCTCCACAATTTCATTGATTTGTTCGGCAGCTATAACCATATTTTTACCACTACGCTTTTTAACATCCAACATTACAACTGGTTCACCAAATTCACGTGCATAAGTGGTTTTGTCTTTTTCTTTAAAGTTGATAGTGGCTACATCACGAAGGTAAATGGATTTACCCTTTTCAGATTTAACAACAAAATTTTCAAGTTGTTTTGGGTCATCAATTTCTCCAACAATTCGTATTGTTCTGCGCTGTCCGCTAGTTATCAAATTACCAGCCGACATTGTCATGTTTCCATTATTGATGGCCCCGGTGATATCATTAAAATTAACCTTGGAAGCCATCATTTTATAAATATCCACCGCAACCTCAACTTCTTTTTCTTGGGCACCTCGGATATCTGCTTTCTTTATCTGTGGTAAATCCTCAATTTCATCTTGTAGTGTTTCTGCATAGTCCTTTAGGGTTTGTACAGGATAATCACCAGAAATATTAATGTTTAAAATTGGCATTTCTTCAGAAAGGGTCAACTCAAATACATCAGGTTCAACTTTGGCGCCATTAAATGTTGGCCAATCTTCACCAGCCTTTTCAGAATCTACCTCATCTTTTACTTTTTGCTTTGCATCATCCACTTCAATGTTCTCATCAAACTCGACAATAATCATTGAATAATCTTCTTGGGAGGTAGAGGTTATTTCGTTTACATTACTCAAGTTTTTTAGTCGATCCTCGAGTGGGTCTGTAACCAACTTTTCCATATCTTCGGGAGTGTTTCCTGGAAATATGGTACTAACATATATTTTGGTTTCTTTTACTTCAGGGAAATTTTCCCTAGGCATATTCAAGTAAGCTGAAATTCCTAGAATAAAAAAGATCACCATTAAAACGTACATGGTGGTTTTGTTACCTATGGCTAATGAGGAAAATTTAAATTCCTTATCCACCTGTTTCTTGATCTTACTCATAGTTTTCTATTCTGATAAAATTTCAACCTTTTGCTTGTCCTTAACACTACGGGCACCTTCGTTAATCAAAACATCGGTTGCATTTAAACCGTCAACCACCTCAATAAAATCGCCTTGGGTTAGCCCCGTTTTTATAATTACACGTTTGGCGACCGCTATTTTATTGTCTTGTATACTATCTGCTACATAAACATACTGTTCTCCTTCAGCATTTTCAGTGATAATACTTTGGGGAATTAGAATTGCACCTTCCTTGCTATAATCATTGATTTGGAGCTTTGCAGTGAGGTTCGGTTTAATCCTTTTCTCTGAATTTGGCACATCTACCAATACTTTATAGGTGCGGTTCGCTGGATCAATAAAATTACCTGCCTGCCTAATTTTAGAATTAATTATGGTATCCAAAATTGGAAAATCGACTTTTACATTTTTACCCTCAGTAACACTATTTAAATAAGCCTCCGGCACATCAGTTTCTATATACATGTCCTCCAGATTTACGATACGTATTACTGGCGTTTGTCCAGCTGCAACTACAGCACCTTGTTCGGTAATAATATCGTCGATTGTGCCTGAAAATGGGGCTCTTATGGTAGTTTTTGCCAATTGACTTTTCAATTGGTTTACTGCTTCGGCCTGGGCTTGGTAATTAGATTTTGTTTGTAGGTATTGAATTTCGCTTCCTATCTTCTGTTCCCATAAACGTTCTTGTCTCTCAAAAGTAGTTTTGGCTAAATTCGCTTGAATTTCCAATTGTGCCAATTGTTGACTTAATCCACCGTCATCTATTTTGGCTAAAATTTGACCAGAGCTTACCTTCTGACCTTCCTTTACATACACATTAGTAAGTATTCCGCCCATTTCAGGATAGAGAACTAAATTCTTTTTTGTTGCAACACTTCCCTGAAGCTCTAAATAATGCTCAAACATTTTAGGTTCTATATTCAGTGTTGTGATTAAAGGGACATTTCTGAGAGAATCCATCGATTCAATTTTCGCATTTAATAAATGTAATTGCTCAGAAATATTATGTTGCTGCTCTTGTAATTTTGTGCGCTGTTCTTTTAGCTCTTCTAAATTACCTTTCTTCAATAATTCTTCAGTAGATTTTAATGCATCACCCCCACAGGAGAAGAGAAGAATTGTAATTAAAATTGAATAATATAATGGTTTCATGGATTTTTAATTTGAGTATTGAGGTTGGTTTATTATAGTTTCTAATTCGGCCTTAGAATTTATTACATTCAGCATGGCCTCTAGATATTCTTGTTGGGCAGTGTATAATTGCATTTGGGCTTGGCGTAAATCAAAACTTCCAGCGATGCCTTCGAAAAATTTTATTTGGTTTTTGCTTTCAATGCGTTCGGCTAGTTTTAAATTTTTCTCCTTGTTATAAAAATTTTCAATGGCGTAATTAAAGTCGCTTGAAGCTCTATTGATTTCCAATTGTATTTGTGATGCAGTTTCCTCTAGATCGAGTTTCGCCTGTTCCAATTCAATACTAGCTCTTTGGGTGGCTGCAGATCTTCCAAGGGAACTAAAGATTGGAATGCTTAAATTAACACCAAACAGGCCATAACCGAACCATCGTTGGTCTTTTTTTGCAAAGCTAAACGTATCGGAATTTCCATTGTAACCACCGCTTAGAAACGCACTGAGTGTTGGAAGAGACCTGCTCTTTTCCAATTTCAGCAACAATTCTTTAGACACCATATCATTTTCAGCAATTTGATAATCCACAGAATTTTCCATAGAATAATCTGAGGGCAATAATTGATCTTGAATTTCTTTTTGGGCAAGATCAGATAAGGTGTCCGTTAATTGGAGTGGTGCATTTAAACTTCTTCCTAGACTAATGTTTAGCATTTGATAAGCCAAATCCCTTAATCTAATAGTATTTATTAAAGCGTTTTCCAGATCTGAATTGGTTATTTGAAGTTGTTCGACACTCTCTTCTTCCTCCATTCCGTTTTCGAACAATTTGGAAGTCTCATTTAAATTTTTCTTCAACACATCTAAATTTCGCTGGAGTATTTCAACCCTGTCATTCGTTAGAAGAACATTTCCATAAGCATTTATAACCGCCTTACGTACTTCAAGATCAGTTTTTGTCTTTGCATTTTTAGAGATTTGCAGGTAAACCTTAGCTGACTGCAACCCTACTAAATAAGAACCATCAAACAATAATTGCGTCAATGTAGCTGAGGCGTTCATGTTTTGCTTTGTTCCGAAAGTAATCGGTAAAAATCCTTCTGGGGCCTCAGGTAGGTCCTTAATTTGTCTATCTGTTAAATCATAATATTCTTCAAGTTGACGAATACTGCCTAGTGGATCAAAGGCGGCGGCAGGAAGTAAGGAAACCTGTTGTTTCAAAAAGTTTTGATAATCTATCTGGGCATCGATTTGAGGTAATCCAATAGAAGTTGTTTCCCATTTTTGTTCTTCAGCTGCCTCAATACTTTTGCTTGCATTGATCGAATTCCTGTTATTCTCAATCGCATAGTTTATGGCTTCATCTAAGGAAAAGGCCACAAGAGTATCTTTGGGTTGAATGGTCTGTTGACCAAACAATTGAAAACTTACAACAAGAAATATATATAAAATTGAAACTCGTTTCATTAATTATTTGTTGGCTTTGTTAAAAATTCTGACATAATTTTAATTCCCCGTTCTGTGCATATACCTCTCAAATGGTATTCTAAGTATAAATCTGTTAATGTTCCCCTGGAGAAATCTTTTGAAGGAAATAACTCTTCATTTTTGATTGAAAGCATACCGCTGAAATAAATTCGGGATATAAATTCTACATCGATGGATTCTCTATATAGACCAAGCTTTTTTCCCTTCTCGAGATTCTTTAAAACACAAGATTGCATTACCTCAAATTGTTTGATAGCCAAGTTTCTATAAATTTTTGGGTAATATTTCTGTAATGTATAATGGGGAGAAGATTTCTCATCCTTCAGATGTTCCATCACCAACTGTTTTATTTGGAATATTTCTTCAATTGGGTTGGATGATTCATTGCAAATACAATCTATACCGTGGGATATTTTCTCGAACATATAAAGAGTGGTTGCTTCCACTAACTTAGATTTGTTCTCGTAATGTTGGTAAATCGTTTTCTTAGACATCCCTAATGAATTGGCAATGTCATCCATGGTTACACTTTTAAAACCATAGTTTAGATATAAATCGACCGCTCCTTGTAAAATCTTTTCTTTCATGGTCAGCAAAAGTAGTTAGGAAACTTTAAAAACCAAAAAAGTTTCCAAAGTTTAATGATTTCTTAACACGCAAAATTGTTGGACACTAAGTAGCTATTTGTTTTATTTTTGCTGCATGAAGGAACTTGTAGATTTTCAAAAGGAATTTAACGACCACTTAAATTCTTACGCCTTTTCCAGAAATCCTAAAAACCTCTACCAACCTATCAGTTACATTTTGCAATTGGGAGGTAAGCGTTTGCGCCCAACCTTAACCCTCATAGGTGCTGAAATATTTGGTGTAGAATCCAAAAAAGCGTTGGATGCGGCTTTAAGTGTTGAAGTATTTCATAATTTTTCTTTGGTTCATGATGATATAATGGATGATGCCCCTATTAGGCGTGGAAAGAAGACGGTTCACGAAAAATGGGATGTCAATACCGGGATCCTATCCGGAGACGCTATGTTGATTCTTGCTTATAAACTTTTTGAAACTTATGACCCCAATACATTTCAAGCATTAGCAAAATTGTTTAGCAAAACTGCCTTGGAAGTGTGTGAAGGTCAACAATACGATATCGATTTTGAGACGAGAGATGATGTCTTAATTGAAGAATACCTTAAAATGATTGAATACAAGACTGCGGTCTTGGTGGGCGCTTCATTACAAATGGGGGCTATAGTGGCAGGGGCTTCAGAGGAGGATCAACATAAAATTTATGAATTCGGCAAGAATTTGGGTATTGCATTTCAAATTCAAGATGATTATTTGGACACTTTTGGAGATCAAGAAAAATTCGGCAAACAAATAGGTGGTGACATTATCGAAAATAAAAAAACCTATTTATATCTCGAAGCTTTGAATTTGGCAAATTCAGATGATAAGGAACAACTCGGACATCTTTTTTCATTATCACCATCTGACCCTGCTGAAAAAATTAATTCGGTAATCTCTATTTATAAACAATACAACATCCCAGAAAGGACACAAATTGCAATAAAAGAGTACACAGAACTGGCTTATAACGTATTGGATGAAATTGCAATTAGTAGTGACCATAAAAAAATGCTTATAGCAATTGGCCAAGGTCTAATGAGCAGAAAAGTCTAAAGATGGACAAATTACAATCTTTGAATGATTTGGTTGATAAACCAATAGACCTTTACTTTTACAATCAATTTTTAAATCAAATTAACAAAGACTTAATTAGGACCGGAATTGATATCCAAAATTTGGGGCAATTCTCCCCCAAGGAGTTGCATGAGGAAATTCAATTATTGATTAAGGAATTGTTATCAACTGATGTCAAAAAATTGGTTGCATTATTTTATCTGATCGATATTCCCGAAAAATATTTGCAACAAAGCCTATCCACTGATGTTATTACCCCCTCAGAGACAATTTCTTTTTTAATTCTCAAAAGAGAATGGCAAAAGGTATTAACCCGGATTAAATATTCTCAAAAATAAAACCGAACGAAGGGGATCCATGGTTCCGCATAAATGCTCTTATTTCGATCATACAAAATATCGTATCTAATGCCCATGGTAACATTGCCGGCGCTATATCCAATACCCAAAAATAAGGCAGGATACCAATAATTTTCCTTTCCTGTAGCGTAATAATCGTCCCAGGATCTGTTGATATTCAGTTCTTCAAACTCTGCCGATAATTGTATGTTAGGAATGGGGTTAACCAAGGCTAAAACACTACCCCCAATTATATATGATTTATAATAATCCTTTCTGGAATTGTAAGTTCCGTTAAGACCAATTCCCAAAGCAAAAACAGGATTGAATTGATAAATTGCACTAGGTGTTATGGAGCCACTGAAAAACCCGTTTCCGAAGCCTAAGCCAATGCCCCCGCCAAAACGAACCTTTTCCCAAAATTCATTGGAATCTTGCTGGGCATTTGCAATGCCTAATGAGAAAAACATCAAAATAATATAGATAGAAATATTTCTGGAAGACGTCTTTAACCAACCCATTTAAATGATAAGTAAAGTGATTAATAAGGCAAAAATTGTCCCTTTTAAGTCGTTAAAATTCAGTTGTTATAAATATAATAAAAGCCACTAAGATTGTTGTAAAGTTTGTATTTTTGCTAATTATTTTAACGGAAACGCGACTCGATCGATAGTAATGGATAGATATTCCTTTTTAAACGCAGCACATACTTCATATTTCGCTGATTTATACGACCAATACCTTCAAAATCCAGATTCTGTTGAGCCTAGCTGGAGAGCATTTTTCCAGGGTTATGATTTTGGAAGTGAAAATTACGGCATGAACGGGGAAATTGTGGAAGGCGTAACCACCCAAATTCCTGAGCATGTTTTAAAAGAATTTCAGGTAGTAAAGCTCATCGATGGATATAGGACAAGAGGACATCTTTTTACTAAGACCAATCCTGTAAGGGAGCGCAGGCAATATACGCCTACATTGGAAATTGCCAATTTTGGACTTTCAGAAGCTGATTTAGATACAGTTTTTAGTGCTGGTGAAATTTTAGGAATAGGTTCTCAGACATTAAGGGAAATTTTAAAGCATCTTGATAGCATTTATTGTGATTCTATAGGGATTGAATATATGTATATCCGTAATCCGGATATGATTAAATGGATTCAGAATAAACTGAACGTCAATGATAATCAGCCTAAGTTTACAGAAGGCCAAAAGAAGCATATTTTAAAGAAATTGAATGAGGCTGTTTCATTTGAAAACTTTTTGCACACAAAATATGTAGGTCAAAAACGATTTTCTTTAGAGGGAGGCGAGTCTCTTATTCCAGCTTTGGATGCAGTTATTGAAAAAGCAGCTAGGTATGGAGTAAAGGAATTTGTAATGGGAATGGCTCACCGTGGTCGATTAAATACCCTAACAAATATTTTCGGCAAATCTGCCAAAGACATTTTTAGTGAATTCGATGGCAAGGATTATGAGGAAGAAATCTTCGATGGAGACGTAAAATATCATTTGGGATGGACGAGTGAACGTACAACCGATAATGGTAATAGAATAAATTTGAATATCGCTCCAAACCCTTCACACTTAGAAACAGTAGGGGCTGTAGTTGAAGGCATTTCAAGGGCGAAACAAGACAAAAAGTACGAGGATGACCCTTCTCAAGTGCTTCCTATTATTGTACATGGTGATGCAGCGATAGCGGGTCAAGGCGTTGTTTATGAGGTCATACAAATGATGAAGTTGGATGGTTACAAAACCAATGGAACTATCCATATAGTGGTTAACAACCAAATAGGTTTCACCACAAACTATCTAGATGCACGCTCAAGTACCTACTGTACCGATGTAGGTAAGGTTACTCTTTCTCCAGTGCTTCACGTTAATTCCGATGATGTAGAAGCCGTTGTGCACGCTACCTTATTTGCTTTGGATTTTAGAATGGAATTTCAAAGAGATGTTTTTATTGACCTTTTGGGATATAGAAAATATGGGCATAATGAGGGTGACGAACCTAGATTTACACAACCAAAGCTTTATAAAGCTATAGCTAAGCATAAAAATGGAAGAGATATTTATGCTGAAAAGTTGATGGCTGAGGGTGTTATCGATGATTCATTTGTTCAGAAGTTGGAAGAAGATTATAAATCCTTGTTAGAAGAGAAATTAGAAGATTCTAGAAAAGAAGATAAGACCATCATTACTCCATTTATGCAAAATGAATGGAAAGATTTTGAGCGTGTTACCGAAGAGGGCATGATGGAAGAGGTTGACACAACTTATCCCCGGGAAAAATTAGCCCAGATAACCGATGTTATTTCTACCCTTCCGAAGGATAAAAAATTCATGCGAAAGATTGAAAAACTTATTGAATCACGTAAGACAATGTTTGAAAATGATGCTCTCGATTGGGCAATGGCAGAACATTTGGCTTACGGTAGCGTCTTGCAGGAGGGTTTTGATGTTAGGATAAGCGGTCAGGATGTTGAGCGAGGTACCTTCTCTCACCGACATGCAGTGGTGAAAGTCGAGGATAGCGAAGAAGAATTATTACTTTTGAATTCTGTTCAAGAGGAGCAAGGTAAGTTCTACATATATAATTCATTGCTTTCTGAATATGCTGTGGTTGGATTCGATTACGGTTATGCCATGGCAAGTCCTGGAACACTGACCATTTGGGAAGCGCAATTTGGGGATTTCAGTAACGGTGCCCAAATCATGTTAGATCAATATATTTCAGCTGCAGAAGACAAGTGGAAATTACAGAATGGATTGGTAATGTTATTGCCACATGGTTATGAAGGACAAGGTGCAGAACATTCCTCGGCTAGAATGGAGCGTTACTTACAGTTATGTGCTTTAGATAACATGTATGTTGCTAATTGTACAACCCCTGCAAACATGTTTCATTTGTTAAGACGACAAGTGAAGGCTAATTTTAGAAAACCTTTAATTGTATTCACACCAAAGAGTTTATTGCGCCATCCTAAAGTAATTTCAACTGTTGATGAATTTGCAAACGGTGGGTTCCAAAAAGTTATCGATGATGTAACAGTTGATGTAAACAAAGTAAAATCGCTCGTATTTGTAACCGGAAAATTTTACTACGATTTATTAGAAGAAAGAGAAAATCTAGATAGGAAGGATGTGGCGCTTGTGAGAATTGAACAGTTATTCCCCTTGCCAATTGAACAAATCAGAGAAGTATTATCCAAATATAATAATGCTGAGGATATTGTTTGGGCACAAGAAGAACCAAAAAATATGGGGGCATATGGGTTTATTTTAATGCACTTGGATGAGGCAAAAAATTTCAGGATTGCCTCTAGAAGAACTTATGGTGCTCCAGCCGCTGGTAGTGCCACTCGATCTAAAAGAAGACACAAGGAAGTTATCGATTTTGTTTTCGATATCTCAAAAGATAATCAACGAAAAAAAGTATTAAACGACAAATAATAGAATTTCATAATGATTTTAGAAATGAAAGTTCCGTCGCCAGGGGAATCCATTACAGAAGTGGAGATTGCAGCTTGGCTTGTAGAGGACGGGGATTATGTGGAAAAAGATCAAGCCATTGCCGAGGTTGATAGCGATAAAGCTACTTTAGAACTTCCTGCTGAAGCAAGCGGGATAATTACACTTAAAGCAGAAGAAGGTGATGCAGTTGCGGTTGGTGAGGTGGTTTGTCTTATCGACACTAGTGCCAAAGCACCAGAAAGTTCAACCTACGACAAAGGCGATGAAGGCGGAAATGAAAATGCTGAAAAAGACTTAGCCAAGGATCAGAAAGAAACACCAAAAAAGACTGATCATGTTAAAGCAGACAATCCTGATCAGACACAAAAAGCATCTGGAATTGCAAGTCCTGCAGCAAAGAAAATTTTGGCTGAAAAAGACTTAGATCCTGCAACGGTTTTAGGTACTGGCAAAGATGGTAGAATTACCAAAGAAGATGCGGTAGAGGCTAAACCTTCTATGGGTACACCAACAGGTGGCAGCAGAGGAGAATCTAGGTCTAAACTGTCAATGTTGAGGAGAAAGGTTGCAGAGCGTTTGGTTCAGGCCAAAAATGAAACTGCCATGCTAACTACCTTTAATGAGGTGGATATGTCTCCAATTTTTGACATTAGAAATAAATATAAAGAAGACTTTAAAAATAAGCATGGTGTTGGACTTGGTTTTATGAGTTTCTTTACGCTGGCTGTTGTTAGAGCTCTAAAATTATATCCTGCGGTAAATTCGATGATCGATGGTAAGGAAATGATTACCTACGATTATTGTGATATCAGTATTGCGGTCTCTGGACCAAAAGGATTGATGGTGCCGGTAATTAGAAATGCCGAGAACCTTACATTTAGAGGTGTTGAGGCTGAAGTTAAGCGTTTGGCCCTTAGGGCCAGGGATGGGCAGATTACTGTTGATGAAATGACTGGTGGTACATTTACGATTTCCAATGGAGGTGTTTTTGGCAGTATGTTATCCACACCAATTATAAATCCTCCTCAGAGCGGTATTTTGGGTATGCACAATATTGTGGAAAGACCAGTTGCTGTTAATGGGAAAGTAGAGATTAGACCGATAATGTACGTTGCCCTTTCCTATGATCATAGAATTATTGATGGAAAGGAAAGTGTTGGATTCCTTGTTGCTGTGAAAGAAGCGCTTGAAAATCCTGAAGAATTGTTAATGGATAACAATTTGAAAAAAGCTTTAGAGTTATAAATTCTAATTTTGATAAATTTAAAAGGGCGCCAAAAGCGCCCTTTTCCTTTAACTAATAATAACTAATTGAAATTTACAAGGATATTTACTAGGATTACCAGGACAACCGTTATAATGAGGCTGATTATAAGAACGTGCCTGGTAATCTTGAATTTCTTTTCAAAATTGCCCATATGTAGATTTGGTTACAGCCCTTAAAAAGAAAACTCCGAATTACGAGAATCCGGAGCCTTCTAAATTCTCCCTAAGAACTAATTAATAGCTTTATAAAGGTCCTAAATAAAAGTATACTTGTCAATACGTAACATTACGTATTTTTTATAGGATGTGTTTTTGGTTTTCCTTAACCCAAATAAGTAAACTATTTTGGATAGGTTCTAGATCAAGTTTTTTGATGATATTGCTCTTATGTTTCTCCACAGTACGATTGGATATAAACATACTTTCCCCAATTTCCTTAGCAGTCTTATTTAGGGCAATATGTTTTAATACCTCAATTTCAGTTGGAGTTAATTCATCTAGATGTTCAGGTTTATGTTCTGTTTTTAGGTAGTTTATCAATTCTGGGCTGAAATAGGGTTTCCCCTTTTCAACTGAAGAGATGCAATTTTGAAGTTCTTCCAGAGCAAATTCTTTTAAAACATACCCATAGATTGAAAGTTCCTTACATTTATAGTATAGATCGATATCTTTCTCGAGCGTTATAATAATAATTTTGGAAGGCAGATTTTCTTTCCTGCAGATTTCCACAACCTCTATTCCAGTTAAATAGGGCATTTGGATATCTAAAATGGCGATATCTGGTTTCTCCTTTCTAATCAAGTCAATTGCCTCCCTGCCGTTAACCGCCATGCCTGTAACATGGTATCCGTTTTCAACAAGAAAATCGTTGAGGCCCTTCAAAATAATAGGATGATCATCAGCGATGATTATGGTGCTATTCATAAAAGTTTAGATGCGGAGAATAGCATAAATTTAAACAAAAAAATAAGAAAGGGAAAACTTACATTTTTAAGTAGAGGTATTTTTTGTTATAATCGATAATGGCTTTAGAATTTTTAAGTACATCCGCTCCGATTATTCCGTCTACTGGTTTGGCATTGTGATTTATCAGGGCTGTATTCACGTGCGATAGATTAAATAAAATTAAGGCTAACTTATTGTACTTCCACTTTCCTATTTTTAAGGAATTCTTATCAGAAACTTGGGTTAACATATCAATAGCACCTGCGCCGGCGGCCTTTATTTCAGAATCTTTTGCAGTTAATTTAAACAGTTTTGTGGATTCAAAATCTACACAACTATTTGATGCTCCTGTGTCTAGAATAAACCTCCCTTTAACACCGTTTATTTTTGCAATTATTTCAAAATGATTGGTTTTTGTGAGGTGCATCTTAACCCTTACATAGCCTTTTTCAGAGAGAAATTGGTTGAGGTTTGTCATAGTAACTTTTTACAAATATAGTTCTTAAAAGCCTATTTTTGCCTTATGATTATAACGGACACCCATACTCATTTATATAGCGAACAGTTTGATGAAGATAGGTCTGAAATGATAAACCGGGCCATAAAAAATGGAGTAGATAGGTTTTTCATTCCAGCCATAGATTCTACCTACACAAATGCGATGCTAGACTTGAAAAATGACTTTCCCAGGCATGTGTATTTAATGACAGGTTTGCATCCGACCCATGTAAAACCTGAAAACTGGCAGAACGAATTGAAACATGTTGAGGATCTACTGTCTAAGCATAAGTATTTCGCAATAGGGGAGACTGGAATTGATTTGTATTGGGATGAGTCAACCTTAGATATACAAATAAAGGCCTTTGAGTACCAGATTAACTTAGCTAAAGAACATAAGTTGCCTATAGTAATTCATTGTCGGAAAGCCTTCGATGAAATTTTTCAAGTATTGCATAAGAATCAGGACGATGATTTATTTGGAATATTCCACTGTTTTACAGGGACCTTTGAGCAAGCAAAAGACGCCATAGATTTAAATATGAAATTGGGAATAGGAGGTGTCGTCACATTTAAAAATGGAAAAATAGACCAATTTTTAGAGGAGATAGATTTAAAACATATTGTCCTTGAGACAGATTCGCCTTATTTGGCACCTGTGCCATATAGAGGAAAACGTAATGAAAGTGTATATATATTAAATGTCTTAGAAAAAGTATCTCAAATCTATGGTAAAAGCACCGAGGAAATTGCCGAGATAACTACAGAAAATTCTAAAAAGATTTTTGGAATATAAAATGACTAAACCTAAAATTATATTATTATATACCGGTGGTACCATTGGTATGATGAAAGATCCGACAACAGGTAGTCTCAAAGCGTTTGAATTTGACCTGCTGTTAGAGAGGATTCCAGAACTTCAACTAATTCATTGTGAAATTGAGGCAATTTCACTTCCGAAGCCCTTAGATTCTAGTAATATGAATCCGAAGATTTGGGCGTCAATTGTAGAAATAATTGAAAATAACTATGATACTTGTGATGGGTTTGTCATTCTTCATGGAAGCGATACCATGAGTTACACTGCCTCTGCTTTAAGTTTTTTATTGGAAGGTTTAACAAAGCCTGTTATATTAACAGGTTCGCAATTACCGATTGGTGATTTAAGAACGGATGCCAAGGAAAATCTTATCACTACCATAGAAATTGCTTCGCTGCAGCAAAATGGGCTGCCACTTATACAAGAGGTAGGTCTTTATTTTGAATATAAACTCTACCGTGGAAATAGAACTACCAAAATTAGCGCAGAGCATTTTCAAGCGTTTGCTTCACCCAATTATCCAGAATTGGTGACTTCAGGAGTTCATTTAACCATTAGCGAAGAGTTTCTCTTTAAACCAAACCTGAGAAGTAAGTTGGTTTTTCATAAGGAGATGGATACTAATGTTGCAATAATTAAATTATTCCCAGGTATTTCAAGAGATTTTCTAGATTGTATAACAAACACAAAAACTTTAAGGGGAATTGTATTGGAAACCTTTGGTTCAGGTAATGCCTCAACTGATGATTGGTTTATTGATTGGTTAAAATTGACAATTGAAAAAGGAATTATCGTTGTCAATGTTACACAATGTGCAGGGGGAAGCGTGAAAATGGGTCAGTATGAGACAAGTACAAAACTTAAAAAGGTTGGTGTTATCTCAGGACATGACATTACAACGGAAGCGGCAATAACAAAACTAATGTATCTTCTGGGTCAAAAAGTATCACTTAAAGTGTTCAAAACAATTTATGAAACTTCTTTAAGAGGTGAAATGGCCTAAAATTAACTCATAAAATTTCAGGCTTTAAAGAATTTTTTGTTATTTGGGCGTCCCTTTTTAGGACTCAAAATCTAAACAGAGAGGTGGCCGAGTGGTCGAAGGCGCACGCCTGGAAAGTGTGTATACGTCACAAGCGTATCGAGGGTTCGAATCCCTTCCTCTCTGCTGTTTTTTTGTTTTAAAATTGCATTTTTTTTATATCTTTAACACTTTAACTAATAAAATTAAGAAACGTACAATGAAACGATTATTTTCTATTCTAGCCATCGCGGGTATTATGGCTTTCGGAACTGTGAATGCTAAGATTTATGCAACAACCACAACCGCTACAGTTGCTACTATAGCCCAAGATGAGGAGCCAGAAGCTGCCGCAGCCGAAGAATCATTAGGATTTCACCAAGAATTAAAGAAAAGGTTTATCGAAGGTGGTCCTGGATTTATGGGGATTGTACTTCTGTGTTTAATCCTTGGTCTTGCCATCGCGATTGAAAGAATAATATATCTTAATTTATCTACTACTAACACTAAAAAATTAATCCGTAATGTAGAAGATGCTTTAGAGTCTGGTGGAATCGAAGCTGCTAAAGAAGTAGCTAGAAACACTAGAGGCCCTGTTGCATCTATTTACTATCAAGGATTAGATAGGGCTGATGAAGATCTTGATGCGGCTGAAAAAGCAGTTGTTGCTTATGGTGCCGTTCAAATGGGACAATTAGAGAAAAACGTGTCTTGGATTTCATTATTTATCGCACTTGCACCAATGCTTGGGTTCATGGGAACGGTAATTGGTATGATTCAAGCTTTCGATAAAATTGAAGCTGCGGGTGATATGCAACCTTCACTTGTTGCAGGTGGTATTAAAGTAGCACTTTTAACAACAGTATTTGGTCTTATTGTGGCTATTATTCTTCAAATATTTTACAACTACATTATCGCTAAAATTGACAGCATTGTTAATGACATGGAAGATGCTTCTATTGTGTTAATGGATATGTTAGTAAGATACAAGAGAAGAACTCTTTAATAATAACCCACAATACTTAAACAATTATGAATTTACATAAAATAATAAAGATAGTTGCAGCACTACTTGGTCTTGCAGGTATTATCTTCCTGATTATGATTATCGCTACAGGAGATGATGCTATTAAGGCTGCTGCACTAGAAGGTGATACGAGTGCCGTAGATCCTATAGCACTTACAGCTTACGTTATACTAGGCTTAGTGTTGGTATTTGTGGTGTTCTTTGTTCTGCAAAATTTAATTACACATCCTCATACTCTAAAAACTACCTTAATAGGTGCTGGAGCATTTTTCGCAGTGCTTCTTATTGCCTATATGGTATCAGGAGGTGATACACACGCATACTATTATAATAACATACAAGCAACTGATGGCGAATCACATATGGTTGGAGCAGGTTTAATTGCATTTTACATTCTTATTGTAGTTGCTGCTCTAGCGATGTTACTTTCAGGTGCTAAAAAAATGATTAAATAATTATGGCAAAACGTTCAGCACCAGAAGTTAATGCGGGATCGATGGCTGACATCGCATTCTTACTTCTTATATTCTTTCTGGTGACAACGACTATTGAGACCGATACTGGTCTTAACAGGAAATTGCCACCAATTGAAGAGAATGATGAGGATGTTATCATTAAAGAGAAAAACATCTTTACCGTTCTAATAAATAACAGAGATCAATTATTGGTTGAGGATGAATTGATGGATATTAAAAACCTGAGAGCCGCCGCTGTTAAATTTTTAGATAACGGTGGAGGTACAGGTGATGATGCCTGTGATTATTGTAAGGGTGCCAAAGATCCAGCCTCCTCTGATAATCCAGACAAGGCGATTATTTCCTTAAAGAATGAGCGCGAGACTTCTTATGCAACTTATATTTCTGTACAGAATGAGTTAGTTGCGGCTTATAACGAATTAAGAAACCGGAGAGCTCAAGAATTATATGGGAAAACTTTCGCTGAGATGGAAGCTAATTACGATGACGTAAACTGGGTAGGAAACAAAGAGCGTTTGAAAGAGCGCATTGAGAAAATTAAAATAGAATACCCACAGAAGTTATCTGAAGTTCAAAATTAAAATCGATATCAATTATGTCTAAATTCAAGAAGAAAAAATCAGGAGATTTACCGGCTATTTCAACGGCTTCTTTACCAGATATCGTTTTTATGCTTTTATTCTTCTTTATGGTTGCAACGGTAATGCGTGAAAATACGCTGATGATTAAGAACGAATTGCCAAGCGCTACTGAAGTTGAAAAATTAGAGAAAAAAGATTTGGTTAGCTATATCTATATAGGTAAACCAAGTGACAGATATCAAAGTAAATATGGAACAGAGGCTCGTGTCCAGTTAAATGATAAGTTTGCAGATGTAAGCGAGGTTCAGGCTTTCATTGCTCAGGAGAGAGCTGCCATGCGTGAGGAGTTAATACCATTTTTAACCGTTGCGCTGAAAGTTGATAAAGAATCTAATATGGGAATCGTTGGAGACGTAAAACAAGAATTACGAAAAGCCAATGCCTTAAAAATTAATTATACAACAAGGCAAGGTGATATTTCCAACAACCAATAATATATTTTATTAGTTATACCTTTAAAAGCATCCTGATTTATTCAGGATGCTTTTGTTTTGGTTCGTATCTTAATACAATGCTTAAACATCTCTTTTTTTGTATGTTGTTATGTGTGACATTCAATTCACTGGGTCAGAATAATAGGCCTAAGGAATCTGAGGTGGATACATTAGTAGTTGATCCATTATATAGAGAGGATCAATTCTACGCTTCCTTAACTTACAATTTGCTTATCAACAGACCAGAATTCGTTTCCCAAAATGGGTTTTCAGGAGGTCTTCATTTCGGTTTTATCAGAGATATGCCAGTTAATGAAAGACGAAACCTTGCCTTAGGTATTGGTCTAGGGATGTCTATTAATTCCTACAATCAAAATATATCCATCTTCAATGATAACGATGAAATATTCTACGGTATACTGGATGGAGAAAATTTCGACTATACCACCAATCGATTTACGAATTATTTGATTGAGGTTCCCATAGAATTTAGATGGCGGACTTCAACCATGTATACTTACGATTTTTGGAGAATATATACTGGAATCAAATTTGGGTATGTTTTTTATAACGTTTATAAATTTAGAAGTGATATCGGCGATTTTACCCTTAAAAATAATCCTGACACCTCCAAATTTCAGTATGGGCTAACTTTGAGCGTCGGTTATTCTACCATTAATTTTAATTTCTATTATGGATTGAATACGCTTTTTTCAGATGTTGACTTCGGAGATGGAAATCTTGATGTTACCACCCTTAAATTTGGGTTGATGTTCTATATTTTATAGCCAATACTTAATAAGGATTAATTGAGGGATTAATCCAATTGCAGCGCCTACAATTAATTCGGCCATATTATGGGCTTTCATATGTAACCTAGATGTGGCTACTCCACCAATTAATATCAACATTAAGCAAACAGTAAGTAAGATGTTTATCTGAAAGTGTATTGCAAGAACAATCATAAACATGAATAACCCGCAAGTTCCTATCATATGTATACTAGCTTTGAAGCGGAATAAAACTAAGGTTAAGCAGCTTAGATTAGAGGTTAATATTCCGAGGAAAAAATAATACAATTCTGGAATTTCCTCCTCAGGCAACACCCTGAACAAAATCAACAATAAAATGAAGGAATTAAGTATTAAAGGGATAATTCGTTCCTTGGTAGTGGATAAGTAATGGTCTGTTACCCTATGGAAAGTTTTTAGCAGAAAATACAACAATATTGGTAGGATTATTGTCAGAATTCCTAGGGATATCAATTTTGCCAATATTATTTCGGAAGGTATAAACCGTGGGGTTTTGGAAAAATAAAAAACCACCCCCAAGAAGGGCATTATTAAGGGATGCAGTATAAAAGAGATGCTTCTAAGGATATGATTGATCATATCTTTTTACGTAGGCGTGCAACAGGAATATCTAACTGCTCCCTGTATTTGGCAACGGTTCTTCTCGCTATAGGATAACCTTTATCCTTTAAAATCTTCGCTAACTTTTCGTCCGTTAGTGGTTTTCTTTTGTCTTCCTCTTCAATAACTGTTTCCAGTATTTTCTTAATCTCTCGTGTTGAAACTTCTTCACCTTGGTCATTAGTCATAGATTCAGAAAAGAATTCCTTAACGAGCTTGGTGCCATAAGGTGTATCAACATATTTACTATTGGCCACACGTGAAACCGTCGACACGTCCATTTCTATTTCGTCGGCGATATCTTTTAAAATCATTGGCCTTAGGTTTCGCTCATCACCAGTAAGGAAATATTCCTTTTGGTAATTCATAATTGCGCTCATTGTTATAAACAGAGTTTGCTGTCGCTGTTTAATTGCCTCAATAAACCATTTAGCAGCATCTAATTTTTGCTTTATGAAAAGTACAGCGTCCTTTTGGGATTTCGATTTGTCCTTTGAGCTTTTATAGCCTTTAAGCATATCAGAATACTCTCTTGAAACATGCAGTTCAGGAGCATTTCTTCCATTTAAGGTAAGTTCCAATTCCCCATCTACAATGCGAATTGCGAAATCTGGGACAACATGTTCAACCATTCTGGTATTCCCAGAATACGATCCACCAGGTTTTGGGTTCAACCTCTCAATCTCTTGTATTGCATCTCTCAGTTGAACCTCAGTGATATCAAATTTTTGAAGCAATTTTTTGTAATGCTTTTTGGTGAATTGCTCGAAGGCGTTTTCTATTATATCAATTGCAAGTTCAATATCGGCATTCTTTTCTTTTCTATGCAATTGAATAGCCAGACATTCTTGGAGATTTCTTGCCCCAACACCTGCAGGATCTAATTGATGGACTTTATTAAGTACTTTTTTTACAGTATCTAAATCTGTGTAAATATTTTGGGTGAAAGCCAGATCATCAACAATATCCGCCAAGTTTCTTCGGATATACCCACTTTCATCTACACTACCTACCAAAAATTCGGCAATATCCATTTCTTCGTCAGATAGACGAAAGGTTCGTAATTGGTTTGTTAAATGCTGTGTAAACGAAGTACCAGCAGCATAGGGGACATTTTTTTCTTCATCATCGCTGCTATAATTGTTAGCTTGGGTACGGTATTCAGGGATGTCATCGTCGCTTAAATAGTCATCAACATTTATATCATCCGCTTCAATAGTTTCATTATCATTAAAATCATCTTCGGAGGAGCCCAAATCGTCATATTGATCATCGTAATCCTCAGGAGTCTCTTTGCCCCCTTCAAGTGCGGGATTTTCTTCTAATTCTTGTTTTAACCGTTGTTCAAAAGCCTGTGTAGGCAATTGAATCAACTTCATCAATTGTATCTGTTGTGGAGATAATTTTTGCGATAATTTCAGCTGTAAATGCTGCTTCAGCATAGGTTCTTCTTTGGTACTAATTTAACAAAAAACAATCTACAAAGATTTAGTATTGTAGATTGTTTCAAATATGTTAATTAAGTGCTTTTTGCCTAAAATTCTGCATTCTGAGGCGTTCTAGGAAATGGTATTACATCCCTAATGTTACCCATTCCTGTGGTAAACATTACCAAACGTTCAAATCCTAAACCAAAGCCTGAATGTACGGCGGTTCCGTATTTTCTTAAATCTAAATACCACCACAATTCTTTCTTGTCTATATCTAGGTCTCCCATTTTAGATTTTAGAACTTCAAGGCGTTCTTCTCTTTGTGATCCTCCAACGATTTCACCTATACCAGGGAAAAGGATATCCATTGCCCTTACGGTCTTGCCATCCTCGTTTAATCGCATATAGAATGCTTTTATTTTGGCAGGATAATCAAATAGAATTACAGGGCATTTAAAGTGTTTTTCAACCAAAAAGCGTTCATGTTCACTTTGAAGATCGGCACCCCATTCTTCAATAAGGTATTGGAACTTTTTCTTTTTATTTGGTTTTGAATTACGTAGGATATCGATAGCTTCTGTATAGCTAACTCTTTTGAATTGATTCTCAACGACGAAATGCAATTTTTCCATAAGACTCATTTCGCTTCGTTGGTCTGCGGGTTTCGTTTTTTCTTCGTCTTTTAATCGCTGATCTAAAAATTGAAGATCCGTTTGATTATGTTGCAATATGTAATTGATAACATATTTCAGGAATGATTCTGCCAGGTCCATGTTGCCATCCAAATCCAAAAATGCAACTTCCGGTTCAATCATCCAGAATTCAGCTAAGTGTCTTGAAGTATTGCTGTTCTCTGCTCTAAAGGTAGGGCCGAAGGTGTATACTTTTCCTAGGGACATGGCATAAGTCTCTGCTTCCAACTGTCCAGAAACTGTTAGGTTGGCTTCTTTGCCAAAGAAGTCTTTGGTATAATCCACTTTTCCTTCATCATTTTTTGGAGGATTAGAATCGCTTAAAGTGGTAACCCTAAACATTTCACCTGCGCCTTCCGCATCAGAACCAGTTATAATGGGGGTATGCATGTAATAGAATCCATTTTCATTAAAATATTTATGGATTGCAAAGGATAGGGAGGAACGTAAACGCATTATAGCGCTAAAGGTATTGGTACGTGTCCTTAGATGTGCATTTTCCCTAAGGAATTCGAAAGAGTGTTTCTTTGGTTGAATTGGAAATGTCTCGGGATCTGATTCACCAAGGACGATTAATTTTTTCACGATAATTTCAACGTCCTGTCCCTTGCCCTGACTTTCAACCAATTCTCCCGTTATATGTAAGGCAGCACCAGTGGTAATACGTTTTAAAACCTCTTTATCGGTATTTTCAAAATCAACAACGCACTGAATATTATTTAGGGTAGACCCATCATTTAAGGCTATAAATCTGTTGGCCCTAAAGGTTCTAACCCATCCCTTTACTTCAATATCGTGTAATGTGTTTCGTTTTTGCAATAACTCCAATACAGAATGTAATGCCATTTTCAATTTTTTAAGAATTCAAAAATAATAGATTAATTAATGTTATTTAAAAAGCTCTTCTTCATCATCTTCATCATTCGGTATAATGTCTAGAGAAGGTTCCTTAAGAGTTTCTTTATTGGCAATCATCCGTTCTAGTGATAGCAGTAAAGAAGGTAATAAAAGCAGGTTAGACAACATTGCAAACAAAAGTGTAATTGATACTAAAGCGCCCAATGCCACAGTGCCTCCAAAACTAGAAATCGTAAACACGGAGAACCCAAAAAATAATACTATTGATGTATAGAACATACTAACACCAGTTTCCCTAAGTGCAGCAAATACAGATTTCCTAATTTTCCAATGATTTGCTTGCAACTCCTGCCTATATTTTGCTAAAAAGTGTATAGTGTCATCTACACTTATACCAAAGGCAATACTAAATACTAAAATAGTAGAAGGTTTTATAGGTACTCCAACAAAACCCATAAGTCCAGCAGTTATGAGAAGTGGAAGTAAGTTTGGAATAAGTGATACAATGATCATCCTAAAACTTCTAAACATAAAAGCCATGAAAATGGAGATGAGGAAAATTGCTAAAGACAAGGAAATAACCAAATTCTTAACTAAGTATTTTGTTCCTTTTTGAAAAACCAATGCCTTTCCTGTCATTGAAATTGTATATTGTTCTTCTGGAAAAAGTTTCTTGGCACTTTTATTTAAGTCCTCCTCAATTCGTTCCATTCTTCCAGTACCGATATCTTTCATGAAGGTTGTAATCCTTGCAAACTGACCGGTACTATCCACAAAACTTTTTAGCATGCTCACTTCAGAATTGGAATTCTTTACATAAGACATGATAAAACTATTTTCTTGACTACTAGGAAGTTGATAGTATTTTGGGTTGCCGTTATAATAGGCCTGCTTGGCATATTTAACCAAGCTAACTACAGAAATTGGCCTAGATAGTTCAGGATGTTCTTCAATAGCTTCCTCAAATTCATCCATACGTTTAAGGGTGCTGGATCTCATAACACCTTTTTTTCGCTTGGTGTCAACAATGAATTCCAAGGGCATGACCCCATCAAATTCATTTTCAAAAAAGACTATGTCTTCAAAGAATTCCGTATCCTTTGGCATATCCTCGATTAAACTACCTGAAATCTTCATTTGGTAGATGCCAATGATACTCAATGCTAGCGTAACAATAGAGACCGCATAAATGGCAATGCGATATTCCCTTACCATTTTTTCCATCCAATTGACAAAACCTCCTATCCATTGTCGATTAAGATGTTCTAGATGCCGTTCTTTAGGATGTGGTAAAAAAGTGTAAACAGTTGGAATAATTAACAAACAAAGGAGAAAAATTGCCAAAATACTTAAGGAAGCGACAACACCAAACTCCTTCAATAAAGAACTTTCGGTTAAAATAAAAGTTGCAAAACCTGAGGCGGTTGTTACATTTGTCATTAGGGTGGCGTTGCCAACCTTGGTAATTACTCTTTGAAGCGATTTAACCTTATTGCCATGTTTCTTTACCTCATGTTGGTATTTGTTTATTAAGAAAATGCAATTAGGTATTCCTATAACTATAATTAAAGGGGGTATTAATGCGGTTAGAACGGTTATTTCATACTTCAGCAATCCCAAGATACCAAAGGTCCACATTACCCCTATGGAAACAACAATTAAAGAAATTAAAGTGGCCCTAATTGATCTAAAAAAGAAAAAGAAGATAAGGGAAGTAACCAATAACGCCGCACCAATAAACCATCCAATCTCGTCTATAATAACCTGCGAATTCAATGTGCGGATATAAGGCATTCCAGAAACTCTGACATCCATCCCTGTTTTTAGTTCAGTTTCTGAAACCAATGGAATTAAATCGTCCACAATAAAATCCCTTCGAACAGCGCTATTTACAATATCTTGATGTAAATAAACAATGGTTCTAATTGTTTGATTTTCAGAATTGAACAGGAAATTCTCGTAGAAAGGATATTTGCTTAAAAGGTCATTTTTTAAAGAATCAATAGCGGTTTGCGAACCTATAGAGTCCTTTACTAATGGTTTTAATACAAATTTATTTTGTGCAGTATCTTTAACTAATTGTTGTAAGTCATTTATGGAAAGTACAGTTTCAACCGCATCAAACTTCTTTAATTTATCTGCGAGAGAATGCCACTCATTCCAGTTTTCTGGAGTGAATAACAAACTGTCTTTTACACCTAGAACTATAAGGTTTCCTTCTTCACCAAAAAGATTAAGAAATTCATTATACTCTACATTAATTGGGTGGTCATCAGGAAGTAGGTTGGCTTCAGTATAGGTGAAACGCATATATTTCCATTGGTAGCTCAGAAAAATGGTTGCCAAAATAATGGTAACCAAAATCCCAATTTTGTTCCGTAGAATTTTGCGGGCAACGACTTCCCAAAAGCCGGTAGTTAACAGTTTAAGCATTGGTATCTAAAAAGATGTGCAAAGGTATGAAAAGAAGAAGAATAAGACTTATAATACCAATGTTAGTTTATTCTATATCTTCATGTTAAATGTGAACTTAAACGCGAAGTTTTGCTCGAAATTAGGTAAATGATAGGCACCATATCTATAAGCGGCGGCTAGTCCGAAACCAAACAGTATTTTATTCATTTCAAATCCTGCTTCAGAATACCCCTTTTTGAAGGTTGAAAAATTGATAAGTTGATGTTTTTCGATGTCAGACATTTCTCCAATTGCCATTCTACTGATCAACACTAATTGGGGCTTAAATTTTTTCCCCCAATTAAATGGTTTGAGAAAATGTTTAATTTGAAGTGAGGCATATCTATCCACGAAGAATTCATTGAAATACATTGTTTCGAAACTATTGATGCCTGCTACCGAAAAGCGTTGCATTATTTCGGGTTTATTCAAATTATTTGGATAGGCATGGTAAAGATGAGTAATCGGTACATCTCCAAACGCTATGCCTGTCTTTGTGAGAATTTCTGTAGTGCTTTCGTTATTGTAATTAAATTGATGTGCAAACCTTGTATCTATTTTAAAAAAATCGAAATCACCATCCAATATATCTGTAAAACTTTTTGTTAATTGAAGGGATATTACAGGAAATCCTTGCTCGATTTTAACCGCTCCATTATGTTGATCTATAACTTTGCCGTTTGCTGGAGTCCATTGCATGGCTAGCTTGGCTAAACTTAGATGAAATCGATCATATTCAAAACCGTCATTTACATAGATGTAATCGTAAGTGGGCCAAATTTTGTTTGCTGAAACATCTAAAACACCTAATAATTTTTCTGAGAAGACATGTTCCAGACTAACAGATTTGGTAATGTGGTGGTGAAATCTGTCTATATTAAAAAGCCTAGGTTGGAACACACGGAAAGTCCTTTTGTCCGTTAAATAGGGAGAACTTGCTGTTTCGGTTAAATCATCCGTATAAGCCAAACTTAGCCAAGTATCAGTTGGCTGATTTAACAAAATGCCTCCTGTTATGTTGTATTTCCATCGGTGGTCACCAAAACCATAAACAACATAATTACTTATTCTAAATAGTTTTGAAAAATCTTCAGTTGTAACGCCACCCACCCCAGTTCTTACATGTTCGTACCGGTTATATTTGAAAAGATACCTTAAATCGAACTTGAAATATTTGGTGGGGAAATACCCGTCAGGTATATTTTTTAAAAATTTTGGTTTGGTGGTATTTTCTGATCCTTCGCTTTGGGGATTACCTTCATTTTGTGAAAACGAAAAGGATACAATGAAAACAAGACAGATTTTAAGTAGGTGTCTTTTCATAAGGTGATTGAGGACAAAAAAAGCGACTAATGCCGCTTGTTAAACTGTCATGATTTCTTTTTCCTTAACCTCTAGAAGTTCATCCACTTTCATTACGTAAGAATCTGTCATTTCTTGTACATCGATCTCAGCATTCTTCAAAAGGTCCTCAGAAATATCCAATTTCTTAAGATCGTTATTGGCTTCTTTACGAGCATTCCTAATTCCGACTTTTGCATCTTCAGCTTCTGCTTTAGCCTGTTTGGCCAAATTCTTTCGGCGCTCTTCTGTTAACGGCGGCACATTAATAATTACCATTTCACCATTGTTCATAGGATTGAATCCTAGGTTGGCCATCATTATTCCTCTTTCAATTTCACCTATCATTTGTTTTTCCCAAGGCTGCACAGTAATCGTACGACCATCTGGGGTATTAACATTGGCAACCTGATTAAGAGGAGTTTGATTGCCGTAATATTCTACGAACACACTGCCAAGCATTGCCGGGCTTGCCTTACCAGCGCGAATATTTACAAACTGTTTTTCAAGATGTTTGATGGCACTGTCCATCGCTTCTTGTGTAGTATCTAAAATAAAATCGACTTCCTCGTTCATTGGTAATTAAAAATTCCTAATTAGACTTTAAAATCTATAAATTAACTTTTGTTCCTACTTTCTCGCCAGAAACCACTTTAAAAAGGTTTCCCCTTTTATTCATATCAAATACAATAATAGGTAATTGGTTTTCTTGGCTTAAGGTGAAGGCGGTGGTATCCATTACCTTCAAGCCCTTTCTCAATACATCATCAAAACTGATGTGATCGAATTTAATTGCCATACGGTCTTTTTCAGGATCGGTATTGTAAATGCCATCCACTCTAGTACCTTTTAGAATAACATCAGCTTCCATTTCGATGGCTCGTAAAACTGCAGCCGAATCAGTGGTAAAATAAGGATTTCCGGTTCCGCCACCAAAAATAACAACTCGGCCTTTTTCTAGATGCCTTAATGCCTTTCTCCTAATAAAAGGTTCCGCCACCTCATTTATTTGTATTGCAGATTGTAGTCGGGTTGGTACGCCGGCGTCTTCAAGCGCGCTTTGTAAAGCTAGGCCATTGATAATGGTGGCAAGCATACCCATATGGTCACCTTGCACCCTATCCATTCCGTTACTTGCTCCTGCAACCCCTCTAAAGATATTGCCACCGCCAATTACTATGGCTACTTCTACGCCAGCTTCTGTAATTGCTTTAATTTCTTTGGCATATTCTGATA
This sequence comes from Aegicerativicinus sediminis, assembly GCF_015476115.1. Taxonomy (GTDB): domain Bacteria; phylum Bacteroidota; class Bacteroidia; order Flavobacteriales; family Flavobacteriaceae; genus Aegicerativicinus; species Aegicerativicinus sediminis. Next base: position 803,931 of record NZ_CP064295.1, on the reverse strand, counting down.
ATCTTTGGGGATCTATTCCGTATTGTCGATTTCCCATTAAAGCTTCACCTGAGAGCTTTAGTAAGATTCTGTTATATTTCATGAATTGACATCCTTTGTAGCTGTAATCGGTAATCGTTACAACGGTTTAGCAAAACTACATATTTTTTTAATGAGAAATTCAGAATTCCTATTTTCAAAATTATCTCATATGCATAATTATAAACAAAAAATCCCGCATTTGCGGGATTTTAATATTAGTTGAAATAGGATTAACCTAAAGTAACGCGTCTAAATGCAGTTACTTTAACATCATTTCCTAATGACTTTACATATTGGGCAACACTTTGTTTGCTGTCTTTTATGAAATCTTGGTTAACTAAAGTGTTATCCTTAAAGAAACGCTTCAATTTTCCTTTTGCAATATTGTCTAACATTGCTTCTGGTTTTCCTTCGCCACGTAATTGTTCTTTTGCAATTTCAATTTCTTTTTCGATCGTTGCAGCGTCTACTCCGTCTTCATCTAAAGCGATTGGGCTCATAGCAGCAGCCTGCATAGCAACATCCTTTGCAACAACGTCAGCGCCATCTGCGCAAGAAGAAAGACCTACTAAAGTGGCAATTTTATTACCCGCATGGATATAAGAACCTACGTAAGGAGCTTCAATTTTTTCAAACGCGTTAATATCGATTTTTTCACCGATTACACCTGTTTGCTCAATAAGTTTTTCGGAAACTGATATGCCATCAAAATCAGCAGCTAACAATTCTTCTTTAGTGGAACATTCTAAGGCTAACTCTGCCAATTTGTGGGCCAAATCAACAAAACTATCGTTTTTACCAACGAAATCTGTTTCACATCCCAATACGATGGCAACACCTTTAGTGTTGTCATTGCTAACTTTTGCAATTGCAGCACCCTCGGTTGATTCACGATCAGCACGCTTTGCAGCAACTTTTTGTCCTTTTTTTCTAAGGATTTCAATAGCTTTTTCAAAATCTCCTTCAGCTTCAACAAGGGCATTTTTGCAATCCATCATGCCTGCACCTGTTGCTTGTCTCAATTTATTAACATCTGAAGCGGTTATCTTAGTCATAATTTTAATTATTTAAATTGAAATGGTCGCTTAATTAGTCTCTATATAGAAAAGAATTAAACGACCTTTTATGTTTTGAATATGTATGGTTTATTCCTCTTCTTCAGAAACTGCAACTGCTTTTGCTGCTTTTTTCTTAACAGGGGAAGCAGATTTAGACTTAGCAGGCTTATCTGCTTTATCTGATTTGCGTTCAGCTAATCCTTCTGCAACAGCAGAAGTAACTAAAGAAAGGACTTTTTCTATTGATTTAGAAGCATCATCGTTTGATGGAATTACGTAATCAACCTGACGTGGGTCTGAGTTAGTATCTACCATCGCGAAGATTGGAATGTTTAATTTTTGTGCTTCTTTAATAGCAATGTGCTCACGCTTGATGTCTACCACAAACAATGCTCCTGGCAAACGAGTCATGTCACTAATAGAACCTAAGTTCTTTTCAAGTTTTGCACGTAGTCGATCTACTTGCAAACGTTCTTTTTTAGATAGTGTTTCGAAAGTACCATCTTTCTTCATTCTATCGATAGAAGCCATTTTTTTAACGGCTTTTCTAATAGTAATGAAATTGGTAAGCATACCACCTGGCCATCTTTCAGTAATGTAAGGCATGTTAACCGCGCCAGCTTTTTCAGCAACGATATCTTTTGCCTGTTTTTTAGTTGCTACAAATAAGATTTTCTTTCCAGAAGCGGCAATTTTATGAAGAGCTTTTGCGCTTTCTTCAATTTTAGCTGCAGTCTTGTAAAGATTGATAATATGGATGCCGTTACGCTCCATATAAATGTAAGGTGCCATATTGGGGTCCCATTTTCTGGTTAAATGCCCAAAATGCACTCCTGCATCTAATAAGTCTTTAACTACAATATTTTCCATTTTTGTAATAGTTTACGTTCTGTTGAATTAGCAATGATTAAGTGGCGATTATTCGGCCTTAACCATTTAGATGCTAAACTAAATCCCGGACGAAGCCGTGGACAACAAATACTTGGTTAATTTTTTTTGAATCTGCCTCGTGCAGATCCACATAATACTTTGAAAAATATTAACGTTTAGAGAACTGGAATTTCTTACGCGCTTTTTTCTGACCGAATTTCTTGCGCTCAACCATTCTTGGGTCTCTAGTTAATAATCCTTCAGGCTTTAAAATACCTCTGTTTTCTGCGTCTAGTTCGCACATAGCGCGAGAAAGTGCTAAACGAACAGCTTCAGCTTGACCAGTGGCGCCACCTCCAAATACGTTAACTGTAATGTCGAAGTTTCCTTCGTTTTCAGTCATTGTAAGAGGTTGGTTCACTTTGTACTGAAGAGTTGGGGTAGGGAAATATTCTTTTAAGTCTCTTTTGTTAACTGTAATAGAACCTTTTCCTGGAGCAACATAAACACGAGCAACAGCAGTTTTTCTTCGGCCGATTTTGTGAATTACTTCCATTAGTTGAATTCGTTAAGATTAATGGTTTTTGGTTGTTGAGCTGAATGGGGGTGCTCAGAACCTACATAAACATTTAAATTACGGAATAAGTCTGCGCCTAACTTATTTTTAGGCAACATCCCTTTCACGGATTTTTCTACCAACGTTGCAGGATTTTTATCAAACAATTCTGTGGCAGTAAGGCTTCTTTGTCCGCCAGGATAACCTGTGTGACGGATGTAAGTCTTATCGTTCCACTTTTTGCCTGAAAGTCCAATCTTCTCTGCGTTAATAACAATTACGTTATCGCCGCAATCAACGTGTGGTGTAAAGTTGGTCTTGTGCTTACCTCTAAGGAGTTTTGCTACTTTAGAAGCCAAGCGACCAAGATTCTGACCTTCAGCATCCACCAATACCCATTCTTTATTGACGGTAGATTTATTGGCTGAAATAGTCTTGTAGCTTAATGTATCCACACTATTTAAATTTACAAGTCCGCTCGATGCGGACGGATTAAACATTCCTCTCCAAAAAAGAGTTTGCAAATTTACGATTAATTATGTGATTACCAAACAGTCTAAAGTGAATTTTTATAAGGACTTAAAAAAACCACTATTTTGCCTCTAATCAATTGTTATTTCTGTTGTTCCTAATTTTTAAAGTTACCTCTCCATGGTCGTCATTTTTAATTTTGGTTTTAGGTCAAATTAAAACATTTTTCAAGATGAGTTGGTCGTCTTTAAAATTTCATTTTGAAATAGTAAAAACTGAAATTGGAACTAATTAAAAATTATTTGGGATATTCAATATAGCCTGCAATGCTGGTTTAGGATTTTTATTTCTGTCGTAAAGTAATGGGTAATTAGTGCGATTGTTTATTGGGTAATCATTTTTCCAGGTCATCCCATCATGAAGCCCCCATAAAGTAACACGGTCTATTTTATCTTTTTTTCGATAGAAAATTTCGAAAAGTTCAGCGTAACGATCAGCTAATGCATGTTGCATTTCTTCGGGTAAGCCATTTCGATAGGGGTCTAGGAATTCCTTAAACTCTTCTAATTCGTATTGGGGATGTAATAATCCAGTTCCGATGATTTGCCCCTCTTTGGTAAGAGGTAAAACATCCACATCAAGTTCTGTAATCATTACTTTTACACCGAGTGAAGCAAAGGAATCGATGGCTGCTTCGATGTATTCTGTTTTTGGATAATTTAATCCCCAATGTCCTTGAATGCCTATTCCATCAATCCGGATGCCCTCATTTTGAAGCATCCTAACCATTCGCATAATCCCATCTCGTTTGGCAGGTCTCCATGCATTGAAATCATTATAATATAATTCTGTATCAGGGGCATATTTACTTGCATGTTTAAATGCGAGTTTTACCAACTCATCGCCATCTCCTATACTATTTACCCAAGTAGTAGGTCTGTAAGACCCATCATTGTCTATAACTTCATTAACAACGTCCCATGCATGAACTTTTCCTGAATATCTGCCAGCAACCATTTCTATGTGCGAACGCAAACGTTCTGCTTGGGCTTCCGTAGTATTTGGGTTGCCGAGATCATCTTTAAAGAACCAGTCTGGGGTTTGGTTATGCCAAATTAAAGTGTGTCCTATAATAAACATATTGTTTGCTTGTCCGAAAGCGACAAAGTCGTCAGCCGGTTCAAAATTGTAGATTCCTGGCTCTGGATTAATAGGGCCGGCTTTCATGCAATTTTCTGGTGTAATTGTATTGAATTGGGAAATTATAATGTCTTTGGATTTTTGATCTGCTCCTGAAACTATATCTTCATTTATAGCACTACCCATTTTAAATGCATTTCTATATGCATCTTTGAGATTGATTCCAGAGAGTTCAGGTTTCTTGTTATTGGGTTTGCACGAGACTAAAAACAGAATACCAATGACAATGTAGAATCTCATAGTTATTTTAATGTTGGTTATCTTATAAGTGGATCAATTGAATAATCATTAATAATGTTATCCATTTTTCTATCTAATTCCAAATCAAATCTTTCGGGCATAGTAAAGTTTTCATACCATGAAACTATCTCCTTTACTCCTTCACCAAACTGTATTTTAGCATTGAATTCCGGTACCAACGATTTAATTTTTGAATTGTCAAAAATCATACTGTGCATTTTATCTCCCAAAAGTCCATCTCCTAAATCCTTGTCATATTTAGCAATAATATTTGAGGGCACATAAAAAAAATTGGCATCAACATTTAATTCTTTAGCAAATAACTTATAGATTTGATTCCAAGTCAACCACTCATCTGAAGTAATATGGAAATCATTATTTATTGCCTCAGACTTTCCAAATAGGCCTAAAAAACCCACAGCAAAATCCTTATGATGTGTTAGTGTCCAAATTGATGTTCCATCTCCAGGAACTATAACAAGTCTTCCTTGTTTTAATCTTTGAAGGCTTGTATATCCACCAATAAGTGGAATGGTAGTTTTGTCATATGTATGGGAGGGACGAACAATGGTGTACGGAAATCCATTTCTATCATAAGCATCTCTAAGTATTACCTCGCAATCAATTTTATCTCTGGAATATTGCCAATAAGGGTTATCCAAAACAGTATTTTCAGTAACCGGCAGTTTTTCTGGTGGTGTTTGGTAGGCTGATGCAGAACTGATAAATACAAATTGACCTGTCTTTCCTGAAAATAGAGCGATGCTATTTTTAATGTGTTCTTTTTTAAATGAAATAAAATCCACTACCACATCAAAATGATGGCTTTCAAGTTCTTTTTTGGTGTTTTCTAAATCACGGATATTGGCTGCAATATGTTTTACCCCCTCAATTGGTCTTAGGCTAGAAGTTTGTCCGCGGTTGAGATGGTATAAATCCATTCCCCGAGAAATTGCCAATTGAGAACAAGCAGAGCTAATAATTCCGGTGCCACCAATAAAGAGTACTTTCATAACATTTTGTTTTTTGGTTCCTAGCCTTTATTAAATTTTCATTTTATCAGGAATCATATGATAAATCGTTCAAGGTGCATTTAGGTGGACGACATGAATTGATAACAAATTTTTAATGTGCCTCCAGCCAGTTGCTGCCAGTATCTATCTCTACATCTAATGGAACAGTTAAAGTGTAAGCATTTTCCATTTCAGTTTTAATCATTTTTGAAACCTGTTCCAATTCAGGTTTGTAAACATCAAAAACCAATTCATCGTGTACCTGTAAGAGCATCTTGGTTCTATACTTTTCTGATTTTAATTTTTTATGAATATTAATCATGGCAATTTTTATGATGTCCGCCGCACTTCCCTGTATTGGAGCGTTAACAGCGTTTCTTTCTGCAGCGCCACGAACGACTGCATTTCTGCTATTTATATCTTTTAAATACCGACGACGACCTAACACGGTTTGAACATAACCATGGTCTCTTGCAAAATCAATTTGTTGGTTGATAAATGCTCTTAATTTGGGATAAGTGGCATAATAAGTATCAATTAAGTCTTTAGACTCGCTCCTGCTCAGATCGGTTTGGTTGCTCAATCCAAATGCTGAGACACCATATATAATTCCGAAGTTAACCGTCTTGGCATTGCTTCTTTGTTCTCTTGTAACTTCTGATAAAGGCACATTAAATACTTTTGAAGCTGTGGATGCATGAATATCCTCTCCCTTTTTGAAGGCTTCAATCATATTATCTTCTTCACTCAAAGCAGCGATTATTCTCAATTCTATTTGAGAATAATCGGCAGCCAACAAAGTGAAGTCATTATTCCTAGGAATAAATGCCTTTCGCACTTGCCGCCCTCTTTCTGTTCTAATAGGAATATTTTGAAGATTAGGATTATTACTACTTAATCTTCCTGTGGCGGCCACAGTTTGCATATAATCTGTATGAACCCTACCAGTTGAAGGTTCGACCTGTTGAGGTAGAGCATCAACATAGGTGCTTTTCAATTTGGCTAGACCTCTATAATCGAGGATATTCTTTATGATTTCGTGATCTTTAGCCAAGTAAGACAACACGTCTTCAGCTGTGGAATATTGACCCGTTTTAGTTTTCTTCGGCTTGTCGACCAATTTTAATTTTTCAAACAAAATTTCGCCCAACTGTTTCGGGGAGGCAATATTAAAAGTTTCACCTGCTGCTTCATAAATCTTCTGTTCAAGTTGCTTTATGTCGCGATCAAGAGCCTTCGATAATTCATTCAGAAATGGAATATCAAGATTAATCCCTTCCAATTCCATTTCAGCTAAAACCCTTAACAATGGAATTTCAATGTCATCAAACAGTTTTTGGGTGTTGGCCTCGGTTAGTTCTTTTTCAAAATACTCCTTTAATTGCAAGGTAATATCCGCATCTTCAACGGCGTATTCTGTTTGCTGATCCAATGGAACCGTGCGCATGGATTTTTGATTCTTACCCTTTTTACCAATTAACTTTTCAATAGAAATAGGAGTATAGTTTAAATAGGTTTCTGCCAAAACATCCATATTATGGCGCATATCTGGATTTATCAGATAATGAGCTAACATAGTGTCGAATAATTTACCTTTTACTTCTATGCCATATTTATGGAGAACCTTTATATCATATTTTAAATTCTGACCTATTTTCTCAATGGATTCATTTTCGAAAAATGTTCTAAGCTGTTCCAATAGCTTTTGGGCATCTTCTCTTTCCTCAGGGAATGGAAGATAAAACCCTTTGGATGCTTCCCAACTAAATGCAATTCCTACCAACTCCGCTTCAATTGGGTTGATGGAAGTTGTCTCAGTATCAAAACAAACACTTTTCTGGTTCATTAGATTTTTAATGAAGAGCGAAGTAGACAATCCGGTAGCTACACTTTGGTATAAATGACTTTTGGTCTCAAAGGTATCCCGGGAAGTAGAAATTGTAAGACTTTCAGAATCTTCACCAAATAGAGAGAATTGCCCTGATCCAGCAGGAGAACTAGAGACTTCTTTGGTTGGCGTACTTAGATTAGTGTTATCACCATTTGGAACAGACTCCTCCTTTGCAAAGGTTTTTATGAAATTTTCTGTCAACCTTCTAAATTCTAAATCTTCAAAAATCGCTGTTACCGCTTCGATATCCGGTTCCGATAGTTCAAAATCATGCTCATCGAAAATAACTGGTACATCAAGCATTATCCTCGCAAGTTTTTTGGAAAGCAACCCCAGTTCTTTATTTTCTTCAACTCGCTCCCTCATTTTGCCCTTCAATTTATCGGTATTGGCAAGCAATTCTTCCATGCTTCCAAATTCAGCGATGAACTTCTTCGCAGTTTTTTCGCCAACGCCAGGAAATCCTGGAATGTTATCTGATGAATCTCCCATCATTCCCAACAAATCGATAACTTGTTCAGGACGTTCAACTTCAAATTTCTTTTTAACTTCTGGGATGCCCCAAGTTTCATATCCACCTCCAAAAACTGGGCGGTACATAAAAATATTATCAGTGACTAACTGCGCAAAATCCTTATCTGGGGTAACCATATAAACCCGATAACCTTCTTTTTCGGCCTGTCTGGATAGAGTGCCAATGACATCGTCGGCTTCATAACCCTCCTTAACCATGATTGGGATATGCATTGCCTTTAAAATATCATGGATATAAGGAATTGAATTGATTATTGCCTCCGGTGTTTCATCTCTATTGGCCTTATAATCTTCGAACATTTCTACCCGCTCAACACTTCCCCCCTTATCAAAACAGACCGCTAGATGATCAGGTCTTTCACGTTTTATCACATCCAATAGGGAATTCATAAAACCCATGATTGCGGAAGTGTTCATTCCTTTGGAGTTGATTCTTGGATTTTTTATAAATGCGTAATAACCACGAAAAATAACTGCGTAGGCATCAACTAAAAAAAGGCGTTTTTGTTCAGACATGAATGAAATTTTGAAGTCAATAAAACTACAAAACTTAAAGCGATTGTACCGAATGGAAATAAAAAAAGCGCCCTTAGGCGCTGCAATTAAATAATCCTTTAAAAGATTAACATCTCTTAATTGTCTTCACTTTAATTTGAAGACTTTTTCTATATGCTTTTATGCTCACCAAATCAAGACTCTTTTTATAATTTAAATCGATAACTTGTAATTGCGAAGCTGATTTTTGGTCTATTTTAATAGCAGGCTTATTAGCAGTATCTTTAACAATAGAAACCATAAATGTTTTGTCAATAGGTAAATTGGCCTCAGAATTATCTTGCGCAGAAGCGAAGATTGGTAGGCTAACGAAAAGGATTAAAGTAATTAATGATTTCATGACGTTTATAGTATTTGGGTTTCAATTGCTATACAAAGATGCGTAGGATGTTTACCTTGATTAAATATTTTGGACAAACCCACTTGATTATTAGATAAGTTGAAAGCCGTTACAAAAAACATCGATGAAATGCATGAAACGGGCCTGCAGCCCAGTAAAACCGTTAGTTGATTACTAAGAATTATATGACAAATCCCCATTTACAGGCCTTTGAAAGGCTTAAAGCGAAGCAATTTGAGATTGGCAATACGTCCTATAAGGAGAGGATTTCTAAATTAACGAAACTTCAAATTGCCATTACAACAACCTATAAATCAAGGATTAGGGAGGCGATGTTGGCTGATTTTGGCAAACCAATTCTTGAAACCGATTTATCTGACATATATCCAGTTGTCGATGAAATTAAAAAAGCCAAAAAAAACCTTCCATATTGGATGAAGAATAAAAGGGTGAGATCGCCTTTGGTTTTGTTTGGCAGTAATTCTTATATAAAATATGAACCCAAAGGAGTGTGTTTAATCATGTCTCCATGGAATTATCCTGTTACTTTAACATTATGCCCTCTAGTTTCAGCTATTGCAGCTGGCAACTGCCTTGTAATAAAGCCTTCCGAAATTTCTACTATGGCTTCTAAAGTAATGCAAGATATTATTGAGGACGTTTTCAATTCAGATGAAGTAGTTTTGATACAAGGTGGAGTTGAAACGGCAGAGCAATTGTTAGCCTTGCCTTTTAATCATATCTTTTTTACTGGTTCTCCTAGTGTTGGTAAGATTGTCATGAAGAATGCCGCCAAACATTTAACTAGTGTAACTTTAGAATTGGGGGGGAAATCGCCAGTATTTATTGATGGTTCTGTTAAGGTTTCAGAAATATCCGAAAAAATTACATTCGGTAAGTTTCTTAACACTGGGCAAACTTGTATTGCGCCAGATTATGTTTTGGTAGAGCAAAATATAGTAGGCAGTTTAATTGCTGAAATGGAGAATACCATAGCCAGTTTTTATGGGAAAGAACAGAAAGATTCAAAATCCTATGGGCGTATAATATCAGCTGAGCATTTTAATAGGTTAATGGAATTAGTGGCAGATGCGCAATCGAAAGGGGCGGAAGTAATCCAATTATCACCTGCCGAATCTGAAAATAAGTTTTTTCCTCCAACTCTTATCGTTAATCCATCAGACGATATGAGGGTGATGAGGGAGGAAATATTTGGTCCTATCCTCCCTATAAAAGTATACACTCAATTAGATGAAGCCATTGCATATGTTAATGCTAATGAACGGCCATTGGCATTATATATTTTTAGTGAAAGCAAGGTTAACATTAGGCATATTATTGCTAATACGAGGGCAGGAGGTACCACCATTAATCACAATCTACTCCATTTTTTGAATAATGAGTTGCCATTTGGGGGGATTAATAATAGCGGTATTGGAAAGTCACATGGCTATCACGGTTTCAAGGCTTTCACCAACGAACGGGCAATTCTAAATCAATTTACAATTAGTCCAGTTTCATTGATAAAACCACCGTACACCAAGCTGAAACAGAAATTAATCGATTTAATGATCAAATATTTCTAAGCTGATATGTAGGATTTGGATTTTAAATTCTCAACTTTTCCATCCCGATAAATGGTGATGCTAAAATTTGGATGGATTGAATAATAACCAATTTCTCCCCTTTTGTTTGTAGCTACATAACCAACCTGAAAATTCTTAAAATTGCTGTTTGGTTTTTCAACTATCCGTTTAATTGCTTCCTCACATGCTTGCTGTGGACTTTTCCCTTGACGCATTAATTCTACGATTAAAAAACTTCCCACAGTTTTAACTACTTCTTCACCCAAGCCTGTTGCCACAGCTCCTCCAATCTCATTATCTACAAATAAACCGGAACCAATTATTGGAGAATCCCCAACGCGTCCTCCCATTTTATATGCTAATCCACTAGTAGTACAGGCACCAGATAATTGGCCGTCGTTATCAATTGCTATCATTCCTATGGTATCGTGGTTTTCTATATTGATAATAGGGTCGTATTTACTTTCCACTTTCCATTTTTCCCATGCCTTTTTAGATTCCTCTGTAAGTAAGTCTGTTTTTTTGAAACCCATCTCATACGCAAACTGTTCAGCCCCTTTGCCAGCAAGCATCACATGTGGTGTCTCTTCCATAACTTTACGTGCAACTTCTACTGGATGCACAATGTTCTGAAGATAAACTACGGATCCACAATTTCCCTTATTGTCCATTACACAAGAATCTAAGGTTACATTACCATCACGATCTGGCAATCCTCCCAAACCAACTGTAATATTTTTTGGGTCGGCTTCTTCAATTTTGCAGCCTTCTACAACGGCATCAAGAGCGCTACCTCCTTTTTTTAAAACTTCAGAGGCCGTCGAAACAGAACGCTCTACATTCCATGTTGCGATTGCTAATGGAAAGGAAGGTTTTGCTTCAGGGTCTTTTTTAACTTCGGTTTGGTTTTTATCTTGACAGGCATTAGCGGTGGAAGCAACAAGCAGTGCTGCTCCTGATAGTGAAGATGCCTTAATAAATTTGCGGCGTTTCATTGAATTGGATAGATTTTTGAAAATTTAATGGAGTCCTAAATTAGCCTATTTTTTAAGTTTTCACTTAATGGAATTGAATCTTTATAACAACAAGAAGACTATTTACCTTTTAACAACCTATTTTTAAGCTATTAATAAGTAAGAAATATGCTATTAGAAATTTGTGCAGCTAATTATCAGTCGGCTTTAAATGCAGAATTGGGAGGAGCGGATAGAATAGAGTTATGTTCCGAGCTGGGTGTTGGTGGAATTACTCCAAGTTATGGTTTGGTTTCAAAAGTTATTGAAAAATTAGATATTCCAGTATTTGTACTTATTCGACCACGATCTGGAAGTTTTGTTTATTCTGAGGAAGAACTTTCAATAATGAAAGCGGACATCGAATTCTGTAAGGAAATAGGTTGTTCAGGAATAGTTTCAGGCGTTCTAAAACCAAATTTTGAAGTGGATATTGAAGCAACAAATCAATTAGTGGATATTTCAAATCCGTTGCCATTTACCTTTCATCGTGCATTCGATTTAACACCCAACTCCATGGAAGCGCTTGATAAAATAATTGATTTGGGCATTGACCGGGTATTAACAAGTGGCCAAAAAACTTCCGCAGAGTTGGGTATGGAAATACTTACCAAACTAAAAAATTATGCAAACAAGCAGGTAACAATAATGCCTGGTGGAGGGGTGACGCTCCAAAATATAGGTTTGTTTATAGAAGCTGGCTTCCGAGAAATTCATTGTTCAGCATCTAACCTTGTGCAAGAGTATGGTGCTCCTATTATTTCGTTCAACTCAGAAAAATTTCTAGATGAAGGCAAAGAATTTCAAAGTGATATAGCCATTATCAAGGGTTTGAAAAATACAATTGGGAATAAAAAATTCTAATTAATTATCTTTCTTTTAGTTAACAGTTTTATAAGAGTTTTGGTGTAGCTATTTGGTATCTTTGTAAAACATATCTAGCTATGCTCCGTTGGATTATTCTTTTCGTAATTGTTGGGCTTTTTAATTTCTACACCTATCAAGCCTTAAAAACTATTACCAAACAAAGTTGGGTTCATTATTTATATATCATTATAGCCATAATTGTTATCGGTAATGTAATTATACAATTCTCCATGGGGTCGGAGGGAAAGGTACTTTCTCCTGCCAAAAGTTATGCCTTCGGGTTCTTATTGGCATTTACCTCCATTAGTTTAATAGTGGTGCCTATTCTATTAGGAGAGGATATTTTACGTTTCTTAGTTGGATTGTATGATAAAATCACTAATTCTTCAGATTCTTTCGCGATTCCTTCAAGAAGAAAATTTATAAGTCAAATTGCATTGGCATTGGCTGCCATTCCATTCGGGTCATTGCTCTATGGAATGTATAAGGGGAAATACAATTTTAAGGTTCTTAGTTATGAATTGTATTTTGAAGATTTACCGGACGCATTCGATGGTTATAGGATAACGCAAATAAGCGATTTGCATTCGGGCAGTTTCGAGAATAGGGAAAAAATAAGATATGCTGTAGATTTAATTAATCGCCAAGAATCGGATGTTATTTTGTTTACTGGAGATATGGTTAACAATCTCAGCACTGAAATGAATCCATGGAAAAACTTGTTCTCTCAGCTTTCAGCTCCTGATGGTGTGTTTTCCATATTAGGAAATCACGATTATGGAGATTATGTAGATTGGGACACTTCAGAGGCAAAGGACCAAAACTTTCAAGAAGTAGTAAAAATCCATAAAGAATTAGGATACGATTTGTTGTTGAATGAACATCGATTTTTACAACGTAATGGTGACAGAATTGCAATAATAGGCGTTGAGAATTGGGGAGCAGGTGGATTTCGTAAATCTGGAGATATAGATTTGGCTAGTAAGGGAGTGCATAAGGATGATTTTAAAATATTAATGAGTCATGACCCTAGTCATTGGTCTGAAGTTGTTTTAAAACATGATACGCATTATCACCTAACCTTGAGCGGGCATACGCATGGTATGCAATTTGGTATTGAAATTCCCGGTCTTGTTAAGTGGAGCCCTGTTAAATGGCGTTACCGTTATTGGGCTGGAATTTATAAAGAGTTGGGTCAGTACATAAATGTTAATCGTGGCTTTGGATATTTAGGATACCCTGGAAGGGTAGGTATTTGGCCAGAGATTACCGTAATCGAATTGAAAAAGGGCTCTAATGATACATAATTGAATGGAATTTATTGAAATTCTGTTAATTTGATTATTTTTATATTTAGGGCAGTAAAATTCTCAAATCAACAAGATTAGAGGGTTTTTTGCGATATTGACTCAAAACCAATTTGTATGTCAAAATTTGGGGAATTAATCGATGTTGAAGTTCCTGTTTTGTTGGACTTCTATACCGAATGGAATGATCAATCTACTGCTATGCATCCAGTTCTTCGTGATGTTGCAGCGGCTTTAGGAGATAAGGCTAAGGTCATTAAAATTGATGTAGACAAAAACAAAGACTTAGCCGAGGCATTACGAGTCAAAGGTCTTCCCACTTTGATTATTTATAAAGGTGGAGAAATGAAATGGCGTCATAGTGGCGAACAAGATGCTAATACTCTTATTGGAATTCTTCAAGAATATCTTTAATCGGGTTTATTTAAAATTATTCCGGTTGTCTAATCCCTTAAATTGAAATCCCTTTTTTGTATAAAATTCAAGTGTCCTAGGTAAAACTTCTCTTAAGTTTGGATAAGCTTTTACACTGTCATGGAGCACTATAATGCTTCCTTCTTTTGAGTTTTTTTTAATATTCTCGAAACATATCTCAGGTGAAATGGTGTCATCCCAATCATAGGCAACCACATGCCACATAACAATTTTATAATTCCTTTTTTTAAGTTCTTTTGATTGGCTTGGGGTAATTTTTCCATATGGTGGGCGGAACCACTTAGGAGTTGGAGAATAAGTTAGATGTTGAGAAATATTTGCTTGAGCCTTTTCAGTATTATCTAAATAATTGGAAACATTTGTTTTCCAACCATTCAAATGATTGTTGGTATGATTTCCTATAGAATGTCCTCCTTTAATCACCCTCCTGAATATTTCGGGCTGCATTTCAATATTTTTCCCAATACAAAAAAAAGTAGCCTTTGCATTATATAATGCTAACTGACCCAAAACCCAATCGGTAATTTCTGGTGTTGGGCCATCATCAAAAGTCAAATAGATTTCTTTTTCCTTGGTATTAACTTTCCAAAGTAAATTTTTGAATAGTGAAATTACTAATGGGGGTGTTACAACCATTATCTATTCAGTAGAATCAGATTCTATATTCTGTAGGCTATCAATAATCGAGTTGATATCAGGATCATCCATAACTGGATTTTCAGGTTGAGGCGCTCGATCTTCAAAGAAATGATTATACAATCCCAAATAATTATTGAATTTTTCAGATTCCTGTAATGCAAAATCTTGATCGCCATTCATCACTAAGATGTCAACCAAGCTACGATATCTCTCTATATCTGTTACTATTTCCTCTAAATACCTGCGTTGATTTTCGATGCTTAGTTCACTGAAATATTTCAGCCGTTCTTGATATTTACTAGATACTTCTAGGAATAATTTTTGAGCTTTTTCTGTTGCTTCAACTTTATAATATCCGTCTATAAATGGTTCTAACAAGGTATAATATCCAAAAATGTCTACTGGCATTTTTTCCATGGCCAAATCGGCTATTTCCTCTGCTTTATCTTTTTGGTCCTCTTGAAGTAGCTTATCCATAAGGCGTGCCAAATTACTGCGATAGGATATACCATTTTTTCGAGTTTCAGTATCGTGATAAATATCAGGTTCTCCACTATTACCCCAATCCCAAGCCATTACTTTTTCATACATAATGTCGCTATCTATTCGACCCATTTCAAACGGATTGTTTTTATCGATAGGCGTTCTTATCGGTACGAGTTTATAACAAAGACCCTCTAGTTGAAGATAATCTTTCATCCAGATATAATCTTCATCTCCAAAGGCTCCACCTGAGAAATATATTGGCCGTTCCCAATTATTGTTTGCAATAATATCGAGCATTAATAGTCGATTTTTATAGATAACGCTACTATTAATTTGAATGTCTATATAAGGTACGATAAGATCAGCATCTTCTGGCTTAACAATACCATTTTCCAGTACGGATTGTTTATCTACAGGAATTCTAATATGTCTCGTAGGAAAATAATTGGAATTTAACAGGTGTTCAGGATAAAAACTGGTTTCCTCACCCTGTTGTTGTGTGATAAATCGCAGTTTTGTTCTAGGGTTATCGCTAACTACCCAATCCATAAAATCTTTTATCATTAGAGTGTCTTGGGTAATTTCACGACGCATAATATAGTCACGAGTACCATATTTATATTGGTCATGGGTTAGGCTTGAAGGAATAGGATCGCTTTCATAAGCCTTTCTTTTCATTTGGTCTATATACCAATCTGTTTGGAAAAGGCTTGTATTTACAACTTTCACATCTCTACGGATCCCCTCAATTTCTTGGGCATACCACAAAGGAAAACTATCATTATCCCCAATGGTAAATAAAATTGAATTTGGTTGGCAAGACTGTAGATAAGCTTCAGCCATGGAATGAGCCGTTCTCCTACCTGAGCGATCATGATCGTCCCAATTGTTTGCAGCCATAATAACAGGAACTAATAAAATGCAGACTGCTGTTAAAACTTGTGGAAGAAATTTAAATTCAACTTTTTTACGGACAAAGTTGTAAATAGCATAGACTCCAAAACCTATCCAAATGGCAAAAACATAAAATGATCCTACCACTGAATAATCACGTTCCCTAGGCTCAAATGGTCGGACGTTCGTATAAAATTGAATTGCAACTCCGGTAAATAGGAAAAATACCAGCATGGTCCAGAACATTTTTGTATCTCTTCCCAAGAGGAAAAAGAAACCTACTAGACCAAGGATTAAGGGTAAGAAATAATAGGTGTTTCTGGCTGGATTATCTTCAACATCTGAAGGTAAATTGTCCTGAGACATGCCAAGATGCCAAGCATCAATTGGTTTTATTCCGCTAAGCCAATTTCCATTGAAGTTGTCATATTTGCCTTGGATATCGTTTTGACGTCCCACAAAGTTCCACATAAAATAACGCCAATACATATAACCTAATTGATAGTCAAACAAGTAGACTAAATTATCTCCGAAAGAAGGTTTTTCTACGTCTAAATATTGTTGGCCATAATTTCTTAAAAACCGGTCGTAACCATCATAATCGATTTCACCCGCTGCTACGCGTTGTCGGAAATCAGCAACCAATGCTCGGACGTCATTTTCCATACTATATTCTGGTTTAATGCTGAAGTCGATTAGGCCAGTAAACATCATATAATTCTGGGCATGTTCGGAACTCCACATTCTAGGAAGTATTGAGGCATGTTCAGAATTATAGTTTTGTTTTGCGTTTTTATATTCGTTTACGATTACATATTTACCTAGCTCTTCATCCTTTTCATATTTCGGCTTGTCATCGATAAATGGTTTTTTCGCATCTGAACCAGAATAGATTTCGGTAAACTGTGGTCCGTAAAAAAGATGTGTTTCAGGATATTGTTCTAAGTTATAATACGCTAAAAGTTCCCTGGCACTCGAGGGGTTATTTTCGTTTATAACCACATTTGCATTTGCTCGAATTGGCAACATCATCCATGATGAAAATCCTATAAAAATGAACATCAAACATAATAATAAGGTATTCATCGTCTGTAGCCCCTTCTCCTTAGTAGTTTTAAGGCTATAATAAAATAGAGCGACTACCACTAAACCAGCTATTATAGTGCCTGAATTAAAAGGTAATCCGAAACTATTTACGAATAATATTTCTGAAGCACTAAAAAGCCTTAAAGTGTTTGGTAATAAAAGTTTAAATATAAAAAGGAGTATACCTACTGATACTAGGTTGGCAATAATGAAATTCTTTATGGTAACTTCTTTGTAATTCTTAAAGAAATAAATAAGTCCGATTGCAGGGATTGTAAGTAGTCCCATAAAATGGACTCCAAAAGAAAGACCAATAACGAACGAAATTAAAATAAGCCATTTATTTCCCCTCGGTTTAAACATGTCTTGTTCCCAGCGTAATGCCAACCAAAACATAATTGCCATAATTAGAGTGGCCATTGCATATACTTCCGTTTCAACAGCATTAAACCAAAATGAATCGGTAAAGGTAAATGCTAAACTTCCCACGGTAGCAGCTCCTAATATCGCTTTTTCTGCTTGGTCTGTCTTTTCCTCTTTATGGTTAATCAACTTTTTAAGCAACAATGTAATTGTCCAAAACATGAATAAAATTGTAAAAGCGCTAGCCACAGCACTCATCATGTTTAACATCCTACCTATTTGTTCAGGTTCAAAAGCGAACAGGGAGAAGAATGCTCCCAACATTTGAAATAATGGAGCTCCAGGAGGGTGGCCAACTTGTAGCTTTGCAGAAGTGAGGATATATTCACCTGCATCCCAGAAACTAACTGTTGGTTCTATAGTTGAGCCATAAGTGAATAAGGCAATGGCGAAAACAACCCATCCGAGGACGGTATTCCATTTCTTAAAATTGAATGGGGTCATAGCTTATTTAGTTGTTATTGCGGGCGAATTTAGTAATTATATGTATAAGGGTTAGGATTTTTAAGCTAACGTTGGGGATTTTAAATTATTTTTAAATGAAATTTTTGCGCAAATCAAAGATTGTCTTAAATTTGCCACCTCATTTTGAGTGATGGCCTATGGTGTAATTGGCAACACGTCTGATTTTGGTTCAGAAGAGTCTAGGTTCGACCCCTAGTAGGCCAACAAAAAATGTAAATCCTGATCAAAGTTTTGGTCAGGATTTTTTTTATTCTAAGAGTATTGCTATTCAAGCAGCAATTTCATTTTATGGAATATTTCCGTGTTTTCATATATACCAGAGAAAATCTCTTCCCCAGGGCCATAGGCAAAAACAGGAATCAATGTGGCTGAGTGTCCTGTAGTAGAAAAGGAAGGAAGAATTTCGTTATAATTGCTCCCGTTAGATGTAAGTGTATATCCTCCAGTTTCGTGATCTGCAGTAACAATAACCAACGTGTTGCCATCTTGTTTAGCAAAATCTAATACCTTTCCAATTGTTTGGTCAAAGTCTAACATTTCACTTTTTATGTATTCTCCGTCATTGCCATGGCCGCCCCAATCTATTTGAGACCCTTCAATCATTAAGAAAAAACCATCTTTACTTTTGGAAAGATATTCTATAGCCAAGGCACTAGAAGTTGGTAAAAAGTCTCCTCGCCCATCAATCATGGATTTCATTCCATTGGGAGCCATTAAAAATCCATATTTGGTTGAATCCTTTAACTTACTGTAATCCTCCACAAGAGTGGTGTCAATTGTGAAACCGTTTTGAACAAATTCCTCGGTTAAATTTCTTTCATCTTTGCGATTATTGAAAAAATCTGTTCCACCGCCGGCAAAAAAATCAATATCCGAAACTGGTAAAAACGTGGCGATTTCATCTTGCATCCTCCTTTTTTCCACATGGGCATAAAAGCACGCCGGTGTAGCGTGAGTTATTGAGGAAGTCGAAATAATTCCCGTTTTCATTTGTTTGTCAGAGGCCAAATCAACAATGGTTACAAGTGGTTCCTGATCGATATTTACCCCAATTGCACCATTATAAGTCTTTTCACCTGAAGCAAATGATGTGGCTGCAGCAGCTGAATCGGTAATAAGCTCAGACGCTGATGATACGGTAATTAAACCAATAGTATGGAATCTATTAAAGTTTGGTGTATAATTTGGGTCAAAATAAATAGATGAAACTTGACTTAACCCCATTCCATCTCCAATCAAAAGAATAATATTTTTTGGTTTCTTTAAAGAATCATTTTGTGCATCCTTGGGTTGTTCTTTGTAATTGTTAGACCAAATTAAGCAAGGGAAAATTAAGACTAAGTATAAGCGCCTTTTAGCTATTTTTTTAAGATTATGCAGCATGTTTGGAAGTTTGATAGTTAAAAATAATTGATTCTAAAGTTATTCATGAGTATCAGAAGAATTTTTATCGTAATCTAATCAATTTAGATGTCACAAAATTGTGCTGTTGAATCTTTGGGAAATACATGAATTATATTGTATATTTGCAGCGTTGTTAGAA
Organism: Aegicerativicinus sediminis; assembly: GCF_015476115.1. GTDB lineage: Bacteria > Bacteroidota > Bacteroidia > Flavobacteriales > Flavobacteriaceae > Aegicerativicinus > Aegicerativicinus sediminis. The sequence continues at coordinate 784,438 of NZ_CP064295.1, read as the reverse complement.
AAAGAATAATTGAGGGGACGGAAAGTCCCCTCTTTTTATACCGATTTTTAAATGCTGGAAGAAAAGGTTAGAGGTCTTTTGGATGGAGCTGTTCAAGAAAGAAAAGATCTATTTTTAGTTGATTTGCAGGTTTCATCGGATCAATCCATTAAAGTAACCATAGACGGAGATAAGGGAGTAGATGTAGAAGATTGCATGTTCGTTAGTCGCGCTATTGAACATCAACTAGATAGGGAAGAATTTGATTTTTCTTTGGAGGTAACCTCTGCAGGAGCTGCTTCTCCTATTACAAATAATAGACAGTTCAATAAAAATTTGGGTCGCGAAATGGAAGTAAAAACTATCGGTGGCGAAAAATTTGAAGGCAAATTAAAGGAAATTCAAGAATCGGGTATTGTTCTCGAATGGAAAACAAGAGAACCAAAGGAAGTAGGTAAAGGAAAAATAACAGTAAAAAAACAAGCGGAATTGGCATTTGATGATATCGAGTCCGCTAAGGTTATATTAAAATTTTAATTCACGGCAGATATGGAAAATGTTGCGTTAATTGATTCGTTTTCAGAGTTTAAGGATGACAAACTGATAGACAGAGTTACCCTTATGGCTATCTTAGAAGAGGTTTTGAGGAATGCTTTAAAGAAGAAATTTGGGGATGATGATAACTTCGATATTATTATAAACCCTGATAAAGGAGATTTGGAAATTTGGAGAAACCGTATTGTTGTTGCAGATGATGAGGTGGAAGATCCAAATCAGGAAATCTCTCTTTCTGAGGCACGTAAAATTGAACCAGATTTTGAGGTGGGTGAAGATGTTGCGGAAGAAGTAAAGTTGATTGATCTAGGAAGGCGTTCAATTTTAGCTCTTCGCCAAAACCTTATTTCAAAAATTCACGAACACGACAATACCAACATTTATAAGCAATTTAAGGAGTTAGAAGGTGAGATATACACAGCCGAGGTGCATCATATTCGTCATCGTGCTATAATCTTATTAGATGATGAGGGTAACGAAATAATTCTGCCGAAAGAAAAGCAAATACCTTCAGATTTCTTTAGAAAAGGAGAAAATGTAAGAGGTATAATTGAAAGTGTTGAGCTTAAAGGAAACAAGCCAGCGATTATAATGTCTAGAACTTCACCTGTTTTTCTAGAGAAATTATTTGAACAAGAAATTCCTGAAGTGTTTGATGGACTTATCACCGTTAAAAATGTGGTGAGGATTCCTGGTGAAAAAGCTAAAGTAGCTGTTGATTCTTATGATGATAGAATTGACCCAGTTGGAGCTTGTGTCGGTATGAAAGGGTCTAGGATACATGGTATCGTAAGGGAATTGGGTAACGAAAACATTGATGTTATCAATTACACTAATAACCTGCAATTATATATAACAAGAGCATTAAGTCCGGCAAGGGTTACGTCCATTAAGATTGATGATGAAACAAAACATGCAGAGGTCTTATTGAAACCTGAAGAAGTTTCAAAGGCAATTGGTAGAGGCGGTCACAATATCCGATTGGCCGGCCAATTAACGGGTTATGAGATCGATGTGTTTAGAGAGGGTGCTGAGGAAGATGTTGAACTTGCAGAATTCTCAGATGAAATCGAAGAGTGGATTATTGCTGAATTCAGCAAGGTAGGTTTAGACACTGCAAAAAGTATTCTAGAGCTTGATGTGGATGATTTGGTCAAACGTACAGACCTAGAAGAAGAAACAATTATTGATGTTATTCGCATTCTTAAGGAAGAATTTGAGGAATAACAATATTAAAGGTATATTACACGCAATTTATGGCGCAAACAATCAGATTAAACAAAGTATTAAGGGAGCTTAACATTTCCATTGATAGAGCTGTTGAATTTTTAGATTCAAAAGGAATCAATGTAGATAAGAGTCCTAATACTAAAATTACTGAAGACATTTACCACGTCTTGTCAGATGAATTTCAAACGGATGCCGACAAAAAGTCTAAATCTCAAGAAGTTAGTGAGGCAAAACAAAAAGAGAAGGAAGAAATTCGACTTCAAAGAGAGCGTGAACTCGAGGAGAAGGCTCAGCAAGAGGAACAGGCGCGTTCTGTTGTAAAAGCAAAAGCTGAACTAAAAGGGCCCAAAACAGTTGGTAAAATTGATCTTAACAAACCTAAGAAGGAGGCACCACCAGTTGAAGAAAAGAAGGAGGAAAAAGTGCCTGAACCAGAACCTGTTAAGGAAGTCGAAAAACCAATAGAGGAGCAACCTGTCCCAGTTGAGGTAAAACCTGTTGAGGAAAAGCCTAAAAAAGTTAAAAAGGTTGAAGAAAAGGTCGAGAAGGTTGAAAGTGTTAAGAATGATGAAGATGATGACGTCATAAAAACACAATACAAGAAGCTTTCTGGTCCAAAATCAACTGGTGAAAAAATAGATCTCACCCAGTTTAATAAGCCTAAAAAGAAAAAGGAGGATCGAAAGGAGACTTCAAACGATAATAAGGACAATAACAAGAAGAAGAGGAGACGTATCAGTAAGGCAACCCCAGGTGATAATCGAGGCAACTTTAATAATGACCGTAATAAGGGAAATAATTTTAAAGGAAAGCAGCGTCGTACTACCGTTATCAAGGAAGAGCCTAGTGAAGCTGAAGTTCAAAAACAAATTAGGGAGACTTTAGAAAAGCTTCAAGGGAAGTCATCTAAGGGTAAAGGAGCAAAATATCGAAGGGAAAAAAGAGACCTTCATAGAGAGCAAACTGAAAAGGAATTAGAACAACAAGAGGCGGAAAGCAAAATCCTTAAAGTAACAGAATTTGTTACTGTAAGTGAGGTTGCAACGTTGATGAACGTTTCTGTTAATGAAGTTATTTCAGCCTGTATGTCTTTGGGCATGATGGTTACAATGAACCAGCGTCTTGATGCAGAAACCCTTTCGGTCGTTGCTGATGAGTTTGGTTATAAAGTGGAGTTTGTAACTGCTGATATAGAGGAATCTATTGAAGAAGAACCAGATGATCCACAAGATCTAAAACCACGAGCTCCAATTGTTACGGTGATGGGTCACGTTGACCATGGTAAAACTTCGTTGTTAGATTATATCCGTGAGGAAAATGTAATTGCTGGTGAATCAGGAGGAATTACCCAACATATTGGTGCCTATTCTGTGACTTTGCAGAGTGGACAAAGAATTACCTTTTTAGATACGCCTGGTCACGAAGCGTTCACCGCGATGAGAGCTAGGGGTGCACAGGTTACCGATTTGGCTATCATAGTTGTTGCAGCGGATGATGATATTATGCCGCAAACTAAAGAGGCTATTGCCCACGCCCAAGCAGCTGGGGTGCCTATTGTATTTGCAATAAATAAAATAGATAAGCCAACTGCTAATCCTGAAAAAATTAAAGAAGGTTTGGCAAATATGAATTTGTTGGTAGAAGATTGGGGTGGAAAAATTCAGTCCCAGGATATTTCAGCCAAGACTGGAGTTGGGGTTAAGGAATTATTGGAGAAGGTATTGTTGGAGGCAGAATTACTTGAACTTCAAGCAAATCCTGATAAAGTTGCAAATGGTACCGTAGTGGAAGCATTTCTTGACAAAGGTCGTGGTTATGTTTCTACAATTTTAGTTCAAGCTGGAACCTTAAAAGTAGGAGACTATGTTTTAGCTGGTAAGAATAGCGGTAAGGTAAAGGCCATGCATGATGAACGTGGTAAGGAAGTGAAAAAAGCTGGCCCATCAACACCTGTTTCCATATTAGGTTTAGATGGTGCTCCACAAGCTGGTGATAAGTTCAGTGTGTTTGAAGATGAACGTGAGGCTAAACAAATTGCCGCGAAACGTACACAGTTGCAGCGCGAGCAGTCTGTTAGAACCCAGCGACATATTACTTTAGATGAGATAGGTAGACGTATTGCCCTTGGTGAGTTTAAGGAATTGAATATTATTCTTAAAGGTGATGTTGATGGTTCAGTCGAGGCATTAACAGATTCATTCCAGAAGTTGTCTACTGAAGAGATTCAAGTAAATATTATCCATAAAGGTGTTGGGGCAATTACTGAAAGTGATGTCTTGTTGGCTACAGCTTCAGATGCAGTTATAATTGGATTTAATGTTAGGCCAATGGGTAATGCAAGATCTTTGGCTGATAAGGAAGAAATTGATATCCGAACATATTCAATTATTTACGACGCCATCAATGATCTTAAAGATGCCATGGAAGGTATGCTTTCCCCTGAATTAAAAGAGGAAATTACCGGAACGATTGAAATAAGGGAAACTTTTAAAATTTCAAAAGTTGGTACAATTGCAGGTTGTATGGTTACTAGCGGTAAAGTTTTCCGTAACTCCCGAATCCGTTTAATTAGAGATGGGGTGGTTGTTTTTACTGGTGAATTAGCTTCATTAAAGCGCTTTAAGGATGACGTAAAAGAAGTCTCCAAAGGATTTGAATGTGGTTTACAGATTAAGAACTACAATGATATTCAAATCGGGGATGTTGTAGAAGCCTTTAGGGAGGTTGAGGTTAAGAAGACCTTGAAATAATTAAGGATTAAAAATTTATATAAAAGAAAGAGCGGCAATTTGCCGCTCTTTCTTTTGGTATTTATCTGTTTTTCTTTGGTCGAAAAATAAATGCACTTGGGAACTTTTTCTTGATATCGAGCAGGGCTCTATCTGCTTCAAGTCTTGTTCTAAAATTTCCAACCCAAATTTTATAATTCGGTGTTTCAAAAGTAATGTTAGAGGGGAATTGCCCATAAGAAGATTGAAATTCACTCCTAGATTTTTCCGCGCCAGAGCGGTCCCCACTAAAAATTTGTATGCGATAAATATTGGCTGTTTCAATATCTTTCTTGTATTCTAAAAGCTTCGCGATGGCCTTATCTTGCTCAACAGTTACCGTAGCATTTTGTGCGAACGAGCTATAACTGCCTGCTATTGAGAACATAAAAATTGCTATGATTAGGGACAATTTCTTCATATTTATATTGGGTTTTGGGCAAAGATAATTTTTATAACTCAACAGCCTCCAAAATTATTATTTAGAATCCTTATAAATTAATAGTTAACACTTCACTAACATTTCCAAAATCCACTTTAAATATTACTTTTGCGTGATATTTTATGTCAGGGTTTTTCGGCTATTCCTGAAAAAATTATGCCAAAAAAATCGGCTTTCTAAATAGTTGAAACACAGACATAATTACAGATTATTTAGGAAAAAGTTCAATTTTAAAAAAAAATTGCTTGTGCCTTTTTTTGTCTTGGCACATTGTAAAGAACCTAACAATTAATAAATGAAACAGGTGAAATACCGCAAAATAACCTTAAACTCTCTTCTCTTAGGGTTACTAGTTTTACTCTCGTTTTCTATCACCGTTAATGCGCAAGAAGGAGATCCTGTTAAAGGGAAATCTATATTTAATGCAAACTGTGCTGCATGTCACCGGTTAGATAAAAAAATGACCGGACCACCACTTCGTAATATTGAACAGAAGTTGGCCGATGAGCAAGGATTAGACAGAGCATGGCTTACAGCGTGGATTCATAATAGTGCTGGGGTTATTGCTTCGGGTGATGCTTATGCAAAACAGATTTTTGAAGAGTACGGTGGGACAGCCATGACGGCGTTCCCAACCCTTTCAGACCAAGATATTTCAGATATACTAGCTTATACTGCTGAAGAAGCGCCTCCTGCTGAGACTACGGCTGATACTGCTGCGGTAACAACAGATGCTTCTGCTGGAGGTAATGTTTCGAATACCATTATACTAATTGCTCTTGCTGTACTTTTTGGTCTTCTTGCGGTTGCATTGGTTTTAGTTCGTCAAACCTTAAACAAATTTGCTGCGGATAAAGGAATCGAATTGCCTGTTAAGGAGAAGGGACTTCCAATATGGAAGGCTTTTGTTCAAAATCAATTTTTGGTTTTGGTTACTGCAATCTTTTTGTTATTGGCTAGTGCTTATTTTATTTATGGATACTTAATGCAAATAGGTGTAGATCAAGGTTACATGCCTGTACAGCCAATTCATTATTCACATAAAATCCATGCTGGTGATAATCAAATCGACTGTAAGTATTGTCATTCATCTGCAAGGGTTAGTAAGCACTCTGGCATTCCATCATTGAATGTTTGTATGAATTGCCATAAGTCTATATATGAATATACTGGTGAGGCAACTGAGGAGTATTCACAAGAGTTTTACACCGGTGAGATTAAAAAATTATATGCTGCTGTTGGATGGGATGAGGCTGAGCAAAAATACACTGGTGAGACAAAACCTGTTAAATGGGTGAGAATCCATAATCTTCCTGACTTTGCATATTTTAACCATTCACAGCACGTAACAGTGGGTCAAATTCAATGTCAGACTTGTCACGGACCGGTTGAGGAAATGGAAATCATGTACCAATACTCTCCTTTAACAATGGGTTGGTGTATAGATTGTCACAGACAAACTGATGTTGCTGTTGAAGGCAATGAATATTATACTAAAATTCATGAGCAGCTTTCCAAGAAATATGGAGTAGATAAACTCACTGTTGCACAGATGGGTGGATTGGAATGCGGTAAATGCCATTATTAATAAACTTAAAGAAGTAATTCAATTATAACATATGTCATCTAACAAGAAATACTGGAAAAGTGTTGAAGAACTGAATGACAGTTCTATTGTTGAGACGCTAAGACAAAAGGAATTTGTTGAGGAAATCCCAGTAGATGAGTTCTTAGGTAATAAGGATAAACTTGAGGCATCTTCAACAACTCGTAGAGATTTCTTAAAATATGTTGGTTTTAGTACAGCAGCTGCTTCTTTGGCAGCCTGTGAGGGGCCGGTTAAGAAATCTATTCCTTACGTTGTTCAGCCAAAAGAAATTATTCCAGGTGTTGCCAATTATTATGCAACCACAATTGCAGATGGTTTCGATTTTGCAAGTGTTCTTGTTAAAACAAGAGAGGGACGTCCAATCAAGATCGAAAATAATGATTTAGCTAAAGGACTTTCAGGTGCAAATGCGAGAGTTAATGCATCTGTATTGGGTCTTTATGATATATCCAGATTACAGGGTCCATTAAAAGATGGCCAGCCAATCAGTTGGGGCGATTTTGATTCTGAAACAAATCAAAAACTTACCGATGCGAAAAACAGCGGGAAACAAATTGTCTTGTTGACCCAAACTTTTGCCAGTCCATCTACATCTAAATTAATAAAGGAATTTACCGCCAAATATGGTAACGTACGTCATGTAGTATATGATGCGATTTCAGAATCAGCTGCTGCTGATGCATACCAAGCAAAATATGGGGAAAGAGGTTTGGCAAATTATGATTTTGCTAAAGCATCTCTTATTGTAGGTATAGGTGCTGATTTCCTTGGAGATTGGCAGGGTGGTGGATTCGATGCTGGATATGCCAAAGGAAGGATTCCTCAAGATGGAAAAATGTCTCGTCATATTCAAATTGAGGCGAATATGTCCTTAACAGGAGCCAATGCCGATAAGAGAATTCCAATGACGCCTTCACAACAAAAAGCCGCATTGGCTTATTTATTTGGAAAAATGAATGGTGGAGGATCTTCTAACCTTAGTGATGAGCAGAAAGCCCTATTAGATGGTGTGGCTTCAGAAATAAGTAAAGCTGGAAGTAAAGCAGTTGTTGTAACTGGTATTCCTGATGTGAATGCACAAGCTTTAGCCTTAGAAATTAATGCTTCATTGGGAAGCGCTGCTTTTGATCCTAAAACAACCATTAAAACCCGGCAAGGAAATGACAAGGCTGTAGCTGCTTTGGTGAATGATATGAATGCTGGTAATGTGGGAGTTCTTATTATGGCTGGTGTAAATCCAGTTTATAGCTTGCCAAATTCGGCTGATTTTGTCGAAGGACTTTCAAAGACTGTCTCAATCTCATTTAGCACAACTCCAGACGAAACTGCTCAATCAGTTAATTATGTTGGTGCTGCACCACATTATTTGGAATCTTGGGGTGATGTTGAAATTAAAAAGGGTCATTTTAGCTTAGTTCAGCCCACTATAAAACCTTTGTTCAACACCCGTCAATTTCAAGAAGGATTGTTAAAGTGGAATGGAAATGACACATCGTATTACAATTATATAAAGGAGACTTGGTCTGGATCAATTCTAGGTGGAGAATCCTTTAATAAAGCTTTACATGATGGGGTCTTTAAAGGCACCTTAGCAGTAAGCTCAGAAATAGAGGGCGCTGAAGCTCCTGATGTCAATGAAATTGAAGATTCTACAGCAACCACTTCGTCTTTCAATGCTGGTGAAGCAACTAGAGCATTAAACAGTACTGCTGGTGAAGGAATGGAGCTGACATTGTACTCTAAAATAGGAATGGGTACAGGTTCTCAAGCAAACAATCCATGGTTGCAAGAATTCCCTGATCCTATTACAAGAGTTTCTTGGGACAACTACCTATCAGTTAATAAAAAGGATGCTGAAGAATTAGGATTGAAAAACTGGCATGTTTCTAATGGTGCACTAAATGGTAGTTATGCAAAGGTAACTGTAAATGGTGTAACGATAGATAATGTTCCTGTGTTAATTCAACCTGGTCAAGCCAAAGGTTCTGTTGGACTTTCTTTTGGTTATGGAAGAACCGCTGGTCTTAAAGATGAAATGCAGACAGGTGTAAATGCCTATCCTCTATACCAGAATTATAGTTCTATACAAAACGTAACTATTGAAGCTGTAGGCGGCGAACATGAATTTGCTTGTCTTCAGTTGCACAATACCTTAATGGGTCGTGGAGACATTATCAAGGAAACTACCCTTAATGTTTTCAAAAGTGAAAATAAGGAAGTTTGGAATCCTATGCCTATGGTTTCCCTTAATCATAAGGAAACACCCGTAACTTCTCCCAAAGTTGATTTATGGGAAGGATTTGATCAAACGGTAGGGCATCATTTCAATTTATCAATAGATTTAAATGCATGTACCGGATGTGGTGCCTGTGTTATTGCTTGTCATTCGGAAAACAATGTACCAGTTGTTGGTAAATCAGAAGTTAGAAGAAGTAGGGATATGCACTGGTTAAGAATCGACCGTTATTATTCGGCTGAAGAAACTTTTGAATCTGATGATGAGAAAAAAGATAATCTTTCAGGTCTTTGGGGGGATAATGGATCTTTAGGAGGGTTCGGTGAAATGGAACATCCTGCGGATAATCCACAAGTGTCTTTCCAGCCTGTAATGTGTCAGCATTGTAACCATGCACCTTGTGAAACTGTATGTCCTGTGGCTGCAACGTCACATGGTAGACAAGGTCAAAACCATATGGCTTATAACCGATGTGTGGGTACACGTTACTGTGCGAATAACTGTCCTTATAAAGTTCGTCGTTTCAACTGGTTCTTATATGCCCAAAACGATGAATTCGATTTCCACATGAACAACGATTTAGGAAGAATGGTGTTGAACCCTGATGTGGTAGTTCGTTCAAGAGGTGTAATGGAAAAATGTTCAATGTGTATTCAAAGAACACAAAAGACCATTTTAGATGCCAAGAGAGATGGTAGAACAGTTAAAGATGGTGAATTCCAAACTGCTTGTTCTGCTGCTTGTTCAACTGGAGCACTTGTTTTTGGAGATGTGAATGACAAGGAAAGTAAGGTTAGCAAATTAAAACAAGACGATCGTATGTATCATTTACTTGAACACGTAGGCACAGAGCCAAACGTGATGTACCAAGTAAAAGTTAGAAATACGGAAGTTTAATAATAAAGAAACAATTAAAACGGATTATGGCGTCTCATTACGAAGCACCTATTAGAAGACCCTTAGTAACAGGCGAGAAATCGTATCATGATGTATCTGTTGATGTAGCTAGACCTGTTGAGGGCAAGGCCAATAAATCGTGGTGGATAGTATTTTCTATTTCGCTTGCAGCCTTCCTATGGGGAATTGGGTGTATCATTTATACCATATCCACTGGTATTGGAACCTGGGGATTAAATAAAACAGTCGGATGGGCTTGGGATATTACCAACTTCGTCTGGTGGGTAGGTATTGGTCACGCAGGGACCTTGATTTCTGCTGTACTCTTGCTGTTTAGGCAAAAATGGCGTATGGCCATTAACCGTTCGGCTGAGGCAATGACAATTTTCTCGGTTGTTCAGGCAGGTTTATTCCCTGTCATACACATGGGTCGTCCTTGGTTGGGATATTGGGTATTACCTATACCAAACCAATTTGGTTCTCTTTGGGTAAACTTTAATTCACCACTACTTTGGGACGTATTTGCGATTTCAACATACCTTTCGGTGTCATTAGTTTTCTGGTGGACAGGATTGCTTCCAGATTTTGCTATGATTCGCGATAGAGCGTGGAGACCTTTTCAAAAGAAAATATATTCTTTGTTGAGTTTCGGTTGGACCGGACGTGCAAAAGATTGGCAAAGATTTGAGGAAGTATCTCTGGTTTTGGCTGGTTTAGCTACACCACTTGTACTTTCTGTACACACAATTGTATCCTTCGACTTCGCAACTTCCGTAATTCCGGGATGGCATACAACGATTTTCCCGCCTTACTTTGTTGCTGGTGCGATATTCTCTGGATTTGCTATGGTAAACACACTTCTTATTATTATGAGAAAAGTGTGTAACCTTGAAGATTATATCACAGTACAACATATCGAATTAATGAACATTGTAATTATGATTACAGGTTCTATTGTTGGTGTGGCTTATATCACAGAGTTATTTATTGCATGGTATTCAGGGGTTGAGTATGAACAATATGCATTCCTTAATCGTGCAACAGGTCCTTACTGGTGGGCTTATTGGTCGATGATGACTTGTAACGTGTTCTCTCCACAATTTATGTGGTTTAAGAAATTAAGAACAAGTATAATGTTCTCGTTCTTCATTTCGATTATCGTAAATATTGGTATGTGGTTCGAGCGTTTTGTAATTATCGTAACTTCATTACACAGAGATTATCTTCCATCTTCATGGACAATGTTCTCTCCAACCTTTGTTGATATTGGAATATTTATTGGAACCATTGGATTCTTCTTTGTATTATTCTTATTATATGCTAGAACATTCCCTGTAATTGCTCAAGCGGAAGTTAAAACCATTTTGAAATCTTCAGGTGAACGTTATAAGAAACTTAGAGAGGAAGGAAAGTCATTAGTCGGTACTGGTTCGGACCCACGTACATCTAGTTCTTATGTGTCAGATATCACGCATGAACCGGTAAAGATTGAAAAGACTGATGAGATGGATGAGTTAATGGCTAGTGTAGGTACATTTGATCCAGTGGCTCAGACTAAAGATGATTTGAAGAAAATAAATGGTATCGGTCCAAAAATGGAAGAAACATTGAATGGAATAGGAATTTTCTCTTATGAACAAGTAAGCCGAATGACCAAAAAAGAATATGATTTGCTGGACTCAATTACTGGTTCTTTCCCGGGTAGGGCAGAACGTGATGATTGGGCCGGTCAAGCAAAAAATTTACTTAACGCATAGTAGCATATGGAAGCAGCTTCAAAAGTGATTCACGCTATTTACAATGATGATGATATTTTAATGTCAGCTGTAAAGCGCATTAAATCTGAAAAACATCACATAGACGAAATATATACACCATTCCCGGTGCACGGTTTGGATAAAGCAATGGGGTTAGCTCCTACAAGAATTGCTATTGCATCCTTCATTTATGGGTGTATTGGTTTAACCGTTGCAATCGTAATGATGAATTTCATTATGATTGAGGATTGGCCACAAAACATAGGTGGTAAACCAAGCTTTAGTTATTTTCAAAACATGCCGGCTTTTGTGCCAATTATGTTTGAGTTAACCGTTTTCTTTGCGGCCCACTTAATGGTAATAACATTCTATCTAAGAAGTAGAATGTGGCCATTCAAAAAGGCAGAAAACCCAGATGTAAGAACAACAGACGATCACTTTTTAATTGAAATGTCTGTTCACCATAATGAAAAGGAGTTAACAGATTTGTTGAAAGAAACAGGTGCTGTTGAAGTGAAGTTAATTGATAATGCCCATTAATTATCTGATGAGAAAGTTAGCATACATACTTATTTTGGTTCCGTTAGCAATTACAATGCAATCATGCAAAAGTGATTCCCAACCGAATTACCAATTTATGCCACAGATGTACGAGGCTGTACCATATGAAACTTATGGTGAGTACGAGATATTCGCCAATGAACAGGAGGCCAAGTTACCCGCTTCGAATTCTGTTCCGAGGGGAGAAGTGCCATTCGATTTTGAGGATACAACCGAAGGTTACGAATCTGCTAAGGCAAACTTGAAAAACCCTTTAGATTCTACCATGTTAGGTAAGGTTGAGACTAAAGCTTTATATGATATTTATTGTGGCATTTGCCATGGTAATAAAGGAGATGGTCAAGGAACTTTAGTTAAACGAGAAAAGATACTTGGAGTACCTGCTTATAATGATCCAGGGAGAACCTTAACAGAGGGAAGTATTTACCATACAATTTATTATGGTAAGAATGCCATGGGTTCTTATGCAAATCAATTGAATGAGACAGAACGTTGGCAAGTTGTTGATTATGTGTTACAGTTGAAGGATGCTTTAGACGGTGGTAATAAGACCGCCACAACTGAGAATGCAGAAGCATCTCAAGTTGCAGATACAACAGCAATACCAAACGAATAAGTATAAAGACTAGACAAGTTTAGATTTAGATATGTATACATTTTCTAATAGATTGAAATCAGTTGCCATAGGGCTTATTATCATCGGGGCAATCGGTGTTATATATGGTTTTCTGACCTCGCACAAGACATTTGAAGAAGTTGAGGCAATTTTGTCTGAAGAGGCAGCCCATCATGAGGGCGGCCATGATGCAGGTTCAGATCATGCAGTGATGGAAGATCACGCAACTATGGACCATGTAACCGCCGAAACCCATGCTGAAGATACTCACCAAGAAGAGTCCGTAGATTCTTCTCATGCAGTAGCAGAAGAAGTAACTCACACTGATGAAACGTTTCATGCTGCTGCAGACCATTCAGAGGAACATTCCGATATGGGTGCTGCTTCTGAACACCATGCTGATGAACATACTGAGCATGTTGAACACGTTCAACACCAAATAGCAAATCGACCTTGGGCAGCCTTATATGTTGCGGCGTTCTTCTTTTTCATGATAGCCCTTGGGGCCCTTGCATTTTATGCAATTCAATATGCATCACAAGCAGGTTGGTCACCAATGGTTTTAAGGGTGATGGAAGGAATTACTTCTTATGTATTACCCGGCGGTGCAATTGTTCTTGCCATAGCTGTGGCATCTGGTACAATTGGTCATTATAATCTATTTGTTTGGATGGATCCTGAGGTTGTTGCACACGATAAATTATTGCAAGGAAAATCGGGATATCTAAGTTTGTTTTGGTTTGTAGTTAGAGGGGTTATTTTCTTAGGTGGATGGAGTTTGTATAGACATTTTTCAAGAAAATTCTCTCTTGCTCAGGACGAAGCTAGTGATAATAAGAACTTTATAAAGAATTTTAGAATTTCAGCGGCTTTCCTAGTATTCTATATCTATACAGAATCTATGATGTCTTGGGACTGGATTATGAGTACAGATCCACACTGGTTTAGTACCTTGTTCGGTTGGTATGTATTTGCTAGTATGTTTGTAAGTGGTATTACGGTTATCGCTATGATAACAATGTATTTAAAATCTAAAGGTCTTTTGCCTCTAGTTAATGATAGCCATTTGCACGACTTAGCGAAATTTATGTTCGCCATTAGTATTTTTTGGACGTATTTGTGGTTTTCACAATTCATGTTGATATGGTATTCAAACATTCCTGAAGAAGTCACCTATTTTGTGAGCCGCTTTAATGATTATAAATTGCCATTCCTTGGAATGCTAGTAATGAATTTTGTATTCCCGCTATTAATATTAATGAATAGTGATTACAAGAGAATACCATGGTTTGTTGTTATGGCTGGTATAGTAATTTTAGCTGGTCACTATATAGATGTATTTAATATGATTATGCCTGCGACCGTTGGTGATCGTTGGTATATAGGAATACCTGAAATAGGGTCTATATTATTATTTGGAGGACTATTCTTATTTATAGTGTTTACAGCCCTAAGTAAGGCTCCATTAGTACCAAAACGCAATCCGTTCATTAAAGAGAGTGAGCATTTTCATTATTAACAAACGATATAACGAAGAAAAGAGACAATGACTGCTTTTTTAACCATAATAGTTGTACTTTTTATTGCAGTTGCCATTTGGCAGATGGTGAAGATTTTTGATCTGTCACAAGTAGGAGCTGTAAATACACAAGTTGCCAATGACAAGGATAATAGAATCAATGGCTATTTAATGATGGGCTTTTTGATTTTTATCTATGTCATAACCATAATATCGTTTGCAAAATGGGGCGATTTACCACTCATTTCTGACGCTGCCTCTGAACATGGACCTGGTATCGATAATTTGATGATTATTTCAATGGTCATCATTATGTTCGTTCAGATTGTAACACAGTTCTTACTGCATTACTTTGCCTTTAAATATAAGGGTGAAAAGGGTAAAAAGGCTTTATTTTATGCTGATAACAACACATTAGAAGCTATTTGGACCATTATCCCAGTTATAGTTCTTGCAGGTTTAATAATCTATGGATTGTTTACATGGACAAGCATTATGAATATTGATGAGGATGATGATCCTATGGTAGTGGAACTTTACGCTCAACAGTTCAACTGGAAAGCACGTTATTCTGGTGCGGATAATACCCTTGGTTTAGCGAATGTAAGATTAATCGATAATGATAGAGCCAACATATTAGGTTTGGATGAAACTGATCCTAACGCTCAAGATGATATTATTACAACTGAATTACATTTGGTTGTTGGAAAGCCTGTTCTTTTCAAAATGAGATCACAAGATGTTTTGCACTCTGCTTATATGCCGCACTTTAGAGCACAGATGAACTGTGTTCCAGGTATGATTACCCAGTTTTCATTTACACCCACAGTTACAACAGCAGAAATGCGCCAACGACCAGATATGATTGAGAAGGTTCAGCGCATCAATGAAATAAGGGTGGAAAATAAGGAAGAAGTAGAAGCTAGAGGGCAAGAAGTTCAATATGAATTTGATTATTTATTGCTTTGTAACAAGATCTGTGGAAAGTCTCATTACAATATGCAGATGAAAATCATTGTTGAAACTCAAGAAGAGTTCGACGCTTGGATGAAGGAGCAAAAAACATTTCAAAATAGCATTACAAAAAATTAGTATAAAAGGAATTATTGATTATGTCAGCACACGCAGATACTCACGCACACGACGACCACGGACATCATCATCATAAAGAGACATTTGTAACTAAATATATATTTAGTCAAGATCATAAGATGATTGCCAAGCAGTACCTTATTACAGGTACCATAATGGGAATTATTGGTGTAATGATGTCTTTGATGTTTAGGATGCAGATAGCTTGGCCTGAAGAACCGAATGTCTTGTTCGAGGCGTTATTGGGTAAATGGGCTCCTGATGGAGTAATGGACGCCGATATTTATTTGGCGTTGGTAACCATTCATGGTACCATCATGGTATTTTTTGTGCTAACCGCAGGTTTGAGTGGTACATTTAGTAATCTATTGATTCCGTTACAGATCGGTGCACGAGATATGGCCTCAGGATTTTTGAATATGATTTCCTATTGGTTGTTTTTCTTGTCTAGTATTGTAATGGTTATTTCCCTTTTTGTGGAAGCAGGACCTGCTGCAGCTGGTTGGACAATATATCCGCCTTTAAGCGCCCTACCAATGGCCCAAGGAGGTTCAGGCGCTGGTATGACCCTTTGGTTAGTTTCTATGGCAATATTCATTGCTTCCTCATTATTAGGTTCTCTTAATTACATCGTTACAGTTATTAATTTAAGGACTAAAGGTATGTCTATGACTAGACTGCCTCTAACAATTTGGGCATTCTTTATCACCGCTATTATTGGTGTTATTTCATTTCCTGTACTTCTTTCAGCCGCGTTGTTGTTGATAATGGATAGAAGTTTTGGAACATCCTTTTTCCTTTCGGATATATTTATACAAGGTGAAGTGTTGCATTACCAAGGAGGTTCACCTGTATTGTTTGAGCACTTATTTTGGTTCTTAGGACACCCTGAAGTATATATCGTACTTCTCCCAGCTTTAGGAATCACTTCTGAAATTATTGCCACTAACTCGAGGAAACCAATCTTTGGTTATCGTGCGATGGTAGCATCTATTTTAGCTATTGCATTTTTATCTACCATAGTATGGGGTCACCATATGTTCGTATCAGGGATGAATCCATTCCTTGGTTCTGTATTTACATTTACAACATTATTAATCGCTATTCCATCTGCTGTAAAAGCGTTTAATTATATAACAACTTTATGGAAGGGTAACCTCCAATTTAATCCTGCGATGCTATTTTCAATCGGCTTAGTTTCAACTTTCATCACAGGTGGTTTAACAGGTATAATACTTGGAGATAGTGCTTTAGATATTAACGTACACGATACTTATTTCGTTGTAGCACACTTCCACTTAGTAATGGGTATTTCAGCACTTTATGGAATGTTTGCTGGTATTTACCATTGGTTCCCAAAAATGTTTGGTAGAATGTTGAATAAGAATTTAGGCTACGTGCATTTCTGGGTGACTGCTATCTGTGCCTATGGAGTTTTCTTCCCAATGCATTTTATCGGGATGGCTGGATTACCAAGACGTTACTATACAAATACAAATTTCCCATTGTTTGATGATTTGGCAAATGTAAATGTCGTTATTACAATTTTTGCTGTTATCGGAGGGGTTTTCCAGTTGGTATTTATTTACAATTTTGCACATAGCATTTTCTATGGTAAAAAGGCTGTTCAAAACCCGTGGAGATCTAATACCCTTGAATGGACAGCACCTGTAAAACATATTCATGGAAACTGGCCAGGAGCTATACCACATGTTTACCGTTGGGCTTATGATTATAGCAAACCTGGACATGAAGAAGATTTTGTTCCTCAGAACGTTCCTTTAATGGATGGTGAGGAAGAATTACAACATTAAAATATTCCCTAGAGCTAATTCAAATAATTATAGATTGCAAAGCCTTTCTAACCCGCTACGCGGTGTGAGAAAGGCTTTTTAAGTATCTTTGCTTTACATGAACCAGAACCTAGATCCTACAAACGATAGTTTCTCACCTGAGGAACTGGACGTTGAACGTAAACTTAGACCCCTATCCTTTGAAGATTTTTCGGGTCAAGATCAGGTTTTGGCTAATCTTCAAATATTTGTTAAGGCGGCCAATCTCCGAAATGAAGCTTTAGACCATACTCTATTCCATGGTCCTCCTGGATTGGGTAAAACTACCTTGGCCCACATTTTGGCAAGTGAATTAGAGGTTGGCATCAAGGTGACCTCAGGTCCTGTTTTGGACAAACCTGGTGATTTAGCGGGCCTTTTAACAAACTTGGAAGAAAGAGATGTTTTATTCATAGATGAAATTCATAGATTAAGCCCCATTGTGGAAGAATATCTTTATTCTGCCATGGAAGATTATAAGATTGACATCATGATTGAATCTGGTCCAAATGCAAGGACAGTTCAAATCAATTTGAATCCCTTCACTTTGGTAGGGGCTACCACAAGATCTGGTCTTCTCACAGCTCCGATGAGAGCTCGTTTTGGCATATCTAGCCGGTTAGAATATTATACGACTGAATTACTCACAACAATTGTTCAAAGAAGTGCTGGAATTCTTAATGTTCCTATTTCTATGGAAGCGGCGATTGAAATTGCGGGCAGAAGTAGAGGTACCCCGCGTATTGCAAATGCCCTTTTAAGAAGGGTAAGGGATTTTGCACAAATAAAGAGTAATGGTTCAATCGATATAGAAATTTCTAGATACGCCCTCAAGGCATTGAACGTAGACACTCATGGTCTAGATGAAATGGACAATAAAATTCTTACCACTATAATTGATAAGTTTAAAGGAGGTCCTGTAGGTATATCTACTTTGGCAACTGCTGTAAGTGAAAGTGCCGAAACCTTGGAAGAAGTTTATGAGCCTTTTCTAATTCAACAAGGTTTCATTATCCGTACCCCTAGAGGAAGAGAAGTAACGGAATTGGCATATAAACATTTGGGCAAAATTTCAAAAGGCAATCAACAAAACCTTTTCTAAGGTCACCTATGATGTGACTAAATAATTCATGCGATTGACTAAATATTACAATCCACCAAGCAATTCATTATGTAAATTTAGGTATTAATAACTATTTTAAGTTATGCCAATTTATATGGATCTTCATATTGGGCAAGGTTTAACCTCTGAAGATGTTGCACTAGCCCATCAATTAGACTTGAAATACCAGGACAAGTTTCAATGTCGTTGTCTTACATATTGGGTGGATGAAAATAAAGGCAGTGCCTATTGTTTAATTGAAGCTCCATCAAAGGAGAGTGTAATCGCTTTGCATAATCATGCACATTCCCAATTGCCAGACGAAATTATCGAAGTTGATAAACGAGTTGTAAAGATTTTCCTTGGTAGACTCCATGACCCCATCATTGCAGATTATATGGTAGATTCCAAAATAAAGGTATTTCATGATCCTGCTCATAGGGTTATTTTGAAGATGGCCATTATAGATTCAGTTCAATTATCTAAATCATTTGGGAAGGCTGAAACTGATTCACTTTTAAATGAAATTAGAGGGGCTTTTACGGAGATAGTAACATTCAACAGTGGTTGCCCTGCAGAATGGCAAAAATGGAACTACTTGGGTTCTTTTTTAACTACCACAAGTGCAATTCAATCTGCAAAAACTTTATTCAGAAAGTTTGATAGTTTAAAGGACCTGCTTCAGATGAAATTTGTTATACATGCCGGAAATCCTGTCGACAACCATCCTAATTTTTTTGGTAAAACCCTTGATGCTTTACCACTGATGGGTCAGCTTGTAGATCCAGGTTATATAGCTCTTTCCCATACAGCAAATACTGGTATGTCCGAAGAATTAGAAACAAATAATATAATTATACTAAGTGACCAAGAGGAACATTTCATTGTTCAACTTTCCAATGCAATACACAATGATGGTAAACCATTTAACACAGATTTAAAAGGATTGATGGAAACTACAGGTATGAGTCAATCAAGTTTTTACAGAAAAATGGTGTCTATCTTCCACAAATCACCGAACATTGTTATTCAAGATTTCCTGTTAAACCAATCAAAGTTAAGTTTGTTAAAGAGGGAAGGGACAGTAACAGAAATTGCCTTTAAACATGGTTTTAATAGCCCTTCTTATTTTTCAAAATGTTTCACTAAAAAATTTGGAATAAGCCCATCTGAATTTTTAAAATAATCTTATTCTTTTTCATTGATAATTATATTTTACTAAAATCTATAATCTGATTTACAGGTGTTTGTAAGTCATATTGAATTAAGATTTGATAGTAATTGAATAAATATTACCAATTATTGACCAAATTTTATCATTTCGGATCTTTTATTTCAAATACCTTTAAAAAGTAAATCCTTAAATTCTTCCTGATAGCTTCCTGACCACAAGAGGTTTTAGGTTTATTGATTAATAGCAACAATCTAGTCTAATTAAAATTCTTATTAATCATGAAAAAGATGAGCCAATCTTTACAAAGAATCCCAATTATCTACCCATTCAACCTATTGACAATTTTTTTAGCATTTATCTTTTTAGTCGTCTCATGTAGTCCCAACGAATCTATTGATGGGATTAATGAACCAAATGCTGTAATTTCAACTTCAGAATCAACTGCTTTAAAAGCTATGAATAACTGGGAAGAACAGGTTACTTTGCTTACACAAAAAATGACTCGTTTTAAGAATCATCAAGTAGCATTGGCACAAGGCTGGGATGAAGATTTAACTGGTTATGTATCTAATATGGGGCACCATTTTGCAAATTGGGATAAAATCGATGGGGAGTTTAACTTATTAGAACCTGAAGCCTTATTATACATCCCTGGTGATGATGGAAAGATGGAATTTGTGGGAGTGGAATACTTAGTCTTAATGGAATTAATGGATGACCCATCAACTCCTCCAGAAGGTTTTATAGGAGATACAGACGTTTGGGCAATTGTAGGGCCATTTTGGACTCTGCATGCATGGGTTGGAAAGAAAAACCCAAATGGCGTATTTTCCGCCATGAATCCGGATGTGGATTGATCTTAATCCTTACATAAAAGCTGACTTCTAGGTCGGCTTTTTTGTTTTATAATTTCCTCGTAGATTGGCTTTGTGAATAATAAGGAAAACTTTACACAGCTTATCAAATTGGAAGCTAAAAGACTTGGCTTTTTGTCCTGTGGTATTAGTAAGGCAGAATTTTTGGAAAAAGAGGCTCCTATACTCGAGAACTGGCTTAAAAAAGGGATGCATGGAAAAATGGGTTATATGGAAAACCATTTTGACAAAAGGCTTAACCCCGCCTTACTTGTACCGGGCGCCAAGTCGGTAATTTCATTACTTCTTAATTACTACACAGAAAAAGAACAAACCGATCCTGAGGCACCAAAAATTAGTAAATATGCATATGGGGAAGATTACCACTTTGTTATAAAGAACAAATTAAAAAGTTTGTTAGAATATATCCGAGATAATATTGGTGATATCGATGGCCGAGTATTTGTAGATTCGGCACCAGTGATGGATAAAGCTTGGGCTGCTAAAAGTGGTTTGGGATGGATCGGAAAAAACAGCAATTTGCTATCACGAAAAGTTGGATCCTATTTTTTCATTGCTGAATTAATAGTAGATATGGAATTACTCTACGATGGCCCTACTACCGATCATTGTGGAACCTGCACTGCATGTATTGATGCCTGCCCGACTGAGGCCATTATTCAACCCTATGTTGTAGATGGCAGTAAATGTATTTCTTATTTTACAATTGAATTGAAGGACAGCATACCTACTCAATACAAAGGAAGTTTTGAAAATTGGATGTTTGGCTGTGATATTTGTCAAGAAGTTTGTCCTTGGAATAGATTTTCTACTCCTCATACTGAGGACAGTTTTAGCCCTCATACTGAGTTGTTAGAAATGACTAAAACAGATTGGCAAGAGTTAACAGAAGAAACATTTAAAAAAGTATTTAAAAATTCTGCCGTAAAGCGAACCAAATTTAGCGGTCTTAAGCGCAATATTGCCTTCCTCGATTAATTGTAATTGACTGTTAATGGTTTGCCCAGATTAAATTCTTGAAAACCAAAATCATTAGATTCTAGTGCGTTGCCTCTAAATATATTTACGCCCTTACCTGGCATGTTCGGATAATACGCTAATGAAATTTGAAAACTGCTGAATACGAGATAGTCATTCCTAACAAGAAATCCAATTCCAAATGAGGAGTACAATTTACTCTTGGATATTCTTGTATCATCATCCGCAATTAATGCAGTGGTAATATTAACGAATGGGTTTAGTCTAAAACCGTATAAGTTCCAAGGAGAGTAGAATTGAGTTTGCAAGGCTAATAGGTATTTTTTTGTCCCTCGTAAATCGCTTTTAAAACCTGGAATTCCAATTCTATTAGAGTGAGGGTAATCATTGTTAAAAAATCCATCCAAGTTATTATTCTCATTAAGGGTAAGCATATCATACTCAGAGTCGAGACGACTGGTCCCAATCAAGAACTGGGGTTTTACAAACTGCCTCATATGCCATTTCTCACCGATTGAAATTAGGTTTGTAAAATAGTTTGCTTGAAAACTATAAGCCGTTTGTTCTGCCTTAGAGTTGTTAAAAAATGTGCCGAATTCAAAATTAGTGCTTAAAAATCCCCAAGAATAATAATCCCCATAGGTAAGTTTAGTGCCAAGATAATTTCTGTTTTCTCCATTGCGGGACTGATTCCCTAAGGTAATTGCTCCAACTGCTCCTATTGGTACATCCTCAGTTCGTCCATCTTGAAATATGTAATTGTCCCTAACAAATTGCCTCAAGGAGATTCCAATAGAAGCCAAATAAAACCTTTGATCTGCAAAATAATTAATGCTGTCGTATTCAAGTGAGGGTGACTCAGAGAATTGGGTGTCTAGGAATCTCAAACTTGTAACAAGGTTTGCAATTCTGTTATTGCCCAAAAACCCTTTATAAATTCTAAATGCATAACCGGCCCAATAATCTTGGGTAATAGAATTTAGATTTTGTGAAACAGAGATACTATCATTTTCAGGGTAATAAAGCTTATGAAATTCCTTGTCTAGTTTAAAACCTCCGGCCCAACGTGTAAGAGGTGAAAAAAATGTGCGTTCTATATCTAACAATTTACCATATTCTCCGGCTAAGTTAGATTTGTAGGCCAGTTCACCACTTATATAGGTGTTTCGAAAATTGGGTATGCGATATCTGAGGTCGTAAGCAAGGCTATCTGTTTTTAAACTGCGTGAGAAATCTGCCCGTAATTGATGCCCGAGACCAATAAAGTTCCTTTCCCTAATTCCAAGTTTTACCTTACTGCTAGAAAGGCTGGCATCTGGAATTATTGTCCACGTATCTAGAACATCCACTGTAATATCAACAGAATCTGAAGTATGCACTAATCGTTTTGGATAAATTTTTACACTTTGAACATAATTCTGGGTTCTAAGTAACCTTTCAGACTCATAAATTACTACGCTGTCGAATTTAGAATTCTCCTCAAAAAGTAAAATGTTTCTAATTACAAAACTTCTTGTTCTTATGTGCAGATTATTGGATACTCGTTCGGCCCAATTATTGGGTTTTGCTAACGTATCATCAAGTGAAAAACCAAACGGATCGAAAACCCTTATTTTAATATCTCTGATTATTTTACCTTCGAAATTACCAATGTTTACTCTTTGGTAAACTTTTTTTCTTTTGGGCTTCCTTTCAGTTGATTCAAAAATAAGTCCATGTAACCATTTGGTAAGTTTCTTTTTTTGTGAAAAATCCTCAATCTTGTTATATACACTATCGGTATCAATAGCAGTTGTATCTACCTGGGCGTGTAATAGGTTTATAGTTGCTGAAAAGCAAATGACAATCAGGATTAGAAAATAATTTTTCAATAGAATGAAACTGAAAAAACGTTCTTAGAAATTACATTTGAAATATCTCGGGTTGAGATAATCTCCTGCAACGAAATAACATAATTTCCCCCTTATAATTGTGTTCAATCTAAAAATGTTTTTGTTTTTACAGATTGCCATATTCACTTACCTTTGTTATAAATTAATCTGACCAAATTATGAGTAAGCAGAGCCGTCGCCGCGAAGCACTGGTTTATCACGCCAAACCAACTCCTGGAAAAATAAAAGTAGTTCCCACCAAAAAGTATGCAAGTCAACGAGATTTGTCTTTGGCCTATTCTCCTGGTGTTGCTGAGCCTTGTTTGGAAATCGAAAAGAAAAAAGACAACGTCTATAAATATACTACTAAGGGTAATTTAGTGGCGGTAATTTCTAATGGAACAGCTGTTTTAGGTCTTGGGAATATTGGACCTGAGGCGTCAAAGCCTGTAATGGAGGGTAAGGGCTTGCTTTTCAAGATATTCGCTGATATTGATGTTTTTGATATTGAGGTTGATACTGAGAATGTAGAGGAATTTATACAGACGGTTAAGAATATAGCCCCAACATTTGGTGGTATAAATCTTGAAGACATAAAAGCTCCGGAAGCCTTCGAAATTGAACGCCGATTAAAAGAGGAATTGGATATTCCTGTAATGCATGACGATCAACATGGTACAGCTATCATTTCTGCCGCGGCCTTAATAAATGCCCTGGAGCTAGCGGATAAAAATATTGAAGATGTTTCAATAGTGATTAGCGGTGCAGGTGCAGCTGCTATTTCTTGTTCTAGACTTTACCAATCTTGTGGTGCTCGCAAGGAGAATATGGTTATGCTAGATAGTAAGGGGGTTATTAGAAAGGATCGTGAGAATCTGTCCGCAGAAAAATCAGAATTTGCTACGCATAAAGACTGCAATACTCTTGAAGAAGCTATGGAGAATGCAGATGTCTTCATTGGTTTATCGATGGCAGACCTGGTAACCCCAAAAATGCTGCTGTCTATGAGCGAGAATCCTATCGTATTTGCTATGGCAAATCCAGATCCAGAGATTGCTTACGACCTAGCAGTTGCAACCCGAAACGATATTATTATGGCAACTGGTCGAAGCGACCATCCTAACCAAGTTAATAATGTATTAGGATTTCCATTTATTTTTCGCGGAGCATTAGATGTAAGGGCTACAAAGATTAATGAAGAGATGAAAATGGCTGCAGTTCATGCTTTGGCTAAGTTGGCTAAGGAGCCAGTTCCGGAGCAAGTTAATATTGCTTATGGTGAAACGTTCTTAAGCTTTGGTAGAGATTATATAATTCCAAAACCTTTCGATCCTAGGTTGATTGCGGTTGTCCCACCTGCTGTTGCAAAAGCGGCAATTGATAGTGGGGTGGCAAAATTTCCTATTCCAGATTGGGATAAATACACTGATTCATTGTTAGAACGTCTAGGTTCAGATAATAAGATTGTAAGATTATTATTGAACCGTGCTAAAATGAATCCTAAGAGAGTTGTGTTTGCAGAAGCGGATCGATTAGATGTCCTTAAGGCTGCGCAGATTGTCCAAGATGAAGGTGTTGCAATTCCTATTCTTTTAGGAAGAAAAGATGCCATCAAAAAATTGATGAAAAGCATCGATTATGATGGAGAGGTTACGATCATCGACCCAAAATCTGACGAAGAGGAGGAGCGTAAAAATAAATATGCGGAAGTTTATTGGAGGCAAAGAAGAAGAAAAGGTGTTACCCTATATTCTGCCCAACAAGTAATGCGCGAGCGCAATTATTTTGCAGCTATGATGGTAAATGAGGGGGATGCTGATGCTTTAATTTCAGGTTATTCAAGAAGTTATCCAACGGTTTTAAAGCCGATGTTAGAGTTAATCGGTTTAACTCCAGGTGCAACTAGGGTTGCTGCAACCAATCTGCTAATGACCCAGCGTGGCCCCATGTTTTTAAGCGATACGTCTATCAATATAGATCCACCGGCAAAAGATCTTGCTAAAATTGCTCAGATGACAGCCCGCACTGTTAAAATGTTTGGGATGGAACCCGTAATGGCAATGGTTTCTTATTCCAATTTCGGGTCTTCTAAGAATGAAAGAGCCTCTAAAGTTAGAGATGCTGTTTCCCTTCTTCATAGAAATTGCCCAGAGTTAATTGTTGACGGTGAGGTGCAAACAGATTTTGCCCTAAACAGTGAGATGTTACAAGAGATTTTTCCATTTTCAAAATTGGCTGGTAAAAAAGTTAATACACTTATTTTCCCTAATATAGAATCAGCAAATATTACCTATAAATTAATTAAGGAATTAGAAAAGTCTGATAATATAGGTCCAATAATGATGGGTATGCGAAAACCTGTCCATATTTTACAACTTGGGGCGAGCGTTGATGAAATTGTAAATATGGCGGCAATAGCAGTTGTAGATGCTCAGCAAAAAGAAAAGAAAGAATTGGACTTAAAAGAATTACAAGAAATTTGATTGCCCTTATAATGAAGATAATTTTATTACATTTACCTTAATAACTTACCTATTACATGATTACTCACGTTCAGGGGAGATTGGTGGAAAAGAATCCAACAGATGTAGTTATAGATTGTAACGGTGTCGGTTATCTCCTAAATATTTCACTGCACACCTATTCTCAAATCCCTAATAACGAACATCTTAAGCTGTATACACATTTATTGATAAGGGAAGATTCTCATACCTTATATGGCTTTTCGACTTTGGTAGAAAGGGAAATTTTTCGACTATTGATTTCTGTTAGCGGGGTTGGTGCAAGCACTGCTCGTACTATGCTCAGTTCCTTATCGCCTGAAGATGTCCGTGAGGCGATTGCTCATGATGATGTAAGGTTGATTCAGTCAGTTAAAGGAATTGGAGCAAAAACAGCGCAAAGGGTTATTCTAGATCTTAAGGACAAAATTCTCAAAACTTACAATCTTGATGAACTTTCTGTTAATAGAAGCAATACAAGTAAAGATGAAGCGTTATCAGCTTTGGAGGTGCTTGGATTTAATAAAAAACAGGCCGAACGTGTCGTGGATAAAATTGTAAAACAAGATCCGGATGCTAATGTAGAAACCGTTATAAAAGAAGCTTTAAAAAACTTATAATTGATTTGAATTCTACTAACCTAACTATTTCAAAACAATTACATTACATACTTATATCTATTGGGCTTGTCTTTTCTGTTACTTTAAATGCGCAGCAAACTCAAACCGATCAAGATAGTACTAGTACAGGCTTTTCTTTAGGCAGGCTTGAAATGCCTAACCCAAATAGTATTTTAGCCAAATATACTTACGACCCTTTAACAGACCGCTATGTTTATACAGAAACGGTGGGCAATTTCAATATTAACTATCCCGTAATCTTAACACCACAAGAATACCAGCGTTTAATTCTGCAAGAGAATATGCGCAATTATTATAAGCAAAAACTTGATGCAGTTGAGGGAAGGAAAGAAGGCTCAGAAGAGGAACAACGAAATTTATTGCCTGAATTTTATGTCAATTCAGGGTTTTTTGAAACTATTTTTGGTGGTAATACAATTGAAGTAATTCCTCAAGGATCAGTTGAAATGGATTTGGGGTTACTATATACCAAACAAGACAACCCAACATTTTCTCCGAGAAATAGATCTAATTTAACCTTTGATTTCGACCAAAGAATTAGTCTTAGTTTATTAGGGAAAGTTGGTACGCGTTTGCAGGTAACAGCAAATTATGATACCCAGTCAACTTTCGATTTTCAGAATATAATAAAGTTAGAGTATACCCCAACAGAGGATGATATTGTTAGAAAGATTGAAGTTGGTAATGTAAGTATGCCGTTGAATAGTTCTCTTATTACCGGTGCCCAAAGTTTATTTGGCGTGAAGACTGAGCTGCAATTTGGTAAAACTAGAATAACAACCGTATTCTCTGAACAGAAATCCCAATCCCAATCTGTTCTTTCTCAAGGAGGAGGAACCTTGGACGAATTTGAAATATTCATAAGGGATTATGATGAAAATAGACACTTCTTCTTGGCGCAATATTTTAGAAACAATTATGATAGATCCTTAAGGCGATATCCTTGGATTGAAAACAACATTCAAATAACAAGGGTTGAAGTTTGGGTGACAAACAGAAGTGCACAGACTGATAATGTTAGAAATATTGTTGCCTTTCAAGATTTAGGAGAATCTGATATTATTGGATTGAATAATCCTCCTGCAGGTTTCGTTAATGTTGGTCAAAATGCCTATCCGGATAATGGTAATAACGACTTTGACCCAAAGAGCATAGGTGGTGCGGGTTCCCTTCTAACAGAAGGGGTGCGCGATATAGCTACCGTCGATCAGGGAATTCTGGTTCCGACTGCAGAAGGTGTCGATTTCGGTAAACTTGAAAATGCCCGTAAACTAATTCAAGGTAGAGACTATACCTTGCACACCCAACTCGGGTATATCTCTCTTAATCAAAGGTTGTTGAATGACGAAATTTTGGCTGTAGCATTTCAATACACCGTTGGAGGTCAGGTGTATCAGGTTGGTGAATTTGCAAATGACGGTGTTAATGCAACAGAAGTCAGTAATGAGCCAACCACAGGAAACCAAGTGGTTAACAATAACAATTTGGTATTAAAAATGCTCAAAAGCGCTATCACCAATGTTAATGAGCCAATTTGGGATCTTATGATGAAAAACATCTACGACACTGGCGCATACCAATTGTCGCCGGATGATTTCAGATTGAATATCTTTTATACAGAAGCCTCACCCGTAAACTATATTGAGCCTGTGGAGGGAGAACCTTTCCCCATATTCGATAATAATACCCCTCTCGATCCAACCGATGATACCCCAATTGTTGAAACGCCTTTGATTCGGTTATTCCATTTAGATCGACTTAATTTCAACAATGATCCTCAATTATTGGGAGATGGGTTTTTTGATTTCGTCCCAGGTCTAACAGTATATACCCAAAATGGTAAAATTATATTTACAAAGGTTGAGCCGTTTGGCCGTTATCTTTTTGATATTTTAGATACTGACGGTAATCCCAACGACAATGACATAGACTACGAAGAGAGTACTTATGACAACCTAAACCAAGAAAAATATGTTTACGATATCCTTTATAAAGAAACCAAGACCGCTGCGTTAGACGAGGTTGAGAAAAACAAATTCCAACTAAAGGGTCGTTACAAATCCTCCGGTAGCGATGGTATACCATTAGGGGCATTTAATGTTCCAAGGGGATCTGTAGTTGTTACCGCTGGTGGTAGGGTTTTAGTAGAGGGAATTGATTATACAGTTGATTATCAACAGGGGATGGTTCAAATTTTGGACGAGGCACTTAAAGCTTCCAATACCCCGATAAAAGTTTCTGTAGAAAACAATGCGGTTTTTGGTCAACAAACTAGGCGATTTACTGGTGTTAATGTTGAACACCAATTCAGTGAAAATTTTGTATTGGGCGGTACATTCCTTAACCTTTCCGAACGACCTATCACCCAAAAAGCAAATTTTAATACAGAGCCAATTAATAATACAATTTTAGGGGTTAATGGTAATTTTTCAACAGAGGTGCCATTTCTTACAAGGTTGGTAAACAAGTTGCCCAATATTGATACAGATGTGCCTTCAAATTTATCAGTCAGAGGAGAATTTGCATATTTACTGCCTGGAGCGCCTAAAGGAACCGATTTTAATGATGAAGCAACCGCTTATGTAGATGATTTTGAAGGTAACCAAGGGGCGATTGACCTTTTGGCTCCACAAGCCTGGAATTTGTCTAGTAGACCTGTTGGCTTAGGACGAAGTTATGCTCAGGGAGATGAGGATGGTTCTGGAGTTCAAAATGGATTCGATAGGGCTTTTTTGAACTGGTATTCAATAGACCCAATTTTTTATGGTAGTAGAAGGCCACAAGGATTGTCTGACGATGATTTATCTAGCGTTTATACCAGAAGAGTTTTTATAGATGAGATTTTTCCACAGATAGATTTAGTGCAAGGGCAGTCTACAGTAATCCCTTCATTAGATTTAGTGTATTATCCGCGTGAAAGAGGTCCATACAACTATAGTCAAGATGCTACTGATGGGATTTTGGATAATCCTGAAGATAGTTGGGCTGGGATAACAAGACAAATTACTTCTACAGATTTTGAACAAGCCAATGTGGAGTTTATTGAGTTTTGGCTACAGGATCCGTTTTTGGAAGATGCCACCAACCAAGGAGGGATGCTCAATATAAATCTTGGTAATATTTCAGAGGATGTATTAAAGGACGGTAGAAAAATGTACGAAAATGGTCTGCCCGAAGACGGTGATGTATCTTCTCTTCTTCCGACCACAACATATGGAACCGTCGTTCCAAGAAACCAAGCTTTGGTATATACCTTTTCCACTTTAGGTGATCAAAGAAACAATCAGGACGTTGGTCTGGATGGGTTCAATGATCAACAAGAAGCACAACAATTTCCTTCCTTTGCTGGCCTTGAGGATCCATCAAATGACAACTACACCTATTTCCTAAATACCGAAGGTGATATTTTTGAACGATATAAAAAATACAATGGTCTAGAAGGAAACTCTTTAGATGTCTTCACCGAAACCAATCGTGGCGCAACTACACAGCCAGATGTGGAGGATATCAATAGAGATAATACCATGAATACCATCAACAGTTATTATGAGTATAAAATTCCAATAACACCTAATTCCTTAAATGCTGGAAACCCTCAAATTAATGATGTAAAAGTAAGGGATGTTACCCTTCCAAACGGTGAAGTTAGGCAGGTTAGATGGTACCAATTTAGATTGCCGGTGAGCGAGCCTACCGATACAATCGGTGGCATGACAGATATACGCTCAGTGAGATTTGCAAGACTTTATCTAGAAGACTTTACCCAAAAAACTGTTATGCGTTTTGCGACTTTGGATTTGGTAAGAAGTGATTGGAGGCGTTATAAACTTTCGCTAGATGAGGAGGCGAATAATGCGAACGATTTTACGGAAATGAACCTTGGTATTATTGGTCTTCAAGAAAATGAGGGAAACTATGTCTCACCTCCTGGAGTAAGAAGGGAACGGCTAAACAATAACAATAACATTATTAGGCAGAATGAGCAGGCGCTGGTAATGGAAATCTGCAGTTTAGAGCCTGAGGATTCGAGGGGTGTTTATAAAAATATAAATGTAGACATGCGACAGTATAAAAAGCTGCGGATGTTTATACATGCCGAAGAATCGGAGGGGAATAATATCAATGATGGGGAAATGGTAGGTTTTATCCGAATGGGTAATGACTTTACACAGAACTTTTATCAAATTGAAGTTCCATTAAAAATTTCGTCAGGTACAAGTGTTTCTGAACGTGAAGTTTGGCCAGAAGAAAACGAAATAGATATTCCTCTTGCGATATTGGAACAAATTAAATCCATTGGAATAACTGATGGAACCCTTGCTAATGAAGATCCTACTTTTTATGACGTTACTCCTGATGGTGTAGTGCCGGTTGGACCATTTGATCCTTATACAATGGGGCAACAAAGAGTGGCGATAAAGGGGAATCCCAATTTCGGCGATATTAGGGTCTTAATGGTGGGCATTAAAAACCCTGGGGTTACAAAAATTCCATTGTGTGGAGAGCTGTGGTTTAATGAATTGCGGCTTTCAGATCTAGACAAAGAAGGTGGATGGGCCGCTATTGCAAGTGTTGATACAAACATTGCGGATTTTATGAATCTAAGCGCAACAGGTAGGCAATCGACGATTGGTTTTGGTTCAGTTGAACAACGGCCAAATGAACGGAGCCGAGAGAATTTGAAGCAATATGACATGGTTACCAATGTTAACCTTGGTCAACTGCTCCCTAAAAAATGGGGTGTTCAAGTGCCGTTGAATTATGCAAGGGGAGAAGAGTCAATAACACCCGAGTACGATGAATATTATCGAGATATTAAGTTAGAAGCCTTACTTGATGAAGCTGATGATAGAGAAGAACGTGAAAAGATTTTAAAACGATCTGAAAGTTATACAAAACGTGAAAGCATTAGTTTTATAGGAGTGAAAAAACAAAGGGCGCCTGATGTAAAACCTCATTTTTATGATGTGGAGAATTTCACCTTTAACTTTTCCAATAACAAAACTAATCACAGGGATTTTGAAATAGAAAATTCCTTAGATCAGAACGTAAGGACGGGAATGACCTACAGTTATAATTTTGACCCTAAACCTATTGAGCCTTTTAAAAAGAATGATTCACTATTTAGAAACAGATATTTTAGGCTGCTGAAAGATTTCAATTTTAATCCTTTTCCAGCAAGTTTTACTGCGCAGAGTGATATACTTAGGAGATTCAATAGACAGAAATTCAGGGATTTTGATTTAACTGGTAAGAATATTGGGCTTGAAGAATTATACAGGAGAAACTATACTTTCAATACTCAATATGCTATTAATTACAATGTCACTAAATCTTTAAGTTTCAATTTTACTGCAGCAAACAGTAATATTGTTCGCAATTATTTTATTGATGATGTAATAAATGGTAGGCAAGATCCTTCGTTGGATATTTGGGATGGATTCTTTGACCCGGGTGATCCTAATATTCAATCGCAACAATTACAGGTCAATTACGAAATTCCATTAAACAAGATTCCAACTTTTGAATTTTTAAGAGCGACTTATTCCTATACTGGAGATTTTCAATGGCAAAAAGGATCAGATTTGAATCGTGATCTTCCTATTGAGGATGAAAACGGTAATGTTACCGTCTACAACTTGGGTAACTCAGTTCAAAACGCTAATACACATTTGCTTAATACAACTTTAGATATGCCTAAATTGTATAAGTATTTAGGGTTGGTTAAAAAACCTACAAGCAGAGTTACTCGTGCTAATTCGCGATCTCCTGGAGCACCGGGACAGCCGGGAGCTCGAAATCCTCAAGAGGATGAGCAGAAGAAAGCGGGTGCAGGAACAGAGGTATTCAATACTTTTGTAGGAATAGTTACAGCAGTAAAGAGGATACAAGTTAATTACCGCGAAAATAATGGCTCATTTCTACCGGGTTATTTGCGTACGCCGGGCTTTATTGGAACCCTGAAACCTACTTTTGGTTATACCTTTGGTAGCCAACGAGACATAAGGGATTATGTAGCAGGGAATGGATGGTTAACTGTTTTCCCAGACTTCAATCAGCAGTATTCAGAAGTCACCAATAGAGTTCTAGATGTTTCTGCAAATGCTGAGTTTATTCCAGATCTAACCTTAGATTTAACTGGGAACAGAATTTATGCAGACAATATGAATGAGAATTTCCGTGTCGAGGATATGGATGGCGATGGTAGACTAGACTATAATTCTCTTATACAAAACAGCTTCGGAAATTTTGCCATCTCAACAGCGCTAATTAGAACTGCCTTTGCAAAAAGTGATGAAAATGGTTCAGAACCTTTTAATGACTTCCGTGAAAATCGATTAATTGTTGCAAGAAGATTGGCTAGAGAGTTTTACGGCAGCGATAATTATGAGCTAGACGAAGAAGGTTATCCTCTTGGTTTCGGTAAGAATAATCAAGCCGTTCTTTTACCAGCCTTTATCGCTGCATATCAAGGGGCAAAGGTTGAAGACGTAAAACTCGGAGCATTTCGGGATATACCAATTCCTAATTGGCAATTGAAATACACCGGATTAATGAAGCTAAATTGGTTCAAGAAAAATTTCAAAAGGTTCTCAGTTACTCATGGTTATCGTTCTTTATACACAGTGAACCAGTTTAGGACGAATCTCGACTTTGTTGCAGCAGATCCAACATTGCTATATGATGACCAAGACCCAGAGGTTTTTGATCAATCTGGAAACTTCAAAAATCAGACTCTTTTCAGTAATATTAACTTAGAAGAACAATTTAGCCCATTGGTTCGCCTTGATTTTGAAATGCAGAATTCTGTAAAAATATTGGCTGAAGTAGGGACTGGTAGGATTCTTTCTTTGAGTTTTGATAATAATTTATTGACAGAAATTCAAAATAAGGATTATACACTAGGATTGGGATACCGTATAAAAGATGTGCGTATACGATCCAAACTTGCTGGACCTACGCAAATAATAAAAAGTGATTTAAACCTCAAGGCAGATATATCTTTACGAGATAATAAAACGATTATACGTTATTTAGATTTGGAAAATAATCAAGTTACAGCAGGTCAGACTTTATGGAGGTTGAATTTTGCTGCAGATTATGCATTTAGTAAAAACTTAACTGGGATATTTTATTTTGATTATTCGTTCTCTGAATATGCCATTTCTACCGCCTTCCCTCAAACTACTATCAGAAGTGGAATTACCTTACGTTATAATTTCGGAAATTAGACTTGAATAAAATTTTTTTAAGTTTACTTTTGTCAAAATAATTGAATCACAAATGAACGTACCATCAGAATTAAAGTATACCAAAGACCATGAGTGGGTTAAGGTTGAAGGAGACATTATTACAGTAGGAATCACTGACTTTGCTCAGGGTGAGCTAGGTGATATTGTATATGTTGAAGTTGATACAGTAGATGAAACCCTTGATGCAGAAGAGATTTTTGGAACGGTTGAGGCTGTTAAAACAGTTTCGGATTTATTCCTTCCCGTTTCTGGTGAGATAATTGAATTTAATGCTTCTCTTGAAGATGAGCCTGAAAAGGTTAATACCGATCCATATGGTGAGGGTTGGATGATTAAGGTAAAATGTTCAGATATATCTGAACTAGATAATTTGTTAACTGCCGAAGAATATACCGAATTGGTTGGTGCTTAAAAAGCCGTTAAACCCACTATTTTTAATTGGCTATTTAGGATTTATAACCATATTTAGCCTTGGTAACTTTGGCATAGTAAAACCTCTGGGATCAGAGTATGACGATAAATTAAATCATATTGCGGCTCATGCAATATTGGTCTCATTAGCTTATTTAACTCTTTTTGGACGAAAATTTAAATCACCACTACTTTTAAGTTTCTTCTTTTCAATTGGTTATGGCATAATTATTGAGGTTTTACAATTGATATTGTCCTCGGGCAGAACTTTTGATTTCCGTGATATAATAGCCAACATAATTGGAGCGCTTTTATCGGTTTTATTCATTAAAGTCCTGTTTCGAGTTCGTTAAATAAAATTAATCGTTTGTTTTTTTAACTATTATTTGGTTATTTTAGCAATCCTTAAAAAATCACTTATTTCATGGAACCAAAGAAAAATCCAAAGGTCGATGTAAGCCGAAACAGCTCCATTTATTTTGCTGTCGGACTTACTTTGATGTTGTTGATCACCTATTTAACTATCAACTACAAAACATATGATAAAAGCGACATAGATATAGGTCAGCTTAATATGGAAGAAGAGTTGGAGGAAGAAATTCCAATTACTGAACAATTAAAGACTCCACCACCTCCACCTCCACCACCTCCAGCAGCACCAGAAGAAATTGAAGTTGTTGAAGATGATGAGGAAGTGGAAGAAACTGTAATCGAGTCTACAGAAACTGACCAAAATGAAGAAATCGTTGAGGTTGAGGAAGTAGTTGTTGAAGAAGTGGAAGAAGATATAGAGGTTCCTTTTGCGGTAATCGAAAACGTTCCTGTTTTTCCAGGATGTGAGAATGAGAAAGGAAATGATGCTAAGAAAAAATGCATGTCCGAGAAAGTTCAGCAATTTGTAAGTAAGAAGTTCAACACTGAACTTGCAAGTGATTTAGGGTTGTCGGGTAGACAACGTATTAATGTGATTTTTAAGATAGACAAGAGTGGTAATGTTACCAGTATACAATCTAGAGCTCCGCATCCTGGTTTAGAAAAGGAGGCAGCCAGAGTAATTGGTTTATTGCCTAAAATGAAGCCAGGAATGCAAAGAGGAAAGGCAGTGACGGTTCCATATTCGTTGCCGATTGTGTTCCAAGTACAGGATTAATCGTATAATTTCCATAAAATCAAAAACCCGTCTAATTTTTTAGACGGGTTTTTTTGTTTTGGTATGTTTCTTGTGATTTTATCAAAATATTAACACTTCAATTAATTATTATGAAAAATCCGAAAAAAACACACTTGAGGGCTGTGCAGAGCTCCTCAAGAGGCAAGGAACATCCAAAACCCATTACAAATTTACGAAAAAACAGCACCATTTTTTTTCAAGCGGGTTTAATCATTTCGTTATTATTTATCCATTTAGTTTTTCAAATGGAATTTGAGAGAAAAGGATATTCGCTTTTAACTGTTCAGCCGATTGAAGATAAATCACCCGAGTTCGTCAGTCGAAATTATGTGATTGAAAAAAAGACTGATTCCCGGCAAACTACGGCTAGAAAGAAAAATAAATCTGTTCCCCCCAAGATTACAACGGCTCCAGATTTTGTCGATGTTCCGCCTGAGACTGAATTTTCTTCAAAGGATGAATTCCCTGAAATAATTGATCCTGGAAGCATACCGAAAATTGACGATACTGATAATGTCGATGAGATATTCGATGTCACCAACTTGGAGCAGGTTCCCATTTTTCCTGGCTGTGAGAAGAAAAAAACTAATAAAGACAAACTTAAATGTATGTCAGAAAAGTTGAATCGTATCGTACAGAAGAACTTTGATACCTCAATCGGTTCAGAATATGGTTTGTCAGGAACTCAAAAAATTCAAATGGCTTTTACAATTAACCAAAAAGGTGAGGTTATTGATATACAAGCAAGAGCACCCCATCCAATTTTACAGCAGGAGGCCATGCGTGTTGCCAAAAAAATTCCTCAAATGGAGCCAGGTAAACAGAGATATAGACCCGTTTCCGTGGCATATTATCTACCTATAATTTTTAAAGTTCAAGATTAAGTTTTAAAAATAGCTGTCTCCCAAGGAGGCAGCTTTGTTTTGTAGCTTTTAATGATTTATCTTTCAGCATTAAATTGACCGATACCAAATGAAGTATTGTTTTTTAGTGTTAATACTTTGGACTAGCACTAATATAATTGCCCAAAATTTAGATACCTACGAACGACCTCCAATCTATCCTGGTTGTGATTCTCTTGCTAATGATTTACTAAAACCCTGCCTTTTCCATAAGATACAATCCTTTGTCTATACGTCTTTTGAAGTACCTGACGATTTGGTTCAAAATAATTATGAAGGACAAGTGCAATTGTTGTTTGAAATTGATGGGCAAGGGAAAACCAAGGTTCTTTACATCGATGCGATTTCGGAATCCTTGAAAGATGAAACGAACCGTGTTTTCGGATTAATGCCAACCATGCAACCAGGCACATATAATGGAAACCCTACATATTTCCAATATTCTTTAACCATAAAAATTCCATTAGAGCCCGTTGGTGAAATGAATTTAACTAATGTGGAAGAAATTTCTGAAAATCAGAATGCCATAGAAAAGGAGTCCAAAGAATTAGACAGTATAAATAAATCATTGATCCCATTTAATTCTCCCGAATACAACAGCTATTTAAATATTCCCTTTACGCATAACTATTATGATTTATTCGATGCAGAAATGAATCAAGTTGGGACGAATGCTCATACGGCGGCAAAGCCTTTTCAATTTAATGAGGTGAAGCCCTATTTTAATTTAAAGTCCCATAACGACCCCTTGAGGAAAAATGCCTCATCTTGGTTGGGAAGGAAATTTTGGGATGAGCATTTGGTAAGAATTCAGTCTAAAGATTATTGGTTTGTTATAGACCCTATTTTCGACTTGCAGGTTGGTAAAGACTCTGATGCTGATTTTAGTAGTACTTATAACAATACGCGTGGTTTTACAGTCCAAGGAGGCCTAGGCAAACGATTAAATTTCTTTACTTCTGTTTACGAAAGTCAGGGAAGGTTTGCTCAATATTATAATGATTTTGCCTACAGCATAAGAGGGCGTGAAGCTGCGGTAATTCCTGGACGTGGGATTTCAAAATTGTTTAAGCAGGATGGTTTCGACTATCCAGTCGCTGAGGCCTATCTTAGCTACAGTCCTATTGACATATTAAATGTTCAGTTTGGTTATGGGAAAAATTTCATAGGAGATGGGTATCGTTCTCTCTTCCAAAGTGATTTTGGCAGCCCCTATCCATTTTTTAAAATCAGCACTAAATTTTGGAAAATAAAATACACAAATACCTGGATGTGGTTAAAGGATATCCGTGGTGAAGTTTCCGAAGAAAAATCATTTCTGAGAAAATATATGGCCAACCATTATTTAAGTTGGAATGTAAGTAAGCGATTAAATATAGGATTGTTTGAATCTGTATTGTGGTATGACAGTAACGACCGGGGTTTTGATGTTAATTACCTTAACCCGATTATATTCTATAGAGCGATTGAATTTGAAACTGGCCAAGGTGCTGGGAATGCCATCGTAGGAGCATCGGCCAAATATAAATGGAATAATAAGATCAACCTTTACTCACAAGTTATTTTGGACGAATTTTCATTGCCTGAAATAAGGAAGGGTAATAAAAGCTGGAAGAATAAATTCGGTTATCAGATTGGGCTAAAATATTATGAGCCTTTTGATGTAAAGAATCTAAATATACAAATTGAATACAACAGGGTTAGACCCTATACCTATAGCCATAATACCATAATTTTGAATTATGCTAATACGAATCAACCAATGGCCCATGCGTGGGGAGCAAATTTCAGCGAGTTAGTTCTTATTGGCCGATATAAATACGATCGTTGGTTTGGTGATGCAAAATTGGTGTTCGGTAAGAGAGGTTTCGATTTTAACTCCGAGGAGGACAGTTTTTTTTACGGTGGAGATATTTATAGAACGGAAAATGACAGGGTCGGTGATTCTAATATAAAAGTAGCTCAAGGAAATACCACTAATGTATTTTATGGTGAATTGATCGGTGGTTATATGCTAAACCCTGTTAGCAGGTTGCATCTTTTTGCACAATTGACTTTTAGGAATTTTAATCCAGAAGTGAATACCGCTGATGTTTTTAAAAGTAATAGTAATTGGTTTACTCTTGGTGTAAAAACAGATCTTTTCAATTGGTATTGGGATCTTTAAATAACCAATATCTATATTTTAACTTTTGCTAACTACAAGAACTTTTTTATTTAATTGGTGATTTTGTTTTAAGGAGTATCTTTGCACCCACAAAATTTATCTAGATTCATTTAGGTTGAGTACCTCTAACACTTCAACAGCAAGTCACTCTTTAATTTCTGACTTTAAGGAAATTACCAAAGTCCGGTTATCAGTCAGCGTGGTCTTTTCTTCAGTGGCTGGCTATTTTTTGGGAGCCGACACGGTTAATTTAATAACGGTTATTTTATTGTGTATAGGTGGATATTTTATGGTTGGTGCTTCAAATGCGTTTAACCAAATTATTGAACGAGACTTAGATGCCTTAATGGATAGAACAAAGAACCGGCCAATTCCGGGAGGAAGAATGTCGGTGAATACTGCTTTTGCCATTGCCACAATATTTACAGTATTAGGAATAATCACCCTGTACATTATTAATCCTAGAACCGCAATGTATGGAGCCATTTCTATTTTCATATATACAAGTATTTACACCCCATTAAAAACAAAAACTCCATTGGCGGTTTTTGCGGGTGCAATTCCCGGGGCTATTCCTTTTATGTTAGGTTGGGTTGCTGCAAGAAATCAATTTGGCATCGAACCTGGAATTTTATTTGCATTACAATTTTTTTGGCAGTTTCCGCATTTTTGGGCAATTGGTTGGTTTTTGTTTGAAGACTATAAGAGGGGAGGGTTTTTTATGTTGCCAACAGGTAAGCGCGATAAGGGGACGGCGGTTCAGATTGTCATGTATAGTTGTTGGACAATAATCGTATCAATTCTTCCTGTTTTCAATTTTACGGGAGATCTTTCTTTGTCCTTCGTTGGGGCAATTGTTGTATTTTGTATAGGACTTTTTATGTTGTATTATGCCCTTAGGTTATTTCAGAAAAGATCCGTTGTTGCAGCCAGGCAGTTAATGTTGGCGAGTGTTACTTATATCACTTTGGTGCAAATCGTTTATGTGATTGATAAATTTATTTAAATAAATAATGGACTTAACAGAAGGAAGTATTAAGGAAAAAGAATATAGGGCAAAGAAGATGATGCTTTGGTTTGGTATCATTTCACTTATTATGTCCTTTGCAGGCTGGACGAGTGCCATAATCGTCAGTAGTAGTCGACCAGATTGGTTACAAGACTATCAACTTCCAAAGGCATTTATAATAAGTACTGTAATTATTGTTGTTAGTAGTATAACTATATGGTTAGCCAAAAGATCATTAAAGCAATCTAAATTACAACAGACTACCATTTGGTTGTTAACTACATTGGTTCTAGGTTTGTTTTTTATCTATAATCAATTTGTAGGATTTGGTCAGATAATAGCTGATGGATTTAATTTTACAGGGCCTACCAGTAACATTACAATGTCCTTTATTTTCCTAATAGCCTTTGTGCATATTTTACACGTTGTTGTTGGTTTAGTTAGCCTTTTGGTAGTAATTTATAATCATTTTAAACAAAAGTATAAGCCAGAAGATATGTTGGGACTTGAATTAGCAAGCACTTTCTGGCATTTTATAGATATTCTGTGGGTTTACCTGTTTTTGTTTTTAAATTTCTTTAGATAAAATAAATCGTTATTTTTGTCCAACTTTTTAACGCTAATCCCTGACTATGGATACGACAGTTGTCGCAACTGGTACTGAAGGAAAAAATTGGGGCGGAGGAAACCAACCTTTACATGCAAGCTATGGAAAATTGATGATGTGGTTTTTCATCGTTTCTGATGCATTAACTTTTTCCGGATTTCTTGCTTCTTACGGTTTTTCCCGTTTTAAATTCATTGAATCTTGGCCTATAGCCGATGAAGTGTTTACGCACGTTCCCTTCTTGCATGGGCAAGAATTACCGATGATTTATGTGGCTTTCATGACATTTATTTTGATAATGTCTTCTGTAACTATGGTGCTCGCAGTAGATGCAGGTCATAAAATGCAGAAAACGAAAGTTACCTGGTACATGTTTCTTACCATAATTGGTGGTCTGATTTTCGTTGGATCTCAAGCATGGGAATGGGCAACCTTTATTAAAGGAGATTACGGTGCCGTATTGACTAAAGGAGGAAATATTCTTCAATTCGGGGAATATGTTGAAAAGGATGGCGAACAGGTTTTTAAACGTGTTGCCCTTAGGGATTTTGCAGTTACGCAACCAACTGAAAGAGTTAAGCTTGAACGTAACGCTGGTTTATGGTTTCAAGATGAAGGTACTTTGCCTTCTTATACCGTAAATGAGGTGTTAGCAGGATTAGAGGCAAACTCAAACATATTGGTAAGAACACAACTTTTAACCGAGGAAGGTGAAAAAACTGTGTTATCTAGAGGTGAATCTATATCTCAAATTAAAAATCATGGAACCTTGGTGGTCGAAGGTGCTAACCTAGTACATAATGAATATGGTTCTCCTTTGTTTGCTGATTTCTTTTTCTTTATCACTGGTTTTCACGGGTTTCACGTTTTTTCTGGTGTTGTAATTAATATCATAATTTTCTTCAATGTTATTCTAGGTACTTATGAGAGAAGAGGAACTTATGAGATGGTTGAAAAAGTTGGTTTATATTGGCACTTTGTAGATTTAGTTTGGGTTTTCGTATTTACATTCTTTTACCTGGTTTAATTTAAAATTACCATTCTAAAAAATGGCACACGCACATAAATTAGAAATTTTCAGAGGACTTATTAAATTTAAGTCTAATACCCAAAAAATTTGGGGGGTCCTAATATTTTTATCCATTGTAACGGCAATTGAAGTTATTCTAGGAATTTACAAACCAGATTCCTTAATGGTTAACTTTTTGGGAATGCATTTGCTTAATTGGATATTTATTATCCTAACAATTGTAAAAGCATACTACATTACGTGGGATTTTATGCACATGAGGGATGAATTGCCGAGTTTAAAACGTATGGTTGTTTGGACGGCCATCTTTCTAATTTGTTATTTGGTTTTTATCCTGTTGCAAGAAGGAGGCTATATCGATGAAGTCTACCGAACAGGTTTTATAAAAAGAGATTTTTAAGCGTTTAAGTAACGTTAAAAGATATTGAAAGACAGTTAATTTTAACTGTCTTTCTTATTTTTGCACGACAATTATGAGAAGGGCAAAAAGCTTATAAAATGTATAAGAAAAGAGTAAAACGAAACCTGGTATTAGGAATTCTTTTCTTCCTTCCGGTAGCCTTTTTATTGATGCTTCTACCGGCAACCCACAATTATGAAGCTCTTGATATTGTTAAGGACGAAGTGCCCGACCTGGGTAATTTTTCATCCCTTGACCAAAATGTCCAAATACGTTTGAAGGATCATATAACTGTCCTAGGTATTATAGGGGGCGATCCCCAAGCCCAATCTATTTCCATTTCAAATGTAAAAGAGCTTATCTACGATAAGTTTAGAGGTTTTAAAAAGTTTCAGGTTGTTTTATTAGCAACTCCAGATTCAAAGGAAAAAGTTAATGAATTGATTTCTGAAATTTCACCCTTTGAACCTTTAGAGTATTTCCATGTAGTCTATGGCAGCGCAGGAGCCATAAAGGGGTTTTTTAAGGGTATTAAAACGGAAAATGTATTGAATGATTCTAACGCAAGTACAGACGTTATAATTATTGATAAAGAATTACACCAAAGGGGTAGGCTAATTGACGAAGGCAAAAAGAATGAAAAAGGAAACCCATTATGGTCTTATAACACCCTGGAGGTGGCGGAAATGAAAAATAAATTGTCTGAAGATATGCGAATTTTGTTAACTGAATATAGGCAAAAACGTAAAGGAGAATTTAATTCTACTATCAGAAGGGCAAAAGATTTAAGTAATTATGAGCAAGAAAACTAATTATTCCTACATCGGCATAGCTGCCGTTATTCTGATTTTTGGCATCATTTTTATTCCGGAAATTGTAGACAGGATCAGTAATGGTGATGTCGTTCGAGATGATAGTCGCAGTGGGTCAATACAGGATAAAGTTGATGACACAGAATTGATGTTCCTTAACATTAATGGCGAACCTAAAAAAGTTCCTCCTTTTAGTTTTGTCAATCAAAACGGTGATACTATTAGCAATAAAGATTATGAGGGTAAGGTTTATGTTGCGGAATTCTTTTTCACAACCTGTCCGTCTATTTGCCCAAAAATGAATCGTAATATGGTGGACATTCAAGGCGATTTTCAGGATAATATAGATTTTGGAATTGCTTCATTTACAATTAATCCTGAATACGACACCACTGAAGTTCTAAAGGATTATGCTACACAATATAAAATTACACATCCCAATTGGCATCTTATGACAGGAAATAAAGATAGTATCTATCAGCTTGCCAATGTAGGTTTTAATATATATGCTGGAGAAAACCCAAATGTAGAAGGAGGGTTTGAGCATTCTGGAAATTTCGCTTTGATAGACAAAAACGGATATATTCGATCTCGATCAGATCAATTCGGAAATCCGATAATATTCTATAAAGGTGTAATAAGTGAAGAAGAAGGTTTTGATGAAGATGGTGAACGTGAAGAAATAAGCTTGTTGAAACAAGACATTAAAAAATTGTTGGCCGAATAACTATGAATACCCCCGTTTTAGAAAAGCAAAAAAAATATAACAAATGGATTTGGACTCTATCAATCCTTATCCCAATAGTAGTGGTTATTTTATTCGGGATTAAACTTCCGAATGTTGAACCATTATCATTTTTACCACCAATATATGCAGGAATTAATGCCATGACAGCGTTAGTATTGGTGTTGGCTTTTGTTGCGATTAAAAACAAAAAAATTGAATGGCACAAACGCTTGGTTCAATTTGCTCTTGGGCTTTCAGTATTATTCCTTGGGATGTATGTGGCTTATCATATGACTAGCGAGTCTACACCTTATGGAGGTGAAGGTTTATTAAAATACATTTATTATTTCATTTTAATAACCCACATTCTTTTGTCTGTAATCATTATTCCGATGGTTTTAATTACCTATGTCAGGGGAATTACCATGGATGTGGAGAGGCATCGTAAAATAGCTAGGATTACATTTCCTTTATGGCTTTATGTTGCAATTACGGGGGTTTTAGTTTTTATCTTAATTTCACCATACTATAAATAAGTTTGAAATTCCACTATAAACATACCATCATAACCTTAATTATTACACTGATAATCAGTATTCAATATTCTTATGGCCAATGTGCTATGTGCAGGGCGGTATTAGAAAGTGAAAGTGGACAGTCTACCGCAGAAGGAGTTAATAATGGAATTATTTATTTAATGATATTTCCTTACCTGTTAATAGGTGGAATTGCTTATTTCATCTACTATCAGTTTTTCCGTGCAAAAAGGGTCAAAAAAGCCTAATTTTTCCGTAACAAATATCCCCTTCTTTAGTCTAGTTAATCTAGAGGGAATAAGTTAACTTTTTATTAATAGAAAGTCCTTGGCCTATTTCCGAACTTTGCATTTTAACCATCACTAAATGATAGAGATAAGGGATCTTCACAAATCCTACCATATGGGCTCGAACACTTTACATGTATTGAAAGGGATAGATTTCAATGTTAAAGAAGGTGAACTTGTCAGTATTATGGGGTCTTCGGGATCAGGAAAATCAACACTTTTGAATATTTTGGGAATGCTTGATGAAGCAGACTCTGGGGAGTATATTCTAGACGGCAAGCCCATAAAAAATTTAAATGAAAGAGTAGCTGCTCTTTATAGAAATGAATTTTTGGGATTTATCTTCCAATCATTCAATTTAATTAATTATAAATCTGCTTTAGACAATGTGGCTCTTCCTCTTTATTACAAAGGAATAAAACGAAAAGAGCGTTTGGAAAAGGCAGCCTATTATCTTGATAAGGTAGGCTTAACCCCTTGGAAAGAGCATTTGCCAAATGAGTTGTCGGGAGGGCAAAAGCAAAGAGTAGCTATAGCGAGAGCATTGGCTAGTGAACCTAAGGTACTATTGGCCGATGAGCCCACGGGTGCTCTAGATTCCACCACTTCTTATGGTGTAATGGAATTGATACAACAAATTAATGATGAGGGCAAAACCATTTTGGTGGTTACCCATGAAGATGATATTGCTCACATGACAAAGCGTATAGTTGAGTTAAAGGATGGATTGATTATCAATGATACTTTAACAGAACAGGTGAGAGCTTCGGAGTATGTTTGAAATTGAACGCTGGCAGGAGATATTTGAGACCCTGCGAAAAAATAAGTTAAGGACTTGCTTAACAGGTCTATCTGTGGCCTCCGGAATCTTTATTCTCGTAATTTTACTAGGTTTTAGCCGAGGTATCCAAAACGGAGTTACATCTGAATTTGAACAGGATGCCACCAATTCTATTAATGTTTGGCCAGGAGTTACTACAAAAGAATATAAAGGCTTAAACCCTGGTAGAAGGGTACAACTTAAAATGGATGACTATGCGGATATCACCAATAAATTTGGTGATCATATAGATCTAAAATCAGCTGGTTATTCAATTTGGGGTGGGACTATTTCTTATAACGGTCAATTTGGTAAT
Organism: Aegicerativicinus sediminis; assembly: GCF_015476115.1. Lineage (GTDB taxonomy): Bacteria > Bacteroidota > Bacteroidia > Flavobacteriales > Flavobacteriaceae > Aegicerativicinus > Aegicerativicinus sediminis. Next base: position 739,755 of record NZ_CP064295.1, on the reverse strand, counting down.
TATCGGGTAGAAGGGGTATATCCAGATAAACAATTTATTGAGAATTCTGACATTGTTAATGGTCGCTTTATTAATAACACCGATGTTGTTGAAAGCAGAAAGGTAGCTGTCATTGGTAATAAAGTTAAAACAGATCTTTTTAAGGAATCTGACCCCTTAGGACAGCAAGTTTCTGTTAATGGAATGAATTTTATGGTGGTTGGAGTTTTTTCAGATCCTGGAGGTGAACGTGAAGAAACACGAGTTTACCTACCTCTCTCTTCAGCCCAAAAGGTTTTTAACGCCTCTAATGATATTCGAAATATTGAGGTCACGGTTAAAATGTCAAAAAATTTCAATGAAGCCGTTGAATTATCGAATAGTTTAACTCAAGGTATTTCTGATGAATTGAAGGCTCGACATATGATTGCTCCAGACGACCAAAATGCGATTAGAGTTAATGGCACTCTGGCAGAAGCCAAGAAAATTTACACCTTGATTGATACCATAAGTGCTGTATTTTGGTTTGTTGGTATAGGAACCATAATAGCTGGAATTGTTGGGGTTGGAAACATTATGATCATTATAGTTAAGGAACGTACCAAAGAAATTGGTATTCGAAAAGCTATTGGTGCTTTGCCTTCTTCAATTGTAGGTATGATTTTACAAGAAGCCATTTTTGTAACTATGTTTTCAGGACTTTTTGGGTTAATTACGGGTCTTGGGTTACTTGAATTGGTGGGTCCACAGATCCAAAGCGATTTTATAAAACATCCGCAAGTTGATTTTCAAATTGCACTAGCCACTGTTTTCATCCTTGTTTTCGCAGGAGGATTAGCAGGTTTTATCCCTGCTTATCGCGCTTCTCGCATTAAACCAATTGTAGCATTAAGAGACGAATAAAATGTTTAGTAGAGAACGTTGGAATGAAATTTTAGAGGCTTTAAACGCGAACAAGTTTAGAACCATTTTAACCGCATTCGGGGTGTTTTGGGGAATTTCCATTTTGGTATTATTGCTAGCGTTGACCAATGGATTAAGAAATGGTGTAATGGCCGATTTCAGCAATTTTGCTACAAACTCCATGTTTATGTGGGCTCAACGGACTTCAATTCCTTATAAGGGTTTACCAAACAATCGAAGGTTTAATTATGATCTTAGCGATGTTACCACTTTAAAGGCTCAAATGCCAGAACTTAAATATGTTTCTCCAAGAAATCAGTTAGGTGGATATATGGGTGCCAATAATGTTATTCGAGGCACACGTACTGGTGCTTTTCAAGTGAATGCGGATTATCCTGAATTCATCAACCAACAACCGATGGATATTTTGATGGGGAGATTTATCAGTTACTCAGATATTGAAGCCAAACGTAAAGTGTGTGTTATTGGGAAAGATGTAATCAAAGCTTTATACGATAAAAATGAAGAGGTAATAGGAAGCTATGTCAAAATAAGCGGGGTCAATTTTATGGTGGTTGGTGTATTCAATATGCCTAATAGCCAGGGAAATAGAGAAGAAGAAGCAAATACTATTTTTATTCCGTTTACTTCTTTTGCCCAAGCTTTTAATAGTGGAAATAATGTTGGTTGGATGGCTATTACTGCTTATGATGACTATAATATCTCTGATATCAAACAAAAGGTTTTTGATATACTAAAATCAAGGCATAATATTGCGCCTAATGATGATAGAGCAATAGGTCATTGGGACTTGGCTGAGCAATTTGGAAGAGTTAATGGCCTATTTAATATTCTATCTTGGGTAGGTTATTTTGTTGGTGCCCTTGTACTTTTGTCGGGAATTATAGGCATAAGTAATATAATGTTGATTGTGGTTAAGGAGCGTACCAACGAAATTGGAGTTCGCCGAGCCATGGGAGCCACACCATTTGTTATTAAATCTCAAATATTACAGGAAAGTCTTATCCTAACCCTTTTATCAGGGATGGCAGGAATTTCCTTTGCGGCAGGTGTTATTTGGCTAATAAATTATCTTTTGTCTCAGAGTGGACCCGTCGAAAATTTTTCTAACCCAAGTGTTAGTATGAATGTTGTTATTGTCGCACTATTAATATTGGTTATTTCTGGTCTTTTGGCTGGATTAATTCCTGCAAACAGTGCCACTAAAATGAAACCCGTGGATGCGTTAAGAACCGAATAAAAAAATTATATATATACCCTAACAATGAAAAGAAGAACTACATTAATCATACTTATTTCAATAGTTGCGCTTTTTGCAGTGGCACTATGGTATTTATGGAGTAAGAATCAGGAAGATCCAGTTAAATACACTACAGAATCACCATTGGAGAAAACAATTGTAGTACAAACTGTGGCCACAGGAAGTATAGTTCCGAAAGAAGAGGTTTTAATTAAGCCCAATATTTCCGGAGTTGTGGAGGAAGTGTATGTGGAGGCTGGAGAGTATGTGCAATCGGGCGACCTTATTGCAAAAATTAGGGTAATCCCAAATGTATCTTCATTAACAAGTGCAAAGAATTCCATAGCTACTAATTCAACAGCCTTGGAAACCGCTGAAATTAATTTTCAAACCCAGAAAACAAATTACGATCGCCAAAAAGCCCTTTTTGATAAAGGAGTCATTTCTGCTAATGATTTTGAAGGAATTCAAAATTCCTATTTACAGGCGAAGCAAAGTGTGGAACAGGCAAGGATTAATTTGAATTCTGCTCGCCAGAATTATGATATCGTAAAAACAGGGACAACATCAGGTCTAGGTAATATCGCTCAAACCCAAGTGAGAGCCACTGTATCAGGAATGGTTTTGGATGTACCAGTAAAAGAAGGAAACCAAGTAATTGAGGCTAATAACTTTAATGAAGGCACTAGTATAGCTTCCCTAGCGGATGTTAAAAAAATGATTTTTGAAGGCAAAGTTGATGAAAGTGAGGTAGGAAAGATTAAAGAAGGTTTACCTCTAGAAATTAGTGTTGGGGCCATTGAAAACCAAAAATTTGATGCTGTTCTAGATTATATTGCCCCAAAAGGAATTGAAGAAAATGGTGCAGTTCAATTTGAAATCAAGGGTAGCATTAAAAAAATTGACTCCACTTTTATTAGGGCAGGTCTTAGTGCCAATGCCTCCATTATTTTAAATAAAGCTGAAAATGTTCTGGCAATTAAAGAAGCCTTGGTGCAATACGATCGAGATACCCAAAAACCATATGTTGAAGTTCAGGTCGGTGACCAAAAGTTTGAAAGAAAAAATGTTGAGCTAGGGATAAGTGATGGTATTTTCGTTCAAGTAAAAAATGGTATTTCAAAAGATGATAAAATCAAAGTTTGGAATCAATTACAAGGTATGCCACAATACGCTAGAAATTAATTTCCCAAATCTGTAACGAAATGAGTGGTTTCAATACCTATAGCTTAGAAATGAAAAATACATTTGCATTAGTACTGGTTTTCGTAAGTTTCCAATTTTTTGGCCAGGTTAAAGAATGGACTTTAAAAGAATGTGTCGATTATGCCGTTGAGAATAATATTTCAATAAAGCAGTCCTTATTAGATGTTGAATTGGCCGAACTTTCAAAAAGCGATGCTGTAATGGCATTTCTTCCAAATTTAAACGCTAACGCATCCTACAATATAAATACAGGTGCTAACATCAACCCCGCCACGAACCAATTTGAAAATCAAACTTTTAAATCTCTTTCTGGAGGGGCAAGTTCTGGGATAAACATTTTTTCTGGACTCCAAAATTGGAGAAATTTACAAAGAGCAAAATTGTCCAAATTTGCATCTCTTTATCAACTAGATAAGATGAAAGATGACATCTCGTTATTTGTGGCGAATGCATATCTTCAAATTTTGTTTAATAAAGAGCAATTAAAGGTTCTTCAGGCGCAGAATGAATTGACTGGTGAAAATTTACAACGGACCCAAGATTTGGTTGATGCTGGAGTGTTGCCTGAAGGTGATTTACTCGAAATTAAGGCAACCAATGCTACACAGTTGCAGAATATCATAGAAGCTGAGAACAATTTATTTATCTCCCGCCTTGGCTTAGCACAGCTATTGCAATTAAAAGATTATGCAAATTTCCGTATTGCCGATGTCCCAGAGTTTAATATATCTGACGCCATTTTAACCAATTCGGCTACAACAATCGTATCTAAGGCAAAAGAGGAGAGAAACGAAGTGAAAATAGCTGAAATGAATCTCGAGATTGCGGAAAAAGATTTGGCTTTATCTAGGGGTAATTATTACCCAACTATTTCAGGGTTTGTAAGCTATAATACAAGGTGGTCCAGTTCGCAATTAGATCCCTTTACTCGCGAACAGATTGCGTTTATTGATCAACTTTATTTATTCGATGGTACTGCTGTAGGTCTTAGATTAAATGTACCTATTTTTAACGGATTGAGCGTTAGAAATAATGTTGGTAGAAGTAAAGTGAACCTAAAAAGATCTGAGTTTCAATTAGAGCAGGCTGAATTAGATTTAGAAGCAGATGTCTATCAAGCCTATAATGATGCAAAAAATGCTAAGAAAGCTTATGAAGCGGCACTAATAACTGAAGAGGCAAGAAAGTTAGCCTTCGAATATGCAAAGGAACGTTATGATGTTGGCTTGTCTAATGCTTTCGATTTTAACCAAAGTAGAACTCAGTACGAAAACGCTCAGTCTGATGTGATAAGAACCAAGTACGATTATATTTTTAAACTGAAGGTTGTTGAATTCTATTTTGGAATTCCAATAACCGAACTTAATACTTTTTAGAAATGTCTAGGAAGACCATAATAATTTTAGTTTTATCTGTTGTTGTTGTTTTAGCACTACTTATTGCCGGAAAAAAGGCAGGATGGTTTGGTAAACCTGCTAATTTGAAGCAGGTAGAAGTTGAAGAAGTATCGATTAAAACTATTGTTGAAAAGGTCTCAGCTACGGGTAAAATACAACCCGAAGTAGAAGTGAAAATTTCGAGTGAAGTTTCAGGTGAAATTATTGAATTGCCTTTTGCAGAGGGTGATCAGGTTAATAAAGGTGATTTGTTGGTGAAAATAAATCCAGATTTAATCCAATCCGCATTTAACAGATCTCAAGCTACTTATTTAAATGTAAAAGCAGGTTTGGAGCAGGCAGAGGCTTCATTAAAGGAAGCTAAAGCCAATTATGATAGGAACAAAAGTTTATTCGATAAGGGAGTTATTTCCAAAGCGGAATGGGATAGGTCTGTTGCAGCTTACGAAACTGCTGAAGCAGCCAAGAATTCAGCTTATTATTCGGTTCAAAGTGCAGCTGCAAGTGTTAATGAGGCTAGGGATAATTTGGGGAGAACTACTATATACGCTCCTATGAGTGGCACAATTTCGAAGCTAAATGTTGAGTTAGGAGAACGCGTAGTTGGTACCCAGCAGATGGCAGGTACCGAAATTTTGCGCGTTGCTAATCTCAATAATATGGAGGTTGAGGTGGATGTGAATGAAAATGATATTGTTAAGGTTGAAATAGGTGATTCTACCATTGTTGAAGTAGATGCTTACTTAAATAAAGAATTTAGAGGAATTGTAACCGAAATCGCTAATTCTGCAGAAGGGGAATTAACTGCCGATCAGGTAACGAACTTTAAAGTGAAGGTAAGGATTGTCGAAGAATCTTATGCGGATCTTGTGGAAGGAAAACCTGAGTCCTATTCGCCCTTTCGACCTGGGATGACTGCTACAGTCGATGTTTTAACTGAAACTCAAAATAATACTTTGGCAGTACCTATAAGTGCTATTGTTATAAAATCTGATACTTCTTCGACAAAATTTGGAGAAGGAGGTGAGCTTAAAAATCCTTCGACTACTAATACAGACCAAAAGTTTGAGTGTGTCTTCTTAAATAATAATGGTAAAGCCAAGCTGAAGGTTGTAACTACAGGAATTCAAGATGATAGTTATATACAAGTACTATCTGGTATAGATGAGGGTGATGATATTATTACAGGACCTTATAACCTCGTTTCTAAAACTCTTCGCTCAGGTGATATTGTGGAAGTCTCTAAAGGTGAAGAATAATTCCTAATAATGGCATTCATTTTAAATCTTGAAACAACTACCACCAATTGCTCTGTTTCTTTAGCGAGGGATGGAAAAGTTTTACAACTTATTGAGGATAAGACTCCAGGCTATTCACATTCAGAATTATTGCATGTTTTTATTGAAAAAGTAATTATTGAGGTTGGGGAATCATTTAAAGCCTTAGACGCAGTGGCCATTAGCAAAGGTCCCGGGTCTTATACCGGATTGAGAATTGGCGTAGCAGCAGCCAAAGGATTGGCCTTTGCATTGAATATTCCTTTGATTTCAATTGATACAATGATGGTGCTGGCAAAAGCTTGTAATGTCTCAAATGGCTTTATTATTCCAATGATTGATGCTAGGCGCATGGAAGTTTATAGTTCTGTGTTCAATTCTAAATTAGAAAATCTGAAACCGGTACGGCCTAATATTCTCAATGAAACCACTTTTTTAGAATATTTGAATCAAGACAAGTGCTATTTTATCGGGAATTCTAATGAAAAGGCTAGAACCGTAATTCAACATTCCAACGCCATATTCATGAACGAACCCCAATTACCATCTTCAAATTATATGGTAGATTTATCCTTTTCCAAATTTGAAAAAAAAGAATTTGAAGATGTAGCCTATTTTGAACCTAATTACCTTAAAGGGTTTGTTGGAACAAAACCCTAATTATTCCTGTTTGTTTATTTGAACGTTGTGTGGATATGGTATTTCTATGCCAGCTGCATCTAACGCATTTTTGGTATTTTCCATAATGGCGAAATAAGTTGGCCAGTAATTTTCTGTTTTTACCCAAGGTCTTGCAACAAAATTTATAGAACTGTCCCCGAGCTCGGTTAGCGCTACAACTGGGGGAGGGTCTTGCAACACATTTGGATGAGAAGTTAGTTGCTGCATTAAAATTTCCTTGGTTTGCTTAATATCTGAATCATAACCTACACCAAACACCAAGTCGATTCTTCGTTGCGGCTGGCTGCTATAATTAACAATATTGTTATTGGAGAGGGCACCATTAGGTATTATAATTTCCTTATTATCTGGGGATAACAATTTTGTGGTGAATATTTCAATTTCTTTAACGGTCCCAGCCTCTCCTTGTGCTTCTATATAATCGCCTATTTTAATTGGCTTGAAAAGCATGATAAGAACACCTCCAGCAAAATTAGCAAGTGATCCTTGGAGAGCTAAACCTATGGCCAAACCGGCTGCAGCAATTACCGCAGCAAAAGATGTGGGTTCAAAACCAACAACACTCAATACGGCAAGAATTAAAACAACCTTTAAAACCCAATCGAGTAAGTTTGTTAGGAAATTTTTTAAACTGGGATCGTGATCATTCTTTTCCAAACGTTTCCTTACGTTTTTGACGACTATTTTAATTATCCAAATTCCTATAATCCATATTACAATAGCCATGAGGACCTTTGGCCCATATTCTAGGAGTAAATCATAAGCTTTATTAATCCAAGTTGTAATTTCCATAAATGGTTGGGTTTTAAAATTGAGCGTTAAAATTAAGAATATCTTTAATTTAAGGTATTAAATTATTATTAATAAAAAAGGAGCTTGCTTAGCTCCTTTAATTTTATTCCACCTTGAAGGTGATTTTTACATTTACCCGAAATTCGGAAATCTTGCCATCTTTCACTACGGCCGAATGATCTTTGACATAACACGACTTGATGTTTTTAACACTTTTTGAAGCTTCTGCTATTGCATTTGCGGCAGCATCCTCCCAGCCGGTAGGTGAACTAGCTAATATTTCGATAACTTTTAATACAGACATAAATATTTAATTTTTAATTACTTATATCTTAAATATACTAATTAATTACCGCTTAGCCATTTAACGCAACCACTTCTTTTACTTTCTCGCCAAGCATTTGTTGAAGCATGGTTTGTATACCATTTTTCAATGTAATAGTAGAAGATGGACATCCGCTACATGCACCCTGAAGAATTACGCTCACCGTTTTTGTATCCTCATCATATGATTGAAAAACAATGTTACCTCCATCTCCAGCAACAGCGGGTTTTACATATTCGTCCAATAAATTAATTATTTCTTTAGAGGTCTCACTAAGATTTTCACTTGGTTGAATTATTTGGTTTCCTGTATCCGTTTTATTAATTCCCTTTTCTATAATTAGGTTGCCATTTTCAATGTAGGTTCGTATAAATTCACGAATTTCCATTATAACTTCATCCCAATTGGAGCGTTCATATTTAGTAAGTGAAATAAAATTTTCGTCAAAGTAGATGCTTTTTACGAATGGGTATTGAAATAATTCAGTTGCCAAGGGAGATGAAATTGCCTCATCTAGGTTGGAGAATTCCCATGGCTGTTCCACGAATTTTTTATTAGCGACAAATTTCATAACCGAAGGGTTAGGCGTGCTTTCGGCATAAACTGTAACCGGAACTTTTTTGAAATCCGTTTCATTTACAACTATTCCATCATCGTTTAAATAGCTCTCAAGCTGTTCCCTTACCTCTTCTTGTACATCTTCCCACTCCACAATATCATATCGCTCTAAGGCAATAAAATTTCCAGATATATAAACCTTTTTTATGAATGGCAAATAAAATAATTGCTGAGCAAGTGGGCTGTCTTTCGCTTCATCTATATTAGCAAATTCATAGCCTTTGTTTTTAACCAAAAATTCTGAAGCCTCAAACTTAATAATCTTTGGGTTTGTTGTAGGTTTTATAGTGATTTCCATATTTCATTTTTAATCATGCAAAGGTACAAAATCATAAGGTGTTGTAAATTTTAAATGTCCGTTATGCGTAAAAATTAACTTGAATTCTAATTACCTTATTCTTAAATAATATACTACAAAATCCATCGTTTTTATTTTAACAAAAACGTATTAAGATTAACATCTATAACGCAATTTATTTATTGTTATATTTGAAACTTGAGCTAACAGGAATAGCGGATTACAGTTGTTAATCCTAGTTTCTAATTAATAGACCTACATTTTTACGATAGAACGACATTCATGAAATTATATAAAGCGCTAACCGTTGTGTTTCTTTTGATAATAACTGCTAGTGCACCTGCCCAAGAAGGCCTTCCTATTTATTCAGATTATCTAACAGATAATTATTATTTAATTCACCCCTCTATGGCCGGGGTTTCTAATTGTGCCAAGATTCGATTAACGGGGAGGAAACAATGGTTCGATCAGGATGATGCCCCAAGCTTGAATACATTGAGTATACATAGTAGAATAGGAGAATCTCCTTCTGCAGTAGGCGGTATTTTATTTAATGATAAGAATGGGTATCATTCCCAATTAGGAGGGTACCTTACCTATGCCCATCATTTAATGTTTTCTAGGAATGAAATAGACCTAAATATGTTATCTTTTGGTCTTAGTGCTGGTTTTATCCAGTACCGTCTAGATTCATCAGATTTTCAAATATTCGATCCAATTATACCAGATGGTTCAGATTTATCTGCTATTAATTTTAATGTTGATGTAGGGGCTTCTTATTTTTTTCTAGATTTTTATGCTCATTTAACGGTTAAGAACCTATTAAATAATGATGGAATTAATTTAAATGAACAAGGGTTTAGTTTTCAAAATCTTCGAACATTTTTGGCTTCTGCGGGTTATGTTTACCATAAACTTGGCAGTACTTGGAGTTTTGAGCCTTCCATTATGATAATGCATAGGGATGCCACTGCCGAAACGTTGTTTGATTTAAATGGAAAAGCTTACAAAGACATGGAATTTGGTCGATTGTGGGGAGGTCTTTCTTATAGAAGGAGTTTGGATGGAGCCCAATATTTAGATGGGTCTGGAGTTAGTGAGCAAAAACTACAATATTTCACGCCATTTTTAGGAGTCGATTATAAGCAATTTATGTTTGCATATACTTATTCGTATCAAGCAAACTCAGTTGTATTTAATAACGGTGGCTTCCACCAACTTACCATTGGATATAATTTTAATTGTAGAAAGAAACATTACGATTGCGAATGTCCAGCAATTAATTGATTTTGGAGATAATTTCATATGCCCATCATTAAAGAAGTAAACGGTAAATCTCCCCTTATACCTGATAACTGCTTCATAGCGGAAAATGCAACAATTGTGGGTGACGTAACTTTGGGCGATGAATGTTCGGTATGGTTTAATGCGGTGGTAAGAGGAGATGTTCACTTTATAAAAATGGGTAATAAGGTAAATATCCAAGATGGAGCCGTTATTCACTGCACATACAAAAAATCTCCCACCATTATAGGCAATAATGTTTCAATTGGTCATAATGCCATAGTGCATGGTTGTACAATTCAAGACAATGTGCTAATTGGGATGGGTAGTATTGTAATGGATGATTGTATTGTGGAAAGCAATAGCATTATTGCTGCTGGAGCCGTAGTAGTTCAAAATACACATGTAGAGGCAGGCTGTATTTACGCCGGGGTTCCTGCCAAGAAGATTAAAGATATCAGTGAAGAATTGATATCAAATCAAATCGATCGCATTGCCAATAATTATGTGCATTATTCTAGTTGGTTTAAGGAATAAATTCAGAAATTTTTAAATGTTACAGGATAATCCCCATTTAAGATTTCTGACAAAACAGATACCTTCCCATTAGTATAAAATTCATTTTTTGGATTTAGATTTTCTTCCGTCCTTAATAAGTCATGCTGAATTAATACATTCTTGGTTTGTCTTGCAACAGCTTCACCCGAATCTATGATAGTTACATTTTCAGGCAGCAGTTTTCGTAACATTGGTATTATGTAAGGGTAATGTGTACAACCCAATACGAGGTAGTCAATATTTGCACTTATCATAGGTTGCATATAAGATTTAAGCAGTTCTTCCATTTCCTTTGAATAGATTTGGCCATTTTCAATAAGTTCTACAATACCTTCTCCGACCTGTTCAATTACCTTTAAATGGCTGGCGTGTTGATGGAAAGTTGAATTAAATAATTCACTGCTTAAGGTTCCCTTTGTAGCTAAAATTCCAATTGTCCCAGAATTGGTTTTTAATGCTGCAGGTTTTATTGCGGGTTCGATACCAATAAAGGGCAATGTAAATTTTTCCCTTAAAGTTTTTATTGCATTCGTAGTGGCAGTGTTACATGCCACCACAATAAGCTTACAGCCAAAGTCTAAAAGTAATTCCGTATTTTTTTTACTTAAGGCTATGATATCTACTTTGGATTTTTCGCCATATGGAGCATTCTTGCTATCCGCAAGGTAAATGGTGTTTTCAAATGGTAATAAAGAATGTATTGCCCTAAATATTGAAGTGCCACCGACGCCTGAATCGAATAAACCAATTGGTTTTTTACTCATATAACAAAAATAAAAAAGCCGCTATAGTAGCGGCTTTATTTTTTGAATTTAAACTGATTAAATTCCTAATTCTTTTTTTACATCTGGCATAAGGTCTTTACCATCAGCAACAATAACGCCTGACCCTTGAGTAGAATCTAATACGTACTGAATTCCTTGTGCTTTAGCAACTCTTTGGATTGCAGCTTTTGCTTGCTCAAAAATAGGCTTAAGTAATTCTGCTTCCTTTTTTTGAAGATCTTGCTGTGCCTGACCCTGGTATTGACGAATAGATTGCTCCATGGTTTGAACTTCTTGGGCACGTTTAGCGTTTTCTTCCTCTGTTTGATTATCTGCTTCAGCGCGGTATTGTTTAACCTTATTATCAAACTCGGTAGCCATAGTTTTGATCTCCGCCTCATAAGTCTTCTGCAACTTCTCTAGCTCTGCCTGTGCATTTTTCATCGCCGGCATAGCCTCCACCAGTTGAGTTGTGTTAATATGCGCTACTTTAGATTGGGCATTCATCATCGCCGTTGCACCAACAAATAGAATAGCAGCAAATAATAGGGTTTTTAAGTGTTTCATTTTAAAATTAGTATTACGTGTTATAATTAATTATCCTTGTTTTCAGTTTGCGGAATGGAATCAGATTTTTTTGTCTGTTCCTCCCGTTCATTTTTAGTTTTTTCTCTTTCTTCTAATATTTTCTTTCTTCTCTCTTCTAATTCTTTCTTTCGCTCCTCGCGTTCTTTTAACTTTGCTTGACGACGCTCTTCTAAAATCTCTTCTCTTGTTTTTCCTGCATTGGCACTTGCTGAAGAGGAGCCAGCGGCATTTTCTTTTCCTTGGTTGGCAATGCTATCTCTTTCTGCCTTGGCCTTGGCCCTTTCGTCTAAAATCTTCTGTCTTCTTTCATCTGCAGCTTGTTTGAGACTGTCCCGGCGTTGTTGTTGGGCTAATTGCCTTGCCTCAACCTCTTTCAGACGTTCATCTCGCTTGGCTTGGGCTGCAGCTTCCCTTGCCTCTAATTCAAGGTTAATTTCAGGTACTATGTCCTCATTTTCGGCCGCTCTTCGTTCAGCTCTGCTTTCAGCTTGTGTTCTTTTCGCAGATCTCGTAATACTTCTAATTACCAATTCACTTATATCGAATCTGTCAGCAGAATACAACATAACAACATCTGCGGATTTGTCGAAAATAAAGTCATATTGTCTCGAAGCCGCTATTTCTTGAACTGCAGAAAAGATTTGGTCTTGCACAGGTTGCATAAGTTGCCTTTTTTGTATCATAAGATCACCATTAGGCCCAAAACGTTTCTGCTGATAATCTAAAATGGCTTTTTCATCAAACTGAATATCTTCCATCCGCTCCTCATAAAGTTCCTTGGTCAATAAGACACTTTCATTATTTAGTAGTTCTTTCCTAGCGTCAATTTCATTAAGCTTTTGCTCAATTTCCAGCTTCCATTTCTGCACCTTTTCATCTAACTGTGCTGTTGCCTCTTGATATTCAGGAACGTTCTGTAAAATATATTCAGTATCTATATAACCAATTCGAACCCCTCTTTGAGCGGAAACCGAAATCGATCCCAGAATACCGATTAACATTAAAAAAAGAACTTTTGTTTTCATGAGTAGCATTGGTTTTGATTTGGTTACGCTTTTTTGAAGGAATGAATATTAACCATTCTTCCTAGAGCGTAACTAGTTTCAAAATAACGAAATATATTCTGAAAAATTTTAGCACTCATATGAAAACGATACGATATGGATAGAAAATATCGTGCCAAATTTAAAATTGTTGTCCGATAATGAAGTGGGTTTCCCAACCATTTTTCTCTGTTTGACCTGGTAGAGGATCGAAACCATGTCCAAAATCTATACCCAATAAACCAAAAGCTGGCATAAATATCCTAACACCAAAACCTGCAGAACGATAAAGTTTGAAAGGATTGAAATCACGGAAATTTTGATGAGATGAACCACCTTCAGTAAAGAGTAGTCCATAAATCTTAGCTTGCTGACCAAGAGTTATTGGATATCGTAATTCTAATGAAAATTTATTGTATATCGGTTCACCATCCTGATCGGAAAGTGCTCGGTTCGGATAACCTCTTAATTGAACCGCTTCACGGCCATCTAAAGAAAAGTTACCTAAACCATCCCCTCCAACATCAAATCGTTCGAAAGGTATAACCCCTCTGTCATTATTGTAGGCACCAAGGAATCCGAATTCCATTAATGGCCTTAAAACAAGGTTTTTGGCTATTTGAGTATACCATTCACCTTTAATTTTAACCTTGTAAAATTCTAACCATCTGTATCTTTCTTGGTCTATCTCCTGAATACGTTCATTGTCTAAAACGTTTGTTGGATCTAAACTTTCACGCTCTTCTTTAAGTGCCTTATAATCTACATTATTAAATAATGAATAAGGAGGTGAAAATTTAGCTGAAATGGAAAAACTAGATCCGCCTGTTGGGAAAATTGGATCGATATTTACATTACTTCTAGATAAACCAACTGTATATGATATGTTGTTTGAATACCCGTTACCATAGGTAAATAACCTTGTGAAATAATTATTCAAATCGTAACGTTGGAAGCTAATTGCTTGAGACAATTGGAAATAATCATCAGGAACACTTAGGCGCTTTGCCAAACCAAATGTGATACCAGTAATATTGAAGTTTCTGCTTTTGTCAACCTCTCTTTCAAAATAATTGGCATAAAACTGTCTAGTATGCGAAAGAGAAGCAGAGAACTGAACAGGACGTTTACCACCAAACCAAGGTTCAGTAAACGAAAAACTATATACTTGGAAATATCTACTTGCTTGTAACCTCAATGCCAGACTTTGTCCATCTCCCATTGGGACTGGTTTATAAGCATCTTTGTTGAAGATATCTTTAATGGCGAAATTGTTAAAAGAAAGACCAAGAGTACCTATAAATCCGCCACCTCCGTAACCTCCTTGTAACTCGATTTGAGATGAACCTCTTTCAACAACAGAATATTCAATGTCTACAGTTCCTTCAGCAACATTGAAATTTTTCATGTTAGGACTAATCTGTTGAGCGTCAAAAAATCCTAATTGACCCAACTCGCGAATAGTCCTTATAACATTGCTTTTTTGATATAGTTGTCCAGGTTTAGTTCTTAATTCACGGTAAATAACTCGGTCATTGGTTCGGTCATTTCCTGTGATTGAAACCTTATCGAAATATGCTGGTTTACCCTCAGATATCCTAATTTCTAAATCAATTACATTACCCTCTGCACTTACTTCAACCGGATTTATTGAAGAAAAAAGGTACCCGCTGTTTTGGTACAAGTTTGTTAAATCATCTGCATCCGGCTTAGTATTGTCTGCGATTCGCTTTTTCAATTCAACCCCATTATAAGTATCTCCTTCTTTAAGCCTTAAAACTCGTTTTAAGACTTCATCTGAGTATACGCTGTTACCTACAAATTCAATCTTTCCAAATGTATATTTTTCGCCTTCTTCCAGTGCTATTTGTAAGTCTATGGTATCATCACCATTATTAATAATGGTATCGCTTAAAATTCTAGCATCCCTGTACCCATTTTCTTTATACTTGTCAATTAGACTAACCAAGTCTTCTTTATAGTCTTTTTCTATATACTTAGAACGTTTCCAAACCCGTATTGGATTTTTTTGTTTAGTGTTCTTCATGGCTTTACGGAGCTTTTTGTCGCTCAACTTTTCGTTGCCAATGAAATTGATATCTTGTACTTTAACCTTATTTCCTTTATCTATAAAAACCAGCATATTTACTCTAGTCTTTTCGATAGAATCCTGGACTTCCCTAGTGTCTATTGACACCTTTGTATTGTAATATCCTTGTTTTTGATATTTGGTTGTAAGGTAATTTTTGGTGGTAGTAATGAGGTTTTCGGTAACTTTCACCCCCTTCTTTAGGTTGTTTTCCTTTGTTATTTCCTCAATCTTAGATTTTTTTGCTCCTTCTATTGTTACCTCATTTAATTCAGGTAGATCAGTCAGGCTGATTTCAATATAGGCTTTATCTCCATCCGTTCTTAATAGATAGATATCAATACTGCTAAACAGAT
Organism: Aegicerativicinus sediminis; assembly: GCF_015476115.1. Taxonomy (GTDB): domain Bacteria; phylum Bacteroidota; class Bacteroidia; order Flavobacteriales; family Flavobacteriaceae; genus Aegicerativicinus; species Aegicerativicinus sediminis. The sequence goes on along the minus strand of NZ_CP064295.1, from coordinate 724,336 downwards.
TAGAGCCCCAAAGCTTTTTAATGGCATTGGCAATCTCCTCGCCTGGTATCTTAACCTTGTCGCCTTTTCTAAGGCCTGAATAAGCTACTATTGTATTAGGATTGAAACTAGTCTCTCCTGTGACGGAAATATCCTCTATGGTATAAGTTTGGCCATTTTCAAAATCCATTGATTGTGCCTGCAGCTTAGAAGTTACACCAACGAATGCCAATAATAAAAGTAGAATTAAATGCCTCCCCAAAAGATGTTTTTTAGCTAAGTTGTTCGCTTGTTTTTCCAAATCGTCGTTCTCTTTTCTGATAATTAATCAAGGCTTCGTAAAAATCATTTTTTTTGAAATCTGGCCACAAAGTTTTAGTGAAATATAGTTCCGCATAAGCAATCTGCCACAATAGAAAATTGCTGATTCTGTGCTCTCCACTAGTACGAATCAATAAATCGACATCTGGTAAAATTTGCGTGTAAAGATGTTTATTTATAATCGATTCGTCAATATCGTTAACTGAAATTATGTTATTTTTAACTTTATCGCTTATGGCTTTAATAGCACTGATAAGTTCCTCCCTAGATCCATAGCTTAAGGCGAGGGTTAGAACCATATGAGAATTGTTTTTTGTTATTTCCATTACTTCCAACAATTCATTCCTAACCCTCTCAGGTAGATCTGCCAAACAGCCAATGGCGTTAAGTCTTATGTTGTTTTCTGTAAGGGTTTTGATTTCTTTTTTCAACGTCTTTACCAAGAGTTTCATTAAAGTGGAAACCTCAGTCTCTGGCCTATTCCAGTTTTCTGTTGAAAATGCATAAAGTGTTAAATAAGGAATGCCAAGTTTCGCTGAAGCCTCTACGATGTTATTAACAGATTTTGAGCCTCTTTCATGGCCAACAACTCGCATTAGCCCTTTCTTTTTAGCCCATCTTCCGTTACCATCCATAATAACTGCAACATGTTGTGGCAGTCTTTCCTTATCTATTTTTTCTACAATACTCACTAATAATCACAGTAGCATGGTCGCTGACCAAAGGTATAGGTTACTGTAAAGCCAGTAAACATATACCAATCATTGTTTCCTAAATTTCCAAACCTATATTGCTGTCGGTCGCTAGATTCCGGTACACTGCCATCCAACTCATCAGAGGTGGTATAGCGGGCTCCAATTTCGAAACCTAAAACAGTCTGCGGCAATATCCTGGCTTTTACACCAAGTACCATTGGAATTCCCCATGCCCAACTGCTCACACCTTCGTCAATATAATTACCATTAAAATCGAAATAATGATTATCGTGATTGGCTACGCTGATACCTGTGTAAAGATATGGTGTAAGTTGGTTTCCTGGCTCATGCAGGTTATACTCCCAAAAAGTAAATTCCATTCCAGCCGAAATTTCAAAAATTCCGTCACTAAAACGATAATTCCTTTGCTTACGCCGCGGATCATCGGAGAGTTTATCTTCTCCAACAATATCCGCATAAATGAAAGAAATCCTATATGCATGTCTTTCACTTCTATTCCATTTTAGAATAGCGCCATAAGCAACTTGGTTAGGCGAAATGTAATTGGTTCTACCAACGTCCCCGATTACGTTACTTCCACCACCAAATACACCTACTTCGTAGATTTGGGAGCTTACAGTTTTTACACAGAGAATACTTACCAATAGCGATAATAAATACCTCATAAAATTTTAAAAGTTTGCAAATATAACAATATTGTAGACCCTATAACAATTTGATTGAAATAGTCTTACAGTAAAACATAGAATCTGTGGTTTTATTGTCTAATTTCTTCTGTCTTCACCCCAAAGTAACTTCCTTCTCAAGGTATCTATGAAAGTTTCATTTGGCAATTCGATCATTTTTATTCTAAAATTAGCCCTTTTAATTGTTACAGTTGCAGAATTATGCAGGGTGGCAATCCTTGAATCCAAAGAAATAAGATACTGATCTTCCCTGCCACTTACTTTCAAAGTAATTTTTGTTTCACTGGGTATTACCAATGGCCGGGCACTTAAATTGTGAGGAGCAATGGGGGTTAAAACTAAACTATCATCTGCCGGAGTAATCACAGGTCCTCCACAACTTAAAGAATAACCTGTTGACCCAGTTGGGGTTGCGATAATTAAGCCATCGGCCCAATAAGATGTTAGGTATTCGTCATCTAAATGGGTCTCCACTGTTATCATGGACGTCGTATTTTTTCTGCTCACCGCAACTTCATTTAGGGCATAGTTTATTTTTTGGATATCCTCATTTTCGGGTGTGGTGGTAACCGCCAATAAAGTACGTTCTGATATTTTATAATTTTTCTCAAAAATGTGCTCTAGAGCTCTTTCTATTTCATCAAATCTTATCGTTGCTAAAAATCCTAATCTACCAGTGTTAATTCCAACTATAGGAATTCCATAATCCCCAACAAAAGTAATAGCCCTTAATATTGTACCATCACCACCAATAGTTACCAATAGTTCGTAACTGGCATCTAATTTTTCAAATGTCCTAAGATTAAGGTTGTCTGATAGCGTTGATTTTTTTTCTGTAAGTAGATTAAAAAAATCTTTTTCAATAAATAAAAGAGAATCTTTGAGAGTAGCACTTTTGATTAACGCTTCTACACTCTCTTGGGTGTTTTTGTGGCTATATTGCCCAAAGACTGCAATTTTCAAGAATTAAATATTTAGGTATTTATTGAGATAATCAGACCTGTCTTTTAAATTCTCCATATAGGTGTCTTCCTCATGGCCCGCAACAATATTATAGCTGTACCGCCTAAAAGTTTGGATAATTTCATTGAGCCCCGTACCGCCAATTCTCAAAGTGATTTGAATAACATCCTTATCAATTTCTGAAATAAAGGCTCCTAAAATACGGCCAGAATTGGTTTCTACTATTTGACTTATTTCGCTAAATGAGTAGTCTTGAATACCTTTTTCTACAATTAAGACACCTCCAGATTCGGCAAAAAATGGGGTTTCATTGAATAATCCAATAATATCTCCCAATTCATAATACCCTAGATAAGAATTATTTTCATCTAATACTGGCATTATATTACAAGAATTTTGCGCGAAGGCTTCTAATACATCAAGCCAATTGGTTGTTGACCTTACGAAAAAACCCTCCAAAGAATAATTGCATTCTGCAATAGTCTCAGCTTCGTCAAAACAATAAGCATCGGTCTCAGAAATGCAGCCAATGTAATGACCGTCATTCTCAACAGGTACGTGGGAGTAGGTTAATTCGTGAAAACACAATTGCAAATCGCTAACCTTCTCATTAATATTTAAAGGCTTTAAATCATTAATTATGTATTGGTTTAAATGCATTTTTTATGAATAAAATTCATTGCAAATTAATCAAAAATAACTTCAATCGGGTGTTGACAGTTCGTATTTTTGTCTAAAGCTTTAAAATGACGAAACTAAGCGTAAATATTAATAAAATAGCCACCTTGCGAAACTCGCGAGGGGGTGATCTACCCAATGTTGTAAAGTTTGCCATAGACGCCGAAAGATTCGGGGCAGAGGGGATAACAGTACATCCTCGCCCAGACGAAAGGCATATTCGATATCAGGATGTTTTTGATTTAAAACCGGTTGTTACAACTGAGTTTAATATAGAAGGTAAGCCTATAGGTAAGTTCATGGATTTGGTTTTAGAAGTTAAGCCTACACAAGTCACCTTGGTGCCTGATGCTGAAAATGCAATTACATCAAACGCGGGTTGGGATACAAAAAGACATAAAGAATTTCTTTCTGAGGTTATTTCAGAATTTAAAGCAAACGGAATACGAACCTCCATTTTTGTTGACCCAGTTCTTGAAATGGTTGAAGGGGCCAGGCAGACAGGGACAGACAGAATAGAGTTATATACCGAGCATTTCGCATCTGAATACGGGAAGGGAAATGAAAATGCAATAATTGCATATTCAGAAGCTGCAAAATTAGCCGGTTCAATTGGTCTGGGTGTAAATGCGGGCCACGATCTTTCCTTGGATAACATTCGTTTTTTTAAGGAAAATGTTCCAAATTTACTTGAAGTATCTATTGGCCATGCTTTAATTAGCGAAAGCCTTTATTTTGGGGTTGAAAACGTAATTCAAATGTATCTTCAAAAATTGAAGTGATGAAATTATATTCAAATATTATTGGTGAAGGCAAACCGATTTTGATTCTTCATGGATTTATGGGTATGGGTGATAATTGGAAAACAATTGCAGCCAAATTAGCTGAAGATGGGTACGAGGTGCATTTAGTAGACCAAAGAAATCACGGGCGCAGTTTTCACGACGATGACTTCAGTTATGAGGTAATGGGTAAAGATATTAAAGAATATTGTGATGCGCATGGAATTAAAGGTACCATTATTATGGGGCATTCAATGGGTGGTAAAACTGCAATGACCGTTGCAAGTGAGTATCCCGGATTAATTGAAAAGTTAATTGTTGCTGATATTTCTCCGAGATTTTACCCTGTGCACCACGAGCAAATTTTGAAAGGTTTGCGATATATAGAGAAAAATGAGCCTAAAAGTAGGGGCGAAGCGGATGAATTGCTGTCTAAATATGTTACGGATAGTGGTGTTCGGCAATTCTTGCTTAAGAATCTTTATCGAGATGATGATAATAACCTTAAGTTAAGGTTGAACTTGGCAGTGCTCTCTGAGAAGGTTGAGGAGGTGGGAGAATCGTTGCCTTCATTTGCTAAATATGATGGTCCAACCTTGTTTGTAAGAGGTGATCGCTCTGAATATATCCATGATGGAGATTTAGCCCATATAAAACATCATTTTCCTAATGCTGTGGTTAAAACCGTAAATGATGCTGGTCATTGGTTGCACGCTGAAAATCCAGAAGAATTTTTACGGATAGTAACAGAATTCCTTAGAAATTAACTAATTTCAGAGGAAATTATAACCAACAAATTTAAACTCTAATAGATGAAACTTTTAATTAGGTTATTAGTGACAGGGATATTAGTGCTTCTAATTGCAAATTTGCTACCGGGGGTGCAAGTTGAAAGTTATTTAAGCGCTGTTATAGTGGCCATTGTTTTGGCATTGCTTAATGTGTTACTAAAACCAATACTTGTAATTCTAACCCTGCCCGTTACAATTTTAACATTTGGCCTCTTTTTATTGGTAATAAATGCCATAATTATACTTTTGGCAAGTAGTCTAATAGGTGGTTTTGATGTGGGTGGATTTTGGATTGCGGTACTTTTTAGTATACTTCTTTCAATCTGCCAGGCCATACTTTTTTCTTGGCTAAAAGAAGATTGATATTTATCTGAGTTACAATAACTTTAAAACTTTGTTGGGATGTGAAAAAATATGTACTTTTGCATCCCAATTTTTATAGGATTCAGAATGAATATTACCAGAGAGAACATCGATGAATTAAATGCCGTTGTAAAGGTAGAAATCGCTAAAGAAGATTATAGCGATAAAGTTGAAAAAATATTGACTGATTACAGAAGAACAGCCAATATTCCTGGATTTAGAAAAGGTCATGTGCCGATGTCCTTAGTTAAGAAGCAATACGGTAAGGCCGTGTTAGTAGATGAGGTAAACAAATTGCTTCAAGATGCACTTAATAAGTATCTCACAGAAGAAAAGTTAGATGTACTTGGAAATCCACTTCCAAAACCACAAGATAACTTGGATTGGGATTCAGATGATTTTTCATTTGAGTTCGAATTGGGTTTGTCGCCTGAATTTGAAATTGATTTGAAACCTAAAAAAGCCATAACACAATATAACATTGTGGCAGATGTAAAAATGGTAGACGATCAAGTTGAGCACATTAGGAAACAATATGGCAAGATTGTTTCCCAAGATGAGGTTCAAAAAGATTCGGAAGTTACGGGTGATTTCGTAAATATGGAATTGAATATCCAAAACAATGCAACCTTTCCGTTAGATAAATTGAAGGATGCAAAAGTTGAAAAGAAATTTTTGGGAGCAAAAGTTGGCGATGAAATAACTTTAAATACAAAGACTCTATTTAAGGATAATCATGATTTAATGACTTATTTGAAGGTAACTCACGACCAAGCTCACGACCTTGATGCTGATGTAACTTTCACAATTAAAGAAATAAATAATAGAGAGTTAGCTGATCTAGATCAAGAATTGTTTGATAAAATACTTGGCAAGGGAACAGTGACTACTGTTACCGAATTAAAGGACAGAATTAAAACCGATTCTGAAAAGCAATTTCAGCAGCAGTCAGATCAAAAACTTTTGAATGATGTAACCGAGTTTTTGGTTGAAAACACCAAATTTGAGTTGCCGGCAACATTTTTACAAAAATGGATGCAAACCGCTGGTGAGGAGCCAATGGATGAGCAGCAAGCCCAGGAGGAATACGAACGTACCGAGAAAAGTATTCGTTACCAATTAATTGAAGGTAAGTTAATAGAAGACCATAAGCTTCAAGTTACTTTTGAGGAGTTGAAAAATCATACAATGGACATGGTTAAGGTTCAGATGGCACAATTTGGTCAAACTGACCCTAGTACAGAAGATTTAGAGAATATTGCATCTAGAATATTGAGTAACAAGGAAGAGGTTAGAAGATTGTCAGAGCAATTGACCAGTCAGAAGCTGTTAAACCTTTATAAAAATGAGGTTAATCTCAAGGCAAAAACCATAACTTACGATGATTTTGTAAAAGAGTTTTACAGCTAAGTGTTGAGAGATAAAATCCGTATATTTAGAGCGTAAAACCTGCAGGTTTTACGCTCTTTTTTTAAGAGAAAATATATTTATAAAACTTAAAGTTAATCAGGATTTTAGGTGAAACTTGACCTAAAATTTTTAGAAAAAAGACTACATGAATTTCGGTAAAGAATTTGAAAAATTTGCTATTAAGGACCAAGGTGTAAGTAGTACTTACTATGATAAAATTATTACCAGTATGATGCCGGTTGGTCTTACTCCAAATATTATTGAAGAACGGCAGATGAATGCGGTTGCAATGGATGTGTTTTCCAGATTGATGATGGATCGTATTATTTTTATGGGTACCGCCATAAACGATCAAGTTGCCAATATAATACAGGCTCAGTTGCTGTTTTTGGAGAGTACTGACGCTTCGAAAGACATTCAGATTTATATAAACTCTCCTGGAGGAAGTGTCTATGCAGGTTTGGGAATATATGACACTATGCAGCTTATTAAACCAGATGTTGCTACTATTTGTACAGGTATGGCTGCCTCAATGGGAGCAGTATTGCTATGTGCCGGACAAAAAGGTAAGCGTAGTGGTTTAACCCACTGCCGTGTTATGATCCATCAGCCAATGAGTGGGGCACAAGGCCAGGCGAGTGATATAGAAATTGCGGTTAAGGAGGTTATTAAATTAAAGGAGGAGCTTTACAATATTATAAGCAAGCACAGTGGCCAAAGTTATGATAAGGTGTATGAGGATAGCGATCGTGATTTTTGGATGAAGGCGGAAGAAGCCAAAGAATATGGAATGATAGACGAAGTTCTAGGTTCCAAATAAAGGAAAAGGAAATAAAAATTTATGGCGAAGGAAGAATTAGAATGTTCATTTTGCGGAAGGAAAAAATCTGAAACCAATTTGCTCATTGCAGGTCTAGATGCCCATATCTGTGATAGGTGCATTGAGCAGGCTCATGGTATAGTGTTGGAGGAATCCCGTCAGAGTGACAATTCTGAACTATCTACCGAATTAATGCTGCGAAAGCCTCAGCAGATTAAAAAGTTTTTAGACGAATATATCATTGGGCAGGAGTATACCAAAAAAATAATGTCCGTGGCTGTTTACAATCACTATAAGCGATTGTTACAGCCAGCTGATGAAGACGATATTGAAATACAAAAGAGCAATATTGTCATGGTAGGGCAGACAGGTACAGGTAAAACTCTTATTGCAAAAACAGTTGCGAAGATGCTAAATGTGCCTCTTGCAATTGTGGATGCAACCGTTTTAACGGAAGCTGGATATGTAGGTGAAGATGTCGAGAGTATTTTAACACGTTTGTTACAAGCAGCTGACTATAATTTGGAGAAAGCGGAAAAGGGAATTGTTTTCATCGATGAAATCGATAAGATTGCGAGGAAAAGTGACAATCCTTCAATAACCAGAGATGTTTCGGGTGAAGGCGTCCAACAAGCTTTATTAAAACTTCTAGAAGGTACTGTGGTAAATGTTCCTCCGAAAGGTGGAAGAAAACATCCGGATCAGAAATTTATTGAGGTGAATACCGAACACATCTTATTTATTGCAGGCGGTGCTTTTGACGGTATTGAGAAAATAATTTCGAAAAGACTTAATATGGCGGCTATAGGTTATAAGGCTGCGCATGATGATGAAAGAATTGACTCTTCAAACCTACTGCAATATATAATTCCTAAAGATTTAAAAGATTATGGTTTAATTCCAGAAATCATTGGTCGTTTACCTGTTTTAACCTATATGGATCCTTTGGATGCGGATACATTAAGGGCTATTCTAACTGAACCAAAAAATGCAATTATTAAGCAATACAAGAAGTTGTTTGATATGGATGGCATTCAGTTTACCATTTCTGAAGGAGCTTTAAATTATATAGTTGAAAAGGCTATTGAATATAAATTGGGAGCTAGAGGTTTAAGGTCTTTATGTGAAGAGGTTCTAACAGATGCAATGTTTGAGCTACCAAGTAGTGATGTTAAGACATTGAAGGTTGATAAAGAGTATGCGGAAGAAAAGCTTTCGAAAACAACCCTTAAAAAATTAAAAGCTGTGTCTTAAACGGTAAAAGATAAAAAAAAGAAACCACTCAATTTGAGTGGTTTTTTTATTAAGAATATGTTGGATTGATTAACTAATAATTACATCGGGATGTAAGTATTTTTTGGAGCGAATCGGTCAGTGTTTTCTCGATTGCTTTGTAAATATAGATGCATTTTTGTAAGAATAAAATTACCAAAGGCAATATTAGACAAAGAATAAATTAAAGTCGTTTAAAAATAAGCTACTGCAATTTTTTCCGTTAATCAGCAGTATGTAGTTGTCCATTTAAGTACAGTAATTCCTCCAAATAATCTCTAGAATTAGATAAGCGTGGAACTTTATGTTGTCCTCCAAGTTTATTTTGCTTTTTTAGCCAATTGTAAAATAATTTCGGTTCGGCAATATTTATTTTTGGAAGTTCAAGCGTCATATTATTATATCGCTTTGCCTCATAGTCTGAGTTTAGAGTTTGTAATGCAAAGTCTAGCTCTGCCGTAAATTGGGTGAGGTTTTCAGGAGGTTTTTTAAACTCAATTAACCATTCATGGGTACCAGTTTTATCTGTACTCATAAATATGGGTGCAACAGTATAATCCACTATTTCGGCATTAGTTATGCGACAAACCCGTTTTAAAGCTTCTTCGGTATTCTCGATTATGAGCTCTTCCCCAAATACGTTTATGTGGTGCTTTGTTCGGCCAGAAACCCTTATTCTATATGGTTTCACAGACATAAACTTAACAGTGTCACCAATTTTATACCGCCATAAGCCAGAATTAGTAGTGATAACAACTGCATAATTTTTTCCTACTTTCACACCGTCTAGAGTCACCACCTTTTGGTTGTTTGTTCCATAGGATTCCATATCAATAAATTCATAGAAAATCCCATAATCTAACATTAACAATAAATCTGAGGAATTGTTTTGATCTTGTATGGCAAAAAATCCCTCTGATGCATTGTAGATTTCATAATATCTAAAACTTTCTTTAGGGAAAATCTTAAGATACTGGTCACGGTAGGGTACAAAACTTACGCCTCCATGAAAATACACCTCAAGATTTGGCCAGATGTCTAGTAATGAAGATTTCCCGGTATAATCTAAGACGCTATTTAACAATACCAGCATCCAAGACGGTACACCGGCTAAACTGGTAACGTTTTCTTGTATTGTCTCTTCAACAATAGCTTTCATTTTGGTTTCCCAATCACTCATTAAGGAAACACGGTTGCAGGGAGTACTGCTAAATTCGGCCCAAAATGGCATGTTGTCAATCAATATTGCAGAAAGGTCGCCAAAAACGGTTCCATTTTCTTCATACAATTCCTTACTTCCGCCAAGGCGGAGGCTTTTTCCTGTAAATAATTGAGAGTCCTCATTATTATTCAAATACATACAGAGTAAATCTTTACTTGCGGCGTAATGGCAATCCTCTAGAGATGCCTCGCTAACTGGAATAAATTTGCTCTTTGCATTTGTGGTACCGCTAGATTTGGCAAACCATTTTATTGGTTCAGGCCAAAAAATGTTAGATTCGCCTCGTCTAGATCGCTCAATTAATGGTTGACATTCCTCATAGGATGAAATTGGCACCCTTTCCCTAAAAGTATGATAGTTATGGATTGATTGAAAATCGTATTTTCTTCCGATTTCGGTGTCTTTGGCAATTTGAATTAAATCCATCAAAATTTCATTCTGCACCTCATTGGGGTACTTTAAAAACAATTCAATTTGGTGAAATCTCTTCTTAAGAAACCACGAAGCAATTGAGTTAACAAATGGGAATGCCATGGACCTAGTTCTTTGAAAATTAAAAATACTAATTTTTTTTCCTTTGAAAATTCTGCAAAGGCGAATACACTATTATTGATAGTTGTATTTTTAACCTTTCAAATTACATACAAAATTCTTGCAGGATGAAATATGAAGGTGTTCTTCGGAAAATGGAAACTGAATTTACCGATCCGATCAATTATTATTTGATTTTTGAGTCTGATTTTATCAATTTAAATCAGGTTTTGGAAAAGGAAATGGAGTTTAGATTTTTGCATTATCAGTGTCTAAATTGTGGATTAGATAAACCTATTTATCGTCAAGGTTATTGCAGAAGTTGCTTTTTTGAGATTCCACAGGCTGCGGAATGGATTATGAAACCAGAATTGAGTAAAGCACATTTGGGTCAGGAGGATCGAGATCTTGAGTATGAAAAGAAAGTTCAACTTCAGCCTCACATAGTGTACCTGGCAAACTCAAGTAATGTAAAAGTTGGTGTCACTAGGCGCAGTCAAGTACCAACCAGATGGATCGATCAAGGTGCGCATGAAGCAATTGAAATTGTTGAAGTTCCTAATAGATATTTGGCTGGAATTACCGAAGTAGCCTTAAAAGATCATGTAAGTGACAAAACCAATTGGAGGACAATGCTAAAAAATGAAATTAAAGATGAAAATTTGGTTGAGTGGCGCGATAATTTGGAGAAATATATTCCAGAGGAGGTAAAAAGTTATTTCATTTCTAACAATTCTGAAACAAATATCCATTTCCCTGTTTTGAGATATCCCACTAAATTAAATTCTTTAAACCTGGAGAAGTCTCAACAATTCAAAGGCAAATTAATGGGGATAAAAGGGCAATATCTAATCTTCGAAGATAATACAGTTTTTAATGTGCGCTCGTCCGAAGGACTATATGTTTCAATAGAAATAAACTAAAAGGCCCGCTTTGCGCGAGCCTTTTATATGTTTATAGATTTTCGTCATCCCGCAAACCTTGTATGTAAGCGGCCTTTTGAATTTCTCTTCTTCGTTTAACAGATTTTTTGGTGAAGTGTTGGTTTTCCCTAAGATTCTGCATCACTTTAACATTGCGATGTTTTCTCTTATACCTTTTTAGGGCTCTTTCAATACTTTCACCGTCTTTAACAATAATTTTTAACATTAAATATTCCTTCCTTTTTTATTAATAATTAACCTAAATAGGTCTTTAAAATTCTACTTTTTGTGGTGTGTCTCAGGCGTCTAATACCTTTCTCTCTAATTTGTCGGACACGCTCTCTGGTGAGATCAAAAGTCTTGCCAATTTCATCGAGGGTCATTGGTGGTTGGTTGTTTAAGCCAAAATTCATTCTGATTACGTCTCCTTCCTTTTCGCTTAGGGTATCCAAGGCTCTTTCAATTTCCATGCTCAAGGATTCTTTAATTAAAATTTTATCTGGTTTCGGAGATTCTCCAGATTTAATAACGTCATAGAGATTAGATGTTTCACCTTCCTTTAATGGTGCATCCATTGATACATGTCGTCCTGAGTTTTTAAGAGATTGTTTAACGTCACTTACAGTCATGTCGAGCTCACGAGCCAATTCTTCTGCACTTGGCGGACGCTCATTTACCTGCTCTAAATAGGAGAAAGCCTTGTTTATCTTGTTAATACTTCCAATTTTATTTAAGGGAAGTCTAACAACACGAGCCTGCTCTGCCAATGCTTGTAAAATTGCCTGGCGAATCCACCAAACGGCATAAGAGATAAATTTGAAACCACGTGTTTCATCAAAACGTTTAGCCGCTTTCACTAATCCTGCATTACCTTCATTGATTAAATCGGGCAGCTTTAAACCTTGATTTTGATATTGCTTGGCTACGGAAACCACAAATCTTAAGTTAGCCGTTGTGAGTTTTTCTAAAGCTCTCTGATCACCTTTTTTTATCCTTTGTGCTAATTCTACCTCCTCGTCTGCGGTAATCATTGGAATCTTGCTAATGTCTTGAAGATATTTGTCTAGCGATTTAGATTCTCGGTTGGTAACTTGTTTCGTGATTTTTAATTGCCTCATATATTTATATTTCTCTGTGAATACTACAAGAATACATAATAGTCTTTTTTTTGAAAAAAGCAAATCAATTAGCAATTCTTTTAGAAAAAGCACAATAAATCTCCCGTTTTGGCACAAAAAAGCCCAAATTCTTTAATTTTTTAGAGAATTTGGGCTGCAGGGTTAATAAGTATGTTTAATTCTTACTTGTTGAGTCTTTAACTGTTTTTCGAGATTTAATCAATCCTCCTAAGACATCCTTAACACTTTTCTCCGCAGCTTTTTTAATTGTGGTTGAGGTTGTGTCTGTTGGGAATGGCATTGTAGGAATAGAATCTCTAATAATCGAATCTCTAGGTTTTTCTATCGGTTTTTCGGTTTGTTCTCCCTTTTTTGCCATGGTACCGATTAACTCTCTTATTTTGTCGGTTCCCTTATTAATCATTTTTTCCTTTTCAATTTCGATCAGTTGTTTGGTTAATTCAGAAACGCTTGAACTTAAATCAGTTGATACTCTTGGATTAGAAAAAGTTCCAGCAAGTTTGGCCGTAACTGGGATTGAAATATTGTTTACTTGGTTATTGTCTATTTTACCGATTAGGCGATTAACCTCGCTCCCTAGATATTTAGATGGAACATTTAAGGTTAACTTATAGTCCATGGTATTATCGAAACTATGGCTGCCAGATGCTACTATTTTTATATCCTTGTAATTAACATTGAATGGTTTTACATGTACTAGACCATCTGAAAAATCTAAGTTCAGTTTAAAATCGCGAAGGTCCAATTTCGTAAAATCAATGAAATTTAAAGCACCCCCTAATTCTTGTAGAACTTTGGAGGTTTCAGGGGTAATTACATCAGTTAATAATTCTGCAAAGGCACTACCTGAAATAGTTTGCAGGTTTGGGCTTAATTCATCATTTAAACTTCCCTTTATTGAAATAGTAGTGTTTAATTTTCCATGTAATGCCTTGGCAATAGGCGCTAAATTTTGCAACAGTTTCAAATTATTGAATGATTCTTCCACATTAAATCCTTCTGCCCCAATATTCATATTAAATACAGGAGTATCCGATTTGGTAGATACGTTTCCTGCAACCGCCAAAATGCCGTCGAATAATTTAGAAGTTACATTAGTTAAGCTAGCCTGCTGGTCCTTTACAGCAAGGGTCCCATTTACATCGCTTAGTACAAGATCATCATAGATAACCTTATTTGCATTTACATTTAACGTGCAGGTTAAGAATTCGGGAATTTTAGTGCCTGCCTTTTTCTGGTTACTGTTGGTTGTTTCTGCAGGGTCCGTGCTAGGTTCGTCCTCAACCATCAAATCAGCAACATTCAAGGTATTGGAATTCACATTGAAATTTCCCTGTAGTCCTTTTTTTCCAAGTAAAAATCCCACTAAATTGTAAATCGTTCCGGTTGCATTTAAGTCACTCTGCCCTGTTTTTGACGAAAAACTGTTAAGGGTAACATTTCCAGAATTCAAGGTCATTTCTGCCTTATCTATTTGAATAGGATTTGGAGCTCCATCTGGACTAAATACCAAGTTAGTTATAGATACCGTCCCTTTATTTCGAATTCGATCATACGCATTACGATTGATGGCCTCCATGTCAAAATTAGTATGGACATTAGCCCTCAAAATTCCACTTAATTGCTGGTCGAATTCAACTGGATAAGCTTGTGAAATATTGTTAAGATTGATTGTACCATTTAGGTGAGCGTCCACTATAGTATTTCCACTTAAATCCTTCAATACAGCTGTGGTCTGGAAGCGGTCTGTGTCGATCTTAAAATCTAAATTTTTTATGTCTATATAAGTGTCATCTGCGTTTCCTGTCGTATTCAAAATAGCCACATCCATGCTAATATTTTCAACTTTTTTAGGAAGGTTAGGATATTTGAAACTGGCATTATCCGACATTATTTTAATGTCGATATTAGGGATTCTTTCTTCAGTACTCATGCCTTTTATATTGCCTACTACCTTAAATTCACCTGTAGATTCAACGTCATTGAAATTTTTAGAATATTGTTGAGGCATTATTGCCAAAAAGGATTTAAAGTCAGATTCTTCATTCTCAAACGAGATGTCTATTTCTTGTCCATTTTCTAATTGTTGCACATAGCCTTTGAAGGTAAGAGGCAATTGGTTAATAAGGCCTTTATTTTCTTTAAATGTGTATCGCTGATTCTCTGAATCCATTAAAATGGTAGCGTTCAGTTTAACAGGATTATTATCTAAATAATTTGTGCTATCAATAGAAAAGCTAACATTTGCACGGCTTTCTGTAATTAGTTCTGAAGCATTGGAACTAAAATTACCTTTACCGGAATGGTTGAGGTCCGCTATATTAATTAAAAGATTTTGGCTTTCATCTAAATATGAAAAGGCACTGTTGTTAATTTGGTAATCCTTAATATCATAGGCAAATTCAGTCGGGGTTTTAGTAGTATCATTCTGCTTAGCGATATCGAAATTTTCATTACCAAAGGAATCCACTTTCAATGTTAATAGAGCTTCATCCACCTTAATGGAATTAATTGTCATTGCGCCATTTTCCTTCTTTTTAAGTAGTTCTTTTATAGGAATGCTGAAGGATATAGATTTGGCGGTAGCAAGAGTTTCACCCTCAAATGGTTTATTGTTATGAATAACTAATCCATTTATGTCTACCTGTGCCTTTGGAAAGGATTTGAAGAAACTTAAGTCGACTTCATCCCAGTCTACCTGAGCATTTACCGAATTGTTGACATAGCGCTTAACAACATCTTCTATTTGGGATTGAAAAACAAATGGTACTAGTGCCAATATAATTAAAATCACTATTAAAAGTGATCCTATAATTTTTAAAACTCGTTTCATTTCTTATTGGTTGTTTAATGAAATACGTTTAAAAGGTATGTCAAGGATTATGCAGTAATTAACTCATTTAGGAAAATATTAACCTCTAGCACCCATTATTGCAAGGATTTAATAAAACTTTAATAGGTTTTAGGCTAATGACAATTCGTCGTTTCTACCTAAATTGAATTTTTTCCTTAATAAATATACACCCAAGTAAAGAAGGGGAGTGTCGATTATAGCAATGCAAACTTTAAAGGCAAATCCACTCACCAATAACCCCGAAAATCGGTCCCATTCTATTTTGTTGAATGAGCACAATAGCAGTAATACAGTAAAAGTGTCAATAAACTGACTACTGAAAGTAGAAAAATTATTTCTCAGCCATAGGTGGCGACCATCTGTTATTCGTTTCCAGAAATGGTAAATTTGGATATCGACAAATTGTGCAAATAGATAGGCCATCATACTAGCAAATACAGCAATTGCAGTACTTCCAAAAACTTTCGAAAACAATGAATCGCCAACTGGCGACCATGAGGTGGCCGGTACAATATTGGCGGTATGAACAATTAGGAGAGAAAATGCAGAAGCAAAAATACCAGCTACAACAACTCGATTTGCGAGTTTTTTTCCATAAATCTCACTGATAAGATCCGTTATTAAAAAAGTAATAGGATAGGGCAAAATACCTACTGATATTTCAAATAATTTACTTCCAAAAATTTCCAGGTCGAAGGGATACCAAAAGAAAAATTTTTGAAAAATTAAATTGGATACCACTAAAGCAGTTATGAATAATGCGGCTAAATATAAATAGGTTTTATGGGCAGCTAGTTGGTTTGGATTGGTCATATGTGGATAAATACTTCGAACAAATATAACTTAAAGTGATTATCTTTTAGTTAATTTGACCCCTGTATGACAGCAGTAAATCGCGTATTCTTAGGCTTGGGATCTAATATCGGGGATCGAATGAAGTTCCTGCAAACTGCAATTAATTTGATCTTTCAAAAAGTTGGTAAAATTGAGAATATTTCGCGTGTTTATGAAACTCCGTCATTGGGTTTTGAGGCTGATGATTTTCTTAATTGCTGTGTTGAGGTAGAAATAGACAATCTCAATCATCAGGAGTTGTTGTCCAAGTTACAGCATATAGAACAAGAGATTGGTAGAAAGCCAAAGACAAGCCTAGGTTACGAATCTCGTCCCATAGATATTGATGTCCTTCTTATTGATGATCAAATTATAGACGAAATTGATTTGCAAGTACCTCATCCTGGTATGGATCATCGTAATTTTGTTTTATTTCCCTTATCCAATATCCTTCCTGAATTTAAGCATCCAATTTCTGGTAAGGTTTTAAAGGAGATGTTAGGTACGGTGGAACCTATTACACCCATAAATCAATGGCTTAAGAATCCAATAAAAAAATATTCCTTTGAAATGCTTAATTATTTGGCGATTGAAGGTAATATTGGGGCAGGGAAAACAAGTTTGGCCTCAAAAATCTCACAAGATTTCAATGCCAAATTGATTCTTGAGCGCTTTGCCGACAACCCTTTTCTTCCTAAGTTTTATAAAGAACCTAGTCGGTATGCGTTTACCTTAGAAATGTCTTTTTTAGCCGATAGATACCAGCAAATTAATGAAGATTTGGCGCAGTTAGATTTGTTTAAGGAGTTCGTTGTTAGTGATTATGACATTTTTAAATCCTTAATTTTTTCGAAAGTTACTTTAGCGGAAGATGAATTTCGTCTTTATAGGAAATTATTCTACCTAATGTATAAAGATATCGCTAAGCCCGATTTGTATATCTATTTATATCAAAACACTGATCGCTTAAGAGAAAATATTGCTAAAAGAGGACGGGATTATGAACAGGAAATTCAGCCGGATTATCTGGAGAGAATAAACGAAGGGTATTTGCAGTTTTTGAAAAACAATCAAGAAATGCCGGTAAAAATTATTGATATTTCAGATAAAGATTTTGTTTCCTCTAGGAGGGATTACCTAGAGATTTTGGATAAAATTCAGGAATCTTACACTTCCGTTCAACCGCAACATTAAGTCCCTATTTGGTTGAAATTTTATTGTAGAAATCCCAAATTACGATTCCGGCACTTACTGAAATATTGAAAGAGTGTTTACTCCCAAACTGTGGAATTTCAATTACCATGTCTGACTCATTTACAACCTCCTGAGAAACACCTTTTACCTCGTTGCCAAAAATTAGAGCGTATCGTTGATTTGGCTGAGATTCAAAATCATTTAACATTATGGAATTTTCAGCCTGTTCAATAGAAATAACTTTTGTATTCTCCTTTTTTAACTGTTTTACTAGTTCGACGGTAGATGATGCATATTCCCAGACCACGGTCTCTGTGCTACCAAGTGCAGTTTTGTTAATGTCTTTGTGTGGGGGCTTTGCAGTTATTCCGCAGAGGTAGATCTTTTCGATTAAAAAACAATCGGAAGTTCTAAAAACAGATCCTATGTTATTAAGGCTCCTAATATTATCTAAAACAACAATAATAGGTGTCTTATTGGCCTCTTTGAATTCGTCAACAGTTAATCTATTTAGCTCATTATTTTCTAATTTTCTTTTGCTCATAGCAGATTTAAAATTGTTGAAATCCTGTAATAATTGTAGATAACTTGGGGAGGTATCGTTTTACAAGCCAATGGTTTCTTTCTAAATTAGCGAAATTGCAATTTCGACAAATTTAAGATACTTAAATCTAAAAAGTGGGAACCAAAGTCAAGAAAGAAACACCCTTAATGAAACAGTACAATGCTATCAAGGCAAAGTACCCAGATGCACTTTTGCTGTTTAGGGTGGGAGATTTTTACGAAACTTTTGGCCATGATGCAATTAAAGCTTCCAAAATTCTGGATATTGTTTTAACTAAGCGTGGCAACGGAAGTGAAAGTGAAACGGCCTTAGCTGGTTTTCCACATCATTCACTTAACACTTATTTGCCTAAATTGGTGAAAGCTGGTCAAAGGGTTGCCATTTGTGATCAACTTGAAGATCCTAAGATGACCAAAACTATTGTTAAAAGGGGTGTCACAGAATTGGTAACGCCGGGAGTGGCATTAAATGATGATATACTTAGTACAAAATCTAATAACTTTTTAGCTGCAGTTTATTTTGGCAGAACACTTACAGGTGTTTCCTTTCTAGATATTTCCACTGGAGAATTTTTAGTAACTCAAGGAACTATCGATTACATTGATAAACTTTTGCAGAACTTTTCGCCTAGCGAAGTGTTGGTTCCTAAGCCTGAAAAAAAATATTTCAAAGAAACCTTTGGTGAAGAATGGCACACCTTTTTTTTAGAGGACTGGGTATTCCATGAAGACTTTAGCCAAGAAATTTTGCAGAAGCATTTTCAGGTTAAAACCATGAAAGGATTTGGTGTTGAGGATTTATACGATGGGACTGTTGCCGCTGGGGCGATACTACATTATTTGAATGAAACACAACACCGTCGATTAAGGCACATAAACAAATTACAAAGAATCCACGAGGAGGCCTATGTGTGGATGGATCGATTTACCATTCGGAATTTAGAATTGTACGCATCCCATAACCTGAATGCCGTAACACTTATAGATGTTATCGATAAAACACTTTCTCCTATGGGAGGGCGTTTGTTAAAGAGGTGGATGGCATTTCCGTTGATTGATAAGGAGCAAATTAATCTTCGTCACGAAGTAGTTTCCTATTTTTTAGAAGAACCGAGTTTATTACACCAACTTCAAACATATATAAAGCAGATTTGCGATATAGAGAGGCTTATTTCCAAAGTTGCAACCCAAAAAATTAATCCTCGTGAGGTTGTGATGTTAAAGAATGCCCTGGAAGCAGTTGTTCCAATTAAATCACTTCTAGAGAATACAAATTCCAAATCTCTAAAAAACATTGGTGGTCAATTATTGGAATGTAGGGAAGTTCGCGAGCGCATTAACGGAACATTAAATGAGGAAGCTCCGGTTAATATTCTAAAAGGTAATACGATTTCAAGTGATTTTTCATCCGAGTTGAAGGAATTGCGCTCTTTGGCATTTTCAAGCAAAGAATACCTAGATGCGATGCTCCAAAGGGAAACGGAGCGAACTGGCATAACTTCCTTAAAAATTGCTAGCAATAATGTATTTGGTTATTATATAGAGGTTCGCAATACGCATAAGGATAAAGTGCCAGCAGAATGGGTGCGAAAGCAAACCCTAGTTAATGCGGAGCGTTATATAACTGAAGAACTCAAAGAATACGAAGCAAAAATTTTAGGAGCCGAGGACCGAATTCAGGCTATCGAACAACAGTTGTTTTCAGAATTGGTTCAGTGGTTAGGAAATTACATTGAAAGCGTACAAATCAACGCAGCCAAAATAGCGATGTTGGATAATCTCTGTGGGTTTGCACAATTAGCAAAGGAGAATAATTATGTAAGGCCAGTTTTAATTGAAGGTCATTCCTTGAAAATTGTTGGGGGCAGACATCCGGTCATTGAGAAACAGCTTCCGCATAATGAACCCTTTATTTCTAACGATGTTTATTTAGATAGGGAAAGTCAGCAAATTATTATGATTACTGGCCCTAATATGTCAGGTAAGTCGGCCATTTTACGGCAAACGGCACTTATAGTGTTAATGGCTCAAATGGGCAGTTATGTGCCTGCCGATACTGTTGAAATGGATGTGGTTGATAAAATATTTACACGCGTTGGCGCTAGTGATAATATTTCCATGGGAGAATCTACCTTTATGGTTGAGATGAATGAAACAGCCTCAATTTTAAACAATATTTCGGATAGAAGTTTGGTGTTATTGGATGAAATAGGAAGAGGTACAAGCACTTATGATGGAATTTCAATTGCATGGGCAATAAGCGAATATTTACATGAACATCCTGCTCATGCTAAAACCTTGTTCGCCACTCATTACCATGAGCTTAATGAAATGACTGAAACTTTTGAGCGCATTAAAAATTATAATGTTTCGGTAAAGGAATTGAAGGATAAGGTTCTCTTTTTACGGAAACTTGTTCCTGGTGGAAGCGAGCATAGTTTTGGTATTCATGTTGCAAAAATGGCAGGGATGCCTCAACAGGTTATCAAGAGGGCAAATAGCATTTTAAAACAATTAGAGAAATCACATAGTTCTGAAGAACTTACAAATAAGGTAAGAAATTTACACGATGATATGCAGTTGAGTTTCTTTAATTTAGATGATCCCTTATTGGAGCGAATTAAGGATGAAATTGTCAATACAGATATTAATACCCTTACCCCAGTTGAAGCCTTGATGAAACTAAATGAAATCAAGCGAATGCTTCAAAAGCAAAAAAGAGCTTAAAATTGCTCCAATTTTCAATAAAAAGACTTTGACATTCGTATAAATGTTTTAAATTTGCCTCCGCAATTAAAACGAGACTATCGTTTCAATGGCAATTGCGAAAGTAGCTCAGGGGTAGAGCATCACCTTGCCAAGGTGAGGGTCGCGGGTTCAAATCCCGTCTTTCGCTCAACATGGACGCTGTCGAGCAGCGTTTTTTGTTAAAGTCCAAAATTTGGAAGTCCGCTCGGATGGTGGAATTGGTAGACACGTTGGACTTAAAATCCAATGGCCATTAGGCTGTGCGGGTTCAAGTCCCGCTCCGAGTACAGATAAAATCCGTAACTAGTTATTAAATAATGAGTTACGGATTTCTTGTTTATTAATTGTACGAATTATGTACGATAAATTAATTTTATTCCTAAATAGTCTTGGGACTGCATCAATCTATCAGTGATAGCCTCCAGTTTCAAATCAATCCTAAATCCATTAGATTTGTGTCACCGAAATTTAGAAGTAAAAAAAGACTTTGTACGATCATTTCACTAACTAATTAAAATAGTAACTGGCATTTCAACCATTCAATCTAATATTTATTGTACTAGACAAAACAACAAAAAATTGAAATTACAATTTTATTTTACGGTTATTTTTTCTCTCACTTCAATATTAACTAGGTCACAGGAATTGTCCCAACTAAATGTTGAAGACATTTATAAAAATTTATGTGCAAGTTGTCATACATCTAGTGCCATTGGAGGCAGTTTGAAAGATGGGAAATGGAAATATGGTGGGTCTGATGAAGAAATTCTACATTCCATTAAAAATGGAATTACAGAAAAAGGAATGGTGGCTTATAGTTCCGTCTTAACAGATGAGCAAATACGGGCTATTGTTGTTTATATTAGGGAAATGGAATCTACGGATTCCGTAGAATCCACTGAGTTAGACATTTCTGATAAAGTTTTGGAGACGCGGTATCATACATTCAAAGTGGAAACACTTACAAGTGGATTCAGAACACCATGGTCTATTGCATTTCTTCCTGATGGCAGCAAATTGATTACAGAGCGGCTTGGACCCATTCATTTGATTAGTTCAGACAATAGGCTTGATTCTATCCCGATAAAAAATACACCAAAGGTTATTTTTGATGGACCGGAAGGTGGTATGATGGATATTGCACTTCACCCGGATTACGAAAAAAATGGTTGGATTTATTTGGCTTTTGCGGATGGTTGGCGAGATGAGATGGGTAAATCGTGGTCACAAACGGCAATTGTTCGTGGGAGGATCAGAGATCATCAGTGGATAGATCAAGAATGGATTTACAAATCGGATTTAAAATTCTATATGCAATCCGGAGCGCACTATGGAACACGAATCGCTTTTGATGATGGATACATCTATTTTGTTATTGGGGAAAGAGGTGTTATGGGGCACGCACAGGATTTGAATCGCCCGAATGGCAAAATATTTAGGCTCCATGATGATGGCAGTATTCCAAAAGACAACCCGTTTATAGAGACACCCGAAATCCCAAAGGGGATTTGGAGCTATGGTCATAGGAATCCACAAGGCCTTACAATAGATTCAAATCACAATGTTTATGCGACCGAACATGGAGCCCAAGGGGGAGATGAATTTAACCTTATTCAGAAAGGGAAGAATTATGGTTGGCCAATAATTACTCATGGAATTAATTATAATGGTCAACCAATTACTTCAATAACCGAAAAGGAAGGAATGGAACAACCATTGGTGCACTGGACGCCATCTATAGCTCCTTGTGGTTTAACACAGTATATAGGTTCACTATTTCCAAATTGGCAAAATGATTTTTTTGTTGGTAGCCTTAGAGCACAAGAATTACATCGTTTACGGGTTATTAATAAAAAGGTAGTTGATCAGGAAATCATATTGAAAGGCATTGGGCGAATTCGGGATGTAAGAACAGGACCAGATGGATACATTTATTTACTAACTGATGAACCTGCCCGATTAATTAGGCTCGTACCATCAGAAAAAAAAGGAGAATAAAATAATTAAAAAATACAAACCTGCTTAATCCATAAATTAAAGTAAGAATACGCCTAATTATTAGTTAATAAATAAGTTATATGGTACAGTCCCTAGAGTGAATTTTCCAATTGCATTAAACTATCAAAGCATAACCAATTCCTCTCCATTCCGATGGTATAGTGTAAATCCTTTTAACCACCATCGTGTTTTTATCAAATTTTTTTAACGCTCCGCAGCTAATAGCTTTATTGTCCCTATAAAAAATTAAAACATGCGCTAATTTATCTATGGTATTGTATTGGAAATAGAATTGATGTTCCTCACTGTTCAAATGGAAGGGTTCCGAATCTAAATCACTTACAAGATTTTCAAAATTGGGGTTTTTGGAATCGGTTCTAAGAAAATGTTCCATTACTCTTAAAAGAAATCAACGGTATGAAAATTAATAAATACGATGGTATGTTTTAAAATTTAACTATAGTTATCGATTACATAATGTTCAAAAAGGGATCAAATTTTATCGATTTCTTTAAGAAGCTGTTGTCGTATTCGCAAAAAAGTGACTATTAATTATATATCTGTGGTTAATTATGAATATAAAAGTGTTAAAATGACAATGTTTGAGGAGTAAAAGTTTTGCCATTAACATTATTTTAATAATTTAGCGTAATCGATTACATAAATTGATTCTGGCTCAATCATTTTTGAATTATTACCTCTTGTGTAATTACTTTTGATCCGTGTCTATTTGGTTTCCAAAGTATTACCTTGTGATAAAGATAAAATTGTTGGCGGTTTTGGTTTAGAATCGGATTAATTCATTTTAACTCACTATTTAACTGGCTTGTATGGAAAAACTACTTTTACGTAATAGGTGGATTTGGCATCTTCTTAATTCGCCTAAACGAATTCCTAAAGAATTGCTGCTTACGGTTGTCTTAATTATGTCGACAACATTAATTTTTGCTCAAAATATTAGTGTTAGTGGAACCGTAATAGATGGAGAAAATGGAGGTCCTCTTCCTGGGCTTACAATTCTCGAGAAAGGAACGACAAATGGGGCTACAACCGATTTTGATGGAAATTATACCATCAATGTCTCGGGTTCTAACGCTGTTCTTGTCTTTTCTTATATTGGGTATTTAACCCAAGAAATAAATGTGAATGGACGAAGTAACATTGATGTAACTATGTCTGCTAATTTAGAAGCTTTAGACGAGGTTGTAGTTGTAGGATATGGAACGACTAGAAAATCCGATTTAACCGGATCTGTTGTTGCAATTGGTGGTGACGACTTGAAACAACAGTCCATTTCTAGCGTGGCGGAAACTTTAACCGGTCGATTGGCGGGTGTGCAAGTGTTATCTACTGAAGGTTCTCCAGACGCTGAAATTAATATTCGAGTAAGGGGTAATGGTTCTTTAACACAGGATAGTACGCCGCTTATTATTGTCGATGGTTTCCCTGTAAACAGTATGAGCGATATTAGCCCTTCAGACATTGATAATATTTCGGTTCTTAAGGATGCCTCTTCTACTGCTATCTATGGTTCTAGAGGTGCAAATGGTGTTGTTATTATCACAACTAAAAGTGGTAAGGAAGGTAAGATTGGTGTTAACTTTAATACGTTTTATGGAGTTAAGAAAATTGCCAACACTATAGATGTATTAGATCCTGAAGATTATGTGAAATGGCAGTACGAATATGCCCTTTTAAGTGATCCAGAAGAATTAGATTCTTATGAAAGATATTTTGGTTTGTGGCAAGATTATGACCAGTACCTAGGTATGAAAGGAAATAATTGGCAAAAACAAATTTATGGTCAAATGGGCGAGGTTGTTAACCGTGACTTGTCTGTCCGTGGAGGGTCTGAAAAAATTAATTTCAACTTCAACTATGCACTTTATGATGAGAAAACAATCATGGTTGGTTCAAATTTTAAAAGAAATAACTTAACATTATCTCTTAAGAGCAAAACTAGTGAAAAGGTAGATTTGGCATTTACTGTAAGATATTCTGATACAGAAATTAATGGTGGTGGAGCAAACGAACAAGACGAAGTTTCTTCAGCTGATGCGCGTTTAAGGCATAGTGTTGGTTATTCACCAATACCTTTGCCAGGTTTAACCACAACTGATACCGATGAGGCGCTTTCAAGTTATTTGGTGAATCCGTTTGTTGCTGTAGACGATAACCAAAGAAAGCAATTGCGCAAAAACTTTAATATGCTTGGAAGCTTCTCTTGGAAAATTCTTGAAAATCTTCAGTTTAAGTCAGATTTTGGTTTGGATAATAGAAACGATCAAGATTACAGGTTTTATGGTCGATCAACCTATTATGCTAATAACCGTCCATCTGCTGAAAACCAAGGATTGCCAGCGCTCGTGTATAGGGATAGAAAAAGGGAGAGTTTTAGAAATGCGAATACTATTAATTTCGATTTCAACAAGTATTTAGGCGATGATCATGACTTAAAAGTTCTCATTGGAGAAGAAATGATTGTTACTAAAGATGTGAGTGAGTTTACCGAAATTCAAGGTTTTCCGAAAGATTTCGATTTTGATACCACAAGAAAATTAACAACTCAAGGGATTCCACAGTCCGTTGATAATTTTTATGCCCCAGATGATAGGTTGTTGTCATTTTTTGGAAGATTGAATTATAGCTTAATGGATAAATATCTATTAACAGCAACATTTAGGGCCGATGGTTCAAGTAAGTTCTTGGGGGATAATCGTTGGGGGTATTTCCCTTCAGCGGCCATTGCTTGGAAAATTAATGAAGAAAGCTTCTTGAAAGATTCAGATTGGTTAGATGCCCTAAAACTTAGATTAAGTTATGGTGAGGCGGGTAATAACAATATTCCAACTGGCCAAACTGTTCAAAGCTTTGAGTCTAGGACTACTACATATCTTAATGGTATTCCAACCTATTGGGCTGCCTCAAATACAATGGCTAACCCAGATTTAAAATGGGAAACTACCGTAACACAAAATTTAGGTTTAGATTTTGGATTATTTAATGGTGTTGTAAGCGGTAGTGTTGAAGTATATAAGAACATAACAAACGACCTACTTTTAAATTTCCCAACTCCTGGTACAGGTTATGCTAGTCAATATAGAAATTTAGGGGAAATTGAAAATAGAGGTATCGAGGGGTCCCTTAATATTAATGCTATTACAAAAGAGAATTATGGCCTGAGTTTCGGATTCAACATTTCAGCGAATAAAAATGAAATAAAATCACTTGGTTCACTGGAAGATTTTGGCCAGAATACGAATTGGGCTTCCACCCAAATTGGACGTGATTACCTAATTAGAGTAGGTGAGCCAGTTGGTATTATGTGGGGCTATCAAAACGATGGTCGTTATGAAGTTTCGGATTTCAATTATGATGTTGCAACGGGTGAATATACTTTGCGACCAGATGTTGTGGATAATAGTGCAGTTGTGGGTGAGGTTCGTCCAGGTGTATTGAAATTAAAGGACCTTAACAATGACGGTATTGTAGATGTTAACGACAACGGAATTATAGGTGATGCTAACCCCGATTTTACGGGCGGTTTTACTTTGAATGCTTACGCCTACGGCTTTGATTTATCGGCAGCCTTTAATTTTAGTGTTGGTCAAGATGTTTACAATGCCAATAAGGTTGAGTTTACAACATCTAATTTAAATGGGCAGTATAGAAATTTAAGTACTATAATGGCTGACGGAAATAGATGGACTAATTTAGACCCTTCTACTGGTGCATTAGTGACAGATCCGGTGCAGTTAGAAGCAATCAACGCAAACACCACAATGTGGTCACCATATATGGGAAGATTTGTTTTTAGCGATTGGGCTGTGGAGGATGCTTCTTTCCTAAGATTAAACACTTTAACGTTAGGGTATACAATTCCTGATGCCTTAACTTCTACCGTTGGTATTTCGAAGTTAAGACTCTATGTTACGGCAAATAATGTATTTGTCTTAACGGATTATTCTGGTTTAGATCCTGAAGTTTCAACTAGAAGGAGGACACCGCTTACTCCAGGTGTTGATTACTCTCCTTTTCCTAGAAGTAGACAGCTTGTATTTGGTGTAAACCTTAATTTTTAAAAATTGTTGAGAATGAAAAATTTTATAAAAATATATTCCTTAATCATTATAGCAGGATTGTGCTTTTCCTGTGAGGAAATAGATTCAGATTTTCTGGAGGCTCCAGCCAAATCTACCTTAGATGAATCTATAATTTTTTCGACCGCTGGGTTGGCTAGAGGTGCCGTGAATGGTATTTTGGAGCCAATGGGTCAGACCAATTCCTATAGAGGTAGATTTATACCTTTCTATGGCTTTAATACTGACATTGAATATAACTATAGTTCAGATGATGCCGGTAGCTCCCAAGGTGAATTAATGATTTATGATACTAAGCCTAATAATTCTCAAATGAATTCTGCGAATAATGCATGGGCTATGATGTATAGTGGTATTGAACGTGCCAACATTGCAATACGAGGTTTGCGCAATTTTGGTAATCCTGAACCAGGATCTGAATTGGGTCAATTATTGGGAGAAGCCTTAACCTATCGCGCCATTTATTATGCAGATTTAATGAAGGCATGGGGAGATGTTCCAGCCAGATTTGAGCCAATTACAACTGAAACCATTTATCTTGAAAAATCAAGCCGTGATGTTATCTACAAACAATTGATAGCAGATCTTGGTGAGGCTGCGACTTTAGTTGCTTGGCCAAACGCAAATTCTTCTACTACCTCTGTTGAAAGAGTTAATAAAGCATTTGTGAAAGGGTTCAGAGCACGTTTAGCAATGGCTGCGAGTGGCTTTCAGAGATATCCAGATGGAGTAAGAAGAAGTAATGATCCAGAACTTTCTGTTCAAAATATGTATCAACTTGCATTGGATGAGTGTAGGGATGTAATTAACAGCGGTACCGCTAGTTTAAATCCATCTTTTGAAGGGTTCTGGAAAAACTATAACGAGGAGAATACCACTGCCGGTGGAGAATCTTTATGGGAAATTCCATTTTCTGATGGACGTGGTAGGGTGTTGTTTTCTTTCGCCGTTAGGCATAGAAGTGTGGATCAGCACACTAGCCAACCTAGAGGAGGAATTGCTGGCCCTACCCCAACTGTATATTATGATTATGATGAAAGTGATACACGAAGAGATGTTACATGTGTACCCTACCAATGGGGGAATGCGGTAAATGGATTTGCTCAGCAAGAATTGGTTGGGTTAGATACTTGGTATTTCGGAAAATACCGCTATGAATGGATGAATCGAATTGTTACTTCTTCAAATGATGATGGGGTTAACAAAATTTACATGCGTTATGCAGAAATATTGCTAACGGCTGCTGAAGCTGCTAATGAATTAGAAGGTCCTGGTGCTGCGGCTCCTTATTTAAAGGAAATTCGGAGAAGAGCATTCCCTTCTTCGGTGCATCCGCAAAAGGTAGATGCATACGTGGATGCCCTTGCCAGTAAAGAAGATATGTTCAATGCCATTGTGGATGAATACCAATATGAATTTACTGGAGAAATGGAGCGTAAACAAGACCTCATTCGGTGGAACTTATTGAGTGATAAATTAGATGAGGAGAAAACTAAATTGACAAATCTCCAAAATAGAACTGGTGATTACGAAAATGTACCAACAGTCCTGTACTATAAATACGAAGAAGACGGAGAAACCTTAGATATTTATGGTCTTGAACGAGGCGAAACCTCAGATCCTGGAGCGGAATATTCCGCATTTAATTGGGATCAACCACTTGAAGATATAATTAACTCCATATATAAACCAGGAGTTAATGTAAATGACAGACAATTTTGGCCGATATGGCAAGTCTTCATAGATGCGAGTAATGGTAAACTAGTCAACGATTATGGCTATTAATAATTTATCTAATAGATAATCAATAATTTATTGAAGATGATGAAAACAAAAAATATATTTAAATTATTATTCACCTTAGCTCTAACCGTTGTTGTAGTTAATTGTGGCTATAATGAGGATTTAATTGAAGAGCTTTCAATTAGTAGGGAATTTGCACCTGTTGATTTAAGGGCAATTGTAAGAAATCAAGTTAATGTTGAATTGAACTGGAGAGCTAATGATGATGTAAATACATACGTGGCCGAATTTAGTACTGATCCTAATTTTGGTAGTATTGAAGAAACTGTTGAGATATTAGGTAACGAATTACCTGCACTGGTACCTTTAGAAGGGGAAACCCTATATTATATTAGGGTAAAAGCAGTAAGTTCAAGAGGGTTGGATGATTCAACCTGGGCTACTGCACAGGCACAAACTTTAACAGAACAAATTTTTATATCGAGTGAACCTGGCGACATTGGTGCCACCCAAGCAATTCTTCGATGGATACCAAATAGTGCCGTAACCACAATTGAAGTTAGCCCTGGCAACATTTCCCATGTTGTTACAGATCAGGAGAAAATTGATGGTGTCGCTACAATAACTGGTTTAACCGGAGAAACTGAGTATACAGCCCAGATAATGAATGGCACTCGAATAAGAGGTATTACTACCTTCACAACTGGTATAGATGTTGGGGATAATACTTTAGTTATGCCAGAAGACGATTTATTTCAAATTATTGCAGATGCAGAGGATGGAGATATCTTAATTCTGGAACAAGGAGATTATACGTCTCAAGTTGGTTCTATTACTTTGAACAAGTCCATTACCATCCAAGGATTAAGAACAGACTTTAAACCCCAATTAAAGGTTAGTTTTTCTATTGGTACAGGAGCGATTGATGTTAGCTTAATTGACCTAGACTTAACGGGTGATGTTGCAGCCGAATTAACAGATGTAGTCCGTTACACCGAAGCAGATAATTTTAATTCGTTATTGATTAAAGGTTGCAATATCCATGATTACGATCGTTCATTTATAGCCGGTAGTGTTACAGATGGAATTGTGCAAAATGTAACCGTAGAGGACTGTGTGGTTACTAATGTAATGACCAACGGAGGTGATTTTATTGATTTCAGAAACTCCGATGCTCTTAATCTCTCTGTGACGACGAGCACATTTAACAATTGTGCTCCTGGTAGGGACTTTATAAGAATGGATAATGCAGGAACTTTGAATGACACAGGAGTGACTGCCAATATTCTAATTGATCAGTGTACAATTTACGCCTGTTCAAATTCCGACAGTAGAAGATTGCTTTATGTGCGATTTGTTTCTAATGATGTCACTGTTACAAATACATTAATTACGGAAACGGCCTCAGAGGGTTATGCTGATAGAGCCGGTATAGATGAAACACCGACTTTCGGAAATAATAATTATTTCAATGCGCCAGGATTTTATAATTCCTCGCAGTATATATACGATAATACCAATTACACCACTTTAGATCCACAATTTTCTGATCCATCATCAGGAGATTTCACAATCGCTAATCAAGATTTAATTGATAATGGTGTTGGGGATCCTCGATGGAGATAAAATGATGTAGTTTTAATTGAGTTAGTTTGATTAAAAGGTGCAACTTTCGGTTGCACCTTTTATCTAGATTTAATGAAACAACAAGAACCATTCGAATTGCAAACTGCTGTATCTTTGAGTAAATTGCAATCGATTGATTAATTAGATATTTGAATACATGAAAACGGAATTACGGTACGCTCATCACCCAGATGATGTTAAAAATTACACAACTGAGAAATTAAGGAGTCATTTTTTAATCCAGAATATTTTCCAAAAGGATGAAATAACCTTAACCTATACTATGTACGATAGGTATATAGCAGGAGGAGCTTTCCCGGTTTCAAAAGCCTTAAAATTGGAAACTTTCGACGCCTTAAAATCTGAGAACTTTTTAGATAGACGAGAACTCGGGGTTATAAATGTAGGAGGTAAAGGAAAAATTACTGTCGACGGAAACATTTATGAACTTGGTTTTAAGGAAGCATTATATGTGGGTAAAGGTGCTAAAGAAGTTATATTTGAAGCCACAGACGAGCAGCCATATTTTTATATCAATTCTGCCCCTGCCCATCATGCATTTCCAACAAAAAAGGTAACAAAAAATGAAGCTGAAATTGTTGAGTTAGGCGATTCCAAATTTTCAAATAAGCGTGTTATCAATAAACTTATTGTTAATTCTGTTGTGGAGACTTGTCAGCTTCAGATGGGTATGACTGAATTGTTAGAAGGAAATGTTTGGAATACTATGCCTGCGCATACCCATAGTAGAAGAATGGAAGTCTATTTCTATTTTGGAATTGAGGAAGGTCAAACACTCAGTCATTTTATGGGGCAACCTCAAGAAACTAGACATATTTTTATGCAAAACCATGAGGCGGTCATTTCGCCAGAATGGTCTATTCATTCAGGTGCAGGTACTTCCAATTATACGTTCATTTGGGGAATGGCAGGTGAGAATTTGGATTATGGCGATATGGATACAGTCGCACCTAAAGATTTAAAATAGAACAAATGAATTTATTCAATCTTGAAGGTAAAACAGCCTTAGTAACAGGTTGTAAAAGGGGTATAGGATTCGCGATGGCAGAGGCGTTGGCTGAAGCAGGCGCAAATATAATTGGTGTTTCGGCAACTTTGGAATTAGAAGGTTCCAACATTGAAAGACGAATCAAAGAAATTGGTAAAAATTTCAAGGCTTACCAATGTGATTTTTCCAATCGTGAGTCATTGTACTCATTTATTAGTAAAGTGAAGGCTGATTATCCTGTAATTGATATTTTGGTGAATAATGCAGGTACTATTTTGCGTAAACCGGCAGCTGAACATCCCGATGAATACTGGGACAAAGTGATCGAAGTAAATTTGAATGCTCAATTCATTCTCAGCAGGGAAATTGGTAAGGAAATGATTAAGCAACAATCTGGTAAAGTTATTTTCACTGCCTCTTTACTAACATTTCAAGGAGGGATTACTGTGCCCGGATATGCCGCTTCAAAAGGAGCAATCGGGCAATTAACAATGGCTTTATCTAATGAATGGTCTGGTAAGGGTGTTCAAGTGAATGCTATAGCCCCGGGTTATATCGCAACAGATAATACTGAAGCTTTGCGGAATGATGCTAACCGTAGCGATGCTATTTTGGCGAGGATACCGGCTGGCCGGTGGGGAGAACCAGATGATTTTAAAGGACCTATTGTTTTCTTAGCTTCAAAAGCTAGTGATTATATGAGTGGTTCCATCCTAACCGTGGACGGTGGCTGGATGGGCCGTTAAAGGATTTTAACATGCAACTAACTAACGAATGAACAACTTCATAAACGATAATTTTTTACTGCAAAATCATTTTGCAGAGGAACTTTACCACACTTATGCAGCTCCTCAACCTATAATCGATTATCATAACCATTTACCTCCAAATGAAATTGCAAATAACAGAACATTTGATACAATTTCCCAAGTGTGGCTAGCAGGCGACCATTATAAATGGAGGGCAATGCGGGCTCTTGGGGTAGATGAAAATTTTATTACGGGTTCAGCTTCCGATAAAGAAAAATTTCTCGCTTGGGGAAAAACGGTTCCTTACACCTTAAGAAATCCTTTATACCATTGGACGCATTTGGAGCTGAAGCGCTATTTCGATGTTGATGAATTGTTGAACGATAAAAGTGCCCCAGCTATTTATGAGGAAATAAATTCCCAATTATCCAAGCCAAAGTATTCAGTCCATGGGTTGTTAAATCAAATGAATGTCGAGACTTTATGTACAACTGAAGATCCAACTGATTCACTGCAATACCATAGAGAGATTAAGGCTAGCGAATTTAATATAAAGGTGGGTACGGCATTTAGACCGGATAAGGCGATTTTAATTGATTCTGAAACTTATAATCAGTATATCGATCACTTAGCCGAAGTATCAAATATAAATATATCCTCTTTCGAGGACCTAAAGTCTGCACTTTTAAATCGCTTGGATTTTTTCCATGAAAATGGCTGTAGATTATGTGACCATGGATTGAATTATATTTCGTTTACGGAATATAGTGATATTGAAATTGAAACAATTTTTGATAAGAAAAGGTCTGGAAAAAGTCTCACTGAAATTGAGGCTGAAAAATTTAAAACGGCAATTTTATTGTTTCTGTGCGAACAGTACCATCTGAGAGGTTGGGTGCAACAATTTCACTTGGGAGCCTTGCGTAACAATAATAAGCGAATGCTATCCAAATTGGGACCTGATACTGGATGGGACTCAATTGGTGATTACAAGCAGGCCGAAAACATGTCCAAATTTTTTAACACCCTAGATGGAAAAGACCATTTAGCTAAAACTATAATTTATAATTTGAATCCTGCAGATAATGAAATATTTGCTACCATGATTGGTAATTTTAATGATGGGAGTGTAAAAGGAAAGGTTCAATTTGGATCAGGCTGGTGGTTTCTCGATCAAAAAGATGGTATAATTAAGCAAATAAATGCCTTATCTAATATGGGTCTGTTGAGCTGCTTCATTGGTATGCTGACAGATTCCCGTAGTTTCTTATCCTTCCCAAGGCATGAATATTTTAGGAGGGTTCTTTGTAACTTATTAGGCGAGGAAATGAAAAGCGGTGAATTGCCAAATGATATGGATTTAGTGGGCAACATGGTTGCTGATATATCCTATAGAAATGCAAAAGAATATTTTAATTTTAAATAAGAATAAAACAAATAACAGATGAAAAAGGTAGTCACTTTTGGGGAAATAATGTTGAGATTAGCTCCTCAGGGTTTTTTGAGATTTTCGCAGGCTTGCAGCTTTGATGTAGTTTATGGAGGAGGTGAATCCAATGTGGCTGTATCTCTAGCTAATTACGGTGTTCCCGTTGATTTTGTAACGAGACTTCCGAAGAACGATATTGGCGAATGTGCTATGATGGAAATGCGCAAAAGGGGTGTTGGCGTCAACAATATAATTTGGGGTGGAGACCGTCTAGGAATTTATTTCTTAGAAACAGGAGCCGTTTCTAGAGGGAGTAAGGTTGTTTATGACCGTGCCCACTCTGCCATGTCTGAAATTAAGCCAGGTATGATTAATTGGGATGAGGTATTTGAAGATGTAGCTTGGTTCCACTGGACTGGCATTACTCCTGCAATTTCACAAGGGGCAGCAGATGCTTGTTTGGAGGCTTTAAAGGCGGCCAGCGCAAAGGGAGTTACCATATCAACCGATTTGAATTACCGTGCAAAACTTTGGAAGTATTGTGATGACGCGCACAGAGAAAAAGTAATGACAGAATTGACCTCTTACTGCGATATTGTATTAGGAAATGAGGAAGATGCTGAAATGCATTTTGGAATAAAGCCAGAAGGAATTACAGTGCAAACACAGGGTCATGATGTTAAGGCTGAAGCATTTTTGTCAGTTTGCCAACAGATGATGGAAAAATTCCCTAGAGCAAAAAAAGTAATTACAACTTTAAGAGGCTCTATCTCTGCTTCTCATAATACATGGGCAGGCGTTCTGTACGATGGTGAAAAAATGTACGAAACCCGTCAATATCAAATAACCGATATAGTAGATAGAGTTGGTGGTGGAGATTCCTTTATGGGTGGATTAATTTATGGATTGTTGAAATATCCAGAGGATGATCAAAATGCACTGGATTTTGCGGTGGCTGCCTCTTGTTTGAAACATACAATTAAAGGCGACGCCAACTTGGTGACCGTCGCAGAGGTAGAAAAATTAATGGGTGGAGATGCATCCGGGAGGGTAGCTAGATAAAATATTATGGCAAAGTATTCAAGGTTAGAAGTAGCTTCTGTTATGAAAGAAAATGGCATGGTGCCTTTGTTCTTTCATCCAGATGTTGATTTAGGAAAAGAGGTTCTTAAAGCTTGTTATGATGGAGGCGCCCGCCTTATTGAATTTACGAGTAGGGGAGATTTTGCATTTGAGGTGTTTGGTGAATTAAACAAATACGCCATAAAAGAACTTCCTGGGATGATAATGGGGGTTGGCTCAGTTACAGATGCAGCGGCAGCTTCGCTTTACATGCAATTGGGGGCCAACTTTATTGTTACTCCAGTTTTAAGGGAAGATATTGCGATTGTATGTAACCGAAGAAAAGTTCTTTGGTCACCTGGTTGTGGAACACTTACTGAGATTGCAAGGGCTGAGGAGCTTGGTTGCGAAATTGTAAAATTGTTTCCTGGTGATATTTATGGGCCGCAGTTTGTGAAAGGAATAAAAGGCCCTTGTCCGTGGACAAGTGTTATGCCGACTGGTGGTGTTAGTCCAACAGAAGAAAATTTAAAAGCTTGGTTCGATGCTGGGGTAACCTGTGTAGGTATGGGTTCGCAATTAATTTCAAAGGACATTTTAGCCAATAAGGATTATGATGGATTGACCAAGAAGGTTAAGGAAGCCTTAGAAATTATAAAGAAGGTGAGAAATTAATGATTATGAATAAATTGAAATGGTATCGCTTACTTGCCTTATTAATCCCCTTCTTGTATGGTTGTGGAGAAGGTGGTGGTGACGTAACCTTAAAGTTGGGCCATGGTTTGGATGTTAACCATTCAGTACATAAAGCCATGATTAAAATGGGGGAAATCTTGGAAGAGAAGTCGGGTGGTACTATGTCAATTGAAATTTATCCAAGTCAGCAATTGGGGACTGAGAGAGAATGTGTGGAATTACTTCAAATTGGAAGTTTAGACATGACCAAAGTTTCTTCAGGGGTTATGGAGAATTTCGCTCCTAAAATGAAAGTATTTGGTCTTCCGTTCCTCTTCAGGAATAAGGACCATTTTTTTCATGTGGTTGATGGTCCGATAGGAAAAAAATTGCTGAATAACGGTGAAAAGTATTGGTTGAAGGGATTAGGATATTATGACGCTGGTAGCCGAAGCTTTTACACTAAAAGCAATCCTATAGAAAAGCCTGAAGATTTGGCTGGTCTCAAGATTAGGGTAATGGAAAGTGTTACCGCTATTGATATGGTACGTAGTTTAGGAGGTTCTCCAACGCCAATTTCTTGGGGAGAACTATATACGGCACTTCAACAAGGGGTTGTTGATGGTGCGGAGAACAATCCACCTAGCTTTTACCTTTCGAAACATTATGAGGTCTGTAAATTTTATTCTTTGGATGAACATACAGCGCTTCCTGATGTCTTAATTATTGGAACTCACGTATGGGATAAATTAACCGATCAGCAAAGGGAATGGTTGCAGGAGGCTGTTGATGAATCAGTGGTTTATCAGAGAGTTCTTTGGGAAGAGGCTGAGAATGAAGCATTGGAAGAGGTGCAAAAAGCTGGCGTAACAGTTTTAAGACCAGAGAAAAAAGCATTTGCCGATAAGGTAGATGGGGTTTATGAGTCTTATAAAGCTGATTCGGAAATGTATGAGTTAATTGAAGAAATCCAGGCCTATCAATAATTATGAGAAAAAAAATTGATAACATATTAGGAAAGATGCTTGTTGTAATAATGGGGGTAATGGTGATTAACGTTTTGTGGCAAGTTTTTACGCGATACATAGTTGGTTCACCAAGTTCAGTTACCGATGAGTTAGCAAGATATCTCATGATATGGCTCGGGGTATTAGGGGCGGCTTATGTTTCCGGAAGAAATATGCACGTTGCTATAGATGTATTGCCCCGCAAGGCCACAGTTAAGAATCAGAAACGATTTGCTATAGTTGTTAATAGCCTTATCATACTATTTGTTCTCTTTGCCTTTGTAATTGGAGGTCTCCGTCTGGTCTATATTTCGTTCATTTTAGGTCAGCAATCGCCCGCTCTACAAATTCCGTTAGGATTGGTATATGCCGTTATTCCCCTTAGTGGAATACTAATAATCTATTATAAATCATCAGATTTAATGAAGCTTTAATTATGTGGGAATATATACCTGTTTTCGTTTTAGTACTTAGTTTTCTTTGCCTTCTTTCAATAGGGACTCCCGTGGCATGGAGTATTGCAATTTCAGCAACCCTAACCATGTTAGTAAGCATTCCTGCAATACCAGCCTTTACCACAGTGGCCCAACGTATGGGTACTGGTCTCGATAGTTTCGCTTTATTGGCCATTCCATTTTTTGTCCTTTCTGGTGAACTCATGAATAAAGGTGGAATAGCCCATAGATTAATAGCATTTGCGAAGACGTTGGTCGGTGCCTTACCAGGTGGCTTGGCATTAATTAATGTTATTGCCGCTATGCTCATGGGGGCGATTGCCGGATCTGCTATGGCTTCCGCATCTGCCATGGGTAGCATATTGGGGCCTGAGATGGAAAAGGAAGGGTATTCAAAAGAATTTGGGGCAGCTGTGAATATTACTTCCGCAACCACCGGTTTAATTATTCCTCCAAGTAATATTTTAATCGTTTACTCTTTAGCTAGTGGCGGAGTTTCAATTGCGGCTTTGTTTTTGGCCGGGTATATTCCTGGAATCCTTACAGGATTATTCCTCATGGGAGTAGCAATGATTTGGGCGAAAAAAAGAAATTATAAAATAGGGAAAAGAAGCACTTTTAGACAGATGGTGAAAACATTTGTAGACGCTTTCCCTAGTCTGATGTTGCTGGTTGTTGTAATTGGTGGTATTGTTGCGGGTATTTTTACAGCCACTGAGGCTTCTGCTATTGCGGTACTCTATACGCTGGTTCTCGGTTTTATTTATAAGGAAATAAAAACGTCTGATTTACCCTCAATTTTATTGAGCTCTTCAGCGACCACCGCCATAGTAATGCTCTTAATTGGTGCATCGATGAGTATGTCCTGGGTAATGTCTTATGAAAATATTCCACAGGATATTAGTTCAGCCTTGCTGGGTGTAAGTGACAATAAATTTGTAATCCTATTAATCATAAATTTATTGCTTCTGTTTGTTGGGATATTTATGGATATGACTCCAGCCGTTCTGATTTTTACACCCATATTTTTACCTGTGGTTACCAAATTGGGTCTAGATCCTACCCATTTTGGTATCATTATGATTTTAAACCTGTGTATTGGATTATGTACCCCTCCGGTAGGTTCGGTGCTTTTTGTAGGTGTCGGTATCGCAAAAACAACAATAGAAAAAGTGGTTCGACCCCTATTGCCTCTTTTTATAGCAATGATTATAGCTTTATTCTTAGTAACCTATATTCCTCAGTTAAGTTTATGGTTGCCTGAATTGTTTGGATATTAATTTCCGTATAGAATGAAAGTAAGTTTAAATAGAAAAAATGTTGATGTAGGCACCGCGTGGCCTATAAAAATTGTTCAGTTTGGTGAGGGTAATTTTTTACGGGCATTCGTAGATTATGCATTTCAAGAACTAAATAAGGCAGTCGGTTTTAATGGAGGTATTGCAGTCGTGCAGCCAATAAATGCTGGAATGGTTTCAATGCTGAATGATCAAGATGGCCTATATACTCTGTTTATAAAGGGAATTAAAGGTGGTGAAATAATTGAAGAAAAACACCTTATTTCCAACCTTGTTAAAGGTATAAATCCATATCCCGATTTTCAATTGTATTTAGACCTTGCCAAAGAAGATGAATTGGAATTTATTATCTCAAATACAACGGAGGCTGGTATTTCATTTGATGAAGGAGATACTGTGGATATGAATCCCCCGAATTCCTTTCCTGCCAAATTATTGAGGTTGCTCTATGAGCGCTACTTGTATTTTAACGGAGATAATTTAAAAGGTCTAACGATTATTCCTTGTGAGTTGATAAATTATAATGCAGATACTCTTAAGGACATTTTATTAAAATATACCGATGATTGGAAATTAGGACAAGATTTCAAGTCCTGGTTGGTCGATGCAAATACGTTCCATAATACTTTGGTTGACCGTATTGTTCCTGGATATCCTAGAGATAATATTGAAGAGTATAATAATCAATTGGATTATAAGGATCAACTTATTGTTTCAGCTGAGTCATTTTTTCTATGGGTCATAGAGGGAGATGAAAAGCTTAAGGAAAAATTGCCTTTCCATAAGACGAATTTAGACGTAAAAATTGTTCAAGATATGCAACCTTACCGTACTCGGAAGGTGCGTATACTTAATGGCGCACATACTTCAATGGTGCCCTTTTCAATCCTTTATGGAAATGAAACCGTAAAGGAAACAGTCGACAATTCATTCACGGGAAAAATTGTCGAAAGTCTGATTTTTGACGAAATCATACCAACTTTAACTTTGCCCGAAGAAGAACTGAAGTCGTTCGCAAATGAGGTATTAGATAGATTTAGAAATCCGTTTATCAAACATCAGTTATCTAGTATAGCGCTTAATTCCATTTCTAAATTTAAGGTTCGGGTTTTGCCAAGTCTTCTTGAATTTAACCAAAAAGAAAGTAAGCTGCCACTGAATTTGGTTTTTGCATTTGCTTGCCTTATTCGTTTTTATAAAGGTGAGTGGAATGGTGCTACACTTCCCTTAAACGATGATAAGTCAATAGAAGAATATTTTAAAACTATTTGGTCTTCAAATGATATTAAGGGTGTTGTAGATAACATTTTACAAAAATCTGATTTTTGGGGAGAGGATCTGTCAACAGTTCCAGGGCTGAAAGAGGCATTAACGCAAGCTTTACAATTCATTGAAGCTAAAGGAGTGGAGGAAGGTTATATGGCCTTCGTACAATCTTAACTATTTTACATGAAAGCGAAACTTATTACAGTACATCCCTCCGATAATGTGGCAGTTGCCCTAATAGATTTATACCAGGGTGATAGGATAGTTGTAAATGAAAAGGAGATAATCATTTTAAATGATATAAAGGCAAAACATAAAGTTGCCTTGGTTGACCTTAATGAAGGTGACCAAATTTTTATGTACGGAGTTTTGGTAGGAAAAGCAACTTCGCTAATCCCCAAGGGCGGTAGTTTAACTACTAAAAATGTGCAACATCAGGCTAGCGTTACAACCGGGAAAACCGAAACTGTAAATTGGACTCCACCTGATATTTCTAAGTGGAAGGACCGCACATTTATGGGCTATCATAGGGAAGATGGTCAAGTTGGCACTAATAATGTTTGGTTATTTTTTCCATTAGTATTTTGTGAGAATAGAAACATTGAAATTTTAAAGGATGTTTTTGAAACGGAATTATCCTTCCATAAAACCTATAAACAGCGCCAACTACTGCGGAATTTGATTGGAGGCAAATCTGACTCCCCTATTGAGCAAACTGAAGAAAATGCAATTTTTGAGAATGTTGAAGTTAAATTTATAACCCATCAAGGGGGGTGTGGAGGAATTCGTCAAGATGCGTTATCCCTTTCCAAATTGTTAGCAGGCTACGTTAATAATCCTAATGTTGCTGGTGCAACTGTTCTAAGTTTAGGATGTCAAAACCTTCAAGTTGATATTTTTAAAAATTCCTTGAAAGCCATCAATTCTGAGGTAAAGAAACCAATACTTATTTATGAGCAGCAGCAAATGGGAACCATAGATGATATGCTGAATACAATCATCAAAGATGCATTTGTGGAGATTAAAAAGGCTAATGATATTCAACGAAAGCCTGCACCGCTCTCTAAACTTAAATTAGGTCTAGAATGTGGTGGATCTGATGGCTTTTCTGGAATTTC
Organism: Aegicerativicinus sediminis; assembly: GCF_015476115.1. Taxonomy (GTDB): domain Bacteria; phylum Bacteroidota; class Bacteroidia; order Flavobacteriales; family Flavobacteriaceae; genus Aegicerativicinus; species Aegicerativicinus sediminis. The sequence continues at coordinate 684,011 of NZ_CP064295.1, read as the reverse complement.
GGCCAATCCTGCTTTAGGTTATGCTTCTGATATATTGGCTGCTTTAGGGGGATCCCCAATTCTTTCAGAATTTCCTGAGCTATGTGGCGTTGAACAGGAACTAGTTAACCGTTGCGTGGATGACGATAAAGCCGAAAAGTTTTTGGGTTTAATGAGGGCCTATGAAGATGCTGCCGAAGCATCTGGTTCAGGATTTGATATGAATCCATCTCCTGGAAATATAAAAGACGGATTAATCACTGACGCAATGAAATCTGCTGGTGCTGCCAAAAAGGGAGGTACTTCACCAATTCAAGATATTTTAGACTATGGAGAGTATGTAACAAAACCAGGATTGAATCTAGTATGTACTCCTGGTAATGATGTAGAAAGTACTACTGCGATGGTAGGTTCGGGGGCTAATATTGTTGTGTTTACTACCGGATTAGGGACTCCTACAGGAAATCCAATTGCACCAGTGATTAAATTATCCTCTAATTCTGAATTGGCGAGGAAGATGCCAGATATTATTGATGTAGATTCAGGGCCAGTAATCCGCGGTGAAAAATCTATTGAGGAGATGGGAGAAGAGCTTTTGGAGTATATTATAGACGTGGCTAGTGGTACGATTAAAGCCAAGGCAGATCTCAATAATCAAAATGACTTTATACCTTGGAAAAGGGGAGTTTCTTTATAGGGTTAATATTTAAAACTTATTAACGATTAGAGGATTCCCTGGCAATTAGTTCAGGGGACAACACCACTTTCTTCTCTATCGTTAACTCTTTAGAGCCATTAACTTGTTCCAAAAATACCTGGGCTGCAATTTTTCCCATTAAATGTGGAGTTTGGTCAACCGATGATAAGGGGGAATCTAGATATTTTGTAAATGGCTCATTACTGAATCCAACAACACAAACATCTTCAGGTATTCTTATTCCTATGGCTTTTAATTGTTGAATTGCACCTAAGGCAGCATAATCACTGGTTGCAAAAATAGCATCTGGGATTACTGAGCCTTGCCAAAGTTTGTTAACGGCTTCTATACCTGATTCTATTTTACTATTAGTCTGTACAACAAGTTCTTCTAGATAAGGAATTCCGTGATGTTCTAGTGCAGCCTTATAACCTTTGAAACGGTTTTGGTAAATTTCTAATTCCATATTTCCTATAAAACAGGCAATATGTTTACAGCCTTTTTTCAATAAATGGTCAGTAGAAATATAGCCGCCTTTGAAGTCATCGATTACTACAGAACTCACTCCCGGGATGTCTAATTTCCTATCGAAGAAGATTACAGGTGTTTTCTCTTCGATTGCTTTTCTGATGTGATCGCCGTTACGCGTATTTTTAGATACGGACATAAAAATTCCATCAATTTGAGTGTTCAGCAGCGCATTTAACTGATTAACCTCATTTTTTGCATCTTCATGAGATTGCGAAATAATTACATAATAACCGTGACCAGTCAATTCCTCTTCAATACCTCTAATAACCGAAGAAAAGAAATTACGATCAATGTAGGGTACTATAACGCCAACAGTATTTGTTTTGCCTTTTTTTAGCGCCTGTGCTAATCGGTTCTGCTTGTAATTCATTTCCTCTGCCGTTTTCATTACCAAATCGCGAGTTTTCTCGCTAATATTTGGATTGCCATTTAAAGCACGTGAAACTGTTGCAGCACTTATATTTAATTTTTTGGAAATGTCATAAATTGTAACTTTTTCCCTCTTCCTCATTGAACATTCATTAAAAAAATTGACCGATATTAGTAAATCAGCAATTTGAGCTATATTTTTACTTCTCTAAAATAGGTAAATTTTTATACCAAAAGGTTAAAATGAAATAGTTTTCGTAATCGATTACAAAAAAAAATGGTTAATCGAGCATTTCTGATCCTTAACCGTCAAGTTAAAAAACAGTTTTTTCAAAGAATTTATTGCTTTGTTGCTCTTTATCAATGAGAAATGGATTAATTCCCAAATTAAATCCAGAATATTCACGTTTAAAACGTTTCAATGTGTATGAAATAATAATCTAGATGTTAAATATGATAGAAAAATTCTCTTTTTATTCAAATTATTATGCCATATCACAAAGCTTTTATATTTTTATTGTAATCGATTGCAGATTTATATTATGAATTCACTAACTAAATTAAAATCGGCGGTCATTGCATTGTCGGTTATTGTGTTTGTTGGCTGTAAAACCAAGGAGAGCACAAATAATGCTAATGATGCTTGGCTTACTGCCGATGCCATTGTAAAAAGTATTGCTGTTCCAGAATTTCCAGATAAAACTTTTAACGTCATCGATTATGGAGCTATAGGTGACGGTGAATTTTTAAATACTGTAGCCTTTAAGAAGGCAATTGATGATTGTAATGCTAAAGGTGGAGGGATGGTGGTTGTGCCTGCAGGTAAATTTTTAACTGGGCCAATTCATCTAAGAAGTAACGTTAATTTCCATGTGTCCGAAGGGGCAGAAATACTATTCAGTAAAAATCATAATGATTATTTGCCTGTGGTGCATACCTCTTATGAAGGTGTGGAATTAATGAATTATTCGCCTTTAATTTATGCCAAAAACCAACGGAATATTGCCTTAACAGGCAAAGGAATATTGAATGGGCAGGCTGGTAATGATAATTGGTGGCCTTGGTGCGGAAAGGATTCTTATGGTTATAAAGAAGGAGACGTTAAACAAATTGATCTTCAAAATTTGCCTCGTCTTCGAACAATGAATGAGGAACAAACTCCTGTGGAAGATCGAGTCTTTGGAGAAGGTCATCAACTACGACCTTTATTTTTTGAACCTTTTGAATGCACAAATGTTTTGGTAAAGGATGTAACCTTTACAAATGCGCCATTTTGGGTTATGCATCCTCTGAAATGTACGAATGTAACTGTGGACGGGGTAACAGTGAGTAGCCATGGGCCTAATAATGATGGATGCGATCCGGAATATTCCAAAAATGTTCATATAACTAATTGTGTGTTTGATACCGGAGATGATTGTATAGCCATAAAATCTGGAAGAAATAATGACGGTAGGAGAGTGGCTATGCCAAGTGAAAATATTGTGGTAGAAAATTGTGAAATGAAAGATGGGCATGGCGGCGTGGTTATGGGCAGTGAAATTTCAGCTGGGGTAAGGAATGTTTTTGTTAGAAATTGCAAAATGGATAGCCCAAATCTAGATCGTGCCATTCGTATCAAAACAAATACTTTAAGAGGAGGATTTGTTGAAAATGTATATGTGAAGAATATCGAAGTGGGTCAGGTGAAGGAAGCGGTTTTACGAATAAATACTTATTATGGTATTTACGCCAACCAAGAGGGTGAATATTTGCCAAGAATTCAAAATATAAACCTAGAAGATGTAAGGGTAGAAAATGGTGGTAAATATGGAGTATTGATAAAGGGAAGAGAAAAGTTGCCTGTTAAAAAAGTAACGCTAAAAAATGTCATCATAAAAAATGTTGATACACCATTGTCTGTAGAAAATTGCGAACCAATTAATTTCATTAATACCTTAATTAACAATGAAAAATATTAATACACCTAAATTGTTCCGAATTAAAATATCCAACTATATTTTAATTCTTGCGCTGACTGTTGTCGTTTTTAATTGTAAAAATGAAGAAAAGAAAGAGGATAATGAGGCGATAGGAGTAGAAGAGTCCCCTGCGCCATCGTCTACCTATGCAGAAATTTCTATTGCTGAAGGTGGTGAATGGGTTGATGGATCCAAAGGTCATAAGGAATATATAGGAGGAACTTCCTTTAAAAATGTCGATCAATTAACGGTGCCAAAGGAGCACACAGACCATGCTTGGTACATACGTTATGAAGGGCCAGGTTGGGAAAATAAAAATATTGGTTACAGACTCTATTTAGATTGGCGAAATGCAATAGATATTTACGGAAAGAAGGTCGATTCAATGGTTCTACCATATGTGGGTCAAGATGGTTTTGACTCCTATCACGAGCCTTCAGATTGGGGGCAGGATATCTTAAAAGCTGGAAAATCTATGGGTATTGGTGGTTTTGGTCGTTTGGTAAATGATTCAGTTGTGCATTTTAATGTCGTAGGTGAAACCAAAGCTGAAATCTCTAACAATTCGATCGAGTCTAAAGTCTCTATTGATTATACTGATTGGGTAACTGCGGAGGATACAATTAATCTAAGTGCTGATTTATCTATTTTTCCTGAAGGAAGAGAGACCAAAGTTGAATTAACTCCATTTAAAGAAATCTCTGGTTTGGTTACAGGAATCGTTAAATTTCCGGAAATCCCTATGATGCAAATGAATAGCCAATCTGGTGAATGGGGAGCAATTTATACATATGGAAACCAAACTTTGGTTAGTGAAACTGACAAACTAGGCATGGCAATTATTTACAAAGTGGGTGAGGTTGAGGCCGTAAAAGAAGGTGAGTTTGACCAATTAGTGGTCTTTAAACCTACAACATCTACAATTACATATTACCTGTTAGGTGCTTGGGAACAGGAACCAAATGGTATAAAATCCGATGAGGAATTTAATTCTTATATAAAGGATTTATTAAACAACTTAGATTCCGATGAATAACCTTGATTTGATTAAAAAAATAAGATTAATCAAGATTTTTGCGCTTAGTTTAACCATTTTTTTGGTTCTAGGTTGTAAGAATAATGGAAAAGAAGAAGCTTCTGTAAGTTCCGAAGAGACCAAGATTGTAGCAGAAAACTTGAAATGGTCTCAAAGAATGGCTTTGTCCGAAATTCATCGATTTCCTGACCCTACACTGTTAGATTTTAGAGATGAACCGAGATGGAGTTATACAAATGGATTGGTTTTGCAGGCTATGTCGAAGGTCTATGAACTCTACGGTAACCAAAAGATTTATGACTATATCTACGATTATGGTAATAGAATGGTGAAGGAGGATGGAGAAATAGATACATACAAGCTTAGTAATTACAATTTGGATATGATAAAATCTGGTGATGCCATTTATTATCTATACGAAATTACTAAGGAACCGAGATTCTTGAAAGCTATGGATACCCTTCATAAGCAAATGGAAGGTCAACCTACAACTTCAGAAGGAGGTTATTGGCATAAAAAGATTTATCCGTACCAGATGTGGCTAGATGGTGTTTACATGGCTGAGCCATTTCATGCAAAATATGCCCAATCCTTTTTGCAAGGTGAAAAGGCAAACAAGGTTTACGACCATATTGTTTTACAATTCGATTTAATAGAAAAGTATAATAAGGATCCTGAAACAGGGCTATATTATCATGGTTGGGATGAGAGCCGAGAGCAAAAATGGGCCGACAAAGAAACGGGGCTTTCTAAAAACTTTTGGTCAAGAGGAATGGGATGGTATGGAATGGCCTTGGTTGATGTTTTGGATTATTTGCCTAATTCTCATCCTGGATATGGGCGTATAAAAAATTATTTAAACCAATATGCTGAGGCAATTGTTAAATATCAAGACTCTACTGGTGTTTGGTACCAAGTTTTAGATCAGGCTGGAAGAGAAGGTAATTACCTCGAGGCAACCGGTAGTTGCATGTTTACATATACTTTAGCCAAAGGTGTAAAGAAGGGTCATTTGCCCGAAGGTTTCATGGAAACTGCCCTTAAAGCCTATGATGGAATACAAAAACAATTTATTACCGTAGATGAACAAGGTATAGTAAATCTGAATAAATGTTGCGCCGTTGCAGGCCTTGGGGGTAACCCATATAGAGATGGCACTTTCGAATATTATATAAACGAAACAATACGAGCGAATGATCCAAAAGGTACAGGTCCATTCATCTTAGCGAGCCTAGAATTGGATAAATAATCCTAATGAAATTTTCATCCATACTATTCTTTTTTCTGGTTCCTATTTCCATTTGGGCCCAAACCTCAACCACATATTTTTCAGATGTTTGGGTTGCAGATAATGGAGATGGAACTTATACAAATCCTATCATATATGCAGATTATTCAGATCCTGATGTAGTTAGAGTAGGTGATGATTTTTATATGACTGCGTCTAGTTTTAATTGCGCTCCGGGGCTTCCAATTTTATATTCCAAGGACATGATTAATTGGCAATTGATTAATTACGCTCTTCCTGAACAGGTGCCAACCGATATTTTTAATACTCCACAGCATGGTAATGGCGTTTGGGCTCCAAGTATTCGCTATCATAAAAATGAAATTTACATTTATTGGGGAGATCCGGACTTTGGTATTTACATGGTAAAGACAAAAGATCCCTTTGGCCAATGGGATTCTCCAGTTTTGGTGATGGAAGGGAAGGGGTTAATAGATCCTTGCCCTCTTTGGGATGATGATGGAAAAGCTTATCTAGTTCATGCCTATGCGGGAAGTAGACGAGGAGTAAAAAGCTTGGTGACTGTTAATAAAATGAATGAGCAAGGAACCAAAGTGTTAGATGCTGGAGTTCATGTCTTCGATGGTCATGAAAATCATCCTACAGTTGAGGGAACAAAGTTTTATAAACGAAACGGTTACTATTACATATTTGCGCCAGCTGGAGGGGTTGCAACAGGTTGGCAATTAGTATTAAGATCCAAGGATATTTATGGTCCTTATGAAGAGAAAGTGGTTCTTGAACAAGGTTCAACAAATATAAATGGTCCCCATCAAGGCGCATGGGTAACTACACTATTTGGGGAGGATTGGTTTTACCACTTCCAAGATGTTGACGCCTATGGGCGTGTAGTACATTTACAACCAATGAACTGGGTCAATGATTGGCCCATAATGGGAAAAGATCTAGATAGAAATGGAATTGGAGAACCGGTTTCTACGTACAGAAAGCCAAAGACAAATCAAAAATTTCAAAAGGTTACCCCAGTAGAAACGGACGAGTTTATTGGTGACGACATTGGCCTTCAATGGCAATGGCAAGCCAACCCTGATGTAGTTTGGTACGCAAAACTTAGGGGGAATAATTTTTTACGCCTTTTTTCAATAAAAACACCTGATAAATCTCCAAACTTATGGACGGTGCCGAATTTATTATTGCAAAAATTTCCAGCTCCTAATTTTGTGACTACAACCAAAGTGAAATTAGTTCCAGAAGAAGCTGAAACAGGCAAACGAGCTGGGCTTGTCGTTTTGGGAATGGACTATGCCACCTTAACCTTGTCTCACGATAAAGATGGTTATTTTATTGAGCAGACACAGTCAATTGGTGCCATTGAAGGTGCAAAAGAAATAACAAATGAGCAAATGAGAATTCCTTCAAATGAAATTTTCTTTCGGGTTGAAGTTAATGCCCCGAATGCTGAATGTAGGTTTAGTTATAGCATAGATGGAAAAAGGTTTTCTTCTTTCGGTCAAAAATTTACAGCTAAACCAGGTAAATGGATTGGAGCTAAAGTTGGATTGTTTTCCATAAGTACGCCAGAAAGCAAAAGAGGGGGATATGCAGATTTTGATTGGTTTAGGATCACAAAGGATTAATGATGGATTTAAATCAAACTATTTCTAGGTATATTTCATTTATAATAATAATTGCCTCTGTTATTGCGTGTTCCTTCAGTTTAAAAAGTTATTCTCAATCAGTTTATCATTTTGTTGAAGCAAATACTCCTCAAGAATTAGCAAAAGCTTTAGACAAGGCTCAACCCGGTGATTCAATACAATTAGTTTCCGGTGTGTATAATATGTCAGAGCGATTGTTTATAAATAATTCAGGGACACCTCAAAACAAGATTTTTTTAATCGGTTCAAAATCAGGCAGGACAATTCTGGATTTTTCTGTTTTGAAAGAAGATGGCTCTAGCCAGGGTATTGTTTTAAAAGCTGACAATTGGGTTATAAAGGGGTTAGATATTCGCAAAGCTGGAGATAATGGTCTTCAAATCAGGGGAAGCAATAATAAAGTTGAATTTTGTAGCTTTTATGAATGTGCAGATACAGGTCTTCAGTTAGATGATGCGGCCTCGAATAATTATATTTTAAATTGTGATTCTTATTTTAATGCTGATTCCAAATTAGAAAATGCTGACGGGTTCGGGGCTAAAATGAACGTAGGTTCAGGGAATGTTTTTGAAGGATGCAGAGCTTGGAATAATCTTGATGATGGTTGGGATGGATACCTTAGGGGAACTGACAATATTAAAACAACTTATAAAAATTGTTGGGCAATAAGAAACGGATATCTTAAAAATGACAAAATTGCAAAAGGCGATGGCAATGGCTTTAAAACAGGGGGTAGCGATAATAAATCAAAAAAGCATAATGCAACTTACCTAAACTGTATTGCCATTGAAAATTTGAATGACGGCTTTGACCATAACAGCAATCGTGGGGCCGTAAAAATTGAAAATTGTCTGGCAATCCATAATGGAAGAAATTTTGCATTCTCTGAAAAAAATGGACTTGAAGAACTAAATGTCCAAAATTCTTTTTCTATTGGAAATTTGGGAAAGTTTTATGGTGAAACACTTTTGGTAAAGGGTAATAGCTGGCAAGAAAATTTCTCTGGAACAGTTCCTAATATATCCGTAAATGATTTGCTGAATTCTAGACAGGCCGACGGGAATTTGCCAAAGGTTCCTGGATTAGAAAAACTTTTTCAAAATACCACAACCATATTCTTGGTAGGAGATTCTACAATGGCCGATTATAGCGGTAATTATGATGCCGATATAGATTATATGAAAACTCGATATCCCCTAATGGGATGGGGGCAAGTTTTTCAAAAGTTTATGATTAGTGATAGTATACAAAAAATTTCAAACATCATTAGAGGTGACAGTGTCAATGTGGATGATCGGGCCAGAGGAGGAAGAAGTACAAGAACTTTCTTTCAGGAAGGACGTTGGAGAGGTGTTGTTGATGATCTTAACAAGGATGATATTGTAATTATTCAATTTGGACATAATGACGCCTCTGAAGAAAAGCCTGAGCGTTATGTCAGTATAGAGGGTTATAAAGAATTTTTGCGGTTGTTTGTAAGTCAGACTAGAGAAAAAAAAGCCATTCCAATATTGTTAACACCAGTTGCCAGAAATTATCCATGGATAGAAGGTCGATTAGAAAATGTTCATGGAGATTATCCGGCCGCTGTTAAGGAGATAGCAAAGGAAATGCAAGTAGCTCTAATAGATTTGAATCAATTGTCAATGGATGTATTTTCATCCAAAGGGAAGGATTTTGTTACTACGCATTATTTCATGAATTTACCAGCTGGTAAATATGAAGCCTATCCGAATGGACAAAATGATAATACCCATTTTCAGTCAGAAGGAGCATTGGCGGTTTCCCAAATTATTTTTGATGCTTTAAAAAATTTACAGCCTCAGAATCTTAATTAAAAAGAGATGAAAAGTATTGGTAAAATTTTGTTCGTATTTCTGTTTCTTTTTTTGAATAATATCTATGGTCAGAATAAACCTGAATTCAGCACCTATTCAGTAGAAACAACCTTTCAAAAACTCCATAAAAATTATCCATTTATTTCTCCAGTATCTACCTTAGAATCGGATCTATATTTGGCTCATGAAAATCTAACTTATAAATCAATTGGTGATCGAGAACTGAAATTGGATGTTTATGTTCCTACCGTTAATAATGGTAAAAACTTTACGGCAGTACTTTTGATTCATGGTGGTGGTTGGGCCTCAGGTTCTAAAGAAAATCAAAGGGTTATGGCTCAACATTTAGCGGTGAATGGATATGTCGGGATTCCTGTATCTTACCGGTTGAGTGAAGAAGCTCCATATCCTGCGGGAGTGATAGATTTAAAAGATGCCATTAGATGGATTAGACAAAATGGTCCCGAATATTCAATTAATCCAGATCAAATCGCAGTGCTAGGCACATCTGCAGGTGCTCAATTGGCAACTTTAATTGGGACAACGGCAGATTTGAACATATTCAAACCTTCAAATTCAACCGTTTCAGATAAAGTGCAAGCAATACTAAATATTGATGGTATTGTTTCTTTTGTTCATTCTGAAGCTGAGGAAGGTGATTATGCTGCATTTTGGTTAGGAGGAAATAAAACCGACGCCTTTAAAACCTGGAAAGAAGCATCTCCACTAGAATATGTTGGGAAAGACACCCCCCCAACACTTTTCCTTAATTCTGATCAACCACGTTTTCATGCAGGAAGGGATGATATGATTAATTTATTGAATCAGTATAATACATATAATGAAATTCATACCATACCAGATTCTCCACACTCCTTTTGGTTATTACATCCATGGTTTGAACCAACCGTTACTATTTCAGTAGATTTTTTGAACAGGGTTTTTCAGCCTTCCAACCACCCACTTCTTAAACCTTACCGAGAAATCACAGTTTCTAAAGACGGGGAAGGCGATTATTCAACCATACAAGAGGCAATTAATTCAACAAGAGATTTAGGGCCTGCCGAAGTTAAAATTCATATCAAGAATGGCGTTTATCAAGAGAAAATTGAAATTCCAACCTGGAAGCATAAGTTGACCTTAATCGGGGAAGACAGAGAAAGTACCATAATTTCCAACAATGATTTTTCTGGAAAAATTGACAGTAAAACTGGACTGAATATGTCCACCTTTACCTCCTACACCCTTTTAGTCAGAGGAGATGATATTAAAATTGAAAATCTTACCATAAGAAATTCATCATGTGGAGAAGGGCAAGCCGTTGCCTTGCATGTTGAAGGTGATCGTTTTATTATAAAGAATTCAAATTTAATAGGTTGTCAAGATACTCTCTACACTGCAACAGAAGGTAGTAGGCAGTATTACGAGAACTGTTACATCGAAGGTACCACGGATTTTATCTTTGGTGAGGCTACTGCCGTTTTTAAGGATTGTGTAATCCATAGCAAAGTAAATTCATTTGTTACTGCTGCGGCAACGCCAGCAAATCAAGATTTTGGTTACGTTTTTTTCAATTGCAAATTAAAAGCCGGTGAAGGAGTAAATAAAGTTTATTTAGGCCGTCCTTGGCGCCCTTATGCAAAAACTGTTTTTATTAATTGCGAATTAGGTTCTCACATACTTGCGCCTGGATGGGATCCATGGACCGGTGATAAAATGTTTCCAGAAAAAGAAAAGACTACCTATTATGCCGAGTATAATAGTGTAGGTCCTGGAGCATCAATAAATACTCGAGTGGCTTGGTCACATCAACTGAATAAAGAGGAGGTTAAAACTTATAACCTTATAAATATCTTTAAGAAGGAAAACTCGTGGTTTCCAAACAAATCAGAATAATAAAAAAGCCTTATGAATCCTTTCTTAAATTGTTGGTAAAAATTTTTAATAGTGAATGAATCACTACTTTTTTCCAATATTTCTTGGATTAACAAAATGCTTAGTATGTTATAATAAGGATGTTTTTGAATTAAATTATTAAATATGAAAAATCTATTTATACTTGGCTTTGTTCTGTTTGGGTTGATATCCATGGCTCAGAATACACCAACCCTTTATCTAATTGGAGATTCTACAATGGCCGATAAAAAAGATCCTGAACAGAATCCAGAACACGGATGGGGACAAATGCTTCCCGACCTTATGGAAAATATTACGATTATTAATAAGGCGGTTAATGGGAGAAGCACAAAAAGTTTTATTGATGAGGGTAAATGGCAGGAGGTTTTGAATTCTTTAAAACCGGGTGATTTTGTATTTATACAATTCGGACACAATGATCAAAAATTTAAGGATTCTACTCGCTATACAAATCCGTTTACCCAATATTGGCATAATTTGGAGCGCTATGTTAATGAGACAAGAGCCAAATTTGCGATCCCAATATTATTCAGTTCTATTGTTCGCAGAAATTTTAATGAGTATGGAGTTTTGGTTGATACTCACGACAATTACCCATTGGTAGCTAGAATGGTTGCTAAGGAGATGAATGTGCCATTTATAGATCTACAATGGTTAACCGAACAATTAGAATTAAAGTTTGGACCTGAAAAATCCAAAAAATTACATCTTCATATAGAACCTAGTGAAAATTCTTATAAACCAGATGGAGTGGAAGATAACACGCATTTATCGAAATTAGGTGCCAATTTAGTGGCTAGTCTGGCTCTGCAAGAAATTGCCCGTCAAAAATTATTATTAACACCTTACATTAAACAAGAGGTATTAGAGAAAAAAATATTATGAAACTTTCTCTCGCCTTAGGGTCTTTAATTTTATTCGTCAATTATTGCTTCGGAATTCAAAATGACATAAAAGTACATTGGCCAAGCGTTATACAAAATAATGATGAGTGGTTTGCAGGACCGGAGGCAGTGCGAATCGGGGACAATCTGCTTTTGTTCCAAAAGGATAATGGTGGTTGGAATAAGAATATTGATATGGCAGCGGAGCTCTACGAAAATAAAAAAAAGCAATTATTGGCTGAAAAGAACCAATTAGAGGGGACTACTATCGACAATGGAGCCACACATACTCAACTCCGCTATTTAGCTAAACTTTTTTCCGTAACTAAATTAGAGCGCTTTAAGGAATCATTCATTGTGGGTTTAGATTATTTGCTAAAAGCCCAATATCCAAATGGAGGTTGGCCTCAATTTTATCCTATAATTAAGGGATATTATGAGCATATAACTTATAATGACGATGCTATGATAGGCGTGATGAATTTACTGAGAGATGTAGCGAAAAGAAATGGTCCTTATGATTTCGTGGACAATGCAAGAGTAGAAAAAGCGCAGGAGGCTATTAACAAAGGTTTGGAAATAATATTAGCCACTCAAGTTAAGGTAAATGGAAAGTTGACAATTTGGTGCGCGCAGCATGATGTTTCAACCTTAGAGCCGGCAAAAGCCCGTTCCTATGAATTGCCATCTTTAAGCGGTAAAGAGAGTGTTGAAATTCTAGAATATCTTATGAAAATAGAGAAACCGACAGAAGCGGTTAAAAATGCCATAAGATCAGGAGTTAAGTGGTTTCAGGAAGCTAAAGTAATGGGTTATAGGGTAGATTGGATAAGGGATAATACCACTGAGAAAATAGTAGATCGGGTAATGGTTAAAGATGTTAATGGAGGGCCGTTGTGGGGTCGGTTTAATGATATTCAAACAAATAAGATCATGTTCGTTGGAAGAGATGGCATTGTTAAAGACAGTCTTAATAAAATTGAGCGGGAGAGGCGTGTTGGTTATAGCTATGTTGATGGTTATGCAACAAAATTACTAGAAGTTGATTATCCTGAATGGGAAAAGAAATATTGAAATTAATTTAGAAGATTATTTAAATGTATTTTATAGAAAAGGAGGAAACTTGGGAGGATTTGGGAGACGGTATTAGGCGGCAAATTACGGGTTATAATAATGACTTGATGATGGTGAAGGTTGAATTTGAAACTGGGGCGGTTGGTAGTTTGCATCACCACATACATTCTCAAAGCACTTACGTTGCAAAAGGGAGATTTGAAATTACAATTGATGGCAACCCCCAGATTTTATCTGAAGGTGATGCCTTTTTTGTTGATCCAAATTTGGTCCATGGAGCTAAATGTTTGGAATCAGGGATGTTAATTGACGTGTTTAATCCTAAACGAAGCGATTTTTTATAATTATATCTTACAAAAAACCTCTAATTTCGTTATTATAAACTAATCAATTGAGGAAATGAGCAAAACTAATGCAACTGGAGTTTTCGAGCAGAGTTGGAGGTGGTATGGACCTCATGATCCGGTGAGCCTAGAAATGATAAAACAGTCCGGTGCATCCGGAATTGTTACCGCTTTACATCATATACCAGTGGGAGAGATTTGGACAGTTGATGAAATAAAAAAGCGCATTGCACTTTTAGAAGATAGTAATCAAAAATTACATTTTCCATTACACTGGAACGTGGTTGAAAGTTTACCTGTACACGAACATATAAAACAAGGACGCGAGGATAAGGTTTTATATATAGAGAACTACAAAAAGAGCTTAAAAAACTTGGCTGAATGCGGAGTTAAAACCGTTTGCTATAATTTCATGCCGGTTCTGGATTGGTTGCGTACAAATGTAAGATATAAGCTCTCCGATGGCAGTGTTGCTTTGTGTTACAATCTTATAGACCTTATCATATTTGATTTATTTATTCTAGAAAGAGATAAGGCGGAAAAGGATTATCCTTCCGATAAAGTTGATGCCGCCAAGCAGCGTTACAAAGAAATTTCTAAGGAAGAACTAGATTCAATAAAATCTAGTTTGCTGATGGCATTGCCTGGTGACCAACATAGTTTTACACTCGATAAGCTAAAACAAGGTTTATCTGACTATAGTAATATTTCACGACATCGATTAAGGGAAAATTTGATTTCCTTCCTTAAGGAAGTCGTCCCCTATGCAGAAAGCCTAGGTGTAAATATGGCAATCCATCCAGATGATCCACCATGGTCTGTTCTTGGTTTACCAAGGGTAGTAAGTTCAATGGAGGATCTCCAATATTTATTTAATTCGGTGCCGAGTAAATCAAACGGACTTACTTTTTGCAGTGGTAGTTTGGGAGCGTCCAAGTCGAACAATCTTGTTGATATTATTGAAGCTTTTTACCCAAGAATTCATTTCGTCCATTTAAGATCTGTACAACATTTCACAGATTCAATATTTTTTGAGGCAAAACATTTGGAAGGTGATGCAGATATGTTCTCACTAGTTAAAACGTTCCATGATTATCAGCAAAAAAGCAAGCGTCTGCCATTGCCTATGAGACCAGACCACGGGCATGAATTATTCGATGATCAAAACAAACCTTTTTATCCAGGGTATTCAGCTATTGGGAGGTTAAAAGGATTGGCAGAATTGAGAGGCCTAGAAATGGGTATTGTTAAGATGGCCAATCTATAAATTGGTCATATACCGTTCTTGCAAAACTTTTAAATGATGAATTTGATGCCCCACAATTTGAAATCCGAGGGCTAAAACGGTAATTTTTAGTTCAAAACAAATTCCTTCCTTAAGTAATTGGTCTTTTGAGAAACTTGAAAATAGTTTAATGGTTGAATTTCGAACATATGTAAATTCTTCAAGCAAATCTGTTATTGAACGCATATTAGCACTTGTGTTGTCCGCATACAAATTTTCGTCATAACCAGGTAATACTGCATGGTCATTTCTACTAAAAACTAAGGCCCTATACGATTGTATTCTTTCATTGTCAATAAGATGTTGAAGAATATCTCTTGGAGTCCATTTTTCGGGTTGATAACGAAAATCGGAATGGTTTTCTAGCCAATTTCTGTGGTTTTCAAAATCTAACTTTGTTTCTTCAAAAATGGAAATCAAATCCTTTTCCTTATTAACAAGATTGATATACCTGTCAAAATATTCCGGTAAATAAGGTAAATCTTTCGTGGTCATAATTTTTTATCTTGACTATTGGCTTAATTCTGTTTTAAGAACCTCCCAAACATTATTTGCTACAATTTTTTGTCCTTCCTCAGTTGGATGAATTCCGTCATTTTGATTTAATTCTGGTATCCCAGCTACATCCTGCAAAAGGAATGGAATAAGTGGAATCGAATTTTTTTCTGCCAATTTTGGGTAAATATTTTTAAACTGTTCAGTGTATTCTGGACCCATATTTGGAGGAATTTGCATTCCAGCGAGTATTATTTTAATGTCTTGATTGGAAGTTTTTGCCATATTAATCATTTCTTGAAGATTGGCTTCAGTTTCATCAAGAGGAATACCTCTAAGGCCATCATTCGCGCCTAATTCTAAAATCATTATTTCAACACCATCATTCAACGCCCATTCTAGACGATTTTTGCCACTAGCAGTGGTATCTCCACTTAAGCCTGCGTTCACCACTATATAATCAAGACTTAAAGAATCAATTTTATTCTGAATCAATGCTGGGAATGCATCATCAGGGTCGAGGCCCAAACCTGCAGTAAGACTATTCCCAAAAAACAAGATGGTAGCATTTGAGGTGGGAGCCTCTTTTTCTGTTAAGTCTGTCGAAGTTTTTTCAAGCGTATTTTCCTGTTTATCTTTGCAACTTGTTGCGAAAATCAAAATATAACAAAAGATTAACAGGACGAATTTAGGTAGGGTATGGGTGTTAAAACTCATTTATGTATTTTAAATTTTTAATTCCAATAAAGGTAAAACAATGTCAGCAATTTTAGAGGTAACTAACCTAAGTAGAACGTTTACGAGTGGTGAAAAAGAATTGACGGTTCTAAAAGATATTAATTTTAGTGTCTCTAAAGGAGAAACATTTTCAATTGTTGGTCCGTCGGGAAGTGGAAAAACAACTTTATTGGGTCTATGTGCGGGTTTAGATAGTGCGGATAAAGGTTCAATTAAAATTGACGGTATTTCGCTTGAAACACTCAATGAAGATCAAAGAGCAGAATTGCGGAATGAAAAGGTTGGCTTTGTTTTTCAGGATTTTCAGTTGTTACCAACTCTCACGGCATTAGAAAATGTGGCAGTTCCTTTAGAATTAAGGGGAAATAAAATGGCAACCGAAAAGGCAAGCGAATTGCTTTCTAAAGTTGGTCTATCTGACCGAATGGATCATTATCCCTCCCAGCTATCTGGAGGTGAGCAGCAGCGTGTAGCATTGGCCAGGGCATTTTCAAATAGTCCAGAAATTTTGTTTGCTGATGAACCGACTGGAAATTTAGATGCCGAAACAGGTGATACAGTTGAAAAGCTCTTATTTCAATTAAATAAAGAAGCAGGAACGACCTTGGTTATAGTTACCCATGATTTGGAATTGGCAGCCAAAACCCAAACCATTCTTCGGTTAAAGGGCGGTTGTATTGTTTCTGATACCATAAATGCATAAGCCAATTTTCATGAAAAGAAAACTTAATTGGGGTTGGTTATTAAGGATGGCATGGAGAGATGGAAAGGCTAGTAGATCTAAACTGGTTTTGTTTATGGCTTCAATTGTATTGGGAATTGCTGCAGTAGTTGCAATTCAATCCTTTGGAATCACCTTAAGAGAGAATATTGGGCTTCAATCTAAGTCTTTAATGGGTGCCGATTATATTATTGACACCAATAAACCCCCATCTGATGAGCTTTTGAAGATAGTGGATTCATTACAACCACAGGCATCTGAAATGAGTTTCCCTTCGATGGCATTGTTTTTACCTCAAGAGACCTCTAAGTTTGTGCAGGTGAGGGGTATAGAAGGAGGGTTTCCTTTCTACGGGGATTTGGTTACAGAACCCATTAGTGCTGCTGATAGCTATCGAGAAAAGAGACAAGCTTTGGTAGATGCCACAGTAATGATTCAGCTAAATCTGAAAATTGGTGATACTATTAAGTTAGGATCCCAAAAATTGCCTATTGGTGGCGCCTTAAAATCAATTCCAGGTAGTAGCAATTTATTCAGTTCCATTGCGCCCCCAGTTGTGGTTCCAAAAGATATAATAGAACCATCGGGTTTGGTGCAACAGGGAAGTAGAGTCGATTATAACTATTACTATAAGTCAGATAATAATTTAGATTTAGAGGCTTTTGAATCAAGGCTTAATCCTAAGTTACGAAAACTTGATGGGGATATAGATACTCATAGTTCAACCAGTCGACGGTTGGGAAGGCGTTATGAAAACTTCGGTAAGTTTTTAAATCTTGTGGGGTTTATTGCATTGCTGCTGGGTTGTGTCGGTATAGCAAGCTCAATCTACATTTATATAAAGGAGAAACTTAAATCTGTTGCAATATTAAAATGCCTAGGTGCAACTAGAAAACAGGCATTTTTAATTTATTTGCTTCAAATATCCGCAATGGGTCTCATAGGTGGGGTGGCTGGAACCTTAATAGGTTTAGGGATGCAACCACTTTTCCCAATTATTCTCGGTGATTTAATTCCCGTTGACATACAATTGGTTTATTCCTTTAAAACTGTATTGTTAGGGTTGACACTAGGGGTTACAATGTCCTTACTGTTTGCCTTATATCCACTAATTAAAACCTATCAGGTTTCTCCCTTGCAGGTCATTAGAATCCAGAATGAAGAAAGAGAAACATTAAAAACACCTCTTTATTTTGTAATCTTTGGAATATTAATATTTATTATCGCATTTGCCCGCTGGTTGATTGGGAATTGGAAATATGCTCTCATTTTTGTGGTAGGTGTAATCGTTGCTTTTGCCTTACTTGTTTTGATGGCTAATTTGGTGATGTATCTGGTTAAGAGATTTTTTCCTAAAACATGGAGTTTTGAAACTCGTCAAAGCCTTATGAACCTTTACAGGCCACAAAATCAAACCATAATATTGATTTTGGCAATAGGAATTGGCACTTTCTTAATCAGCACTCTATATTTTACAAAGGATATGCTTTTGGCTCAAGCATCCATTGATGGGCAAAAAAATAGTCCGAATATGATTCTATTAGATGTACAGTCGGACCAGATGTTGGCTGTAAATGACAAATTGAAGGGTGCCGGCCTAAAGGTTTTGGATGGAATTCCTATTGTTACAATGCGGATTCAAAGTTTAAAAGGCAAATTTGTAGAGGATATAAAAAAAGATACAACTGCAACAATAAATCGTTGGATCCTCAATCATGAATTTCGGGCAACTTACAGAGATAGTTTAATTGAATCAGAAAGTCTCCAAAAGGGAATTTGGGTTTCACGTTTTTCTGGAGATGGAATTGTACCAATTTCAGTGAGTGACAATTTTGCGGCAGATGCTCAAGTAGATGTTGGTGACCACATAGTTTTTAATGTGCAGGGGAAACTTATGGAAACGGAGGTGAATAGTGTCAGGCTAGTTGATTGGAGTCGGCTTCAGCCAAATTTTACGGTGCTATTTCCTGCTGGTGTTTTGGAGAAAGCCCCCCAGTTTGGGGTTATTACCACCAAAGTCCCCAATGCACAGGAATCGGCTAAAATTCAAAATGAACTTGTTAGAGATTTCCCGAATATATCTATCCTAGATCTTCGTCAAGTTTTGTCTGTGATTGAAGATTTATTGGCAAAGATTTCATGGATTATCAATTTTATGGCCTTCTTTAGTATAATTACAGGAATTATTGTCTTAATTGGTGCAGTGCGTACAAGTAAGTACCAGCGTTTGAAGGAAAGTGTATTGTTGAGAACAATTGGTGCTAAGAGCGAGCAAATTATTAAAATTTTATCTCTTGAATATATTTTATTAGGTGCTATTGGGACTTTGACCGGAATAATTCTTTCCCTGTTTGGTAGCCAATTAATGGCTTGGTGGATGTTTGAGGAGCCGTTTCTACCATCGATATTCCCATTTTTGGTTTTGTTTCCGGGAATTACGGCTCTTGTATGGTTCATAGGTATGCTTAATAGTAGGGAAGTAGTTGTTAGTTCTCCATTAAAGGTCCTTAGGAAAGAAGCAAAGTAACAAAACTGTCATAAATCAAAAAGGCTCGAATATCATTCGAGCCTTTTCTATTTTAAGTTGAAAATTTTTCAATTAGTTACCGTCGTCAACTGAATCGTCAACGCTGTCAACAGCATCTTCTACAGCTTCACCAGCTTCTTTTGTTTCTTCAACTGCGTTGTCAATAGCTTCGCCAGTTTTTTCGAACGCTCCTTCAACTGCATCACCAGTTTCTTCTGCAGCATTTTCCATTGCGTCACCTGCGTTTTCAATAGCATCATCAACATCATCAGCTTTTGTTTCTCTACAAGAAGTAACAGATACTGCCAATGCCATAATAAAAGCGGTACTTAAAAAGAATTTTTTCATTTTAATAGTTTTAGTGTTAATTATAAGTTGCGAAAGTATAATTTAATTCGAGATTTTTAAAAAATATAATTACCCGAAATATTACCTAAAATCGCATTGTCGAAACTATTTACGTATAAAGTCCATTATTTGGATTACAGCACCTCGATTTTTTTCTATAAATGACCGATTAAGCTGTCCTAACTGGTCTCGTCGGTCTTCATTATCCAACAAATCATGTAGTTGGAGTTTGAATTCTAACAAATTAGAAATTGATATAACACCCGCAGTTTCAGTCATTTCTATTGCCTCTGGGAAATTTTCAAAATTTTTACCTATGATAACCGGGATACCAAATACACTTGGTTCCAAAATGTTGTGCAACCCTTTTGTTCCCATTCCGCCGCCAACATAGGCTATATCACCATAATTATATGCCTTACTCAACTGTCCTATTGAATCTATTATACAAACCTCTGAATTCTCCTCGAGACCGTTATTGCTTTTAGATAATAATATTGTTGGTTTTATAATTTGGTTTTGAATTTTGCTAATATGATCCTCATCAACTTCATGTGGGGCTATAATCCATCGTAAATCTTTGATGTATTCCTTATTTATAAAATCAATTATCATTTCTTCATCTGCAGGCCAAGTGCTACCACAGATAACACTAAGATTGTTGCCTACAAATTCGTCTAGAAAGGGAATGCTGTTATCGTTATCTAATTGTTGAGAAACTCTATCAAAACGAGTATCTCCACTAACTGAAACATTTGTTAATCCATGTTTCTTTAACAGTAGTTTGGATGATTCGTTTTGGACAAAAATATGATCAAATTGTTTTAAGCTTTTCAACAAAAGTTTACCATACCATTTGAAATAGGAATGAGATTTTCTAAAATTGGCGGAGATAAGTAATAACGTTCCTCCTCTCTTCTTTAGTTCAAAGATGTAATTTGGCCATATATCATACTTAACAAATATGCTTAACTTTGGTTGAACCAATTCCAAAAATTTAATTGCATTTTCTTTTGAGTCGATTGGTAAATAGCAGACAATGTCCGCTATTGCACTATTTTTCCTAATCTCATAACCGCTGGGAGAGAAAAAAGTTAAGATGATTTGATGGTTGGGGAATTCCTTTTTTATTTCTTGAAAAACTGGTAAGCCTTGTTCATATTCTCCTAAGGAAGCACAATGAAACCAAATTTTTTGTCTATCGTTTAAGGTTGTTTCAAGAATTCCCCATGTGTCTTGTCTTCCAATAACACCTTTTTTCAATTTCGGACTGAAACGACTTCCAAATTTTATGAATTTCCCAAAAACTGCTACGCCAAAATTGTAAAATAGCCCCATAAATTATTTTAAAGCAAAAATAGGGTTCTTTAAGATATTTCATTGGTCGCCAATACTAGTTTTTGTAATTTCGCTGTACTCAAAAATCCTTGTCTCGCAAGATTATTTCATGATTAAATGAACACTATACAAATGGTTGACCTAAAGGGTCAATATCTAAAAATTAAAGAGGAGGTAGACAATGCAGTTGATGAAGTTTTCAATTCTACAGCCTTTATAAATGGACCAAAAGTTATATCCTTTCAGAAGAATTTAGAGTCTTACTTAGGGGTGAAACACGTTATCCCCTGTGCAAATGGTACAGATGCTCTACAAATTGCAATGATGGGTTTAGGTTTAAAACCTGGTGATGAGGTGATAACTGCCGATTTTACTTTTGCCGCAACAGTGGAGGTTATTGCATTGTTGGGTTTAACCCCAGTATTGGTTGATGTAGATCCTATTAATTTTAATATTGATTTGGAGGCGATTGTTAAGGCTATTACACCGAAAACAAAGGCAATAGTTCCTGTGCATCTATTTGGTCTTTGTGCCAATATGGAAGCCATCATGGAAATAGCTAAAAATCATAAATTGTATGTCATCGAAGACAACGCGCAAGCAATAGGTGCCAATTATAAATTTTCTGATGGAAGAATAGCGAAAGCAGGTACTATTGGTGATTTAGGATGCACCTCATTTTTTCCTTCTAAAAACTTAGGGTGTTATGGAGATGGGGGAGCCATTTTCACGAATAATGATGAATTGGCATATACATTAAGAGGTATTGTAAACCATGGAATGTATGAGAGATACCACCATGATGTTGTTGGGGTTAATTCTCGGCTAGATTCTGTACAGGCAGCAATTTTAGATATTAAACTAAAACATTTAGACAATTATAATAAGGCAAGGCGCAATTCTGCAAGAGAATATACTAAAGCCTTGAAGCACCATCCCAACTTGATCGTTCCTTCTGGCAAAGATGAATGTGAAGGTATATGCGACACTTGCGATTGTCATGTATTTCATCAGTATACTCTTAGAATAATTGATGGAGATAGAAATGGATTGGTGAAGCATTTAAATGAAAAAGGAATTCCTTGTGGTGTTTACTATCCGATTCCCCTTCACAAACAGAAAGCATATACGGATGATCGTTATAATGAAGAGGATTTTAGAGTTACTAATCAACTATGTGAAGAGGTTATTTCATTGCCGATGCATACAGAACTTACAAATGAGATGATAACTTACATTGCTGATGCGGTGAAGGAATTTCTAGATAACTAAACGATGAAAGTATTAGTAACCGGTGGACTAGGTTTTATTGGGTCTCATACTGTTGTTGAGTTAATCAATGCGGGACATGAAGTTGTTATAATCGACGATCTATCCAACTCCTCCTTGGATGTTTTACAAGGGATTCATAAGATAACTGAAATTTTACCTGAATTTGAGAAAATTGATTTAAGGGAAAAACCCAGGGTTGAAGATTTTTTTAGTAGGCACAATAATTTGGATGGGATAATACATTTTGCCGCCAGTAAAGCTGTGGGCGAAAGCGTGCAAAAACCTTTGCTTTATTATGAAAACAACTTAACGACTTTAGTTTACATTCTACAGCAAACTACTAAGTTAAATCGTCAAAATCTGATCTTTAGTTCATCCTGTACGGTATATGGGCAAGCAGACGAAATGCCTATTAAGGAAGAATCTCCGGTTAAACCAGCAGAATCTCCCTATGGTAATACAAAACAAATTGGAGAGGAAATTCTACGAGACACATGTAAGGTCTATGAAGATCTTAATGTTATTTCCCTTCGTTATTTTAATCCTATTGGAGCTCACGAAAGTGCGTTAATTGGAGAATTACCAATAGGAGTACCTCAAAATCTAGTGCCATTTATTACCCAATCGGTGGCTGGGATCAGGGGTGAGTTATCAGTTTTTGGTGATGATTACCCAACACCAGACGGTACTTGTATCCGCGATTATATTCATGTTGTAGATTTAGCTAAGGCACATGTGGTGGCATTGGAGCGATTAATGAATGGGAAGACTGACCAAAACTATGAGGTATTTAATGTGGGTACCGGTAAAGGATCTTCTGTTTTGGAAGTAATACAAGCTTTTGAAAATGCCAATGGTTTAAAGGTGAATTATCGAATAGCCCCTCGAAGGGAAGGAGATGTAATAATGGCCTATGCCGATACAACCAAAAGCAATGAGATTTTAGGATGGAAATCGCAGTTGACTTTGGAGGATGCCATGCGATCTGCTTGGAATTGGGAAAAATATGTTAGAAAAATAGATTAAGGGTTTTCTAACATTATCGGCTTTACATCGAAATATTTCTAACAATTCTTAGGTACGCTTGTCATATCCTTAAACTGAAAAAAGGTTAACATTGATTTAACGTTGTCAATTTCATATTGGTAGTGATGATACCTTACTTTGTTGCAAAGTAGAGGCATTATGAAATTGATTTCAATAAAAAGACAAACCAAATCTGAGGGGCGATATTCCAAAAAAATGGGTTCGTTTCAAACCAAAGTAACTTACATTCAAAAGGCAATTCTTTCTATCCCTTATAAGACATTACATTCTTATCGGGAAACTTATTATGGAGAAGTAAAAGATTGTGAGGCTTGTAATTTGGCAAGCTAATCTTCTGATTCTGAAATAGTATTAATTTTTTTGACGTTTTTCTGTTGGGTTAAACTAGCATAGACTAGTATGATCATGCCAAATGTTACAGACATATCTGCAACATTGAATATTCCCGTTCTAAAGACCCCTCCCAAATCTATATGCAGAAAATCTGTTACAGAGCCATACATTATTCGATCATAAACATTGGCAATTCCTCCGCCGATTATACAACAGAACGCCACCAAGCTTAGACGGTCTAAATGTTTATTTTTCAGAATGTAATACAGTACCATCCCAAGGACCACCACAGGCAAAATCAAAAGAAAAATTAACTTCAGTGTGGGATTCATATCACTGCCCATTCCCAAAAAGGCACCCGTATTTTCAACATTGGTAAGTATAAATTTTTCACCTATAAGTTCAATTACCTCTCGGTAGTCTATTTTTGATCTTACAATGACTTTTGAAATTTGATCCAGCGCAATATTTGCGATAATGATTATTGCAATCTTCCAAGTTCTAGACATCTGATAATTATGATTTTAATTAAAGTTGCGCCGAATCTACGCTAGCTTCAGAATTGATTTTTTTCACCAATCCTTGAAGTACCTTTCCTGGGCCAACTTCTACAAAGTGGCTTGCACCATCCTTTGCCATTTGTTCTACAGATTGAGTCCATTTAACCGGAGCGGTAAGTTGAGAAATTAAATTACTTTTTATAGTGTCCGCATTTGTAACAGCATCTGCTGGTACATTTTGATAAATTGGACAAACTGGTTTTCCGAAAACTGTTTGTTCAATTGCTTTTGCCAATTCTTCTCGGGCGGGTTCCATAAGTGGAGAGTGGAAGGCACCTCCTACAGGCAGGATTAACGCTCTTCTAGCTCCAGCCTCTTTCATTGCTTCACAAGCTTTTTCAACCGCACTAAGCTCTCCAGAAATGACTAATTGTCCAGGACAGTTGTAATTTGCAGGAACTACAATTCCATTGATTTTACCACATACATCTTCAACAACAGCATTTTCTAAGCCTAAGACTGCCGCCATAGTACCAGGTTGCTTTTCGCATGCAGCCTGCATAGCTAATGCACGTTTAGCAACTAAACGTAATCCGTCATCATAATTCAACACTTCGTTGGCAACCAATGCTGAAAATTCTCCCAATGAATGGCCTGCTACCATATTCGGAGAAAATTCTTTTCCCATGGCCATTGCCAATGCAACCGAATGAATAAAGATTGCAGGTTGGGTTACCTTAGTCTCCTTCAGGTCTTCAGCAGAGCCCTCGAACATAATATCTAGGATATTGAACCCTAAAATATCATTGGCTTGGTTGAAATAGTCTTTTGCGATATCTGAAGTTTCATAAAGTTCACGTCCCATTCCACTGAATTGGGAGCCTTGGCCTGGAAAAATATATGCTGTCATCCTTTTTAAATTAAATGTGTGCAAAAATAGAAATATTTAAATAAAGCTATGTTTGCTTTTAACCATTCTAGTTTTCAATGTGTTTAATAAATTTAGCTGGATTTCCACCAACTAATGTATTTGCCTCGACATTTTTCACCACAACTGCACCCGCGGCAATTACTGCATTATCACCAATTGTTACTCCTGGGCAAATGGTGGCATTACCACCAATCCAAACATTGTTTCCAATAGTGACGGCCTTGCCAAATTCAACTCCAGAGTTTCTTGCCTGTGCCTCAAGAGGATGTGTTGCAGTATAAATTTGAACGCTTGGAGCCAACATGCAATTGTCACCAATAGTTACTTCACAGACATCTAGGATACAGCAATTATAATTAATGAAGACATTATTGCCAAGTGTAATATTGTACCCATAATCACAATAAAAAGGCGGTTCGATCCAATAGTTTTTCCCTGCGTTTACAACAAGTTCTTTGAACAGAATTTTTCTCTCCTTTAAGTGATCCTCGTTGAGGCTATTTATTTTTTGAAAAAGAAGTTTTGCTTTGTAACGCTCTTTCTGTAATTCTCCATCAAAGGGATTGTAATACTCGCCGGCCAACATTTTCTCTTTTTCACTTTTCATGGATATTGTTTATTCCACTTTTCTATATGTTATAAACGAGAAAGGAAATTGATTGTCTTCATCAGCCTCGTGAAATTTCCTTGCAACTTCATGCCATTGAAGGGAATCAATTTCAGGGAAATAGGTATCTGCCTCAAATGTTGAATGCACTCGCGTTAATTCAATACTATCGGCAACATCCAAAGATTGCCTGTATATTTCTCCTCCTCCAATTATAAAGGGTTGATTGTCATTAATTGCTACATCCAAGGCGTCATGAAGATTGCTTACAACAACAACACCATCTGGAATTTTATAATTCTCTTGACGAGTAATTACAACATGCGTGCGGTTTGGTAATGGCTTGGGAAATGTTTCAAAAGTCTTTCTGCCCATTATTATATGGTGGCCTGAGGTTAATGCTTTAAATCTTTGTAGGTCATCCTTTAAATGCCATACCAATTCATTGTCTTTACCTATGCTATTGTCCTCACCTGCAGCAGCAATAATTGTAACATTTTGTTTTTTATTTCGAAACTTGGGTGTTGGTTTGACGTTTTCCTCTTGACTGTAAACCGGATACTCTGACTCAACTTTTTTTCGTAATTGTTCAAGTCGGTCCTTTTGTTTGGCTACTAATCGCTCCAATTGCTGTTCCTCCCAATCCTTCCCCATGAATTTGTGGGTGATGAAAACATTTATAAAATGGTACACAAATAGAAATAACCAAATTAAGATGGCATATACAAACCAATCGACACCTAAAATCTTATAATCCTTGCCAATATCTAGCCCGACATTGGCAACAATTAAAAAAACAGCTCCAATAAGGAAGATGACAAAATGAATATAAAGACCTCTTTTCTGTTTAATTCTTCTTTCGGCATTTTTAATGAGTTCTAATTGCTCTTTGTCAATTTTTGGAACCTCCTTTTTTTTCGCAAACATGTTCTTAAATATTTATGGTAAAAATACGTTTTTTATGTATTAGCATATTGTTTGCAACGGGTCATAATTGCGGTATTTACGAAAACGATATAGTTATTTTTCTCTCCAAAAACTAGGCTTATAAACTACAAGAAAGGCATGTAAACCCTTCAAAATAAGGTGTAATTTTTTTGTAAGTATAAAGAATAGTTGGTCGTATTTTACGAAATTCATAATTATTTGATACAAAATTGTTTATCGCTTGTACCCTTGGTTTTCTTTTATACTTTTGACCCGTGTAACAAACAATAATTCTTATGGCTATCACTAAGCAGTATTTGAAAAGTAAACCGATTTGTAAAGTAACATTCACCGTTCCAGCTGATGAAGCTTCTGAAGTTTCAGTAGTTGGGTCATTTAACGGTTGGGATGCGAAGGCTGGAAGCTTAAAAAAGCTAAAAAATGGTAATTTTAAAGGTACCATTGATGTTGAGAAAGACGCTGACTATGAATTTAGATATTTGGTTGATGGAGCATATATCAATGAAGCTGAGGCTGACGCTTACGCTTGGAATGATTTTGCTGCTGCAGAAAACAGCGTGCTTAAAGTATAATTCTACCTTTTAGGATTTATTGAAAATTTTATGGGCTGCCTTTTAGCAGCCTTTTTTATACCGCAACGGCTCCTTTAATATGAGGATGAGGGTTGTAATCAACGAGAGTGAAATCCTCAAAAGTAAAATCGAAAATATCTTTTATATCAGGGTTAAGGATCATTTTTGGCAAAGACCTAGGATCTCTACTTAGCTGTAATTCTAACTGCTCATAATGGTTACTATAAATATGTGCGTCTCCAAAGGTGTGCACAAAATCT
Source organism: Aegicerativicinus sediminis (assembly GCF_015476115.1). Lineage (GTDB taxonomy): Bacteria > Bacteroidota > Bacteroidia > Flavobacteriales > Flavobacteriaceae > Aegicerativicinus > Aegicerativicinus sediminis. The sequence continues at coordinate 656,552 of NZ_CP064295.1, read as the reverse complement.
CCTGCTTCATAACCGCAAACCTGCGCCATCATCAAAGTTAACAGTGCATATGATGCAATATTAAAGGGCACGCCTAAAAAAATATCCGCACTACGTTGATATAATTGACAGGATAATTTTCCGTCTGCAACATAGAACTGGAAAAATGCGTGACAAGGTGGAAGTGCAGCTTTACCATTGGCTACATTTTCTGAAAATGAGATAGAAGTATCTGGCAATACTGATGGGTTCCACGCCGAGACCAACATGCGCCGACTATCTGGATTTGATTTTAAAGTTTCGATAACCTCCTTTATTTGGTCAATCTCGTCACTATTCCAATTTCGCCATTGGTGGCCATATACTGGTCCTAAATCTCCATTTTCATCAGCCCATTCATTCCAAATTCTTACCCCATTTTCCGTTAGATATTGAATATTGGTATCTCCTTTTAAAAACCACAATAATTCATAAATGATAGATTTTAAATGTAATTTCTTGGTAGTCACCATAGGAAAACCTTCCGAAAGATCGAATCGCATTTGGTAGCCAAAAATACTTTTGGTTCCTGTACCGGTTCTATCACTTTTTTCATGGCCATGCTCCAACACATGTTTTACCAGGTCTAAATATTGTTGCATTAAAAGAAATTTGGTTAAAATCCCAGGTTAAGCAGAACTTGCTTTTTTCAGATTTTAAAAATAAAAAAAGAGGTTAATTATTAAAGATGGATGCTTTAATTAATATTAAAAGTTATTAACTGCTTAGCCAATTATCATTCCCGCAATAGTCGCGGATAATAATGAAGCAACGGTTCCTCCAATTAAGGCTTTTAGTCCAAATTCGGAAAGAGTTTTGCGCTGACCTGGGGCTAGGGAGCCGATACCGCCAATTTGTATACCAATGGATGCGAAATTTGCAAATCCACAAAGCATATAGGTGGCCATGATAATAGACTTTTCAAATTTTAAATGTACTCCATTAGAGACGTTTTTAAGTTCCGCCAATTGAATGTACCCCACAAATTCACTCGCAGCCAATTTTACGCCCAACAATTGCCCCATTAAAGCCATATCTTCCTTGGCTACACCTATAAGCCACATTACTGGAGCAAAAATGTAGCCAAGTATGAATTCTAAAGAAAGTTCTGAATAAGGAGTGTGCGAAGTAATCCAGGTATTAATACCGGTAAAAGATCCGATTTTATTAAAACCAAAATTTATCATTGCTATAAAGGCGATAAAAACCAAAAGCATTGCACCAACATTTGCTGCCAATTTTAAGCCTTCAGTAGTTCCATTTGCAATAGCATCAAGTACATTGGAGCCTATATTTTCTTGTGAAACAGAAATTTCAGTATCTATTTTTTCAGTCTGTGGATAAAGAATTTTTGATATCACTATGGCTCCTGGAGCCGCCATAACGGAGGCGGTAAGTAAATGCTTGGCATAAAATATTTTTAATGCAGCATCCTCTCCTCCCAAGAATCCAATATAAGCGGCTAAAACGCCACCAGCGACTGTAGCCATTCCTCCAATCATTACCAGCAATATTTCAGAACGAGACATTTTCTCTAAATATGCTTTAATCATTAAAGGAGCTTCTGTTTGCCCCAAAAAGATATTGCCGGCAACACTTAAGCTCTCAGGACCAGAAATCCCCATCAATTTGGTTAATACCCAGGCTAGGCCTTTTACCACAATCTGAATGATTCCTAAATAAAATAAGAGAGAAGTAAGGGCGGAGAAAAATATTATTGTTGGTAATATCTGGAATAGAAAAATGAAACCGAAACTTTCAACATCCATCATTCCTCCCAATAAAAACTCGCTACCCGCCTGGGTAAAATCAAGAATTTTCACGAACATTTTACCTATAACTTCAAAGAAAGTTTGAACGAATGGCACTTTTAGAACTCCAAAAGCTAAAAGAAGTTGGGCACCAAGGCCTAAACCGACCGTTTTCCAATTAATACCCTTGCGATTAACACTCAGTAAATAAGAAATTACCAAGAGTACGAGCATTCCTAGGACGCCTCTTAATAAACTTTGAAATGAAAACCCATCACTTGGTATAATTACATTATTTAAAGGTTTCGCTATTGCTATCATGGCATCATCTATTTCCAATTTATTCCGCAAAGAATATGTAATGTCGCTTTCTGAATAGACCAAAGTGGAATCTGTTAATGCCCTTATCCTGTATTGAATTGTGGTGTCTATTGGTTGTGAATACCGAAGTTCTAATAAGTTATTTTGAAGGATATAAGTGCCTTTGGCTGATAGGCTGTCTTGATTTAATAGGGTGTAATTAAAAGTTCCGTCTTTAAATTCAAGGAAATCATTTTCTGGATTTATTTTAAAAATTGTGTCCTCTGATTTGTCTGTTACCGACTGGAAAATCCAGGTTTTCTGAATGGACTGTGAAAATGAAAGGAACGTTAAAAAGAAAATAGCTCCAAAGGCTAGCCAAAATTTCTTCATATAGGTTAGAGTAGGATTAATTTAAGGTATGGTCGCCAATGATTCATTAAGTTGTTACAAAATGTTACATCGGTTAAGATATTCATTTTTTGGAATTATCGCTTGGAAATTTCATCCCTAATTTTTGCAGCAGCTTCATAATCCTCTTGAGCTACGGCCTCATCTAACAAGGCATTAAGTTCGTCCAAGGTTTTTGTTTTGTAGTTCTCCGAAAGATTCGCCTCTACTTCTTCGGCCAATGTTTCATCTACCAATATGCTGTCTTCCTGCTCCTCATCTTTCTTAGGGTTAACTTTTAAGTATATTCCCGCCTTGTCTAAGATGTTCTTGTATGTAAATATGGGTGCATTAAATCGTAATGCCAAAGCAATTGCGTCACTGGTGCGTGCATCAATTATCTCCTCAATTTTGTCACGTTCGCAAATCAAACTTGAATAAAATACACCGTCTACCAATTTGTGGATAATAACCTGTTTAACCACAATTTCAAAGCGATCAGCAAAATTTTTAAATAAGTCGTGTGTCAGCGGACGTGGTGGGCGTATTTCCTTTTCTAAGGCAATGGCTATAGATTGAGCCTCAAAAGCACCAATAACAATCGGAAGTTTTCTTTCGCCATCCACCTCGTTGAGTATGAGTGCATAAGCACCATTTTGTGTCTGACTATAAGAAATGCCCTTTATGTTTAAGCGTACTAAACTCATAATTGAAACCACAAATAACTGTTTAAATTAGGAGATAACCAAACTACATGTGTAAGTTGGGAAATTTAATCGCTTATATGAACAGTTAGCTGTTACTACAAGATAAAAAATTTAAGCGTTTTGTGCTTTAAATTCCTTCAATTTTTCAATGAGTTTTGGGACTACTTCAAAGGCATCCCCAACAATTCCATAGTCTGCTGCTTTAAAGAAAGGAGCTTCTGGGTCATTGTTAATAACAACTTTTACCTTTGATGCATTAATACCAGCCAAATGCTGGATTGCACCAGAAATACCAATGGCGATATATAGGTTGGAAGCGACTGGTTTGCCAGTTTGGCCCACGTGTTCACTATGTGGGCGCCATCCTAAATCCGAAACCGGTTTAGAGCAAGCAGTGGCGGCTCCCAAAACTTCGGCCAATTCCTCAATCATTCCCCAATTTTCGGGACCTTTCAAGCCACGACCTCCAGAAACCACAATTTCTGCATCTGCAATACTCACTTTATCGCTAGACTTGTTGATAGATTTTTGATGAACACCGCTTTCCGGAATTGAAGGAGAAAAATCTTCTTCAGTTAATTCCACTGAATTTTCATAAAGACCATATGAATTTTTTGAGACACCTACGATTTTTACATCACTTTCAATTTTAGAAAAATTAAAAGCTTTGTTAGTAAATGCAGTGCGCTTAACTGTAAATGGTTCTAAAGATGAAGGAGCGTCCACTACGTTAGAGGCATAACCTGCATTAAGCTTTACAGATAAAATAGGGGCAAGGTATTTAGAGTCTGCACTAGAGCTAAGAATTACCACTTTAGTGCCTTCTTTATTACAGGCTTGTGTAATTACGTCTGCATACCTTTGTGCGTTAAAGGTGTCTAAATCCTTATTACTAACTTTCAATACCTTGTTTACCCCATAATTTTTCAAAACTGAAGTGTCATCTGCATTAATAGTTACTGCTGTTACAGTAGTTCCCAATTGGTCTGCAACAGTTTTAGCATAGGATGCTGTCTCTAATGCAATTTTCTTAAATGTTCCTTTATCTGATTCTGTATATACTAAAACTGACATGAAATTCTTTTTTAATAATGATTAAATAACCTTAGCCTCATTGTGGAGCAATTCAACCAAACGACCCACATTATCTGCATCAACAAGAGTGATTTCTCCTTTTGGTTCAGGTTTTTCAAATTTTACGGAATCTGTAAAAATTTCAGGGTTAGAAGGTTCCACAACATTTAATGGTTTTTGGCGAGCCATCATGATTCCTCTCATGTTTGGGATTTTTAAGTCCTTTTCTTCAACCAATCCTTTCTGGCCACCAATAACTAAAGGTAAACTTGTTTCAACCGTTTCTTTTCCGCCATCCATTTCTCTTACGGCTGTAGCTTTGTCACCTTCAACCTCAAGGCCTATGCAATTAGCTACAAAATTGGCTCCAAGAATTTCCGCTAGCATTCCTGGTACCATTCCACCGTTATAATCAATAGATTCTCTTCCAGCAATAACTAAATCATAGCCATTTTCCTTAACAACATTTGCCAATTCTATAGCCACTTGGTGGCCGTCCTTTGGATTAGTATTGATTCTAATTGCGGCATCAGCACCTATTGCTAATGCTTTACGTAAGGTGGGTTCTGTTTCCGCACCACCAACATTAATAACGTCAACACTGGCCCCTTGTTTTTCCTTGAACCACATTGCCCGAGTGAGGCCGAATTCATCATTTGGATTTATGACAAATTGTACTCCATTCTTGTCAAATTCGGTATTGTCGTTTGTGAAATTTATTTTAGAAGTGGTATCAGGCACATGACTGATACAGACCAATATTTTCATTGCGAATTATTAAGTTATTAGTGAATCTAATTTTTCGTTTACGAAGGTAATTATTTTATTCTGAATTTTTACTATGCGTGCATAGTAAAATTATGAAATATTTTTAAATTTTTACAGATTTCAATAAATAATTGAATTTTATTTTAAAAAATTAAGAATAATTTAAATTTAATTCAAAAATTTGTGGTGCGTAAGAACAATTTGAATATGGAAGAATGATTTTTTGGAAATATTGGTATAATTGAAACCTTTAGTTCTCCCGTTCACATACGATAAGTGCATTTTAATGCTCCTAATTTTGATGAAATTCTTATGATTTATTCCTATTTTTGTTCCTCGAAATTTAAAGACCGTTTAGCTAAATGAAAACAATTCAGTTTAGGGAGGCAATTGCAGAGGCCATGAGCGAGGAGATGCGCCGAGATGAAAGTATTTATTTAATGGGTGAAGAAGTTGCAGAGTATAATGGAGCCTATAAAGCTTCTAAAGGAATGCTTGATGAATTTGGCCCGAAACGTGTAATCGATACCCCTATTGCTGAGTTAGGATTTGCAGGTATTGCAATAGGTTCTACAATGACAGGTAATAGACCGATTGTTGAATATATGACGTTTAACTTTTCATTGGTTGGTATTGACCAAATTATTAATAATGCTGCCAAAATTAGGCAAATGTCGGGTGGGCAGTTTAAATGTCCGATTGTATTTAGAGGACCAACAGCTTCTGCTGGTCAGCTAGCTGCAACGCACTCACAAGCTTTTGAAAGTTGGTTTGCCAATACTCCAGGATTAAAGGTAGTTGTGCCATCCAATCCATATGATGCTAAAGGATTGCTTAAATCTGCAATTAGAGATGATGATCCGGTTATTTTTATGGAAAGTGAGCAAATGTATGGTGATAAAGGAGAGGTTCCGGAAGGGGAATACACTATTCCACTAGGTGTTGCTGATATCAAGCGGGAAGGCACAGACGTTACTATTGTATCTTTTGGTAAAATCATTAAGGAGGCATATAAGGCGGCCGATGAATTAGAGAAAGAAGGAATATCCTGCGAAATTATCGATTTAAGAACTGTTAGACCATTAGATAAAGAGGCGGTGCTTAAATCTGTTAAGAAAACTAATCGATTAGTAGTATTAGAAGAGGCTTGGCCTTTTGGAAATGTTGCCACCGAAATCACTTATATTGTACAATCTGAAGCGTTTGATTATTTAGATGCGCCAGTTGTAAAATTGAATACTGCTGATACTCCTGCACCATATTCACCTGTGCTTTTAAAAGAATGGTTGCCTAATAGCGATGATGTTATAAAAGCAGTGAAGAAAGTACTTTATAAATAATTTACATTCAAAAACGTTATATAAACTTCACCAGCATTAGTTGGTGAAGTTTTTTATTATGAAACAAACATTACCTCTTATAGTCATTATTTTTATCACAGCAATTGGTTTTTGCCAAAGTAAGGTTAGTGGTGAAGTTTTTGATGCCGGTAATGAACCGGTAGCTTATGCTAATGTGATTTTTAAGGGGTCAACTGAAGGTACCACTACAAATGAAAATGGGCTGTTTTATCTTCAATCTGAGTCAACATGGGATACTTTGGTTGTATCATTTCTAGGCTATAAAACCTTGATGGTTCCATTGAAAAATAAGGTGAATTATGAAATGCGTCTTATTTTGGAAGAAGAAACCGAAAGCCTTGGTCAGGTAACTATTGTTTCAGGAAAACAGCCTAAGAAAAATAATCCGGCCATTGATATACTAAGGAAAATTTGGGAACGCAAGCGAAAGAATGGTGTTCGTCAATTCAATCAATATCAATATGACAAGTATGAAAAGGTTGAATTCGATTTAAATACCATTGATAGTTCCATAATAAATAGCAAACTTTTTAAAGGCATGGAATTTGTCTTTAATCAAGTAGATACTTCGCGAGTAACCGGAAAAACCTATTTACCAGTTTTTATTAACGAAGCCGTAAGCAAGGTTTATGGAAATAATGAGCTGAATAAAGAAAAGGAAGATGTCTTGGGCAATAAAAATTCAGGTTTCAGCAATAATCAAATTATCATCGATTTTGTTGATGAGCTATATTCAGATTATGATGTGTACGATAATTATTTAAAGTTTTTCGATAAGAGTTTTGTAAGTCCTTTGTCTCGTACCGGCATCAATACTTATAACTACGTGTTATCAGACAGTGCTTTTATAGATAATAAGTGGTGCTATAATATTATATACTATCCAAGACGTAAAAATGAGCTGACCTTTAAGGGGGATTTTTGGGTGAACGATTCCACTTTTGCCATAAAAGAGATTAATATGCAGGCATCTAAAAGTGCCAACATCAATTGGGTGAAAGAAATTTATATCGAACAGGAATTCGAAGTTCTTAATGATTCGCTCTTCCTTTTGAAAAGGGACTATTTTATGTCTGATTTCGCCTTTTCGAAAAAGGAAAAGGCACGTGGTATTTATGGCAAGCGCACCACCTTATATAATAACTATCAATTTGATCTTAAGAAGGATTCCAATTTTTATGATGAGGAAGTCTACAACTATGATATTGACGTTTATAACAGAGATGATGAGTTCTGGCAAAATAATCGACTTGAGAGTTTAAATAAAGACGAACAGGGAATATATCAAATGCTCGACACGCTCCAAACGGTGAAGAAATTTAAAAGACTTTACAATATTGGAGCAACCTTAGCTTCGGGTTATGCCGAAATACATGCATGGAATTTCGATTACGGACCCATATTCTCAACCTTTGGGTACAACGAGGTTGAAGGTCTGCGGTTGCGTACCGGAGGAAGAACTTATTTTACGTCTAATGACTTATGGCGGGTCGAAGGTTTTGTTGCCTACGGTTTTAGGGATAACAAATTTAAGTATGGAATTTCTGGGAAATGGTTAATAGACAAAAAGAATAGAATAATTATATCCGGTGGGAATAGAAGAGATGTTGAACAGATAGGTGCCAGCCTTACAATGTCTAGCGATGTTTTAGGACGTGATTTAGCGTCATCAACAGTGTTTAATACAGGAGTAAATGATAAATTGACAAGTATTAATATCTCTACTTTTTCGGCAGAAATAGAACCCGTCAAAAATTTTGTTATTAGGTTTTCTGGCAATTATCGCACTCTAGAGTCTGCTTCTGAAACGTTTAGTTTAGATTATTATGATGAAGATTCACCCACTGGAATTTCTTCAAAAGTGAAGCAATATGAAAATGTGTTGACTTTAGGTTTTTATCCAAAACGTAAAATGAGTGGATTTGGAGTTGAAAGGTATGAAGCCAACTACGATTACGCTCGTATTTTTACCCAATTGAGTGTTGGCTCTAGGGCTTGGTTTAATAGCAATTTCAATTATACTAAATTGCAATTTCTTTATATTCAGCCATTTCAGGTTGGAGGCTTTGGCCGATTAACATCTTCCTTAGAAGTCGGTAAAACGTTCGGTGAGGTTCCACTTGGTTTATTAAGCGTTATCCCTGGAAATCAGTCTTACTTTTCTATATATAAAACATTTTCGCAATTAGACTTTTATGAATTTGTAACGGATACGTATGCCTCACTTCACTTAGAGCACAATTTTAATGGAAGATTGTTTTCAAGAATACCGCTATTGCGTAAAATGAATTTAAGGGAAATTATTAGTCTAAGGGGTGCATGGGGCGATATTTCGGAAGAAAATAAAGCCTTAAATGCTTCCGGCTTAATATATATTGCCCCAACTGAGAAGATTTATTATGAATATGGCTTTGGTGTTGGAAATATTTTCAAGGTATTCCGAATAGATTTTAATTTTAGAGGCAATTATAGAGAAGTCCCTGGAGCAAGAAAATTTGGTGTAACCGGAGCCTTTGGATTCCACTTTTAATTTAATTGCAATCAAAACATCTAAATACATTTTCGGGAAGTTCTAATTCTTCAGATCCCATTATTGGCTCCGAAAGCTCGCCCTGTTTGTCAATGGAGTTTTTAAAATCTTCGGCATATCTTAAAATATTGTCACGTCTAGATTTAATTTTAGCAATTATGCTCTCACCATCTAAATTATATAATTCTTTTGGCCAAACATTAAAAGCTTTTGCAATAGCGTCATCCGTTAAATTTTCTTGTATGTTTTTAGCTTCTTTCATAAAAACGTCCATAGGTACATGTAACAAAAAGTAACGGTCGAATCGCTTAACTAAGCCTGGCATATGGTCAATAGTTTCTTCAAATGAACGCAATTCTGGTTTCACTTTTTCATTAGAAATTATGCTCGGAATTATACCATCCAAATGAAAAAAGGCATTATCTCTATCTGAAGGAATCGGTATGGCATTTATAAGCGTATCATTTTCCTGAAGAGCCCAGCCCCATTGCTCAGCATGTCTATCCCAGTCGCCAATAATCATATCGAAAAGACGTGAGCGAACGAGCATATTTTGATCGAAGGTGATTTGTTTTTTGCCTTCTGCTTTAATTTCCTGTAGGTCCTTAGTGTCTACGAGTTCCTTTACATTAGAGAATTGAGTCCAATTTTTATCGCCTTCTGTTTCATATTCAAATAAATACAGTGCATTTCCATACTCATCATCATATTTGCCTAAGGCCTTTTGTTTAGGGACGAATACTGCTTGTGGGTGGGTATGAAGTATATCAATTTCATTAGCGAGTCTTGCAACCACAATAGCTGCATAAGGATGTTGGGCAGAGATCCCATCTATTATAATATTTTCCATTCCCAGTGTTTTTGCAACATCAGGAACGAGTGGTTCTGGATCTTTGTTAATGCTTCTAAAAGTATACAATATGCCATCCTTATCTAATACTTTTAAGGAATGAGTCTGCATTCCGCCACCTTCCTTCACGGGAGTAAGTCCGCCTTTAAGAGAATCTAAAAAAACAACAGGTACTTTTACAGGAGTTTCCCAAGCTGCACGGTAATGCTCCCCTTGCATAATTTCTTTCAGCATATCTCCCTTATATAAAGTACTTGCTGCAATTAATACCGAATCTGTTTTTTGGAAGTCAATTTTATCAAGGCTTTCTACCCCAATTATATCGCCCTTTTTATAATCTTTTGGTGTGCTGTTTAATGACCAATACAATAAAATGATAAAAAGAGTTATGATAATTAAAAGACCAATGAGAAATTTTTTCATTTCAAAGTTTTGGCAAAACTAATTATAAAGATTCACTGAAACGTGCTTTTATGGGATTCTCTATACTCCAATTCGTTTATTCTTGGTGAAAATAATTGCTTAAAATTGAAGCCATAGGCTCTTTTCCTCCAATTATTTTTTCAAGGGTTTCCCAAAGTCCATCTTCTAATAGACCTTTAAGGGGTTGCTCAACCTTATTTAATTTTGGTAAGGCTTTTTCTATTTTTTGATCCCAAACCCTATAATATCTCAATAGGTCGTCCGGATAAACAACTTTGCGTTTTGTGCCCTCATCAATTCCGCGAAATGGTTCAGCTATATTTAAGTAGCCATAATCATCCGTAAGTTGTTCTCCGGGATGAATATCTCGTATGGCAATTTCAAAATCGTATGCTGTACTCAAACAATTAGATTTAAAACTGTGGTTAACGTAACGGCCATGATCCCAGCATAAAACATATTTACCAGAATTATTTCTAAATGTATAAGTATCTAAGATAGTTTTATACAATGGGGCCATCGCATTGTATTCCTCTTTTGTGAAGGTGCGGTCTAGTTTGTCGTGCACCCAAGTGATTGTGCCAGCGGGGATAAATTTAGTTGCAACGACTCCATGACCAATTTCTTCGTTAATGAATCTAAGTTCAGTGTGTGGATGAATCATTCAGAACAATAAGTATAATTTTAAAAAATCAAGTTTTAAGGACAAAACGTTCATAGCCGATTTGGGTAATCTGCATCTGAAAATTCAATCAAAAATAATCTCTTTTTTAATTCAAAAATAAATTACTAAATAAAAATATAAACAACTGAAAATTAACATAATAATACTTAATCTTATTAAATATGATTATTTGGAATAATAATTTCAGATGTATTTTCTTCTGGTTGAATATTAGAAATTCTGTATTTATAAGTAAGTTCAATTTTAGCCTTTTTCAAAGGCATTAAATAAGTCTTTAAACTTTGGCTATACCCCTTTTTTAAATCAGTTTATAATTACTACTTTTGCGCAGCTTAAAAACAATTGATTTAGAATGGAAGCAAACATGATTTTTGTGCCAATGGTATTGGCAATTTTTGGACTACTTTTTATGTTCGTGAAAATGGCTTGGGTAAAAAAGCAAGCCCCTGGAAATGAAAAGATGCAAACCATTTCCACAGCAATCAAAGAAGGCGCATTAGCTTTCTTGAATGCTGAATATAAATTGCTAACTGGCTTTGTAGTGTTGGCTTCAATTGCGCTATTCGCAATTTCTTACTTTGTTCCAACCACACATTGGATTATTATAGTGGCATTTATATTTGGAGCAATCTTCTCAGCACTTGCTGGAAATATAGGGATGCGTGTTGCAACAGAGGCGAATGCCAGAACTGCAGAAGCTGCTAAAACGTCATTGCCACAAGCTTTGAAAGTTTCCTTTGGTGGAGGAACAGTAATGGGTCTTGGTGTTGCAGGATTGGCCGTATTAGGACTTAGCTTATTTTTCTTCTTGTTCATGAAAATGTTTCTTACTGGAGAAGGAGAATTTTATGAGGAAATGACTATGGCCTTGGAAGCGTTAGCAGGATTTTCTCTTGGTGCTGAATCTATTGCTTTGTTTGCAAGAGTTGGTGGTGGTATTTATACAAAAGCCGCTGACGTTGGTGCGGATTTGGTTGGGAAAGTTGAAGCGGGAATTCCTGAGGACGATCCAAGAAACCCTGCAACAATTGCCGATAACGTTGGGGATAACGTAGGAGATGTTGCCGGTATGGGTGCTGATTTGTTCGGTTCCTATGTGGCAACGGTATTGGCATCAATGGTGTTAGGTAACTACATCATAAAGGATATGGCTAATAATGGAATTGTTATAGAAGAATTTAATGGAATGGGTCCCATCCTCCTACCAATTGTAATTGCAGGAGTTGGCATTATTGCATCTATCATTGGTACCTTCTTCGTAAGAATTTCTTCAAATGAAGCAAAGGAGGCCCAAGTTCAAAAGGCTTTGGATTATGGTAATTGGACGGCAATTATCCTTACCTTAATTTCAAGTTATGTATTAATAAAATATATGTTACCTGATACTTTAACCATGAGCTTTTTTGGTGAAGGTTATAAAGTAATTTCAAATATAAATGTCTTCTGGGCAACCTTGATCGGTCTTTCTGTAGGTGCTTTAATTGCTACCGTAACAGAACATTATACAGCCTTAGGAAAAAAGCCTGTTTCTAGTATCGTACGCAATAGTTCTACTGGTTCAGCAACTAATATCATTGCTGGATTGGCAATTGGTATGAAATCAACTTTCTTTTCTGTATTGCTTTTTGCCGTTGCAATTTTTGGTTCCTATGAGTTAGCTGGTTTTTACGGTGTGGCAATTGCTGCTTCTGCTATGATGGCGACTACAGCTATGCAGTTGGCAATCGATGCCTTTGGTCCTATTGCGGATAACGCAGGTGGGGTAGCAGAGATGAGTGAATTAGATCCATTGGTTAGGGAGCGTACAGATATCCTTGATTCTGTCGGTAATACGACAGCTGCTATTGGTAAAGGATTTGCAATTGCATCGGCAGCGCTTACCGCTCTTGCTTTGTTTGCAGCTTATGTAACATTTACCGGTATAGATGGTATTAATATCTTCAAAGCAGATGTTTTAGCAATGTTGTTTGTAGGAGGTATGATTCCGGTTATTTTTTCTGCCTTGGCAATGGAATCTGTTGGTAAAGCTGCAATGGAAATGGTTAAGGAAGTAAGGAGGCAGTTCCGAGAAATTCCTGGAATTATGGAAGGAACAGGTAAGCCAGAATATGCTAAATGTGTTGATATTTCTACTAAAGCAGCTCTTAAGGAAATGGTGTTACCTGGTTTAATTACCATATTAACTCCTGTATTCGTAGGCTTTGTTTTTGGTGCTGAACCTCTTGGAGGTTATATGGCTGGTGTTTGTGTATCGGGTGTTATGTGGGCAATTTTCCAAAACAATGCTGGTGGTGCTTGGGATAATGCTAAAAAGTCTTTTGAGTCTGGTGTTATGATTGAAGGAAATATGGTTTATAAAGGTTCTGACGCACACAAAGCAGCAGTAACTGGAGATACAGTAGGGGATCCTTTTAAAGATACTTCAGGACCATCAATGAACATTTTAATTAAATTAACCTGTTTGGTAGGTTTAGTTATTGCACCTGTACTTGGTGGTAATTCATTGAAAACTCTAATCTTGGGGGATGCCGTTTCTAATACTGAAAAGACTACTAAAGAAATGAATGTTACCGTTGAGGCTAACGACGCTGATAATGTAACAGCTAAGGTTACTTTTACCAAAAAGATTAATGGTGAAGAGGTAATTGAAACTAAAACATTTAATGGATCTGAAACTGAAGTAAAAAAGCAACTTCAAGAATTTGAAGAAGAGGCTAAATCAGATTCTGGATCAGAAGAGATTGAAACCATTATTGAAAAGGTAGAAATTCAAAAGTAATTTCAATACTTTAAATATTGATAGAGTTAAAAACCGCATATTATATGCGGTTTTTTTATGACCGAATTTTGTAATTTGGTTTTATTATGGATTATAATGATATAATCACCTTGGCAATTGCCTTTGGACTTGGAATGTTGGTGGGTCTTCAGCGTCAACATTCAGATAATGCCATGGCTGGAGTAAGGACATTTACTCTTATTTCAGTTTTAGGCGTAATATCAGGGTTTTTAACCCGTGAATATGACAACCCATATATTTTACCAGCAATTGGCTTAAGTGTTGCCGCTCTTCTTGTCACTGCAAACGTGGTTAAATTAAAATTTGAAACCAAAGCAGATATTGGTCAAACTACAGAGGTCGCTGCTTTGTTAATGTTTGCCATTGGAGCCTATTTAGTGTTGGGAAGCAAGGTTCTTGGTGTAATTATGGGAGGAACTATGGCCGTTCTTCTTTATGCAAAAGAGCGCTTGCATGATTTTATTGAACGCTTAAAGGCTAAAGATTTGGCTGCAATCATGACATTTGCTGCCATCTCGCTAGTAATATTGCCAATTCTTCCAGACCAAACATACGGCCCTTACGATGTGTTAAATCCTAGAAACATCTGGTTGATGGTTACCCTAATCGTTGGTATCAGTATAGCTGGGTATTTCATCTATAAATTTGTTGGTAAAAAGGTTGGTTCTATTTCCAACGGAATCCTTGGTGGTTTGATAAGTAGTACGGCAACTACGGTAAGCTATGCCCGTAAAACAAAGGATGCCGAAAAGATTGCAGTATTGGCTGCATTTGTGGTCACGGTGGCTTCCGCAATTGCCTTAGTAAGAGTAATGGTTGAAGTGGGAGTAATTATTCCCGAAAAATTACCAGTAATGGTACTCCCACTTGCATTGGAATTTGTAATAATGGCGGGGGTTGCAATAGCCTTATTTTATTACATGAATAAGGATAATAAGGATCAGAGTATGCCTGAACCAGACAACCCGGCACAATTTAAAAGCGCACTCATTTTTGGCCTATTATATGGGTTTATCTTATTGGCTGTTGCTTTTACTAAAGATAAGTTCGGGGATAACGCACTTTATGTAATTTCAATAATTAGTGGTTTGACCGATGTTGACGCAATTACTTTGAGTCTTTCAAATTTGATTAAAGTAAACCGTTTAGAGTCAGATTTAGGTTGGAAATTAATATTATTGGCAAGTCTTTCAAATTTGGCCTTTAAAGGAGTTATGGCGGCCACAATTGGTTCTAGAAGATTTGGAAAATGGATAGGAATTTCTTTTGGGATATCCATTTTGGCTGGCTTGGCGATAATGTTTTTGTGGCCAGATAGTTGGCATTTTTAAAAAAAATTAGGTTTTCATGGCGCTTTTCAAAAAGGATCCACTTCAAATTATAGTTTTTCAGACCTATGGTACTGGGTCTCATTTATATATTAAAGGTAGAGCCCTAGAGGATGAATCTATCGATTTAGAACAAAAAGGGATGTTGGACCTGTTAATAAATTCGTGGAAGCGTTTTGAAACCGATGAAATTAAAAATACACCATTAAATATAAAGTTGCCTAATAACAAGATCTTTCAAGTTGTTTCTAGTGAAAGAGGTTATTTTTTATTGAATGAACCGTTTGGAGATATTGCTGATTTAACCAATGAAGAGGGCTGGTTACAATTTGAAGCTTCTTACGATGATCCAAATATTAAGAGAAACATACAAAATGGAAATAGATTTCCTGGTGAAATGCTGATACCATCCAAAGATTGTTCTTATGGAGTTATTTCAGATATTGATGATACAATATTGCACACCGGTTTGGTTTCAACTTTTAAGTGGAGGGTTATTTATAATACCATGCTTAAACGGCCATCTAAAAGAACCCCGTTAAAAGGGGCTCCTGAGTTTTATCACCTGTTGCACCGAGGTAAATCTGGGAAAGAGAAGAATCCTATTTTTTATGTTAGTCACAGTCCTTGGAATTTGTACCGGTATTTAGAATATTTTCTGAAAAAAAATAATTTTCCAAAGGGGCCAATTTTATTGAGGGATTTTCCCAATCCTTTTTCCAAAAACTCAAAATCCGAAAAACCGCAAAAACAAAAGGAAATTCTAAACATCCTGAAAAGCTATCCAGATATGAAGTTCATTCTCATTGGCGATAGTGGAGAACACGATCCTGATATTTATATTGAAATTGCAGAATCCCACCCAGATCGAATATTGGCGATATATCTTAGATCAGTTAATCACGAAGAACGAATGTTGAGGGTTAAAGGTTTAATTGAAGATTATAAAACTACAGATGTCCTAATGGTTGAAGATAGCGAGTCGGCAATTGCACATGCCCTAGAAAAAGGATTTATTTCTCTGCCAAAAAATAATCGTAAATAGAGAACTGGGAACGAACCTCTTCTAAGTTATTCTGTACATATTCGTTTTTTTGATGTTCGTCAATGATTCTTGCCTTTACATTATCAGATAGCTCGATATTAATAATATCCCGGATGGTCTTTTTGTGATCTGCATCTAAAACGGGTGTTACTACTTCAATGCGATGGGAAAGGTTTCTAGTCATCCAATCTGCGGAACCAATAAACAGTTTTTCTTTTCCACCATTACCAAAGATATAAACCCGCCCATGTTCCAAAAACCTATCTAAAATGCTAATTACTTCTATATGCTCGCTCTGTCCCTCAATTCCTGGGACCAAACTGCACATTCCCCTGATAATCAATTTAATTTTAACTCCAGCGTTATTCGCCTTATAAAGCAAATCAATCATTTCCTTATCTTGAAGACTATTCATTTTGAGGATAAGGTATGCTCTCTTTCCTGTTTTGGCAATTGCAATTTCATTCTCTACCATATCTATAAAGCGATATCTTAACGAAAATGGAGAGACCAACAATTTTTTGGCCTTTGGAACAATCATTTTGCCTTCCAAGACCAAAAAGACTTTATTTAAATCAGCAACAATCTTTTTGTGGGCGGTCATCAGGCCAAAATCTGTATATAGTTTTGCTGTATTTTCATTAAAATTTCCCGTTCCTATGTAACAAAAGCCTTTTATTTCACTTTCAACCTTTTTCTCGATATATAAAATCTTGGAATGCACTTTAATGCCAGGGTAACTATAGATAACTTTCGCTCCTTTCGATTTAAATATAGCTCCCCATTTTAAATTGTTACTTTCATCAAAACGGGCTTTAACCTCAATAAACACTATAACTTTTTTGCCATTTTCCGCCGCTCTTGCAATGGCCTGATTTAGTCGGCTGTCTTTAGCAAGACGGTACATGGTCATTTTTATAGTTGTCACGGTAGAATCGACTGCTGCCTGTTCTATTAATTGAATGACCGGCTCAAACGATTGATATGGAAAATGTAAAAGTTGATCCTTTTGTTCTATTGTTTCAAAAATTTTCTCGGGATATTGGCTAAGTGGATGCTCTAAAGGGGGTAATTCCTTGAATGATAAATTTGTTTCCGTCGGATTAGGAAAACCAAACAGATCCCTAAAGTTATGGTATGTCCCACCCATTATTATATCAGCGTTATATACATCTAAAGACTTTTTCAATTTGTTTTGAAAAGCATTAGGCATTCTTTCGTCGATTAATATCCGAGTGGCTTGGCCCTTATTTCTTTTAGGTAATGAAGCCTTTATTTTTTCCGCTAAATTTCCTGATAATTCATCTTCTATATATAGCTCCGCATCTCGAGATATCTTTATTGCATAATATTTTAATAGATCTTTATCGTCATTTTCTAGATACAGATTGTATTTAATTATATCGTCAATAAAAGTGATATAATATTCATTTCCCTCTTTATTGAAAACAATAAAACGATCAACTTCAGCAGGTATCTTTACTAGTTGAAATTGGTTGTTCGATAGTTTGGTGGTTATATAAGAAGCTTCATTTTCAACAAAGACCGATTCGTCAAAACTATGGTGGCTTTTCGCTACATCAATGTGTGGTTTTAGCACACTATTGAAATAGTCGATTGCCTGTTGTTTCTGTGATTCTGAAAAATCCCTATAGCCAATTAAATTAATCCCATTCAACTTAAGTTCGGGGATTATTTCCTCATTCAAAATTCTGCCAAACTCTTTTTGTTGAATTTCTACCTGACTTTTAATTTCCTTTAAAACCTTGTTGGGTTTGGTAATAAGTTTTTTTCGTAGAGGTTTGTCGATATCTTTTATCTGTCTAATATCTGAGACCCTAACTTTGAAGAATTCATCTAAGTTGGAGGAGAAGATTGCTAAAAATTTTATCCTTTCATAAAGGGGGTTTCTTTTATCCTGAGCTTCCTGTAAAACACGATGGTTAAATCGTAGCCACGATAAATCACGATGATAGTATTCGGAATTGTAGAGTTTAGCCATATATGATTATGTAAAAATACGGCTAATAAGGCGGGTAAAGATGTTAGTGAATTACTAAAATTTAAAAGAGGCCATGGATTTCGGCATCAATTTTATTTATAACGTTACCAAGATCTTCTGGTTTGGTGACAAAATCTATATTGTCTACGTCAACAATCAATAAATTTCCTTTGTCATAGCCATGAATCCAAGCTTCATAACGTTCATTTAAACGGCTCAGGTAATCAATGCTTATAGAATTTTCATAATCCCTTCCACGCTTATGTATTTGAGCTACAAGATTTGGTATAGTACTTCTTAAGTAAATCAGTAGATCGGGTCCTTTTACCAAAGACTCCATTAAATCAAAAAGAGTACGGTAATTTTCAAAATCCCGATTTGTCATCAAACCCATGGCATGTAAGTTTGGAGCAAAAATATAGGCATCCTCATAAATTGTCCTATCCTGAATTATATCCCTGCCACTTTTATGGATTTGTAATATCTGCCTAAAACGACTGTTAAGGAAATATACCTGAAGGTTAAAACTCCATCGTTCCATTTGGTTGTAAAAATCATCCAAATAAGGATTGTCTACAACATCTTCTAACTGAGCCTCCCAATTATAATGTTTGGCCAATAATTTTGTAAGTGTCGTTTTACCGGCACCTATATTTCCCGCAACGGCAACATGCATTTTATTCAGATTTTATTTGGAACTGGTGAAGTTTTTCACCGTCGTAAATATACAAGGTTTCATCGGTTAGGTAAAACCGTTTTATTAACAAATCCTTGATTTTTAAAGACAAGTTGATTGGTTCATTTTCCTTAACCATATCGATGTCTTTCCCGTTGGACAGATAGATTTCCTCATTATGAGCTACAATTTGGTTATAGTCTTTATTTGGTATTTTTTTGAGCAAACTTCCTTGATAGTTATAGCAAAGGATAAAATCTTTTGTCAATAGATAACAATAATTGTAATCGCTATCCATGGATACCACCTCGGCTTGAATTGGTAAGGTTTGTGCAATCACGGTATTGGATCTATAGTCAAATAGCTCAGCTCTTTGGTTTTCTTGGTTGAAATACCAAAAACTATTTTTGGCCGCTGAAGAAACATGTGTAATTGTGCGATAGGGAGAAATTGTATTAAAGTCGATTTTTTGAATTTCGGTTAGTCGATTATCTAATAACAGAACTGTATTAAAATTGGAATAGAATAATAAAATCTTAAGCGGGTTGAAAATGTCTGCTGATGAAATATTACCTAGACCAATGTTACTAAATTGCAATTCACCTTTATTTGAAAATAATGTGAAAGTTGAACCATTTATGACATACTCATCTCCTGAATTTAAAAAACCTACTGGTGTGTAATTTGAAACTTGAATTGAGTTTATATGCTCTAATTCAGGCTGCGCCAGCAATGTGAACCCATAAAAAAGACCAATAAAAAAGAAAAACCTTCTCATACTTTGTTGGATAAAGTACGGAAATGAGGCTGAGTTCAGCAAATTAATTTGTAACCGTAACCCCTTACATTTAATATTGTAATATTTGGGTCGTCAATCAATTTTTTTCGGAGTTTAGTTATATAAACATCCATACTTCTTGCTGAGAAATAATCATCATTCCCCCAAAGTTTGTTTAAAATATATGTGCGATCTAAAACCTGATTTTTTTGCTTAACCAAATGGAATAATAAATGCGCCTCCCTATGTGTGAGTAATTGTTCCTTACTGTCTTGGATTAAGATTTGCTTTGGAAAATTAAAGGTGTAGGTGCCAACATTAATTTCCTCGGTATTTTGCTGAATGGTTTTTCTTGTCAGGAGGTTTTTAATCCTTACAATAAGTTCCTCCATGCTAAAAGGTTTTTTTAAATAATCGTTGCCGCCTATGCTAAAACCTTCCACCACATCTTTTGTTTGTGATTTTGCCGTTAAAAAGATTATTGGAATGCTATCATCTTCCAACCTTATTTCTTTGGCAAGGGTGAACCCGTCTTTTTTCGGCATCATAACATCCAAGACTAATATATCTATGGTTTGGCTTTTAAAGAGTTCTAATGCCTTTTCACCATTATCACAATAAACCACCTTAAAACCTCGCGTCTCTAGGCTTTCTTTTATTATTTGTCCTAAAGCAAGTTCATCTTCTGCCAATAAAATGGTCGTCATCTCAGCCATGAGGTAGGTTTATTCTGAATATTGTTTTTCCATTGCCTTTAGTTGCATCTATAGTTCCATGATGCTTTTCAATTATTTTTTTTGTGTAATAAAGCCCAATTCCAAATCCTTTTACATTATGCACATTGCCTTCTCCGACTCTGTAAAACTTCTCAAAAATTGCGTTCATCTGCTGTGGTGTTAGGCTTGTTCCAGAATCTGAGATTTCAATAACTGTATTGCGTTCATTTTTTGATAGGTGAATCTCTATTTTGTTCCCTCCATATTTTACTGCATTATCAATAATATTTCCAATTGCATTTTCAATATGAAATGGATCAGCATTTATAACGATTTGTTCTGAAGGTATTTGTGCGCTGAATTGCTTTTCTACTTGACCCAATTGATGCTGCCGGATTAAAGATTCCAACAATATGTTGAGATTAACCGGTTCAAGTTCTAGGGTAAGTTTATCGCTATCTAATGTGGCGGTTTCCAATAATTTTTCAACCATAACATTGAGTTTTCCCAATTGTTGATTGGACATATCCAAATATCGATCAGTTTTTTCCGGGTCATTTTCTGAGTTAAAATTTTTGATACCCTCAATTGCTGCACTGATGGTGGCAATTGGGGTTTTAAATTCATGGGTTATATTGCTGATTAAATCGTTCTTTATTTCAGCTAATTGTTTTTGGTGTTTAATGATGTATAAGAGGTAGAAAAGACTACCGATTACAGAAATTACAAGTAATGTTGAGATTAATAAACCAGTCAACATTTTTCTGAAGATAACCGTATTTTGATTGGTAAAAAACAGTTTTAATTCGCTGTCTTTTGGAAGAAAATTTGAATTTGATTGAGTTTTCATTGCTTCTCTAGAAAACTCTTTATCTGGAAAGTGAATTTCTGTGCCCTTTGCATTTTTGAAATTCAAAACATAATTCACCTTTAATTCTTTACGTTTCAATTCATTTGTTAAGAGTGTATCCAGTTCGGTTAGAGATAGCGAATCATTAGTTATGCTTATTACAATTTTGGAAGTTAGGATTTTAAATTCTCGTTCCTTTAAAGTGTCACCCAATAATATGTGAGCATTTGATGAAGATTGAAGTCCTTTTTTTGCACTTAAAACGTCATGTTTAATATTGTTGAAAAATGTATCGGATTCTACATCTTTAAAAATTTTTATACCATCTATGTTTGCTTTGGAAATACTGTCTATGAATAAGGTTTTTGTTTTGCTTGCATCAATACCATTAATTAAACTGTCAAAAGATCCATTTTCGCTGAAAATTTTTCTCGCATCATTATCTTTAAAAGTAAGACCGAAAGTTGAATTCTTTGCTAAATTATTATAGTAGGATGCTACTGCATTGTCTAAACTAATTTGTACATCATTTAGAATTTGCCGTTTAAAATTCTTGTAATTCTGCAAATTCCAATAGGCTTGAATTGCCAGTACGACCACAATAACTGCAGTGATTAAATATAGGATATATTGAAACTTCTTTTCTTTCACATTTCAAAAGTAATGTTAAGTATTGATTAAAAGTCAGCCGGTTAACACTAGTTAACACTAGTTAACTGAATTAAATTCTGATAATTTCCAAGTTTGCAGTGTTCAATCAAATTATCCAAAATATGAAAACTCTTATAATCGTCTTAGCAATGTTGTGCGGTTCACTCTTTGCAACAGAACGATCTGTAACCGAGGAAGAAATTAGATTAACAAATCTGAAGATAAGTCTTGATTTAGATTCGGCTGATGAATATTGCAATCTTGAGGATTTAAACCTTGTTGAGCTTATTTCCAGAATTTCAAATGAAACTAATTTGAAGTTTGAAGTAAACTGTAAAAAGGTCGACCTGGTAAAAGACCATTATCAAGCATACTTGAAAATTGCCATTTCAGGAAACGGAAATAATCAATCCGTATTTTTGAAACGAATCAATCAATTAAAACAATCAGTTAAATCATTTTATAACATTTAATACGATCATCAATGAAATTAAAACGAGCAGTACTTTATAGTTTATTCCTTATTTATGGCATGACTTTCTCCCAAGAATTTAATGGTATGGCAACATACAAGACCAAAAGGAAAGTCGATATTAAGATGGACAGCACCAAGGTGAATTCGGACATGCAGGAAAAAATGTTGGCTATGTTACAAAAGCAATTTGAGAAAACATTCATTCTAACTTTTAACAAAGACGTGTCCTTATATAAAGAAGAGGAAAGTTTGGCGCCACCTCAACCATCAGGTATGCAAATTGTGGTTTTTAGTGCAGGCGGTGCTGATATCTTATTTAAAGACATTAAGGAAGAGCGTTATGTTAACCAAAATGATCTATTTGGCAAAATCTTTCTGGTAAAGGATTCTTTAACACCTATAAAATGGGAATTGGGTAAGGAAACTAAAAATATAGGCACCTATACCTGTTTTAAGGCAACTTATACAAAAGAAATTGAAACGATTGAGGGTGGAGTTAGTGTTAACGGAGATAAAGATTTAGATAAGCAAGAACCGGTTAAAAAATCTATTACGGTAACAGCATGGTACACCCCTCAAATACCAGTTAGTCATGGCCCTGAAATGTTTCAAGGATTGCCGGGTTTAATCCTTGAGATAAATGATGGAACCCAATCTATAATGTGCAGTAAAATTATTTTGAATCCTGACAAGGAAATAAATCTTGATGAACCGAAAAAAGGGAAAGAGGTGAGCCAAAAGGAATACGATGAAATCCTTGAAGACAAAATGCAAGAAATGAAAGAGCGCCGTGCTCCTAATCGAGGCAAGGGTGAGGAGATCGAAATAAGAATCGGCGGATAATTTAAGATAACTTTAACAAAACCAATATTTACCATTTTAGGTTTTCATAGTCTAAAAACCACACTAGTTAATAATTATCCTTATTAATTCATTTTAGATATGAAATTCTTATCATCATTTTTTTCCTTATTTCTTATTTTCTGTTTAGGCACTAAAATTTCTTGGGCGCAAGACTTTCAAGGGCAGGCTGTCTATTTTTCTAAAACCACTGTAGATATGCCAAATTTTGGTGGCAGGGAAATGTCTGAGGAACGAAGGAAGCAAATTATGGAGCGCATGAAAAGCATGTTTGAAAAATCGTATACTTTGAATTTCAATCGGACTGAATCGGTTTATGCTGAAGAAGAGAAATTGGATGCTCCCGGTCAAGGTGGTGGCGGATGGCGAATGATGGGAGGGGCTATGTCATCTGGGCCTCAGTATAAAAATGTAAAAGAAAATCAACTTTTAATTGAGCAAGAGCTATTTGGCAAGCAGTTTTTAATAACGGATTCTTTAGCGAAATATAGCTGGAAAATGGGAACTGAGACCAAGAAAATTGGTGAATATACTTGTTTTAAAGCAACTGCTGAGGTTGCGATTGATTCTTCAAATATCATGAATTTTAGAAGACGTGATTCAAGAAATAATTCAGATAATACAGCTTCTGATAGTTCATCAATTGAGAAAGAGGAACCCAAAACAATGACAGTTACTGCTTGGTATTCTCCTCAAATACCAGTTTCTCAGGGGCCCGCTGAATATTGGGGTTTACCTGGACTTATTTTAGAATTAAGTACTGATAGAACCACCATTTTATGTACCAAGATAATCTTAAACCCTGCCAGTAAAGTTAAAATAGAAGCCCCTAAACGAGGTGAAAAAGTCACAAAACAGGAATATGCCGAAATCGTTAAGCAGAAAACTGAAGAAATGAGAGAAATGTTCAGAGGTAGAGGCGGAAACAGAGGCTAAGACTTTATTAATTCAACCAAAAAAAATTATGCGACTAATTTATATAATCATATTTACCCTAATAAGTTTTAATTCATTTTCCCAGCTTAGTATGCAAGGGGTTGTTAAAGATAGCTTAGGAAATCCCTTGGAATTGGCAAATGTTATTGCTATAAATGAATCTACCGAGGCCTTGGAGTCTTATGCAATTACTAACGAAGATGGTCGCTATAAACTAGCGCTTTCAAAGAACTCTTCTTATAATATTCAAGTAAGTTATATTGGTATGAAAACACATACCGAAAAGGTTTCAACTATTGAAGAAAGCCTAACGAAAGATTTTACTTTGCAAGTTGATAATTCCTTGGACGAAGTTGAGCTTACCTATGAAATGCCCGTTAGTGTAAAAGGAGATACTTTAATTTATAATGCTGATTCTTTTAAAAATGGAACGGAAAGAAAATTAGAGGATGTACTGAAAAAACTGCCTGGAGTTGAGG
Organism: Aegicerativicinus sediminis; assembly: GCF_015476115.1. Taxonomy (GTDB): domain Bacteria; phylum Bacteroidota; class Bacteroidia; order Flavobacteriales; family Flavobacteriaceae; genus Aegicerativicinus; species Aegicerativicinus sediminis. The sequence continues at coordinate 632,098 of NZ_CP064295.1, read as the reverse complement.
TGAATGACGAAGGTCAAATTGAAGTGGAAGGTAGGGCTGTTACCAAAGTTATGGTAGACGGTAAGGATTTTTTTGACGGTGATTCTAAATTGGCTACCAAAAACATTCCATCCAATGCAGTTGATAAAGTGCAGGTATTGAAAAATTTCGCTGAGGTAGGTCAGTTAAGTGGGGTTACCGAAAACAGGGATAATGTCGCAATCAACATTAAATTGAAAAAGGGGAAAGAGAGTTTCTGGTTTGGAAATGTTACTGCTGGTGCAGGTGCTGCTAACTCTGATGATTTATACCTTATTCAACCTAAACTCTTTTATTATAATCCAAAATATAGTATAAATTTTATAGGGGATATGAATAACTTGGGTGAAGTTGCATTTACCAGAAGAGATTATTTCAACTTTACTGGAGGTTTTAGAATGCCCAGTCGCCAAAGTGGTACCAATATCAATTTGGGAAATAATAACCTAGGGTTTCTTACTTTACAAAATAATAGGGCCAAAGCGATAGAAACTAAATTTGGAGCTGCCAATTTCAGTTATTCTCCTACTTCAACCTTAGATATAAGCGGTTTCGCAATTTTTTCTAATTCACAAACAGAATTGGAAGAAAACAACAGTATAACCTATACTGATCCAGGACTCCAAATACCTGATGAGACCACTAATAGCAATACCATTCAAAATAGCGATTTGGGGATGTTGAAGCTTAGCGCAAAGTATAAACCTAATGGTAATAACCAATTAGATTATGACGTTGTTGGTCGCGTTTCAAGGGAATCCCAAAATAGGGGGGTGCTCTCTTCAATACTTGGAAACACTGATCAAATTGAGGAAACAGATCCATACAGCATCAATCAAAATTTGAATTATTATTATACTTTAAATGAAAAGAACATTTTTGCACTTGAAGCCCAACACCTAATTCAAGATGAAGACCCGTTTTACAATGCTATTTTAGAAAGCACTCAAGATTATGAGAATGTTGCGAATGCCTTGGGTCTTGACCCTAACCAAACGGGTTACAATATCGCTCAAGACAAAAGAGTAAAATCTAACCAGTTAGATGCTAAGTTGGATTATTATTATGTGTTGAATCAGAAAAGTAATTTGAATTTTACGGCTGGAAGTATATTGAGTCGACAGCAATTTAATTCAACCATTTTTCAATTTTTGGATGACGGCAGTGTATATAATCCAGACCCGCTGATAAATGATGGTTTAAACGAAAATGATATAGATTATCGATTTAGCGATATTTATATAGGTACGCACTACCGTTTTAAGACTGGTATGTTCACGTTTAATCCTGGTATTTCTGCACATGCCTACAGTACAAAAAATGAACAATATGGTGAAGCCTACCAAGATAATTTCTTTAGGATATTACCAGATATTGATATCCGTATGGAGGTGAAGAAAAGTGAACAAATTGCCTTCTCCTATGCAATGCAAAATCAATTTACTGATGTCACAAATCTGGCTCGAGGGTTAGTGTTGAATAATTATAATTCTATTTCTTACGGTAATCCTACCCTAGAGAATGCTGTATCGCATAACGTGAATCTGTTTTACAACAGTTTCAACATGTTTAATTATACAAATGTATTTGGACGACTGAATTATAGTAAACGAATTGATCAGATTAGAAATCTTACAGATTTTGAAAGTGTGGTCAGGCTAAATTCACCTTTTAATTCAGGATTTGCAGATGAAACTTTTTCGGCGAGTGGTCGCTATCAACGAACTTTTAAAAAAATAAGGGCACAAGTAAATGGTAATTTCAATTATTCTAAATTCAACCAATTTGTGCAGGGAAATAGAACCCTAAATGAAAGTTATACCCAGACTTATGGAGCACAATTAAGGACCAATTACAGAGACGCTCCAAATGTTGAAATCTCCTATTCCTATACAATTCAGGATAACGACCAAGGCAGTAGAAGAACAAAGTTTTACACGAGTGCACCAAGCATTGAATTTGATGCCTATATATGGAAAAAGTTAACTTTTAGAACTGATTATACTTATAATAATTTTAGTGATGAAAATGGAACTTTAAGAAGTTTTCAATTCTGGAATGCATCCTTGTCTTACAGGAATAATCAGGATGCGAAGTTTGAATATATTCTAAATGCCACTAACTTATTAGATACGCGTTCCCAAGCCAATAGTAATGTGGGCAATATCTCCGTTAGCGCGACCGAATATTATATACAACCACGCTATATAACTTTCAGGTTACGTTATGAGATTTAGGCCTTTATTAGAGGGTAATTTCTGTACGTTTTTACTTATTTTTGGGAGATAACCATCAAAATTTTAATTAATATGCTCAAATTAAATTCTACTGTTTTCCTTTCCATTTTATTTTCTGTTTTAGCATTGAATTTTACCTTTTCCCAATCGACTGAGGAAATGGCAGAAAAAATTGTTGAAGAAGCAACAAATAACTCACAACTAGAGATTCTTGCTCATGAACTTTTGGATGATATTGGTCCTCGATTGGTGGGAACACCCCAAATGAAACAAGCAAATGATTGGGCTGTTGCAAAGTATGCAAGTTGGGGAATCCAAGCCGAAAATCAGAAATGGGGAGAATGGAGAGGATGGGAACGCGGTATTACTCACGTAGATTTATTGGAGCCAAGAATTCAGAGTTTGAATGCCACCCAATTGGCGTGGAGTCCTGCGGCACCCAAAAAGGGAATCACTGCAGAATGTGTTATAATGCCAATATTTAAAAATTCTTCAGATTTTAATAGCTGGTTGCCAAGTATTAAAGGTAAAATTGTTTTGGCTTCTATGGAGGAGCCAACTGGTCGTCCAGATGAAAATTGGGAAGAATATGCAGTTGAGAAAGATTTTGAAAAGATGAAAACGGAACGGGACTCTTTAAGAAGAGTTTGGCGCCAAAGTCTTAATAATACAGGTTATAATTTTAGAACAATTTATGAAGGCTTGGAAAAAGCTGGTGCAGCAGCAATTGCAACATCTTATTGGTCTAATGCTTTTGGAGCTAGTAAGATCTTCAGTGCTCGTACCAAGGAGATTCCAACTATTAACATAGCCGTTGAAGATTATGGTATGTTGTATAGAATGGCAGAACACGGTGATAAACCAGTGATTAAAATTATCGCTGAATCTAAAGATTTGGGCATAGTGCCAAACTTCAACACTATTGGTAAAATTGAAGGAACAGAAAAACCGAATGAATTTGTTATTCTATCTGCCCATTTTGATTCATGGGATGGAGGAACAGGAGCAACTGACAATGGAACTGGTACTTTGGTGATGATGGAAACAATGCGTATTCTAAAAAAACTATATCCTAATCCAAAGCGCACCATTTTGGTAGGGCATTGGGGAAGTGAAGAACAAGGCTTGAACGGATCTAGAGCCTTTGTAGAAGATCATCCTGAAATTGTGGCTAATGTCCAAGTGGTCCTTAACCAAGATAACGGCACTGGTCGTGTTGAAAAAATCAATGGGTCGGGTTTCTTAAATTCTTATGCCTATTTAGGCAAGTGGTTAAACGCCGTGCCTGATGAAATAAAGAATAATATTGAAACTGAATTTCCAGGATCGCCAAGCGGTGGCGGTTCTGATCATTCGTCATTTATTGCTGCAAATGCTCCAGCCTTTTTCTTAAGTTCTTTAAGTTGGTCTTATGGTAACTACACTTGGCATACAAATTTAGATACTTATGACAAAATTGTGTTTGAGGATGTAAAACGAAATGTTATCCTAACTGCAATACTGGCATACATGGCATCTGAAGACCCAGAAAAAACCTCAAGGGAAAGAAGTGTTCTTCCGATAAGCCGAAGAACAGGAGAGCAAATGAAATGGCCAGAGCAAAGGTCACCGCAAAGAAAAGGAGGCGTGGATTAATCATTTTATACCGATTCTGACGTTACTTTTGAAGATCTCGTTTTGTTAATATTTTTGTAAAAGCGTTAATTATGTTTAATTATTTTTTAATTTCATTAAACATAAATTTAATGCATTGAAATTTACATTACTTCCATTAGGTCTTATAATATCTGTAATTCTAGTCTTTAAAACAGATGTCCTATCAAAACAGGACGATTTTCAAGGTGAAGCTATCTACATGTATAAATCTTCCCTAGAACTAGGCAGTTTTGGTGCTAACATGAGTGAGGCCCAAAAAAACCAAATAAAGGAACGTCTTAAAAATAGATTGGAAAAAACGTTTACCCTTGTCTTTAATCGTGAAGAATCTTTTTATAAAGAGAACGAACGACTAGATGCAGTTTCAGGTGCAACAGACTCTTGGGGTAATAATTTTGCAGCTGGTGATCAATACAAAAATGTTAAAACAAATACCCAAATTCAAGAACAAGAATTTTATGGTAAACGATTTTTGGTCAAGGACGAGTTGCAGCCGATAAAATGGACCATGGCTTCAGAAACAAAAAAGATAGGAAACTATATGTGTTTTAAGGCAGTAGCCTTAATTCCAACAAATGATTTAACATGGTATTCTTTTTCATGGGATAAATTGAGACCCGCCTCTAACGAACAAACCCAAAATTCAGATTCTGTTGAAGAAGAAATGGCTTTGACGAAGGTTGAAGCTTGGTATACTCCTCAAATTCCAGTAAGTCACGGTCCTTCCGAATTTTGGGGACTTCCTGGATTAATTTTGGAAATTAATTCTGGCAATATAACTATGCTTTGTTCGAAGCTCACCTTGAATCCACAAGAGAAATTGACTATTAAAATTCCTCAAAAGGGTGAGCAGGTAACCAAAAAAGAATACCAGGATATTATTTTAACCAAAATGATGGAATTTAGGGATAATCGAATTGGTAGAAGATAAATTTATTTGATTATTCAATTTCAAAGGCCTCTTTAATTTTTTCGACATAATCCAACTTTTCCCAAGTAAATAATTCAACTTCTAGAGATTTAGATTCACCATTTGGTTGTTCAAATGTTTTGGTTACAATTTCCGGTATCCTTCCCATATGTCCATATGCTGCTGTTTCACTATAAATCGGTTGGCGAAGTTTTAATCGATCCTCTATGGCAAAAGGCCTTAAATCGAAAATGTCCTCTATTTTACCGGCGATTTCAGAATCAGTTAAATTGAATGGGCATGTGCCATAAGTGTTTACAAATATGGATGTTGGCTCAACAACCCCAATAGCATAACTTACCTGAACCAAAATTTCATCGCAAATGCCTGCTGCAACCATATTTTTGGCTATATGCCTCGTTGCATAAGCCGCACTTCGGTCGACCTTACTAGGATCTTTGCCAGAAAACGCACCACCACCATGAGCGCCTTTTCCGCCATAGGTATCTACTATGATTTTACGTCCTGTTAATCCTGTATCCCCATGAGGCCCACCAATTACAAATTTTCCAGTAGGATTAATGTGGTAGGTAATATCGTCCTTAAATAATTCTTGAATATGGGATGGTAAACTTTCCTTAACCCTCGGGATTAAAATATCAACTAAATCCTTCCGAATTTTTGCTAACATGGCATCATCAGTATCAAATGGGTCGTGCTGTGTGGATATTACAATTGAATCAATCCTTTGAGGTATATTATCGTCGCTGTATTCAATCGTAACTTGACTTTTTGAGTCAGGTCTAAGGTAGGTTATATCTAGATTTTCCCTCCTTAAATCTCCTAAAGTCTTCAGGATTCTATGTGAAAGATCTAATGCCAATGGCATATAATTTTCGGTTTCATTGGTGGCGTACCCGAACATCAAACCTTGGTCTCCCGCACCTTGAAGCTCCCGACTTTCTCTATCAACTCCTCTGTTTATGTCTTCAGACTGTTCGTGTATTGCTGATAAAACACCGCATGAATTACCATCGAACATGTATTCTCCTTTGGTATACCCAATCTTATTGATGGTATCTCTCGCAATTTTTTGAACGTCTAAGTATGTATTGGATTTTACTTCACCTGCTAAAACTACCTGTCCAGTGGTGACCAAAGTTTCACATGCTACTTTAGAGTCCGGATCAAAAGCCAAAAAGTTATCAATAAGCGCGTCGCTAATCTGATCTGCAACTTTATCTGGGTGTCCTTCAGATACACTTTCTGAAGTAAAAAAATATGACATATTAATTTTTATTCAAGAAGATATTGCGCTGATCGGCCAAGAAGGGAAATACCACTGTTCTTTAGCATTTTTATGTCCTTTTCAAAGGACCGAGAGGTTGCAATCAGTTCAAATCTATCCTCTTTAGATTGAGCGGTCAAAGGTACAATTTCCGAACAAATAATAAAATTTATAAGAAAATCTTTAACATCAAAAAATTTTTAAAAAGTGAGGGCCGTTGGATATCAGATTCTCCAACGGCCCTGCATAACTAATCAATCTAAAAAATAAAATTAATGCTCATTTAAACGGAAATCAGAATAGGCCGACATTCCGTGTTCGTGTGGATCCAATCCTTCTAATTCTTCCCTCTCAGAAACTCGGATTCCAATAGTTACTTTTAATATGAATAATATTAAGAAGCTAGTTACTATACAAATTGCTGCATATGATGCAACACCTATTAGTTGACTCATAAATTGAGCTCCACTTGCTAAAGATCCAAAGATGCCTACGGCTAGTGTTCCCCAAATTCCACAAATAAGGTGTACTGCCACAGCTCCAACAGGATCGTCTAATTTCATTTTGTCAACTAAAGCTACTCCTAGTACAATAATTACCCCTGCAATAGCACCGATTAAAATTGCATCGGTAGGGCTCATTTGATCGGCACCTGCAGTAATACCAACTAATCCACCAAGGATACCATTAAGAAACATTGTTAGGTCATAGTTTTTGTACATTAAGGTAGAAGTTATGAAAGACACAACTCCACCAGCAGCAGCTGCCAAACAGGTTGTAACAAGAGTTAAAGATGTAAGAGCAGGGTCTGCAGAAAGTACTGAACCGCCGTTAAACCCGAACCAGCCTAACCAAAGTATTAATACACCTGCAGTGGCTAGTGGGATGTTGTGGCCTGGAATAGCCTGTGGTTTTCCATCTTTAAATTTTCCTATTCTAGCTCCCAATAGATAAATTGCTACTAGAGCTGCCCATCCACCAACCGAGTGAACCAATGTTGAACCCGCAAAATCATAAAAAGGTGTTTCTAAAGAATCTAAAAATCCCCCACCCCATTTCCAAGATCCGGCGATTGGGTAAACCAAGCCTACATATAATATGGTAAAAATCATGAACGGACCAATCTTTATTCTTTCTGCAACGGCTCCGGAAACTATAGTCGCGGCGGTTGCGGCAAACATACCTTGGAATAAGAAATCTGTCCAGTAAGTATAGCCTTCATTATAAGCTAAATCTAAAGCTCCTTCAGCAGTTAATGGTGATTCTAAACCGAATCCTGCAAATCCTAAAAAGCCATTAAATTCTCCAGGATACATAAGGTTGAATCCAACTAAACAATAAAGAAGAAGACCAACTGTGATGATAAAAACATTTTTAAATAAAATATTGATAGTGTTCTTTTGTCTTGTAAGTCCAATTTCCAAAAATGCAAATCCAAGGTGCATAAAGAAAACAAGACCCGTACAGACCATCATCCATACGTTATTGGTTGTAAGTAATTCCATAATTAGTTTCTTAAATTTTAGTTAGATTATTTTAATGTTTCTCCTCCACGTTCACCAGTCCTAATTCTGTAACAATCTGTTATATCAGAGACGAATATTTTACCGTCCCCAACCTCTCCAGTGGCTGCAGAATCTAATATGGTTTTAATGGTGACTTCCTCAAAATCATCATTAACAACAATTGAAAGGTAGCGTCTCTGTATATCGCTAGTGCTATAGCTGATACCCCTATAAACATGCCCCTCTTTCTCATTTCCTAATCCAGTAACATCCCAATAGGAGAAAAAGTTAACGCCAACATTGTGGAGGGCTTCCTTTACAGTTGAAAATTTTGATTTTCTAATAATTGCTTCGATTTTTTTCATGATTATGTTAATTAGTTAAAATGCATATATGGCTGCCAGAACAAATGAGCTAAGGCTTTTTCCTGTTTCAAAGGAATCAAATGCATCGTAATCGGTAATGAATGCATCGTCTGATGCCGAATCTATTCTCAATTCTGGTTTGATTGTTAAGTTCTTAATTGAATAGCTTCCGGTTAAGGTTAGGGCAAATACGTCAGAGTCTTCAACTCCCGTGCCGATAGCTCCAAAATCACCATGCTCAGCGAAGTATTCACCTCTTAAACCTATACTAAAACTATCCGAAGTGGCAAGTTGTGGGTATAGAGCAATCCCGGCAAAACCAGTGTCATCGTTGTCATAATAGGCAGCATTCAAGCCTAAAAAGAAGCTATCCGTAATGTCAAGTCCACCTGTGAAATCAATTTCATATGCGCCATCATCAGTAATAAAATTTAAGTACTGACCAAAGAATCCTAATTGTGCGCCGAAAGCGTATTTTCCGGTAGGGTTGAATTCGGTTGCATCAGTAGGATTCATTACTGCTAACATCAGGCTAAAGTCATCTGAAAGCGCGATGTCAGCTTTTAAACCAGTGTGGCTAAATGGGCCATAGGAGAATAAATAAGATGTACTATAGTTAAAGTTGGCAGTCGGAGAAATGACCTCGTAACCAAGAAATGTATTGAAATTTCCTATTGTAAGGGTGAAACTGTCTGAGACATTCCAATAAGCGTACAATTGGTTTACAATATTTCCTGTTAGGGAATACATTGGAGACATAAACACTGCATCGGTTCCTCTTGGACCAAACACAAGATCAGCAACGAACCCAACTTTTTCACCTTCATAGGCAGCTACTACATTCGCCATACCTAAAGCAAAACCAGGTAGATTGGCAAAAGATGACCCAGGAGCAACGTAATACCCATCTTCCCCAAAAACTCTGTCGTTTGGAGCATTGAAATTGGTTCGATAGTATACGTCAACACTACCTGATATTGAAAATGGCTTTTCTTGAGTTTCTTCCGTCTCAGTCTCTTCTTGAGCAAAAACACATAAACCACAGAACAATAATAAAAGGGTTAAATAATTTTTCATAAAAGTTAGTTTTAAGGATTTAGACGGCGTAAAACTATAGAAAATTAATCGATACCTCCTAAAAAATAGGGGGTGTTAGGTTAATTTTTATCATAATTTCAATTTATACCCTAAAAAAATTAGAGGTAACTATTTTATAAGTTATTTTAGAAACAATTATTCAAAATCATTTTATATTATTTTTAACGTTTTGTTGAAAAATCAAAATTTTAATCAGCAACTTGCCAAATACTTTAATTTTAATTCAATAAATGGTTTAATATTTTGATTTTTAGGTAGCAGTGGCTATGCGTTTATTTTAAGGATGGCTACTGTAAAATTGGAATTTCAAAAATTCTTTAACGAAATTTTAGCAATCTCATAATAATGAATTCGTCATTACCTTTCTTTATATATAACCATATATATTAGTAGGCTTAATTGCACTAATCAATAGCTAAATTTTTTGGAATATGCTGAAGAAACAGGGGTTGTACTTGCCCGAATTTGAACATGATAATTGCGGTGCAGGTTTTATTTGTAGCCTAACAGGAAAAAGGTCAAATGATATCATCCACAAAGCACTTGAAATTCTTATTAAACTGGAACATCGTGGTGCCGTTAGTGCCGATGGAAAAACAGGTGATGGGGCAGGAATTCTTATTGATGTACCACATGATTTTTTTGTAAAAAACTGTGATTTTGAATTGCCTAATCGTGGAGAATATGCCGTAGGGAACATTTTCCTGCCAAAAAAAGAGAATCAAAAAAACTATTGTATTTCCTTAATTGAAACTTGTTTCAAAGAACAGGGATTGCATGTGCTTGGTTGGAGGAAAGTGCCAATTAATAATTCAAATATTGGGAGAATTGCTGCCACAACTGAACCCTCTGTAATGCAGTTGTTTATTGGAAAGGCAAATCCTGAGCAAGATGATTTCCAATTCAATGTAAAACTTTTCGCAGCACGCAAAATTGCCGAGCATACGATTTACAATTCTAAGCTTTCTGAAGCGACCTTTTTTTATGTATCCAGCCTTTCTACAAAGACCATTATATATAAAGGTCTTTTAAAGCCTGAGGACATAAATATATATTATAAAGAGCTTTCAGATCCCTTGTTAGATGCGAAATTGGCTCTAGTTCATCAGAGGTTTTCCACTAATACATTTCCGACCTGGGATTTAGCGCAACCATTTAGATATATGTGTCATAATGGTGAAATAAATACCCTTAGAGGAAATGTGTCTAGGATGTTTTCTCGCGAGGAATTAATGGAGAGTGATCTATTTGGTGATGATTTGAAACGAATTTTACCAACAGTGCTCAGAGGTAAATCAGATTCTGCTTCTATGGATATGGTGGTGGAATTATTGCTGATGACAGGACGTTCATTGCCTGAGGTAATGATGATGCTTATACCTGAAGCCTGGGAGAAAAATCCAGATATGAGCGATGCAAAACGTGCGTTTTACGAGTTTAATAGCTGCTTAATGGAGCCATGGGATGGCCCGGCGTCTATACCATTTACCGATGGAAGTTATATTGGAGCTGTACTCGATCGAAATGGACTTAGGCCATCTCGATATACCGTAACCAAAGATGATTATGTGATTATGTCATCAGAAACGGGAGTGGTTGATATAGATCCTAAGAATGTAAAGTATCATGGTAGGTTAGAGCCAGGAAGAATGTTCTTGGTTAATATGGATGAAGGCCGAATTGTTAATGATGAGGAAATTAAAGAGAAAATTGCCGCTAAGTATCCTTATAGAAAATGGATTGATAAAAACCTTATTCATTTAAGGAATATTCCATACCGAACAGAGCCAATAACACATGATGAGGAACCTTTACCACATCGTCAGGAAGTTTTCGGCTACACCCAAGAAGATCTTAATACCATTATCTTACCAATGGCGCAAAACGGTAAGGAACCTATTGGGTCTATGGGTAGTGATACTCCAATAGCAGTTTTGTCCGAGCGACCTCAGTTACTATATAATTATTTTAAACAGTTGTTTGCCCAGGTTACTAATCCACCTTTAGATGGTATTAGGGAAGAGCTTATATGCGATATAAGTTTAACTTTAGGGAGTGATTCGAATATTTTTGAAATACAAGAAAAGCATTGTAGAAAATTAAAGATTCAAAACCCTGTTATTTCTAAGCAAGATTTGGATAAGATTTTCAACCATGATAGTAGTCCTGATTATCGTGTTACAACTATTCCAATTCTATATGACGTAGTTTCTGGTGTTGACGGTCTTGAAAGACGTCTTGATGAAATTGTGGATTATGCTTCAAAGGAAATCGACAAAGGGACTAACATAGTTATCCTATCAGATCGAAACACCAATTCTGAAAAAGCTCCAATTCCGGCATTGTTGGCTTGTTCCTATATAAATCATGGGTTATATAAGCAGCGTAAACGATCCAAAATAAGCATTATTATAGAGTCTGCGGAGCCAAGAGAGGTTCATCATTTTGCTCTTCTATTTGGTTTTGGTGCAAGTGCCATTAATCCATATATGGTTAATGAAATTATTCAGGAACAAATCGATAATAAAGATTTGGTTGGAATTGATTTTGATACTGCAGTTCAAAACTATAATAAAGCTGTAGGTAAAGGTATTTTGAAGGTAATGAACAAGATTGGTATATCCACTTTAAATTCTTATCGTGGTGCCCAATTATTCGAATGTATTGGAATAAATGCCAAGACCGTTAACAAATATTTTCCTGGTACACCTACTCGAATTGAAGGTATAGGGCTGAATGAGATTGAAAAGGAAATTGCAAAACGCCATAAACGTGCCTATAATGAGACGCATATTGCGGCTAACTTAGACTTGGAGATGGGCGGCGAATACCGTTGGAGACGTGGGGGTGAAAAGCATATGTTCAACCCATTAACTGTTGCCAAACTTCAGGAGGCTGTTAGGAGTAACAAGCATTCTACATATAAAGAATTTTCAGATTTAATCAACGATCAGTCTAAAGCTCTAATGACAATAAGGGGGCTTTTTGAGTTTACTAATTACGATCCTATTCCAATTGATGAGGTTGAGCCTTGGACAGAAATTGTAAAGCGCTTTAAAACAGGTGCTATGTCTTATGGTTCCATCAGTAAAGAAGCGCATGAAAATTTGGCTATTGCCATGAACCGGATCGGTGGTAAGAGTAACTCAGGTGAAGGGGGTGAAGATCAGGAGCGTTTCTATAAAGATTCTGATGGCGACTGGAAAAACAGTGCTATCAAGCAGGTGGCATCTGGTAGGTTTGGTGTAACATCTAACTACCTATCTAATGCCAAGGAAATTCAAATTAAAATGGCTCAAGGAGCCAAGCCTGGTGAAGGTGGCCAATTGCCTGGTCCTAAAGTAAATCCAGCTATTGCAAAAACCAGAAACTCAACTCCTTATGTTGGATTGATATCACCTCCGCCACACCACGATATTTATTCAATTGAAGATCTTTCACAATTGATTTACGATTTAAAATCAGCAAACCGTGAAGCTCGTATAAATGTTAAGTTGGTGTCTGAGGTTGGTGTTGGTACTGTGGCTGCTGGTGTGGCAAAGGCAAAGGCTGATGTTGTTCTTATCTCTGGGTTCGATGGAGGTACGGGGGCTTCTCCTTTGACCTCTTTGAAACATGCTGGTCTTCCATGGGAGTTAGGCATTGCAGAAGCACAACAAACTTTAGTGATGAACGACTTGAGAAATAGAATTGTCCTCGAATGTGATGGCCAATTGAAAACGGGTAGAGATGTTGCTATTGCTTGCCTTTTGGGTGCAGAGGAATTTGGTTTTGCTACTGCTCCTTTGGTTGCTTCCGGTTGTATAATGATGAGGGTTTGTCATTTAAATACATGCCCAGTTGGAATTGCAACTCAAAACCCTGAGTTGCGTAAAAAGTTCCAAGGAAAGCCGGAACATGTAGTAAATTACATGTATTTCGTTGCTCAGGAATTGCGCGAGATTATGGCCCAACTTGGTTTTAGGACCGTTAATGAAATGGTCGGTCAGGTTCAGAAATTAGATAGAAGAAAGGCAATTGAACATTTTAAGTCTTCTGGAATTGATTTGACACCTGTATTGCATCAAGTTAAGGTTGCAAAACATGTAAAATTGTACAATACGGCAAAACAAGAACATAATATTGAAAGTCATTTAGACTTTAAAATAATTGAGAAAGCGCATCCTGCATTATTCAGGAAAGAGAAAACCTATCTCGATTTTAAAATTACAAATGTTGATAGGGCAGTCGGAGCTATTTTAAGTAATGAAATATCTAAGATATATGGTTCTCAAGGTTTGCCTGAAAACACATTGAATTTAAATTTCAAAGGGTCTGCGGGACAAAGTTTTGGGGCATTTTCTACCAAGGGATTAACAATGATTGTAAATGGCAATACAAACGATTATCTAGGCAAGGGGCTTTCTGGTGCCAAACTGGTAATTAAAGTTCCGGAGGAGTCTACGATAGTCCCGCAAGACAATATCATTACAGGTAATGTTACTTTATATGGTGCCACATCAGGGGAAGTATATATAAATGGAAAAGCCGGAGAGCGTTTCTGTGTTCGAAATTCAGGTGCGACCGCCGTTGTTGAAGGAATCGGTGATCATGGCTGTGAATATATGACTGGTGGTGTTGCTGTAGTTCTTGGTGAAGTTGGGAGAAATTTTGGAGCAGGAATGAGTGGAGGTATCGCTTATGTTCTAGATGCGAATAAAACATTTATGAAGCGTTGTAATGGAACCGATCTAAACCTAGATCCGGTGGAATTTGATGAAGATATCAATCAATTGAAAGATTTAATTGAGAATCATTATAATACTACCCTAAGTCCGTTAGCCCAAAAAATATTGGAAGAATGGGATGACTACTTGCCGCAATTTATTAAAGTGCTTCCTGAAGAATACCGTCAGGCTTTAATGAGATTAGAACAGGAAAATCTTGTAACACAATAGAATATTAGAGACATGGGAAAAATCACAGGATTTTTAGAGTACGAAAGAGAAATTGAAAGTTATAAGCCAGTCGACGACCGGTTAAAAAATTATAAGGAATTTACAGTTCCTATGCCAGAAGATGCCTTGAAGAATCAAGGTGCTAGGTGTATGGATTGCGGAATCCCATTTTGTCATAGTGGATGCCCGCTGGGGAATTTAATTCCAGATTTTAATGATAAGGTTTATAAGGGGAAATGGGAAGAGGCTGCAAGAATATTGCATTCCACCAACAATTTTCCAGAGTTTACGGGAAGACTTTGTCCGGCGCCATGTGAGGAGGCTTGCGTATTGGGCATTAATGAAGATCCAGTAACAATTGAAAATATCGAAAAGAACATTGTCGAACAAGCCTTTAAGAATGGGTGGATAAAACCAAATCCACCAGAAAAAAGAACGGGTAAAAAAGTTGCTGTTGTCGGTTCGGGTCCGTCTGGTTTGGCGGCATCACAACAATTAAATCGAGCAGGGCATAAAGTGACTGTTTTTGAAAGAGATGAAAAAGTTGGAGGATTGTTGAGGTATGGGATCCCGGATTTTAAAATGGAAAAACATGTAATAGATCGACGCGTTGAAATTCTTGAGCAGGAAGGAATTGAATTTATGACTAATGCTCATGTTGGCGAAAATGTCTCTTCCAAAGAAATTTACGAGGGATTCGATGCTGTATTATTGTGTGGTGGTGCTACTGTTAGACGTGGAATTCCTATTGAGGGAGCAGATCTAAAAGGTGTATATCAGGCCATGGATTTCCTTAAGCAGAATAATCAGCGTGTGGATGGTAAAGAAAAGTTTGAGGAAGTTATAATGGCAACTGATAAGAACGTTATCGTAATTGGAGGTGGAGATACAGGTTCAGACTGTATAGGAACATCCAATCGACATGGCGCCGCATCGGTTGTTAACTTTGAAATTCTTCCCAAGCCAACTGAAGGAAGACCTGCTGACCAACCTTGGCCATATTGGCCAATGCGACTAAGAACAAGTTCCAGTCATAAGGAAGGAGTAGAGCGTTTTTTTAGTATTTCAACTAAGCGGTTTATAGGAAATGATAAAGGTGAGTTAACCGGATTAGAAACTGTTGAAGTTGAATGGATAATGAAACCTGGTGAACGTCCACAATTGAAGGAAATTCCGGATTCTTCAAAAACCTGGGATTGCGATTTGGCCTTACTTGCGCTAGGTTTCACTGGTGCAGAACGCACTTTAGTTGATCAATTCGGATTGGAAACTGATTTTAGAACAAACATCAGTGCTAGTATCAAGGATTATAAAACCAATGTTCCTAAGGTTTTTGCTGCCGGAGATATTAGAAGGGGTCAATCGTTGATTGTCTGGGCAATTTCTGAAGGACGACAGGCAGCGCACCACGTTGATAAATTTTTAATGGGAGAAAGTCAATTACCATTGAAAGACTCGAACGATCTACCAAGGGTTTAATAATTTAAAATTCTGTTTTGCAACTAAAATTTTATTTACCACTTTTGTCGCAATTGAAATTAAATCAAGTCATTATTAGCATTATTGTAGTCGTCGCTTCGGTGGGTCGATAGGGAATGCTAATGTAATGCTGTAATAATACATTTAAGGCCTTCCCAATTGGGGAGGCTTTTTTTATCTATTTATTTGGACAATTGAACATCATATATATTGAAATCTAAAATCCTGTAAATCAAATAGTTGAATAAAAACAGAATATTGTGAGTTTAAGGTGTTATATGCAGATTCATATTTAGACAATAACGCTTACTGTAAATTAGTTTTTTCTTAGCAGTAATAGGGCTTAGACGTATTTGATGAACGAGTAAATTTTAATGAAAGAGCTTAATAAATTTAGTAAAACGGTAACCCAAGATCCTACACAACCTGCGGCGCAAGCTATGCTTCATGCTATTGGGTTGACGTCGGAAGATTTGGAGAAACCGCTTATAGGTATTGCCAGTACAGGTTATGAAGGCAATCCATGTAATATGCACTTAAATGATCTGGCCCGCTTGGTAAAAGAGGGTACGGAGAATGAATCACTAATAGGTTTAATCTTTAACACCATTGGAGTAAGCGATGGTATTTCTATGGGAACGCCAGGAATGAGATATTCATTGCCTTCCAGGGATATCATCGCGGATTCAATGGAAACTGTAGTTCAGGCTATGAGCTATGATGGGTTGGTTACGGTCGTTGGCTGTGATAAAAATATGCCTGGAGCATTAATGGCTATGATAAGATTAAATAGACCTTCAATCTTGGTATATGGTGGGACCATAGATTCTGGTTGCCATAATGGAAAAAAACTGGATGTAGTTTCTGCTTTTGAAGCCTGGGGAAGTAAAGTTGCTGGAACGATGACTGAGATCGAGTTTCAGCATATCGTTGAAAAAGCTTGTCCCGGAGCAGGGGCTTGTGGTGGAATGTACACAGCAAACACAATGGCGTCTGCTATTGAAGCCCTTGGGATGTCATTGCCTTTCAATTCTTCTAATCCGGCTACCGGTAAGGAGAAGTTAAAAGAATCCATTCGTGCTGGTGAGGCAATGAGGTTGCTTTTAGAAAAAGACATCAAACCATCGGATATCATTACCAGAAAGTCTTTGGAAAATGCTATTCGCCTAGTGACAATTTTAGGAGGTTCCACAAATGCGGTTCTTCACTTTTTGGCTATTGCAAGAGCTGCAAATATCGATTTTACGCTGGCAGATTTCCAGAAAATTAGTGATAACACACCATTTTTGGCAGATTTAAAGCCTAGTGGTCAATATTTAATGGAAGATGTTCATGCCATTGGTGGAATTCCAGCGGTTTTAAAATATCTTTTAAGAAAAGGGTTGCTACATGGAGATTGTCTAACTGTTACGGGAAAATCCCTTGCTGAAAATCTTCTAGATGTGGATGATTTGCCCAAAGACCAAGATGTAATAAAAAGTATTGATAATCCTATTAAACCGACAGGCCATTTAAGGATGTTATATGGTAACCTTGCGGAAGAAGGTAGTGTGGCAAAAATTACTGGAAAAGAAGGGCTTCGATTTGAAGGGAAAGCCAAAGTCTTTAATAGCGAATTTGAAGCCAATGACGGAATAAAAAATGGGATGGTCGAAAAAGGGGATGTTGTAGTAATACGGTATGAAGGTCCAAAAGGTGGTCCGGGGATGCCTGAAATGTTAAAGCCTACTGCAGCGATTATGGGTGCGGGTCTAGGTAAAGAAGTTGCCCTAATTACTGATGGACGTTTTTCAGGTGGTACCCATGGATTTGTGGTGGGACATATTACACCTGAAGCTCAGGATGGAGGAGCTATTGCATTGGTTGAAAATGGGGATACCATCGTTATTGATGCTGAAAAAAATGAAATCAGTGTTTTAGTTGAAAATTCTGTTTTACAAGAAAGAAAGTCTAAGTGGAAAGCCCCTGAATTAAAGTTTAAAAGGGGTGTACTATACAAATATGCACGTTCGGTAAGCTCAGCTTCAAAAGGCTGTGTTACTGATGAATTTTAATATCACTTTATGCATACGCAAACATTAAAAAAGGAGAAAAGCGAATCAGTAAAGTCTGAGAGAATTACTGGTAGCGAGGCTATAATTAGATGTCTTCTCGCCGAAGGGGTTAATACCCTTTATGGGTATCCAGGAGGAGCAATTATGCCAGTATATGATGAATTGTATAAGTATCAGGATAAGATACACCATGTATTGACGCGCCATGAGCAAGGAGCCGTACATGCTGCCCAAGGGTTTGCGCGAATATCAGGAAAAGTTGGTGTAGCTATGGCTACCTCAGGTCCTGGTGCTACCAATTTGGTTACCGGAATTGCCGATGCTCAAATTGATAGTACCCCTGTCGTTTGTATTACAGGGCAGGTTGCTTCCCATCTATTAGGAAGTGATGCGTTTCAAGAAACCGATATTGTTGGTATCTCAACACCTGTAACAAAGTGGAATCATCAAATTACAAAGGCTTCAGAAATTCCAGAAGTTTTCGCAAAGGCATTTTATATTGCTAAAAGTGGAAGACCTGGACCCGTATTGATTGATATTACAAAAGACGCCCAGTTTGAGGAGTTCGATTTTGAATATCAAAAATGCACTGGAGTTAGAAGCTATAAGCCTTATCCAAAAGTAGATGAAAAATCCCTTAAAGAGGCAGCTGAATTAATTAACAAAGCCAAAAAACCAATGGTTGTTTGGGGGCAAGGAGTAATTTTGGGTAAAGCCGAAGAAGAATTTAAAGCTTTTATTGAAAAAGCAGGGTTGCCATCAGCATGGACTATATTAGGAGCTTCGGCAATACCGAACTCCCATCCTCTTAATGTTGGAATGGTAGGAATGCATGGTAATTATGCGCCTAACCTTCTCACTAACCAATGCGATGTTCTTATTGCTATAGGTATGCGTTTTGACGACCGTGTTACCGGGAATTTGCAAACTTATGCTAAACAGGCAAAGATTATTCACTTTGAAATTGATCCTGCTGAAGTAAATAAGAATGTTATGGTTGACACTCCCGTACTGGGAGATGTAAAAGTTACCCTTAGTGAAATTATGCCGATGCTTAATGAAAATTCTCATGACGGTTGGAGAGCAGAGTTTCAAAGGCTGTATGATATAGAATTCAAAAAAATTATTGAACATGATTTATACCCCACAAAAGATGGGTTAACCATGGGGGAGGTTCTGAAGGAAGTTAACCTTCAAACCAGGGGTATGGCTGCAATTGTATCTGATGTTGGTCAACACCAAATGATTGCGTGTAGGTATGCGAATTTCAATGTTTCAAAAAGCAACATTACTTCTGGAGGTTTAGGGACCATGGGCTTTGCTCTTCCTGCTGCTATAGGCGCCAAAATGGGTGCGCCAGAGAGAGAGGTTGTTGCAATTATTGGCGACGGTGGATATCAAATGACAATTCAAGAGTTGGGCACAATCTTCCAAACAAAAGTTCCAGTGAAGATATTGGTGCTTAACAATGAATTTTTAGGAATGGTTAGACAGTGGCAACAATTGTTCTTTGACAAGAGATATGCATCCACTGAAATGATTAATCCAGATTTTGTTACAATTGCCAAAGGTTATCATATACCAGCTCAAAAGGTTACTAAACGCGAAGATTTAACCGCTGCCGTTAAAGAGATGATAGAATGTGAAGGGCCTTACTTTTTGGAGGTAGCCGTGGAAAAAGAAGACAATGTTTTTCCAATGATTCCTTCAGGTGCTTCTGTTTCAGATATTAGATTAGAGTAAAATGAATAACGAGATAAAACCATTTACGGTATCGGTTTATACCGAAAATAGCATAGGGCTATTAAATAGGATTTCTGCTATTTTTCAAAGAAGACATATAAATATTGAAAGTATTAATACTTCAGTTTCTGAAATACCTGGGGTTTCAAGATTTACCATTTTGGTTGAAGTAACCGAAGAGCAGATCAAAAAAATCATCGGTCAAATTGAAAAACAAGTAGAGGTGATAAAGGCTTATTATCATACAGATGAGCAAACCATTTATCAGGAATCTTGTATGATAAAGATAAAATCCTCAGTATTGTTAGAAAACCAAAAAGTGCAAAATCTAATTAAAGATAATGGCGCCCGGATTGTTACTGCTAATAAGGAGTTTTTTGTAATTGAAAAGTCTGGAAGAAAGAGTGAAATAGACCAACTCTATCGTGATTTATCACATTACGGAATTATGCAATTTGTTCGGTCCGGGAGAATTGCTATAACAAAAGATGAAATGAAAATAACTGAAATGCTCAGTGCATTTTACCAATAAACCAAATATAAAATGGCAAATTATTTTAATACACTAACACTAAGAGAACAATTAGATCAGCTTTCAAAATGTCGATTTATGGAGTCCTCTGAATTTTCAGAAGGAGTTAAAGCATTGGAAGGAAAGAAAATAGTAATTGTAGGCTGTGGAGCGCAGGGATTGAACCAAGGGCTTAATATGAGAGACTCAGGTCTTGATATTTCATACGCTTTAAGGAATGCTGCGATTGAAGAAAAACGTGCATCGTATAAAAATGCAACATCCAACCATTTTGAGGTGGGTACTTATGAAGAATTGATTCCAGAGGCTGATTTGGTTTTAAACCTAACACCAGATAAACAGCACTCAGATGTTATAAAGGCCGTAATGCCATTGATGAAACAAGGGGCTACACTTTCTTATTCGCATGGTTTTAATATTGTGGAAGAAGGTACGCAAATTAGAAAAGATCTTACCGTAATAATGGTTGCGCCAAAATGTCCTGGAACGGAAGTAAGGGAAGAATACAAAAGAGGATTTGGTGTGCCAACCCTAATTGCAGTTCACCCAGAAAATGACCCAGAAGGAAAAGGTCTTGAACAAGCAAAGGCTTATGCAGTAGCCACTGGTGGTGATAGAGCTGGTGTGTTAGAGTCTTCATTCGTTGCTGAGGTGAAGTCTGATTTAATGGGTGAGCAAACTATTTTATGTGGTGTGCTTCAAACCGCTTCAATTTTATTGTTTGATAAGATGGCAGAAAAAGGTATAGACAAACCATATGCAGCTAGATTGATTCAATACGGTTGGGAAACTATTACAGAAGCCCTTAAGCATGGGGGTATAACAAATATGATGGACCGTTTGGACAACCCATCAAAAATTAAGGCATACGAGCTTTCAGAAGAATTGAAAGAAATATTGAAGCCATTGTTTCAAAAGCATATGGATGATATTATGTCTGGCCATTTCTCAACAACGATGATGGAAGATTGGGGCAATGATGATGTGAACCTTTTAAAATGGAGAGCTGCAACTGCGGAGACAGATTTTGAAAAGACCGATGCTGCTCCATCCATTCCTGAGCAAGAATATTTCGATCATGGCGTTCTAATGGTAGCCTTTGTAAGAGCTGGAGTAGAATTGGCCTTCGAAACAATGGTAGAATCTGGAATAATTGAAGAGTCTGCTTATTACGAATCACTTCACGAATTGCCATTAATTGCCAATACCGTTGCGAGAAAAAAGCTTTACGAAATGAACCGTGTTATTTCTGATACAGCTGAATACGGATGTTACTTATTTGATCATGCTGCCAAGCCTTTGTTGAAAGACTTTATGGCTAAAATTGATACAGATGTAATCGGAAAGAAATTCAGCAAGTCTAATGAAGTAGATAATAAAACTTTAATTGATGTAAATGAAGAAATTAGAACTCACCTAATTGAAGAAGTTGGAAAGGAGTTGAGATCTGCCATGACAGCAATGAAGGTAATAAAGACTTCAGCCGATTCCGAGGCTGTATTAGCATAAGATAAATGGATGTAAAAACAATGTATCTTCCAACAATTGAAGCTGTTAAAGATGCTGCTGAACGCTTAAAAGATGTGGCTGTGAAAACGCCATTGTCTCCTAACTTAAATTATTCAAAAGCTTTCAAAAGCAATATTTATTTCAAAAGGGAAGATTTACAATTGGTAAGATCCTATAAAATTAGAGGAGCCTTTAATAAAATTTCCTCTCTTTCACCTGAAGATCTTCAAAATGGAATTGTATGCGCCAGTGCCGGTAATCATGCACAAGGGGTGGCGCTTTCATGTAAACTAAAGAAAATTAAAGGCACTATTTATATGCCAACACCTACACCTGTTCAAAAAATTGAACAGGTGAAGATGTTTGGTGAAGAATACACCGATATTGTATTGCAAGGAGACACTTATGATGATGCTTACAATGCGGCAATCAGCGAATGTAAACGTTTAAATAAAACGTTTATTCATCCTTTTAATGACGAAAAAGTAATTGAAGGACAGGCCACTATTGGTTTGGAAATTTTAGAGCAGGCAAATTTTCCTGTTGATTATGTGTTTATCCCTGTGGGTGGTGGTGGTTTGGCTTCTGGTCTTTCCACTGTATTTAAGCATCTCTCGCCAGAAACAAAAATTATCGGGGTTGAACCCTTAGGGGCACCTTCCATGTCTGAATCCATCAAAAAGCAATCTTTGGTGGAATTGGCAAGCATTGAGAATTTTGTTGACGGTGCCGCGGTTAAAAAAGTTGGGGCACTCACATTTCCGATTTGTGATAGGAATTTGGACGGGATGATAACCGTTCATGAAGGGAAAATATGTCAAGTTATTCTCGATCTTTACAATAGGGATGCTGTCGTAGTTGAGCCTGCCGGGGCATTGAGTATTGCCGCCCTGCACAAATTTGAAGACGAAATTGCAGGTAAAAATGTGGTATGCGTTGTTAGTGGAAGTAATAATGATATTACGCGGACTCCTGAAATTAAGGAACGTGCCTTGTTATATGGCAACCTTAAACATTATTTTATTGTAAAGTTTCCTCAAAGGGCGGGTGCGCTAAGAGAGTTTGTTGTTGACATCCTTGGTCCTACGGACGACATAACACATTTTGAGTATACAAAAAAAACTAATCGAGTAAATGGTGCTGCAGTTGTAGGGGTGGAATTACGATCGCCAGACGATCTCCATCCTTTAATGACCCGAATGAAAAAACATAATTTTTTCGGAGATTATTTAAATGATAAACCGGAGTTATTCCAATTCCTGGTTTAGATCTAACCAAGCATTCCAATAAAAAACACATAAATGACTACCACTTTTAAAGAAATTCCTGAAGCGTATCGAATTACAAAATTGGTGGAACAGGACACCTATTTAATAAATGGAGAGCTTGTGCCGTGGAAAGGAGCCACTTCCGAAGTTTATTCAACAATTTCTTCCACGGAGGACTATGCCCCAACTTTGTTGGGTACAATTCCAACCTTAGGTGAAACAGAGGCCCTTCAAGCTATGGATTCTGCTTGTGATGCATACGCTAAGGGGCAAGGTTTATGGCCAACTATGAAAGTTGCGCAAAGGGTAGCTTGTATGCAGCGATTTGTTGAGCAAATGAAAACTAAACGGGAAGAAGTGGTAAAATTGTTGATGTGGGAAATTGGAAAAAACCTCCCTGATTCCCAAAAAGAATTTGACAGAACCGTTGATTATATTTATGATACTATAGAGGAGTATAAACAAATAGATCGAGATTCGGCTAAGTTTGAAAAGGAAGATGGTGTTTATGCACATATCCGTAGAGGTCCATTAGGTGTGGTGTTATGTTTGGGTCCTTATAATTATCCTTTAAATGAGACCTTTGCACTACTAATCCCAGCTTTAATGATGGGTAATACGGCAGTTTTCAAACCTGCAAAACATGGTGTCCTATTATTGACCCCTCTTTTAGAGGCATTTAGAAATAGTTTTCCCCCAGGTGTGGTGAATATTTTATATGGGAGGGGAAGAACTGTAGCTACCCCGATAATGAAAACCGGTAGAGTTGATGTTTTGGCTTTAATTGGTAACAGTACATCCGCTAATGCACTCCAAAATAACCATCCAAAAAGTAATAGGTTACGACTTGTGCTAGGTTTAGAGGCAAAAAATCCAGCAATCGTCTTAAATGATGCAGACTTGGATTTGGCTATTAGTGAATGTATTTCAGGCACACTTTCGTTTAATGGGCAGCGATGTACAGCGCTAAAAATATTATATGTTCATAATGATATTGTAGAGGAATTTAATAAGCGTTTTACCAAGGCAGTTGATGGGATGAAATTCGGAAATCCTTGGGAGGATGGCGTAAAGTTGACACCACTTCCAGAACCAGGTAAATCCGATTATATCCAAGAATTAATTGATGACGCTTTGGCAAAAGGGGCAAAAATATTGAATGAAAAAGGTGGTGAGAGATATGATAATTTTATTTTTCCTGCCGTTTTATATCCCGTTACTAAAGACATGCGAGTTTTTCAGGAAGAGCAATTCGGCCCTGTAATTCCGATTGTTCCTTTTGAGGATATTGACGAGCCGCTAGATGATATGGCCGATTCTAATTATGGCCAGCAGGTTAGTTTATTTGGTAAGGATGTTAAAACCTTAGCTCCGCTTATTGATACCTTGGTAAATTTAGTGTGCAGGGTGAATTTAAATAGCTCCTGCCAAAGAGGTCCAGATGTCTATCCGTTTACAGGAAGAAAAGATAGTGCCGTAGCCACTCTTAGTGTTCATGATGCATTGCGTTCTTTTTCTATTAGAACCTTTGTTGCTTCCAAGGACAATGAATACAACAATGCTATCTTAAATAATCTTTTAGATAGTAAGGAGTCAAATTTTATCAGTACAGATTATATTTTATAATTCCGGTTTATAATTTGGGGAGGTTTTGTTATCTTCCAATCCTAATTCAATTACAATGAAAATTCGAGCCATTATTTACCTTTTCTTAATTTCTATAGTTTTTTATAACTGTGGTGAGGACAAGAAAAAAGAAGAAAAACCTTCTATTAAACTAGAGACAAAAACTGAAGATAATGCTTCAAAATCAGATCCTAATGTTGCTGATTTAACAATTACTGGTGATGACATGATGAAGTATAACAAAAATGAATTACGAGCAAAGGCCGGTCAAAAAGTAAAGATCACCCTTCGTCATATTGGTAAATTGGATAAACAAGTTATGGGTCACAATGTGGTGATCCTAAACCAAGGCGTGAATCCGGAAGATTTTGCCGCCAGGGCTGCAACAGCTAGAGATACGGATTATATTCCAGCAGGAAGTGAAAATGAAATTCTTGCACATACAGGTTTAATTGGTGGTGGCCAAACTACCAATGTTGAATTTGTTGCCCCATCTGAGCCAGGAGAATATGAATTTCTTTGCAGTTTTCCAGGCCACTTTGCAATGATGAGAGGTAAATTTATTGTTGAATAAATCCTAACTGAATTGGCTTACGTTTCGGTAGGCCTTTATTACAAGTTTTTCGCCTTCTTGGTTTGGTATGGAATTTCCATGTTCCATTCCTAGAATTCCTTTATATCCTTTATTTTGGATATGCTTAAAAACATTTAAATAATTGATTTCACCTGTAGTTGGTTCTTTTCTACCTGGGTTATCACCAATTTGAAAGTAGGCAATTTCGTCCCAATAGGAATCTATGTTTGGGATTAAATTGCCTTCTGTAATTTGTTGGTGGTATATATCAAAGAGGATTTTGCAGCTAGGGGAATTAACGGCTTTGCAAATTTCATATGCCTGAGAGGATTTGCTCAAAAACATACCTGGATGGTCCCTAAAATTTAATGGTTCTAATACCATAACCAAATTATGAGGCTCTAAAATTTCACAGGCTCTTCTTAATATGCTTATTACATTGGACGTCTGATGGCCCATTTCTTTACCAAGGTCTAAATGTCCAGGAACTACAGTCATCCACCTAGCGCCACATCGCTTTGCAACTTCTACAGAAGATTTAATGCTAGCTAAGAATTCATCAATAAACTCTTTTTTTCCAGAGGTAAGGGTAGGTTCATTCCAATATATTTTATGAGCCACAAATACCCCCATTCGCATTTTAAGGGAATTAAGGAGTTGGCCCAGGATTTTTTGGTCGTCAATTGATCTTTTGGCCATATCATTGTCTTCGAACGAACGAAAACCTTTATCAGCCATAAATTTAATTTGGTCTATTAGACTAGAGCCTGCAGAATGCTGAAACATATTTGGGTGAGGAGCAAAATCCATTGAAAAAGGATCGCTATTTTCATTTTGATTAGGTTGGGTGAATCCCTTGGTGCCTAGTAATGAACTAGCTGAAATCGCCAAAACCCCATTTTTCAAAAACTTCCGTCTAATCACAGTGGTATAAGTAAATTAAAGAGACCAAGATTTACCTTTTGTAAGTTCCTGTAAATCTCCGCAAAAATATCCCCCCGGTATGGGATCGTAAGCCAGAACATTTTCCCCAACTTGTTCGGAAATGCGATACGCACTAATACTCATGTTTCTCAAGCGGTTCAAAGTGTTAGAAAGAACTGAGCTTTGCGAACGATCAAAATGCATTTCATTATCAAGGGTGGTTTTATAGTTTTCTGCTGAAATTTTTGATAAATCTTCATTAAAAGTAGTTTTAAGGTGATTAGCTAATTCATCCATCCCTGCTTTAAATTCTTCCTGTTCCTCTACCGTGTATATTTCATTGACATATTTGTCGATAAACTCAGCTACGTTTACATCATTAGCACTAGGAGTTTCTTGGGTTTTGGGAAGAAACACATCAACTATACCTTTAAGAATAATTCCATGGTCTTGGTTTAGAAATGCAGGTTGCCAATATTCGACCTCAGTTTTACAGCTTTGTAATAAGGAAAAAATAGAAGGACTTGCAATTACAAATCCTGTTGTTAAACCTAAATTTTTTAAAACTTCTCTTCTTTTCATTTCTAATATCTTAAAGATTCATCTTTTTTAAT
The DNA here is from genome assembly GCF_015476115.1 of Aegicerativicinus sediminis. Taxonomy (GTDB): domain Bacteria; phylum Bacteroidota; class Bacteroidia; order Flavobacteriales; family Flavobacteriaceae; genus Aegicerativicinus; species Aegicerativicinus sediminis. The sequence continues at coordinate 605,761 of NZ_CP064295.1, read as the reverse complement.
TCACTAACTGCATGGTCGGCTGCCCTAGCAGTAAAAGCCATATATCCTAATGAAGGGTTATGGCAGGCAGCTGAGGTCATAAAGGCTCCATCCGTAACATAGACATTTTTGCAAGCATGGACCTGATTGAATTTATTCAATACGGAAGTTTTTGGATCCTTACCCATACGAGCTGTTCCCATTTCATGGATACCGAGCCCCAAACCACCTATGTTGTCATACTCAGATATATTTTTGAATCCAGCTTTCTCTAGCATTTCTGCTGCTTGGGCTTTCATGTCTTTGCGCATCGCAAGTTCGTTCTCTCCAAAATCAGCATCGAAAGTAACGGTTGGTAACCCCCAATCATCTAATTTTTCATAATTTAAATACATACGATTATTGTGGTTTGGTAGCACTTCACCAAAACCGGTCATTCCCATTCGCCATTCTCCTGGATGCAATATGGCTTCCTTCAATTCTGGGCCATATTTTAATTCACTTACAATTTCCGAAATACTACCACGAGAAGCGCCTCCTTGATAACCATATCCTCTAATAAAGTCGGTACGATCCGTGTCACCACCAATATTTCTAAATCTTGGGATGTAGACTCCATTTGCCCTACGACCTTTTACGTATTTATCTTCAAATCCGGAAATAGATCCTGAGGCACCGACCCCTAAGTGGTGATCCATAATATTATGTCCAAGTTCACCACTATCATTCCCTAATCCGTTAGGAAAACGATCAGACTTGGATTGCATAAGTATGGAGGCGGATGCAATTGCAGATGCGCATAGAAAGATAACCTTAGCGTGGTATTCAAATTCATCTTTTGTTTCTGCATCGATTACACGTACACCTTTTGCTTTTTGAGTTTCATTGTCAAAAATTATTTCATGAACAATTGAATATGGACGCATGGTCATATTTCCCGTTGCATCAGCCGCAGGTAAGGTTGAGGAATTGCTACTAAAATAAGCGCCATAAGGACAACCTCTCATACAACGGTCTCGATATTGGCAAGTGCTTCTTCCTAAACCGGGTTTAGTTCCTTCCGTAATATGCGCAGTTCTCCCAATGGTCATTACCCTATCTGTATAATTGGCAGTTAAGGCTTTTTTAAAGTGCTCTTCAACACAGTTTAGATTCATTGGCTTAAGAAATTTACCGTCAGGTAATTGTTTTAATCCTAAATTTTCACCGCTAACACCAATATATTCTTCAACATAATCGTACCAAGGCTTAATTTCGGCATATCGCAAAGGCCAATCAACAGCGATGCCGTCCTTCGCATTTGCTTCAAAATCGATATCGCTTAACCGATAACTTTGCCTCCCCCATACCAAGGAGCGACCACCAACCTGATACCCACGCATCCAATCGAAGCGTCTATCTTCATTATATGGATGTTTTAAATCGTCTACAAAGAAATGCTGATGGGCTTCGTTGGTTGTATATCCAGTTCTATGTTGCTTAAATTTCCTAAGTTTAGTTTCTCTGGTAGGAGCACCGCCGTTTGGAAGATCCCACGGATCCATCATCGCCGTAGGATAGTCTTTCTGATGGGTTATCATTCGGCCTCGGTCAAGCACCAAAGTCTTTAATCCTTTTTCACACAGTTCTTTAGCGGCCCATCCGCCAGATATGCCCGTTCCTACTACTATGGCATCGTATTTTTCATTGTTCTCTTGTAGATATTTTTTATTCATCCTTAGGGTAAATTTGTAATCGCTTTCGAAAATATTTTTTACATTGCCTACTAAAGTAATATCTTATTTACAAAATCACAGTATAGAGATTACTAATTTCTAAATTAAACCCTAGTTTTTTCAATGAATTCACATTTCTCCCACAAAATTATTGCGTTATTATTGGTTGGTGCCCTAACAGTTTTTAGCTGTAAAAACTCTGAAAAAGAAACTACTACGGATGAAACCGTTCAATCTGACTCTTTAGTAGATACGGCTCCGTTTTTTAAGCTATCCTTAGCTCAATGGTCTTTGCACCGTGCCATGGGGCCAGATGGAAATCTTAGTCCTTTTGAATTTGCTGAAAAAGCTAAGGAATATGGTTTTACCGGGATAGAATATGTGAGCCAATTGTATAGAAACCAAATTGAAGAAATTGGACTTGAGGCTGTTCTTGACACTCTTAAACAAAAAAGTTCCGACCATGGAATTGAAAATGTCTTGATAATGATTGATGGTGAAGGGGATTTGGCTTCACCAAAAGAAGAAGAACGAAATGAGGCGGTAGAGAACCATAAAAAATGGGTAGATGCTGCTGCTTTTTTAGGCTGTCATAGCATTCGCGTTAACGTGTTTGGGAGCAATGATCCGGAAGAATGGTCTAAGGCTGCTGAAGATGGACTTAGAAAGCTTGCGGAATATGCTGGGACAAAAAATATCAATGTAATTGTTGAAAACCATGGATGGCTTTCTTCTGATCCACCAAAAATGTTAGCTGTATTAAAGGCTGTTAGAAGAGATAATGTTGGCACATTGCCAGATTTTGGAAATTTCTGTATCAAAAGAGGTAATGGGGAGCGTTGGGGCGAATGTGTTGAGGAATATCCGGATATTTATAAGGGAATTGAAATGCTTATGGCAATGGCTAAAGGTGTAAGTGCAAAATCCTATGATTTTAATAAGGAGGGTTATGAAACCAAATTAGATTATCCACGTTTGCTAAAAATTGTGAAGGATGCAGGCTACACAGGATATATTGATGTGGAATATGAAGGCAATCGTCTATCAGAAGAAGAGGGTATATTGGCTACCAAAACATTGCTTTTGAAATCTGCCGAATCTTTGAATTAAATTCGTTCACTAACTATACACCAACTAATACGATTAATCCAATATGAAAAAATCCATTCAATGGCAGCTGTCTTTTATGATGTTCCTCGAATTTTTTATTTGGGGAGGCTGGTTTGTCACCCTTGGCACCTTTTTAGGAAATAATTTAAGTGCCACAGGTGCAGAAACAGCAATGGCATATTCCACCCAATCTTGGGGCGCTATTATAGCTCCTTTTATTATAGGACTTATAGCTGACCGTTTTTTCAATGCGGAGAGAATTTTAGGTGTGTTGCATTTAATTGGTGCAATTCTTATGTATTTAATGTCGGTCTCAACTGATTTTGGAGGATTTTATCCATTAGTTTTAGGTTATATGATAGCCTATATGCCGACCTTGGCATTAGTCAATTCAGTTTCTTTCAATCAAATGACAGACCCGGCAAAACAATTTCCAATGGTTAGGGTTTTTGGTACTATTGGTTGGATTTTGGCTGGACTCATAATAAGTTTTGCGTTTGCTTGGGATTCTATGGAGAACATTGCCCAAGGTATGTTGTCTAATACCTTTTTAATGGTATCAATTGCTTCCGCAGTTCTAGGATTATTCAGCTTCACTTTACCAAAAACTCCTCCAAAAGTTGCTAAGGGAGAAAAAGCAACTGTTTCCGACATATTAGGCTTAGAGGCTTTGGGTCTTTTGAAAAACAAAAATTATTTAATTTTCTTCCTGTCTTCTGTGCTAATCTGTATCCCGTTGGCATTTTATTATCAGCTTATCAGTGTTTTCCTTACAGAGTCAAAGGTTGAAAATTCTACAGCTTGGGCTTCTCTTGGTCAATTATCTGAAGTTTTGTTTATGTTATTGTTGCCAGTTTTCTTCAAGCGTTATGGATTTAAGAAAACCTTGTTGTTTGGTATGTTCGCTTGGATGCTGAGGTATGTATTGTTTGCTTTTGGAAATTCTGGCGATCTGTTTTTCATGTTGGTTATAGGAATAGCTTTACATGGTATTTGTTATGATTTCTTCTTTGTTTCAGGGCAGATTTACACCGATACAAAGGCGGGGCCAAAAATTAAAAGTGCTGCACAAGGACTTATAACTTTGGCTACTTATGGTTTGGGTATGTTAATAGGGTTCTGGGTAGCCGGACAAATTGGAGATATGTACCTAATCTCTGAGAACAATCATAGTTGGGAGAATATATGGATATTCCCAGCACTTTTTGCAGCAGCCGTATTCTTGTTGTTTGCTGTAATGTTTAAAGATGAAAAAGTAGAATATAAAGAATAGATATTTTAATAATGAGTAATAAAATTAGGTTAGGTATTCTCGGAGGAGGAGGAGATTCTCTCATTGGAGTTTTGCATAGAGTTGCATCAGCAATGTTCGATAAATATCAACTTGTTGGAGGTGTATTTAACCCCAAATTTGAAGATAATGTTGGTTTTGCTGAACAAATAGGATTACCAACCGATAGGGTTTATAAGGATTTTGATACCTTAATTGAAGAAGAACTGAAATTGCCAGCAGACAAACGGATGCAGGTGGTCTCTATCTTAACCCCCAACTTCTTGCATTATCCTATGGCCAAGAAGTTGTTGGAAAATGGTTTTAACGTCATTTGCGAGAAACCTATGACCACCACTTTTGAGGAAGCTAAAGATCTTCATGCTACCCTTCAAAAATCGAAAACTGTCTTTGCGGTAACCTATACGTATACAGGATATCCTATGGTTCGTCAAATGCGTGAATTAGTGAAATCTGGGGTTATAGGTAAAATTCAAAAGATAGATGCGCAATACTATCAAGGCTGGATAAACCCCATTATTCACGATAAAGAAAAGCGCCAAACTACGTGGAGGTTAAATCCAGAAAAATCAGGTATAAGCTGTTGCATTGGTGATATAGGTACCCATGCATTCGATATGTTAGAATATGTTAGCGGTTGCACAATAGAATCTATCTTGGCAGATCTCAATTATTTGTATGATGATAATAAGATGGACATCGACGGGACCGTACTATTAAGAGCTTCTGGAAATGTGAAAGGTCTTATTTGCGCCAGTCAAATAGCTACTGGTGAAGAGAACAGTTTTGTCGTTAAAGTTTACGGTGATAAGGCAGGTCTTAAATGGGAACAAGAAAACCCAAATTATCTTTATTTAATGGAGGAGGGCAAGCCTTTACAAGTTCTTAAACCTGGTCATAGTTATAATAGTGAACTTTCATTGGATGGTACAAAATTACCACCTGGTCACCCAGAGGGTATTTTCGATTCTATGGGTAACATTTATAAAGGTGTGGCAAAGGCAATCAACAAAGAAAAATATGACCATGGTGAATTTCCAACAATGATAGATGGTGTTCGCGGAATGAGTTTTATAGAAAAGGCTGTGGAATCTCATAAAAATGGTAATGTTTGGACTTCAATAGATAAGATTTAATATGAAAACCATAAAAGGACCGGCCATTTTCCTTGCTCAATTTTTAAATGACATAGAGCCTTACAATACTTTAGATGGACTATGTAAATGGGTGAAAGATTTGGGTTATTTGGGTATACAGATACCAACAAATGACTTAAGGATTTTCGATTTGGATAAGGCTGCTGAAAGTGAAACCTATTGCGATGAGCTTAAGGGTAAGGTTAATGATTATGGATTAGAAATAACAGAATTGTCTACACATATTCAAGGTCAGTTAGTTGCCGTTCATCCTGCCCATGATATTATGTTCGATACTTTTGCGCCGGAAAATATTAAAGGGAATTATAAGGCCAGAACCGAGTGGGCAATTGATCAAGTGAAAAAAGCGGCATTGGTAAGTAGAAGACTTGGTATAAATGCCCACGCAACATTTTCAGGTTCCTTACTATGGCCATTTATGCATCCATGGCCTCAGCAACCCAAAGGTTTAGTTGATATGGGATTTAAAGAATTGGCTAAACGTTGGGTTCCTATATTAGATGTTTTTGAGGAGTACGGAGTGGATTGTTGTTATGAGGTGCATCCGGTTGAAGATATTCATGATGGGGTTACTTTTGAGCGTTTCCTTGCGGCAACCAATAATCATAAACGAGCCAATATTTTATATGATCCTTCTCATTTTGTTTTGCAGCAATTAGATTACATAGAATACATTGATCACTATCATGATTTTATTAAGGTATTCCATGTCAAAGATTCTGAATTTAACCCTACCGGTAAAAAGGGAACTTTTGGTGGCTATGGTGATTGGAGGGACCGCGCAGGGAGGTACCGATCCCCTGGAGATGGTCAGGTCGATTTTAAGAAGGTTTTCTCAAAATTAACTGAATATGGTTGTGATGTATGGGCAGTACTTGAGTGGGAATGTGTCATTAAAAGTCCTGAACAAGGTGCTCGAGAAGGTGCGCCCTTTATAAAAAAACATATTATCGAAGCCACTACAAGAGCATTTGACGATTTTGCAGGAGGTGGTGTAGATGAGAATCAATTAAAAAATATTTTAGGAATTTAATCTAGACTTTTAATGCGGAACATTTTTCCCCTATTAGTTGTGGTTTTTTTGGCTTCTTGTGAAGATGTGAAAAAAGGCCAACCACAACAATCTACAGAACAAACAACAGTCACTGAAACAATCACTGAAAAAGAACCCACCACACCCGAACAAACAGAGTATTATTCACCTAAACCACCTGTAGTTTCAATCAATCCTGAAACTGGTATACCGTCTGATGCGATTATACTTTTTGATGGAAGTAATTTTGAACAATGGGTAAGCACTAATGACTCTACTGAGGTTAAATGGGATTTGAATTCGGATGGGAGTATGACTGTTAAGGACCAGACTGGTAATATTCAAACCAAACGTAATTTTGGGGATATACAGCTACATGTTGAATGGCGTTCTAATCCAGATTCCAAAGGATCAAATCAAAGTAAGAGCAATAGTGGCATATTCCTTCAAGGAAAGTACGAATTACAGGTGTTAGATAATAATGATAATGATACCTATGTTAATGGCCAAGTAGGTTCAATTTATAAGCAAACTCCACCATTGGTACATGCCGCTTTGCCAACAGGGCAGTGGAATAGATATGATGTAGTTTACCATGCTCCTGAGTTTGATAGCAATGGGGATAAAGCAAAGTCGGGCAATATTACCGTTTTTCTAAATGGCGTTTTAATTCAAGATAATACTGAAATTAAAGGAACAACAGAATACATTGGTTGGCCGAAAAATGAAGCCCATGGAGATGGGCCGTTGATGTTGCAAGATCATGGTGATAAGAGTGGGGTCAGTTATAGGAATATTTGGGTAAGGGAATTATAAAATTAAAAGCACATTGATGAGAAACATTCAGTTAATATTGTTGACGTTAGTTTTGGTGTTGTCTTGTAAAGATAAAAGTGAAGATGAAACCTTAGCTACAGAAAAATTTGTGGACGAAGAAGTTAAGGTGGAAGAAAATGATTGGATATATTTATTCGATGGTACAAATTTAGACCATTGGCGAGGGTATTTAGCTGATTCAATTTATGCAAATTGGACTATTGAACAAGACGGAACGTTAATGTTTACTCCAGATCCTGAAGGTTATAAAAATATTATTACAAAGGATACTTATGAAAGTTTTATTCTTTCTTTAGACTGGAGGATATCTGAAGGCGGAAATAGTGGAATTTTTTGGGCAGTATCAGAAGAAGGAAAACGCCCTGAGGCTTATGAAACTGGTCCAGAAATCCAAATTTTGGACAATGAAAGACACCCAGATGCTAAAGTTGCTGGGGGCACACACAAGGCGGGTTCTTTATATGATTTAGTGGCATATCCTCCCGAGGCTATTAATCCTGCAGGTGAATGGAATTCATGCCTAATTGAAATAAATTATAAGGAAAATAAAGGAAGCATTAGTATAAACGGGAATGAACCTATCACTTTTCCAGTCCAAGGAGATGAATGGCAAAACATGCTAGACAATTCCAAGTTTAAGGGGTGGGAATATTTCGGCAAGTATCATAAGGGACATATAGGGCTTCAAGATCATGGGAACAAGGTTTGGTTTAGAAACATAAAAATTAAACCGTTTTAAGGTTAATAAATTATTTCTTGTTTAAGAATTATGAGTAATGATTGAGATTTCTTATAAAATTCATAATTTTTACATGCTAAAAATCAAGTATTGTAAAATTTGTATTAATAAAAACTCATTTTTCAGCTCTCAATTAATTTATATTGTACTTTTACCCTTCGTTTAAGAAAACGGCAGACGGAATTTATTTATTCTGTTTAATTTGAAAAGATGGGTTATTTAATTCTTATTATAATGATTGCGCTTCCTGTTTATTTAATAGGAAGACAAGTCTATTATTTAAAGCCTGCTCCTAAAGCAGTAGAAGAGAATATCCGCCCTTTCCCATCTTACCCTCGTCGCCCGTAAGGGTAGTACACTATTATTGGAACTTAGGTGAGTCCGGTTCCCCTCTCAAACAAATTTCATTTTTTTAACTTTATTAAACTAGAAAATTCGAACAATGACTATTGTTATTGCTGATAAATCTCATTGTATTTATGCCGACATTATCTGCCAAACGATTGCAGAATCGGCAAGTGTTCGTGGTACGGGTATTGCCAAACGAACACCAGAGTACGTCATAAAAAAGATTGAAAACGGAAATGCTGTAATCGCTTTAGATGGTGATAAGTTTGTAGGTTTCTGCTATATAGAAACTTGGGGTCACGGCAAGTTTGTTGCAAACTCTGGTTTGATTGTGCACCCGGATTATCGAGGTCAAGGTGTGGCAAAGCAAATTAAGCACAAGGTTTTTCAACTTTCCAGAACAAAATATCCGGAAGCAAAAGTCTTCAGTATTACAACTGGTCTAGCAGTTATGAAAATGAATACCGAATTGGGCTATAAGCCAGTTCCGTTTTCAGAATTAACGGATGATCAAAGTTTTTGGGACGGCTGCCAATCCTGTAAAAATTACGATGTTCTTCAGCGTACAGAACAGCGTTTGTGCCTTTGCACGGGGATGTTGTACGACCCTAAAGTTCAGGAAAAAGATGAGCCCAAAAAAGTGGTTAAGCCAAAGGTGTTTAATAGGTTAAAAAGTATAAAGGAAAAAATGTTCTTAAAGAAAGAAAGATCATGAAAAAAGTAGTTTTAGCATATAGCGGTGGATTAGATACTTCATATTGCGCAGTGCACCTATCAAAAGATTTAGGTTTTGAAGTGCATGCGGTAAGTGTCAATACAGGTGGATTCACCAAGGAAGAAATACAGAAAATAGAATCTAACGCCTATAAGATGGGGGTTGCTACTTACAAGAATTTAGATTCTATCGAGACTTACTACCAAAAAGTTATTAAATATCTGATTTTTGGTAATGTCCTAAAAAATAACACCTACCCACTTTCTGTTAGTGCGGAAAGAATTATTCAGGCAATTGAGATTGTTAATTATGCCAAAAAGATTGGAGCAGATTTTATTGCACATGGAAGTACAGGGGCGGGAAATGACCAAGTTCGATTCGATATGATTTTCCAAACATTGGCGCCGAATATTGAGATAATAACACCGATTAGGGATTTGCGCTTATCACGGCAGGAGGAAATAGAATATCTGAAAAACAATGGTATCGATATGTCTTGGGAAAAAGCACAATACTCCATTAATCGTGGTTTATGGGGTACCAGTGTGGGTGGGGTTGAAACCTTAACTTCAGAAAAGGCCTTGCCAGATGCTGCATATCCATCTCAGTTAAAAGAAGTGGGAGAAAAGAAAGTGACCCTATCGTTTGTTAAAGGAGAGTTAACTGCTATTAATGGTTCTGAAAACAAACCTGAAAGGTTGATTGAGAAATTGGGAGAGATAGCTTCTGCTTATGCAATTGGGAGAGATATTCATGTGGGGGACACAATCGTAGGTATTAAAGGTAGAGTTGGATTTGAAGCTTCCGCAGCCCTAATTATTTTGAAAGCACATCATTTACTTGAAAAGCATACACTCAGTAAATGGCAATTACAGCATAAGGATTATTTATCCAGTTTTTATGGTATGCATTTACATGAAGGTCAATATTTAGACCCGGTAATGCGAGATATTGAAGCCTTTTTACAAAATAGTCAAGATAAAGTAACCGGTGAGGTTTATGTCACCCTGAGACCTTACCATTTTAAATTAGATGGTATTTCTTCCCCACACGATCTTATGAATGCTAAATTTGGCAGCTATGGTGAAATGAATAAAGGTTGGACCGCCGACGATGCCAAAGGTTTTATTAAGATTTTTGGTAACCAAAACAAAATGTATCACCAATTAAATTCAACAGAATGATTAAAGTCGGGATTGTTGGTGGAGCGGGTTATACAGCAGGAGAGTTATTGAGAATATTACTGAATCATCCCGAGGTTGAAATAGGCTTCGTATACAGTACGTCCAATGCAGGAAATCCATTTTATAAAGTGCACCAAGATTTGGTGGGTAGCACCGAATTAAAGTTTACCGATAAAATTGATAAAGAAGTTGATACTCTTTTTCTCTGTTTAGGTCACGGAAATTCAAAAGCATTTTTAGAGAAAAATACATTTAGTAATGCAACCAAGATTATTGATTTAAGCAATGATTTTCGGTTAAATGCAGATGCTAATTTTCAAGAGTATGAATTTGTATATGGCCTTCCTGAATTAAATAAATCTAAAATTGAAGGGGCTAATGCAATTGCCAATCCAGGTTGTTTTGCCACTGCTATTCAATTAGCTTTATTGCCATTGGCAAAAGAAGGCATGCTTCAGGATGATGTTCACATTAATGCAATGACCGGTGCAACTGGGGCTGGAGTTTCCTTATCTGAAACCACTCATTTTACATGGAGAGATAATAACATTTCTTATTATAAGCCTTTTGGCCACCAACATTTGGGTGAAATTACAGAATCTGTTAAAGCTCTGCAGTCTACATACAATAAGCCGTTGAGGTTTCTTCCAATGAGAGGAAATTTCTCGAGAGGCATATTTGCTACGGCATATACGGCTTTTGAAGGCAACTCTAAAGATGCTTCCGAATTGTTTAATACATATTATTCCGAAGCAACGTTTACCCATGTAAGTAATGATACCCTTCACTTAAAACAAGTTGTGAATACAAATAAATGTTTGGTGCATGTGGAAAAACACCAAGATGTATTATTAATAACTTCAATTATCGACAATCTCTTAAAAGGAGCTTCTGGTCAGGCTGTACAAAACATGAATTTGATGTTTGGTTTTAATGAAACTACTGGCCTTAACACAAAAGCCAATTATTTCTAATTTCAATAAAACTAACCATGAAAATTGCCATTATAGGAACCGGAAACTTGGGACGATCAATTGCAAAAGGTCTTATAACCAATAATGCCATTACAAGCCTGTACCTAACAAGGAGACATTTAGACGCATTGAAAGAGTTTGATGGTTATACTAACGTTCGTTTAACCTCGGATAATTTGGAGGCGGTGCAAAAATCTGACATACTAATTTTTGCTGTTCAGCCTTCACATTTTGAAAGTATTTTAAAAAGTATTAAAGAACATCTAACTGAAAAGCATGTCATCATATCAACAATTACGGGTTACGGCATTTCACGAATAGAATCAGTGGTCGGTGATAACCAATATATTATTAGGGCTATGCCGAATACTGCTATAGCGGTTGGTAAATCTATGACTTGCCTTTGTAGTAATTCCCTTGGGGAAAAACGCATAAAAATAGCGAAAGCTATATTCAATAGATTGGGTCATTCTATTATAATTCCTGAAACGCAAATGCAGGCTGCGACTGTAGTTTGTGCAAGTGGAATTGCTTTTTGGATGCGATTGATCCGAGCCACAACTCAAGCTGCAATTCAATTAGGCTTTGATAGTGCTGAAGCACAAGAATTGGCGATGTATACTTGCGAGGGAGCGGCAAATTTGCTAATAACAACGGGTAACCATCCTGAGGAGGAAATAGACAAAGTAACAACACCTAAGGGTTGCACGATTGAAGGCCTAAACGAAATGGAACACAAGGGGCTAAGTTCCTCCTTAATTCAGGGAATGGTAGCCTCGTTTAATAAAATTAACAATATCAAAAAGGAACAGTTATGAGTTTGTTTAATGTGTATCCTTTATTCGATATTACACCAGTAAAAGCTGAAGATGTTTGGGTTTACGATGATAAGGGTGTAAAATATCTGGATTTATATGGAGGGCATGCAGTGATTTCAATTGGCCACGCACAACCAGATTATGTTAAAGCGATACAAGAACAGGTTGCAAGATTAGGTTTTTATAGTAATGCTATCCAAAACCCGCTACAAGAAGAATTGGATCAACGCTTGGGAGAATTATCGGGTTGTCTAGATTATCAATTGTTCCTATGCAATTCTGGTGCAGAAGCCAATGAAAATGCCTTGAAATTAGCCTCTTTCCATAATGGTAAATCTAAAATACTAGCATTTAAAAATTCTTTTCATGGCCGCACTTCGGCTGCGGTTGTAGCAACAGATAATCCTAAGATTGTCGCCCCATTGAATGCTCAACAACAAGTAGATTTTGTTGCGTTTGGAGACATTGAGATGGTTAAATCTATATTGGAAAAAAATGAAACTTGTGCAGTTATTGTTGAATATATACAGGGTGTAGGTGGTTTAGATGAGAGTACTACTGAATTTTATAAGGCCGTAAGCGAAATTTGTGATGACACAAATACCGCATTAATTGCTGACGAAGTACAGTCTGGTTATATGCGTACAGGCGACTTTTTTGCCTTTCAAAAACATGGTTTAACCCCTGATATTATTTCTTTGGCCAAAGGTATGGGTAATGGTTTTCCTATAGGGGGTATATTAATTCATCCTAAGTTTAAAGCTTCATACGGATTGTTAGGAACAACCTTTGGAGGTAATCATTTGGCTTGCGCTGCGGGAATTTCAGTTTTAAAAGTTTTAAAAGAACAATCCATAGCCGATAATGTGAAGAAGGTTTCAAATTATTTTATGGAAAGGGCAAAAGGGCTTAAAAAGTTGAAAGGAATTAAAGGAAGGGGCCTAATGCTTGGTTTGGAATTCGATTTTAAAGTTGCAGACATTAGAAAAAAATTAATTTACGACCATCACATTTTTACTGGTAGCGCCAACAACCCAAACCTCATACGATTATTACCCCCGCTAACGGTTAAAGAAGCTCATTTCGATCAGTTTTTTAATTCGTTGGAAAAAGAATTATAAATGAAGAAGTATACTGATATTAACGACATTCCAGATCTATCAGAAATAATAAAAGAGGCTATTTTGTTAAAAATGGATCCTTTTAAATTTCAAAGTTTAGGTAAGAACAAAACCCTTGCGATGTTATTTTTCAATGCCAGTCTTCGTACTCGGTTAAGTACTGAAAAAGCTGCGCGTAATTTGGGAATGGAGGTAATGGTTTTAAATGTAAATGATGCCTGGAACCTAGAATTTTCTGACGGTACTGTTATGAATGGTTCAACCTCCGAACATGTGAAAGAGGCTGCTGCAGTCATTTCCCAGTATGCCGATATAATTGCTGTTCGTGCGTTTCCTGGTTTAAAGGATAAGGCGAAGGATGAGTCTGAATATGTTTTAAGCAATTTTTTGAAATATGCTACAGTTCCTATTATAAGTATGGAAAGTGCTACGGCTCATCCGTTGCAAGGTTTGGCAGATGCCATTACCATAACGGAATTGGCTTCAAAACCAAGACCTAAGGTAGTTTTATCATGGGCACCACATCCTAAAGCATTACCTCAAGCTGTCCCAAATTCCTTTGTTTCAACTATGCACCGAATGGATGTTGATTTTGTAATTACCCATCCAGAAGGTTATGAATTAAATCCGCTGGTTACAAAAGATTCAAAAATAGTTTATAATCAGGATGAGGCTATTAAAGACGCGGATTTTGTATACGTTAAAAATTGGAGTAACTATAATGATTATGGGCAGATTTTAAATGAAGATCCGAATTGGATGATGACTTCAGAGAAGTTAGGTAATGCAAAATTTATGCACTGTCTTCCCGTCAGAAGAAATGTCGTAGTTGAGGATTCCGTTTTAGACAGCGATAATTCCGTTGTGCTTCAACAAGCGAATAACCGAACCTTTGCTGCTCAAGTTGTACTAAAATCAATTTTAGATTCCATGTTATGAAATCGAGATTAAAAGTGGTTAAAATAGGCGGCAATATTATTGATAATGCTGAGGTGTTGGATTCATTTTTAAGTGATTTTTCAGAAATTGAAGGGCCAAAAGTTTTGGTGCATGGCGGTGGAAAATTAGCTAGCCGATTATCATCCGTGATGGGTGTTGAAGTTAAAATGATTGATGGCCGTAGGATTACAGATGATCAAACCTTAGATATAATAACAATGGTTTATGCTGGGAAAATCAATAAGGACATTGTAGCAAAACTGCAAAAATTCAATTGTAATGCATTAGGCTTAACGGGTGCGGATGCTAATATTATAAGGTCTGAAAAAAGACCCGTTAAGGAAATTGATTATGGTTGGGTTGGGGATGTTAAAGGAGTGGACCATCATATTTTGAAAACTTTTATTGAAGCCAATATAACTCCTGTATTTTGTGCCATAACGCATGATGGTAAAGGTCAATTGCTAAATACCAATGCAGATACTATCGCCTCTGAATTGTCTATAGGTCTTTCTAATGTTTATGAAGTGGATTTATATTATTGCTTTGAAAAGGCTGGGGTTCTTAGGGATGTTGCAGATGATCAATCTGTTATGGAGGATATTAATTCTAAAAATTACCCCACCTTAGTTGAGAATGGAACCATAGCTGATGGTATGTTGCCAAAAATGAAGAATTGTTTTCATGCCTTGGAAAATGGAGTAACTGAAGTGCATATCGGATTGCCTAATATGATTTTTGGTAAGGACACGGTTCATACAACACTAACGTTATGAAGGAAACCTTAAAAATACAAGCGGTTGAATTACTGAAGAATTTAATTGAAACGCAATCGTTCTCTTCGGAGGAGGAAGGAACTGCGGTACATATAGAATCTTGGTTTCAAATTCAAGATATTCCCTTTAAAAGAACGAAAAACAATATTTGGGCCGTCAATAAATATTTTGATGCTTCGAAACCTACGTTGTTGCTTAACTCACACCATGATACAGTAAAGCCTAACAAAGCATATACAAAAGACCCATTTAAGGCAGAAGTGGAAGATGGCAAGTTGTACGGGTTGGGGAGTAATGATGCAGGTGGATGTTTAGTATCGTTGTTGTCTGTATTCGCTTATTTCTTTAGTCGAAAAGACCTGCAATATAACTTGGTTATGGTTGCATCCGCTGAGGAAGAAAGCAGCGGGCCAAATGGACTCAACTCCATGTTAAAAATTATTCCAAATATCGATGTGGCTATTGTAGGAGAACCAACTCAAATGCATTTGGCCGTAGCAGAAAAGGGTCTAGTAGTTTTTGATGTTATCGTTAAAGGAACTCCTAGTCATGCTGCACATCCGAATGATGATAATGCCATTTATAATTGTATACCAGTTTTAGAATGGTTTAAAAATTATAAGTTCGAAAAAGGTTCAGAAACACTTGGTGATGTAAAATTGACCGTTTCACAAATAAGCGGAGGTCTGCAACATAATGCAGTTCCTTCGGATGTGAATATTGTGGTGGATGTGAGGGTAAACGATTCATACACAAACAAGGAAATTGTTGAGATACTAAAGTCTGAAGCACCTGTTCACTCTATAGAAGCACGTAGTTTAAGACTTAATTCATCTTCGATTCCAATGGATCATGCTCTTGTAAAGGCTGGTATTTCGATTGGTAGAAATACCTATGGTTCACCAACGTTATCAGACCAGGCCGTCCTATCTTGTCCATCCTTAAAAATGGGGCCGGGAGATAGTATTCGGTCGCATTCAGCAGATGAGTTTATTCATCTTTATGAAATTGAAGAAGGTATTGATATATATATAGAATTATTAGAAAAAGTATTGTAGGTTATGAAACTTTGGGACAAGGGTATTTCAATAGATAAGAAAATAGAATCGTTTACCGTTGGCAATGATAGGGAAGTAGATATTCATATCGCCAAGTATGATGTAATTGCTTCAAAAGCACACGCCAAAATGCTTGAGAAGATTGGAATTCTTACTAAAGATGAGTTAGTCAAGCTATTGGAAGGTTTAGACAAATTGATGAAGCAGATTGAAATCGGTGAATTTAAAATTGAATCCTGGTTTGAAGATGTGCATTCTAAAATAGAATTTGAACTTACTAAGGAATACGACGAAATAGGCAAAAAAATTCATACCTCCCGTAGTAGAAATGATCAAGTTTTGGTTGCTCTTCATCTGTATTACAAGGCGGAATTACTTCAAATAAAAGAAAAAACTAAGACCTTTTTTAATACTCTACTTGAATTGGCTGAGAGCTATAAAGACAAGCTTTTGCCGGGTTATACACATTTACAGGTGGCTATGCCATCTTCTTTTGGGCTTTGGTTTTCCGCATATGCTGAAATGTTGATTGATGACGTTAATTTGCTTGATGCTGCTTTTAAAAATGTCGACCAAAATCCTTTAGGTTCAGCTGCCGGGTATGGAAGTTCCTTTGGTATAGATAGGGAAATGACAACTCGAGAAATGGGGTTTTCTACTTTGAAATATAATGTAGTTGCCGCACAAATGTCACGTGGAAAAAGTGAACGAACAATAAGTATGGTGCTTGGCAGCCTGGCAAATACCCTAGGACGTTTTGCCATGGATATTTGTTTGTACATGAGCCAGAATTTCAGTTTTGTTTCTTTCCCAGATGAACTTACAACGGGAAGTAGCATAATGCCACACAAAAAGAACCCTGATGTATTTGAGTTGATTCGTGGAAAGTCTAACAAAATTCAAGCTTTATATTCTGAAATGTTACTGATAACAAATAATTTACCTAGCGGATATCATAGAGACTATCAATTACTTAAAGAAAACATGATAGTGTCTATAGAAGATATGAAGGATATCCTAGACATATTTAATTTTTCTATTCAACAAATCATTGTTAAGGATGTAGATCTACATGACGAGAAGTATAAATATCTTTTCACGGTCGATAATATCAATACACTGGTTGAAAACGGTATGAGTTTTAGGGAAGCTTATCAGAAAATAGGAGGAGAGGTCGAAATAGGCACTTATACACCAGATACCTCAAAAAAACATACACATGTTGGGAGTATGGGTAATTTGGCACTAGATGCAATTAGAAATAAATTTCCGGAATAATCAATTTTTTGGTGCCTCGTGAAGTGCCGCAACTGCTGCACCTACGATTCCAGCATGATTTCCTAATTTAGCAGGTATTACTGGGGTTTCGATTGTAATGTATTTTTTATAAGCATCAAAATCATCTGAAGTACCGCCACCCAGAATAATGAGATCTGGACAGACTAATAATTCTACGATTTCAAGAAATTTATTAAAGCGTTTGCCCCATTTCTTAAAACTAAGGTTTTCACGTTCTTTTGCAGAAGCAGCTGCCCAAGTTTCAATTTTCTTATACTTTTTGTAGGGTATTTGGCCCATTTCAAAATTAGGAATTAATTCGCCATCCCAAAAAGCACCACTTCCTAAACCTGTGCCGATTGTAATCATTAATACCATGCCCATTTTTCCTTTTCCAATTCCGAAATTCATTACTGCATATCCGGCAGCATCAGCATCGTTAATCACTGTTACCGGTAGCCCGCACGCATTTGAAAATAATTCCTTTACATTAAGGTGTTCCCACTCCTCATTTAAATTTCCAGGGGATAGACAGACGCCATGTTTTATTATCGTTGGAAACCCACAACCAACAGGTCCGTTGTAGTCGAAGTGATCTACAATTTGCTTGAAAACTTCGGCCATTTCTTCGGGATGTCGCGTAGGAGGGGTAGGAATACGAAAACGTTCAGTTATCATCTCACCTGTAATAGTGTCTACCAAACCGCCTTTCATTCCAGAACCACCTACATCTATCCCTAATACAACCATAAGAATTATTTAATGCACAGACAAAAGTAACAAAACTTTTTAGGTGACTCATTTATGTTGAGTTATAACTCTTTATTTTCTTTGATACAAGGAAAGAGGCAAATGAAAAAATTAAGACGATACATTATATCAAATCAATGTGATATGGTAATTTACTATTGATTTTTATTGAATTTCATGTCTTTAGAAATATAAAAATAAAAACGCATAATACTATTATGCGTTTTTTCTCCCCACTTGGTTGGTAAATCAGAACAATGTTATTTTAAATCTAAATCCCATAAGAAATCTGATCCCGAACCATTTCCGTTGTTATTGGCTTTATCAACTAATTTGAAATTAAGAGTTTTTTCGACAGTGGCGTCCCCAAGGCAATATTCCATGCCGGTTTCCTCATCATAGAAAGTATTCTCATCGCTTAACTTTATATTTGTTGCCTTAAATACTGAAGCTGTTTTATAAGGAGGTATTACAAAATAGTAGGTACCCCAAGGAGCTTCATCTATTAAAAGTTCGCCTGTAAGATTAATGGTAAAATGTCCTTGAGGATCCTCATAACAGCCATTTGAATAACCGCCTTCCATAAAGTCAAAAATAAAACAGAATGGATCACTAGTATTGGCCTTTAATTGAGCTAAACCATTTGGAAGAATTTTAGTAGAAGCTTTTTCACTCCCAAAAAATACAAATCCGCGACCGGTTCCAAATCCGTAAATTATGCCACCTTCCATTTCAATAACCATTACTCCATTACTGTTAGAATTTCCACCAGAAGTTCTTAAAGCATATTCAGAATTTTTTTGGATAACAAAATCATTAAAATCCTTATTGTCCATTAGCTTTTTAACGGCTGTTGAAAATTGTAAAGAAGCATCTGGATTTTGGTTATCAATGGGTTCGGTCTCACTACATCCATATATAAAAAGTGTTAGCATTGATAAGATTAATAAGCGTTTCATATTGTTAAAGTTTAATTAATAGCAACAATGATAAGAGGATGTTTAGTGGGAATAGGTAGTTCGGGAATCGTTACCCTAATATTACATAACTACTTGGTCCTAAACCAAATGATATTTATCTATTAGAAAAACCTTTATCGAACGGTTTATCAAATGGCATTATATGGGTTAATTGCCGAATGATCATTAAATCGCTTATGTAAAAGAATTTCCATTAACTTAGAGGGCACTCCTCCCTCTCTAATTAATAGCAATGTCTGATACAAAGCATTTAAAACTTGAAAATGTTTATCAAGTGGCTAAAGGAGATTCAAATCGAATTCTTAAGTATCTTGAACAATTCAAAGTCCTTATTCCAGAAAGATTGGAGCAATTGAATCTTGCCATGTCACAAAAGAACAGATTGAATATTCGTCAAGTTCTTCATAAAATGAGCCCACAACTTCAATTTTTTGGGATTACGGACCAAATACTCCATGTTCAGAGATTGGAATTTGAATATGAGACCATGCCATTTTCTGAAATTGAAGTTCTAGTTGATGATATAATTATTATCTTAGAAGAGGCTGTTAATGAAGCTACTGCAATTATAGACCAAGGTTTTGAATAACTCCAACCAAAATTTAAAATCTTACGGATGTCTGGTTATAGACGACGACCCTTTTATCGTTGATCTTTTATCAGATAAACTAAAACAATATTTTCCTGAACTTCACTTGTTAGGAGTTGGCAATAATGGTGAAGAAGGTTTGCAAAAAATAGCCAAGTTAAAACCGGATTTAGTGTTCTTAGATGTTGAGATGTCTGATATGACTGGGTTCGAAATGTTATCTAAACTAAGTGATATTTCCTTCAATACCATTTTTATAACATCTTATCGTCATTATGCTATAAAAGCTATTCGCTTTAATGCTCTGGACTATCTTTTAAAACCATTCGATATAGATGAATTAAAGAATGCAATAAAACGGTTTAAGGCTAACATTAGGAGTTCTAATTCTATCCAGAATATTAGATTAGCCATTAAAAATTCTGACCTAAAGGAATCTGCCGATAAGATTTTGAGTTTGCGTACTCAGAGTGGTGAACTTCATCTGCCCTTGAAAGAAATAATTTATATAGAAGGGGATAGAAATTACAGTAAAATCCACCTTTCCACAGGTGCCAAAAAATTAGTTTCTAAAACTTTGGCAGACTTGGAGGATTTGTTGGTTGACAAAGCTTTTTTTAGAAATCATAAATCTTTTTTAGTCAACCGTACACATATTGCCGAAACTTCACAAAATCTTGGATATATAATTTTAATGACAGGACAAAAATTACCAGTTTCACGAAGGCGACGGCAATCCCTTAAAACTTGGTTAGATTATCATTTGTTATGATGAAAGTTTTTGTCGTAATTCTCCTGATATTTTCGTTTAATTTTCAGAACTACCCATCGAAACGCAGTGATAGTTTAAACCTTGAATACGAGAAAATTTCTGGATCCGTTAATGCGGAGAAGGAGATAGACATTTTGTACAACCTTTTTTTAGAATATTTAACCAAAGACGAGAATTATAATGAAGCTTATTTCCGAGGAGCACGTCTAGAACGATTGATAAACGAAAATCCTGATTTGCAATTAGTTAAAGAAATTCGTCCGAATTTTTATCATAAAATGGGTTGGTTGAATTCATCTTTTGTTCAATACGGAAAAGCGGTGAATTATTTAGAATTGGCCTTGGCTTCAGTTTATGAAAGTACCGATAAGCAACTGAAAACAAATGTTCGCGGTACCTTGGCCTTTAACTATTTTCTCAACAAACAAATTGAAGAAGCCTTTAATTTAGCCAACCAATCGTTAAACGAAGCTGAAGAATCTCAAGATGAAACCCTTATTGCAAATGCCAATATCACCTTTTATGCATTATTAATAGATAGCCTTCCGTCTCAAGCCTTGAGTTATGCAAAGAAGTCGCTTGCCACCAAAGATTTAAGAGCCCTATCCCATAGAAATATAAATATAGGCACTTGTTATAAAGCCATGGGAGTACTTGATAGTGCTCTATATTATACAGAAAAAGGCTTAAAGATTGCTTTAGACAACAATTTTAAACAGCAGCAGTCTAATGCTCATGTACAATTAAAATATATCCATTACGATCTTGGAGAGTTTGAAGATGCTATAGAACACGATATGGCTTTTGATGAAGTAAACAAAGATTTGGCATCCTACGATTCAGGTATGAGACTGTTTTCTATTAATCAATCCTTAAATGAAGATCGAATTAAACTTCAGCAGAAATTATTGGATGAAAAGTTTTACAGACAAAGAATTATCATTTATGGATCCATAATAGTTTTAATAGTAATTGTCCCGATTCTTATTATTCTAATTAATCGACTCAAATTAATTGAAAGGCAGAAACGGGAAATTGAAAAAGAAAGAACTAAAGCTCAAATTTCTGAAAGGCACAAGGAACAATTTTTGGCAAACATGAGCCATGAAATAAGAACCCCTATGCATGCAATTTCAGGTATGTCAAATTCTCTTTTAAGAAATCCAAAATCAGGTAATTTAGAAGAATATTTGCGTGCCATTAAGACTAGTTCGGATAATTTATCGGTATTGTTGGATGATATCCTTGATTTGTCTAAGATTGAATCAGGAAAACTTAAAATTGAAAATAAGGCATTCAATCCTGCCAAATTAATTGACGAAATTTTGCATCTTTTTGCCTTAAAAGCCGATGAAAAGGGTATTAAAATTTCAATGCAAATTGATTCTAATGTTCCTTCATTAATTATTGGAGATTATAGTCGACTTAATCAAATTTTAATTAACCTAATTGGCAATTCTTTGAAGTTTACTGATGAAGGTTCTGTTTTAATAGAAATGACTAATGAAGGTCAGCGTTTGCGGTTTGCGGTTAGAGATACAGGGATAGGGATCCCAAAAGAACAACAGGACTTAGTTTTTGATACGTTTGAGCAGGGTGAAATGTCAAAATCTCAAATTTATAAAGGCACCGGTTTGGGACTAAGCATTGCAAAAAAATTAATTGAACTACAGGGAGGTACCATCTGGTTAGAAAGTGAGCAAGGAGTGGGCAGCACATTTTATTTCGAAATTCCATTTAAAGTGCCGGATACGGAACTAGAGGATATTGAAGTAATTCTAGAGGACACATCAAATGCCAAAAGGATAGAGGGATTAGAAATTCTATTGGTTGACGATGATGAATTTAACCTTATGGTTATAAAAGATGATCTTGAGTATTATTTTAAAAATCCAAATTTATCAATTGCCAAAAATGGTGAAGAGGCGTTAAGCTTGTTTAAGAAGAATAAATTTGATCTAATTTTTATGGATATGCATATGCCTATTTTAAATGGATGTGAAACGACAATTAAAATTCGGGAAATAGAAAAATTTGAGAATCTTAAACCGACGCCAATTATTGCAATGACGGCAAATATTTTAGAATCTGAGGTTAACAAATGTTTGGCTGCAGGAATGGAAGAATATATTTCCAAACCTTACAATAGTGAAGATCTAGTGGTGAAAATTTTGGCTGCTTTGGACAACAAATAAAAAAGGAGCGCCTTTCGAGCGCTCCCATACCATTATTTAATAGATTTCTTTAAATAATAGTTGACTGACCCAAATGAATGTTAGTGAAATTTAAGTTTGAATCTTTAGGATGCGCAATAAAATCTTCAATAAAATCTCCAACTTTTTGGGTGGTGATATTATTGAATCTCGCATTTAAATCGGGGGTAGTAATGTTGAGTTTAAGTGATTTCTCAACCCCCTCGCGTATAAGTTCAGCTTCTTCGTAAAGCTCGAAATGATCTAATAACATAGCAGCAGAAAGGATTGATGCCAATGGATTGGCGATGCCTTTCCCTGTTGCTTGCGGATAGGAACCGTGGATAGGTTCGAACATTGAATATTTGTCTCCCACTGATGCTGATGCCAATAATCCAATTGAACCTCCAATAACACTTGCCTCATCCGAAATAATGTCTCCAAACATATTCTCGGTCAACAAAACATCAAATTGTTTCGGATTAAGTATCATCTGCATGGCTGCATTATCTATAAATAGAAAATCCAATTCCACATCTGGATAATGCTCTTTGGCCAATTCAGTGACTACTCTTCTCCATAATCGGGAAGTTTCAAGAACATTGGCCTTATCAACCAAGGTAACCTTATTTTTTCTAGATTGAGCTGCTTTAAATGCTAAGTGAGCAATACGCTCAATTTCTTCCTTAGAATAAGAACATAAATCAGAAGCATGGTTGCCATCTTCTGAAAGTGTTTTTTCGCCAAAATAAATCCCTCCTGTTAACTCACGATAAATACTAATATCCGTGTCCTTAATATTATCACGTTTCAATGGAGATTTACTTAAAAGGCTGTTATAAGCTTTAACCGGACGAATGTTTGCATACAACCCGAGAGACTTGCGCAATTTTAGAAGCCCTTGCTCTGGCCTTACCTTCGCTGAAGGATCATTGTCATATTTAGGATGGCCTATGGCACCAAACAATACAGCATCTGATTCCTTACATAGATCTAATGTAGATTCTGGTAAGGGGTCACCATGATTGTCAATGGCGATTGCTCCAACATCAGCACTTTTAAAAATAAATGTATGATTAAACTCTGTGGCAATAGATTTTAGGACCTTTATAGCCTCATTCGTTACCTCTGGTCCAATTCCATCTCCTGCTAATACTGCAATTTGTAATTTCATATGTATCTAGGACTTAAAGCCTAGTTGTTCTTTTATTCTACTTCAGTTTCTATATGTCGATTGGAAGCTTTTTTATTTTCAAACCGCTGGATTAGGGATTTTTGACTTATTAAATAGTCAATATCATCATACCCATTAATCATACAAGTTTTTTTGTAGGCATCAATATCAAAACTTTCAGTTTTGTTAGTTCCTATAATCGAAACAGTCTGATCTTCCAAATTCACTTTTAATTCAGTTTCCGGATTTTTCTTTATAGTTTCAAAAAGATTATCAAGAAATCCTTCGCTAACCTGAACAGGTAACAATCCATTATTAAGGGCATTACCTCTAAAAATATCAGCAAAAAAGCTGCTAAGAACTACCTTAAAACCATAGCCAACCAAAGCCCAAGCGGCATGTTCCCTACTAGATCCACATCCAAAATTATTGCCAGCAACTAATATGCTGCCATCGTACTTAGGATTGTTTAAGGAAAATTCTGGATTAAGACTTCCGTCTTTCTTAAATCTCCAGTCCCTAAAAGCATTGTCACCAAACCCTTGTTTATCTGTGGCTTTTAAGAAACGCGCCGGGATTATTTGATCCGTGTCGATGTTTTCAATTTCTAACGGAACTGCAGTTGATATTAAGGTTGTAAATTTTTCCATTTAATTCAATTGAGCGCTTACATCGATTATTTTTCCTGAGATTGCCGTTGCGGCAGCAGTAAGCGGGCTAGCCAAAATAGTACGTGCACCTTGTCCTTGTCTACCTTCAAAATTTCTGTTGGAGGTTGAAACGCAATATTCGCCTTCAGGAATTTTATCATCATTCATTGCCAAACAAGCGGAACAGCCGGGCTGTCTTAACTTGAAACCAGCTTCTTCAAAAATATCTTTTAATCCTTCTTCAATAATTTGGGCTTCCACTTGTTTGCTTCCAGGAACTAACCAAGCCGTAACATTTTCAGCTTTTTGTTTTCCTTTTATATAGTCAGCTGCAATACGGAAATCCTCTATACGAGAATTTGTACAGCTTCCTATAAACACGTAGTTAATTGGTTTGTTGACCAGCGATTCCCCGGCCTTGAAGTTCATATACTGCAAAGATTTTTTAAAAGATTCATCATTCTCAACAGGGATGCTGCCATTAATTTTAATACCCATACCTGGGTTTGTCCCATAGGTAACCATCGGCTCTATGTCGGCAGCATCAAAATGAATTTCTTTATCGAAAATTGCTCCGTTATCTGTCGGTAGGGTTTTCCAATAGGCAACCGCTTGTTCATATTCTAAACCTTTAGGAGCAAATTCCCGTCCTTTTACATATTCAAAAGTCGTCTCGTCAGGTGCAATCATACCGCCGCGAGCACCCATTTCAATACTCATATTACAAACCGTCATACGGCCTTCCATACTCATGTTCTCAAACACATCTCCAGCATATTCACAAAAATGTCCGGTGCCAGCATCGGTTCCTATTTCAGAAATAATATAAAGAATAACATCCTTTGGAAGCACGCCAGGTTTCAACTTGCCATTCACGGTAATTCTCATGCTTTTTGGTTTTGAAAGCAATAAACACTGACTTGCAAAAACCTGGGCAACTTGACTAGTTCCGATACCAAAAGCAATGGTGCCAAAAGCGCCATGGGTAGAGGTATGGCTGTCACCACAGACAATGGTCATTCCTGGTTGGGTTATGCCTAATTCAGGTGCCATTACATGTACAATACCATTATAAGGATGGCCTAAACCGTAAAAGGTAATATCGTTCTTTTCGCAATTTTCTGCCAACTGTTTCAACTGCTTTCTAGACAATAAATCCTTAACTGGTAAATGTTGGTCGACAGTAGGAGTATTGTGGTCTGCGGTAGCGACCACCTGTTGGGGTCTAAAAATTGGAATCCCGCGAGTTTCTAATTCATTGAAGGCTTGCGGGCTTGTTACTTCGTGTATTAAATGTTTGTCGATATATAGAATATCTGGACCGTTTTCAATTGAATCAACGACATGCGCATCCCAAACTTTATCGAATAGGGTCTTTTTCATTAAGCAGAAATAATTTCTTTGTAAACTTTACTTTTTTCTATTATTTGGTGAATGTCATTATCATTCACTTCTTTTTTGGTGTCGGCAAGATCTAGGAAATTGCTGTATATTTCATCCAACTGTAATTTAGTTAAATTATAACCGATATTTTTGGCTCGATAAGCCAATGCGGCTCTACCACTTCGCGCTGTTAAAACAATTGCAGATTCGGTAACTCCAACATCCTTAGGATCAATAATTTCGTACGTTTCACGATTTTTGATTACCCCATCTTGGTGTATTCCGGAACTGTGTGCGAAAGCGTTGCTCCCAACAATAGCTTTATTAGGTTGAGTATAAATACCCATGCTATCTGAAACCAACTGACTCATACCATATAACATGGAAGTATTAATGTTGGTATTAAAATTTAAGTATGGGTGTTGCTTTAATATCATAACAACCTCTTCCAAAGCAGTATTTCCGGCGCGCTCTCCTATACCATTTATGGTACATTCAATCTGCCTCGCCCCATTTATCACACCTTCAATTGAATTAGCCGTGGCAAGACCCAAATCGTTATGGCAGTGGCAAGACAGTATTGCTTTTTCAATACCCTTTACGTTTTCTTTTAGGTATTTAATTTTTGCTCCATATTCATTGGGTAAACAATATCCCGTTGTGTCTGGAATATTCAAGACGGTTGCACCTGCTTTAATGGCTGCTTCACAAACCCGAGCTAAATACTCGTTGTCTGTTCTTCCAGCATCTTCAGCATAAAATTCCACATCCTCAACAAAGCTTTTGGCATACTTAACCGCTTCATAAGCTCGTTCTAATATTTTCTCTTGTGTGGATTTAAATTTGTGGGTAATGTGGGATTCTGAAGTGCCAATTCCTGTATGTATGCGAGGAGTTCTAGCCAATTTTAAGGCTTCAGCGGCTACTTTAATATCATTTTCATTTGCTCTTGTTAATCCACAAACAGTAGCATTTTTGACAATTTTTGAAATTTCTACTACAGATTCAAAGTCTCCTGGGCTGGAGACAGGAAATCCTGCTTCAATAATGTCAACTCCAAGTTCATCTAGTTTCTCTGCAATAACAAGTTTTTGTTTGGTGTTTAACTTACATCCAGGAACTTGTTCCCCATCTCTTAAAGTTGTATCAAATATTTGAATAGTTGTTTCAGGCATTATAAAAAAATATATTTTTAGTATTGTACTACGAAAATAGATTCTAGGCAAGGAAAAAGGTATTTAAAAAATGGAAGGCTTACGATGTTTAAATTAATTGCTTCCAATTTAATATATTGAAAATCAGTAGTTAATACTTTATTTTATTTGATGATAAAAGGGCCAAAAGATAACTTGTTTTTACTCATTAAGTCTTTGAACAAGTCTGAAAAACGACAATTCAAACTTTATGTAGGGCGTTTAGGTGTTAATTCAGATTCAAAATTTCTGAATTTATTTAACCTTTTAGACAAGGCCTCTGTATATGATGAAGCTGAAATTTTAAAAAGCGGCATTGTTAAAAAACAGCAATTGGCAAATGTGAAATCGCATCTTTACAAGCAGATTCTAATCAGCCTTAAACTCAATCCTTCACATCAAAATGTACGTTCGCAAATCAGGGAACAATTAGATTTTGCTTCAATTTTGTACCACAAGGGTCTATATAAGCAAAGTTTGAAAATATTAGATAAGTCTAAGGAATTAGCAATTCAAAATGAAGAGAAAAATCTTGCATATGAAATTGTTGAACTTGAAAAAATTATAGAATCTCAATACATAACACGGAGTATCAGTGGTAGAGCGGATGAGCTTACTGTGCAAGCGAAAGAATTAAGCACAGCCAATGTAATTGCTAGTAAGTTGTCTAATCTTTCTTTACAATTATATGGCCTTTTCTTAAAAACTGGTTACGCAAAAAGTAAGGAGGAAGGTGATAAAATAACCGCCTATTTTTACCGTCGCCTACCAAAATTTAAGATTTCAGAATTAGGTTTCCGGGAAAAATTATGGCTTTATAAAGCACATTTGTGGTATAGTTTTCTAATGCAGGACTTTTTGAATAGCTACAAATATGCATCAAAATGGGTGACCTTATTTTATGATAACCCAGATATGATCAATCTGCATCCTGTATTTTTCTTGAAAGGGCACAATTATTTATTGGAGGCTTTATTCTTCTTAAGACAAAAGCCAAAATTCGGTAAAACCTTAGAAAAATTAGAATCGATAGTTAATCAGAAGGATTTTCCTAGGGATGAGAATGTAGAATCATTAATATTTCTTTATACCCAAACCGCAAAGTTGAATTACTATTTTATAGACGGTAGTTTTGAGGAGGGCCTAAAAGTTATTCCTAAAATGGAAGCCAAATTGAAACATTATGAGGATCGTTTAGACGAACACCATTTGATGATCTTCTATTACAAATTTGCAAGTATGGAGTTTGGTGCAGGTAATAATAAACGGTGTATTTTTTATTTGAATAAAATCATCTCTAATCGTTCATTAAGTATGCGGGAAGACCTCCAATGTTTCGCACGCATATTGAATTTAGTCGCGCATTACGAGGCTGGAATGGATTATCATTTGGAGTCACTTCTTAGGAGTACATATAAGTATTTGTTGAAATTGGAAGATTTGTATGAGGTACAAAAGGAGATGATTAATTTTATCAAAGGCCTTCAAGACATTTACCCTCATGATTTAAAGGATGCCTTTATAAATTTGCATTCCAAACTAACCAAGTATGTTGATCATCCTTATGAAAGGCGCGCATTTCTTTACCTTGATATAATTTCTTGGCTTGAAAGTAAAATTGAAAATCGATCTGTGGGCGATATCATAAGGGAGAAGTATTTGTTGACTTTAAAAAACGCCTCCTGAAATAAAAATTTTCCGATTTATTTGGAAATTCAATTAATCTAATGCAATCTTTGCAGCACAAAGTTCTGGATTTGTACTGAAATGTTATCAAGAAAGGTGGAGGGATTAGACCCATTGAAGCCTTAGCAACCCTTGTTTCGGTTCTTCGGAAAAAGAAGGTGCTAAATTCTACTCATGTTGAGATAGATGACACAGAAATGAGAAACTTCCAATTTCCTTTCCTTTTAACATTTTTTACTATCCGAACCACTTAATTACTAGTGGATATGCCGTTATTTTTAATAAGAATTAAGTTATGAGTGAAAGCAAGTACCATTTTGAAACCGAAGCAATTCGAACTCAGGCCGAGAGATCTTCATTTCTAGAGCATTCAAGTCCAATTTATGTGACTTCAAGTTACGTTTTTGAGGATGCAGAGGATATGCGAGCTTCATTTACTGAAGAAAAGCAGCGCAATATCTATAGCAGGTTTTCTAACCCGAATTGTACTGAATTTGTAGAAAAAGTGTGCAAGATGGAAGGAGCTGAAAGTGGTTTTGCTTTTGCCACTGGCATGGCGGCTGTTTTCTCCACCTTTGCAGCCTTATTGTCCTCCGGGGACCATATCGTATCTGCGCGGTCGGTTTTTGGCTCTACCCATACTTTGTTCACTAAATATTTCCCAAAGTGGAATATTAATACAAGTTATTTCAAGGTGAACGAATTGGATAAAGTAGAATCTTTAATCAAACCTGAAACCAAGATTTTATATGTGGAAAGTCCAACAAATCCTGGAGTGGAAGTTCTAGATTTAGATTTTTTAGGAAAACTTGCAGCAAAACATAATATATTGTTTGTTGTGGATAATTGTTTCGCTACTCCCTACATTCAAAATCCTATAAAATTTGGTGCTCATCTGGTAATTCACTCTGCTACCAAATTAATGGATGGTCAAGGAAGGGTTTTGGGTGGAATTACTGTTGGTCGGGCTGACTTAATAAGGGAGATTTATCTTTTCAGTAGGAATAGCGGCCCGGCTTTATCACCATTTAACGCTTGGGTGTTGTCTAAAAGTTTAGAAACTTTGGCGGTAAGAGTTGAAAAGCACTGTGAAAATGCTACCAGATTAGCCGAATATTTAGAAGGTCATTCTAACGTACTGAGTGTTAAATATCCATTTTTGAAATCCCATCCAAAATATGAGGTAGCTAAAAAACAGATGAAATTGGGAGGTAATATAGTTGCATTTGAAATTAAAGGAGGGCTTGAAAAAGGCCGTGATTTTTTGAATAAGATTTTATTTTGTACACTTTCTGCTAACTTAGGCGACACAAGAACAATAGTTACCCATCCTGCGTCTACAACCCATAGTAGTCTTTCTGAGGAGGATAGATTAGAAGCGGGTATTACTTCTGGATTAATTAGGGTATCAGTAGGGCTGGAGGCAGTTGAAGATGTCATTGAAGATATTTCGCAGGCTCTTAGTTAGAAGGGAGATATTTTCCTACTTTTAGACTATGCTTTCTAAGAAAACAAAATACGGAATAAAGGCACTTACCTATTTGGCAAGGCATAAAGACAATCAACCAGTACAGATTGGAGTGATAGCAGAAAATGAAAATATTTCGCAAAAATTTTTGGAAAGCATTTTGCTGACCTTACGAAAGAATGGATTTTTAGGTTCTAAAAAAGGAAAAGGGGGAGGTTATTATCTTAGAAAAGATCCCAAAGACATACAAATGGCGGCCATCATGCGAATTTTGGAAGGGCCAATAGCAATGGTGCCATGCGTTAGTCTAAACTTCTATGAAAAGTGTGATGACTGCCCAGATGAGACTCTATGTGCCGTACATAACTTAATGATAGAGGTTAGAGATAGTACATTAAATATCTTCAATAATAAGTCCTTGGCCGATTTAATTTAAGAATTTAACGATTAATGATTTGATTATAAAATATTTCTGTGTACGTTTGCATTTAAATCCTACTAACCCGATAGGATAATTAGATTTAATATGAAAATACAGCTTCCAATAGAAGAAATTAACAGAGAGTTGAGGTATAAATCTCCAGAGGAAATAATTGATTGGGCTTTAACTCTTTCTGAGAACCGTATTGTTACAACCAGTTTTGGTGTTTATTCAGCCGTATTACTAAGCACTTTCTATAAAAAAGATAGTGATATTAAAGTGGTCTGGTGTGATACCCTATTTAACAATGATGAAACCTACGAACACGCCCTTAATTTAATAAGGCGATTCAATTTGAACATCCAGCACTTTAAACCGCTAAAATCTAAGGAACAAATTATTTCTGAAGTTGGTCTTCCAGGTATAGACGATCCACTCCATAAAGAGTTCACCAATATCGTGAAGATTGAGCCGTTTAAACGTGCTTTAGAAACGGTGAGGCCAGATTTATGGTTCACAAATATCCGTGTTCGTCAAACTGAATACCGCAATTCAAAGGATATTTTAAGTTACAGCAAAGATGGGATTCTTAAAGTAAGTCCTTTTTATTATTGGTCTGATGAGGATTTGGATCAATATGTAATCGATAAAAATTTACCGAAAAACACGGCCTATTTTGATCCTACCAAGGTTTTAAATAATAGGGAGTGTGGCATACATTTTCAATAAGAAATGCAAAGTTTTAGAACTGAAATAGAGAATCCGTTAGTCGAACGCGACATCATTGAATTAGAAAAGAAGATTCGGCTTTTTCGTGAAGGTCGAATAGATGAAGAGCGTTTCAGAAGTTTACGTCTTGCCCGTGGTGTATATGGGCAGCGTCAGCAGGGAGTTCAGATGATTCGCATTAAATTGCCTTATGGTAAGGTAACGGGCGATCAGTTAATTAGAATTTCAGATGTTTCCGATGAATATTCAACAGGAAAACTCCACATTACAACACGGCAGGATATCCAAATTCACTATGTTAGTTTAGATAGAACCCCGGAATTATGGGCAGATTTGGAAAAGGACGATGTTACCCTTCGTGAAGCATGTGGTAATACCGTCAGGAATGTAACAGCAAGTGAGACTGCGGGAATAGATCCTAACGAACCTTTTGATGTTTCTCCTTATGCCCATGCGGTCTTTCAGTTTTTCTTGAGAAATCCGGTTTGTCAGGAAATGGGTAGAAAATTTAAAATTTCTTTTTCATCATCAGATGAGGATTCTGCCCTAAGTTATATTCACGACTTGGGATTTATACCAAAAATTAAAGACGGTAAAAGGGGCTTCAAAGTTATGCTAGGTGGAGGGTTAGGTTCCCAGCCTCGGCATGCAGATGTGCTTTATGAGTTTTTGGAAGAGGAATATCTAATTCCTGTTACAGAAAGTGTACTTCGCATTTTCGATAGACATGGTGAACGCGCTAAACGTCTAAAAGCGAGGATGAAATTTCTTGTTAAAGACATTGGATTAGATCAATTTATTCAACTTATAGAAGAAGAAAAAAGAGCCTTGTCGTGCCAATCTTACGCAATTGATACAAAATCATTAACTACGGAGGTAGAATTAGCCAAAAATCCTGCTCCAAAGGTTTCCATTCAAGATTTAGAGACCTATCAATCATGGAAACAACAAAACGTTTTTAAGCAAAAACAATCTAATCTATTTGCGATAGGAATTAAGGTGCGACTAGGTGATTTTTCAACTGAAAAAGCACGAAAACTTGCCAATTTAGTTAAGACTTATGCTGCAAATGAAATTAGATTAACGCTAAGACAAAATATTTTGATTCGGCATGTTAAAGAAGGTGATTTACCATTTTTTTACCAAGAACTAGAATCGCTCGGTTTTGCGGAATTAGGTTATAAATCTAGTTTAGATATAACAGCTTGTCCAGGCACTGATACCTGTAATCTGGGAATTGCAAGTAGTACTGGTTTGGCCATTGCTTTAGAAGAAGTTCTGAACGAAGAATATCCTCAATTCGTAACTAATAAAGATATTACAATAAAAATTTCTGGATGCATGAATGCCTGTGGGCAGCATAACATGGCCCATATTGGATTTCAAGGAATGAGCGTCCGTACAAAAGATAAACGAGTAGCTCCTGCTGTTCAAGTATTGCTTGGAGGAGGGGTGTTAGGTAATGGAAAAGGAAGGTTCGCTGACAAAGTAATAAAGTTGCCTTCCAAACGTGGTCCACAAGCTTTACGGGAATTGCTAGATGATTTTGCCTTAAATGCATTTGACAATGAGGATTTTCTGTCCTATTATGATCGTTTAGGCGAAAAATATTTCTACAACTTATTGGTTTCTCTTTCGGATGTTGACAATTTGGAAGATGATGATTTTATCGATTGGGGAAATACCAGAAGATATATTCAAGCTGTAGGTATTGGTGAATGTGCTGGGGTGGTTATTGATTTGGTTGCAACCTTAATTCTTGAGGCGAAAGAAAAGTTAGATCTTGCAACAGAATCGTTTGAAGATGAAAAGTGGTCAGATGCTATTTATAACACTTATACTTCGTTTATAAATGGGGCTAAAGCCTTGCTCACCTCAGAAAATATTTCAACAAATTCTCAGGCATCGATAATAGCAAAATTCGATGAGGTTTTTGTTGAATCTGGAAAATTGATTTTGAGTGCTGATTTTAAATCCTTGGTATATCAAATTCAAAACAATGAACCTACAAAAGAATTTGCCCAAAACTATGCTGAAGATGCGACAGCATTTTTCGAAACTATCGAGAAATTCAGAACCAAAGAATTAAGTCATGCTGAATAGAGATACTACCCCAAAACTTACAGTAGTTGGTGCCGGACCAGGTGACCCTGATTTAATCACCTTAAAGGCGATTAAGACTTTGAAAGAGGCAAATGTAGTTCTTTATGACGCTTTGGTGAATGAGGATTTGTTGAGTTATGTAAATCCGAATGCGGAAACCATTTTTGTTGGTAAACGAAAAGGTTGCTATGCGTATCACCAAGACCAAATAAATGATTTAATTATCAACAGGGCTTTTAGTAAAGGCCATGTCGTAAGACTTAAAGGCGGTGATCCCTTCATTTTTGGGAGAGGGGCTGAAGAAATTGATTATGCTAGGCAATTTGGACTTCAAACTGCTGTTGTGCCAGGAATATCTTCTTCGGCTGCAGTGCCGGCTTACCAAGGAATTCCTTTAACAAAAAGAGGTGCCTCCGAAAGTTTTTGGGTAATTACCGGCACAACTAAATCCCATAAAATCTCTCAAGACGTTGCTTTGGCGGCGGCCTCGACTGCGACTGTGGTGATTCTTATGGGTATGAGTAAATTGTCTGAAATTGTTCAATCTTATAAAAAGGTTGGTAAACATGAAACCCCAATAGCCATCATTCAAAATGGAACTACCCTTTTAGAAAAAGTAGGTATAGGGACTATTGAGGACATAGAAAAAATTGTAGAAAAAGAACAATTGAGCTCGCCTGCAATTATCGTAATAGGTGAGGTAGTAAGACAGAGAGTAATTCTTGATCAAATTTCCAAAGAAGAATTCAATAATAATAATATTTATCAACAACTTCCAATATAATTATGGAACGAAATAACCTTTATCCAATTTTCTTAAAGCTTCGCGAGTTAAATATCCTAATCGTGGGTGGTGGAAATGTTGCAGAAGAAAAACTTCATTTTCTTCTGAAGTCTAGTCCAGATGCACAAGTTAGTCTAGTTGCACCTATGTTCAGAACATCCACACTTAAACTGGCAAAGTCGGTAAATGCACAGATCATTTATGGAGAATACCGCGATTATATGTTGTTAGATAAACATATCGTTATAGCTACAACAGATAAAAAGGATGTAAATGAGCAAGTCTACAAAGACTGTAAGGAGCGAAATATTTTGGTGAATGTTGCTGACAATCCACCCTTTTGTGATTTTTATATGGGGGGAATCGTTACCAAGGGAAATGTGAAAATGGCTATTTCCACCAATGGCAAATCACCAACGGCTGCTAAAAGATTAAGACAATTTTTTGAAGAGTCCTTGCCCGATTCATTGGATGAATTGGTTACAAACCTAAATACTTACCGATATACCCTAGCAAATGATTTTGAGCATCGCGTAGAACAATTAAATAAAGTCACCAAATCTTTGATTACAAATAAAGAAATTAAATATGATTAGAACGGATATACTTATAATAGGAGCTGGACCTACTGGATTATTCACTGTTTTTGAAGCAGGTTTATTAAAAATGAAATGCCATTTAATTGACGCACTGCCGCAGCCTGGTGGTCAATGTGCTGAAATTTATCCTAAGAAACCAATTTATGATATACCAGGATTTCCCGAGGTTCTTGCTGGTGATCTAGTAAAAAACCTTTTGGAGCAAGGAAAACAGTTCGAACCTGGATTTACTCTTGGAGAACGTGCTGAAACTATTGAAAAATTAGAAGATGGTTCTTTCATTGTAACCACGAATAAAGGTACTAAACATAATGCCCCGGTTGTTGCAATTGCTGGTGGTTTGGGTTCGTTTGAACCTAGAAAACCTTTAATTGAAGGTATAGAGCGATTTGAAGATAAAGGCATTTCATATATAATCAAAGATCCACAAGTTTTTAGAAACAAGCGAGTGGTGATTTCTGGAGGAGGTGATTCTGCTTTAGATTGGAGTATTTTCTTATCTAAAATTGCATCTGAAGTCACCTTAATCCATAGAAGAAATGAATTCAGGGGAGCACTTGATTCTGTTGAAAAGGTTAAGGAACTGAAGCTTCTTGGAAAAATAAATTTGATTACTCCTGCAGAGGTAACTGATGTTCATGGAAAAGATCATTTAGAGGCGTTAACGGTTGCTTCTGATGGACAAGAATTTCAGCTAGAAGCCGACCATTTTATTCCTTTATTCGGACTTTCACCTAAACTTGGGCCAATTGGAGATTGGGGACTAGAAATTGAAAAGAATGCTATAAAGGTCGATACCTTGGATTACCAAACAAACATTCCAGGAATTTTTGCCATAGGTGATGTAAATACGTATGAAGGAAAACTAAAATTGATTTTATGTGGGTTCCATGAAGCAACTTTAATGTGTCAATCTGCCTATAAAATCATTAATCCAGGCAAAAGGTATGTGCTTAAATATACTACCGTTAGTGGTATAGATGGGTTTGATGGATCTAGAAAAGAGGCGCCAAAAGCCGTTGTTCAAGCAATTTAAAGATTATTTAACGTTGTCCCTTCTATATATTGGGGTTCTAATTCGCTTTTTTAACTTAGTTTAGAAGGCCTATTAGAACCTTTTTTACAATGAGTTTCAATATACGTATAAAAGATTCCGTCAATCAGTTCACCAAACGCATGTTTTATGTGTTGTTCGATGAAGATAGATCGGAAGAATTAATGTCGCTAAATGAGTTATTCCAAACAATTTCGCACTCATTAGAAATTCCTAACGGGGTAGATGTTTGGGAGGACTTTTGCCATCAGATTCCAGAAATTCGAAATCAAATTGATTTGGATGCAAAGGCTATTGAAAGACACGATCCTGCCTCGAAAAGTGTAAGGGAGGTTTATCTTTCATACCCCGGGTTTTATGCCATTGCTATTTATCGACTTAGTAATTCCCTTTTAAAATTAGGAGTACCTATTGTTCCTAGAATGATGAGTGAATATGTGCATGGAAAGACGGGTATTGATATTCACCCTGGGGCGACCATAGGAAAATCATTTTTTATAGACCATGGTACAGGTATTGTCATTGGAGAAACATCGATTATTAAAGACAATGTGAAAATTTATCAGGGTGTCACCTTGGGAGGTATACAAGTAAAAAAAGAATTAGCTGCAACAAAGCGTCACCCAACAATAGAGGATAATGTAACAATTTATGCCAATGCCACAATATTAGGTGGTGAGATAGTAATAGGGGCTGATAGCATTATTGGAGCCAACGTTTGGATTACTAGATCAGTTCCGCCAAATTCATTGGTTACCTATAAAACAGAGATTAATATTACCCAGAGAAAAGGTGATAAGTAAAAATATTTTAGACACTATAGGTAATACACCCTTAATAGAATCTCGGAATTTATTTTCGAAGGAAAATGTTCGTCTGTTATTAAAAATGGAGGGGCATAATCCAGGAGGTAGTGTTAAAGATCGGCCAGCATTTAATATGATTAAAGCCGCGTTAGAGAGAGGAGATATTAGAAAAGGAGACCATTTAGTTGAAGCGACCAGTGGAAATACCGGAATTGCCCTAGCATTAATTGCCAATTGCATGGGTTTGAAAATGTCTTTGATTATGCCAGAAAATTCTACTGAAGAGCGTGTGAAAACTATGCGAGCTTATGGTGCTGAGGTAATTTTAACCTCAGCTGATGATGGTATAGAAGGTAGTCGTGATTTGGCTTTTAAACTTCGAGATGAATCTGGGTATACCTTATTAAACCAATTTGGTAATGACGATAATTGGCAGGCGCACTACAAAACAACTGGTCCCGAAATTTGGAGAGATACTGAAGGAGCCGTAACCCATTTTGTTTCTGCTATGGGTACCACAGGTACAATTATGGGTGTTTCAACTTATTTGAAAGAACAGAATAGAAATATTCAAGTGGTAGGAGCGCAACCAAAGGATGGTTCTAGTATTCCCGGAATTAGAAAGTGGCCTAAAGAATATGTCCCGACTATTTTCAATCCATATAAAGTTGACAAGGTTATAGAGGTCTCAGAAAAAGAGGCTGCAGCTATGAGTGTTCGATTGGCAAAAGAAGAAGGTGTTTTTGCTGGAATGAGCAGTGGTGGGTCGGTTGCATCTGCTTTAAAATTAATAGAGACAATAGAAGAAGGGATAGTTGTTGCAATTATTTGTGATAGGGGAGACCGCTACCTGTCTTCTTCTCTTTTTGGATAAATTAATATTTTACTGAGGTGGTTTTGCAAATTATTGTTTTCTTTGCACAACCAAAGTTCAAACACAAACTGTATGTTATCATGAAAGGCTGAGGGAATAGACCCGTTGAAGCCTTAGCAACCCTTTAGTTGTTAAAGAAGGTGCTAAATTCTACTGACCTCGGTTAGAAAGATAACTTGAGAAATCTTTCCTCTCTTTCTTGATGACATATGTAATAAATTAAAGGTATGTCAACCATTACAGAAGCTTTGAAACAAAGAATATTGGTGTTAGATGGCGCTATGGGTACCATGTTACAGCGATATAAGTTTACTGAAGCAGATTTTCGTGGCCAACGGTTTAAGGATTTTCAATATCCATTAAAGGGTAATAATGATTTATTGTCTTTAACTCAGCCTAAGGCTATTCAAGATGTACACGAAAAATACCTGGAAGCTGGTGCAGATATCATCGAAACCAATACATTTTCTGGTACAACTATTGGAATGGCAGATTATCATATGGAGGATTTGGTATATGAATTAAATTTCGAATCGGCCAAAATTGCTAAAGCTGCAGCTTTTAAATATTCAGAATTAACTCCTGATAAACCTCGTTTTGTGGCAGGAAGTATTGGTCCAACAAACCGTACTGCAAGCATGTCTCCTGATGTTAACCGTCCCGAATATCGTGCCATTACTTTTGATGATTTAAGAGTTGCCTATAAAGAACAGGTAGAAGCTTTGATAGATGGTGGTGTGGATATTCTACTGGTTGAAACAATTTTCGATACGCTCAATGCCAAGGCTGCTTTGTTTGCCATCGATGAGGTTTGTGAAGAACGACATATTAAGGTCCCCATTATGGTATCCGGTACGATTACGGATGCTTCTGGTAGAACCTTATCCGGTCAGACGGTGGAAGCCTTTATCACCTCTATGTCTCATATTCCTTTGTTGAGTATTGGTTTTAATTGTGCATTAGGAGCTGAGCAACTTCAACCGTATTTACAGCGATTGTCTAGGAAAACAGATTTTTTTACCTCTGCACATCCTAATGCAGGTTTGCCAAATGCATTTGGTGAATATGACCAGTCGCCAAAAGAAATGCAGGAATTGGTCGAAAATTATTTAAAGGAAAATTTACTGAATATTATTGGAGGCTGTTGTGGCACCACTCCAGACCATATAAAATTGATTGCAGAAGTAGCTGCAAAATACAAACCACGACAAATAGAAGTGTTTGCTTGATTTATTGAAAGAGAATAAATGTCTGAAAAGAAGAATAAATATTTGAAACTTTCTGGTTTGGAGCCATTAGTGGTGACTCCGGAAAGTAATTTTATTAATGTAGGAGAACGTACTAATGTTACAGGCTCTAGACGCTTTTTAAGGCTTATTAAAGAGGAAAATTACTCTGAAGCTTTAGAAATAGCAAGAGACCAGGTAGAAGGCGGAGCACAAATCCTAGATGTTAATATGGATGAGGGTATGCTCGATGGAGTCTATGCCATGACTACATTTTTGAACCTGATTGCTGCGGAACCAGATATTTCCCGTATCCCGATTATGATCGATAGTTCAAAATGGGAAATTATCGAAGCGGGATTGCAAGTAATTCAAGGAAAAGGTGTGGTTAATTCCATAAGTCTAAAGGGAGGTGAAGAAGAATTTTTGCGTCAAGCTAAACTTATAAAACGTTATGGTGCAGCGGTAATTGTAATGGCTTTCGATGAGGAGGGACAAGCAGATACTTATGAACGTAGAATAGAAATTTGTAAAAGATCTTACGATTTACTTGTAAATAAAATCAATTTCCCTCCAGAAGATATCATTTTCGACCCTAACATATTTCCTGTTGCTACAGGTATGGAAGAGCATAGAAAAAATGCTCTCGATTTCTTTTTAGCTACCAAATGGATTAGGGAAAACCTTCCTTATGTAAATGTTTCGGGAGGGGTAAGCAATGTGTCTTTTTCATTTAGAGGAAACACATTAGTTAGAGAGGCAATGCACTCAGCTTTTCTTTATCATGCCATTCAACATGGTATGTCCATGGGGATTGTTAACCCAACAATGTTGGAGGTTTATGACGAAATTCCAAAGGATTTATTAGAGTTGGTAGAGGATGTGCTTTTTGACAGAAGAGAAGATGCTACTGAACGATTGTTGGATTATGCTGATAAAGTTCAGAATTCAGAAAAAAAGGAGGACAATAAAATAGCAGAATGGCGACTAGGTCCATTGCAGGATCGAATTACCCATGCCCTTGTTAAAGGTATCGATGCGTATATCGTTGAAGATGTTGAGGAAGCTAGGAAAGAATTTGATCGACCGATTGAAGTTATAGAGGGGCCTTTGATGATTGGGATGAATGTTGTGGGAGATCTTTTCGGGAGTGGAAAAATGTTTTTGCCACAGGTTGTTAAGTCGGCACGAGTAATGAAAAAAGCAGTTGCACATTTACAACCTTATATCGAAGCGGAAAAGGACGACAAACAAAAGTCGAATGGGAAAATCTTAATGGCTACAGTTAAGGGTGATGTGCACGATATTGGTAAAAATATTGTGAGTGTGGTACTTGGGTGTAACAACTATGAAATCGTTGACTTAGGTGTAATGGTACCTCCTGAAAGAATTTTGGAGGTAGCCAAAAAGGAAAATGTAGATGTGATTGGTTTAAGTGGATTGATAACACCTTCTTTAGATGAAATGGTCTACGTTTCTGAACAGATGGAAAAGGAGAATATTAATATTCCTTTATTGATTGGTGGAGCCACTACATCTAGGGCACATACTGCAGTAAAGATTGCTCCTAATTATAGTCATTCCGTTGTACATGTAAATGATGCCTCTCGTGCAGTTACGGTTGTGGGGAACTTACTTCAACAAAACAGTAAGGTTTATAAAGAGCAAATTCGCCAAGAATATGAAGCGTTTAGGGATCAATTTCTTAAACGTGGAAAGGAAAAGGAATATATTAGTTTAGAGGAGGCAAGGGCGAATAAATTTAAAATAGATTGGGATAAAACTGAAATTATTAGACCGAATTTCCTTGGAACAAAAATCCTTAAGAATCAAGATTTGGTTGATCTTATTGATTATATTGATTGGTCGCCCTTTTTCAGAAGTTGGGACCTCCATGGTAAGTATCCAGAAATATTAACTGATGAAGTTGTTGGTCAACATGCTACTGAATTGTATAATGATGCCAAGGA
The DNA here is from genome assembly GCF_015476115.1 of Aegicerativicinus sediminis. Lineage (GTDB taxonomy): Bacteria > Bacteroidota > Bacteroidia > Flavobacteriales > Flavobacteriaceae > Aegicerativicinus > Aegicerativicinus sediminis. Next base: position 565,286 of record NZ_CP064295.1, on the reverse strand, counting down.
ATTGCTTGAAAAAGTTTTAGATGAAAAATTATTGACGGCAAAGGCGGTTTTCGGTTTGTACCTGGCTAATACAGCTGAGAACCATGATGATATAGTTTTAGGAGATGGTACAACATTTTTAACCCTTCGTCAACAATTAAAAAAACGTGAAGGAGTGCCGAATTTTGCTTTGGCAGATTTTATTGCTCCAAAATCTTCAGGAAAACAAGATTATATGGGGGCTTTTTGTGTAAGTTCCGGATTCGGTACTGAGCAATTAGCCAAAGATTTTGAAGCCAAGCACGACGATTATAATTCTATAATGATAAAAGCTATTGCAGATCGTTTGGCAGAAGCATTTGCGGAATATTTGCACGAAAAGGTTCGTAAAGATTTTTGGGGTTATGCTGCCGGAGAAAATCTAGACAATAACGCACTTATTAAAGAAAATTACCAAGGTATAAGACCTGCACCTGGTTATCCTGCTTGCCCAGACCATTTAGAAAAGAAAACTATTTGGGATTTGCTAAAGGTGGAGGAATCAATAGGAGTAGAACTTACCGAAAGTTTGGCCATGTGGCCTGCTGCTAGTGTGAGTGGTTATTATTTTGGGAATCCTGAAAGTAAATATTTTGGTTTAGGGAAAATTACCGAGGATCAATTACAGGATTATGCCAATCGGAGGGCAATTTCAATTGAAGAAGCAAAAAAATGGCTAAACCCTAATTTGGCCGATAAATAAAACAATAAAATTTTAAAGATATACTGCTAAGGACATATAATGAAGGTTACTGATCACATAAAAAAATCCAAAGGGAAAACCTTGTTTTCCTTCGAAATTATCCCGCCAAAAAAGGGTAAGAATATTCAGGAATTATATGATAACATAGATCCACTAATGGAGTTTAAGCCGCCTTTTATTGATGTTACAACTTCTCGAGAGGAGTATGTGTATATTGAGAAAGATGGACTTTTAGATCGTAAAATTACCCGTATGCGTCCAGGTACAGTTGGTATTTGTGCAGCTATTAAGCATAAATATGATGTGGATACGGTTCCACATGTGCTTTGTGGAGGGTTTACAAAAGAAGAAACGGAATATCTTTTAGTGGATTGTCATTATTTAGGATTAGATAATGTTATGGCCCTAAGAGGGGATGCCATGTCTCATCAAAAATATTTCCAACCCACTAAAGGTGGGCATTCGTACGCTAGCGATCTAGTGGAACAAATAAAAAACCTCAATACTGGAAAATTTTTGCATGAGGTGATGGAGGTGGACACAAAGCCTAATTTTTGTATTGGTGTTGCCGGTTATCCCGAAAAACATATTGAAGCCCCATCTCTAAAGACTGACCTTAAAAGATTAAAAGAAAAGGTGGATGCGGGAGCTGACTATATTGTTACCCAAATGTTTTTTAATAATGCAGATTATTTTGCTTTTGTAGATAAAGTAAAAGAAATAGGAATAGATGTTCCAATTATTCCTGGAATTAAACCAATTGCAACTAAACAACATTTACAGTTGTTGCCACAAGTGTTCAAAATAGACTTGCCAGAAGAGCTTATTTCTGAAGTGGAAAAATGCAAGAACAATGCCGAGGTAAGGCAAGTAGGAGTGGAATGGTGTATAGAGCAATCCAAAGAGCTATTGAAAGCTGGGGCTCCGGTTTTGCATTATTATTCAATGGGAAAAAGTGACAACATTAAAAAAATAGCTGAGGCAATTTTTTAATATTAGGTTATTTTTGGGGAAGAATTGCTTCCATGAAATTTGTTTTAACCTGCTTTATCTTAATCGCTGTTTCTTCTTGTTTAGCACAAAATGCCATACGCTCCAATAGTATTGATGTCTATGGTTATTATGGAAGTATTTTGGAGCACGATTCGGATGTTGGACATTTAATTACAGGACATCCTACTGGTTTTAGTTTATCCTATAATAAAAAGACATTCGGAGAAAAAGAGTGGCATTCCCGATTTGGATACCCAGACTATGGTCTCACGTTCATTTATCAAGATATGAAAAATGAATTTTTGGGAGATAATTATGGGCTGCTAGCCCATATGAACTTCTATTTTTTTCGACGCCATTTAATGCTGAAAATCGCCCAGGGTATTGCATATAATACAAATCCATTTGATAGGGTTTCCAATTTTCAAAATAATGTTTATGGTTCTCGATTATTAAGTAATACTAATCTTCTTTTAAATTATAAACAACGAATTTATAAAGGTTTAGGTCTGCAATTTGGAACTGGTTTAATCCATTATTCCAATGCTAATATTAAAGCCCCTAATACTTCAACAAATACAATTATTATCAATGCTGGTTTTAGTTATGATTTTAATTATCAAAACGATTGGCAATATATTAAGGCGGAAGAAGCCAAGGATTATAAAGAGACCTTGCATTATAATTTGGTTTTGAGGGGAGGAATTAACGAAAGTGATGTTGTGGGGATGGGGCAATTTCCGATTTTTGTTGGTTCATTTTATGTGGATAAGAGGCTTGGAAGATTTTCTGGTTTACAGTTTGGAGTGGACGCTTTCATTTCTAAATTTCTGAAAGAATTTATTTATTATAAATCCGTTGCCTTTCCTAATGATGACATTAAGGGTGATGAAGATTATAAACGAGCTGGCATTTTTTTAGGGCATGAATTATACGTTAATAAACTCTCACTATTAACTCAGGTTGGGTATTATGTTTACTATCCTTTTGATTTTGAGGGAAGGATTTATAATAGAATTGGATTGAAATATTATTTGAGTAATAGGTTGTTTGCTGCATTAACTTTAAAATCACATGGGGCTAGGGCAGAATGTTTAGAGTTCGGAATGGGTGTACGTTTATGAAAAAGGAATTATTAATCTTAATGCTAATTATCTTTTCATGCGATTCTGAAAATAGCCCAGATTGCTTTCAAACCACGGGAGATTTGGTTACTAAAGAAATCATAGTGCCATCTTTTGATAAAATTACTGTTTTTGAAAGGGTTCAATTGATAGTGAAAAAGGGTCCCCGACAGACGGTAATTGTTGAATCTGGCAAAAATTTGATACCAGAAATTAGTGCTAAGGTAGAAAATGGGAGATTAACCATCGAGGATAAAAACTCCTGTAATATTCTACGCGATTATAATAATACAAAGGTTTTTATAACCTCTCCTAATTTGGTGGAAATTAGAAATAGTTCAACACAAGATATTATTAGCGACGGGGTTTTGGAATATCCAAATTTAAGTCTACAATCCGAAGATTTCAATGATCCTACGGTAACCCATAACAGTGCAAACTTTAAAATTCAATTTAAGGGAGAATCGTTAAATGTTACTGTAAACAATATTTCGCACTGTTTTATATCTGGGGAAGTGAATAATTTGAATGTCTTTTTTGCTGCCGGAAATGCCCGATTTGAAGGTGCAGGACTTATTGCTCAAAATATTGATGTTTTTCAACGTAGTAGCAACGATTTAATACTTCATCCTGTTCAATCCATCAAAGGAGAAATTAGAGGTACAGGAGACATAATACTTGTAAATCGTCCATCCGAAATAGATGTGCAATCCTATTATACAGGTGAACTAAAAATCCTTGATTAGTTAGCCGTTAATTCGTGGAAAAGACTTTCTAGATTTTTGTTTTTCTGGTTGAGTTTAAGAATTCTTAGGCCGTTATCATGAGCAAAATCAAATATTATAGGGCGCATATCTTTTTGTACAGAAAAAGTGATGTCATACACAAAGTCATATACGTTTTGTACAGAGGCAACATGTTTAATTTCGCTAATTAACTCTTCCTCAACGCGATAATCAAATTCAACCTCAATAATCTGTTGCTGGCTGCCCTTTAAATCTTGCAGCGATTGGTCGGCTACAATTTTCCCTTTGTTAATTATAATAACACGTTTACACATCGCTTCCACTTCCTGCATAATATGCGTGGAGAGGAAAATTGTTTTATTGGAACCGACAGATTTAATAAGATTTCGAATATCCACTAGCTGATTGGGATCTAAGCCTGTAGTTGGTTCATCTAATATTAAAACGTCAGGGTCGTGAAGCAGAGCAGTAGCCAAGCCTACTCTTTGACGGTAACCTTTAGATAATTGACCTATTTTTTTGTGACTTTCAGGGGTGAGCCCTGTTAATTCAATAACTTTAGAAATTCGGTCCTTTGAAACGCCATGAATATCTGCATTGAAGGCTAAATATTCCTTTACATACATATCTAAATGTAAAGGGTTGTGTTCCGGTAAATATCCAATTGATTTTTGAACCTTACGCTGGTCCGTCTCAACATTAACGTCATTTACATAAGCGAGTCCTTCAGTTGGCTCTAAGTAGGTCGTTAGAATTTTCATCATCGTGGATTTTCCAGCGCCATTTGGCCCCAAGAAACCAACAATTTCACCTTTATCAATTTCAAATGTAACGTCATCAAGCGCCTTTTGGCTACCATAAATCTTACTTAGGTGTTCAACCTTTATAGACATAAGAATTCAATTTGTTCAAAAATAGAGATTATTTAATTCTAATGTGTTTAAAATGGTAATTCTCTAATCTTTTAAAAAATTCAGCAAAAAATAATTAGTATAGTTTTGTAAAATGGAAATAATAATTACTTTAGCCGCGAATTGAAAAAATGACAACACAGAACTTTACATATTACTGGTTTTATTTCTTTTTTGGTAAAAGGAACGAGACCTTATATGTTTAAGTTTTAAAAGCATAAATGAATAATTAGGTCTCGATGAAATATCGGGACTTTTTTTTATGATAAAATCGGTATCCATACAAGGTGTAAAAGGTTCCTTCCATCACATAGTGGCGGAGGCCTATTTTGGACAACAAGTCGAAGTTGTTGAGTGTTTGTCGTTTGACGAAACTGTAGGTAAGATTCTTTCAAGAGACTGCGATGCTGCTATTATGGCCATTGAAAATTCCATTGCCGGCTCCATTTTGCCAAATTATGCTTTAATAGACCAGAATAAGTTGCATATTATAGGTGAGCATTATCTAGATATACAACATCACCTAATGGCTTTGCCAGGGCAATCTATTGAGGATATTAAGGAAGTTGTATCACATCCTATGGCGCTTCTTCAATGTAAGCAATTCTTTAAAAGCTATCCGCATATCAGACTGGTTGAAGATAAGGACACTGCTGAGGTAGCACATCGAATTAATGAAAGGCAAATAAAAGGAATAGCAGCCATTGCGAGCAAATTGGCAGCTGAGATGTTTGGTCTAAAGATATTGGCTGAAAGCATCCAAACCATTAGCCATAACGAAACAAGATTTGTAATTGTAAAAACTGCCAATTCAGTGTTGCCTGAAGAAGAGATAAATAAGGCCTCCTTAAGGTTTTCCTTGGAGCATAAACGCGGAAGTTTAGCCTCAATTTTGAACGTAATGAGCGATTGCAGATTGAATTTAACCAAAATACAGTCTATGCCCAAGATTGAAACGCCTTGGAAATATGCCTTCTTTGTGGATGTTACATTTGATAATTATAAAGATTATTCCAAGGCACGCTCCATTATGGAAATAATGGCTGAGGATTTTAAAGTATTGGGAGAATATAAAAACGCACACTAATGATAGAACCTGCTACCAGATTACAGACCGTACAGGAATATTACTTTTCGCGGAAGCTTAAGGAAGTTGCTCTTTTAAAAGAAGCAGGTAAACCTATCATTAATTTAGGCATTGGTAGTCCGGACCTTGAACCGCCTCAAAAAGCATTGGATGGTTTGGTGGGATCTCTGCAATTAGCAGAAGCAAACAAATACCAAAGTTACATTGGACTTCCTGAGTTAAGGGAGGCTATGGCAAAATTTTATAATGATCATTACCAAGTTGGCCTAAGTCCAAAGACTGAAATTTTACCATTAATGGGAAGCAAGGAAGGGATTATGCATATTTCGCTTGCGTTTCTTAACCCTGGGGATGAGGTTTTAATACCCAATCCAGGGTACCCTACCTATTCTTCTGTTACAAATCTTGTTGGTGCAATTCCGAAGTTTTATGATTTGACTGAAGAAAATAATTGGCAGCCGAATTTGATGGATTTGGAAAATTCAGATTTGAGCAAGGTAAAGCTTATGTGGATTAACTACCCGCATATGCCAACGGGGGCTGTGGCCTCCAACAAGAATTTTGAAGACATAATTGCCTTCGCCAAACGTCACAATATCTTGGTGGTGAATGACAATCCGTATTCATTTATTTTAAATGATTACCCTCGAAGTATCCTAAAATACCCTGGGGCAAAGGAGGTTTGTTTAGAATTGAATTCCATAAGTAAAACCTTTAATATGGCTGGTTGGCGTGTTGGTATGGTTGCTGGTAATGCCGATTATATAAGTCATGTTTTGAAGGTGAAGAGCAATATGGATTCAGGTATGTTTTATGGAATTCAAAAAGGAGCGGTTGAAGCCTTGAAAAGTTCCAAGTTATGGTTTGTAAGTTTAAATAGTGTTTACGAACAGCGAAGAAACTTAGTTTGGAAAATGGCAGATGCTCTTAATTGCAAATATGATAAAAATGCTGTTGGCTTGTTTGTGTGGGCAAAATTGCCACAGGGAATCGATTCAGATTCTTTTATAGATAACATATTGAAGGAGAAAAATATTTTCATTACACCTGGACATATTTTTGGAAGTAATGGGGAGGGGTATATAAGGTTTTCACTTTGTGGAGGAACTGAAGATTTAGAAGAAGCTTTAGCACGATTGAGATGAAAAATGTTTGCATTATAGGTACGGGGTTAATAGGCGGAAGTTTTGCTTTAGGCATTAAGAAGCTTTACCCTAACTGCAAAATTATTGGTATCGATAGTAATCCCGATCATGCCCAAATGGCTGTTGAGATTAATTTGGTAGATGAAGCGGGTTCTTATGAAGCCATTAAGGATGCTGATTTGGTAGTTGTGGCAATTCCAGTAGATGCAACCGTGAATGAGTTGCCAAAAGTCTTGGACGCGGTATCTGATGATGGTTTGGTAATTGACGTTGGCTCTACTAAATATGACATTTGTAAAATTGTTGAAGATCATCCGAAAAGGCGTAATTTTTTGGCTGCCCATCCTATTGCAGGTACAGAATTTTCTGGTCCAAGAGCTGCAATACCAACCTTATTTGAAGGCAAGACCAATATTATTTGTGAAGTAGAAAAGACCGCGTTCAAATTACAAGAGCGAGCCCTAAAATTGTTCAATGAAATGGGTATGCGAATACGATACATGCATCCAGCACCTCATGATAAACATATCGCCTTTGTTTCCCATCTATCCCATATAAGTTCTTTTATGCTAGGTAAAACAGTGATAGATGAAGAGAAAAACGAAAAAGATATTTTCGATATGGCAGGCAGTGGATTTGCAAGTACAGTAAGGTTGGCTAAAAGTTCTCCAGAAATGTGGACTCCTATCTTCAAACAAAATAGAGAAAACATTATAGGAACCTTGGACGCTTACATTAAAAACTTACAGCATTTTATGGATTTAATGGAGAGTGATAAATATGAGGATGTCTACCTTGAAATGAAAAACACTAATAGAATTAAAGATATATTAAACGGAATTACATAATACTTTAGAAATGGAAAACAAGAAAGAAATGAGGTCTTGGTTAGACAATTTTGGGTTAGATCACCCATTAGTAATTGCTGGACCTTGCAGTGCTGAGACTGAAGATCAAGTTTTAAAGATTGCACATCAATTGAAAGATACCGATGCCTCTGTTTTAAGAGCAGGCATTTGGAAACCTAGAACTCGACCAGGAAATTTTGAGGGGGTTGGCGCCTTAGGATTAAAGTGGCTTCAAAAAGCAAAACAAGAAACTGGTATGCTAACAACAACAGAAGTTGCAAATGCAAACCATGTTGATTTGGCCCTAGAGCATGATGTTGATATTTTATGGATTGGTGCGAGAACTACTGTAAGTCCGTTTATTGTTCAGGAAATTGCTGATGCTTTAAAAGGTACCGACAAAATTGTATTGATAAAAAACCCGGTGAATCCAGATTTATCATTGTGGTTGGGTGCTGTTGAAAGAATTTATGCGGCAGATATTAAAAATGTTGGGGTTATACATAGAGGTTTCTCAACTTATGAGAAAACGAGGTATAGAAACAATCCAGAATGGCAGTTGGCCATTGATCTTCAAAATAAAATGCCTGATTTGCCATTAATCTTAGATCCATCGCATATAGCAGGAAGAAGAGACATTATTTTCGATCTATGTCAAACAGCTTTGGACCTAAATTATGATGGATTGATGGTTGAAACTCATTACGATCCTGATAATGCCTGGAGTGATGCCGCTCAACAAATTACCCCTGATACTTTAGTGGAAATTATGCGCGATCTTCGAATTAGGAAAGAGGTAGGTGAAGCAGCAGAATTTAAAAACAAAATCAATACCCTTAGAACTCAAATTGACGTAATTGACCATCAATTAATTGATATGCTGGGTAAACGTATGAAAATAGCAGATGACATTGGGGCTTTGAAAAAATCGCATAATGTTGCTGTATTACAAACAAAACGTTGGAATGAAATTCTTGGCAAAATGATTCTTCAAGGAGAAGAAAAGAATTTAAGTGAGGAATTTATTTTAAGAGTTTTTAAAGCGATACATCAGGAATCTATTAATCACCAAGAAAAAATCATCAATGCATAAATTAAAATCCCGCTCGAGCGGGATTTTATATTTAAACCTGTTTTGATTATTCCCTAAAAAATTTGTTGCAATTTTGCCAAACGAAATCGTGCTTTTTAGAAATATTTTAAACCTATAATGACAGGCAGAGTTTACAAATCAACAGGAAGTTGGTATACCGTTAAAAACACAGAGGAGGAATTTTACCAATGCAGAATAAAGGGTAAGTTTCGCATGAAGGGCATTAAAAGTACCAATCCTGTTTCGGTAGGTGATATTGTTGAGTTTGAATTGGAAACTCTGAATGATGAAACTACGGGAGTGATTACTTCAATACACGATAGAGAAAATTACATCATACGTAAATCGGTGAATCTTTCTAAGCAGGTACATATTATTGCTGCGAATATAGATCAGGTTTTCCTGTTAATTACCGTGAGTAACCCTCCTACTTTCACAAGTTTTATTGATCGATTTTTGGTAACAGCAGAAGCCTATTCTATAAAGCCAATATTGGTATTTAACAAAATAGATGCTTATACCGAAGAAGAATTAGACGAGGTTCGATATTTAGCACATATTTATAGGCAGATTGGTTATGAATGTATAGGTGTCTCGGCAATTACAGGCAAAAATGTGGATAAGATTAAGGAAATGATGATGGGTAAGGTGAGTTTGTTCGCTGGCCATTCTGGGGTTGGAAAATCTACATTAATAAATATAATTGAACCAGGTTTAGAACTAAAAACACAGGAAATTTCAGCCCAACACCTGCAAGGTCAGCACACGACTACCTTTGCTGAAATGTTCGATTTAAGTTTTGGGGCACAAATTATAGATACTCCCGGTATAAAAGGATTTGGGGTTGTAGATATGGAAAAGGAGGAAGTTGGGGATTATTTTCCAGAATTTTTCGCTTTAAAATCTGAGTGTAAATTCAATAATTGTTTGCACCTTGAAGAACCTAAATGTGCAGTAAAGGAGGCCCTGGAAAAGGATGAAATTGCATTTTCACGTTATAGGAGCTATCTTCAAATTCTTGATGGTGAAGAAGAAAATTACCGAACTGATATTTGGGATAACGAATGAAAGTTGTCATTCAAAGAGTTACTGAAGCAAAAATTACCATCGATAGCATTGAAACGAAGGAGATAGGTCCTGGATTGGTAGTTTTATTAGGGATTGTAGATGACGATGGTAAGGAAGATATAGAATGGCTTATCAATAAAATAGTTAACCTTCGCATCTTTAATGATGGGGATGGTATTATGAATAGATCTGTAACCGACATAGGTGGGGAGATTCTATTGGTAAGTCAATTTACCCTTCATGCGAGCACAAAAAAAGGACATCGTCCGAGTTATATTAAGGCTGCCAAACCAGATATTGCGGTTCCTTTATACAATCAATTTTTAGATGAGTTAAAAGCTTCATTCTCTGGAAATATTGAAACTGGTAAATTCGGAGCTGATATGCAGGTTTTTCTCATAAACGATGGACCTGTTACCATAATTATAGATTCAAAGGATAAAATTTAATTTAAAAGAAATGAATATTGCAAACGCCCAGGTTATTGTTGATAAATGGATCAAGGATCATGGAGTGAGATACTTTAATGAGCTCACCAATATGGCTCAACTTACCGAAGAAGTCGGTGAGGTTGCGCGTATTATTGCTCGACGTTATGGAGAGCAGAGCGAGAAAGAATCGGATAAAGGTAAAGACTTGGGTGAAGAATTGGCAGATGTATTGTTTGTTGTGTTATGCTTGGCTAACCAAACTGGTGTTGATTTGCAGGCTGCTTTCGATCGAAGAATGGATAATAAAACCAAAAGGGATCACGATAGGCACCATAACAATGAAAAATTAAAATAATCGGATGGGTTGATTTTCTCTATTTTGGGTAAATTGCGTCCCTATGAAAGTTAAGATCAGTCCATCCGAAATAATTTCCCCTTCGAGCCTAATAATTACGGGTTCAAAAAGCGAATCGAATAGGTTATTACTGTTGCAAGCTCTATTTCCGGGGCTTCAGATCAACAATATCTCGAATTCTGAGGATTCTGAAATGATGAGTAAGGGAATATCTGGGAACAGGGATGTAGTGGATATTCATCATGCTGGTACAGCAATGCGTTTTCTAACAGCTTATTTTGCCTCTCGCCCTAATCGAAATGTTATTCTCACTGGTTCTTCAAGGATGCAAGAGCGTCCGATCGCAGTGCTTGTAGATGCATTGAATTCCCTTGGAGCAGAAATAACATATCTTAAGACTGAGGGTTGTCCACCTTTAAAAATATCAGGTAAAGAATTGACGAATAGCAAAGTTTCTATGAAAGCTAATGTAAGTAGTCAATATATCTCTGCTTTAATGCTTATTGCACCTAGTTTGCCAAATGGACTTGAAATAACATTGGTAGGTGAAATAACATCAGTTCCCTACATAAAAATGACCCAGAAGTTATTGCAAGACATTGGTGTAGAATGTAATTTTTCTGATCACGTAATAACTATTGAATCCTTTCAAAATAAAGTCTCAGCTACTTTTATTGTTGAATCTGATTGGTCTTCAGCTTCCTATTTTTATAGTATTGTGGCACTAGGTAAACCAGGTACCGAAATAGGCTTACAGCATTATAAATTAGATTCTCTTCAAGGGGATTCCATTTTAATTGAGATTTACGAAAAGTTTGGAGTTGAAACTTCTTTTCGGGACAACAAAATGATCTTGAAAAAATTGATGGAGGTAGAAAATGCCTCTCCGCTTCAATTAGATCTTAGAAACGCACCCGATATTGCACAAACAATTGCAGTTACCTGTTTGGGATTAGGTCGACCTTGTTATCTCACGGGTCTACATACCTTAAAAATAAAGGAAACGGACCGATTAGAGGCCTTGAGGATAGAAATTGAAAAATTAGGCGGAACTATTAAGTGTAATAAGGATAGTCTAAAACTTGAAGCAATTTATCATCTAAAGGAAGATGTTGAAATCGATACCTATAATGATCACAGAATGGCAATGGCATTTGCTCCTCTGGGTATCAAAATCCCTCTTCAAATCAATGATGCGGAGGTTGTGAATAAATCCTATCCAGACTATTGGAAGGATCTAGAAAGTATAGGATTTAAGATTTCTTCATAATAATCCCTTAAATACTTGACAAGCCCTATGTTGAGACCTTATATTTGTAGCCTTTTTGAAATAAGTAAATAAAAACCACAAAGGTTAGGGAAACCAAAATATCTTAACATGAAATTATCACACTTCAATTTTAAATTACCTGAAGAATTATTAGCCGAACACCCGTCTGAAATTAGGGATGAGGCACGTTTAATGGTGCTTGATAGAAAAAAGCAAACCATTGAGCACAAGTACTTCAAAGATCTAATAAATTATTTTGATGAAGGAGATGTGATGATCTTGAATAATACCAAAGTTTTTCCTGCAAGACTTTATGGTAATAAGGAAAAGACGGGTGCAAAAATCGAAGTCTTTTTACTTCGCGAACTAAACGAGGAACAGCGTCTTTGGGATGTTTTGGTAGATCCGGCACGTAAAATTAGAATTGGAAACAAGCTTTACTTTGGCGACGATGAAACCTTAGTTGCCGAGGTTATAGATAACACAACTTCAAGAGGAAGGACCTTACGCTTTTTATATGATGGGTCTTATAGTGAATTTAGACATAAATTAACTGAATTAGGTGAAACACCACTTCCAAAATATATTAAGAGGGCAGTGGAGCCTGAAGATGAGGAGCGTTACCAAACAATTTATGCTAAAGAAGAAGGAGCAGTTGCGGCACCAACCGCTGGATTGCATTTCAGTAAACATTTATTGAAGCGTTTGGAGATCAAAGGAGTTCATCTTCCAGAAATTACGCTTCATGTTGGTTTGGGTACATTCAACCCAGTTGAGGTTGAAGACCTAAGTAAACATAAAATGGACAGTGAAGAAGTTTATATCAATACCTTTGCTACAGATGTAGTTAATAATGCAATTAAGGAAAAAAAACGTGTGTGTGCCGTAGGTACAACCGTTATGCGAGCTGTTGAAAGTGCAGTATCTTCCAATGGAACATTAAATGAATTTGCAGGTTGGACCAATAAATTCATTTTCCCACCTTATGATTTTAGTATAGCTAATTGTATGGTTACCAATTTCCATACACCAAAATCGACCTTATTAATGATGGTTTCAGCTTTCGCGGGTCATGATTTTATAAAGAAGGCCTATGAAGAGGCTGTAAAGGAAAAATATAAGTTTTATTCGTATGGTGATGCCATGCTAATTATATAATATTTAAACCCCCATTTCTTGGGGGTTTTTTCTCTCTTAAATTTAAATAATGGCAACAATAAAAAAGGATATTCGAGCACTAAGCAAAGAGCAGCTACGAGAATTCTTTGTTGCTGAAGGGGATCAGGCTTTTCGAGGAAATCAAGTTTACGAATGGCTATGGAGTAAAGGTGTGCACTCCTTTGACGATATGACCAATATTTCACTCAAAACGCGTGAGATGTTGGAAAACAATTTTATAATTAATCATATCGCGGTAGATCAAATACAACGTAGTTCGGATGGAACCATTAAGAACGCTGTAAAATTACATGATGGTTTGGTTGTTGAATCTGTTCTTATACCGACGGCAAAACGTACAACAGCATGTGTATCCTCACAGGTTGGTTGTAGCTTAGACTGCAAATTTTGTGCTACGGCGCGTTTAAAGCGCATGCGCAACCTAAATCCTGGTGAAATTTATGATCAGGTTGTAGCTATAGATAGAGAAAGCAGATTATATCATGATAGGCCTCTTTCCAATATTGTTTTTATGGGAATGGGCGAACCCTTAATGAATTATAATAATGTCATCAAAGCAATTGATAAAATTACTTCTGAAGAGGGTTTGGGGATGTCCCCAAAACGTATTACTGTTTCAACCTCCGGGGTGCCAAAAATGATAAAAAAAATGGCTGATGATGGAGTTAAATTCAAATTAGCGGTTTCACTTCACTCTGCTATCGATGAGGTTCGAACATCGATTATGCCTTTTAATGCCACTTTTCCCTTAGCTGACTTGCGAGAAGCCTTGGAATATTGGTACGCAAAGACTAAAAATAGAATTACTTATGAATATGTGGTTTGGAAAGGGATAAACGATAGCAAAAAAGATGTTGATGCTTTAGTTGCATTTTGCAAATTTGCTCCGAGTAAGGTAAATCTCATTGAATACAACCCCATTGATGATGGAGATTTTCAACAGGCCGATGATTCAGCTTTAGAACTTTATATCAATACATTAGAGGCAAATAATATTACTGTAACAGTAAGAAGGTCTAGGGGTAAGGATATAGATGCCGCTTGCGGTCAATTAGCCAACAAGCATTGATTTTTTAATTAACTCAGTTAATTATTACTGTTGCTGAACAATTAGCATTTATATACCTTTGGCAATCTAGCCGCAAGACTAAATTTTGAAGATTACCGAACAGATAAAACTACCAATCGCATTTGAAATGGAGCTTTTTGAGCAAAAGTTTCTGTTGTCAATGTCTAGTAGGGTAGCACTTCTCAATAGAATTACTACTTATATAGTCAATAGAAAGGGTAAACAAATGCGACCGATGTTTGTTTTTCTCGTGGCAAAAATGCTTAATAAAGGTGAGGTTAACGAACGTACCTATAGAGGGGCATCTGTTATAGAATTAATACATACTGCCACTTTAGTTCATGACGATGTGGTGGATGATAGTAACAGGCGCCGAGGTTTCTTTTCTATAAATGCTCTTTGGAAAAATAAAATTGCTGTTCTTATTGGTGATTATTTGTTGTCTAAGGGACTTCTGTTGTCAATAGATAATAATGATTTTGATCTCCTCAAGATTATATCTGTTGCGGTTAGAGAAATGAGTGAAGGTGAATTACTTCAAATTGAAAAAGCTAGAAAGCTAGATATCACCGAAGAAGTATATTACAATATTATAAGGCAAAAAACAGCCACGCTGATAGCTGCTTGTTGCAGTTTGGGTGCAGCCTCTGTAAAACCCAATTCTGAGGATGTGGAATCTATGCGCTTATTTGGGGAACTTATAGGGATGGCATTTCAAATTAAAGATGATTTATTTGATTATGGTGAGGAAAAAATAGGTAAACCAACTGGTATTGACATTAAAGAGCAAAAAATGACTCTTCCCCTGATTCATGTTCTTAATAAAGCCCACGAGAAGGACCGTAGATGGCTTATTAATTCTATTAAGAACCATAATAAGGACAAGAAAAGGGTTAAGGAGGTAATAGCTTATGTGAAGAATAATGGTGGACTCGATTATGCGATCGCCAAAATGAAAGACTTTCAACAGCAGGCCCTTTCAATGTTAGAAAAGTATCCCCAATCTGATTTTAAGACTTCCCTAGAATTAATGGTTAATTACGTAATTGAACGTAAAAAATAATTTTTTGCCCCAGGCAACCATTTTCTAAAATACGCTGTCTATATAAATAGAAGCATCAATCAATTAGAATACCTTGAAAGTCATTCAACTTAACAGGAACGGTAAAAATCTCATTAAAAAAGCAAAAAAGCAGGATCGTGAGGCTCAGCACCTGATCTATGAGATTCATGCTCCTAAAATGTTAAGTGTCTGTAGATACTACATTAAGGATGTTCAAGTTGCCGAAAGTGTAATGTTGAAAGGCTTTTTTAAGGTGTTTACCAAGATTGACCAATTTAGGGAAGAAGGTAGTTTTGAGGGTTGGATACGAAGGATAATGGTACGTGAGGCTATTTCGCATATCAGAAGTAATAAACGGATTGAGTATTCTATTGAAGAAGTTAAGTCCCCACATGAAACTACAAATAATATTGAGGTTTCAATGGGCGTGGAACAGATTCAAGCTATAATCGACGAACTGCCGGAAGGATATAAAATGGTATTTGTTATGTACGCCATTGAAGGATACAAACACCAAGAGATTGCTGAAATATTAGGAATATCTGAAAGTACTTCAAAAACCCAATTGTTCAAGGCGAGGAAAATGCTTCAAGACAAAATAAAAATGCTAAATACTACGAGTTATGGCACCAATTAAATTTGAAGAATCGATTAAGGAATCACTTGAAAAGAGAACTATTTCTCCTTCTCAGGAAGGGTGGAAAAAGCTTTCAAAACGTTTGGATACTTCCAATTCTCATAAGAAGGGAAATACCATTTTATGGTGGAGTTTGGCTGCTTCCGTGGTTGTGTTGTTTGGTTTAGGAATGTTTATGTTTAATAATGGTGTTTCCGACGAAAAACCTATACAAATTGTAGAGACCAAAACGAATTCAACTTTTCAACAAGAAGAATTTGATAAGGCAGCTTCAGGAGAAGACGAAACAGAGAATTCCTTGGTGGTTTCAGGCGAAAATGCAAACCCTGAAAGGATTGATCCCAAATCGAAGTCTAATCAAACCCAAAATAATACAACATCAAATAATGTTGTTGAACCATCAATAGCAAATTCTGATGAGAAATCGGTAGATGGATTAAAGGAAAGTGAAATCAATTTAATCGATAATGTAAGTTCTGTTGTTGTTATTGAAGAGATTAAAAATGAAAAGATTCAATCGATGACACCAGAAGCCGAAACAGATTCCTTACTAAAAAGAGCTCAGCGAAATTTGCTTAAAGGTATGGAAGTAGAAAAGGAAATAATCACAGTAGATGCCAATTCATTGCTTCAAGAAGTAGAGGGTGAGTTAGAGGAGTCTTTTAGGACTAAAATGTTCGAGACCTTAATAGATGGGATTGAGGCAGTAAAAACAACCGTAGCACAACGAAACAATTAAACAGCCCATATAGTTTACAACATCAATTAAAATCAATTAAAATTCTAACATCAAAAAACGAACAGTTATGTATTCATATTTAAAAATAATTATCCTTTTGGTTTTCTGTTTTAACCTATCTATTGGTCATGCACAATCGAATAATGAAGAGAAAATAAAAACTCTTGAAAACTTAAAGGAAACCATTGAAAAGGAAGAACGTAATTTCCTTAAATCTGAAGTTGAAATAATCAATCAAAGATTAGAAAAACAAGAGATTACATATAACGAGGCAGAACAGCTTAAAAAGGAGGCTGCTGAAAAGAGGGCTCTGAATATTGAAAATAGATTGGCAATTATCGACAATAAGATTTCCCTTCTTCAACGAAATGAGGAGGGTTATAAAGATCTTTCAGATGGGGAGCTTTCTTATGTAGGTTTTAGCCTGGGGGGAGAAGAGAGTTTCGCAGGATTTAGAATTAAGGGGCAAAATAAGCCAAGAAAATATGATAGACGTACCACTTCAGATGTGGTTTTGGCCATAGGTATTAACAATGCTATTACGGAGGGTGAGGGATTGAGTGATTCCCCTTTTAAAACTTTTGGGTCTGGATTTGTAGAGTTAGGCTGGGCTTGGACCACTAGAGTGCTTGAAAATTCGAATGCATGGCGATTTAGGTATGGTCTTTCTTTGCAATGGAATAAATTAGACGCAAAAGATAATACGTACTTTGTCCAGAATGGAGATATAACTACTTTCGAGGAATTTCCCGGAGATCTTAATAAATCTAAATTTAGGGTAACCAATCTGGTAGTTCCACTACATTTTGAATTTGGTCCATCGAAGAAAATTGAACGTAAAACCTATTTTAGATATTCTACCGCAGACCAATTTAAAATCGGTATTGGGGGTTATGCCGGAGTACGCTTAAGCAGTATGCAAAAATTAAAGTACAAAGAAGATGGTAACCGCGTGAAAGAAAAAATTAAACGTAATTATAACGCCAGTAATTTTGCATATGGCTTAAGCGCTTATATTGGTTTCGATGACTTTAGTATTTATGCTAAATACGACTTGTCAACAATTTTTAAGGACCAGGCAATAGACCAGAACAATGTTTCTCTTGGTCTCCGGTTTGATATTGATTAGGGAACTTTAATTGTTATAATCTACCCTGAACCATTTCCATTGCCTTAATAGTATTAGTATGGTTTGGGGCTCTTTTTAAAGTATACTCATACATTTCCAAAGCCTCTGTATTTCTGTTTTCGCTAGCAAGCCAGTCTGCATAAAGATTAGACGGAGGCATTGCTACGTCAGGTGGTCCATAACTATAGGAGGTTTTAGATTGTAAATCTAGAGCTTCCTTAAAATATTGTTCAGTAAGTATTTTATCTTTTTTCAACATGGCTGAAAGTGCCTTTAATTCTAGAACCATAACTTGAGACTGCTGAATATTTAAGGTCGAAGGGAATTCCCTTGTAGCACTTGAACAGACCGAAAATCCCCCATCAAGGTTTTGGGCCAAGACTTCTTCACTTTTAATATCCTCTTCAATTAAAGCGGTAATGCTGTCTAGTTTAGCAACATTATTATCGTAATATGCTTTATAACCATCAAGAAAATTGTATTGACTTCTTGTGGAAATGTTTAAACCGGATACATCTACTTTAATGTCCGTAATTTCATCATCAAAATCCTTAGTTTCGGCCAAATAGGTTGATTTCAAAAACACCATATGGGCCCTTGCTCTAGGAGAAGGAGTTTCTGTGACATAAGTATGCATATCATTGACTAATTTTTTAGCATCCTCTATCCGTCCCTGTTGTAGGTAGCCATATTCTAACCAATGAAAGGCATGATATCCCCTGGCGTTATTTGAGAGCTTTTTTCGTTCCATTCGGTTTAAACTCGCCTGATAAGAATCTTCATTAGAAGAAACCACTTCATCCCACATTCCTAGGGCTACGTATATGTGCGATGGCATGTGCAAGGCATGACTAGCATCTGGAGCCACTTGTGAATATGAATTAGCAGCATTTAATGCCATCTGAGCATGTCCAGGATCATCATAGGAATGTATCAAATAATGTAAGGCACCTGGATGGTTCGGGTTTTCATCAATTACCGATTTTGCAATTAAAGCACCCTTTTCATAAATCCCTGTATCTCTTTCTTTTGCAGAACCCAAAAGTGATAACGCATAGAATGAAGCAATCTCATTATTATCAGGATGTTTTTCATATAATTGGGCCATAAAGTTGGCATATGCTACATCTCTTTCAGATTTTGGTGTTTGGGGTTTATAAAGAATTTTTGCTGCTGAAATAAAATCCGATTCAACCTCAGATAGAGTCGGGGATTCTGCTATACTGTCTAATTTGCTTAGTGCAGCTGCACCCTCTGAATAATCTTGCTCGCTCCAAAGACTGTGATTATGGGTCATAGCCTCTCCCCAATAGGCCATAGGGAAATTTGGGTCTATCTCCTGTGCTTCCTTGAATGCTTCCCTCGCGTCTTCATATTCAAAGCTGTGTAACAATAAAAGACCCTTTTGAAATGATGGTAGAGCTTCCTTTTTGCCGGTAACAGAAAGGTCAACTTCGCCTAACTGATTAGTTTCGGTTTTAGATTCATTCTCTTTACAATTAAAGAATAGAAGGAGTGCGGCTAGGAAATAGATTGATTTCATTAAAGTTAGTTTTTTAGGTAAGTTAAGTTGGAAGTTAGAGCCTGAATTTTTATAAAGATAAGAAATGAAGACTTAATTTTGTCGGTCATATTTGTTGACGCCCTCGAAAATCTTAATTTTATTTGCTAAGAATTTTTTTAAAGTTTGATTTCCCGTATTTCCATAGACCAAGTTTTCGAAGCTGCTCGAGTAGAAGAGGTCATCGGTGAGTTCGTTCAATTGAAAAAATCCGGTAGTAATTTTAAAGGTCTCAGCCCTTTTAGCGATGAGCGTACACCCAGTTTTATGGTGTCTCCGGTTAAACAGATTTGGAAGGATTTCTCTAGCGGTAAAGGAGGAAATGTTGTTTCATTTTTAATGGAGCACGAGCATTTCTCATATCCAGAGGCAATTAAATATCTCGCTAAAAAATACAATATAGAAATTGAGGAAACTGAGCAAACAGAAGAAGAAAAAGAACAGGCGGATGAAAGGGAAAGTCTTTTTCTTATAAATGAGTTTGCTAATACTTATTTTCAACGGATTCTTCACAAAACTGATCAAGGTAAGGCAATCGGTAAAAGTTATTTTAAGGAAAGGGGATTTACGGAATCTACAATAGAAAAGTTTCAATTAGGCTATTCATTAGATGAGTGGGATGCCTTTACAAATGAAGCTCTAAAAAAGGCATATAAACTTGAGCTTTTAGAAAAGACAGGCTTAACTATTGTTAAAGGAGAAAAGCATTTTGATCGTTTCAAAGGCCGGGTAATGTTTCCAATCCATAGTATGAGTGGGAGAGTGCTCGGGTTTGGAGGTAGAATTTTAACCAATGATAAAAAAGCCGCTAAATATCTCAATTCTCCAGAAAGTGAAGTCTACCAAAAAAGTAAAATTCTATACGGACTTTATTTCGCAAAACAGACCATAGCCAAAGAAGATAATTGCTATTTGGTTGAAGGGTACACAGATGTAATCCAAATGTATCAAGCCGGAATTAAGAATGTGGTTTCTTCTTCTGGTACTGCTTTAACTCCTGAACAAATACGACTAATTAATAGGCTTACAAAAAATATTACCGTATTGTTCGATAGTGATGCGGCCGGTTTAAGAGCTTCAGTGCGTGGTGTAGATTTGATTTTAGAGCAGGGCATGAATGTTAGGGTTTGCACCTTCCCGGAAGGTGAAGATCCAGATAGTTTTTCTAGAAAAAATGATTTAGAGGATATTCTTCTTTACCTAGAAACCAATTCACGAGACTTTATCCAATTTAAAGCATCTCTATTGGTTTCTGAGGCCAAGAACGATCCTATTAAACGCGCAGAAACTGTTAGGGATATTGTTAACAGTATTGCCAAAATCCCTGATCGTATAAAACGTGAAATATATGTGCAGGAATGTTCAAGGATTATGGATGTTAGTGAGGAAGTGCTTTTTAGTACTCTTGCACAAATCGGGAAAAAAGATTTAAAAGATGCTAGTCAAGCATTGAAGGCTGATCAGAAGGCATTTGAGGTTCATCGGCCTGAAAAAGTTTCTGCCAAAAAAGTTGATTTGCAATATGAAATGGAGCGAAAAATGATTGAATTACTCCTTTTGTATGGTAAAGAAATTGCAGATTTTGAAGATTTAGTGCTTAAAGAAAACGAGTCAGGGAAATTAGAATTAGAGCCTGTGATTCAGAGAGCAAAGGTTTTCGAAAAAATATTCTTAGACCTGCAGGAAGACGAAATGCAGTTTAGTAATGAAAATTTTAGAGATTTATATTATCAGATTATTGAAACCTTGCAAGGAGATCCCGATCATCCTTTGGATGAATTCATAAATGTGGTTAAACCGGAATTGGCTGGAGAAATTACGAGTATTATTATGGACGATGAGCGATACCATCTTCATGATTGGGAACGAAGAAATATTCACCCTAAGAGCAAAATCAATTCTCTTCCACAATTGGTAAATCAATCCATATTAACTCTAAGGTGTTTCTTAATTGATCAAAAAGTGCAGGAGTTTCAACATGAAACTTTGCGAGAGGGTACAGATTCCAATACCATTTTAGAGGACGTAAAAGACTATTTAAGCTTAAAAATGTTGCTTTCCAGAAAATTGGGTAGAGTAATTGGGGGTAAAGTTTAAACCATATCTTGGTGTTCGGCTTGATGTATTAAATCCACTAAATTAGTAACATTTAACTTTTTGAATAATCGAGATTTATAAGTACTTACGGTTTTTTCGTTTATGTCTAATTCCTTCGCAATTTCCTTATTCTTTTTCCCTGATGACAACAATTTTAAAACTTCAACCTCACGAGTTGAAAGCCTTTTAAACATACGGCTTTTCGTCTTTTTTGTGTCGTCATATTCAAGTTGTTTAGACATTTTATCGGTAAGATAAACTTCGCCTTCCGCAACCTTTCTTAAGGCGTAAATAAATTTATCAATATCAATGCTTTTCGGAACATAGGCGGATGCACCTGCCTTTAAAGAACTTATGGCATATATCTCTTCAGGCTGGTGGCTAAATATTAGAACCTTCAGTTGTTGGTGTTCTTTCTTTATGGCTCGTAAAGCGGTGATGCCATTAAGTTCTGGTAAATCAATTTCAGAAATTATTAGATCTACTTTATAGCGGCGCACGAATTCAAAGATCTCCACGCCTGTCTTTATACTTCCCACTACTTCAAAATCTGGTGTGGATTCTATGATAGCTCTTAAGCCTGCTAAGACTACCGGATGATTGTCAACGATCAAAACCTTGACCATAGATTTAAAATTTTTGGTTAGCGTAAAGGTTTCAAAACCAGAAAGGTAAGTTTTGAATAAATGTGGAGAACTAGAGTAAATGTAATGAAAATTTCTTAAAATTGTTCGACGAGGTGCCGTAAAATCTCGTTTATTTTAATTCTTTTGGGATTTCACATACAGGAATTGGAACCATTTTATGTTTATTCGCTCGGTTGAATCTCATAAAAATTTCAAAAACTTCCTTTTGTCTGCCTTCAAAATCGTTTGCTGTCTTTCCTTGGTCTTTCATAGCCATGGCCCATTCCAATTCAGGATATGATGCTCCAATTTGGTCTTCGTCGGTACGATTATCGCCCCAAAGACCATCAGTTGGTGCAGCCTCTAATATTTCTTTATTTATTCCGAGATGTTTAGCAAGTTCAAATACTTCCGTTTTTAATAGGTCGGCTATAGGACTTAAGTCTACTCCGCCATCTCCATACTTTGTGTAAAACCCAACCCCAAAATCTTCCACCTTATTGCCAGTTCCTGCAACAAGATATTTCTCAAGTGCAGCGAAATAGTATAAAGAAGTCATCCTGAGTCTTGCCCTGGTATTAGCAAGGGACATAAACCTGCTTTCTTCATTTTCAACATCTGGTAACACATCCACTAGACTATCAAAAACAGGGGTTAGATTAATCCAATGAGACTTAACGTTCGGAAAATGTTCCTTTAACCACGATATATGATTTGCAGCTCTAGTAACCTGATCCGTAGATTGATGAATAGGCATTTCTAAACACAAAAGGTCAAGACCTGTTTTGGCGCAGAGTGTTGAGGTTAGGGCAGAATCTATACCTCCTGACACACCAATTACGAATCCTTTCATTTTTGCATTATCGGCATAATCTTTTAACCAAGAAACAATATGTTGAATAACCTTTTCAGATTGCATTTTATCTTTATTTTAGGGTAAGAATCTTACATTTGCAACACAAAAATAAAGAAAGCTAACAGTAATAAAAAGTATATCAATTGAAGATTAGAGTCCAATCAACAAGGTTATCCATAGCCGTCTATACCTTGCTTTTATTAGCTGTATTGAGTTGTGTGAAAGACAACGAAAGAGAGAAGGAAATTTCCAAAATACCTATTAAGGTTGAGATTGAACGTTTCGATCGCATCCTAGATGATGCGCAGCCATCAGAATTTGAAAACTTAAAGAAAAACTATGCGTTTTGGTTCCCTAGAGAAAATGCCGATTCGTTGATTTTAAATTTAAAAGCCGATACAATTCAACAGGAACTATTTGACGAGGTAAAAAAAGAATTTTTAGACACTAATGATTTGCAAGAGGGTATTGAATCGTTATTTCAACACATTAAATACTTTGATCCCCAATTTAAAGAACCCCGGGTGATAACCGTTACCTCTCGAGTTGATTTCCGAAACAAGGTTATTGTTACAGATAGCATTGTATTAATTGCATTGGATACTTATTTAGGGAGCGACCATTTTTTCTATGAAGGTATTTCTCGGTATCTAGTTCAAAATTTAAAGCGGGATCAAATTCTTCCAGATTTGGCATCGGCCTATGCTAAGAAATATATCATGCCGAAAAATAGAAAGAAATTACTAGATGAAATGATTTATTATGGGAAGCAATTGTATTTTGAAGATGAGGTTCTTCCAAATGTTTCAGATGCCGCCAAAATAGGATATACAGAGGACCAATATCTGTGGGCTAAAGCAAATGAATTTCAAATTTGGACATATTTCATTGAGAAAGAATTGCTTTACAATACAGATACTAGTTTGCCAAATAGATTTATCAATCCCGCACCTTTTAGTAAATTCTACCTTCAACTTGATAATGAATCTCCTGGAATGCTAGGTCGATATATTGGTTGGCAAATTGTAAATGCCTATATGGAGAATAATGACGTAAAACTGATGGATATGTTGATCGCCGATCCAGAAACAATATTTAAACAATCTAACTTTAAACCAGAAAAATAATGGCAAATCACACTTCTACAATAGAATTACAGGTTGAGCTTGATGAAAACCGTGTGCCTGAAAAACTTATGTGGTCTGCCGACGATGGCGGTATATCCAAGGAAGAAGCAAAAGCAATCATGCTGTCTGTATGGGATAGCACAAATCAAGAAACTCTAAGAATCGATCTTTGGACCAAAGATATGCCTGTGGATGAAATGAAACTTTTTTTCCATCAGACTTTGTTGGCTATGAGCGACACTTTTTTTAGAGCTACTCAGGATGAAAAGATGACCGCTACTATGAAAGATTTCTGTGATTATTTTGCAGAAAAAATGGAATTGAAATAGAAAATCGCTTAAGTTGTAAGCAAACAACATCATATTTCTATTGCTGCAGTTGTCTTCGACCGCTTTAAATGTTTTAACAATATCTTAATATTAAATTGCGTTAAGAATCTTAACAATTAGTAAATTTACAATGCTATTAATCATTAAGGGAAAAGAGCATTGGTAGGCCTTGTACGATTGGGAACCAGTGCTTTTTTTATTACTCATTTTTATGAAAAAATTCTTATTTGGAGTCATATTAACCCTATTGGTTGTAGTTCTTTACAAATCCTGTACCGACAAGTCTAGGGAGAAAATGTTCCTCAAAGAAAGTTCTTCCCTTATACAGGAGCAGATTGTTAATGTGGGTAAACTGGTTGTAACGGAAGGACATTTTAGCGAGGTATTTACGTATAAGAATTCGAAATCGTTATTTGCTGATTTAATCAATGTGGAAAAGAAAGCTTTGGTCGTTGTAAATGCAGATGTTGCTGTAAGCTATGATTTAAGTAAGATTGATTATGATATTGATGAGACAAACAAAACTTTAAGGATAATAAGTATACCAAAAGAGGAAATCACGATTAATCCAGATTTTGAATACTACGATGTTACAGCAGACTATCTCAATCCTTTCGATGCTGAAGATTACAATGCGATAAAGGACAAAGTGAAGGCAAATTTGATGAAGAAAATACTTCAATCAGAGATTAAAACCAATGCCGAAAATAGATTGATTAGTGAGTTGGCAAAATTTTTTATCCTGACCAATTCATTAGGTTGGAGATTAGAGTACCAAGAATATCCAATTGAAAACATCAAGGAACTTAATCAAATCGATCTATAATTTTTTTCAAAAATTTCCAACCGCCCCCATTAATTGCTTCAATATTGTGCAGGTTCAAAAACTTGGCAGCCCTAGAAGATCTAATTCCACTAGCGCAACACGTAATAATTGGCTTGTCATTAGATTTTAAATCACGAATATGTTCTACTAAATTTTGCAATGGTATATGTATCGAATCAGGTATGTGACCGTCTTCAAACTCTTCGTCGGATCTTACATCTATTATCATTGCTCCACGTTGCAAAAAGGATTCGATCTTTTGCTTTCGAAGTTTAAAAATGAAATCGAAAAATCCCATGTTACCCTTTTTATATAAATTTACAACATTCTCATTTAATTGGTTTGAAAGTAGAAACACGTAAGGACGAAATTATTAAAACTGCCTCCCGTTTATTTAAAGACAAAGGCTATAGTGCTGTTACAATGAGGGATTTGGCCTCTGAGCTTGGCATCAAGGCGGCTAGTTTATACAATCACATAGATTCCAAACAAGAGCTATTAAAGTCAATAATATTAAATCTTGCCGAGAATTTTACCGCTGGAATGAAGGATGTGTTGAATTCAGATAAGGTTGCTACCGATAAGTTAAGGATGTTAGTTGAACTGCACGTAAAAATTACAAGTAATAATGTGTATGGAATGGCATCCCTGAACAACGACTGGATGCATCTTGAGGATCAATTGGAATATTATTTGAAATTAAGACACGACTATGAGAATAATTTTAAGTCGATTGTAATAGATGGAATTGCGAAGAGAGAACTATTGGATTCTGATCCTGAAGTGCTTATGTTTTCAATATTGTCCACCCTGAGATCTTTGTATTTATGGATTCCACAAAAGGATAAATTAGATACAGAATTAATTACACACCAATTGAGTGAGGTCCTGATTTCTGGAATGGAACGGAAATAAAAAATTTGTATATTTGAAAACTAACAAACGTTAGTTAGATTGTAATTATGACGGAATTTTTCGGTGTCAAAGTAAAGAATATCCATAAGGAGACCGCTGATACAGTTGTTTTGGAATTGGATATTCCTGAGGATTTGAAGGACCACTTAGTTTTTCAACCCGGCCAGCATCTAACGTTTAAAAAAATGTTCGATGGTGAAGAGGTAAGACGCACCTATTCTCTATGTACCAATCCTTACGACTGGGAATTCAAGGTTGCTGTAAAGAGTATTCCTAATGGAATTTTTTCCACCTACGCTAATAACGAACTTAAGGTTGGGGATACCTTGGAAATTATGAAACCTTCCGGAAGATTTTATGTTGAGGTAAATCCTAATAAAGCTAGAAATTATATAGCATTTGCTGCAGGCAGTGGTATTACCCCTATAATTTCAATGATTAAGACTCATCTTGCAATGGAGCCGCAAAGCACCTTCAAGCTGTTTTACTTGAATAGCACTTCTAAATCCATTATCTTTAAAGAAGAGATAGAGCAGCTTAAAAACCGTTATTTTCAGAGGTTTCATGTCTTTTTCTTCTTAACAAGGGAGCAAAGGGATATTCCTTTTTTAAACGGTCGTTTCGATGAGGATAAAATGAAATTGATTAGCTCTAAATTTATTGATATTGAAGATACCGACCATTGTTTTTTGTGTGGACCTCAACAAATGATATTTCTTATAAGAGATTCACTAGTAAACGCTGGATTAGAAAAGGATAAAATCCATTATGAATTGTTTTATTCTGGTGAAGCCGATAAAAGTTTTGGTATTGAAAAATCCATTCCAAAGGTTGATGGGACAGAGGTAACCTTAATCGATGGCGGAAAGGAGTTTCATTTTGTAATGGATGAAGAAAATGATACCATTTTGGATGGAGGTTTAGCTGCTGGAGCAGATCTTCCTTTTGCATGTAAAGGTGGGGTATGTAGTACCTGCAAATGTAAATTGATTATTGGCGAGGTTACAATGAAAGTTAATTATGCACTTGAAGAGGATGAGCTTTCCAAGAATTACATTTTGAGCTGCCAAGCAGTTCCAACCAGTAAAAAGGTAGTCGTAGATTTTGATGTTTAAATGTTATGGAAAAGAATATTAAAAATTTAGAACAACATTTCGAAGAGCGGATTGAGCGTGATGAAAAGATTGAGCCAAAGGATTGGATGCCTGAAAAATATAGGCAAACCCATATCAGGCAAATTTCGCAACACGCCCATTCTGAAATTGTAGGCATGTTACCAGAAGGTAATTGGATTACTCGAGCTCCATCCTTAAGGCGAAAAGTGGCATTGCTAGCAAAGGTACAAGACGAGGCCGGTCATGGT
Source organism: Aegicerativicinus sediminis (assembly GCF_015476115.1). GTDB lineage: Bacteria > Bacteroidota > Bacteroidia > Flavobacteriales > Flavobacteriaceae > Aegicerativicinus > Aegicerativicinus sediminis. Next base: position 537,978 of record NZ_CP064295.1, on the reverse strand, counting down.
TTGTATTTGTACAGTGCCGCTGAGACTTTAGGTATTTCCCGTGAAGAAATGTATGATCAATTGCATACTGGCAAAGCTAAATATTCCTCAATTTTCAATTATCCCACTATTACATGGGCCGATATAGGTGCCATAGGTTGGCTGGTGGATGGAGCTGCTATAATAAATCAAGTTGCCCTTTGTAATACCTCCTTTGGGCCATACGCCCGAGCTATGGTGCGAATTTGTAAAGAGGAAAGTTTCCATCAAAGACAGGGATACGAAATTATGTTAACCCTTTGTAATGGTACAAAGGAACAAAAGGAAATGGCTCAAGACGCCTTAAATCGTTGGTGGTGGCCAAGTTTAATGATGTTTGGTCCTCGTGATGAAGAATCCCCCCATACAGCACAATCGATGAAATGGAAACTGAAGAGGAAGACTAATGACGAATTGCGTCAGCAATTTGTGGATCAAACTGTTCCGCAAGCAGATATTTTGGGTATAAAAGTTCCAGATCCAGATTTAAAATGGAATGAAGAGACTGGTCATTATGATTTTGGAGAAATCGATTGGGAGGAGTTTTGGCAAGTTGTAAAGGGACATGGGCCATGTAATAAAGAACGTTTGGAGGCGCGAGTTAATGCTTGGGAGAAAGGCGAATGGGTGCGAGATGCAGCTATGGCCTATGCAGAAAAACAAATAGAACAAACCGAAAAGAAAGCAATTTAAGAAATGAAAAAAGATTGGCCTTTATGGGAAGTTTTTGTGCGAAGTAAAAATGGTTTAGAGCACCGGCATTTTGGGAGTTTGCATGCAGCTGATGCAGAAATGGCTCTTGAGAACGCACGAGATGTCTACACCCGCAGAAATGAAGGGGTAAGTATTTGGGTTGTAGAATCAAAATATATTACGGCCTCAAATCCTGATGAAAATGGGGAAATGTTTGAGCCAGCAAAAGACAAAGTGTATCGTCACCCCACATTCTATAACCTTCCTGATGAGGTAAAACACATGTAAATGAAAGAGAATCTGTATAAATATATTCTAACCATTGCGGACAATAGTTTAATTCTTGGTCAGAGATTGGGAGAATTATGTGGTCATGGTCCGAATTTAGAAACAGATATTGCCTGTACGAACATAGCTTTGGATTTACTGGGTCAGGCACGTAATTATTTCCAGTACGCCGCCAAAATCAAAGGTGATGATTCAACAGAAAATAGTATTGCGATGCTGAGGAGTGAACGGGAATATCTGAATGTTTTATTGGTGGAACAGCCAAATACCGATTTTGCTTATATAATTGGCAGACAATTTTTCTTTGATATATACCATTGGCATTTTTTGAATGCCTTAATGAAAAGCCATGATGTTACCTTGGCTGCTATTGCTAATAGAGCAATTAAAGAGGTCACCTATCATAAAAAGTTTTCCGCGGATTGGATAAGGAGATTGGGAGATGGAACTGAAGTGAGCCGTGAAAAGATGCAATCCGCTGTAAATGATTTATGGCGATATACCAATGAGTTTTTTGTTCAAACCGAATTTGAAAAGGAACTTATTTCTGAAGGTATAGCGGCTGATGTTTCAAAATTTAAAGATGATTATTACAGCGAAAGTTCAGAAATTCTTACCGAAGCGACTCTTCTAGTTCCTGAAAAATCCTATTTTCAGAAAGGAGGAAAGCAGGGAATTCATACCGAGCATATGGGCTACTTATTAACAGAGTTGCAATTTATGCAACGTACATACCCAAACATGAGCTGGTAAATGACGGTAGAGCAGGTAAATATTGATCAAGAACTAATCCCTCTTTTGGAGCAAGTATCAGATCCAGAAATTCCTGTACTTTCTGTTTTGGATTTAGGTATTATTCGAACTGCTACTATAGAAAATAACCTTGTAAAGCTTCAAATTACCCCAACTTATAGTGGGTGTCCGGCAATGGATACCGTAGCGGATGATTTGAAGGCGGCTTTAAAAAATAAAGGGTATAATGCCGAAATAGAATTGGTTTTAACTCCTGCTTGGACAACTGATTTTATTTCTGAAAAGGGCAGAAAGGCATTGGAGAATTATGGTATTGCCGCCCCCTTGGAGGAAAATTTAGACAAACAGGTTTTGCTTGGTAAAGCCAACTTAATTGCATGTCCTCAATGCGGGTCCAAGAACACTAAAATGATTAGCCAATTTGGCTCCACCCCATGCAAGGCCCTATTTAAGTGTAATGATTGCCAAGAACCTTTCGATTATTTCAAATGCTTAAAATGATTTCAATTTGAAAAAAGAAAAAATATTAGGGCTTAGAACCATTGTTTATGTAGTGAAAGATTTAAAAGCTGCCAAAGAGTGGTATTCAGAAGTTTTTGATACAAAGCCGTATTTCGATTTTCCATTTTATGTGGGTTTCAACATTGGGGGATATGAACTTGGCTTGCTTCCTATTGAAAAAGAAACGCTGATGGTTGGTAACAATTCTACTACTTATTGGGCAGTTCAAGATATTGATAAAGCCTTTAAACAGTTTATTGATGCAGGTGCCACAGAGGTGGAGGAACCACATTCTGTTGGTGAAAATTTACAGGTAGCCTCAGTTAAGGACCCATGGCAAAATATCATAGGTTTAATTTTTAACCCATATTTTAAACCAGAATGAGTTCAATTAATTTCAAAATAGAAAATGGGGTTGCCCAAATAACCCTAAATCGTCCTGAGGTATTTAATAGTTTCAATCGGGAGATGGCATTGAATCTTCAAAGTATTTTGGACCAGTGTGAATCTGATAAAACGGTTAGAGCCATAGTATTAACTGGAATTGGCAAGGCATTTTGTGCAGGGCAAGATTTAAAGGAAGTAACCTCAAAAGAAAATAATCCCGGGTTCGAAAAGATCATAAAAGAACACTATAATCCAATTGTTTTAAAAATCAGGAATATCGAAAAGCCAATCATTGCAGCGGTAAACGGTGTAGCTGCAGGAGCAGGTGCAAATATTGCTTTGGCATGTGATATAGTAGTGGCTAGAGAAAGCTCAAGTTTTATCCAAGCTTTTAGTTTAATTGGGCTGATTCCAGATAGTGGAGGCACCTATTTTTTACCGCGATTAATTGGGTTCCAAAAAGCCTCGGCTTTAACAATGTTGGGGGATAAAATCATGGCGAAGGATGCCGAGGCGATGGGCATGATCTATAAATGTGTTAATGATGAAGAATTTAATGGAGAGATTTCAAGATTAGCCCTAAAATTAGCAAATATGCCTACGAAAGGATTAGGCATGATTAAAAAAGCTTTGAATAAATCATTGACAAATGATCTTGATCAACAATTAAATTTGGAGTTGCAACTTCAAGTTGCTGCGGCCCAAACCGAGGATAGTCAAGAAGGAGTAAAAGCATTTGTAGAAAAGCGTCAACCAAAATTTACAGGAAATTGAAAAGAGTTGGAATTATAGGAGCAGGTACGATGGGCACAGGTATTGCCCAGGTAGCTGCGACCTACGACTATAGAGTGAAATTATATGATGCAAAAGCTTCGGCATTGGAACATGCAAAAGATTCTTTGCGTTCTATTCTTTCAAGATTAGTGGAAAAAGGCAAAATCACTCCAGCAGCACGATTAGATATTTTAACCAACATTAGTTTTGTAACCCGTTTGGGAGATTTAGAAGATTCTGAACTTATCATTGAAGCAATTGTCGAAGATCTTAATGTGAAAAAAGGAATTTTTACAGAACTAGACAATTGTGTGTCTAATAATTGTATCGTAGCCAGTAACACTTCGAGTCTTTCAATTTCTAGTATTGCTTCAGCCTTTAAAAGACCTGATCGATGTATCGGCATTCATTTTTTTAATCCTGCGCCATTAATGCGTTTAGTAGAGATCATACCAGCCGTCCAAACTTCCATTGAAGTGATTTCCAAAGCTGAAAAAATTATTCAAAGTTGGGGAAAAACTGTGGTTAGGGCCAAGGATACCCCCGGTTTTATTGTCAATAGGGTGGCTAGACCTTTTTATGGTGAAGCACTCAGGATTTACGATGAAGGAATTGCCGATGTGCCTACTATTGATTACAGTTTAAAGAAATTGGGCGGATTTAAGATGGGCCCCTTTGAATTGATGGATTTTATAGGAAACGATGTCAATTATGCGGTTACAGAATCTGTTTTTAATGCCTTTTTTTGTGATCCTCGTTATAAACCCTCCTTTACACAAAAACGTTTAGCTGAAGCTGGATTTTTGGGAAGGAAGTCAGGAAAGGGCTATTATAATTACGATGAAAATGCCCCTGTTAAAGAACCTATTAAAGACAAAAAGTTAAACGGCCAAATTTTCAATAGAATTTTGGTAATGCTTATAAATGAAGCTGCTGATGCAGTATTCTGGAATATAGCCTCATCCTCAGATATCGATTTGGCTATGATTAAAGGAGTTAATTACCCAAAGGGACTTTTACAATGGGCAGATGAGGTTGGTATAAATTGGGTAGTTGAGGAAATGGATAAATTGTTTGATCGCTATCGTGAAGAGCGTTACAGATGCAGTCCAATATTGAGAGACATGTTGAAGGATAATAAAACCTTTTTTAATGGAACCAAGTGAAATTGTTAATACGATGTTTCAGAAGGATGCCTTTAGCCAATGGCTAGGTGTCCAAATTGAGGGGGTTTCAAAAGGAGGTTGTATCCTCAAGATGACTGTTACTGAAGATATGCTCAATGGATTCGGAATAGCTCATGGTGGGATTACCTACAGTTTGGCCGATAGTGCGTTGGCATTTGCATCTAATAGCAATGGCAAACATGCTTTATCTGTAGAAACTAGTATTAATCATTTGCAGAAAGTTGTAGCTGGTGACATATTGCAAGCCACAGCCAAGGAGCAATCCATTACAAGAAAATTAGGGATTTATCAGGTAGAGGTAAACCGAGGGAAAGAATTAGTTGCTTTATTTAAGGGAATGGTTTACCGCACCGAAAAAGATTGGAATATAGAATGAAACAAGCATATATAGTAGATGGGGTGAGGACTGCCATTGGAAAATATCAAGGGACCCTTTCGGCTGTAAGAACCGATGATTTGGCGGCCCATGTTGTTTCTGAATTGGTTAAAAGGCATCCCAATTTGCCTTTAGATAAAATTGATGATGTAATTCTTGGTTGCGCAAATCAGGCCGGTGAAGATAATCGCAATGTTGCTCGTATGGCAGGTTTGCTTGCGGGTTTGCCTTTTTCGGTGCCAGGAGAAACGGTTAATAGGCTATGTAGTTCTGGTCTTTCAGCAATTATCCATGCCAACAGAGCCATTAAGACTGGCGATGGCGATTTGTTTATTTCTGGAGGTGTTGAAAATATGACGCGTGGCCCATATGTTATTGGTAAACCCTCAACAGGTTTTGGTACGGATGCTGAGATGTTCGATTCTAGTTTTGGTTGGCGATTTATCAATCCAATAATGGAAGATTTATATGGGACAGATGGCATGGGAAATACCGCAGAAAATCTAGTTGAACTTTATAATATTTCAAGGGAAGATCAGGACAAATTTGCCTTTTGGAGCCAAATGAAAGCGGCTAAAGCTCAGGAATCTGGACGCTTTCAAAAGGAGATTGTGACGGTGTCAATTCCTAGAAGGAAGCAAAATCCAATTGAATTCAATCAAGATGAGTTTATTAAAGCAGATACCACCATTGAGGTGTTGGCGAAATTGCGACCTGCCTTTAAAAAAGATGGTAGCGTAACTGCTGGTAATTCTTCGGGTCTAAATGATGGATCTGCAGCAACTTTGGTGGCTTCAGAAGATGCCTTAAATGAATATAATTTAAAGCCTTTAGCTCGAATAGTCAGTTCTGCGGTTGTTGGAGTGGAACCTAGAATAATGGGGATTGGTCCTGTCTTGGCGGCCAATCAAGCCTTGAAAAAAGCAAGTCTTTCGATGGATGATATGGATATAATTGAGTTGAATGAGGCATTTTCAGCACAAGCATTGGCTTGTATTAGACAATGGAAATTAGCTGACGACGATCCGCGAATTAACCCAAATGGAGGGGCAATCGCTTTAGGCCATCCACTTGGAATGACCGGTACGCGAATTGCTTTAAGCGGAGCTTTGGAGTTATCTATTGAGAATAAAAAATATGCTTTGGTAACCATGTGTGTAGGTGTGGGTCAGGGTTATGCTGTAATTTTAGAAAATGCCAATCTATGAGTAAAATTCCACATTATATAACTGGAAAATGGGTAGTGGGTAGCGATGCTGGCTCACCTGTTTTTGATGCCGTCACTGGAGAATTGATTCATCAAGTGGCAGTGGAAGGGTTGGACGTTGGTGAGATTCTTCAGTACGGTAGAACAACTGGTTCAAAGGTACTTCGTAATATGACGTTTCAGGAGCGTGGATTGATGCTTAAAAAATTGGCCTTGTACCTGACGAAACGCAAAGAAAAATTTTATGAAATAAGTTATAAAACTGGGGCCACAAGAATTGATAGTTGGATAGATATAGAAGGAGGTTTCGGCAATTTGTTTGCCAATGCCAGCTTAAGAAAATTATTTCCAAATCAGCCCTATCATGTTGAAGGGGATGCCATTGATTTGTCGAGAGGTGGAAGATTTATGGCCCACCACATCATGGTTCCTAAAAGAGGTGTAGCTGTTCACATTAATGCTTTTAATTTCCCTGTTTGGGGAATGTTGGAAAAGTGTGCGGTAAACTGGATGGCAGGAGTTCCAGCCGTGGTATTACCTGCACCGTCCTCGTCTTATTTGGCAGAAGCGGTTGCAAGGGAAATTATTGATTCCGGCATACTACCTGAAGGTGCTTTGCAAATAATTAATGGTACTGTAAAAACTGTTTTGGAGTATGTTGATTCTCAAGATGTAGTAACATTTACAGGTTCCGCCAGTACTGGTAGGTTGCTAAAAGCCCATCCACGAATCATCCACGAATCTGTTCCATTTACGATGGAGGCAGATTCTTTAAATGCTTCTGTTCTAGGTGAAGATGCTAAACCGGGCACTCCAGAATTTGATATTTTTATTAAAGAAGTAAAAAAGGAAATGACCGTAAAGGCTGGTCAGAAATGTACGGCCATAAGAAGGATTTTGGTTCCTGAAAATTTAATTGATGAAGTTCAAAATGCTCTTTCGAAAGCACTTTCTAGTGTAACAATCGGTGACCCACGTCTTAAAGAAGTGCGAATGGGTTCTTTAATCAGCAAAGAACAGGTTGAAGAATTAAAAGTTGCCGTGAGTGAAATAGCTGAGGAAGCTGCCATTGTTCATGGAAATCTAGATGATTTGAGTTTGGTCGGAGCTGATGCTGAAAAAGGATCCTTTGTTGCTCCAGTCCTTTTAAGGGTAGACAACCCATTGAATTCTATAAAAGTCCATGAACGTGAAGCTTTTGGCCCTGTAAGTACAATTATGCCTTACAAGAATTTGGAAGAAGCCATAGAGTTAACTCAGAAAGGTAAGGGTTCACTTGTATCTTCCATTATTACAAACGATGATGCTATTGCAAAAGAATACGTAATAAATGTGGCGGCTTACAATGGAAGGATTTTGGTGCTGAATAGGGAAAACGCAAAAGAAAGTACTGGCCATGGGTCGCCATTACCAAATCTCATTCATGGTGGTCCAGGACGAGCCGGTGGTGGTGAGGAAATGGGCGGTGTTAGAGGGGTTAAACACTATTTACAGCGAACAGCAATTCAAGGTACACCTACAACTTTAACCGAAATTACAGGCATTTATCAGCCGAATTCAAAATATAAGGAAGCCCAGCAGCATCCTTTTAAATTCCATTGGGATGATATTGAAGTAGGAATTTCCTTGGCAACGGCAAAACGAACGATAACTGATGGTGATATTGTCAATTTTGCGAATCTCACTTGGGATCATTTCTATGCCCACACCGATATAACCTCATTAGAGGGATCAATTTTTAAAAAGCGAACCGCCCACGGCTATTTCATTTTGGCAGCCGCAGCAGGCCTTTTTGTTTATCCAAATAAAGGCCCCGTTGCAGCAAATTATGGTTTGGAGGAATGTCGATTTTTACGACCTATCTATCATAATGATACCATTTATGTTCGATTAACTTGTAAACAGAAAATAGATAGGGAACCAAAAGGTGCAGAATTACCTGCTGGTGTAATAAAATGGTATGCTGAGGTTTTCGATCAAGATGGTGAGTTGGTGGCAATTGCAACTGTGTTAACTCTTGTTCAGAAGAGGCAAACCACTTTTGTGGAGATGACGGAGGATGAAATTTTAAAAGCTTTAGATAAACTTACAGAAGATTCAAAACCTAAATGGGGTAATCTCACTCCCCAGTTGATGTTGGAGCATTTGGAATATACCTATAGGATTTCTTCTGGTGAAATTCAGGATTTTGAGATTGCCACTCCAGAAAAGATTTTGGAGAAAGTACATGCAACGCTTTATAATTATGAAAAAATGCCTCAGAAATACGAATTTCCATTGAATGAGAAATCAGAAATTACTAATGCAAAGCATTCTGATTTAATGACTGCAAAAACTAAGATGTTAGAAGCTAGACAGGATTATCTGAATTTTTTCAAAAACAATCCCGATGCAGAATTAAAAAATGCAGTATTCGGATATTTAAACCGCTTCGAGTGGTACTTAATGGAACGCAAACATTTAAATCATCATTTCGAGCAATTTGGACTTATATGAATAAAACAGAACCATACGTAAAACTTACTATAGAAAATGCAGTAGGATATATTGAGTTTTTTCATCCTGCCCAAAATTCTTTGCCATCTGACTTGTTGGCTGAGCTGGCCAAAACCATTAGCGATGCAGATGTAAATGATGACATTAAAATTATTGTTTTAAAAAGTGGTGGGGATAGAACTTTTTGTGCTGGTGCAAGTTTTAATGAATTAATTTCCATAAATGACGAGGAAACTGGAAAGAAGTTCTTTTCTGGTTTTGCCAATGTAATTAATGCTATGCGGAAATGTTCCAAATTAATTATCGGTAGAATTCAAGGTAAAACTGTTGGCGGTGGTGTGGGTTTGGCAGCGGCTACAGATTATTGTTTTGCTACAAAATATGCTGCAATAAAGTTGAGTGAACTTAATGTAGGCATTGGTCCATTTGTGGTTGGTCCGGCAATTGAACGTAAAATTGGTGTCAGTGCGTTGTCGCAAATTGCGATTGATGCAAATACTTTTTACGAACCAAAATGGGCACAATCAAAAGGTTTATTCATGCAAGTTTATGATTCCGCTGATGAGATGGATGGCGCCATTTTATCATTGGCAGAAAATTTATGTGCTTGTAATCCTGAAGCCATGAAGGAGATTAAGAATGTGTTATGGAAAGGCACCGAAAATTGGGATGAATTGCTGGCAGAACGAGCTGCCATCAGCGGCAGATTAGTTTTAAGTGAATTTACCAAGGAAACATTGAAACGATTTAAATAGGTTGTCCTAAAATGATTTACAGTTTTAAAGGCTATATACCCATTGTTGACGAAAGCAGTTTTGTGCATCCATTGGCTGCAGTTACCGGGAATGTAATAATTGGAAAAAATTGTTACATCGGACCAGGTGCTGCAATTCGTGGAGATTGGGGTCAGATTGTTATAGAGGATGGGGTAAACGTACAAGAAAACTGTACCGTGCATATGTTTCCTGGGAAAAGTATTGTTTTAAAGGAGAGTGCTCATATTGGTCATGGTGCGATTATTCATGGTGCAAATTTGGGTCGGAACTGTTTAATCGGAATGAATTCCGTTATCATGGATGATTCCGAAGTAGGAGATGAAAGTATTATTGGAGCAATGGCATTTGTCCCTGCCGAAATGCTTATACCAAAACGAAGTTTGGTGGTGGGTAATCCAGCCAAAATTATTAAAGAGGTTACTGATGAGATGATTGCATGGAAAACAAAAGGGACGGAATTGTATCAACAATTGCCAAAAGATTGTAAGGAAAGTTTACATGAGGTTGCACCATTAAGGAAAATCCCCAAAGATTTAGAAATGCAGCCTTCATATTATAGCACATTAAAAGAATTTTTTAATAAAACTAACAAACATTAGTTAATGTCTCAATTTGAATTCAAAATGCCCAAAATGGGTGAAAGTATTTCTGAAGGAACCATTCTTAATTGGTTGGTTTCTGAAGGCGAATCTTTTTCAAAAGGGGATATTTTAGTTGAGGTGGCAACGGACAAAGTGGATAATGAAGTTCCTGCACCTGTAAGTGGTTCAATTATTAAATTTCAAGCAAAATCTAAAGATGTGGTTCCGGTTGGACAGGTTATCGCGATCATAGAAACTTCAGAAGAAGGGAATGAAACCAAGAAAGAATCGAATCGTAAAGATAAATTAGAGGAAAAAGAAAATTCAATAATTCAAATTAACTCAAATCCTGTTTCGAAGGTCGAGCAACCTCCTGTTGCTCGACTTTCAAACAACACTTTTTTCTCACCATTGATTCTCTCTATAGCCAGAGAACACCGCATTAGTTTTGAGGAATTGAGTAGGATTCCATCCACAGGTAATGATGGCCGACTCAGAAAAAGTGATGTGTTTGCTTATATTGAAGAAGGTCGCCCATACAAATTTGCTGAAAGTCCCAAGCCTCAATTTTCTATCCCTAACTTAAAATTCGATTTAGGAGAGGGAAGGCGAGTAGAGATGGATCGTATGCGGCAGATGATAGCCGACCATATGGTTTATTCCAAACATACTTCTCCGCATGTAACGGCTTATGTCGAGGCGGATGTTACCGAATTGGTTGCTTGGCGAAATAAGGTTAAAGACGATTTTCAAAATAAGTATGGTGAAAAATTAACGTTTACCCCATTATTTATAGAAGCGGTAACAGCAGCAATTAAGGATTTCCCGAATATCAATTCTTCAATTGATGGAACTACCTTAATTGTGAAACCATACATAAATATTGGTATGGCAACAGCACTTCCATCCGGAAATTTGATTGTTCCAGTAATTAAAAATACAGGCGAAAAACCTATTGAAATATTGGCATCTGAGGTGAATTTGCTTTCTGAAAAAGCAAGAACAAATTCTTTAAGCGCTGAAGAAGTAAAGGGAAGTACATTCACCATATCCAACGTTGGAACATTTGGAAGTCTAATGGGAACTCCAATTATTAACCAACCAGAAGTAGCCATATTAGCTTTAGGAATTATTAAGAAACGTCCTGAGGTTATTGAATCAGATAGAGGGGATGAAATTGCGATTAGAAGTATGATGTACCTCTCACTCTCTTTCGATCATCGTGCTGTAGATGGATATTTGGGAGGTAGTTTCCTTCGTCGAATTGCTGATAATCTCGAAAATTTTGACAGTAGTAGAACAATTTAATGATTAATGATATGCGATATTTAATAGCGACTGAATTGGTTAAAAAATCAAGAATCGATCAACTCGATTTTAATAATATTCCTCTAGGAAAGACTTTTACGGACCATATGTTTGTGTGTGATTATAAGGATGGAGCTTGGCATGATCCACGGGTAGAACCATTGCATTTGGTACCAACGCATCCGGCAGCTATGGCTTTACATTATGGCCAGGCCATATTTGAAGGAATGAAAGCCTATAAAAATTTAGAGGGACAACCTATTTTATTTCGACCGGAAATGAATGCTAAACGCCTGAATAAAAGTGCGGATCGTATGGGTATGCCTGGCTTTCCTGAAGAGTTATTTGTTGAAGGTCTAAAGCATTTAGTAGCAACCGATCAGGCTTGGATACCAACTGATGAAGGTAGTGCCCTATATTTGCGTCCGTTTATGTTTGCTGATGAGGCATTTATAGGGATGCGTGCTGCTACTTCCTTCAAATTTATAATAATAGCTTCCCCATCCAGTCCAATTTTTTCAAAGCGAATTAAGCTTAAAGCAGAACCACAATATATTAGGGCGGCCCATGGAGGAACGGGAGAAGCGAAAGCTGCAGGTAATTATGCGGCAGCCATTAAACCTACAGAAATTGCAAAGAATGAAGGATATGATCAAGTATTATGGTTAGATGCCCATGACCATAAGTATATTCAGGAAGTTGGTACAATGAATATATTCTTCCAGATTGGTGACGATTTTATCACCCCAAAATTAGATGGGTCTATACTTGCTGGAATTACCAGAGATAGTGTTATTCAATTATTAAGATCTGAAGGTTATAGAATTAAAGAAAAACTGATTTCAATTGATGAAATTAAAGAGGCTCATGTTACAGGGCAATTGAAAGAAGCTTTTGGCACCGGTACGGCAGTAGGCATTACCTTTATTGAAGGTATTGCTATTGGAAATGACTATTTAAAGTTGTCTGAAGACAATCCTGTGGCAAAAAATATAAAAGAAAAGTTACACCAAATAAAAACAGGGAAAATAGAAGATAAATTCAACTGGGTTGTTGAAGTTAATGAAGCTTTGGTTTGATGGAAAAATCCCTTCTGAAAAAGAGTTTTGAGTTGCTTTGCACGGCAAAGGCAATGACTGAACTATATGAGGAAAATTTTAAGGAAGTTTCTAAATATGTACATGCCACATCTCGTGGACATGAGGTTATTCAAATTGCGGTAGGCCTGCAATTGTTACCTCAAGACTATGTTTTTCCTTATTATAGGGATGATAGTATGTTGCTTTCTATAGGTATGCGTCCCTATGATTTAATGCTACAATTGCTAGCTAAAAGAGACGATCCGTTTTCGGGTGGAAGAGCTTATTATTGTCACCCTAGTTTAAAGGATGACGATAAGCCCAAAATTCCACACCAATCTTCAGCCACAGGAATGCAAGCTATTCCGGCGACTGGTGTTGCAATGGGGATGAATTATATCGAAAAAGTTGGTGGAGAATTATTGGAAAATCATCCGTTGTACAACTCCGATAAAGCCCCAATAACTGTTTGTTCGTATGGAGATGCCTCAATTACCGAAGGAGAGGTGTCGGAGGCTTTTCAAATGGCTGTTTTAAAGAAATTACCCATTTTGTATTTAGTTCAAGACAATGGTTGGGATATTTCAGCTAACGAAAAGGAAACACGCGCGCAATCCGCTTTTGATTATGCAAAAGGTTTTAAAGGTTTGGAAGCAATTAGTATCGATGGGACAAATTTTGAAGAGTGCTATAATTCAATTTCAAAAATAATTGATAAAATCAGGAAGGAGCGTCGCCCATTTTTGGTTCATGCCAAAGTCCCATTGCTGAACCATCATACATCTGGCGTGCGAATGGAATGGTACAGAGACGATTTAGACGAAGCGAAAACACAAGATCCATATCCAAAATTACGAGAGTTTTTATTGGAAAATGGGTTTATTGATTCTGAATTGAACGCTATTGAAGGTAGAGCAATAGAGCAGGTTTTATCAGATTTTAAGACTGCAAAAAATGCAGAAAATCCAAGTCCGGAAGATTTGTTTACTCATGATTTTGAACCAACACCTATAACGGAAGAAAAAGGCATTCGTAAACCTGAACAGGCTGATGAAGCTGTAATGGTAGATTGTGCCCTTTTTGCGGTTGAGGAACTTATGCGCAAACATCCCGAGTGTTTGTTGTATGGCCAAGATGTTGGAGGAAGATTGGGGGGAGTTTTTCGTGAAGCGGCCACTTTGGCCCAAAAATTTGGAGACGAGCGCGTTTTCAATACTCCAATTCAAGAGGCGTTTATTGTCGGAAGTACAGTTGGGATGAGCGCGGTTGGATTGAAACCTATAGTTGAAGTTCAGTTCGCGGATTATATTTGGCCGGGGCTCAATCAACTTTTTACAGAGGTAAGTAGAAGTTGTTATCTAAGTAATGGCAAATGGCCGGTGAGTATGGTTCTTCGTGTTCCAATTGGGGCTTACGGGAGTGGTGGGCCCTACCATTCTTCATCTGTGGAATCAGTAGTCTCGAACATTCGAGGAATTAAAATTGCTTATCCGAGTAATGGGGCCGATTTAAAAGGTCTTTTGAAAGCAGCATATTATGACCCAAATCCAGTGGTTATTTTTGAGCATAAGGGATTGTATTGGAGTAAAGTGCCTGGAACCAAGATGGCGACTTCTAAAGTACCTGATGAAGATTATGTTTTGCCATTTGGGAGGGCTTATATTGTGCAGGAAATTTGGGGTCAAGAATTGGAGGAAACAGTTAGTGTAATAACCTACGGAATGGGTGTTCATTGGGCCATTAATGCGTCAAAAAACCTAGGGCTACTGTCCCAAATTGAAATAGTTGATTTAAGGACACTTTATCCTTTAGATGAACGGACGATTTTTGATTCTGTTAAAAAGACGGGCAAATGCTTGGTAGTGACTGAAGAATCCATCAATAATAGTTTTGCACAAGCCCTTGCGGGAAAAATTCAGGAGGAATGTTTTAGGTATTTAGACGCACCTGTTATGACAATTGGTAGTGAGAATATGCCGGCAATTCCATTAAATTCAACTTTGGAAGAAACGATGATTCCTTCAACTGAAAAGGTTCAGCAAAAGATTTCTGAACTTTTAATGTACTGAACGTTCGGTTAATTCAAAATTATAAGTTGAAAGTCGCTTTGGAAATTTTTCGGGATCTGCAGCTAAGTGGTAGCGTGGATCATCTATGTCTTCAATAATCACTTCTTTAAATTTTGGGCTAGCCTTTTTCAAAAGAATTTTGCAGTCTTCACTTAAATGTTTCAGGTGGATAGATTTTCCTTCAGCTTGGTATTTTTCTACTAGATTGAATATAGCTTCAACTGCAGAATGATCACTTACACGCGATTCCACAAAATCTATTTCAACCTTATCAGGGTCATTTTTAACATCAAATTTTGCAGTAAAATTCTGTATGGATCCAAAAAACAATGGCCCCCAAATTTCATAAACTTTTGTACCATCCTCCCTGAATCGTTTTCTTGCCCGTATCATTAATGCATTTTTCCAAGCGAAAACAAGAGCAGATATAATTACACCGGCAAAAACAGCAATTGCCAAATCTTTCCAAACCGTAATGGCAGATACCGCAATTAAAACTATTGCATCCGACAATGGAATTTTATTCAGAATTCTAAAACTGCTCCATGCAAATGTTCCTATAACCACCATAAACATTACACCAACCAAAGCTGCAATTGGAATTTGTTCAATGAGTGGTGCTGCAAAAAGTATAAAACAGAGAAGGAGTACCGCCGCCACAATGCCAGACAGGCGGCCTAGCCCACCAGAATTAATATTGATTAGTGACTGACCAATCATAGCACAACCGCCCATGCCGCCAAAAAGTCCGTTCAGGAAATTGGCCCCTCCTTGAGCAATACATTCCCTGTTTCCATTTCCTCTTGTGTCTGTTAGTTCATCGATGAAATTTAGCGTCATTAAAGATTCTATAAGACCCACTGCAGCCAATATGAATGCGGTGGAAATGATCATTCCCCAATGTCCGCTAATGGTTTCTAATAGCCCAAATATTTGCGCTTGGAAACTCGGTAAGCTGCCTTTAAGTCCGCTTCCTCCACCCTCACGAATAAAACTTCCAACGGTGCTTACCTCCAGATCACCGAAAATGGTTATCGCAGCGATGATTATTATTGCGGTTAAGGCAGCAGGAATCTTTTTAGTTATTTTAGGGAGGACGTACATTATAAACATGGTTAAGCCAACTAAACCAATCATTAGCCACAAATCTATCCCTTCTTTAAATTGGCTTACCCCATTTACTCTTTCTTTGAACATGCCTAATTGAGAAAGAAATATGACAATTGCTAAGCCATTTACAAACCCAAGCATTACGGGATGGGGAATAAGTCGTACAAATTTCCCTAGTTTAAAAACCCCAGCTGCAGCTTGAATAATTCCAACAAATAGTAGGGTTATGAATAGCCATTGAAGGCCGAGGTTTTCTACAGGTTGAGAGAGGTTTAATCCAACTTCGTTGCCCTTTTGGATGAGATGTACCATTACAACGGCCATTGCACCAGTGGCACCAGAGATCATACCAGGTCGACCGCCAAAAATAGCTGTAACAATCCCCATCATAAAGGCTCCATAAAGTCCTACTAAAGGATCAATACCCGCCACAAAAGCGAATGCGACTGCCTCTGGCACTAATGCTAAGGCTACAGTAATTCCAGATAAAATATCATTTTTTGGATTTTGTGTGAGTCGAGAGAGGGATAAGCTTTTAAGATTCATTGGTGTCACCTTTAAAAGCCGGCAAAGATAGGGAATTGTATAAAAGGGATGAAATTATTGAATTCGGGAATGTATTTCAAATAAAAAAGCACCAATATTGGTGCTTTTTAACTTAGAATATGAATTAGAGGTTATTGTTGTGGCGGATATTTTTCCATAATCTTTGCAACAAACTCTCTAATGCGCTCTTCTTTCTTATCCATATTTTTGGATAGGTATCCAGTTCCCATTCCTTGCCATACAAGTTCTTTTTTATTGGCATCAATTAGGTCAATATATAGAACACCCTCCGTTTCAGTTGAAACATTACTGTAGTTTCCATAATAGAATGGAGCCCATCCCCATCCATAACCCCAAGGACCCCAACCGTTGTTGTACACATTTATTTTTTGGCGTTCTTTGGTAAATAGGCTTACTAACATATCTGGATTTTCAGATTTTGAAAACCCTTTTTTAAGCAATTCGCTTTCAATGGCTCTTAGAATACGTCTTTTGTCTAAATCACTAATTTCTGCCTTATCAATGCCAGGTTTGTAAAATGCAAAAGATTTATATTGATCGAAATTTGCCGCCCTATCATAATCAGCTGCTACGCGAACACTGGAGCAGGATAGCATGAAAACGGCAATTAGGGCAAGCGGTAAAATTTTGAATAGTTTTTTCATAGGATTTTTTAAATGGGTTATTACGAAATTACTAAATATTGGATAATGATGTATACCCAAATTTAATACCTCAACAATCATGCCGATTACCTATGGTTATTGAGCAATTTGAAGTTTGTTGGACTTTTAGTTTCGCTTTTTAAAAAAGAAAAACTATATTTTATTTAGAATTATAAGTGTTTCGTTTTGTGTTATATCCATAAGGGCAGTGGCGACAGCCACTTTCACAACAATATCCGCGCTTTAAGTGGTATTGTTCGGTAAAACAGCGATATCCTTCCGGTGTGATATAGAAATCTCCTTCCTCGACTTTCGGCTTTTCGTGCATGCTGCAAAGATATAAAGCTGTCGATTGAAATAAAATCCCTTTCATTATTTTCATTGCATTAACTTTGGTCTTGATTTTGATTATTAAAGTTCATGCGAATTCAATCTAAATTTCTTGTGCCAAAAGGTTATTCTGCTTTAACTGTTTTTCCATTCGTGTTTTTAAAATGGAAAGAATGTTGCCTTGACGAAGCCCTAATAAATCATGAAAAAATTCATTTAAGACAGCAATTAGAACTATTTGTGCTACCTTTTTTTATTTGGTATGGTATTGAATATGTAATCAACTATCTTAAGTTTAGAGACAAGACCTTAGCCTACCGAAATATTTCCTTTGAAAGGGAATGCTATGAAAACGAAAATGATTTTTCCTATCTAGCCAATCGAAAATTTTGGGGATTTTTGAATTTTCTGTAATGAAACCTGATCCAAAGCGTAGTGTTCTAATTGATATTCCATTAAGTAATAGCAAGGGCATTACCTTGACAATTAAAAGAGAAGATTTAATACATCCACAAATTTCAGGTAATAAATATCGAAAATTAAAATACAATCTTGAAGCTGCATCAAAACGGGGGAAGAATACCCTGGTTACCTTCGGCGGAGCTTTTTCTAATCATGTTGCTGCTGTAGCTTTTGCTGGAAAGTTCAATGGGTTTAAAACAATCGGGGTTATAAGGGGAGAAGAATTAGAAGCCCAAAATTTAAATCATACTTTGCAATTGGCTGTTGATGCTGGTATGCAGTTAAAATTCATCATAAGATCTGAATATAGATTAAAATCTTCGGATTTATTCATTTCTAAATTACGGGATGAATTTGGGGATTTTTATTTGATCCCTGAAGGTGGGACAAATGAATTGGCAATAAAAGGATGTGAGGAAATTTTGGACGATTCAACCAATCGATTCACACATATTTGTTGTTCTGTTGGTACAGGTGGAACCGTGGCTGGAATTGTTAATTGTTCAAAACCTCGTCAACAAGTTCTTGGATTTTCCTCATTAAAAGGGGATTTCCTCCGAGATGATATTGCTAAATTTGCTCAAGCGACCAATTGGAAGCTCATCCAGGATTACCATTTTGGTGGTTATGGAAAAATAAATACTGAATTAATTCGATTTATTAACACATTCAAGAAAGAAACCGATATTCCACTTGATCCTATATATACAGGTAAAATGTTTTTCGGAATTTACGACCTGATTTCGAAAGGTTATTTTCCGGAGGGTAGCAACATTTTAGGAATTCATACAGGTGGATTGCAAGGTATTGTTGGAATGAATGAAGTTTTAAAAAAGAAAAATTTACCATTGTTGGAAGTATGAAAAGGACCCTCATTGTAATTTTAGTATGCACCATTTTTGTAGGATGTAAGTCCAAGCACGGTGTTGTCACCAAAAAAAATAAGCAGCGTAACTATACGGAGAGAGTTGCAAAAATAGAAGGTACCGTAGGGCAACCTTCTGTGCAGATTTCTTCAGAATCTAAGCCGACTGTAGCTATTACCAAGAAATCTTACACCTCAACTGTTGAAGAATATATCGCTACTTATAGGGGTATTGCAATGGAAGAAATGAGACGCTACGGTATTCCGGCGAGTATTACATTGGCTCAAGGAATTTTAGAATCAGGATCAGGTCGCGGTCGTCTTTCCATTGAGGCAAACAATCATTTTGGTATTAAATGTCATGATTGGACGGGAGAAAAAATCTATCACGATGATGATCGTAAACAGGAATGTTTCAGAAAATATGATCACCCACATAGATCTTTTGAAGATCATTCAATTTTTTTGTCCAACCGAGGTCGCTATTCAGACCTGTTCAAACTTAAAAAGAGTGATTATAAAGGATGGGCGAAAGGATTAAGGGCGGCTGGTTATGCAACAGATAGAAAGTATCCCGAAAAATTAATTGGCCTTATAGAGCGATATCAACTCAACCAATTTGATAGTATGGTCCTTGGTCGAGATTTCCAAACCGTTATTGTGGAACCAGATAGACATACAGTTGAAAAAGGGGATACTCTTTATTCAATTTCTAGACGTTATGGTGTAACGGTTCAAGACATACAAACACTTAATGCCATAAATGGAACCAACTTATCCATAGGGCAAGTTTTAATTATTAGAACAAATAAATAATGAAATTATATCAACGAAGTAGTGCCTTATTTGCGGATGCATTGAAGGTTCTACCCGGTGGCGTAAATTCTCCAGTTAGGGCTTTTAAGGCAGTTGGCGGAACACCAATTTTTGCCGATAGGGCCAAAGGCCCCTATGTCTTTGATGCTGACGGCAACCGATTTATAGACTATATCAATTCATGGGGTCCAATGATTCTGGGTCATGCATATCCTCCTGTAATCGATGCTATAATCGAAATGGCTAAAAAGGGCACCTCATTTGGTATGCCTACTGAAATTGAGACAGAAATCGCCCAATTGGCCATAAATATGGTTCCTAATATTGATAAAATCCGTTTTGTTAATTCTGGCACTGAAGCTTGTATGAGTGCTGTTCGTTTGGCAAGAGGTTATACAGGCCGTTCGAAAATTATCAAATTTGCTGGATGTTACCATGGCCATAGCGATTCCTTTTTAATACAAGCTGGAAGTGGCGCAGTAACATTTGGCAGTCCAAATAGCCCGGGTGTTACCCAGGGTACAGCAATGGATACCTTATTGGCTAGGTATAATGATTTGGAGCATGTGGAAGAAATTATTTCTTCAAATATTGGTGAGATTGCTTGTATTATTTTGGAACCGGTGGCAGGAAATATGGGTTGTATTCCACCTGGAGATGGCTTTTTGGAAGGATTAAGACGTTTATGCGATAAAAACAATATCCTTTTAATTTTTGATGAGGTAATGACTGGATTCAGGCTAGCTAAAGGTGGGGCTCAAGAGCGCTTTGGTGTAAATGCTGACATTCTCTGTTTCGGCAAAGTTATCGGAGGTGGAATGCCTGTTGGAGCTTTTGCCGCACGAAATGAAATTATGGAGCATTTGGCTCCATTGGGAAAAGTTTATCAAGCAGGTACACTTAGTGGTAATCCATTGGCAATGGCTGCTGGTCTTGCAATGCTAAAATCTTTGGAAGCCGATACGGATATCTTTAAACGTCTTGACGAAAAAACTGAATATTTGCGAAAGGGTATTGATGATGGTTTGAAGGAAAGTGGTTTGCCATACACTATTAATCAACTTGGTTCAATGCTTTCGGTTCATTTTAATGAGAAACCAGTAATCGATTTTGAAACTTCTGCCAATGCTAATAATGAGTATTTTAAAAAATATTTCCATGGTATGTTAGCAAACGGAATTTATATCGCTCCAAGTGCTTTTGAAACCTGGTTTATATGCGATGCTTTAACATATGAAGATTTAGACAAAACAATTGAGGCTAGCAACAAGGTTTTGCAAACGTTGTAAAAATGAAAACCGCCAATAATTTGACGGTTTTCGGATATATATAGAAGTAAATGGGGGATTATTTTCTTCCTTCAGGATTTCTTCGTTTTCTCATTTTATCACCTCGTTCTCTCATTCTATCTTGGTGAGTTTCCCATTTATTAAATTGAGTTTCCGTTAAGATACCTTTTAGTTCAGTTTTCATTTCTTCCCTAGCATTCATACGCTCTTGTCTAAAAGCTTGCATTTGCTCTTTTGTTGGTCTTTCAGCTTCAGCAACTTTTCTAGCAGCTTTTCTTTCAGCCATCATTTTTTGCTGTTTTTCAGCTTGTTTTAGATGGAGTGCCTTTACTTTTGCCTGTTGTTCGGTGGTAAGTTCTAAAGCTTTAGTCATACGGTCAGTAGCCAATTCTGCACGTTCCTCAGGAGTCATGTTTTTCATTTTATCCATGCGCTCCATTCTCATTTCTCCTCTTTTTCGATCTTTCTTTTCTTGGGCGCTAACTTGAAGGGCTAAGAGAGCAATCCCAATTATTAATATTTTTTTCATTTGTTTTTAGATTAATGTTTATAGTCTTAAGACAGTTAGAATGCGGTGAGGTTTAATTCAAATTCAGATTTTAACAAATATTAACTGAAAGTTCTCCATTCTAAAAATGATGAAAAATTAGAGTGATCATTTGATTATAGTGTAAAGACGAACTGGCACATCTAGAAAAAAATTGGCTTTTTTTACAGAAACAATCATTGGGTTAAAATTGAATTAAATTAAAAAAGGGTGGCCATTTTTTAATTTGGTCACCCTTTTTAGGTATTAAACTAAAACTATATTATTTCACAGGATTCAGGATTAGATCGATGCGTTCTAAAGCATCTTGTAAATGAATTCTGCTTAGGTTGTCTCCTGTTCTAGACAATCCGCTTCTAATTGATCGTTGAAGTTGAACCAACTCAGCCCTTGCAATAGCGCGAATATCAGATTGACTTGTATTTACCGTGGTTCCTTT
This sequence comes from Aegicerativicinus sediminis, assembly GCF_015476115.1. Classification (GTDB taxonomy): domain Bacteria; phylum Bacteroidota; class Bacteroidia; order Flavobacteriales; family Flavobacteriaceae; genus Aegicerativicinus; species Aegicerativicinus sediminis. Next base: position 516,416 of record NZ_CP064295.1, on the reverse strand, counting down.
TGCATAAGCACTTCCAGTAGGAGCCTGTTGGTTACCAGCAGTCATTAAATATGCTAGCCTATCAATATAAGCTCTTTGAAGGTTTCTTCTGTAAGTATCTATAGACCTTCCTGTTCTTAATTCAGTCCAAATTCCTGAACGTAAATCCTCCATCATATCGGTTAAGGCATAAGCTTCTCTGCCGTTTAAGGTTTGATTTTCGATCATTCTTGCCATTTTACCTAAACTGAGTATATTGTTTAAGCTTCGAACCTGTAGGCTTCTAATTCTTTCAACTGAACCAGAATATTCAATTCTATTGAAAATATCCTTATCGATTAACCATTCAGGTGTTTCAAACAAATTATCTATAACAAATTGTAATGCATTTTTTTGATGATCTTTAGGAACTGGGGTATAGACAGCACCTTCCTGATCAGCTGTTTTATAATATTCGTAAACTCCACCAACATTGTTAGAAACATGACCCATGTATCGGTTAAATTGAGAAATAACATGACCGTACATTTCATCTAAATCCTCGTAATCTTTTCCTGGTTCGGTTGTCCATTTAATCAGATTAGGGACGATCCTTTTAAGGTTCTTAATACCATATTCTGACGCTAGAATCGCATCGTCTCCTAAATCTTCGGTTTGTGAACTTGGGTCTACAACCTCTCCAGCTTGTTGATGACCGAAACGATACATCGGATCTCCGGCATGTTCCATTATCCAGCTGTCTAAAATCTTGTTCTCCTGTTCAACCGTTGTAGCTTCAGGAATTGGGCGATAACCCCACTTAATGGCATATTTATCGTATACGCCAATATTTGGCATTAATGCCACACCCTCATCACCTGGCTGGGCAACATAATTGAAACGTGCATAATCCATGATGGAAGGTGCTGTTCCATACTTTTGGGTAAAGGCAGCGTCTCTAAGTTTCTCAACAGGGTAGGCTACACTACTTCCCATATTATGAGGTAATCCAAGAGTGTGCCCTACTTCATGAGAAGATACAAAGCGAATTAAGCGTCCCATTACTTCATCCTTAAACTCCGGACTTTGTGCATCTGGGTTGATCGCAGCAGTTTGAACAAAGAACCAACCACGTAAAAGAGACATTACATTATGGTACCAATTGATATCGCTTTCTAAAATTTCACCAGAACGCGGGTCAGTTACGTGTGGACCATTGGCATTAGGTATTGGAGATGCTAAATAACGTACCACAGAATAACGAACATCCTCTGGAGTCCAATCTGGGTCTTCTTCAACAGTTGGCGGATCTTTAGCAATAATTGCATTTTTAAAACCTGCAGCTTCAAATGCAACCTGCCAATCCTCAATACCTTGTTTTATATATTTTCTCCATTTTTCAGGAGTTGCACGGTCTATATAATAAACAATCTGTTTTTTAGGTTCAACCAATTCACCTCTTTTGAATTTTTCCATGTCTTCTGGCTTCACCTCAAGTCTCCATCTGTCAAGGTAGGTGAGTGAACGGCTACGCTGATCTTCCAATCCATAATCTGTAGTAGAAGAGGTAAACCAACCTACTCGCTCATCAAAATAACGACGCTTCATGGGTACTTTAGGAAGAAGAATCATAGAATTGTTCAATTCCAAAGATACCGTCCCAGTACTTGAATTAGAGGGAGGTCTGCCAGAGGCATAGGTTTTTACGTGCCTTGTTTCAATATTCAATGGATAACTTTTAATGCTTTCAATATAAGATTGATTAGATTCCATTCTCGAAACCTTTAAACCTTCTCTACTACGCTGTGGAAGGCCAAGTGGTTTGATATCATTTTCAAAAAGTGGAGTAACTTCAATTACAGTTGCAGTGCTGTCTTTACTAAATGCCTTAATAGGAAATGTATAAAGTACAGGTTCGAAGTTGGAATTTACAACTGCTTCATGGATAGGCAAAGAATCAGAAGCTGTAACATTGTGGGAAACCACTCTAAGCACAACTTTTTTGTCTCGTTTTTGCCACCTTAAAACTTGTTCATTTTGTTTACCGCCGCCAAAGCCTAAGCCACTTGCAGTTTTTGCGATTCTTGTAACCATAAGCATTTCTCTTTCAAAAAGGCTATCTGGAATCTCATAAAAAAACCTCTCATCGATTTTATGAACTTTAAAAAGTCCTTCATCTGATACTGCGTCTTTGGTAATTACTTTGGCATAGGGTTGAATGTCATCCTTGCCTGGTTTTTTCGCTTCGGTCTGAGTGCCTTCAGGTTTTTTGGCACCAGCTTTTTTAGCAGTGTTACATGAAATAGAGAACACTGCTAAGAGCGCAAATGCAAGTCTTATGGTAATGTTTTTCACAATAAAAGTTTTATTTGTAGTTAAGACGGTGAATTTAATTAATACCCTAAGGTATTAGCAAATCTGAAACTTTTTTTAAGGTATTTTTAACTTATTTAAATTGGTTCATTCACAAACAAACTCAAACCTATAATTTATGGTTGCCTAAGGGTTTTGTTGAAAGATAAGGCTTGAGTAATCCAAAATTCTAAATCCCTGTTATGGTCAAATCCATCTGGGTAAATATGAAGAAACCCTTTCATTGGTTTACCCGTGAAATCCATGATACGTGCGCCTGGTAATTTTAATAACTGATCATAATGTTCTTTACCGCACCTTATCATTAATCGATCTTCATCCGTATTCTTATCTCTACTTATTCCCAAACACATGTGTCCAAAAACCATAAAAACTAAGCCACCCATCATTTTTTTGGTTTCGTATTCAACCTCTTTTTTCAAGGAGTTTTCAATTCGTTCAGCTAAGTATTCAGAATATGCCATATGTATAATTAAGATGACTTTTATTGGTCAATTTCAGATTTTTGTAGCATTATAGCTAATACATCTTTAGGATATTTTTTGTTTGTAAGAGCATCAATTTTATTTCTAAGGAGAAACATCCTGTATTCGTTTTCTCGCTCTAAGGAAGAATTTTTAAATTTTATACTCCAATCCTTGAGTTCTTTCAATCGACTTTCCAAAGAAATGATATTAAACAAACGTTGATGTTGCTCCAAATTGAGATGGGGAACTCCGTTAGCCTTAATAAACTGACTATAATATCGAGTGAATTGCATATCCCCAAAATTATAATGAGGTTGCATTCGTTGTTGCCTAAGTTTGTAGTAAAATAAAAAGGAACCCAATTGGGTTCCTCATTTAATACTTTTATAATAATTTATGCTAGTTCAACGAGCAGGATATCATCCGTCTTGCTCACCTTCGCCAAGCCATGTTTTGTAAGTCCTTTAATGGTTTTATCCCACTTTTTATTCGACAAGCCTGAAGCCGTTTTTAATGTATCAAGTTCTATTGGGGATTGTTCTTTCAGTATGGAGAAAACTTCTTTCTCTTCATCCGTCATGGCAGGCATTTTGCGCTCTGGTTTCATTTGGGGGAAGAATAATACCTCTTGTATACTTTGGTTATTAGTTAAAAACATTACCAATCTATCCATTCCAATTCCCATTCCTGATGTTGGAGGCATCCCATATTCCAGGGCCCTTAAGAAATCGTAATCTATAAATTGAGTGGCCTCATCATCACCTTTCTCCGCCAATTTTAATTGATGTTCAAAACGTTCCCTTTGGTCAATCGGGTCGTTCAATTCTGAATATGCGTTAGCGATTTCCTTTCCACATACCATCAATTCAAAACGCTCCGTTAATTCAGGATTTGTTCTGTGTTCCTTACATAATGGACTCATTTCTTTTGGGTAATCGGTAATGAAGGTAGGCTGTATATAGTGCGGTTCACACTTTTCACCAAATATTTCGTCTATCAATTTGCCTTTACCCATGGTATCGTCAACCTCAACACCCATTTTTTCGGCCGCCTCTCGTATCTCATCTTCAGATTTCCCATTGATACCAAAACCAGTATGTTCCTTTATGGCATCTGCCATGGTAACTCTTTTATACGGAGCCTTAAAGTCAATTTCATGTTTTCCAAACGTTGCTTTTGTGGTTCCATTGACGGCTATTGCACAATGTTCCAACAATTGCTCACAGAAATCCATCATCCAATTGTAATCCTTATACGCCACATAAATTTCCATTGCGGTAAATTCTGGATTATGTGTGCGGTCCATACCTTCGTTACGGAAATTTTTAGAGAACTCATAAACCCCATCAAAGCCACCAACAATAAGTCTTTTAAGATAAAGCTCGTTGGCAATACGCATGTATAATGGTATGTCTAGGGTATTATGGTGTGTTACAAAAGGTCGTGCTGCCGCACCACCAGGGATTGGTTGCAGGACAGGTGTCTCAACTTCAAAATATCCAGCGTCATTAAAGAAGTCACGCATAGCATTAAAGAGCTTTGTACGCTTTATAAATACCTCTTTCACCTGCGGGTTTACTACCAAATCAGCATAGCGTTGGCGGTATCTCAATTCTGGATCATCAAATTTATCATGGATGTTACCCTCAGCGTCCACTTTAGGGAGTGGCAGGGGGCGTAGTGCTTTACTAAGCAATGTAAAGTCTTTTACCATAACAGTTTTTTCACCAACCTTGGTGGTGAAAAGAGTTCCATTTATACCAATGAAATCACCGATATCTAAAAGCTTTTTATATACTTCGTTATACTTGCTCTTGTCTTCTGTCGGACAAATTTCATCTCGGTTAAAATACACTTGTATTCTTCCCTCTGAATCTTGAAGCTCAGCAAAACTTGCATTACCTTGGATCCTTCTAGACATTAATCTTCCGGCAATGGTTACCGATTTACCTTCTTCATAATTGGCCTTAATGCCTTTAGAATGATCCGTTATCTTAAATAAATCTGCAGGATATGGATTGATACCCAATTCCTTTAATCGCTTTAATTTGTCTCTTCTTACAATCTCCTGTTCTGAAAGCTGCATATTGCTGTTTTTATTAGGATTGCAAAATTAAGGTTTTTTCAATTTGTAGAAAACGGCTATAAACGAGAAATGGAGGCAATTGAAATATGCCTCCATTTCATTTTAGTAAAATTTATAAGATTATTGTTCCGCAGGAAGTATTTCACCTGAAATTCTAAGGTTTAATTGTGGTTTAGAAGCATTTGAAAAAACTGTAAGTGTTTTTGTAAAATTACCTATACGCTTTGTGTCATATTTAACGGCAATTTCTCCAGTTGCGCCTGGCATTACAGGCTCTTTTGGATAATCGGCTACAGTACAACCGCAAGATGTTTTTACTTTTGAAATTACAATTGGTGCATTCCCCGTATTTTTAAAAGCGAAGGTTCTACCTCCTTCTGAATTAACCGCAATTTTGCCATAATCTATTGTTTCACTTTTAAAAGTTAATTCCCCAGCCTTGTCAGTTACATTTTCCTGTGCCTTTGAAGAAAACGAAGTCATTAATAAAAAAAGAAGTAAACTGGATTGAATAAGAAATTTAGAAGTTAAGATTGATTTTTTGGATTTCATAATTTTTGATTTTGAGTTTATAACTACACAAACATCAATTAATATTTATCTAATGTCAATAAAAAGGGGTTTGAAATAGGTACTAGTACCCCGGTTGAATTTTGTAAATCAGCATATTACATTTTTTATCCAAACAGTTGCTTGGCTTCCTCTCGGCTATTGATTTTAAGTTTGCGGTAGATGTTGTTAATGTGCGTCTTTACAGTGCTTACCGATATAAATTGCAAATCCGCAATCTCTTTATTGGTTTTTTCAAGGAGTATTAAATCAAGTATTTTCGACTCTTGAGGAGTAAGCTGACCCAATAAATTTGGGTCGTTAGAAGATTTTGATTTAGAATTACTAAAGTAATATACATTCATAATAATTGAAACCGACAACAAAATAATAATCACATAAACCCAGTTTGGCAATGATTCGTGATACTTGGAAATAAGAAATTCATCCGCTTTAAGTTCATTGTCAAACTGTTGAAGGTAGGTGGATTGCGGATAAACCTTATTCAATCTTTGTTGTAAACTTGGGTAGTAATTATTGCTCTTTAAATCTTGGAGGTAGTATTGGTAAGTTTCGTTAGATCGGTTGGTCAAATATTGGTAAGCATATAATTCAGCAAGAGGTTCTTTTAATTGCTCACCATATACCTGGAAATTTTTAAACCACTTTTTATTATTCAATTTATTGTTTGCTTCACTTTGGAAATCAGCAAATTCAAATTTCATTATCTCCTTTAACGAATCTATTTTCATTAAAGAAGCAGTAGAAGAATTGGTAGAAATAACCTCACAAAATGTTTGGTCTTCGAAAGAAACAGGAAAATTGATGGTATCATTATTATTGGCAATAAACAAAATAGCCCTATTCTCATCACAGACATCATTAAAATGTTGTGAAGTGCTAATGCTACAATTATCAACATGAATTCTATAAATGCGATTGGCATTTTCAAGTTCATTTCCGTGAAATTCAAAATACCCCAGACTGTCTACCTCTGCTGTACCAATGATTTGGTCGCGATAAATTCCATTGGCCATTCGATAATCCTCAACATAAGACAAAAAGACGGGGCCTTGCCATTTGTCCTTATCTACATGTCCCGTAAAAAGGTATTGACCAAAACAGTTGGCAAAAGCCATGATATTAAGGAGGAGAAAGAAAATAAATCTCATAGCACGAAGCTAACAAATTCTTCAAACCATTGCCAAGATTATGTAACAAGATTTGTATTATATAGACCTATAATTTGCATCAATCAAAAATCAAATAAGAATGAGTATTTTTAGAGTTATACTATCCATAATCTGTCCTCCACTTGCCGTGTTAGACAAAGGCTGTGGATCTGTTTTAATAACCTTTTTACTTTGGCTCTGTGGTTGGGTTCCTGGTGTTATTGCAGCCTTAGTAATTGTTAACAACCCTAAAAGATAATCGCACTCAACAAAAGTTGCATTATTCCTATCTTTGCAGAATGAATAAGGCAGTTGCAGTAAATGACCTTGGGCTAAAGGATTATAAAGAAACTTGGGATTTCCAAGAGAAGCTTTTTAAAAGCATTGTCGATACCAAAATTGGCAATAGAAATTCATTGGAGCCACAACCTACAAATAATCACTTCCTGTTTGTGGAACATCCGCATGTTTACACTTTAGGTAAAAGCGGTGATATCTCTAATATGCTATTAAATGAAAAACAATTAGAGGAAAAAGGAGCGACCTTTTACAAAATAAATCGCGGTGGTGATATCACCTATCATGGGCCTGGACAAATTGTGGGGTATCCAATTTTGGATTTGGAAAATTTTTTTACAGACATTCATAAATATTTAAGATTGCTAGAAGAAATGATCATTTTAACCTTGGCTGAATACGGGTTGAAGGCAGAACGGAGTAATGGTGAAACTGGGGTATGGTTAGATGTTGGCACTCCTTTTGTCCGTAAAATATGCGCCATGGGTGTCAGGGCGAGTAGATGGGTGACAATGCATGGATTTGCATTGAACGTTAATGCCAACCTTGGCTATTTTGATAATATAGTGCCTTGCGGCATTAGGGGCAAAGCAGTTACTTCCATGCATGTTGAATTAGGCCAAGATCTGGACATAGAAGAAGTGAAAGAAAAACTTTTAGGGCATTTCCAAATTTTGTTTGAGGCTGAACTGAAAATAGAACCTGCTTCAATTAAGCATTAATTCAATTCATAAAGTAGAATTGAATTCTCACCACCTTTAACCACTATTTCTAAAGCTGAATCTTTATCGATATTCTGCAGATCGGCCGATGAACTTCCATAGACAGGAAAATCTGAAATAGTTTTTCCTTGACTATCAAATAGGTACACTTTGCTGGTTTGTAAATCGGTGGTGGTAACGTAAATCTTATTATTGATATAAAAAATAATAGGTGCTGTATATCTTCCGAAAGGTAACTCAACCTCATTATCTTTTATTTTCAATATATTATCCGAAAGTGTAACTAAAGTACGATTTGTAGAGGTGACATAGTGGTCCTCCGCCAAGGATAAATTAGCGCTGCTAATTCCACCTTTTTGATCTACCTGTACTAATGCTCCTTCCTTTGTCGTAAATGCAAAATTGTCTTCATAATTAAGGACGGGATTGTTTGAAAAATTATAGCTGCTTTTAACAGGTATACGCTTTTCACCACGCCTGGTTAACAATTCTAAGGTATTGCCCTGATGGAAAACTATATAATCTTTACGGCCAATCCTGAAATGTTGTGGAGCTGTATTAATTTCATCCGCAACCTTGTAATTGAATCCCCTAACTAGCTTGCCCTTTTTGTCAAATAATGAAATAAATTTTCCTTGGGTAAGCATGAGGCGATAATTCTTGTTATTATCATAATCAAAAACAGAAAGAGGTTGGGTAACAGGATGTTGCAGATTTACTGGAAAACCGCTTACATTTCTTCCCGTTCTGTCTAAAACATAAAGGGTTTTTGGTGTGGCAAATGCCATCTGTAATCGTCCATTTTTAAATACATCGATTTGTTTAATTGTGCCCAATATCCTTCCGTCAATCTGCTTTTTCCAATAAACGGTTCCCGTACTGGAAATTAAATACAAATTGTTTTCCATATCCTGAACTGCAATATCCATACCCCCATTTCTGTGATTTTTCAAAAATTGTGGTTCAGTCAACAAAGGGGCATCCAGATTTTTCTGCCAGATTTCTTTAACCTGTGGTCGAGAGAATGACTTGGGAGCATTGCCAAAAACAGCATGAACATGTGAAAAGTTATTCTCATTTATAAATTGAATCGCAGAACTCTGGTTTTCCTTAAGGGAAAATTGGTAATCTACATCATCGATTAAAAATGTTCCCAGTTCCTTACCCTTGAAATATAAAAATAAGGAAGATTCGTCACTTAAATGTTCCATGATTTCTTGGAAATTTTCAGAATTTGCCAATGAAGTTTCATTTTGAAAATTCGAAATGTAATCCTTTAATGTTTCACCATGGTTTGAAACCAGAATAAAATCTCCAAGTTTTGTACAATAAGAAATGCTGTCTAATTGCACATATTTGTTATTCTTTAGCACGGCATTAAATTCTCTAGGTGTTTGGTAAAGGTCAATATCCCTATAATTTTCACTTGGGAAAGCTAAACCTATCGCATCCGCTGTTGCATCGATATCGAGTGAATGAAGCGCATAAGTTGTGGATTCGGATTTCTTGAGTACCGCGAACTCAACAATATTGGGTAATTCATTTGTCTGGGACGAAAATGAGTCTATTTCCATTTTTGGCTTAACCATTTGGAAATGCTCGTAGTCATTGAATGCAAAACTCTGTGCAAACGTAATATCATAAGGAGCAATTTGAGCAAATTTATTTTCTCTTGGTTTTGTATGGTTATTCAGGTTCTGTATTGAATTAGATAAGCTGTCGCTAACGGCAATACCATTCAAATAAACCGAATTTTCACTAATGGAAAGCTCCAATATTAATTCATCTGCCAATCTTAAAGGCAAAGTATCATTTTCATTTGTCTTTAAGGCATTTGAATTGAGCTTCAAATTTTTTAGTATTATAGAATTGTCGCTTGAGGTTGTGTTAATCTGATCCCTATATTTTCTATTGTTAAAAGGAAATTTAGCTATAGATTCATCCAGCCATTTCTTATCATTTGTGAATACATTATTTGATGAATTTTTATAATGGTAGATTGCCGTAGAGTCTAACTGTAATTGGTCTATGGTATGTTTAGAAGTTCTAATCGTTTCAGAGGAGAAGCTTTTTAAAGTCTCTGTTTGAAATATTAAGGAATCGGTATTGTAAACTAAAGTAAAGAATTGTCCATTAGGTTCATTTTTAGAAATGGCAAGGTACATTTTACCCCAAATGGAATCTGGTTTAATCGTATTGGATAAGGTGCGTAGCGTTGAGAATAATGTAGAATCCTTTTCGGTGCTGATCAAGGCGTTTCTCGCAATCAAGGTAGATAAAGAATCTACGTTTGAAGAGGTTAAAATAAATGTTGCATCTGTCGGTAGATAATCAATTAACTGATTATCATTATTTTCAGTTTCTTGACAACTTAAGAAAATGGTTAGGGCAAGAATAGCCAACCAAGATTTTTGCATACCGATGGGGTTTTTGCAAATATAAAAAGTTAAAGGTCTAATTTTAATTGTTCAGGCTTCAATCTGAATGATTGTCTGTGATAAGGCGTTGGGCCGAATGATATGAGGGCATCCCGGTGTTCTTTTGTAGGATATCCTTTGTTCTGTATCCAATTATAGTGTGGATATTCCTCGTGAATTTTTTCCATATATGAATCCCGCTCCGTTTTGGCAATTATAGAGGCTGCTGCAATATTCAAGTATTTTCCATCACCTTTTACTATGGTTTCATGGGGGATGTTTTTAAAGGTTTTGAAACGATTTCCATCTACACTTATAAATTCGGGTTTAACGGTAAGTTTCTCAATGGCTTGGTGCATGGCTAGAATAGATGCGTTTAAAATATTGATTTGATCGATGGTTTCTGGCCAGACGTGCGAAAATGCATACGCCAGGGCATTGAGCTCTATTTCTATTTTAAGTTGATTTCTCTGGTTTTTGTTTAACTGTTTTGAATCATTGAGAATTTCACTGCTAAAATCAGCGGGTAAGATTACCGCCGCGGCTGTAACAGGGCCGGCTAAACATCCTCTTCCGGCCTCATCGGTTCCACATTCTAAAGTGAATTTTGAAAATGTTGAAATTAGACTCAAATGTTAAAAATTTTAAGAAAGTTTTATTAATCCTTTAACAAAATAAACCAAATTATATTGACTCAATAAATTTTAAATCTAAAAGGAATGTTAAATAGTTAATCTTTTAACACTGTTTACCCCGGGTATTTTTGATTTAGTTAACATTAATGCAGATTTTTGCGTTTAGACTAATTCAAATAATTACTACATGAGATTAAAAATTACTTTTTTAATTGCGTCGCTAGTCATTTTTGCGACGAATTTTTCACTTGCCCAAAACAAAACCGTTTCAGGTGTAGTCACCAGTGAAGGTGATGGAATGCCTTTAATAGGGGTAAGTGTTGTTGTTAAAGGAACGTCTAGAGGCGTTCAAACCGACTTTGATGGAAATTATAGTATTTCTGTAAGTACAGGTGAGGTTTTGGTGTTTTCCTATGTCGGTTTAGTTACCCGGGAAATTACCATTGGCGCTAGCAATACATATAATGTTAGTATGGCCGAGGATGTTGCCTCCTTAGATGAAGTTATTGTAACCGCTTATGGTACTTCTACAAAAGAGGCCTTTACGGGGTCTGCTAGTGTAATTGGAGAAAAGGACTTGGTTATTAGGAACGTAACCTCGCCAATTGCTGCAATTGAAGGTAATGCAACAGGGGTTCAATTTACATCAGCCAATGGACAACCTGGTTCTTCGCCTAGCATTATTATTAGGGGTGTAGGTACTTTAAATGGTAGTACGGATCCACTTTTTATTGTTGATGGTATGCAATATGAAGGGGGTCTTAATACCATTAACCAAGAAGATATTAAATCTTTCACCATTTTAAAAGATGCATCGTCGACTGCTTTGTACGGATCGCGTGCAGCTAATGGGGTTGTAATAATTACTACTAAGAGCGGAACTAAAGGGCCAATTCGTGCATCTTTTTCTGTGCAAACTGGGGTTGTTGACCGAGCTATACCAACTTATGATGAGGTGACACCTGGTCAGTATTACGAAATGATGTGGGAGGCGCTTAAAAATTCCAATGCAGGTGGTGGTGACCCTGCTTTTGCTTCTGCCAATATCTATAACAATTTAGGATATAATCCATTCGATGTTCCAAACGATCAAATCGTGGGAACGGATGGACGACTTAATCCAAACGCAAACTTAATCTACAAGAGTTTAGATTGGTATGATGTAATGGAGCAAACAGGTTTAAGAAGTAATTATAACGTAAATGTTTCTGGAGGTGGTGATAAGCACCAGGTATTTTTCTCGGCTTCCTATCTAGATGAAGAAGGATATGTAGTTACCACAGGATATAACCGTTTAACAGCGCGTTTGAATGCAGAATTTGAAGTTAAGGAATGGTTAACTATGGGAGGTAGTACCAATGTTACAATTGCTGAATCCCAAGGCCCAACTTCTGCGGGAACGGGTAGTATTGTTAATCCATTTGGATTTGCCAAGAACATTGGTTCAATTTATCCAGTTTACATAAATGATCTAAATGGTAATTTGGTATTAGATGCGGCTGGTGATCCAATTTTTGATAATGGTGAAGGTTACCCAGAATACAATATTGGCTCAAGACCAATTAGCCAAGGACGCCATGCTCTGCAGGAGTTATTTCTAAACAATGAAACTACTAGAAATAATACCTATGGATTTAGATATTTTGCAGATTTCAAGATTTTAGAAGGTCTTAATTTTAGATTAAATTATGGTAGGGATATTAATGAAGGTCTAAGTAAAGAATATGAAAATAATATTATTGGTGATGCACAACCTACCGGTCGTTATAGTGAGGTGAGATCTAGAAGGGAAACTAGAAACTTCAATCAAATCTTAACTTATACCAAAAGTTTTAATGATGTTCATAACGTTGACATTACCGCAGGTCATGAAAGCTTTGACAGAAGATTTTCCTCATTTAATGGTTTGGCAATCGAACAAACAGCAGAAGGGATTTACGAATTTGACAATTTCGCCACCCCTGTAAGGCTTGAAGGTTCTACAACTAATTACACCTTAGAAGGATTTTTCTTGAGATTGAATTACAATTACAATAATAAATATTATTTAACTGGTTCTGTAAGAAGAGATGGTTCTTCTGTATTTAGTCCAGATTCAAGATGGGGTACATTTTATTCGGTTGGAGCATCCTGGAGGATAGATCAAGAGAGCTTTATGCAAAATGTGTCCTTCATTGATAGATTAAAAGTTAGAGCCTCGTATGGAGAAGTAGGAAATGATCAATTAGGAGACTTTTTCTTGTCCCAGCCTAGGTATTCCTTGATTTCAAATGCGGGTAATCCTGCAATATATTGGAGCGAAATAGGCAATGGAGCATTACAATGGGAAACTTTGGAAACTTGGGATGTGGCCTTAGAATTTGCATTGTTTAATAATTTCCTTGAAGGGTCAGTTGAATATTATAAAAAGAACAGTTCAGATCTATTATATGATTTGCCAATCCCACTCAGTAATGGTTTAAATTCTTACCCTGCTAATGTTGGTGATATGTATAACTCTGGTTGGGAGCTTGGTTTAACCGGACATTTGATTAATAAAAACGATTTCACTTGGGATCTTGCTTTACAAGCTTCCACATTTAAAAATGAAATTACATACCTCCCAGATCCATTTGTAAATGGTTCTAAAAGGTGGGATGTAGGTAGATCTAGATTTGATTATTATATCCTTCATACTGCCGGGGTTGACCCAGCAACAGGGGATCAGCTATTTTTAATGTTCGAATTAGATGATGATGGTAATAGTGTTCCTGTATTAGATGCAAATGGGGTTCAAGAAACAACTAATGATTGGGAAGATACTGAAAGAGCCTATACTGGTGATAGCTCAATACCAGATGTTCTTGGTTCAGTTTCTAACCGATTTAGTTATAAAGGCCTTACACTAGATTTTCTTATTACCTATGGTATTGGTGGAAAATTCCTAGATAATGGTTATTCTGCAATGATGCATAGCGGAAATTATGGGAATTCGTTACATCCAGATATTTTGAATGCTTGGCGTCAACCTGGAGACGTTACTTCAGTGCCAAGAATGCAAAACGGAACTGCAGATTTAGTGAGAACCCAATCGACCCGCTTTTTAACTGATGCATCTTTTTGGACTCTAAAGAATGTCAGCCTAGGTTATAACTTCCAAAGAGGATTTACTGAAAAAATAGGGGTAGATTTATTGAGGCTGTCTTTAACAGGAGAGAATCTGTTTGTAAAGAGTAAAAGAGATGGTTTAGACCCTCAATACAGTTTAGCTGGTACACCTGCAGGAAACGACTTTAATCCTTCAAGGACTATTTCAGTTGGATTAAATGTATCATTATAAAGAAGAAAATATAAAAAACATAAAAAGTATGTTAAGAAAAATAAACTTATTGTTATTCGTAGTTGGCTTTATTACGGTAACCTCGTGTTCAGACGATTTTCTGGAGACAAAACCAACTGACGCAATTTCTTCTGGGGATGCTTTGGCAACCGCGGAGAATATGGCTCTAATACTTAATGGAATACATCGTGGATTATATGCTCAATCACAGTGGGTTCTTCCAGGCGGAAATACTGCTAGAGCGAATGATCATTATTGGCTTCCAATGGGAGATAACCTAGCGGGAGGAATTATTCATTCTGCTAGTGCAAATAATTTAGGATGGAGGGATAATGCAAGATGGTTAGATCATACGCAAGAAACCTCGTTAACAAACGAATTATTTTGGTATCACCGCTATAATATCATTGCTAATGCAAACGCTATAATAAACAAGGCAACTGATGGAAGTTTGACTGAGGATGCACGACTTAAGGAAATTATCGGACAAGCTTATACGTATAGAGCATTTGGATATCTATCATTAGTTCAACATTTTGCCAAAGGATATTTAATTGGAAATCCATCCTCAGATCCTGGAGTACCTTTATTGTATGCTTCTGAAGCGCCCTTTACGAGTGAGCCAAGGTCTACTGTACAAGAGATTTATGATCAATGTATGTCTGATATTAATATGGCAATTGATTATTTTGACGGTGCTACACAAAGACCTACTGGTTCCGCAGATGGAAAGTCTCAACTTAATATAGATGTGGCTTATGGTTTGAAAGCTAGAATTGCATTAAATAGTGGACAATGGCGTATTGCTGCAGATGCAGCAAAAATGGCCCGACAAAATTATCCATTGATGAGCGAAAGCCAATGGAAATCTGGTTTTAACACTACATTACTTCCAGAAGTTATTTGGGGCAGTAATGTGATAGAAACTGAAACCACCTTTTTCCGTTCCTATTTCTATTTAATGTGTAATACATTTAATGGTAGTCAAAATAGAAACAATCCTAAAATAGCTGATAGAAGATTGGTAGATGCCATTCCTGATACTGATTATAGAAAAGATGTATTTTTAGTTGATGCGCCAAATACCAATACTTCCGCAGCTAATGGCGAAGGTGGTTGGGCAAACAATACCAACCCATTATATACTACTGAAGAAGAGTTTGAAGCAGCAGAAAAGTTTTATAGAGATTTATATGGATGGACTACAGCACATAACGAACATCCTTATATGCATGTAAAGATGTTACAAAAAAATCCAGGTACTATAGATCCAGACGATATCATTTATATGCGTTCTGCAGAAATGTATTTAATAGAAGCTGAGGCAGAAACTATGCTTGGTAATATTGCAGCAGCCCAAGCTGCCCTTCAAGAATTGGGGGGAGCCCGTGATTCTGCTTACGATGCAACAGCGTTTGGTACAGAATCTGCTTTAATGGATCAGGTCAAATTCCAGAGAGGTGTGGAACTTTGGGGCGAAGGATTTGGATATACTGATAAAATTCGTTGGGATGAGGGAATCGATCACGGTGCAGATGGTGGATCAGGAGCTTCAGAAGTACTTTATCAAGATGGTTTCCGACAAGATAGACCATCACAAAACGATAGTTGGATCTTCAAAATTCCACAGAAAGAAATAGATGCTAACCCAAATTTAGGGCCAGGCGATCAAAATTAATTTTAACATTTAATAATAAAAACCACCTCATTCGAGGTGGTTTTTTTATGCCTAATTTTTTAGATCAATCTTTTATGCAATTAATTATTTTCAATTATTCAATTCCTTTTTCTGTTGAAAAATCTTATTTCATAGACGAGTTAGTTTTAACTTTTGAATTTTTGTTAATAAGGCATTTTCAGACTGATATTTTATAAAATTCTCAATAAGGGGTGTTTAAAAAATCCTATTGTTAATATTTTAGGAATTTTTCTTCACATAAGTTTAACTCAACGAACATGTTTAGTACAGTTTTAAAGATGGTAGATTCCAAAAAAAATGTTAAAAGGTTAAAATTTTAACAATTATTCTACCAAGCATATTTGACTTTTTGAGTTTTTATCCTCATGTTTGTGCCTTGGCTAATTCAAATAATTAATTTATGAAATTTAAGATTACTTTGTTGGCATCTTTGATGATGCTAGTGATGCAGTTTTCTTTTGCACAAGAGAGAACAATCACAGGTACAGTTTCAGGAGCAAGTGACGGTATACCCTTAATTGGAGTAAACGTTCTTGTAAAAGGAACTTCAAAAGGAGCACAAACTGATTTTGATGGAAAGTATTCGATTTCCGCAAGTACAGGTGAAGTGCTAGTGTTTTCATACGTCGGTTTGAAAACAAAAGAAATAACCGTTGGATCTGGCAGTGTTATTAATGTTGCCATGGAAGAAGATTTTGCAACCCTAGAAGAGGTTGTTGTTACTGGTTATACCTCCCAAAAGAGATCAGACATTACAGGTTCAGTTGTAAAAGTTGATAGTGAACAACTTTCTCAAATTGCTGCTCCTGCAGTAGATCAAGCTTTACAAGGAAATGTGGCTGGTTTAACGGTGTCTTCAACTTCGGGTACTCCAGGTTCGGTAGCAAACATAAGAATTCGTGGTATTAGCTCTATTACAGCTGGTAACGAACCTTTATATGTTATCGACGGTGTGCCAGTAAATAATGGTAACGTAGGTGCTTTTGGGGCAAGATCCTCAATTTCATCTTTAGCCGCTTTGGATAATAACAACATCGAATCCATTACCGTATTAAAGGATGCTTCTGCAACGGCTCAGTATGGTGCTCGTGGTGCAAACGGTGTAATCGTTATTACAACCAAATCAGGTAAACAAGGTAGGACCACCTTTAATTTTAGCTCTATGTATGGTTGGCAAAATGATGCCACTGAAGGGCCGCTACCATTAACTGCAGCTCAAAGATTAGAGCTGGCTAGTGAAGCTTATTTTAATGATGGTTTCTTCGATACTACTCAAGAAGCTGAAGATTATCTTTTAACCCAAAACTCTTTATTTAGAGCATGGGATCAAGGTGGTCGAAAGGAAGCTAATTGGGGTAGAGCCGTAGAAAATAGAGATGCTCCAATCCAACAGTACAGTTTATCTGCATCTGGTGGTGGTGAAGGTAATACCTTTTTTGCCTCTTTAGGTTATATGGAGCAAGAAGGTACTGTTATCGGAACTTCTTTCGAAAGAATTTCTGGTGCTTTAAGTTTTTCAAAAGACTTGACACCAAAATTAAAATTCTCCACTCAGAACCAAGCATCATGGACGTACCAAGATGCGTTCCTTGAAACTAGTGCATATTTTGAAAGTGCTAGAACGTCTAAATATTTCATGAGTTCTCTGAGATATCCTTATAATGACGATGGTACTTACGCAGAAGTGGGTGGTGCTTTGCCAAACCCATTAATTTTGGCAGAAGAAAATATTGATGATCAGACATTCACCAGAATAGTTTCTGGTAACTCCCTTGACTGGGAAATAGGTGGTGGATTTAAGGCTGGTACTAAATTCAATGTGGATTTACAATTGTATAACACTAGAACCTATTCCAACAGAAATTATGGATACGGTGTGGCAACTTCAGGTGATGCGTCTCAATACGATAGAACCAATGTTACTTACGTATTCCAAAACTACTTAGAGTATGCTTTAGATTTAAATGAAAATCATGAGTTTGATTTCCGTATTCTTCAAGAATATCAATCTAACAGGAGTTACTTCTTAGGAGGTTATTCTGAAAACTTTGCCGATGATGGACTATTCAACTTAGATAGTGCTGGTAGTCCAATATCTAACAGCTCAAGTTACAGTGATTGGTATGTAGGTGCGTATTTGGCTCAAGCCCAATATACAGCGTTCCAAAGTAGATATGTTTTTGATGCCACTTATCGTAGAGAAGGAAATTCTAGATTCTCACAAGACAATCGTTGGGGTAATTTCTGGTCTGTAGGTGCCGCTTGGAACTTGCATAAAGAGGCCTTCTTAGAAAATTCTGACTTTGTAGATTATCTTAAGCTACGTGGAGCATACGGTGTTACAGGGAACGCCAATATCGGATTGAACAATTACCAATCGTTATTTAGCTTCAGTGTAGATTACAATGGTGAAGGTGCTCAGACTGTATCAACTTTTGGTAATGAAGATTTGTCTTGGGAAAAGTCTAATACCCTTGATGTAGGTGTTGATTTTGGATTGTTCAATAATGTACTTTCAGGTAGCGTTGCTTATTTCAAAAGAGAATCTACTGACTTATTATTGAATGTACCATTATCCCAAACTACTGGATTTGCTAGCCAAACCCAAAACATTGGTGAGTTAGAGAATATTGGTTGGGAATTCGAATTGAATGCTAACATAGTAGATTCAGAAGATGTACAGTTTAGCATCGGTGGTAATTTGGCAACAGTTGAAAACGAAGTAACCAAGTTGCCTTTAGATCCTAATGGAATTGAAAGAACAATAACTTCTACGATTGACCGAATTGAAACTGGTCATGCCGTAAGAGAATATTATATGCCAACTTGGGCAGGAGTTAATTCAGAAACTGGAGCTGAAGAATGGTATGTTAATGGGGTAGATGGTGCTACAACTACTAACTTTAATGAGGCAGAAGCTGTATGGCAAGGTGGAAATGCTATTCCTACACTTACGGCAGGTATGAATTTAAATTTCAACTTTAAAGGATTCTTCCTTAATGCTACTGGTTACTATGCTGGAGGTCACAAAATTTATGAGGGTTGGCATTTATATTTAAATCAAGCTAATGGTTACCCTGTATTTGCTTACAATGGTTACCAAACCTTGTTAGACAGATGGCAACAGCCAGGTGACCAAACTAGATATGGTAAATTTACTAGTGCAGGTCAACCTTGGCAAAGACATTCTAAATTCTTGTATGACGGTGATTTCTTTAGGTTAAGATCAGTTACCGTTGGTTATAACATCCCTTCTGAAGTAATGTCCTTAGTAGGAATGCAAAGTGCAAGAATATATGTTCGTGGAAACAACCTTGCTACTTGGGTTAAAGATGATAACTTGTTATATGACCCTGAACAAGATTTAGGAGGTCAAACTGGGTTGGAAACCCCACCAACCAGAACGTTTATGTTCGGTGTTAATTTAACCTTTTAAAAAAAATGAAAAAGATGAATAGAATAGTTAAAATATTATGGGTGTTCGCAGCTTTATTTGCTGTTAATGCTTGTACTACAGATGATTTAGATCCTACTTTAGCACAAAGTAAAAGTGTTGAAGGAAGTATTACAAGGGTAGACAACCTGTATAGCATACTTAAGGGTGCACATAGTACCATGACCGGTTCCGGATATTATGGTAGAGACATGATCATTTATAATGAAGTAAGATCAGATAACACCTTCTCTAATGGTAATTCAGGTAGGTTTACTACCCAAAGTCAGTATTTATACAATAACAATACTGGTTGGATTTGGGGAACTGCTTATGCATTTATTGCTGATTTGAATATTATAATCGGTACAAATGTTGAATCTTTGGAAGGTGATGTAGACTATGGTCGACATATCCAAGGTCAGGCTATGGCTTTAAGAGCTTTAGGTCATTTTGATTTGTTGAGAGCCTATGGTCAGCAACATGCTGGTGGAGGTAATTTAGGTGTTCCAATTGTTACTACTTTTAAAGGTGACAACTTATTTCCAGCTAGGAATACTATCGACGAAGTAAAAGCTGCTATTTATAGTGATTTAGAAGCTGCTTTTAACATGATGGATTCAAGCTATGACAATTCAAAAGTGTTCGTTTCTAAATATGTTGCAAAAGCTTTAGAAGCTAGAGTAGCTGTATATTTTGGCGAGTGGACAAGAGCGCGTGATGCTGCTAAGGTTGTTATCGATTCAGGTTTATATAGTGTAATTCCTGCCGCGAACTATGTAAGTAGTTGGGGTGGAGCAGGCGGTTCAAATGTTATTTTTGAATTGGCTAACTCGGCAACTGATAATGCTGGTATCAACGGTTTAGCTTATATCTATAGAGCTAATGATGATGGTAGTGGTTATGGAGACATCCAAGTGTTTGACGAGGTGTTAGACATCTTTGAAGACGGTGACGTTAGAGCAGATATCTTAGGTTACCAAGGTGATATGTTGAGAAATTACGGTAAATATCCAGACAACATTTCTTATACCGATAACATTCCTTTATTCAGATATGAAGAAGTTATTTTAAACTATGCTGAGGCTCTTTTTGAAACTGGTGGAGACGCAGCTACTGAATTGAATAAAATTACTTCAAATAGAGGAGCATCAGCTTACACTACAGTGACTAAGGATGACATCTTAAATGAGCGTAGAAAAGAATTGATGTTCGAAGGATTCAGATACGACGATATGCTAAGAACAGGAATGGATATGGAAGCCGCTGGAACTTTAGGTAATATTGCTCAAGTTATTCCTTACCCAAGTACTTTATTTGCTTGGCCAATACCTCTTTCTGAGATGAATGCAAATTCTAACATGGTACAAAACGCCGGGTACTAGAATTTATTTAATAATATAAAAAACCACCTCATTCGAGGTGGTTTTTTTATTAATACAAGCAAGAGTTAAAGTAAAGATTTATTTTTGCTTAAATTTTTTCTATGCACCCACTTCGAATCTCTTTTCTCTTTCTAGCCATAATGGTCACTTCAATGTCTTATGGACAGCGACCAAAGGTGCAAAAGCCAAATCCTAGGATGATAGATTCAATAAGAAGAGAGCAAGGAGTTAGGACAAACGACACCCTATCCAATAGAAGGGATAGGAACAGATCTGGTCAGGCAAAGCAAGAAAAGGCCGAGATTACTCAATACCTTATAATAAATCATTATAGAGACACGACCTTTGTTGATACCACTTTAAGCCTCAAAAAAGACTATAAATTCAATTATTTAAGGAAGGATAATTTTGAGCTTCTCCCTTTTTCCAATTTAGGCCAAACCTATAATAAACTCAGTGAGAATTTTGCTCATGAAAATACCCTCCCATTATTTGCAGCTAGAGCTAGGCATTTCAATTACATGGAACTTGAAGATACCTACTATTATCATGTTCCAACACCATTAACAGAATTATTCTATAAGACGGCTTTTCAGCAGGGTCAGCTTTTAGATGCCATGTTTACTACCAATATATCTAAGCATTTTAATTTTTCAATTGGTTATAAGGGATTAAGATCCTTGGGGGTTTATCAACACATACTCACAAGTACTGGAAACTTTAGGTTTACTGCCAACTACTATAATAAGACGAATCGTTATAGGGCCAGGGCACATTTTCTGTCTCAAGATTTGATGAATCAAGAAAATGGTGGGTTGTTAGATGAAGACCTAGAAAAATTTGAATCGGGCAATTCAGATTTTTTAGACCGTGGAACCTTCGATCCTAGGTTTCAGAATGCTGAAAGTATATTAATTGGGAAACGATTTTATCTTGAACATGAATACGACCTTTTCAGAGAGAGTGACTCTTTAAAAGATTATGCATTAACTATTGGAAACAAAATTCATTTTGAAGACAAATATTACCAATACAAGCAGGATGTTGCCTCAGGTTATTTGGGAGGCTCATTTGGCAATGTCATTCATGACAAGGTAACCCTGGAAGATTTTCGGTTTGGTGGTTTTTTGTCATTTCGTTCCAAAATTTTAGGAAATATCAATTTCAATGTAGATTATCTTAATTTGAATTATGGCTATAACTCATTAGTTAATCTGGAGGGGAATTTCATAAGAAATAGAATTAAGGAGTCTTTGATTCAAATTGGAGGAGCGTATAAAAAGGAATTTAGTTTTCTTAAGTTTAGGGGGAATTTTAGTTTAAACCTTTCGGAACCTTTAAGCGGTAATCACTTGAGACTTGAAGCTGATATCCCTCTTTTTAAAACTGAAACCTTCACGGCATTCTTCGCCAATAATTCAGCCCAACCCAATTTTAACCAATTGTTGTTTCAGAGTGATTATATCAATTATAATTGGGATAATTATGGGGATTTTGAAAATGTTACCTCCCAAACCATTGGTGGAGGCTGGAAGTCCGAAAAATACCTGAACCTTTTCGTTGATTACTCATTAATAAATAACTATACCTATTTCGGTGTTGAGGATAATATTGTCCAACCATTGCAAAATGACGGCACTGTTAGTTTTTTAAAATTTAAGGTTAATAAAGAGTTCAGGCTAGGTCATTTTGGATTGGATAATACCATTATGTACCAGAACATTTTAGATGGAACAACGGTTTTTAATGTTCCAGAATTCATTAGTCGGAATACTTTTTATTATGAAAACCATTTGTTTGATAAAGCGCTTTATTTACAAACAGGCATTACTTTTAAATACTTTACCAAGTATAATATGAATGCATACGATCCTGTCTTGGCAGAATTTTATGTTCAGAATGATCAAGAGCTTGGAGGCTTTCCTATGTTCGATTTTTTTGTAAATGCGAAAGTTAGGCAGACACGATTGTTTTTTAAATTGGAGCATTTCAATTCATCTTTTACAGGATATAATTATTATTCTGCGCCAAATTATCCCTATCGGGACTTTGTTATTCGTTTTGGTCTAGTCTGGAATTTCTTTCTTTAGAATTTTTTTAGAAGCATCTGTTTTTTGGCTTTATGGTTTCGGCCTATTGGAATCTAATATTTTTTTTGTTGTAAATACCTAGTATTCAGGTCCGGAAAAAATATTGGAAATTTTATTTTAAAAGTGTTTGGAATATTCAAACATTCAACACTATCTTTGCAGCCGCAAAAAAGGGGAGGTCCCCGATTGGGGTACCGGAGAAGTTTTTTTGCGTCGTTCATATGGGTCCTTATTGGTGTTTTTTTTGGAGCGGGATTTTTTTTTGAAAAAGGTTTTGCGGGAATGGAAAAAGGGTTTTATATTTGCACCCGCTTTTGTCCGGAAGGGCATTTGGGCGGAACGGAAAAAGTTCATTAACATATTGGGATTGACAGCGTACCGCCACTGTTTTAGGTGGCGGGAACAAAGAGAAGAACAGACCATTTTGAGCGCCCCTTAAGGGGGGCACCTGGAGGATATTCCGTCGGAAGATATTTAAGAATCTACGATGAAGAGTTTGATCCTGGCTCAGGATGAACGCTAGCGGCAGGCCTAACACATGCAAGTCGAGGGGTAGAGGGAGCTTGCTCCCTTGAGACCGGCGCACGGGTGCGTAACGCGTATGCAACCTACCTCGTACAGGGGGATAGCCCATGGAAACGTGGATTAATACCCCATGGCATATTATTGTAGCATTACTATAATATTAAAGATTCATCGGTACGAGATGGGCATGCGTCCCATTAGCTAGTTGGTATGGTAACGGCATACCAAGGCTACGATGGGTAGGGGCCCTGAGAGGGGGATCCCCCACACTGGTACTGAGACACGGACCAGACTCCTACGGGAGGCAGCAGTGAGGAATATTGGACAATGGGCGGAAGCCTGATCCAGCCATGCCGCGTGCAGGAAGACTGCCCTATGGGTTGTAAACTGCTTTTATACGGGAAGAAACACCCCCACGCGTTGGGGGCTTGACGGTACCGTAGGAATAAGCATCGGCTAACTCCGTGCCAGCAGCCGCGGTAATACGGAGGATGCAAGCGTTATCCGGAATCATTGGGTTTAAAGGGTCCGTAGGTGGATGATTAAGTCAGGGGTGAAATCCCGCGGCTCAACCGTGGAATTGCCCTTGATACTGGTTGTCTTGAGTCGTTGTGAAGTGGTTGGAATATGTAGTGTAGCGGTGAAATGCATAGATATTACATAGAACACCGATTGCGAAGGCAGATCACTAACAACGCACTGACACTGATGGACGAAAGCGTGGGGAGCGAACAGGATTAGATACCCTGGTAGTCCACGCCGTAAACGATGGATACTAGCTGTCCGGCCTTCGGGCTGGGTGGCTAAGCGAAAGTGATAAGTATCCCACCTGGGGAGTACGTTCGCAAGAATGAAACTCAAAGGAATTGACGGGGGCCCGCACAAGCGGTGGAGCATGTGGTTTAATTCGATGATACGCGAGGAACCTTACCAGGGCTTAAATGTAGAGTGACAGGTCTAGAGACAGACCCTTCTTCGGACACTTTACAAGGTGCTGCATGGTTGTCGTCAGCTCGTGCCGTGAGGTGTCAGGTTAAGTCCTATAACGAGCGCAACCCTTGTCGTTAGTTGCCAGCGAGTAATGTCGGGAACTCTAGCGAGACTGCCGGTGCAAACCGCGAGGAAGGTGGGGATGACGTCAAATCATCACGGCCCTTACGTCCTGGGCTACACACGTGCTACAATGGCCGGTACAGAGAGCAGCCACGCCGCAAGGCGGAGCGAATCTACAAAACCGGTCACAGTTCGGATCGGGGTCTGCAACTCGACCCCGTGAAGCTGGAATCGCTAGTAATCGCAGATCAGCCATGCTGCGGTGAATACGTTCCCGGGCCTTGTACACACCGCCCGTCAAGCCATGGAAGCCGGGAGTGCCTGAAGTCCGTCACCGCAAGGAGCGGCCTAGGGTAAAATCGGTAACTAGGGCTAAGTCGTAACAAGGTAGCCGTACCGGAAGGTGCGGCTGGAACACCTCCTTTCTAGAGAAGTTGCCCGGATGCGTTCCGGGCAGCCGGCGGACCTTTCGGTCCCCCCGGCGCGAGGGTGGCCCGTTCTTTTCACTGTCGATCCCTTTTTTTTATAAAATAAATGCAGTCTCATAGCTCAGCTGGTTAGAGCGCTACACTGATAATGTAGAGGTCGGCAGTTCGAGTCTGCCTGAGACTACAAGCTAAGCTTGTTTTGGCGATTTGCCGGGCATTGCTTAGGGAAGTTCATTATATACTGAAAGGAAATTTTAGAAGTTGGGTTACCCGTGTTGCCGTCGGTAGCACCAGGGTCTCCAGGGAGGCTTTTGGGGTTTTTACGGGGGATTAGCTCAGCTGGCTAGAGCGCCTGCCTTGCACGCAGGAGGTCATCGGTTCGACTCCGATATTCTCCACAGGGCCCGTTTCGGGCACGAAAGTTCATTGACATATTGGGAAAAGAGAAACACGAAAAACATAGCCGGGGCGCTTAGGCGCCCCGGCGGATACGAGCGCCGCCGGGCTTCGGTTCGGCGGTGTAGATAGAATCTTGAATAACATAAAGAGCAACAATAAGCGAAAGAAGGGCGTATGGGGGATGCCTAGGCTCTCAGAGGCGACGAAGGACGTGATAAGCTGCGATAAGCCCCGGGGAGGTGCACATGACCTGTGATCCGGGGGTTTCCGAATGGGGCAACCCGGCTGGTTGAAGGCCAGTCACACCGCAAGGTGGGCGAACCCGCTGAACTGAAACATCTAAGTAGGCGGAGGAGAAGAAAACAACAGTGATTGCGCTAGTAGTGGCGAGCGAACGCGCATTAGCCCAAACCGGGCGGTTTACGGACCGTCCGGGGTTGTAGGACCGCGACATTTGATGCGCAATGAACCGGAACCGTCTGGAAAGTCGGGCGATACAGGGTGAGAGCCCCGTACGGGCAAAGAGCGTTATCGATAGCGGTATCCTGAGTAGCGCGGGGCACGAGAAACCCTGTGTGAATCTGGCGGGACCATCCGCCAAGGCTAAATACTCCTGAGAGACCGATAGTGGACCAGTACCGTGAGGGAAAGGTGAAAAGAACCGTGAACAACGGAGTGAAAGAGAACCTGAAACCATACGCCTACAAGCGGTCGGAGCGGATTTATCCGTGACGGCGTGCCTTTTGCATAATGAGCCTACGAGTTAACGTTTCTGGCAAGGTTAAGCACTTCAGGTGCGTGAGCCGCAGCGAAAGCGAGTCTGAACAGGGCGGTATAGTCAGTGGCGTTAGACGCGAAACCGTGTGATCTACCCATGGGCAGGGTGAAGCTGTGGTAACACACAGTGGAGGCCCGAACCGGTTGACGTTGAAAAGTCTTCGGATGACCTGTGGGTAGGGGTGAAAGGCCAATCAAACTCGGAAATAGCTCGTACTCCCCGAAATGCATTTAGGTGCAGCGTGTTATTAGTTATATAGAGGTAGAGCTACTGATTGGATGCGGGGCTTCACCGCCTACCAATTCCTGACAAACTCCGAATGCTATATAATGATGTAACGCAGTGAGGGCATGGGTGCTAAGGTCCATGTCCGAGAGGGAAAGAACCCAGACCATCAGCTAAGGTCCCCAAGTGTGTGTTGAGTTGAATAAACGAGGTTGGACTGCCCAGACAGCTAGGATGTTGGCTTGGAAGCAGCCATTCATTTAAAGAGTGCGTAACAGCTCACTAGTCGAGCGGTCCGGCATGGATAATAATCGGGCATAAACACACCACCGAAGCTATGGACAGAATATTCTGTGGTAGGGGAGCATTCCGTGTGCGCCGAAGGCGTCCCGCGAGGGCCGTTGGA